>NZ_CP192467.1:2505000-4557853 GCF_050626995.1 Polaromonas aquatica | reverse complement strand
GTTGTCACTGCGCCCAATGTATTACCCCTGAACACCTGGAATCATCTCGCCGTAGTGCGCAATAACAACGTGGTGACCCTCTACGTCAACGGCGTGAGTGCTGGCGTTGCAGGGCTTTCCCCCAGCCTGAATTCTTCGCGCAATATGGTCATCGGCGCCGATTCGATCGGCGCGGGCGCCTGGAACGGGTATCTCTCCGATGTGCGAATCACCAAAGGGTTTGCACGTTACATCGCTAACTTCACGCCACCCACTCAAGCCTTTCCCACTAGCGGGCCCATCGCTGTGGACCCCAACGCTGTCGGCCATAACGCGGGTGACCTGCAAAGCATCACGAACGCAGCCGGCCACGTCACCCAGTTCACTTTGTACGACAGGGCAGGACGTGTACGGCAAATGGTCGACCCCAAAGGAATCGTCACCGATATGACCTACACCGCCCGAGGCTGGATCAGCAATATTGCGATCACCCCACCGGGTGGAGTTGCCCGGACCACCACTTACACCTATGACAACGCTGGCCAGCTGACAGGTGTGACGCTACCCGACAGCAGCACCATGAGCTACAGCTATGACGCCGCCCACCGGTTAACAGGTGTGACGGACGCCAAAGGCAACACCATCACCTACACCCTGGACGCCATGGGCAACAAGACCGGCGAGCAGGTCAAGGACCCTTCGGGCAACCTGCAAAGAAACATCACCCGGGTGTACGACAGCCTGAACCGGGTGCAGCAAGTTACGGGCGCAGTCAATTGAACCACCTCATTCAAACTCATCACACCAGCTGCAGGTAAGAAACCAGAATATGCGAGACCAGACTATGAATGCGTTGTGCTTGGGCGCGGTTATCTCATCTGTTCGAAGCTTGATTCGAACGGTAATGCTCGTCGCCTTGGCGTCGGCGGGTTTGATGCTGCCGTCCCAATCCTTTTCATATCCCGCCGTTGTGAGTGATCCCGGTTGTACGGTCAATTGCATCGGCTGGAGCGGTTATTACGGTCGTCCTCCTATCGGTAATTTTTTTGTAGGGCCTTACTCCACCGCCGCAGCCGCTTGTTCGGCTACGCAAGATTCTTACAACAGTGAACCGGTAACAGCCATTCCTACTTTCTCGGAGAATGCGCACATTTATCAAGGGCGTTGTTTCTGTAACCTGCGACTTAAAAGCGACAATGCTCTTAAATACGAAGACGTCGATTGTTTTCCTCTGATCAGCAGCCCGGACCCGTTCCCTCCGATCTATTCCTGTTCAGGGGGAGGACAGTTGTCAGGCACCCAGTGCACCTGCGCGGCACCGCAGGTAGAAAACTCCACACACACTGGTTGCGATTTACCGTCCCCACCGGTCAACTCGATCCCCCCGGAGCCCGAGCGGATGTGCCCCGCAGCTCAGTTCTCGCCGGTGCCCCAACCACGCCAGGACGGGGAGCAAACAGCCAAGCCGATCATTCCGGCGACGGGTGAAGAAGTGCTGGCGCAGCCCGACTACACAGGGCAGGGTGCAGACGCGCTGAGCCTGGTGCGGCATTACAGAAGCAGCTGGGCCGGTGCAACAGACAGAGGCCTGGCAGTTGATCCTGGGCTGACCCGCGCCTGGTCGCACAACCACGCGATCTCGATCAAGCGGGACGGCACGACCGGCACCGCAGACCACATCGCCCGCATCATCTTCGGCGACGGCAGCGTACGTGCTTTCGGCTGGGATGTGGCGACCAGCAGCTGGAGCGCCAGCAACAGCGCCGACAGCCTGACTGCTAACAGCACAGGCCTTCTCTATAAACGCCTGGACGACGACAGCCTGTGGCAGTTTGATACAGCAGGCAAGCTGCTCACCATGACCCAGCGCAACGGTTGGGTCACCATCTACACCTACAGCGTTGCCAGCACGCCCACCAACACCGCCCCAGTTCCGGGCTTGCTCATCACGGTCAGCAACCAGTTCGGCCGAACCTTAAGCTTTGCGTACAACACCGCTAATCAGCTGGTGACTGTCACCGCCAGCGACGGCCAGGTCACCAGCTACACCTACGACGGCACCACCATCACCTCACACCTGACCGGCGTCAGTTACCCCGGCACTTCCGGCACCGTCACCCGCAGCTACCACTACGAGAACACCACTTACACCCAACTGGTCACCGGCATCACCGACGAGCGGGGAGTTCGCCTTGCCAACATCGCCTACGACGGCCAGGGCCGCGCCATCAGCAGCGGCTATGCCGGCGGTGCCGACCTGTATACGGTGAGCTACGGCGCCACCGGCGTGGCGACAGTCACCGACCCGTTGGGTACACAGCGCACCTACAACTACAGCACTAACAAAGGCAAGCTCGCCGTCACCGGCGCCGACAAGCCCAGCGGCACGGGCAACAGTTCAGCGGCCAGCCGTGTGCAGGACGCTAACGGCTTCATCACCCAGGAGACCGACTTCCTGGGTGTGAACACCATGTACACCTGGGACATCAACCGGCGCCTGCCCTTGAGCACGACCAGGGCAGCAGGCCTGCCCGAAGCGCAGACCACGATTACCCAGTGGCATCCGACCTTCAGGCTTCCAGTGCTCGTGACCGAGGCGGGCAGAACCACCGCTTATACCTACGACACGCAGGGCAACAAACTCAGCCAGACCGTGACTGACACAGCCACCAGCGTGGCCCGGGCCAGCAGCTGGACGTACAACCCGCTAGGCCTGGTCGCCACGCAGAGCACCAACAACACCGTCCAGCAGACCTACGCCTACTACACAGCCAGCAGCTTCAGCGGCACGGTACCCAATGAAGTGGGCCACACGGCAGGCGACCTGCAAACAATCACCAACGCGGCAGGTCACGTGACCCAGTTCACCCAATACGACAGAGCGGGTCGTGTGCGGCAGATGGTTGACCCCAAGGGCATCGTCACTGATACCGTGTACACCGCCAGAGGCTGGGTCAGCAGCGCCAGTGTCACACCGCCGGGTGGAGTTGCCCGTACCACAACCTACACGTACGACAACGCCGGCCAGCTGACAGGTGTGAGCCTGCCCGATGGCAGCACGATGAGCTACAGCTACGACGCCGCTCACAGGCTGACCGGCGTGACGGATGCCAAAGGCAACACCGTCACCTACACCCTGGACGCCATGGGCAACAAGACCGGCGAGCAGGTCAAGGACCCTTCAGGCAACCTGCAAAGAAACATCACACGCGTATATGACGCCTTGAACCGGGTCCAGCAAGTTACGGGAGCGAGCAATTGAGGCAGTGCAGCGAGCTTGTAAAGAAAAGGAACGGAAATGCTCGCATTCAAAACGCGCCCAGGGTCAAGGCCGTGCTGGGAAACCGGGTGTGACGACATCGAAAACCAGGGCAACGTGACCGCGCAGAGCGTGAAGGATCCTGGGGGAAACGTTGCGTGAACCTCGAGCCGTTCCATCGACGCCCTGAGGGCGGGTGTAGCAAGTCACCGGTAAGCAATAAGACAACTAACGAGCCGAACCACTTTTTGGTTTTATTACAGAGAAATTATGAAACTCGTGTTTCGAATGATCATGCTGATTTGTCTGGCGGCCACTTCATTGGTCGCGCAGGCTACTATTCCGCAAAGCAACATCTACCAAATGTCATGGGCGGCGTATGTTGCACCGACGGAAAAGTTCTCTAGTCCCATGGAGGCCTGTTCCGCAGTGCTTGCTGGGTTCGTCCAAGCTAATACAACGGATTGGCAAGTGCGAATCAACTTTGCCACTGTTGCGGATGGGTGTCAGATCCAGACGAAGTACCTTTCATATGACTGGAAACTCACATACCTCTACGGGATACAGTTGACGGGAGTCGGGTGTCCTCGCCTCAGTACACCTGCGGGAGCCGCAGTGGCAGATGGTTGCACATGTACGGCTCCTGCGATTGAGAATGCCGCGCTCAACGCGTGCGAGATTCCCCCTTCCTGTCCTGAGGGTAAGGAGTGGTTGTCGGCCGTGAGCATGTGCGTATGGACAAAGAACAAGGACCAGACGCAAGCGGCGGCGCCGCAGTCCTGTAGTGCCAGAGGCAATCCGATTTACCCTTTGTTGGGCACGAAGAGGGAGATGGTGGATGCGGGTCTGAGCGCAAGCGGAGTGAGGTTGCAGTTCGTGTACGACAGCACCGCAGCCGCCCCCATGGCCGCAGGCGGCGCCAGGCCCATGGTTGCCAAACCTGCCGTGGTCGGTGCCTTGTGGTCCAGCAACCTGCACCGCAAGGTGCTGGTGCAAGCAGCAGGTCTGGGCGCCCTAGTGGCCCGGGGAGACGGACGCACCGTCAGTCTCAACGGCAACGGAGCAGGTGTCTTCACGGCAGAGCCTGATATCAACGACAGGTTGGTGATCATTGCAGGCGGCTACCGCTACATTGATGCCGCCGCGCAGACCCAGGAAAGCTACGACAGCAGCGGCAAGCTCACCGCCATCCACTGGGTAGGAGGCGGCAGCGCCACCCTGACGTACAGCACCGCAGTGACGGCAGTCGCCCCGGCAGCAGGCTATCTCGTGCAAGTGCAAGACAGCTACGGGCGCAGCACCAGCTTTGCCTACCAGCTACCTTCAGGCGCAGACCCTGTGACAGGCGGACTGCTCAGCAGCATCACAGACGCCCAGGGCCAAAGCATGAACCTTGCCTACGACAGCGCTGGCAATCTCGCCAGCCTCACTTGGCCCGACGGCAAGAGCCGCAGCTTTCACTACGAAAGCGCCAGCTTCACCCAGGGCTTGACCGGTATCACCGACGAGCTCGGCGTGCGCTACGCCACCTTCGGCTACGACAGCGCTGGGCGCGCCATCTCCACCGAGCATGCCGGCGGGACAGCCCGCTACAGCACTAGCTATAGCACCCCACCCCAAATCCTCGTCACCGAGGTCTACGACAGCGCTGCACAGGTGCTGCACCGCACCCATGAGTGGAGCCAGGCAGTGGGCATCAGCGTGACCGACCCGCAAGGCGCCAGCCAGGCCATGGGTAGCACCACCATCAACGGCAAGAGCTACCTCACCAGCCAGAGTCAGCCCGCCGGCAGCGGTTGCGCCGCCAGCACCAGCACCTTGAGCTACGACGCCAACGGCAACCTCGCCAGCCGCGACGACTTCAGCGGCCACAGAAGCTGTTATGCCAGCGACCTGACCAGGAACCTGCAGACGACCCAGATCGAGGGACTGGCCAGCACCATCAGCTGCGCCAGCGTGCTATCGGCCAACGCCAGCCTGCCTGCCGGCAGCCGCAAGACCAGCACCCAATGGCACCCGGACTGGACTCTGCCCACGGCAACTGTCGAGCCTGGCAAACGCACAACCTATGTGTACAACGGACAGCCGGACCCCAGCGCTTCCAATGTCATGACCGCGTGCGCGCCCACAGCGGCGCTGCTACCCGACGGCCAGCCCATCGTGGTACTGTGCAAGCAGATCGAGCAAGCCACCACGGATGCCAATGGCAGCTTGGGCTTTGCCGCGGCTGTGGACAATACCGTCCCCGCGCGCGTCACCAGCTTCACCTATGACGTCCAGGGCCGGGTGCTCACCAGCACCGATGCTCTGAATCGCTCAAATAGCTACGCTTACTACACGACTAGCAGCTTCACAGGCACAGTGCCGAATGAAGTGGGCCACACGGCCGGCGACCTTCAGGGCGTAACGAACCAAGCAGGGCACGTGATTCAGTTCACCCTGTACGACAGGGCAGGACGCGTGCGGCAGATGGTCGACCCCAAAGGCATCGTCACTGACATGACGTACACCCCGAGAGGTTGGATCAGCAGTACCAGTGTCACACCACCAGGCGGAGCAGTCCGCACCACCAGCTACAGCTACGACAACGCAGGCCAGCTGACAGGGGTCGTCATGCCCGATGGCAGCACCATGAGCTACAGCTATGACGCAGCTCACAGGCTGACCGGCGTGACGGATGCCAAAGGCAACACCGTCACCTACACCCTGGACGCCATGGGCAACAAGACCGGCGAGCAGGTCAAGGACCCTTCAGGCAACCTGCAAAGAAACATCACACGCGTATATGACGCCTTGAACCGGGTCCAGCAAGTTACGGGAGCGAGCAATTGAACACCACAACAACCATCACCCAATCCGGAGGTCGCATGAGCAGCCCTAGCTCCAACAGAGGCCCCACCCGAGCCCTCACCGCTTGGCTCAGCCGCCTGGCACTGCTCATCCTCATGGCTCCGGCCATGGCCTTTGCCGCCCCCACGACCACAGCGCTTTCAAGCAGCGCAGGGACTGCGCCGGTCGGGCAGAACATCACGCTGACCGCCACCGTCACAGGCGCCAGTCCCACCGGCAACGTCACCTTTAAGGACGGGAGCACCACCCTGGGCACAGGCGCCGTGACAGGCGGCGTGGCCACACTGGCTACCAACGCCCTGACCTTGGGCAGCCACACCCTGAGTGCCGACTACGCAGGCGATGCCAACAACGACCCCTCCAGTTCCAGCGCTGTCACCGTCGCCATCAACAGCGGGACCCTGACCTGGCAATACGGCTACGACGCCATGGGCCGTCCCACCACCGTGGTCGATCCCAATGGTCTTGCCAGCTACACCTACTACGACAGCCTGGGCCGCCCCATCCAGACCCAGCAGCCCGCAAACACCGGAAGTGCAACGCCCACCACCACCGGCTTCGCCTACAACGCCAATGACAGCCTGACCCAGGTCACCGACCCCCGCAATCTGGCGACGACCTACAGCCCCAACGGCCTGGGTGATGTCACCGCGCAAACCAGCCCGGATACCGGCACCAGCCAGTACACCTACGACCTCAACGGCAACGTTCTGACCAAGACCGATGCCCGAGGCAAGCTCACCCAGTACGCGTACGACAACCTCAACCGCCTGACCAGCGTGAGCTACCCCACCGGAACGGCCAGCGTGCTCGAGTACGACGGCGGATCCGCCCCCACACCCGCAGTCGTGGGTGAACTGACGAAGATCACCGATGCTTCCGGCCAGACCGTCTACAGCTACGACAGCCTGGGCCGCAAGATGGGCAAGAGCCAGACCATAGGCGGCAAGACCTTCACCGTCGGCTACAGCTGGGGCAACGCGGGCAGTGCCATGGACAAGCTCACCGCCATCACCTACCCGAGCGGAACAAAGGTCAATTACAGCTACGACGCCCAGGGCGTGGTCAATACCGTCACGGTGAACCCGCCGAACACCAACGGCGTGGGTACCAACACCGGCACTATCCTACCGCTGATAGCAAGTATCACCACCAACGCCGAGAACAAGCTCACCGGCTGGAGCTGGGCCAGCACAAAGACCCAGGCGATCAGCTATGACGCCAATGGCCAGATCAGCGCGTACAACCTGGGCGACCCCACAGGAAGTGGCGTTCGCCGCACGGTCCTTCGCGATACTGCAGGGCGCATCACGGGTTACACCCACACAACTAATGGCACCCCGGTGCCCAGCCTGGACCAGAGCTTTGCTTATGACAACTTGAACCGCTTGACCAGCGCCACCCTGGGCAGCAGTGCGATCCAGTACAGCTACGACGCCACCGGCAACCGCACAGCCAAAGTCATTGGCGGCACCAGCTATCCCAATACCATCTCGGCCACGAGCAACCGGCTGAATCAGACCCAGGACAGCATCGGCACGGCCACCGTTCAACACGATGCGGCCGGAAATATCACGAGTGATGGACTGAACACATACACCTACGGCGACCGCGGGAGACTGACGACGATGACGAACGCCGGCGGCACGGTGAACTACAGCTACAGTGCGCTGGAGTTGAGGATGAGTAAGACGGGGCCGACGGCGCTGGTGCCTACCGGTGCGGCTTTCTATGTCTATGGCGAAGATGGAAAGCTGCTCGGTGAGTACGACGCCAATGGCGTTCCTCAATATGAAACCATCTATATGGGCAGCCCGGTCGGGGTGATCAAGCAGACAGGAACTGCTGCAGGAAGCGACATTGCAATCAGTCTGTACAACGTCTCAACCGATCAGCTCGGCGCCCCAAGAGTGATCACGCGGCAAAGCGATGAGGCCATTGCCTGGCGCTGGGATACGGCGGAACCCTTTGGCGCGACGGCACCGGATCAGAACCCGAGCAGCCTGGGTACGTTCACCTTCAACCAGCGACTGCCCGGACAAACCTTTGATGCCGAAAGTGGGCTGTTCCAGAACTGGAACCGGGAGTACAACCCGCGCATTGGGCGCTATATGCAGTCTGATCCCATCGGGCTTGCTGGTGGCATCAATACCTTCAGCTATGCGGGTGGAGACCCACTCAGCAATGTCGATCCAGAGGGGTTGGTATTTTTTGACCTAACGACGATTGCATCCACCAAGAGAGGTACATCTTTGGACGATGCGGTACGGCAAGGTGCGCTGACTCGGGCGGTCACGCTGCCTGCGGTGGCCATCGCCTTGACGCCTTCCGCGATCGCCGTGGCGACTGCTCCTGCGCTTTGTGTTGCACCTGAGCTAGCGCTGACAGAATTGACACTCGAACAACTCAAAGCCATATATGGCAAGCGAGGAGTCGAGCTATTCCGCCAGCTCTTCAAAGATCCGTCGCGAAATCCCGGTCTTACTCAGCGGGAACTTGAGGCATATAAGGAAATAGCAAGACGAGCCATTACTGAATATGAGAAGAATTCAAAGACTCAAGGAATTGAGACGCAGATGAATAGAATCCAAACGATCAACAAATTTCTAAAATGAAACACATACTTTTCCCTAAAGGCGCTCGAAACTCCATCACTGAAAAGCAAGGAGAGTCTGTAGGGATAAGTCTTGGGGGTTATTTCTACGACTATCTTCGACGCGCCGATGGTGAGATTGTCGGTGTCACGTACTGGCTGATGGAACCTGTTAATTTTGAGAATCACCCGGTCTATGCTCATTTTCACGATGACGACCGATTTGTCTTCGACGTCGCGGGTGGCTGTGTGAATATCGTGTTTGACGAAAGTAACGCCGAGCTTCTTAAAAAGGGCCAACTTACTACAGATGTCGTGCAGGAATTTGGTGGGGAAAGCGTTTTGAGATGCGGAGAGCAGTTCGCCATTGTTTTCTCACTTGTGGATTAGATTTTTTGGATTGCACTGTTAAGTTTTACGTCGATATGACCCATCTATTGAATTCCGTCGAAAACTGATCCATTGGGGATGCGGACAAAAACTTGGACTGGTTTATGCCGTAAGTCCAAGACTCTCTCGGTATTCGATGGGGTTAAGAGAGCCAAGAGAGATCTTGATCCGCTTCTCGTTGTACCAGCGGATGTAGGAGTCGACGATCTCAATGAACTGCTCAATGGTTGTGGTCCTCCAGTCACGAGGGTAGAACAGTTCCGTTTTCAGCCGTCCGAAGAAGCCTTCGCATGCAGCGTTGTCAGGCGAACACCCCTTGCGCGACATCGAGCGAATGAGCTTCGCGTCACCGATCCTCGATAGCCAACCGGGCCAGCGGTAGTGTGCTCCACGATCGGAGTGAACGACGGGCCGGTCATTGCTGCTGGCCACCGTCTCGATGGCAGCATCGAGCATCGTGTTGACGAGCTCAGCGTCGGGATGCGTCCCAATGGTCCAGCTGATGACCAGGCCATCGAAGCAGTCGATGATGGGCGACAGGTGTTGAGTTCCGTCGAAATCTGACCCACTTATGGAGTGAACCCCTCGGGCTGGACCACTGGGAATAGATGAACTGATACGCTTGCTGGGCCCTCATAAAAGGAGAGGTCCATGTCATCAAGAGGTCTATATCGCAGGCATACGGCGCAGTTCAAGCTGCAACTGTGTAGCGACATTCGTTCAGGCGCACTCGGGCGCCGCGACGCGCAAAAGAAGTACACGCTGTCCGCCAATCTCATCCAGCTGTGGCTAACCCAGTTCGATCGTGGTGAACTCAATACCGAGGAGGCCGAGGCGGACGTGATCGCCGAGTACGAAGCCAGGATCGCTGCGCTGGAGCGAAAAGTGGGGCAGCTCACGATGGAGCTGGAACTGGTCAAAAAAACTCCACGCCTGCGCCTCGTGAGCGACAACGAGCAATCGTCGATCATTACCGGCCCCAAGCCTGCTCCGTCCGGCGGGGGTGCCAAGTGATTGAACTGCCGCGCAGCACCTTCTATTACCGCGCGGTGGCCAACACCACCGGCTTGGCAGATGACCAGGTGGTTGAGCTCATCCGGGACATTCAAGACGAGATGCCCGGTTACGGCTATCGCCGCGTCACGCACGAGTTGCGTCGGCGTGGCCATGTCGTCAATCACAAGCGAGCCGCCCGCCTAATGAGGGCGCACGGCCTGGGCATCAAACCGCGCCGCCAGTTCGTTCGCACGACTGATAGCAGCCACGACTCGCCGATCTTCCCGAACCTCTATCGCAATGTGATCCCGAGCCAGCCGAACTTGGTGTGGGTCGCGGACTTCACATACATCCGCATCGCAACCGGGTTCTGCTACTTGGCGGCCATCCTCGATGCGTGCAGCCGCAAGGTCGTGGGCTACGCGATCTCCCGTCGTATTGACACGCCGTTGGCACTGGCAGCGCTACGCGCCGCACTTGAGAGCCGGCGGCCATCACCGGGTTGCATTCATCACACGGATCGCGGATGTCAGTACGCGAGCGAGACTTACCGGCGGGCGTTGCGAGACGCCGGGCTTCGCGGCTCGATGAGTTCACCGGCCAATCCGTATGACAATGCCCAGGCTGAGAGCTTTATGAAGACGCTCAAGGTCGAGGAGGTGTACCTGGCCGGCTACGACACCTTCGCCGATGTAGCCACTCGGTTGCCACGCTTCATCGAAGAGGTCTACAACGCCAAACGGCTTCATTCCGCACTCGGTTACCGTTCCCCCAACGAATTTGAATTGCAACTCGCTCAGGAGGCGGCTTAGTTCTGATGAACCCGATGGTCCAGTCCGAGGGGTTCACTCCAAACTCGGGTCAGACTTCAGCGCAATTCAACGCCAAGGAAGCCTGCAAGGAGCCTGGTGTTGCCGAGGTCATCATCAGCAAGCAGCGTAACGGCCCCACAGGAACCGTGAAGCTCGCCTTCCTCAACCGCATCACCAAGTTCGAGAGTCTGGCCAGCGGCGGCACTGGGGATTTTTAAGGGGCTGCCGCGGCTGCGATCATGTGCCTTTTGTGCCTGTTGCCTATTCATTTATCCGCGGGGTTGGCATACCGCCAACCCTCGGCGAACCCATCTGGTCCGGGCTGGCTGCTTTTTGGCAGAGCGGTTAATGGCGATTCAACGCACGCAGTCAAACCCATATTGGTCACTCGCCGGCCTGGTGGTCAGCCGGGCGTGCAGGCCGCGCCGCTGGCATTGGGTTTCAGCGATGTCCCTGGCGTCTTCCAGCTTTGAAGGGCGGGCCTTCACAACGATGAGTTTGTCGTCGGCGCTGACCAGTTCGGCGGCGCAGCCGGACATCAAGGCACAGGCAAGCAGAGTGAGCAGTGTTTTCATGGCGATTTCCTTTAGAGGCTAATGTAGTGGCTGCAACGGCAGCGGCCAGGCTGCAGGGGCGCGATGGATGCGATTTTTGAATAAAAGCGGCTGTAGCCCTTATGAATTGGGCGCAAGATGCTATTAATTTGATAGTTGTCTTGGGTTCGATTCTTCCAGCCCCATCGCCTTGAACACCCGCAGCGCACCATACGCGTCGTTGGCGGCGTAAATGATCTGCGCCTCCGTAAGCCGCTCGTTGGCCCAGTTCGACGTGGCGGCTTTTTTGGATTTCAGAAAGCGCTTGTTGAACACCACCGCCACCGCGCCGCGCACGCCCATGTCCTTGCGGTAGCCGCGTTCGTGGAACACCGCGTTCAGGTCCAGCACCCCCTGCAGGTCCACGCCCAGCTTGTGGATGATGCGGCGCCGGTCGTCGCCCAGGCCGAAGCCGGCCTTGATGATCGTGGGAGCGCTCAGCAGCTGGCCCACCACGCGGCGGCATTCCGCGTCTTCCAGCTGGAAGATCCAGGCTTTATCAAGCGCCGAGAGCTGCACGATGTGGGGTCCTTCGGAGGCTTCGTTCCTGGCAAAGGTGGGTTTCGATTCGGTGTCAAAGCCCAGCACCGTGGCGTTGGCCATGGCCAGGAGCGCTGCGGCGGCCTGGGCGGGTGTCGCCACCACCTGGATCTGCTCCAGGCCCAGCCGGTCAAAGGGCTCCAACAGGGCGATTTCTTCTTTTCCAGGGGTTAAGTGGCGCTCGGTCATGGATGAGGAAGGGATTGGAAGAGATTAGAAGAGGTTGGAAGACGTGTTGAAGCCTAATGGGCAAAAATCGGGGTCAAGGCAAGGGCTGTGCAAGGCTAGAGCTTACAGTCAGGGTTGGCGCATTACACCGGACTGACCGCATCCTCTTATCCCATGGCTTCAGCACAAAGCATCACCACAGAGCATTACAAGCTCTTTCCGTCGCCGCGCAACCGGCATCGCACGATTTTCCTGCACCAGGTGTTCGTGCCGCACTCCTTCATGCTGATCGATATGGACAGCTACGGGCTGAAGGGTAAATACAGCCTGTTTGGCGCCTGCCGCCTGGCAGACATGCGTATGGGCCAGCTGGTAACGCTGGAGCTGCCCGAGGATGAAACGACCTTCAAGGCGAAGTTTGTGCCCGACTGACAGGGGCCATGCGCCCACATGGTTAATCAGGTCCCTCTTGCCGGAATGATTTCCGGGCATTGTGACGTGGGGCTCTGGCGCAATCGATGCTTGCTTGATATGGATCAACCGCGTGTCCCGGTCGCGTCCCTATAGTGAAACTGGCGGTACGTTTCCGGTTGGCTCCTCGCAATTGCCGGGTGGGCTGGCGGCAGGGTGCGGCCGTTAACCAGGGGCAGATCATGACCGTCCATCACGCCACCTCCCCAAGCGGGGCCGCAGCAACTCCCGCCGGGTCAGGCCCGGTCGACCTTTCCATACCGCTGGCCGGCTTCTCGCAATGCCACTTCGGTATTGCTTCCCAGCTGCAGGCCTTTGCCGAGCTGCCAGCTTTGCAAGCTGCGGCCGTGCAAGCGCGCAACGTCGCCTTGCACACGCTCAGCCTCTTCAAGTACGCGGTGGCAAGTCACCATGCAGATGAAGAAAATGAGCTGTTTCCGGCCGTCCTGCGCAGTGCCGCCAAGGGGGAAGAGGCAGATAAAGTCAGGGTGCTGGTCAAGCGCCTGGTGGCTGAGCATCGCAAGATCGAGTCCATCTGGAAAGACCTTGAACCGGCAGTGAAAGCCGTGACAAGAAACCGGCCTGTAGAACTGGACCTGCAAGCCGTGGAGGCGTTGGTGCAGGCCTACCTGAAACACGCGCGTTTTGAAGAGGAAGAATTCCTGCCGCTGGCCGAAGCCATCCTTGGGCGCAACGGCAACCACATGGCCGCCCTGGGCCTGTCGCTTCACCTCAAACATGCGCCTCTGGTGGCGGGGCATGTCTAGCGGGTCAAGGCCTCAAACCCTGTGAGTACCGGCGGGCCGCATATCCTAGTAAAAATGGGCTGAAACCCAATAAGGATGGGCGCAAGCCGCTATTAAAGGTATAGCAAAATACGGTGCCGGCCTCAGCCCCGCAACTGCCTCGCCAGCAGAATCGCCACATGAATCGCCTCGCGCTGCGCACCATCCTTGATCTGATGGCGGCAACTGGTACCGTCGGCCACCACAATCGCATCGGGCTGCCTGCGCACCGCCGGCAGCAGGCTGAGCTCGGCCATCTGCATCGACACCTCATAGTGGTTGGCCTCATAGCCAAAGCTGCCGGCCATGCCGCAGCAGCTCGATTCGATCAGCTCAGGTTTTGCGCCGGGGATCAGCTTGAGCACGTCCATGATGGGACTCACCGCGCCAAAGGCCTTCTGGTGGCAGTGGCCGTGCAGCAGGATAGGGTGGTCTGATTTTTTCAGCCGGCCCTTGAGCCTGTCGAGCTTTCCATCCGCCGCTTCACGCGCCAGGAATTCCTCGAGCAGCAGTGCGTGGCGGCTGATGGTGTGAGCCGCCTCGCCCAGTTTCATCACCAGCATCTCGTCGCGCAGCGTCAGCAGGCAGGAAGGCTCCAGGCCGACGATGGCGATGCCTTTTTCGGCGAAGGGCAACAGGGCGTCCACTACCTCGCGCGCCTTGGCCCTGGCCTTGGACACCATGCCGCTGGCCAGGTAGGTGCGGCCGCAGCACAGGCTCTTTCCGTCGGCCACGGTTTTCGCCGCCACGTGCACCGTATACCCGGCGGCTTGCAGCACCTTGAGCGCAGCCATCGCGTTTTCGGATTCAAAGTAGCCATTGAAGGTGTCCACAAACAGCACCACCGGCCGTGCGGCAGCCAGCACCTCTTCGCGGGTGGCCGTGGTAACGCGTCCTTTCAGCGCCGCACCGGGCCGGTTCAGGCGTTTCCAGAAGGTGTGATGCGTCCATTGCGGCAGCGTGCGGCGGGCCGACAGGCCCATCAGCTTTTCACTCCAGGCCGCCAGCATCGGCACCTTGTCGCGCAGGTTCAGCAGCGGCGCAAGCCTGCTGGCCCAGTGGGCATAGTCGGGCAGGTACGCCACCATCTTGTCTTTGAGCGTGTAGCCATGCTTGTTCTTGTAGTGGTGCAAGAACTCCACCTTCATTTTGGCCATGTCGACGCCGGTGGGGCAGTCGCGCTTGCAGCCCTTGCAGCCTACGCACAGGTCCAGCGCGTCCTTCACGGCCTCGCTGGTGAAGGCGTCTTCGGCCTTCATGCCGTCCAGCTGCCCGCTCAGTGCCAGGCGCAGCGTGTTGGCGCGTCCGCGTGTCAGGTGCTGCTCGTCGCGTGTCACGCGGTAGCTGGGGCACATGGTGCCGGCGTCAAACTTGCGGCAATGGCCGTTGTTGTTGCACATCTCCACGGCCTTGGCAAAACCGCGGGCGGGGTCGCCGCCGCTGCCGGGCGCGCTGGTTCTTTCGGTGGCCGGGTCGTTTTGTACGTCCCAGGCACGCCAGTCCAGCGCGGTCTTGAGCGGGATGACCTTGTACCCCGGCGGAAACCGCATCAGCCGCGTGTCGTCCATCTTGGGCGGGTTGATCATGCGGCCGGGGCTCAGCAGGCCCGCCGGGTCCATGTACTGCTTGATGGCGGCGAAGGCCTCGTTGATCTCCGGACCGAACTGCCATTTGATCCATTCCCCGCGGCACAGGCCGTCGCCGTGCTCGCCGCTGTAGGCCCCCTTGAATTTGCGCACCAGCTCAGAGGCTTCTTCCGCAATGGCACGCATCTTGGGCGCGCCTTCACGCCGCATGTCCAGGATGGGCCGCACATGCAGCGTGCCGACGGAGGCATGGGCATACCAGGTGCCCTTGCTGCCGTATTTGCGGAAAACCTCAGTCAGCGCGTCGGTGTAGGCGGCCAGGTGCACCAGCGGCACGGCGCAGTCTTCGATAAAACTCACCGGCTTGCCATCGCCCTTGAGGCTCATCATGATGTTGAGGCCGGCCTTGCGAACTTCCCACAAATTCTTTTGCGGCGCGTCCTCGGTCATTTCCACCACCGAGTCGGGCAGCAGCAGGTCGCCCATCAGCTCGCCCAGGCGCTTGAGCCTGGGGAGCAGTTCCGCCTTGCTGGCACCCGAAAATTCCACCAGCAAAATGGCCGCCGGATCGCCGATCAACGCGGTGCGAATCGTCGGTGCAAAGGCCGGGTTCTGCAGCGAAAGGTCAATCATCGTGCGATCTACCAGCTCCACTGCCGTGAGCGTGCCTCCACCGATCTGTACGATGTGCTGCGCCGCATCCATGGCACGGTAAAACGTCGGGAAGTTCACCACGCCCAGCACCTTGGCTTTGGGCAGCTCGCTCAGTTGCAGCGTCAGCGACCGGGTCAGCGCCAAGGTGCCTTCGCTGCCAATCAGCAGGTGCGCCAGGTTGACTGATCCGTCGCTGGTGTAGGGACGCTCGCTCTGCGGGTCAAAAATGTCCAGGTTATAGCCGCCCACGCGCCGCATGACTTTGGGCCAGCGCTTCTTGATGGCGGGGTGCAGCTCTTCGGCCAGTGCCCGCACGTGATTGCCCAGTTCGCGCGCCTTACCGCTGCTGCCGGCGTAGGCACCCAGCTTTAGCAGGTCGCCGTCGGATGTCCAGGCCCTGGCGCCCAGCACGTTGTGCACCATGTTGCCGTAGGCAATGCTGCGGCTGCCGCAGGAGTTGTTGCCGGCCATGCCGCCCAGCGTGGCCTGCGCGCTGGTCGAGACGTCTACCGGGAACCACAGGCTGTGTTTTTTCAGGGCGGCGTTCAGGTGGTCCAGCACAATGCCGGGCTCCACCTCGGCAGTACGCGTTTCCGGGTTCACCGCCAGGATGTTGCGCACATGTTTGGCGTAGTCAATGACCAGGCCTGTGCCCACGGTTTGCCCGCACTGGCTGGTGCCGCCGCCGCGCGGCACGATGGGCACCTGCATGTCGCGGCAGATGTCCAGCGCCGCCTTCACGTCGTCGGCTGTGCGCGGTACAAACACACCCACGGGCATGACCTGGTAGATGGAGGCGTCGGTGGCATAGCGGCCCCGATCGGCCGGCGAAAACAACACTTCGCCTTCTGTTTCGGCGGCCAGCCGCGCTGCCAGCCGGCCGGCCACTTCATTGCTGATGCGCGCCACGCTGTCATAGGCATGGGCTGCAGCCTGCCGGGAAATCTTGAGTGGGAGGGGAGCGTTCATCGCGGACGATTGCGGTGTGATTTGTTCATGGGGTGTTTGGGGCTCGGCATGGTTCAGGCTACAGCTCACGCCCTGGAGGGCGCGTTGGCGGGCACCGCCGAGGCGCGCAATTGCTCGACCACGACATCGCGCTTGCTGGCCAGGTGGGCCAGCAGTACCTTGCGAATGGCCGCGGTGTCTCGCGCAGACAGCGCCTCAATCATCAGCTCGTGTTCCTTCACGGCTGACTTCCATTTTTCCTCATCCTGGTTGGAGCGAAAACGCAGCGCCTGCAGACGCGCATTGACCTGGCGGTAGGTGGTGGTGAGCACCGGGTTCTTCGCCGCCGCGTTGATGGCGCTGTGAATGGCAGAGTTGAGCCGGTAGTAATTGGGCAGGTCGCGGCGGGTGTAGGCGGCCAGCATCTCAAAATGCATGGCCTTGATTTCAGCCAGCTCGGCATCGGTGATGCGCTGCGCGGCCAGCTCGCCGGATTGCGCCTCCAGCCCGGCCATGACCTCAAAGGTGTTCAGCACGTCGGCTTCGGTCAGCTCCACGGCGATGGCGCCGCGATTGGGCAAGAGCTCGACCAGGCCTTCTGCGGCCAGCATCTTGATGGCCTCGCGCAAAGGGGTGCGCGAGACGTTCAAGACCTCGCTCAATTCGCGTTCATTGAGCTTGGCGCCTGGCTGGATGCGGTTTTCCACCAGCATCTGGCGCAGGCGATGTGCCACCTGTTCGTGAAGGGCGGCGCGGGGGATAGGAATGATTTCGGCAGCCATCGGCAAATTTTGTATGCAAAAAATGAGGGTGTCAAATCAATTTGTAACCCTTTGATCTATTGACAAATGAATTTTGTATGCAAAAAATGGCCTCTTACTTCTGGAGCTTTTCGCCATGTTGACGCTTGACTTTCATCCCACCGGACGTCACTTCCTGCAAATTCCCGGCCCGTCGCCGGTGCCAGACCGCGTGCTTCGGGCCATGAGCCTGCCGACCATCGACCACCGCGGCCCTGAATTTGCAGCGCTGGGGTTGAAGGTGCTGGCTGATATCAAAAAGATATTCCAGACCCGGCAGCCTGTCATCATCTACCCGGCCTCGGGAACCGGCGCCTGGGAAGCCGCGCTGTCCAATACGCTAAGCGCCGGCGACCATGTGCTGATGTATGAAACCGGCCATTTCGCTGCGCTGTGGCAAAAGCTGGCCGCACGCCTGGGCCTCAAGACCGAAGTCATCGGTTACCCCGGCGCCGACGTCTGGCGCCATGGTGTCCAGGCCCATCTGATTGAAGAGCGCCTGAAGGCCGACACCCAGCACAGCATCAAGGCCGTCTGCGTGGTGCACAACGAAACCTCCACCGGCGTGACCAGCGACATTGCCGCCGTGCGCAAGGCGATTGACGCCGCCAAACATCCGGCGCTGCTGCTGGTCGACACCATTTCCGGCCTGGCCTCGGCCGACTACCGCCACGACGAGTGGGGCGTTGACGTCAGCATCAGCGGTTCGCAAAAGGGCCTGATGCTGCCGCCCGGCATCAGCTTCAACGCCGTATCGGCCAAAGCCCTTGAGGCCAGCAAAAAAGCCACGCTGCCCAAGGCCTTCTGGGCCTGGGACGAGATCATCGAGATGAACAAGACCGGCTATTGGCCGTCCACTCCCAACACCAACCTGCTGTACGCCTTGAGCGAAGCCTGCGACATGCTGCTGGAGCACGGCCTGGAAACCGTGTTTGCGCGCCACCAGCGCTGGGCTGCCGGCGTGCGCGCGGCAGTCAAGGCCTGGGGCCTGCAGATCCAGTGTGCCGATGCGTCCGTGTATTCGCCGGTGCTGACCGGCGTGATGACCCCCGAAGGCATCGACGCCGACGCGGTGCGCAAGATTATTTACGAGCGTTTTGATTGTTCGCTCGGCACCGGCCTGGGCAAGGTCAAGGGCAAGATGTTCCGCATCGGCCACCTGGGCGACTGCAACGACCTCACGCTGATGGCGGCGCTGAGCGGCTGTGAAATGGGTCTGAAGCTGGCCGGCGTGAAGCTTGCGGGTTCGGGCGTGCAGGCCGCAATGGACCACTTCTCCAGCCACGCGGCCGTGGTGCAGCAGCGCAAGGCGGCCTGACAAAACAACAAAGCCGAAAACACCGCCAGCTCAAACCTCAGCTCAACCTCAGCTCAAACTATCACCGAGCGTATTTAAATTCACCCCCCCAGGAGACAAACCATGCAACGCAGAGCCTTTATCAGCGCGACAGCGGCCACAGCCGCCATGGTGGCGTCACCCATGCTCAGGGCCCAGACGCTGCCCGCGGGGCCGGTGCGCATTGTGGTGGGTTTTCCGCCCGGCGGCGGCACCGACGCCCTGGCGCGCGTGGTCGGCCAGAAGTTGTCCACGATGTGGAACACGTCAGTGGTGATCGAGAACAAGAGCGGCGCGGCCGGCGTGATTGCCGCCGACTACGTGGCCAAGCAGGCCGGCGACGGCAATACCTTGCTGATGGCGCACATCAATAGCCATGCGCTGGCGCCGGCGCTCGGCATCAAGCTGGGCTACGACGCCGACCGCGACTTTGTGCCCATCAGCATGGTCGGTGTCACGCCCAACATGCTGATCTGCAATGCCGACCAGCCCGCCAAAAACGTGAAGGACCTGGTGGCGCTGTGCAAGGCCAGGCCAGGCCAGATCAGCTTTGCTTCAGCCGGCGGTGGTTCGGCCCAGCACTTTGCGCTGGAGATGTTCAAGCTCCAGGCGAAGATTTTCGCGCTGCACATTCCTTACCGCGGCTCCGGCCCGGCGCTGGTTGATCTGATCGGCGGACAGGTCAACTACTGCTTTGAAACCATGACGTCGGCCACACCACACGTCAAAAGCGGCAAGGCCATTGCGATTGCGCAAACGCGCCTGAAGCGTGCCACGGGCCATCCCACGGTGCCCACCATGGCCGAGTCCGGTTTCCCCGGCTTCGAGGCCACTGTGTGGTACGGCCTCATGGGCCCGTCCAGGATGCCGCCGGCCATGGTGCAGCGCATGAACGAAGACGTCAACAAGGTGTTGGCCATGCCGGACGTACAGGAAAAGATGGAGCAGTACGGCGCCGAAGACGGGGGCGGCAGCACCGAAAAATTTGCGGCCTTCATCAAGATGGAGCAAAAGAAGTGGACGCAGGTGGCACAGCAGGCCAAGGTCAGGGTCGACGCCTGACTTTTTACGCATCGGAAGCACAAGCCGGCCTTGGGCCGGCTTTTTTATGCAGCCGCCAGGCTTTGTGCGCGGCTTTGTTCTGGTGCAGTCTCAAGCCGCCGGCGGCGGTGTCTTCGGTTTGAAGTCGCACCACGGTGCCACCGCGCATTGCCAGCACAGGGGTTTGCGTGCAATGCACACATAGCGCCCGTGCAGTATCAGCCAGTGGTGTGCGTCCACCAGGTATTCAACGGGCACGCGTTTGAGGAGGCCGAGTTCGACCTCCAGCGGGTTTTTTCCGGGCGCCAGGCCTGTGCGGTTGCTGACGCGAAAGATGTGCGTGTCCACCGCCATCGTCGCTTCTCCGAACGCCGAGTTGAGTACCACGTTGGCCGTCTTGCGGCCAACGCCCGGCAGGGCTTGCAGTGCTTCACGGCTGCGGGGGACTTTGCCGCCATGTTGCTCCACCAGGATCTGGCAAGCCGCGAGCAGGTTTTTGGCCTTGGTGCGGTACAGCCCGATGGTGCGGATGTAAGACTCCAGGCGCTCCAGCCCCAAATCAATGATGGCCTGTGGCGTATTGGCCACCGGAAAAAGCTTGCGTGTCGCCTTGTTCACGCTGACGTCGGTGGCCTGTGCGCTCAGCAGCACAGCGGTCAGCAACTCAAACACGCTGGTGTATTCCAGCTCGGTGACAGGCATCGGATTGGCCGCCTTCAGCGTGGCAAAGAAAGGGGTGACGTCTTCTTTTTTCATGCCCCGCAGTGTATCGGCCCCTCTGCACCAGCGGGCGGGTCCGAGTGGCTCGCCAGCGAATGACGGGGAGCAATGGGGAAGTGCGGGGAGGTGACGAGGCTCAGGCTGCCATGCGCGGCACGTCCCATACCGAGCTTGGGGGGGCACCGGCGCGGTCCAGCTGGTCGCGCATTGTCTGCCATATGGCGCTGCAGTTGTCGGGTGTGGCGACGCCCCCGACGACATACTCAAGCCGCGCAGCCTGCGCCATGTCCTGCATGCGGCTATGGGTATCTGCGTCGCGGGCAACGCCGACCAGGGCTGGTTTGGCAGGCAGGCCGTCGCAGGCAGCGACCATCCTGTCCATCAGCGCATCGTCAAACCTGGCGGTCCCGCAAAAAAGCATCACAAAGTGCGGCCATTCCGGAAGGAAAGCCCGGCGAAGCCCGTGTGTCAGCCCGTTGCGCGCCACGGCAATCAGCCGGCATGGATAGCCGCCCTCCATGAAGTCGATGTACTCGCTGCTGCCGTCAAAGTCTGTTTCGCCGGCAAAGCGCCGTTTGGCCACCGTTCCACCTGTCTTCTGGGCCAGCCATCCCACCATGTCGAAGGCCTCATTGCCGGCGGCCGAGCAGATACCCATGCGGTGGAAAGCTTCGGGGTCCGCCAACCCCTGTGCCTGCGCAAGCCGCATGGGCGCCGACAAACGGCGAAGCACCGAGGAGGGCGAATACTGCTTGCCTTTTTCAAGCTGCTCGCGAAGGGCTATCACCCGGCGGCCAAAACCAACCGCAGACTCGGTGGCCTGTGACATCGCCATGGACCAGGGCGTTGGCAAAATCCGCCGGCCTTTGCTGGTGTGCAAGGTGTGGGGCGAATGGTGGCGTGGGTCGTGCTGCACACGCTGCATCAAGTCCCGGACAGCCGCCGCAGGCCCTTCGACCCAATGCACAAACCAGCCGCTTTGGTAATGGAGCACGACATGGATACCGTGCGGCGTGTTATTGCGCAGGGAATCCGCCCGGATTTTTTCCATCTGGGCAAAGATGCCTTCCTTCATGTTGCACATGCTGGCGGTAACCACGCGTTCAACTTCCATCTCTCCTGGTGCGGCAACATACGGTGCTGCGTTGCCGACTAAGTGATTGGTCATCAACACATCCTGCCCACAACCGAAATTCGAGTCAATCCTTTGGCGTTGAAACCAAATGTGAATCAGACGGCAGAGGAGGGATCGGGGGGCATGGTCCTACACAACAACGCGCATGCGCTTGCCGTTACTGTGCATGCGGGCACCAACACGTCACACCAGGGTATTGCCAGTTGCGATTGATTGTTGTTGCCATCAATGCACGAACTCGCCTAGCATCACCCCGGATGGCTTTACACCTACTTTTGCGCTTTCTGGTTCCTGTGTTCACTGCCGTGTGGCTGGCCAGCTGCGCCGGTGCATCCGGTCCTGCCGCGGTATCCCACACCGCCATGCAGCGGCCCAAACTCGTGGTCTTCCTGGTCATAGATGGCCTGCCGCAGCGCCAGGTGCTTGATTACCGCGACCAGCTCGCACCCGATGGCCTGGCGCGCTTTCTTGATCGGGGCGCATGGTTCTCCAATGCACATTACGGCCACGCCTTCACCGTCACGGCAGCTGGCCACGCCACTTTGCTCACAGGGGCTTATCCGCATCGCACCGGCATCATCGGCAATGAATGGCGTGACCCAGAAACCGCCGAGCCGGTGTACTGCACAGGCGATACCTCCGCCACCTACATCGGTCACACGACCAATCCGCTGGACGGCACCAGCCCGAAAAACCTCAAGGTGGAGACGGTAGGTGACGTGCTGCGAGGCGTGGACAGCCGTTCAAAAGTGGTCAGCATTTCCGGCAAAGACCGCGGTGCCATCCTGCCTGCCGGTAAAAGCGGCACGGCCTACATGTACATGGGGGCGACAGGGCAGTTTGCGTCCAGCACACATTACATGGCGGCACACCCCGGTTGGGTCAATGCCTTTAATGACCGGAAGCTGGCTGACCGCCACTTCAAGGCCGAATGGAAAGCCTTGTTGCCCGATGCCGCGTATGCGCGTTCATTGCCCGACCAGCAGAAATGGTTCGGTCCCGCCGGAGGTAGCCTGCCAGCGGTCTATGGCGCGCCTGACGACACGGCTCCCGGCCCGCGGTTTTACAGCTCGCTGCTGCGCGGCCCGTTTGTGGATGCCATGTCGCTGGAGTTTGCCCGCGCGGCGGTGACTGGAGAGCAGCTCGGCCAGGATGATGCGCCAGACATCCTGGCGGTCAGCCTGTCGGGCCACGACTATGTGAATCACGCCTTCAGCGCCGAGTCACGCCTGTCGCACGACCACCTGCTGCAAATCGACCGCATGCTGCAAGCTTTCTTCCAGGACCTGGATGCACGCATCGGCAAAGACAACTACCTCGTCATGTTGACAGCCGACCATGGCTTCATGCCCTCACCCGACCACATCGCCGGCCAGGGCCGCGAAGCCGGACGCGTCAACAGCAGCCAGGTACTTGGGCGCATCAACGCCGGTCTTGCAAAGCGGTTTGGCGAAGGCCGGTGGGCGGCCGGGTTTTCCGGCTCCAGCGTGCTGCTCGACAGGCAGCTCATCGCGCAAAAGCAGGTCAGTGCCGACAGCCTGGCTGAGGAAACCCGCGCGCTGCTAATGGCCGAGCCCGGCTTTGTCGCGGCCTACACCCGGCGTGAGCTGCAAAGTGGCAGCCGCGCGGGTTCGCCTTTCTTCGAGCAGATTCGCAGGTCCTGGCATGCCGACGTGTCGGGCGATGTGCAGTATTCGCTCAAGCCCGGCTGGATGTTCGGCAACTCGGTCGCTACCCATGGCTCGCCGCACCCGTATGACACCCAGGTGCCCATCCTGGTTTACGGTCCGGCCTGGGTGAAGGCCGGCCGTGTTGATGCGCGGGTGGAGGTGGTGGACATCGCGCCTACGTTGTCCCGCCTGCTGCGCATCGCGCCACCCTCCGCCGCTGAAGGCAAGCCGTTGCCGTTGCCGGCCCTCTAAAAAGAGCCGGGCAGCGCTCAGCTGCTTTTTTTGGCGACACGCCTGCGGGATGGCGCCATGCCGTTACCCGACTGGCGTATGGCGGCAATCAACTGACCCATAAAGGCCAGCACCAAGGGCGCCAGCGTCTGCCCGTGCAGCGACAGCACCTGCAGCACACGCTGGTTGAGCTGGGGCTCGGCAAAAGGCACGGCGACCAGCTGGCCCTGGCGGATCAGGTGCGCGGCCGTCAGGTAGCCCGACAGCATGATGTCGTCGCTGCGCACGCTGGGCAGCAGGGCCGACGAAAAGTTGCTGACCACCGAGGCCTGGTACTGCAGGCTTTGAATGCTGGCCACCATGTCAAAGAGCTGGCGGCCCGTCATGCCCTTGGCGCTGATGCCCAGCGGGTAATTCACCACGCTGGCGGCCGTCACCGCACGGGCGCGTGCCAGTGGGTGCGTGGGCAGCATCAGTGCGTACATCGGTGCGGTGGCCGCATGCTGCACCGTCACGCCTTTTTCCGGTGCCACCGTGTACTTGAGAGCCACGTCCGTTTCGCCTTGCAGCAGCAGGCGGCTGACCGCTTCGGGTGAATCCACGCTCAGTTCAATCAGCGCCTCGGGATGGCTGCGGCGAAAGCCCGCCATCACCTCCGGCATGAAGCCCGTGGCGAACCCCTCAGTGCAGGCTACGCGCACCCGCCGCGCGCTGTGGTCGGCCAGTCCGCGCACCTGTTCCATCACACGTTCGCCGTCCTCACTGCCCGCGCGCACATAGGCCATCAGGCGCTCACCCGCGTCGGTCGGCACCATGCCGCGCGCCTTGCGTTCAAACAGTGCGCACCCCAGCTGGTCTTCAAGCTTGGCGACCTGGCGGCTCACGGCCGAGGCGGCCACATGAAGGTGCACCGCAGCCTGGCTGACTGAGCCCGTGCGCGCCACTTCCAGGAAATAGCGGATCTGCGTGCTGAAAAAAGAGGTTTGCATGCGGAGGTGGGGTGGGTGGGAGGTTGAGGGCAGGGCACGCGTAAATTCATGAATTGCCAAAAAGGCAACGGTCTGTTGCGATATCTCTCATTGTAGTAATCCTCGATTCTTCCTACATTTGGTTTCATGTAGTGCTCCCATGTCGCGGCGCCATAAAAACGATGAAAACATGCTGAGATCCGACTGCCTTGATGCCGCCACGGCCTGGTTTGACGAAGGCCATTTTTTTGATGTCCTGCAAAGACGTGTGGCCCTGCGCACCGAAAGCGACACCGGCAAAGCCAACGCCGCGCTGGCCGGCTACCTGCGCGGCGAGATGACAGATTCGCTGCGTGCGCTCGGCTTTTCCTGCAGCGTCCTGCCCAATCCCGTGGAGGGCGCCGGTCCTTTCCTGGTCGCGCGGCGCGTGGAAGATGCGGCCTTCCCCACCGTGTTGACCTACGGCCACGGCGACGTCGTCAGCGGCCAGGAAGGGCGTTGGCGCGAAGGCCTTGAGCCCTGGGCCTTGATCCGCGAGGGTGAGCGCTGGTACGGCCGCGGCACCGCCGACAACAAGGGCCAGCACACGGTCAACCTCGGCGCACTGGCCAGCGTGATCAAGGCGCGCGAGGGCCGCCTCGGCTACAACGTCACGTTGCTGCTCGAGATGGGCGAGGAGGCCGGCTCGCCCGGCCTGCATGCTTTTTGCGAAAGCCAGCGCGCGCAGCTCAAGGCCGACCTGCTGATCGCCTGTGATGGCCCGCGTGTGCACGCCGACAAGCCCACGCTGTTCCTGGGCTCGCGCGGCGCGGTCAATTTCAGCCTGCGCCTGCGTGCGCGCGACAAGGCCTACCACTCGGGCAACTGGGGCGGCGCCTTGCTCAACCCGGCCACCGTCCTGTCTGCCGCAGTGGCCTCGCTGGTCGATGCGCGGGGGCGCATACAGGTGCCGGCCCTCAAACCGCGATCGCTGCCGCCGGCGGTGCGCCGTGCGCTGGCCGGCGTAGACATCGGCGGTGGCGCGGACGACCCGCTGCCCGACGCCCGCTGGGGCGAACCCGGCCTCAGCACCGCCGAACGCCTGATGGGGTGGAACACCATCGAAGTGCTGGCATTGGGTGCCGGCTCGCCGCAGCGTCCTGTCAATGCCATACCCGCCGAGGCAGTGGCCCACTGCCAGCTGCGCTTCGTGGTGGGCACGCCCTACCAGGACCTTGCGGACATCCTGCGCAAGCACCTGGACCGCTACGGCTTCAGTCGTGTCGAGGTGGAGATCACGCTCACGGGTGCGGCCACGCGGCTGGATCTCGATCATCCCTGGGTGGGCTGGGCGCAGCGCTCCATTTCGCTGAGCAGCGGCAAACCGACCGTCACGCTGCCCAACCTCGCCGGCTCGCTGCCCAACGATGTGTTCGCCGACCTGCTGGGCCTGCCCACGCTGTGGGTGCCGCACTCTTATCCGGCCTGTGCGCAGCACGCACCCGACGAACACCTGCTGGCGCCTGTGGTTCGTGAAGGCCTGCGCATCATGGCGGGCCTGTACTGGGACCTGGGTGAGCCTGATCGCCTGCCCTGGCATGCCGCGCCCGCCGTAGCCTGAGACTGGTTGTTTGTTGTCCTTGCTGTTCTTGTTGTTCTTGTTGTTGTTATTGCCCCCACTGGAGATGCATATGCCTTCCGCTTCACGCCGGTCCCTGCTTCATGCTGCCTTTGTGGTGGGCGCTGCCTGCTTTGCCCTCGCACTTCCACTTCCGGCGCTGTCGCAGGCCTGGCCCGCCAAGCCAATACGACTGGTGGTTCCCTTCCCGCCAGGTGGCGGCACCGACGTGGCGGCCCGCATCATCGGCGAGCGCCTCAGCGCACGCCTGGGCCAGCCGGTGATCATCGACAACAAGCCCGGTGCCGCCACGGCCATCGGCGTAGGCATGGTGATCGCGGCTGAGCCCGACGGCTACACGCTGCTGTTCTCAGGCTCCAGCAGCTACACCGTCAATCCCGCGGTGCGCAGCAAATTGGGCTACGACCCCTTCAAGCAGCTTTCGCCCATTGCCATGGTTGCGCGCACACCGCTGGTGCTGGTGACCTCAGCCACCGGGCCCTACAAAACCCTCAAGGACGTGCTGGCCAAAGCCAAGGCCGAGCCGGGCACCTTGACCTATGCCACCTTCGGCGCCGGCTCGGCACCGCATCTGGCCGGCGAGATGCTCGCCAGCGCCACGGGCGTGAAGTTCTCCGCCATTCCGTATAAAGGCAGCGCCGAAGCCGACATTGGCGTGGTGCGCGCGGACGTCAGCATGGGCATAGACACCCTGGCAGCCGTGAACCCGTTGGTGCAGTCGGGCAAGTTGCGCGCTCTTGCGGTCATCAGTGAAAAGCGCTCACCTCAGATGCCCACCGTGCCCGCTTATGGCGAGCTGCAGTTGTCGTCGGCACTGCTCGACGGCTGGTATGCGCTCGCCGCGCCCGCGGGCATTTCGCCTGGCGTGCGTGACCAGCTGCTGCAGGCGCTGACAGCCATCATCGCCGAGCCCGCAGTGGGCAAGAAGCTGCAGCAGCAGTCCCTGGAGCCGGCCTTCCTGGGTCCGCAGGCGCTGCGTGAGTTGATGGATGCGGAGATCACGCGTTACCGCGCGACGGTGGCACGCGCCGGCATTCGCCTCGATTGAGGCTGGGCATTGGCGTCACCGTGATGGATGGGTGCCGCGCTCCGCGGCGCAGGTCCAAATCCTATGGCTATAGCGCCTTGACAGGCACGCACAGCCAGCAGCTGAAGTTTCCTGTTTTCGGGTCCATCACAAAGTCCTCTTCATACAGTTCCAGCGCCGGCTTGTTGTCCGGCTGGTAGCCGCTTTGCGGCAGCCACTCGGCAAACATGTGCGTCCAGGCTTCGTGCACCTCGTTGCCGGGCTTGCCGGTGAAGCGGCCGCAGGCATAGCGCCCGCCGCCAAAGTTCTGCACGCTTATCTCGCCCTGCGGCTTGAAGGCTTCGTCCACCTCGATGCAGGCGTCGTAGCGGCACTTGTCGGCCGGCGTGATCTCGGGGTTGTCCTGGCTGATGCCGTACATCCTGGGGCGCGGGTTCATGTAGCCGTGCTGGCCGCACCAGGCGACAAAGCGTTGCCACAGCTGCGCCACCTGGTCGCCGTAAGGGCCGGTGTGGCGCATGTAAGCCAGGCGCATGGCGGGAATGGTCTTCAGTTCAATGTGCATGTTCAAACCTCTTTCAGATAAAACCGGCCCCACGGGCCAGAGGGTTCTATCTTTAAACAGCGCCATGATGGAGTCTTGATTCGGCTTGTGATTGGCTTGATGATTCTTGCCATGTTCAAGCACGTGGCGCGTTGCCCAGTCGCGCCAGTCGCCGCGCCGCCAGGCCGTGGGCGTTGTGCCGAAGTGGGCGCGAAAGGCACGGCTGAAGACTTCCGCAGAAGCAAAGCCCGTGTCGAGTGCGATTTGCAGTGCAGTCTGCTGCGTAAATATCAGGAGTTGCGCCGCCGACTCCAGCCGCAGGCGGCGCACGCAGTCGGCCAGGGTCTCGCCGGTTGCTGCTTGAAACACCCGGTGAAAGTGCCAGGGCGAAAAATGCGCTACATCGGCCAGCGTTTGCAGGTCCAGCGTCCCGCCCAGGTTGGCGCTGACGTGGTCCACCACCCGGTTGATGCGGGCGATGTAGGTGCGCTGGTGTGGGTTAGGCGCGGATTCTCGCGTCTGGGTCAAATGCATGCCGCAAGTCTAGCGTCAGCGGCTGCTGTTGCGGCAGCTAGCCCGCCTTGCGAATCGTGCCCTGAGCGGCCGCGCACAAGGTGCGCTCTTCCCCGCGTAGTACAAAAATGTCGCATCGGCACACCGCCTGTGTCTTGCCGCTGCCCACCACCGTGGCCACTGCCAGCAGGCGGTCGGCATCTTTGGCCGGGCGCAGGTAATTTATTTTGAACTCGGCCGTTATCGAATCGCCTAGTACCGATCCGCCTGCGAAAGTCAGCGCGTTGTCCGCCAGATAAGACAGCACTCCGCCGTGCACAAAGCCGTGCTGCTGCAAGAGGCTGGGCACCACCGGCACCGACAGCTCCGCGCTGCCAGGTGCAAAGGCGTCGAGCTGTGCATTCAGCAGCGCGCTGAAGGGCTGCTGGCCCAGTACCTCGCGGCCAAAGGCCAGCAGGTCAACGGGCATGCTGCCGCCGCGAAAACGGTGGCGTCAGTCGCCTGCCGCCCGACACCAGCCAGCGCAGCAAGCGTATGTAGGCGGGCCAGGGCACCTGCCGGGGCTCGTTGCCCAGCGAGAGCTGTCCCTGCGACAGCACGTCTTCCACACAGACATCGTGCAGGGGGCCAATCACCAGCGGCCAGAAGAGCAGGGCAGTGCCGCGCGCCTTCATCTCGATGCGATGCTCCAGCACGGAATGCGCGGGCGTGGCCTCAAGCACTTCAAAGCCGTGCCAGCCGTCAAACCCCGCCGGCGCGGTAAGGCGAAACCGCACAGACTGGCCTGGCGTGTAAGCCTCCACCACATAGCGGATAGGCCCGTGCCCACCGATGGCGCCCACGGCCAGCGGTCTGTCGAACTTCATGCGCGGCCAGACCTTTCCCGGCCACAGCGCGTCGGCCGGTGAGCCCAGCGCATCGATCAGCGCGCCGACCTGCTGCGGGCTGGCGTGCAGCAAACGTTGGTGAACATTGACAACTTTCATGCAAGTTACTCCTGGTTGAATCGGGGTTGTGTTCAATGCGGTTCGATGCGGTTCACGGCGCCACGGCCATCCAGGCCGCGTGTTCCAGTGCGGCCCGCACCTTGGGCGCGACGGCCGGGGTGGGCTGGCTGACCCAGCCCTGCGTGAGCGACATCGCTGGAGAAAACACCAGCGCCATCCACAGGTGGAAAGGCATGGCCCGCATCTCACCGGCCTCCACACGCTGTTCTATCCATGCCTTCAACGTGGCATAAGCGTGCTCATTGGCTGCGTCGATCTCCGCGCCACCCGCCACGTCGCCGCCGCGCCGTAACGTGTGCAGCAGCCGCGCCTGGTCGGGGTGCTGCAACACCCACTGGATGTAGGCGCGCATCAGCCCTTTGATGCCGGCCTGGGCGGTGGCCTTGCCGTGGATGGGCTGCAGCAGCGCCGCGTGGAAATCCTGCAAGGTATGGGCATAGAGCACTTCGGCCAGCAGCGCCTTGGTAGGGAAGTGGTGGTACAGGCTGCCATTGCTCACGCCAGCCTCCTGACGCACCATGTCCATCGAAGCGGCGGTAAAGCCGTGTTCCAGAAACACCTTGGTGGCGGCCTCCAGCAGGCGTTCGCGGGTGGAAGGGGGTATCGCTGTAGAATTCATGATTGGAGTATTACTCTAGACTGTTACTCTGTCAAGACCCTGTTTTCAGCCCCCTTGTCTTGACCCGCCTTGCCAGCCCGGCCGTGCAGGCTTGCAGCGGTCATGGCCGGGCCGGCGGCCCACACCGCAGGAAACTTGCGCGCAAATTGGCGACAATACAAAACAGAAAGCGAGACTCCCCATGCCACTGCAATTTGCCGACCGCCTCAACAACGTTGAAACCTCCGCCATCCGCGAACTCTTCAAACTGCTGGGCAAGCCCGGCATCGTCAGCTTTGCCGGCGGCTTTCCGGACCCCGCCATGTTCGACGTGGCCGGCATCCAGGAGGCCAGCAACAAGGCCCTGACCGAAGAACCCGGCGGCACACTGCAATACGGCGCCACCGAAGGCTACGGCCCGCTGCGCGAACAGCTCGCCGCCTTCATGGCCACCAAGGGCGTCAAAGACGTCGCCCCCGAAAACCTCATCGTCACCACCGGCAGCCAGCAGGCGCTTGATTTGCTGGGCAAGACCATGATCTCCCCCGGCGACAAGGTCATCGTCGAAGGCCCCACCTTCCTGGCCACCATCCAGTGCTTTCGCCTGTACGGCGCAGAACTCATCAGCGCACCCATCGACGCCCACGGCGTCAAAACCGACGAGCTCGAACAACTCATCGCCCAGCACAAGCCCAAGTTTGTGTATTTGATTCCCACCTTCGGCAACCCCAGCGGCGCACTGCTCAGCCTGGAGCGCCGCAAGAAGGTGCTCGAGATGGCCGTCAAACACAACACGCTGATCGTCGAAGACGACCCCTACGGTGACCTCTACTTCGGCGAGGCGCCGCCACCCTCGCTGCTGGCCCTGAGCGCCGGCGTGCCTGGAAGCCGCGAGCTGCTGGCACACTGCGGCTCACTCAGCAAGGTGCTGAGCCCCGGCCTGCGTGTGGGCTGGATGATCGCCCCCGCCGAGCTGCTGGCGAAAGCCACCATGTGCAAACAGTTCAGCGACGCCCACACCAGCACCTTCGCCCAGGCCACCGCGGCCCAATACCTCAAGGCCGGCCGCATGCCCGCTACGCTGACCCATGTGCGCAAGGTGTATGGCGAGCGCGCCAATGCCATGGGCGCGGCGCTCAAGCGCGAGCTCGGCGACGCGATTGAATTCACCCAGCCGCAAGGCGGCTTGTTCTTCTGGGCACGCCTCACGGGCGCGGGCGGCAAAAGCAAAGACGCCGGCGAGTTCGCCAGGAAGGCAATTGAAAAGCTCGTGGCCTTTGTGCCCGGCGCACCGTTCTACGCCAGCAACCCGGACCTGGCCACGCTGCGGCTGAGCTTTGCCACGGCGGATGTGGCGAAGATTGAAGAGGGTGTGGCGAGGTTGGGCAAGGCTCTATAAGTCACCCGGTCGCTTTGCGGCTTCATCACAGGAGGCCACTCGTGGCCCTGTGCGATTGATGGAAAAAAGAAAAGAGGGAGCTTATGAGTGACTACCAGACGGATCCGTTTACAAAACCTGTGCCACCTGGCGGCGGTATGAATGGCGACGCTTACCCCGCGCCACCCCAATTGCATTGGGCTCTGGTGCTGCTGTTTACGCTCCTCACGCTCGGCATTTTCATGATTGTCTGGATGTTCATTCAATCCACCTGGGTGCGCAAAATCAATCCGGCGTCCAATGTGACGACGCAATTCGCCGTTTATCTCGTGCTGGCCATTCTTGGTCAGTTCCTGGTGGAGGGCTCTGACAACCTCGAAGCCGTGGGCCTGGTGGTCATGCTTGCGTCCTACGTGGTGTTCTACTTCGGCGCCTACTCCATGCGCAGGTCCATGCTGGACCACTACAACAGCGTTGAGCCCATGCAGCTCAAGCTTTCAGCGGCTATGGTGTTTCTCTTCAGCATTTTTTATTTTCAATACCACATGACCCGTATTGCGCGGTGGAAAGCCGCCTCGAAGCTGGCGATATAGCAGCCCCCCCGGCTACCGCCAGCGCTCGCACACCATCAGCAACGCCGCCCCGTCCGGCGTCTGCACTTCGCCCACCGCGCGAAACCCGGCCTTTTCATAACAGCGAATCGCTCGCGCATTGCGCGGGTCGGGGTCGGTCTGGATGCGGGTGACCTTCGGGTCGGTAAACAGCTTCGCCACCCAGGCCTTCACCATCGCCGTGCCCAGGCCGCGGCCCAGTTGCGCCGCGTCTGCGATGGACTGGTCAATGCCGCGCACGCCGGGGTCGGTTTCCTCTTCCCACCAGCCGCCGCCTGAACCCATGGCTACATAAGACTGGATGTAGCCAAAAGGCTGGTCGTCGAGCAGTGCAATGTGCGGCTGTACCTGGGTGGTGTCATTGATCCAGGCGCCGTATTCGGCTTCTACCTCTGCCATGGTGGGCGCCGGCCCCCACCACTCCGTCCAGTGGGGCCGCGCCACCCATTCGTGCAGCATGGGCAAGTCGGCCATCTGCAAGGGCCGAAAGCTGAAACGCTGCACCAGGCTGGCTTCTGCATCCGCCTTATCCATGTTCAGTCCTTTGACCAAACAGCCAGTTCATACCCATCCGTGTCTATGAAGTGAAAGCGGCGCCCGCCGGGGAAAGCAAAGATATCCAGCTTGATGGCTCCTCCAGCGGCCACCACGCTTGCACGCGCCGCCTCCAGCTTGTCGGCATACAACACCACCAGCGGCCCGCCGGTGGGCGAGGGTGCCTGTTGCGTGGTGAAGCCGCCCTTCATCGCACCGTCTGAAAACTCGGTGTATTCCGGGCCATAGTCGGTAAAGGTCCAACCAAAGGCCTGGCCGTAGAAGGCCTTGGCCTTGTCCAGGTCGCGGACATTCAGCTCCACGTAGTTGATGCGGCAGTTCTCGGGTGTGTTCGCCATGACGCCTCCAGAAATCAATCTGCCATTTTGCACAGGCAGGCAATGGTTGTAAGGCATACCCGCAGGGCCCGCGCGTGTTTTGCCTGCGCTGCCTACAATCGAAAGAGCGCCGGCCTGTCGCCTGCGGCATCTTGCTTCGGGGCTTCTTTACCTTCATGACTTCTGCCGCCGCGCACAGCGCTTCCCACGCCACCAGCATTTCCCCCGCCGTCCGGCGCTCCATCCTTCTTCTGTCGTTTGGCACCTTTGCCAGCATGGCCGCGCAGCGCATTTGCGACGCCATGCTGCCCGAGCTGTCACGCGTATTTGCCGTCAGCATTGCCCAGGCCGCGCAGGTGGTGTCGGTGTTTGCCATGACGTATGGCGCATCGCAGCTTTTTTACGGACCACTGGGCGACAGGCTGGGCAAGTTTCGTGTCGTCACGTTTGCCACGCTGGGCTGCAGCATCGGCAGCCTGCTGGCCGTGTTTGCGCACAGCCTGGACGCGCTGGTGTTTGCCCGCCTGCTGATGGCGCTGGGCGCAGCGGCGCTGATTCCGCTGGCCATGGCCTGGGTGGGTGACAACGTGCCCGCCGACCAGCTGCAGGAAATGCTCACACGCACCGGCCTGGGCAGCACGCTGGGCATTGTGGGCGGTCAGCTGATTGGCGGACTGTTGACCGATGCCCTGGGCTGGCGCTGGGCCTTTGTTTTCATGACTGTGCTGTTTGCCGTTGTGGGCACGCTGCTGTATGTGGACCTGCGCCGCCAGAAGGCCGCACAGCGCGCACAGACCACAGACCCGGCCGCCGCATCCACCCAGCGTGTGCAGCACACCCACTTCGTCACGCAAGCGCTGGAGATCATCACCGGCCGCTGGTCACGCGTCGTGCTGATCCTGGCGGTGATTGAGGGCGCCGCCGGCTTTGGCGTGCTGGCCATCTGGGCTTCGCACCTGCACCGCTCGCTGGGTTTGTCACTCTCTCTCTCGGGCGCCATCGTGGCGCTGTTCGGCCTCGGCGGCATGGGCTACATGGCCATAGGCCCGCGTTTGATTCGCCGCTTCGGCCAGCCAGGCCTGGTCATCATGGGCGGTGCCGTGGTGGGCGTCAGCGCCCTGGTGTTGGCCTACACCCCGCACTGGGGCCCGGCCATACCCGCCAGTTTGCTTGCGGGCTTTGGCTTCTTCGCTTTTCACAACACCATGCAGGCCAACGCCACGCAGATGACGCCGCATGCGCGCGGCACGGCGGTGTCGCTGTTCTCGTCGTTTTTGTTTCTGGGCCAGTCACTGGGCGTGGTGCTGGCGGCCAGTTTGATTGACCGCATTGGGACCAGCGCGGTGGTGGCGCTGGGTGGGGCGGTGATGGCGGTGGAGGGGGTTTATTTTGCTTGGGTGTTGAGGCGGCGAGACGGTACAGGAGCCTAAGTCACTTTTTCCTACCGTAGGCCTTAAACTGACGAGAGGATTTCAATAACCAAGCTCTGACTGTTTGAGCATCCAATACGTAGTGGAAGAATCGACGCCATGACTACCACCCGAATTCTCGCCAACCTATTTCGCGCCGTTGCCGAGGCTGATGTTCCACTTGCTACTTCTATTGCAAACGATATCTGCAAAGAAGAAGAGAAAAAAGGCCATCATTCTGCTGCAAGACTTCTTAAAGGCGCGCTGCGTGGAAAGAAATACCAGTCAGTACAAAAGACGCCAGAGGTCTTTGATGGGCAGAGCTTTCTGCCCACGGCGTTGGTAAGACTTCATCAACAGATAACCATGGACTCTGTCGTATTGACTCAGCAGGTCAGAAATGAGTTAAACGACGTAATGGCGGAATGGCAATTCAGTGAGTCACTTAAAGACCGCGGTGTCGAGCCTCGTTCAAAATTGTTATTTCATGGCCCCCCAGGGTGTGGGAAGAGCTTGACTGCGCAAGCGCTTGGGAACGCACTTAATCTGCCCGTTTTTATGGTTAGATTTGATGCAGTAATTGGCGCCTTCTTGGGGCAGACTGCGATTCATTTGCGACAACTTTTTCACTTTGCGGAAACTACGCCATGCGTGCTGCTGTTAGATGAGCTTGACGCATTGGGAAAGCGACGAGGCAACCCCTTAGATGTAGGAGAGTTGGACCGCATTGTTATTTCTCTTCTTCAAGAGTTAGAGCACTCTCGTCCAATAGGTATCGTTATAGGCACTACCAACTTGGCGACTCACCTCGATGATGCGCTTTGGCGAAGATTCGATCTCGATATCGAATTTAAGCCTCCTACGAAAGCTGTATTGCAGAATTTTTCAAAAAAAATCGCCGCTGAAAAACATACAAAATTGGGTAGCGTGGTGGTTGAGAAGGCCATGGGAGCCCGTAATTTTGCCGCCGCTGAAAAGGTTGTTCTTGCAGAAGTTCGTCGTCAAGCCTTACTCCCACTAAGAAGAAAAAATGGCAACCAGTAGAGAGGCCGTACCTCGTACCTTCTTCTTGAATGAAGCGCATGAACTTGCGTCTGGTGACAAGTCTGGCGGCGGCCGTATCCCCGACTATGTCGGGATATCGTGGGCTCAGAAAGGGCAGCGTATCGGCGCCAGCATTAATCGAGTGGTTGAGCGCGTACAGGCCTCCCAGGATCCGCTAAAGAATAAGAAATTTTTTGTTATCGCTAACCCCGTGCCTCAGCTAGAGAAGAGGTCGGTTAACAAGAAGAAGGCACCAGAAGGAACTTTTATGGAGCCCACCTCGTATGGAGGGGTTCATGGCCGAGTTTTTGATCGTCTTGGGCTAGATTTATTGCAAGTTACCGCAGATGGAAAGGCGATCGTTCACGGTGATGCAGATCGTTTGAATCAATTACGTACTAGGACGGTGGGGCTAGGTAGTTTGGGTGCCCGAGAGCAGGCACGTTGGGCCACGATCGACATGTTTGACACCATACCTGCGCAGCTTAGAGTGGATGGTGACTGGCTCGCTAGCCTCAGAACAGTGGATTCTGCGGACGTGGTTTTTGAACTTCAGCCTATGCTTAATCGCCTCGAGGCGGATGAGGTTCTACGCGCAATTTCAGAAAAATTCACTAACCCAAATTTGGAACGTCTTACTGGTTCGGGAATCGATTTTTCCGGGCGATTTTGGTTCCGCGGTAAAGCAACCCTGGCATCGATTCGCGCAATCGCGAAAGATTTTTTCTCGGTTCAATCTATTCATTCCCCACTGTTCTCTTTTGCTACTGCTGCAACGCGTTCAATTTCCGCTACCAGTGGCAGACGAACGACGATTCCATCAGCTCCAATAGATCCAAAGCTTTTGCCCTGCGTCGCCTTGGTAGATCTAGGTGTGCCCCGCGATCATATTCAGTTGGCTGATGCTTGTCGCGGAAGGTTTGTTCCGCAAGGTGCGGCAGCACAAACCTTTAACGATCACGCTTCTTTCGTTGCTTCGCGAATTGTGTTTGGCTCGTACCCATCGTCTAGCGCTTTGGAAGATGCGATCCCGACCTGTAGTTTTTATGACGCGGTTGTTGGCGATGGCTACGAGAATCGGGTGAATGATAAAGTTGTTATGGATGCTGTTCGAGGCGTTCGCGGGGCAGCTCCTGACGTTAGGGTTTTTAATCTAAGCATCGGGGACGTCCGCCCCCTTCATGCTTTTCCCGACGTTGAGCAACGCGAAAAGCGATTGTTAATGCAAGATTTAGATAATTTTGCTTTTGCTAATGATGTCTTGGTGGTAGTCGCAGCGGGAAATTCTCAGAATGGTGTGCTACCCGATGCTGAGTATCCCAATCATTCAGAGGATGTTCGATGGGGATTGGGCCCTTGGGCGGCTGGATTCAACACTTTAGTGTGTGGCTCCTATGTAAAAGACATCTCTGCCGCTGGCCTTGTTAAAACTGTAGGGTGGCCAAGTGCGTTTTCAAGAATAGGGCCTGGCTTATGCGATGCTCCTGTTCCTTCATTTGCTGCGGACGGAGGTAACTCTAGCGATGGCTATCAATTTCAGGCCGGGATGGGGGTATGGGGTTTCTCCGGCGCCGGTTTGGCTGAAGATCGTCCTGGTACTTCACATGCCGCACCGATTCTGGCTCGTGAAGCCGCATTAGCGTTTGATACTCTGCAACGGTTTTGCGCCCCTGGATCTAGCCCTTATGCCGTAACTGTGCGTAGCTTTCTTGCTTTGACAGCTAGACAGACCACAACTGACGCCCAAGTGCAGGACCTTGTTAAACGCACTCTGGGATTCGGTGAAGCGAGCGCACAGCGCATTGCCACTCCGTCGAGCGGTTCTGCGGTATTGATATGGCAAGGAGTGATTGAAACTGCCAAGGACGTTGTGCGAGTTCAACTCCCTGTTCCCTCTGATTGGTTGTCGCAAGCGGGTCAACCGATACTTCGAATTTGTATTTGCTCGGACCCGCCAGTTAACGAATCAGCGCAAGCTTTGTGGGCGTGTAGAAAAATCTCCGCTGTGCTACATCCCGGTCCTGAAGCCACTGCGATTCGCGCTACTTCCCACTCACATCCGACTTATCCATTGATTTTTAGAGAATACAAGCTAGCTCGGTACGCTCCTGCAGGAGAACGACCGGCTGAATCCGATATGTGGGTTCTGGAGATTCAGTATGAGGAAATTTTTGACTACCCTGCGGGGATGGATTTTGATCCTAGGCAGAGAGTTTCTTTTTCTGCGGAGTTGATAGATCGTGACCCCTCACCTGTTGATCCCCAACGAGCCTTACAGGCTCTGCCGTTTGCTCTTTCCATGACGAGGCTTTCGGTTGTAGGGAGCGCTTCTCGAAGCCCCGTACTTGTACGCACTCGATAAGTAAAACCTATCGCGGTTCGGTTAGAACTCTGAGCGCAGCGCAGCGCGGCACTTGCCGTGATCTATCGGAAGGCGCCTTAATCAATCGGAAGCACGCGCGAGACTCAGCATGCTAGCAATGGCTCTTGCTTAACTGCAACGGCGCGCAGTCATCGCGCATCATTCCATCTTAACTACGCCACAAACTCCGATCCACCCTCAGGCAACCAGACCTATCCGGGCCGCGCCAATATCTGTTGCGCGCTCGCCGCAGCGCGCTGCATGGTGGTCACCTCAAAATCTCCGTCGCCGAGGCCAAAGCAGTAGCTACCTAAGCCCACGTCCGCCTTGTAAATTGGGAATTTCCCGACACTGGCAGCTATGACTCGATCCAAACAATGATTCCATCATCTCGATGGAGATCCATACATGGAAACGAAACGACTTCGTCTGTCCAGTGGCACCGAGCTGTCGTATTTCACGGCAGGTGAGGCATCCAGGCCCGCCTTGCTGTTGCTGCACGGAACCCCCAATTCATCGCGCATGTTCCGCGAGGTCGCGCCTGCGCTGGCGCGGTCCGTTTATGTCATTGCGCCCGATCTGCCTGGCCACGGCGAGTCTGACGTGCTGCCTGTGGTTTCATTTGCCGCCATCGGGCAGGCGATCTCTGAACTCCTGGACCGGCTTGAGATCGGGCCACGGTTTATTTACCTGCACGATTGGGGAACGCCGGTAGGGCTTCACGTTGCGATGCAGGCGCCCGAGAAAGTCCTCGGCCTCATCATCCAGAACGCCAACGCGCACCGAACGGGGTGGGGGCCGGGATGGGCTGCGCAGCTGGACTACTGGGCGCACCCGAACGCGAAGAATGAGGCTGAGGTCACTGCGCATCTGACCCTTGAGGGCACGCGGGACACGTATATCTCCGGCGTTCCACCGGAGGTGGCTGAACGGATCCCTGCTGAACACTGGGAAGAAGACTGGCGGGTGATGAATCTGCCGGGCCATATGGAGACGCAGCGGGCGCTGATCAAAGACTATAAAAATTACGCCGACCGCTTTGACGCCATCGCGAAGTACCTCGAACGCTGGCAGCCACCTGCGCTGATGGTCTGGGGGCGGCACGATATCTATTTTGATCTGGCCGAGGTGCTGTCATGGATGCGCGCGCTACCGAGGATCGAAGCCCATGTGCTCGACGCCGGCCACCTGCTGCTGGAAACGCATGCGGCCGCGGCGGTGCCGCTGATGCTCGACTTTATAAACCGTTGCCAAAGGAATGCAAAAAAGGAAGGGGATAAAGCGTGACTTCCAAGCTTCGTGCCCTTTCACGCACTCCGAGGCCCAGACGATGTTCTTGCTGTCGACGTGGAGCACATAGGCATGCGGGTCTGCGGTACCAACGAGCCCCCTCAAATCCCCTGACCCCCAGACACCTCAATCCGCTGCGCATTCACCCAGCGGTTGTTTTCGGTCAACAAGCTCGCGATCATGGGGCCTATGTCGTCGGGCAAGCCGGCGCGGCCCAGAGCAGTAATGCCGGCGAAGATTTTGTTGATCTCGGGGTTGTCGCGCACGGCGCCGCCGCCGAAGTCGGTTTCTATCGCGCCCGGCGCCACAGTGTTGACGGCGATGCCGCGTGCGCCAAGTTCCTTGGCCATGTAGCGGGTCAGCACTTCGACCGCGCCTTTGACCGCCGCGTAGGCGGCGTAGCCGGGGTAAGAGGTTCTTGTCAGGCCAGAGGACAGGTTGACGATGCGGCCGCCGTCGGCAATCAGGGGTAGCAGGGTTTGGGTCAGAAAGTAGACGCCCTTGAAGTGCACGTTGACGAGGCCGTCGAATTGCGCTTCGGTCGTGCCGCCTATCAGGGCGTAGTCACCGTGGCCGGCGTTGTTGACGAGGTGGTCGAAAGTGCCCCGCTGCCAGCTGCCCTGCAGCGCGGCACGCAGGCGGTCGGCGAAGGGTGCGAAGGTGGCGACCTTGCCGGTATCCAGCTGCAGGGCCACAGCCTTGCGGCCCAGGGCCTGGATTTCGGCGACAACGGCTTGTGCGTCTTCGGCCCGGCTCTGGTAAGTGATGACGACGTCGCCGCCGCGGCGGGCGATGCTGAGGGCGGTGTTGCGGCCCAGGCCGCGGCTGGCGCCGGTGATCAGGGTGATTTGGGTACTGTTGCTCATGGGCGGGTTCCTTGTCTGGAGGCTTGGTGGATGAGGATTCCAGTGTCCGGCGCGCGGGCCGGCGCGGGTTGCCGGAAGCTCGGTGCTTCTTGCCTGATCCTCCAAATCTGAGTGCCGGGCTGGCCGCAACTGGCCGCCAGCGGTTAGGCTTGCGGCATGAGCACGCTTCCTCTTCTTCTGGATGTTGTTGGCCGCTATGCCGAGGCCCATGCCGACAAGGCGGGCCTGGCACAGACGGCCGTCCCTGGCCTTAGCCTGGTGCGCGCGACTTCACCCAGCGGCCTGGTCCATGCGATATCGCAGCCGCTGGTCAGCCTCTTGTTGCAAGGCAGCAAGCAGGTGGCCATGGGCACACAATCCTTCGCGTTCAGCGCGGGTGAAACCCTGCTGATCACGGCGGACGTGCCGACGGTCAACCAGATCACGCGCGCCAGCCTCGCCCAGCCTTACCTCTCGCTGGTGCTGGAACTGGACCTGGCGGTGATTGCCGACCTGGTGCTGCAGATGAAGGACGGGCCGGCGGCCGACGCTGCGCCGGTGTGGGTGGGCGCCACCGAAACCGAGGTGGCCGATGCGGCGTTGCGGCTGATGCAACTGCTCGATCGCCCGGCGGCCTTGCCGGTGCTGCAGGCGCAACTGGTGCGCGAGATGCACTACTGGCTGCTGGCCGGGCGGCTGGGCGCGGCGATACGGCGGCTGGGCTGGCCGGACGGCCATGCGCAGCGTGTGGCGCGCGCGGTGTCGGTGCTCAGGGCCGACTTTGCGCGGCCCTTGCCGGTGGAACGCCTGGCGGCAGTGGCGGGCATGAGCCCGTCTTCATTTCACCAGCACTTTCGCAGCGTGACCTCGCTGTCGCCGCTGCAGTTCCAGAAGCAGTTGCGGCTGATCGAGGCGAGGCGTTTGATGCTGTCGGAAGGGCTGAGCGCGAGCAGTGCGGCGTTTACGGTGGGCTATGAAAGCGTGCCGCAGTTCACCCGCGAGTACGGGCGCATGTTCGGCTTGCCGCCGGTGCGGGAAACGGGCGCGACGCGCAGCAGGGCAGCGGCCTGAAGATCGCTGCTATGCACCGCGCGCCTGGGGCTTGCCATTGCCGGGTGTTACCGGATGGTCACGCCGTCTTCACCACCGTCACAAACTCCGTTCCACTCTCGGGCAGCCAGACCTCCCCAGGCCGGCCCAATATCTGCCGCACGCTCGCCGCAGGGCGCGGCATGGTGATCATTTCAAACTTCTCCGTGGCCGGGTCAAAGCGCAAGAGGGCGTTGCTGCTCCACTCGGATGCCCAGACGATGTCTTTGTGGTCAACGTACACGGCATAAATATGCGGCTCGGTGCCGGGTGCTTTCCAGGCGCGCCAGCTGCTGGGGCCTGTGCCCAGTGCGGGGTCATGCACCGAGAGGTTGCCGCTGTTCCACTCTGATACCCAGATGCGGCCTTTACTGTCTGACCAGACGCGGCGGGCGCCCTGGCGCGGTGTGGGTGGCTCGACGATGCGTGACTCGCCTGTCTTGCGGTCCAGCTGCGCGATGAAGGACCCGGCCAGCGAGCACCACCACACATCACCCTTGGGTGTGGCGCAGATGCCGTAGGGGCCGCGTCCGCGGGGTGACTCTTTCACGGTCACCGTGCCTGTGCGCACCTCTACCTTGCCGACGTAGCCGTTTTGCCCGGTGAACCAGAGGTTGCCGTCGCCGTCGAAGGCGCAGGTGTTTAGGTTGGCGCGTGGTGTGCCGGTGGGCAGGGGAAATACCTTGACTTCGCGTGAAGGCCAGCTTACGCGGGCTATCGCGTTTTGCCCGCCGTCGGTGAGCCAGGCTGCGCCGTCGGGGCCAGCAATGACGCCGTGGGGCGATGAACCGCTGCCTAAGGCCACGAGCTCTGATTTGCCGGTGCGTGGGTCAAACCAGCCGAGGTGGCCGCTGCGCTGGGCCGAGAACCACACGCCGCCGTCAGGGGCGGGGGCGATGTCGTGAATGCCGGTGAAGGTGGGCGCGTTGAGTGGCCACGACTGCAGGCGGACGGTGCCTGGCGTTTGCGCATGCGTGATGCCCGGCAGGCCCAGGCCAGCCAAACCTGCGAGTGTGGAGAGGGTGGGTGTTGCTGCCAAACCCGGCAAGGCCGCCAGTGCGGTGCGCCGGCTGATCTGTGTTGAACCCGATAACGGGGAGGGATGAAGCGGAGACGGGTGTGCGGGTTTCAGCAATGCCATGGCAAATACCTCCTGCGCATGTGGCTGCGTGCGCTGAACGCGGTGAAGGGTGGTGTCTCTGGCATTTTGGCGGCAATGCGCGCCGCCATCAAGCGCGCTTGAAGTGGCGTTCCACGTGGTGTTTCAAGTGGTGTTTCAAGTGGTGTTTCAAGTGGTGTTTTTAAGTGATGTTTTAAGTGATATTTCTAGGCGGCTCTGTCGTTGCCGCTGTCTTGGCTCACTTCACGCACGCGGTCTGAATTGGTGGTGCTGCGCGCGCCCTTGAGGTGCATCTCTACATTGGTGGCCTTGTCGCCTACGGCAGCGACGGCTTCGCGAAGCTGGTCGTTGGTGACGTCCAGTTTCTTCAGCCACTTTTCGGTGGCGATTTTGTCGTTCAGGTTGATGCGGTCTGGCTCTATGCCGGGCTGCGGATGGGGGTGATTGGTACTAGTCATGGTCGTCTATTCCTTGCTAGCTAAGGTAAAAGACCACATTAGCGCGGTTGACGCTGCTCGCATGTAGGCCATTGCCGACATAGCAGGTGGCGCATGTCCACCTGCTGGCACTCGCTTACTTGCCGGCCTGCGACACCAGCACCGGCTTTTCGCGGTAGACCTCGGGCATCACGGTTTTCAGGTTCGCGATCTTGGGGCGGTCAAACCTTGCGATGTAGGGCTGGTTGGGGTTCAGGGTGGCGTAGTCCTGGTGATAGGCCTCGGCGGGGTAGAAAGCGGCCAGCGGTGTCAGCTGCGTCACGATCTTGTTCGGGAAAACCTTGGCGGCGTCGAGCTGGGCGATGTAGCTTTCAGTCACCTTCTTCTGCTCAGCGTCTTTGTAGAACACAGCGGAGCGGTATTGCGTGCCGCTGTCGGGGCCCTGGCGGTTGAGTGTGGTGGGGTCGTGCGCCACAGAGAAGTAAATCTGCAGCAGCTTGCCGTAGCTGATCTTCTTCGGGTCGTAGGTGATCTGCACGGCTTCGGCGTGGCCGGTGCGGCCGGAGCCGATCTGCCGGTAGGTGGCGGTAGATGCGTCGCCACCGGAATAGCCTGAGACAGCGTTGAGCACGCCTTCGGTGTGCTGGAAGACGGCCTGCACGCCCCAGAAGCAGCCGCCGGCAAACACGGCAGTGGCCGTGCCTGCCTGTGCGGTGGTCGTGGGGACCTTGGCGTCAAGCATGGGTACGGGAAGCTTCACGGCTTTTTCTTCAGCGGCGCGGGCACTGGTGCCCATGCCGCCTGTGAATGCCCAGGCGGCCAGCGCAACTGCGCCCAGGGTGAAAAGGTATTTGGTCATTTTTATGCTGCCTTGAAGTTAAGGGCCACGCCGTTCATGCAGTAGCGCAAGCCGGTGGGTCTGGGGCCGTCGTTGAACACGTGGCCGAGGTGGCCGCCGCAGCGGCGGCACAGCACTTCGGTGCGTTTCATGAAAAGGGTGGTGTCGGTTTCTTCGACCACGGCGTTGTTCATGGCCTGCCAGAAACTGGGCCAGCCGGTGCCGCTGTCAAATTTGGTGGTGGATGAAAACAGCGGCAGCTCGCAACCGGCACAGCTGAAAACGCCGGCGCGCTTTTCCTTGTTGAGCGGGCTGGTGTGGGGCGTCTCGGTGCCGGCCTTGCGCAGCACGCGGTACTGGTCGGGCCGCAGCAGCTTTTGCCATTCGGCGTCGCTGCGGGTGACTTCGTAGCTGCGCGCTGCGGCGTGGGCAGGTGTGGGCGCCAGCAGCCCGCGCAGCCCGGCGGCGGCGCTGGCCATGCCGGCGGAGAGTGCGCCAAGTTTCAGCAGGGAATTTCTGCGGGTCGTCATGCGTGGCCTTTGGTTGTGGGTTGTGGGTTGTTTGGCTTGCCTTGAGGCGATGACGGTTGGTCGGCGTAGGGAGATGGTTCTTACGGCTGAATCCCTGGCGAGTGAAGAAAGTGCTGCGGCGTGGCGCACGGATGAAGGCTGAAGATGCCGCAGGCTGAGAGGTTGGATGGCGCCGTACCTGTTCAGTTCCAGCTAAAGATAAGGGAGAAAGATAAGGGAGAAAGAGAGAGGGCCTGGTGCGCCAAACCCCGGCGGGCTGAAACGGCAGTGGTCAGGAACGCCAGGGCGATGGCGCTATCAATATCATAGCTACTCACGCACATTCTGCTTGGGCTGGAGGCCGATTTGATGCTTGAAAACGGTGTTTTTGGGGCGAAAGTGACACCCGCAACCATCAAAGCGCTTGCCGGGCCAAAAGGCCGGGAGGAGAGTAAAAACTGGAGTAAAAACTGCGAAAAAAAGCGGCAAAACAGGCCCAAACCGCCGCAACTTTGCTCGCAAATCGCTATCAATAACATAGCTGCTCCCGCAGGATTTACCTGGGCTAGAGGCCGATTTGATGCCTGAAAAAGGCCTTTCGAAGGCTGTCAGGGCAAAATTGGCTCCGTAAAGGCGTTTTCCGCTGCGCCACAGTCCTACAGGGCCGTTTACACCCTCCATTTAGACTTGCAGGCAATGATGAAACAGCTCCTGACCCAACTTCGCGACTTTGCGGCCACCATTCCCGGCCGCGTGCGCCACCCCACCAAGCGCGGCGTGCTGCTGACACTGGCGGCCATTCCGGCGCTGGTGGTGCTGTATGTGCTGATCCTGATCCCGTTCACGCCCAGCACCGATGACCTGCTCAAGGCCAAAACGGCCAAGCCGTCGGTGGTGATGTCGTCCGACGGCCAGGTGCTGGCGGTGTTCAAGCGGGCCAACCGCGACTGGGTGAAGCTGGAAGACATGTCGCCCAGCGTGGTGGCCGCGCTGATCGCCACGGAAGACCACCGCTTTTACGACCACCACGGCATGGACTTCAAGCGCACGATATCGGCCGTGCTGCACACCGCCACCGGCAAGACGCAGGGCGGCTCCACCATCACGCAGCAGCTGGCGCGCAACCTCTACCCGGAAGAGATCGGGCGCTCGGTGTCGCTGACGCGCAAGCTGAAGGAAGCCATCACGGCCTTCAAGATAGAAGCGGTCTACTCCAAGGACGAAATCCTGGAGAGCTACCTGAACACCGTGCCTTTTCTGTACAACGCCTACGGCATTGAAATGGCGGCGCGCACCTACTTCGACAAATCCGCCGACGAACTGAACGTGCTGCAAAGCGCCACGCTGGTGGGCATGCTCAAAGGCACCAGCTACTACAACCCGGTGGTGAACCCCGAGCGCGCGCTGCAGCGGCGCAACACGGTGCTGGCACAAATGGTCAAGCACCAGAAGCTGCCTGAAGCCCAGCTGGCCGCGCTGAAGAAGATGCCGCTCAACATCGAGTTTGAGCGCCAGGACGAAGAACTGGGCTCGGCCCCGCACCTGGCGCAGCAACTGCGCCGCTGGCTGATTGAATGGGCCGACCGCAACGACTACAACATTTATGCCGACGGCCTGGTGCTGCGCACCACCATTGATTCGCGCCTGCAGGACATGGCCAACAAGGCGCTGGCCGCGCAGGTGGACCGCCTGCAAAAAACGGTGGCTGTCGACTGGCGCTTCAACTCTGGCTGGAAGGCCAAGAGCGGCCCGGCGCGTGAGCTGGCCCTGGCCTTCATGCGCGACACCGCTGAATACAAGGCTGCGCGCGCCAAGGGGCAGGGGGACGACCAGGTGATCAAGGCGCTGTTGACCGACGCGGAGTTCATGCAAAACCTGAAGGACGAGAAGACGCGCCTGCAAGCCGGCTTCATGGCGCTGGACCCGACCAATGGGCAAGTCAGGGCCTGGGTGGGCAGCCGCGACTTCGCCCGCGACCAGTTCGACCACGTGCAGCAGGCACGGCGCCAGCCGGGCTCGACCTTCAAGCCTTTTGTGTATGGCGCGGCGTTTGAAAACGGCGCCAAGCCGAATGACGCTTTCCTCGACGGCGTGGTGGAGATCCCGCTGGGCAATGGCAACTTCTGGCGGCCGACCGACGGCGGTGGCCCCAGCGGAGAGATGATGTCGCTGCGCCAGGGCTTGATGTTTTCCAAGAACACCATCACCGCGCAGGTGATGCACACAGTAGGCCCGGCCAATGTGGCCAAGCTGGCCAGGGCCATGGGTGTGCGGCAAAGCAAGCTGGAAGAGGTGCCTTCACTCGCGCTGGGCACCAGCCCTGTGACGCTGAAGGAAATGGTGGCGGCTTACGGCACGCTGGCCAATGACGGCCGCTATATCGAACCCATCGTCGTCACCCAGGTAGAAAACCGCGAAGGCAAGGTGGTGGAGGTGTTTGAGCCGAAGCTCGCCGAAACCGTGATGCCGGCCACCGTGGCGCAGACGCTGCTGGACGTGATGCGCGGCGTGATCGACCAGGGCACGGGCGCCGCGATTCGCAGCCGTTACGGCATCCAGGCCGACGTGGCCGGCAAGACCGGCACGACGCAGGGCAACACCGACGGCTGGTTCATCATGATGCACCCGCAGCTGGTGGCCGGCGCGTGGGTGGGCTTTAACGACAACCGCGTGACCATGGCTGACAGCTATGGGCAGGGCGCCCGCAGCGCGCTGCCGATGGTGGGTGAGTTCTTCCAGGGCGCCATCAAGGCGAAAGTGGTGGACGTCAACCTGCGTTTTGCCGCACCGCCAACGTCGGGCGTGACGGAGCAGGACCAGCTGCGCATCGAGGCACTGCTCAATGGCGCCGAGCCGCCGCAGGAGCACCAGCCGGGCCAGCCGGTCCAGTCGGGTGATTCCGGCATGGGAAGCATTTTGAACACTCCGAACACTCCCCCTTCAGAGGGCGGACCGCCCCGCGTGTGGCAGCCGGCGCCGGTGATCAAGTACATCACCGTGAACGGGCCGGGCCCAGAAGGCGCGCCTGGGCCCAACGCGCCCGGTGGTACGCCGGGTGTGGTGCTGCCGCCGCGCGGGCAGCCCGAGGGGACGGTGGAGAACATGCCCACTGTGCCGGGCGTGGTGGTGGGCGCACCCATTGCGCCGCGCTGAGCACGGGTCGGTGCTACTGAATCGATAGCTGCTTGCGCCCAATTTAACTGGGCTACAGGGCTTTTTTCCTTAAATTTTTGCCTGAAAGTTTGCAGGGCGTGCAATGCAGTTCAGGCTTTGCGACGGCCGGTTTTACGCGCCCCGGGGTGCGCGCCGGTGTTGACAAAGCTGGCGTTGCCCAGCCCGGTGCCCACTGTGAGCACGGCCCAGCGTTTAACCCCCTGCATGAAGGGCAGCTCTGACAAGCCCTGCACCACCGCGTCGTTGTGCAGCCGCACCTGTGTGGTGTGGCCGTCCTGGCGTGGCAGCAGTTCGCCCAGGTCGTGCGCCAGGTTAAATCGCGGGCTCTCCCAGTTGCCGGGAAGGTTTTGCGCGCCTGCGGTAATGGAGCCGTCGGCGCAGATCATGCCGGGACAGGCCACGCCGACAAAGGGCGCGAGGGTGATCTTTTTCTTGTGGGCCAGGCGCGTGAGTTTTTGCAGCATGTCCGCGATGCCGCGCACCAGGTGCTCGCGCCGGGTCACGTCGTCGTCGCCGCGGTGGCCCCATTTTTCCAGGCCCGTCACGCGCACGTCCGACAGGTCGGGTGCCTTGTTCAGGCGTGGCCGCACAATGCCGCAGCGCACGTTGGTGCCGCCGATGTCTACCGCCAGGAACCCGCCGTACTGCGTCAGCAGCTCGGGCGGCGCCAGGTGCACCCAGCCGATCAGGCCGCCTTCATCGGGGTTGTGGCGCAAAGTCATTAAATGCACGCGGGCGTTTTGCTGGTAAAGCAATTCAGCCGCGCGGTCGATGGCCAGCTCGCCCACCAGGCTTTGCTGGAAGCCGCCGCCCACCACGATGCGCTGCACGCCGTGCCATGAGGGATGCGCCAGGAAACGGCGCACCACACGCACCAGTTGCCAGGCGTAGTCTTCCGATGCGGCGGAAATCACCGCTGCGGCTTTGCCGTCACGCTTAAGAAGCAGGTCCAGCCGTTTTTTGCTGATGGCGCGCGTGGGTTTGGTGCCCAGTACATCTTCCCCGCTGATCTGGCGAAAGAGACGCCGCCATGTTTGAAGCATCTCGCTGTAGGCGACGCGGCTGACGCTGTCGCCCAAAAAGCGCTCACCGTCGTGCAGCTCCAGGCTGTAGCCGTTGATGGTGACGGCGGGTAGCTTCAGGTTCCCGTGGATCAGGTCATCAGGAAGGGAAACAGGGGAGGCTTTGCGGGGCATGTGGATATAGCGGTGATGGCTGTTGAGTCACCATGGTGCAGCCCTTGCGGCAGCTGGTCTATCAGCCATCGTGCTCCTGAATCCGTCAGCCAAAGGCTTGTCGAGCCTGGGGGCTGCTGGCGCACTTGGACATACTTAGGCATCTTTGGAAACGCGTGGACACTGCTATTACCTTGTTACGCGATGCACCTTGCCAAACACACCGCTCGCCGTCACCCGCACATAAAATCGGCCGGAAGAACCGGCCGATGGAGAGGGGAACAAATAAGAGGGAGGAATGCGGTGGTTTATGCGATGGCTCTTGCGATGGCGTTAAGGCCTGGTCACATTCCGGGGCAGGTCTTTGTTCAAGTCCTTGTCGAGATCTTTTCTCGCGTCTTCGGCATTTTCACGGACATCGCCAGCGGCTTTCTGGGCTTTGCCCTCAAATTCACGGGCGTGGCCTTTGGCTTGCTGCTCCGCGCTGCCAACCACCTTGCCGGTGTGTTCTTGCACTTCACCGGCAACTTCCTTGATCTTGCCTTTGACCTGGTCTTTGTTCATGGATGTACCTTTCAATGGGCATGGAAAATTCCATGCCTCAAGGTAGCCCGGCATTTGGGACCCCATCGAAGGTATGGGGCCCGTACCGGTGTCGGCATGTGCCTACAGCGGTCTTCGCCGCAAGCCTGCGGGCTTTCAGGAAATTTGTGACAAGACGAAACTGGTGTGCGTATTAAACTGAAAAAATTGACGCGAGGCGTGACAGGCGTGGCTGCGTGACGAGAGAAGATTTATATCAATGAAGAAGATCATCGTTTTGCTATTGCTGGTGTGCGCAGGCGCTTCATGGGGAGCACCTGCCACTGCGGCGACCCCGACCAACTGGTTTACCGTGATGGGCGACCCGCTTGACCCGGCGGTCAACACCATCGAGGTAGACCCAACCCCCGTCGCCGCCAACGGCGACATGCGCGCCATGCAGATCCGTGTGAGCCGCTCACTCAACCGCGTCAGCTGGGACGGTGTGCCTTACCGGTCGTATGTTTCCACTGTGCTGTTTGACTGCGCCAACAAGAGCGCCAAGTACGTCACGCTGACGTTTTACGTGCAGCCCCTGTGGAAAGGCGAGGCGTCTAAAACAGCGACTTATCCCAACGATGTGGTGCGCCCCATGGAGTTCCGCGACGTGACGCCCAACCCCACGCAACGCATCATCCGGGCCGCCTGCGAAACCGGAAAAATCACCACCAACTAGCCGCCGTTGTGCGCCGCTGTACGCCGCTTTCGCCGGCCAGTTGCCCGCTTTCATGGCGTGTGTCCGCTTGTGCCTTTGAGGCGCCCCGGCTACGATGGTTTGTCGCTTACGCATGGGGCGTGCGACTGGACTTATCTTGAAGAAGGGTCTCGCATGCCGCAACTCATTGCATCGGTCGAAGGCGTTGAAATCAAGCACGTGTACCTGAAGAGTGACCGCACCACGCTGGGCCGCAGGCCCTACAACGACATCATCTTTGACAACCTGGTGGTCAGCGGCGAGCACTGCGTGTTTGTAATGAAGGGCATCGCGGACGTGTACCTTGAGGACCTGGGCAGTACCAACGGCACTTACCTCAACGGCCACATGGTCAAGTCGCGTGAACTGCTTCACGACAACGACATCATCAACATCGGCAACTTCCGCATCCAGTACCTGGCCACCTCGCAGCAGGAAGAAGAGGCACCGCGCGAACATCAAACCACCGCCATGGCGCTGGACGCGCTGGGCCTGCCCGGCACGACAGGCACGATGCACGCAAGCCTGAAAGTGCTGTCGGGTTCGTCAGCGGGGCTGGAGGTGCCGGTGGTCAAGGCCGTCACCACTTTTGGCCAGCCCGGCGTGGCGGTGGTGTCGATATCGCACAGGCGCGACGGCTATTACGTGGCGCACATGGACGGTGAAAAGCCGTCGACCTGCAACGGCAAACCCATCGGCGTGAAAGCCATTCCGCTGGCCCATCACGACATACTGAACCTGGCCGGGACCGAGATGGAGTTTTTACTGAAGAATGGCGAGGCCTGAAGCAGGAGGCCGAAGAAGGAGGGAAGCAGGCTCGCTCAGATGGTGGAGCTGCTGATGCCGGTGGTGGGATAGCCCATGGCCCTGCGTGAACTCCGCGGCCTGTAGGAAGGCGGCTCGCCGGCCAGGCGCCAGGCAAAGGCCCGGGCCAAGGCCTTCAGCTTGAGGGTGGACTTCAAATGCAGGGGTGTCATGCCGGCCCTGGTCAGGTCTGAAGCATTGTTTGACACGCGTGACAGGCGGCGCTGCTCCAGCGCCGTGGCGGGAGTGCGAGGCATGGCCGCCCGCGGCGTCTTTTTCACCACTGCCTGGGCGGCACCGCCGCCGGTGAACTTTTCACGCAGCAGCGCCGCGTCAGGCCGTCGCTGGCTGTCAATGATCCAGTAAGGGATGCCCGCGCGGCTCAGCAACTCACGCTTGAAGGCATGCTTGCGGTCGGCCATTTCGCCGCGGTCCAACACGTCCACACAGCCCAGCACCGCGCCCCTGTGGTCCGATACCGCGCAGGCAAAGCTCACCGTGCTCAGCAGCACCTGCCAGTGCGCATCGCCGCCGCGGCTGTTGGGTTCAATGAAGCCGGTAAAGGGCACCTTGATCAATACGTGGTGCTCGGGAAAGACCTCCTGAAGCCAGCGCCACACCTGAAGCTCATTTCTGCTGGTGAGGGGCTTGCGGCGCAGGGAATGGTTGCGTGCTACCTTTTTGCGGGCCGACACCACATGCGACAGCCAGCGTTCATAGCCCAGCGCGCCCAGTGCCACGCTGCCCACAAAGATAAAGAAGCCGATCAGAAAAGAGGTGCCCGTCATGAGTGCTGTCCTGGTATTGCTGGTGCCGCTGCCTGGCCTGTTGCTGTGGCCGGAACCGGGTCCGGAGGGCCCGAAAAAGGCCCGGAAGACTGCGCGGCGCAAGCTGAAAAATCCCAGCCGTGTTTATAAGGTACATTTTCATTTTTTCGTGATTTAGTTCACAAAATTTGTGAACGTTCGTACTAAAAGCAATGTCTTGCTCCGGCCCGGGCTGTTTTCCGCCTCTGCCCTCAAACCGATGAAAAAACTCCTCCCCAGCGGCGGCCTTGTGTATTCCACCGACGCGGGACGCATGTGCCCGGGCTGCCGCCAGCCGGTGTCCGCGTGCACCTGCAAACAGCAGGCGGCTCCCAAGGGCGACGGGGTGGTTCGTGTCATGCGTGAAAGCAAGGGCCGCGGCGGCAAAACTGTCACCGTCATCAAAGGCCTGCCGCTGGACGCGCCGGCCCTGGCACAGCTGGGCAAACAGCTCAAGGCCGCCTGCGGTTCGGGCGGCACCGCCAAAGACGGCATCATTGAAGTGCAGGGCGACCATTGCGACACCGTGATGCAGGCCCTGCAAAAACAGGGCTACGCACCCAAGCGGGCGGGTGGCTAGGCATGAAGCCTGAAGACCTCCAGCTGCTGGTGACCCGCGAGATGCCTTTCGGCAAACACAAGGGCACGCTGATCGCCGACCTGCCCGGCAACTACCTCAACTGGTTTGCCCGCGAAGGTTTCCCCAAAGGCGAAATCGGCCGCCTGCTGCAGCTGATGCAGGAGATCGATCACAACGGGCTGAAGCCGCTGCTGGATCCGCTGCGGCGGTAGTCAGGAGCCGTCGGGTCAGCCAGTCGGCAGCTGGCTTTGCGGCCGTCGGAAAATCGGCTTCATTGGGGCTCCGGAAGCTTCGCAATCACTTTGATCTCAAACTGAAAGCCATAGAGCCATGTCACGCCGACACCCGTCAGCGTGGGGTGGGGCGCGTGGCCCCAGTATTCCGGCACCACTTTCCAGGCTGTCTCGAACACCGACTCCGGATCCACCATGAAGACGGTGACATCCACCACGTCGTCAAAGGTGCAGCCTGCGGCCTTGAGGATGGCGTTCAGGTTGTCGAACGCGAGCCGGACCTGCGCCTCGAGATCGGGCTCGGGGGAGCCGTCCTCGCGGCTGCCGACCTGGCCTGAAACGAACAAAAAGCCGTTTGACTTGATCGCTGGCGAATACCGGTTGCGTTCATAGAGGGCCTGGCGCCCTGGCGGAAAAACGACGTCACGCTGTGTCATGGAAGAGTCCTTCATTCATCAATGGGCCGAAGCTGGCCCGGGGTTAACGATGAGAGAACTTTAGAAGGCGGAGCCTTTCGGATAAACAGGCAAGGCTGGCCATCACTGTTCGTAAAATCCAAACAATCGTCAACAGTGTCAACGTATCTGGAGCAGAGATGGACCGTTTCGATGCAATGCAGGCATTCGCCCGCGTAGTGGAGGCAGGCAGCTTCACCAAGGCGGCCGAGACGCTCCATATGAGCAAGACCAGCGTGACGCAACTGGTGCAGCAGCTGGAGGCGCGTTTGCGGGTCAAGCTGCTCAACCGGACCACCCGCAAAGTCAACGTCACGGCCGATGGTGCTGCCTACTATGAGCGCGTGGTGCGCGTCCTGGCTGACGTGGATGATGCGGAGACCAGCCTGTCCGGTGCATCCGCGTCGCCCAGGGGCCGGCTGCGGGTCGATGTGCCCAGCCCGCTGGCCCGCATGATCCTTGTGCCGGCGCTGCCGGCATTTCACGCGCGATACCCGGAGATCCAGCTCGACATGGGCGTCAGCGACCGCATGGTGGACCTGATCGGCGACAACGTGGACTGCGTGGTGCGCGGCGGCGAGCTGACGGATCAGTCGTTGATGGCACGCCGGGTGGGCGACCTGCAGCTGGGGGTGTGCGCCGCGCCGGGCTACCTGGCGCGCGCCGGGACACCCTTGCATCCACGAGAGCTGGAGGACACGCATCACCGCATCGTGGGCTTCCTGTGGGCGCGCACCGGCAAAGCTTTTCCTTACGCCATGCACCGCAAGGGCGAGAGCCTCAAGGTGCAAGGCCGCCACATATTTGCGGTGGACGACGGCAACGCCTACCTCGCGGCCGGGCTGGCAGGCCTGGGCGTCCTCTGGTTGCCGGACTACATGTCAAAGGCGCACGTGGCGGCGGGCGAGCTGGTGCCCCTGTTCGAGGACTGGCGTCTTGACCCCATGCCTTTGTATGTGGCCTTCCCGCCGAACCGGCATGTGAGCGCCAAACTGCGCGTGTTCATCGACTGGATTGCTGAACTGATGGCGCAGCATGCACCTGTCGCTGGCCGATCCGGGGATAAAACATGAAGCCGTCCTGGAAATCCCGTCAGCGATATATTCATTGGATACAAGGAGCTTTTAATGGCCAATCTGCGTGAAGCCCTGGTTCATATGCGCTCGGGACGCTGGAACGAGGCACACACGATCGTGCAAAGTGATGAGTCGCCACTGGCTGCCTGGCTGCACGGGATCCTGCATGTGCAGGAAGGCGACCTGGGAAATGCCGAGTACTGGTACGGCCAGGCCAGGCGGGATTTCAGCCGCCGCGGAACGCTGGATGAAGAGATGGATCGTTTTGAGGCAGAGCTGCCGAAGTAAGCGGAGCGTGATCGGCGTTACACCGACCGTCACCTTAAACTCCGGCGATGTCATCGATCATCTCCAGCCAGTTTGCCAGCCGCGTCACACTGGTGCGCGACAAGGTGGAGTCTTTTTCCGCCTACCCCTTCCACCTGCCGGCCGTTCGTACCCTGGAGCATATTGACCTGCACCCGAAGGTGACTTTTTTTGTGGGCGAGAACGGCTCGGGGAAGTCGACGCTGCTGGAGGCGATTGCGGTTTCGCTGGGGTTCAACGCAGAAGGCGGTACCAAAAATTTCCGCTTCGGCACGCGTGTATCCCATTCGGTGCTGAACGAATACATTCGCGTTGCCAAGGGTTTCAAGCGGCCGAAAACCGGGTTTTTCCTGCGGGCAGAGAGCTTCTTTAATGTGGCGACGGAAATTGAGAACCTGGATGCGGAACCTTCCATGGGGCCGCCTGTGATTACTTTTTATGGTTCGCGCTCTTTGCATGAGCAGTCTCACGGCGAGTCATTTCTGGCGCTGCTCAACCACCGGTTCGGCCCGGAGGGGCTGTACATCCTTGACGAACCGGAAGCGGCCCTGTCGCCGCAACGCCAGCTGGCGGTGTTGTCGCGCATGCATGACCTGCTGCTGGAGCGGTCACAGTTTGTGATCGCGACGCATTCGCCTATCCTGATGGCGTATCCGGACGCCTGGATTTACGCGTGTTCCGAAACCGGCCTGGAACGCATCCCCTACGCCGAGACAGAGCACTACCGGGTTACCCGCGATTTCTTGCAAAACCCGGAGCGCATGCTTCGCCTGCTGCTGGAGCGGAAAGACGAGCCGCTATCCGACGACGACCAGGACTACTGAGCCCGTCGCGGAATGAGGAAAGGCGCTGCGGTGCTGCTGGCCTGCCGGCGGACAGCCCTTCAGCTGCGTTGAGCCGCAGCGATCAAGGCGCGGCCTGCTGCCTCCAGTGAATGCACAGGCCCCTTCTTGCCCAGCAACTGGCCATTCACGTAGGCGCCGTCAATCAGCAGTACCAGCTGGTCGGCCAGGCTGCCTGGTTTGGAGACTCCCATCCTTTTCACCAGCAGGCTGAGGCGCCGGTGCAATTCGATCTTGTTTCGGGTTGCCACGGCGCGGGCAGGGTGGGCCGGGGCCGGGAACTCGGTGGCGACGTTCAGAAACGCGCAGCCGCGGTACTTTGGCCCGGCGATGTGGCGGGTGATCCAGCGCAGGTGCGCAAGGAGTTCTGCCTCCGGATCGTCTTTTTCTTTGGCTGCCACCTGGTCCCAGTCGCGCCAGTATTCCGCGTCTTCCTGCTCGACAAAGGCCACGATGAGATCGTCCTTGGTGGCGAAGTGCCGGTAGAGGCTGGTCTTGGCAACGCCTGAACGTTCGACGACCAGGTCAACCCCGACAGCCCTGACACCCTCCTGGTAGAACAACTCCGCCGCGGTTTCAAGAATGCGTGTCCGGGCTTTGGAGGCCCCGCGTTCTGCCGTTGCCGCGGTTGCCGCGGCGCTTTCAGGCACAGCAGCAGCGGCGGTTGTGATTGCGGTTTTTGTGGGTGCAGCTGGTTTTCTCATTGCGTTCCTTCCATACCGGCAGGTGCGGCAGCCGGTACCTGAAAATTTTTTGCCTGATTTCGCGTGTCATGGTTGACACGCTACAGATCTGTAGTGTAATCTCAAACACAAGAGTACAGATCTGTAGCGTTTTGTTCCAGGCGGCACTCTCTGAAAGGATTGCTCTCATGACATCAAATCAAGCTGTGGCCGTTTATGGCGCCTATGGGCATACCGGACGTTTCGTCGTTGCCGAGCTGCAAAGGCGCGGCTGGACGCCCATCCTTTCGGGACGCGACCCCGAAAAATTGAAGACGCTGGCAGCCCAATATCCAGGCCTTGAAATCCGGCCGGCTTCCGTTGATGAGCCCGCTTCGCTGGACCTCGCGCTGCGGGGCGCCATGGCGGTCATCAACTGCGCGGGGCCGTTTGCCACCACATCCGCGCCCGTCATCGACGCGGCGTTGCGCGCCCGGATCCCTTACCTCGACGTTGCCGCTGAGGTCGAAGCCAACATGGACACCTTCGCGCGCTTTGATGCGCGTGCGCGCCAGGTGGGTACCGTTGTTTTGCACGCCATGGCGTTTTACGGCGGGCTGGGCGACCTGCTGGCAACCACGGCAATGGGCGACTGGACCTCGGCCGACGAAATCAGCATTGCCTATGGGCTGGACAGCTGGCAGCCAACGGCGGGCACGCTGATTGCCGGCCAGGTTTCCCGGCAGCGGCGCGATGGCCGCCGGGTAGTTTTCTCGAACGGGAAAATTCACTATGTGACAGGCGCTGCGCCTGCAGCGGAGTGGACATTTCCTGCCCCGCTGGGCCGGCAGCCGGTCATCTCGGAGTTCACCATGGCGGACACGGTGACCATCTCGCGCCACCTGAAAGTGCCCGAGATCCGCTCTTTCATGACGGCCCGCGCGGTGCAGGACCTGACCGCTCCGAGCTCGCTCGCACCAGTCTCCAGCGACGACAGCGGGCGTTCGTCCCAGACTTTTGTGGTGGAGGTGGTTGCGCGCCGCGGAAGCGAAGAGCGCAGGGCAGTGGCCAGCGGGCGCGACATTTATGCGTTCACCGCGCCGCTTGTGGTTGAAGCGCTTGAGCGGGTGGTGAGTGGCGAAGTCGCGAAAACCGGGGTCTTCACCGCCGGCGAAGCGTTTGACGCACGCGACTTTCTGGCATCACTCAGCCCGGATCATCTGGCGATTGAAATCGACTGACAGGCGATGAAAGTCAAAGGTCACTGAAGGTTACTGAAGCTCGCCGGTATTTGAACCGGCAGGCGTCATACCTTCGCGGCCAACCGCGTCCCCTGGTCAATCGCGCGCTTTGCATCAAGCTCACTTGCTTCGTCGGCGCCGCCGATCAAATGCGTGTTGATGCCCGCCGCACGCAGCGGCTCCAGCAGTTCGCGCAATGGTTCCTGTCCGGCGCACAGCACGATGTTGTCGACTTCCAGCACGGTGCCGTCTTGCCGCTTCTCGCCGAAGGTGATGAAGAGGCTGAGCCCTGTGCCTGCGTCGTTCTCGCCAATGCGTTCATAGTTGACGCCTGAAAGCATTTCGACGTTTTTCATCTTCAGCGCGGCGCGGTGGATCCAGCCGGTGGTCTTGCCCAGGCCTGCGCCCAGCTTGCCGGGCTTGCGCTGCAGCAAGGTAACGTGGCGCGCCGGTGGTGTGGCTTGGGGGCGTACGACGCCGCCGCGCACTTCGCCCGGGTCGGCCACGCCCCATTCGGCGAGCCAGGCCGGCAGGTCGAGCGCTGTGGAATGGCCGGGCGATGTGACGAGGAACTCGGCGATGTCAAAGCCAATACCGCCCGCGCCGATGAGTGCGACACGCTCGCCCACGGGATGGCGGCCGAGCAGCACGTCGATGTAGCTCAGCACTTTGGGGTGGTCTTGCCCGGGAATGCGCGGGTTACGCGGCGTGACGCCGGTGGCCAGCACGACTTCGTCAAACTTTTGCGCAATCAGGTCGGCCGCCGAGACGCGGGTGTTCAGGTGCAGCTTCACGCCGGTGCCGCTGATGCGCTGGCCGAAGTAACGCAGGGTTTCTTCGAACTCTTCCTTGCCGGGTACACGTTTTGCCAGGTTGAACTGGCCGCCGATTTTGTCGGCCGCGTCATACAAATCCACGCTGTGGCCGCGCAGGGCGAGTGTGGTGGCGGCGGCCAGGCCGGCAGGGCCCGCGCCTATAACGGCGACGCGTTTTTTGGCGGGAGCGATGCGGATGACAAGTTCCGTCTCATGCCCGGCGCGCGGATTGACGAGGCAGCTTGCCAGCTTGGCCTGGAAGGCGTGGTCCAGGCAGGCCTGGTTGCAGGCGATGCAGGTGTTGATCTCGTCGCGGCGGCCCTGCGCGGCCTTGTTGACGAACTCCGGATCGGCCAGGAAAGGGCGGGCCATGCTGACCATGTCGGCGCTGCCGTCGGCCAGCACCTGCTCGGCTACTTCGGGCATGTTCAGGCGGTTGCTGGTGACGATGGGGATGGTGATGCCGGCGGCGCGCAGGTCGCCTCGCAACTTCTTGGTGACCCAGGTGAAGGCGCCGCGCGGCACCGAGGTGGCAATCGTCGGCACGCGGGCTTCATGCCAGCCGATGCCGCTGTTGATGAGCGTGGCGCCGGCGGCTTCAACCGCCTTCGCCAGCAGCACGACTTCTTCCCAGCTGCTGCCGCCGGGGATGAGGTCGATCATCGAGAGGCGGTAGATGATGATGAAATCCGGGCCGACGGCTTCGCGCGTGCGGCGCACGATTTCAACAGCCAGGCGCATGCGGTTGGCATAGCTGCCGCCCCATTCGTCGGTGCGCTGGTTGGTGTGGGTGACGAGAAACTGGTTGATGAAGTAGCCTTCGCTGCCCATGATCTCGACGCCGTCGTAGCCGGCATCGCGCGCCAGCATGGCACAGCGGATGAAGGCGCGGATTTGCCGCTCGACACCGCCGGCGCTGAGCTCGCGCGGCGTGAAGGGTGAAATCGGGCTCTGGATGCGCGAGGGCGCAACGCACAGGGGGTGGTAGCCATAGCGGCCGGTGTGCAAAATTTGCAGCGCAATCTTGCCGCCTTCGGCGTGCACGGCGTCGGTGACCTGCTTATGGCGGCGGGCCGCGCCCGAGCTGGCGAGCATGCCGGCAAATGGTTTGGTCCAGCCGGCGATGTTGGGCGCAAAGCCGCCGGTGACCATGAGGCCGACACCGCCCCGCGCGCGCTCGGCAAAGTAGGCAGCCATGGCGGGGAAATGCTTGCGGCCGTCTTCGAGGCCGGTGTGCATGCTGCCCATGAGCACGCGGTTTTTCAGCGTGGTGAAGCCCAGGTCCAGCGGCGCGAGCAGGTGGGGGTAGGGGGAGATGGGGTCCAGGGAAAAAGAAGAAGACGCAAGGGAATGTGGCGTCGTCGCCGAAGTGGGGGTCGCGGCCAAGGCAGGTCTCCTGTCAAAACTGCCTGCATGGTAGTCGCTGCAGGGCCGGCGGCACAGCGCGCCGGGTACTCTAGGGGACAGGCTCTACAAAGGCTTGCCCCCACGGTCGCTCACTTCGTGTAGCTCCCTGCCCCCGGGGGGCCGCTGCGCCTGCGGCCTGGCGAAGCCGGTTCCGCGGCTCATGCTGGCCTGGCCGGCTCGCTTCGCATCGCCTTTTCTGTCGCCCTACCAGGGTATCAGGGCAGCAGGCTTGCGGTGTTGTCTGACACCCGCCCTTAGCCAGCGCTGGTACTTTGAAGCTTCGATTTCTGGAGAACTCATGGCAAAAAGCAACACCAGCCCGACGCACGCCAAGACCGGTGAAGGCGCGACGGTGCCGAATCCGCCCCACAGCGAACCGGACGACGAAGCGGACGGCAACGATGCCAGCACCTTGATTGAAAAGCCGATGAAACCCCTGGCACCCGGGCAGGCAGGCAAGCTCAGGCAGCACAGCTTCCCCGACGGCGGCGGCAGCGGCGGCGCGGAGGCTTTCCGGCGCACTCCCCGGGGCAAGCCTTCGCCGGGTGTTTGACCGGTATTTGACCGGCGTTTGGCCAACACCCGATGAAGCTCGCGACCTTCAACGTCAACGGCATCAAGACGCGGCTACCTCAACTGCTGGACTGGCTCGACAAAGAGGCGCCCAACGTGGTGTGCCTGCAGGAGTTGAAAGCCCTTGACGGCGTGTTTCCTCAGGCCGAGCTGCGGGAGGCGGGCTACAGCGCCTTGTGGAAGGGCCAGCGCTCATGGAACGGTGTGGCGATTCTGTCCCGGGGTGAGGCGCCGGTCGAAATACGCCGTGAACTGCCCGGCGATGCAGCAGACGACCATAGCCGCTACCTGGAAGCCGCGGTGGACGGGATCATTGTGGCCTGCCTGTACCTGCCCAACGGCAACCCGCAACCCGGGCCCAAGTTTGACTACAAGCTGGCCTGGTTTGAGCGCCTGCAGCGGCATGCGCTGGCGCTCTATGGTTCGGGCCACCCGGTTGCACTGGCCGGTGACTTCAACGTGGTGCCGACGGACTTTGATATCTATAACCCCAAGTCCTGGCGCAAGGACGCGCTGTTGCAGCCCGAAAGCCGGGCCGCCTATGAAAAGCTGCTGGCGCAGGGCTGGGTGGACAGCCTGCGGCATTTACACCCGGAGGAACGCATCTACACCTTCTGGGATTACTTCCGTCAGCACTGGCAGCGCAACGCGGGCTTGCGCATCGACCACATCCTGCTGAACACCGAATTGGCGCCGCGGCTGAAGGCCGCCGGGGTGGACAGCTGGGTGCGTGGACAGGATCACGCCAGCGACCATGCCCCGGTGTGGGTGGAACTGGGTGCGGTGCGGAAAGCTGCGGGCGCAGCGAAAAAAGTCGCCAAGGTCAAAGTTGCCAGGCCGCGAGCGGCGGCTGTGCCGCGCAAAAGGGCTCCGTGAGCCAATGCCCTGCCTTACGGATTGGTTGCTATTAATTCAATAGCTGCTTGCGCCGATATCTATTGGGCTAGCGGCTATTTTTGATCGCATTTGCGGCGTTGGTCACCAGCTCAGGGCCTTTGTAGATGAGCCCTGTGTAGATCTGCACGACGTCGGCGCCGGCCCTGATCTTGGAGACGGCGTCCGCGCCGCTCATGATGCCGCCCACCCCGATGATGGGAAAGCCCTTGCCGAGTGCCGCGCGCAGCTGGCCGATGACGCGGTTGCTGGCCTCCAGTACCGGGGCGCCGCTCAGGCCGCCTGCTTCTTCGGCATGGCGCAAGCCTTTTACGGCATCGCGGCTCAAGGTGGTATTGGTGGCGACGACGCCGTCCATGGCGTGGCGCTTGAGCGTGGCGGCGATCACGTCGACCTGGGCTTCATCGAGGTCGGGCGCAATCTTCACAAAAATCGGCACGCGCTTGCCATGCTGCCCCGCCAGGGCCTCGCGGCGTTCGGCGATGCGGCCCAGCAGGGCGTCCAGGGCTTCGTCGCTTTGCAGGGCGCGCAGGTTTTTGGTGTTGGGGCTGGAGATGTTGACGGTGACGTAGTCGGCGTGCGGGTAGACGCCGTCCAGGCAGGTCAGGTAGTCGTCTACGGCATTTTCAATCGGCGTGGCGGCGTTTTTGCCGATGTTCAGGCCCAGCAGCAGGGTGTTTTGCGCGCCTTGTTTGCGGATGCTGGAGCGCTGCACATTGGCCAGGAAAGCGGCCAGCCCTTCATTGTTGAAGCCCAGGCGGTTGATCAGCGCGTTGGCTTCGGTGAGGCGGAACATGCGCGGCTTGGGGTTGCCGGGCTGGCCCAGCGGGGTGACGGTGCCGACTTCGACAAAACCAAAACCCATGGCGGCCAGGCCGTCGATGCAGCGGGCGTTTTTATCGAGCCCTGCGGCCAGACCCACACGGTTCGGGAATTTCAGGCCGGCCAGCTCGATCGGGTCGCTGACCCGGTTGCCGCAATACGCCAGCGCCAGCGGCGTGCCCTGGGTGCGCGCCAGCGAGGTCATGGTCAATTCGTGGGCGGTTTCGGGGTCGAGCCCGAATAAAAACGGGCGGGCCAGGGCGTAGGGGAGCAGGGACATTGGATAATTCGGCTGTTGGCGATGAGGCGATGAACCACCCGGGCAAGCCGGGCATGAGGCCCGATTGTCGCAAAACCGGTTTCAATGCCGCCCAGCCCAAACATCCTTCAACATTTTCACAACCCAAGCCATGACCCAAACGATGACCCAAGACGAACTCAAAACCCTGGTCGGCCAGGCGGCCCTGCACTATGTGGAGGAAGGCAGCATTGTGGGAGTAGGCACCGGCTCGACCGTGAACAAATTCATTGACGCGCTGGCCACCATGAAGGACCGCATCGCCGGTGCGGTGTCGAGCTCTGTCGCCTCAACGGAACGCCTGCAGGCGCTGGGCATCAAGGTGTTTGATGCAACGGAGGTGGACGAACTGGCGGTGTACATCGACGGGGCCGACGAGATCGACAACGCGGGTTATATGGTCAAGGGCGGCGGTGCGGCGCTGACACGCGAAAAAATCGTGGCGGCCCAGTCGCGCAAGTTCGTCTGTATCGTCGACGAGTCCAAGCTGGTGCAGGCGCTGGGCAGCTTCCCCCTGCCGGTCGAGGTGATTCCGATGGCTGCCAAACGCATTGCCCGGCAGTTTGCCGCCATGGGCGGCACGGCCACGCTACGGCTCAAGGACGGCAAACCGCTGGTCACCGACAACGGCCAGCACATCCTGGACGTGACGGGGCTGAAGATTGCTGATCCGCTGGCGTTTGAGTCGCTGGTCAGCCAGTGGCCCGGCGTGGTGACGGTGGGCGTTTTTGCTTTCCAGAAGGCCCATGTGTGCCTGCTGGGTGCGCCGGGCGGGGTGAAAACGCTGGTTTTTTAACGCGGTGATTCAAGGCCGCCGGGGTTCGGACCTGTGGCCCAGAACGCAAAACGCCGGGCTGTACCCGGCGTTTTGCGTTGTTCAGGGCTGCTTCAGAACTTGATGCCGGCAGGATTGCTGACGCTTGGCGGAGGTGCGGCTGGGGCAGCCTGCGCACGGGGCGCCGGGCTTGCCGCAGGAGTGGCCGCTGCAGCCGGCTTGCTCACCACAACCAGGGGCGTCGCCGCAGCATTTCGATAACTGGCCGGCAAGGTCGATGTGCCCGGATAGCCCGCCGCGTTCAGGAACTGCGTCCACTCTGCCTCAGAAAACCCCTTGAGCTGCTGGCTGCCGATGGTTGCGAAGGGCAGGGATGTCTCGCCGCTGATCCGTTGCAAAGCCTCGATATCTTCATTGGTATTGACAGTTTTTTCGCTGAAGGGAATGCCGCGGCTCGTCAACATGGCACGGGCAGAGCCGCAGGGGCCACATTTGTCGCTGGTATACAGGGTGACGGGGTATTTGCTGGCGATTTGCCGTAGCTCGAAAGGAAGACCGGCGGAGGATGCCCCGCCACCTGCCCCGGCGTTGGCTGCGCTAACTTTGCCGCCGCTTGCCGCTGGCGGCGGCTGGTCGGAGAACGTCACCTTGCCGTCCGGCCCAACAATGCGGTAGACCGGCTGCGCGTGCGAAGGCAGCGCCATAAAAATAAGGCTTCCGCCCAGCAGCAGCATGGCCAGCAGGGCATTGGGTGAAAAGGACCTAACAGCGTTTGATTTCATGGTTTCCTCGGTCAGTCTTGAACTTGAATTGGCTTTGCCCAGGCTTCAGGCCATACCCTGGTGGCGCATCAGCGCGTCCAGCGTTGGTTCGCGGCCCCGGAAAGCCTTGAATGATTCCATGGCCGGACGGCTGCCGCCTGCTTCCAGGATAGCTTGCCGGTATTTTCGGCCTGTTTCTACATTAACGGTGCCCGTCCCGGTGCCGGTATCAGTGTTTGTACCTGAATTACCGGCCGCAGGAAGGGCGGATTCTTCAAAAGCGGCATAAGCGTCGGCGGACAGGACTTCGGCCCACTTGTAGCTGTAATACCCGGCCGCATAGCCGCCCGAAAAAATGTGGCTGAATGTATGGGCGGTACGGCTGTAGGCTGGCGCGGCAATGACCGCGACTTCCCGGCGCACCTCGTTCAGGAGGTCCATCAGGTCGTCGGCCGGGTTGTGAGCGGTGTGCAGCAGCATGTCGAACAGCGAGAACTCGACCTGGCGCAGTGTCTGCATGCCGCTCTGGAAGTTCTTGGCGGCCAGCATCTTGTCGAATAGCGCGCGCGGTAGCGGGGCGCCGGTGTCCACGTGGGAAGTCATGTGCTTGAGCACGTCCCACTCCCAGCAAAAGTTTTCCATGAACTGGCTGGGCAACTCGACGGCGTCCCACTCGACACCACTGATACCCGAAACGTCCCGCTCGTTGACCTGGGTGAGCATGTGGTGCAGCCCATGGCCGAATTCGTGGAACAGTGTGGTCACGTCGTCGTGCGTCAGCAGGGCCGGTTTGCCACCCACGCCTTCCGCAAAATTGCAGACAAGGTGCGCGACGGGGGTCTGCAGCTTGCCGTTGTCGGGGCGCAGCCAGCGGGTGCGAACGTCGTCCATCCAGGCACCGCCGCGTTTGCCGGTACGGGCGGGTTGATCGAGGTAAAACTGGCCCACAAGCTGGCCGTTGCGCTCAATGCGGAAGAATTCGACGCCGGGTTTCCACACGGGCGCCGTGTCTTTTTGGATGGCGACTTCAAACAGGGTTTCCACAATCCTGAAGAGGCCGGCGAGTACCTTGGGGGCGGTGAAGTACTGTTTGACTTCCTGTTCACTGAAGGCGTAGCGCGCTTCCTTGAGCTTTTCACCGATGTAGGCGTAGTCCCAGGCTTGCGGGTCGGGCAGGCCGAGCTGGCTGGCGGCAAAGGCGCGCAGGTCGGCGACGTCTTTTTCGGCGTAAGGGCGGGCCCGCCGGGCAAGGTCGCGCAGGAATGTGATGACCTCATCGGGGGATTTGGCCATCTTGGCGACCACCGAGACTTCACCGAAATTACGGTAACCCAGCAGCCGGGCTTCCTCAAGGCGCAGCGCCAGGATCTCTTTCATGATGGCGCTGTTGTCGAATTTGCTGAATTCCGGCACTGCCTGGTCGCTGGCGCGCGTGGTGTAGGCCTTGTAGAGGGTCTCGCGCAGTTTGCTGCTTTTGGCGAACTGCATGACGGGCAGGTAGCTTGGCATTTTCAGGCTGAGGCGATAGCCCGTCTTGCCTTCGGACTGGGCCTGGTTGCGCGCTGTTTCAAGCACGTCGGCAGGGATGCCCTCGACCTCGGCTTCTGACGCGTAGTAGGAAAAGGCGTCGGTCGCGTCCAGGGCGTTTTCACTGAATTTCTGGCTCAGTTCGGCCTGGCGTTCCTGGATTTCGGCGAAGCGGTCCCGGTCTGCGCCTTTCAGCTCTGCGCCCGACAGCACAAAATTGCGAATGGCGTTTTTGTGTGCCTGGCGTTGCTCGGCATTGAGGGTGGCCACGTCGATGGCCTTGTATTTGGCGTAGAGACGTTCGTCGGCGCCCAGGCGGGTCCAGAACTCTGTCACGCGTGGCAGGGCGGCGTTGTAGGCGGCGCGCAGCTCGGGCGTGTCGGCCACGCTGTTGAGGTGGCTGACTGCACCCCAGGCCCGGCCCAGATTCTCGGTTGCGACGTCCAGCACACGGGCAATGCCGGTCCAGGTGGCCGGGAAATCCGCAGCCGTGACGGTTTCAAGTGCGGAATCCGCCTTGGCCATCAACTCGTCAATGGCAGGGCCCACATGCTCGGGCTGGATTCGGTCAAACAGCGGAAGGTCGGAAAAATCGAGGAGGGGATTGGTCATGACATGTAGCTGTGGGCGAAAGTCTCGAATCTAAAGGCTTGGAAGCCGTGCGGCCAGAAGAATGTCGCTATTGAAGCGATTGTCCCGGGCCGCCTGTGGTTACCCGGGGCAGGAAGCGACTCAGCCTTGTGCGCTTTTCTTGAGGCTTTTCAGCTGGGGTTTTTTGGCGCGTTTGACGGTGCCGCCGGGCGTGAGGCGCTGATTGCCCAGCACGCGCAGGGTTTTGACTTCGGGGCGCTGACCATAGCGGGAGCTGTTTTTCAGGACCTTGACATCGCGGGGGCCGGGCATGCGGTCCTCGTTGACCTTCTTTTCCTTTTCCGGCATGGGACGCCACAGCACCAGCAGCTTGCCGATGTGCTGGATGGGAGCGGCGTTGAGTTCATCCGCCAGGGTCTGGAAAATCGCTTCGCGGCCGGCGCGGTCGTCGGACTGAACCCGCACCTTGATGAGGCCGTGCGCGTTCAGGGCTGCGTCGATTTCTCTCTTGACGGCAGCGGTCAGGCCATCAGAGCCGATCATCACCACTGCGTTCAGGTGATGGGCATCTGCGCGGTGATCCTTGCGCTGGGCGGGGGTAAGTTGTATTTGAGCCATAGGCCCAATTATCGGGGGAGTCGGGAGGAGGACAATAGACCCCATGAAAGTAAATGCCAAGACCGACTTCAAGCCCGGTACCCAGACCGATGCGAAAGCCGCCGCCAAAGCCGTATCGAAAGCCAGCGCGAAAGGAAAAAAAGTCAACAAGGCGTGGCTGCACGACCACATCAACGATCCCTACGTCAAGCTTGCCCAGAAAGAGGGGTACCGGGCGCGCGCTGCTTACAAATTGAAGGAAATTGATGAGACCTTCGGCCTGATCCGGCCGGGCGACTGTGTGGTCGACCTGGGCAGCACGCCCGGTGCCTGGAGCCAGTATGTGCGCCGCAAGCTGTCGCCCACAGGCGCGGCAGCGGGGGAGCTCAACGGCCGCATCATCGGGCTGGACCTGCTGCCTATGGAGCCGATCGAGGGAGTCACCTTTATCCAGGGCGACTTTCGGGAGGCGGAAGTGCTGGAGAAGCTGGAGCAAACCCTGTTTACTCCCGAGGGCCAGATCCGGGTGGATCTTGTGATCTCCGACATGGCACCCAACCTGTCGGGGATTGAGTCGGCCGACGCGGCCCGGATTGCCCACCTGATCGAGCTGGCCGTGGAGTTTGCCCAAAACCGGATGAAACCGGACGGCACATTGGTGGTGAAGCTTTTTCACGGCAGCGGATACGACCAGCTCGTGAAGCTTTTCAAGGATACCTTCAAGACGGTGAAACCCCTGAAACCCAAGGCCTCGCGCCCGGGATCGTCCGAGATTTTCCTGATTGGCCGGGGGCTTAAAAGGCGTGCCGAGGCTGCACAATGAGGGCGATGCGGTGGCAAAAATCACCTAAACCCGCTTCAATCCAGGGGCTGGCAGGGGATTACGCGGTTTTTGCCCTTGAAACGCCTAAAATCAGGCGCATGTGACTTTTGTTCTTATACCGGAGTAGTCCTTGAACAATCAGTGGTTTTCCAAAATTGCAATCTGGCTGGTTATCGCCATGGTGCTGTTTACCGTATTCAAGCAATTTGATCCACGCGGCGGCGCCGGCTCCAACTACCTGGGTTACTCCGAGTTCCTGGAAGAAGTGCGCGGCAAACGCATCAAGCAGGCCACCATCGCCGAAGGCCAGGGCGGCACCGAGATCGCGGCCACCACTGTGGACGACCGCAAGGTTCGCACCACCGCCACCTACCTTGATCGCGGACTGGTCGGCGACCTGATCGCCAATGACGTGAAGTTTGACGTCAAGCCCCGTGAAGAAACCTCCCTGCTCACGTCCCTGCTGATCAGCTGGGGACCCATGCTGCTGCTGATCGGCGTGTGGATTTATTTCATGCGGCAGATGCAGGGCGGCGGCAAGGGCGGGGCCTTCAGCTTTGGCAAATCCAAAGCGCGCCTGCTCGACGAGTCCACCAATCCGGTGACTTTTGCCGATGTGGCGGGCTGCGACGAGGCCAAGGAAGAAGTCAAGGAAGTCGTCGATTTCCTGAAAGACCCTGCCAAATTCCAGAAACTGGGCGGCCGTATTCCACGCGGCCTGCTGCTGGTGGGCCCTCCGGGCACGGGTAAAACGCTGCTGGCCAAGAGCATTGCCGGCGAAGCCAAGGTTCCGTTTTTCTCGATTTCCGGCTCCGATTTCGTTGAAATGTTTGTCGGCGTGGGCGCATCGCGTGTGCGTGACATGTTCGACAACGCCAAGAAAAATGCCCCCTGCATCATCTTCATCGATGAAATTGATGCGGTTGGCCGCCAGCGCGGTGCCGGTTTGGGCGGTGGCAACGATGAACGCGAGCAGACCCTGAACCAGATGCTGGTCGAGATGGACGGCTTTGAAACCAATGTCGGCGTGATCGTGGTGGCAGCCACCAACCGTCCCGACATCCTGGACGCCGCCTTGCTGCGCCCCGGTCGTTTTGACCGCCAGGTCTATGTGACGCTGCCGGACATCCGCGGCCGCGAACAAATCCTGAATGTGCACATGCGCAAGGTCCCGCTCGGCCAGGACGTGAGCCCAGGCGTCATTGCCCGCGGTACGCCTGGCATGTCGGGTGCCGATCTGGCTAACCTGTGCAATGAAGCCGCCTTGATGGCCGCGCGCCGCAACGCGCGCACCGTTGAGATGCAGGACTTCGAAAAAGCCAAGGACAAGATCCTGATGGGCCCCGAGCGCAAGAGCATGGTGATGCCCGAAGAAGAGCGCCGCAATACGGCTTATCACGAGTCCGGCCACGCCCTGATCGGCAAGATGTTGCCCAAGTGCGACCCGGTCCACAAAGTCACCATCATCCCGCGTGGCCGTGCTCTGGGTGTCACCATGAGCCTGCCCGCGCAAGACCGCTACAGCTATGACCGCGAATACATGCTGAGCCAGATCAGCATGCTGTTTGGTGGCCGTATTGCTGAAGAAGTTTTCATGAACCAGATGACCACGGGCGCGAGCAACGACTTTGAACGCGCGACGGCGCTGGCCCGCGACATGGTCACCCGTTACGGCATGACCGAGGCCTTGGGTCCCATGGTGTACGCCGAAAACGAAGGTGAAGTGTTTTTGGGGCGTTCTGTCACCAAGACCAATAACATGAGCGAGTCGACCCTGCAAAAGGTCGATGCCGAGGTGCGCCGCATCATCGACCAGCAGTACGCCCAGGCGCGCAAGCTGATCGAGGACAACCAGGACAAGATGCATGCCATGGCCAAGGCCTTGCTTGAATGGGAAACCATTGACGGCGACCAGCTGGATGACATCATGGCCGGCAAGGAGCCACGCCCGCCGAAGGACTGGACGCCGCGCAATTCCTCGGTGGGTGGCGGAAGTGGCCCTAGCGGCGGGACGCCTGCAGTGAGTACCGATCCTGCGCCAACGGTTGCTTGAAAAAGCCCGCTGAAAAACTCAATGACTGCCACGCAGTCGCCATAACCGGGGCCAGTCCCCGGTTTTTTTATTTCCTGTTGCAGCGTTTTTGAGGATGACCCCATGATCTGGCAAACCTCCCGCTTTCAAATAGATCTCTCACGGCCCCGTGTCATGGGGATCGTCAACGTCACGCCTGATTCGTTTTCAGACGGCGGCAAGTATTTCACGCAGGACGGCAGCTTCTCAAGCGTATTTGGGCATTGCGACAAGCTGCTGCGCGACGGCGCCGACATGCTGGACATAGGCGGCGAATCCACCCGCCCCGGGGCGCCGCCTGTGCCGCTGGAGGAAGAGCTCGCGCGCGTGTTACCGGTGGTGCGCCATGCGGTCAAACTCGGAGTGCCGCTTTCGATAGACACCTACAAGCCTGAGGTGATGCAGGCAGTGCTTGAGCTGGGCGCCGACGTCATCAACGACATCTGGGCCCTGCGCAAGCCGGGTGCTGCCGAAGTCGTGGCGGCGCATCCCAACTGCGGCATCTGCCTGATGCACATGCACCGGGAACCCCAGACCATGCAGGTAGCGCCCATGGAGGGTGATGTGGTGCCGCAGGTGCTGGCCTTCCTTGAAGCAGCCGCTGCGGACCTGCTGTCAGCTGGTGTCCACAAGTCCCGCATCGTGCTCGACGTGGGCGTGGGATTCGGCAAAACCGTGGCGCAAAACTTCGCGCTGCTGGCGCGCCAGCAGGCGTTCCTGGCCGCCGGCTACCCGCTGCTGGCGGCCTGGTCGCGCAAGTCTTCCCTGGCCGCCGTCACCGCCACTTCGCTGGCCGCCGTGGCCCAGCTCGACGTGGCCGACCGCATGGTGCCCAGCGTCGCTGCGGCTCTGCTCGCCGTGGACCGTGGTGCCCGCATTGTGCGCGTGCATGACGTGAAAGAAACGGTCCAGGCGCTCAAAGTCTGGACCGCCGCACGCCAGGAACCCGCTTAGACCGTAAGCAGATTCCACGGCTTTGACCGACACGAGAGCAGGGCCGCGCGACCTAAAATAGCGCCACATTTCCAGAACTACAAACCTACAAGCTCCACAGGGGACATAAGTTCATGACCAGAAAATACTTCGGCACCGATGGCATTCGCGGCACGGTAGGGCAACCGCCCATCACGCCCGATTTTGTTTTGCGCCTGGCGCATGCCGTGGGCCGCGTGCTGCGAAAAACCGAGTCTCGCCCCACAGTGTTGATCGGCAAGGACACCCGTATCTCGGGCTACATGCTTGAAAGCGCGCTGGAGTCGGGGTTTAACTCCGCCGGTGTCGACGTGGTGTTGCTCGGGCCCCTGCCTACGCCGGGCGTGGCCTACCTCACGCGGGCGCAGCGCGCCAGCCTGGGTGTGGTCATCAGCGCCAGCCACAATGCTTACCCGGACAACGGCATCAAATTCTTCAGCGCCCAGGGGACCAAGCTGGACGATGCCTGGGAACTCGCCGTGGAGGCTGCCCTCGACGAGCCGCCAGTGTGGGCCAATTCCGCCACCCTGGGCAAGGCCCGCCGCCTCGACGACGCCGCAGGCCGTTATATCGAATTTTGCAAAAGCACCTTTGCCAATGACCTCACGCTCAGGGGGTTGAAGATTGTGGTCGACGGCGCCCACGGTGCGGCCTATCACATTGCGCCGATGGTGTTTCATGAACTGGGCGCTGAAGTCATTTCCATCGGTTGCGCACCCGATGGTTTGAACATCAACCACGAAGTCGGTGCGACGCACCCCGAAGCGCTGATCGCCAAGGTCAAGGCCAGCAAAGCGGACTACGGCATTGCGCTGGACGGCGACGCCGACCGGCTGCAGATCGTGGACGCCGAAGGCCGGCTTTTCAACGGCGACGAAGTGTTGTACCTGATGGTCAACGAGCGGCTGGCGCGCGGCGAGAAAGTACCCGGCACTGTGGGCACCCTGATGACCAATATGGCCGTGGAAGTAGCGTTAAAGGCCAAGGGTGTCGAATTTGTACGCGCCAAAGTCGGGGACCGCTACGTGCTCGAGGAACTCGAAAAACGCGGCTGGCTGCTGGGCGGTGAGGGCTCCGGTCACTTGCTGGCACTCGACAAGCACACCACCGGTGACGGCCTCATCAGCGCCTTGCAGGTGCTTCAGGCTTGCGTGCGCAGCGGCAGGACCATTGCCCAGCTGCTCAGCGAGGTTGTGCTGTTCCCGCAGACCCTTATCAATGTGCGCCTCAAGCCCGGCCAGGACTGGAAGGCCAGCAAGCAGCTAGCCGACATGACCAAAATCGTTGAAGGCGAACTGGGTGACACTGGCCGCATCCTGATTCGCCCCAGCGGCACCGAGCCGTTATTGCGAGTGATGGTTGAAGCGCGCGACGCGGCACAGGCGAAAAGCTGTGCTGAGCGTGTGGCAGATACGGTGCGGACTTGACAAATTTTAAAAGAAAAGTTGCTGTATCCCTTTAGAAATGAGCGCAAGAAGCTATTAAATCTATAGCGCCCATAGCGCCCATAGCGCCATAGCGTCTACCGCAAGCCACCAAACGAATCACGAGGCCCCGACAGCCTGCATCAGGCGGGTCCGTTCGTCCGGCGTGAGTATTCTTGGCACTACGCATGGTGTCCCTTCATCGGCGTTGAAGAAGGGGGTGATCTTGTAGCCACCATTGAGCCTGGTTCGTATCAGCATCGCCATGAATCGGAGAATGGACACTGTAGTGCTGACGGCCCTGGGTTCGACTTTGCCCTTGGCGCTGTTCGTACAAAGCCGCATGCGCACCGGGCCGAAGGCACCGTTCAGGCTGGCCGATGGATCACGCAGGCAGTTGTGCAGCAGGCCGACATGCGAAACCTTGAAGTCGCGGGACGTGTTGCCAACCGGTGTGTTGCAGCAGCTCGCGTACCAACGCAGCATCCCCCTGCTGCTCAACGACATGCAGGTGAGTACTTCAGTGCCCTGGGTGAAGGTGACATGCCGGGGCAGCGTGGCTATCACATCCGATCCGCCCATCTCATCCAGAATCTCGCCCGGCCTGCCCAGGAAGTGTGCAAAGGCCTGGCAGTCTTTGCAGTAGCAGACGCCCCGGCATACGGTTTCAGGATGGCTGACGTAGCCTCGCAGGGTGCCGCATTGGCAGCGCAGTGGGTGGTTCATGGCTGTGACGACTCCCTCGCTTTGTGGCGGAATACATGCAAGGTCAACAGCCATAGCACCACTGGCAACAGCAGCGCAGCAGCAACCACTTCCGAAAGAATGCTGACATTGGCGATCAGGGGGTGAAACTCGATGGGAGCCAATGCATAGTGGCCCAAACCGTCAAAGCCCATCGCGGCGTATACGGCCATCAGCAACAAGCCTGTAGCGACGAACTTCTTGCGCATGAACAGCAGGCCAACCACACCAACCGACGTGATGCCAGCCCACACTGCATAGACCTGCGCGCGGGTCAGCCAGACGGGCAGGTTGGGGTATTCGCAGATGAACTCGGCGTTGTGGCTGAAGTGGCCGAGGCTGGTGAGGAAGTAGGCCGCCGTCAGGATGAGAAGTGACTTTGGCAGGTGGCGGTGGAAGTGATGGAGGGCGTGCATTTCATCAGGAGCTTACCTGACAAGAAGGAAGAGGGCCACGCAATACACCAAGGCCGGAGCTGCAAGCGACAGCTTTAACAAGCGGCGTTTTCCGAAAGGCAGGGACGCCAGGCTCAGCAAAGAACCCAGGCAGGCCAGCCACCAGCCTAAAAGTGCGCCGCCAAACATGGCGGTAGCGCTTTGGCTGAATCCGGGTCCTACGGTTGGCCGTGGTGAGTCGGCAACTGAAAACTCGCGTTGTAGCCGTCGATGAAGACAAGAGTTGCCAGCATTGCGCAGACAAGGGAAGCCCAGGCCAGAACGATGGGAAATCTATGCACCTCCGGGGCTCTGTGTCATTCCGATCTCAAGCCAGCGTATACGCCGTCTTCACCGTCGTGAAAAACTCCTGCGCATACTTGCCCTGCTCGCGCGGACCGTAGCTCGAGCCCTTGCGGCCGCCGAAGGGGACGTGGTAATCGACGCCTGCCGTCGGCAGGTTGACCATGACCATGCCGGCCTGGCTGTGGCGCTTGAAATGCGTGGCGTATTTGAGGCTGGTGGTGGCGATGCCGGCCGACAGGCCGAAAGGCGTGTCATTCGCTGTGGCCAGTGCGGCTTCGTAGTCCTTCACGCGGATGATGCTGGCCACTGGGCCGAAAATTTCTTCGCGGTTGATGCGCATGCCGGCGGTACTTTCGCTGAAAAGTGCCGGGGTCATGAAGTAGCCTTCGGCGCCGCTGCCGGTGTGGCAGCGTACGCGGTCACCGCCGAATGACAGTGTTGCGCCTTCCTGCTGACCGATGGCGATGTAGCTTAGATCCTGCTCCAGTTGGGCTTGTGAAGAAACCGGGCCAATATCCGTCCCGGCCGTCAGGGCGTCGCCCACCTTGATGCGGGCCATGCGTTCCTGCAGCGCCTTGACGAAAGCAGGGTAAATGCCTTCGGTCACGATGAGGCGGCTTGACGCCGTGCAGCGCTGTCCGGTGGAATAAAAAGCGCTTTGTGCGCTGAGTTCCACGGCCTGGGTGAGGTCAGCGTCGTCCAGGATGACCTGCGGGTTCTTGCCGCCCATTTCCAGCTGCACCTTCTTGAGGTTCTTCGCGCAGGTCTCTGCAATGCGGCTGCCCACACCGACCGAGCCGGTAAAGCTGATGGCATTGACACCCGGATGGTTGACCAGCGCATCGCCGATGACGCGGCCGGGGCCCATCACCAGGTTGAACACGCCAGCGGGGATTCCTGAACGCGAGATGATCTCGGCTAGTGCCCAGGCGCTGCCCGGCACCAGATCGGCTGGCTTCAGGACCACGCAGTTGCCGAAGGCCAGCGCCGGCGCGACCTTCCAGGCCGGAATGGCGATCGGGAAGTTCCACGGCGTGATCAGACCGACGACGCCCACGGGTTCGCGCGTGATTTCCACCCCGATGCCGGGGCGCACCGAAGGAATCGTCTCGCCCGACAGGCGCAGGCATTCGCCGGCAAAAAATTTGAAAATATGGCCCGCGCGCGTGGCTTCGCCTATGCCTTCGGCTTTGGTCTTGCCTTCCTCGCGGGAGAGCAGGGTGCCCAACTCTTCACGGCGTGCGAGGATCTCGGTGCCAATTTTGTCGAGTGCATCCGAGCGGGCCTGGATACCCGAAGTCGACCAGGCGGGAAACGCCGCCTGAGCAGCCTGCACGGCCGCGTCCAGGCCGGCTGCATCGGCTTGCGTGTACTCGCCAATCACGTCAGCAAGGTTGCTGGGGTTCAGGTTGGGGCTGTAGCTGTTGCCGGCAAGCCATTGGCCGGCGATGAGGTTGTCGTGTTTGGTGGTCATGAGGTGGCTCCAGAAGAAGTCAGGGTTGATCAGGGGCGAGAGGGCGCACGGGTTGCGGGATTACCGCAGGCGGCGTCACATCAATCGCATAGAAACGCAGGGCGTTATCGCACATCATCGCATGTTGCTGGTTTGCCGGCAGGTAGCCCAGCATGCCGGCCACACTGCCAACCAGGTCCGGATAGTTTATGCGCAGGCCCGCCACCGGAAAGTTGCTGGCGAACATGCAGCGCTGCCAGCCAAAAATGGCGACTGTTTCCCGAACGATGCGTGCGTTTTCGTGCCAATCCCAAGGCTGGCCGCGCAGGCCAAACTCGGAAAGCTTGACGTGCACATTTTCCTGCCGGGCCAGTGTTTCCATCCAGCCGCGCCAGCGTCTAAGGCCTTCTTCGCTGCGGTCCCAGGCAAAGCCGTGGTGGTTCAGGGCGATGGGCACTTTCGGAAACATCGCTGCCACGGTAGCCGCCTCGGGCAGGTGCCAGGCGGGCACGCGTAAATCCCACCGCAGGCCATATTTCTCCAGCAATGAGAAGCCGCGCAGCCAGTCTTCGTGTTGCATGGTGCCGGCTTGCCCTTTGACGCTTTGGTCCGCTGCGGCAGATGTGACGGGCTTGCTGCGGATGCCGCGCACCAGCGGAAACTGCGACTGCGCAAGCAGGCACTCCTCGCTGTCAGGCCGATCAAACCAGGCGTGCGCCAAGATGGCGTTCGGGAACCCGTGCCTGGCGTGAACCTCATGCAACCATGCGGTTTCGGCAACCTGCTCCAGGCGGCTGCGTTCGGCTTCTACATGCACGGTTGCCACCACGTCGCAGGGCTCCACGGTGGCACGGTAGTCGGCCGCCAGGAAGTCCCGGCAGATCGGCCTGTAGTCGCCCAGAAAAAAGGTTTCGGGATCGTATGCTTCCTGCAGCCAGGGGTAGTGGCCTTTCGACAGGTCCCACAAGTGGTGGTGCGCATCGACGATGGGGCGCCTCACACCTTGCGCAGGTTCAGCGGGCAAAGGAGACGGTGTGCTCATGTTCTTCACGGCGTGGGGAGAGACCACCCAGAGTTCGTTGAATCAATGCCGCCAGACATAGGACGAGTCGGGCTCGCGCAGCGTCCTGATCTCCTGCTCGAATGCAAAGCTGTCCAGACTGAGGCGGCGTACCGTCTCGTCCTGGAAAGAGATGTAAACCGCCCGGTCCACCGGATGAAACGACAAGGCCAGCGGATTGCTGGGCAAGGCGAAGCAGCGCTGCTCCCGCAAGTCCAGGCCGAATACCGACAGCGAATGCTCGCCCGAGTTGGTGGTGAGCAGCAGGTCCTGCCCTTGCGCGCCCTGGAAGCGGTAGACCCGGTTAGGGTCGCGCCGCGTCTTGCCTGAGGCCACGACTTTCATGCTGGCCGTGTCGACGGCCACGATGGTGTCATCGCCCCGGTTGGCCACGTACAGCAGCGATTCATCCGCCGACAGTACATTGCCTTCAGGCACGGGGCCGGGCATCATCGCGACCGGTGTGAAGGTCGGGTCGTTGGGCTTGATTTTAGTAACTGTGTTCGACAGCAGGTTCAGCGCATAAGCCGTCTGTGCATCTCTCGTCAGGGCAAACAGATGCGTCTTGTAGCCGCCCGAAGACACAGCCAGGTCCGGTACATGCACTTTTGCCGGGTCTGAAAACCGCAGCAACACGTTGTGCGCCTCAGACATCACGAACAGGCGGCCCTTGGCATCCACCGTCAAGCCATGCGGCCGGTAATACGGCCAGAGGCTCAGTGTCGAGACGTGCTCTCGCTTGTCCAGGTCAATGACAAAGACCGAATGCCCACCCATATCCCCCAGATGGCTGGCGGTTTCGATGCCGTAGTGGCCTACGTAAGCGAGCCGGCGCACTGGGTCCACCGTGAACTCGTGCGGAAAGTTGGGCAAGACGATGTGCCCTTCCGCCTGGCCGGTGGCCAGGTCGTAAAAGCTGAAGGTATGGGCGCATTTCTGCACCAGCAAAAGTGTTTCCCGAAGGGGCATGGTGATCCTGAAAATGGGAGAGCCGGAAAGGAAACGGGGAGAGGGAGTGCGCGCAGGCGGAAAGGCCGCCTACTTACCCCAGCGTAGCACCATCGGATCCAGCCGCCGGGCCATATCGAGAAGGCCTTTGCGCACCTCGGGGTGCATGGTGGGAAAGGGGTGGCGCGGAGCCTCGCAGGCGATCACACCGCCTTCTTTCATCAAGGCCTTGGCCGTCAAGATACCGCCCTGGCGGTTTTCGTAGTTGATCAGCGGCAACCACCGCGTGTACTCGGCAATGGCTTCATCCCGTCTGCCGGCCACCCAAGCATCCATGATCCTGCGAATGCCGTCCGGGTAGCCTCCACCCGTCATCGCACCGGTGGCGCCGGCTTCCAGGTCGGGCAGCAGGGTGATGGCTTCTTCGCCGTCCCACGGGCCTTCAATCGCGTCGCCGCCCAGGCGGATCAACTCGCGCAGCTTGGATGCTGCACCCGGCGTTTCGATCTTGAAGTAGGCGACATTGCGGATCTCTTTGGCCATGCGCGCCAGGAAGGTTGCCGACAGCGTCGTACCGCTGACAGGCGCGTCCTGGATCATGATGGGAATGTCGATGGCGGCCGACAGCGTGGCGAAGAATTCGTAGATCTTTTCTTCGATGGCGCGGATCGTGGCGCCGTGATACGGCGGCATCACCATGACCATTGCCGCGCCGAGTTCTTGCGCGCGGCGGCTGCGTTCGGCGCACACCCGGGTGCCGAAGTGCGTGGTCGTCACGATCACCGGCACGCGGCCTGCCACGTGCTTGAGGATGGTGGCGGTGAGAACCTCGCGCTCATCATCGGACAGCACAAACTGCTCCGAAAAATTAGCCAGGATGCACAGGCCCGTAGAGCCCGCATCGATCATGAAGTCAACGCAGCGCTTCTGGCTTTCCAGGTCGAGCTCGCCCGCATCGGTGAAGGTGGTGGGTACCACCGGGAACACGCCGGAGTATCTTGCTTTCATGCGGGTCACTCGACGATGTTGAAGTCTTTGAGAAACTCCGTCTTCATCGTCAGACCCAGGCCGGGCTTGTTGTCGTCGAGCTGCAGGAAACCGTTCTCGGCCACCGGCTCGCCGTCAAAGATGTAATAGAAGAGCTCATTGCCGACTTCCACGTCGAACATCGGGAAGTACTCGCTCATGGGCGAGGCGAGGGTGCTCATGGTCAGGTGGTAGTTGTGCATCTGTCCGGCGTGCGGGATCACCGGCACGCTGTAGGCCTCGCACAGCGCATTGATCTTGTGCGCCGCCGTGATGCCGCCCACGCGGTTGGTGTCGTACTGCACGACCGACACGGCTTTTTTGTCGAGCAGTTGCTTGAAGCCGTAAAGGCTGAACTCATGCTCGCCTCCAGAAATCGGGATGCTGGTGAGCTGGTTGAGCTCCGCGTAACCGTCAATGTCGTCGGCAATCACAGGTTCTTCCACCCAGCGCGGCTGGAATTTCTCGAGCTTGGGCAGCATGCGTTTGGCGTACTCCAGATTCCAGCCCATGTAGCACTCCATCATCAGGTCATTGTCATAGCCGATGACTTCGCGGATTGCTTCGACGGCTTTCAGGTTTTCGGAAACGCCCTTGGTGCCGTGCGCCGGGCCGTAGCCGAAGCGCGACTTGAACATGGTGAAGCCCTGGTCAAGATACTTCTGCGCTTCGTCCTGCATCGCCTTGATGTCGGTGCGGTAGAGCTTGGAGTAGTAGCAGGGGATTTTTTCCTTGGTGCGACCGCCCAGCAGCTTGAAGACCGGCTTGTTCACCGACTTGCCCAAAATGTCCCAGATCGCCAGGTCCACCGCTGAGATCGCGGCCATGGTCACGCCCTTGCGGCCCCAGGCGTGGGTGCTGCGGTACATGCGTTGCCACAGGTATTCATAATCCCAGGGGTCCTGGCCCAGCACCAGCGGTGTGAGGTACTGGTCGATGATGGCTTTGGCGATGTGCGGCGCCAGCGCGACATTGCCCAGGCCGATGATGCCGTCGTCGGTTTCAATCTCGACCACTGTCCATGAGTGAAAGCGGAATGTGCTCATCGACTCTGTCTTGGAGTAAACGAGGTCCATGGCGTTGGAGCAGAAGTTGCCTTGGGGCGGAACGGTCTTGCCCTTCCATTCGAACACGCGTGCGCGGACTGATTTGATTTTCATGCTGGGTCCTGTCGATGAAGAAAAGAAAAAGGGAAGAGAAAAGAAGGGGAAGGAGTCAGGCGGCCGGCTTTAGCCGCGCAGCACCCATGCGCTGGGCAATTTTGAAAGCATTGAAGGTGGCGTTGACGTCGGCCATACCTTTGCCGGCAATGTCATAAGCCGTACCGTGGGCCGGCGTAGTGATGGGCACCGGCAAGCCACCCTGCACCGTCACGCCCTTGCTGAAGCCCATGAGCTTGATCGCGATCTGGCCCTGGTCGTGGTACATGGTGACGATGGCTTGGTACTGGCCGTCCCGCGCCTTCAAGAAGATGGTGTCCGCCGGGAAGGGGCCGTCTACCGGCACGCCGCTGGCGCGCAGTGCTGCCACGGCCGGTTCGATGATGTCGATTTCTTCGCTCCCGCAGACTCCCCCGTCGCCGCCGTGTGGGTTGAAGGCTGCCACCGCCACGCGGGGAGTGATGTTGCCGCTGGCCTTCAGGGATGTGTAGATCAACCGGGTGGCATCCATGATGCGTTCCTTGCTGAGCATGGCAGCAGCATCCTTGAGTGGGATGTGCGAGGACACACGCGCCGTCCACAACTCGCCCAGGGTGTTGAACTCGCAGAAATAGCCGGTAACGCCCAGGTATTCGGCAAAGTGGTGCAGTTCGTCCTCGTGCTTGAGGCCGCCCAGCTTCATCGCCTGCTTGTTCAGCGGGGCGAAGCAGATGGCATCGACCTCGCCGCGTTTGGCGCCGTCCATACAGAGGTCGAGTACCTGCAGCACCGCGGTGCCGCAAGCAGCCTGCGCCTGGCTGCGCTGCACCTGCGCCTGCTGAATCGTGTCGGTGGCCAGGAAGGCCGGCAGACGGGTGTCGGCGCGGCCGCGCACTTCGGCCAGGCTGGTCACGGCTTGCATCACGACTGCTTGTTTGGCCGTGGCCTGGCCTTGCTGCCAGAGCCAGGCGTCGCCGACCAGCACGATGTTGGCCTCCGCCGTGATGCCGGGCTGGCTCAGCAGCCGGGCAATCAGCTCGGGACCTATGCCCGCCGCGTCGCCCAGGGTGAGGGCGACCACGGGCTTGTGTGCGGGCGTTGGCGTGTTGCTCATGACATCAGTCCATTCAGAGAAGTCAAATTTTTTTGGGCTCAGTCGAGCTTGATGTTTTTCTTGGCGATCAGCTCGCCATAGCGCTTGTTCTCGTCGTTATGAAATTGGGAAAACTGCACTTGCGTCATTGGCGTCAGGTCCGCACCGATGGCACCCAGGCGGGCTTGCGTTTCGGGCATGGCCAGCACCTTGGTGACTTCTGCGTAGACACGCTCCTGCACCGCCTTGGGTGTGGCGGCCGGCATGTAGACACCGTACCAGGCGCTCATCTCGACGCCCTTGAGGCCGGCTTCGGCCATGGTCGGCACGTTGGGCAGTTGCGCGTTGCGTTTGGCGCTGGCCACGGCGAGGGCCTTGATGCGGTTGTTCTTGATCTGGCCGATCACCGAAGGCATGGTGTCAAAACTCAATTGCACCTGGCCGCCGACCAGGTCGATCAGCGCCGGGCCGCTGCCGCGGTAAGGGATGTGTGTGATGAAAACGCCTGCCTGGTCCTTGAAGAGCTCCGCCGCGATGTGCTGCGTGCTGCCCGAGCCGCTGGTGGCGTAGTTGAGCTGGCCGGGTTTTGACTTGGCCAGCTTGATCAGCGACTGCACCGAATCGACCGGCAGGGCGTTGTTGACGACCAGCACATTGGGTACCGCGCCGACAAAGACCACGGGCACCAGGTCCTTGTTGTTGTCGTAACCCAGCTTGAGCAGGTGCGGCGCGATGGCATGCGCGGTCGAAACACCCATCAGCAGGGTGTGGCCATCATTGGATTTGGCCGTCACGTCGGCCGCCAGCGTGTTGGATGCGCCGGGGCGGTTTTCCACCACCACAGGCTGCTTGAGCAGCGGCCCGAGCCGGTCCGCTACGGCGCGCGCCATGGCGTCAGTGCCGCCGCCGGGGGCGGACCCCACCAGGATGCGCACGGGCTTGGCCGGCCAGTCCTGGGCAAACAGGGGCGCGTGAGCTGCCAGTGTGCAAGCCGCGGCAAGCAGGGCAGGCAAATATTTCATCGTTGTCTCCGTCATAGTTATGAATCGATGCCTGCATGGTAGGGAGAACGACAGTTAACGTAAATTGAAAATCCATGATTATTTGATAATCTATGGTTATCAATTGAATTCACTCCAACGTGCCATGCCCACAGCCTCCCTGATTCCCCAGCTGCTCAACCGCCTGCGCATGCGCCAGGTCGCCCTCATCCTGGCCGTGGGGGAGCACGGCACTTTGCGCAAAGCCTCCGCGGAATTGGGAATGACGCAGCCGGCCGCCACCAAAATGATCCAGGAGCTGGAGTCGGCGCTGGGCCAGCGCCTGTTCGAGCGGGTGGGGCGCGGACAGAAGCTCACGCCGGCCGGCACCAGCGTGCTGCGTTATTTCCGGGGCATGCGCGGTTCAGTCGAGTCCATGACGCGAGAACTGGCCGAGCTGCAGCTGGGCAGTTCAGGGCGAGTGTCTGTCGGCAGCATCATGGCGCCATCCCCCAACCTGCTGACGCACGCGATCATTACGCTGAAAAAAACCTACCCGCTGCTGTCGGTCGATGTCATGCTGGACACCAGCGACCGGCTGTTTGAGCTGCTGCGCGAAGGCGTGCTCGATGTCGCCATCGGGCGCATCCGCGACGAGCACCGGGCCGACTACACCTTCACCCCGCTTGAAAACGAGGCGCTGGCCGTGGTGGCGGGCGTGCACCATCCGCTGGGGCAGAAGAAGGTGGTGAAGTTTGCCAGCCTGCTGGACTATCCGTGGATATTGCAGCCCAAAGGCAGCCCGATGCGCGAGGTGCTGGAGCAGGAATTTCGCATGCTGCAGGCGCCTACGCCCAAGGGCCTGATCGAAACCGCGTCCATCCTCACGACGACCAACCTGATCGCCGAAACCGACATGGTCGGTGTCATGCCGCAGTCGATTGCCGACAACTACGCGCGGCACGGCCTGCTGAAGGTCTTGCCCTGCCTGATCCAGCACAAGATGGAGGCGTTCGGCTCCATCATTCGCAAGGACAGGCCACTCAGCGATGCGGCGCGGTTTTTCCTGGCGGCGCTGCACCGGAAATAGCCGCCGGAGGCAGATGGAAGTTCTGCAGGGAAATCCTGGAATTTCGAGGCTGGTAGGTCAGATGAATTGCGGCCGCCACGAAACACGGCGCCAACGCCTGCGAGAACAGCAATTGAAACTAGCGTGTGTGGCGGTGAATGAACGCGCCATGACCTGGATCAAGCTTTTGCGTCGTGCCATTGCTTACGCTTGGCGTATTGCCAATATTGGAAGCACACACATGCCGAATCTTCAATGGTCAGACGCCCTCGTGCTCGGACTCCCCCTGATGGATGACACACACCGGGAGTTTGTCGAGTTGCTTGCGCAGGCAGAAAACGCGGATGATGATGTATTGCAGGGCCACTGGCGGGCGCTGGTGGACCACACCGATGAGCACTTCAGCCGCGAAGATCGGTGGATGCTGGACACACGGTTTTCATCCTCCAATTGCCACACCGTACAGCACAAGGTGGTGCTGCAGGTCATGCGGGAAGGCTTGCTATTGGCCCAAGCCGGAGATTTCGCGTCTTTGCGCCATATGGCAAGGGAACTCGCGCTGTGGTTTCCGCAGCATGCACAAACGATGGATGCCGCGCTGGCGCTGCATCTGCGCGGTATTGGCTACGACCCCCTGACGGGTGTGGTGAGCATGCCGCAAGCCTTGCCCAGGGACGCCATCCACGGTTGCGGTGGCCTGAGCTGTTCCGGTGGCCAGGCACTTGAGCACACCGCATAAACACGGCATGCCTTTAGGGCCGCGGCGTAAGGCAATTTATTGCCCCGTTTGCCAGCCGCCGCCCAGTGACTGGATCAGTGCCACCGCCGTGGTCTGCCGGTCGGCCATGGCCTGGACCAGTGCGCGGCGCGCGCTCAGCGCGGTAGCCTGGGCGGTGATGACTTCGGTGTAACCCACCTGGCCGCTGCGGTAGCGGTTGAGCACCTGCTGCTCGACCTGGTCGGCGGCTTGCGACGCCTGGCGGCGCAGTTCCTGCTGGGTCAGCAGCACGCGCGTGGCCGACAACTGGTCTTCGACGTCCTGGAAGGCTGCCAGCACGGCCTGGCGGTAACGTGCCACCGCCTGCTGGTGGGATGCCTCGGCGCCCTCCACGCGGGCGCCGGTGGCCCCGGCGTTGAAGAGCACCTGCGCGGCCGAAATGCCGATGGACCACACGCTGCTGGAGGCCTTGAACAGGTCTGCCACCCGGCTGGCACCCTGGCCAGCCGAAGCGCTCAGGGACAGGCTGGGGTAGTAGGCGCTTTTGGCGATGCCGATCTGTTCGTTGGCCGAGGCCACACGGCGTTCGGCGGCGGCGATGTCGGGGCGGCGCTGCAGCAGCTCGGACGGTATGCCCACCGGGACGTCCGGCACCGAAGGGTTCCAGGCCAAGGGGGCGATCGAGAAATTACCAGGCGCTTCGCCAACCAGCACGGCGATGGCGTGCTCCAGCTGGGCGCGCTGCCGGACCAGGCCGGCGGCGTCGGCCTGCGCGTTGGCCAGCTGTGTCTGGGCCTGCAGCACATCGGTTTTGGCGGCGATACCGGCGGTGTAGCGGTTCTGGGTAATTTCCAGCGCGCGTTGGTAACCGTCAATCGTGTCTTTCAGCAGCACCTTTTGCGCGTCTGTCTGGCGCAGGGACAAATAGTTGGTCGCCAGTTCACCCTGTGCCGACAGTCTGGCCGCGGCCAGGTCGGCGGCGCTGGCCTGTTCGCTGGCTTTGGCGCCGTCCACGGTGCGGCCCAGGCGGCCCCATACATCGGGCTCCCAGCTGCCGCCAATGCTGAGCTGGTAGTTGTTGCTGGCGCGCCGGCCGGCAGTGGTACTTGTTGTGCTGCTGAGGCTGTTGCCGCTGCTGCCTGAACGGGTGGCCCCGCCATCGAGCGAGACGGTGGGAAACAGGGACGCGCGCTGCTCACGCACCAGCGCGCGCGCCTGGGCATAGGCCGCGACGGCCGCCGCCACGTTCTGGTTGGACACCTCCACGCGCGATGCCAGCTGGTCCAGCACAGGATCCTTGAACAGCGACCACCACGGGCCGCGCTCCAGCGTATCGGCAGGTACTGCGGGCACCCAGCCTTCCGCCTCCTTGAAAGCGCTGACATCAACGGTCGCCGGGCGTTGGTAGTCGGGCCCGACTGCGCAGCCGCCGATGGCAAGTACCAGCGCAACGCACAGCAGGCGCAGCTGAAAGTGTGAACGGTGTGCAGGCCGGTTGAAATTGAGTTTCATGACGTCGTCAATCATTGCAGTTGGAGCGGGGCACCAGCTGGCGGTGCATGGGTCTCGTCAGGGTGGCGGCTGAGCTGGCGCTCCGAGGGGCCGCGCCGGCGCAGCTTGTCCATCAGCACATAGACGACCGGAGTGGTGAGCAACGTCAAAACCTGGCTGGCGATCAGTCCGCCGATGATGGCGATGCCCAGTGGCCGTCGCAGCTCGGCCCCTTCACCAAAGCCCACCGCCAGCGGCAACGCGCCCAGGATTGCGGCGAGCGTGGTCATGAGGATGGGGCGAAAGCGCAGCAAGCAGGCTTCACGCACCGCCTCCACGGCGGAAAGGCCGCGCGCACGTTCGGCTTCCAGCGCGAAGTCGATGATCAAAATGGCATTTTTCTTGACGATGCCGATCAGCAGGAACACGCCGATCAGCGCGATGATGGAAAAATCCAGCTTGAACAGCAGCAGCGCGAGCACCGCGCCTACGCCGGCCGAGGGCAGGGTGGACAGCACCGTGATCGGATGCACCAGGCTTTCGTAGAGGATGCCCAGCACAATGTAGATGACCACCAAGGCCGCCAGGATCAGCAGGGGCTGCTCGTTCTGTGACTGCTGCGCATTCAGCGCCGTGCCGGCAAAACTGCCACGCACGTTGTTGGGCAGCCGGATGTCGGCTTCGGCCTGACGTACGGCCGCCTCGCCATCGCTGAGCGTGCTGCCTTCAGCGAGGTTATAGGAAATCGTGGTGGAAAGTTCACCGTCCTCATGGCTGACTGAAGCCGCCGTGGGGTTTTCGCTGAAGCGCGCTATGGCGGACAGCGGCACCATGGTGGCGGACGCGGTGCTCAGCACCTGGCCACTCGACGAATCGCGCAGGGCGGGGTTCGCCACGCTGGCGGCCGTAGCCACCGTGGTGGCTGCCGACGTGCTGCTTCCGGTGCTGGCCGCCGTTCCAGCTGCGCTGCTACTGCTGCTGCCCGCCGCATTTCTGGCCGGCACATAAATGTCTTTCAGCGACTCGGGACTGCGGGTATAGCGCGGCGCTACTTCCATGATGACGTGGTACTGGTTGAGCTCGGCGTAAATGGTGGCCACCTGACGCTGGCCGAAACCGTTGTACAGCGCGTTGTCCACATCGCGTGAACTGATACCCAGACGCGCTGCGCTTTCCTTGTCCACCGTGACCATGGTTTCCACGCCGTTTTCCTGCTGGTCGGTGTCCACGTCGATCAGGTCGGGCTGCAGCTTCATCTGGTCGGCCAGTCGTGTGGCCCACACGCGCAGGTCGGCCGCGTTGTCGCTTTTCAGGGTGTACTGGTAAGTTGAGTTGGTCTGGCGGCCGCCGCCCCGCAGGTCCTGTACGGTGTTGAGGAAGAGAGTCACCCCGGTGACCTGCGCCAGCTGCGGGCGCAGCCGTGCAATCACGGCCTGGCCGGCCACGTCGCGCTCCCCCACAGGCTTGAGGTTGATGAACATGAAGCCTCCCCCCGCGCGCGAACCGCCGGTAAACCCCACCACGGTGTCCACAGCCGGGTCGGCGCGGATGATGTCCACCAGCTGTTTGAGCTTGGCCTGCAGCGCCTGGAAGGAAATGCTGCGGTCAGCGCGAAGGCCGCCGTTGATCTGCCCGGTGTCCTGCTGGGGGAAGAAGCCTTTGGGCGCCTTCACATACAGGTACACATTGAGTCCGACCACCGCAGCCAGGATCAGCATCACCAGCAGTTTGCTGTGCAGCGCCCAGTCCAGGCTGACTTCATAGCTGCGGTGCACGCGGTTGAAGGCATTTTCAAACCAGCGCGCAACACCCGCGAAGCGGCCGGGCTTGTTGCCGTGGGCATCAGGCTTGAGCAGCCAGGCGCACATCATGGGCGTGGTGGTGAGCGAAATCACGAGGGAAATCATCACCGCCGCTGACAAGGTGACAGCGAACTCGCGGAACAGCCTCCCCACCTGCCCGCCCATGAAGAGAAGGGGAATAAAGACCGCTACCAGCGACAGGCTGATCGACAGCACGGTAAACCCGACCTCGCGTGCGCCCAGCAGCGCGGCCTTGAAGCGGTCCATGCCGGCTTCGATATGCCGGCTGGTGTTTTCCAGTACCACGATGGCGTCGTCCACCACGAAGCCTGTGGCTACGGTGAGCGCCATCAGGCTCAGGTTATTAAGAGAAAAACCCAGCAGGTACATCACACCGAAGGTGCCCAGCAGGGAGACGACGGTGGCCACGGCCGGGATGATGGTGGCACGGGCACTGCGCAAAAAAGCGCTGACCACCAGCACCACCAGCACGATGGAGATCAGCAGGGTCACCTCGATCTCGTGCAGCGATGCGCGTATGGAGTTGGTGCTGTCGGAGGCCACCTGCAACTGCACATCCTGCGGCAGGGCGGCCTGCAGTTCGGGGATCAGGGCGCGTACGCCGTCGACAGTTTCAATCACATTGGCCGCGGGCTGGCGTGTGACCAGCACGATCACGGCGGGTTCACCGTTGAAAAGACCGAGCGTGTTGATGTTCTCCACGCCATCTACCACCTCCGCCACGTCCTGCAAGCGGATGGCGGCATTGTTGCGCCAGGCCACCACAAGGTTGCGGTAGTCAGCGGCCTTGAGCCCGCCGCTGGCGGTGTTCGAGCCCGAATAAATCTGGAAGCGCTGGCCGTTGCCTTCAATCGCGCCCTTGGGCCTGTTGGCGTTGGACGCCTGCAGGGCGGCACGCACGTCTTCCATGGCCACGCCATAGCGGTTGAGTGCAAACGGCAGCAATTCCACGCGCACGGCCGGCAGCGAACCGCCACCGAGTTCCACATCGCCGACACCCGGTACCTGCGCAATTTTTTGTTGCACAAGGTTGGACACCTCGTCATAGATCTGGCCCGGCGAGCGCGTTTTGGAAGTGAGGGCCAGGATGATGACCGGCGCCGAGGCCGGGTTGGCCTTGCGGTAGGTCGGGTTGCTGCGCAAGGTGGCGGGCAGGTCAGCGCGCGAAGCATTGATGGCGGCCTGCACTTCGCGCGCCGCTGCATCGATCTTGCGGTTCAGGTCAAACTGCAGGCTGACGCGGGTAGAACCGTTGCTGCTGTTCGACGTCATCTCGTTGACGCCCGCGATCACACCGAGGCGGCGCTCCAGCGGCGTAGCGACGCTGCTGGCCATGGTGGAGGGGCTGGCCCCCGGCAGAGACGCGCTGACCGAGATTACCGGGAAGTCGACCTGTGGTAGCGGCGATACCGGCAGCACGAAGAATGCGCCTATGCCGGCGAGGGCCAGGCCTATGGTGAGGAGGACTGTGGCTACCGGGCGGCGGACGAAGGGTTCGGAGAGGTTCATGGCGTGGCTCTCCTGAGTCCGTTCGGGCTGAACGTTCTCCTCCCCGTTCGGGCTGAGCTTGTCGAAGTCTCCTGGCTGTTTTGGAAGCTGAGGTGTTTTGAGTTCCGGGGCCGGGATTGCCGGCGGCAAGTAACTTTCTTTTGCTTCGCCAAAAGAAAGTCACCAAAGAAAAGGCGACCCGCAGTCTGGGTCCCTACGCTTCGCTTCGGGCAACCTGCGCTGCTCGACTCCGGCTGCAGTCCGCAGAACTCGCTACGTTGCACTTCGCTCAAACAACTGCGGCCCGACCTTCCGCCTCCGTCTGCGCTGCTCGGCCCAGCCAGGACGGGGCAGTCCGAATGCGGGAACCAAATCCAATACCGACAAGGACACGCCATGGCGTGTCCTTGTTTCTTCAGGTATTCGGTATTCCTCCCCCACCCCCTTCTGTATGCGCCGAGGAGCGGAGGTCCAGACGGATCAGGGCAAAAACTTGTCTGAGCCGCAGGCGAGTTGTTTTTGACCCCGGCTGGACCGAGCACCGCAGGTTGCCCGTAGCGAAGCGAAGGGACGCAGACAGCAGGGTCGCCTTTCTTTTGCTTACTTTTCTTTGGCGAAGCAAAGAAAAGTGAGTTGCATGCCGGGCAACCCCCGGCCCCGGAATGCAGATCAATCCGAAATGACGAAAAGGAAACAGGCTTCACGCAGAAACCTCCTTCCCCTTCTTCCCAAACCTCCGCCCCAACCGGTCAAACGCCAGATAAATCACCGGCGTCGTAAACAGCGTCAGCACCTGACTCACAATCAACCCACCAAAAATCGCCAGCCCCAGGGGCCGCCGCAACTCGGCCCCTTCACCCCAACCCAGCATTAGCGGCACAGCGGCAAACAATGCCGCCAGCGTCGTCATCAGGATGGGCCGGAAGCGCAACAGCGCGGCCTGGTGAATGGCTTCCTGCGGCGACTTGCCCTGGTTGCGCTCGGCGTCGATCGCGAAGTCGATCATCATGATGGCGTTCTTCTTCACGATGCCGATCAGCAAAATGATGCCGATGATGCCGATCACCCCTAGGCCCGATCCGCTGATCATCAGTGCCAGCAGCGCGCCCACGCCGGCGGAGGGCAGGGTGGAGAGAATCGTCAGCGGGTGGATGTAGCTTTCATACAGCACACCCAGCACGATGTAGACGCAGATCACGGCCGCCAGAATCAGCCAGAGCTGGTTGGATAGCGAGGCCTGGTAGGCGCCTGCCGCGCCGAGGAAGGTCATGGTCACGCTGGCCGGCATGGCGATGTCTTTTGCGGCTTGCCGGATGTCGTCAACGGCCCTTCCCAGCGAAACCCCGGGTGCCGTGTCAAAACCGAGCGTCGTGGCCGGGTACTGGGCCACGCGGGTGACCTGCAGCGGCGCTGCCTGCTCCGTGATGGTGGCGATGGCCGACAGCGGTGTCGGTGTGCCCGAGCCGGTTTTAAGCTGCAGGCTGCCCAGCGATGCCGGTGTGCGCAGGGGGTCGGGCATGGCTTCGAGGATCACACGGTACTGGTTGGTCTCGGTGAAGATGGTTGAGACAATGCGCTGGCCGAACGCGCTGTAAAGCGCATCGTCAATGGATGACGTCGTGATGGCCAGGCGTGAAGCGGTGTCGCGGTCGACCGTGATGTAAGCCCCTGAGCCGCTGGAACCTGCATCGGACGAGATATTGCGCAGGCTTTCGAGCTGGCGCATGCGCTGCGTGAGTTTGTTGGCCCATTCCACTACCGTCGCATTGCTTGAGCCTTCAAGGGACACGCGGAACTGCGTGGGCCCGGTCTCGGCGTCAATGGTCAGGTCTTGCGTGGGCTGCAGGTACAGCGTTACGCCGGCCACTGATGCAGCCCGGCGCTGCAGTCTGTCCATGGTTTCCTGCTGGCTGCCGGTGCGGTCTTTTTTCAGGTTGATCAGCATGCGGCCTGTGTGCAGCATGGTGTTGTTGGCCGCGTCCACGCCGATGAAGGAGCTCAGTGTTTCGACGTCCGGGTCTTCGAGGATGGCTTTGGCCGTGGCCTGCTGCAGCGCGGCCATGCGGTCGTAGGATACTGACTGTGCGGTTTCCACGCGGGCCTGCAACTGGCCGGTGTCCTGTGTCGGAAACAAGCCCTTGGGGATCAGCACATACAGCAACACGGTGAGGAGCAAGGTAGCCAGTGCCACCAGCAGGGTCAACCCCTGGCGCTTGAGCACCCAGCCCAGCCACACGTCATAACGTGCAATCACGTCGTCAAAGAAATCGCCCCCACGTTCGCCCGCTGCGTGTGGCTCTCTGCCCCCCGAGGGGGTTGCCCCGCCTTGGGGCGGACCGGCGGCGTGGCGTTGCTGCGGACGCAACCATCGTGCGGACATCATGGGCACGAGGGTGAGGGACACCACGGCCGAGATCAGGATGGTGATGGCCAGCGTGACGGCGAACTCCCGGAAGAGCCGGCCAACCACGTCACCCATGAAGAGCAGGGGAATCAGCACCGCGATCAGCGACACGGTCAGCGAAATGATGGTGAACCCGATTTGCGTCGCGCCTTTCAGGGCAGCGGCCATCGGCTCTTCACCTTCCTCGATGTAGCGCGAGATGTTTTCGATCATCACGATCGCGTCGTCCACCACAAAACCGGTGGCAATCGTCAGCGCCATCAGGCTCAGGTTGTTGAGGCTGTAGCCCAGCATGTACATCAGGCCGCATGTGCCGATCAGTGAAATCGGCACGGCCAGGCTGGCGATCACGGTGGCGCGCAGGCTGTGCAGGAAGGCAAAGATCACCAGCACGACCAGCAGTACCGCCAGCAGCAATTCAATTTCGACGTGCATCACGGAGGCACGTATGCCCGTGGTGCGATCGCTCAGTATGTCCACCTTCAGGGCTGTTGGAAGGCCTGCTTGCAGCTCGGGAAGGCGTGCCTTGATGGCGTCGACCGTGGCGATGACGTTGGCGCCGGGTTGGCGCTGCACGTTGAGAATAATCGCTGGCTTCAGTCCGCTCCAGGCGCCCAGTTTGATGTTCTCGGCACTGTCGACCACCTGCGCAACATCGGAAACGCGTACCGCCGCACCGTTTCGAAAGGCAATGATGAGGTTTTTGTAGTCGGCGGCTGCAACCAGCTGGTCGTTGGAGTTGATCGAATAAGACCGCGTAGGCCCGTCGATGTTGCCCTTGGCGCCATTGGCATTGGCCGCCGAGATGGCGGTGCGCAGTGAATCCAGCCCCAGGCCGTAAGAGGCCAGCGCCCGCGTATCGGCCTGGATGCGCACCGCAGGACGTTGCCCGCCGCTGAGCGACACCAGGCCCACGCCATTGACCTGGCTGATCTTCAGGGCCAGTCGGGTATTGACGATGTTCTGCACTTCCGTCAGCGGCATGGTGTCGGAGGTGATGGCCAAGGTCAACACCGGTGCATCGGCCGGGTTGACCTTGGCATAGACGGGCGGGGCGGGCAGGTCGGCCGGCAGCAGCGAGCCGCCGGCATTGATGGCGGCCTGCACCTGCTGTTCGGCGACGTCCAGTGCCAGCCCGAGGCCGAATTGCAGCGTGACGATTGAGACGCCGGCGGCGCTGGTGGAACTCATGCGCGAGAGCCCGGCCATCTGGCCGAACTGGCGCTCCAGCGGCGCCGTCACGGTTTGCGCCATGACTTCGGGGCTGGCTCCCGGATACAAGGTCTGCACCTGGATGGTCGGGTAGTCGACTTGCGGCAGCGCCGACAACGGCAAAAACCTGAACCCCACCAGGCCGGCCAGCACGATGGCCACCATGAGCAGCGAAGTCGCCACCGGGCGCAGGATAAAGGGGCGCGAGGGGCTCATTCGGTAACCTTCGTGCTGCGCACTGCGGTGCTATTCGTCTTGGGAACGGCCTGGTGGCTCATGCGAAGCAATCCTGCCGTGCCGTCATTGCGCCGGCCGTTGGCTTTGGGCGCGGTTGTCCTTCATGCCCTGCCAGCGCGCCAGGGCGGCGGGGTCACCTTTGTCAATTTGTTCCAGGAAGCGCTTGCGGCGCTCCAGCGCGGCCGGATCGTCTTTGACCTGGTCGAGCATGCGCTGGCGTTGCTCGGTCGTGGGGCCGGCAATGGAAGGCGGCGCGGCGTCGGGCTGCAATGCCGCCGCTGCGGGCGCGGAAGCTGGCGATGTCGACATGGATGCAGGCGGGCCCCCGGCCGCATCGGATGCAGGACGCTGGCGCCCGGCTGCAGAAGGGCCACCGCCCGGAGCGCTGGCGCCCCGGCGCCTGCCACTCATGCCAGCGCCTGGCGCATCGCCGGGCAATACCACACTGGCGCCGTCCTTCAAACGGTCGGCGCCTTCGGTGATGACACGCTCGCCGGCCTTTAGCCCGGATGTGATCGCGATTTTTTCCACTGTGGCCTGGCCGCGCTGCACCGGACGCAGGGAAACGGTACGGTCGGCGTTCAGCACATAGACATAGTCTCCGGTGCTACCCAGGCGTACGGCGGTGACGGGCACCACCACGGCATCTTCCAGTGTTTTGACCTGCAGTTGCACATTCACAAACTGGCTGGGAAACAGCGTGAGCTTGCTGTTGGCAAAGCGCGCCTTGGCCCTGACGGTGCCGGTGGTGGTGTCGACCTGGTTGTCGAGTGAGGCAAAGACGCCTGTGTCGAGCGTGGCGGTGCGCGTGCGGTCCAGTGCGACGACCTTCATGGCGGTGTTGCCGCCGGCGTTCTGCTGCAGCTCGCCCGCCCGGTCCTGCGGGATGGAAAAGACCACATCAATCGGGCTGACCTGGGTGATCAGGGCAATGCCATTGGCGTCGCTGCTGTTCACCACATTGCCGACGTCCACGGTGCGCAGGCCTACACGCCCGCTGACAGGCGCCACGACCCGGGTATAGCCCAGGTTGAGCCGTGCTGTGCCTTCGTTGGCCTTGTCGATGACGACCGTGCCTTCCAGCTGTTTGACCAGCGCGGCCTGCGTGTCGACTTCCTGCCGCGCAATCGAATCCTGCTCGAGCAGGGTCTTGAAGCGTTGCAAGGTGACGCGGGCGCTGTCGAGTTGGGCTTCGTCACGCTGGCGCTGGCCGACTGCCTGCATGAGCGCCATTTCAAATTGGCGCGGGTCGATGGTGGCCAGAAGTTCTCCGGCCTTGACCATCTGGCCCTCCTTGAACAGAACTTTTTCCATCACGCCGGAAACCTGCGGGCGCACGCGGACGGTGGCTTGGGGAGTGACGGTGCCGAGGGCCTCCAGAACGATCGGAATGCTGGTTTTTTCGGCGGTGGCCACACCGACTGTGGTGGCTGGCGCCCCGCGCCTGAAGGCGCCGCCTGGCCCGCCAGCCGTTTTTGTGTCCGCGGCGGGATGCGTAAGGTGCCAGGCCAGCCAGCCGGTGCCGGCCAGTGCCAGCACGGCGATCACGCTGCCGATGATGGACGCGCGACGGCTCAATCGTCTCCGGGATGAGGTAGGGGCGCCGTTTTCCGGCGTCTCGGCTTTCGGGTCCATCAGCTGTCCTTGGTGCCCGCTGCACCAGACCGGCCGGGGCAGCTTTTTTTGTGTTTGATGGTGGTTCATGCGCCGGCAGCAAAGGCCCTGGGGTCCACCTGACGGCGCTCAATAATTATCACTGCAAGCCTTGTGGGCGCAGATAAACCGCCGGAAAGAGGCGCGTAAATATCCGGTAAAGCGGCAATCAACCTGCACGGCCGCAGGCGATGGCAGGAAGGTTGCCTGACTTTTAGAGTGCTATTGTTTTAATAGCTGCTTGCGCCCGTTATTATTGGGCTGGTGCCGTTTTTAGCTGAACTTGCTGCCCAGCAGCGCTGCAGTTTCAGCGGAGGATGGCATGCCGTCGATGGCGCCATCCCGTGTGACCGACAAAGCGGCTGCCGCGTTAGCCCACTGCATGGCGACGGCCAGCAACTCTCCGCGCGCCAGCGCGGCGGCCAGCGCGCCGGTGAAGGTGTCGCCCGCACCAATGGTGTCGCGCACGGCCATGGACCGGCCCGGCAGCGAAACCGGCGGCTTGCCCGCCTGGAAGAGCCGGCAGCCGGCGGCGCCCAGTGTGACCAGCACGGCGCGCGTGCCACGGCTGAGCAACTGCAGGGCAGCGTCATCCACCGAGCCGGTATGTGCCGCGCCAGCCAGCAGGTAAAGCTCGCTTTCATTGGGCGTCAGCACATCGACCAGCGTCAGCAGCTCGTTGGGCAGCGGCCGCGCGGGTGCTGGATTCAAAATGGTGATGGCGCCCGCATCGCGCGCCAGGCGAAAGGCTTCCAGGGTGGCTTCTGCAGGCACCTCGCACGAGGCCATCACGACGCGGCAACTTCCCAGCACCTGCTGCGCCGCCTGCGCGTGACGTGCGGCGAGGCCTGTTCCGGCGCCGGGATACACCGCAATGCTGTTGTCGCCGTCCTTATAAACAAGGATCTGCGCAACGCCGCTGCGCTCGCCGGCCACCTGCTCGACGTGCGTGGTGTCTATGCCTTCATCGTGCCAGAGCTTCATGCCCATGCGCCCGAAGTCGTCGTCACCTATGCGGGCAATGAGCGCCACGCGAGCGCCCTGGCGGGCCGCGGCCACCGCCGCATTGCTGCCTTTGCCGCCCGGGCTGATGCTGAAATCGCTGGCCATCAGTGTTTCCCCGCGCGCGATGGGCCGCTCCACGCGGGAAATCAAATCGGCGTTCCAGCTGGCAACGCAAACGACATCGGCATTCACGGCGTCATTCATACGGGAGTCACTTGTATCCCATCGTCTGTGGAAGCCACAGCACAATCTGAGGGAAACACGTCATGGCCAGCAACAACAGCAGGAGCATGACGAGGAAAGGCCAGCCCTCCTTCATCATCTCGCCAATGGGGATGCCTGTGAGGGCCTTGGTCACGAACAGCAGCATGCCGAAGGGCGGATGGATCAGCCCGATCATCATGTTGAGGACGACCAGCACGCCGAAGTGCACCAAGTCAACGCCCAACAGCTTGGCTGCGGGCAGCAGCATGGGCACAAACACCAGCAACAGCACCGATACGTCAAGGAAGCAGCCCAGCACCAGGAACATCACGTTCACCATCAGCAAAAAGCCGATCTGCGAGAAGTGCATGCTGTCGACCCATGTGGCCATGGCCTGCGGCACGCCCTCGGCCGTGAAGGCGTAGTTGAGCATGAAGGAGCCGGCCAGGATCATGGTGATCACTGCACTGGCGCGCGTGGATTCCATCACCACGCCCCAGAAGCTACGCCACGTCAATGCGCGAAACACCAGCGCAGCCAGGATCAGCGCATGCAGCGCTGCCACCGCCGCGGCCTCCGTCGGCGTAAAGACGCCGGAGTAAATGCCGCCCAGCAGTACGATGGGCATGGACAGCGGCAGCGCGCCGCGGAAGATCAGGCCCGGCCATTCCGAGCGGGGTACGGGCTCGTCGCGCGGCATGTTGCGTTTCTTTGCGATGATCGCGACAACGCCCATCATCAGCCCGGCCATCAGGAAGCCCGGCACCACACCGCCCAGGAAGAGCGCGCCGACCGAAGCGCCTGACACCAGCGCATAAATCACCATCGGGATTGACGGCGGAATGATGGGGCCCAGCGTAGCGCTGGCTACCACCACGGCGCCGGCAAAGCCGCGTGTGTATTCCGGTTTTTTCAGCATCTGGCGGATCGTGACCAGGCCGGGGCCGGCCGCGTCGGCAATCGCGCTGCCGCTCATGCCCGAGAAAATCACGCTCACCAGGATGTCCACCTGCGCCAGGCCACCGCGAAAGCGCCCCACCAGGATACGGCAGAAGTCAAAAATCCGTTCACTGACCGTACCTGCATTCATGATGTTGGCGGCGAACACAAAAAGTGGCACGGCCAGCAGCACATAGCTGTTGTAGAGGCCATTGCCGATCTGCTCGGCCACCAGGCCAACGTCCTGGCCTTTCACCACGAGGTATCCGATGCCGGCCGCGACCATCGAAAAGCCGATCGGCATGCGCAGCAGCATGCCGCCCGCCAGCACCAGAACCAGAATCCAAAGACCGCTCGTCATATCCGCAGCTCCGCTTCCAGACCCACCCCGCGGATCGCGTTCCAGATCGCCCAGGCCGAGCGCACCGCCAGGGCGGCGAGCAACAGTACAAATGGCATGAAGACCCATTCGAAGGACACGCCCAGCACCGGCGTTCCTTCACGGGCCATGAAGTGCACGTAATCCCAGCAGCCCGGAATGCCCCAGGCAGCAAGGCCGCCCACCAGCAGGTTGCCGATGATGGCCATGGCCTGCCGGCCGCGGTAGGGCATGTTGTTCCACACCAGGTCGAACACCACATGCTCGCGCTCGGGGACCACCACCGCAGCCGCCCACAGGATGACCCAGACATAAAGGATCACGGCTGCTTCATCCGTCCAGGCCAGGGGCTTGTGGAAGAGAAAACGCGCTGTGATCTGGATCACGAACACGATGAACAGGGTCAGGAAGAGTCCACCGCCAACCAGATTGGCGGTTTTCTGGAGCCAGCTTTTCATGGGCGTTGTGCTGCTTGGCGTACTACTTATTTGGTCGCGTTGATGCGCTCAAGCAGGCCCTTGGGCCAGGCCTTGGCGTATTCCGAGTTCTGGTAAGTCGTCTGCACTGTCTTGCGGAAAGCATCCACATCCGGCGTGGTGACGGTCAGGCCTTCCTTCTTGAAGAACTCGACCAGCTGGCCTTCTTCCTTCAGGCGGTTTTCGTTGTTGTAGGCGGAAGCGGCCTGCGCGGCGGCTTTGACTTTGGTCTTTTGCGCCGCATTCATGGCGTTGTAGGCCTTGTTGGAAATTGCGATGAAGATGCCGTCCACCAGGTGGCTGGTCAACACGATCTGCTTGGTCACTTCATAGAACTTCGCAGCGCGCACGGAGGGCAGGGGATTGTCCTGGCCGTCGATGGTGCCGGTCTTCAGGCCCAGGTAGACCTCGCCAAAAGCCAGTGGCGTGGGGGTGGCGCCCAGCGCCTCGCCCAGGAACAGCCATTCCTTGGAGCCGGGCATGCGCAGTTTCACACCTTTGAGGTCAGCCGGCACCTTGACGTTGCGGGCCTCACGCAGGTTGACCTGGCGCGTGCCGAGGTAAATGGTGGACAGCGGTGTCACCTCCATTTTGTCGGAGACCAGCTTGAACATTTCTGTGCCGATGGGACCGTTGAACACCTTTTGCTGGTGGTCCGGGTCACGCATGATGTAGCCGGCTGTGAAGATCGAAAATTCGGGCACCAGCTTGGCGATGTCAAAAGCGGAAATCGACGACAGCTCAAGGTTACCGCGCGCCATTGCGGCGGGCTCGGTGCCCTGCTTGAAGAGCGACGCGTTCAGGTTGATCTGGACATCGAACTCGCCCGGTGCGCTTTTTTCCAGGTTCTCCTTGAAGACAGTCCACATCTTGGCGTGCCAGTCGTCCGGCACAGCCGGTGTGGAGACGCGCAGCACGACCTTGTTCTGTGCCTGTGCGGCGGGCAGCAGAGCGCCCATCAGCAAAACGGCGGAAGCGGTGGCCAGCAGGCTGCGGCGGAAAATACCATTGAGGGAAGCTGTCATGTTGTCTCCTTTGTCGTTACTTTGTCGTGAAGTCGCTTGAAATCATTGAATCCGTCCCGGAACAAGGCCCGGTGCGGCGTCATTCGGATTTTGTATCAATCCCGAAGGTACTGATGGTTTTTTCCAGTGCCTTGTATTCGTCGGGCGTCAAAGCCACCAGCGGTGCGCGTACGCGCAGCCAGGTTTTGTCGCCACTCAGCATGGCCATGATCCCCTTGAGTGCGGGCATCAGTGAATAGGGGCCCAGCATGCCGATGAGCTGCACGACACGTTCGCGTTCGGCGGGCGTTGCCGGAGCGTCGGGTTCTGTGACCAGCCGTTTGACCAGTCGCGGCATGAAGTTGGCGAGGCCGCTGATGGCGCCGGTGCTGCCGCGACGGCCCATTTCCGGCAGGTCGGGCTCGAACCCGACATACACCGTCATTTCCTTCATGAATGCGCCGGCTAGGCCGACTGAATGCGCAGTGGTGCAGGCGCTGTCCTTGATGCCCACGATGGTCTCGGGGTACAGGTCCTTGAGCGTCCGGATCACATGATGCGACAGTGGCACGCCGGTGACCTGGGGGATGTGGTACAGGTACAGCTTGAAGGGCGTGCCGGCCATGGCGTCGATCACGTAGCGGTAGCTGTCGATGATGCCCTGGTCGGACACGCCCTTGAGGAAAAACGGCGGCAGCATCAGGCAGCCGTGCACGCCGGCCTTGACCGCATGGCGCGTGAGCTCCAGTGTTTCGGGCAGTGCGGCGCAACTGGTGGAGACCATGATCTGCGCAGCCGGAATGCCGTTCTTGATGAGCTGGTCAATGGCTTCCCTGCGTTCGGCCAGGGAGAACGACGGCCCTTCGCCGGTGGTGCCGAAGGCAGTCACGCCGGGGCAGCCGCTGGCGATCAGCGCCTTGCAGTGGGCTGCGAATTTTGCGTGGTCAATGTCCAGGCTGGCCGTGAGCGGCGTCAGCAGGGCGGGCCAGATACCGCGAAAAGATTTTTCAGCGGCGGGAAAAGCACTCGTCATTCAGGGGTCTCCAAAGACCACGGCATATCGGGCCGCGGCAGTCCTAGCACACGTCGGTGCGCGCTTTCAATGTGGTGGCTCAGGCGTTCGATCACGGCTGGCGCGTCGCGCCGCTTGAGGGCTTCAATAAACCAGAGGTGTTCTTCCATGGCGGGAACCAGCACATCGGGCGAAAGGGTCGAGCCTTCGAGCTTGATCAGGCGCACACGCAGGCTGTTGATGCGGTACACCTCGGAGATCAGCTCGTTGCCCAGTGCATCGATCATCAGGTCGTGCAGGCCCCAGTCGACCACGGTCGCGTCCTTGAGCAGGTCGTGGTCGATGGCCTTCTTACGGGCGCGCTTGACGATATTCAGGTGGGCCTGCTCGATGGCTGCAAGGTCGGCGTCGGACACCGTGGTCACAAAGCGGCTGGCGGCCTCACGCTCCAGCAGGCGGCGCAGCTGAAAAGCGTTGTTGATCAGCTTCAGGTCGACATGGGCCACTTGCAGGCCGCGCTGCGGCACGGTCTTGAGCAAACCCTCGGCTTCCAGCCGGGGAATCAGCTCGCGTACGGCACCCAGCGGCATGCCCAGCAACTGCATCAATTCCCGCTGAGAGATGAACTGCCCGGGCCGGATGTTGGCGTCAACGATCTGCTGCTGAAAGCTCTCGTAGGCCTGCGCGCGCAAGCTGATCGGCGGGCTGTGTGGCATTGGCGTGGCGCTGCTCATGCGTCAGCTCGCGTCGCTGGAAATGACGCCTTTGCGCAGCAGGATGTTGCCGTACTTGCGCTGTTCGCCAGTCTGCAGGATCAGGAAAGCAGCCTGGGTGCGGGCATAGAACTCAAAACGTTCCAGCGTGGCGGCAGGCCGCTCACCGGCCTCGGCCAGCAGCGCAGAAAATTCGGCAACAGGAGCGGGCACGGCACCGGCATCACCGACCACCTGCATGGTCCAGGCCGCGTCCGGCACATAGCTGTCCATGGGAAAAAGCTGCAGCACAGCCTGCAGTGCCTGCGGCGACGTGATGCCTGCCAGCTGCACCAGCCGGGCGCCGCTCCGGTGTGCCACAGCGGTGGCCGGAAAGTTGGCATCCACGATGGCGACGTCATCCCCATGACCCATGCTGGCAAGCCCATATAGCGCTTCGGGAGTCAGCAGTGAAGGGATATTCTTGAGCATGAAGAAGGTGAACGGGCGGTGGGAACAGGTTCAGTTTTCGTTCGAACTTCGGGATTTCCCTTGTCGATGACTGACATGTTAGTCGTAACATGGCTAAACGTTTATCAGGATTAACCCTGAATGGCGTTTTTTTAAACTCGATGACTACCGGGATTGTGGAGACCTTGATATGGAGCCTGTTTTTGTGAACCGCGAAGAAGTGCGCCTGCGGCTGGGCCTGGGCGGCGCACCGCTCGGTAATTTGTTCTCACCCGTCAGCGACGAGGAGGCGCGGGCGCTGGTGGATGCCTCTTGGGCCGGCGGCTGCCGCAGTTTCGACACCGCACCGCATTACGGCCATGGCCTGTCGGAGCGGCGACTGGGCGATGCGCTGCGCGGACGGCCGCGCGACAGCTTCACGCTTTCCAGCAAGGTGGGCCGCATCCTCACGCCCGATGGGCGTGCCGCGACGGCCCAGCACGGCTATGTCGACATCCTGCCCTTTAACCAGCATTGGGACTTCAGCGTCGCGGGCACCCGCCGCAGCGTGGAAGACAGCCTTCAGCGGCTGGGGCTGTCCCGGCTCGACAGCGTGTACATCCATGACCCGGACGCAGAGACCCAGGGTGCCAACGCGGGGGCTGTGTTGCGCCAGCTGATCGACGAAACACTGCCTGCACTGCAACAATTAAAGCGTGAGGGCCTGGTGCGCGCCATCGGGCTGGGTACCAACGACGTCGGCATCGTCCTGGACGTGCTGCGCGAAGCCGAGCTGGACGTACTGATGCTGGCCGGCCGCTACAGCCTGATTGACCACAGCGCGCTGCCTGCGCTGTTGCCGCAGTGCCTGGCACGCGGTGTGAGCATCGCATTGGGCGGTGTTTTTAACTCGGGCATTCTGGCCACTGGTGCAAAGGGTGGAGCCGCAACCTTCAATTACGCGCCGGCCGCGCGCGAGTGGCTGGAGCGGACTGCGAAGATAGAAGTGGTGTGTGAAGCGCACGGCGTTCCGCTGCGCGCCGCTGCACTGCAGTTTCCGCTGGCCCATCCGGCCGTGCACAGCGTGATGCTGGGTGCGCGCAAAGTCAGCGAATGGACGGACGCCGTGGCCATGATGAGCCATCCCATCCCGCCGGAGTTCTGGAATGCATTGCGCTCTCAGGGCCTGTTGCCGGCGGAGGCGCTGACGCCATGACATCGTTTCCCCCGGTCGACGCGCACTTTCATTGCTGGCAGCTGGCGCGCGATGACTACGGCTGGCTGACACCGGCGCTGGCGCCTATCTACCGCGACGTGGCGGTGAAGGACTGGCAGGTGCAGTCCGCGCCGCATGGCGTGCAGGGTGGTGTGCTGGTGCAGGCTGCGGCCACCGAAGCGGAAACACATTTTTTGCTGGCCCAGGCGGATGCGAATCCGCGCGTGCTAGGCGTGGTCGGCTGGGTGGACATGCTGGCGCCCGATGCGCCTGCGCGCATAGAGGCGCTGGCCCGCCATCCGCGCCTTAAAGGCCTGCGCCCGATGTTGCAGGACATTGCCGACGCGCAGTGGATATTGCAGCCTGCACTGGCGCCGGCCCTGCACGCGATGGTGGAATGCGGCCTGGTGTTCGATGCGCTGGTGAAGCCCGTGCACCTGCCGCATATCGTGACGCTGGCGCAGCGGCACGCGGATTTACGCATGGTGATAGACCATGCCGCCAAACCCGACATCGCCGCAGGCCAGTGGCAGCCTTGGGCCGACGACATGCTGCGCGTTGCCGGTGAAACACAGGCCTACTGCAAGCTGTCGGGCCTGATGACAGAAGCCGGGCCCAAGCCGGAAGCCGGCGCCGTCACGCGATGGGGCAAGCGTGTGCTCAAAAGCTTTGGTGCACGGCGTGTGGTCTGGGGCAGCGACTGGCCGGTGCTGGAGCTGGCCGGCAGCTACGCGCAGTGGTGGAGCGAAACGCAAGAAATCCTTGCCACACTCGATGTGGTGGATAGGGCGGCGGTCATGGGCGGCAACGCCAGGGATTTGTACTGGCTTTAAACGATCTGAAGGATCCGCTTTTTACGCACCGTTTTGCCTGCCGTCTTTAGAATCACCCGATTGTTTGCACCGAAAGCACATCGCGTGACTGAACCTTCCAACCCTCAAAGTCCTCTGCAGGTCTGCCGGGCCGACTATGGCAATCCCGTGCATGCAGCCGCCATCGTGCAGTTGCTCGATGCCTATGCGCAAGACCCGGCCGGCGGCGGCAAGCCGCTCAGTGATTTTGCAAAGACTCATCTCGTCAGGGAACTTGCCGCACGCCCGCATGCCTTCAGTGTGCTGGCTTTTAGCGGTGACAAGGCTGTCGGCCTCGTCAATTGCATCGAAGGTTTTTCCACCTTCGCCTGCCGCCCGCTCGTCAATATCCACGACGTAGCCGTGCTGCCGGGGCACCGCGGCCAGCGGGTCGGCGAAAAGATGCTCGCGCTGGTGGACGAGATCTCACGCGAACGCGGCGCCTGCAAGCTGACGCTGGAAGTGCTGCAGGGCAACCGCAGCGCCATCAAGCTTTATGAACGCATCGGCTTTGCCGGCTACCAGCTGGACCCGGCCATGGGTCAGGCGCAGTTTTTCCAGAAGTGGCTGGATTGAGCGCGCCTCAAACCCGATCACGATCTCTTGGGCCAATTAAGTGTCCTCTATCGGCTACAAGCGGGCATAAGCATGAATCTTCTAATTGCGTTTTTGGCCTTCTTCTAGTTCCAGTTCTTATTTATACGCTGCGGGCGCACAAAGCTTGTGTCGAAGCGAACTACTAATGTGCTCGTCGGTTGGTGCTTGATTGCAGCCGGATTGCTCTTTCTCGTTGTCGGAATGGTTGTGCTCATGGAGTCCAGGCATCTGCTGAATCCGTCCAGGCGTGGATCGGTCACTGTGGCAGTCGATGACACCGACTGGCTCGGGCTGTTGGTGGCGCTCGTGATGTCTGTGTTCTGCGCCGGGGCAGCCTTTTTGGAGCGGCTTGTCACTAGTTCGCGAAAGACAACGTCTTGATCAATTGACCGGCGGCGATGCATGTTTTCGGCCCAGAGCGGACATTCGCGAATAAGCGTTAATGCCGGTCTCGCTTAAGAATACCTCGCCTTAAGATCAGCCCGGAATCGCCTTCGGGTTCACCAGGCTTCACTTGTTCCGTGACTTTCCATCGCAGAAAGCTTCCAACGCGAGTCGCCCTACCGCGCACGACCTCTCCGTTTCTGCCACTCGTCACGGTGAGTTCGGCACTGTTACCGCGTGCGATGCCTTCAACAGTATCCTCGCCGCCCTCATTCACCCTGCCGCAACCGGCGGTAGCCATCTGATGGTCGCCAGTCACTCGTTTTCCGTCTTGCTTCAGCACAAACGCCGCAATACCGCATTCGGCCTTCGAGCTCTTCTCTGCTGGGGAACGCAGATCAATCGTCCATGTACCGTCGAACGGTGCGGCATGAACCATGCCAAACGTCGAAGCCATGATGCCAAAGGCGATGAAATTGAGGAGCTTCATTGAGAACTGATATGACTTGCTTCGATGTCTGCTTCTGGCCGATAACGGACATCCTAGCTCAATCCCTGTGCAGGGCTGCCGCAGAGGGAGGATCACGCAGCAGCATCAACGCCGCAAAAGCCACCAGCCCCAGCGCCGCCGAGAACCACAGCGCGCCACTTCCAAACCGGTCAATCGCCAAACCAAACAGCCACGGCGCTGTGGCTTGCGCAAAACGCGCCGGCACCATCAACAATCCCTGGCGCGCACCGTAATCCCGAACGCCGAACAGCACCAGCGGAAGCGTGCCCTTGGCAATTGTCAGTACGCCGTTGCCCGCGCCGTGCAGCACGGTGAACACCGCGCCTGCCGGGACGCCAAAAAAAAGGAACACCATTGCACCCAGCGTGTGCAGGCTGCCGGCCACCCGCGCCGACACCAGCGGATGGATGTTGCGCAACAGGCCGTACTCCAGCAACCGGCCTGCAACTTGCGCAGGGCCGACCAGCCCGGCAAAGACCAGTGCCGTGGCCAGCGGCACGCCGTGGGCTTGCAACAGCCGCGGCAGGTGCGCGGCCATCGCGGTGCTGATGAACCATGTGACGGCAAACAGGAGCGCCAGCAGGAAGGCAGTGCGGGTAGTGCTTGAGCTGGCCAGGGCGGAAGAGGTGGAGGCTGACGGAGTGGATGCAGCAGGCGGCGCAGGTACTTCAGACTGGCTTGCGTCGGCGTAAACCTTGGCGGCAATGCCAGTTGTGGACGATCTCGGAAGCCACCAGTTCAGCGGCAGCCCGACCCCCAAATGCAATGCGGCCCAGGCCAGGCATGCCCCGCGCCAGCCCCATTCAAGCTCCAGCCAGGTCGACAGGGGCCAGCCCACCGTACTCGCAAAACCCGCAAACAAGGTGATGCCGGTGATAGCGCCGCGTGCGTCCTTGCCATACAGGTATACCAGCGCGGCAAAGGCTGCTTCATACAGGCCTGCGGCCATGGCTACGCCCAGAATCACCCAGCCGGCAAATAGGCCTACCGGCCCCTGTGCCAAGGCCAGCACCACGAGCCCTGCGGCAAAAACCAGGCTGTTCGCGGCCAGCACCGGCCTTCCGCCGTGCTGGTCGATGGCTTTGCCCGCGGCCGGTCCCAGCAGTGCGGAAACCACCAGCGCAGCGGAAAAAGCGGCAAAGACCGTTGGGGTGCTGACACCAAGATCGCGCGCCATGGGCACCGCCAGAATCGCCGGCAGGTAGTAGCCGGAGGCCCAGGCCAGTGTCTGGGCGATCCCCAGTTTGACGACGGTACCGGTGCTGGTTTTCTGGGTCACGTTGCCAAGGTTACCAAGTAAAAGCCGAACGGCCCGAAAGCACGGACGGCCTCGAGTGCTCTGCCCGGACTTCAGGCCTGAGCTGTTGCCTGCGGCGCTCCCAGCCACCGGTGCAGGCATGCACCCGCCAGCGCGCCGGCCGCTTGGCCCGCTAGAAAGCCCGCCGCGCTGGCGGGCGCAATGCCGGCAAAGGTGTCCGTGAGCATGCGGCCCAGCACGGCAGCCGGGTTGGCAAACGAAGTGCTCGCGGTGAACCAGTAAGCCGCGCCTATGTAGCAGGCCACCAGCGCCGGCGCTTTGGCCGCAGGGGCACGCAAAACGACAAGAATCAGTCCACCCGTGGCCACAGCTTCGGCTAGCCATTGGCCCCAACCGCTGCGCAGCTTGGTGCTGAACTGCAGCACGTTCATGTCAAACATGGCATGGGCCAGCCAGGCGCCGGCCACTGCGCCCAGCAACTGGGATGCTATGAAAAGAATAGCTTTATGCGCCCGTATTTCCTGGGCTGAACGGCTTTTTGACCATAAAACAAGCGTCACCAGGGGGTTGAAGTGGGCGCCGCTCACGGGGCCCAGCACCTCAATCAATACGTAAAGCGCGAACACAGTGGCCAGGGTGTTGGCCAGCAGGGCGACGCCCATGTTGCCGGCCGAGAGGCGCTCGGCCATGACGCCCGAGCCGATGACGGCGCAGAGCAGGGCGGCAGTGCCGGCGAATTCCGCGAGGAGCTGGGGCGGTAAAGGCTTGGGTGCTTCTGCAAGCGCAAGGTCCGGACCGCTCATGACCGGCCCAGACCGCGCGCGCTGGTCTGCAGCATCAGCTTGTCGACGCTGGCCGGTGGCAGGTTGACCAGCAAATCAAGGCGGCGGCGGATCGCGTGCAGGGTCTGGCGGAAGGCTTCGAGCTTTTGCGCCTCCGTGCCGTCGCCTTCAGACGGATCTGCATAACCCCAATGCGCGGTGGCGGGCTGGCCTGGCCAGAAGGGACAGACCTCGCCGGCGGCGTTGTCGCATACCGTGATGACAAGGTCCATGTGGGGTGCATCCGGCAGGGCAAACTTGTCCCAGCTTTTGCTGCGCAGGCCCTCAGTCGGAATGCCGGCGGTGCGCAGAACCTGCAGTCCTAACGGATTCGGCTGCTGGTTTTCGCGGGGGCTGCTCCCGGCTGAATAGGCTTTGAACCTGTCCTTGCCAATGTGGTTCAACACGGCTTCGGCCAGGATGCTGCGGGCCGAATTGTGGGTACACAGAAAAAGAACATTGATGGGTTTCGGGTTCATGGTGAAGGATCTTCTCTTGGCCGCTGTTCAGCAGCAGGCCTTGGCGCCCTGGGCCGGTCTGGGTACTTTGGAAAATTGCACCATTGCTACAGTATTTGTAGCGGGTTGCGCACAGCAGGCTTGGGGTTCAACCTCATTTGATGTGGATGCTGCCTCGCTGAAAACAGGAATGCTGTCCAGCGTGTGAAACTGCTCCCAGGCGATGCCCTGCGGGTCGGTCACCCAGTATTTGTCACTGCGGGCGTAGCAGCAGGTCGTGGTGCCTTCATCGAGCAAGGCCATGTCGGCGCGTGTTGCGCTGGCTTTGAGGGCAGCCAGTTCTTCGGCCTGGTCGACCTGAATTCCCAGATGGTCCACACCGGGTGCGTTCCCCCGCGTCGAAATGGCAAAGTTGACCGGTGGGTCGCTCAGCATCCACTTGGCGTAGTCGGCTTCAGTGCGCGCCGGCTGCTGCTCAAACATGGCCGAGTAGAAGGCGATGTTTTTTTCGAGATCTTTCACATGGACGTGGACATGGAAGCGTTTCATGGCGTTTTCCTGGTGAGTAGGGGTGGATGGACAGAAGGAAGGAAGAAAGAAGATGTAGCGGTAGCAAGGTGGCGTGTCAGCAGGCGGCGCATCCACCGGGCGCACTTGCTTCGCAACTCGCGCCTTGGCAGCAGTGCTCTGTCAGGTAGCCCAGCAGCGCATTCATTTGCCCGAAGTTGGCGCGGTAAATCAGGTTGCGCCCGCGTGCTTCACTGCTGACAAGGCCCGCATGCGAGAGTTCTTTGAGGTGAAAAGACAGCGCACTGGGCGCCACGCCCAGTTGCTCGGCCATCGTCCCGGGCGTCAGCCCGTCAGGCCCGGCGACGACGAGGGCACGGAAGGCGCGCAGCCGTTGGGCTTGCGCCAAGGCTGCCAGTGCTTTCACCGCAGAGCCTTCCTCCAGCGGCGGAAAATCGAGGTTTGGAGTTAATGTTTCCATGATTCAAATATAATTGAATTATTGAATCGATGCAACCAACCTCATTTCAGGAGTGAAAACATGCCTTCCGCTGTCACGATTTACCACAACCCCCAATGCGGCACGTCGCGCAATGTGTTGGCGCTGATCCGCAATGCCGGCATGGAGCCCGAGGTCATCGAATACCTGAAAACGCCGCCCAGCCGGGAGACGTTGCGGGAACTGGTCGCGCAGATGGCGATTCCGGTGCGTGAAGTGATCCGGCAAAAGGAAGCTGTTTATTCAGAGCTGGGCCTGGGCGGCACAGCATTGACCGACGAAGCACTGATTGACGCCATGCTCGCGCATCCGGTCCTGATCAACCGGCCTATCGTGGTCACGCCCCTGGGCACTCGCCTGTGCCGGCCTTCGGAGGCCGTGCTGGATATCCTGCCCGCGCCGCAGCAAGGCGCTTTCAGCAAGGAAGACGGCGAGCGTGTGGTCGATGAGAAAGGGAATCGTGTTGCAGGCCGTTGAGCTTTCCGGCCTCGGCGCAACGCCTTTGGACTGTCCAACCGCTCTGCTGGTGCATCGTATCTTCTTGGTCATGCATCCGGTGGCGATGTCGTCTTTTCGGCTATTTCCGCTGTTTAACCGCTGGAATCGGCGCAAGATTTGACAAATGCTTCGCTCCCGGCGCAAGAATGCTGGTGCCCTTGCACTTCCTCGCGCATAATCGTGAGGTTCGGGTGCCAAGGCATTCGTACAGGTTAGTGATCGGTCAGTTTCGCGCGCTACGGCGGTACTTTTTTGGTTTGTTGTGCTTTCGGGACCCCATCGCTTTTGTTTTATGTATTTTTGAGGAGTCCCCATGGGCAATAAACTTTACGTCGGCAACCTGCCTTACACGGTGCGTGATGACGACCTGCAACAATCTTTCGGCCAGTACGGCTCCGTCACCAGCGCCAAAGTCATGATGGAACGTGACACCGGCCGCTCCAAAGGTTTCGGTTTTGTCGAAATGGGCAACGACGCAGAAGCGCAAGCAGCTATTTCCGGCATGAACGGCCAGTCGCTCGGCGGCCGCAGCATTACCGTGAATGAAGCCCGTCCGATGGAAGCACGTCCTCCACGTAGCGGCGGTTTCGGCGGCGGTGGTGGCGGCTACGGTGGCGGCGATCGTTCCGGCGGTGGCGGCTACGGCGGCGGCGGTGGTGGTCGCGGCGGCTACTAAGCCCTGCAACCCCGTCAACGGCAGCAATGCCGTTGCAAACCCGCTATCCCGGCTTCACGCTGTGAAAAGCTTAAAAGGCTTCGAAACTTCGGTTTTGAGGCCTTTTTTCTTTCCGAATGCTCAGATACGGGCAACTGCAGTTTTGATGAAGGACGACTTGTTTGACCGGCGTACCCTGCCTTCCACATTCAGGCTGACCTGATGAACGTGAGACACCGCGCATCGCTGTTCCCCCACGCGATATGTGTTGTTTACACTCGCCTTCACCTTGGGCGGCTAACCATGAGCGCACCTACCCTGGGTGGTTAGCGATTTCAGCAGATCGTCATCCTCCGCTAGCTTCGGCCACCAGTACCCGCATCCTTACCCGCATCCTTACCCGCATCCTTACCCATATCCTTGCCGCACCCAGATCAGCAAAATTGATGACACCCTCACCGATCCAAAACATGCAAACCCTCATTGCCACACTGCGGATATTCGGTGCCTTCCTGCTGTCTTTGTTGCTCCTGCCGGCCAGTCATGCGCAAGTCTATAAATGGGTAGATGCCAAGGGTCAGACGCACTATTCCACGCGCAAGGAGGATGCTGGAGGAGCCAGGACAAACGAAGTGAAGTTGCCGCCCCAGCCCGCACAGCCGCCGGCCGCCAAAAATCCAGCGGAATACTCCCGCGGACAAAACAACATTCCGCCGCCTCTGGCTGAAAAAGAGGCCGAAAGCCCACCGAAACCGAAGCCGCCAAGATCGCTCTCCGGAGGACGGGAAGACGGCACCGATGCATCACGATGCGCCCTGGCCCGCGACGTTCTAAGCGGCGCGGTAAGACACTCCAACGGAAAGCCGACGGACAAATACGATATTGATGTTGCCCAAAGCGATATTCGTGCGTTCTGCCGATAGTGCTCCGCTGATTGCTTAACGGTCGTGCGGACCCGACGCTCCAGCCGCGAATACTGATCAGCGCACTGCCACACTGTTCCCATGGACTCTCTGATTACCGCCTCCGCGCGCGCACTCGCTGCCGGTGACGCGCTTGGTGCCCTGAAGCGGGTGGCTTTGCGCGATGACCCGCCGGCACTGGCCCTGCGCGGCATCGCAATGGCGCAGTTGGGTGAGCATTCGCGCGCCCGAGAACTCCTCAAGCGTGCTGCCCGAGGCTTCGGCGCCCATGAAGAGCTGGCGCGCGCACGTTGCGTGGTGGCAGAAGCCGAGGTGGCGATGGCCATGCGCGACTTCGCCGGCTCGCCGCGTGCGCTGGCGGCAGCGGCGGCCACATTGGAGGCGCATGCCGACACCGCCAATGCATTACAGGCATGGCTCATCACTGCGCGGCGGTTGCTGTTGCTGGGCCGCTTGAGCGAAGCGGCGGCAGCGCTGGCGCAACTGGATGCGCGCGGCCTGCCGCCGTCGCTGAGGGCCGTGGCCGAACTGACTGCTGCAGAACTGGCCTTGCGCTCCTTGCATGTGGGCGAGGCGCGGATGGCGCTGGCGCGTGCGCATGCGGCGGCCGAGCGCGCACAGGTTCCCGCGCTCATGGCCGAAGTCGCGGAGGCGCGCGCTGGACTCGACAGGCCCGCGGCCCGGCGCCTGGCTGACAACGGCGAGCAGGCGCTGCGCCTTGATGAGGTTTCAGCGCTGCTGGCCTCGGAAGCGCTGGTGGTCGACGCCTGCCGCCGTGGGTTGGGTGCAGGCCACGAGTGGCGGCCATTGGCACGCCGGCCTGTGTTGTTCTCGCTGGCATGTTCACTCGCCGAAGCATGGCCGGGTGATGTGAGCCGCGAAGCCTTGATCGAGTCCGCCTTTCGCACCAGGCGCCCAGACGAAACGCACCGGGCGCGCCTGAGGGTGGAAATCGGGCGCCTGCGTGCACTGGTCAAAACGCTCGCCACTATCGAAGCCACCGAGCGCGGCTTTATCCTGAAGCCTCTGGCCGGCCGAGATGTCGCTGTGCTGGCGCCACCCATTGACGGTGACCAGGCTTCGCTGGTGGCCTTGCTGTCGGACGGCGCGGCGTGGTCGACCTCCGCCCTGGCGCTGGCTGTGGGCGCAAGCCAGCGCACCGTGCAGCGTGCATTGGCTGACCTGGAGACCGATGGACGCGTGCGTTCCATCGGGCGGGCACGGGCACAGCGCTGGCTGGCGCCGCCGCTGGTGGGATTCACGACGATCTTGTTACTCCCCGCTTCGCTTCCGATTGGATAGAGTTGACTCCATGGTGCCGATGAACGGTGCATGAAGGAGCAACGATGAGCAGCAAGACCCTCAATAGCAAAGCCGAACCCAAGGCGCGTCCCGCCGAAATCGTGCGCGAATACAGCTTCCCCGGCGTCAATGACGTTGCCGGCGTCACCCATGACGGCCGGCACGTCTGGGCCGCCACCGGCGCCAGCATCATCGCCTTTGACCCCGCCAGCGGCGAGAAGACACGCACGCTGGAGTGCGCGGGCGATGCCGGCACCGCCTTCGACGGCAAACACATTTACCAGATCGCCGAGACGCGCATCGACAAGATAGACCCCGCCACCGGGAAGGTGGTGGCCACCATCCCCGCGCCGGGCAGCGGAAGCGACTCAGGCCTCACCTGGGCCGAAGGCAGCCTGTGGGTAGGCCAGTACCGCGACCGCAGGATTCACCAGGTCGACCCGAAGACGGGCGCCATCCAGCGCACGATTGAGTCGAACCGCTTCGTCACCGGTGTGACCTGGGTGGACGGTGAGCTGTGGCACGGCACCTGGGAGGGCGACGACAGCGAGATCCGCCGCATCGACCCGAAGAGCGGCGCCGTGATCGAGCGCTTGCAAATGCCGCACGGCACCGGCGTTAGCGGTCTGGAGTCCGACGGCGCGGACCTCTTTTATGCGGGCGGCGGCAAGAGCGGAACAGTCCGCGCCGTCCGGCGGCCAAAGGCCGCAAAGGCTGCATAGCCCTCACGCATAACCCCCCAATTCGGTCATTGGACCGATCACGAGCGCACCCGTTACCAGCACGGGTCGGGCCGTGCATTGCCCGCGAAACGCAAGCCCAAACCTAAACCCAACAAACGGCTCTTCGAGCCAAGGAGAAACACCATGAAGCTTTACTACAGTCCATCCGCCTGTTCGCTGTCGCCACACATTGTGGCCATTGAGCTGGGCCTGTCCCTTGAACTCGTGAAGGTCGACCTGGTCGCCAAACGCACCGAGCACGGCGAGGACTTTCTCGCCGTCAACCCCAAAGGCCTGGTGCCTGTCCTCCAGCTGGACGATGGCACCGTCCTCACGGAAGGACCTGCCGTCGTGCAATACCTTTCCGACCTGAAGCCCGACGCGCAGCTGGCGCCGGCCAACGGAAGCATGGCGCGCTATCGCCTCCAGGAGATGCTGGGGTACATCAATTCAGAGTTGCACCAGGCTTACCTGCCCCTGTTCAATCCAGCCTGCAGTGACGAGGTCCGCAGCACACGCACGGCACATCTGCACAAACACTACCGGCTGATAGACGCCGCGCTGGGCCGCAAGCCATTCCTGCTGGACGACCGCTTCACGGTGACCGACGCTTACCTGTTTGTGATCACTCGCTGGGCAGACATCGTCAAGCTGGACCTGTCGGCCTTCGGCAACCTGCTGGCATTCCAGGCGCGCGTCGCATCGCGGCCCGCTGTGCAGGCCGCGATGCGCCAGGAACAACTGGCAAGCGCCTGACCCCTACACCTGCTGTTTACCCGCCGCTTTCGCTTACCCAGGAGAACACCATGAACACCACCACAAGCATCCCTGTGTCCGAAACTCCCACCACGAGCCACCCGGTCGTGCCCAGAGACAAATGGCTGACCGAGCGCAAGACGCTGCTGGCGCAGGAAAAAGAACTGACGCGCCTGCGCGACCGCATTGCCCGCGAGCGCCGGGCGCTGCCCTGGGTCCACGTCGATAAAAACTATGTCTTCGACACCCCTGAAGGCCAACGCTCGCTCGCCGACCTGTTTGAAGGGCGCCGCCAGCTGATGGTGCAGCACTTCATGTTCGGCCCAGGTTGGGAGCAGGGTTGCCCGAGCTGCTCTTTCATGGCCGACCATACGGACGGCATGAAGATTCACCTGGAGCACCGCGACATCACCTTCGTAGCCGTTTCGCGCGCCACGCTTCCCGAGATCGAACGCTTTCGCCAGCGCATGGGCTGGCAGTTCAAGTGGGTGTCAGCTAACAGCAGCGACTTCAACTACGACTTCCACGTGAGCTTCACACCGGAAGAACGCGCCAAAGGCGATGTGCCGTACAACTACACCCTGCAGCATTTCCCGGCCGACGAAGCGCCTGGCATCAGCCTGTTCTACAAGGACAGCGAAGGCCAGGTCTTTCACACCTATTCAACCTACGGGCGCGGTGTGGAGGTGATGATCGGGACATACCACATGCTCGACCTCGCCCCCAAGGGCCGCGATGAGCGGGACGTGTTTTACAAGATGGAGTGGATGCGCCACCACGACCGCTACGAGTCACAGGCTGCATTTACGCCAGCGCCTGTATCCGCCGCCGCGGCTGTAGCCAGCACGTGCTGCAGCGGGAAAGCCTGACCGGCCGGACGGGGCGCGTCCATCATGTCGAGTTTGTGGCCATGGCTGGCGGTGGCGGGAATGGGAGCCCTTCATGGCTTGAGCCCCGCCAGCGGATGGATCTGGGCCGCCGCCTGGGGCGTGCGCTCGGGTGGCCGAGGGCAGGCGCTACGGGCCCTGGCGCCGATTGCCGTGGGGCACCTTGCGTCAGTTGCGCTGGTGGCCGGCGCAGCGGTGTGGGGCGGGGGGCTGGACCGCTCTTGGATGCAGGTGTTGTCGGGCGGACTGTTCGTCGCTGCCGCGCTTGTCTACCTGTCGGGCCGCCTGCCCAAGGCCACTTGCGCACCGGCAGGGCATGCCGGGCTGGCGCTTTGGTCTTTCATGATGTCGACCGCGCACGGTGCCGGCTTGATGCTGGTGCCGGCTTTTGTTCCCCTATGTGCCGGGGAGGCTTCGGCTGCGGATTTCACCGGATCGGGACCTCTGGCGCTGGCACTGGCGGCGGTGGCAATCCACACTGCGGCCATGCTCGTCACTACCGGTGTGGTGGCGGCCGGAGTTTGCTGGGGGTTTGGCGCAGGCATCCATTGGGTCGGGGGCCGAAAGCGTACGCAGCCTTCAGTGCTGCGCTGACGGGGTCACACTTCGCTGTTTGCTACGTTTTTGATAGCTGTCAGAGCTCGTATCTATTGGGGCCGAAGGCCATTTGTGCCTGAAGGTGAGCTAAAAGGCGGGTTTTGGGGCGCGACGGCGGCTTCTCCGGAGTCTGCTTTCAGTTGCCGGAGGGGCCGTTTTGGTGGTTTTTGATGGTCATTTGAGTCGATAGCCCAAGAAGGATGGGCGCAAGATGCTATCAAAAATATAGCAAATGGCTGCCCGCCCGCATCCTGCAGGCACCGTTGCGGCGGGCCGCTGCAATATTGCTGGACCCCGACGTACTGCACCGGTGTGCGGTCGCTTCGCCAGCGTTGCCGGCGCTATTTTCTGGCGGCGTTCCGCTTGCGGGTGGCGGCGGCTTTTTTGGCGGAGGCTGAGCGCTCTTCCGCGGTGCGGGAGGCTGCAGCTGCGCCGCCCAGCCGTCCGCCCTTGCGGGAGGGGGCGTGGTTTTCAGCCTTGCCCCGGCCCGAGCCGGACTTCTTTCCGCCACCGGTTTCCTTGTTGACGGTGGCCCAGGCCCGGCGCTCGGCTTCTTCCTTTCCGACGCCGCGGTCTTCGTAGCCTTCTTCAATGTGTTCAGCCTTGCGCTTTTGCTTGTCGCTGTAGGAGGATTTGTCGCCTCTTGGCATGTCGTTCTCCTTGTCTGGATTTACGGGATGACGATGGTTTGAAAATACTGCGGCGGGGCAGGGCGCTTCGCGCGCAACATTCCCGAAAAAAGGTCGGCGATCTCCTACGCCGCCAGCTGTTGCCGCTACCCCGGCGCCACGCGTTGCACGTCTCTCGGTGTCACACAACTGCCACTGAATTGACATGAACGCGTCACCCCCGCCTTCCAGAATTACGCCATGACCAGCACGACGGAGCACCCGATGGGAGCGAATTCATACCACGCCAACCTGGCCCATGGAGGGCAGGGGCAGGGCGCAGGCCATACGCTGAGCGCCGGCATCCAGGATTTCAACAAGCAGTGCCTGCGCATCCTGCGCTGCACCGCGCAGGCCCTGGCCAACAGTCCGGGCGGTTTGCGTTTCAAGGCGGGCACGCGGCCCTGGCTGGAAGGCCTTTCAAATGCGCGCCCCCCGATGCTGGCCCGCCGGTGATTGAGAGTCAAAGCCCCTTTTTTGGGGCTTTTTTACAGCGCGACTGAAGTCGCCTGGTTGTTGTGTTGAGAGCTGAGTTGATGAGTTGCCGAGTTGTCGAGACACAAGGAAACAAGGAGTTAGCCATGAAAGAACTGCCCAATCCCACCTTTGCATTGTCGCCAGTCGCAATGCCACGGGGGTCACTTCATCAAAGCGGTCATGCTGTCATTCCCGCCGCTGTTCAAAGGCCTGCCGTGGGGAAAATCACGGTCAGCTGGGCCCGGCACCAGGACGAGGTCCGGCAGGCGCAGCGCCTGAGGTACCAGGTTTTCGCGCTGGAAATGGGCGCGAACCTGGCCAAAACCTTGCCCGGCCACGACGTGGACCTGTTCGACGATTACTGCGAGCACCTGCTGGTTCGCGATGCCGACAGCCTGGACGTTATCGGCACCTACCGTGTGCTGACGCCGACCCAGGCTAAACGCGTGGGCAGCACCTACAGCGACACCGAATTTGACCTGACCCGCCTGCGTTCCCTGCGCGAGCGCATGGTGGAGCTGGGCCGCAGCTGCGTGCATGCCGACCATCGCCACGGCGGCGTGATTCTGGCGTTGTGGGGCGCGCTGGCTGAATTCATGTCACGCAACCAGCTCGACACCATGATTGGCTGCGCCAGCATCCCGATGCAGCACAACGGCGTCTCAAGCGGGCATGCGGCCGCCAGCATCTGGCGCCAGGTGCGCGAGACCCATCTCGCCCCGATCGAATACCGCGTGACACCGCGACTGCCGCTGCCAGTGGAGCAACTGGACGGCACGCTGGATGTGGAGCCGCCCGCGTTGATCAAGGGCTATCTGCGCCTGGGCGCCAAGGTGCTCGGTGCACCGGCATGGGATCCGGACTTCAACTCGGCCGACCTGCCCATGATGATGCGCATCGCCGACCTGCCGCCGCGCTACCTCAAGCATTTTTCCGGCAAGCCCGTATCGGGCAGCCCTTCGGAGGCCTGATGCGCAGCATGTTCGACGCCATGGGCGCGCTGGCTTCGTCTGGGACTGGCTTCAGCGGGAACAGCGACGACCACGACGATGACGACTCGCTGCGCAAGCGCTACCGCACCATCTTCATTTCCGACATCCATCTGGGTACGCCAGGCTGCCAGGCAGCGGCGCTGCTGGATTTCCTGAAAGCCCACCCGAGCGACAACCTGTACCTGGTGGGCGACATTGTCGACGGCTGGCAGCTGCGCCGGCGATGGTATTGGCCGCAGTCGCACAACGATGTGGTGCAAAAGCTGCTGCGGCGCGCCCGCAAAGGCTGCCGGGTGGTCTATGTGCCGGGCAACCATGATGAGTTTGCGCGTGAATTTATTGGCAACCAGTTCGGCGGCATCGAGGTGATCGATGAAGCCGTGCACACCACCGCAGACGGCCGCCAGTTGTGGATCATCCACGGCGACTACTTTGACGCGGTGGTGCAATGCGCCAAATGGCTCGCCTACGTGGGCGACAACCTCTATGAATTCACACTCAAACTCAACCGCCACCTCAACAGCCTGCGCGCCCGCATGGGCCTGCCGTACTGGTCGCTCTCTAGCTACCTGAAGCAAAAGGTCAAGAGCGCGCTCAATTACGTCACCGACTTTGAAGAGGCCGTGGCCAATGAAGCGCGCCGCCGCGGCCATCAGGGTGTGGTCTGCGGGCATATACACCGCGCCGAGATGCGCACCATCAACGGCGTGCTGTACTGCAACGACGGCGACTGGGTGGAAAGCCGGACCGCGCTGGTCGAAAACTTCGACGGGACGCTCGAGCTGGTGCACTGGGCGCCCGCGCACGAGACGCAGGGCCGCGGGCATGTGGCTTCCACGGTGGTTGCATGAGGGTCGCCCTTGTCACGGACGCCTGGCTGCCGCAGGTCAATGGCGTTGTCACCACCATGGTGGAACTGGTGCGGGAACTGCAGGAACTGGGCCACCAGGTGGAAGTGATCCAGCCGGGTCTTTTCAAGACGCGGCCGTGCCCGGGTTATGCCGGTATTGACCTGGCGGTACGCCCCAAGCGCGGCCTGACCGAAAAGCTTGATGCCTTTTCGCCGGAAGCCATTCACATCGCTACCGAAGGCCCGCTGGGCTGGGCGGCGCGCAGCTACTGCCTCAAGCGTGGCCTGAAGTTCACCACCGCGTTTCACACCAAGTTTCCTGAAATCCTTCATGCGGCACTGAAGATTCCGCTGTCGTGGGGCTACGCACTCTTTCGCCATTTCCACAGGCCGTCGTCCGGCGTGATGGTGCCTACGCATGGCGTGTTGCGCATGCTGGAGCAGCGGGGTTTTCAGAACCTGCGCAGCTGGACGCACGGTGTAGACACGGAGCTTTTCGCTTTCGAGCCGCAAGCGCGGCTGTACCCGCCCATGGGAACGGTGGTGCGGCCGGTGTCCCTGTTTGTGGGCCGGGTCTCGTATGAAAAAAACATCGAGGCCTTTCTCAAACTGGACATTCCAGGCACCAAGGTGGTCTGCGGGGTAGGTCCGCTGGAGGCAACGCTCAAGGAGCGCTATCCGCAGGTCCGCTGGATGGGTGTTCTGCCCCGGGATGAGCTGGCCAGGGTTTACGCGGCCGCCGATGTGTTTGCTTTCCCCAGTCGGTCAGAAACCTTTGGCCTGGTGATGCTGGAGTCCATGGCTGTTGGCACGCCCGTGGCCGCATACCCAGTCGATGGTCCGCTGGAAGTGCTTGGAAAACCTGATGGAAGTTGTCACGGCGGTGTCATGAATGAAGATCTGCAACAGGCTTGTTACAGCGCGCTGGCGGTGCCGCGGCATGAAGCCCGCCTGCGTGCACTGCACTTCAGTTGGGGCCACGCCGCGCAGCTTTTCGCGTCTTATCTCGTTAACACCACGCAAAATGCCGGGCAAAGCACCGGGCAGACTAACCCCAACGGCGCCAAGGGCAGCCAGGGCGTGCACTTGCCAGCGGCTACGGGTGGGGGCAATATCAGCTGAAAGTACTGTCACGACTTTGTCATGAAACGCGTCAACACTTGGGATACGTTTGATGACAAAGACCTTACCTTGCTGATGCCCACTTCTCCCGACCTGGTGGCAACCGCTGCGCCACCCATCCAGTTTCTGGATCGCGACCACAGCATTCTTGCCTTCAATGAGCGGGTGCTGGACTGGGCCAAGCGGCCGGATGTGCCGCTGCTGGAGCGTCTGAGGTATTTATGCATTGTTTCGTCCAACCTGGACGAATTCTTCGAGGTTCGCACCGCACCGCATCTAACCGCGGCCCAAGCCAACGATGCGAAGGGCCTTTATTCGGTTCAGTCCTTCCAGGCCCTGTCGGCCGCCGCCCACGACATGGTGGCACGCCAATACTCACTCTATAACGACGACCTTCTGCCGGCTTTCGAACGGCAGGGCATACGCATCGTCTCACACGGCGAACGAAATGCGGCCCAGCGCCGTTGGGTGAAGGAGTATTTTGAAAGGGAAGTGCGGCCGCTGTTGATCCCGGTCGGGCTGGACCCTTCGCATCCCTTCCCGCAGGTGGCGAACAAGTCGCTCAACTTCATCGTGCGCCTGGGCGGACACGACGCCTTCGGCCGCGAGAACGACATTGCCATCGTCAAAGTACCGCGGGTGCTGCCGCGTTTCATTCACATGCCTGCCCATGGCAAGGACAAGAGCCGGCTGTTCGTGTCGCTCTCCAGCGTAATTCGGGCGCACCTCGCAGAGCTGTTTCCAGGCCGTGAGGTGGGGCAGTTTTCGCAGTTTCGGGTGACCCGGCACTCTGACCTGGCCGTGGACGAAGACGACGTGAAAAACCTGCGAACGGCTTTGCGTCAGGGCCTGGAGCAGCGCCACTACGGACAGGCGGTGCGCCTGGAGGTTTCTGCGGGCTGTTCCGAATACCTGGCCAGTTTCCTGCTGACGCAGTTCAATTTGCCGACGCCGTCCCTCTATCGCGTGCACGGCCCCGTCAATCTGGTACGCCTGACGCAGCTGGTCGATCTGGTCAACGACCCGAAACTGCTGTTTCCCGGTTACACCGCCTGCTACCCCACCCAGTTGCAACCCGGCCAGTCATTTTTTGAGCGGCTCAAAGAAGGTGACGTGTCCATTCACCAGCCCTTTGAAAGTTTTGACGGCGTCCTTGCCTTCTTGCGAGAGGCTGTTAATGACCCGCAGGTGTTGGCGATCAAACAGACCATCTACCGCACCGGCACCGACTCAGAGCTGATGGTGCTGTTGCGTGAAGCTGTCCGCCGCGGCAAGGAAGTCACCGTGGTGGTGGAGCTTAAAGCGCGCTTTGACGAAGAAGCCAATATCAACTGGGCGGAAATGCTGGAGTCAATAGGCGCCCAGGTGGTGTACGGCGTGGTGGGCCTGAAGACCCATGCCAAGATGCTGCTGGTAACCCGGCGCGAAGGCCGGCACCTGGTGCGGTATGCGCATCTTTCCACCGGCAACTACAACCCACGGACGGCGCGCCTTTATACCGACCTGAGCTACCTGACGGCTGACCCGTTGATGACGGCCGACATCGACAACGTCTTTGTGCACCTGGCCAGCCAGAGCCGCCTGCCCAAGCTGCACCACCTGCTGCTGGCGCCGTTCCAGCTGCATCACAAGCTGATCGCAAGAATTGACGCACTCGGCGAAGCCGCTTTGCAGGGCAAGGATACGCGCCTGGTCGCCAAGATGAACGCGCTGACCGACGAGGACCTGATGCTGGCGCTGGTGAGGGCAGGGCAGCGCGGCGTGAAGATCGACCTGATTGTGCGCGGCGCCTGCATGCTGCCGGCGCAAGTGCCGGGTGTGACCGACAACATCCGCGTGCGTTCCATCATCGGCCGCTTTCTTGAGCATTCGCGCGTGTTTTATTTCCGCTGCGCTGAAGAGGAAACCCTGTTGCTTTCCAGTGCTGACTGGATGAACCGCAATATGCTGCGCCGGGTGGAGCTGGCCTGGCCGGTGACCGACCCGGTGCTGCGCCGGCGCATCATCGACGAATGCCTGGTGGCCTACCTGCATGACGGGCGCGACGCCTGGGACCTGCAGCCTGACGGCACTTACCTGCGCGTGAACCCGCACGGCGATGCCACGCGCCATGGCGCCCAGGCGGCGCTGATGGACCGTTATTCGGCTCCCCAACACCAGGACAAATAACATGGATCTCATCCTGTGGCGTCATGCAGAGGCAGAAGACTGGCCCGAGGGTGATCCGGAGGGCGGCCGCGACCTGGAGCGGTCGTTGACGGCAAGGGGAGAGAAGCAGGCCGCCCGCATGGCTAACTGGCTGGACCGCCAGCTGCCCGAAGGTGCGCGCATTTTCGTCAGCCCTGCGCGGCGCTGCGAACAGACTGCGCTGGCCCTGGGACGCAAATACAAAATCCGCAGTGAGTTGGCACCTGACGCCACCGTTGATCAACTGCTGGAACTGGTTCAGTGGCCGGCAGCCAAGTCTCCGATTCTGGTAGTGGGCCATCAACCCATACTGGGGCAGACCATTGCACAGTTGCTCGGCTTGCAGGAAAGCGAATGCCCGGTCAAAAAGGGTGCACTCTGGTGGCTTCGCAACCGCGACCGCGAGGGACAAAGCCAGACGGTTGTGGTGACCGTGCAATCGCCTGAAGTACTCTGAGCTGGTATATCGGCCGGTATGTGCCGCGATGATGGATCATCGCCGTACAAACAGAAGCCCGTACAAGCCTGCGTGTGGGCAGTGCTTGAATTCTTGGGTTGCGGACCAGCATCGCGGGGAAGCGTCTACCTTGCCGTGCCCTTGTTGGGCGGATGCGCCATGTACCGTTGCGTTTCGTGCCATTGGATAAAAAACAGACCCGGTTCAGCCAGATTTTCTGGATGCCAAGGCTATAGTGCACGTACCGGATCCGCTCCCCCGGCCTGGTTCAACAAGCGGGGAGACCATAAAGGGATTTGCGGGTTTCACGGAATTTTTATCATCGTGTGAATTGACGGTGCGTTGTTCTGCGGCGCACATCACGTTAGGGTCTCATGGCGCTGCTCTTAAAAATTGTCCTCCTGCTGTTCGGCCTTGCCTTCATCGCCTCGGGTGTGAAGAGTGTCCTGCGCCGGGAAGCCAAATTCACATGGCATGAAGACAGCAGTAAACATCGTATCGTTGAAGGGCTTCCTGCAATCCTCGTTGGCCTTGGGGAGGTCGCATTCGGCTTGTGTTTCCTCTTCGCCATGCGCTTTCCCTCTTCAAGCTGAGGATTCACATCGGATCGTTTTGCTCGCTAATGCCGCAGCACTTTCAGCAACCCACTCAGACGACCGTCAGGCCTGCCTTTCGAATATTAGGTGGACTTGTACTTTGCGTCCTGGCTTTGGTGATGGCTGCCACCACGTATCACCTGCTAAATGCAGAAACGCCCGTGTTCCGTCTCGACAGCTGTTCCGGAAAGGGGCGGTTGCTGTGTGAGTTCGGAAACTGGTTAAGCACTGCAATCCCTGATCCCCTGCAAATCTGGCTGGAGCTTGCTTCAGGAATCTTTCTGACAATGTTGGCGCTGTACGGTGCCGTGCGCCTTATGTGGCCGCGTCGTGCGAATGTTTCATCGGGGAACTCGAAGTAGTGTTGTAGACGGCCTGACATGCCAATCAGTTCGGAGGGCTTGTCGTGGGAATTCTTTCACCTGCCATCCGCTGGCCAATTCCATCGGGATGAGGTTTCCACCTGCTGCCTTTCGTTCCAACGTCAGGTCGTAAACTCGCCACATGATCGCTTCTTACCGAAAACCCCAAGTCTGTGTACTCGGCAGCGCCGATCCCGGTTCTCGCGCTTATGAGCTTGCCGGGGAAGCGGGTGAAGCGCTGGCGAAATTCGGCGTTACCGTTGTGAGCGGGTGCGGCAGCCCCGCCACCAGAGTCGCCGCCGAGCGGGCGATTCAGGCCAACGGTCTGGTGCTCAGCATCGTTCCTCCGGACCATATGCCTGCGCCGGACTGGCCCGCGACGGTGGTGCTGCCCTGTGGTATGGGGGATGCCCGTAATCTCCTGATGGCCCTTGCCGGCGATGCTTGCATCGTCATTGGCGGCCGTGCAGGTACCAAATCCGAGGTTCACCTGGCCTGGCTGCACAAACGGCCGCTGCTTCCACTGGTCGGCTGCGGCGGGTGGTCCGATGAACTGCCGTCCAACCCACCCGACGAGCGGGCGAACTCCCCGATTCTGCCGTGGAGCACCATTGCTGAGTTGCAGGAAAACCTGCGCAGTCTTGGGTTGGTTCAGAGTGCGGCTTGGCTTGTTTCTCAAGGCTCGCAAACTGGACTCGCACCTTGCTTGGGACGGGGAAGTCCCTTTCATTCCTCAGGCCTCCTGATCACTATGACCAGAAAAGTTATTGCAAGCATCAAAAATTCGCGGATGGCGTCAGCCGTCGCTCTTTTGATTTCGTTCACAGTTCCATTCACGCGGGTACTTTCAACAAATCTTGTATGGGAAGCCGGAAAAAATATCCCGGGTAGCGTGTCAGACACATCTATTTCCGCCTCAAACGGACTTCCACTGGTACTGATTATTTTCGCGTCATGGACGGCTTGTTTTTCTATTTCTCGCCGCATCATCAAATCAAAGTTGGTTGTCACGCTGGCTTCGAACCTTGCCGCCGTTCTGGTTTTCTGCGTCTGCGCGACCTTCCAGTTTGGTGTTGCGGTCTGGAATCCAGTTCCAGATGCTGGACTGACGAATCTCTTCCCCATCAGGTTCGCCCTGGCCGTTCTGATGGCGTTCGCCTGTAGTGCGTCTGCCGCCTTCTTTTTGGCGCCACGGCCTGACAAGTCATCGATGGGCTCGTTCTCAAACGCAAGAAGCTGATCGATAGATGGGCTGGAAGAGATGCTGGATTCCCTAAACCCATGAACACCTCATCCTTATTCTCAGCGAAAGAACTTGACCAATTGTTGGCGCAAGAATGCATTTCTTTCGAGCATCCCTGGAGCACCCGCGACGAGTCGCAGATCGATAGCTACCTCAAGACAGTGTGTGAAGAGATCTCTTCGGCAACGGATACCTTGTCGCGTATCGAATGGGGGCATTACGGTTCAGGGTATGCATCGTTCGTCGACGCCTGGTTCTATAGGCCAACTCCAGCATTTGATGTGCCATCTCCCTTGCGCCAAGGCGAAGAGCATGTCGGCCTGGTGGTCCTGCTCTCACGCCTCTCGCCCTATTTCGTATTCATGGAAGGGGAAAAGCGTTGGCACGCCAAAGGAGGCAGTAGTTATCTACCCGCCTTCCAGGGCGTCGATTCGCTGTCCTTTCCAGGAGTGCTTGATCTGGCGGCGCAGGTCCAGAAGGTCCTGGAGAGCTGTGGTTTGCGGCGATTGTCCAAGAGGGAACTGTCCAGTCCCCTGCACCCTGACATACAAGTTCCAACCATCCTCGGCGATCCGCCCTATACGGAGTTCGATGCGCTATTCCATTGGGAAGACTAGGCGGCCAGGCATGGCGCCCAGGTTTTTTTTCGCTCCATGAGCAACCCAGCACTCTTGCGGGTGCTGGAAGCTGCCGTTGTGTAGCGCTTAGGTGCCGAGCGTAGGGCGGCCGGTCTTGATGGCGGGAACCTGCTCCAGCGCCGTCAGGAAGGCAGCGTCGGACAGGCTGGCCAGCAGCTTGATGCCTGCGCGCAGCAGTTCGCTTTTCTTGGCGGGGCGGGTCAGCTTGGCAGCGCGTTGTTTGAGCTCCTCCAGTACCACGTATTCGGCTTTCGGGATGGTGAAACTGTCGCGGACCAGCTTGGGCTTTTTGGTTTTCTCGGGCTTGGCAGCTTTCACGGGCTTGGCGTTCGCCTGGGGTTTGACGGCCGGCTTTTTGACGCCCGCTTTTTTCACGATGGCGTTCTTGACGGTGCCTTTGCCGGCCGGAGCCTTGGCGGGGGACGTTTTTTTTGTGGCCGGTTTGGCGGCAGTCTTCACCTGGGTCTTGGGGGTGGTGGGTGCCTGTGCAGTGGTTTTTGCAGTTGCTTTGTTGCGGGTAGCCATGGATTGATCCTTTTGAGTGAGCGGTCGAATAACCGTATATACAGTTTATACGGTTTATTCGAAAGAGATCAACTCGCCGGATTTGCGCTGACTGCTCGTGCGCTCAGCCGAAAAGAAGGAGCGGGATCAGCCGCCGGGAACGACCAGCGTCCACGGCGTTTTCTGCCACGCCAGAACTTCTTCCTGCAGCAGGTGGGCCGATTGGGGAAAGGCTTGCGCCCAGCCGGCGCGGCAGTTCAGCACAAAAATCTTGCTGGGCTCGGCGCTGCTTTCGAGTTGAAGGCCTTTGAGATCCGGGTCACGCCTGGCATGGCACAGAATGACGGCCAGCCGCAGGCACAGCAGTTGCTGGATGAACACGCGGTCGTCAAAGTTGACCTCGAGCTTGCGAAGCTTGCCGCGATGGCCCAGCACCAGCAGGCTCAGGCGGTGCAACTCGGGCAGGGCAAAGCCGGGCGCGTCGGCGTTGTCCAGGATGTAGGCGCCGTGTTTGTGATAGTCGCTGTGGGAAATCTGAGCGCCAATTTCATGCAGGTGGGCCGCCCATTCCAGCTTGCGCTGGAATCGCTCCGTGTCGGCGCGGGGCATACCGGCACTGGCCATGGCGAACAGGTGTTTGGCGATTTTGCTGACCCGCTGTGCCTGCGCAGCATCGGCGCCGAATTTGCTGGCAAGCCGCTGCACGGTGGTGGACCGCAGGTCGGTCAAGTCCTGCTCCCGGTCGACGAGGTCATAGAGTACGCCATGGCGCAGGGCTCCCTGGGCGGCGTCCATTTGCGTGATGTTCAGCAGGTCGAAGACCGCACGCAGAACACTGACACCGCCACCTATGACGGCACGGCGGTCGTCTTTCATGCCGTCAAGCTTCAGCCGGTCGGCGCTTTGCGCCTTGAGCAGGCGGTCCAGCAGCCAGTCGAGGCCTTCCTGCGTGACCATGCCCGCGGGCCAGCCCGAAGCGGTCAGCACGTCGCTGACAGCGCCAATCGTGCCGGAGGATCCATAGGCCGTGTCCCAGGTGCCGGCGCGGTATGTGTTGACGGCTTCGTCAAGCACCGCCTTGGCGGCGACCTCCGCCGTCTGGAAAGCGCGTGGGGTGAACTGCCCGTCGGGAAAGTACTTCATCGACCACGCCACGCTGCCGACGCGATAGGACTCCATGGTGTGCGCGTCCAGGCCTTTGCCGAGAATCATCTCGGTGGATCGCCCACCGATATCCACCACGAGCCGGCGTTCATCGGACTGGGGCAAGAGGTGGGCCACGCCCTGGTAAATCAGGCGGGCTTCTTCGCGGCCCGGGATGACGTCAATGGCAAAGCCGAGGATTTTGTGGGCACGTTCCAGGAACTCCTCACGGTTGCGCGCCTCGCGCAAGGTCTGGGTAGCGACAGCGCGGACCTGGTACTTCTTGAAGCCGGCCAGGCGTTCGCCAAAGCGCGCCAGGCAGTCCCAGCCGCGCTGCATGGCTTCAGGGGTCAGGTTGCGGTCGGCATCCAGCCCGTTGCCCTGGCGAACGGTCTCCTTGAGATATTCGGTGCGGTGGATCTGGCCGGCGTCAAAGCGGCCGATTTCAAGTCGAAAGCTGTTGGACCCGAGGTCTACAGCGGCGAGTAGCGTTCCGTTTTGCATACCTGAGTTTAAGGGCTTGCCATAGCATTCGCGCGGGACTCGCATCAGCATTTCTGGTCAGTCGACACAGTGTTTACAAGCCCTTGCTTAGCCGACCAGTCGGCCGTCGATCGTCATCATGCTTTGTGTGACGTAGTTGCCGCTCCTTCGCTGGGCATCGAAGCTGATGCTGAATCCGCCGACATCCAGCTTTGCACGGCGCTGAAAAGCGGCGAGAACACTCTGGCGGTTCAGTGGACCGTCAACATCGTTGAGTACCTCGTAGGTGTAGCGTGCAGCGATGTACCCCGCCAGGCTCAGGGGTGTGGGGGGTTCGTCAAAGAGGCGTGAAAGCGTTTCGCGGTAGCTCCTGACCACCGGAAGGCTGGCATTGACCAGCGGCACTGGCTGGGTGGCGATGACCGGTGTGTTTCGTGCCGCACCCATCTGCAGCATGGTTTGCAGGTTCACGTCGGCCAATGCGACGATGTAGCGTTGGCGCGACTGCTTTTCCAGGCCCTGGGTGAACTCGGCCAGTTCAGGCGTGCCACCCACAAACAGCAATACGGCAGGTGTCTGCGGCGTGAGTTTCTGGCTCAAGGCGCGCAGGTCGCCCGCCGCCTTGAAGAGTTGCAGCTTGAGCTGCATGCGCGCCGCGATGCGTTCGACGTCTGCGTGGTAGGCGGTGTAGTCCTGCGCAGTGGCGTAAATGGCGCCCAGCTCTTTCAGACCCATGGTGGTGAGGCTTTTGAGTGCATAGGTGATTTGTTCCTGACGGCCGGCGAAGATGGGGAAAGTCTTGTCGTCAATGTCGAGACTGGAGTTTTGCAGCCACGGTGCGGCGTGGGGGATGCCCAGACCCAGCTGGTGGGAAAGCGCCACGATCTGGCTGGCGACATGGTCGCCGACACTGCCCGAGAGGACTACGCAGGAAGGGTTGTCCTTGACCGAGTCCAGTGCCGTGCGCAAGCTCGCCGGCGTGCCGTCTGATTCCAGCGTCAGGTGCTGGACCTGCCGGCCGCGCACGCCGCCGCGCAGGTTAATGTCCTGCCAGGCGGCGCGTGAGCCGATCAGGAAATCCTTGGAGACGTCCTGTTGCGCCTGGGAGAAGTCGACCGGTTGGGCCACGACAATGCTGCGCGATGAGGCTCCTTTGCCGGGTTGGGCCCAGGCCGGGCTTGCAGTTGCTGCGGCGGCCAGTCCGGCGCGCTGCAGCAACTGGCGGCGATTGACTGAGACTAAGGGCATTTGAGATGGCATGGATGCTCCTTGGTGCACGAGGCAGCTCGCCGTGCGTGGATTGCTATTAAAACGATAGCTGCCTGCGCCCGCCTTGCAACGGGGTAACGCGCGAAATCTCATAAATTCAATAAAAAACGGGCCAAACCCTGAGGCTTGACCCGTTGATGCACTGACAGGCTTTACTTGGCGGGCGGAATCAGCACGCTGTCCACAATATGTACAACGCCATTGGTTGCCGGTATATCGGCGGTCTGGACCAGGGCGTCCTCGATGGTGACGAATTCGCCAGCCTTGGAGAGCGCCACATTGGCGCCATGGACGGTTTTGGTGTTGCCGTTCTTGACGTTTGCTGCCATTACCTTGCCGGGAACCACGTGGTAGGCCAGAACCGCTTTGAGTCTGGCCGGGTCCTTGGCGAGGTCGTCCATGGTTTTGGCGGGCACTTTGGCGAAAGCCGCGTTGGTGGGCGCGAATACGGTGTAAGGGCCAGTGCCCTTGAGCGTGTCGGCTAGGCCGGCTTTGGTGACCAGGCCGTTGAGGGTGCTGAGCTGTGACTGGGTAGCAATCGTGTCCGCCACTGACACAGGGGTGGAGGTGGTAGCGCAACCAGAAAGGGCTGCAACAGTGGCGGCGAGGAACAGAAAGCGGCGGTTCAACATGGGGTTCTCCTGATTAAGACAGGGCCAAGCGTAGGAGAACTCAATGACAAATCCGTGACGGGTATTTGAAGGTTTTGTGACGATTTACAGGGGAGGCAACGGTCTGAAGGACTGTCATATTTGTCACATTCTTGTCACACAAGATTTCTACAGTCGACGCATGTCACCGCATGGCTCCCGCCAATCCCGACTCATTTCCCCTATTTCCAACCCAAGAGGTGTTCTGATGAATCTGACTTTCAAAGCTACCCTGACTACCGTAATGGGCGTTGCCCTCGCGTCATTCGCCACGCTGGCCGCTGCCCAGGACGTGACCGGCGCCGGTGCGAGCTTCCCGGCTCCCCTGTATTCCAAGTGGGCGGCTGATTACAACAAGGCCACCAACGTCAAGATCAACTACCAGTCGGTCGGTTCCGGCGCCGGTTTGCGTCAGATTGAAGCGAAAACCGTCGATTTCGGCGCTTCCGATGCCCCGCTGAAGGACGAAGAGCTGGCCAAGAAAGGCCTGATGCAGTTCCCCACCGTGATCGGCGGCGTGATTCCTGTGGTCAACATCAAGGGCATCGCCCCAGGCCAGCTCAAGCTGAGCGGCCAGGTACTGGGTGATATCTACCTGGGCAAGATCACCAACTGGACCGATCCGGCCATCAAGGCACTGAACCCCACACTGGCCCTGCCTGATGCGGCCATCGCCCCGGTTCGCCGCGCTGACGGCTCCGGCACCAGCTTCATTTTCACAAACTACCTGAGCAAAGTGAATCCCGAGTGGAAGTCCAAAGTAGGTGAGGGCACCGCGGTGAACTGGCCAGTAGGCGCCGGCGGCAAGGGAAATGAAGGCGTGGCGGCATTCGTCGGCCGTCTGCCCAATTCGATCGGCTATGTGGAATACGCCTACGTCAAGCAAAACAAAATGACCTTTGCCCAACTGAAGAACGCCGCCGGCAATTTTGTGTCGCCTGAAGATGGCGCATTCAAGGCAGCCGCAGCCGGTGCCGACTGGTCCAAGAGCTTCTACCAGATCCTGACCGAGCAGCCAGGCAAGGATTCGTGGCCCATCACCGGCGCTACTTTCATCCTGATGCAAAAAGTCCAGGACAAGCCAGCCCAGGCCACCGCATCGCTCAAGTTCTTTGAATGGGCTTACAAAAATGGCGACAAGACCGCCGACGACCTGGACTACGTGCCCATGCCTGCCAACGTGAAGACCATCATCGAAAAATCCTGGGCTGACATCAAGGATGCATCCGGCAAAGCCGTTGCTTACAAGTAAGCCTTAAGAAATAAGCCTTGAAACATCGGTTTTCCGTTGTTGTCACAAACCATAGGGGTTTCCCACGTGTCCTCTACACTTCCTGCTAGCCGGGCCGCTTTTGACCACCCGGCCAAAGCGACCGGACGCGATATGACCAATCCTCCCCCTGGCGGCGCTGTGCGCAGAAGCCCCCTGGCCGACCGGCTCTTCGGTTGGGCTGCGCAAGGCGCGGCCTGGCTGACCTTGAGCCTGCTGGCCGGCATCCTTGTTTCGCTGGTGATTGGGGCTTGGCCCGCTATCAGCAAATACGGCCTGGGCTTCCTGGCCAGCAGCGTCTGGGACCCTGTCAAGGGTGAGTACGGCGGCCTGGTCATGATCTACGGCACCATTGCCACGTCATTGATCGCCCTGGTTATTGCCGTGCCAGTCAGTTTTGGCATTGCGCTGTTCCTGACCGAACTTTCGCCAGCCTGGCTCAAGAGGCCACTGGGCACCGCCATTGAATTGCTCGCCGCAGTTCCCTCCATCGTGTATGGCATGTGGGGTTTGCTGGTGTTCGGACCCATCCTGGCAACCTATGTGCAGCAGCCGCTGCAAAGTCTTTTCAGCGGCGTTCCATACCTCGGCGCCTTGGTATCGGGGCCGCCGGTTGGCATTGGCATCCTGTCTGCTGGCATTATTCTGGCCATCATGATCATCCCTTTTATCGCCTCGGTGATGCGGGATGTATTTGAAGTGACGCCGGTGCTGCTCAAGGAGTCGGCTTATGGCCTGGGTTCGACCACCTGGGAAGTCGTTTCCAAAGTGGTGTTGCCTTATACCAAGGCCGGTGTCATTGGCGGCATCATGCTGGGTCTTGGGCGCGCGCTCGGTGAAACCATGGCTGTGACCTTTGTCATCGGCAACTTCAACCAGCTTGACTCGCTGAGCCTGTTCCAGGCTGCCAACAGCATTACGTCGGCGCTGGCCAACGAGTTTGCCGAAGCAGGGGAGGGTCTGCATCAGGCTGCCTTGATTTATCTGGGTTTGGTGCTGTTCTTCATCACGTTCGTCGTGCTGTCCCTGTCGAAGCTGCTGCTGGCTCAATTGCGGAAAAGTGAAGGAGCCAAAACATGAGCGCCGTGATGCCTGATGCTCGTCTGGAAAAGTTTGCCCGCCGCAAACTGGTGAACAAGGTTGCGCTTGTTCTTTCTCTTGCCGCCATGTCGTTTGGCCTTTTCTGGCTTGCGTGGATTCTTTGGGAAACCATACGCCTGGGAATCGGTGGCCTCTCGATGGCTACTCTTACGCAGATGACGCCGGCGCCCAATGAAGAGGGCGGTATTGCCAATGCGCTCTACGGATCCTTCCTGATGGTGTTGCTTGCCACGTTTGTCGGTACCCCCATCGGAATCATGGCCGGAATTTACCTGGCCGAGTACAACACCAAGGGCTGGCTTGCGTCGGTCACGCGATTCGTCAACGACATTCTGCTGTCGGCTCCGTCCATCGTGATTGGCCTGTTTGTGTACACCGTTGTTGTGTCGCAGTTCAAGTCGTATTCGGGCTGGGCGGGTGTGCTGGCGTTGGCGCTGATCGTGATTCCGGTGGTCATACGTACGACCGAGAACATGCTTCAGCTGGTCCCGCCAGGCCTGCGTGAGGCAGCCTATGCGCTCGGCGCACCGAAGTGGAAAGTCATCACCAGCATTACGCTGAGAGCTGCACGTGCGGGCGTCACGACTGGAATATTGCTGGCTGTTGCGCGCATCGCCGGTGAGACTGCACCTCTGCTCTTCACGGCGCTGAACAACCAGTTCTGGACCTCCGACCTGAGCCAGCCGATGGCCAGCCTGCCTGTAACGATTTTCAAGTTTGCGCTGAGTCCCTATGAAAACTGGCAGCAACTGGCGTGGGCAGGCGTGTTTCTGATCACGATCGCTGTGCTTGGTTTGAATATCCTGGCTCGCGTGTTGACGCGCAATAAAAACTGACCGGTTGAACCACGTTATTTGCTTCAGCCTACCTAACCCTACAAGGTCAAAAGATGGACACTCTCACCGCACAACGCGAGCAGTCGAAGATTTCGGTCAAGAATCTCGACTTTTACTATGGCAAGTTTCACGCCCTCAAGGGCATCAACCTGGAAATCCCTGAGAAGAAGGTCACGGCCTTCATCGGCCCTTCAGGCTGTGGGAAATCCACCTTGCTGCGTATTTTCAATCGCATGTACGAGCTGTATCCCGAGCAGCGCGCAGAAGGCGAGATCATGTTTGATGGCGAGAACCTGCTCACGTCCAAAAAGGATGTGGCTCTGATTCGTGCCAAGGTCGGCATGGTGTTCCAGAAACCTACGCCGTTCCCCATGTCGATCTATGACAACATCGCCTTCGGCGTGAAGCTGTTTGAAAGCCTGAACGCCTCGGACATGGACGAGCGCGTGGAATGGGCGCTGCGCAAGGCCGCTTTGTGGACGGAAGTCAAGGACAAGCTCAACCAGAGCGGCGCCAGCCTCTCGGGTGGCCAGCAGCAACGCCTGTGCATTGCCCGCGGCATCGCCATCAAGCCCGAAGTGCTGCTGCTGGACGAGCCCTGCTCGGCGCTGGACCCGATCTCCACCGCCAAGGTGGAAGAACTGATCGCCGAACTGAAGAACGAATACACGGTGGTCATCGTGACGCACAACATGCAGCAGGCCGCCCGCTGCAGCGACTACACGGCTTATATGTACCTGGGTGACCTCGTTGAATTCGGCGCAACCGAAGACCTGTTCTTCAAGCCCAAGCGCAAAGAGACCGAAGACTACATCACCGGCCGTTTCGGATGAACAAGATTGCCCCCTGCCTCGGCTCACTGCGTGTAGCCGGAATCCCCCTCAGGGGGACGGCGCCTGCGGCCCGGCAAAGCCGGTTCCGCGGCACCCGCTGGGTGGGCAGTGACTGTCTCATGCGTTGTGACCTCGGTTGCAACGGCGAATAACCTCAAGGGAATAACATGCCTGATAAACACCTTTCGACCCAGTTTGACAGCGAACTCAACGGCGTCTCTTCGCGCGTCATGGAGCTGGGCGGGCTGGTCGAGTCGCAGATTCGCCTGGCCATTTACGCGCTGTCGCAGTTCAATGCCGAGAGCGCCAACCAGGTGATCGAAACCGAAGCGCGCGTCAACGCGATGGAGGTCGACATCGACCGCGAGCTGTCATCCATCATCGCGCGGCGCCAGCCCACGGCCCGGGACCTGCGCCTGCTGATTGCGATTTCCAAGACCACGGCCAACCTGGAGCGTGCCGGCGACGAAGCCGAAAAGATCGCACGTATGGTCAAGTCCATCATCGAAAGCGGCTCGGCCCGGGCCCTGCCTTCGTCCGACCTGCGCGTGGCGGCGGAGCTGGCCTCCGGCCTGCTGCGCAAGGCGCTGGACGCCTTTGCCCGGCTGGACACCTCTGTGGCGGTCTCCATCCTCAAGGAAGACGACCAGATCGACCAGGAGTTCGACGGTTTTGTGCGCAAGCTCATCACCTACATGATGGAAGACCCCCGCACCATCTCGCCGAGCCTGGACCTGCTGTTCGTGGCCAAGGCCATTGAGCGCGTGGGCGACCATGCCAAGAACATCGCGGAGTTCATCATCTACATCGTCAAGGGAGCCGATGTGCGGCACACGCCGATGGAGCAAATTGAGTCTGCAGTGAAATGAGCCCCCACGGTCGCTCACTTCATGTAGCTTCCTCCCCCCCGAGGGGGCCGCTGCGTCTGCGGTCTGGCAAAGCCAGTCCCGCGGCCCCTGCTGGTATAAGAAGTAGCCCGCCGCCGGAGGACCTTTTGCTGCATGAGCTTTTGGGCCTCTGCGAGAACGAATTTTCAACATGAAACACCTGCCCCGCATACTGATCGTTGAAGACGAGCCGGCCATCGCCGAGTTGATTGCCGTCAACCTGCGGCATGGCGGCTTTGACCCCGTAGTGGCGGAAGACAGCGTATCGGCCCAGCGCGAACTCGACGCCGTGCTGCCCGACGCCATCCTGCTCGACTGGATGCTGCCGGGGCAGAGCGGCCTGGCATTGGCCCGCCACTGGCGCAAGCAGGCGCGCACGAAGAGCATTCCCATCCTGATGTTGACGGCGCGCGGCGACGAACCCGACAAGGTGGCCGGGCTGGACGCCGGCGCCGACGACTACATCACCAAGCCGTTTTCCACCCAGGAGCTGCTGGCGCGCATACGTGCCGTGCTGCGCCGCCGCGCACCCGAGTCGGTGAACGACAGCGTGACGGTGGGCGGGCTGGTCCTGGACGCTGCCACGCACCGTATTTCTTACCTGGGCCAGGAGCTCAAGCTGGGCCCGACCGAGTTCAAGCTGCTGCACTATCTGATGAAACACGCCGAACGCGTGCACAGCCGCAGTTCCCTGCTCGACAAGGTCTGGGGTGACCACGTTTTCATCGAAGAGCGCACCGTCGACGTCCACGTCAAGCGCCTGCGCGAAGCCCTGGGCGCGGCGGGCACCATGGTGGAAACCGTTCGCGGCGCTGGCTATCGGCTGACAGCCATGGCCGCCAACAACCCGGTAGCTGCCGCACAATCCAGCGCATGATCCTGAAAACAGTAGCTGGATATGCCCGGGTGTGCTGTGCACGGGGTGTCAGGCAAGGCGCGACAATGCAGTGGGCTGCTGCCCACACGACGGAGCAACATCGCATGGCGCATCGTGCGTGGCGCAATCGGGTGCATAGCGCCGTCACCCATAAGCTAAATTCGAACGCAGAGGAAACGTCGATGTTCACGAGGCTTTCCGAAGATCCACAAGCGGTCAATTGCTGTTTTCAGGATGATTAATCGCTGGATTATTTTTACCATCTGCATGTTGGCAGGTGGCGGTTTGGGTTTTTGGGCAAGAACGGCAAACGGACTGACATTCGGACTGGGTGTCGGGCTGGCGTTGGGGGCGCTTGCCTGGCTGGTGATTGACAGTTTTTACGTCAGCCGCCTTTTGCGCTGGCTGCGTACCGAGCAGAACAATGACACACCGGCCGTGATGACGGGCGCTGCGCCGAATCTGCCCGGCGTGTGGCGCGAGATTGTGGATCGAACCCGCAGGCTTTTGAAACACCGCGACCAGCAGCTACGGGAAAGCCAAGCCCGTCTTGATGAGTTTCTGGCGGCGATGCAAGCCTCCCCGAGCGGCGTTGTGTTGCTGGACGCCCAGGGCCGGATCGAGTGGTGCAACCACATGGCGACGCAGCATTTCGGTTTCGACGCCCAGCGCGACGTGTTGCAGCACATTGCGAATCTGGTGCGGGAGCCGGCCTTCAGCGCCTACATGGCAGCAGGCAACTTTTCCCACGACGTGCTTATTCCCGGCAACTTCAGCACCCCGGCTCGCCCTGTGAAGCTGTCGGTGCATGTGCATTCGTATGGCAAAGACCGCAAGTTGCTGCTTTCGCGCGATATCACCGCTGTTGAACTTGCCGAAGCCATGCGCCGGGATTTTGTGGCGAACGTGTCCCATGAAATTCGCACACCCCTGACCGTACTCTCCGGCTTCATAGAAACCCTCCAGACCTTGCCGCTCAAGGAGCCGGAACGTGCGCGTTACCTGTCCCTCATGGCGCAACAGTCCCAGCGGATGCAGACGCTGGTCAATGATCTGCTGACGCTGTCGCGGCTGGAAGGCAGCCCATTTCCTGGCGCCAGTGACTGGATGACCATTAGCGCTCTGATGGCCCAGTGCGAGCAGGAGGCCAAGGCTTTGTCACTTGTGATTGCGCCGCGAGGGCACCAGCTGGAGTTTGACCAAGGTCCAAACTCCGAGGTAGCAGGTGTGCAGACCGAGCTTTACAGCGCGATGTCCAACCTGGTGACCAATGCGGTGCGCTATACGCCTGAGGGCGGCCTGGTCAGCGTCAGCTGGACGCTACTGGAGGATGGGCGTGGTGAGTTCAAAGTCAGGGACACAGGGCCCGGCATTGCGCGCGAACATCTGCCACGGCTGACTGAACGTTTTTACCGGATCGACCGCAGTCGTTCCCGGGAGACGGGCGGTACTGGCCTGGGCTTGGCCATCGTCAAACATGTTGCCCAGCGCCATGGCGCTGAGCTGCATATTCAAAGCGAGCTGGGGCAGGGTTCCTGCTTTTCCATTATCTTTCCCGCCGTGCGGGTTCGCCGCATTCAGGCTGCTTGAGGTACCCGCAGGCTGCGCCTGACCGCATGCCACAGCAGGACCAAAAAACATGCGGCAACCAGCCCGATCGCCAGGGTGCTGGCGATCCAAAAGCTGGCGGCCGACTGGGTGGCAGCCTGGCCTGCCATACCACCGTAGGTCAAGCGATAGCCACCCAACAGCCCGAGGCCCCACAGCAGCACGCCATAAAGAGCCAGCGGTGCAAGGGTGATGCGGTAGCAGCGCAGCAAGAAGGCTGTCAAGGCTTGGATTGCGTCGGCAACGTGGTAAAACGCCACCCACACCAGCAACGCGGAGGCCAGCGCGACTATTTCCGGATTGCCGGAGTACCAGCTTGCCAGCAACGGACCAGCCATTGAAATCACGGTCCCGAGCGCTAGCGCCGCGAGCCCTGTGAGTTTTAATCCCAGCAGCACCACGCGTTTTGCGTAATCCGGCCGGCCCGCGCCTATCCAGAAAGACACGCGCGCGCTGCAGGCAATTGCCATCGACAGCGGCATCATGTAGAGCACTGCCGCCACACTGGACGCAATCTGGTGACTGGCAGACGCGACGGTGCCAAGGCGGGCGATGAAAAGTGCCATCAAAGTGAACGATGTCACTTCCACGAGATAAGCCAGGCCGCCCGGAATACCGAGCCTGGCGAAATGCCCTATTTGCGACCAATCCGGGCGTTCCATGCGCCTCCAGATGCGATAGGGTTGGTACAGGGCCTGTGTGCGCAACATCAGCATGACCAGGGCCAGCAGCAGGTAGTTCACAATCAGCGTGGCCCACGCACAACCCACAGCACCCATAGGGTCCACGCCGGCGCCGCCGGCCACCAGCCAGATTGACAGCGGGATCTTGACCAGCAACGCGCCTACCTGGAGCCAGGTCACGAGAAGCGGCTTACCCAGCGCCTGGTTAAAAGTGCTGTAGATACGAAAGAGCAGCGAGGGTGCAAATGCAAAAGCCAGCACCGTCAGGTACTGCTGCACTTCTTCACGCATCAGTTCGGGCACCTGCGCCCAGCGAAGCAGGGGGCCGGGAAACAGCAACGCGGCCATGCCCGCCACGACAACAAAGCCGCACAGGTACATGCTTTGGCGCAATGAGCGCCCAACCGCCTCATGCCGGCGTGCGCCCAGCATCTCGGCCCAGATGGGCAGGAGCGCCTGAACAATGCCGATCAGGCCTACATAAACGCTGATATAAAGCGCCGAACCTACCGACAGCGCGGCCAGCGCCTCATCGCTGTAGCGGCCTGCAATCACCGTGTCGGCCACGCCGAAAGCCATCACGGCCAGCTGTCCGACAAGCACCGTGCCCGCGTGCTGGCTGATGACTTTGAGTTCGCTCAAGGGCTGGTGCTTGGATTCGGGCGGTGAAAGGTCACGCGCTTGTACAAAAGGACATTTTCAGTCTTGTCCGTAGGGCGGCGCACTGTCGCCTGAAAGGCCCAGTCAGGCAAATTGACGACGCGGCTGAGGGTTGGCTGGGCTTCAACATCCACGACCAGGTAAGGGCAGTTTGCCTGTGTACCAGCCTGCTTGAGCTCGAGACCGCCGTGATATTGCAGCGCGGCGGCCTGTGCGCTACCTACGCCGTAAATTTCAACACAGGCGTTTTTGTCGACCAGACTGGCAATTTGGCGCGAAATGGGGGCAAAGCTGCGCGCATAGTCCAGTAGCGGCATCCACAGAGTCATCAGCAGCAGCCAGCAAAGGGTGGCGCCGCCGGCTGGCAGCACCAGTGACTTCCACACGGCCGCGCGCTGCGCGGCGGCCCGCCATTTGACGAGCCAGGCCCAGGCCAGCGTAGCAATGAGAGCCACCATGAAGGCAAACCATGAAAAGCTGGGTTCGAAACCGGGCGCCAGTTTGGCCACATTGGCCGCCGGTTGCCGCGGTACCCCAGTTTGCATGGCGATCCACACCACCCAGATGATGATGCCGCAACCCGTAAAAAACAGCAGTGTGAACCAGTCGATCAGCGAGGCTACGCTGCGCTTGAGTGTGGGCAGTGCGAAAGCAGCCAGCGCAGCCAACGGCGGCAGGCTCAGCAGCAGGCTGCGGTCGGAGGCGGTGGTGGTCAATGTGGCCGCTACTGCCATGGCGGCAAACCACAGCGGCAGTGCGACATGGCGGCTGGCCAGTTGTCGGCGCCAGCGGTAGAGCGTCCACATCGCCAGCGGCCAGGCAGGCCAGGTGAACCACAGCAACAGGCGGCCCAGACTGCGAAAATCTTTCCAGGCAGATTGTTCGTCGGTGCCAGGCAAGCGAATGCGCCACCGCCACAAGTCCAGTCCATACGCGAGCAACGACACGAGGAGCGTGATGGCGGTGATCAGCAGTACCCAGTGCCAGGACTGTTGCCTGGCAGCAGGATCGGCCTGGCCGGTGCCCCAGCGCATATGGGTCCACTCCACTAGGGCACCCCCCGCGCCGAGCAGAAGGGCCAGGGTGGGGGCGCCGCTCAAGGCCAGCCCGCCAAGACCGACCAGCAAACCTAAGGCAGGCCCCAATATCTTGGTAGCACGGCGATAAGGGCTGGCCGCCATGGCGTAGAACGCCAGTGCAGTGAAGCCCAGCTGCGCCAACGCTGGCGTGGTTTCATGAGAAAGTTGCGCGAGACCCAGACTGGCGATCAGCGCCAGCAGGCCCGCATCGGCGATCGCCCGGGCATAGTCCACTGGACTGGCTTCGCCACCGAATGCAAAGGCAACCGGCTGGGCCTGCGGGCTGCGGGCCAGGTAGTAAACGGCGTACCACGTGGCCAGTAGCGTCAACACCAGCAGCCCGACAAACGGAATCCGCACCGCCAGGGCTGAATCCAGGAAGGGCAACCATTTGATCGCGATTGCGCCTAGCCAATAGGGCACAAGTGCATCGAACTCGGTGGCCCGGCCCAGTAACTGGGGCTGCAGCCAGTTGGCTACCGTGGAGGCCAGTTCGCGCATCACGCCGAAGGCAGCGATATCCTCGTTTTTCCAAGGCCCGCGACCCAGGAAGCCCGGTAGCACATAGGCCGCGCAGAACAGCAGCAGCGCAAGTCGCGGCAGGCGGCGCACGGCCGACTGGGCAATGATGGCAGGAGAGGGTTTGTTCAAAACGATAGGGGTCCGGGAAAAGCGGAAATGGCAAGTCGGGTTGCAAGATGCTCAGGTCACATACTGCAACCCATCGGTGATTTTGCGTCAAACCTGGAAGCGGAGCTTTGCGGCATGCGGCAAATTTTGCCGAAAAAAAAGCAGCCTGAAATTCAGGCTGCTTCTTGCAGGCTTGCGAGAGTTTCGCAGCTTATCCGGCAGCTTACTTCGCGGCCTCTTTGGCAGCGGTCTTGCCGAAACGGTTGCGGAATTTCTCGACGCGGCCGCCCATGTTGTCGACGGATTTTTGCGTGCCGGTGTAGAAGGGGTGCGATTCGCTGGACGTATCGAGCTTGTACAGGGGCAATTCGCGGCCATCATCCATGGTCACCATTTCTTTGGTGTTGACGCATGAGCGGGTCACGAACTTGAAGTTGTTGGACAGGTCCAGGAAACAAACTTCGCGGTAATTGGGGTGAATGCCTTCTTTCATGATCTTCCTTATTCGTTGCGGGAGCCACACAAGCCAGTCCTGGGCACTTTCCGCTAAGCCGCACATTATGGCATGAAATCAACCACTTAGCGCACTTTTGGCCTTGTGAAAGCCGATTTTGTATCTAAAACAGCGCTGAGAGGGAGTGAAGAACTGGGCTTAACCCAGCCGGGGCCGCGGAACCGGCTTTGCCGGGCCGCAGGCGCAGCGCCCCCTCGGGGGGCAGCGAGTACACGAAGTGACGAGCGTGGGGGCTCTATCTTTTCCAGCCGGGGCCGCGGAACCGGCTTTGCCGGGCCGCAGGCGCAGCGCCCCCTCGGGGGGGCAGCGCATTACACGAAGTGAAAAGCGTGGGGGCTAACCACCCCTTCGCATCATGTCGAAGAACTCATGATTGTTCTTCGTGGCTTTCATGTTCTTGAGCATGAGCTCCATGGACTCGATTTCATCCATGTTGTACATGAATTGACGCAAAATCCGCGATTTTTGGAGGATTTCGGGTGCGAGTAGCAGCTCTTCCTTGCGGGTGCCGCTGCGGTTGAGGTGAATCGCCGGGAACACGCGCTTTTCGTACAGGCGGCGGTCCAGGTGGATTTCGCAGTTGCCGGTGCCTTTGAACTCTTCAAAGATCACTTCGTCCATACGGCTGCCGGTGTCGACCAGGGCGGTGCCGATGATGGTCAGGCTGCCGCCTTCTTCAATATTGCGGGCAGCGCCGAAAAAGCGCTTGGGGCGCTGCAGCGCATTGGCGTCCACACCGCCGGTCAGCACCTTGCCTGATGAAGGCAGCACGTTGTTGTAGGCGCGTGCCAGGCGGGTGATGGAGTCCAGCAGGATGACGACGTCCTTGCCGAGTTCGACCAGGCGTTTGGCGCGCTCGATCACCATTTCGGCCACGTGCACGTGGCGCGCGGCGGGTTCGTCGAAGGTGGAAGAAATCACTTCGCCGCGAACGCTGCGCTGCATTTCGGTCACTTCTTCAGGGCGCTCGTCGACCAGCAGCACCATCATGACCACTTCAGGGTAGTTGGCGGTGATGGCGTGGGCGATGTTCTGCATCATCACGGTCTTGCCGGACTTGGGCGGCGCGACCAGAAGGGCGCGCTGGCCCTTGCCGATGGGCGAGACGATGTCGATGATGCGGCTGGTCAGATTTTCTTCGCCCTTGATGTCGCGTTCAAGCTTGAACTGCTCGCGCGGAAACAGCGGGGTCAAGTTCTCGAACATGACCTTGTGCTTGTTGTCTTCGGGCAGGCCGTCGTTGACCTTGTCTAGCTTGTTCAGTGCAAAGTAGCGTTCGCCATCCTTGGGGGTACGCACTTCGCCTTCAATCATGTCGCCGGTATGCAGGTTGAAGCGGCGGATCTGGCTGGGGCTGATATAGATGTCGTCGGTCGAGGCGGTGTAGCTCGAGTCCGGGGCGCGGAGAAAGCCGAAACCATCAGGAAGCACTTCCAGCACACCGTCGGCCACGATGGTTTCACCGGTTTTTGCCCGTTTTTTGATGATGGCGAACATCAGCTCCTGCTTGCGCATGCGGCCGACGTTTTCGATCTCAAGGGCTTCGGCCTGCTTGAGGACTTCAGACACGTGCAGTGCCTTGAGTTCGTTTAAGTGCATGGGGTTACTCCTTGCGGAGTTCATTGATGGAAACGGGGGAGGTTTGAAAAGAAGCCGCAGAAGATGGCTTACAAACCGTGAACTCGAACCAGACAGTGAGTGCCGCCTGGTGAATAAAACACATTATGACAGGAAATCCATGCAGGAAATCAAGGCTGTTTTCCTGCGTCCGGCCAGCAGCCGGGGGCTGGCGCCGGGCGGCAGGTGGCGATGCGCCGGTGCCTCCCTTCCGGCGCGAAAAAGGCTCAGGCCAGCTGCTGGTCGATAAATGCGGTCAGCTGGGCCTTGCTCATGGCGCCGACCTTGGTGGCGGCCAGTTGGCCGTCCTTGAACAGCATCAGGGTGGGGATGCCGCGGATGCCGAACTTGGCGGGGATGTCGCGGTTCTCGTCCACATTCATCTTGGCAATCTGCAGGCGGCCGTCGTAACCGGTGGCCACTTCGTCCAGAATCGGCGCGATCATCTTGCACGGGCCGCACCACTCAGCCCAGTAGTCCACCAGAACGGGTTTGGAGGCTTGCAGCACATCGGCTTCGAAGGTGGCATCGGTGGTATGTTTGATCAGTTCGCTCGCCATGGCGGCTCCTTTTGTCTGGTTAGGATGGTTACGATACGGTACAGCTAAAGTTACAGTCATTGTGGCAGAAAGCAAGTGGCCGGGTCGGCGGCGCGGGGGCTATGGCCCCGATAGCAATTATTCAATTTGCGGCTTCCGGGCCATATCTTTTCCTGGCGAGCTCCCTTCCCAAACCCTTTGTATGTCACTTGTACCGACCTCTGATGCCGCATTGTTCGCACCCGATGCGCTGTGCTGGCATCAGGCCATGGGCCGGCTCAAGGAAGTCTTGCAAATGCGCGGCGCCCATCCGGCAGAGGTGGTGGTGCTGCTGCCCTATGCCCAGCTGATCCAGCAGGCGCGCCGTGCCTGGGCTGCGCAGGCGGGTGAGACATTTTTCGTTCCGCGTTTTGAAACCACCATGAACTGGGCCAGCGGCCTGGGCGGCACGCTGGGCCTTTATGTACCTTCGGGCGACGATCTGCGCATGGATGTGGCGGTCGACATGCTGACCGCTGCCTCACTGCTGGGCCGGGCCGGCCTGGGCGCCCAGCAGGATGCGCTGGCTGGCCGGCTGGTCGAGGCGGCCTGGAGCCTGGGCGGTGTGGCTGCTGCCGTGGTGCCGTCCGGGCGCCGCGCCTGGAGCGAGCGCCTGGCGGTGACGCTGGGCGCGGGTCTTGATTCACCGGTGCTGGCGCTTGAGGCTGCCGTGGGGCGCATTGCGCTGGCCTGGGCAGCGGCGTCCGCCTATCCGACGGACCGGCTTTTCCAGGCGAAACCGCAGCTGTTCGCCGTGCTCGAAGGCTTCCAGGCCGACTCGCTCACCGAAGCCCTCAAGACACATTTCGGCGACCGGTCGGTTTCCATCCCGTTGTGCCTCTCACTGGAAGGGCCGGCGGAGCCACCCGCGCTTCACATTGCCCAAGACGCTGAAGATGAAGCCGGCCGCGCTGCCGCCTGCGTGCTGGCACACCTGGCGCAAGGCCGCAGCCCGGTTGCGCTGATTGCACAAGACCGGCAGTTGACACGCCGTGTCGGCGCCATGCTGGCCGAGCGCGGCATCGCCATGCGCGATGAAACTGGCTGGAAGCTTTCGACGACCCGCGCTGCCGCCAGCCTGATGAGCCTGCTGCGCGCCATGCCCTGGGACGCATCGACCGATGCCGTGCTGGACTGGCTGAAAAACGCACCCGCATTTGACACCGCTTTGGTTACCGCTGCCGAAACGGAATTGCGCAAAACAGGTGTGCGCGCCTGGCGCGACCTGCCGGATTTTCCCGAAGAAGACGTCCTGCCGCCCGTGTTTGCCGCAACAGGCCCACTGGCGCGCGAAGTGAACGCACTGCGCAGCCCTTTCAGTAGGGCTCGCCCCCTTGCGATGTGGTTGCGAGACCTGCGCGCCCTCTTGCAATCCGCCGGGCAGTGGGATGCGCTGGCGCAGGACGAAGCCGGGCAGACGGTGCTGGACGTGCTGCGCCTGCACGAAGGCGCCGAAGCCGAGTTTGAAACCTCGCCAGTGATGCGGCTGCATGACTTCACGCAGTGGGCCAACCAGGCACTGGAAGGCGGCAAATTTTCCCCCGTGCACCCGCCTGCAGAACAAGTCGTCATCTTGCCGCTGCCGCAACTGCTGGGCCGGCCCATGCAAGCCGTGGTGTTGCCGGGTTGCGATGAAATCCGCCTGCCGGTATCGCCGGAACCTGCCGGCCCCTGGACGCCAGGCCAGCGCGAGCTGCTGGGCCTGCCATCGCGGGAGATACTTGCCGCCGCCCAGCGCCAGGCTTGGCACTATGCCCTGCACATGCCGCATCTCGATGTGCTCTGGCGCACCAGTGAGTCCGGCGAGCACCTGATCCCCAGCGGCTTTGTGCAGGAGCTGCTGCTGGACCAGCGCGACAACCAGGGCGGGGACGTTGCGCAGGACATGGCCACCGACCCCCGCAGCCTGCGTGCCGTGGCGATCCAGCCCACCCCGCATCCGTTTCCGACCGGCGAAGCCTTGCCCGTCAGCCGGCTCTCCGCCAGCGCCTATGAAGACCTGCGCCGTTGCCCTTATCGCTTTTTTGCGCTGCGCCAGCTCCGGCTGCAGGAGCCCGAAGAGCTTGAGAGCGAACTGGGCAAGCGAGACTTCGGCAACTGGCTGCACAGCCTGTTGCGGCATTTTCATGAGGCACTCAAAGCGGCGCCAACCCCTGATGTATCAGCGCGGGTAGCTATGATAAATATAGCGGCGGAGCGTGCCACGCAGGAGCTGGCGCTCAGCGACAGCGAGTTTTTGCCTTTTGCCGCGGCCTGGCCCGGCGTGCGCGAGGGCTACCTGAAATGGCTGGCCGAGCATGAAGCCGCCGGTGCGGTATTTGAAGAGGCCGAGGTCTGGCGCGAAGTACCCGTCGGCACGCTCACGCTGCTCGGCCAGTTGGACCGCGTTGACCGCCAGCCCGACGGGCACGCCCTGGTGATCGACTACAAGACCGAGCCGCGCACGACCACGAGCGAGCGCATCAAGAACGGCCAGGAAGACACGCAACTGGCGTTTTATGCGGCCCTGATGAGCGACGACACTTTGGCCGCAGCCTACGTCAACCTCGGCGAAAAAGAACCCACCAAGACCTATGAGCAGCCCGACATCGTTGGCCTGCGCGACGAACTGATCGACAGCATCCTGACCGATATGGCGCGTATTTCGCGCGGCGCGGCGCTGCCGGCGCTGGGTGAGGGCAAGGCCTGCGATTACTGCGCCGCTCGAGGACTCTGCCGCAAGGATTTCTGGAGCCTGGATGAATAAAGCCCCCACGCTTTTCACTCCGTGTAATACGCTGCCCCCCGAGGGGGCCGCCCGCCCTGCGGCCCGGCAAAGCCGGTTCCGCGGCTCATGCTGGTGTGGGAGATCTGGGCCCATCGCGAGGAGCGGACTATGAAGATCGCCCACGCCGCCGCCTACGAATGCAACGGTGAGCCGCTTTCCGCCGACGCCTTCTACGCCATCGCCTGCGACCCGCGTCGCAGTGTCGCTGTCGAGGCCTGCGCCGGCGCCGGCAAGACCTGGATGCTGGTGTCGCGCATTGTGCGTGCCTTGCTTGACGGGGCCACAGCCGCACCGGGGCAACAAGTCTTGCCGCATGAGATCCTGGCGATCACCTTCACCAAAAAAGCCGCCGGCGAAATGCGTGAGCGCCTGGACGACTGGCTCAAGGCGTTTGCCCACGCCGATGACGAAACCCTGCAGCGCGAGCTGGAAATGCGCGGCGTCAGGGTCGATTTTTCAAGCCAAAAAGGCCTGAAGTCCGCACAGGCCGTGCGCGAGCAGCTATCAAATTTGTACCGCTCCATCCTGGCCAGCGGCCGATCCGTTCAGATCCGCACCTTCCACAGCTGGTTTGCAGCCCTGCTGCGCAGCGCACCGGTGGCGGTGCTGCAGCGCCTGGAGCTGCCGGTGAATTACGAGCTGCTGGAAGACGATGCGCCGGCGCGCGCGCTGGTGTGGCGGCGGTTTTATGCGGCGGTCGCGGCTGATGCATCGCTCAAAGCCGACTTCGAAGCCGTGGTGCTGGCGTACGGCCGCTTCCAGGCCGACAAGGCCTTGCAGGCCGCGCTCGACAAACGCACCGAATTCACGCTGGCTGATGAAAAGGGCGTGATCGACACCTCGGTGCAAGCCTTCAGTGCGCAGTTCACCGAATTTGGCGGCTTGGACGAGCCGGAGGAACTGCTCAGCACCAACCGCTTTCACCGGCAAACGCTGAGAGACGCCGCCATCGCGCTGGGCCGCGCGAGCGCACCGACGTTTTCAGCCAAAGGGGTGGAGCTGGAACAAGCGTTGACGGCGGGTGATTTCCCGGCGGCGATCGCGGCCCTGCTGACCGAGAAGGGCACGCCACGCAAGTTCGGCGAAAAAATCGTTGGCATCGAGCAGGTTCGCATTGCGCAGGATCTGGTGCTGCGCGTGGTGGCGGCCCGCCAGCAGCATGACGCCTGGCTGTACCAGCAGCGCATGGCGCGGCTGACGCGGGTGCTGATCGCCCAGTTCACCGCATTGAAGCGCGACCGCGGCTGGGTCGACATGAACGACGTCGAGCGCGCCGCGCTGCTGATGCTGGCCGACCCGGTGCTCTCGGGCTGGGTGCAGGAGCGGCTGGATGCGCGCATCCGGCATCTGATGATCGACGAATTCCAGGACACCAACCCGCTGCAGTGGCAGGCGCTTTATGCCTGGCTCATCGGCTATTCGGGGGCGGGCACGGCGCCCAGCGTGTTCCTGGTGGGCGACCCGAAGCAAAGCATTTACCGCTTCCGCCGCGCCGAGCCGCAGGTGTTCCGCGCTGCGCAGGCTTTTGTGGTGCACGGCCTGGGCGGTGACTTGCTCAGCTGCGACCATACGCGGCGCAATGCCGAAGCCGTGATCGACACGGTCAACTCGGCCATGGTCACGGCACGAGAGGCCGACGGCTATGACGGCTTTCGGGAACACACCACGGCGTCTGGCCTGGCCGGCGCTGTGGGCCGGCTTCCGCCCATTGCGCGTAACAAGGATGAAGAGGAAGCCTCGCCGCTGGCCGCCGGCTGGCGCGACAGCCTCACCACGCCGCGCGAGCTGCCCGAGGAAACCTTGCGCACGCGTGAGGCCCGTCAGGCCGCCGCCTGGATCTCGGAACAGGTCGCAGCCGGGTTGCGTCCCCAGGACGTGATGGTCCTCTCACGCAAACGCGCCGGCCTGCTGCCGCTGCAGGACGAGCTGCGTGCGCTGCACATCCCGGCACAAGTGGGCGAGAAAACCGAGCTGATCGCCTGCTGCGAAGTGCAGGACATGGTGGCGCTGCTCGACGTGCTGGTGTCGCCGCAGCACGACCTGTCACTGGCACGCGCGTTGCGCTCGCCGCTGTTCGGGCTGACCGATGAAAGCCTGGTGCAACTGGCGCTGCTGCAGCGTGAGCACCACCAGCCCTGGTACGGCCTGCTACAAAAAGAGGAGCTGTTGGCGCCCGACCTGAAAGGGCTGGGGCCTGTTTTGGCCAAATGGAAAAGCTGGCTGGACCGCCTGCCGCCCCACGATGCGCTGCAGGGCATTTATGACGACGGTGATGTGCTGGCGCGTTTTGGCGCTGCGGCCCCGGCGGCGCAGCGCAGTGCGGTGCTGGCCAACTTGCGTGCGTTGCTGGGGGTGTCGCTGGCACTCGACGGCGGACGTTACGCCACGCCCTACGGTTTTGTGCGCGCGCTCAAGGCCGGTGGCACCCAGGCGCCGGCAGCGGTCAGCACTGAGGCCGTCCGGTTACTGACTATCCACGGCGCCAAAGGCCTGGAAGCCGAAGCCGTGCTGCTGCTGGACACCGACACCGTCGAACGCAACGCCGACAGCATGGGTGTGCTGGTCGACTGGCCCGGCGAGGCGACCGAGCCGCGCAAGTTTGTTTTCCTGGTCAGCGAAAGCCGCCCGCCCGCCTGCGCTGCCGAGACGCTGGCCAGTGAGCAGGCCGCCCGCAAGCGCGAAGAACTCAACGCCCTGTATGTGGCGCTGACGCGCGCCCGCCATACGCTGGTGATTTCTTCCATCGAGCCGCACCGCGTGACCACCGAGAGCTGGTGGCAGCGCCTGCACGCGCTGGTGGGCGAGCTGCCTGCGCCGGTAGCGGAAGAATCTGCAGCCGCCCATCTCGATGCGGCGGACGCCGGTGTGTTCTACCTGCCCGAACTGCCGGCCTTGCCCGAAGCGCTGGCGCCCGCAGCGCCTGCCGTGGAGCGGGTGGATGAAGACTCGCTGAAGGCGCGCATCGGCAAGGCCATGCATCGCTTGCTGGAATGGGGCGGTACCGTGTCAGACCCGCAGGTCAAGGCCGTGGCGCGCGAGTTCCGCCTGAGCCCGGCGCAGGCAGCCGAGGCGGCCGCGCTGGCCAGGCGCATCCTGGCGGGTGAAGGCGCCTGGGCCTGGAACCCGGAAACCGTGGCCTGGCACGGCAATGAAGTTGACCTGGTCTACGCGGGCCAGGCCTTGCGCCTGGACCGCCTGGTGCAGCGCAAGGACGCAGGCCATAGGGGCCACTGGTGGGTGCTCGACTACAAATCGGCCGTGGCGCCGGAGCTCCAGCCCGCACTGGTGGCGCAGCTGCAGGCTTACCGGGCGGCCGTCCAGCGGATCTACCCGGGCGCGCCGGTGAAGGCGGCTTTCCTGACAGGGCGGGGAACTGTGGTCGAAGTTTCCTGATCGCACACATCGCATTCACGCGGCCATGTCGGCAGAGTAGGTGCCCGCAATGTGCCGCCTGTGATAATTGGGCGGTAAGACCGCCGGGGGCGGACCTTTGCGACTCCATGGTTTTAAGCGTTTTGCCCTGAATCCCAATAAAAAAGCGCAAACAGCTATCAAAAACAGAGCGAACAGTTCCCCTGAGAAGAGATATCTTTCAGGAACCCCGGGCTCCTGACCTTAGTCCCTACCCATAAATACTCGCCCCTGCGAGTAGACGGAACACCTTTTGAACGATTCAGCGCTTTCCGTGAAACTGCCGGCTTCCGGCTCCCTGCGTGTTGCCGTCATAGGCGGCGGCCCGGCCGGCCTGATGGCCGCCGAGGTGCTGGCTGCCGCCGGCGCGGCTGTGAAGGTCGAGGTGTATGACGCCATGCCTTCGGTGGGCCGCAAGTTTTTGCTGGCAGGAATTGGCGGGCTCAACCTCACGCATTCCGAAGAGCCGGAGGCATTTCTGCGCCGCTACGGAGAGCGCGCTGCGCAGCTGGCGCCGCTGCTGGCGGCATTCGGCCCGGCGCAGCTGCGCACCTGGGCGGAAGCGCTGGGCGTGGAGACTTTTGTGGGCAGTTCCGGCCGCGTGTTTCCGAAGGACATGAAAGCCGCGCCGTTGCTGCGCGCCTGGTTGCACCGTCTGCGTGTGGCCGGCGTGCAGTTTTCCATGCGGCACCGCTGGCTGGGCTGGGCGGATGACGGTGCGCTGAAGTTTTCCACGCCCACTGGCGAAGTGCTGGCACAAGCCGACGCCGTGGTGCTGGCCTTGGGTGGTGGCAGCTGGGCCCGGCTGGGTTCTGATGGCGCCTGGGTGCCCTTGCTTGCCGAACGCGGCGTCGCCGTGGCGCCGCTGTTACCTTCCAACTGCGGCTTCGATGTGGCAGCGCGGCCGGACAGCCCGGCGCAGCTGGAAGAAGCCGTAGCCGACGCCGGCGAAACACGCCGCGAATTCCTGCAGGAACTCACAGGCAAAAGCCCCCAGCCGCAGGTTGGTTGGACGGAGCATTTCGCCAGCCGTTTTGCCGGCCAGCCTTTCAAGTCCGTGGCCATCAGTTTTACGGATTCACGCGGCCGCAGCTTTAGCCGTAAAGGCGAATTCATTGCCACCGCCACGGGCGTGGAGGGGAGCCTGGTGTATGCCGCTTCAAGCCTGCTGCGCGACGAGATCGCTGAACACGGCAGCGCCACTTTCCTGCTCGATCTGTTGCCCGGCAAGACGCCCGAGCAGGTGCTGGTGGAAGTGCGCCACCCGCGCGGCTCACGCTCGCTGTCCAGCCACCTCAAGAGCCGCCTGAACCTGGATGGCATCAAGGCCGCGATGTTGTATGAGCTGCTGGGCAAGGACGCCATCGCCGATCCGGTGCGGCTGGCAGCCGGCATCAAGGCGCTGCCGGTGCGCGTCACGGCGGCCAGGCCAATCGACGAGGCCATCAGCACCGCAGGCGGCGTGATGTTTGAGGGCCTGAGTGCGCAGCTGCAACTCGTCAAGCCGGGCGGCACAGCCCAGCCGGTGTTTTGCGCCGGTGAAATGCTGGATTGGGAAGCGCCCACAGGCGGCTACCTTCTCACTGCCTGCTTTGCCAGCGGCCGCGTTGCCGGGCAGGGCGTTTTAAGCCATTTTGGCCTGTAGCCCCATAAAAACGTGCGCAAGCAGCTATTGATTTCGTAGCAATACTTTTTTAGATCATCCGCAGTTGAGCGAAAGGCCCGTCATGATCGTCCGTTTTAACATTGACTCGTTTGACAAGGCCCAGTACGAATACCGCGTGACTTACGAAGGCGAAGACCTGTTCGGCGACGCCGGGCTGGGCGGTATTGAAGAGTGCATCATTGCAGCCACCGAAGGCCTGGGCCAGGACGCCGTGGCGGCAGAGGTCGCCTTCAGGGGCATCATCAGCGGCACTTATCCGCTGGCGTCGCTGGCGCTGATGTCCGCACAGATCGCCGTTCACGCACTGCAGACCACCGAGGCAGTTGAAGAGGTGAGCCGGTAGTCCGGCCGGTCATCGGGCGAATTGTGCCCCCGATGAATTGGGTGACGAAGCAGAATCCCCAGCCAGTTTTAGTCTCTCAGGCTCTCAGTGTCTGAGTCTTCATCGGGCTAGTGAGCCGAATGTTTCTGCGGGAGTTACCTCGGGTGCCTGGCTGTGCCGCATCCGGAAAGCTTCCAGGTGGGCGATGATGAGATCGGTCACTTCCATCCTGCCCAGAGAGCTCAGCGCGAAGAAGGCCACGGACCCGACATGGCCGGCACCCGGATCGTAGTGCTGCAGCGGACCCTGCCGCAAATAACGTGCGCGCGGCTTGACGCCTTCCATCTCATACACCTGTGCATCGTCGGGAAGGCCCACTTGCAGCCCGTGAAGCGGGCCTCCTATGCAGGTCATCAACATGGCATTGTTGTCTCCGTTCAGGCCACTGTATACGGATGGGGCGGGCGTGGCTATGGGTAATCCGGCCTACTGGCGGCCCTGAGCGGCTGGCCCAGCGGCCAAACCTACAATGGTTCTGACCGCCCCAGGGCCGCTCTTTTTTAGCCTCACCAAGGCAAGCGCGCCCAAGCCCTTCATCACATGAAACCCTATTCCATCCTTTTTGTCTGCATGGGAAACATTTGCCGCAGCCCCACGGCCCATGGCGTTTTCCAGCAAAAAGTCATCGAACGCGGGCTGGCTGATCACATTCAGGTCGACTCCGCCGGTACCCACAACTACCATCCCGGCAACCCGCCCGACGAACGCTCACAAGCCCACGCCGTCAAGCGCGGCTATGACCTGTCAGCCCTGAGAGCCCGGCAAATTTCAGATCCGGATTTTGAGCGCCACGACTTGATCCTGGCCATGGACTGGGACAACCTGGCCTTGATTCAGGAAGAGTGTCCGGCTGAACACCTCGGCAAGGTGCGCAGGCTGACCGAGTTCTGTCTGAAGCATGACAGCCCGGTCGTGCCTGATCCTTACTACGGCGGTAAGGATGGGTTTGAGCATGTGCTTGATCTGGTGGAGGATGCTTGTGAGGGGCTGCTTCGGTATGTTGAGCTGCAGCGGCAGAGTTGATGAGGCTGCGGTCTGGCAGTTGCAGTCAGAGGAAGTCAGTCTTGACGAAGCTAGGTAACTGCACGGCCCTTGGAATTTCAAGCCGATCCTTGGGACATTTTTAGAACGCTTCGAGCGGCCTGTTCAGCACTAAGAGTACTCAACTCGATAGTCCTTCAGGGCCTCGTCATACTCCATCGAGCTTTTCCTAACCCGATCTCGGTCGACAATAGTAAAAAGGTTTCCGATGTCTTCGACAGAGATTTGGTGGATCTCCCACTTCAATCGCTGCTGAAAGATCGTTGTGATCTCCCGGCGATACTTTTTTCGAAACTATCTCTACGCCGCTGGGGTGTTGCTGATATTTTTAACGAAATTGGAGACTAACTTGGTGAATCGAATTCGGGAAACCGTTTATGTTTTAGGTGCCGGCTTTTCCAAGGGATGTGGCTATCCTCTGACGAGTAGTTTGTTATCAGAGGCCTGGGGCCGGATTGCATTAACAGATAGGAATTCCCTCGCCAAAATCATTAAGTTTCATCACCCGAATTTTGATGTCGATAACCCCGAGAGCTACCCCCCTATCGAGCAATTGCTGACGGAAATGAAAGTTAACGCTGACCTGTATGCCGGTAGTCGACGGTATCCTGGAAATTTCAAAGCGGAGCAGTTACAGGAAACTAGAGCCGCATTGCTCAATACGGTTGCGCATTGGTTTCATGAACTGTATAAACCGGCCAGAAAAACGAAATGGTTGAAGAAGTTTGTGGAGATCGTGAGGCAACAGAATGCTGCTGTAGTCACTTTTAATTGGGACCTTCTACTTGACCATGAACTTTTTGGTGAGGAAATCGAAGGTCGCCACTATGGATTGGGTAAGAGCCTGGCAAAAGAAGGACCGCTAATCCTGAAGCCGCATGGATCGCTGAATTGGTATTCAACTAAAGAACTGAATAAAGTCAGCCCGTCGAAACGTAAGGTGCTATTCGAAGCTGGGGATCCTTCAAATACTATTGAGCTGTTTATTCCCCCACGGCCGATCAACTCAAAGATTTCGAGAAAGTACGCTCCGCTTTTGGTTCCCCCAACTTATATCAAGGACTTTGACAAACCCGTTTTTAGACATATTTGGCAGCATACGACCGAGGTTTTAAGCACCGCAAAGACAATCATTTTCATTGGCTATTCGTTACCTCCCGATGACCTTCAAGCAAAATTTATTCTTCGATGTGGATTTCACAATCAACGAGAAGGTGTACTTCAACTTAAGGGTCGAAGCCGAGCGACCGGAGATGCATCTGTCCTCGTTGTAAATCCGGATAGATCGGTAGCTAAACGGATCCAGGACATAGTTAATCCCGGAATGAAAGTTAAAAAAACAACTATCAACGCTGCTAGTTGGGTTGAAAAATGCTCGTCGATAAGCTGATGCGCGACTGAAATTGTTCCCGTCTACTCAACCATAGGAGATTGAGCGTGCGTCGCTTGACTAAGACGGAGCCGCAGCGGGAACCCGCTGTAGGCATAAAACCCGCGAGAACTGCGGATTTGAGATGAATAAGGTGACGAGCCTTGACCCCGGCACTGGCTCCACAGTTAGGGCTGCTTGGTTCCCCACCTGACCCGGTTGGCCGCTTTACCATGCGGGAAGGCCCGTCACCCATGATTGTAAGTGACTTGGGGATGACCCCTCTGCCGTAACCCATATTGGGGGGGACGACGCACAGGAATTAGGTATTCATTCCAGCCGGGGTCGCGGGACTGGCTTTGCCAGACCGCAGGCGCAGCGGTCCCCTCGGGGGGCAGCGCATTACGCGATGCGAAAAGCGTGGGGGCCATATCCACGGCAAATTAGAATGGCTGGATGTCCTATCTCGTTCTCGCACGCAAATACCGTCCCAAAAATTTCTCTGAAATGGTGGGGCAGTCGCATGTGGTGCAGGCCCTGGGTAATGCGCTGGCGACCCAGCGTTTGCACCATGCGTATCTGTTCACCGGTACGCGGGGCGTGGGCAAGACGACGATTTCGCGGATCCTGGCCAAGTCGCTCAATTGCCTGGGCCCGGACGGGCAGGGCGGCATCACGGCCACCCCCTGCGGCGTGTGCCAGGCTTGCACCGACATCGACAGCGGGCGTTTTGTGGACTACACCGAGCTGGACGCGGCGTCCAACCGGGGCGTTGATGAAATTGCGCAGCTTCTGGAGCAGGCCGTTTACAAGCCCGTCGTCGGCCGCTTCAAGGTCTTCATGATCGACGAGGTCCACATGCTGACGAACACGGCGTTCAACGCCATGCTCAAGACGCTGGAAGAACCGCCCGAATACCTGAAGTTCGTGCTGGCCACGACGGACCCGCAAAAAGTACCGGCCACCGTGCTGTCGCGCTGCCTGCAGTTCAACCTGCGGCCCATGGCGCCTGAGACGGTACTTGAGCATCTGACGCAGGTGCTGGGTATTGAAAACGTTCCGGCCGAGCAACAGGCCCTGCGCCTGCTGGCCAGGGCGGCGCGGGGCTCCATGCGCGATGCGCTGTCGCTGACGGACCAAGCCATCGCGTTTGGCTCGGGCAAACTCGAAGAAGCCAGCGTTCGCACCATGCTGGGCAGCGTGGACCGCAGTTATGTCTATCGCCTGCTTGATGCGCTGGCGCGCGGTGATGGCAAGACCGTGGTCGAAACGTCCGAAGCGTTGCGGCTGAACGGCTTGAGCGCGGCCTCCACGCTGGAAGAAATGACGACGGTACTGCAGCGCATGGCGGTGTTGCAGGCCGTACCCGAAATGGGGGTGGGTGACGACGGCGCAGACCCGGATATCGCCGAGACGGCCCGGCTGGCCCAGGCACTGCCTGCCGATGAAACCCAGCTGCTTTACAGCCTGTGCCTGCATGGCCGCGCGGAGCTGGGTCTGGCCCCCGATGAATATGCCGGCCTGACCATGGTGTTGCTGCGCCTTCTGGCCTTCAAACCCCAGGCTTCCACCCCAGCCAAAGTGGGGAGTGCCGCCGAGCCCGGAAAAAAGCCGCAGCTTGAGGTAGCCCGGGCCCCTGCGCCTGAACGGCGTGAGGTGCTGCCCGTGGTACGTGAACCTGCGCGTGATGGGCCTTTGCCTGCTGCTCCACAGGTTTCAAAAGAACTACCCGCGCCCGCGGAATTTGAACGAAAACAGCCTTTGGCCCAGGTAAATAGGGCGCAAGCAGCTATCAATTCAATAGCGGATTCCGTCGCAATCCTGGAGCGGCAGGTGCCGCAGCAGCGCCCTCAGCCGGGTGCGCCGGTGGCTGCTGCCGCGCCGCTGGTGCCCGTCGCGCTCGGCGAAGACTGGAGCCAGATCGTCAACCAGCTGGTGGCCGCGGAGGCCGTGGCAGCGCTGACGCGCGAGCTCGGTTTGCAGTCGGAGCTGCGCAGCCAGGCCGCCGGGCTGTGGACGCTTCGGGTGGAGCGCGAGTCGTTGAACCAGGTGGCTGCGCGTGAAAAGCTGCAAGCTGCCCTGCAGGCGCACCTCGGGGAGGTCGGGCTGCGGCTTGCGGTGGAGGTCGGGCCGGTCACCGACACCCCTGCACGCCGTAACGCGGCGGCACAGGCCGAGCGTCAGCGCGCTGCGGAAGAGATGATCCAGAACGACCCGTTTGTGCAGGACATGATTCGCGACTGGGGCGCCAAAATTGTCCCCGGCAGTATCCGGCCGCTGGCTTCCAAGCCGATATGATCAAAGTCAATCTTCCCGAGACGCAATTTCAGACGCCCATTTTCACGTTTTGACGCTTTCGATACTTCCGACGCTTTCGACGCAAAAGCACATCCGATTCAACGTTTTAAAGGAAAAGACCATGTTTAACAAAGGACAACTCGCAGGCCTCATGAAGCAGGCGCAGGCGATGCAGGACAACCTCAAGAAGGCCCAGGAAGAACTGGCATTTGTGGAAGTCACGGCTGAGGCGGGCGCCGGCCTGGTGAAAGTCACCATGACCTGCAAGCACGACGTCAAACGCGTTGAAATCGACCCCAGCCTGCTGGCCGATGACAAGGACATGCTGGAAGACCTGGTGGCAGCGGCCTTCAATGCCGCCGTGCGCAAGGCCGAAGAAGTCAGCCAGGAAAAAATGGGTAAGCTGACGGCCGGCATGCCCGGCCTGCCCGGCGGGATGAAGCTCCCCTTCTAAACGGCTACTGCGCGGGATCATGGCGGCGTTGCGGGTCCCGATCAGGTCATCCTTATGCACCTTAAGTGCATTCCGGTGACCTGACACCCGCGCCTTGCCCTGAACCCGCTCGCTACGCCTTCTTTATTTATTTATTTATTTCAGACCGCTTGCCCTCCACATGGCCGACTCCAACGCTCTTGAAGGCCTGACACAGGCGCTGCGCAAGCTGCCGGGCGTTGGCGCCAAGTCGGCAGCGCGCATGGCGTTTCATCTGCTGCAGCACGACAAGCCTGGCGCTCTGCAGATTGCGCGCGCACTCGATCACGCCGTCAACAGCGTGCGGCATTGCACCCTGTGCAACACGCTGACCGAGCAGGAGCTGTGCACCACCTGCGCGAACCCGCAGCGTGACCGCAGCAAGCTGTGCGTGGTCGAAACGCCGGCCGACCAGGCCGCACTTGAGCGGACGCTGGCCTACAAAGGCCTTTACTTTGTGCTCATGGGCAAGCTCAGCCCGCTTGACGGCATAGGCCCCAACGACATCGGCCTGCAGAAGTTGTTTGACCGTGTAGTGCCCAAGGATGCGCGTGGTGAGGCCTTGCCGCCTGCATCGCGTGAGGTTCAGGAAGTCATCCTGGCGACGAACTTCACGGCCGAAGGCGAAGCCACTGCGCACGTGATTGCACAGGCGCTGAAAAGCCGTGGCGTCCAGGTGACGCGCCTGGCGCGCGGTGTGCCAGTGGGCAGTGAACTCGAATACGTGGATCTGGGCACGATTGCCCACGCACTGGTGGACCGCAGGTGAGCATGGCGTTCTTCGCCTTGCCCGTTTCAGAAAAATAAAATTGAAAAACTAAACGCCCGCGAGGGCCACAACCAACAAACGAAGAAAGATGAGAGGGATTCCACCATGACATTTGCACGCTTCACCATCGCCTACTGGTGTGTCCTGATCATGGCCTTGATGCCCATCATCTGCGCCGCGATTGCCAAATACGGCACGATGAGCACCCCGCGGCGCGACGGCGGATTTGACAACCACAATCCACGCGGATGGCTGGCGCGGCAGACCGACTGGCGTAGCCGGGCCAATGCCGCCCAGGCCAACACATTCGAGGCGCTGCCTTTTTTCTTTGCTGCAGTCATCATTGCGCATCTCCTGCAGGCGGGGCAAACGCGGCTGGACATCCTGGCGTTGCTCTTTGTCGTGCTGCGCATTGCCTACATCATGATGTACATCGCTGACCTGGCCAAAGCCCGCTCGGCCATCTGGGTTTCTGCCCTATTTATCAATATCCTCATTCTGTTTAGCGGATATCGCTGAGGTGCGCTGCGGTGTGCCGCAGTAACCGTTGGTAACCGCAGCAATAGCTTCGGTAAAAACCCGCACGGGATGACCCCGATGCGGGTTTTTTTACGCCTCGATAAGCTTGTGACATCAAAAAAAGAGAGGCTCGCATGAATCGCCAACCCCTGATTTCCCGCCGCACTTTTGCCGGCGGCACTGCGCTGGCAGCGGCGGCGCTGGCACTGCCGTCCCTTCGCGCGCAGCCCAAACTTGAAAAAACAAAAGTTGCGCTGGCGGTTGGCGGCAAGGCTGCGTTTTATTACCTGCCCCTGACCATTTCCGAGCAATTGGGATATTTCAAGGCTGAAGGCCTGGACATCGAAATCAGTGACTTTGCCGGGGGCGCCCGCGCGCTCCAGGCCGTGGTGGGCGGCTCCGCCGACGTCTGCTCAGGTGCCTTCGAACACACCATCAACCTCCAGTCAAAAAACCAGATGTTCCAGGCCTTCGTACTGCAAGGAAGGGCGCCGCAGATCGCTTTCGGCGTTTCAACCAAAAACATGCCGAACTACAAGACAGTTGCCGACCTCAAGGGCAAGAGGATAGGGGTGTCGGCACCGGGTTCATCCACCAATATGATGGCCAATCTGGTGCTGTCGCGTGCTGGCCTCAAACCCGGCGACGTGAGTTTCATTGGCGTCGGCACGGCGGCAGGTGCGCTCACCGCGTTGCGGTCGGGCCAGATTGACGCCATGAGCAATACCGATCCTGTCATGACCATGCTCGAGCAAAAAGGCGAGGTGAAAATCATCAGCGACACGCGCACCCTCAAAGGCACGATCGAGGTTTTTGGTGGTTCCATGCCGGCCGCCTGCCTGTATGCGCCGGCAGAGTTCGTCCAGAAAAATCCCAACACCTGCCAGGCGATGGCCAATGCCATCGTGCACGGTCTCAAGTGGCTGCAGACTGCGGGCCCCGGTGACATCATCAAGGCGGTACCGGAGAGCTACCTGCTGGGTGACCGAGCGCTGTACCTGGCGTCGTTCAACAAGGTGCGCGAGTCGATTTCACTCGACGGCATCATTCCTGACGATGGCGCGCGCACGGCCCTGAAGGCGCTGGCCAGTTTCGATCCGAGCATCAAGGCTGACAAGATCGATATTGCCAAGACCTACACGAATGAATTCGCGCGCCGGGCGAAGGAGCGCTTCAAGGCGTAGATCTTGGCCCCCACGCTTTTCACTTCGCCTTCGGCTCTGTGTAGTGCGCGAGGCCTTGCAGGCCGCGGCTCGCGAGACGCTTCACCTCTGTCGCCCGTCCAAGCCTGCGCAGGCAGGCTTGGAGCTGCGGGCTCCAGCCCCTCGGGGGCGCTGCGCCTGCGGCCCGGCAAAGCCGGTTCCGCGGCCCCTGCTGGTGAAGAAGGAGGTCCACCGCTGCGGTCGTACGCGCCCCAAATCTCTCATCGTTGAACTGCCTCGTGCCGGCAGCTTGCGGTAAGCTCCCGCCATGCGCGAACCCGACAACGCCTACGCCCTGGAGCTGATCGACATCAGCTGCACGTTTCGCTCTCGTGACGATGCGGGTCAGCGCTACACGGCCGTCAGCAACACGACGCTGCGCATCAATGCGGGTGAGTTCGTATCGGTCGTCGGGCCCACGGGCTGCGGTAAATCCACCTTGCTCAACATTGGTGCCGGCCTGTTGGCGCCTTCATCGGGCGAAGTGAAAGTCTTTGGCGCCCCGTTGGCTGGCATTAACACCTGTGCCGGCTACATGTTCCAGACCGAAGCCCTGATGCCGTGGCGCAGCGCCATCACCAATGTGATGATGGGCCTGCAGTACCGCGGTGTTCCGGACGCTGAGGCGCGCCGCCAGGCACAGGCCTGGCTGGAACGCGTTGGCCTGGGCGAGTTCGGTGACCGCTACCCGCACCAGCTCTCAGGCGGCATGCGCAAGCGCACCGCGCTGGCCCAGGTATTGGCACTGGATCCCGACATCATTTTGATGGACGAGCCTTTCAGTGCGCTGGACATCCAGACCCGCCAGCTGATGGAAAACGAAGTGCTGGACTTGTGGGCCGCTAAAAAGAAGGCGGTGCTGTTCATCACGCACGACCTGGATGAGGCCATTGCGATGAGTGACCGTGTGGTGGTGCTTTCGGCAGGCCCGGGCACGCATCCCATCGGTGAATTCGCCATTGACTTGCCGCGCCCGCGCGACGTTGCGGAAGTACGCAGCCATCCGCGCTTCGTGGAATTGCATACGCAGATCTGGAATGTGCTGCGCGATGAAGTGCTCAAGGGCTATGCGCAGCAACTGAAGAAGGCCGCCTAGAAATGAAGCTCACACGTTCATTCACTGCGTGTGGTTCTCTGCTCCCCCGGGAAGCTGCGCGTGCCTGGGACGACCCTGCGCTGCGCGCGGCCTGATTATGTGGCGCCACATCAAACCTTCCGAAAACAACCTGCGTGCCTGGCAGATCGGTTTGCTGGCCGTCATCCTGCTGGCCTGGCACTTTGCCTCACGCGACCAGCAGGTTGCTTTTTTCCTCGGTGAACCGATCAAGGTGGCGGGCCGCGTCTGGAGCTGGTTCATGCCTTTCGGCTTCGGTCCCGGTGCGCTGTTTCCCGACGGGCTGCCCGGTAATGCCGACATTTATTTGCATCTGGGCACCACGCTGCTGGAGACCGTGCTGGCTTTCGGCATAGGCACGGTGCTGGGCCTGGCCTGCGGGTTATGGCTGGCACTGGCGCCCACGGCGAGCGCCATCCTGGACCCTTACATCAAGGCAGCCAACTCGATGCCACGTGTGATCCTCGCGCCGATTTTTTCATTGTGGTTGGGCCTGGGCATCTGGAGCAAGGTTGCACTGGCCGTCACGCTGGTGTTTTTTATCGTGTTTTTCAACGTCTACCAGGGCGTGAAGGAAGTCAGCCCCGTGGTGCTGGCCAATGCCCGCATGCTGGGCGCCAACCAGCGGCAACTGCTGCGTACCGTCTACCTCCCGAGCGCTACAAGCTGGGTGTTCTCCAGCCTGCATACATCTGTAGGCCTGGCGTTTGTCGGCGCTGTGGTGGGCGAATACCTTGGCTCGGCGCGCGGCGTGGGTTACCTTATCCTGCAGGCGGAAGGCACGTTTGATGTCAACACGGTGTTCGCCGGCATTGTGGTGCTCACGGCGTTTGCGTTGGTGCTCGACAGCATCGTGGGCCGGCTGGAAAAACGCCTCATGAAATGGCAGCCGCGCAGCGGCGAGACGGAAAAACTCTAGCGTCTTTGGCGCGGCATACGGCCTCTTGTGAGCGTGCGGCGGGCCGCACATAAAACTCTTCCTGTCGTCCTACAGCTTGAAATTGCGTGGCTCCGTACAGTCAGGGCTGGATCCGCATGGGCTTTTACCTTTCATGATTGATAAAAGGGCGGGGCTGAAGCGGGCCGGCAGTCGATATTACAAAGGAAATCACCATGAATCTTTCCCTCAGCATCGGACCTCTCGTTTCCCTGATCGCGGGCATCCTGATCTTGATCATGCCGCGCCTGCTGAACTACATCGTGGCGATCTACCTGATCGTCATTGGCCTGATCGGCTTGTTTGGCGTTGGCTCGATGAAGCTGTAGCTCCACCGCGCCTTGCGTCTGGTCGTGCCAGGCGCCTCAGCGCTTTTTCGATTTCACAACAGGTTTTGCGGTACTGCGCTTGACGGCTTTGACGTTGCCGCGGTTGCGGGCCTGGCCGGCAGAAACGCTTCGGGTTTTGACTGGAAGGTACACCACCACTTGATGGCCCAGCTTGAACGCGCTGGAGGTGCTGACGTTGTTCCATTCGGCAACGCTGGAAGCGCTCAGGCCGTAACGCTTCGCAATGGTAGCCACTGATTCGCCCTTGCGCGCCTTGACGGTGGTTCGCCGGGTCACGACTTCCGGGGAAAAAGATACCTGGGCCGTGTCGGCGATATGGCTGGTGACGTCGGTTTCGATCTTGGCCGAGCGTGGCACCAGCAGGGTAGAGCCTGCCTTGATCAGCATGCGCGGCGGAATGTTGTTGACGCCGCGAAGGTCGGCTTCGCTCATGCCGGTCCGCCGTGCCGCCTCGGCCGGGTTCATCGTGCTGGGGGCTGTCCAGGCCGTCCAGCTGGCGTATTGTCCCTGGGTGTAGGCCTCGAAATTGCGCTGGAAAACTGTGGCGTTGTCCCACGGCAGCAGGATCTGGGGTGTACCTGCAGCGAGGATGACAGGGCGATGCGCTGAAGGGTTCAGCGCCTTGAAATCCTCAATCTTGACGTCGGCAAGACGCGCAGCCAGGGCCACGTCGATGTCGCGCGTGATCAGCACCTGTTGAAAGTAAGGATGGTTTTCAATCAGCGGCAGCTCGGTGCGAAACGCCGGCGGGTTGGCGACGATGTTCTTGACCGCCTGCAGCTTGGGCACGTAGAGGCGGGTTTCGGCCGGCATGTTCAGGTCGGTGTAGCTGGTGCCAAGGCCTGCCTTCTGGTTTTTGGCGATAGCCCGGCCCACGCTGCCTTCACCCCAGTTGTAAGCTGCCAGCGCCAGATGCCAGTCGCCAAACATGCCATGGAGCTTCTGCAGGTAGTCCAGCGCGGCGCGGGTCGAAGCCAGCACGTCGCGGCGGTCATCGCGGAAGGCGTTTTGCTTCAGGTCGAAATACTTGCCGGTGGCAGGCATGAACTGCCACATGCCGGCGGCTTTGGCACTTGAAACAGCCTGTGGGTTGAAAGCGCTTTCGATGAAGGGCAGCAGCGCCAGTTCGGTAGGCATCTGGCGGCGCTCGAGCTCTTCAACAATGTGAAAGAGGTATTTGCTGGATCGCTCGGTCATGCGCTGGATGTAGTCGGGCCGGCTGGCATACCACTGCTCACGGTCGGTCACCAGTTCGTTTTGCAGATCCGGCATGGCAAAGCCGCGGCGAATACGGTCCCAGAGTTCTTTGGGCGGCTCGGTAGATGCGATCTGGTGCGATCCTGCCTGCCCTGGTGTGATGGGCTGTAGCGGCCCATTGGGCAACAGCGGTTTGGTGGCGGCGGGGCCGCCACTGGTTGTCAGTACCGGGTCGCTGGGCAAGCCGGGCGATTGCGTGGCGCAGCCCGCCAGCACAGCCGTCACAAGGACAAAGGCCCATGAAGCAATGCGGAAACAGGGAAAGACGGGAAATTTGGAAGCTGCAGTGGCGTGGTCGTGGGGCGTCATTTGAATTGGTTTTTCCACTGCCGGATGGCGGCAAATACGGTGCTGTCGTCATGGGCCGACGCATCAAAGCGCCGGGCAGCTGCCATGATAGTGGGTTGGCGGGTTCGCAAAAAGGGGTTAACCAGCAATTCCTTTGCGATAGATGTCGGCAACGTCGGCTGGCTTTGGTTGCGAAGTGCCGTGCATTGAGTCAGGTAAGCCGCCAGCTCGGCGTTGTCGGGCTCGACAGCCATGGCAAACCGCAGGTTGCTCAGTGTGTATTCGTGGGCGCAGCAGACCACTGTATTGCCGGGCAGGGCGGAGAGCTTGTCCAGCGAGGAAAGCATTTGCGCCGGCGTGCCTTCAAACAGGCGCCCACAGCCGCCAGAGAACAATGTATCGCCACAAAACAGCAGTGGTTTGCCGTTCACCCCCTGTGCGTAATAAGCAATGTGGCCGGCCGTGTGGCCAGGCACATCAATCACCTGGAAATCCATGTCGAGGGCACGCGCCAGATCGCCACCCTTGAGCGGGAGGTAAGGCTGCGGAATGCGTTCGGTAGCTGGGCCATAGACTTTGGCACCCGTTGCTTCGCGCAGGACATTGACGCCGCCCGTATGGTCCGCATGATGGTGCGTGACTAGAATCGACTCCAGTTGCAATGCATGCTGCTCCAGCGTGCGCTGCACTGGCCCGGCATCTCCCGGGTCCACGACCAGGGCGCGCTTGCCGTCATGCAACAACCAGAAGTAGTTGTCGTCGAAGGCGGGAATTGGGGTCAAATACATGCGGTGGTTTCGATGAACATGCGGTATCTCGATGAGCTCTGAAATTATAGGTTTGACAGACTGGCTGAAGACCCCGCCGGGCAGCTATCTGCTGGACTGGGAACGCACGCATTTTGATCAGGCCGTCAGTGACGTTTTTGGCTACCATGCACTGCAACTCGGCTTTCCGGAGCTCGATGCCCTGCAAGCCAACCGCATGCCGCATAAATGGCTGGCACTGGAGTCAACACCACCAGTAACCAGTCCCGCCAATCCTTCCGATGCGGGTGGGATTGGTCTCGCCGGTTCAAGTTCCCGGCGTGCAGCGCTTCTGACGGATGCAGGCGCGCTGCCATTCCCAGAGAACAGCCTTGACCTGGTGGTATTGCCGCATACGCTGGAGTTGAGCAGCGATCCGCATGCCTGCCTGCGCGAAGTCAGCCGTGTCCTGGTTCCCGAGGGACGGGTGGTCATCAGCGGCTTCAACCCGACCAGCTTGTGGGGCCTGCGCCAGCGCCGCGGCCACATTTATCAGCGTTGGGGATATGACGACCTGTTCCTGCCCAAAACAGGCGAGTTCATTGGCTATTGGCGTCTTCGCGACTGGCTCAGGCTGCTGGACTTTGAGGTAGAGTCGGGGCGCTTTGGCTGCTACCGCCCGGCGCTGAAGAGCCAGGCCTGGCTGGACCGTTTTGAGTGGATGGACGCGGCGGGTGAGCGCTGGTGGCCTATTTTTGGCGCTGTTTACTTTCTCGCGGCGGTCAAGCGTGTGCGCGGCGTCCGCCTCCTGGAACCCGCTTGGAAGGCGCGCAGGGCGTCGGCGGCGGCACCTGCGGCGATAGCCAACAAAGAGCCGCTCTCCCGCTCACCCAGTGCGCACCCACCTGCCTGAACTTCTTTCAACCGACATGCCCCTCCTGGGGCCTACTGAATCCTCGACCACACATGACCGACATACAAACAGGCACGCCAACCCAACCACAAAACGTGGTGATCTATACCGATGGCGCATGCAAGGGAAATCCCGGGCCAGGCGGCTGGGGCGTACTGCTGGCTCTGGGAGGTACCGAAAAAGAGCTGTTCGGCGGTGAACTCGGCACGACCAACAACCGCATGGAAATGACCGCCGTCATCGAGGCGCTGGCGGCGCTCAAGCGGCCCTGCAGCGTGACGCTCTATCTGGACAGTGAATACGTGCGAAAAGGCATTACCGAGTGGATTCACGGCTGGAAAGCCCGAGGCTGGCGCACCGCCGCCAAGGCACCGGTAAAAAACGTGGACTTGTGGCAGCGCCTGGATGCGCTTGTCAGCTCAAGCGGCCACAAAATCGACTGGCGCTGGGTCAAGGGGCATGCTGGCGATCCGGGCAATGAGAGGGCCGACGCATTAGCCAACAAGGGCGTGGAACGAGCCTTGGGCCGCTTGTAACAAAAAACTTGGCCACGCCTGTTGCCGGTGCGGGAATATGTGCATAAACGCATGCAACAACCGCCATGGGCTCCGCACAAAATCGCATGGAAATTGCACGCCTCCGGCTGCACCATAAGCGTACATAGCATCCTTGCCGGCCCGCTCGTGTACGGCGTTTGGTAAAGCCGTTGTAAAGCTGTCGCGCTTATCCAGCGGAGGGGCCAGAAAAAGGCTGCGCGCGCCGTGGTGTCCTGCTACATTGGAAGTTTGTATCTCTTTGTATAACAAGTTTTCATCCCCATGGCATCAAAAGCAATTTACACAGCGGTCGCGGTAGTCGGCATTGCAGTCGCCTCCGGGGCCGCCTGGTGGCTGCAGAAACCCAAATCGCAGGATGCCAAAGGGACCGGGACCACATCACCATCGGCCGTAGCGCCAGGCCAGGGTGCGAGCGGCGCCAACTCCGGGAAGCCGGTGGCTGTTGAGGCGGCAAAGGTGGAACTTGCAAGACTGTCAGATGACACGCAGGCAGTGGGCAGCCTGCGCTCGCGTCGCGGCGTGGTTTTGCGTCCTGAGGTCAGCGGTCGCATCACCCAGCTCAATTTCACCGATGGCCAGCGCGTGCGAAAGGGCCAGGTTCTGGTGCAGTTCGACGACCAGTTGCCGCTAGCCCAGGTGCAGCAAAGTCAGGCCGAACTGTCGATTGCGCGGGCGAACCTGAAGCGCAACCAGGAACTGGTGGCGCAAAACTTCATCAGCCAGCGCTCGCTCGACGAAAGCGCGGCCAACCTGCAGGTAGCAGAGGCCAAGCTGTCGCTCGCCAAGGCGACGGCTGCGCGCCTGAAGATCGTTGCACCATTTGACGGTATTGCCGGCATCCGGCTCGTCAATGTGGGTGACTATCTGAAAGACGGCGCTGATATCGTCAACATCGAGGACATCGAAGCCATTTTTGTCGATTTCCGCCTGCCCGAGCGTTTCCAGAACAAGATCAGGCGGGGCCAGACCGCCGTACTCGACATCGACGCCTTGCCCGGCCGCAAATACCACGCACAAATCCAGGCGATAGATCCCCTGATCGATGCTAACGGCCGTTCCATTGGCATCCGCGGCTGCATTGACAACCGCCAGTTGCAGCTGCGGCCCGGCATGTTCGCCCGCGTCAACACAGTGTTCGGTGTGCGTGAGAGCGCCCGCGTGGTGCCCGAGGAGGCCATCGTTCCGCAAGGCGGCCGGCAGTTTGTCATCAAGCTGCTGCAAGGCCCGAACGAGCAGACCCGGACCACCAAACGCGTGGAGGTCAAGGTTGGCCTGCGCAGCCCAGGGAAGGTTGAGATAGTTGAAGGGCTGGAGCCCGGTGACACCGTAGTGGTGACCGGACAGCAGCGCGTGCAGCGGGACGGCACGGTGGTCAGCGTGGTGAACGTCGCGGCTGGCGAGCGGCCAGCTTCTGAAAAATCTGGCCCAGGCGCACCGCCGGCCGCGTCTGCGGTTCCTGCGGCGGCGCCCGCTTCGAGCGCCGCCGCAGCTGGCACACCGGCCGTGAAAGGCGAGAGCGTTGTTGTCAAAGCCCAGCCAGCCCAGGCCGGTCCCAATCCTTGCGGGGTGGTGGTCTCGGAGGCGCCCGCCATGGTGGTGCCGGTCCGCAGCATCAGTACACCTGAGCGCAGCCCGGCTACGCCGCCCGCACGCGACCCCGCCTGAGCCTTGAGCCGCGATACCGTTCCGACATACCCCTATGCAACTCGCTGAAGTCTCCATACGCCGTCCGGTTTTTGCCACGGTGCTGTCGCTGCTGATTGTGTTGATCGGGGCAGTCAGTTTCAACCGTCTCACGGTGCGCGAGTATCCCAAGATCGACGAGCCCGTGGTGACCGTGAGCGTGCGGTACGTGGGGGCGTCCGCGGAAGTGATTGAGTCACAGGTGACCAAGCCTTTGGAAGACTCCATTGCCGGCATTGACGGGGTGGATGTCATCACTTCCATCAGCCGCGCAGACCAGGCGCAGATCAGCGTGCGTTTCCGGCTTGAAAAAGACGCTGATTCCGCCGCTGCCGAGGTGCGCGACCGCACTTCGCGGGTACGCAACCGCTTGCCGCAAGCCATTGAAGAGCCCGTGATCGCCAAGGTAGAGGCCGACGCCTTCCCCGTGATCCAGATAGCCTTTTCCAGCGAGTCGATGTCCCGGCTGCAGATCAACGATCTGGTGAACCGTATCGTCAAGCCTCGCCTGCAGACCGTCACCGGCGTGGCCGATGTCCGGATCTTCGGCGAGCGCAAATATGCCATGCGCGTCTGGCTGGATACGGACAAGCTCGCGTCCTACCGTCTCACGACGCAGGATGTCGAAGACGCCATTCGCCGCAGCAACCTGGAGTTGCCCGCCGGCCGCATCGAATCGCAGCAGCGTGAATTCAGCGTGACCTCGCAGACCGATCTGGTCAGGCCCGGCCAGTTCGGCGACATCGTGATCAAGAACGTCAGCGGTTTTCCGATCAAGGTGCGCGATGTGGCCCGTGTGGAAGAGGGCGCTGCGGACGAGCGCACAGCCGTCCGGCTCAATGGCCGTCCCGCTGTGGCGATTGGGGTGATCCGCCAGGCGACGGCCAATCCGCTGGATTTGTCCAAAGGCGTGCGTGATGCCATTCCCCGGCTGAAGGCCGACCTGCCGCCCGATGTGTTGATCGACATTGCCAACGACAACTCGGTGTTCATCGACCGTTCCGTCAAGAACGTCTATCGCACCATCGCCGAGGCCATCATCCTGGTGGCGCTGGTGATTTTTGTGTTCCTGCGCACCATGCGCGCTTCCATCATCCCCATCATCACCATTCCAGTGAGCCTGATTGGCACCTTCGCCCTGATGGCGCTGGCGGGCTTCACCATCAACACCCTGACCTTGCTGGCGCTGGTACTGGCCATCGGGCTGGTGGTGGACGACGCCATCGTGATGCTTGAGAACATCTTTCGCCATATCGAAGAAGGCATGGACCCGTTCTCGGCCGGCATCAAAGGAGCCCGCGAAATCGGCTTCGCGGTGGTCACCATGACGGCCACACTGGTGGCTGTGTATGCGCCGCTGGCCTTCACGCCGGGCCGCACCGGGCGCCTGTTTGTCGAGTTTGCGCTGGCACTGGCCGGTGCGGTGGTGGTGTCGGGGTTTGTCGCGCTGACGCTTACGCCCATGCTGTGTACCCAGCTTTTAAAGCACAACCCCAAGCCCAACCGCTTTGACAGCACCATGGAAATGGTGTTGACACGTATCTCCGACCGCTATGGTGACCTGCTGCGCTGGATCGTCACCAAGCGCTGGGCGCCTTCCCCGGACCTGTCCGGCTGGGCCCAAAGGCTCAGGGCATGGGTGTTCCAGGCACGCTGGATTGTGGTGGGCATCATGCTGCTCAGCGCGTTGGCCATCGCGCTGATCTTCCCGAGCATGAAGCAGGAGCTGTCGCCCATGGAAGACCGCGGCGTGATCCTGGCCAACGTGACGGCGCCGGATGGCGCCACGCTGGACTACACCAACCGCTATGCGCAGGCCCTTGAGAAGATGGGCCAGCCATTCCCCGAGTTTGATCGCATCTTCGGGAACGTCGGCAATCCGACCGTGGCCCAGGCCAGCGTGGTGTACCGTACCGTGGACTGGGACGAACGCACGCGCTCCACCATGGAGATGGCGCGCGAATTGCAGCCCAAATTCAACGCCTTGCCCGGCGTGAATGTCTTCACCATCACGCCACCGTCGTTGGGGCAAGGCTTTCGTGATCGCCCGATCAACTTCGTGATCCAGACTTCCGACAGCTACCAGAACCTCAATGCTGTCACGCGCCAGATGCTGGACGAGATCGCCAAGAACCCCGGCATTGTCTCGGTTGACGTGGATCTGCGGCTGAACAAGCCGGAACTGCGTATTGCCGTCGAACGTGACAAGGCCGCCGATCTCGGCGTCAGCGTCGAAGTGGTGGCAAAGGCAATTGAAACCCTGCTGGGTGGGCGTAATGTGACCCGCTACAAGCGCGACGGCGAACAGTACGACGTGATCGTGCAGACCCAGGCCAGCGGCCGCACCACGCCAGACGACATCGACCGCATCTATGTGCGCGGCCGCAATGACACGATGATCCCGCTGTCGGCGCTGGTGAAGGTGCGCGAGAGCGTCTCCCCGCGCGAACTCAACCACTTCGGCCAGCGGCGCTCGGTATCGTTTACCGCCAGCCTCTCCGGCGACTATTCACTGGGCGAGGCGCTCAGGTTCATGGACCAGACCGCCTCCAAAGTGCTCAAGACAGGCTACAGCACCGACCTGAACGGCACCTCGCGCGAGTTCCGCAACTCGCAGGGCGCACTGGCGATCGTGTTCGTGCTGGCTTTGTTGTTTATTTTCCTGGTGCTGGCCGCGCAGTTTGAAAGCTTTGTGGATCCGCTGGTGATCATGCTGTCGGTGCCGTTGTCCATGCTCGGCGCCTTGCTGGCGTTGAAATGGACGGGTGGTTCGCTCAACGTGTATTCCCAGATCGGACTGATCACCCTGGTGGGCTTGATCACCAAGCACGGCATTTTGATTGTTGAATTCACCAACCAGCTGCGCGGGCAGGGCATGGAGATGATCGATGCCGTGGTCAAGGCGTCGTCGCAGCGCCTGCGTCCCATCCTGATGACCACTGGCGCCATGGTTCTGGGCGCCTTGCCCCTGGCCCTGTCTCACGGTGCAGGTGCCGAAAGCCGCATGCAGATCGGCTGGGTGATCGTGGGCGGCATGTCTCTGGGTAGCTTGCTGGCGGTGTTTGTCGTGCCCACCATGTACACCCTGTTCGCACGCAAGGCCATTCCGGGAGCCAACAAGACCGTTGCCAAGGAGCAGCCGGATGCTCACCATGAGCATCCGGAGTATGTAGCTAAGTAGCTGCCCCCGATTTGCAATGTAAAACGCCCTCTGAGGAGGGCTTTTTTTATGGCCGGTTTGTTTGTGCAGGCGACTAGATGGCGCCATCAAACATGAGGACGTCGACTTCGCCGCCTACCGCCACATTGCCCTGGGCGTGGTGCAGCACGATCAAGCCGTTGGCCTCAGCCATGGAGCGCAGCACGCCCGATCCCTGGCTGCCGGTGGTTTTGACCTGCAGTGAACCGTCGGGCGCGGTAGACACCCAGCCGCGCTGGTATTCGGTGCGGCCGGCCTTCTTGCGGATGGCTTCCGTGCTGCGCGCCTTGAGCAGCGGCGGCGGCGCGGCGCTGGCGCCCATCATCTGGAGCAGGGCAGGGCGTACAAAAGCCAGAAACGTGACCATCACGGCCACCGGATTGCCGGGCAGGCCGAACAGGATGGATCCATTCGGGTTGCTATTCTTTTGATAGCTGTTGGCGCCTTTAATATGTGGGCTGGAGGCTGATTTTGTTGATGAAATGCGCCCCACGGCCATGGGCCTGCCGGGCCGCATGGCAATGCGCCAGAAGGCTACGTCGCCGAGCTTTTTCATCATGGCCTTGGTGAAATCGGCCTCGCCCACGCTGACGCCGCCCGAGGTGATGATGGCGTCGGCTTCCTCTGCCGCGCGGGTGAATGCCGCCTCCAGCAAGGCCGGGTCGTCGCGTACCACACCCATGTCGATCACCTCGCAGCCCATACGGCTCAGCATGCCGAAGACGGTGTAGCGGTTGCTGTCGTACACAGCGCCTTCGCGCGGTGCCTCGCCCAGCGACAGGATCTCGTCGCCCGTGGAAAAGTAAGCCACCCGCAGCGGGCGCCACGTCGCCAATGTTTTGAGACCCAAAGAGGCCGCCAGACCAAGGCGGGCGGGCGTGAGCAGCTCTCCTTTTTGTAGCGCAGGCCGGCCTTGCATGAGATCTTCACCGCGCAGGCGGCGGTTGTCGCCGGCGCGCAGAAGCTTGGGGGGGATGGTGATGAACGTCGTCTGGCCGGGCCCGGTGCGGGTGGATACGAACTCCTGCGGCACCACCGTGTCCAGCCCGGGGGGCATGATGGCGCCTGTCATGATCTTGACGCATTGGCCTGGCTGGACGCTGCCTTGCCAGGCTTTGCCCGCCAGCGCTGTGCCTGGCGCCACCTGCAGCTCAAGCGCCGAGTCTGTCAATTGGCCGCCATCAAAAGCGTAGCCGTCCATGGCCGAGTTGTCGTGGGGCGGTACATCAAAGGGCGAGACCACGTCGCTCGCCAGCACGCGCCCAAAGGCCTGCATCAAGGGCAGTTCAATCACATCCTGCACCGGCAGGACCAGCCTGGAGAGGAAGTCCAGCACCTGGTCGGCAGACAGCGCTTGAGGGTCGTAGCCTTGCAGCTCCGCGGCGATTTGGTCCAGAGTTTTCACGGTTCGCGTCAATCCCGCCGGGATTCCAGCTGGTGCAGCTCGGCCAGCGTGTTGGCGTTGAAAAAGCCGCGCGTGTCGTCGCCGGGCTGGTCAAATGGCACAACGACGGTTTTGTGCTGCGCTGTCCAGGCATCGATCTTTCGGCCACCGCCGTGGGTAAACCGTACCAGGCTTTCCAGCATATGCGTGCCCATAAGGCAAAACACCGGCTGGGGCCTGAGCTGGCCATCCTCCTCAGGCGCCGCAGCCACGGCAAAGTCGGCACCGTCCCGCACAAAAGCTTCAGCCAGCCGCGCTACGAGATCTTCCGGAAACAGCGGCGTGTCACACGGCACGGTGAGGAGGTAAGGGGTTTCGCAGCGCTCCAGGCCCGTGAGAAAACCCGCTAGCGGGCCGGCAAATTCGCCCAGCCCGGTGCTGTCGGGCCACACAGGCACACCGAAAGATTCATAGGCCGCCAGGTTGCGATTGGCATTCACCATGACCTCGCCGACCTGGGGTGAAAGGCGCATCAGCGTGTGCAAGGCCAGCGGCACACCGTTGAAATTTTGCAGGCCCTTGTCGACCCCGCCCATGCGCGACCCGCGGCCGCCGGCCAGGATCACGCCGGTAATGGCTTCGGCGTGGATGGGGTGCTTGAAATCACTTGGGGCCGGTGTCATAAAGTACTTTCGCTTTTTCCTCAAAATCCAGCCAATATCGCGGCGACACAGCACATTTTTTCAGAGGAACGTAGTCTTTCTGAAAGTTTGCCGTTCCCTGATCCACCCGATGCAGCATCCACAGGTTCTTGCGCTGTGAAAAAGTAAGTTGCTCAAAATAAGCATCGGACTCCATCGCGTAGACCATCGCAACTCCACGGGCGGGAGACAGTTGCTTGGTCCGTACATTGACGCCTGGTTCACCCAGCGACGTATTCAGCCGGGTCAGGAAAGGCTTTGAGTCCAGCCTGTCGCACAGCAGCGGTTCATCCTCACGCTCACTGATGCGGCTGGCGACAAACGCGATCCGGCTGTCGGTGCGCGACTGGCGAAATTGCGCATCTGCAAAAAAGCGGACAACGAAGGTATCCCACGCCTCGGCGGTCGCTGCTGAACTGGCGAGTGTCACGCTGATGAAAAATATCAGGTGTCTGGCTTTCAATTCATCCGCCTATATAACTCATCTCAACGCGCTTTCCGGTGTTTTCAGCAGTCCCGGTGTCCGCCGGCATCGCAGCGCGCAGTTCTGAATAACGGTCATCGCGCCCTTGCCAGATATGGGCCACTGCTGCCGCGATCTGGTCATCGGCGTAGCCGCCGCGCAGCAGGGTGCGCAAGTCCTGGCCCTGGCTGGCAAAGAGGCATAAAAATAGCTTGCCTTCGGTCGACAGGCGGGCGCGATTGCAGTCGCTGCAAAAGGCCTGGGTCACGCTGCTGATCACGCCGATCTCGCCCGCGCCATCGACGTAACGCCAGCGCTCGGCGGTTTCACCGGTGTAGTTCGGGTCTATGGCCACGAGGGGAAATTCGGCATTCAGACGCTCCACCACCTGGGCGGATGGCAGCACCTCGTCCATGCGCCAGCCGTTGGTGGCGCCCACGTCCATGTACTCAATAAAGCGCAGCACGGCGCCGCTGTGACGGAAATGCCGGGCCATGGGCACGATCTCGGCGTCATTGGTGCCGCGTTTCACCACCATGTTGATCTTCAGGGGCGCCAGGCCCACCTTCTGCGCCACCTCGATGCCCTTGAGCACATCGGCCACCGGAAAGTCCACATCATTCATGCGGCGGAAGGTGGTATCGTCCAGGCCGTCCAGGCTCACGGTCACGCGCTGCAGGCCCGCGTCCTTGAGCGACTGCGCTTTTTTGGCGAGCAGCGAAGCGTTGGTGGTGAGCGTGATGTCCAGCGGCTTGCCCTGCGGCGTCTGCAGCTTGGCCAGCATCTCGATCAGCACCTCCAGGTGCTTGCGCAGCAGCGGCTCGCCACCTGTCAGGCGAATTTTCTCGACCCCATGCGCCACAAAAATCTTCGCCAGGCGAGTGATTTCTTCAAAACTCAGCAGAGAAGTTTGCGGCAGGAAGGCATAGTCCTTGTCAAACACCTCACGCGGCATGCAGTAGCTGCAGCGGAAGTTGCAGCGGTCCGTCACGCTGATGCGCAAATCCCGCAATGGCCGGCCCAGCGTGTCGCTCAAAAGGCCTATGGGCGCCGTCAACCGGGCAGGGATATGCGGCACGCGGCTTGCGTAGCGGATATCTGCCAGTGGAATGATTTTTTCGGTCGTCATCGTGAGGGGCCTAAAGGGTGAATTTACTCCATTGGCTCCACTGGAGCACCAAAAAGAGCCCTTATCCCCAAAGGACGGGCGTTATTGACCTTTGACTTTTCCGAAGGGAAAGAAATTTCTGGCGACGCTTCGTCTAGACGCAGCGGGCGCCATCGACCTCGAGACAGACCCCGCTGATGAAATCCGCCTCATCGCTGGCGAGATACAGCGCCGCATTGGCTACGTCCAACGCAGTCGAAAAGCGCCCCAGCGGGATGCTGGCCCGAAAGCGTGCCTTGCGTTCCTCGTCCACTGGTCCGCCGGCAAATTCGGCGGACAGGCCGGTGTCGGGGTTGAACACCGGGTTGATGCAGTTCACCCGGATGTTGTCGGGGCCCAGTTCGGCCGCCAGTGACTTCGACGTGGTGATAACGGCGCCTTTGGAGCCGTTGTACCAGGTCAGGCCCGGGCGCGGACGCACGCCGGCGGTGGAGGCGATGTTGATGAAGCTACCGCCGCCCAGGCTGCGGAAGACCGGCGTGGCATGAATGGTGGCGAGGTAAATGCTTTTGACGTTGATGGCGTAGCACTTGTCGAATTCGTCTTCGCTCACGTCCAGCGCGGGCTGGTTGCGGTGCGTCCAGCCGGCGTTGTTAACCATCACGTCGAGCCGGCCATAACGTTGTACAGCGGTTTCGACCAATGCTTTCACCTCAGCGGATTTGGTCACATCGGCAGCAAAGAAGGAGGCCGTGCCGCCGGCCCTGGTAATGGCGGCCACCACTTTTTCGCCCAGCGCGACGTTGATGTCGTTGACGACGACTTTGGCTCCCTCGGCCGCGAGCCGCCGCGCGATGCCCTCACCGATACCGCCTCCTGACCCGGTCACGATGATGGACTTGTCTTTGACCCGCATGTGTATTTTCCTTATTGCGTGTTTTTTCGAACGAGCAGAAAGTGCCAGAGTGCCAGCACCAACGCGGCAATCCAGGGCCAGAGGACCAGGCTTGAGCCTGAAAGCAGAAATCCCCATCCAATCGATTCAGGCGCAAGGGTGAGGGACCAGGCGCACAACATCAGGCCTGGAAGCATGGCGAGCCCGATGATGGTAAACACACGCCGTTTCCACCGCGTTGTGGCATTCAACGCCATGACCGCGTAACCTGGTCCGGCACCCAGCAGTGCGCAAAGTATCAGCCCGCCGGTCACCCAAACGGCCGCTTGGGTGCTTTCATCCATGTCGCACCGCGACAGTCTTCAGCGTCGTAAATCCATACAGCGCCTCAAACCCCTTTTCACGCCCATATCCGGATGACTTCACGCCACCAAACGGCAACTCCACACCACCGCCAGCACCGTAGTTGTTAATGAACACCTGACCGCTTTTGACGCGTTTGGCCATACGGAACTGGCGGGCACCATCGCGTGTCCAGATGCCGGCGACCAGGCCGAATTGCGTGGCGTTGGCCAGCTCGACCGCGTGGTCCTCGTTTTTGAAGCTCATGGCGCACAGCACCGGCCCGAACACTTCGTCTTGCGCCAGCCGGTGCGTCACGGGCACGTCGCGCAGCAGGGTGGGCGCCTGGTAGAAGCCTGTCTCTGGCGCTTCGTCCACGATCTGGCCCTGGGCCACCATGGAAATGTTGGCGACTTGCGCATCGCTTAAAAAATCCCACACGCGTTGCTGCTGGCTCTGCCGGATCAGCGGCCCTACGTCCAGATCCATGGCAGCGGGGCCGACGCGCAGGTTTTCAAAGGCTTCGCCCAGGCGCGCCAGCAGTGGCTCGTAAATCGCCTGCTCCACCAGCAGCCGTGAGCCCGCCGAGCAGGTCTGCCCGGCGTTTTGCACGATGGCGTTGATGATGGCCGGGATGGCCATGTCCAGGTCGGCATCGGCAAACACGATTTGCGGGCTCTTGCCGCCCAGCTCCAGCGTGACGGGGCAATGGCGCTCGGCCGCCACCTGCTGGATCAGCGTGCCCACCGTGGGGCTGCCGGTAAAGCTGATGTGGTCTATGCCTTTGTGGCGGGCCAGCGCGTCCCCGACCTCATGGCCATAGCCGGTCACGATGTTGATGGCGCCGGCCGGAAAGCCGGCTTCGGCGGCCAACTGCGCCACGCGGATCAGCGACAGGCAGGCGTCTTCCGCCGGCTTGACCACGCAGACGTTGCCCGCAGCCAGTGCGCCGCCTACGCTGCGGCCGAAGATCTGCATGGGGTAGTTCCAGGGGATGACATGGCCCGTCACGCCATGCGGCTCGCGCCAGGTCATCACGCTGTAGCCGTCCAGGTAGGGGATGGTGTCGCCGTGCAGCTTGTCGCAGGCGCCGGCGTAAAACTCGAAGTAGCGCACCAGGGCCGCCGCGTCGGCGCGCGCCTGTTTGGTGGGTTTGCCGCAGTCGCGCTGCTCGATCATGGCGAGCTCTTCGGCATGCTCCGCCACCTTGGCGGAAAGCCGCATCAACAGGCGACCACGCTCGGCGGCGCTGAATCGGCTCCACACCAACTCCAGGCATTCACGGCCGCTCTTCACGGCGATGTCGATGTCGTGCACGTTGCTGCGTTGGATTTCATCAAACGCCTGGCCGTCGGATGGATCAATCACAGGGATGGTTTTGCCTGAGGAAGAGGTGACGGAGGCGTTGGCGATGTAGTTGAGCTGCATGGGGCTATTGTGCTGAATTTGGCACAGGCCATAGCTGGCCGATCTGTCGGATGCGGACGGACCGCCGCCGGCGGTCCATCCGGAGGTAACGATCTCGAAAAGCGTGCGTTTGTCACACCCCGGCGTTGCATCCCTGCTCAAGTTACAAAACCCTTGCTGCACAGGGAATTGCATTTCTGTAGGATTGAACCTACATATGCACCTCGCCACCTCCTACAAATGGAATGGTGCTCCATGTTGCGCACAGCGGCCTGGCCGTATTGGCGTGATGACAGCGGCAAGCAGCCGGCAACTGCGAGGCCGCATTTTTGACGCACACAAGTGATGACAGATCCCACGAAAAGCCCTGCTGATATACCGCCCGGTGACGACGCGCCTGCTGCAAGCCTGCTTGCCTGGTTTAAAGCCTCTATTGCCCGTGTGCGGGACTGGCTGTCCGTCCAGTCCCTGGGCATGAGGCTCACGGTGCTGGCCGTGGTATTGATGATCCCTGCGAGCGCGCTCTACGCCTGGTCCACGCTCCAGCGGCAGGAAAAGTTGAGCCTGGAAGTCAAGGCGATGGCGGCGGGGCAGGGCAGCGAGGCTGCCTGGGCTTACAACACCACGCTGCCGGTCGTCTTTGGCAGCGGCTCGGTGCTGAGTTTTCTTGAGGCCCATCCGGTCGCACGCATCACCATCATTTACCGCCCTATTCTCTGGACAGTTTCCGAGCGCTTTGTGCTGGTTGAATCGGAGGGTCGGCAGTACGCGTATTACCCCTCGGACATGGAGACCAAGATTCTGGCCGACAAAGCGGTGACGGCGCCTTGGGGAGGCAAACTCACTTTCGTGCCCCAGGCTGCGCTCGATGACGCCAGCAAGGACATGCTGGAACGCCTGGAGCAGCGGTTTGGCGACGCCCGTCCGCAAGCCGAACAGGGCGCATGGAAGGGCGGTGCCAGCGCGCTGGTTTCAGCAACCCTGACACTGGGGCTCATTGCGTTCCTCTGGTATCAGACAGGCGGCCAGCGCAAGGCCCTCAAATTCATTTCCCCTGCACAGATCAGCGGCGATCTTTCGGACCTGGTCGGCATGGACGACATCAAGGCTGAAGTCGCGCAAATCCGCGACCAGTACGAACGACGGCTCGAATACGCGGCCTACGGCGTGAACAAACCTTTCAACGTCATGTTCAGCGGCCCTGCAGGTACCGGCAAAACCAAGCTGGCCAGCTACCTTGCCAAAGAGCTGAACCTGCCGATACTTTTCCATTCCGCCGCCAACCTCGAAACCGGCTATGTGGCCGGCGGATCCAACACCTTGTCGCGCATCCTTGCGCTGGCCAAGCGGCGCAAGCGTTGCATTGTCTTCCTGGATGAGGCGCAGGACCTCTTCATGAAGCGCGGCGGCAACCGCAAATATGACGACGACACGCAGAACATGCTGCTGGCCATCCTTGATGGCGTGCGAACCAAGACTGACGCAGAAATCATCTGGATCGTGGCGTCCAACTTCAACTCGGCCAACCTGCAGATGGACGAGGCCATGCTGCGCCGCTTCCAGATGAAGGTCGATTTCCGCATGCCCAACCAGCAGGAGCGCCTGGCGATCACCGGCCACTACCTGCGCCAGCGCGCCAACAAGGTCCTGCCCGATATGGACCTGCGCCATTTTGTCGAGCTGACGGAAGGTTGCAGTCCGGCAGACCTCGAAACCATGGTCAATCAGGCAGGCATCATCGCGGTGCAGGCGGGGCAGATGATAGGTGCGCACACGCTGATGCAGGCCGCCGAACGCGTGCTGGTCGGCAACGTCAACGACAACACCACCAAGGAGCGTGAACGTGACCGGCGCATCATCGCCGTGCACGAGTGGGGCCATTTCCTGATGGACTTCCAGCATCAGCACAAGCTGGCCGGCGGAAACTGGGACACCCTGCTGGCCAACATGACCACCATCAAGATCTCGTTGAAAGCCAATCCCCGCAACAACGCACTGGGCTTTGTGCTGCACAAGCAGGACAACAACCTGTTGCAGACCAAGGGCGACATGGAGCACGAGGTGCGGGTGCTGCTGGGCGGCATGGCTAATGAAGAGCTTTTCTTCGGCGAGGACGGAACCACCGGCGGCGCCCACAATGACATCACCCGTGTCACGCGGTTGCTCCATCACGCGGTGGCGGAAATGGGCATGTACCGCAAGACCCGGCTGAACTACGCCGCGCTCGTCAAGGATGGCGGCTCGGCGCCGCCGGACGAGGAAACCCGCAGCATCATGGAAGCCCAGAGCGAGCGGCTTTACAGCGAAACCAAAGCCACCCTGGCGCAGTACACCGCCCTCACGGAACACCTCACCGTTTGCCTGATGCGGGCTGGCGAGATGACCTTGAGCGAAGCACTTGGCGAGATCCGCCGCTTTGAAAGCCTGCCGGCCGCGCCGGCCCTCACGCTGCCTGGTATGAGTCCCAGTCGGTTGATGCCAGCCTGACCCATCTGACACTTCAATAAAAAAAGCCCTGCAATGCAGGGCTTTTGCTTGGGTCCGGGGCGGTTTAGCGCGAGGCCGGGGCAGCAGGGGTTGGCGTAGCCGCCGCGTTGGGTGCCTGCATAGGCGCAGGGGCTGGCATGGCGGGTGCCATGGGGGTCGCGGCTGGGGCGCTCACGGCCGCTGGTTCTGCCATGGGGGCGCTGGGCGCGGCCTGCGCAGGCCCGCCATGGAACTTCATCATCAGCGGCACGATGAGCAGCGCCACGATGTTGATGATCTTGATCAGCGGGTTGACGGCCGGGCCGGCGGTGTCCTTGTAGGGGTCGCCCACGGTGTCGCCGGTCACAGCTGCTTTATGTGCCTCCGAGCCTTTGCCGCCGTGGTGACCGTCTTCGATGTACTTCTTGGCGTTGTCCCAGGCGCCGCCGCCTGTGCACATCGAGATCGCCACAAAGAGGCCGGTCACGATCGTGCCCATCAGCAGTCCGCCCAGGGCCTGTGGGCCAAGCGCCAGGCCAACCACAATTGGCACCACCACAGGCAGCAGCGAGGGGATCATCATTTCCTTGATGGCGGCTGTGGTCAGCATGTCCACAGCGGTGTCGTACTCCGGCTTGCCGCTACCGTCCATGATGCCCTTGATGTCGCGGAACTGGCGGCGCACTTCCACCACCACAGCGCCGGCGGCGCGGCCCACGGCTTCCATGGCCATGGCGCCGAACAGGTAGGGAATCAGCCCGCCGATGAAGAGGCCGACGATGACCATGGGGTTGGACAGGTCAAAGCTGATGGCACGGCCATAGCTTTCGAGCTTGTGCGTGTAGTCTGCAAACAGCACCAGCGCGGCCAGGCCGGCAGAGCCAATGGCATAGCCTTTGGTCACAGCCTTGGTGGTGTTGCCGACGGCGTCCAGCGGGTCGGTGATGTCGCGCACGCTGCTGGGCAGCTCGGCCATTTCGGCAATGCCGCCGGCGTTGTCGGTGATGGGACCGTAGGCATCCAGTGCGACCACAATGCCGGCCATGCTCAGCATGGAGGTGGCGGCAATCGCGATGCCGAAAAGGCCGGCAAGCTTGTACGACACCAGAATGGCGATGCAGACAAAAATCACGGGCCAGGCGGTAGAGCGCATGGACACGCCCAGGCCGGCAATGATGTTGGTGCCATGACCGGTGGTCGAGGCCTGTGCGATGTGCTGCACGGGCTTGTATTGCGTGCCGGTGTAGTACTCGGTAACCCAGCAGAGTGCGCCGGTCAGGACCAGGCCGACGGCGCAGGCGCTAAAGAGGCGCATCTGGCTGCCGGTAGCGGTGATGGCGTTGTCGGGGATCAGCCACATGGTGACGAAGTAAAAAGCGACCAACGACAGCACGCCGGCAATCGCCAGGCCTTTGTACAACGCCGGCATCACGTTTTTCATGCCGGGCGAAGCCTTCACGAAAAAGCAGCCGATGATGGACGCGATGATGGACACCGCGCCCAGCGCCAGCGGGTACAGCACGGCGTTAACCGGGGCAGCCGCGACCAGCAGGGCGCCCAGCACCATGGTGGCAATCAGCGTGACCGCATAGGTTTCAAACAGGTCGGCGGCCATGCCGGCGCAGTCGCCCACGTTGTCACCCACGTTGTCGGCGATCACGGCTGGGTTGCGCGGGTCGTCCTCGGGGATGCCGGCTTCGACCTTGCCCACCAGGTCGGCGCCGACGTCAGCGCCCTTGGTGAAGATACCGCCGCCCAGGCGCGCAAAGATGGAGATCAACGACGAACCGAAGGCAAAGCCGATCAGCGGGTTGAGCAGGTTGGCCAGTTTGACGTCAGGCGTGTAGTTGCCGTTGCCCACCAGGAACCAGTAAAAGGCCGTCACGCCCAACAGGCCCAGGCCCACGACCAGCATGCCGGTGATGGCGCCACCGCGGAAAGCGACGTCCAGTGCGGGGCCGATGCCCTTGGTGGCGGCTTGCGCCGTGCGCACATTGGCGCGCACCGAGACATTCATGCCGATAAAGCCGCAGGCGCCTGAGAGCACCGCACCGACCACGAAGCCGACGGCGGTCTTGCCGTCCAGGAAGACCCCGATGAGCACCGCGAGGATGACGCCGACGATGGCGATGGTCTTGTATTGGCGGGCCAGATACGCGGCGGCACCGGTCTGGATGGCGGCCGCAATTTCCTGCATGCGCGCATTGCCTGCGTCCTGGGAAAGAATCCAGCTGCGTGCCCAGATGCCGTAACCCACGGCGATCAGCCCGCAGACAAGCGCAAGAATAAGCGCTGAGTTGCCTGTCATAGAAATCTCCTACGTTGTTTTTCGCTTGGAGGGGGTTTCAACGCTAGCAAATGGTGTCTTAACCCCCGCTGCGTTGCTTCCTCGTTGCTTGGTCTACGTAGAGACAAGACGATTGGCCAACTCGCGCAATTTACAGTGAAAACATGACAACTTTAAGAACCGTAAGGTGTGAATCAGTAAAATGAGGGTAAATACCGAGCAGTTGGCCTATGCCACGGCTGCGCAGGTAGCCCATGTGTTTTAAGAATCCTCTTTTCTCCCTTCCGTCCTTTCCTTTCTTCTTCCTTCCATAAAGAACTCAAGCGACCATGTCCCTCGATAAAGTTTCCCCCGGCAAAAACGTTCCCGAATCCTTCAATGTCATCATCGAAATCCCGATGAACGCCGACCCGGTGAAATACGAGGTGGACAAAGAGTCCGGTGCGATTTTTGTGGACCGCTTCATGAGCACGTCCATGCACTACCCGACCAACTACGGCTATGTGCCCAAGACCATCAGTGGCGATGGCGACCCGGTGGACGTGCTGGTGATCACCCCTGTGCCGCTGATTCCCGGTGTGGTGGTGACCTGCCGCGCCATCGGCATCCTGAAGATGACCGACGAGGCTGGTGAAGACGGCAAGGTGCTGGCGGTTCCCGTCGACAAGAAATGCTCGCTCTACACCCAGTGGCAAAAACCTGAAGACATGAACCCGCTGCGCCTGAAAACCATTGCGCACTTCTTTGAGCACTACAAAGACCTGGAAGAAGGAAAATGGGTCAAGGTGCTGGGCTGGGAAGGCCCGGACGCTGCCAAAAAGGAAATCACGGACGGCATTGCCAACTACGCCAAGAGCGTAAAAGCCTGAACCGGGCTGAAATTTAAGCGATTTTGGCTCTGTCCCAAACAGAGCATGCGCGGGCTGCTATTAATTGCATAGCAGGCCGTGTGGCTGCAAAATATGCAAAAGCGCCTGTGGAGCCATCCTTCAGGCGCTTTTTATTTAGGCGGTTATCGTCCCCGCCAGCGCCCAATGCTAAATAACCGCCATATTGGCGCAACTCTCTGCACATTTGCGGCACGCCGCGACGCATTCATCCATGTCGCCGACGGCTTCACAACTGGTGGCGCAGGCTTCACAAATTTCAGCGCAGAGCGCACACAGCTTGGGCACAAACTCAGAGCCGCTGAGCTGCAGGTTGGCCGATGTCTGGCAGATTTCCGCACAGTTGAGCAGTAGCGTGAAGTGATCGGGTTCGGTGTGCTTGCCGCCTGCCATCAGGCAGTGCGTCATGGCGGTTTTCAGGCAGGCATGATGGCATTCGGTGCAGGCCTCGATGCAAGGCTGCATGCTGGCGATGGTGTGGTCCATGAAGGTTCTCCGCTGCGAGGTTGGAAATCCCCAGCTTGACCATGTGGCGCCGCAGCAGATGGAAGACGCTGGCCGCAACAGTTGTAGGTTCAGGCCGACGCGGTGCGGATCGGCCGCGCAGCCTTAAGCGCCGTGTTAAGTGCCGCGCGCGGGATCCGGGTAAACCAGTCCGTGCAAACGGCCCTTGTCTTCGCGCGGAAACGGCTTCCACTGGCCTTCGGCCTGGGACAGCCGGTCAGCCACGGCCCACCAGGCTCCGGGATTCACGCCCAGGCCGATGTGGCTGGCCAGCACTTCAATATTTTCCGTTTGCGGGTTGGCGGCGGCGGGCGCCTGGACGCTGGCTTGCCAGGCCACCACGCCGTCACTGCGCGAGTAAATGCTGGTGGTCGGCACAGGCGGGGCAGCGGGCAGGTCGTAGTTTTCAGATTCACGCTCCACGTTGCGGCCGCTGGTGAGCTCGTAAATCCGCCAGGCATTGGTTGCCTTGTGCGAACCGGCAAAAGGCGAGCCCAGCGTGATCACGCAGCGCACCATCTGCGGCAGTTCCTTGGCCAGTTCACGTGCATACACGCCGCCCAGGCTCCAGCCGATCAGGCTGACCTTGCGGCCTGTGGTTTCAAAGGTGCGGATGAGGTTGTCTTTCGCTTCCTCAAGCACACCGGCACGCGGCCCGAAATTAAAGCCCTGGTCCCAACCCCAGGGGCTGTAGCCGATCGACTGCAGGTAGTGCCGCAGGGGCACGGTTGTGGCGTCGTTGGCTGAGAGGCCCGGAAACACCATCACCGCATGGCCGTCGCCCCGGGGTGCGCGGGCCAGCAGTGGCCAGGCCGGAAGCAGGGCGCCAAATTCCCAGAATGCGCGCAACTCCAGGGCCAGTAGCCAGGCGCTGGGGGGCACGTCGTGCAGGGACTGCCTGGTGGCGGTTTGTGGGGAACTGGGAGGATTTCGCTTGGATGACGGGCTTGCCATGGCTTGGAGCATTGGTTGTCTTTTTGAGTTCCGACTCAAAGAGTATGGAGGCGCTTACGGTTTTCTACAGAGAGAGGCGCCTCTAACTTGACCGCTTCACGGCTGTTTTCGTCGCGTTCGTGACAGCAGATTTGCGGGTTCGTAAGGGGATGACCTTGGCGGCCGTTTTTTTGGCAACCTTCCTGGAGGTCTTCGTGGCAGCGGCCCTGTTAGGGGCAACGGGTGGTGCGGCAGGCGCTGTACTCACCATCAAGGCCTGGGCCTGCGTGAAGGCATCCTCAATGGCCTTGCCCAGGTCCTTCGCATGCGTCAGGGCCTTCTTGTCGGCGACGATGCCGAAGTCCACGTGGCCGGCATAGGTCTGGATGGTGATATTGAGCGCCAGGCCGTGCATCACGATGGACAACGGATGGAAGGTCAGGAACTTCGCGCCAGCCAGGTACAGCGGCACGGGTGGTCCCGGCACATTGGAAATGGCAAGGTTGGCCACCATGGGCAGGCGGCTGGCCATGCCGCTCTTGCCGTAGGCGTTCAGCGCCATTTTGGCCGCGCCGCCCACCAGCCAGGGCGCCAGCAGTGAAGGGTAGTCGGTCGGCAGCAAACTCTTGAGGCTTTGCATCGAGGTCTTGACCTTGGCGGTCGACGCCATGATGGCGTTCATGCGCTTGAGCGGGTGTGCCAGCTGCGTGCCCAGCTCCACCAGGCTCATGCTCACCTGGTTGCCCAGATTGCTGGCGTCAGTGGCGCCCGCTTCGCGCAGTGACACCGGCATGGCGGCCACCAGCGATTTCTTGGGCAGGCTGTGGTGCTGCGTGAGGTAACTGCGCAGCGCCGTCGAGCAGATCCACAGCACCACATCGTTGAACGAGCCGCCCACCGCTTTGCCCATGGCCTTGCATTCGGCCAGCGGCAGGGTAGCCGTCACAAATACGCGATCCGTGGTGATACCGGTATTAAAAGGTGTTTGCGGCGCCAGCTTCATCGGCATTTTGGGCCTGATGCCCGTGGCCGAGCTGCCGGTGGATTGTTTTGCCAGGGTGCTGCCAAAGGTGCTGGCCGCAGAAGGCAGCGCTTTGGCCAGCTTGGCCAACTGGCCCAGCGAACTGGAAAACACCGAACCAATCATCTTGCCAAGCTTCAGGTCGGCCTCGGTTTTGCGGCGACGCGTTGGGTCGGGCGGAGGCACCTCGCGCGGTACGGGGCTGAAGTCCAGCAGGGCATTGGCCAGCATCACGCCGCCTTTGCCGTCCAGTGCAGCATGGTGGATTTTGGAGAAGAAGCCCGCCACAACCTTGCCGCCTTGCGATGCGGGCAACTGGATGCGGTCAAAAATATAAAACTCCCAAAGCGGGAAATTGCGGTCGATCACCTCTCCATGGAGCTGTGCGCACAGCTTGTGCACCTCGGCCAGGGTCATCGGCGCAGCCCCTTTTTTTGCAGGGTCGGCGCGTCGGATATGAAAACTGATGTCAACCGAGTCGGCCTCAACCCACAGTGGATGGCCCAGGTCCAGCGGCATGAACACCAGCTTGCGGCTGAACACCGGCGCCAGGTGCATACGTTTGGCAATATGCGCTTTTACCGCCTTGTGAAAGCTGCCCTTGAAGCCCGCAGGAAGTTCACACAGATTAAGCGAGCCCACGTGCATGGGCATCTCGGGGGTCTCAAGGTAAAGAAAGGTCGCGTCCAGGCCGGTAAGGGATTTCATTGTTGTTGTCTCCGTGAGGAAGACATTAACCGAGCGGGACGGGTTGTGGCACTAGGGTTTGCCGTAGCGGTGCCTGTCCCGTAAAGCGCAGCCGGGAGTGCATCAACGCGGCAGGCCTGAACGTGCGCGTGTCCTCGCGCTCAGCATTCGCCGAGCATTCCCTGTTCGTCGTCATTGAGTCCGGCCACCGGCGTCGCCTTGGCCAGCGCCATCCAGACGCCCAGCGGCAGTTGCTGGCGCATGCGCCGCGGTGCGGCCCTTGCAACGGCCAGGCGTGTGTTGTCCATCACCATCACACCGCATTCCAGCGGGACCTCGCTGGCATCGCCAATCGGCCGGCCCTTGGCATCACACCCCAGCACGTACCAGCACTCGCCGCCCAGGTCGAGGTAAGCGGCGCGCTTTTCGGGACGGCGCAGGTCACCCAGCAGGTCGGAGCGGTGCACCTTGATCTCGTGGACGATGGGGTCCACGTATTCCTGCACGGTGGTGTTGCGGATGGAAAACACATCGGGCCGTGCGATGCACCAGCGCACTTTGCCGCCTTCAGTTTCGGGCGGCAGCTGCGCCCGCAGGCCCAGGCCGCGCCAGGTGATGCGCCCGGCGCGCACCATCTCGCCAGCAACATGTTCGACCAGCGCCTCATGTTTTGACAAGGCCGAGCGGTTGCGTAGCAGCGTGGCGGCCAGGTAAGCGATGCCGGCATCGGTGACGCGCAGGGTTTCGTGGCCAGCCGGGCCGGCAATGCGCTGAAGCATGCCGGTGGCGAGCAGTTCGATCTCCAGCAGGTCCTGGCAAGGCCAGCCGGCGGAGCGGTAGATCTCGCGCAGGCGCCTGGCGTGGGTACGGCCTAGGGGTGGAGGCTGATCGCCGCTTTGCGGCTGCGCATCAGGAATGGCGGATTCGGCGGCTGCAATGGCCGCGGGTAAGGTGACGAAGTCGTTCATGGGGAAGCCGGTGTGCGGGAACGGAGAGGGTGGCTTGCATGCCCTGAAAAAGCCGTGCGAAACCAGGCTCGGAGGAACAAGCTTAAATCAAGCCTGGTCTTAAGGGAAATGCGGCCTTATCCCAATACCATCGGGCGCAAACAGCTATCAATATGATAGCGATCGCAGGGGCGCGACCGAATGCGCCGCAGGCTTCGTTGCAGTGGGTCAGAGCGGAAGAATTTCGAAACGCGCGTTGTCCAGGTTGTCGCCCAGTGGCCGCATCGCCGCCAGGATCGCGTCGGTTTCAGCGTGTTGCCACAGCGCAATGATCTGCTGCTCCGCTTCGGACGCGCCTTCCAGCGGCAGGCTTTCGTGGAGCGTTTGAGTAAGCATGTAGGCCTGAAGCGACGGCAGTACGAATTCCGGGCCGCCCAGCGCAAATTCAAGCGCCATGCGAAAGCGCAGTTCGGCGGCGGAGCGTTCGTCGGCGCTCAGGGTGGGGCATTCGACCAGGTTGACGGTGTACGCGGCCTGATGGGGCTGGGGTTGAGTGCTCATGGAATTCCTTTGGGGGGAGTTATAGCAAAAAAAATGGATGGACGCGTAGAGATGCGTGCAGTCACGAACAGCGAAGGAAAAAACGTATCCACAGCACAACGGTTTAGGGGGATATGCGTGAAGCCCAATAAGTACGGTCGCAAGCAGCTATGAATAACATAGCGCGACAGGTATGGGCCGGAGAGACCGCTTACGCCGAAACGCCCGGTGACGCATGCCGGAAAGGGTTGCGCCGTTCCAGGTCTTCCATATAGCTGTCGATACCCGCGCCTTCGCGCGCCAGGAAGCGCTCAACCGCGTCGGCAAACGATGGGTGCGCCAGCCAATGGGCACTGGTAGTCTTGACGGGCAGCAAGGCGCGGGCCATTTTGTGCTCGCCCTGCGCGCCGCCTTCAAAGCGCTGGTAGCCGTGTTCTATGCACCACTGCAGCGGCTGGTAGTAGCAGGCTTCGAAGTGCAGGCAGTCGACACGGGCAAGGGCGCCCCAGTAACGGCCATAGGCTGTCAATGCCTGGACCGCTGCATCTGGCTGGCCGACAGCGGATTCAGGTGGGGCGCTGACTGCGATCAGGCTGGCTGCAATGGGCTGGCGTTTGCCGCCTATCATGCCTTCGGCCACAAACAGCAGCCAGTTCTCCGGCATGGTGTCCTGCATGCGCTGAAAGAAATCGCGGCTCAGGTAGGGTGCGTTGCCGTGCTCGTAGTAGGTGCGCTCGTAGCAGCGGTAGAAAAAGTCCCAGTCGGCGTTGCGGATGTCTTTACCCAGCGACCAGCGGAAAGTAATCCCGGCTTCCGCGACCTTGCGGCGCTCCTGGCGGATTTTCTTGCGCTTTTCCTGGCTGAGCGACATCAGGAAATCGTCGAAGTCGCGGTAGCCACCGGGTGGGCCAGTCCAGTGGAATTGGACTGTGTGACGCAACATTAATCCCGCTTCTTCGCAGGCCACCACGTCTTCATCGGCGGTAAACAGCAGGTGCAAGGACGAAAGGTCTTCTTCGGTGCACCAGGCCACCAGGGCCTTGACCAGCAAGCCGCGTTCATCCGCCGTGCGGGCCAGCAGCCGGGCACCGGGGACGGGGGTGAAGGGTACGGCGACCAGTGCCTTGGGATAGTACTCAAGCCCATGCTGCTGGTAGGCATTGGCCCAGGCGTGGTCAAACACGTATTCGCCGTAGGAATGCTCCTTGAGGTAGAGCGGGCAGGCGCCTGCCAATACCTTGCCCTGCCAGAGGGTGACAAAACGCGGTGCCCAACCGGTTTCGGGCGTGGCGCTGCCGCTTTCATGCAGGGCTGCCAGATATTCATGGCGCATGAAGGGGTTCATGGACCCGGCCGGATTTTGAGCCGCCAGCAGGGCATTCCACTCGGACGCCTTCACCTCCAGCGGCGAATTCAGCACGCGAATGACATAATCGTTTGAGTTCTTTTTCACGTGTTTTCGGGTCCTACTTCAACATGCCACTCAAAATCTGCGTTGCCCAATTGAACTATTGCGTCGGCGATATGCCGGGTAATGCGCAGAAGATCATCGACGCAGCCCGCACGGCTTATGAGGGCGGTGCCCGGTTGTTGCTGACGCCTGAGCTCGCCATTTGCGGCTATGCGGCGGAGGACCTGTTCCTGCGCCCATCGTTCATCCAGGCCTGTGATGATGCCGTGAATCGGGTGGCCCGCGAACTGGCCGGGTTAAAAGGCCTGACAGTCGTGGTGGGCACGCCCACCCACGGCGATAACGGCAAGGGGCTGCGCACCAAAAGCGTGGAAGTGCAGCAGCGCCACAATGCCGCCCGGGTGCTGCGCGAAGGCCGCGTCATCGAAACCTACGCCAAGCGCGAGCTGCCCAATTACCAGGTGTTTGACGAGCGGCGCTATTTCACACCAGGGCAAGGCACCTGCGTGTTCCAGGCCGGGGAGGGTGATGACGCCGTCAGCGTCGGGTTGCTGGTCTGCGAAGACGCCTGGTTTGAAGAGCCGGCGCGCCTTGCCACGCAAGCCGGGGCCGAATTGCTGGTGGTGATCAACGCATCGCCTTTTCACGTCGGCAAAGGTGGCGAGCGCGAGCAGATGATGCAGGCACGCACATTGGCGACCGGCTTGCCCCTGATTTATGCCCACCTGGTGGGTGGTCAGGACGAGATCGTATTTGAAGGGCGCTCCTTTGCGCTTCAGGCGGACGGTGCGCTTGCCGGCCGGGCCGAAAGTTTCAAGGAAAATCTGTTCCTCGTCCAGGCAGAGCGGGCACCGGCAGCTATCAAATTAGTAGCGTCCGCGGCGCCGGAACGCAGCCCCGAGGCCGATCTGTGGGATGCGCTGGTGCTGGGTGTACGCGACTACCTGGGTAAAAACGGGTTTCCGGGAGCCATCCTGGGGTTGTCGGGCGGTATTGATTCGGCCCTGGTGCTGGCAGTGGCAGTGGATGCGCTGGGCGCCGACAAAGTGCGTGCCGTGATGATGCCTTCGCCCTATACCGCTGACATCTCCTGGATTGACGCGCGCGAAATGGCCGAACGCGTCAAGGTGCGCTACGACGAGATTTCCATCGTGCCGGAGTTCGAGGCTTTCAAGGCTTCGCTGGCTGGTGAGTTCAAGGGTTTGCCGGAAGACACCACCGAGGAAAACATCCAGGCGCGCATTCGCGGGGTGTTTTTGATGGCGCTGTCCAACAAGTTCGGCTCCATCGTGCTGACCACCGGCAACAAAAGTGAAATGGCGACGGGTTATTGCACCCTCTACGGTGACATGGCGGGTGGCTTTGCGGTCATCAAGGACCTGCTGAAGACCACGGTGTTTCGCCTGGCCCGCTGGCGCAACGAAAACGACCCGTATGGCACAGGCAGCCAGCCGATTCCCGAGCGCATCATCACGCGCCCGCCCAGCGCCGAATTACGGCCCGACCAGACCGACCAGGACAGCCTGCCGCCCTACGAGGTGCTGGACGCCATCCTGTCGCGCTATATGGAAAACGACGAAAGCGCCGAAGGCATCATCGCGGCCGGTTTTGACCGGGCTGTGGTCGAGCGCGTGGCCCGGCTGATCCGCATCAATGAGTACAAACGCCGCCAGGCGCCTGTGGGTATCAGGGTCACCCACAGGAGCTTTGGCAAGGATTGGCGCTATCCTATTACCAGTAAATTTCGACAGTAGCGACAATAGAAAAGCACGGGATGCCCCTTCCCAAACCAGCAGGGGCCGCGGAACCGGCTTTGCCGGGCCGCAGGCGCAGCGCCCCCTCGGGGGGCAGCGAACCACACGCAGTGGGGAGCGTGGGGGCCTTATTTTTTTAACGGAGATATTCAGTGAAACAAATTACCGCCATCCTCAAGCCCTTCAAACTTGAAGAAGTCCGTGAGGCCCTTGCGGAATGCGGGGTCACCGGTCTGACCGTCACTGAAGTCAAGGGCTTTGGCCGCCAGAAGGGCCATACCGAGCTATACCGCGGCGCGGAGTACGTGGTCGACTTCCTGCCCAAGGTCAAGGTCGAAGTCGTCGTGAAAACAGAGGATGTCGAGCGCTGCGTAGACGCCATCATCCGTGCCGCACGCACCGGCAAGATTGGCGACGGCAAGATTTTCATTACCAGTGTTGAGCGTGTGGTGCGCATCCGTACGGGTGAAGAGGACGAAGCGGCCGTTTAGGGATATAGCCCCCACGCTTTTCACTTCGTGTAATGCGCTGCCCCCCGAGGGGGCGCTGCGCCTGCGGTCTGGCAAAGCCAGTCCCGCGGCCCCTGCTGGTTTAGGAAGGGTCCCGGCAGCCGTGTCGATTAGATTTGGTCGAGGCGGGTGGCGGCAGGCGTCATGCCCGCCGCCTGGATCAAGGCTTCCAGAAGCGGCTCTGCTTCGCTGCCGGTGCGGATCAGGCTCATCAGCCACTCATTCATGAAGCCAGCCTTTACCGAAGACGCCAGGAATGCCAGCAGCGCGTCGTAGTAGCCGTTCATGTTGAGCAGGCCGACCGGTTTGTCGTGATAACCCAGTTGACGCCAGGTCCAGACTTCAAAAAGCTCTTCCAGTGTGCCGATGCCGCCGGGAAGGGCCACAAAAGCGTCGGCATGCTCAGCCATCATGCGTTTACGCTCGTGCATGTTCTCCACGATGTGCAGCTCGGTACAGCCGGTGTGCGCCCATTCCTTTTCCACCAGCGCCTTGGGGATTACGCCCACGACCCGCGCGCCCGCAGCCAATGCCGCGTCGGCCAGGATGCCCATGAGGCCGTTGCGGCCACCGCCATAGACCAACTGCCCATTGTGAGTGCCTATCCAGGTGCCGACGAGTGCGGCAATGGCTGCGAATTCGGGGTGGTTGCCGGGCCGCGAGCCGCAATAAACGCAGAGGGAGAAAGCGGGTTTCAGGAGTTCAGTCACTTCAATACCAGGGTTAGCTATGCGGCAAGCCGTTGAAATAGCGCCATGGCCCAGGTGCCAGCGCAGAGCAGCAGGCTGAGCAGGACGGCGGCGCTGCCCATATCTTTGGCTCGCTTGGAAAGGTCGTGCCACTCGGGGCCTATGCGGTCTATGGCGGTTTCAATGCCGGTGTTGAGCAGTTCCACGATCATGATGAGGATGACGGTGCCGGCCAGGAGCACCGTTTCGACCCAGCTGCGCCCCAGCCAGAAGGCGGCGGGTATCAGCACGATGGACGCGATGGCTTCCTGGCGAAATGCAGTTTCATGCCAGCCGGCGCGCAGGCCGGCAATGGAGTAGCCCGTGGCATGCCAGACGCGATTCAGGCCCCTGCGGTGCTTTTGGGGGTTGACCTGCTCGTCCGTTGGTGAGGGGGAAGGGCGGCTGGCAGAGGCTGATACAGACGCGGAAAGCGGGACTTGTTCGGACATGGGGCGATTGTCGCGCAGCTTTATGGCAGGTTGATGTTAGGGCTGATTTGGCGCCGCGATGCTGCCTTTGCCGGCTTTGCGTTTATCCATCCTGCCCGGCTTTTCAGGTGCGATCCAGGTGATCAGCCGTGTGCCTGCCCAGGCGTCATGCCAGAACTGCTTTTGCGGATGAAAGCGGGCCAGGATCGCCCAGATCGCCACCCAGCCCAGCGCCAGCACGGCGCCTTCGCGGCCCGGCAGTGCCAGCACCCAGCTGACGGCCAGAGGCGGCAAAAACCATAGCCAGCTCAACGCATAACGAAGCAGGGCGCGTTTTTGGGTGATGGGCGCACCGTGCACATCCACCACCCGGATGTTCCAGGTTTTCATGGCCAAGGTTTGGCCCTTGGCCCAGAACCAGACAAAGTAAATGCCAAAAATGACGAAAACGAAAGCCTGCAAGGCATGGCGGTTGTCCAGCGCATTGCGGGTCTGGCTGAGCGTACTGAAAAGGTAGCCGGCGAGGAAAACCACACCGAACATCAGCATGCCTTCGTACATCCAGCATGCCATGCGTCTGGGAATGGACGGTGTTTTCAGGGTGTCTATGGCTGTCAAGGTGTCGCTATGAAGTTGCTGGCAACAGGCCCGCAGCAAACGGGCCAATAAATCCGGCCATGGGGCACCCAGCGGCGCCCTAGCGTTGCGGCGTAGTGCCCGGACCGCTGCTTGCGGGGAAGGCGGCAGGCGTGGCCGCTGCCGGTTGTGAAGGGTGGATTTTAGGCGAAGGTTTGCCGGATGCCTTGACTGGGTGCGGTGGGACTGGTGCCAGCTTTTGCGGCGCGACCGGCTTCACGGCTGTAGCCGCTCCCGAGGGTTTCGGTGTGGCTTTGGCTGCCAGCTTCTGTTTTTCTTCGGGGCTCAGGGCCTGGTAACTTTGCCAGGTGGCTTTTTTCTGTTCCGGCGTCAGCTGTTTTGACAGCTCTTTGGTTTTGGCAAAGTTCAGCCGGGCCTGCGCGCGCTGCTGGGGAGTCAGGGTCACCCATTCATTCATGCGGCTATGCATGGTGGCCTGCTCCTCGGCAGAAAGCGAAGGGTAGTTTTTGGAGATTTCGAGCCATTTGCGCTTTTGCGCTTCGCTCACGGTATCCCAACTTGACGCCAGCGGCTTGAGCGTTTGCTGTTGCATCGGGGTGAGTTCAGCCCAGGTCGGCCTGGAAATCACGGGTTTCGCAGGGGCGGCTGGCGCTTTGACGGCTGCGCTGGCAGGGGCGAGAGGTTTGGGTGCCTGGGCAAGGCCCAGGACGGGCCAGGCCAGCAGGGAGGCCATCACAAGTCCGAACGACAGCCATTGCAGCCTCAGCTGCGTTGATGGGCTGTTGGTAGATGGTTTATGTTGAAGGGCTGCTGCAGACGGGATCATTGGGCCGTGGGAGCTTGACGTGCTGCTTTGAGGAACTGGACAAAACCGGGGTCGGCGAAGGCCTCTGGCGGAAGTTCGTCTGTCAGCAGCGCCACGTCAACTTCGGCCAGTTCCTGGGCTCGGTTGTCGTTTTGAATTGAATTGATCGCCAGCAAGCCAACCACCAGGACAATAAGCGGAATCACTGAGCCAATACGTCCCCACCAACCCAAACCGTCATCCGGTCCTTGGGTCAGCGCTGCGCTACCGCCGACATTCACAACGCCGCCAGCGGTTTGAGTTTTGGCTACGTTACGTTTTGAAACAGCCTGAAAACGTGCTGCGCGCAGGCGTTCGGAGACGTCATAAGGCAAATCTGCTGCACCCGCAGATAAATAGGACGCGGTTTTGAGGCCAAAACGGTCCTGCAGGATGTCAGCTCTTTTTTGTAGTGAGTTAGTCATAGTTTCATACCTTTGGCGCTCAGGGCTTTACTGAGAGCGTGAACTGCTCGGGAGCAATGTGTTTTGACACTACCCTCCGAACAGCCCATGGCGGCTGCTGTTTCAGCGACGTCCATTTCCTCCCAGTAACGCATCAGAAAGGCTTCCCGTTGACGGCCCGGCAATTCCTTCACCTGCAGCTCTATCTCGTGCAATATTTGCGCCCGTTCCGTGGCATCCTGGGCGCTCTCCGTACCTTCTGAGTTGGTCAGGGTCTCTAAAGTTTCCAGAAGATCGAAATCTCCGTCTTCCCCAGGCGATTCGAAGTCGCTCATGTTGGAAAAAAGCGCGTTGCGGGTCTTGCGGCGGCGGAACCAGTCAAGTGTGGTGTTGGACAGGATGCGCTGGAACAGCATGGGCAACTCGGCCACCGGCTTGTCGCCATAGTGCTGCGCCAGCTTCATCATGCTGTCCTGAACAATGTCGAGGGCAGCTTCTTCATCCCGCACGTGGTAAATGCTGCGTTTGAAAGCCCGTTTTTCAACGCTTTTCAGGAAATCCGAGAGTTCTTGTTCAGTTGCCAACGGTGTGGGGTTCCGGTTCGTCCAACGCTGCACAGGGTTGTCTGCGGGTCCGCAGGGCCGATGCCGATAAGGCATGCATCGAGGATACAGCTGGAAAATTATCGCATCCTGGCTACTGGGGGCTGTGATTTTTCAGTACATGCGGCCATTGCGCAACGCGAAATGCCATAATACGACCTGCAATTCAAAAGGCAAACGGGTCATGACTCGGCGGTTTATGTTTCCGCTCATGGTTTTGGCCTCAAGTCTCGACGCCGCTTCACAAGAGTGGGCGAAGAGGCACCCAAGGTATTTCGTTAGAGAAATTCACAAAGGTTCATCATGGAAATCTCCAAGGCGGAAATCGCTTCCGCAGCAGCAGCGTCTGCGCACACAAACCCCCAGGAACTCCGCGGCGCGGAAATCCTCATGAAGTCCCTTCATGCCGAAGGCGTCAAATACATGTGGGGTTATCCAGGCGGCGCCGTCCTGCATATTTACGACGCCGTCTATAAACAGGACTCGATCCAGCACATTCTGGTGCGCCATGAGCAGGCGGCGGTGCACGCAGCTGACGGCTATGCCCGCGCTACTGGCGAAGTCGGCGTGGCGCTGGTCACGTCCGGTCCTGGTGTGACCAATGCAGTGACGGGCATCGCCACAGCTTACATGGACAGCATCCCGATGGTCATCATCACGGGGCAGGTGCCCACGCATGCCATCGGCCTGGACGCGTTCCAGGAATGCGACACCGTCGGGATTACCAGGCCCATCGTGAAGCACAACTTCCTCGTCAAGGATGCGCGGCACATGGCCGAAACCCTGAAAAAGGCGTTTCATATAGCCCGCAGCGGCCGGCCCGGCCCTGTGGTCGTCGACATCCCCAAAGACGTGTCCTTCAACAAAGTGCCTTATCACGGCTATCCGCAAACCGTTGAGATGCGCTCGTACAACCCGGTTCGCAAAGGCCATGGCGGGCAGATCCGCAAGGCCCTGCAGCTGCTCCTGTCGGCAAAGCGCCCGTATATTTATACCGGCGGTGGTGTGCTGCTCAGCAATGCCTCGCAGGAGCTGCGCACTCTAGTCGACATGCTGGGCTACCCTTGCACCAACACGTTGATGGGCCTGGGCGCCTACCCGGCCAGTGACAAAAAATTTCTCGGCATGCTGGGCATGCACGGCACCATGGAAGCCAACAACGCGATGCAGCATTGCGACGTATTGCTGGCTGTGGGTGCCCGCTTTGACGACCGCGTGATCGGCAATCCCAAGCATTTTGCGCAAAACGAACGCAAGATCATCCATATCGACATCGACCCTTCCAGCATTTCGAAGCGTGTGAAGGTTGACATTCCCATTGTGGGCGATGTGAAGGACGTGCTGACCGAACTGATCAGCATGATCAAGGAATCCGGCCTCAAGCCCGACACCAACGCCCTTGGCGGTTGGTGGGACACGATCGAAGGCTGGCGCAAGCGCGACTGCATGAAGTACAGCATGGGCAAGGGCGACGTCATCAAGCCACAGCACGTGGTTGAAACGCTCTGGAAACTGACCAAGGATGCCGACACCTACATCACGTCGGACGTGGGTCAGCACCAGATGTGGGCGGCTCAATACTACAAGTTTGACGAGCCGCGCCGCTGGATCAATTCGGGCGGCCTGGGCACCATGGGCGTCGGCATTCCCTATGCCATGGGCATCAAGCTGGCCAAGCCGGACGCGGAGGTGTTCTGCATCACGGGTGAAGGTTCGGTGCAGATGTGCATCCAGGAGCTGTCGACCTGCCTGCAGTACAACACCCCGATCAAGATCGTCTCACTGAACAACCGTTACCTGGGCATGGTCCGGCAATGGCAGGAAATTGACTATGAAGGTCGGTACAGCAGCAGCTACATGGACGCATTGCCCAATTTCGTGAAGCTGGCCGAAGCCTATGGACATGTCGGCATGCTGATCGAAAAACCGCAGGACGTGGAGCCGGCACTGCGGGAGGCTCGCAAGCTCAAGGACCGCACGGTGTTCATGGACTTCCGTACGGACCCGACCGAAAATGTGTTCCCGATGGTGCAGGCCGGCAAGGGCATTACCGAAATGCTGCTGGGGTCGGAAGACCTTTAAGACCACGCCACCACACCCATTCAATCACCGTCACCTGACGAATCTATTGTCTGCCGAGCCTGTGCATTACCGTGCGCAGGGGAGGGCAGCGAAAAGAGGAATCTTCTTATGAAACACATCATTGCAGTTTTGCTGGAAAACGAGCCGGGCGCTCTTTCCCGCGTGGTCGGCCTGTTTTCGGCGCGCGGCTACAACATCGAAAGCCTGACCGTCGCCCCGACGGAAGACCCGAGCCTGTCGCGCATGACAATTCAAACCACCGGCTCTGACGACGTCATCGAACAAATCACCAAGCACCTGAACCGCCTGATCGAAGTAGTCAAGGTAGTGGACCTGACCGAAGGCTCCTACACCGAGCGCGAGCTCATGATGGTCAAGGTGCGCGCGGTCGGCAAGGAGCGCGAAGAGATGAAGCGCATGGCTGATATATTCCGCGGGCGAATCATCGACGTGACGGAGAAAAGCTACACCATCGAGCTGACCGGTGACCAGTCGAAGAATGATGCCTTCCTGGAGGCCATAGACCGCAGCGCAATTCTGGAAACGGTGCGAACCGGCTCCAGCGGCATCGGCCGCGGTGAGCGGATTTTGCGGGTTTGATTTAAGTTGTCCGTGCGCGCGTTTCGACAGGCTCAACGCGAACGGATTTTGAGTGGCGATATGCGGTTACCGTTCGCCCTGAGCCTGTCGAAGGGCATTTTCGCCAATACCTATTCTGGAGAGAAAAATGAAAGTTTTTTACGACAAAGATTGTGATTTGAGCCTGATCAAGGGCAAGACGGTCGCCATCATCGGCTACGGCAGCCAGGGCCACGCCCATGCGCAAAACCTGAACGACAGCGGCGTGAAAGTGGTTGTCGGCCTGCGCAAGGGTGGGGCTTCCTGGCCCAAGGTCGAAAAGGCCGGCCTGAAGGTCGCTGAAGTCGCCGAGGCGGTCAAAGCTGCCGACGTGGTCATGATTTTGCTGCCTGACGAACAGATCGGTGCTGTCTACAAGAACGACGTGGCTCCCCACATCAAGCAGGGCGCGTCCCTGGTGTTCGCCCACGGTTTCAACGTGCACTACGGCGCCGTGATTCCCCGCGCAGACCTCGACGTCTGGATGGTAGCTCCCAAGGCTCCAGGCCACACGGTGCGCAACACCTATGCCCAGGGCGGCGGCGTGCCTCATCTGGTTGCCGTGCACCAGGACAAGTCGGGCAAGGCCCGCGACTTGGCCCTGAGCTATGCTATGGCCAATGGCGGCGGCAAGGCCGGCATCATTGAAACCAATTTCCGTGAAGAGACCGAAACCGACCTGTTCGGCGAACAGGCCGTTCTGTGCGGCGGCACCGTCGAGCTGATCAAGGCTGGCTTCGAAACGCTGGTGGAAGCCGGCTATGCGCCTGAGATGGCGTACTTCGAATGCTTGCACGAGCTCAAGCTGATCGTCGACCTGATCTATGAAGGCGGCATCGCCAACATGAACTACTCGATTTCGAACAATGCAGAGTACGGCGAATATGTGACGGGCCCTAATATCGTGACTTCGGCCACGAAGGACGCCATGCGCAAGTGCCTGAAAGACATCCAGACGGGCGAGTATGCCAAGAGCTTCCTGCTCGAAAATCAGGCCGGTGCACCAACCCTGCTGAGCCGCCGCCGCCTGAATTCCGAGCACCAAATCGAAATCGTGGGCGAAAAGCTGCGCGCCATGATGCCCTGGATTGCTAAAAACAAGCTGGTTGACCAGAGCCGCAACTGATCGCAGCCCTTCAGGGCTTTGTCCTGCAAAAAGCCGCGCAAAGGTCCTGCGCGGCTTTTTTCTGCCCGAGGCAAGCTGAGAGTGCTCAAGTACTGAAGTTTTTGTAGCGCTGACCTTGGTATCCTTGGTGCCTGGTCGACGGCTTGTTCCTTGAGGGAAATCCGGCTTCTGAAGAGCATCCACTGGGTGCTATGAATTTGATAGCTGTTTGCGCGCACCAGTTGTGCCTCAGGAGTATTTTTATGCATGATGGTGAGAATTCAACGCAGTCCACCGAAGCGGTGGTGATACGCAAGCGCCGCAAGGGCATTTACATATTGCCCAACCTGTTTACGCTGGCGGCCCTGTTTGGCGGCTTCTATGCCATCGTCATGGCCATGAACGGGCGCTTCGACCAGGCCGCTATCGGTGTGTTTTGCGCCATGGTGCTTGACAGCTTGGACGGGCGTGTCGCCCGCATGACCAATACGCAAAGCGCTTTCGGTGAGCAGATGGACTCGCTGTCGGACATGGTGTCTTTCGGCGCCGCGCCAGCCCTGATCGCTTACGTCTGGGCCCTGACCAGCCTGGGGCGCTGGGGCTGGATAGGCGCTTTTGTGTACTGCGCGTGCGCCGCGCTACGCCTGGCTCGTTTCAACGTGAACACGGCAGTGGTGGACAAGCGCTTTTTCCAGGGTCTGCCGTCGCCTGCGGCTGCCGCCCTGGTAGCCGGCTTTATCTGGCTGATGACCGACGCTGGCATCAGTGGGATGGAAGTGCGCTGGGTCACCTTCGGCCTCACGCTCTATGCGGGCCTCACCATGGTTACCAACGTGCCGTTCTATAGCTTCAAGGACGTGCAGATGAAGCGCAGCGTGCCTTTCGCGGCCATCGTGCTGATCGCGCTCGGGATTGCCGTCATCAACATCCATCCGCCGACCGTCATGTTCGGCCTGTTCGTTCTCTATGGCTTTTCGGGCTACGTGCTGTATGGCTGGCGCAAGGCCAAAGGCCAGCAGACAAGCGTGATCTCGACCTCTACCGATGAGCCGGACGAGCGCGGCCTCCACAAATAATTGTGGTACATTGAGCGGATGAAACGAATTTCGCTAGCACTACTGCTATCTGCCAACGGGCGGAGACGGTAGCGCACGCGTACACCTGATTCAACGGCCCGTTTGCACCAGCAACGGGCCGTTTTTGTTTTTGGGTTGCTGGTTTTTTGTAATCTTTGGGGTTGACCAAATGACCATGTTGAAAACACCTTCCAGCAAATATTCATCTTTCGCGCCAGTCCGGCTGACCGATCGGACATGGCCCGACACCGTGCTGACACAAGCGCCCATCTGGTGCAGCGTGGACCTGCGGGACGGCAACCAGGCGCTGATCGAGCCCATGGATATTCCCCGCAAGCTGAGGATGTTCCATATCCTGGTGAAGATTGGCTTCAAGGAAATCGAAGTCGGCTTTCCATCCGCTTCCCAGGTTGAGTTCGATTTTCTCCGCCAGCTGATTGATGGCGACCTGATCCCCGACGATGTGACCATCCAGGTGCTGACGCAGGCGCGCGAACCGCTGATCCGCCGCACCTTCGAATCGCTCAAGGGTGCCAAAAAAGCCATCGTTCACCTCTACAACGCCACCGCCCCGGTCATGCGCCGCGTGGTGCTGGGCATGAATGAGGACGAGATTGTTCAACTTGCGACCGACAACGCGCGGCTCTTCCAGGAACTGGCCGCGGCGCAGCCTGAAACGCAATGGACGTTCCAGTACTCACCCGAGATGTGGTCGGGCACCGAGTTGGCGTTCTCCAAGCGCGTGGTCGATGCCGTGACCGAAGTCTGGCAGCCGACGCCCGAGCGCAAATGCATCATCAACTTGCCCTCCACGGTAGAGCACTCCACCCCGAATATTTTTGCCGACATGATGGAGTGGATGCACCGCAACCTGGCCCGGCGCGACGCGATTGTGATTTCAGTCCATCCGCACAACGACCGCGGCACGGGCACCGCGGCCGGCGAGTTGGCCTTGATGGCTGGCGCCGACCGGATCGAGGGCTGCCTCTTTGGCAACGGTGAGCGCACCGGCAATGTGGACCTCGTGAACATCGCGCTTAATCTCTATACGCAAGGCGTGTCGCCGGGATTGGATTTCTCTGAAATCGACGAGATCCGCCGTACGGTGGAGCACTGCAATCAGTTGCCCGTGCATCCCCGCCATCCCTATGCGGGCGACCTGGTCTACACCTCGTTCTCGGGTTCGCACCAAGACGCTATCAAGAAAGCCTTTGCCGCGCGCAAAGAAGGCGATGTATGGGACATGCCTTACCTGCCGATTGACCCCAAGGACCTTGGCCGCAGCTACGAGGCCGTGATCCGCGTCAACAGCCAGTCGGGCAAGGGCGGCATCGCCTACCTGCTCGAAAGCGAGTTTGGTCTGGAGCTTCCGCGCCGGCTGCAGATCGAGTTCAGCCAGGTGGTGCAATCGGTGATGGATGCGACCGGCAAGGAATTGACCGGCAAAGACATCTTTGCGTTGTTTGAAAAGGAATACGGCGTGCAGACCATTGCCGCACCGCAACGCCTGGTGATTGAAGAGACCGGCAAAAGCGGCGGTGAGTCCTTCCACATCAAGGCCGAAGTTCAGCTCGGTGGACGCAGCCACCCGGTGGAAGGCACGGGAACGGGCCCTATCGACGCATTTGTGGCGGGCTTGGCCGATGCCACGGGCTTCAGCATTCGTGTGCTGGACTACCACGAGCACGCCATCGGTGCCGGGGCCAGCGCGCAGGCTGTGGCTTACCTGGAGCTGCGCATCAACGAGCAGACGCTGTTCGGCGTTGGCGTGGACGGCAACATCATCTCCGCATCGTTCAAGGCCATTGTCTCGGGTCTGCAGCGCAGTAAGGTTCGCCAGCCAGCGGGCGTTGCTACCATTAGCGGTTAAACCGGTTCAAGACCCTCAAAATACGAAGCGCCGCCGTGCGCCAGGAGCCCCACCATGACAGACAAACTCATTATTTTCGACACTACTCTGCGCGACGGCGAGCAGTCGCCCGGTGCCTCTATGACGCGGGACGAAAAGCTTCGAATCGCCCGTCAGCTGGAGCGCCTGAAGGTCGACGTGATCGAGGCTGGGTTTGCCGCCAGCTCCAATGGTGATTTCGAATGCGTGAAGGCCATTTCGGAGGTCATCAAGGACTCCACCGTCTGTTCGCTGGCCCGCGCCAATGACAGAGATATTTCCCGCGCTGCCGAGGCCTTGAAGCCCGCCGCCTCGGGACGCCTGCACCTCTTCCTGGCGACTAGCCCCCTGCACATGGAGAAGAAGCTGCGCATGACGCCTGACCAGGTGTTCGAGCAGGCCAAGCTCTCAGTGCGCTTTGCCAAAAATCTAATGGGAGACATCGAATTCAGCCCCGAAGACGGTTATCGCTCCGATCCCGACTTCCTGTGCCGTGTGCTGGAGGCTGTGATCAAGGAAGGCGCGACTACCATCAATGTGCCCGACACCGTGGGCTACGCCATCCCCGAGCTTTACGGCAACTTCATCAAGAACCTGCGCGAACGCATCCCCAACAGCGACAAGGCAGTCTGGTCGGTTCACTGCCATAACGACTTGGGCATGGCGGTGGCCAACTCGCTGGCCGGCGTGAAAATCGGCGGCGCGCGGCAGGTGGAGTGCACCATCAACGGCCTGGGCGAGCGCGCCGGCAATTGCTCGCTTGAAGAAGTGGTGATGGCCGTGAAGACGCGTAAGGATTACTTCGGCCTCGACCTGAGCATCGACACGCAGCACATTCTGGCGGCCAGCCGCATGGTGAGCCAGACCACCGGGTTTGTGGTGCAGCCGAACAAGGCCGTGGTCGGCGCCAATGCATTTGCGCATGCCTCCGGCATCCACCAGGACGGCGTGCTCAAGGCGCGTGACACTTATGAAATCATGCGTGCCGAAGATGTGGGTTGGAGCGCCAACAAGATCGTGCTGGGTAAGCTGAGCGGGCGCAACGCCTTCAAGCAGCGTCTGCTGGAACTCGGAGTCTCAATGGAAAGCGAGGCGGAGATCAACAACGCCTTCGCCAAGTTCAAGGAACTCGCGGACCGCAAGAGCGAAATCTTTGACGAAGACATCCTGGCGTTGGCCAGCGATGAAAGCGCTTCCCATGACAACGAGCAATACGGCTTTGTGTCCCTGTCGCAGCACAGCGAGACCGGCGAGCGTCCCCAGGCCAGCGTCGTGTTCACGGTGGCCGGTAAGGAAGTCAAAGGCGAATCAGATGGCAATGGGCCTGTTGATGCCTCCCTCAAAGCCATCGAGTCACACGTCAAAAGCGGTGCCGAGATGGTGCTTTACTCGGTGAACGCCATCAGCGGATCAACGGAAAGCCAGGGAGAGGTCACGGTTCGCCTGCAGAACAGCGGGCGGGTTGTCAACGGCGTGGGTGCAGACCCCGATATCGTGGTGGCGTCGGCAAAAGCTTATTTAAGCGCCTTGAACAAGCTCCAAAGTAAAGCTGATCGGGTGGCAGCGCAGGGGTGATGTAACAAGTTAGAAAATAAAACCCTTTAAATTCAACAACTTAGAATAGGATTTGGGTGCGAATGGAGCTTTAAGCGTTAAAAACGTCACAAAGTGAGTGTGTTTTTAGGAAAGTCGCGCAAGTTTTTGATATTGCGTGACTTTTTCTATTTGTATACACTCCAGCCATCCCACTCATTGCAACCCCACGCAGGCAATACCACCATGTCTCATCTGATTTTCAATCGTGTATTAAAAATCGTTGGATTCATGGCTCTGGCAGCCATCTTTGCGGTGCCAGCCGCCAATGCAGCCAGTAGCAAAAGCAAGAACAGCATTGTCAAAAAGCAGCACGCCTCCAAGGCGTCGGCTCCCAAAAAAGTTATCTCCACGCGCAAGAGCGTACGTTTTGTAGCAAGTACCAAACACCGCCGAAGCATCATTCGCGCCTCTGTGCCGGCCAGGCCTTCATTTGGCCAGATTGCAGGCCTGCATAGCGCCCAAGATGCGCTGGAACTCAAATCAAGCGTAGCGCTGGTGATTGACCAGGATACGCGGGAAGTGTTGTTCAGCAAGAATGACCACGCGGTGCTGCCTATCGCGTCCCTCACCAAACTGATGACCGGGGTCATCATCAGCGGCGCCAAGCTGCCCATGGATGAACTGATCACCGTGACGCAGGATGATGTGGACACCGAAAAAGGCAGCAGCTCGCGCCTCAAGGTCGGCACCTCGCTGACCCGCGGCGAACTCCTGCACCTCGCCCTGATGTCCAGCGAAAACCGTGCGGCGCACGCCCTGGGCCGCACCTATCCCGGTGGCATGGCTACCTTCGTGAGCCTGATGAACGCCAAGGCCAAGATGCTGGGCATGACCGACACCAGCTATGTGGAGCCCACGGGCCTTTCCAGCCGCAATCAGTCGAGCGCGCAGGACCTGGCGACGCTGGTCAATGCAGCCCACGGCGACCCCATGCTGCGGGAGCTGTCGACCTCCACCGGTTACCAGGTGGCTATTGGCAGCCGTACTCTGCAGTACAACAACACCAACCGCCTCGTGAAGAATCCCGAGTGGGACATCGGCCTGCAGAAAACCGGCTATATCTCCGAGGCCGGCCAGTGCCTGGTCATGCAGACCAAAATCGCGGGCCGCAAGCTGATCATGGTGTTCCTGGATTCCGCCGGTAAACTGAGCCGCCTGGGCGACGCCGAGCGCGTGCGCCGTTGGGTGGAGTCAAATCCGGTGGTTGAGCCCAAGATGAATGTCAGCACCTCTGTCAAGCAGGTTAACGGCTGACAGTTGCAGGGACTCGGTTTGCTATCATATTTATAGCTAATTGCGCCCGGCTTTATTCGGCTAAAGGCTCTTTTTACTTGGGTTTATAGCCCAGCGCGGTTGAGATTTCGTTGGCCGTCGCCTGCAGCTTGGGCAACCAGTGTTCGTCCAGCCGGTCAGCGGGTGCTGAGATGGACAAGCCCGCCACCAGCTTGTTTTGATCGTCGTAAATGCCTGCAGCCATGCAGCGCACTCCCAATTCCAGTTCTTCGTTGTCGCGTGCGATGCCGTACTGGCGTGCCTTGGAAAGTTCACGCTCCAGAACCGGCAATTGCGTGATGCTGTTGCGCGTTTGCCCTGACAGGCCCGTGCGCGTCGCGTAGGTACGCAGGCGCTGGGGATCGTCAAAAGCCAGAAACAGCTTTCCCACGGAGGTCAAATGCAGCGGTGCCCGGCCTCCTATGGCGCGCACCACCTGCATGCCCGAGCGTTCGCTATAGGCGCGTTCCACATACACAATCTCATCACCCTGGCGCATACTCAGATTGACTGGCTGCTGCGTGAGCTTGTGCAATTCGCGCATCGGTAGCAGCGCTGCATCGCGGACGTCCAGACGTGCCTTGACGAGGTTACCCAACTCCAGCAGGCGCATGCCCAGCCGGTAGGTGCCGGCGGCGGGGCGGTCAACAAAGCGGCCCGTGGCCAGGTCATTCAGAATGCGGTGAGCGGTAGAAGGATGAAGACCTGATTTTTCACTGATTTCCTTGAGGGAAAGCGCCTCTTCCCGGTTCGCCAGGATTTCGAGCAGCGTGAACATCCTTTCAAGGACCTGTACGGTCGGTGTAGCGGGAAGGGCTGAATCGGGCTTTTTCATGTGCAGGCTTTCTGCTACAAATTTTACCCTGTGAAATCCTGAAGCATCTGGCGAGTTTCTAGGCAACGAGCCCCAAGCATTAAGCCTGTTCGGGACGTTTGCCAGCAGTCGACTCGGGCGTCCCGGAAAGTATCCATTGCCCATCTATCAGTACTTCGTTGGGCTTGAATCCTGCCTTGTAATTCATCTTCGGGCTCTCGGCGATCCAGTAGCCCAGATAGACATATGGCAAGCCCAGGCGCCGGGCTTGCTCTATCTGCCATAGCACGCTGTAGTTGCCGTAGCTCGCACGCGCGTCCGGTTCGTAAAAGGTGTAGACCGCAGAAATACCGTCTTCGAGCACGTCCAGGATGGACACCATCTTGAGTGCACCTGCTTCACCATTGGGCAGGCTTTCGCGGAACTCTACCAAGCGTGAATTGACTCTGCTTTGCAGAAGGAATTGTGTGTACTGGTCGACACTGTCGTGGTCCATGCCTCCCCCTGCATGGCGACCGTTCTGGTAGCGCAGGTAGAGCTGGTAGTGCTCGGGCATGAAGCAGAGTTTGAGAATGCGGGCTTGCAATGCCTGGTGCCGGCTCCAGGCGCGGCGCTGGCTGGTATTCGGGCTGAAGCCGTCAACGGGTACCCGAAGCGGCACGCAGGCCTGGCACCCATCGCAATAGGGACGGTAAGTAAACATGCCACTACGCCGGAAACCATTGGTCACCAGGTCCGAATAGGCGTCGTTGTGAATGAGGTGACTGGGTGTGGCAACCTGCGAGCGGGCCTGCTTGCCCGGCAGGTAGCTGCAGGGATAGGGCGCCGTTGCATAGAACTGCAAGGTTTGCAGGGGCAGGTCTTTGAGGTGCGTCACGGTAGGTCTGTCATTCCCGTCGTTAGAAGCTGATTCCAGTATACGGGTTTGAACTGCCAGAGTGGGGCGGTTTTGCCCACGTTCCCGGCAAGATGGGAGACAAATTCCGCACGGCTGATTTCGCCCGCTCCGAGGGACGCCAGGTGCCGGGTGTTTTGCTGGCAATCAATCATCGCAATATGGTGCGCACGGCAAAAAGCCACCAGTGCCGCCAGGGCGATTTTGGAGGCATCGGTCTGGTACGCAAACATCGACTCACCAAATACCATAAGACCCAGGTTGACACAATACAGGCCGCCTGCAAGCTCGCCGTCGATCCAAGCCTCGACGCTGTGCGCATGGCCCGCCTTGTGAAGGTCGGTATAAGCCTGCACCATGTCAGGGACGATCCATGTACCCGGTTGTCCTGCTCGCGGCTTGCTGGCGCAGGCGTGGATAACGCGTTCAAAGGCGCTGTCGAACCGGATTTCGCAGCGAGGTTGCTTTCGAAAATGGGCCAGGGTTTTGCGCAGCGAACGGTGCAGTTTGAAATACCGCGTCTGCAGGACCATGCGTGGATCGGGACTCCACCATAGTGGGGGCTGGCCCAGGCTATACCAGGGAAAAATCCCCCGAGAGTACGCTTGGATTAAGGTTGTGACATCCAGCGCGGCGCCGGCCGCCAACAGGCCGGGTGCCGGGTCATGTGAGCCCCAGGCGTCATCCAGCGGTGGAAAGTTGTCGCCAGTGGCAAGCCAGGGCACGGGGCGCGGGAGTTTTCCCATGGCTTAAAAGTGCACCGGCAAGAAGCGGTTAAAACAATGGGCCATGAAGGGCATGCACACATGGTAGCCGAGCAAATTGTGAAGGCGTGGCTGAGAAACGGCGGCGATCATATGATTGTTGACGTGCTATGTATTTGATAGCGACCTGCGCACATTGAACAAGGGTTGGAGGTTAATAAATCATTGTGCTTGTAATCCATGCGAAGGTTGCCCTGCACCATTCGCCAGGAAGAAGGCGGTTAACGGAATACCGGCGCTTAAAAAGTCAGAAAATTGACGCTATAATCTAAGGCTGTATTCCTCAATAGCTCAGTTGGTAGAGCGCCGGACTGTTAATCCGTAGGTCCCTGGTTCGAGCCCAGGTTGAGGAGCCAAGAACAAGGCCGAACAGGCCCCCGAAGAAGCCCGCCGTCCATCAGACCGCGGGCTTTTTTTGATTGAGACGCATTCGGAATGCCATTCGTCACGGTGCTGCGTTCCGCGATAATCGATCTGGTAATCCCCTCTGCCGTACCAGTGCCAGCCTTCGCCGCACTTGCGTCTTTACGAGCACAACCTGTGGTGTATACCGTCGCCGTGAGGCCCGGGTACTGTGCAATGAACTTGGTGACCACAAAAAACGAACGGCTGCATTTCATGACTGAAACCGCTTTCGACCACGAATATCCTCGCGTGCTGAGCATTGCAGGCTCCGACAGCGGCGGAGGGGCTGGCATACAAGCTGACCTCAAAACGTTTGCGGCGCTGGGCTGTTATGGCATGACAGCCATCACCGCACTCACCGCCCAAAATACCTGCGGCGTCCGGTCCATCCACGGTGTACCGCCGCAGATGCTGCGCGATCAGATCGACGCCGTGATCGAAGACATAGGCGCTGATGCGGTGAAGATCGGCATGTTGCACGCTCCCGACATCGTGCAGGCCGTGGCGGAGGCAATTGACCGGCATGCGCTGACGAAAGTGGTACTGGATCCGGTCATGGTCGCTACCAGCGGCGCGGTATTGATCGATAACCCCGCCATTGCTGTTCTGGTGCGCGACCTCTTTCCACGCGCTATGGTGGTCACTCCCAACCTGGACGAGGCTTCTCTGCTGGTGGGAAGACCGCTGGCGACTGAGCAGGACATGCAGGTCGCCGCACAAGAACTGCTGGCAAAAGGTGCGCGCACCGTGCTGCTCAAGGGCGGGCATTTGCCCGGCGATGTGGTGAGCGATCTGCTGGCCATGCAAAACGGCGAGTTGCACTGGATGCGCGGGCCGCGCATCCCGAGTCCAAATACCCACGGAACCGGTTGCACATTGTCATCTGCGATCGCTGCACACCTGGCGTTGGGGCAGTCCCTGCTGGAAGCCGTTCAGTCCGCACACGCCTACGTCCGCGCGGCCATGGAGGCTGGCGCCCGGGTGCGCACGGGCGCCGGCAGTGGGCCACTGAACCACGGCCACGCGCCTGTCACGATGCGGCTCAAGCCGCTGCGCTAATCCTTGAACCTGCGGCGCGGGTGAGGCGTGCCAATGCAAACGTCAGTACCAGCGTCGGGAGGGCTGCGCCCCACTCAGGCGAAAATTTTGCGCACAGGTGATAACACGCAATACCCAATACCCAGATCGCGACGGCGCTGGCATTCACCTTGCGCTGTGTTACCAGCGAAGCGATATCGGGTGCGCCGGCCAGCCGCGCCAGGATCACGCCATACAAAGGCACGAACACCGAACTGAGCATCAGCAAAAAGGGCTCCAGGCTGTGCATGGGCAGCACCAGCGCCAGCGCGGTGCACAGCAGGGCCAGCACCACTCCCCAGCGCCGCACGCTCCAGCCCGGCTTCAGGCTATGGCCGGCCACCGAGCCCGAATAGAGATCGCCATAAGCGTTGTCGACCTCATCGATCAGGATCAGCCCGAGCGCGATCAGGCCGCCTTGCGCCAACAGCAGCGCCGCGACAAGGTCGGTGCTGGGTGCCGTGATGGCCACCAGCACGCCCAGCGCATAGCACCAGATATTGGCGATGGCATAACCCAGCCAAGTACCGCGCAGGGCGCTGTTGCCATCTCGTCCGTGGCGTGCAAAATCCGCCACCAGCGGCAACCATGACACCGGCATCGCGATCACCAGGTCGAGTGCGGACAGCGTGCTCATGCCGCCTTCACCAGGCCGCATCCACAGCGCGTTCAGGCCCTGGGCATTGGCCTTGGACAGAAACTGCCAGCTCAGCCACAGCAGGGAGGCGATAACCAGTGGCAGACCATAATGACCTATGAATTTGCGTACCAGCTTGACCATGGAACCCGACAGCAGCGCCAGCAGTACGGCCCCCCACAGCAGCGTGGCCAGAAGCGGCCAGAGAGCACCTGTAAAGTTGCCGGACTGGCGGGCGATAGCCACTGTCCCGTCACGCATCACCACCAGTTCGAAGGTGGTCCAGCCGATCAGCTGCACGATGTTAAGCAGTACCGGCAGGCGCGCAAAACTGCTGCCGTAGGTGGCATGCATCAACCCGGCGCTCGACAGCCCACTGTCGCAGCCGATCTTGGCCGTCCAGGCCAACAAGCCGGCGCCAAGCACGGAGCCACAGACGATGACCAGCAACGCGGTTTGGGTGCCCACCGCCGGTACCAGGTAAGCGCCGATCTGCATGACCAGCAGGCCGACTCCAAGGCTGAGCCAGAGTGCGGCATGATCAATCCAGCCGAACAGGCGGTCATTGGATGGCAATGGCGAGAGTGCGGTGTTGCCAGTGGCAGCAGACGTAAAAGGCGTGGACATCAGCAGTTCCGATCATCAATGCCAGGTTGGCTTGCCTGAGGCCCGCAAGAACAGCGGACCGCCGGAACATGCTTCCCTGCGCGAGGATTACCTCAAATCAGGTTCAAAGGGGCTTTCTCAGCCGCCGCTGTCCGCCATGGCGAACCGCTGCAACACCCCTAGCGAAAGCGCCGAGCGGGCACTGCGTAAATTGTAGAGTGGATCGGTTCCTGAGTCTGGTGTGAGCGGCGGAGCGATAAATAGATACTTTGTTGATGAGCGATGAGGAAGCAAAAAGCCCGCACAGGGCGGGCTTTTCAGGCGGCTGCGGGGAGCCAGGCGCTCAGTCGTCAAACACCGGGGATTCGACGCCCAGAACCTTGTGCAGTTTCGGGCTGGTCGTGGTGTATTGCAGATGGATCTTCTTGTCCGGGAAAATGAAGGGCGCGGCACCAAAAGCCGCCAGCGCGCACTCGTGAAAGCCACTCAAAATCAGCTTCTTCTTGCCGGGATAGGTATTGATATCTCCCACTGCGAAGATACCCGGAACGTTGGTGGAAAACTTCTCGGTGTCCACCTTGAGCTGCTTGCGCTCGATGTCCAGGCCCCAGTTGGCGATGGGGCCGAGCTTGGGCGAGAGGCCAAAGAACACCAGCAGCACGTCCAGCGGCACCACGCGCGTGACGCCATCGGAGCCGGTGACCTTGGCACCTGTCAGCCGGCCTTCTTTTTCCTCGTAGCCCGTGATCTGGCCCACGATGAACTGCATCTCGTACGCATCGCAGAGCTCGCGCATCTTGGCCACACTGGCGGGCGCCGCCTGGAAGCCGTCGCGGCGATGGATCAGGATCACGCTCTCGGCCTTGTTCGGACCGTCGGCGACGAAGTTCAGCGTCCAGTCCAGTGCGGAATCGCCGCCGCCGACGATCACCAGGTTCTTCCCGGCAAAATCTGCCGGGCTTTTCACGCGGTAGAACAGCTGGGTATCGTCAAACTGGTCGAGGCCATCAACGCGCAGCAGCTTGGGCTGGAAAGCGCCGACGCCTGCGGCGATGAAAATCGTTTTGGTGAGGAAGCGCGTGCCTTTGGAAGTCTCGACAAAAAAGCGGCCGTCCTGCCGCTTTTCGACCACGCTGACTTCCTGGCTGAAATGAAATGTCGCGCCGAAAGGTTCGATTTGCTTGAGCAGGTTATCGGTGAGTTCCTTGCCGGTGCAAACGGGCACGGCGGGAATGTCGTAAATCGGCTTGTCGGGATAAAGCTCTATGCACTGGCCACCAGGATAAGCCAGCGAGTCAATCACGTGGGCCTTGATCTCCAGCAGGCCCAGCTCGAACACCTGGAACAGTCCCACCGGCCCGGCGCCCACGATGACCGCATCGGTTTCAATGGGGCCATCATGCTGCGCGGCGGTGTTGATCACTTCTTGGTTCAGTTGGGGTTCCATGGTTCCTGGGGCATTCCTGGGTGAGCGGCTCTCGGACGCTTGTTCAGGCGCCTGCGTGTCTGACCGGATGAACGAATCAGCGGATCAGTTCGGACAGCTTGCCTGTCTTGTCTTTCCATTCTTCGGCATCCGGCAGGGCATCCTTGCGTTTGGTGATGCTTTTCCAGCCTTCGGCGCGGCTCAGTTCGACATTGAGTTTGATGAATGCAATCTGATCTGCCGGAACGTCTTCCTCGGCATAGATGGCATTGACCGGGCACTCAGGGATGCAGACGGCGCAATCGATGCATTCGTCCGGATCGATCACCAGCATATTGGGGCCTTCGCGGAAGCAGTCCACGGGGCAGACATCCACACAGTCGGTGTATTTGCAGCGGATGCACGATTCGGAGACGATGTGGGTCATGTTTTTTAAGGCTAATCGGTGGAAACCCTTGATTTTAAGAGGTTTCCTGTAACAGGGTTATCAGCAATGCGGCGCAATGTGCCTCGGGTAAGACCTGCCTAAATCACCAGCGCTGCACCTGAGGTTCTGTGCGAGGCGGTATCCACCAGCACCAGCGAGCCCAGTACGCGGGAACGGGCATAGGGCAGGGTGGCCAATGGCTCTTGCAGGCTCAGCTCGATATGGCCGATGGCATTGGGAGGCAACTCGTTGGCGTCTTCTTCTGCCAGCGTGTTGACATCGAGCTTATGAACGATGCGTTTGACCTTGGCCTTGACCCAGCGGTGACCATGAAGCGCCCAGTACACACGTCCCGCGACCAGTGCTTCGTCGTCCATCCATGCAATGGTGGCCGAGATATCCCGCGAAGGTTCAAAGGTGTTCGTTGCCAGCAACCAGTCACCGCGCGAGACATCCACCTCCCGGTCCAGCACGATACCTGCGCTGTGGCCGGCCAGAATGGACTTGGCCTGGCGAGTATGGTCCAGCACCTGGGCTACCACTGCCGTTTTGCCGCTGGGCAGAATGGTCACGCTTTGGCCTGGCTGCACGCCGCCTGTGGCCACACGGCCCCAGAAAACACGGCGGCCCTGGGATGTGTCCGAAGAGGACGAGAATTTTTCGACCCACTGCACAGGAAAGGAAAACGCTTCAGTGGTTTCCGAGGCCGTGGCGGGCAGGTGTTCCAGCAGTTGCAGCAGCGACAGGCCTTCATAGCCACACCACCCGGGTTTCGCATCAACCACGTTGTAGCCCTTGAGGGCCGACAACGGCACGGTGGCTTTGACCGGAATTTGCGCGGCCTTGGCAAACGCCGCCAGCGCAGCGCCAATGTTTTTGAAGGCCAGCGCCGGGTCCTCGACCGCGTCAAGCTTGTTCACCGCAAACACGATGGACGGCACACGCAGCAGGTTGACCAGCAGCGAGTGGCGGCGGGTTTGCTGCAGCAATTCCAGCGACGGGTTCTTCCAGTCAAGCTTGGTGGCATCGACGAGCACCACGGCGGCATCAGCGCTGGAGGCGGCCGTCACCATATTGCGGGTGTACTGTTCGTGGCCCGGTGCATCGCCAATGATGAATTTGCGGCTTTCGGTGGCGAAATAGCGATAAGCCACGTCGATGGTGATGCCTTGCTCACGCTCGGCCGAAAGACCATCGGTTAACAGGGCCAGATCGGTTTCGCCGCCGCGCTGCACGCCCGCCAGATGGTCTTGCAGCACTGCTCGGCTGTCGACCAGCAGGCGGCCGATCAGCGTGCTCTTGCCGTCGTCGACCGAGCCACAAGTGATGAACTTCAACGCAGACTTCAAGTCATTTTGGTCTGTAGCCGGCGCAAGTTGTGCGCTGGCAGCTATCAAATCTATAGTGCTCATCAAAAATACCCATCTTTCTTGCGCTTTTCCATCGAAGCGTCGGAGGTCTTGTCGTCCATGCGCGTGGCACCGCGCTCGCTCACGTCGGCGGCCAGCGTTTCGATCACGATTTCGGCTGCTGTTGCCGCAGGACTGTCCACCGGGCAGGTGCAGGTGATGTCGCCCACGGTACGAAAACGCACGGTCTTTTCAACCACCTGTTCGCCGTCGCGAGCGGGCGTGAGCTCGGTCACCGGCACCAGCAGGCCCTTGCGCTCCACCACCTTGCGCTGATGTGCGTAGTAGAGCGACGGCAGGGCAATTTGCTCTCGTTCGATGTATTGCCAGACGTCCAGTTCGGTCCAGTTGGAGATCGGGAAGACGCGGAAATGCTCGCCGGGCTGCAGGCGGGTGTTGAACAGCGTCCACAGTTCGGGACGCTGGGCCTTGGGCTGCCACTGGCCGAAACTGTCGCGGTGCGAAAAGATGCGCTCCTTGGCGCGGGCCTTTTCTTCGTCGCGGCGGGCACCGCCAATCAGCGCGTCAAAACGGAATTCGTCAATTGCCTCAAGCAATGTCACCGACTGGTGCACATTGCGTGACTCGCCCGGATGGGCCAGACGCACGGTGCCGCGTTTCATGGAGTCTTCGACGTTGCGCACGATCAGCTCGGCGCCCAGTTCTTTCGCGCGCAGGTCACGGAAGTCGGTCACTTCATGAAAGTTGTGGCCGGTGTCAATCATCAAAAGCGGATAAGGAATGCGGCCCACGCCGAAAGCCTTTTCCGCGCACTTGAGCATCACCAGCGAATCCTTGCCGCCCGAAAACAGCAGGGCCGGGCGCTCGAAAGCGGCAGCCACTTCGCGCAGGATGAAGATGGTTTCCTCTTCCAGCGCATCGAGGTGGGAGTTGCTCAGCCGCGCGATGGAGATCGCCGGGTCGGCTGGCAGCAGGGGGGAGGGTGTGCGGGCGTTCATAAGTCAGCTTGGTGGGGCATGGGGAGGCAGGGCGAAGGGGCCATCAGTGCGCAAGGTGCAGGCCGCATTCGCGGTTGTCCTCGCCCTTGGTAGGGTCTACATAGTCGAAGTTATTGGGCAGGCCGTTGATTTCGCAGTACTGGTAAAGGTCCTTGGACGACCAGCGCAGGAGCGGCGCGACCTTGATCAGGCCGTCGGGGTTGACGCTGACCGGATCCATCTGGGCACGTACCGCGGTGTCGGTGGCGCGCAAGGCCGTGAACCAGACCCGGGGCGCAGTTTCACGCAGGGCGCGGGCAAATGGCTCGAGTTTCACTTCTTCAGTGAATGCCGCATGGCGTGGATCGTCCAGCGCCGGGGTCGGGCCTTCGACGGCCTCGCGGTGCGCACGCGAGCGGCGTGGCAGGTAAATGTGCAGGTCCAGCTTGAGCAGCTTTGTCACTTCGTCGGCGAAGCGGTAGGTGGCCTCGGTGTTGTAGCCGTTGTCCATCCAGACCACGGGAACGCGGGGATTGGCACGCGTCACCATATGCAATATCACCGCCTCGAAGGGGCGGAAATTGGTGGTGACGATGGCGGGCCGGCCCAGCCCGACGGCCCAGCTCACAAGGCCTTGTGCGTTGTGGCCGAGTTCTGCGTTGATTTTTGCAAGGTCGAGGCTCATGGTGTTCAGGCCGTAGCCCCTTCCTTTGCTTCCTTGAAGTGGGGTTGCACGTCTACCGCATCGCCCTGGTATTTGCCGACGCCATAGCCGGGATAGGAGGCCAGCACACGCTGGGCCACAGCCAAGTCCTGATCGGCGCGTAACACGGCGGTGTCAAAACCGCTGCGCTCCATCTGGGCCAGCTGGTCCACCAGCACGTCGCCGGTGGCGCGGATTTCGCCTTTGAACTCGCGGCGGCGGCGCAGCAGGAAAGCCTGGCTGTAGGCGCGGCCGTCGGTGAACTTCGGGAAATGCAGGTCGATACGCGTGATGCCGTCGAGTGAAATCTCGAAGGGATCGGCATCGTTCGCAAGCACCAGGGTGCCGGGTTGTTCGGCGCCGTTTTGTTCGCTGAAAGGGAGTAGTTTCATCGTGGCTCCTTTCAGTGCGCAACGGTGTTGGGGGCAAAGCGCGCAGCCTTGGCGGCGGCCTTGTACGGTTCGATGCCGACGCGGCGGAAGGTCGCGATGAAGGTTTCGCCGTCTTCGCGCAGCTGGCGGTAGGTGTCCAGCACTGCTTCAATGACCTCGGGTACTTCGGCTCCGGTGAACGAGGGGCCCACCACTTTGCCGGGCACCGATGCGCCGCTCAGCGTGGAGCCGTCAGAGCCGCCCAGCGATACCTGATACCACTCCAGGCCATCTTTGTCCACGCCGAGGATGCCGATGTGGCCGCTGTGGTGGTGTCCGCAGGAGTTGATACAGCCGCTGATGTGCAGGTCGATCTCGCCCAGGTCGTGCAGCTCGTCCATGTCCTGGTAGCGCTCGGTGATGGCCTCGGCGATGGGGATGGAGCGCGCATTGGCCAGCGAGCAGAAATCGCCGCCGGGGCAGGCAATCATGTCGGTCAGCAGGTGGATGTTGGGTTTGGCAAAACCGGCCTTGCGGGCAGCACGCCACAGCTCTGGCAACTCGTCGCAGCGCACCCAGGGCAGCAGAAGGTTCTGGTCGTGCGTAACGCGCACCTCGCCGGCGCTGAACTGGTCGGCCAGATCAGCCGCAATGTCCAGCTGGTCGGCGGTCGCATCGCCGGGCGCCTGGCCCAGGCGCTTGAACGACAGGGTCACGGCGCGCAGGTCGGGGTTCTGGTGCGGGGCCACATTGCGGTGCAGCCAGCGGCCGAACTCCACATCGTCCTCCGCCGCGGCACGCAGGATGTTGGCGATCTTGATGTCCGCGCTTTTGCGGTCGCAATTGAGCGCGGGCGGCACGAAGCAGGCGGTGACGCGGTCGAGCTCTTCCTGCGTGATGGTGTGCGGTGCGCCGTCATGTTCAACGATCTGCTTGTACTCGGCCTCGACGTCGTCGATATAGCGCTGGCCTTCGGCCTTCACCAGGATCTTGATGCGGGCCTTGTAGATGTTGTCGCGGCGGCCGTAGCGGTTGTATACGCGCACCACGGCTTCCAGGTAATTCATGATCTGGTTCCACGGCAGGAACTCGCGGATCACCGTGCCGATCACCGGCGTGCGGCCCATGCCGCCGCCCACCAGCACCTTGAAGCCCAGCTCGCCTTCGGCGTTGCGCACCAGGTGCAGGCCGACGTCATGCCAGGCCGTGGCGGCGCGGTCTTCGCGAGCGCCACTGATGGCGATCTTGAACTTGCGCGGCAGGAAGGCGAACTCCGGGTGCAAAGTGCTCCACTGGCGCAGGATTTCACCGAAGGGGCGCGGGTCGGCAATTTCGTCGACCGCAATGCCGGCGCGCTCGTCGCTGGTGATGTTGCGGATGCAGTTGCCGCTGGTCTGGATGCCGTGCATGCTGACGCTGGCCAGCAGGTCCATCACCTCGGCGGATTTGTCGAGCGGGATCCAGTTGTACTGGACGTTCTGGCGCGTCGTGAAGTGGGCATAGCCGGTGGTCAGCTTGGAGCTGACAGACAGGCCGCTCTTCAGGTTGACCGGGCCGAGCTTGTCTTGCTTGGCTTGCGCTTCATTGAACAGCGCGGCATTGGGCTGGTCGTATTCGCGGGCGATTTTGGCCAGCACACGCACTTGCGCGCTGGAGAGCTCGCCATAAGGCACAGCCACGCGCAGCATGGGCGCGTAGCGCTGCACATACCAGCCGTTTTGCAGGCGCAGGGGGCGGAATTCGTCTTCAGGCAACTGGCCTGCCTGCCAGCGGGTCAACTGGTCCCGGTATTGGGCGGCGCGGGCCTTGACAAACTCGCGGTCAAATTCTGTGTATTGGTACATGGCTGTCGGGATTCAACTTCGTGGGGATTTTTATAAACGGAGCAGTTCGGGTCGGATTCAGACCGGTCAGATCGAAATCAGTTTCACGCCGGCGTAGGCCAGCAGCACGGATAAAAGCGAGCGGATGACGCGGTCAGGTGTTTTGTGCACCAGATGCGAGCCCAGCCAGATGCCGGGCAGTGAGCCGGCCAGCAGTTTGATCAGCAGAGACCAGTCAACCGAACCGATAGAGGCATGGCCCAGACCTGCCACCAGCGTCAGCGGCACGGCATGGGCAATGTCGGCCGCCACGATGCGCGGCAGCGGCAGGGTAGGGTAAAGCAGCATCAGCACAATCACGCCGATGGCGCCCGCACCGACCGAGGTCAGTGTGACCAACGTGCCGATGACGGCACCAAACAGCAACGGCAGCGACCAGTGGCGCGCGCGCGTGGCCTGGCCTATGAGTTCCGGGGCGATGGTTGTGGGGGCAACCTTGCCGCGCAGCACCTTGTAGAACGTGGCGCCGGCCGTCAGCAGCAGCGCCAGGCCCAGCGTCGTTGTCATGACGGTTTGTGTTGTCGGGTTGGCGGGGCCCAGCCGCTGAAGGAAGTACAGAGTGACCAAGGCTGCCGGAATACTGCCGGCAGCGGTTTGTCCGACGATTTTCCAGTCCACTACCCGGGCGCGCGCCAGGCTGACGGTGCCGCCCATTTTGGTAAAGGCGGCAAAAAGCAGGTCAGTGCCAATGGCCAGGTGCGGTTTGATGCCGAAAAAGAAGATCAGCAGCGGCGTCATCAGCGAGCCGCCGCCCACGCCGGTAAGGCCGACCACCAAACCCACGGCAAATCCGGCAAATACAAAGGCAAAGTCATGCATAGCGGGAAAATGTAAGTGCGCCGCTTATAAAAACAAACTACACATTTGTTCTGCCGTTATACGGATAAGCTTATTTATCAATAACCACGCGGGTTTTGGAGGGTTTTTTCACATTTTTGGCATAAGACTGATGAGGACTGTTGCGTCCCGATAAAAGCCGTCATAAAGCGCTGGTACAGTCCGTGCTCCTTCGGTAGGGCGGGCGCATTTCGGCCTGGCAATGGACCGAACGGCTTATTTTTGGAGGAAGTCTGTGAAATTGACGGTGTTTGCCCTGATGGGTGGATTGCTTTTGGCTTGCGTTGCCCCGGTTACGCAGGCCCAAGGCAACTCGAGGCCCTCCATCAAGATTGGCGAAATCAACAGTTATTCGACCATTCCCCAGTTCACCCATCCTTATCGCCAGGGCTGGCAGCTTGCCGTCGAGGAAATCAATGTCACGGGTGGCTTGTTAGGGCGCAAAGTCGAAGTTGTCTCCCGTGACGATGCAGGAAAACCCGAGGAAGCCCTGCGCCACGCCATCGAGCTGACGTCAAAAGTAAAGGTCGATCTGCTGGCGGGCGGGTTTTTTTCCAGCGTCGGGCTGGCGCTGGCTGACCACGCCTTGAAGAGCAAACGGGTGTTTGTCGCCAGCGAGCCGCTCGCCGACGCCCTGGTCTGGGAACAGGGCAATCGCTACACCTTTCGCTTGCGCCCCAGTACCTATATGCAAGCGGCCATGCTGGTGGAGGAGGCGGCCAGGCTGCCCGCCAAACGCTGGGCCACGATCGCCCCTGATTATGAGTACGGCCAGAGCGCGGTCACTGTGTTCAAGGAGCTGCTCAAAGCCAGGCGCCCGGATGTTGAATTTGTGAGTTACCAGTGGCCGGCACTGGGCAAGATAGAGGCCGGCCCGACGCTGCAGGCGGCCATGCAGAAAAGGCCCGAAGCGATTTTCAACGTGACTTTTGGCGACGACCTGGCCAAGCTGGTCCGCGAGGGCAACCATCGCGGTATTTTTCCGCGCATCCCTGTGGTGTCGATGCTCTCGGGCGAGCCCGAATACCTGGAGGCACTGAAAGACGGCACGCCCAAAGGCTGGATTGTTACCGGCTATCCCTGGGACCAGATTGACTCCCACGAGCATGCCAGCTTTGCCGCCAACTACTACCGCCGCTTCAATGAGTACCCCAAAGTCGGCTCGGCGGTGGGCTATGCCACCATGCAGGCGATTTTTGCCGCCATCCGCAAAGCCAATTCCACTGACAGCGAAAAGCTGGTGGCGGCGCTGCGCGGCCTGAAATTCTCCACGCCTTTCGGCCCAGCCGAATTCCGCGCCATAGACCACCAGTCCACCATGGGAGCCTATGTAGGCAAGCTGGATTTGCGCGGCCACAAGGGCACGATGGTGCAATGGCGTTATGCCGACGGCAAGGCGTATTTGCCAAGCGATGCGTATGTCAAGGCCCGCCGGCCTTCTGCGGCCATGAAGTGACGTTTTGACAACGCAAGCGCTGAATTTCTTGAGACCGACCCGGTGATCCCTTGATAATCGGGCGCAATGACGAATACGGGTGGTGAGGCTGTCAAGCGGGTTTTTGTAAGAGTGTTCGGGTTTGATGACGTTGAACGTCACGCCCTGAACACAGTGTTTCGCATTTCCGAAACACGGGCCATTGCATATGCGCCCTGGACTCCGGAGGCGCCCGAGGAAGCCTCCCTGGCCCTGATTGACGGCGACAGCTGGGAGGCTGCGCTGGAGCTGGCCAACCCCGCGAATGATGATTTCACCCTGGTCTGGATCGGTGACAACCCTCCAGCCAGGGCACGTCTCGTGGTGCCGCGTCCGCTGCAGTGGGCCGCCGTGATCGACGGCATGGACGAGTTGCTGGCCGCCGAACAGCGGCAGGCCGCGCAGGCAGGGAATCCGGGCAAGGCTCACGAAAAAGAGCTGGACCTCGACCTGCTGTCCGAGTCCACCGCGCTGCTGGATCTTGATCTCGACTTTGACTCGCAGGCGCCTACCGCTCCCGCGCCACTGGAAGCCCCGGAACCGCTGCCGGAGCGCGCTCAGGTGCTGGTCGTGGATGCAGACCGCGAGGCCCGTCTTTACCTGCGCGCCAGGTTGGCCATGGCTGGGTTCCTGAAGATCGACGAAGCCACCACCGGCACCGAAGCGCTCCAGCTGATTGACACGCATCTTTACAAACTGGTGATTCTTGACCTGGACCTTCCCGACATGGAAGCGTGGCAAATGGTCAAACGCGTAGAGGCTTCGCGTCCCGCCATCGCTTACCTGATCCTCACCGGTAGCCGGCTTTCTCCGCTGGACACAGTGCGCGGCTGGTTTGGCGGTGCACGCGCAAGCCTGCGTAAACCCCTGCACCCCGGAAAGCTCAAACGCCTGCTGCGCAGCGTGGAGTGAGGCAAGACGGCCTGCACGCGCTGGTTGCTATCTATTTGATAGCTTCTTGCGCCGGTTCTATATGGGGTCGGGCCATTTTTTCTTCAGAATTCAGGAGTTGACGACCAGCGCAGGCTGGGCATGCTGCGGCATTAGCGCCTCTGCCAGCCGCTGTTCAATCGGCAAGGGTTCGGCGTGCAGCTTTGCCGCCAGCAACTCCCCGCATAGCGCGGCAAATGTCAGCCCGCGCGAGCCCATGCCGCTGCACACCCACAGGCCCGGGCCTTCTTCCAGCGGGCCCAGCGCAGGCAAGCGGCTGGGCGTGGCGCAGCGCACACCCGCCCAGGACTGAACCTTTCCTGGCTCAAACTGTGCGACCAGTGCGCGGGCGGTTTGCGGCAGCAGGGTTTGCAGCCGGTTGAAATTGTGCTGGTCGTCCTCTGGCTGTGTTTCGGCCTGAGTGTTGTCGCGTTCAAAGCTGGAACCCATGACCCAGGCCAGGCCGCCGGCCTTGCCGGGCACTGCGGGCACCAGGCTGCCATGGCCATTCACCGGAAAGGGCGGCAGCGCATCGGCTGTGCCGGGCTCGTGCAGGCCCCAGCTCACCTGACCCCGGATGGCCTGCAGTGCCAGTTCGCCAGCCTTGTTCGTTGCGGCGCTGGCTGCCAGTTCGAGGCTGGCATAACCGGCCGCCAGCACCACGAGTTCGGCACGGGCTAACTCCCGGCCCTGCGCATCCAGAACCTGCCACTGGCCCGAGGCCAGGTTCATGCTGCTCACCCGTGATCGGCCGTGCGATTGCACGCCCGGCCCAGCCAGCCAGGCGTCGACCAGCGCTGACGGGTGGACCCAGCCCGCTCGCGCATGCCACAGCGCGGGCGTATCCGGCGGCAAGCCGCATTGCCTGAGCTGGCCGGCGCTGGCTGGCCCAGTCCAGTCGCCGGCGGCGTCGGCCCAGTCTGTTTGCCAGGCCTCGGGCCTTTTGCGGGGGTGTTCCACCGCATGCTCCAGCACACCGGTGCGGCCCCAGTCGTCGGCCTGCAGCAAGGCCTCCGCCTGCTGCAGTGTGGCGCGGATGCCATGGCGTGACAGGCGCGACAGCGGGTTGTCGTCGGGCGAAACATGTGGCGCCAGCAAACCGGCGGGCAGGCCGGAGGCGCCGGCCGCGGGCTCTTCGGCCGCGTCCAGCACCACAACCTCCCAGCCGCGGCGCGCGAGGCTGGCCGCCACCGCCGCGCCCGCCAGGCCGGCGCCAATCACCACGCAGCGGGCAGGCAGCCGGCGTGCGGGTGAAGGCTGCGCTTTTTTGGGTTCCCACGCCGGGTTGAACTCGCCCTGCAGGTTGTCACGCTTGGGCGGAATGCCCGGCACCTTGTTGACCACAAACCCGCATTGCGCCAGACCGTCGCGCACGCTGCGTGCAATCGTCCAGGTGGCAATACGCGTGCCGCGGCGGCAGCAACGCGCCACCGCCTTGAAGGTGTGCACGTCCCAGATGTCCGGGTTGCGCTGTGGGCTGAAGCCGTCCAGGTAGACCGAATCGGCTTCAAACAACTGTTCGCGCAGCATGGCCTTGGCGTCGCCGATGCACAGCGTCAGCAGAAGCCGGCCGCCTTCAAACATCAGGCGGTGAAAGCCCGGCAGCAGGCCCCACAGCTGCGCCTGCAACTGCTCTGCAAAGGGAATCAGCTCAGGATGCGTCCGCGCGCTGCGCAGCACGTCGGCTGCGCTGGCTGGAAAGGCCTCGGTTGAGACGAAATGCAGCAGGCGGGGGCGCTGTGGGTCGGCCTTCCAGGCGGCCCAGGTCACGAGGAAATTCAGGCCCAGGCCGAAGCCGGTTTCAAGAACAGTCCATTGCGGCTGACCGGCCCAGGCCCCAGGCAGGCCGCAGCCTTTGAGGAAGACTTCTTTGGCCTGGTCGAGCCCGCCCAGCTCGCTGCGGTAGCGGTCGCCAAAGCGCGGGCTGAAGGGGCTGCCGCCGGCGGTGCCGTCGTCCAGCCACTCGATGCGTTCGGGCATGCGACAGGTTTGGCGGGGTTCAGGCAGTAATCAGGGGGTGGACGTGGTTGGAGGGACGTAACCTTGTACGGCATCGGCGCCGTCCCCAAAAAAATGCTTTTCCATCTGGCGCGCCAGGTACTGGCGGGCGCGGGCATCGGCCAGGTTCAGGCGGTTTTCATTGACCAGCATGGTTTGCTGCTTCATCCACTCCGCCCAGGCTTCCTTGCTGACTTCTTCCCAGAGGCGTTTGCCCAGCGGGCCGGGGTAGGGCGGAAAGTCCAGGCCTTCGGCTTCTTTGCCGAGTTTGATGCATTTGACGAGGCGTGCCATGGGGGTAGTTCTTTCGTAGGGCTAAGTTGTAGCTGAGTTATCTAAGGATGTTTGTGGAATAAAGAACTGATTTTTTATTCGTTCCAGTTTTTAAGGTCTGCTTCCAGAATCCATTTTGTTCGCATTTACACGCAATTTTTTGGAAAAGAGAGCAACCATGACTTCACGCCGCAACTTTATCAATGTTTCCGCCCGCACGGCCATGGCGGTCGGCTTGGGTTTGACGCTGGCAGGGTCACTGCTGACGGCCCAGGCCCAGCAGCCGCCCAAGCCGCCTGTCACGCTGCTCAACGTGTCTTATGACCCGACGCGTGAGCTCTATGTGGAGTACAACGCCGCATTCGCCAAGCACTGGAAGGCGAAAACCGGGCAGGACGTGACCATCAAGCAGTCGCATGGCGGCTCCGGCAAGCAGGCCCGCTCCATCATTGACGGCCTGGACGCCGACGTCGCCACGCTGGCTCTGGCTGGCGACACCGACGCACTGGTAAAAAACGGTGGCTGGCTTGCCGCCGACTGGCAAAAGAAGCTGGCGCACAACTCGTCGCCCTATACCTCCACCATCGTGCTGGCCGTGCGCCAGGGTAATCCCAAGGGCATCAAGGACTGGGATGACCTCATCAAGCCAGGCATCACCGTGATCACGCCCAACCCAAAAACCTCGGGCGGCGCGCGATGGAACTACCTGGCCGCCTGGGAGTTCGCCAAGCGCAAATACGGCAGTGACGCCAAGGCCAAAGAGTTTGTCGCCAAGCTCTACGGCAATGTATCGGTGCTGGACACCGGCGCCCGCGGCTCCACCATCACCTTTGCCCAGCGTGCGCAGGGCGACGTGCTGATCGCCTGGGAGAACGAGGCGTATTTGCTTGAGAAAGAGTTCGGCGCCAAGTTCGACGTGGTCGCGCCCTCGTTAAGTATCCTGGCCGAGCCCGCCGTCGCCGTGGTCGACAAGAACGTGGACAAAAAGGGCACCCGCGCCGTCGCCGAGGAATACCTCAAGTACCTGTATTCCGAAGAAGGCCAGGACATTGCCGGCAAAAACTTCTACCGCCCGGCCGTTTCGCAAAAAGCCATTGCCAAGTACGCCAAGCAGTTTCCCAAGCTCAACCTGTTCACCATTGACCAGGCTTTTGGCGGCTGGACCAAGGCGGACAAAGAGCACTTTGCCGACGGCGGCTCTTTCGACCAGATCTATACGAGGAAGTAAGTTCTCCCCCGAAGCGGCCTCTGGCCGCCTCCCCCCAGGGGGCGCCCGCTGCGGCCCGGCGAAGCCGGTTCCGCGCCGGCACTTGCATGGGAAACAGTCAGACGCCGCTTGGTCACTCAGGCAAATCAGGGAAAAAATTAAACAATGTCCGTACAGCAATCCGTGCTGCTTATTGCCGGCAGCCCTTCCGAGCAGTCCCGCTCTGCAGCGCTGCTTGACTCCGTCAGCGACCGGTTGGCCCTGCGGGGTGGCCTGGTGGTCGACCGGCTCAACATCCGCGAGCTGCCTGCGCAGGCTCTGCTGCTGGCTGAGTGGGGTCATCCGGCGATCGTCAAGGCCATCGACCAGATTGCCCGTGCGCGCGCCGTCGTCGTGGCCACGCCGGTCTACAAGGCGGCTTACAGCGGCCTGCTCAAGGTGTTGCTTGATTTGCTGCCGCAGACCGCGCTGAAAGAAAAAACTGTGTTGCCGCTGGCCACCGGCGGCAGCCCGCATCACATGCTGGCGCTCGACTACGCGCTGCGCCCGGTGCTGCAGGCGCTCGCCGCGCGCCATATCCTGCCCGGCGTTTACGCCACCGACTCACAGGTGCCGCAGTCGGCCGACAAGCGCTATGAGGTCAGCCCCGAGATCACTGTGCGTCTGGACGACGCGGTGCTGACCCTGCTGGCGGAGAGCTTCCGGATGCCGGCGACCACGGGCTTTGAGCCTGTGCATTTTTCGCAGGTGCGATGTAGCGTTTAACACCGCGCCCGGGCTGCGGTGCAGCCCGGACCACTGACCCACAAACGCAGATTTTGAAACCGCCTCGCAGGCGGCTGGGGAGAGGCTTTGCCCGTGAAGGCACAGCCACCTGGAAAACCACCGAAAAGGACATGACCATGACCATCACTTCAGATTACACATCCGGCATTGAACCCAGTTTTTCACCGGGCATCCCGGCGCAGAAAACGCCCAGGGCACGCATCTGGTTCGACTCCATCCTGAGCCTTGTGCTCGTTGGCTTGCTGGCCGGCCTCATCACCTTGCTGGCGCTGCCTGTAGCGCATGCACAAGACAAGGTCGAGCTGCGCATTGGCTACCAGAAATCCGCCAGCCTGTTTGTGCTGCAGAAAGCTCAGGGCACTCTGGAGAAGCGTTTGCAACCGCTGAACGCCACCGTGAAGTGGGTGGAGTTTCCGGCCGGCCCGCAACTGCTCGAAGGCCTGAACCTCGGCTCCGTCGATGTGGGTTACGTGGGTGAAGCGCCGCCGATTTTTGCGCAGGCCGCCGGAGCCAAATTCGCCTACATAGGCTACGACCCGGCCGCGCCCGAAGCCGAAGCCATCGTCGTGCCTAAGGACTCGCCCATCAAGTCGGTGGCAGAGCTCAAAGGCAAAAAAATCGCCCTCAACAAGGGCAGCAATGTGCACTACCTGCTGGTCAAGCTGCTCGAGAAAAACCAGCTCAAGCTCAGCGACGTCCAGCCCGTCTACCTGCCACCGGCCGACGCGCGTGCCGCCTTTGAAAGCAGGAGCGTAGATGCCTGGGTAATCTGGGACCCCTTCACCGCCGCCGCCGAAAAAGCCATAGGCGCGCGTGTGCTGGCCGACGGCAAGGGCGTGGTCAACAACTACCAGTACTACCTGGCCGAGCGCAACTTCGTCGGCAAGAACCCCAAGGTTATCCAGGCCCTGTTTGACGACTCGGTGGAGCGTGGCGCCTGGCTCAAGGCCAACCTCAAAAAGGCGGCCGAGCTGATCGCGCCGCTGCAAGGCCTGCCGGTCGACGTGGTCGAGCTCAGCCTCAAGCGCTACGAGTTCAATGTCAAACCCGTTCCGGCCGGCGTGATCGCCGACCAGCAAAAACTGGCCGACACCTTCTTCGAGCTCAAGCTGATCCCCAGGGCCATCGCCGTCAGCGACGCTGCCTACAAACCGGCTCCCTGAAACAAGGACACCGCACCATGAACACCTCCACACCACTGCAGCTGCGCCGCCGCTTCCTGCAAATCGTTGCCACCACCGCCTCGCTTTGGGGCCTGGGCCTGCGGGGCGCCAAAGCCCAGCCGGCAGCCGCCAAGGCCGAAAAAGTGCCCGAACAACTTCGCATCGGCTACCAGAAGGCCGCCGTCAACCTGGTCATCCTCAAGCAGAAAAGCGTGCTCGAAAAGCGCTTTCCCACCACCAAAATCACCTGGGCTGAATTTCCCGCCGGGCCGCAGCTGCTTGAGGCACTCTCGGTCGGCAGCCTGGAGTTCGGCCTGACCGGCGACTCGCCGCCGGTGTTCGCGCAGGCTGCCGGCAAGGACCTGGTCTACGTCGGCGTCGAGCCCGCCAAGCCCGACAGCTCGGCCATTCTGGTGCTCGGTGATTCGCCCATCCGCAACCTGGCCGGCCTCAAGGGCAAAAAGATCGCACTGCAAAAAGGGTCGAGCGCCCACTACCTGCTGGTGCGCGCGGTCGACAAGGCCGGCCTCACGTGGGGCGACATTCAGCCCATTTACCTGGCGCCCGCCGACGCGCGCGCCGCTTTCGAGCGCAAGAGCGTGGACGCCTGGGTCATATGGGACCCGTTTTACGCCGCGATTGAACTGGCCATCAAGCCGCGTGTGCTGGCCACCGGCCGGGATTTGTCGAGCAACAACTCGTTTTACCTGGCCTCGCGCCCCTTCGTGACCCAGCATGCGCAGACGCTGTCCGTCCTGTTTGAAGAGCTGAGCCGCGCCGACGCGCTCGTCCAGAGCGACCGCAAGGAGGCCATCAAGCTGGTGTCGGCGTTCAGCGGGCTGGACGCCGGCGTGGTGAGCCTGTTCTTCCAGCGCCGGCCGGTGTCGCCCGTGGGGCCGCTCAGCGCCGCCACAGTAGCCGACCAGCAACGCGTGGCCGACGCTTTTTTGCGCCTGGGCCTGATCCCTCGGCCCGTGAAAGTGGCCGACATCGTTTGGCGGCCTGAAGTCACGCAGGTCGCGCGCAAATAAGCCCCACACAAGACGCAAAACACAAGACACAAGGAGTTTTCCATGCAGGTTTTCTGGTTCATTCCCACCCACGGCGACAGCCGTTACCTGGGCACCGGCGAAGGTGCGCGCGAGGTCAGCCACGACTACCTCAAGCAGGTCGCCACGGCTGCCGACACCCTGGGCTACGAAGGCGTGCTGATTCCCACGGGCCGATCCTGCGAAGACCCCTGGGTGGTGGCTTCCAGCCTGCTGCCGGTCACCAAAAACCTCAAGTTTCTGGTAGCCGTGCGGCCTGGCCTGCACCAGCCCAGCCTGGCCGCGCGCATGGCCGCCACCTTTGACCGGCTCTCGGGTGGGCGTCTCTTGATCAACCTCGTGACCGGCGGTGACCAGGCCGAGCTCGAAGGCGACGGCGTCTACCTGGACCACGCCCAGCGCTACGAACAGTCGGCCGAATTCATCCGCATCTGGCGCGAGATCCTCGCGCGCAGCCATGCGGGCGAGAGCTTTGACTACCAAGGCGAGCACCTCAGCGTCAAAGGCGCGAAGCTGCTGTATCCGCCCGTGCAAAAGCCGCATCCGCCCGTGTATTTCGGCGGTTCTTCGGCCCCGGCGCACGCGCTGGCCGCCGAGCAGGTCGACACCTACCTGACCTGGGGCGAGCCGCCCGCCGAAGTCGCCAAAAAAATCGCCGACGTGAAGGCCCGCGCTGAAAGGCATGGCCGCACCGTCAAGTTCGGCATACGCCTGCACGTCATCGTGCGCGAGACCGACGATGAGGCCTGGCGCGCCGCCGAAAGCCTGATCAGCAAGCTCGACGACGACACCGTGGGCCGCGCGCAGGCCGCGTTCTCGCGCATGGATTCCGAAGGCCAGCGCCGCATGGCCGCGCTGCACGCAGGCGGTGGCAAGCGCACGCGCGCCGAGCTGGAGATCAGCCCCAGTCTCTGGGCCGGCGTGGGCCTGGTGCGCGGCGGCGCCGGCACTGCGCTCGTAGGCGACCCGAAAACCGTCGCCGCCCGCATCGAGGAATACGCGGCCCTGGGCCTGGATACCTTCGTGTTTTCGGGCTATCCGCACCTCGAGGAAGCCTACCGCTTCGCCGAGCTGGTCTTTCCATTGCTGCCGCGCAAGCTGCGCCAGAAGTTGTCGGGCCAGGTGCTCAACGGTCCCTTCGGCGAAGTCGTGGCCAACGACTACCTGCCGCGCGTCTCGCAAAGCTGAACCCGGAGCACCGCCATGACAGATTCCCTTCGTGAACTCCAGGTAACCCCGGTGCCCGACACCGTGGACGCTCCCGGTCTGGGCTTTTTGCCGCTGGGCTCGGGCTTTGCATTGCCGCGCTTTCAGATTGCCACTGTGTTGCGCGACCTCGGCCAGCGGCTACTGCCCTGGGTGGTGCCGGTCGGGTTGATCGCCTTGTGGCAAATCGCTTCCTCGCTGGGCTGGTTGTCTACCCGCGTGTTGCCGGCGCCATCTGAAGTCCTCAAGGCCGCCTGGACGCTGTCGGCCTCGGGCGAGCTGTGGACGCATGTGAAGGTCAGCGCGGGCAGGGCGCTTGCGGGCCTGGCCATAGGCGGCGGGCTGGGGCTGGCCTTCGGCCTGCTGACCGGCTCGGTGAAGTTTTTTGAAACTTTGCTGGATTCGACCATCCAGATGGTGCGCAACATTCCCGCGCTGGCGTTGATCCCGCTGGTGATCCTGTGGTTCGGCATCGACGAGACCGCCAAGCTGTTCCTGATCGCGGTATCGGTGTTCTTCCCGATCTACATCAACACCTTCCACGGCATCCGCAACGTGGACCCGGGACTCATCGAGATGGGCCGTACCTACGGCCTCACGCGCTGGCAGCTGTACCGCGAGGTCATCCTGCCGGGGGCGCTCTCGTCCATCCTCGTGGGTCTGCGGTTTTCGCTGGGCTTGATGTGGGTGATTCTGATCGTGGCTGAAACCATTTCGGCCCAGGCTGGCATCGGTTACCTGACCATGAACGCCCGCGAATTCCTGCAGACCGACATCGTGCTGGTCGGCATCCTGCTCTATGCCTTGCTGGGCAAGCTGGCCGACGTGTTCGCGCGCGGGCTGGAGCGCTACTGGTTGCGCTGGCACCCGGGTTACCAGTCGGCTGCAGCCTGATCTGCCGGAGGAACACCATGCTTCATCCCCAAGTCTCTTTCGAGTCTTCCCAAACCTCTCTTGCTGTGGCGTCCGGACGTGACACCGGCCCCGACACCCAGCCGCCGCAAGCGCATTCATCAAGATCCTCAACGCAAGACCGCGGCGTGCGCCTTGAAATACGCGGCCTGTCCAAACGCTACGGCCAGCGCCAGGTGCTGCAGCACACCGAACTCGTGATCGAACCCGGTGAGTTCGTCGCCATCGTGGGCCGCAGCGGCTGCGGCAAATCGACCTTGCTGCGCCTGGTGGCCGGGCTGGAGGCCGCCACGCAAGGCAGCATCCGGCTGGACGGCCAGGACGTGGCCGGCCTGCGCGAAGACACGCGCATCATGTTCCAGGATTCGCGCCTGCTGCCCTGGCGCCGCGTGATCGACAACGTGGCGCTGGGCCTTCCGGCCGGCGGCCATGCGGCCGCAGCCGACGTGCTGGCCCAGGTGGGCCTGGGTGATCGCCAGCCCGACTGGCCGGCGCGTCTTTCAGGCGGGCAGCGCCAGCGCGTTTCGCTGGCCCGGGCCCTGGTGCACAACCCGCGCCTCTTGCTGCTCGACGAACCGCTGGGTGCGCTGGACGCGCTCACCCGCATCGAGATGCATCAGCTGATTGAAGGCCTGTGGCAGCGCAACGGCTTCACTGCCTTGCTGGTCACCCACGACGTGCAGGAAGCCGTGGCGCTGGCCGACCGCGTGATCCTGATCGAGGACGGCCGCATTGCGCTGGACGAGCGCGTCAACATCGCCCGCCCGCGCGAGCGCAGCGACCCGCTGTTCGGCCAGATCGAAAAGAAGATTCTTGATCGCGTTTTGCAGCAGCCGGGTGACGCTGCCCCGTCCACGGAGCCCGTCTGGCCCGGAACGCCTGCGCATGGATTGCGCTGGGCGGTCTGAAGTTCTTTGCTTTTTTTATCCAGTTTTTTTAACCAAATTTCTTTTTAACCAAGTTCCAGGAGAACCTTTATGTCCATCCAAGCCATCAACGTACGCAACCAGTTCCGCGGCAAAGTCAAAGAAATCATCCGCGGCGACGTGGTGTCCGAGCTCGACGTCGAAACACCCTGGGGCATCGTCACCTCGGTCATCACCACGCGCTCCATCGACCAGCTCGAGCTGGCGGTGGGCAGTGAAGTGGTGGCGCTGGTCAAGTCGACCGAGGTGTCGATCGCCAAGCTGTAGAGGCTGAAGAATGCAGGGTGCTATCAATACGATAGCTGCTTGCCCATAATTTGCCTGGGCTGGAGGCCGATTTGGCTGAATGAAATTGCCCGCAGACCCGCCAGACGCACCAGGCCCTCAGGCAGCCTGGCGCCGCGCCGGGCTTTTTTTGTGCATCAAATCAGGCTCTAGCCCATGTCTTTCAGGGGCGGTCTGCTATCAAAATAAGAGCGTACCTACTGCAACTCCACACCGGCCTTCTTCACCAGCCTGGCGTACTTCACCATCTCCGTGCGAAAGAACTGCGCGGCCGCTTCAGGCGTGCCCGGGTTGATGGTGTTGCCCTGCCTGGCCATGGCTTCCTTGACCTCGGGCGTCGCGTAGGCGGCGACCACGGCGGCCTGGATTCGCCTGGCTTCGGACGGTGGCAGTTTGGCCGGGCCGACCACCGCGAACCAGCCTTCCATGTTGTAGTTGGGCAAGCCCTGCTCGGCGATGGTCGGGATCTCCGGCGCGGCCGCCACGCGTGCCGTGCCACCCACGCCGATGGCGCTCAACGCGCCGCTTTTCAGGTGTGCCTGCACTGACGGCAACGACAGCACCCCCAGGTCAACCTGGCCACCTATCAAGTCGGTGACCATGGGGCCGACGCCCTTGTAGGGAATGTGCTTGACCTTCACCTGTGCTTCCTCCATGAACATCTCGGCCGCCAGGTGCAGGATGGTGCCGTTGCCCGGGGAGGCGTAGTTGTAGGCGTCGGGTCTGGCCTTGAGCAGGGTCACCAGTTCTTTGACGTTCGTTGCTGCGATCTTGGCCGGGTTGACCACCAGTACAAACGGTGTGCTGCCCAGCACGCAGATGGGCGTGATGTCGTTGATCGGGTCGAAGGGCAGCGACTTGTAGACGCTGGGGTAGACCACGTGGTTGTTGGACACCACGCCTAGCGTCATGCCATCAGGCGCCGAGTTGACCAGCGCCGAGGTTCCGACGATGCCGCCCGCGCCGGGCTGGTTTTCGATCACCACCGGGTGGCCCAGCGTCTTGCCCAGGGCCGCGCCGGCCGCGCGCACGATGGTGTCCACACCCGAACCGGCGCCCACCGGCAGGATCAGGCGCACCACCTTGTCGCTGGTCTGGGCCAGCAACCGGTATGGCGCGGTGAGGAAGGCGCCGCCGGCCAGGAGGGCGCCCAGCCCAAGCAGGGCCTGGCGACGCCTTGCGGTATCAATAGCAGTGCCGGTGCTGGGGTTCATCTTCACTTGGGGGGTCATGCTTTTCTCCTTCGTGTTGAGTCGCGCAAATCGGCCGGCAGGTTCAACGGACTGAAACCTGGGGCCCTGCCAGCCGTTCGCACGTGCTGCTCGCAGCCGTGAAGGCAAACGCCGGACAACTCAGAACCTTTCCTGCAGGCGGGAGGGGCGAGGGTGGTTTTACCATTTGATCGGCCTTGACGCATTTCACCGCTTTGCATCGACTTCAGGACGGGCATGGTGTGGGCGGCGGCAAAGCTGCGGATAAGCCATCTGATGGTGAAAAAGGCTGCCGATGAAGGGTAAAAAGTACCGCAAGTGCATGACGCAGCAAATCAGATGCTATCAAATAAGGAGCTGCTTGCACCGGATGTTATTGGGCTGCAGCCCTGTTTGATGCTCAAATCAAGGCTAAAAAGACGTTTGGTAACACCTGCAGGCCTTCCAAATGGCCTCCGGAAGCCCGGGGAAAGCATCCGGGCCTGCCGTTTAGAGGTAAAATAGGCCTCCAACCCACAGCAGACAAGCGCCACCAGCTATAAAAAATATAGCGCGCAGGGCTGATCCAGGCTGGCTCCAAACGGAAGCCAGCGACCGCCAGGAGGCGGTCACCTGGTCCGCAAAGTGCTTGATTTAGGGGAAGGAAGCCCCAAATTCACTGCATGAACGCTACCCAACCTCATCCTCACAAAACCGATCTCACGGTCACGCACGTACTGGCCGAGCTGCTGGAACGGCTGGAGCACAGCGCGGTGCCGGTGGGTGCCGAGCAGTACCGCTCTGTGGTGCTACACCTGGTCAACGAACTGGGCGATGTGGAACCCGGCATGGCGCTGGGCGCACTGCTCGACACGCACCCGGCTGCGGCCGAGCTGTACGAAAACGTCAATTACCAGTATGCAGGCCTGTGCCGGTCTGCGCTGGATGCCTCGCTCACTGCCGAGCTGAAGGCCAAAGAGGCCATTGAAAAGGCCATGAAACCCATCAACCCCCAACTGAAGGAAGACCCCAACCATGGCAAGAGCTGACGCCAAAACCGCCGTACTCGCTGACGGCCTGCGCTACAAGTCCAAGGTGTCGGGCTCACCGTTTGCTGCCACCACGTCATTTGGCGCCGCCACGATGTCGTGTTTCATGTGCGGCAAGCACCGCGCCCGCTCCTTGATGGGCACCCGTAAAGTGCTGGGCAAGTCCCAGGCCGTGTGCTCGCCCTCGTGCAAGGCACTCGACGAAGCCCTCGAAAACGCCGCAAACCAGAGCTGAGCCTGAACCACGAGGCTGGCACGCACAATGCCAGCCTCCATCCACGGCCCTGATGGGGCCGTATGGCTCCTTGATCACGGCGCACACCCGGGCGCATACTGTCCTGACGACTATTCCAGAGTCCGAACGCACAGCTGAAAGGTGATTCTTCATGGCCGCCCCGTCCCAACCCGACCCGTTTCTTGAACCCGACGACGCCATCGACCATATCCATGGCCCGGCGTCGGCTCCGGTCACCGTCGTGGAATACGGCGACTTCGAATGCCCGTCCTGCTTTCAGGCCTACGGCGCCCTGAAAGTGATGCTGCCGCACTTCGGCCGCCAGCTGCGTTTTGTCTTTCGCCACTTTCCGCTGCGTGAAGTGCACCCGCATGCCGAGCTGGCCGCCGAAGCGGCCGAAGCCGCCGGTGCGCAACACAAGTTCTGGCCCATGTACGAGCTGCTGTTCACGAATCAGCACCACCTCAAGGACAAGCACCTGCTGGACTACGCCGCGCAGGTTGGCCTGGACATGGCCCGCTACCAGAACGAAATGAGCGACCACGTCTACCTGCAGCGTGTGCAGGAGCACGTGCAAAGCGGCCGCCACCTGGGCGTACGCTCAACGCCGGCGTTTTACGTCAACGGCGTGTTTTGTGATGTGTCGTTTGGCCTGCAGCATTTGCATGAGGCCATTGATAAAGCGCTGCCGACCCCAGGTCCGGCCTGACGCTTAGCCGTCCACCGGCTGCAGGGGCGTAGCCAACGTCTTCTGCAAAAACGCCAGGTCCAGCCAGCGGCCGAACTTGAAGGCCGCCTGTTTGATGGTGCCGCAGTGCTCAAAGCCCAGGCGCTTGTGCAATGCAATGCTCACGCTGTTGTCCAGGTCGATTGCGCCCACCAGCAGGTGCATGCCTTGCTCCTCGGCCTTGGCAACGATGGCCTCCAGCAGCTTGCGGCCCAAGCCAAATCCGCGGCTGTCTTTCTCTACATAAACCGAATGCTCGACCGTGTACTTGTACGCCGGGAACGCGCGAAAGGTGCCATAGCTCGCAAAGCCCAGCAGCTTGCCACTGTCATCCTCGATCCCGATCACCGGAAACCCATTGGCACGTTTGGTGGCAAACCAGGTCACCATGCTTTCGGGCGTACGCGGTTTGTAGTCATACAGCGCGGTGGAGTTGGCAATGGCCTCGTTGAAGATGGCGAGGATCTGACTTGAATGGCGTTCTTCGGTGCAGGCGACGGGATGCATGGGGAATCCTTGGAAGGCGATGGCGGAGTGGGATTGAAGGGAAATTTGAGGGGATTTATTGTCTACTATAAGAGATTATTTATCCCCTATGATAGACATATGAATTCCCCGGGAGGAACCCATGTCGATTGACGCCCTGATCGCGTCCCGCTTGCTCGCCCTGCGCCAGGCGCAAGACCTGAGCCTGGCCGAACTCGCAGAACTGTCGGGCGTCAGCAAAGCCATGATCTCCAAGGTAGAGCGCGCCCAAAGCAGCCCGACCGCCATGATCCTGGGGCGGCTCGCGGCCGGGCTGGGTGTATCGCTCGCTGAGCTTCTGGTTGACGACACGGCGCCCAGCCAGCGGCTGCGCAAGAAGGCCGCACAGGCCATCTGGCGCGACCCTGAGGCGGGCTACTTGAGGCGCCAGGTGGCCGAACGAAAACCCGAGGGCGGTGTCGAGATGGTCGAGGTCGAACTGCCACGCTCCACCCGCATTACCTACCCAAAATGGAGCGGGCAGCCTTACCGCCAGCACCTCTGGCTGGTCGAAGGCGGCTTGCGCATTGAATACGGCGACGAGGTGTTCGAACTGGAGCCCGGCGACTGCCTCGATTTCGGCGTTGACCGCCCGCTGGTCTTCAAGACCTTGGGGCGCAGCGCCTGCAGGTATTTATTGGTGGTTAGCTAGCCGCAGCGGAGCCGGGCAGGCTCACCGCCTGCGCCGCCCTCGCTGCATTTTGCGCACGTATGCGCCGCACCTGAAACACCGCACCCACGATATAGATCAGCAAAAGCACGCCCGTGGCGGCCTTCAGTTCAGGCGCGTCGGCGTTGGGCAGCAGCGGCGCGCCCAGCGGCAGGCGCGTTGAGGTCTCGGTGATCGCCGGAACCATGTGGAACACAAAGGTGATCGAGTAGCTCAGCGTTTCGACATAAGCAGAAACACGGCCCAGCACCTTGGTATTGCCCGCCACCCAGGCAATGCCCAGCACCAGCAGCGTGATGATGCCCAGCGCATGCGGCTTGCCAAAGCCGCCGTGCTGAAAAATGCCAAAGCCGGTCAGGCACGTGATCACCGTGGTCCAGATATAGACCTTGCCCAGTGTGGACGCAGCAATGATCTGTTTGTCACGAAAGAAGGCGATCACGGCAGCCGCAACGGCTACCAGGCTGATAGCGGTGTGAAGTACACCGAGGTAGGTCAAACCATACATCATTGGAATCTCCTTGTGCCTTGCGAAGTGAGGACGCGGGGTTGAACAAGCTGACATTCATGCCAAGCAAACGCCATGCCGCGCCGATTGTTGCCGGTGACGCTGCTTTTGCCTACCGTTTTGCGGGCCCATGCGGCCGCGGCCCGATAATCGGTAGCATCCCGTAGCCATCGCGCGCTGCTTACTGACACCAAAGTACTCATGAAAAAAACCTACCAGCTCAAGATCGAAGGCAAGAACCGCGAGCGCCTGCTCGAAGCCGCCAAGCACGACATCCGCAAATACTTCAAGCGTGAACGCGCCAAGCCGCTGCCCAAAGGCGTGGACTTCTGGGACTTCGACTGCAAGTCAGGCTACAGCCAGGACTCGGCGGCCGCGGTGCCCGAGGCCGGCCTCATCAAGTCGATTGACGAAATCGTCAAAGACGGCGGCGAGCAGTTTTATGTGGAAGTGCTGTCCAAGGGTGGCGTCAAGGTGCCGCGGGCGCGCAACGAGGGTGATGACGATTTCTCTGACGTCGAATAAGCGTGCGCAGATTTTTTGCGCTCCTGCTGATGGCAGCATTGGCCACGGCAGCAAATGCGGATCCGAATCTTGTTGGTCAGTGGAAGTCTGATTCCGAACTCAGCATGCGCTTCAACAACGAGCGCGCAAAGCTGGACAGCAAGACGGCCCTGTTTCTTTCGCAGCTGATGGGTCATATGACCCTGACCTTTACGACAGATACCCTTACTTCTGATCTGCCGGATCTGGAGACGAAAACGCAGGAGGGCCGAAAGAGGCCATTCACAGGTTTTCGCGAAACCCATCCGTATCGTGTCCTGGCCGTTGCTTCCGATTCAGTTGCCATCAAAACCGTTGCGCCAGTGACCGGCAGGGACGCCATCGTTCTCTATAACTTCATAGGCCCGGACATGCTGTGGGTGTACGCAGGCGGTGAAGACAACTCGCAGAGTCTTCATCTTCGTGAATACTTTGTGCGGGTGAAAACCAGCAACCAATCGAACCTCGATACGCCGGCCGGAGCCCGTGGCGGTGCGGTGGGTCGGTAATTTGATTTCAGCTTAGGCGTTGTATGAACCTGTCGAGGTACTTCGAAACCGATGACGGATCACTTCCCGAAATAGAAGTGACATTCAGCAATTCCTCGCAGATGCTTTTGGCTTTTCAGCATCTCCATGATCGTGGTGCGCAGAACGTCACGGCTGATGGTGGGCATCTTTGGCTTACAGAGTCTCAAGCCGATGTGCCGTTTTCCGGTCCGGAAAGTGCAGCTCTTGTTGTATCTGGAGCGGCTGAGGCGTTTCATGTCGTACTAGGCGGTATCGCCGGGTCCGACCAGAAAATCCCGAATCTGGGTGTCTTCGTGTTTACGGACACCCTTGCTTTCGATTACCGGATGGGCTCCGACTGGGGGACACAGGAAATCCAGTCCTTGCTTGCATTGCTGCGCCAACTCTGTGAACTCGGTGGCGTAGTTTCTGTCCCGTGGTGGGGTGACGTGGGCAAACGCGACTTTCTTGAGGCGCTGTCCATGAACGCCAACGCTCCGGGATGAGCAACCGGCATATGGACAGAGACCCCGAAGCCCCACAAAGCCCGTTCCCCGACACCATCAAACAGGGCGATATATTTTGGATTGAAGCCGACCCCTCACGCGGCTCAGTCCCAGGCTCCCCGCATCCCCACGTCGTCGTGCAAGACGACGTGTTCAACCGCTCCCGTATCAGCACCGTCATTGTTTGCGCGCTCACTTCCAACCTGAACCGCGCCACGGAGCCGGGCAATGTCCTGCTGGAGCCCGGTGAGGGCAATCTGGACAAGCGGAGCGTGGTGGTGGTGTCGCAGGTGTCTTCGGTCTACAAGACGCGTCTGGGTGAGCACATCGGTACGCTGTCGGCAGAACGGGTTCAGCAGATATTGGCGGGGATGCGTTTTTTGCAGGCATCGTTTCACCATCGCTAGCCGTCCATCCAGGCGCTTCTCATGAAAACCAAAATCTGGCTTCCCTTGCTGTTATTGACTGGCACCGCTGCTGTCGCCTTCGCCATGAGCGAAGCAGAGAAGAAGGAGCGCGAAGCCGCAGACCGGATCTGCCAGGCACAGCTCTACACACAGGCAGCCGATCTGGAGCGCCGCAAAGAGTTTGCCGCGTCCTACCGAAGCTACTCCTACCTGTGCGATGGCGTGTTCTATTCGCCCCCCGCGGGGCAGGAGCGCTCTTGTGATGCTGCGGCTCGCCTCAGCAAGCGCTTTGGTGAGAGCTACGAAGAGGCCATGACGGCCGTTGTGGCCTACCGGGCGGCACACGGCGCGTACCCCGCGTCATTTGAACCGGTGCTTGGCCAACTTACCCCTGCCACACGTGAGATGGTGGAGAAGTTTGACTACTGCGTGAAGGCCAACCCCGGCGACAGAACAGCGAAGTGCACCAGCGGCAGCCAGGCCTTCATCAGCAAAGAAGTCATTTTTGGGACGGGGCAGTATGGCAGTGTTTCGTTTGATCTCAATCGCGGGGCGAACAAGCCATCTCCACAACTGACCCCAAGCTGCGCCCGCGTCGCTGGTTGAATCCGGTGCTGGTACTTGTATGAAACAGTGTTCATGGTGGGTCATTGCCGGGTTCGCGCTGCTGTTGCTGGCGGGTGCAGGTTGGGGCGCGGGTGAGTGGTACGCGAGGAATTTCATCCCTGACACGCCGATCAGGATGGACGGGAAGAACTTCATTCATTCACCCCGAAGCGATGCGCTGGTGTCCATATGGCTTCTTTCACTGGCTACGCTCGTCCTGGCGGCTTTTACCAGTGGGATCGGCTTGCTCGTCGGCCCGAGGACGCGCGCCTGCCTGCTGGCCGGACTTGCGGGTCCGCTGGCGCTTTGCCTGCTGCTGGCCACGCCGGCGGTTGTGAGCACGGTGCAGCAAATCAAGCGTGCCCTCTGATTTCCTGAACGCCGCGGATGAGGGCGAAAATTGGCCTCTAACCCAATGGATATTTGGAAAGTTCGCTATTGATTTAATAGCGAATTTGGCAGGGGTTGACGAATCAATAACCGTGTAGTTATGATTCGCGGCATGCAAACAGCCGCAAACCAGGTTTCAAACGAGGTCTTCAAGGCCTTGGCCGACCCAACACGCCGGGCCATCTTTGAACGCCTGGCGCGCGACGGTGCGCAGACCGTGCGGGCCTTGACCGACCACGCCGGCGTGTCGCAGCCGGCCGTCTCCAAGCATTTGCGTGTTCTGAAGCAGGCGATGCTCGTCATCGACAGGCCCGAGGGCCGCGAGACGCATTACAGCGCCAAGCCGCTGGCGCTCTCAGCCCTGCGCGACTGGGTGAGCTTTTACGGCGCCTTCTGGAACGACCGCATCGACGATCTTGAATCACTCTTGAAAAGGATGGACCAATGACTTCCACGACTGCCACTTCCGCAGCCACCACCACAACCGAAACGCGCTCCGTCGTGGTCGAGCGCCAAATCCCTTACCCGCCCGAAAAAATCTGGCGTGCGCTTACGCAGCCGCACCTGATCGAAGAGTGGCTGATGAAGAACGACTTCAAGCCCTCGGTAGACCACCGCTTCAAGCTGAGCGCAGATTGGGGCTCTGTTGAATGCCAGGTGCTGGTGGTCGAGCCGAACACCACGCTGTCTTACACCTGGGCCGCCTATGGCCTGGAGAGCATCGTCACCTGGACGCTCACCCCCGCAGGCTCGGGCACGCATCTGCGCATGGAGCAGTCGGGCTTCAGGCCAGACCAGGAGCAGGCTTACCAGGGCGCCAAACACGGCTGGCAGCAGTTCTTTGCCAACCTGGAGAAAGTCCTGGTGCGGGCAGATTGACGGTTGCCGTTTGACGGCGCCTTTCAAAGCGAGGTACTGGAATGAACGCGATGGTCAAAAAGACGCCCGCAAAGCCGGCGACGGCAAAGACGACAGCAAAGACCGCCAAACCGGCACTCCTGTCAGGCGGCAACCCGCAGATCCCGAAAGGCGAGGGCGACGCGCCCGTGCAAGCCTACATCGCCGCCATGCCGGGCTGGAAGCGCGATGTCGGGCGCCGCCTCGATGCACTCATCGTGCAAACCGTGCCCGGCGTGCACAAGGCCGTCAAATGGAATTCGCCGTTTTATGGTGCAAAGGGTGAGGGCTGGTTTCTCAGCTTCCATTGCTTTGCGAAGTACATCAAGGTGGCGTTCTTTCGCGGTCTGTCACTCAAGCCCGTGCCGCCCGTTGAATCCAAGAGCCAGGACACTCGCTACCTCCATATCCCTGAAGACGGGCAGTTCGACGAGGCGCAGTTCGCCGCCTGGGTGAAGCAAGCCAGCAAATTGCCGCTTGAGCGGATGTGACTGCAGCAACGCGAACAACACAAAGAAAGGACAACACCATGACCAAAACAGCCGCGACGAAAACCGTGATTAAAGCCAAGACCGCCTCAGCAGAAGGCGGCGTTTCTGCCTCCCAGGCCATCGACGAAAAAATCGCAGACCTGAACGACTGGCGCGGCGAAACCCTCGCCAAAGTCCGCGTCATCGTCAAGCAGGCCGTCCCCGATGTGGTTGAAGAGCTGAAGTGGCGAGGCGTTCCGGTCTGGTCGTACAACGGCATCATCTGCACCGGGGAGACCTATAAGACGGCAGTCAAGATGACTTTTGCCAAAGGCGCCAAAGTAGATGACCCGTCAGGCCTTTTTAACTCCAGCCTGGAAGGCAACACTCGGCGCGCGATTGATTTTCATGAAGGGGACGAGATTGATGAGAAGGCGTTGAAGGCGCTGGTGCGGGCGGCTGCGGCTTTGAATAAGGCGTGAGTTCGATGCCGAATCCGGAGCGGGAAGGGCAGTTTTTCATTGCAGCTTGAATATGCTTTTTCGTTCGGCCAAGACGAAGACATAGCCTGAAGCTGCCGACTAGGTTAACGTGAGCTAGCCGGCGATAGCGACAGGAGTGCGCTCAGCGCACAGCCGCCGCAAAGCGCCAGTGGTGACCGACACGGTAGCCATGGTCGATCGCCGCCGCCGAACACGCATGCATCGTCTCTCAGTCCAGTGAGCGAGCCGGCCAAGTTTCGCCGAACTGCGGCGTGAACTCAGAACCACGCAGCGTGTGGACGGAGAAAGCTAAGGCGATTTCCGCCTCAATGCGCTCCCGATCCACTTCAGCCACGGGGTCGTCGATCGCCACTTGCGGCCCGAATCCGTTCTTTACTCGTAGCGCATATGTCTGACCCTCGAACCTGAAGAAGTAGTTTCTATCAAATCCCCGTGGCAAGTAAGTTGGAACCCAAACGAGATAGTTTCCGCTAGCCCTATCAACCGCCCAAGTACGGTTTGCAACCTCAAAAAAAGCTCTCCCTCGCAGCCAGCCTTGCTTGTGCGAATCAGACTCGTCAAACACTCGCTGCTTATCTGCCTCAGATATGGCGTCAAGAATGTACGGCATCTGCAACTCACATCAGGTGGGAACGGAGGTTGTCTTCAACAAATTTTGGCCTGCACATGGCTTGTTGGACTTCTGATAACTGCTCCCATGGGGTGGAGGCAAACCAGCCGAGACCTTCATCGGTAGTCAAGAAGAGTCTCGAAAATCTCTCTTGCACGGACTGACGCTGCGCCTCAATCTCAACCGGAAAATCCACTAGCGAATACTTGTTTTCAAAACCTAGTCGCCGGATTTCGACCAATTTCCCCATAACAAAGAATTGATACTCCGGAAAATCCTCTCGCATGGATGCCTGCATCCCGAAAAGAGCCTCATTGTCTTTGCCAACGACTAGCCGCGTGCCAACTCGGTAGAGCAGCTTTTTTAGTTGCTCAAGAGTTACTTCGTCGGCAACAGCTTTTGAAAGACGCTCAATGACAACTGCAACTTCAGGGTCAATATTTGTGGGAGTCATGATTTCTCAAATATTCCGCTTGTGGCCGAAAGCCGTCATCCTACTTGAGGTTCAATTTGTTGCAGTGGAAGGTAATGGTGGGTCTGTTCGTGGGGATATCCAGAAAAAAGCACGTTGCAACCATTCTTTAGACCCACGGCGAATCAGATGGAACTGATTGAGATCTTTTCCACGTCGAAAGGACGACAACAAGGAGAGCAGGCTTCGACCCAAAAGGCACTCCAACGGCGACGTATAAGTCGTAGATCGGCAAGCGACTGGCAAATAGCCGGTCAATCTCATGAATCGCCCGACTATCACTTTTTCGCTGCGAAGATCTCCGCAACAACCCAATGGATGGGAGCGGCGAGGAAAGGATAGAAGACGTAGGAAAGGTCGGTATCACCGCCTGAGGTGCATATGCGGAGAGAAACGCAGCCGGCGATGGCGAGCCCACTGGCAACAGTGGTACCTATCGTCACAAGAAAAGCAATCCCGACGGCGCCGCTTTTTCCCATGCTGATTTTCTGAGGCTTGTTCTTGCGACCCATTAATGAGGCGATGACAGCGCCGACCAGCACCACACAGAAAACTAGAATTAATTTAGTCATCGCGTGCTCTCTCAACTGTCTGTCCTTGCGCAGCCCGCAACTTGTCTTTCTTGCTGGGCCGCTTGCCCTTGATGCCACCGGTGCCCGCCGGATCCGCCGGGTTCGGTGGCAATACCTCCACAGGCTCAAACCCCGCCACCTGCTCACGCGCCACCTTGATGCCCTGGCGCTTCTCGATAAGCCTGAAATGCGCTTCAGTGGCCGCACTCACAAAACTCACCGCCAGGCCCGAGTCACCAGCCCGCCCAGTGCGCCCTATGCGGTGGGTGTAGTCAGTGGCTGAGCGGGGCAGGTCGTAGTTCACGACTACGGGCATTTGGGCGATGTCGATGCCGCGTGCGGCGACGTCGGTGGCTACGACGACTTGCACGGCCTTGATCTTGAAGTCTTGCAGTACCTGGGTGCGTTTGCCCTGGCTGAGTTCGCCGTGGAAGGGTTCGGCTTCGATGTCTACTTTGCGCAGTTTGTCGGCGACGATTTCGGCGGCGTGTTTGGTGGCGACGAAGACGAGCACGCGTTCCCACTTTTCGGTTTGCACCAGGTGGCGTAGCAGCTGGGTGCGGCGGGGGGCGTCGACTTCGATGGCGCGTTGGGTGATGTCGGGTGCGGTTTGCTCTACCTGGGCGACTTCTACACGTATCGGGTTGCGCAGCAGGCTGGAGGCCAGCGCTTCAATTGCGGGTGGGAAGGTGGCTGAGAAAAACAGCGTTTGGCGTTTGGTGGGCAGCAGGGCCAGGATGCGGTTGAGCTCTTCGCCAAAGCCCAGGTCTAGCAGGCGGTCGGCTTCGTCGAGTACCAGTGTGCCGGTGTTGGTCAGCGTCAAGGCGTTGTGATCGATCAGGTCGAGCAGGCGGCCGGGCGTGGCGACGACGATGTCTGCGCCGCCGCGCAGATTCATCATCTGCGGGTTGATGGAGACGCCGCCGAACACGACTGCGACTTTCATGTGCTGTGGCAGATATTTGGCAAACCCAACAATCGCTTCACCGACTTGCGCGGCCAGCTCACGCGTGGGCACCAGAATGAGCGCGCGCACGGGGCGATGCTGGCGTCCGGCGGGCGCGGGCGCGTTGACCAGTTGCTGCAGCAGCGGCAGCGAAAACGCCGCCGTCTTGCCCGAGCCCGTCTGCGCCGAGCCCAGCACGTCGCGCCCTTCCAGAATGGCGGGGATCGCGGCGGACTGGATGGCGGTGGGGGCGAGGTAGCCCTGTTCCTCCATAGCGCGCATGAGTGCGGGCAGCAGCGCGGGCGAAAAGCCCAGTGAGGAAAATGGCATGGGGTAAATGTGGAGGAGGGTGTGGGAGAGGGCCGGGGAGCGTGCCGTGACCTATATGGGGCAGGCTTTGCGTGGCCGCCTGAAGCCGCAAGTTTAAGCCTCGGGCTTGCGGCGGGGCAGACTCCACGCTTCAGGGCCTTTCACGGCCGCCTTTCAGCAGAATGCCCGCCTCGCCCGTGCTATCAAAAAAGGAGCTGCTTACGCTCGTCTTTCGGGCGCTGCAGGCCTTTTTTGCTTAAGAATTTCGGGCGAGCCAGGCCCAAGCTCATTTGGCCGGCCGTGCCTGGGGCGCCAGAAACAGCAGTGCACAAGCCGACGCCCCCAGCGAACACAGCACACAACCCAGCACCACCCAGCGGAACGCGTTGACCAGCACCTCAGGCGCCGCCCCCTGCACCGGTCCCTGCAGGCTGATGGCAAACACCACGCCCAGCACCGCCACGGCGAGCAGGCCGGCCACGCGCGCCACGGCGTTGTTGATGCCCGAGGCAATGCCGGCGTGAGCTGTCGGCACGGCGTTCATGACAGTGGTTGTGAGTGGTGCGACGGCAATCGTCATGCCCAGTCCCAGCACTACCATGGCGGGGAAGAAGCCCACCCAGTACGACCAGCCCACGCCGGGCAGCGCCAGCAATGCAAAGCCGGCGGCCGCCACGGCCGGCCCGGCCATCAGCATGTGCCGCGCGCCAAAGCGCTCGGTGAGTTTGGCGGTGCTGGACGACAGGGAGCCCAGCAGCAGCGACAGCGGCAGCAGCGTGGCGCCCGCGGCGGTAGCGGAATATTTAAAGGCGCCTATCAATACAAAGGGCAGAAAGAACAGCGCACCGCTCAGCGCAAAGTACAGCAGCAGCGTGAGCAGGTTGGTGCCCACAAAGTCGCGCGACTTGAAGAGGCCCAGCGGCATCATGGGCGCACGTGTGCGCGCCTGCACAAGCACAAACGCCACCAGCAGCGCCGCGCCCAGCGCGATAAAGCCCAACACGCTGCCGGCTTGCCAGCCGCGCTCGGGCGCCAGCGTGAGGCCGTAGGTGAGGGCACCCAGGCCGCTTGCTACCAGCAGCACGCCTGGCCAGTCGAGTCGCTGCGGCGCCTCGGGGTCGCGGCTATCAGGTACTGCATAGAGCGCCAGCCACACGGTAGCCACCGCCATGGGCACGTTCAAAAAGAAGATAGACCGCCACGACACCGCATCAACCAGCCAGCCGCCCAGCACAGGCCCGGCCGCGCCGGTGATGGCCGCCCACGCCGCCCAGGTGCCAATCGCCTTGCCGCGCGCCTCGCCCTCAAACACATTGCCGATGATGGCCAGGCTGGCAGGTACCAGCAGCGCAGCGCCCACACCTTGCACTGCGCGTGCGGCGATCAATGCTAGCGGGCCGGGCGCAAAGCCGCAGGCGACGGAGGCGGCCGTGAAGATCGCAATGCCGAGGATAAAAATGGTGCGGCGGCCAAAGCGGTCGCCCAGCGAGCCGCCCACCAGCACCAGTGAGCCCAGCGCTAGCAGGTAAGCGTTGATGACCCACTGCATGGCCGCCAGCCCGTCGGCTGAGCCGCCCGTCAGGTCGCGCTGGATGGCGGGCAGGGCGATGTTGACGACCGAGCCGTCGATAAACGCCATGGACGAGCCGAGCACCGTGGCTGCGAGCGCGAAGCGGGCGTGCGGTACGGCGCTGCTGCCAGCCTTCCCGCTTTGGGCGCGGATGATGCCTTCGTCACAAGGGGCGTGTGGGTTGCCGGGCATGAGGGCTCCTGATGTTGAGGTCTGGATGGGGCGGTGACTGATGTTGGTCCGGTATTTGACAATTAGTCTAATTATGGATAATATTTCCAGATGAAAAAATCACACCGTACGGAATATGGCTGCGCATCCTTCAAGGCCCCATCCTGCCAGCTTCCGGCCTCCAAAATCAACCATGCCGGAAATGCCCATGCCGTCTGACGCACGCCTTGACGCACACCTTTTGTTGCTCGACAAACACCAGGTCGAATCCATGCTTTTGCCGGCCGATGTACTGGAGGCCGTGCGCGAAGCCTTTGTGCTGCACAGCCAGAGGGAGGGCCGCGTGTTCTCCCTGGTTCGTGAAAGGCTGGCTACGGGTGGCGTGTTCGGCATCAAGTCGGGTGACGTGGGCGCGCAGTCGCTGCTGGGCTTCAAGGCGGCGGGTTTCTGGCCCGGCAATCCCGCGCGAGGTGGCGACGCTCACCAGGCCACCATCATGTTGATAGACCCTGCCACCGGCCGGCCGACCTGCCTGATCGACGGCAACGCCGTCACCACCGAACGCACCGGCGCCGCCGGTGGCCTGGGCCTGCAACTGGCGCGGCCCGAAAGCCGTACGGTGTGCGTTTTCGGCACCGGTGTGCAGGCGCAGGCGCAGTTGCGCTTTGCCATTCGCCAGCTGCCCGGGCTGCGCCAGGTGTTTTACGCCACGGCTGACGGCCAGCCCAAGCCCGCGTTTGAAGCCTTGTTTGCCGGCCAGTGCGCCATCTCGCATGCGGCAGACGTGAATGCCGCCGTGGCCCAAAGCGATGTGGTGATCACGGCCACCACCGGCAAGGGCCCGCTGTTCGAGCTGGCTGCCATCCAGCCCGGCGCCCACATCAATGCGGTGGGCAGCGACACCCAAGGCAAACGCGAGTTGCCCGAAGGCTTGCTGGCCAAAGCGCGCATGTTTGTGGACGATGCCGCCCAGTCGCGCGGCATCGGTGAGCTGCAATGGGCGCCTGATACCGCCTGCACTGAAATCGGCGATGTGCTGTCGGGCAAGGCGGCCTTTGCGCGCGGCGCCGGTGACATCACCTTGTTTGACATGACCGGCATCGCCCTGCAAGACCTCACGGTCGCCCGTATGCTGGAGCAGCGCGCGCGCCTTGCCGGCAAGGGCCAAAGCATTGCCTGGCCCTGGTGAATTGTTTGATGCCCTTACCGTTCTGGAGATTCCCGTGACCGCCACCCAGCCCAACCCTCTGTCCGCACTCGACACACCCGCTGCTTTGATAGACCTGCCGCGCATGCAGCGCAACATCGCGCGCATGCAGCAGCGCATGGATGCGCTGGGCGTGCGGTTTCGCCCGCATGTCAAAACCAGCAAGTGCACACCCGTCGCGCGTGCGCAGGTGGCCGCAGGCGCGACGGGCATTACCGTGTCCACGCTCAAGGAAGCCGCGCAGTTTTATGCTGACGGCTTTACCGACATCCTTTACGCCGTCGGCATGGTCGCCACCAAGCTGCCGCAGGCGCTGGCCCTGCGGCGCCAGGGCTGTGATCTGAAAATCATCACCGACAGCGTAGCGTCTGCCGCTGCCATTGCCGCATTCGGCCGAGAGCACGGTGAAAAGTTTGAAGTCTGGATAGAAATCGACAGCGACGGCCACCGCTCCGGCATCAAGCCCGGTGAGACCGCCTTGCTGGATGTCGCCCGCACACTGTACGAAGGCGGCATGCTCTTGGGCGGCGTGATGACACATGCCGGCTCCAGCTACGACCTCAACACCCCCGAAGCGCTGGTGGCGATGGCCGAGCAGGAGCGCGCCGCCTGTGTGGAAGCTGCCGAACGCGTGCGCGCCGCGGGCTTTCCGTGTGCGGTGGTCAGCGTGGGCTCCACACCGACGGCGCTGTCTGCCGCGCAGCTCAAGGGCGTTACGGAAGTGCGCGCCGGGGTGTATGTGTTTTTTGACCTGGTGATGCACAACATCGGCGTGTGCGCCGCAGATGACATTGCGCTCAGCGTGCTGACCACCGTGATCGGCCACCAGCCTGAAAAAGGCTGGGCGATTGTGGACGCCGGCTGGATGGCCATGAGCCGCGACCGCGGCACGCAGAAGCAGGCGCATGACTTTGGCTATGGCCAGGTCTGCAGCACCGACGGCACGGTATTGCCGGGGTATGTCCTCAGCGGCGCCAACCAGGAGCACGGCATCCTGTCGCGCGAAGGCACACCAGACACCGGCATTGCCGCACGCTTTCCCATCGGCATGCAGCTGCGCATTCTGCCCAACCACGCCTGCGCCACCGGCGCGCAGTATCCGGCGTACCACGCACTGGCGGAAGATGGGGCGCTGGAAAGCTGGAGCCGCTTGCACGGCTGGTGATGCGCGTGTTGAATTCCGCTGAAGCTTGACCCGGATTTTCGATCGCATCTCGACCCAAGTGGATTTTCGCGCTTGTTTGATCCGTTTTTACATTGAACGCGAAGCCATTGATGATGCCCTTGCGCAAGGCCGGATATCCACATTTCAGGGTTTTGATGGGGTCAAGCTGTTATGGAAAAAGCGGGTCACATCGACGTGGAACTCAACAAGGGCGCCACCAGTGGATCAACGCTCGATGGAAAAACGGATCAAACAGGCACGGAAATCCACAGTCCATCGGAGTTTGACCCAGTTAGAGCGGCAACTCCCATCCAACTTGAGCCACATAAACCCGCCCTGCTAGTCTTGAAAGCGGAGGAAATGTGGGTCGGGAATTGATGAAAAAATTGGGTCAGACTTCAATGCAACTCAACACAAACGCTGTATCAAAGACCTATCTCACTCCCAAAGCTCTGCCTTAGGACTTAGGAAATATAGCCTTCTGTCTTTTGAGTTCTCCAAAGTCATCTTGATGGTAACGATTGACAATGCAATAATTTTTCGCCACCTCTCCAACCAGCTCAGATCAGTTCGCATCAGCAATACTTGCTTTTGCGCAAATACATATCCAGCGTCTGCAGCCTGTTCGAATGCCTTCCTTGCAACGGTAACATCGGGCGCGCAGCCAATTCCCGAGCAAGCATAAATTCCCAAATATAGGTTTGCTTCGGCAGAGCCCAAATCTGCCGACTTTTTGAGATATTCGAATGCACGCTCTTCGTTTTTTTCCACCCCCAGCAGGCCAAGAGCACTGAGTCGTGCGAGAGCATAGTAAGCAAGCGGATCACACCGCTCGATCGCTTCATTCTTCAGTAATTTTGACACTCCGGAAGCGATTGAAGGCGGGACATTTTCTACATGTTGAAGTGCTGTACCAAGAGCTATTCCTAATGGGATTTCCGAGGAAATGTCGCTAGCCCGACGTATTGCGAACGATAACGACCTTGCATCGCCTCGTTCGATACTTTCCTCTGCAACTTGCAGCAATGCTGTAACGGAGTTTTTCGATTCATCATTCACTTTGCAACCCCAGTCGCTTTAGCGGCCTCTTTACTGGCTTTGGCCACCTCTTTTAATGCAGCTTGCGCATTCCAAGTGGGAGGTGGTTTAACCAAGGCTTTAGGGACTGTGTTCGGCATTTTTGTATAGAAGTTCAATGCGGCTATTGCGGCCAATCCATACTCTCTGCCTGTAATACTACAAGCAGCTACAGCTGCTTTTTGTAGCCCGGCGCCAGCCGCCGATCCCACAGGTGCCATTACAAGCATTTTTGTGCTTTCCACGACTGACTGCCTCAGTATCTCGGATATTTGATTAACGGGAACGTTGTATCCACTGAATTCTCCGGCCGGTACAAAGCTTGCATCTGTTAAATCTAATCCCTCTTGCAATCCTTTTGGATCAACTGCTTGAAGCGGATTCGCCTCCACATACGCAAAGGTATTTATCCCCCCGTCGAGCCCAATGGGATCAGACTGCATATAGCGCCCCAGCCAGGGGTTGTACTCCCGGTGCCAGTTCTGAAACAGCCCACTCTCTTGGTCAAACACCTGACCGGGAAGGCGCTGGTTATATGTGAAGGTCCCCAGGCCTGCCGGATTCTGATCCGGCGCCGTCGCACCAAAGGGTTCAGCCATGTCCCAGCGCCAGACCATCGCTTCGTCTGTGTTTCGCGTGATCACCCTGGGTGCACCGATCTGGTCAGTCCACACGTTGTACAGGCTGACCGCAATGTTCCCGGCCACGGCCGTGCCCGTCTGCTTGATCACCCCAACCGGCATGCCCAGGTAGATGGTTTCATGGATCGGCGTTCCATTGGCGTCGTACTCACCGAGCAGCTTTCCTTCTTCGTCGTAGATGTAGTAAGCCGCACCGGTTGGGATCAAAGCCGCCGGGCCACTCTTGCTCATGCGCAGCTCCAGGGCGCTGTAGCTGTAGTTCACCGTGCCGCCGGCGTTCGTTACCGTGGCCAGCCGTCCGCGGTCGCTGTAGCTGTAGCTATAGGTGTTGACCCCGTCGCTGGTGATGTTGCCGACGGCATCGTGCACCACGGCAGCCGTGCCGGTGGAGTCCTGGGTCTGGTTCAGCCGGTTGCTGGTGGCCGAGATGATGTTGGGGTAGGTGTTGGCGCCCACCACCCGCGCGGTGCGGTTGCCGGTGGCGTCGTAGCTGTACTGGATGGCCGCAGAGCCTGAGGTGGCGCTGATCAGGCGGTTCAGGTTGTCATACGCAAAGCTCTGGTCGAGACTGGGAAGCGCTGCGCCGTTGCTGGTATGGGTGTAGCCGGTGATGCGCCCGCCGCTGTCACGAAGGACGATGCGCCGGATGCCGGCGGCAGCACCCGTTCCCGTGGGGTCGCCTAGGTGGTAGGCGCTGATCTGGCCGTTGCTGTCATAGCTGATGGCCTGGGCCTTGGTGCTGGCCCAGGTCCAGCCGGTGAGCTTGCTCTCGGCATTGGTGGTGATGCCGGACAGCAGCGGCAAGGCGCTGCCGCCGGTGCCGGTGCCGCTGGGGTTGACCGGGCTGACGGTGATGGCGGAGACGGCGCCCTGGGCGTCGTAGCTGTAGTTGACGCGGTTGCCGCTGGGGTAGGTGATGGCGGTGAGCTTGTCCAGCGCACTTCCCGTATCGCCCCAGCTGTAGTCGACGGTGAAGGTTTTGCTGCCGATGGTCTGGGTCTTGCCGGTCTTGCGGCCCAGGCTGTCATAGCTGTACACGGCCTGGCCGGAGCCATCGGTGATCTTGGTGAGTTCGCCCACGACGGCCGGTGTGGGGGTTGCGCCGCCGTCGTACTCGAGCACACTGGCCGTGCCGGTGGGGTAGCTGACGCTGGTCAGGCGGTGGAGGTTGTCGTAGGCGTACTGAGTGAGCTTGCCGCGGGCATCGGTCTTGGTCAGAACGTTGCCGTTGGCGTCGTAGGTGTAGTGGCTCACGCCGGTATCCGGGCTGGTCTGGGTCGTGACTTCGCTCAGGCCGTTGGGGTTGTAGGTGGTAGCCAGGTTGCGGGGGTCGGTGACCTGGGTCAGGTCGTCGCGGGCGTTGTAGGCAAAGCCGGTGGTCGTAGGGGTAGAGGCGCCAATATTGGCGGGCTGCTGGATCTGGATCGGCCGGCCCAGGCTGTCGTAGCTGGTGGAACTGGCAAGACCATTCGGGTCGAGCACGGTGGTCGGCCGGCCCATGGCGTCGTAGCCGTATTGCCAGATCGAGGGACCGGCATTGATGGCGACCGTGACGGAGCCGGAACTGGAGGGGTCGTTGTTGGCGTCACCGGCGTAGTCGGCGCTTAAGCTGTGGCTGCCGAGCGCTAAAGCGCTGGTGCTGAATGTGGCGACGCCGGCGCTCAAGGCGCCGGTGCCCAGAATGGTGGCGCCGTCCTTGAAGGTGACGTTGCCGCTGGGCGCGGCGCCTGTGACGGTGGCTGTCAGGAGGATGCTTTGCCCAGGGGATGCTGAGCCGGCGCTGCTTGAAAGCGCTGTCGTCGTGGGTGAGGCAGCAAGGGCCAGAGCCGGGACCATAAGGATTAGCAATGCCAGGCGGCTCAGCCAGGCAGTGAGAAGTTGACCGGCTCGGCCAGGACTGCTCATGCCACCTGCTGTTTGGCTGGTGATCGTTATGGTGTTCAATTGCTCGCTCCCGTGACTTGCTGGACCCGGTTGAGTGCGTCATACACCCGGGTGATGTTTCTTTGCAGGTTACCTTGTGGGTCCTTGACCTGCTCGCCGGTCTTGTTGCCCATGCCGTCCAGCGTGTAGCTCACAGTGTTGCCTTTGGCGTCTGTGACACCCGTCAAGCGCTGCGCGGCGTCGTAGCTGTAGCTCATGGTGCTGCCATCGGGCAGGCTCACACCTGTCAGCTGGCCGGCGTTGTCGTAGGTGTAGGTCGTGGTACGGGCAACTCCGCCCGGTGGGGTGATGCTGGTGCTGCTGATCCAGCCTCTTGGGGTGTAGACGGTGTCGGTCACAATGCCCTTCGGGTCGACCATCTGTTTGACACGCCCGGCTTTGTCGTACAGCGTGAACTGGGTGACGTGGCCTGCTGCATTCGTGATGCTCTGCAGGTCTCCGGCGTTATGACCCGTCGCGTTGGGGTCAATGATCGGCGTCGTATCAGAAAAAGCTCGTACAGGCGGTGTGAAATTGGCAGCGTACCTCGCCACTCCCTTGGTGATTCGCAGGTCGGACAGGTAACCACTAAAACCTATCTCGCCGGCACTGTCCGCACCTACGGTGAATTTCCTGGAGGAAACGTCCAGACTGGTCGTCAGTGCTACGGATCCGGTGCCTACGCCATTGACGTAGAGGGTCACCAGGTTGCCGCTACGCACTGTCGCCAAATGAACCCAGGTGTTCAAAGGCAACGGATTTGCCGCGTTAATTTCCGCCGTCACTGCGTTACCCGACCAGAACGCGGCTCGAGGGTACCCGTCAGCCGCGAGCAGTACGAAACTATCGTTTGAGTTCGTGGCCACTTGATACTGCCCTACAAGCTGTTGGTATGCCCAATAGGTTCCCGTGTTGCGGTTGGTCTGGTACACCCAGGTTTCAATGGTGAACTCCCCGGATCCAAATTGAAAGTCCACCGACGGAGGTGTGCTCACGGAGCCGGTCCCATCAAAATGAATAGAGGTGTAACCGAACTTGCTCTGGGCCGCGCTGATTTGTGCATTGCCCAAAACCGTTAAGGGCTTGGGCGACGGGCTACTGTCAACGATGGATGAACCAACCGCGCCGGCATCATTGAGCAACAAGCTGACCCGGTCGAACTCAGGATCGGTATTGGTCTCGTTTGGTGCTGTCCCCGTGAAGCTGGTATTGCTGTAATAGGCGTAGGCCTGCTGGACGATGCTGTTGGTGCTCTGGGTGGCCACCAGGCCTTGCGGGTTGTACGTCCAGCTGCTGGTGCGGGCCACACTGGTCGCCGTGTCGGTGACGGTCTGGCTCAGCTGGTTGCCCTGGGTGTCGTAGCTGTAGGCAGTGGTTCTTCCAGCCTCAGTCACGAGCACGGGGAGTCTGAAGGTGGGGTGCCACTGCGTGGTGGTGGTCTGCACTTCGGGCAATCCTGCTGCCTTGGTCGTCGTCAAGGGCAGGCGCCGGTTGATGTCCCAAGTGTACATGGTGTTCACGCCCAGGAAGTCGGTCTCCTGGGTGATGAAGCCGTTGGTGTCCTGCACTCGGCTGGCCGCCGAGCTGTCCCCATTGCCGCTGGGCTTGTCTGCGCCGGTGACGGCGAGCTTGCCTTTGTTGGTGCTGTAGTTGTACGTGCGCTGGGTGCCCAGCGGGTCGGTCACCGTGGCTGAACTAGAGGTGCCGTAGCTCACCGTGTACAGATCTGCACCACCGGCATAGCCGCTGCTTATGGCGCGGCCCTGGCTGTCGTAGCCGACGGTGGCCAGCCGGACTCCCCGCTCGTCGGTGATACCGGTGACCATCTGGGTGTATGTGGCGTTCTCGTAGTGATAGATGCGGGTGACGGTGCCGCCTGAGAGACCGGGGTAGCTGACGGTGGTCAGGTGTGAGGTGGCGGTGGTGCCGTCGTAGGTGTAGCTGGTGACCTGGCCATCGCTGGCGGTCACGCTCGTCAGCTGGTTGGCGGTGTTGTAGGCAAAGCTCAGGGTGCGGCCGAACTGGTTGCTGACCATGCTCAGTAAACCGGCCACTGGAGTGGTGCTGTAGGTGTAGGTCGTGACCCAGCCGTTTCTTTGCGTCACGGTGAGCAGCTTGCCTGCGATATCGAATTGCCACAGGCTGTCGTCGTCCAGGCGTTTATAAAGAAGGCCTGCGGTGTTGGGGGTCAGGCTGTCGGCGCTGTTGCTGGCGCTCCAGCTGCTGCTGCCAACATCCCAGCCGAAGGCGCGTACGCTGCCGTCGCCGAAGATGACACGGGCAATGAGGCCGGCTGCGCCTGCCGTGCCTTCTTGCTTGATGGAGACGGCGTGGTTGTGTGACCAGGCGCGGGTCAGTCCGGGCTCGACCGGCAGGCCTCTGGGGGTTCCACCGGCCCAGCTGCTTCGGAAGTGCCTTACTAAACTTAGAGCATCCGCGCCTTGGCCCACATAGTCGGGCTGCGACAGAATCTTCTCGCCTGTCGCTGGAAGAATTGGCCTTCTAGTCTGCTCTCCGTCGGCCGGGGGCATTTTGCAGATCTTTGGTTCGGGCTCCAGAGGGATCGAGATTACTTGCGGGGACGGCACTTCGCAACCGGTCTCAGCAGTGTTTTCTACCTGGGGAGGCGCACAGGTGCAGATTGCACCACTTAAAGTACCGCCCTCCAGACAGGAGTAAACAGGAGCGGAGAGAGCTGCCGCGCGCTGCGTATATGGGTAGCTCGCATCAGACGAAAAATTGTCAGAGTGGCGAACAATGAGTACATTGCAAGTGGCACCGCTATATCCGGTAACGGTTACGGTATACATACTCGGGAATGGGGACACAGAGACAGCGGTTTGAGCACAAGCCTGAGCTTTGGTCGGGAACCAAGTCCCCATGATGTTGGTGTTGTACTCGTAACACGGCGCGACCGAGCAGCCGCTGCTTATCTCAGTTGCAGGATAGGCGTGCGCTTTGGGTGCCCAGAACAGGAGGACAAAGAGAATAAACGAAGCTAGGCGGCAAAGATAAGCAAGACGTTTGGCGATATGCCGTAAAAGCTTTTTCGTATCAGCCGCGCTCAAGCATCGGCGCTCCGGCCGAAGATATTGATTGACCACTTCCCACTCCCTCTTTTGCTATTTGGAAACAAGTGTCAACGGGGCATGTGAGCTCTGTCAATCTCTGTATTCAGAAAAAACATCATTCGATCATCAGGATGATCATTCAATTTACCGAAGTTCCACAACGACGTGCAGCATCAGTAATCCAAAGATTTTCATTTGAAACTGATGTCGTTGTGTGAACGGCTACGCATGTGTACCGAAGGGGTTAACCTGCGCGTTTGTATTGAAGTTAATTAACGCCCCTACAAATAGAGGAGACGTTGTCGTTTTGGTGCACATGATTCGGAGCACAGAGTCAATGTGGAGTGCCCCCCCAGGCTGGACCACGGTAAGAATTGAGTACCTACGCCGCAAATTTTTAATGCGTCAGATAGTCTCAATTGCTCGCTTCCATAATCTGAAGGCAGACTCAGCTTGTCATATATACGGATGACATCTCCTCGCTGCTTGCCTCGCGAATCTTGACTTGTTCGCCAACCCTTGCGCACTCTGATCAAATTAAGAGCTGCTTGCGCCCGCTCTTATTGGGCTGAAGGCACTTTTTAATGGAAATTCCCTCCAGATGGCTACTTGCACATGCTGTAGCCGCCGGTCTCCAGGTGGAAGTGGTCGCGGTGCGCGGCGTTGTAAGCCGGGCCCAAGACTCCCTTGAAGTACTTGCAGGCGCCTTTGTGGGCGTCACGCAGCAGCAGTGCCTCCTGGCCCGGCGGTGCGGTGTCGTCTTCGTCGGGCCAGTGTTTCAGCACCGTGATGCGTTTGCCGCTGGCCAGCGTGAAGGCGGAAATATCCAGCGCATTGGCGGTGGCATGGCGGCTGCGGGCGCGGGCCGGTGCGTTGGGCAGCGCGCCTTCGCCGCCGCTGTTGATGTTGCGGCAGGCGTAGCTGCCCAGGTGGTCAATGCCCGCCACGCGTTGGCCAAAATGCAGATGCGCGGCCGGCTGCAGCGCATTCCTTTCCCACATGAAGAACGACAGCGCCATGGGGCAACTGAGCGGCAGGGCCGCGCCTATGCGCACAGGCGCTGTGCGCAGCCGCACCGCATTGCTGAAACCGCAGCCGTCGCCCGTGCTCCGGTCGGGCAGCTCGTCGTACTGCATGCCGGTGCTTGCCAGCGCGGCAAGGCAGCGCGCCGGATTGCTGCGGGCGCGTGACAGTTTGTAAGAGGTCAACATGTTGGGCGGCGCCGTCACTTCCAGCGGCGCCCATGGGTTGATGTGCGAAGGAATCTGCAAAGCGCCGCTGTAAATCCCGTAGGCCGCGGTGATCAGGCTGCTCCACAGGGCCAGCCACAACCAGCGGCCCCAGCGCAGCCGCCGGGCGAGTGGTTCGTCGGGCGGCAGGCTGGGTTCAGGCGGAAGATGCATAACGTATTTTGACCACGAGATGCGGCCGTAGCCTAGAGGGCTGCTACTGCAAGACGGCCGGATTTGTTCTCTTGCGCCCAAATCCCGAGTGCTGCAGGAGGACTCCACATCGGATCCATCGTTTAATGGCATCGTCTGATTGATTGATTGATTGATTGATTGATGCCAAAGCCCGTGGGCACAAACCACGGGCAACAGGCTTAAATGGAGTTTCTTAATGGCCGACCCAGCAATCCGCACCCCAGCCCATTCCCCGCTATCCGCCGACACCAGCCGGCACCAGCAGATGTTTCCGGTGCTCAGCGCCGCTGAAATTGCGCGTATTCAGCGCTTTGGCAAGGTGCTGCAGTTCAAAAAAGGGGAAAGGCTGTTCGCCGCCGGCGAACCCGGCCCCGGCATGTTTGTGCTGCTCAAGGGCTCGGTCACTATCACCCAGCGCGATGGCCTTGGGCATGTGGTGCCCATCGTCAACCAGGGACCGGGCCAGTTTCTCGCCGAGGTCGGCCAGCTGTCGGGCCAGAACGCGCTGGTGGACGGCCATGCCGAAGAAGATGTCGAAGCTCTGCTGGTGCCGCCCGGCCAGTTGCGTGCGCTCATCATTGCCGAAGCCGACCTGGGGGAACGGCTGGTGCGTGCGCTGATCTTGCGGCGCGTGGCATTGATCGAAGCCGGCGCCAGCGGCCCGGTGCTGATTGGCCAGCCCAACTCCGCCGGTGTGGTGCGGCTGCAAAGTTTCCTGAACCGTAACGGCGAGCCCAACCATGTGGTGGACATCGCGAAAGATGCAGGCGCCGCCGCGCTGATGGAGCAATACGGCGTGGCCGCCGGTGATGTGCTGGCGGTGTGCCCTGACGGTTCGGTGCTGGTGAACCCCGACGAAAACCAGTTGGCGCGCTGCATCGGCATGGTCGACACCGAGGAGCATGACGAACTGTTTGACGTGGTCGTGGTGGGCGCTGGGCCCGCCGGCCTGGCCACGGCGGTGTACGCCGCATCGGAAGGCCTGCATGTGCTGGTGCTCGACTGTCGCGCTTACGGCGGGCAGGCCGGCGCCAGTGCGCGCATTGAAAATTACCTGGGTTTCCCCACCGGCATCTCGGGCCAGGCGCTGGCTGGCCGCGCGTATGTGCAGGCGCAAAAGTTTAGTGTGGAAATGCTGATCCCCGCGCAGGCCCAGTCGCTGGACTGCGCGCACAAGGCCATCAAGGGTGAACTGCAGGTCAAGCTGACGGACGGCCGCACGCTGCGCGCCAAGACCGTGGTGGTGGCCAGCGGCGCGCGCTATCGCCGGCCCGAAGTACCGCGTCTTGAGAAGTTTGAAGGCCGCGGCGTCTGGTATTGGGCCTCTGCGCTGGAAGCCAAGATGTGCAGCCAGACCGACGTGGTGTTGGTGGGCGGCGGCAATTCGGCCGGGCAGGCGGCCGTGTTTTTGTCGCAGCATGCGGCCAAGGTCAACATGTTGGTGCGCGGCCCCAGCCTGGCCGCCAGCATGTCGCGCTACCTCATCGACCGCATTGAAGCCGCGCCCAACATCGAGCTGCTGCCGCACACCGAAGTGGTGAAGCTACACGGAGACGATGGTGAAGGCCTGGCCGGCGTGACCTGGCGCAACCGCAAGAGCGGCGCTGAACACGCGGCGGATGTGCGCAACGTGTTCCTGTTTGTCGGTGCCGATCCGGAAACCAGCTGGTTAACCAGTTGCGGCGCGGCCATTGATGCGCATGGTTTTGTCCGCACGGGGGAGGCCGTTACTTGCAAGCATTCTGACTACAAACCGGCTCCGCTGGAAACGAATATTCCGGGACTCTTCGCGATTGGTGATGTCCGCAGCGGCTCGGTCAAACGCGTGGGCGGCGCGATAGGCGAGGGCGCTGCGGTGGTGTCCATGATCCACCAGCACCTGGCGGCGATGGAGCGCGCGGCTGTTGCTGCCTGACTGGAGCTTTGTATGCGTATCAAACCTTGCACCCACGTCCCCGCTGAAACCCATTCACCCAATTCAAAAGGCTGCGAAGAGTGCCTCAAGATGGGTGACACCTGGATGCATTTGCGCCTGTGTGTGCATTGCGGCCACGTCGGCTGCTGTGACGATTCAAGGAACCAGCATGCCAGCAAACACCACGCGGCGACCGGGCATGCGGTGATCCAGTCCTTCGAACCGGGGGAAAGCTGGATGTGGTGCTATGACCACCAACTGCAAGTGGGCTAGGAGCCGTTCACAAAACCCTCCTGGCGTTGTTGCGTCGCCTTGCCGTGCCGGTGCACTGTCTGCGGCATCGCGCCTAGCCAGGATCGCTTCGCTGGGCTTTGTGAACGGCTCTTAGACGGAGGGCGGTGGGGCCGCCTTGGTGGCCTTGGTGAATTCCGTCGTGGCCACCATCACCGGGCTGGATTTCGGGCTGCGCTGCCAGTGCTCGTCGGCGGCTTTTTGCACCGCGTCCTTGTCGTAATTTCCCTTGGACAGGTCGGCCCAGACATGCGCATAGGCCCGGCACCAGGCATCCCTGGCCTCATTGACCTTGTCTTCGGAAAGCTCTGGGTTAGGCGCCGGATCGGGTTCTGTGGCCATGCAGTCATCGTAGCGGTCCAAGGCCGCTGAGTCTATTGCCCAGCGGGCCGCCTGAAAGCCTGGTTTTGGTGATCTTTTTTGTGAACGAAAAACCAGAGCCTGAATGAGATTTCAGCTTGAAAAGACAAACTTTCCGTTCACTTTTTTCGGTGACAGAAAGCCCAGGTCCGGGAAAACTTTGGATTGGACATAAAGGACAAAACCACACAGGGTCGCGCTGATCAGCAGCCCGGCCAAGGTGCTGCTGGGCGTAGCGGCGAAGCCGTCCAGCGTTCTGGCGACTCCCAAAATGGAGAGCCACACATAGGCTTCGTAAGCGCCTGCCTTGTTGGCATAAAAAGCCCAGGCAAAGGCCAGCGGTACAAGCGCCATCAACGCGCTTGCGATCCAGGGAGCGTTCGGGCCCATTTTGTAGCCGATTCCGTAGCCAACAAAAAAGGCAAGAATCGCCTGGATGAGCATGATCACGATCAATACCCGGACTTTGCCTCTGTGAGCTTCGGTGAGTTCGGGATCCGCGTGGCTTGCAATCACCATCGCGAGTTGCTTGTCTTTCAAGCCCTGGCCGGACAGCTGCGCAAAGGTCACCGTTTTTCCTTGTCCGGCAGCGAGTAACTCCCGCACCATTCGTTTGACCTCGGATTTTTCCATTGGCATTCGCCCCCTTGTGTTATGAATTCTGACGGTGCGTGGACTACGCCCGATCCTGGATACCGTGCTTCGCGCATCTTTCTTTAAGGCGTCCTACGCCACGCAACCTATCCTTTGAAGCGCAGCCCTGACATCCGCAGGCCCCCGCACCTGAACCGCCTGCAGCCCGGCGGCCCTGGCGCCTTCGACGTTGTCGGGATGGTCGTCAAAGAACAGGATGGCGTCCAGGGGGACACCCATCGCGTTGGCGACGTATTCAAAGGCCCGGCGTTCGGGCTTGCGGTAGCCGATTTCGGACGAGACAAAAATTCGCTCGAACGACTGCGCCAGGCTGGGGTAGAGCGCAGTCCACACCGCCTGGTGCGTGGCGTTTGTGTTGGAAAAAACGTAGCAGGGGAGATGGGCACGCGCTTCCCGTACCAGGTTGAGGGTCTCGGTGATTTCGCCGCCGAAAATGGCGTTCCAACCTTGGGTGATGTGGGCAAGATCGTCCTGCAACTCCAGGTTCACGGCCAGGTGCGCAAAGTATTGCGCTGCCGTGATTTCGCCGCGCTCATGCTGCTGGTAAGGCAGATCGGAGCTGAAGGTGGCTTTCAGTTCTTCAATGGTTAGCCGGGAAATGGGTTGCCAGTATTCCAGCACCCGGTTGAAATCGACATCGATCAGCACGCCGCCGAGATCGAACAGCAGGGCCTGGATATGGTGTGTGGGCATGGGGTGGTGACTTTTACTCTTGCGCGTACCAAGCTTTAATCGCCGGCTGACAACGGAAGGTTCTACAACACCTCCCACAAGTGCCGACTGGTAACGTTCCTTGAATGGCAACGCTCACGTGTGATGCGAGGTAATAGTACCGTGTTTGGTTTTTTGCAGCGAAGTTGCGCAGATGCAAGCTAAATCCCCGTGAGTACTGGGACAGCCAGGCATTCGAAACTTCCAACATTGGAATCATTTGCTTAACTCGTGACAATAAAAGTTGTTGACTGCACTTCGAAGACTTTGACGCGGGCGGTTTTGGGTACCTGTTTCCGCGCGTAAGGTCTTTGCTCCAGGTGACCTGTCGGCTTTTTGTAACTACGCGCCGCGGCTACCTGGGCCCTGGGGCAGAAAGTCGTATCCCCTATTTGCAGGATATGCAGGCGCTGCATTGCCTGCCACAGTTACTTGCCAGCCTGCGCCCCAGCGCATATCAGAAGAGCAAGACAACTAACCAGGAGCAGCGAGATGCGCAACAAAACAACCACGCCCAAGCTAACGGTTAATGCCATTGCTGGCACCAACGTCGTCTTCCTGGGGTTCGACATGCCGCAGGCGAGTAGCGGGGATTTGATGGGTTTCTCCATCAAACGCACCGACGGCGCGTCCGGTGAAAGCAAATGGTTGCGCGGGCTAAAGTCTTTTGCCAGCCAGTACAAAGATCAGGGCGACAACACGGACTACTCCTCCTACAAGCATCCGTTTCAGAGCTTTCAGTGGGCTGACTACACGGCTGAGCCCGACACCAGCTACGACTACGAAGTGCATGCAAGGGGAGGCACGGCCAGCGCGCTAACGACAGCGGCCAAATGCATTGTTACGGTTAAGACCGAAACGGCTGACGGCAACCCGCATTCGGTCTACTTCAATCGGGGAGCTATCGCGTCCCAAGCCTATGCCAGGCGGTTTAACAACGAAGACCCCGACAAGGTGGGTGCCGCAGCCGTTAATTGGCTAACGCGTGATCTTCTTCCGGGCATCCTCAGCTTTATTGCGCGGGCCGAGTCTGCCGAGTACGAACTGCATTGCGCGATATTCGAGACAAAGTACGAGCCGGTGTTGCAGGCGCTAATCGACGCAAGCATCCGCGGCGTAAAAGTACAACTTGTATACAGCGCAAAACCCGGCAAGGACACGACAGTGGGTAACGAGGAGATGATTGGCGCACTAAATATGAACAACATTTGCATCAAGCGCACAGTGGTGGAGCTAATGCACAACAAGTTCATGGTCCTTAGCCGCAAGGGCAAGCCGCAAGCCGTACTTACGGGATCGGCCAACCTGAGTCGGAACGCCATGATTGGCCAGCTCAACGTGGCGCACGTTATTGAAGGCGCGGCAATGGCCAAAGACTTTTTGGAATACTGGCAGTACCTGGCGGACGACAAACCGTTAGCAGACGTTGAGGAATGGAACATGACAAGGCCGCTACCACCAGCAAACAATTTGCCTGCAGCTTTCGCCATGTTTTTACCGTACGCAAATGCGGAGGCTATTGGCTGGATGTGCGAGGTGGCAAATCAGGCGGAGAAGGGCTTGTTCATGAATTTTCCGTTCGGCATCGGCGATGAGTTCAGAGACGTTTACCGTCAGGACGGCGACGTGCTGCGCTTTGCCTTGCTTGACAAAGTCGTTAACGGCGGCAACGCCGCGTACCGTGAACGGGTAGAGGCGGACACGCTGGAGATACGAAAGCGAGCCAACGTTGTGCTTGCCGTAGGCTCCCGCGTCTTTACGAAAAAGGTCGACGGCTGGCTGCTTGAGGCCAAGGGATTGGGCGTCAACGTCAACTGGGTGCACACCAAGTTCATGCTGTGCGATCCGCTGGGCGCCAATCCCATCGTCATTACAGGATCGGCAAACTTCAGCAACAACAGCGTGAAGAACAACGACGAGAACATGATCGTGATCAAGGGCGATCAACGCGTAGCCGATATCTACTTCACTGAATACATGCGTCTGTTTGCGCATCATGCGTTCCGCGAGTCTCTGGCCCGCTATGTCACCAACGGCGATGACGCTGCCCGCTGGGAACCCAAGAATCTGTTTGAAACTGCCGCTGAATGGGTCCCCCCGTACTACAGCCGGGGGAGCATTAAGGCCATGCGTCGTAAATACTTTGCAGGATAAATTGATGACGAGACATCTCCACTCCATGTTTCTGGCGCTAGTCGCGGTTCTCTGGTGCGGCGCGACGCCCGCACAGCAATGCCTGCTTCCGCAAAGTATTGGTACGCCAGTCCTCAAGCCTGCGGCTGACCCCAATCTTTCAAAGACAGACTACTACGCCTTCGTACTCTCCTGGTCACCCGAACACTGCGAAACCCGGCGCAATGACGCAGCGCACGCATTTCAATGCCAACTCAACGCGAAGAACTTTGATTTCGTCGTACATGGCTTGTGGCCACAGTCAGCTATCGCGCGCAACAGCAAAGAGCATCCGCGCAACTGCAAGGCTGGTAAATCGCTAACTCCGGAGCTGCTCAAAAAACATCTGTGCACGGTGCCGGGTGTCGATCTGATGCAGAACGAATGGCAAGCTCATGGCACTTGTGGTTGGGACACTCCTTCCCAGTATTTCGACACGATCGAAAAGCAGTGGTCGACATATAAGCGGCCACGATACGAAGACCTGGTCAAAGCTGGACGGGTCGAGAAACGAGGTCTGATTTTGAAAGTCTCAGACATCAAAGACGCCTTTGTCGCGGTAAACGATAACAAGCTGCGATCCGACAACAGTGCAGTGACCGTAGCGAGCGGCAACTACTTTAGGGAAATGTGGATTTGCCTCGACCTGGACTTTCAGCCAGCGAGTTGTCGAGGGCAGGGGACGAAAGATAGTCAGGTGATATCTGTTCGTCCAATCTATAGGTGATTGAGTGGAGGTTGCAAGTGCTGCAGGGCGCGAATCTGCCGGTAGCTCGGTGAAGTCGTTATCTCATTCTGCAGAGCTTCCGTCATCCTGGAGTTTTACGCGGATTTGTAAACCTCATCGCCGTGCGGCGCAGCCCTGAACTCAGGCAATTGCTCTGCCCGGGCCGAAAATTCACGCAGGGCCGGGTAGTCGGCCGCGTTCACGACCTCGGGAATCATGGCCTGCGTGAAATGCCAGGTAATGCCCACGGTTACGCCGTCCTGGCCCATGGTGCCGCTGGTCGCCGCCAGCGGCTTGCGCTGAAGTTCCGATTCGAGCGCGCCATAGGCTGCCAGCAACTGGCCCGTGACGCGGGACACCCAGGGCTGGTGCAGCTTTTCAGCAGGGCGCAGCATGCTTTCGTAAATGATCTGCACACTCTTTTCACAGGCGGCCATGGCCAGGCCGATCACACGTAGCGCCTGCTGGCGTTCGGCAATCGCCGCCGGCATCAGGCTCCGGGGCGGCGACTGTTGCGCGGCCAGCGCTTCGGCGTAGTCAATGATGAGCGTGGAGTCCATCAGTACTGTGCCGTCATCGCATACCAGGGAGGGCGCTTTGACGACCGGATTGATCTGCCGGAATTGCTCGAAGGTACTGAAGACGGACAGCGATTGGTGTTCAAAGCGCAGGCCAAGAAGCTGCAGGGAAATGGCCACGCGGCGAACATAGGGCGAGTCGAGCATTCCGACGAGTTGCATGAAGTGTCCTGTTGAGTGAATGGTTGATCTGATGAGGTGGTGTGCCGGGTATTCAGGGCTTGCCGGTCACGGCGGGCTTGTCTTGTGTGGGGAGGGGCGACGACTGAACCATCAGGTCACGCACCGAGCCGATGGCCAGCGCCAGAAACGCGGCGGCACACAGTTTGTAGGTCACCTTGGCCCAGCGCATGCCGGCACGGCGAAAGATCCGGTCAACCACCGCCGCGCAGAAGAAGGCCCATACGACCGACGACACCATAAAACCCAGAAAGAAGACTGCGTAGTCCGTAGCCGTGGGTTCATGGATGCCGACAGCGCCAAGGGCGCTGCCCAGCGCTGCCCAGTAGGCGATGTTTTGCGGGTTGGTGACGGACAAGAGCACGCCGGCGCGCATGGCTTTTTGGGGTTGGGCCGTTGCGGGGCTTGTCAAGGCGAACTCCTGGCTGGCAGAAAGCCATGAATCACGGGCAAGCCAGAAAAGGTAGAGCGCACCCGCAATGCCAACAGGCCAGCGGATCCATTCCAGCTGAAGCAGCAACCCAATGCCGACCAGTCCCAGCAAGGCCCACAGCGCGTCGCCGGCCAGTGAGCCGATTTGTACCGCGAGGGCAGGGCGAAAACCACCACGCACGCCCTGGCGCACGGTTTCAGCAAAGACGGCACCGGGCGCGGCATTGAAAAGGAGCCCGAGCAGGAAAGCGGAGACGAAGAGTGTGGTCATGGTGCGGAGCCAAAAAAGAAGACCTGACGTTTATACCGCGCAGGCGGCGCCAGTGCAGGCCTTGTATACGTGCTGCGTATTCGCTGGGAGGCTCTTGGCAGGCGTTGGGGTGCCGATGTGTCAGGCGTTGCAGCGCGCTGTGAAGGCGTGGGCCAGTTCCCTCAGTTTCCCGGTCTGCCAGGCAAATTCACCCTCAAAAGCCGACGGGTCGTTGACCGCATAGCCGCCGTAGCCATAGATGGCGGCATAAGCTCCATAACCGGCCGCCTCAAGAGCCCGGCCGGCCATCGCGTTGGCCACGGTGTAGGTGGCCGAGACAGCCGCATGCGCGGAGCCATCGATCGAATTGGAGCCGCGATGGCTGCTGGCCAGCGCGGCCATCTCCTGCGCTGCCTGCGCGAGTTCGGACCTGCCCAGCTTGCCGTCGACGAAAGCCTGAAGCTGCGCCAGGCCATCAATGGCCTTGGGGTCTTCCAGTAAATGCTGCACGCGGCTGGCGCAAGCCAGGCCAAACGCGAGGCGAAGTAGTTCCTGGTCTGGGTCACTGAGGCGGACGTCGGCTGCCAGGCGAGAGAGCTCGTGATTCATGGGTGGGTTTCCGAAAGTTGCGGCGGGATCAAAGGACCGGGTTTCCGTGGCAGGGGCAGGAGCAGGGCCGCCAGGTAGCGTTGGCGTTTGGCAATTTCCAGCACCAGCAAGGGAAGCAGCACGCCTGCGGCAAGGCTTGCGGCCCCCACAAGATAGTCGTTCTGGCTGAAGCGGGAAAGCACCAGGAAGGCGCGTCCCTGCGCGACGCCGTGAAACACCAGGATGACCAGGCTACCCGCGCCGATATAGGTCAGCGGGCGCCGCACTACTGCGTACCGTTGCAACAGTGAAGAGCCGCTGAGAACGAGGTAGATGCCCAGGGCCGCCTGCAAAGTCGACACGAGCGGGTTGCCGTAAGACCTCAGGTTCAAGTCCATGGCCTCGTCAAAATAACCATGCAGCGAGATGAAGGCGACCGCCGAAACAAGAAACCCGAGAGCACTGAAATGCATGCTGGCAACTTGCGTCCTGAACAGGAATCCGGCCAGGATGAACGCAGTGCTGATGAACATGAGGTCAAGGCTCCAGGGAAGCCCGGGCAGTTGCTTCAGGCCCATGAACGACAAGGCCTCTGTGTCGGCCTGCCAGAACCTGCCTATCCACCAGATGCCCATCAGCAGCAGAGCCGAGGCGATGAGAAGGAGCCAGGCCGGGCGGTGCCTGGCCGCCACGGTGGTGCGCAGGATGGCCATGGCCACAATCAACGCCACGAAGAGATGCGGCAAAAACCATAGCGGTGCCCAGGCGATGGTGGACGCCGTGGCGTACAGGACGCCTGAAAAATAAGTCAGCGGGGCGATTCTGGTCGCGGAAGCCGTCAGCGGATTGAGTGCCATGAAGACGCCCAGAAGTACCAGCACAACGAAATACGGCTTTAAAAGAGAGTCCGCCCGCGACAGTGCAAATTTCCCCGGTGAATCAGTATCCCGGAGGAACAGGCCCGAGAGAAAAAAGAACAGCGGCAGATGAAAGGAGTAGATGACCCGGAAGAGTTCGCCCCTTTCCTGCAAAACCGTCCAGTTGTGCCCCAGCACGACCAGGATGATCCCGATGCCTCGGGCGATGTCGACGGTGGCGTTGCGTTGGGTCATGAAAGCGCACGCAACAGCGGGGCAGGTGTTTGAGCGGAGTCCGATTGCGGATTGGCAGCAATGAGCTTTCGGGCTTTTTTGATGATATTCATTCAGATCCTTCAGTCAACAGGTTGAGAACATTGACAGGCAACGCATGGCCCTCCGCTGCAACTGCGGTTGATCCGGAAATTATGTCGGCGTCATGGCAATGGCGTCTATGGCACTCGGGGTGTTAATGCGCTAAAAATCATAAAAATATGTACCCCCATGCACAGTGCTCGCGGCCATTTGTGGCAAAAAATTCCGCGTTTTACTCGTTGGCGGCCTGCTACGCCGCTTGTGGCCATCTCACAGGCCCGGACATGAGCACTGTCTGCGTTCACATGCTCTTACAACCCTGAAGCTGCGTGCCACTTCCGCCGGACGATAGGCCTCAAGGCCTTCCGTCCCGACCCGACGATAGGGACGTGCCTTTTCGACACAGAGCTGTCATGTCGTGCGGGCAAGATTGACCCCCTTGCCCTTTTGCGCGGCCATCCTGCTTCCTGTCGTCTTCCCCATGATTCGCAGCCACCCCATCTCCGTCGAAGAAGTTTCCATCCTGGCCATCGCAGCGCTGGATGGCCTGGTGATCGAGCTCGTCAAAGCCAGCCGCCTCAAGATGTCACCTGCGTTCCTCGACTGGATTGCCGATGAGGCCACGCCGCTGGTCGAGCGGCAGGTAGCCCGCTCCTTTAAAAGCCCGCGTTTTGCGGACAGCCTCCACATCGGCGATCCGAGAATCGCCATGGCGCACTGGGTCCGGCATTGGGTCTGCCCCTGGATAGTGACCGGCTTTGAGCAACTGGCTGAACATTTACCCGAATTTGCGGACAGCCGCCCGGCCGGGCTGGCGCCACTGATGCCGTTGACGCCTCAGTCCGGCACGCGGGCCGGTCCTGTCGGCTGTCCACTGCTGACGGCTGCGCCCGGCTAACCTCCCGACAGGTGTCAACGCGGCGTCTTGGCGCGGCTCACTCTGTCGCCCGTCGGCTTTCTTGCTGCTGCTGGAGTCGGGATGCGACAGGCCGCAATACAGGATGGCCTCAGGCACCATACCAGCTTGCATCGGCCAGCTTCACCAGGTAGGTTCGCACATCTTCCGGCCAGGGCTCGACAAGGCTTTCAAAGCGCGCCCGGTCCCCTGCAAACAAGGCCCGCGAAGCTTCCTCAAAATCTGGAAAATCGCCGCCCATTTCCGTCATGAAACGGTAGGCGGCTTCGCGGGCGCTGCGCGCTGTATCCCGCGCTTCATTGGATTTGCGGGCCTCTTCCACCAGCTTGCGCAGCGCGACGGATGCACCACCGGACTGGCGGCTCAGCCATTCCCAGTGCCGCGGCAACAGGGTGACCTCACGCGCCACCACACCGAGTTTGGGACGGCCGACAGCGCGCGTCGCCGGCATCTCCGGCTCGGCAGGCGGCGGTATGTCTGCCGCATCGTTATCGATGTTGTCCACGGCGTCTGGCCGCAGGTCAAAGTCGAGGCGCTCTCCCGTGGTGTCGTTGAACACGCGCAGCAGGATATCCGGCGGCTGCGGGCTGGCACGCAATTGCGCTAGCAGCTCGCGGCGTGTGCCGCTGGCAATGCGATGAAGGCCGGCAAAGGCGGTCAGGGTGGGGGATGCGGCGGGGGTTGTAGAAGTCATGACAGTGGTCAAAGGGTGATTAAGGTAAATCCGGAAGGCAGGGTAAGGAGTGATTTTGCCCGGGTTAAATTTGAGTATATATCATCCGGGTAAATTAAGTAAACCCCCCCCTCGAAAAGATCGATGAACGGACGAAAGTCAAATCTTTAGCTAATTAATAATCTAATGAACTTATTTAATATTCTTTTGAGTTTTAGGTTGAGGCTTTTATATTCGCTACCTGTTCAAAAAAGAGTTCCCGGCAATTCGAGCCGGGACATAAGGGTTAGCAAGCTTTCATGATCGAGCTCAAGGGTATTTTTCAGACGTACAAGGGCTCTACAGGCCCGGTCGAGGCGCTGAGGGGTGTCGACCTTCACATCCATCCAGGCGAGGTCTACGGCATCATCGGCCGCAGCGGTGCGGGCAAAAGCTCGCTGGTGCGCGTGGTCAACCTGCTGAACCGGCCGACGGCCGGCCAGGTACTGGTAGGTGGCCGGGAACTGACCGCGCTGAACGGCGAAGCGCTGCGTGTGGCGCGGCGCGATATCGGCATCATCTTTCAGCATTTCAATTTGCTGTCGTCACGCACCGTGTACGGCAACGTCGCCTTGCCGCTGGAAATTGCGGGCTTGTCGGCCGCGGACATCAGGGCGCGTGTTGAGCCCTTGCTGGACCTCGTCGGCCTGAGTGCACTGGCAAACCGTTACCCGGCGCAGATCAGCGGCGGGCAAAAGCAGCGTGTGGGCATTGCGCGCGCACTGGCCAACCGGCCCAAGGTGCTGTTGTCGGATGAGGCAACGTCTGCGCTGGACCCGGAAACCACGCGCTCCATCCTCGGCCTGCTGCGCCAGATCAACAAGGAATTCGGCCTCACCATCGTCCTGATCACGCACCAGATGCAGGTTATCAAGCAGGTGGCAGACCGCGTGGCGGTGATCGACGCCGGACGCATTGTTGAAAGCGGCCCGGTGATCGACGTGTTCACACGGCCCCAACACGACACCACACGCAGCCTGATCGCCGAGATCGTGCCGCAGGAGTTGCCCGACAGCGTGCTGGCGCGCATCCGCACGCTGATGAGCGCCGAGCACCCTGAAGAAGGCCAATTGCTCCGCCTGGCTTTTGCGGGCGACGAGTCGGACCGTCCGCTGCTGTCGGACGTGATCCGCCGCTTTGGCATTGACCTGTCCATCGTGCACGGGCAGGTCGATGAAATCCAGGGCAAGCCTTTCGGCTCGCTGGCGGTGTTTGCGCGTGGTGCGCGTGAGCAGCTCAACGCAGCGGTGGCGCATTTGCGCGGTGCCGGTGTGCATGTCGACGAGGTTGGTGCAGATTTATCTGGAGGTCTGGCTCATGTTCAGTAATTTCTCACAAGCCCTGCTTGAGCTCTTTGTCAGCTCGCTGTGGGAAACCATCATCATGGTCGGCATCTCGGGCGCAGTCGGCGCGCTCCTCGGCATTCCGCTGGGGGTGTTTTTGCGCTTGACGGACGAGGGCGGCGTGCTGCAGAACGCGGGCGTGAACCGCGTCGTCGGTGGCCTTGTCAATGCGGTGCGTTCCACGCCTTTCATCATTTTGCTGGTGGCCATCATTCCGCTGACGCGCTTCATCACCGGGTCATCCATCGGAACGGCAGCGGCGGTGGTGCCGCTCACCATCGCGGCGGCGCCGTTCATTGCGCGTCTGGTGGAAACCTCGCTGCGCGAGGTGGACCACGGGCTCATCGAAGCCGCGCTGGCCATGGGTGCGACCACGCGGCAAATCGTCTTCAAGGTACTGTTGCCCGAGGCGCTGCCCGGCATCGTCGCGGGCCTGACCATCACCTTCGTCAGCCTGACGGGTTACTCGGCCATGGCCGGCGCCATTGGCGGCGGCGGGCTGGGCGATCTGGGCATCCGCTACGGCTACCAGCGTTTCCTGCCTGAAGTCATGCTGGCCGTGGTGCTGGTGCTCATTTTGTTTGTGCAGGCTGTGCAAAGCCTGGGCGACTGGGCCGTCCGCCGGCTGAGCCACAAATGACCCCATCCATCCACGACAGCCATGCGCGGCGATGTTGGTTGCTATGCTTTTGATAGCTGCTTGCGCCAATTTCTATTGGGCTAGAGCGCGATTTGCCTCTTGAAAAAGGCCTGAGAGCCGACTTTCAGGTCACAACAGATTCATTCCGGATTCATTCCAGATTCATTCATCTTCAAAAAAGGAAACACCATGAAAAAACGCACCCTCATCCAGTCCGCCGTCGCACTCGCGCTGGCTGCCTCCTTCGCCGGCGCCGTGCTGGCGCAAGACAAGCCGCTGAAGATCGGCGTCACCGCCGGCCCGCACGCGCAGATTTTTGAGCAGGTCAAAAAGATCGCCGAAAAAGACGGCCTGAAGATCCAGATCGTCGAGTTCAGCGACTACATCCAGCCCAACGCCGCGCTGGCCGCCGGCGACCTGGACGGCAACAGTTACCAGCACAAGCCCTTCCTCGATCAGCAGGTCAAGGACCGTGGCTACAAGATCGTCAACGTCGGCTACACCGTGAACTTTCCGATCGGCCTCTATTCCAAAAAGGTCAAGAGCCTGGCCGAGCTGAAAGAGGGCGCGCGTTTCGGTATTCCCAATGACCCGACCAATGGCGGCCGTGTGTTGCTGGTGCTGCAGGACAAGGGCCTGATCAAACTCAAACCCGAAGCCGGCTTGAAGGCCACGCCGCTCGACGTGATCGAGAACACGAAGAAACTGAAATTTGTGGAGCTTGACGCCGCGCAGCTGCCGCGCTCGCTGGACGATCTGGATGCCTCGGCCGTCAACACCAACTACGCGCTGTCAGCCGGGCTGAACCCCAAGGATGCGATTGCCCAGGAAGCCGCCAAGTCACCGTATGTCAACCTGCTGGCCGTGCGTGAGCAGGACAAGGACAAGCCTTGGGTGGCCAAGCTGGTCAAGGCCTACCACTCGGAAGAAATCCGCAAGTATGTGCAGGCCGAGTTCAAGGGTGCGGTGCTGGCAGGGTTCTGAACGCAAGCCCGGCGGAGCGCAAAAAGCAGGACCTTGGTGGACCGGCGCCGACAAGAGTGCTGGCTTGCCGGCTTCACCAGGCGGCTGAAGGGAGCGGGTCTTTTGCGCCGTGGCAGCTGCGCGTTTTCGGGTCGGCGCTTTGGGAGCGTCGGCGCATTCTGTCCTGCAGTCCTACAGAATGTGATGGTGAACTGATTTAAAACCGGGAATGTCTTTTGACATTGCTGGTTTGATCAGCCCCGTTCCTCTCATCCCTTCTGGAGAATCCCATGGCCCAGTACAACATTGCCGTCATCATCGGCAGTATCCGCAAAGACTCTTTCAACAAGAAACTCGCCAAGGCGCTGGAAAAGCTGTTCCCCGCAGACTTCAGTTTCACCGCCGTGCGCATTGACGATTTGCCGCTGTACAACCAGGACGATGACGGCAATCCGTCAGCACAGGTCAAACGCCTCAAGGGCGAGATCACGGCGGCGCAAGGCCTGTTGTTCTTCACGCCAGAATACAACCGCTCGATCCCCGGCGTGCTGAAAAATGCCATTGACCACGCTTCGCGCCCTTATGGCCAGAGCGTATGGGACGGCAAGCCCGCCGGTGTCATTGGGGCCTCGGTCGGTGCTATTGGCACCGCGCTGGCCCAGCAGCACCTGCGCAATATCCTGGCCTACCTCAACGTGCCCACGCTGGGCCAGCCTGAAGCCTTTGTGCACAACAAGGAAGGCCTGTACGACGCCGATGGCAACATCAGCGAGGCCAGCCGCAAGTTCCTGCAGGGCTGGGTCGATGCCTATGTGGGTTTTGTCAAAACGCACGCGGGTGCCTGAGCCATGGCCTCCGCGCCTGCTCCTGCGAAACCCGCCGGTAGCCCGCTTGCCGAGCCTTCGCTTCACCGCGTCATGGGTCCATGGCTGCTGCTGTTGTTCATCGTCGGCGACATCCTGGGCACCGGCATCTATGCGCTGACGGGCCAGGTGGCCAAGCAGGTCGGCGGGGTCGTCTGGCTGCCTTTTGTGGTGGCCTTTGTGGTCGCACTGATTACGGCTTTCAGCTACCTTGAACTGGTCACCAAATACCCGCGCGCCGCCGGCGCGGCGCTCTATGCGCACAAGGCCTTTGGCGTTCACTTCATCACTTTCATCATCGCGTTTGCGGTGATGTGCTCGGGCATCACGTCCGCGTCGACGGCTTCGCGTGCCTTCGCGGCCAACCTGGCGGGCGCGTTTGACCTGGACCTGGGACGCGGCCTGGGCATCACGGCGGTGGGCCTGTTGTTCATGGCGGCGGTGGCGGCCGTCAACTTTCGCGGCGTGGGGGAAAGCGTCAAGGCCAATGTGGTGCTGACCTGCGTGGAACTCACCGGGCTGTTGATCATCATCTGCATCGGCATGTGGGCCATTGGCACCGGGCAGGGCGATGTATCACGGGTCACGCAGTTCAAGGCTTCCCCAGAAAGCGGAGGCGCGTTCTGGTCGGTGATCGCGGGGACCACGCTGGCCTTTTTTGCGATGGTCGGCTTCGAGGACTCGGTCAACATGGCCGAGGAGTGCAAGGAGCCGTCAAACATCTTTCCCAAGGTGCTGCTGGCGGGCCTGTTCATCACCGGCATCATTTATGTGCTGGTGTCCGTCTCGGCGATCACGCTGGTCTCGCCCGAGAAGCTGGGTGAGGGTGAAACCCCGCTGCTGCAGGTGGTGCAGGCGGGCGCGCCGGGCTTTCCGGTGGAGCTGTTCGGCTTTATCACCATGTTCGCCGTTGCCAACAGCGCGCTCATCAACATGCTGATGGCGAGCCGGCTGGTCTACGGCATGAGCCGGGAGGGTGTATTGCCTCCCGTGCTGGGCAAGGTGCACGCGGCGCGGCGCACGCCTTACGTAGCGATTGGCTTTACCACCTTGCTGGCCTTCGGCCTGATTGCCTTTGTGGGTGAAGTACCGGCATTGGGCGGCACCACGGCGCTGCTATTGCTGGCCGTGTTCACGGTGGTCAATATCTCGGTGCTGGTGCTGCGCAAGGACAAGGTGGCTCACAGGCACTTTCGCACGCCAACGGTGCTGCCGGTGCTGGGCGCCGTCTGCTGCGCTTTTCTGGTGGGCCCGTGGACGGGACGCGCCAGCATTCAGTACACCATTGCCGCTATCCTGCTGGCGATTGGGGTGGTGTTGTGGGGCGTGACCCTGCTGGTGCAGCGCGCGGCGCCGAGCAAGGCCGCCAGCGCACCGGCCGGTTAGCCTGCTCCGGCTGGCCGGGCGCTGATCAGGCGCCGTTTAGAACGGCGCGTCGCCTTCAATCGTGGTGCGGTAGAGTTTGCGACGCAGGTGGTCGGGCGTGCCGGCGGCCAGGTGGGTGACCGAGCGGTTGTCCCAGAACACCATGTCATGCGGCTGCCATTGGTGGCGGTAGATGAGTTCAGGGCGCGACGTGTGCTCAAACAATTCGCTCAGCAGTGCCAGGCTTTCGTCTTCCGGTATGTCCAGGATGCGGGTGGTGAAATGCTCGCTGACAAAAAGCGCCTTGCGGCCGTTTTCAGGATGGGTGCGCACGACGGGGTGGACGACCGGCTTGACTTCTTCAACCTGCTCCTGCGTGAGCTTGGGCCGCCACGGGTTGCGGCTGCGCAGCTCTTCGTATTTGGCGAGGTAGGTGTGTTCGGCGCGCAGACCCTCCACGGCGGTCTTCAGCGCTGTGGGCAGGGTGTCCCAGGCGGTGTGCTGGTTGGCGAACAGCGTGTCGCCGCCTTCGGAGGGCAGCTCCTGCGCATGCAGCAGCGAGCCCAGGCTGGGTTTGTCTTTATAGGACAGGTCCGAGTGCCAGAAATGGCCGGCGTCGCCCAGGCCGATGGGTTCGCCGTTTTCCTTGATATTGGAAACGATCAGGATTTCCGGGTGGTTTTGCAGCTGGAAGTTTTTCAGCACATGGATCTGCAGCGGCCCAAAGCGGCGGCTGAAGTCAACGTGCTGCTGCGGGGTGATGCGCTGGTCGCGAAAAACCAGCACATGGTGATCGAGGTGCGCGCGGTGGATGCGGCTGAAGTCCGCCGTGCTGAGCGGCCTGGACAAATCCATGCCCAGCACTTCGGCGCCTAGCGGGGCGTCAAAGGGCCGGATTTCGATCGAGGAATGGGTGTGTTCGTGCTGCGTGGTTGCTGCCGCATTTGCGCGATCACCTGGGGCCAAAGTCGCTGTCATCGTCACCTTTCATCGTCATTTTCAGCTTCACTTCTCAGCTGCACCCGGCTCTGCCGGCCAGCCGAAGAGTGTAGGGGTGCCCCAGCTGAAAACCAACAACCTATTTAGTGGTTGCTAATTACTTTTAGGTCTGGTCTGCTGCCCTCAGCAGTGACGGCAACAAAAAAGCCCGCAAATGCGGGCTTTTTATGGGCGGCGCTACGGCGTAGCGCCGGGCACTGGCAACTCAGGCAGCCAGTGCGGCCTTTTCCTGGTTGGCGGATTTTTGGGTGTGAGCCACGATTTCAATCTGCGCGGCTTCCAGGGCGGCTGCCTTGGCGGCTTCGCCCATGGCCAGGCCTTCAGCGCGCACAAAACGCACGTCGGTGATACCGAAGAAACCGAACACGACCTTCAGGTAGCTTTCCTGGTGTTCCAGGGCCGTCATGGCGTCGCTGGTCGAATACACACCACCGCGGGCGGACGCCACGATCACCGTCTTGCCGCCGGCCAGGCCAACGGGGCCTTTATCGGTGTACTTGAAGGTGCGGCCGACTTGCGCAATGCGGTCGATCCAGGCCTTGAGCTGGCTGGGGATCGCGAAGTTGTAGAGCGGTGCGCCCACAACGATCACGTCGGCAGCCAGGAACTGCGACACCAGTGCTTCAGACACGGCGTTTTCACGCTTTTGCATGTCGCTCAGGGCGGCGTCGGCAGGCATGCGAAAACCGAGCGATTCGGCGGAAAGGTGGGAGGGCGTGTCGGCGGCCAGGTCGAGGTAGCTGACTTCGGTGCCGGGGTTGGCGGTGGTCCATGAGGCCACGATCTGGGCCGTGAGTTGGCGGGAAACCGAGTTGCCGCCGAGGATGCTGGAGTCAATGTGAAGAAGCTTGGTCATGGTGGATTCCTTGTGAAGTGTTTGATCAGGTGGGATGAGTCGGTTTTTCAGGCCGTGTTCACCTTGAACCGCAGCCATGGAATAGATTGTGCGGATGAGTCGAGTGATTGATAAGTCGGCAAAAATGTGACTTATCGTCCTGTTGGTGGGACAATTGCTCGCTCAAAATCATGATTTGCCTGGATCGGGCCTTCTCACGACTGTCCAGGCTTGTCCCATCCGGACCTTTGGCGCCGGAATGAAATCGACGAAAGGACATTCCCTTTATGCAAGACCTCAATGACATGCTGTACTTCGCCGAAGTGGTGGAACGGGGTGGCTTTGCCGCAGCCGGCCGGGCATTGGGACTGCCCAAGTCGCGCCTGTCGCGCCGCGTGGCTGAACTGGAGGCGCGGCTGGGTGCGCGGCTGTTGCAGCGCACCACACGCAAGCTCTCACTGACCGAGGTCGGCGAGATCTACCTGCGCCACTGCAGTGTCATGCGCGACGAGGCACTGGCCGCATCGGAAGCTGTGGCGCAAATGCAGGTTGAGCCGCGCGGCACGCTGCGCATCACCTGCCCGGTGACGCTGGCCCAAAGCGCGGTGGGCTACCTGGTGCCGCGCTACATGGCGCTTCATCCCCACGTGAAAATCGACATGCGCGTGACCAACCGGGTGATTGACCTGGTGGAAGAGGGCATCGACATCGCCCTGCGCGTGCGGCCCACGCTGGAAGACAGCGGAAGCCTGATCGTGAAGAACCTGGGCACCAGCACCGGCCGCCTGCTGGCCAGCCCGGATCTGCTGAAGCGCCAGGGCACGCCCGTAAAACCCGAAGACCTGCAAAAGCTCGACACCGTGGCCATGTCCTGGGTGGACGGCCGCGCGTCGTGGACGCTGGTGGGACCCGACGGGAAAGAGTTTGTCCTGCATCACCAGCCGCGCTATGTGGCCGATGACCTGCAAACCCTGAAGCTGGCTTTGCTGGCGGGGACCGGCATGAGTTTTTTGCCCGAGTCTCTGAGCGCGGCGGAGCAGCAGGCGCAATTGCTGGTGCCGGTGCTGCCCGGCTGGGCGCTTCGCCCCGGTGTGGCGCATGCGGTGTTCACGTCGCGGCGCGGGCAGAGTCCGGCGGTTCGGAGCTTTCTGGACTTTCTGGGAGAGCGGATGCGGGGTGAAAACCTGGTTTGAAGGGTCGATTCGGAGGATCGGCCAGCCGCGGGGTGAGTGAAGGTGCTATGAATTTGATAGCTGTCATTGCCCGTTCTTATTGGGCTGATGGCGGTTCTAATATTCAAAGATCGGCCAGAACGACGGAAAAACTGGCTGCCGGTGGGTCACTGCAAGTGCTGCTTTTCATGAGAAATATTGTTGTAGGCCAATAGAACTGGGCGCTAGCAGCTATCAAAAGAATAGCGGCTTGCAGTGACCAAAACAGTGCAATCGTTATTCTTTTATTGAGATAAATTAAGAGCTATATATTCTTTTGAGTTTTAACGCTTGCTCCCCACAATGCTTTGATCAGCAATCAAGGAGCACAGCATGGCTACTCTCAGACTCGGCGACACCGCCCCCGACTTCACCCAGGACTCCACCGCTGGCAAGATTTCCTTTCACCAGTGGGCTGGCGATTCCTGGGTGGTGCTGTTTTCGCACCCCGCAGACTTCACGCCCGTCTGCACCACCGAACTGGGCAAAACCGCGGCCCTGAGCAGCGAATTTGCCAAACGCAACGTCAAACCCATCGCCGTCAGCGTGGACCCGCTCGACAAGCACGGCCAGTGGGTCAATGACATCAACGAGACGCAGAACACGACCGTCAACTTCCCCATCTTGGCCGATGCGGACAAGACCGTGGCCAACCTCTACGACATGATCCACCCGAACGCTTCCACCACGGCCACGGTGCGCAGCGTTTTCATCATCGATCCCAAAAAGGTCATCCGCACCACCTTCACGTATCCGGCCAGCACCGGGCGCAACTTTGACGAGATTCTGCGCGTCGTCGACTCGCTGCAGCTGACCGACAGCCACAAGGTGGCAACGCCCGCCAACTGGAAAGATGGCGACGACGTCGTGATCGTGCCCAGCCTGCAGGATCCGGCCGAGCTTGCCGTGCGCTTTCCCAAAGGCTTCAAGGCAGTACGGCCTTATTTGCGCATCACGCCCCAGCCAAACAAATGATGGCCCCCACGCTTTTCGCTTCGCGTAGTACGCTGCCCCCCGAGGGGGCCGCTGCGCCTGCGGCCCGGCAAAGCCGGTTCCGCGGCCCCGGCTTGCGAATGGCAGCGCAGTTGCCCGCAGTGGCGCTTGGTGTGGCTCGCTTGCTTGAAACCTGCTGAGAATCACTACCGTGCGTTTCATCATCGTCCCTGGCTGGCGCGACTCGGGCCCCGGCCACTGGCAAAGCCTGTGGGCCGAGCGCCTGAGCAATGCAGTGCGCGTGCGCCAGGACGACTGGATCACACCTTCGCGCAAAGCCTGGATCGCGTCGCTGGCCAACACCATCGTGCTGCAGGACGAGCCCGTCGTGATCGTGGCGCACAGCCTGGGCTGCATTGCCACGGCGCATTTGCCGCCTGAGGCCGCAGAGCGCATCCACGGCGCTTTGCTGGTAGCGCCGGCAGACCCGGAGCGCCGCGCTGTGCTGAGCGACTTTGCGCCGGTACCCTACCAGAAGCTGCCGTACCGCAGCGTGCTGGTGGCCAGCAGCAACGACCCGTATTGCCCGGTGCGTCTGGCTGGCGCCTATGCCCGTGCCTGGGGCAGCGAGTTTGTGCGCATGCAAGATGCCGGACACATCAACATTGAATCGGGCCACGGCGAATGGCCTTTGGGCATTGCCCTGTTGCAGTCGCTGGCAGGAGATGCGTCCCTGACGGCCGCGCACCTTGATTTTTCTTCTTCGGCAAATTCTTCGTCTTCTTCTTTTGGATCCCTGGAAACGGCATGACTTCTTCAAAACTAAAAATCGCCCTTGCAACACTGGCACTGGCAGCGGGCGCTTCATTCACAGGCACGGCCTCGGCACAAACGCTTCTCAATGGCTCGTATGACGTGGCGCGCGAGTTTTACAAGGAATACAACGCCGCTTTCATTGCCCACTACAAAAAAACTGCGGGCAAAGACATCAAGGTTGACCAGTCGCACGGTGGCTCCAGCGCCATCGCGCGCTCCGTGGCCGACGGCCTGGATGCCGATGTGGTCACCATGAACACCTCCACCGACGTGGACTTCCTGGCCGGTGCCGGTGTGGTCGCCAAGGACTGGACGAAGAAATTTCCCGACAACGCATCACCCACCACATCCACCATGCTCTTCCTGGTGCGCAACGGCAACCCCAAGGGCATCAAGGACTGGGACGACCTCCTCAAGCCCGGCATCCAGGTGATTCTGGTGAATCCAAAAACCGGTGGCAATGGCCGCTACGCTTACCTTGCCGCCTGGGGTTACGCCAAGAAGAAGGGCGCCACTGACGTGCAGGCCGCCGAGTTCGTCGGCAAGCTGTACAAAAACGTTCCAGTGCTGGGCAAGGGCGGTCGCGACGCGACCACGGTGTTCCTGCAACGCAATATCGGCGATGTGCTGATCACCTTCGAGTCCGAAGTGCTGTCGGTGAACAGGGAGTTCGGCGAAGGCAAGGTGGACGCGGTCTACCCGTCCATCAGCGTCCTGGCCGAGAACCCGGTGGCGGTGGTGGAGCGCACCGTAGCCAAAAAGGGTACGGCAGACCTGGCCAAGGCCTACCTGAACTACCTTTATTCAGATGAAGGCCAGGAAATTGCCGCACGCCATGCATTGCGTCCGCGCTCGCAGGCCATCCTGAAAAAATACGCCAGCACCTTCAAGCCGCTGCAGCTTTTTACGGTGCAGGAGCTGTTCGGTAGCCTCGGCGAGGCGCAAAAAGTGCACTTCAATGACGGCGGGCAGTTCGACAAGCTGTACACCGTCAAGTAAACAGCGCCATCATGACTGCCTTGTCTTCTGTGGCGCCGCCTTCCGCGGTGGTGCCGGGTGTGCCTGCGGGTAGCAAACGCGCCGCAAAACGCGTGCTGCCCGGCTTCCGCCTCACGCTGGGCTACACCGTTCTCTACCTCAGCCTGATCGTGTTGATCCCGATCTCGGCGCTGTTTTTCAAAACCTTCACGCTGAGCTGGGACCAGTTCATCACGGCGGTGACATCGCCGCGCGTGCTGGCGTCTTACCGTCTTACGTTTGGGGCATCGCTGATCGCCGCATTGGTGAACCTGGTGTTTGGTCTGCTGCTGGCCTGGGTGCTGGTGCGCTACAAATTCCCGGGCAAAAAGATCGTCGACGCGCTGGTGGACTTGCCTTTTGCGCTGCCGACGGCCGTGGCCGGCATTTCGCTGACGGCATTGCTGGCCGGCAACGGCTGGATAGGCCAGTACCTCGAGCCCATGGGTATCAAGCTGGCGTTCACGCCAGCCGGTGTGGTGATTGCGCTGATCTTCATCGGCCTGCCGTTTGTGGTGCGCACGGTGCAGCCGGTGCTGGAAGACGCCGAGAAAGAACTCGAAGAAGCCGCCACCTCGCTGGGCGCCACGCGCCTACAGATATTCACCAAGGTCATCCTGCCGCACATCACACCGGCCTTGCTCACCGGCTTTGCCATGGCGTTCGCGCGAGCGATTGGCGAATACGGATCGGTCATCTTCATCGCCGGCAACATGCCCATGGTTTCTGAAATCACGCCCCTCATCATCATCGGCAAGCTCGAGCAATATGACTACGCCGGCGCAACGGCCGTTGCGGTGGTGATGCTGCTGGTGTCGTTTGTCCTGCTGCTCGTCATTAACGGCCTGCAAGCCTGGCAGCGCCGCAACGCGGGAGCCCCGGCATGAAACAGGCCCCCACGCTTGTCGCTTCGCGTACTGCGCTGCCCCCCGAGGGGGCTGAGCTTGCTCGGGGCGGCCCTTCGCGGCGCTCGGCCGTTTCATCCCAGCCCAACCGCCGTGTCGCGTCCGGCACGACCGAATCCCCGTGGGTTCGCTACACGCTGATCACGGTCGCGCTGACGTTTGTCTTGCTGTTCCTGATCCTGCCGCTGGCCGCCGTGTTCACCGAAGGCCTGCGCAAGGGCTTTGGCGCCTACCTTGCCGCGCTACAGGAGCCCGATGCCTGGTCGGCCATCAAGCTTACCTTGATTGCCGCCGCGATTGCCGTGCCGCTGAACCTGGTGTTTGGCGTGGCCGCGGCTTGGGCGATTGCCAAGTACGAGTTCCGCGGCAAGTCGGTTCTGACGACGCTGGTAGATCTGCCGTTTTCCGTGTCGCCCGTGGTGGCCGGCCTGATCTACGTGCTGATCTTTGGCGCACAGGGCTGGTTCGGGCCGTGGCTTCTGGCACATGACATCAAGATCATTTTTGCCGTGCCCGGCATTGTGCTGGCCACGGTGTTTGTGACGTTTCCGTTCATCGCGCGTGAGCTGATCCCGCTGATGCAGGCACAAGGCAACGACGAAGAGCAGGCCGCCATTGTGCTCGGTGCCACGGGCTGGCAAACCTTTTGGCATGTGACCCTGCCGAACATCAAGTGGGGCCTGGTGTACGGCGTCATCCTGTGCAACGCACGCGCCATGGGAGAGTTTGGTGCGGTGTCGGTGGTGTCGGGCCACATTCGTGGGCAGACCAACACGCTGCCGCTCCACGTTGAAATTCTGTACAACGAATACCAGTCCGTCGCCGCATTCGCCGTGGCGTCGCTGCTGGCCATCCTCGCGCTGGTCACGCTGGTCATCAAGTCGGTCGCCGAATGGCGCCACGAAGCAGAAATGAAAGCCGCGGCCGATTTGCCGCCTGAGCGCCCACAGCCCCAAGCTGCTGTGGCAGCCGTTCGCTAAAGGAAACATCATGAGCATCGAAATCCGCAACGTCAGCAAACATTTTGGCGACTTCCAGGCGCTGGGCGATGTCAGCCTGGACATTCAATCGGGCGAACTCGTCGCCTTGCTCGGCCCTTCAGGCTGCGGCAAGACCACGCTGCTGCGCATCATTGCCGGCCTGGAAACGGCCGACCGCGGCAGCATCCTCTTCAGCGGTGAAGACACCACCGACGTGCATGTCCGCGAGCGCCAGGTCGGCTTTGTCTTTCAGCACTACGCCTTGTTCCGCCACATGACGGTGTTTGAAAACGTGGCTTTCGGCCTGCGCGTTAAACCCCGCGGCCAGCGGCCCAGCGAAGCGCAGATCAAGGAAAAAGTCCACTCTCTGCTCAACCTGGTGCAACTCGACTGGCTGGCCGAGCGCTTCCCGTCACAGCTGTCTGGCGGGCAGCGCCAGCGCATTGCCCTGGCCCGTGCGCTGGCGGTGGAGCCCAAGGTGCTGCTGCTCGACGAACCCTTCGGCGCGCTCGACGCCAAGGTGCGCAAAGAGCTGCGCCGCTGGCTGCGCCGCCTGCACGACGACCTGCATGTCACCAGCATTTTTGTGACGCACGACCAGGAAGAAGCGCTGGAAGTCGCCGACCGCGTGGTGCTGATGAACCAGGGCAAGGTCGAACAGATCGGTTCGCCGCAAGAGGTTTGGGACCATCCGGCCAGCCCGTTTGTGTACGGCTTCCTCGGTGACGTGAACCTGTTCCACGGCCGCGCACACGAGGGTGAAGTCCAGCTCGAAGGCCTGCGCCTCAATTCACCCGAACACGCCGGCGCACAGGACGCCAAGGCCTTTGCCTATGTGCGCCCGCACGATCTGGACGTGCAGCGTTATGCACCGGGCGCCGAAGGCATCGTCGCCCACCTGGAGCGTGCCATTGTGATCGGCCCGATCGCGCGGCTTGAGTTGATTCCCGCAGAAGGCTATGAGCAAAAAGGCAAAGTTTCAGGCGATTCGATCATTGAAGCCCAGATGACTTCACAGCAATTTGCCGAGATGGGTTTGCGCGAAGGCGACATGCTGGTGGTGACGCCGCGCAAGGCGAGGGTGTTTGTGGAGGGGTAGTCGCGCGCCCGGCTTTAACCAATATGCTGCTGCAAACCCTCGACCAATGCGTCGAAGGTGACGCGGCAACGCGGGCTGTGGCGCAGGTCTTCGTGCATGGTCAGCCAGGTTTCGAGTTTGAAGGACAACTCGCCAGGCAGAACCCGCACCAAGGCGGGGTCACGCGCCGCCAGCGCTGACTGGCACACACCAATGCCGGCGCCGGCACGTATCAGTGCCAGTTGTGCGAGGTCGCTGTCGGTACGTGTGGAAAATGCCGCCCGCTTCCATGCGGGCAAGGCTTTGCGCGCCGAACGCAGGAAGGGTGTCTCTTCGTCAAACCCGATCAGCGCATGCTGCGCCAGGTCCGTTGATGATTGCGGCGTCCCGCGCGCGTCCAGGTAATCGCGGCGCGCGTAGAGACCCAGCTCCACTTCGCCCACACTTCGGGCGATCAACAGGTCCTGCTTGGGCTGTGTCATTCGCACGGCAATGTCGGCTTCGCGTTGCAGCAGGTCCTGCACGCGGTTGGTCAGAACCAGTTCTATCGTCAGCCCCGGGTGCGTGCGCTGCAGTTGCGCGACGATGGGGGGCAGCACTTCGACGCCGATGACTTCGCTCACTGTGACCCGCACCGTGCCGCGCACACCGTCACCCTGGCTTTCGGCGGCGCGGCGCAGGGCGGCTGCGGCGCTGGCCATTTCCTCGGCGAAGGGCTGGAGCCCCAGTGCGGCTTCGGTCGGCGCAAACCCGGTTTGTGAGCGCGTGAACAACGCCAGGCCGAGCGACTTTTCAAGCGAGGCGACATGGCGCCCGACCGTAGGTTGTGCCACGCCCAAAGACCGTGCCGCACCTGAGAGCGAACCCTCGCGCAGCACCCCTAAAAACGAGCGGTAAAGCTCCCAGCCAGCATCTTCTTCCATACAAAAATGTATAGCCGTTACCCTGCTTTAGTCAATTCCATTTTGATGCCTCAGGTCCCAGAATTTCCCCATCGCAACTTTTTTGGGGATTGACATGAGCAACAAACAAGACAGATCAAACACGGCTCTGGTCCTGGGTGCAACCGGTGGCATCGGCGGTGAGGTCGCTCGGCAACTGGAGGCGGCAGGCTGGCAGGTTCGCGCCCTTCGCCGAGGAGAGCCGCGGCCAGGCGAGCAACGTGGCGGCATCATCTGGCTGTGTGGCGATGCGATGAACCCGGGTGATGTCATGGCTGCAGCCCAAGGCTGCGGCGTGATAGTGCACGCCGTCAATCCGCCCGGCTATCGCCGCTGGGGCGAGCTGGTGCTGCCCATGCTGGACAACACAATTGCGGCCGCCCGGGCGCAGGGCGCGACCATCGTGTTGCCCGGTACGGTCTACAACTACGGGCCGGACGCATTTCCGAGCCTGCGGGAGGATTCACCGCAACACCCGCAAACGGCCAAAGGTGCGATTCGCGTGCAACTCGAGCAGCGGCTCAAGGACGCAACCACCGACAGCGGCCAGGGCAGCTGCCGGGTGATCATCGTGCGTGCGGGGGACTTCTTCGGGCCAACTTCTGGCAACAACTGGTTCTCGCAGGGCCTGATTCAGCCGGGCGCGCCGGTGCGCAGCGTGAAGCTCCCCGGCAAACCTGGCGTCGGCCACCAATGGGCTTATCTGCCGGACGTGGCGCGCACGATGGTCGCTTTGTTGGCCCGGCGTGACGTTCTGCCTGCGTTTGCAACATTCCACATGAATGGCCAGTGGGATGCCGACGGCCGCCAGCTGGCTGAGGCGATCTGCCGTGTCGTCGCACGGCGCGGTGGCCCTCAGCCGTCAATCAAATCCTTTCCCTGGTGGGCGGTGACGCTGGCCGCGCCCTTTGTGGAGACCCTGCGCGAGCTGCGTCAGATGCGCTACCTCTGGAACACGCCGGTACGCCTGGACAACGCCTCCCTGGTGGCGGCGCTCGGTGCGGAGCCGCACACGCCGCTGGACATTGCTATGGAGGAAACCCTGCAAGGGCTGGGCTGCCTTGGTGCGCATGGCGAGGATGTCAATCAGGGGAATGTCAGCCATTGCTGATACAAACCGGGCCCCGCCTCTTGATGTCGTCAAACGCTTTCAGTTGGGCTAGGCCGGCTTTGGGGCGCGCCAGGCTACTGGCTCGTGCCAAACCTCAATGCCGACCTGGCCCGCGCCCGTTCGGCTTCCACTTCCCGGTTGCGCGGTTCGGCGTTGGTCACCAGCGACCGCATCAGAACCCGTGCCGAGGCCGCGACTTCTTCTACCGCACGATCGAATGCCGCTTCGTTTGCTTTGGAGGGGACGTTGAAGCCGCTGAGCTTTCTCACGAATTGAAGCGAAGCGTCACGGATCTCGAGTTCCGTAGCCGGCGGCTCGAAGTTGAACAAGGTCTTGATGTTGCGGCACATGGCGGCTCCTCGAAGCAAAAGACTTGAAATCATTCAAGGTGCATTTTGCCGCCAGCCTTAAACCTTCGTCCATCTTGGTTTTATCTATTCAGCAGGCCTGATCACTACCGACTCTGCCGAGGCAGTGAAAGGCCCGTGGTACACCGCTTCGATGTTGTTGCCGTCCGGGTCCAGCACAAAGGCGGCATAGTAGCCGGGGTGGTATTTGCGTTCGCCCGGTGCGCCATTGTCGGTGCCGCCTGCGGCCAAGGCGGCTTCGTAGAAGGCTTTGACCTCTGCGTGATCTTTAGCCCGGAAGGCCAGATGAACGTGCGAGGTGGGGCCGTCGGCCTGGTCCATCCACAACTCGTCGGCCGAGAAATGGTCGTCGGCTTCCTGGATGGCACTTTCCTTGTTTAGTGACTTCAGCACGGCGCGGTAAAAGCGCTTGCTGGCCGCGAGGTCGTGGGCGCGCAGGTGGACATGGTCGATGAGTCGTCCGCGGTGTATTTCCATCATGGGTCCTTTCCGGGTGGGTCCCCAAAAACTGAAGTCCTGAAAATCTACGCCCGCCGGGGCGCCCCATCTGTAGGACAAATGCTGGCAAATAAGGGCGAGAGGGGACCGGAGGAGGGGACGACGGGGAAGGGGAAGGCGGCGAAGAATCTGCCCTGCATGCATCGCCAAAGGGAACTTATCCCGCACCAAACGCCCGAACCCCTGGACAATTCATAATGCATCCAGAAAAAAAGAGGGCTCCCTGATGTTTTTGACGTATTTCGACGCCATGCCGCGCCGCGTGCTGGCGCTGATCGCTGTGGCCTGCGTGGCCATGCTGGCCTTTGGTCTGTATCTGCAGCATGTGGTCGGCCTGGAGCCTTGCCCGATGTGCATCGTGCAGCGGTATGCGCTGGTGCTGGTGGCGGTGGTGGCGGGCGTGACGGCCATTGCCAGAAGCCGTGGTCTGCTGATCGCCGGTTCTGGCCTGATGGTGTTGTTCTCGGGATTTGGCGCTTTTGTGGCGGCTCGCCAGAGTTTTTTGCAGTGGTATCCGCCTGAAATAGCGTCTTGCGGCCGCGACTTTTACGGAATGATCGAAACCTTTCCGCTCAAGCGCGCCATTCCCATGATCTTCAAAGGTAGCGGCGACTGCACCAAGATTGACTGGACCTTTCTGGGCCTGTCGATTGCGAACTGGTCTTTCCTGTGTTTTGTGGCAATCGCGGTTGTGGGCCTGTTGCTGATCGCCCGCCAGGCGCGCAAACGCTGAATCGACGCATCGCCCGTTTTGCATTGCATTGCCTCCGGGCCGCTCCGCAAGCGTGAGGCCGCAGCGACGCCATAAGCCCGGGCATGTAATTTTTCACCAGGAAAAGGGGATGGCGCCTACTGCGCGCCATGACTAGACTGAATATCCAGTCACCGGTTTTACCGGAAGGTCAGCTCATCAACATTGCCGCGCTGCGGCACAAGGATGGTTCCCATGGCAGCAAAAAGGCTCCTATCGCGCTTTGGCTTTCCGGTTCTGGCGACTGTCGGCGCCGTTGGCGGCGCCTATTACCTGGGAAACAAGCCGTTGATGCCGGTCAAGTTCTCGACGTGGAGAAACACGACGGATCCAACACAGCCAGAACACATGACCGTCAAATATGGGCGGGGTTCGTCGGGCCATTACGAAGATTTCCGGATGGGCAGCGGTCCACCCCGTACGGATTTGGCACCGTTTAGCGCCGTGAACAAGCTGACCGGCAAAGACGAGCCCAAGTCATACGCGAACCTGGCCTATGGCAGCCATACACCGACAGAGCACAGGGACCGTTTCCTGGCGCGTCCGGCCCCGGAAAGCGATGTCAAGAAGGGGCGGGATTACCGCTATGACTCCAAGGAAGCGATGCGCGCGAAGGTGTCGGTGTACGAGCTCTGGAAGCTCAAGCAGATGACGCGTGAACGCAAGCAAAACGGCGTGTTTCACCTGTTCGGTGAGGCTTCCGACCCCTACACGACGCGGTGCATGACGCACATTGAAACGCTGGCGAGTGTGCGTGGACAAAAGCTGTCTCCCGACAACCCTTCAAAGGTGGCGCACCAGTTTCATGAGCTCAACCCCTCCAGCACCGAGAAGCCCAAGCTGAAAACCTATTCGGTAGAAGGCGTTCAGCGCCCTGGCAATGTGCCGGTCGGCACCCCGGTCAAGAACCATCCCGGTACGCTGGACAAGGGTTATTGGAAGGCGGCCAGCGGGGGCGCCCACAACGTGGGCCGGCCACTTCCGCCCAAACCCCAGGCAACACGCGAATAAGGCGCTGCCCCCGGCGGCTTCCGGCGTGGTAATTCTCGACTGCGGTACTCCAGGTTTCATGTGGGTTGGCAGGGCATTAAATCGGCCATATACTGTACATAAATACAGTATATTCAGCTTGATCCGGACCATCTTTCATGCCCACCCTCACTGCAGCGCCCGGCGCTTCGCCGGACTTTGCCTATGCCTTGAATGCCCAGGTTTGGCGGGCTGGCGAGCTGGGCAGCGCGAGCTTGCAGACCCTCCCCACGGGCTATGTGGCGCTGGATACCGTCTTGCCTGGCGACGGTTGGCCGCAAGGAGCCTTGATCGAGATATTGCAGCCGCAAGCCGGCGTGCATGAGTGGGGCCTGGCGGCCCCGGCGCTGGCGGCCCTGCAGGTTGAGGCACCCGGTGGGCTCACCGTACTGGTGGGCGCGCCCTGGCTGCCTTTTGGCCCGGCGCTGGGCGCGCGCCAGCTCAATATGCAGCGATTGCTCAGCGTGCAGGGCAAGCTTGGTGACGCGCCATCACTGCTGTGGGCCACGCGCGAAGCGCTGCAATGCGCCGACGTGCACAGCGTGCTGGCCTGGCTACCGGATGCCCGCAGCGCCCATTTGCGCCGCCTGCAGATTGCCGCGCATGCGCACAACAAGCTGTTGTTTGTCTTTCGCCCGCCGCGGGCGCAGCAGGAGTCCTCGCCTGCGCCGCTGCGTTTGCTGGCCGAAGGCACGGTGAACGAGGCCGGCAACCTGTTGGTCCATGTGCTCAAGCGCCGCGGCCCGCCACTGGCTGCGCCGGTGCTGCTTGATACCCGGCCCGCGCGGCTGTCGGCGCTGCTGGCGGCCAGCCGCGAAAGGGCACGGCAAAAGCGGGAAGAGCTTGCACCCATCCTGCTGCCGTCGCTGGTGTCGCTGCCTGTTACCTCACCCCGGAGTCCCATCCATGCGTTGCTGGATCGCATTGCGCATCTCGATCACCACTGAGGCGGCGCAGCCCGCCCCGTCTTTGCTGGACGATGCCGCTTTGCAGCAGGTGGTGGCCAGCCTGGCGCTGGGCTTCACGCCGCGCGTGGCGCTGGTGGATGAAGCGGTGCTGATGGACGTGACGGGTAGCCTGCGCCTGTTTGGTGGGCTGGGGCGGCTGATGCAGTTGCTGGAGCAGGAAATTGAGCTGTTTTTTGCATCAAATCAGGTCGCACCCCTTGTTGAACGGGCGCAAGGCGCTACATCTTTGATAGCGTTAGGAAGGCTTCGGATGCAGCAAGGCCAAGCCGGCCCGGTGAAAAAACGCGTGGCCGACCTGCCCATGCACACACTGACGGCCGCACGTGCGCACCTGGGTGTGCTGGAGCGCATTGGCTGTCGCAACTGGGACGACCTCCTGCGCTTGCCGCGCGACGGCGTGGCCCGGCGTTTTGGCGCCGAGCTGCTGGCAGCACTGGACCGCGCCCGCGGCACCGTACCCGACGACTATGCGTGGCAGCTGCTGCCCGAGCACTTTGAGGAAAAGATTGAGCTCAACGCGCTGGTCACCCACGGGCCCGCGCTGATGGCCGGCGTTGAGCGCCTGCTGGTGCACCTGCACGCCTGGCTGCTGGGGCGGCAGAGCGGGCTGTGTGCCCTGAAAATCATCTGGCACCTGGACAAGCGCCGCGACGTGCCACCAACCGGCGAGCTTGAGATCCGCACGGCCCAGCCCGCGCAAGACCTCCGCCACGTGGCGCGCCTTATCTCCGAGCACCTGGCGCAGCAAAAGCTGCCGGCGCCGGTGCACAGCCTGACGCTGCAGTCGCTGGCCACCGAGCTGCTGGCCGATTCGGCGGCCGCCACCGGCAGCCTGTTGATGGAAGCGCGCCAGCAGGGCGACAGCGCGGTGGAGCTGATCGAGCGGCTCAGCGCACGCCTGGGTGATGCCAATGTGCAGGCCTGGCAGCCTTGTTACGACCACCGGCCCGAGCTGATGCAGCGCTGGGTGAGTGCCAGGATTGCTATTAAATCAATAGCTGGTAGCGCACAAAATGTAAGGGGTAGAGCCATAAAAGGCTTGAGAAAAAGCGCTTCCCAGGCTTTTCCGGAAGCCCGGGCTGAAGCCTTGTACCCGGCCTGGCTGCTGCCTGAGCCGCTGAAGTTGCAAGCCGAAAGCAACAGCCCGGTCTACCAGGGCAAGCTGACGCGCCTGGCCGGGCCGCAGAGGCTGGAGGCCGCCGAGTGGTTGCTGGCGGATCCCCATGTGGGCAGCACCGGGACGGGTCTGAGCGCAAAGCCGTGGGCGTTTCGCGACTACTTCATTTACCGCAGCGAGCAGGGCGGCCTGCTGTGGGTTTACAGCGAAAGGCTGGGTTCCGCCGCCCAGGCCGGCCGGCAGCGGACCTGGTATTTGCATGGCTTTTTCGCCTGAGGCCCGCATGCCTGCCTTTGCGCTTCCCGATTACGCTGAACTGCACGTGTTGAGCAACTTCAGCTTCCAGCGCGGCGCCTCGCATGCCGAGGAGCTGGCCGAGCGGGCTTTCCAGCTGGGCTACAAGGCCCTGGCCATCACCGACGAGTGCTCGGTGGCCGGGGTGGTCAGGGCGCATGAGGTGGCAAAGGACCTGGGCCTCAAGCTGCTGCCGGGGGCGGAATTTTTTGTGCAGGCAGCCGATGCTTTCAGGCTGGTGGTGTTGCCCCACAACGCCACGGGCTGGGGCAACCTGTGCGAGTTCATCACCGAAGCGCGCAAGGCCGGCGACGTGATCGAAAAAGGGAGCTACCGCGTCGCGCTGGGCGAAACGGATTTCTCCCGGCTGGGCGATTGCGAAATTTTGCTCGCGCCCCTGCATGAAGCAGGTGCGGATGCTATCAATACAGAAGCGCTTTGCGCCCATTGCACCTGGGCTACAAGCCTTTTTGGCCTCCATGCCTGGCTGGCGGTGGAACTGCTGCAGGGCCTGGACGACGCGCTGCGCCTGCAGCAGCTGCAAGAGGTGGCGCAGCGTACCGGCATCAGGCTGGTGGCGGCGGGCCATGTGCTGATGCATAAGCGCTCACGCAAGCCGCTGCACGACGTGATGACCGCCATCAAGCTGGGCAAGCCGGTGCATGAATGCGGCTTTGCGCTGCAGCCGAATGCCGAAGCACATTTGCGGCCGCGCATGCGCCTGGCCGAGATTTACCCCGCCGGTTTGTTGCGCGCCACGCTGGAGGTGGCGGCGCGCTGTACCTTCAGCCTCGACGAGATTCGCAACCTGTACCGCTACCCGCAGGAAGACATGGTGCCGGCGGCCGAAACGCCTTCACGGTGGCTGCGTCGGTTGACCTGGCAGGGCGCCCATACACGTTATCCGCATCACATACCGCACAAGATCCGGCGGCAGCTGGGTTTCGAGCTGGCGCTGATCGAAGAGCTTCAATATGAGATGTTCTTCATCACCGTGCACGACATCGTGCGGTTTGCGAGAGACAAGAAAATTCTTTGCCAGGGACGCGGCTCGGCGGCCAATTCGGCGGTGTGCTTCTGCCTGGGCGTCACAGCCATCAACCCGGCGGAAAGCAAACTGCTGTTTGAACGTTTCATCAGCCGTGAGCGCCGTGAGCCGCCCGACATCGACGTGGACTTCGAACACGAGCGGCGCGAGGAGGTCATCCAGTACATCTACGGCAAATACGGGCATGACCGCGCCGCCATTGCCGCCACCGTCATCAGTTACCGGCCGCGCAGCGCGATACGCGATGTCGGCAAGGTGCTGGCGATGGAGCCTGAACTGATCGACCAGTTCGCCAAAGAGCATTTCTGGTTCGACGGCAGCGAGGTGCTGGAAGAAAAGCTCAGGCAGGCGGGGCTGGCGGGCAGGGAAGGGCCGGTGCTGCAGTGGCTGGACCTGTCGGCGCAGCTCATCGGCTTTCCGCGCCACCTGAGCCAGCATGTGGGCGGCTTTGTGCTGACGCAGGGCAAACTCACGCGGCTGGTGCCGGTGCAGCCGGCCTCAATGGAAGACCGCCGCATCATCCAGTGGGACAAGGACGACCTGGAAGCCATGGGCCTGCTCAAGGTCGATGTGCTGGCGCTGGGCATGCTGTCGGCCATACGGCGCTGCCTGGCGCTGGTGAACCAGACGCGCGGCAGCGAGCTGGAGATGCACCAGGTCAAGCCGGACGACAAGACCTACGACATGATCTGCGAAGCCGACACGGTGGGGGTGTTCCAGATCGAGAGCCGCGCGCAAATGTCCATGCTGCCGCGCCTGCAGCCGCGCAGCTACTACGACCTGGTTGTCGAGGTCGCCATCGTGCGGCCGGGGCCCATTCAGGGCGGCATGGTGCACCCTTACCTGAAGAACCGCGAAATCCTGAGGAATGGCGGCGAGATCAAGCCTGAATACCCGGCGCTGAACCCGGCCCTGGAGCGCACGCTGGGCATTCCCATCTTCCAGGAGCAGGTGATGCAGATCGCCATGATCGCCGCCGACTTCACGCCGGGCGAGGCCGACGACCTGCGCCGCTCCATGGCGGCCTGGAAACGCAAGGGCGGGGTAGACCGCTTTCATGGCCGCCTGGTCAACGCCATGGTCAAGAACGGCTACACCCTTGAATTCGCCGAACGCATCTTCAGCCAGATCCTGGGTTTCGGCGACTACGGTTTTCCCGAAAGCCACGCCGCCAGTTTTGCCAAGCTGGTGTATGTGAGCTGCTGGCTCAAGTGCCATGAGCCGGCTTGCTTTCTCGCGGCGATGGTCAATTCGCAGCCCATGGGCTTTTACACACCGTCCCAGCTGGTGCAGGACGCCGTGCGCCACAAGGTGGAGGTACGCCCGGTAGACGTGATGCACAGTGAATGGGACTGCACGCTGGAACCACCGGGTGTTTTACCTCAAGGCGCTCAGCCGGCGGTGCGCCTGGGCCTGCGCCTGGTGGCTGGCTTGCGCAAGGAAGCCGCATTAAGGCTGGTGGAGGCGCGGGCGCATGCGCCTTTCACTTCAACCGAAGACCTGGTGTCGCGCGCCCAGCTGGGCACACTGGAAATCAACGCGCTGGCCGCCGCCGACGCCTTGCTGCCGCTGGCCGGCCACCGGCGCCAACAGGTCTGGGAGGCTTCGGCCATCAAACTGGCGCCGCGCCTGCTCAAATCGGTACCCACGCACGAAACACCGCTGGCCTTGCCCGACACGCCCGAGGGCGAAAACATCCTGTTCGATTACCGGGCCACCGGCCTCACGCTGCGGCGCCACCCGGTGGCCTTGCTGCGGGAACGGCTGGCACGCAAGGGCTTGCTGAGTGCCAGTGAACTCAACGCATTGCCCGACGGCGAGGAGGTGGCCGGTTGCGGCATCGTCACCGTGCGCCAGCAGCCGCAAACCGCCAAGGGCACCATCTTCGTCACGCTGGAGGACGAAACCGGGCCGGTCAATGTGATCATCTGGAAATCACTGCGCGAGGCGCAGCGTAGCGAGGTGCTGCACGCCCGGCTGCTGGCGGTGTACGGCACCTGGCAGCGCAGTGAAGAGCAGCGCAGCGAAGGAAACGGCGGCGCCAAGAGCTATGGCGCGGTGCGCAACCTGGTAGCGCACCGGCTGGAAGACCTCACGCCGCTGCTGGGGCGGCTGGGCACGTCGAGCCGTGACTTTCATTGAGGATGCCGGGTCGTTCGCCGGGCCTGCTGGGTACATCCTCCGCTGCGTGCCCGTTAAATCCCCGAAGGAAAAGTCTCGGGCACTTCGCCTCTGTGCCAAAGCGCGCCACGGTCCAGCGGCTCCAGCGCATGCGTCTCGTCGATGTGGATCATTGCGTCAAACTGCCGTTCCAGACGCGTATGGAAGTAGTGGCTCTGGCGTTCGGTTTCCGGCTGGTAAATGACACCGATGGCACGCTGCAGGCGCGGCGGTGCTGCCCACGCCGTCAGTTCGGCGTTGTTGCGCAGGGGCAGCAGAAAGTGGCTGCTGCCGGTCCGGTGGAAGAGGTCTTCCCAGCTGCCCGGCAGGCCGTCGCGCACCCGTTTTTGCTGTGGTGACTCGCCCCAGTCCGATGCCGCTGTCACCGAGCCGTGGTGCGTGCTGAAGCCCACCAGCATGGCTTCAAGGGGGTAGCGTTCGCGCATGAGCTGGCCAAGATTCCATTCGCCGCGTTCGCCCATTTCGGTGGCGCTGGCATCGCCCAGATGCGAGTTATGTGCCCAGACCGCGATGCGTGGCGGTGCGCCGGTTTCTGCAAGGTGGCGGTCCAGCGCCTGCAATGTCTCGGCCATATGGCTATCCCGAAGGTTCCACGATTGCACGCGTCCGTGGAACATGGTGCGGTAGTAGGCTTCGGCGTTGCGTACCAGCCGGGCGTTTTGCTGTGCGTAAAAAGCCTGGTCCCGCTCCAGTCCGCGCACCGTCGACATCTGGCCGGCTCGCTGGTTCATGTCGAGCAGCTGTTGCACCACCGCGTCCTCGCAACTTGGCGCAAGATCGAAACTGGCGGCATAGCCGTAAGCCTGTCCGTCTTCAGCGGCATGGTCGAAGCAGGCATAGCGCGCTCTTGCGCGCTTTGCCGCCGCGGGGTCTTCGCGGTCCAGGTAAACCAGCACCTCCTGGATCGAGGTGAACAGGCTGTACAGGTCCATGCCGTAAAAGCCTACCTGGCGCTGCGCCGTCAGCCCGGTGTTGTAGTCGCGCAGCCATTCGACAAAATCACGCACCACCGTGTTGCGCCACATCCATGCGGGGAAACGTTCAAAGCCTGACAGCGCTGCGTCGGCATTGGCATCGTCGGAAAGGCCGCGAACATAGCGGTTCACGCGCCAGGCATCGGGCCAGTCGGCTTCAGCCGCAATGGCGGTATAGCCTTTTTCCAGGATCAGGCGGCGCGTGATGTCGCAGCGCTCCTGGTAAAACTCCCGGGTACCGTGCGAAGCTTCGCCCAGCAGGGCAAAGCGTGCGCCACCCATCAGGCGCAGCAGTTTGTCGTGGTGCTGTGTACTGCTGCCCGCGGATTCCAGGTGGCTGCGCAAGCCTTCGAGCACGGTTTTGCTGGCGGAGTGATTGGACATGAAGGCCGGCATGGCAGTTCCTCACGCGGTGGTTTGCAGTACTGCGCGCTCCCGCCGCGCATCGTCAAGCAGCTTGCGCACTTCGTCGTCCGTTGCCTGGGGGAAGTGCTGGTACCACAGGCTCACTGCGCGGAAAGGTTCGGGCCGCGCCAGGCAGACGACTTCCGTGGCCTGGTCTTCCAGCCCGCGGCATGCCTCTGCAGAGCCGACCGGCACAGCCACCACCAGCTGAAGTGGGCGCTGCTGCCGGATAGCCAGCGCCGCTGCGCGCATCGTGGCGCCGGTGGCCAGCCCATCGTCCACCACAATGACTGTTCGCCCTGCAATGCTGATGGACGGCCGTTCGTTGCGGTAGAGCTGTTCCCGGCGTACCAGTTCGGCTTCTTCCCGGGCGACCACCGCCGCCACGGCCTGCGGCTCCAGGGTAACGCCCGGCAGCGGGTCCATCACCCGCACGCCGCCGCTGGCGATGGCCCCCATGGCGTACTCCTCGTGCCCAGGATAGCCCAGCTTGCGCACCACAAAGATGTCCAGCGGCGCCTCCAGTTCACGGGCCACCTCGCGGCCCACCGCCACGCCGCCGCGCGGCAAAGCCAGCACAAGCAGGCCGGGTCGTCCACGGTAAGACGCCAGGGCGTCTGCCAGAAGGCGTCCTGCATGGGCCCGGTCGTGAAAAGGCAGCGAGAAGTCCGTCATGCGGTGTACTCCAGGCGGTTGGCACGTAAAGCTGCCTGCCCGGGCATCTGGCCAGAGGTGTTGCGGCCCAGGCGTGCGGCAAACCACGCGGCAGACAGGTCGGCGACTTGTTCCAGCGCACCGTGCTCGGCAAACAGGTGGGTGGCGTCCGGCACCATGGTGAGCTGCTTTTCGCAACGCAGCCGCTGAAAAGCCTTGCGGTTGATGTCCACCACGCCGTGGTCCTCCCCGCCGACGATCAGGAGGGTCGGTGCGGTGACAGCTGCCAACGCGACGGGTCCCGCCAGGTCGACACAACCGCCGCGTGACACCAGGGCAGCGACACGCGGGCCAAGGCGTGCTGCGGCTATCACCGCAGCCGCGCTGCCAGTGCTGGCACCAAAATAACCGGTGAGCGCATGCTGCAGCATGGGTTGTGACGCTGCCCACAGCGTGGTGTCCTGCAGCCGCTTTGTCAGCAGTGCGATGTCGAAGCGATGCTGGCGGGTGTCGAAGTCGAGCTTTTGCTCCTGTACCGTCAACAGGTCAAACAGCAAGGTCGCCATGCCTTCCTGCTGCAGCCTTGCGGCGACGAGGCGGTTGCGCGCACTGTGGCGGTCACTGCCGCTGCCGTGCACGAATAGCACCAGACCGGCGAAGCCTGTGGGCGTGGCGAGGTCGCCGCACAGCCAGCCCCCGTCGCAGGGAATTCGGACCTCCTGCTGGAGGGGGGAATGCGTAGACGGGGAGGGAGGCGCTGGGGTGTGGTGGCTTGTCATGAAAATCTCCAGACAAGCCTCCTAGGCTAAAAAGGCGGGCGTGACCGCCTTGTCAGAACGCGCCCATTCCCTTGTAGGAATGCAGCAGCTTGGGTGCCGCGCTGACGGCTGGTTATTTCAGTCGGTAGGGTGAAAAGCCCGTTTTAGCGCGTCGTCGGTTTGTTGCTGTAGCGCCTGCATCAGCGAATGGGCATCCCGGTGCCTGAGCAGCGGTGCGGCCTGGCCGGACCAGAGCGACATCAAGTCTGTTCTGCCTTGGGCAATGGCAGCCGGTTTCAGCTGGCCTGTCAGCCAGTTCTGGACCGGGTAGGGCGCAATACCTCCCTCATGCGCCTTCAACTCGTTCATGAAGCGGTTTTCAATGCCGCGCGCCAGTCGCCCGCTGAAGGCGCGGGTGAGGGCGGTGTATCGGGTGTCGGGGCTGAACAACTTCTGGCGATGGATGTCGCTGGCGGATGATTCAACGCATGCCAGGAAAGCCGTGCCGATCTGCACACCCTGGGCGCCCAACGCCAGGGCAGCCGCAATGCCACGCCCGTCCGCAATGCCGCCTGCGGCAATGACCGGTGCCTTGATCGCATCGACCACCTGGGGGATCAGCGCCAGCGTGCCGGTGAGCGAGTTTTCGGGTGGACGCAGAAAAGACACGCGGTGCCCGCCGGCCTCAAAGCCGGTGGCCACCACCATGTCGACACCGGCGCTGTCGAGTGCCATTGCTTCTTCGGGCGTTGTGGCGGCGCCCACGGTCAGGATATCGAGCGCCTTGCATTGACGCAAGATTTCCGGCGACGGAATGCCGAACACAAAGCTGAACACAGCGGGCCGGGCCGCCAGCAGGCCTTGCACCTGGTCCTCGTAGCGCGGGCTGAAACGCTCGGGCCGGGTCGGCAAGGGTTCACCGAGCTCCTTGAAGTAGGGCGCGAGCAGCGCCAGGTGCTGCTCGAACTGCGGGTCTGTGAGTGGCGGATCCTCACTGTCCTCATGCGGCACCCACAGGTTCAATGCGAAAGGCCGTTTTGTCTTCAGGCGTATGGCCTGCGCCGTCTGCTCAATTTGCGCACCCGTCAGGTGATGCACGCCAAAGGAGCCCAGCCCGCCGTTTTCGCTGACCGCGGCGGTCAGCGCCACCGAAGAAAGCCCGCCCCCGAAGGGGCCTTGCACGATCGGCACCGTCAAGCCCAACCTTTGGGTCAGGGCCGTGGTCTTCCAGCGGCTCATGCCAGCAGTCCTTCGGCCTTCAGCGCCTCACGCACGGCGGGCCGGCCGGCTACACGCGCCAGGAAGTCCTGCAGGTGCTTCAGGTCTGCCAGGTCCAGCGACACGTATTTGGCCCAGCCGGTTACCGCAAACAGGTAGGCATCGGCCACGGTGAAGGATTTGCCAAGCAAATAGTCTCTGGATTGAAGCTGGGCGTTGACCCACTCGTATTTCTTGCGCAGAACGCCGGCCAGGATTTTCTTGGCGTTGCTGTCCAGGTCCGGGTTGAACAATGGTGTGAAGGTTTTGTGGAGCTCCGAGGTGATGTAGTTCTGCCACTCCATCACGCGGTAGCGGTCCATGCTGCCGGCGGCCGGGAGCAGGTCGGTACGGCCTGCCTTGTCGGCAAGGTATTGCGCAATGATGGGGCCTTCGGTCAGGCGTTCGCTGTTTTCAAGCTCCAACACGGGCACCGCACCCTTGGAATTGATGGCGTAGTAGTCTGCGCCGCCTGCGGTGGTGTGGCTGGCCGTGTCGACCTTTTCAAGCTTGAACGCCTGCCGGGTTTCCTTCAGAACGATATGGGGAGCCAGTGAGCAGGCGCCAGGAGAAAAAAACAGTTTCATGAGTTCCTTGAACAAAGTTGAGTTGTGAAGGCCTCATGCTATTGATGATGTTTGGTGAGATAAATGCAGGATGATTAACTTCATAAGTTACATGGCGTAATAGATAATCCACAGAAAATCAAACCATGAGCCGTCAATTCGATGATCTTCAGCTGGGAAGCATTGAGCTGTTTTGCCTTGCGGCAGAGCTCAGCAGCTTCACGGCCGCGGCAAGCACTGCCGGCCTTACGCCCGCTGCCGTAAGCCGCTCGGTGTCGCGCCTGGAGGAAAGGCTGGGCGTGCGGCTTTTCACACGCACAACGCGACAAATCCGGCTGACTGAAGCCGGCCGCGCTTACTTTGAGCAGGCGCGGCAGGCCCTGGGGCAACTGGTGGAGGCCGAACGTGAAGCTACCGGCCAGCAATTGGTGCCCGCCGGCGTGCTGCGCATCAGCCTGCCAACGCCTTACGGGCATTACCGTGTGCTGCCGCTGCTGCCGGCGTTTCGCGCCCTTTATCCCGCAGTGCAGGTCGAGGTCAACCTGAGCAACCGCAATGTCAACTTTGCCGACGAGGGCTATGACCTGGCCATACGCGGGCGTGCACAACCCGACTCCGGCCTGGTCGCGCGCAAGCTTGAAGATGCTGCCTTGGTGGTGGTGGGGGCGCCCTCGTATCTGCAGCAGGCGGGAACGCCAGCGTCGCTGGAGGCTTTGCAGCAGCATGACTGCATCCAGTTTTTGTTGCCCAGCAGCGGGCAGAAAATTCCGTGGCTGTTCAGCCAGGCAGGCAAGGATCTGGAAGTGGCTACCAGCGGTGGGTATTGCTGCTCGGAAGACCTGCTGGGCGGGGTGACGCTGGCCCGGCATGGCGCAGGCCTGCTGCAGACTTACCGTTTTATCGTCGAGGAAGACTTGCGCCTGGGCCGGCTGCAAGAGGTGTTGCAGCCCTTTGCGGGGCGGTCCAGGCCGTTTTCAGTGCTGTACCCGCACGGGCGGCATGTGCCGTTGCGGGTGCGCCTGTTCATCGACTTCCTGCTTGAAAAACTCAAGCAGTAAATGTAGGCCCCGGACTAAGGTGAGCCTGGCCGCCTGGCCGCCTGGCCGCCTGGTCGGAACGCCCGCATCCCCTTGTCAGAATGCAGCGGCCTGCAAAAAAATGCTCCCGCTACGGTGCCTCTCTGCTGACGTTATTAGCGGCTTCGCGCTTCGTCAGTTTCTGCGGTGCTCTGTTGCACGGCCATCTCCAGCAGCTTGCTGTAGTTTTCCAGCTTTTTGTACAGCAGGCGCACTTCCAGCGCGTTGTGGATGCGCGTCTTGACTTCGATCAGGTCAAACGGTTTGCTGATGAAATCCTTGGCGCCGGCCTGTAGCGCACGCAGCTTGTGGGCCGGCTCCGCGGTTAACACGATGACCGAAAGGTATTTGTCCTGCTTGTCTTCCTTGAGCGCCTCCATCACCTGGAAGCCGTCCATGCCGGGCATTTTCAGGTCGAGCAGGATCAGGTCGTAGCGGTGCTTCGCGTGCAGCGCGGCCACCTCAAGCGGATTGGTGGTGGAGCTGACCTGGGTATAGCCGGTGCCTGCCAGCAACTGCTCGAGCAGCTGCACATTGACGGGCTGGTCGTCCACCACCAGGATGGTGGCATGAAGGATGTCGAATTCGGTGTTCATGGCGTAACTCCTTTGGCCGCAGCCCCGTCTTTTTTGATTTTTGCCAGCTTGAACATCAGGTCCAGGGTTTCCATGAACTCGTTGATCTTGATGGGCTTGGTGAGATAGCGAAAGAAGCCTGCCTGCAGGCCTTTTTCAATGTCGCGAGGCATGGCGTTGGCACTGAGCGCCACCACGGGGATATGCCGCGTCAGCGGGTCTTCCGACAGGATTTTCATGGCCGTGATGCCACTGATGCCAGGAAGGTTGATGTCCATCAGGACGAAGTCCGGAAGCGAGGCCCGGGCAATTGCAATGCCGCTGATGCCGTCGCGCGCGGACAGCAGGCGGAAGTCCGCGCGCCTGGCGATCAGGTCTTCCACCAACATCAGGTTGGCGGGGTTGTCCTCGACGTAGAGCACGGTGCATGTTTGCGGGTCCGCAGGCTCGTGCACCGCAGGTCCCAGCGCAAGATTGAGCAACTCCGGGGAAAACTTCTGTTCCGTGGTGACGTCCAGTTCGATCCAGAACATGCTGCCTTTGCCAACCGCGCTCTCCACGCCGATGGCCCCGCCCATCAGCTCAACCAGCCGCTTGGTCATGACCAGGCCGATGCCCGTGCCTTGTTCGCTGCTTGCTTCCTGCCCGAGGCGGTTAAAAGGCTGGAACAGCTGGGCTATTTTCTCGGGAACCAGGCCTTCGCCTGTGTCTTCGACGCAAATGCGGACGCGCCCGGGAGCTTTGTCGATGCACTTGAGCGTCACCTTGCCGTGCTCGATGTTGTATTTGATGGCGTTGGACAGCAGGTTGATCAGCACCTGCTTGAGGCGCGTGCGGTCGACGTTGACAAAAACGGGCGAGACCAGCTCCTGGAAGCTCACGGTGATGCCGCGCTTTTCAGCCTGAGACTCAATCATGGTCTCGCATTCGCGCATGACTTCGGCCAGCGATACCGGTTCCAGCGACAGCGACAGTTTGCCGGATTCGATCAGGGCCAGGTCCAGGATTTCGTTGATGAGGTCCAGCAGGTACCAGCCGGCCTGCAGGATCTGGTCGACGCTGCGCTTTTGCGACGGCGTGGGCTCGGGAACGCCGGATTCGATCAGCTGGGCAAAGCCGAGGATGGCGCTGAGCGGTGTGCGCAGCTCATGGCTCATGCTGGAGAGGAAATCCGATTTAGCGAGGTTGGCTTTCTCAGCCACCGCCATGGCTTCCTTAAGCGCGATTTCAACCTGCTTGCGCACCGAGTTGTCGGTGCCGATCAGCAAGTAGCCGATGATGGTGCCGAAATCGTCGCGCAGCGCGGTGATCGATACGATGGCCGGGAAGCGACTGCCATCCTTGCAGATGTAGGTGAGCTCGTAAATGTCTTCGATCCCGCGAGAAGCCTTGAATGCGAGTGCCTCGAAGCCCGGCGTGATGGTGGTGGCGAGCTCCATGCTCAGTGCCTGCGCGCGCGCCATCACCTCCTGCGGGTCGTGGATGTCGCTGGGGTTGATCTTGTTGACGACTTCGGCCGCCATATAACCCAGCATGCGTTCAGCGCCGACGTTAAAGAGCTGGATGATGCCCTTTTCGTCGGTGGCGATGATCGAGAAGTTTTCGCTGGTGAGAATGGCGGTTTGCAGCGCGCCGGTTTTTAGTAGCGCCTCCTGGCGCTTGACTTCGATGCCGTCGGCTTTGGCGAGCGCATCAAGGGCGCTCAGGCTGGGAAGGGGTGACATGGGCCATGTTCCTGTGAAAGTAACGACGGATCGTGCTGGGTGGCGCCGCTGGGAGCGGCGTATCTACGATCCTGGCCGGGGAGATGCGTGAAGCCTTGGGGAAAGGCTGCCTCAGTTTACAGGACTAAGCTGGAATGTCCATGCGCCATGGCGGCGGGACGAAGCCGCCCGGATGCATTGAGCACCATGGTGCCCATGTTGCCTTCAGAAGCTGTTCAGTTGTGGGCGCGGCGATAAAACGCCAGCGAACCCGCCAGTGCCAGCAGGGCGCCACCACAGGCGCGGTCTATCCAGCGCGTGGCCGAGGCTTTGAGCAGCCGTATCGCCTTTGCACCGATAAAGGCATAAGCAAACATGACGGAAAAATCGATGCCCGCGAATACCAGCGCGATGGCAATGTACTGCGGCGCCTGCGCCCCTGCGGGGTCGATGAACTGGGGCAGCAAGGCCGAGCAGAAGAGATAACCCTTGGGGTTGGTCACCGCCACCAGGAAAGACTTCGTGAAGATCGCGCGGCCGCCATGCTGCGTGCCGGCTAGGCCTTCCGCAGGAACCTCGAATCCGCCGCGCGAGCGCAGCAGGCGAATGCCCAGCCAGGCAAGGTAAACCGCGCCGGCCCACTTGAGCACCGAGAACCAGAACTCGGAAGCCGCCAGCAGCGCGCCCAGGCCCAGCGCGACTGCACCCACCAGCACGAAATCGGACACTACCGCGCCCAGCATGCCGGGCACGGATCGACGCACGCCGTAGCGCGAGCCATTGGCCAGCGCCAGCAGTACGGTAGGGCCGGGCGTGGCAATGGCCACCAGTGCAACGATGGAAAAAAGCAGCAGGGTGGTGGTGTTCATGCGGCGGCTCCGCAACCCTGGGGCTTGAAGACACGCTCTTTTGACGGTGGATATTTGGCCAGCATGTCAGCCGGGCGGCGCGGCCGTACGGTGAATTCACCGCCGCAATTGGGGCAGACGCCCTTGAGCTTGGTGTTGGCGCAGTCGGCGCAGAACGTGCATTCGAAGGTGCAGATGCGTGCGTCAGGCGACTCGGCAGGAAGGTCGCGGTTGCAGCATTCGCAGTTGGGGCGGAGCTGGAGCATGGTGGTCGTTCCCTGTTGAAATGAACGGCCATTATGGCGAAAGACCTGCCCGGCTGCTATCGGCTAACAGAGGCGCAGGGATCACGGCCACCACGCATGCCAAGGCCACACGGGTGCGCACAGGCAGCGCCGGTGTGAACAGCGTGGCAAAGGCGCTGCTGAAAGCACCAGCGACTTGGGGTGGTGGGGTTGGTGGCCAGCCCGGAGAGAAAAAGGCGTCCCTGCTGGCGGTCTGTCAGCTCAGCTTTTTGACCAACACCTGGCTCTTGCGGTCCCAGTTGTATTTTCGCTTGCGGGCTTCGGGCAGCCATTCCGGGTCTACCTGGGCAAAGCCGCGTTTGATGAACCAGTGCATGGTGCGCGTGGTCAGCACAAAAATGCTTTGCAAGCCGGCGGCGCGGGCGCGTTGCTCGATGCGTTTGAGGATTTTCTCGCCATCGCCCTGGCCCTGGCTTTGCGGCGAGACGGTCAGTGCGGCCATTTCACCGGTCTTGGCTTCGGGGTAGGGATAGAGCGCCGCGCAGGCAAAAATCACGCCGTCGTGTTCGATGATGCTGTAGTTGTCGGCGTCGCGCTCGATTTCGGTACGGCTGCGTTTGACGAGGGTGCCGTCATTTTCAAACGGCTCGATCAGCTGCAGGATGCCGCCCACGTCGTCGCCCGTAGCCTCGCGGAGTTCCTCGAGCTTTTCATCAATCACCATGGTGCCTATACCGTCGTGCACATAGATTTCCAGCAGCAGCGAGCCATCCACCGCAAACGGCAGGATGTGGCTGCGTTCCACGCCGGCTTTGCAGGCCTTGACGCAGTGCTGCAGGTAAAACGCGGTGTCGGTAGGGCGTTCCCCGTTGGGCAGGGTGGCCAGCAGTTTTTCGGCGGCGGCAAGCGGCAGCTCGGTGTCAATCGGGTTGTCTTCGCTTTCGGGCTGGTCGTGGTGGATGCGTATGCCGGGAATCTCGCTCAGGAAGATCAGCTTGTCGGCCTGCATGGCAATGGCCACCGAGGTGGCGACTTCCTCCATGGTCAGGTTGAAAGCTTCGCCGGTGGGGGAAAAGCCGAAGGGCGAAAGCAGCACCATGGCGCCGAAGTCCAGGACCCGGCCAATGGCGGCGGTGTCGACCTTGCGTACCAGGCCTGAATGCTTGAAATCCACGCCGTCCAGGATGCCGACCGGCCGCGCGGTGATGAAGTTGCCGGAAATCACCCGCACCGTGGAACCGGCCATGGGTGTGTTAGGAAGGCCCTGGCTGAACGCGGCTTCGATCTCGTAACGCAATTGGCCGGCGGCCTCCTGGGCGCTGTCGAGCGCGACTTCGTCGGTGATGCGCATGCCGTGCGAATACTTGGCGGCATGGCCCTTGGCCTTGAGCTGCTCGTTGACCTGCGGGCGAAAACCGTGCACCAGGACGATCTTCACACCCATGCTCTGGATCAGGGCCAGGTCCTGTGCAATGTGCTGGAGCTTGCCGGCCGCAATCGCTTCGCCGGCGATCCCTACTACAAATGTTTTGCCGCGGTGGGTGTGGATGTAGGGCGCGACAGAACGGAACCAGGGCACAAAAGTGAAATTGAAGACGGCAGACATGGGCACGCTTTCGGGATCGGTTGTGGCAGAAGCAGGCGACCGGGGAGGGCGCGGGAGGAGGCAAACCGGCCTCTTTGGGCGCTGTTTCCCCGGTAAAGGGAAAAGTCCAGTGAGTGTAAGGGAGACACCGCCGGCCCGAGGGATGAAAACGCGGCCCTGATGGGCGTGTGCCTCCTGCCGGCGTACTCCATTTGAGGGTTTGCGTAATGAGGGGCGGCAGAGTATGGTTCGGGTTCATGGACAAATACGCGATCGGGTTTTGGGGCTGCTATTTCGGATCAGCCAGCCTGATGCTGGCCGGTTCGGCGTTTGCCTATATCCGGTCCCTGCGGCGCATTGCGGTCAACGCGGCGGTCTCGGCAATCGCCTCGACTTTTTTTGTGGTGGCCTTTCTGGGTGGTTTGCCGATCGAGAGCCCTGATGTTCTGGACCGTTTCCTGGCCCATGTGGCCAGTGTGGTGTCCGCGCTGTTGGCTTACCTGCTGTTTTCCATCCTGGGCATCCTGCGCAGTCCAGACTCGGCAAAGCGCGCCTTGACCTGGCTGGCGAGCCTGGCGTTGTTGAATATCGCAATTGGCTGGGCAGTGAGCCCGCGCGACGCCCTGGCGCTGAGCCTGGCGGTGGCGTGTTTTCTGGGCCTCGTCGCGATGGGGCTCAGCCTTCGCAGCGCCATCCGGGGGGATCGTCTTGCCTGGGTGGCTGTCTCGGGCGTGTCTTTCATGCTGGTGGCGATTGCCGGGTTGAGCTGGGTGGCGCTGGACCGTGCCCATGTGCCGTGGCAAGTGCATGCGGCCACGGCCGTCGCCGGTACGTGTTATCTCGCCACCATGGCGGCTGTGCTGTGGACCCGTTATTCCTACCTGATCGAGCTGAACCGTGCCATGGCGCACGGCCCCAGTTACGACCCGGTCACGCGCATGCGCTCCCACAGCGAGACCGGCAACATGCTCGAGGCTGCTTTCAGGCGTTACCGCGATGAGCCTGTGCCGCTGGGCGTGATTGTGGTGTCGGTGGCCAATCTTTATGTGCTTGAAAAACTTTATGGCCATGCGGCCGCCAACCATGCACTGTTTGTATGTGCGGGCCGGTTGCGCCGCACCGTAGACGCGCAGGTGGACATGGGTCGCCTGGAAGAGAACGGTTTCTTGCTGCTGATGCGCAATTGCCATGACAGCGGCCAGTTGATCCACCTGGCGCGAAGGGTCCAGGCCGCCCTGGCGCGGTCGGTGATACTCAACACCACACTGGAGGGCGACCTGGTAGGGAACCAGCAGACGCGCTGGGCTGCTGAAGTCGGCCTTGGCGTGCTCAGGGTTTCCAAATCTGATGCACGCGCCTCATCAGCGGTGAGCATCGGACGGGGTATGTCACGCACGGCGCTGAGTTACCCGAGCCGCATTGCGTGGTTTGACGAGACCAGCGGGGAACCCGTCGACTTGCCCGTGCTGGCGGCCTGATCACAGCTCCGTAACCCTGACTGGCCCGAGGCGGGCTGGAACACCCGATAATTGAGCGCTTTGTGGCACGCTGCCGCTTTTCCTCCTGCCTTCTTCTGCTTCTTCTTCGCTTCCACCCCTTGTCTTCCCTAGCCATCACTTTTCCGGAGTCGTTGCCCGTTTCGGGCAAGCGCGACGAAATCACCGCCGCCATGGCGGCCCACCAGGTCATCATCGTCTGCGGAGAGACCGGCTCGGGCAAGACCACCCAATTGCCGAAGATCGCCTTGGCCATGGGCCGCGGCAAACTCAATTACCCCGCGGGCCAAGGCCGGCTGATCGGCCACACCCAGCCGCGCCGCATCGCCGCCTCCAGCGTGGCCAAGCGCATTGCCGAAGAGCTGAAGACGCCGCTCGGTGATGTGGTGGGCTACAAGGTGCGCTTCCAGGACCGGCTCTCGCGCGATGCTTCCGTCAAGCTGATGACGGACGGCATTTTGCTGGCCGAGACGCAGACCGACCCGTTGCTCAAGGCCTATGACACCATCATCATTGACGAGGCCCATGAGCGCAGCCTGAACATCGACTTCTTGCTGGGCTATTTGCGCCAGTTGCTGCCGCGCCGGCCCGACCTCAAGGTGGTCATCACTTCGGCGACGATCGATGCGCAGCGCTTTGCCGACTACTTTGCCTCGGCCAAGGGGCCGGCACCCGTGATCATGGTCTCGGGCCGCATGTTCCCCGTCGAGCAGCGCTACCGCCCATTTGAAGAGTCGCGCGAGCATGACCTCAATGACGCGATTGCCGATGCGGTCGACGAACTCTGGCTGAGCCCGCACAGCGCGGGCGACATCCTGGTGTTTTTGCCCGGCGAGCGCGAGATACGCGAGGCGGCCGATCATTTGCGCAAACACCTGGCGCACCAGCCGTTGACGCGCAATGCGGAGGTGCTGCCGCTGTTTGCGCGCCTCAGCCAAGCCGAGCAGGACAGAATCTTTGACGGCCACAGCGGCCGGCGCATCGTGCTGGCTACCAACGTGGCCGAAACCTCGCTGACCGTGCCCGGCATACGCTATGTGATCGATGCGGGCACTGCACGCGTGAAGCGCTACAGCTTTCGCAACAAGGTCGAACAGCTCATGGTGGAGCCGGTGTCGCAGGCTGCGGCCAACCAGCGCGCCGGCCGTTGCGGCCGGGTGGCTGACGGCATCTGCATACGCCTGTATGACGAGAAAGACTTTCAGGGCCGGCAGCCATTTACTGACCCTGAGATCTTGCGCAGCTCGCTGGCGTCGGTGATTTTGCGCATGAAGGCGCTGCACCTGGGTAATGTGGAAGAGTTTGCCTTCATCGAGCCGCCGCAGCGCCGCGCGATTGCCGACGGCTACCAGTTGCTGGCTGAACTGGGTGCGGTGGATGAGGACAACGAGCTCACCGGCGTCGGCCGGACGCTGGCCAAGCTGCCGCTGGACCCGCGCGTGGGCCGCATGATCCTGGAGGCCAAGGACCGCAATGCGCTCGACGAGGTGCTGGTGATTGCCAGCGCGCTCAGCGTGCAGGATGTGCGCGACCGGCCCATGGACAAACAGGCGCAGGCCGACCAGCAGCACGCCAAGTTTGACGACGAAAAGAGCGAGTTCAGCGGTTACCTGAAGCTGTGGAAATGGCTGGGCGACGCACGTGGCGGACATGGGATTGACCACAAGCTCTCGAATCGCCAATATGAAAACCTGCTGCGCGAGAACTACGTCAATATCCGCCGCGTGCGCGAGTGGCGCGACATACATTCGCAGCTGCACACCGTGGTCGGCGAGCAAAAATGGGTGCTCAACGATAAACCGGCGAGCTACGAACAACTGCATTTGTCGATGCTCTGCGGCCTGCTCGGCAACATCGGCTGCAAGAGCGACGAGGAGGACTGGTACCTCGGTGCGCGGGGGATCAAGTTTTACCGCCACCCCGGCGCGCGCCTGAGCAAGAAGCCGGGCCGCTGGATCGTGGTGGCAGAACTGGTGGAAACCACGCGCCTGTTTGGCCGCGGCATCGCCAACATTGACCCGGCCTGGATAGAACAGGTGGCCGGCCATTTGCTCAGCAAACAATTGCTGGACCCGCACTGGGAGAAAAAAGCCGCGCAGGTCACGGCGCTGGAGCGCGCCACGCTGTACGGGCTGGTGGTGTACAACGGGCGGCGTGTCAACTTTGGCCGCGTCGACCCGGTGACGGCGCGCGAGATTTTCATCCGCGAAGCACTGGTCGCCGGCAACTGGGACACCAAACTGCCTTTCCTTGCGGCCAACCTGAAGCTGATCCAGCAGGTGCAGGACCTGGAACACAAGGCCAGGCGCCAGGATGTGCTGGTGGACGAGGAACTCATCTACGCCTTCTACGACCAGCAACTTCCGGCCGACATACACAGCGGTGCGAGTTGCGAGCATTGGTACAAAGAGGAAGTTAAAAAACAGCCGCAGCTTCTGCTGCTGACGCGTGAAGAACTGATGCGGCATGAGGCGGCAGGCATCACCACGCAATCGTTTCCCAAGACATTACGAATGGGTGGGGTGGACTGCATGGTGACCTATCTACACGAGCCTGGCGATGCGCGGGATGGGGTTACGGTGGACGTGCCGTTGTTCGCACTTAATCAGGTCAATGAAGAGCGTTGCGAGTGGCTGGTGCCCGGCGTGCTTAAGGACAAGGTGCAAGCGCTGATCAAGACCCTGCATCAGCGCCCGCGCTCGCGCCTGGTGCCGTTGCCCGACACTGCAGCCCGCATGACGGAGCAATTGCTGCAGCCCGAAGTCTTCGGCAGCGGCTCGCTGACGGATGCGGTGCTCAAGCTGGTGCGCGACGCAACTTCGCTGGACGTCAAGCGCAACGACATGAAGCTGGACATGCTGCCGCCGCACCTGTTCATGAACTTCCGCGTGGTGGATGAGCATGGCCGCCAGTTGGGAGCAGGCCGCAACCTCGGTGCGCTTAAGGGTGATCTCGGTTCGCAGGCGCGCGGGGCCTTCCAGGCACTGGCGGGACTCAAAAACCTGGCAAAAGCACCCCAATCTGGGGCCGAAAATGCAGCGTCTACCGCAAATTCAGTATCAAATCAGCCTCCAGTCCAGGCGGGACGGGCGCAAGCCGCTCCTGAAAAGATAGCGCCCAAAGCGCCGGAGCGTTACACCAGCTGGAGCTTTGGCGAGTTGCCGGAGCTGATGGAGATCCGCAAGGGTAACCAGACGCTGATCGGGTTCCCGGCGCTGATTGACCTGGGCGATGCGGTGACGATCGAGGTGTTTGACGAACCCGACGCGGCGGCGGCCAAACACCGCGCCGGCTTGCGCCGGCTGTTTGCCTTGCAGATCAAGGATGCGCTGAAGTACCTGGAAAAGAATCTGCCGGAGCTCCAGAAGATGGCCACCAGCTACATGCTGGTGGGCCGGGCCGCTGACAACTCCGGCGGTGGCACGCTGGAAGAGCTGCGCGAACAGATCATTGAGGTCGCGCTGGACCGCGCCTTTTTGCTGGACCCGTTACCGACCGATGAAGCCGAATTCAAAAAACGCATCGACGACGGGCGAGGGCGCCTGACGCTGATCGCCAGTGAGGTGGCCCGGCTGGCGGCCGGCATCCTGACAGAGTTCGCCCTGGCCCAGCGCAAGATCAAGGACACCAAAAATGCCGCCGAAGCTTCGGCGGATGCTGCCCAGCAGCTGCAGCGCCTGATTCCCAAGCGCTTTCTGACGGCCACGCCTTATGCGCAGCTGCAGCACTTCGCACGCTACCTCAAGGCCATCACGCTGCGGCTGGAAAAGTGGCGCGCTGACCCTGCACGCGATGCTGCACGGCTTGCCGAACTGCGGCCTCAGGAGCAGCGCTACTGGCGGCTGGTGGCAGAGCGAAAGGGTGCGGTAGATGCCCGCATGCAGGAATTCCGCTGGTTGCTGGAGGAGCTTCGCGTGAGTTTTTTTGCCCAGGAGCTGCGCACCCCCCAGCCAGTCAGCATCAAAAGGCTGGAAAAGGTCTGGGCTCAACTCAATAGTTGAGCCCAGCCTTTCAGCGAAGGCTAACAACTATCGAAGGTTTGTTATACCGTAGCTAAAAAGCATGGCAGCAACTGAATAGTTGAATTTGGAACTGCCTACCGCATAAAAAAATGGCCTTGCAACGCGAGGCCATTTTTCCTAGGGAGATCCTTGACTAGATGCGTCCCATCAGCAGCAGGATGACCAGGATCAGCACCACGAGGCCGATACCACCACTGGGCCCGTAGCCCCAGCTGCGACTGTGGCCCCATGTAGGCAGGGCGCCGATCAGGATAAGGATCAAGACAATCAGCAGGATGAGCGAAATGGACATTTGGAAGCACTCCTAGTTATTGATGTGCACTGATTCTTGCCCGGCACCGGGGGCGGGCAAGCAGGAGGAGGGCCTGTCCACCCGTCGGCAAGCACTGACAGCCTGCGCCTACAGGTTTACAACTTGGCCAGGCGTTGAAGCGCCGTGTTCAGCGTCTCATCTTTTTTGGCAAAGCAGAATCGCACCACACGCTGGTCAAAGCTGTTGCCGTAAAACGCCGAAAGCGGAATGGCGGCAACGCCGATCTCGGTAGTGAGCCATTTGCAGAAGGCCGCTTCATCCAGGTCACTGACTTCGGAAATGTCCACGCACTGAAAGTAGCTGCCCTCACTGGGCAGCAGCTTGAAGCGGGTTTTTGCCAGCCCGTCGCGAAACAGGTCACGCTTGCGTTGGTAAAAGGCTGGCAGGTCCAGGTAGGGTTGTGCGTCCGCCATATACGCAGCCAGCCCGTATTGCACGGGGGTATTCACCGTGAAGACATTGAACTGGTGCACCTTGCGGAATTCGGCGGTGAGCGCTGCGGGTGCGGCTACGTAGCCGACTTTCCAGCCGGTGACGTGGTAAGTCTTGCCGAAGCTGCTGACGATGAACGCACGCGCGGCAAGGCCCGGAAAACGCGCGGCGCTTTGGTGGGCGCGTCCCTGGGCCGCATCGAACACCATGTGCTCGTAGACTTCATCGCTGATCAGCAGTACGTCGGTGGGCGCCAGGATTTCCTGAAGCGTGAGCATGTCGGCCTCGGTCCACACCGTGGCGCTCGGGTTGTGGGGCGAGTTAACGATGATCGCCCGCGTCCTGGATGTGATCGCCGCAGAAATTTTGTCGAAGTCGGGTCGGAAAGTGCCCGGCGTCAGGGGGACGCGCACCACCACCCCTCCGGCCAGTTCGATGTTGGGCACATAGCTGTCGTAGCAGGGCTCCAGCACGATGACTTCGTCGCCGGGGTGGACGACCGCCAGGATGGCCGTGATGATCGCCTGCGTGGCACCCGCGGTGATGGTGATTTCACTGTTGGCGTCGTAGCGGTGGCCATACAAGCCGGCCACTTTGGCCGAGATGGCCTCGCGCAGTACGGGCACGCCCGTCATGGGCGGGTACTGGTTCAAGCCCTTGGTCATGGCGTCCGTGACAGCATTGACCAGCTGCGGGTCGCACTCAAAATCAGGAAAGCCCTGGCCCAGGTTGACGGCGCCTTTTTCGGCGGCCAGGGTGGACATCACCGTAAAGATCGTGGTGCCGACAGCAGGCAGCTTGGTTTTGAGCTTGGGGGTGCGTTCAAGGATGGTAGTCATAGCAAAGGCTAGCTGGGGTAATTCTTGTTCAAGTGGCCAACGCGGAACCGGCTTCGCCGGGCCGCAGGTGGCGCTCCCTCGAGGGGGAGGCGGGCGAAGCCCGCCATGGGGGGGAGTCAAACCTCATAGTCGTTCACGCGGCCAGCCATGGCTTTGGTGATCAGGACGCGGTCCAGCTTGTCGCTGAGCAGCTCGGCGAATTTATACACAAAGTTGCGCAGGTAGGCGCTGCGTTTGAAGGCTACGCGCGCCACGTTAATGCCGAACAGCGGGCCGGCCGGGATGGCGATCAGGTCGCTGTTGGTGCCGTCTTCCTTGATGGCCATTTCGGCGACGATGCCCACGCCAAGGCCCAGGCGCACATAGGTTTTGATCACGTCGGAGTCAATCGCCTCTAGTGCGATGCGTGGCTGCAGCCGCTTGGCAGCAAACGCCAGGTCAATCTTGGTACGGCCGGTGAAAGACGGGTGGTAGGTGATCAGCGGTTCTTCTGCCAGGTCTTCGAGCGTGATGTTGTCTTTTTTGGCCAGTGGATGATCGACAGGAATCACCAGCATGTGCTGCCATTCATAGCAGGGCAGGGTCACCAGGTCTTCATACTGCGTCAACGACTCGGTAGCGATACCGATCTCAGCCACTTCATCAAGCACCATGCGGGCGACCTGGTCGGGCGAACCCTGGTGCAGGCTGACATTGACCTTGGGGAAGGCTTCGCGCAGCTTGGCAACGGGCTGCGGCAGCACATAACGGGCTTGCGTGTGGGTGGTAGCAATGGACAGCGTGCCGCTGTCTTGCGCCGAGAACTGCTCGCCGATGCGCCGCAGGTTGCCGACTTCGCGCATGATGAGTTCAATGCTTTTGAGGACATGCTCCCCGGGCTCTGTCACGCGCTTGAGGCGTTTGCCATGGCGCGCGAAGATTTCAACACCCAGTTCCTCCTCAAGCTCGATGATGGCCTTGGATACGCCAGGCTGCGAGGTATGCAGGGCCTTGGCAGTCTCAGTCAGGTTCAGGTTGCGCCGGATGGCTTCCTGCACAAAGCGGAATTGGTGGAGGTTCATATCAAATTCAGGCTAATTATTGATTTTATTATGCCTGTTTTACGCTAAAGACGCGCCCGAATGGAACGCCATTCCGCGTAGCCCGGAAGATCAGGAGAGCGCAATGTTGGCCATGAGAGCCGTCAATTCGCCGTACTCCCCAGCGGTCGGCAAAAGTTCAACCTGTATGTCCGGATGGCTTGTCCGGATTTGCCCGACGAGCAGCGGCAGATCTTCCCGCGCGTGCTTGCCTACCCCAAAGAAAATCGGAAATACCCTAATTTGACGGGCGCCCATAGCTATCAAATCCGTAGCAGCGTCTGGCAGTGACGGCGCGCACAACTCCAGATAGGCGCAAACGACAGCCGCGCCGGGCTCGAGTGAACGAATCTGCGCGGCGACGGCTTCAATCGGTCCGCGCCATTGCGGATCGCGTGAACCATGAGCAAGCAGAATGATGCCGCGAGTTGCGCGGATTGGGGGTTCCATCACAGGCCGCTTTTGTTATCGCCTCAGCACCAGCCAGCCGAATGCGCCCAGCGAAACGGCCATGTAGAGCAAGCCCGGCGTGGCGGCCGCCAGCCAGGGTTGCCAGTTACGCAGATTGCCGATATAGCCGAACACGTTGTTGAGCAGAAAAAAACTGATGCCGATCATCACGCCTGCGAACACGTAGCCGGCGATGCCGCCGGAGCGAAAGTGCAGGTAGGCAAATGGCAGGGCCAGGATCACCATCACAAGGCAACTGAGCGGGTAAAACACTTTTTTCCAGAATTCGATTTCGTAACGCTGGGCCGTCTGGCCATTGGCATCCAGGTGGCGGACGTAGTTGAACAGGTCGATGGTTCCCATGCGTTCGGGCTTGAGAAGCGCCACTGACACCATTTCCGCGCTGATTTCGGTGGGCCAGCGGTAGCTCTCCAGCACGGCGCGGTTGACTTTGGCTGTGTCCTTGGGGGTGGCTGTACTGGCCATGCCGGTTTGAACTGCGAATTCTGTGCGGGTGGCCTTGTTCAATTGCCACGCATCGCCCGCGGAAAATGCGGCCAGCGGCGCTTGCGTGGTGGAAACGATCAACCCTTTGCTGTTGAACTCAAAAATCTGCACGTCACGCATTTCGTTGTCGGGGGTGAGTTCCTTGACGTTGACGACATAGGTGTTGTAGGCCTGCTTTTCTTTCAGCCAGGCACCGGTTTGGCCGATGGTGATCTTGCTTTGGTAGCGTGCCTTGAGCAGCTGCGCGGCCCGCTCGCTGGCCGGTGCCAAGTAGTCACCCACTGCGAAACTGAACACCACAAACAGTGCGCCCAGCGCCAGCAGCAGCTTCAATGCGCGCCACGGGCCCAGGCCGCTGGTCCGCAGGATGGTGTATTCGGAACTCTGGGCCAGGCGGGCCATGACGAAGATGGTGCCGATCAGCACGGAGATCGGCAGCAACTCATACAGGTGATTGGGAATCAGAAGGCCCACGTACAGGAGTGCGTGCCTGATCTGGTAGATATCGGCGGCGTTGAAGCCGCTGCTCTTGCCAAGGTACTGAAGCTCATCGACCAGGTCAAAGAAGAAAAACAGGGCGAGGAAGCCCAAGGCGACCAGCGCGATGGCCGCCAGCACTTCCCCGTAAATCAGGCGACGTATGGTTTTCATGAATGGCTTTCGCTGTCGCGCACGGCAAGGGGTGCTCGGCTGACGCGCCGGGCAGGCCGCAGGACCCAGTTGAACTGCCGCTTGGACAGCCAGACGATGGCCAGTAATAGCACGCCTCCGTGAAGGGCCAGCAGAAAATTACTGAAACTGATGAGTCCCACAAAAATCCAGCTCTGCCCAAGGTTGACGAGATTGTTGTAGACCACAAATGTCAACAACACAAAAATCATGTTGCCACTGCGCCCACCGCGTGGATTCACGCTGGCCAGCGCTACCGCCAGCACGACAAAATTGACGGAAGCCAAAGCCAGCCCTATACGCCATGCCAGTTCGCCGAGATTGCCACGTGTCGGCGCTTTGATAAGGGAACGGGTGGACAGCAGTTTGGCTTCAGGCGTGTTGGCGGCAAGCGGGTTTGAGTCACCGGTCTTGGTGCCGTACTCTTCAAAGTCGCTGATTTTGAGCGCCGATTGCCCGATCGTGTTTTCCAGGCGTTGGCCATTTTCGAGCATGAGGAACTGGACATCACCCATGGTTTCAATACGGCCTGAGCGGGCGGTAGTGACGGAATTTTTACCCTTCTCCGTGGCGGAAATAAACACGTTGTTGCTGGCTCGCTCGTTTGCCAGGTTGCGATCAATGAAGAAAACGCGGTTCCCGCTGGAGGATTCCTGAAACTGGCCGGGTGCAATGCGATCCAGGTCGCCGCGCTGTTCATAGCGGCTTTGCATGTCCTTGGTTTGCTGATTGGTCCAGGGCCAGACAAACAGTGCCATCAGCGTGATGACCAGCAGGACCGGCCACGCAAAACGGAAAAGCGGCCGGAGAAAACCGGCCAGGCCCTGGCCACTGGTGAACCACACCACCATTTCACTGTCGCGGTACATGCGCGACAAGGTGCTGACCATCGCAATAAAAAGTGACAGCGTAAGGATGGTCGGCAGGCGCCCCAGCGCCGAGTAGGCCATGAACAGCATGACGTCCTGCGGGTTGATAAAGCCCCGCGATGCCTGGCCCAGGGTCCGGATCAGGACAATGGTCATCACGATAGTGACCAGGACAACCAGCGTGGCCCCAAAACTGCGTGCCAGCTCTTTGCGGATCGTGGATTGGAATAACATTGACTGAATATCTGCCTTGGCTTCGTTTTATTTTTTTACTTTGGTTTATTTACCAGACCCTGAATTATGGACTTTGAACTCAAAACACTGACACTTGCCCGTATTTGCAGCGAAAAAACCGATGCACTGCTGGTTCTCGTTCCCCAGGATCTGGGCGCAGGTAACGACCCTCTTTCGGTGCTCGCATCGCTGGCGATCAAGTCGGGGGACTTTGAAGCCAAGCCTGGCAAGCTCCTGAGCACCTACCGCGCGCCCGGTATCACCGCCAAGCGGGTGGTACTGGCGGGCGCGGGAGATGCCAGCGCCAAAAGCGTCCGTACCGCCGTCAGCGCCGGACTGGGTGCCCTGAAATCAGGCAGTGTGCAGCGCCTGACCATTTGTTTCAATGCATTGGGTGAATTGCAGGCTGATGCCGTACGCGCCGCCGTTGTCGCTTGCGGTGATGCCAGCTATGTGTACACCACCACGAAATCCAAGCCAGGCGTCACCAGGCTGCAGCAGGTGGTGGTTGCGGTGAATGACTCTGCGAATGCCCGGATCGCAAAGCCCGGTCTTGACAAGGGTGCAGCTCTGGTCAAAGGCATTGAGTTCGCCAAGGAATGGGCCAATCGTCCAGCCAACCACGCGACGCCGACCTTGTTGGCGGGGGGCGCCCGGGAACTGGGCAAACTGCGCAATATCAAGGTCGAAGTTCTGGGCCCCAAAGAGGTCGCCAGGTTGGGTATGGGCTCTTTCATGGCTGTCGCACAAGGGACTGCCGAGCCCTTGCGCTTCATCGTGTTGCGCTATGAAGGAGCGGCGAAGGCTGAGGCTCCCGTGGTGCTCGTCGGCAAGGGCATCACGTTTGACACCGGTGGCATTTCCATCAAGCCCGCCGCCGAAATGGACGAGATGAAGTTCGACATGTGTGGCGCTGCCAGCGTGCTGGGTACTTTCCGGGCACTGGCGGAGTTGCAGCCGGCGCTCAATGTGGTGGGCCTGATTCCGTCTTGCGAAAACATGCCGGGCGGGCGCGCCGTCAAGCCTGGCGACGTGGTGACCAGCATGAGTGGGCAAACTATTGAAATCCTGAATACCGACGCCGAAGGTCGGCTGGTGCTCTGCGACGCCTTGACGTATGCCGAACGTTTCAAGCCCCGGGCTGTGGTGGATATCGCAACACTGACGGGCGCTTGCGTGATTGCCCTGGGTGGGGTGCGCAGCGGGCTTTTCTCAAGCGATGACCAGTTGGCCGAGGTGTTGTCGGCGGCGGGTGAGTCCTCCCTGGACCTGTGCTGGAGGATGCCGCTGGACGACGATTACGCGGAAGGGCTCAAGACAAATTTTGCCGATGTTGCCAATGTGGCAGGTCGGGCCGGCGGTGCGATTACCGCTGCCAAGTTCCTCCAGAGGTTTGCTGCCAGTTTTCCCTGGGCGCACCTCGACATTGCCGGAACGGCCTGGAAGGGTGGATCCGCCAAAGGTGCCACGGGCCGGCCGGTGCCGTTGTTGCTGGACTACCTGTTGGGCCAAGCGGCGCTTGCCAGGCCAGGGACTTCGGCCAGGGCGCCGGGCAAGAACGCCAAACCTGCGTCTAAAAACAAGCGTTCATCCAAAACCCGGGCATGACCGAAATCGCCTTTCACTTCAATGTGCCCGACAAGCTGGCCTATAGCTGCCGGTTGCTTCGAAAGGCGTACCTTGGTGGCGCCAGTGTCGTGGTGACGGCGGAGCCTGCCGTTCTGGCCGAACTTGACCAGTTGATGTGGAGTTTTTCGCCTGCGGAGTTTGTTCCGCATTGTCGCGCTGGTTCTGCAGAAAGTACGCTGGCGGTAACGCCTGTGGTGCTGGCCGATTCCCTCAAGGACTGCCCGCATTACAGTGTGCTGGTCAATCTGGGGCAAAAAATTCCCGCCGAATTCGAACGTTTTGAGCGCTTTATTGAGGTGGTTGCACGGACTGATGACGACCGGCTCGCAGCCCGAAGCCGGTGGAAGCATTACACCGACAGAGGCTATGCGATGAAACGACATGACCTTGCTGCGGCCGGAGATGGAACATGAGCCCTCCACCCGCGCCCCCTCGGTTCGTCCCGACCCTGACGGAAGTCGTCCGGCCGACGCCCGCTGCGTTGCCGGTTGCGGAGCCTGCATTGTCCAACGCCGGCGTGCCTCCGGCGCAAACCGCTGCATCTGCGGAGCTTGAGGAGCAAATGGTGCAACGTGTGCTGCAACGGGTTAACCTGGTTCTTGAGCGGCGCTTGCGGGAGGTTGTCGGGCAACTCATCCTGGAGCATACGCAAACTCTCGTGCCGGACCTTCGCAAAGAAATCGAAGAGGTTGTGCGCCAATCTGTCAGCCAGGCTTTCAACCGCGAAACCGCTCCGCCGACGACAGGCGGTTAGGTTGTGCGGGCTGCTGTTTGCAGACGCAGTTTCCCCAATAAAGCCCCTTGAAACACAAGTTCACATAAGCCGATCTGCTCCACGGGTAAACCCCCTTATCGGAATTTAACCTAGGGACGTTGCTATGGTGCGGGCCCGGAAATTGCGTTATGTTCGGCCCCGTTGAGTAAAAAAATTGTTCTCAACCTTTAACGGTAATTTCCTAATCGGAGTGTTTTTATGCAAATGAAATTAAAACTGACAGTAGTGGCTGCTCTGGCTGCGGTAGCAGGTTTGGCCTCTGCACAAGATGCAGTTGTCAAAATTGGTCACGTGGCACCGCTGTCCGGTTCGCAAGCCCATTACGGCAAGGACAATGAAAACGGCGTGCGCATGGCCATCGAAGACCTGAACGCGCAAAACGTGGTCATCGGCGGCAAAAAGGTCAAGTTTGAAATTGTTGCTGAAGACGATGCAGCTGATCCAAAACAGGGCACGGCTGCCGCACAAAAGCTGTGCGATTCCAAAGTCGCCGGTGTGGTCGGTCACCTGAACTCCGGAACCACCATTCCTGCTTCCAAGGTCTACAACGATTGCGGCATTCCTCACGTGACGGGCGCTGCAACCAACCCTAACCTGACCAAGCCAGGCTACAAGACCACGTACCGCATCATTGCCAATGACAACGCCCTGGGCGCTGGCCTGGCATTCTATGCAGCCGACACCCTGAAGCTGAAAAAAGTCGCCATCATTGACGACCGTACCGCTTACGGCCAAGGCGTGGCTGAAGTGTTCAAGAAAACGGCTTTGGCTAAAGGCATGACCGTGGTTGACGAGCAGTTCACCACCGACAAAGCCACTGACTTCATGGCCATTCTGACGGCCATTAAAGCCAAAGCACCTGACGCCATCTTCTACGGCGGCATGGACCCACAGGGCGGCCCAATGCTGCGCCAGATGGAACAGCTCGGCATGGGCAACGTCAAGTACTTCGGCGGCGACGGCATCTGCACCGCAGAACTGGCCAAGCTGACCGCAGGCGCCAAGACCATCGGCAACGTGGTTTGCGCTGAAGGCGGCGCATCGCTGGCCAAAATGCCAAGCGGCGAAGCATGGAAAAAGCGTTACGACGCCAAGTACCCCAACCAGTTCCAAGTTTACAGCCCATACACCTATGACGCTACCTTCGTTCTGGTTGACGCCATGAAGCGTGCTGGCTCGTGGGATCCAAAGGTCTACACCGCCAAGCTGCCTGAAACCAGCTTCAAGGGCGTGACCACCACGATCGCTTTTGAGCCCAATGGCGAACTGAAGAACCCCGCCATCACCCTGTACGTCTACAAGGACGGCAAGAAATCTGCTCTGAACTAATCGTTCACTGCCAGGAAGAAGCCACCGCAAGGTGGCTTTTTTTTGCCTGTTACTTGCCGAAAGAACCGCAAGCACGGGACGAGATGGCGCGTGAAGGCAGGCGAGGCCCAACCGTGTAGCGGCCAGCATCAATCTGAAAAGAAGCAGGCACAAAAAAGCCCAGACTGGCTGGGCTTTCAGGTGTTTTTGCCACCGTGTGGAACCTCACGGCAACTAGACATTTTGGCGGAAGAGGCGGGATTCGAACCCGCGGTAGGTTTAACCCTACGCACGCTTTCCAGGCGTGTGACTTAAACCGCTCATCCACCCTTCCGCGAAGCCTTTGATTATAGCAGTGCTCCGGGTTTGCGGCGCACTTACATCGCGTCAATACGGGAGCTTAATGCACGGCCCCCTGGAACCGGTGCTTTTCCAGCTGGGCGAGCGTAACAAACTCCAGCGCCCTGCTGTGGGTGGATTCCAGGACGACGGGCGGCGCAAAGCCAGCTTCGAGGGCCTCTCTCCAGCGATTGGCGCACAGGCACCAGCGGTCGCCCGCCTTCAGCCCTGCAAACCGATGCTCGGGCCGTGGCGTCGAAAGGTCATTGCCACGTGCGGTGGAAAAGACCAGGAACTCGGCCGTGACTCGAACGCAAACCAGGTGCGACCCCATGTCAGAGGCGTCCGTATTGCAGCAGCCGTCACGGAAGTAGCCGGTGAGCGGGTCGTAGGAGCAGGGCACAAGGTCCGTACCCAGGACATTCTTGGTATCCATATTGTTGCCTGCGAAAGATCGGTTCGAAAAAGCGTGAGTCCAGGCCTCCGGTCCTACGCTTTGTTGGCCTGCACCATTTTCATGGCCGAGCTGATAAGCGCCGTGACTTCAGTCATGTTGCTCGGCACCACCAACGTGGTTTTGGCGTCCTTGGCTACTTTGGAATAGGCGTCAACCGCTTGTTCGGCTACCTTGAGCTGCACGGCCTGCTCGCCGCCGGGCTGGCGGATGGCTGCGGCCACCATCTCGATGGCTTTCGCATTGGCGTCGGCAACGGCCATGATGGCGGCCGCCTCGCCTTGGGCGTTGTTGATGGCGGCCAGTTTTTCGCCTTCCGAGCGGGCAATGAAAGCTTCGCGCTCGCCGGTGGCGATATTGATCTGCTCCTGGCGGCGGCCTTCGGATGCTGCAATCAGCGCGCGTTTTTCGCGCTCGGCCGTAATCTGCGATTGCATCGCGTGCAGGATTTCCTTTGGAGGCGTCAAATCCTTGATTTCGTAACGCAGGACCTTCACACCCCAGTTCAGGGCAGCTTCATCAATGGCTGCCACAACCTGTGCGTTGATGATGTCGCGCTCTTCGAACGTCTTGTCGAGCTCGAGCTTGCCGATCACCGAGCGCAATGAGGTCTGCGCCAGCTGGGTTACCGCGACGATGTAGTTGGACGAACCGTAGCTGGCGCGCATTGGGTCCGTTACCTGGAAGTAGAGAATGCCGTCGACCTGCAACTGCGTGTTGTCGCGGGTGATGCAAACCTGGCTGGGAACGTCCAGCGGAATTTCCTTCAGGCTGTGCTTGTAGGCAACGCGGTCCACAAAAGGCACCAGGAAATTCAAGCCTGGGGTGAGACTACCGTGGTACTTGCCAAGCCGTTCGATCACCCAGGCGTTTTGCTGTGGCACGACCTTGATGCTGCGCACGATAAAGATGCCGGCCACGATCAGGATGACGATTGCGATTTCCATGGTTTCTCCAATCAGTTATTCATTATTGATGCGCACTTTTTGCGCGTCCCGGCAATGCGTATGCAGGCCGGGCTCCTCCCCAGAGCCTAAAGCCTCTCGATGACCAGCCGGTTACCCAGCATTTCCTTGATGCGGAAGTTGCCAGGGCTGCCTGGTTCACCCGGATTGGCCGCCACCGCGGTCCAGCTGGCGCCGCGGAATTTCACAGTTGCCGTGCCGTCGGCGTTCCATTGGGCCACTTGCACCGGCTCGCCGATGTCCAGGTTGACATCGCGGTTCGCATTGGCAGGCAGTGGGGCCGGACTTTTGCTGCGGTGCCAGTGCCAGGCCGCGACAGCGCCGCCGCCGACCACTGCTGCCACCACGATCTGGCCGACAAGCGGCAAACCGAGATGCGCCGCGATGGCACCCGCCGTCAGGCCCACAGCAATCATCAGCAGGTAGAAGGTGCCGGTCACCAGTTCCACCCCGACGGCTACACCGGCCAGTAACCACCAGATAGTCGATTCACTCATGCTTCCTCCTTTTGTCGGTCATCCGCTACATTTTGGGGCAATTAGACCCCAAGACAAGCGTAGCGCAACAATATGTCCTTACACTTCGCTGCTTGGAAAAACTTCCTTCCATTCACCGCTCGGGCTCAACCTGTCTATGCCCTCTGAGCGTTTCCCATGCCCTCCGACAGGTTCAGGGCGCCCTTGAACTCTGCCGACGCCATGAAATTCCGCTTTCCCATTGTCATCATTGACGAAGACTTCCGTTCCGAAAACACGTCCGGGCTGGGTATTCGTGCGCTGGCCCAAGCCATTGAAACCGAGGGCTTCGAAGTCCTGGGTGTGACCAGCTATGGCGACCTTTCGCAGTTCGCCCAACAGCAAAGCCGCGCCAGCGCCTTCATTTTGTCGATTGACGACGAGGAGTTTTCGCCCGGCCCCGACCTCGACCCCGCCGTGCTGAACCTGCGCACCTTCATCGAAGAGGTGCGCCGCAAGAACCTGGACGTGCCGATCTACGTCTACGGCGAGACCAAAACCTCACGCCATATCCCCAACGACATCCTGCGCGAGCTGCATGGCTTCATCCACATGTTTGAGGACACGCCCGAGTTCGTGGCGCGCCACATCCTGCGCGAGGCCAAAAGCTACCTGGAAGGTGTGCAGCCGCCGTTTTTCAAGGCGCTGCTCGACTACGCCGAAGACGGTTCCTACTCCTGGCATTGCCCCGGGCATTCCGGTGGCGTCGCATTTCTGAAAAGCCCGGTCGGGCAGATGTTTCACCAGTTTTTCGGCGAAAACATGCTGCGCGCCGACGTCTGCAACGCGGTGGAAGAACTCGGCCAGCTGCTGGACCACGATGGCGCCATCGGTGCCAGCGAGCGCAATGCCGCACGCATCTTCAATGCCGACCACTGCTTCTTCGTGACCAACGGCACGTCGACCAGCAACAAAATGGTGTGGCACCACACGGTGGCACCAGGGGACGTGGTCGTGGTGGACCGTAACTGCCACAAGTCCATCCTGCATTCCATCATCATGACGGGCGCGATTCCTGTCTTCCTGAAGCCGACACGCAACCATTTCGGCATCATCGGGCCGATTCCGCAGAGCGAATTCGAGCCGGACGCCATTCGCGCCAAGATCGACGCCAACCCGCTGCTCAAGGGCGTGGATAGCAGCAAGGTCAAACCGCGCGTGCTGACGCTGACGCAGTCCACTTACGACGGAGTGCTCTACAACACCGAAACCATCAAGGGCATGCTGGACGGCTACATCGACAACCTGCACTTTGACGAAGCGTGGCTGCCGCACGCGGCCTTCCACCCGTTCTACGGCACCTACCATGCCATGGGCAAGAACCGTGTCCGGCCGAAGAACGCCGTGGTGTATGCCACCCAGTCCATCCACAAGCTGCTGGCCGGTATCAGCCAGGCCAGCCACGTGCTGGTGCAGGACTCGCAGGACGTGAAGCTCGACAGGCACCTCTTTAATGAGGCCTACCTGATGCATACCTCGACTTCGCCGCAATACAGCATCATTGCAAGCTGCGACGTGGCCGCGGCCATGATGGAGCCGCCCGGCGGCACAGCGCTGGTCGAGGAAAGCATTGCCGAGTCGCTGGATTTCCGCCGCGCTATGCGCAAGATCGACGAGGAATACGGCGACGACTGGTGGTTCAAGGTCTGGGGGCCCGACAAGCTGGTGGAAGAGGGCATCGGTGAAGGCCAGGATTGGATCATCAAGGGCGAATCCCGCAGCGCCAAGACCGCAAGAAACGGTGCCAACAACTGGCACGGCTTCGGCCAGATGGCCACCGGCTTCAACATGCTGGACCCGATCAAGTCCACCATCGTCACGCCTGGCCTCGACCTGAACGGCAAGTTCGCCAAGACCGGCATCCCAGCCAGCATCGTGACCAAGTTCCTGGCTGAGCACGGCGTGATCGTCGAGAAAACCGGCCTGTACAGCTTCTTCATCATGTTCACCATCGGCATCACCAAGGGCCGCTGGAATACGCTGCTGACGGCGCTGCAGCAGTTCAAGGACGACTACGACAAAAACCAGCCGATGTGGCGCATCCTGCCCGAGTTCTGCCAGAAGTACCCCAAGTACGAGCGCATGGGCCTGGCCGACCTGTGCCAGCACATCCACACCCTGTACGCCAAATACGACATCGCGCGGCTGACGACCGAGGTTTACCTGAGCGACCTGGCGCCCGCCATGAAGCCCAGCGACGCCTATTCCCACATCGCCCACCGCACGACGGAGCGGGTCGAGATCGACCACCTGGAAGGCCGTATCACTGTGGGCCTGGTCACGCCTTACCCGCCGGGTATTCCGCTGTTGATCCCAGGCGAAGTCTTCAACAAGCGCATCGTGGACTACCTCAAGTTCTCACGCGAGTTCAACGCACAGTGCCCGGGCTTTGAAACCGACATTCACGGCCTTGTGGAGCAGGTGGATGCCAAAGGCAAGACACGCTATTACGCGGATTGCGTCAAACGCTGAGCGGGGAGAAACGGGTACTTTTGTTTGCTATAGTCGCTCCGATATTTCATGGGGGAGGGAGCATGTTCAAGACGATTCTCTTCGGAGTCCTAGGCGTCATCGTCGGTGCCGTATTCCTGCGTGCGCAGGCAAGCGGGGACAGCGAGTTGCGGCTGGTCATGGCCAACGGCAAGACGGCGGTGGTCGAGCCGATCAAGGAGTACAAGAGTTTTTCCCGCAGTGGCCAAACCATCTACACGGCGGAACTCAAATTCCGTACCGACACCGGGCAAGCCATGACGATCAAGCGCTCGTTTCCCGAGGCTGTGCTGAAGGACTTCGAGGCGGGCAGGCCGGTCAACATCTATTACATGCCGGGTAACCCAAGCCAGGTTGGGTTTGCTCAGGAAGCCGGCGGATCGTCTTTCCTCAAGTGGGTGGGCTGGTTCTTTGTCATTGCCAGTCTGGGCTACACGGGTCTCGGCCTGCTGGCGAGTCAGAAAAAATAAAGCCGCCTCCGCGGGGCGGTTGCTATTCTTTTCGTAGCTGAAAGCACACGGTTGGCAGGCGCCACAGGCTATTTTTCCAGTTGAATGCGGCTGCTGCGAAGCCAACTCACGTCGGTATCTGGCGGCGCGCCGGCTTGCGGGGCCACCTTTAAATCCGCTGGTCTTCCCGTACCCGCATGAAGCTGGCAAACCGGGGCAGGCCGCTGTCATTGAGCCCACGAAAACGGTAGGTGACAGTGCTCCCAATAGGCGGTGGATTCCGGCGATGCTCATCGCTGAGCCCGCTGCCCAGCTTGAAGCGGGGGCCTGCCTTGCCGTCCTTGCCCGGCATTTCCACCAGCAGGGCGCCGAGCATGCCGGCATACTTTCCCTTGCCGGGCACGTGTGCCACCACACGGGCTTCCGTGTCTTCATGGGTTTTAACCTTGAGCAGGTCGTCGCTACGGACGCCTTTGTAGAGAGACGCGCTGCGGTGCAGCATCAAGCCTTCCCCGCCGCGCTTGACGGTGGTGGCGAGCAGCGCCTGTAAAGCCGCATGGCTTGCCACTTTTGACTGCGCCACGGCCTGTACCCACGGCTGGTCGATGCGGCTGACCACGCCGTTGAGGGCCGGAATCCGCTCGCTGAACGGGCCGCCCTGCGCGGGCAAGTCAAACACCATGAAACGCATGGCCCGCCAGGCGGCGTCGTCCGGAGTTTGCTGGCGCACGGTAGACACTGCCCTGGCAAACTGGCCGCGGCCGGCCCACAGTTCGCCATCCATGGGTGTTTTGGGCCAGCCTGTGGTAAACCAAGCCGGCGCGGCGATGCGTTCACCTCCGCGTGTGAGCAGCTGTTCCCCATCCCAGTAGCCGCGCACGCCGTCGAATTTTTCGCTGACCCAATAATCCTGAAGCGGGACGCCGGAGTGGTACACCTTGGCGAGCATTAGCGGCGGCGCTTGCTCAACCGCAGATACTGAAAGTGCAGGCAGCGCCGGTGCCAGCAAGCCTGCGGCCGCGAGTAGCCAATGAAGTGTCTTGAGGCGGAACAAGGCCGTATTGGCCAGCCCGCCGGGACTGCTGATGTGTTGCCGCATGGCTCTCCCTGCTTTTTCTTGACTTATTGCTGTATAAATATACAGTTTATAGTTGAATTTCGCGCGGTGCAAGCGTTCTGCTGGCGCATCATGTTGCCGCGCAACCTGCCCAAACCCAAAGAAGAGGGCCGCAAGGGCCACGAAAGGAATCGCGCCGATGACGCAAAAAATCATTTCCAGAGGAAGCTGCCATTGTGGGAAAGTGGCCTTTGAGGTCGACGGCCAGCCGGCCACCGCGCTGGCCTGCAACTGCTCCATTTGCCAGCGCAAAGGGTCGCTGCTGTGGTTTGTGCCGCGTGACCAGCTCCGGTTGCTGACGCCAGAGGAAAATGCCAGTGCCTACCTGTTCAACAAGCACGTGATTCGCCACCGTTTTTGTCCCACCTGCGGCATTCATCCTTATGGCGAAGGGACTGACCCGGCTGGTAATCGCATGGCGGCTATCAATGTGCGCTGCCTTGAAGGGATCGATCTGGACAGCGTCAAGGTGACGCATTTTGACGGGCGTTCTTCCTAGATTCTCATTCCTGCGGTCTGTATCCGTTACTATTTTTCCTGATTTCCCCCTGGCCATCCGGCCGTATTTCTCACTGACATATGACCTCCAGCGACATTGAAACCATCGAGCGCGCCACTGTGGCGGCTGTATCACCCGAGGAACAGCTGGAAATCGAAGGGTGGCTGCTGCCTTTTGACAGCGGAACTGTCAGTCGCGCCAAAAGCGCCGTTCCGTTGTCACACCAGCCTCCCGCCGATGGCATAGCCGACCGCATCGAAGCGATGTACCGCGCGCGCGGTATGCGGACCGTCTTCCGGCTGGCCAATGAGGCCTGCTTTGATGCCTTGCGCAACGAACTGGGCGCGCGGGGCTACACGGCCGGCAAGCCGGTGCTGGTGCAGGTGGCGCAGGTGCGGTCCATGCGCGGCGTGTCAGCGCAGACACTGGCAGACACCGCCAGCGTGCCGGACGAAGCCTGGGCCGCGCTGTTCCTGGCCGAGGGCTTTGATCCGGTGGACGGCGCCAGCCGCGTCAAGTCGCTGGGCAGAGGACGCGATTCCGTGTTTGCCAGCGTGCGTGAAAACGGCCGGGCGATTGCCGCCGGCGCAGCGGCTTTCAGCCATGGATGGTCCAGCGTCCACGGCATGCGAACCGATCCGGCACACCGTGGCAAGGGGCTGGCGGGGCGGGTGCTGGCCGCCATGGCTGAAGTGGCGATGCAGCGGGGCATTGAGCGCGCATTCCTGCAGGTGGAAGAAGCCAACGCTCCGGCGCGGGCGCTTTACCGGCGCGCGGGCTTTCAACCCGTCTGGCGCTATGACTACTGGACGCAGGGCTGATACCGGCCTCCGGGGCGAAGCGTAAACCGACGCTATTGTTTTTGTAGCTAGTTATCCCGGTTTTTATTGGGTCGCAGCCATTTTTGGCACAAAGTCAGGTCTGACTCAGTCGAATTTGGCTGTTGTTTGCCGCTTGTACAGCCTCGACGGACGCTGCAAAGCGCTTGCGGACCTTGTTGATGGATGTATTTGGCCATCAGCCCAATAAATATGGGCGCAAGAAGCTATCTATTTGATAGCGCTCATTGGGGCGGCAAGGTGCAACGTGCGACGCAGAACACGCACGCAACGCCCGGGCAGCGAGCCGGGCGAAGGCGCCATCAGGCTTCGGCTGCCGGCTCGGCGATGCCACCGACCACGTGGCTGAAGCCGCCGTCGACGTAGGTGATCTCAGCGCTCACGCCTGCGGCCAGGTCGCTCAACAAAAAGGCGGCGACGTTGCCGACATCTTCAATCGTCACGTTGCGGCGGATGGGCGAAGCTTCTGCGACCACACTCAGAATCTTGCCGAAACCTTTGATGCCGCTGGCCGCCAGGGTCTTGATCGGGCCGGCGCTGATGCCGTTGACGCGCATGCCCTTGGGGCCCAGCGATTCGGCGAGGTAACGTACCGAAGCTTCCAGGCTGGCTTTGGCCAGGCCCATGGTGTTGTAGTTGGGCACGGTGCGCACGGCGCCGAGGTAGGTCAGCGTGAGCAGGGCGGATTTTTTGTTGAGATAGGGCAGGGCGGCCTTGGCCATGGCCGGGAAGCTGTAGGCGCTGATGTCGTGCGCGATCTTGAAGGCTTCGCGTGAGAGGCCGTCCAGGAAGTCGCCGGCGATCGCCTCGCGCGGCGCAAAACCGATGCTGTGCACAAAGCCGTCAAACGTCGGCCAGGTTTTGGAAAGGTCGGCAAACATCTTTTCGATCTGCGCGTCGTCGCCCACGTCGCAGTCAAAAATCAGCTTGGAGTCAAAGTCGGCGGCAAACTCGGTGATGCGGTCCTTGAAGCGCTCGCCGACGTAGCCGAAAGCCAGCTCGGCGCCCTGGGCATGGCAGGCCTTGGCGATGCCGTAGGCGATGGACCGGTTCGAGAGGACCCCCGTGATCAACAGTTTTTTGCCAGTGAGGAATCCGGTGTTTGTGGCCATGCAGGTGCTCCAGTAGGTAGTTCGCGGGGAAGGGCAAGCAGCGCAGCGTCAGCGCGCCGGGATCTTGCCAGCTCAAGTAGTGCAGAATTGTCGCATGCGAAGTTTGCTGGTTTGGGTCCTGCTGGGTCTTTCATCACCGTCATGGGCTGCGCATGGCTACGCGCTCTGGGGAGACCTCAAATACCCCGCGGGGTTTGCCCACTTCGACTACGTCAATCCCGCAGCCCCCAAAGGCGGCGACCTGCGCCTGGTCAGCAACCTGCGTTACTCGACCTTCGACAAATACAACCCCTTCACGATCAAAGGCTCGGCGCCGGCTTACCTGTCGGACTTCCTGTTCGATTCCTTGCTGACCGGTGCGATGGACGAAACCGCTTCCGGTTATGGCCTGCTGGCCGAAGATGTTGAGGTTTCATCTGACGGGCTGACGGCCACCTTCCGCCTGCGCAAGGAGGCACGCTTTCACAATGGCGACCCGGTTCTGGCGGCCGACGTCAAATACAGCTTCGACACCCTGATGGGGCCGCACACCTCCCCAGGCTACAAGACCCTGCTCGAGGATGTGGCGGCCTGCGAGGTAGCCGGCGAACGGACGGTGCGGTTTCGTTTCAAAAAACCAAACCGCGAACTGCCGCTGACGGTGGGTGGCCTGCCCATATTCAGCCGCAAATGGGGCATGGATGCCGCCGGCAAAGCCAAACCGTTCAATGAGGTCGTGGCCGACATCCCGATCGGAAGCGGCCCCTACCGCATAGGTCCGGTGGTCTTCGGCAAGGACATCACCTACGTGCGCGACAAAACTTACTGGGGTGAAAAGCTCAATGTCCGGGTTGGGACAGAGAATTTCGACAGCGTCACCGTCAAGATCTACAAGGACAACACCGCCAGGCTCGAGGCGCTCAAGGCCAGTGAGTTCGACATCATGCGGTTTTTCTCGGCCGGCGACTGGGCCCGGCGCCTGAGCGGCAAGCGCTTTGACAGCGGCGAGCTGGTCAAAGGTGAATTCAAACACCGCCTGCCTTCGGGTTTCCAGAGTTATGTGCTCAACACCCGGCGCGAAAAACTCAAGGACCCGCGCGTGCGTGAGGCCTTGGGCCTGGCCATCGACTATGAATGGATGAACCGCCAGTTGTTCTACAACGCCTACCAACGGGTGACTGGCCTTTTCGGTAATACCGATTGCCAGGCCACTGGCCTGCCGAAGCCTGAAGAGCTGGCCTTGATGGAGCCCTGGCGCAAGGAAATTCCTGCGGCAGCATTCGGTGCGATGTACGTACCGGCGCGCACCGACGGCGATTCCTCGCTGCGCGCCAATTTGCGCCGCGCCCAGGCCTTGCTCAAGGAGGCCGGCTGGGAAGTGCGTGACGGCAAGCTGCGCAATGCCAAAGGGGAGGCCATGGTGCTGGAGTTCCTTGACAGCAATGAGGGCGGCGTGCGCACCATTTCACCCTGGATGCGTGCCCTTGAAAAGCTCGGCATCCAGCTCACCTTCCGTCAGGCAGATTTCGCGCTTTACCAGCAGCGCCTGGATAAATTCGAGTTCGATATCATTTCCATTGCGTACCCCGGCACCAACAACCCGGGCCAGGAGTTCGCTGACCTGTTTGGCAGCAAGGCCGCCGGAACGGAGAGCTCGGGCAATTTCAGCGGCGCCGCCAATCCCGCCATTGATGCCATGATCACGAAGATGACCAGCGCCAGGACGAAAACCGAGTTGCTGCCAGCCTGCCGTGCGCTGGAACGTATCGTGGCGCATAGCCACTACCTGCTGCCGGCGTGGACGGCGGGCACCCATCGCATCGTCTACAACGCACGCCGGCTCGCCATGCCGGGCCAGATGCCGCCTTATGCGCCGGGCGAGGCCTGGATCATCAACACGTGGTGGAAAAAATGAGCACCCCCGCCGGACGTTCGCTTCGCGTAAGACTTCCGTGGTGCGGCCAGAGGCCTTCCTCTTCGGAACGTCCAAGCCTGCACTTGCAGGCTCGGAGCCGCGTTCCTCAGCCCCATGCAGGGGGCGGCAGCTGCGGCCTGGCAAAGCCGGTTCCGCGCTGCCCACTGGATTGGATGGCAATGGATCGGAAGGAGGACTGATCGGTCATGTTTGCCTACATTCTCAAACGCTGTCTTTTGATGATCCCGACTTTGTTTGGGGTGCTGCTAATTACCTTTGTGGTCACGCAGTTCGTGCCGGGCGGGCCGGTCGAGCAGTACATGGCCGAGGCGAAGGCCGGTGCAGGGCGAGGCGCCGAGGGCGGTGGGCTCAGCTACCGGGGTGGGCAGGGGGTGGATCCGAAGCGCGTCGAGCAGATCAAGGCCCTTTACGGTTTCGATAAGCCGGCGCCCGAGCGTTTTTACCTGATGCTCAAGCAGTTTTTGAGCTTTGACCTTGGCAGAAGCTTCTTCCACAACAAGGAAGTCTGGCAACTGGTCAAGGAAAAGCTCCCCGTCTCCGTCAGCTTGGGCTTGTGGACCTTTTTCATCAGCTATCTGGTCGCGGTGCCGCTGGGAGTGGCCAAAGCAGTGCGTGCCGGTTCGCGTTTCGATTTCATCACCACTTTGTTGGTGCTGATCGGCTACGCGATTCCCGGCTTTGTGTTGGGTGTTGCGCTTCTGGTGATTTTTGGAGGTCAGCTGCAGTGGTTCCCACTACGCGGCCTGACGTCATCCAACTGGGAAACCCTGAGCTGGGGCGCCCGTATCACCGACTACCTCTGGCATATCACTCTGCCGGTCACCGCCATGGTGCTGGGCAGCTTTGCCGTCACTGCGATGCTGACCAAAAACTCCTTCCTGGAAGAAATCCGCAAACAATATGTGTTGACGGCGCGCGCCAAGGGCCTGGGTGAGCGCCAAGTGCTCTGGAAGCATGTGTTCCGCAATGCGCTGATTCCCCTCATAACCGGCTTTCCGACGGCCTTCATTAGCTCGTTCTATACCGGCGCATTGCTGATTGAAACTCTTTTTTCGCTGGATGGCATGGGGCTTCTCAGCTATGAAAGCATCATCCGGCGTGATTACCCGGTGGTGCTGGGCACGCTTTTTCTGTTTACCCTGATCGGCTTGTTCACCAAGCTGATTTCCGATTTGTCTTATGTCTGGGTGGATCCGCGTGTACGGTTCGATTGACCCCCCTGAAGCCGCCTCCGGCGGCCTTCCCCCCGAGGGGACGCCTCCTGCGGACGGGCAAAGCCCGATCCGCGGCGGCACTGGTGAAGACCAGTTGACCGCCACCGTTGGGTTAGAGCGGTACATTTCCAATTCGCCAGCGCGACGGGCATGGAGGCGCTTCCGGCGCAACAAGCTGGGGTTTTACAGCCTGGTGCTGTTTTGTTTCTTGGTCGTGTTGAGTCTCTTTGCCGAGCTGGTCTCCAACGACCGGCCGCTGCTGGTGCGTTATGAGGGCGGTTATTACTTCCCCATGGTCAAGGACTACAGCGAGAAAACCTTTGGCGGCGATTTCGACACGGCAACCGATTATCTTGATCCCTATATCCAGGAGCGGCTGGCGCGCGGCAGCAATTTCGCGCTGTACACGCTCAACCCCTACGGCCCGAATACGCTCAATTATTTTGCGAAAGAGCCCAATCCCTCAAAACCGACACGCGCCAATCTGCTCGGCACCGATGACCGGGGTCGCGACCTCCTGGCCCAGCTGATCTACGGGTTTCGGGTCAGCGTGCTGTTTGCGCTGGCCCTGACGGTCACCGGGGTACTGCTCGGCATGCTGACGGGGGCTCTGCAAGGCTATTTTGGCGGGAAGACCGACTTGCTGTTCCAGCGCTTCATTGAGATCTGGGGCTCCATGCCGGAGCTTTACCTGCTGATCATCTTCAGCGCCGTTTTTGCGCCCAGCGTGGCCCTGCTGCTGATCCTGCTGAGCCTGTTCGGCTGGATGGGGCTGTCGGACTATGTACGTGCTGAATTTTTGCGCAACCGGCAGATGGACTACGTGCGCGCCGCGCGGGCGCTGGGTGTCGGCGACCTGCACATCATTTGGCGCCATATCCTGCCCAACAGCCTGACCCCGGTGGTGACCTTCCTGCCGTTTCGCATGAGCGGCGCGATCCTGGCGCTGACGTCACTCGATTTTCTGGGCCTGGGCGTCCCGCCAGGTACGCCTTCGCTCGGCGAGTTGTTGTCCCAGGGCAAGAACAGCATCGACGCGTGGTGGATATCGCTATCGACATTCGCGGTGCTGGTGATCACGCTGCTTCTGCTCACCTTTATGGGCGATGCCTTGCGTGATGCGCTGGACCCGAGAAAGGCCGACTGATGGCAACGCCGCTTCTTGACGTTGAAAACCTGCGCATCTCGTTTGGCGGCAAAGAAGTCGTCCATGGCATAAATTTCTCCATTGCGCCGGGCGAAAAGCTTGCGCTGGTGGGCGAATCCGGCTCGGGCAAGACGGTGACGGCGCTGAGCCTGCTGCGTCTGGCGCAAAACGCCGTGGTTGGCGGCAAGGCTGTTTTTACCGGAATAGACGCCGCAGAGCGGGCCGCCAGCGGTGCGCCACCCAGGGCGCCCGTGGATTTGTTGTCGTTGCCGGAACAATCCTTGCGCGGAATACGGGGCCGCGACATCGCGATGATCTTCCAGGAGCCCATGACGGCGTTGAACCCCCTGTTCAGTGTGGGTAACCAGATTGCCGAAGTTCTTCAGTTAAAACAGGGTCTTACCCCCGCAGAATGTGCGCAAGCAGCTATCAAATTGCTAGCGGATACGGGGATTACCGAGCCCGAACGACGCGCAAATTCTTTCCCGCACCAGCTTTCAGGGGGCCAGCGGCAGCGAGCGATGATCGCCATGGCGCTGGCCTGCCAACCCAGGCTGCTGCTGGCTGACGAGCCCACCACCGCACTGGACGTTACCTTGCGCGGCCAGATCCTGGATCTGCTCGGCGAACTGCAGCAGCGCAACGGTATGGCGGTGTTGATGATCACCCACGACCTGAACCTCGTGCGCAAGTTCGCCGACCGCGTGGCGGTGATGGAAAACGGCCATATCGTGGAGCAGGGCGCGGTGGCCGAGGTTTTCGCTCAGCCCCAGCATCCCTACACGCGCAAGTTGATTGACAGCAGACCGCAGCGGGACGGGCTGGCAGCGGCAGATGCCGACGCTGGCATGGATGCGGCGCCCACGATGCGCGCGGAGAGCCTGCGCGTGGTGTATCCGGTGCCCATTCCGGGCATACGCGGATGGTTCAAAAAAGCTGAGTTTGTAGCGGTGAAGGGCGCGAGCTTTCATATTCCACCGGGAAAGACGCTGGGCGTGATCGGCGAATCGGGCTCCGGCAAATCGACCCTGGCGCTTGCCAGCCTGGGCCTGCTGCCTTTTTCCGGGCAGTTGCAGGCGGCAGGTCAGGCCTGGAGCCGGGATACAGCGCGCAACAAGGCGATCCGCCGCTCCGTTCAGGTCGTATTCCAGGATCCGTTCTCTTCCCTGTCGCCACGGATGCCTGTTGAAGCCATTGTGGAGGAGGGCCTGCTGGTGCACGAGCCCAAACTGGAAGCAGGTGAAAGGCGCAGGCGGGCGCTGCAGGCGCTGGCAGATGTCGGCATGACAGAAGCCCAGTTTCCAGGTTTGCTGCAGCGTTATCCGCACGAATTTTCGGGTGGCCAGCGCCAGCGTCTGGCCATTGCCCGGGCGCTGATTGTTAATCCCAGCCTGCTGGTGCTCGATGAGCCCACCAGCGCGCTGGATGTGACCATCCAGAAACAGGTGTTGGGACTGTTGCAAAGGCTGCAGCGCGAACGCGGCCTGAGCTATCTACTGATCACGCATGACGTCGACGTGATCCGCGCCATGGCGCATGAAGTCATGGTGATGAAAGACGGTGATGTATTGGAGTCCGGCTCGTTAAACGAAGTGCTGGACAGGCCGCAACACCCTTACACACGGGTTTTGGTCACTGCGGGTTGATTGCTTCGCCATCCCAATGCCCCTGCAGGACCTCAACCTCATAAACTACTTTAAATAACATCAATATCTATATGATTAAATTGATATATTTTATGTGATGTGATGTGATGTGATGTGTATCGCTGCGCTTCCATGGTTTTTATTCATTCGTTTGCAGTGCACAGGTTGAGGTGAAGCGCAATGGCGGAACACGAAAAGAAAGGTTCTCTTTTTGCCCTATCGGATTTGCTGCGTTTCAATGAACGAAAGGGCGCCTTAACCAGAAAGATTTAGGGCGCCAGTTCAGGCGCATTCTTGCGTGGCAGGCACGAAAATTGTTTGCATCGAAGGGCGCGGCGCGTTACAATAAGAGCTTCACGACCAAATGGGCGGGTTTTCACCGCCCATTTTTTTTGGGCGTTTGTTTTTGAACAAATTGATTTAGAGCGGGTTTAAGAGACTGAATGGCATTGCAAGAGACGATTGAGCAAACTGTGACGGGGCTGGGCTACGAGCTGGTCGAGATCGAACGCACCGGCGGTGGTTTGCTGCGCGTCACGATCGACATGCCTTACGTCAAGGGCGCCGAACAGTTCATCAATGCCGAGGACTGTGAAAAAGTCACCCGCCAGCTTCAGTTTGTCCTGGAAGTCGAAGGCGCCGAATATGCGCGGCTGGAAGTCAGTTCCCCCGGCATTGACAGGCCCTTGCGCAGCGAAAAAGATTTCGAGCGTTTTGCCGGTGAGCTGATAGACATCACGCTCAAGGCCCCCATTGGCGTGGCCGCCAGTGCCGGTTCAACCGTCGCTGCCAGCCGCAAGAAGTTTCGCGGCACGCTGGAGCGTGTCGTGGCCGCGGACGGCGTGGCCGGCTGGCAGATCGTGTGGAGCGATGAGCCGGCCGTCAAACCCGGCCAGAAGGTCAGTAAGAAGAAGGTTCCCGCACCGTTGCAGGCGTTGGGTTTTACCCTCGATGAGATTCAACAGGCGCGCCTCGCGCCCGTGGTTGATTTCAAAGGGCGTAAACCCAAAATAACGCCTGGTGCCGAACCCTCTGCAGAGATTAATTTCAAGAAATGAAGAAAGGCAGGCTTGTGAAATGAATCGCGAACTGTTGATGTTGGTTGATGCCATCTCGCGTGAAAAAAATGTGGAACGTGACGTCGTCTTTGGCGCCGTCGAGCTCGCACTCGCCTCGGCCACCAAGAAGGTGTACGAAGGCGAAGTGGACATCCGCGTAGCCGTCGACCGTGACAGCGGCAATTACGAGACCTTCCGCCGCTGGCTGGTGGTGCCTGACGAAGCCGGCCTGCAAAATCCTGAAGCTGAAGAGCTGGTCAGCGATGCGCGCGACGAGATCGCCGACATCGAAGAAGGCGACTACATCGAAAAGCCGGTGGAAAGCCTGCCGATCGGCCGCATTGGCGCGCAAGCGGCCAAACAGGTCATCCTGCAGAAGATCCGCGACGCCGAGCGCGAAATGCTGCTCAACGACTTCATGTCGCGCGGCGACAAGATTTTTGTCGGTACCGTCAAGCGCATGGACAAGGGCGACATCATTGTGGAATCCGGACGTGTCGAAGGGCGCCTGCGCCGCTCCGACATGATCCCGAAGGAAAACCTGCGCTCCGGCGACCGCGTCCGCGCCATGATCATGGAAGTGGACACGACGCTGCGCGGCGCGCCCATCATCCTCTCGCGCACCGCGCCTGAGTACATGATCGAGCTGTTCCGCCAGGAAGTGCCTGAAATCGAGCAGGGCCTGCTGGAGATCAAATCCTGCGCCCGTGACCCTGGTTCGCGCGCCAAGATCGCCGTGCTGTCGCACGACAAGCGTGTCGACCCGATCGGCACCTGTGTCGGTGTGCGTGGCACCCGCGTCAACGGTGTGACAAACGAACTCGCCGGCGAACGTGTCGACATCGTGCTGTGGAGCGAAGACCCGGCCCAGTTCGTAATTGGTGCGCTGGCCCCGGCTAATGTGTCGTCGATCGTGGTGGACGAAGAGCGCCACGCCATGGACGTGGTGGTTGACGAAGAAAACCTGGCCATTTCCATCGGCCGCGGCGGCCAGAACGTGCGCCTTGCCGCCGAGCTGACCGGCTGGAAGATCAACATCATGACGGCTGACGAGTCTGCGCAGAAGCAGGCGACCGAGACTGATTCCAGCCGCAAGCTGTTCATGGAAAAGCTCGACGTGGACGAGGAAATCGCCGACATCCTGATTTCCGAAGGCTTTACCAGCCTCGAAGAAGTGGCTTATGTGCCGCTGCAGGAAATGCTGGAGATCGAGTCCTTCGACGAAGACACCGTCAATGAGCTGCGCACCCGCGCCAAAGATGCGCTCTTGACGATGGAAATTGCCAAGGAAGAAAATGCCGAAGGCGTCTCGCAGAACCTGCGTGATGTCGAAGGCCTCACGCCAGAGCTGATCGCCAAACTGACCGAAGCGGGTATCTCCACCCGCGACGACCTGGCCGATCTGGCCGTGGATGAACTTACCGATATCACCGGCCAGTCTTCGGACGAAGCCAAAGCCCTGATCATGACCGCACGCGCCCATTGGTTTACCGATGAACCCGCTGCCGCTGACACCCCTGCACCTGCAGCGGCCCAAGAGCAATGATCATGGAGGCCAGCAGGAAAAAAACATATGTCCAGTACCACTACCGTCGCTGAATTCGCAGCTGAACTCAATAAATCCCCCGCCACCCTGATCGAGCAATTGACCAGCGCGGGCGTCGCCAAGGCGCAAGCCAGCGACCCCTTGTCCGAGGCGGACAAGCAGAAGCTTCTCGGCTATCTGCAGGCCAGCCATGGCACCGTCACGGCCGAGCGCAAGAAGATCACCCTGGTGAAAAAGTCCACCAGCGAAATCAAGCAGGCCGATGCCACCGGCAAGGCACGGACCATCCAGGTGGAAGTGCGTAAAAAGCGTACCTTTATCAAACGCGACGACGGCTCCGACCAGCCCGCGGAAGAAGTGCAGCCTGAAGTGGCTGCCCCACCGGCGGCTCCCGTCATTGATGATGCCGAGCTGATCCGCCGCGAAGAAGAAGCCAGCCGCCACGCAGAACTACTGCGCCGTCAGGAGCAGGAGCTCGCTGAAAAACGCCGTCTTCGCGAAGAACAGGACGCGAAGGATGCTGCGCGCGAGCAGGAGCGCCTGGCTGCCGAACAAGCCGCCCAGGCGGCCGCTGCAGCCGCCGAAGCCGTGGTCAAGAAGGCCAAGCCAGCTGGAAAAGCCAAGGAGGCTGCTCCGGTAACGGCCGAAGCCACCAAGGCAGCTGAAACCGCCGCGGCTGAGCAGGCCACGAAGTCCGCCGATGCGGCTGCCGTAGCGGCTGCCGCCAAGGCAAAAGCCACTGCCGAATTCCAGGCGGATGCCGCCAAGGCGCAGGAACTGCAGGAACGCCGCCGCAAAGCCGAGGCAGAAGCCGCCGGCATTCGCGCGATGATGTCCGCGCCCAAGCGCGTGCTGGTGCCCCACGTCGATCCCAAGGCAGCTATCAAGGGTACGTTGCACAAGCCGGCAGGCGCGGCGGGTGCCGCGCCCAAACCGGGCGCACCCGCCGCCCCAGGCGCAGCCGGTGCCGCTGGCAAGAAAGAAGTCAAGTCAGAAAACCTGTCGTCGACCTGGAAGGATGACGCAGCCAAGAAGAAGGGCATTCCAAGCCGTGGTGCGCCTGTTGTGCCGGGACGCGGGAATTTCCGCAGCGGCCCACGCGGGCGCCGCGGCAACGACCGCGAGGTACGTCCGGAATCCACGTTCGTGGCACCGACCGAATTCAAGGTCATTGAAGTGCACGTGCCCGAAACCATCACCGTGGCCGAACTCGCGCACAAGATGAGCGTCAAGTCGTCCGAAGTGATCAAGCACCTGATGAAGCTTGGCCAGATGGTCACCATCAACCAGCCGCTGGACCAGGACACCGCCATGATCGTGGTGGAAGAAATGGGCCACAAGGCCGTGACGGCCGCGCTGGACGATCCAGAAGCATTCACCGACGAAGACGTCCATGGCCAGCAGGCGGAATCGCTTCCGCGTGCGCCGGTGGTTACCGTCATGGGCCACGTCGACCATGGCAAGACCTCGCTGCTCGACTACATCCGCCGTGCCAAGGTGGCTGCGGGCGAAGCCGGCGGCATTACCCAGCACATTGGCGCGTACCACGTGGAAACCCCGCGCGGCATGGTGTCCTTCCTCGATACCCCGGGCCACGAGGCGTTCACCGCCATGCGTGCCCGCGGTGCGCAGGCTACCGACATCGTGATTCTGGTGGTGGCGGCCGACGACGGCGTGATGCCGCAGACCAAGGAAGCCATCAAGCATGCCAAGGCGGCTGGTGTTCCCATCGTGGTGGCGATCAACAAGATCGACAAACCCGATGCCAACATGGACCGCGTCAAGGGCGAGCTGGTCACCGAAGAGGTGATTCCTGAAGAGTTCGGTGGTGAGTCGCCGTTTGTGCCGGTTTCCGCCCGTACGGGCGCCGGTATCGATCAGTTGCTTGAGCAGGTGCTGCTGCAGGCTGAAATCCTGGAGCTGCGTGCACCCGTCGATGCACTGGCCAAGGGCCTTGTGATCGAAGCCCAGCTCGACAAGGGCCGCGGCCCGGTTGCCACCGTGCTGATTCAATCCGGCACGCTGAAAGCCGGTGATGTGGTGCTGGCGGGTTCGACCTATGGCCGTGTGCGTGCCATGCTGGACGAAAACGGCAAGCCGATCAAGAGCGCGGGTCCGTCGATCCCGGTCGAGATCCAGGGCCTGACCGAAGTACCGCAAGCCGGTGACGAGTTCATGGTGATGACGGATGAGCGCCGTGCCCGTGAAATCGCCACCTACCGTGCCGGCAAGTTCCGCAACACCAAGCTGGCCAAGCAACAGGCGTCCAAGCTGGAGAACATGTTCTCCGACATCTCTGCCGGCGAAGTCAAGATGCTGCCCATCATCATCAAGGCCGACGTGCAGGGTTCGCAGGAAGCCCTGGCCCAGTCGCTGCTCAAGCTGTCGACGGACGAGGTCAAGGTCCAGCTGGTGTATTCCGGCGTGGGTGGTATTTCCGAGTCCGACGTCAACCTGGCGATCGCTTCGAAGGCCGTCCTGATCGGGTTCAACACCCGCGCAGATGCCCAGGCGCGCAAGCAGGCCGAGAACAACGGCATTGACATTCGTTACTACAACATCATTTACGACGCTGTGGACGAACTTCGCGCTGCCATGTCCGGCATGCTGACGCCAGACAAGAAGGAAGAAGTCATCGGCAATGCCGAGATTCGCCAGGTGTTCAAGGTCAGCAAGATCGGCTCGATCGCCGGCTGTATGGTCACCGCCGGGGTGGTACGCCGCACCGCACGCCTGCGCCTCCTGCGCGAGAACGTGGTCATCTTCACGGGTGAACTCGACTCGCTCAAGCGCTTCAAGGACGACGCCAAGGAAGTCAAGGAAGGCTTCGAGTGCGGCTTGAACATCAAGAACTACAACGACATCCAGGTTGGCGACATCCTGGAGTTCTTTGAAATCAGGGAAGTGGCGCGGACCCTGGAAGTCTGATCACGGCCGGCCGGCAGCCCTGGCTGCTGGCCTTTCCGCAGACCCCCCATTTTCTGACATGCGTAAAAAATCATCTACCCCGAATCGCGGTTTTCGCGTCGCCGATCAGATCCAGCGCGATCTGACGGAACTGATCGCGCGCGAACTCAAAGACCCGCGGGTCGGGATGGTGACCATCCAGGCCGTCGAGGTGACGGCCGACTATGCGCATGCCAAGGTGTTTTTTAGTGTGCTTGTCGGCGACCCGAAAGAGTGCGAGGAAGCGCTCAACCAGGCCGCAGGCTTCCTGCGCAACGGCCTGTTCAAGCGCCTGATGACGCATACCGTGCCGACCCTGCATTTCCATTTCGACCGCACGACCGAACGCGCGGCCGACATGAACGCCTTGATTGCCAAGGCGGTTTCTTCCCGCGCCCAAGACGACTGAGTTCGCGCCGTTTCCCTTGATGACAGGTTCAGGGACAACGGCGCCAACGGAGCGCCCGGGCCAGCCCGCGCGCTGAGCCTGTCGAAAACTATGACGCAAACTTCTTCCATCCCTTCGAAGGGCCAGAAAATCCAGCGACGTCCCGTGCATGGCGTGCTGCTGCTCGACAAGCCTCTGGGCCTGTCGAGCAATCAGGCTTTGCAGAAGGCCAAATGGCTGCTGCGCGCCGACAAGGCCGGCCATACCGGTACGCTGGATCCGTTGGCCACCGGCGTGCTGCCGCTGTGTTTTGGCGCCGCCACCAAGTTCAGCCAGATTCAGCTCGATGCTGACAAGACGTATGAGGCCGTGCTGCTGCTGGGCCAGAAAACCACCACGGCCGACGCCGAAGGTGACGTCATCGAAACCCGGCCTGTGCCCGAGATCACGCCGGCCTTGCTCGAAGCCCTGACGGCGCGTTTCACCGGCTCGTTGGCGCAGATCCCGCCCATGTACTCGGCGCTCAAGAAAGACGGCAAGGCGCTGTATGAATACGCCCGTAAAGGCGAAGAGGTGGAGCGCGAAGCCCGCCACGTCACCATTTTCAAGCTGAATATGGCTCTAGCCCAGGACAGTCGTGCGCCTGCAGCTATCAAAATCATAGTGACCTGCAGCAAGGGAACCTATATCCGTACGCTGGGCGAAGACATTGGCGAGGCGATCGGTTGCGGCGCGCACCTGGGATCGCTCAGGCGGCTGGAAACCGGCGGCTACACGGCGCAGCAATGCGTGACCTTGCCGGCCCTGGAGGCCATGACCGAACCTGAGCGCGAGGCCTGCCTGCTGCCAGCGCAGTCCCTGGTGTCGGCGTATCCGTCTGTCACATTGGACGCCGACAATGCAGGGCGGTTTTTAAGCGGCCTGCGCCGCCGGGGCGAGCCCGGGCAGTGGGGCGCCGATGCGCCGCTCGTCCAAGTCTACGGCACTGAACCCCCGGCATTCCTGGGCTCAGCCCATGTCACGGCCGACGAACTGATTCCGCAGCGTTTGCTGAGCCCGATTGAAGTACAGGACATTTTGCAAGCCGCCAGAATGCGTGCCGAGCGCTCCATACCCCATTCCGCTGCCGCGCCCACAGGCGTTGCGGCTCCTTCTTTCCAACATTAACCCGTACCGTTTCGAGTCTTCCTGAAAGCCAACCATGAGCCATAAACAAATCCGCAATATCGCCATCATCGCCCACGTTGACCATGGCAAAACCACCATGGTTGACCAGCTGCTGCGCCAGTCCGGCACCTTTGCCGAGCACGAAAAAGTCGTCGACACCGTGATGGACAACAATGCCATTGAAAAAGAACGCGGCATTACCATCCTGGCCAAGAACTGCGCCGTGACCTGGGAAGGCACGCACATCAACATCGTCGATACCCCGGGCCACGCCGACTTCGGTGGTGAAGTGGAGCGCGCGCTGTCCATGGTCGACGGCGTCGTGCTGCTGATCGATGCGCAGGAAGGCCCGATGCCCCAGACGCGCTTCGTGACCAAGAAGGCATTGGCCCTGGGCCTCAAGCCCATCGTGGTGGTCAACAAGGTTGACAAGCCGGGCGCCAACCCCGACAAGGTGATCAACGCTGCTTTCGACCTGTTCGACAAGCTGGGCGCGACCGACGAACAGCTCGACTTTCCCGTGGTGTACGCATCCGGCATCAACGGCTGGTCTTCGCTCGAAGAAGGTCCACCGAACGAGCAGTGGGGCCCCGACATGTCGGCGCTCTTCAATACCATCCTGAAGCACGTGCCTGCGCAAAAGGGCGACCCTGCAGCGCCGCTGCAGCTGCAGATTTCCGCTCTCGACTTCTCGACCTTCGTTGGCCGCATCGGCGTTGGCCGCATCAGCCAGGGCACGATCAAGCCCATGATGGACGTGGTCGTTATGGAAGGTCCTGACGGCAAGGCCGTCAAGGGTCGTATTAACCAGGTGCTGACCTTCCAGGGCCTGGAACGCGTGCAAGCCACCGAAGCCGGTCCCGGCGAGATCGTGCTGATCAACGGCCTGACCGACATCGGTATCGGCGTGACGATCACCGACCCGGCCAACCCGGCGCCGCTGCCCATGCTCAAGGTCGATGAGCCGACGCTGACCATGAACTTCTGCGTCAACACCAGCCCGCTGGCCGGCCGCGAAGGCAAGTTTGTCACCAGCCGCCAGATCTGGGACCGCCTTCAGAAGGAACTGCAGCACAACGTGGCTCTGCGCGTGAAGGAAACCGACGAAGAAGGTATTTTTGAAGTGATGGGCCGGGGCGAATTGCACCTGACCATCCTGCTGGAAAACATGCGCCGCGAAGGCTACGAAATGGCCGTGTCCAAGCCGCGCGTGGTGATGAAAGAAGTCAACGGTGAAAAGCACGAGCCGATTGAACTTGTCACCGCCGACATTGAAGACCAGCACCAGGGCGGCGTGATGCAGGCACTGGGCGAGCGCAAGGGCGAACTGGTGAACATGGAGCCGGACGGACGCGGTCGTGTGCGCCTTGAGTACCGCATCCCGGCGCGTGGCCTGATCGGTTTTACCAACGAGTTCCTGAACTTGACGCGCGGCTCGGGCCTGATCTCCAACATCTTCGACAGCTACGAAGCGCACAAGGGCGACATCGGTGGCCGCAAGAACGGCGTGCTGATCTCTATGGACGACGGTGAAATCTTCACTTACGCCCTGGGCAAGCTGGACGACCGCGGCCGCATGTTTGTGCGCGCCAATGACCCGGTGTATGAAGGCATGATCGTCGGCATTCACAGCCGTGACAACGACCTGGTCGTGAACGCCACGCGTACCAAGCAGCTGACCAACTTCCGCGTCAGCGGCAAGGAAGACGCGATCAAGATCACGCCGCCTATTGAACTGACGCTGGAATACGGTGTTGAGTTCATTGAGGACGACGAACTGGTTGAAATCACGCCCAAGTCGGTTCGCCTGCGCAAGCGCCACCTGAAAGAAAGCGACCGCAAGCGCGCCGGCCGTTCTTGAAGCTCCGAGGGTGACTAGCGCTCTTCCTTTTTGTCGCTAACAGGGGCCACCCCCGCCCGTGTCTTTCAAGCCAGCATGAGCCGTGGAACCGGCTTTGCCGGGCCACAGGCGGGCGGCCCCCTCGGGGGGCAGGGAGCTACACGACGTGAGCGACCGTGGGGGCTCCAGAAACCAGGCCGCTGTGTGTATGCTCCAGCGGCCTTTTTATATTCGCATATCAGCCTGAATTGATTGCACGCTTATGAAACTCACGCATTCCAGAGCCGTTTTCCTGATGATCCTCGTGACCCTGATGTGGTCGATTGCCGGTGTGGTCACGCGTCACCTGGAGTCGGCGCGCAGCTTTGAAGTCACCTTCTGGCGCAGCTTGTTCACGGTGTTGTCGCTGCTGGTCATCCTGCCGTTTTTCCAGGGCAGGGCGGTCTTCGCCAAGATCCGCAACGGCGGCAAGGCCTTCTGGCTATCAGGGGTCTGCTGGAGCGTGATGTTCACGGCCTTCATGGTGGCGCTCACGCTCACTACGGTGGCGAACGTGCTGGTGACCATGGCGGTCAGCCCCTTCATCACGGCCCTGCTGGCCCGGGTGTTCATCGGCCACCGGATTCCTGCGCGAACCTGGCTGGCCATTGTCATGGCGGGTGCCGGTATTGCCTGGATGTACGGCGGGCAGATGGATTTGTCCAGCCACATTGGCGGCACGCTGGTGGCCCTGATGGTGCCCCTGGCCAGCGCGAGCAACTGGACCGTGGTGCAGCACAGCCGTGCCCACGGTGAAAATGTCGACCTGGTGCCTGCGGTGTTGCTGGGTGCGGTGATTTCGACGCTGGTGACCTTGCCGCTGTCGTTCCCGTTTTCCGCCACGCTCCATGACGTGGGATTGCTGGCTGTACTGGGCCTGTTCCAGCTGGCCATTCCCTGCGTACTGTCGGTGATGTGCGCCGGCGTGCTAAAGGCCCCGGAGATCGCCTTGCTGGCGCTGCTGGAGGTCATTTTTGGTATTTTGCTGGCCTGGTTTGGTGCGGGTGAGGCGCCGGGCGCCAGCGTGCTGACAGGGGGAGCGCTGGTGATAGGCGCACTGGTGGTTAATGAACTGGTTGGGTGGAGGCAACGGGCATGAATAACGTCGATAAAAACGAGGTGCTGCTTGAGCGGCGTGGCGGCGCCGGGCTCATCACCCTGAACCGCCCCAAGGCGCTCAATGCCTTGTCTCTGTCCATGATCCGGAACCTGTCTGCCGCCTTGCTGGCCTGGCGTGATGACCCGGAGATTCACGTGGTGGCGATACGCGGCACCAACAAGAAGGGCCAGCCCGGCACGCCGGAGAGCCTTTTCGGCGGTTTCTCGGCCGGCGGAGATATCCGCTTCTTTCACCAGGCCGCGCTGGCCGGTGACCCTGCGCTGGAGGATTTCTTCACCGAGGAATACGCCCTCAACCACCTGATCCACACCTATCCCAAGCCCTACATCGCCTTTATGGACGGTGTGGTCATGGGCGGCGGCATGGGCATCAGTCAAGGTGCGCGTGTGCGCATCGTGACCGAGCACACCAAGATGGCCATGCCTGAGACCAATATCGGATTGTTTCCCGACGTAGGCGGCGGTTACTTCCTGAGCCGCTGTCCAGGCCACGCCGGTGAGTACCTCGCGCTGACAGGCGATGTCATCGGTGCCGACGAAGCGCTGGCGTACGGGCTGGCAGACATCAAGCTCGATGCAGCCCGTCTGCCGTCGATGTGGGACGCCTTGGGCAAGCAGCCATTCGCGTCGGCTCCGGATGCCGAGCGATGGATTGCTACTGAATTGATAGCTGAAAGCCAAAATAACGCAAGGGCTGAGGGCAAAATCGATACCTATTTCTCCCTTGAACGTGTCAAACACATCATCGACGCGCTGGAAGCCTCGCCAGACCCTTGGGCGGCCAGGACGGCCGCCACCCTGCGCAAACGTTCACCGCTGATGTTGCACGTCACGCTGGAGCAGATCCGCCGCGCGCGCAGCATGAGCCTGGCCGACAACCTGCGCATGGAACGCGACCTGGTGCATCAATGCTTTCACCTGCGGCCGGGCGCGGCCAGCGAGACCGTGGAAGGCATACGTGCCCTGGCGATCGACAAGGATTACAAACCGCAGTGGATGCCTGCGCGCATTGAAGACGTAAAGCCAGCGATGGTTGCGGCGTTTTTTGCCAGTCCATGGGCGGCTGAAGTCCATCCTCTGCGGGAGTTGAAGTAACAGCCGTCTTGCCAAACCGCCCTCGGCCAGAAACCTGATTGCTATCAAATGGATAGCGAATTGCGTAGATTTTGCCTGGACTAGAGGCGAATTTCCCTGCAAATTTATGAATGCGGTTCAAGCTGAGCGACGGGGCGCGAGTTGCGCCAGCTTCATCGGGCCTCCGCCACGGATCAGCGGTTGCGTGACTTCATGGCGCGCTCAACCTCGCGCTTGCCTTCACGGTCTTTGATGGTGTCGCGCTTGTCGTGTTCGCCCTTGCCCTTGGCCAGGCCGATTTCGCATTTCACCTTGCCTGCTTTCCAGTGCATGTTCAGCGGCACCAGGGTGAAGCCCTTTTGCTCGACCTTGCCGATCAGGCGGCGGATCTCTTCCTTATGCATCAGCAGCTTCTTGGTACGTACCGAGTCGGGACGCACATGGGTTGACGCGGTGCCAAGTGGATTGATCTGACAACCGATGATGAACAGTTCACCGCCGCGCACCACCACATAGCCATCGGTGAGTTGCACCTTGCCTTCACGCAGGGACTTCACCTCCCAGCCCTCCAGCACCATGCCTGCCTCAAAGCGCTCTTCAATGTGGTAGTTGAAAAGGGCCTTCTTGTTATCGGCAATGCGCACAGCGGCTGCCGCCGCCTTCGGGGAAAGGTTGGCGGAAGGCGTTGCGGCCGTTTTTTTGGAGGAGGATGCTTCTTTGGTGGCCATGGGTAAAAGATAGGGGCGAAAACGGGAAAGTACAGTGCCTGCGACGTGGCTAATACAATTGCGCCCAGCCTTTGATTGTATGAAAACCGTTCACAAGTCCGTTTTAATCTGGTACAGCGCCGCCGAGATGTTTTCCCTCGTCACGGATATTGCCCGGTATCCTGAGTTTTTGCCGTGGTGCGACCAAGCCTCGGTGCTGGAAGAAGATACCCACGGCATGACGGCCAAGGTGGGCATTTCTTTTGCGGGCTTGACGCAAAGCTTCACCACCCGCAACACACATCAAAAAGACCGCAAGGTCAGCCTCAAGCTGGTCGACGGCCCATTTTCAAGGCTGGATGGTCATTGGGATTTCACGCCGGTAGGCAAAGGTGATGAAAGAGCCTGCAAGGTCGACTTCACCCTGCGGTATGACTTCGACAATGCTGCGCTGGCGGCGCTGATCGGGCCTGTGTTTGAGAAAATTGCCGGAAGTCTCGTGGATGCCTTTGTCAAAAGGGCTGAAGATGTTTATGGCGAAGCCTGAAGGCGGCGCACTGCACAAAATCACCTTGGTCTATTCGCCGGCACCGAGGCAGGTTCGTGAGTGGGTGCTGGAGCTGGTTGCCGGTACCACGGTTGCGCAGGCACTTGCCGCATGCGGGATTTTTGATGAATTCCCGGAATTGCAGCGGGGCAACCGGCCGGTCATCGGAGTCTGGGGCCGTAAAACCACCCCGGGACATGTGCTGCTGGATCATGACCGGGTGGAAATTTACCGTGGTCTTCGGGTGGACCCCAAAGTTGCGCGGCGTGAACGCTTCAATCGCCAAGGCGCGAAAAGTGCCGGATTGTTTGCCAGAGTCCGGGCTGGCTCAAAAGCGGGCTATTAAAAATTCAATGTGACAAGATGCCGCACGGGCCAGCCTGGAGAATCCTGGCAATAGCTTGGTTATTTACAGTTACCGTCCACGAGGCTCTGAGTTCGCTTCGATTCTTCGGCACGTTTGGCGTCGTCCATGATCTCACGCTCGCCTTTCGTATTGGTTGTCCCAATTCTCACACCCGATTGCAGCGTGCCTAGATATTTCTTGGCGCGCTCACATGTTTCCGCATTGCTCTTGGCTATCTTTTCTTCTTCGGCCTTCTTCTTGGCCGCTTCTTCGTTCTCGGCCTGCTTTTTCTTGGCCTCAAGTTCGGCGTCCTTGCCAGACAGCTTGGGGGCACTGGCCTTGCCGGCAGACGCAGATGCTGCTGGGCTGGCGGGATCTGCTGCACTTGTGGCGGGTTCCGGTGTAACTGCCGCCCGAGCGAATCCGCCTGGCCTCTTCAGGATGTTTTTCTCGAGAATATCAGCGGGCGGTGAACGATCGCTGTAGACCTTGCGGCCGTCCTTGTCGATCCATTGCCACTGGGCGAACGCTGTCAGTGCAAATGACCCGCAAGTGAGTGCCAGGAGGAGGGCGCGTAAAACGGATTTGAAGTGCATTTCGCCAGTGTAGCGCTGTGCCGTCCGGTTTTCTCCGGGCTTATGGTGAAAGCGGCATTTTTACAACCCTTGGCAGGCCGGCTCCAGGGCCGCAAGGGGTTGCTAGGGGTAAGTACCGACGGGCTCTGACGACAAGGGTACAATCGTGTTTTTGGAGCCATCCCTATGCGCCTACTCGGCAAAGCGCTCACCTTCGACGACGTATTGTTGGTGCCAGCGTTCTCCCAGGTCCTGCCCAAGGACACTTCACTTTCCACCCAGTTTTCCCGAAATATCCGCCTGAATCTGCCGCTCGTGTCGGCGGCCATGGACACGGTCACCGAAGCCCGGTTGGCCATTGCCATCGCCCAGGAAGGCGGCATAGGCATCGTTCACAAAAACCTCACACCCCAGCAGCAGGCGGCCGAGGTTGCCAAGGTCAAGCGCTACGAAAGCGGCGTGCTGCGCGACCCGGTAGTCATTACCCCCACGCATACGGTTCGTCAGGTCATGGCGCTCAGCGAGCAACTCGGCATTTCCGGTTTTCCCGTGATTGACGGGGGCAAAGTGGTCGGTATTGTCACCGGACGCGACATGCGCTTTGAATCCCGAATGGATGTGCCCGTCAGTACCATCATGACGCCGCGTGAACGCCTGATCACCATTTCTGAAACAGCGTCACTGGCCGACGCCAAGGCTCTCTTGAACAAGCACCGCCTTGAGCGTGTGCTACTGGTCAACGATGATTTTGAACTCAAGGGCCTGATCACCGTCAAAGACATCACCAAACAGACCACCTTCCCCAATGCCGCGCGTGATTCGCACGGCAAGTTGCGCGTAGGCGCTGCGGTGGGAGTGGGCGAGGGTACCGAAGAACGAGTCGAAGCCCTGGTGAAAGCCGGCGTTGATGCCATCGTCGTGGATACCGCCCATGGCCACAGCAAAGGCGTTCTCGACCGGGTGCGCTGGGTCAAGCAAAACTATCCGCAGATTGACGTCATCGGCGGCAATATCGCCACTGGCGCAGCAGCGCTTGCGCTGGTGGAAGCCGGCGCTGACGGTGTCAAGGTTGGAATCGGCCCAGGCAGCATTTGCACCACCCGCATCGTTGCCGGTGTGGGTGTTCCCCAGATCATGGCCATCGACAACGTCGCGACCGCGCTGCGCGGTACCGGTGTTCCTTTGATCGGTGATGGTGGTATCCGTTACAGCGGCGACATCGCCAAAGCGATTGCCGCAGGCGCCAACACGGTGATGATGGGCGGCATGTTCGCCGGCACTGAAGAAGCCCCGGGCGAGGTCATCCTGTTCCAGGGCCGCAGCTACAAGAGCTACCGCGGCATGGGCAGCATAGGCGCCATGCAGCAGGGCAGCGCTGACCGCTACTTCCAGGAATCAAGCACCGGCAACCCGAACGCCGACAAGCTGGTGCCCGAAGGCATCGAAGGCCGGGTGCCCTATAAGGGCTCCATGGTCGCCATCGTGTTCCAGATGGCCGGCGGCCTGCGGGCCAGCATGGGCTACTGCGGTTGCCCCACCATCGACGACATGCGCGACAAGGCCGAGTTTGTCGAGATCACCTCAGCCGGCATTCGCGAAAGCCATGTCCACGATGTGCAGATCACGAAAGAAGCGCCGAACTACAGGGCGGATTAAGCCCGTACCGGCCAGAGGCGCCTGATGAACCAGGCGCCTTTTTCTTTTTTTGCCCTGAAGAAGCCCCTCATGCAACACCAGAAAATCCTCATCCTCGATTTCGGCTCACAGGTCACCCAGCTGATCGCCCGCCGCGTGCGCGATGCCCATGTCTTCTGCGAAGTCCACCCCTGCGACGTCAGCGATGAATGGGTCCGCGAGTACGCCAAGGACGGTACGCTCAAGGGCGTGATCCTCTCCGGCAGCCACGCCAGCATTTACGAGGAAACCACCGACAAGGCGCCGCAAGCCGTGTTTGAGCTGGGCCTTCCGGTGCTGGGCATCTGCTACGGCATGCAGGCCATGGCGCACCAGCTGGGCGGCAAGGTCGAAGGCGGCCACAAGCGCGAGTTCGGCTCCGCCGACGTGCGCGCCCGCGGCCACACTGCGCTGCTCAAGGACATCGCCGACTACACCACGCCCGAAGGCCAGGGCATGCTCGACGTCTGGATGAGCCACGGCGACAAGGTCACCGAAATGCCGCCCGGTTTCAAGCTCATGGCGTCTACCGATTCCTGTCCCATCGCCGGCATGGCCGACGAGGAGCGCCGCTTCTACGCGGTGCAGTTCCACCCCGAAGTCACGCATACCAAGCAGGGTAATGCCATCCTCAAGCGCTTTGTGCTCGAGATTTGCGGCACCCGGCAGGACTGGGTCATGGGCGACTACATCACGGAAGCTGTGGAAAAAATCCGCCAGCAGGTCGGTGACGAGGAGGTCATTCTCGGCCTGTCCGGCGGCGTCGATTCCTCCGTCGCCGCGGCCTTGATCCACCGCGCCATCGGCGATCAGTTGACCTGTGTCTTTGTCGACCACGGCCTGCTGCGCCTGAACGAAGGTGACATGGTCATGGACATGTTCGTCGGCAAGCTGCACGCAAAAGTGATTCGCGTCGATGCGAGCGATCAGTTCCTCGACCACTTGGCCGGCGTGAACGAGCCCGAGGCCAAACGCAAGATCATCGGCCGTGAATTCGTCGAGGTGTTCAAGGCCGAGGCAGCCCGACTCAAGGCCGGTGACGGCGGCCATAAAGGCGCCAAATGGCTGGCCCAGGGCACGATTTACCCTGACGTCATTGAATCCGGCGGCGCCAAGAGCAAAAAGGCCGTCACCATCAAGAGCCACCACAACGTGGGCGGCCTGCCCGAGCAACTGGGCCTGAAGCTGCTCGAACCCCTGCGCGAGCTGTTCAAGGATGAAGTCCGTGAGCTCGGCGTGGCGCTGGGCCTTCCGCACGACATGGTCTACCGCCACCCCTTCCCAGGCCCGGGTCTGGGCGTGCGCATCCTCGGCGAAGTCAAAAAGGAATACGCCGACCTGCTGCGCCGCGCCGATGCGATCTTCATCGAAGAGCTGCGCAACTTCAAGGATGCCGCGACCGGCAAGACCTGGTACGAACTCACCAGCCAGGCCTTTACCGTGTTTTTGCCGGTGAAAAGTGTGGGCGTGATGGGCGACGGCCGCACCTACGACTATGTCGTGGCCTTACGCGCCGTGCAGACCAGCGACTTCATGACGGCCGACTGGGCCGAACTGCCGTACGCACTGCTCAAGAAGGTCTCCGGCCGCATCATTAACGAAGTGCGCGGCATCAACCGCGTCACCTACGACGTCAGCAGCAAACCGCCGGCGACGATTGAGTGGGAATAAGCGGGAATAGGGCGGAGGCTTAAGCCATGTCCGCGCAATCCACATTTCCGGGCTTTGAAGAGGCCAAGCCGACTGACCGTCTCTTCCTGGCATTGTTTCCCCCGCCTGGGGTAGCGATGGAGATTGCAGGGCTTGCCGCCCGGCTTCGCGCAGATCATGGCTTGCGTGGCCGGCCACTCGAAGCGGCGCGCTTTCATATCACCCTGAATCACCTCGGCGATTACGCTGGTTTGCCGCCGGAAATCGTCCGGCAGGCCAATGCCGCGGCGGAAGCTGCCGCTAATGGCTCCGTGCCCTTTGATGTCGCTTTTAATCGCGTCGAAAGTTTCGCCAGCGCACCCCGCAACCGGCCTCTGGTTTTACGTGGGGATGACGGTCTTGCACAGCTGATGGTTTTTCAGCAGGCGCTGGGCACGGAACTGGCGAAGGTCAATTTGGGCCAATGGGCCAAAGGCAGCTATACGCCGCACGTCACCTTGCTCTACGACGACCAGCCGCTTCAGCCAATGGCGGTCCCGGCCATCAGCTGGACGGCCACTGAACTGGTTCTGGTGCACAGCCTGCTCGGCGAAACCCGCCATGTGCACCTCGGGCGCTGGCCGTTGTCGGGGTGTCCCCGGTAACACTGTCATGAATCGGACAGGCCGGCGTGCCGGTCCAGCGGCTCGAGCGACAATGCCTCTTTCGGCATCAACCTTTCCGTGAGCCGGCGTGCGTCAAAGGGCGCCCGTACTTTCTGGTCATTGTCGAAATAGCAGTACACATCACGGGTCGAGCGAACCCTTGGTCGCAAATTCGATATATGGTGGGCATCTTCCGGCTCGCCGCCCGAGGCCCAGGCGCTGATCCGCGCCGCCCAGCGGTCCAGCGCTGTGTCGCTGTAACGGCCGCCGTACAGCGTTTCGGGGCCGTGCAGGCGCAGGTAGACAAAATCGCCGGTCACGTCCTCCACATAAGGCCAGTCTGCCACGGCTTCCGACACCACCAGTGCCGCCCGGTAACGGCGCAGCATCCTGACGAATTCGTCTGTACAAAAGCTCGGGTGGCGGATTTCTATGGCATGCCGCATGCGGCGCTTGCGGTCGGTCTCCAGGCAGGGATGGCGGACATGGCTGTCGTGGTGCTGGCTTGCGAACCGGGCTGCGGCCTCGGTGTCGTGTGGGAGCAATTGCAAAAATGACTCAAATACTTCCGGCTTGAAGGCCATGCTGGGCGGAAATTGCCAAAGTAGCGGTCCCAGCTTGCCGCGCAGGTTGAAAACCCCGGATGCGATGAAGTTGGCCAATGCAACCGGCACAGCGTCCCCTTCGAGCCGCAATATGTGCGTCAGATAGCGGGGTGCTTTCACGCTGAACACAAAATCATCCGGCGTATCGTCATGCCACCGCTGATAGCTGCCCGGCCGCTGTAGTGAATAGTGCGAGCCGTTGATTTCAATGGTTTGCATGGCGCGTGAGGCAAATGCCAGCTCATGGGCTTGCACGAGCCCCGGAGGATAGAACACGCCGCGCCAGCCGGCGTACTGCCAGCCGGAGATGCCGATACGGATAGGGGAGCGCTTCATGCCTGGAGTTGTCGTTCCATGTCACAGAACGGTGTGGGGTTGGGTCTTACTTTGCCCATGGAAAAGCCCGCTGTTTGTAGGCGAGGCGCGAGTCACTCTGTAGCGTGAATGCCATGGCCGCGGTTTCTGGTTGGCGGCTTTTCGCCTATGCTTCAGGCCATGTACATGCCACCCCAGTTCAAAGGCGACCGTGCGAAAGCCATGGCGCTTATCCAGGAACATCCGTTTGCCAGCCTGATCAGCGTGGACGAAGCGGGCCTGCCTTATGTCACCCACCTGCCGCTGCACCTGGAAGAGCGTGACGACCAGCTGGTGCTGCTGGGCCATGTGGCCAAACCCAATCCGCACTGGCGCCATCTGCAGGCGCGTCCGCAAGCCGTTGCTACCTTTTTGGGTCCCCATGCCTATTTGTCGCCCAAGGTCTACCCCGACCTGGCGCGTGTACCGACATGGAATTACCTTGCCGTGCACTGCACAGTGAAAGCAATGCTGGTAGAAGACCCCGTGGCCAAAGATCGCCTGCTCAAAAAGCTGATCGGCGACCACGAACCGCCCTATGCCGATCAGTGGCGCGCCTTGGGTGAGGAGTTTGCCCGCAAGATGCTCGGGGGTATCGTCGGCTTCGAACTGGAGGTCACCGACCTGCAATGCAAGGTCAAGATCAACCAGCACCGGCCTGAATCCCATGCTGCCATGAAGGCGGTATACGCGGCCGGCAATGAAAACGAACGCGGCCTGGCCAGCTGGATGGACCGTCTGGGCATGGCAGGCGCAGATAAGACGTCACTGGAGGGCTGACATGCGCGCTATTTTCAGCATCGTGGGTTTGCTGGTGGTGCTGACCATGGTAGGAATCCTGGTCAAAAAGCAGCTGGGCAGCCAGATGGTGACGGCACCGCCTGCGGCCGGCATGCCTGCTGCTTCTGCAGCTGCAACGCCTCAAATGCAAAGCCAGCAGGCTCAACAGCAAGTCAAGCAGGCGGTGGAGGCGGCCATACAGGCCCGTCCCATGCCGGCGGATGACAATTAATCTTTGATGAAAACAGGCTCCAGCCCAAACATTTCATTGGCTTTTAGCTATAAAAAAAATAGCAAAAATGAGTGATGCCGCCTTCATGCAACAGGCCCTGGCCGAAGCCCGCGCGGCCGCTGCCGCCGGCGAGGTGCCTGTTGGCGCCGTGGTTGTTCGGCGCGGCAAAGTCATTGCCAGCGGCCGTAATGCATCGGTAGACGGCCACGACCCGACCGCCCACGCCGAGATTGTGGCCCTGCGCGCAGCAGCACAGACGCTGGGCAATTACCGGCTCGACGACTGCGAGCTTTTTGTCACGCTGGAACCCTGCGCCATGTGCAGCGGTGCCATGCTGCACGCGCGGCTCAAGCGGGTGATATTTGGCGCCGCCGATCCCAAGACCGGGGCGGCCGGCTCGGTGATCAACCTGTTTGCCGAGTCCCGGCTGAACCACCAGACCCATCTGCAGGGCGGGGTGCTGGCTTCGGAATGCAGCGCCCTGCTGCAGGGGTTCTTTCGCCGGCGCAGGGACGAACAGCGCGAAGCGTCACGGCTGGCCCATCCGCTGCGTGACGATGCACTACGCACGCCCGACGCTGCGTTTGATGCTCTGCCTGGCTATCCCTGGCCGCCTCACTATGTGAGCGATCTGCCGGCGTTGCAGGGGCTGCGCATGCATTACCTTGACGAAGGCGAGGGCGGTAACAAAGGTGAAAGAAGTAGCCTGACCTTTCTGTGCCTGCACGGCAACCCGGCCTGGAGTTACCTTTACCGCAAGATGATCCCGCCGCTGCTCCGGGCCGGTCATCGTGTTGTTGCCCCAGACATGATCGGGTTTGGTAAAAGCGACAAGCCCAAGAAAGACAGCTTTCACGGCTTTAACGCCCATCGCCAGATGCTGCTCGACTTGGTGGAAAAACTGGACCTGCAGAACGTCGTGTTGGTGGTGCAGGACTGGGGCGGCCTGCTGGGCCTGACGATGCCGATGGCCGCACGGCATCGCTACAAAGGCCTGCTGGTGATGAATACCATGTTGGGGACTGGGGATGTGCCCTTGCCGGCAGGCTTTGTGGCCTGGCGTGAGATGTGCGCCAAGAACCCTGAGTTTGATGTGGCACGCCTTTTTGCCCGCGGCAACCCGCAAATGCCCGCCGCAGAGTGTGCGGCCTACAACGCGCCGTTCCCGGACAAAGGCCACCGCGCCGCGTTGCGCGCTTTTCCGCCCATGGTGCCGGATTCAGCCGATGCGGACGGCGCCGCCATTTCACGCCAGGCGCGGGCCTTCTGGCAACATGAGTGGACTGGCAGGACGCTGATGGTGGTGGGCGTGCAAGACCCGGTCCTGGGCGTGCCGGTGATGCAGGAATTGCGGACCCTTATCCGCAATTGCGGCGAGCCTATTCTGCTGCCTGAGGCCGGCCACTTTGTGCAGGAGCACGGTGAGCCGATTGCGCAGGAAGCCTTGCGTTTTTTCAGCCCGGCAGCCTGAAGACCGGCAAGTGCCAGCCCAGGAAGATGGCGCTCAACCTCAGCGCCGCCACCGCCACCAGCCCCGCGCCGAATGCCCATGAGGATTTCAGGCCCAGCGCCTTGAGCGTCAGGTACAGCACAATTCCGGCAATCGCTGCGCTGGCATAGATGTCCTGGCGCAGCAGCAGAGGGATCTGGTTGCTGCAGATGTCGCGCATCACGCCGCCGGCCACGCCGGTCATTGTGCCCATCAGGACCACGATGACGGGTGACAGCCGCGCCGCCTCAGCCAGCTGCGCCCCTGACAGGGCAAACAAGGCCAGCCCGAGGGCATCGGCCACCAGCAAGGCTTGCGCCGGAATCTGCAGGAATTGCACATAAAGCACAGTCCCCAGCGCCGCCGCGCAGATCACCAGCAGGTAAACCGGGTTGGACATCCAGAACACGGGGTGCCGATTCATCAGCAGGTCCCGCAGCGTGCCTCCACCGACGGCCGTCAGCGATGCCAGAACCAGCACGCCCAGCAAATCGAGCTGCAGGCGTCCTGCCGCAAGTGCGCCGCTCACTGAAAAAACGGCTACGCCGAGGAGGTCAAGCAGGTAAAGAAGCATGGTTACCGCGTTTATACCTGCCGCCAGACGTACCAGGAACAGGCGTAGCCTGCGGCGGGATGGGATACTTGCACCCGTGAAAAAACATATCTATATTTACTCCCCCTCCAGCGCGGTGCGCGACAAGGCCGCTTTCAAGCGCGGCGTCAAGCGCCTTGAGGCCCAGGGCCATGAAGTTGAGGTCGACGCCGACGCGTTGGCGCAGCATCAGCGTTTTGCCGGCGACGACGAAACCCGGCTCGCCGCCATTCACCGTGCGGCTGCCAGCGCCGCCGACATTGCCCTGATCTCACGCGGCGGCTACGGCCTTACCCGCATCCTGCCCAAGATCAACTACAAGGCAGTGGCCAAAGCTGCCGCCGCAGGCACACGTTTTGTGGGCTTGAGCGACTTCACGGCTTTCCAGATGGCTTTGCTGGCCAAAACCGGGGCCAAGACCTGGGCAGGCCCCTCGCTGGACGACTTCGGCGCGAAGGCTCCGGACGACATCATGGAAGCCTGTTTTGACGACCTGGTCACGGGACAGGGCGAAGGCACCGGCTGGCAAATACCCAAGTCTGCTATGAATTTAATAGCTTCGTCCGCCCACAATAAGAGGGCTGGAGCCGGATTTACTGTCAAAGATGCAGTGTTGTGGGGTGGAAATCTGGCCATCCTGTCTGCGCTGGTGGGAACACCTTATCTGCCGGCAGTCAAGGGCGGCATCCTGTTCATTGAGGATGTTGGCGAGCACCCTTATCGCGTAGAGCGCATGCTCACGCAACTGCTGCAAGCCGGCATTCTGGCCCAGCAGAAGGCGATCATCTTCGGCCAGTTCACCAATTACAAGCTGGCGCCGAATGACAAGGGCTTCAAGCTGGACACCGTCATTGCCTGGCTTCAAGGACAGGTGAAGGCACGGGTGTTGACCGGCCTTCCGTTTGGCCACGTACCGACCAAGGTTCTGCTGCCTGTGGGCTGCAGAACCACCCTGGTGGTGGAAGACCGGGACGCCTTCCTGCTGTGGGGCCACCAGCATTAACTGCCGCTAGATCCGGGCTCGGCTGAAATCGGGCGCCGGCCACCGCGTATCGCAAAAAAAAACCAGCACGAAGCTGGTTTAAGAATAGCCTTGGAGGCCAGGAAGAAAACGGAAAAAACAGGCAAAAACTGGAAATGAAATATCAGGTTGTGAGGGGGCTCGACCGGGAACTGAGACCGCGCGGCAGCATACCTTTGAACCTGTCGCTGATACGGCTTACTTTTTCACGGGCAACGGTTTCGCCATGCATGGCAGCCAGCACAGCCATGATGTCTCCGCGGGTGTACCACAGGCCCTGTATATCTTGGGCGTACCGCACGCGGCGCGTAATTTTGGGATAGTGCTTTTCGCCGAAATCACCCAGTTCGTCGAGGATGAACTGGCGGATTTCCTCGGTGCGGTCTTCCAGAATTGAAGGTGTGACCTCTCCGGAGCCCAGCAACGCCATGAAACTGCTTTTCAGATTCGGTTTTAACCAGCGCATGTGTTTCACAACTTTCTACCGGGCTTTCGTGGAATATGGTTTCACGTTCACGTGGAACGGTTGGTTCTGTTAGATTAAGACTGAGGCGGTTCATTTGCAAGACGTTTTGTGTGAAATGGTTAACGTAAAACAACAAATGAATCAAGGAGTTAGTAACCGGATGTCAAGTTGATTCTGGAATTGAACAGTGTTTAAATCTTTAGACTTACATTAAGTTTCAGTCGCAGACGAAATCAATTTCCTTCCTCCACCCCATCTTTCAGCCAGGCCACGCTCCGACATGAACACCCAAATGACTGCATATCCCGCACACTACATCAATGGACAGTGGGTCAAGGCCCAGTCTTCAGAAACCCTTCCCGTCCATGATTCCAGCACCGAAGAGGTGATGGCGACAGTGCCATCCGGGACGGTCGGGGAGGCGGAGGCGGCTGTATTGGCTGCCAGGGCGGCGTTTGAAGGGTGGTCTGCATTGCCGGTCGAGACGCGCGCTGCTTACCTCGACAAAATAGCCGCCGGCATCAAGGCCCGTACAGAAGACCTCGCGATGGCCATTGCGCGCGAGGTGGGCATGCCCCTGAAGATGGCGCGCGCCGTCCAGGTGGGTGGACCCGCGTGGCATTGGGGGAATTTTGCCAAGGTAGCCCGCCAGTTTGAATGGGAAAAGCAGGTCGGCAACTCGCTGGTGGTGCGCGAGGCGATAGGCGTGGTGGGATGCATTACGCCGTGGAACTTCCCGCTTAGCCAGATTACGTTGAAGATTGCGCCCGCGATGGCGGCTGGTTGTACCGTGGTGCTCAAGCCCAGTGAAATAGCCCCCGTCAACGCCATGATCCTGGCCGAAATCATTCATGAAGCGGGCGTGCCGCCTGGCGTGTTCAACCTGGTCAACGGTGTCGGCCCCGTAGTAGGGGAAGTGCTGGCAACACATCCGGAAGTGGACATGCTGAGCTTTACCGGCTCTACCCGTGCTGGCAAACGCGTGAGCGAGCTTGCCAGCCAGTCGGTCAAGCGGGTGGCGCTTGAGCTCGGCGGCAAATCGGCCAGCGTCATTCTGGACGATGCCAATCTGGAAGCTGCGGTTAAAGGCACCGTATCGGCCTGTATGCTAAATAGTGGCCAGACCTGTTCGGCCCATACCCGCATGCTGGTGCCGGTCGGACGCTATGAAGAAGCCAGGGCGCTGGCGCAAGCTGCTGTCGCCAGGTTCACTATTGGCCCCAGCCTGGAGGAAACCAGCAAGCTCGGACCGCTGGTCAGCGCCGCTCAGCGTGACCGTGTCCTGGGGTTCATCCGCACTGGCATTGAGGAAGGTGCGGATGTAATTGCCGGTGGTGCCGAGGCCCCTGACTTTGGTAAAGGTTACTTTGTACAGCCCACCATCCTGGGGATCAAGGCAACGGACGCGCTGGCGCAGGAAGAGGTTTTCGGCCCGGTTCTGGTTGTGATCCCGTACAAGGATGAGGACGAAGCCGTGGCGATTGCCAACAGCACCATTTACGGTCTTGGCGGCGCTGTGTGGGCCGGCACGGACGAACGTGCCATGAAAGTGGCGCGCCGCTTGCGCACGGGGCAGGTGGACATCAATGGCGGGCCTTTTAATGGGCAGGCACCGTTTGGCGGTTACAAGCAATCGGGTAACGGCCGTGAAAACGGTGTTTATGGTTTTGAAGAGTTTCTCGAATTCAAGGCCATGCAGTTAAAGCCCAATCCGGCTTGAGCATACTCAAAGGGCGACGGCGCCAAAAAAACATTTAGATACAACATGACCCTCAATCTGTAATTTCAGTTGGGCGTAATGATGCTTATGTTGTAATCAAGGCAGGATAGCTACAAGCAGTTACATAGACCGTATGGCAGAAGTCACCGTCGTTTTTGCCGATCTCACCGGAAGCACCGGGGTTTTTGAATCGCTGGGCAATGCCAAGGCAACGCAGGCCATCACACGTTTGACGCAATGGATAGGCAAGGTCAGCGTGGCATATCGCGGCCATGTTGTGAAATACCTGGGCGACGGGGTGCTGGTGGTGTTTCCAGACAATGCGGACGCCGTTGACGCTGTAACCGAGCTGCAGCGGGTTCACCGCGACCGGATCCGGAACTGGCCAGAACATCTCAAGATGCGATTGCAACTGGGTGTGGCGCGTGGAGAAATTGTCGAGCAGGACGGTGACTGCTTTGGTGATGCCGTCAACGTGGCCTCACGCTTGAGTGACCTGTCGGGCCCGGACCAGATCCTCGCGACAGAAGCCGTTATTGAGAAGCTACCCGCCGACACACTCGTACGCTCCCGAAATCTTGGCGCCATGGATATTCGTGGCCGCACCGAAGCCTGCCTGGTCCACCGTATTGAATGGCAGGCAGAGGTCATGACCGAATCCTTTACCGTACCCTCCAGTTTGACGGCGCACACGGCCCCGCAGCCCTTGGCTCTGGCGTCGATAGAGTTGTCCTGGCTGGACATCAACACAGAGTTTTCCTCGGGCGAGTTGCCGATTTTTCTGGGGCGCGACCACGACGCCCAGTTTATGGTGAAGGACCCGCGTGTTTCCCGCAGGCACGCCAGGATTGAGTGGCGCGCCGGCAAGTTTTACCTCGAAGATGTCAGCAGTTACGGCACCTGGGTGCGGTTTTCCGACAGTGCCGCTGTGGTGGCCTTGCGCCGGCAAGAATGCGTGTTGCTGCAGGAAGGTGAAATCGCCCTCGGGGCACCCTTTGAAGACTTCACGGTGCCTACGGTCAGTTTCAAGTTTGCCGACGGCAAAGTCCATCTTCAAACAAAATAACGTCAGGCTGGCTCGGGCCGATTCAGCCTGACCCAACTTGCCCGGCTGCCCATTTCATGGGCATTCATTGGCCGCACTATTCAATCACCTGATAGGACACGATGCTGGTCTGGTTCAAACGGATTTCTGCGGTGCTGCTGCTGTTGCTGCTGATCGCCGCAACTGCGGCGGGTTTCTATATTTACCGCACCTTCCCGGCACTGGATGGTGAGCTCCGGGTTGCGGGTTTGCGCGGCCCTGTATCCGTTGCGCGTGACGCGGCAGATGTCACCCACATCAAGGCCCAGTCGCCCCGCGACACCTGGTTTGCCCTCGGTTATGTTCATGCACAGGAGCGTGGCTGGCAGCTGGAGTTCAACCGGCGTGTCATGCACGGCGAACTGTCCGAGGTGTTTGGCCCGGCCACGCTGGAGACCGACAAGTTGCTGCGTACCCTGGGTGTTGTGCGGGCCGCTGAGCGCCAATGGCAGAACCTGCCGGCCGAGGGGCGCGATGCCATGCAGGCCTACAGCGACGGCATCAATGCTTTTTATGAGGGATCTTCGCAGGCGCTGCCGCCTGAGTTCCATATCGTGGGCGTCAAACCTGGAGGCGTTTCCGGCAAGGCCTGGTCTCCCGTGGACAGTGTTGCATGGTCGCTCATGATGGCGCTGGACCTGGGGGGCAACTGGGGCACCGAGTTCGCGCGCCTGTCAGCGGCCCGGCTACTGAAGCCTGCGGAACTCCAGCAGTTGTTCCCACCTTATCCGGGCGAACAACCTGCCTCAAAAGTAGACCTCGCCAAGCTGTACGCGGGTTTAGGTGTGTACCGGGCCGATCTCCCGGATGCTACAAAAAAGATAGCTAATAACGCCCATAAATCAGGGGCTGGGTGGCTATTCGACGATGAAAGTCTGCCCCTGCACATGGCTTCGCTGGCTTCCGGCATCAACGACTGGGCTTTGGCGCTTGGTGACGTAGAGGGAAAGGGCTCCAATAACTGGGTCGTTGCGGGTTCCCGCACCAGCACCGGCAAGCCCCTGCTTGCCAACGATCCGCATCTGGGGCTGTCGGCACCGGCGATCTGGTATTTTGCGCGGTTACAGGCCCCCGCAGACAAGATGGCCGGAAACGCAGGCACGCCGGCGCTGGATGTGATCGGCGCGACATTGCCCGGTCTGCCGTTTGTCGTGATGGGGCATACCGGGAAGGTGGCCTGGGGGTTCACCAATACCGCCCCGGATGTTCAGGATTTGTATCTCGAGCAGATCAATCCCGCCAACGCGCAGCAGTACCGCATACCCGGCACCGGTGGTGCAAATGCCGAGATGGCTTGGGAGGATTTCAAGGTCCGCAGCGAAACCATCAGGGTAAAAGGGCAGCCCGACGTGGTGCTGAACGTGCGTGAAAGCCGCCACGGCCCTGTTCTCAGCGATGTGCAGAAGTCGCATGCAGACCTGCTCGATATCCGCAAATATGTGGTCGCGCTGCGTTGGAGCGCATTGGACGCCGATAATCAGACCGTGCTGGCAGGCCTGCGTGCCAATCGAGCACAGTCTGTGCAGGAGTTGATTGCAGCTTTTGCGGCCTACCACTCACCGATGCAGAACGTTGTGACCGCGGATGTCTTTGGCCGTACCGGCTTCAAGGCTGTCGGCAAGGTACCGCTGCGAAAACCCGATAACGACATACTCGGGACCGCGCCATCTCCCGGATGGGAGTCGCGGTACGAATGGGCCGGCTGGGTGCCTTATGCCCAGACGCCCGAGGCTGCCAGTTCTGCGATTGAGGCCAAAGGCTGGTTATCTACGGCAAACCAGCGCATTACCCCGGCTGACTATCCCTTTTTTATAGGGCAGGACTGGACCGTACCCTACCGCTACAACCGCATCGAGCAATTGCTGGCTGCAACGCCCAGCCACACCATGGAGTCCATGCAGAAAATACAAGGCGACCAGCTCTCAGCGGCCACGGTGCGGCTTCTGCCTTTCCTGCAAAAAACGCTGTCACAGCCTTCCGGTCATGCGCTGGCAGAAGCGGTACGCCGCAAAATGGAAGGATTTGACGGGACCATGCGCGCCGACCACGCGGCACCACTGGTGTTTGCGGCCTGGGCAGACGAATTGACGCGGGGCATCGTCGGCGCAAAGCTGGGCGAGCCTGCGTTCAAGGCCATCTATGGCAAGCGCCATTTCAGGAGCGCGCTGGAAGATATCCTGGAGCGTAACGATACAGCGTGGTGCGGTGCGGCCGGTTGCGCGGCCCCGTCTGCCGCCGCAGTGGACCGTGCGCTGGATCGCCTGCAGACAGCGTATGGCAAAGACGTGGAGACATGGACCTGGGGCAGGGCGCACCCGGCGCTGTCGATCCACAAACCATTTGGCAATGTTCCCTGGCTTGCCAGATTTTTCGATGTCCGTGTTCCCACTGGCGGCGACATTTTTACGGTCAACGTTGGCCAATACTGGGATGCGGGTGACGCCATGCCCTTTGCCAACCGGCAGGCCGCCTCGCTGCGCGCCATATACGACCTTGCAGACCTGGAAAATTCACGTTTTATTTACCAGACAGGACAGAGCGGCCTGGTGTTTTCCGGGCGCTATCGCGATATGAAAGACCACTGGGCGGCGGTGCAGCACCGGCCTTTGCAGATGAATCCGCCGGCCTTTGTGCACCGGCTTGCATTGCAGCCCTGAAGCGCCTGGGGTTGTCTCCGGCGTTATTACGCCGGAATGGCGTCGACATTCAACCGGTCCCAATGGCGGTGCATGGCAATAGCCGCCATGAAATCCTGCGATACCTGACCATCGGACACTTTGCGCGCATCGGCAATGATTACCCCCAATGTAGGCACGCTGAGCGTATCCGGATCTTTACCCAAACTGAAGCCCAAAGTGCTCAACAGCTGGACACCCTCATTGAGGGCACAAATTGTCTTGCAATGCTTATAGGCTTCCAGCACAAAATGAACGGCTTCGCCCATAGCGCCCAGAATGGACGCACTTTCGTTTCCCCCAGGAATCAGCACTGCATCAAACATCACGGAGGGCATGTTGGTGAAGGTATGGTCCACAGCCAGCTGCCGGCCCGAGGATGTGTTGATGGTGCCAAGATGCGGTGCAACGAGCTTGCACTGGGCGCCGGCTTCTACCAGGTCCTGCTGGAGGCGCTTGAGAGCAGCGGCCTCGACGCCGTCAGCCACGAGGATCGCCACCTTGCGTGTTTTGACATTGCCACCGGTGCGGCCCACCATGCGCAGTGCCGGGTCTTCTTCTACTTTGCTGGTTATTCGGTGATCACGAAAACCCAGCCTGCCGGCAGCGGCCTTGGGGTCGGGAGGCTTGATGCCCAGTGGCGTTGCAACGCGAGTTGCCAGCTTCAGATCCACATGTGCGAGGTTGTCCACGATCCGCTGGCGGATTTCGGGGACCTCCACCTTTGACAGCTCAAACCGGAAAGCCGCAACGATGTGGTCTTTTTCTACTGCGCTCTGGCTGTTCCAGAAAAGGGCGGCTTGGGAGAAGTGGTCGTCAAACGACGGGCTGCGGCGGCGTATTTTCGGCGGCTCCAGCAGCTCAGGGTAAGACTGAAAACCTTGCGCCCCCCCATCCACCCTGAACTCGGCCCCACTGCCTAACGTGTTGGGCTCGTAGGCGACCCGTCCCTTGCTGATGGTTTGGCGGTGCATGCCGTCCCGCTGGAAATTGTGCATGGGACAGACGGGCCGGTTGATCGGGATCTCATGGAAGTTGGCGCCACCCAGGCGCGATAGTTGAGTGTCTGTGTATGAGAAAAGCCGGCCCTGCAACAACGGGTCGCTGGAAAAATCGATGCCCGGCACCAGGTGCCCGGGGTGAAAGGCTACCTGTTCGGTTTCGGCAAAGAAGTTGTCCGGATTGCGGTTGAGCACCATCTTGCCGATAAGTTGCACCGGCACCTGCGCCTCAGGAATCAGCTTGGTTGGATCGAGGATGTCGAACCCCAGCTCCTCCTCCTTGCCTTCGTCCACGATCTGCACGCCCAACTCCCACTCAGGAAAGTTGCCACTTTCAATCGCCTCCCACAGGTCGCGCCTGTGAAAGTCGGGGTCCTTGCCGGCGATCTTTTGTGCTTCGTCCCACGCCAGCCCATGCACCCCCAGCTTGGGTTTCCAGTGGAATTTCACAAAAAAAACGCCACCGCGCGCATTGATGAAGCGAAAGGCGTGCACACCAAACCCTTCCATCATGCGAAGACTGCGCGGGATGGCCCGGTCTGACATCGCCCACATCAGCATATGTGTGGACTCAGGCATCAGCGAAGCAAAATCCCAGAAGGTGTCATGGGCGCTGGCTGCCTGGGGCATTTCATGATGCGGCTCAGGCTTGACAGCATGGATCAGGTCCGGGAACTTGATGGCATCCTGGATAAAAAAAACAGGAATGTTGTTGCCAACCAAGTCGTAATTGCCTTCCGAGGTATAGAACTTCACGGCGAATCCGCGCACGTCGCGCACTGTGTCCGCCGAGCCTCTGGAGCCGGCCACGGTGGAAAAGCGCACGAATACGGGTGTTTCCACATCCGGATCCTGGAGGAAAGCTGCACTGGTGTACTGCACCATGGATTTGTAGGGCTTGAAATATCCGTGTGCGCCAGAACCGCGCGCATGCACGGCGCGCTCCGGAATACGCTCATGATCAAAGTGCGTGATTTTCTCGCGGAGGATGAAATCCTCCAGCAAAGTAGGACCACGTACGCCGGCTTTGAGAGAGTTGTGGTTGTCCGGGATCTGCAGGCCCTGGTTTGTCGTCAGCACCGGGACGCCGCCCGCGGTAAAGCTTTCGAGCTGGGTCTTTTTATCTTTGGCGCCGTCCGTGTTCCGGTGAAAGTTGGCAGTGTTGCGCTTGGAGGGCGGCATGAACATCCTTGTAAAAAAGAAACTCCGCCTGGGGCCTGGTGCCTACAGGCGGATGCAAGACGAAAGGGACGCGGCCATCAGGTACCGCGGGCTCCGCGCGACGGTCAGTTGTCGAGCAAGCCTTCCAGCACTTTGACGGAAGCCAACAAGCCCAGCGCAGCGACCGTGCCGGCCAGACACCAAGCCATGAATTCCTGCAGGACTTCGGCGATGCTGTCCGGTAAGGCCATGGAAACCAGGAACAGGCCGGTTGCACAGACCAGCACCGTCAGGAAAACGTGGAGCAGGTCAATATCGCGCGGACGGGCGTGGACTCGCCAGGCGGTTAGCAGCGCCGCGGCCATGCCTGTCAAAAGTCCAGCCATCAGCTTCATGGTGGTGGTTTCCTGTGGTTGATGAATCGTGGTCAGTGGTGCATGGACAATACGGGCCCGCGGCCGCATGGGTAGTAGCCGGATGCCGGTGGGGCTTGTAAGGGCTTTCCGCTCCTCGCGTAAGACACCGCTTACCGCCTGCACAGAGACTGGGGCTGGCGGAAATCTGTTCTGGCTACTCGATCTGAGGACTTTTCGCCGGGCACCATGCCGCCACTGGCCTTTTCTCCTACAAGGTCACGCTCGTCCCTCCGGCATAAAGACATGGGCGGAGTGCGTAAATTGACTGCATGAAAACCGGCACGAGCCCAGATTCCTTTTTTCCCTTGACGCCCCTTACTCATTGCTTGCCCTTGTTGCGGATTGGTACTTCACCATGAAAATGCGAACCTACCTCGTGGAGGACAACCCCACCATCCGCGAAAACCTGATCAGCACCCTGGAAGAGCTGGCGCCTGTGGAGTCGGTCGGTACCTGCGAAACCGAAGATGAGGGCGCCGAATGGCTGACCCGCCATGAAGCCCAATGGGACCTGGCTATCGTCGACCTGTTCCTCAAGCAAGGCAGCGGCCTCAGGATCCTGGAAGCCTGTCGCGAGCGCAAGTCCTCCCAGAAAATTGTGGTTTTCAGCAACTACGCCACACGTGAGATGCGCATGCGTTGCGCTGAATTGGGCGTGGACGCTGTGTTCGACAAGTCCACAGAAATTGATTGCCTGCTGGCTTATTGCTGCACCCAAAGCCGAAAGCTGGAGGTCGCCGCCAATGACGACTCCAGGGGGGAAGCACTGCAGTCGGCCTGACGGGAAGACAGCACCACCGGGTCCAGACCATGAATATGCCAACAGCTCGCCCTGCCGGTACGGCGGAGGACTTGCCGGCCTATGCCAGGTCAAGGCGGTTGGACGAGGACGTTTTCCAGACGGCGGAGGAGGCTGTATTGGCGGAGGGGTTGGGCAATACAGCCGCGTTGCCGCCCATAGATTCAACGGCCAATGTTCGCGCAAGCGGCCGCCGTAGCTTGCCACTTACCCATGCCATCGGGGCGCACGTAGCAGCCCGGCCGTGCCAGGCGGCCCTGCTGGCCGCGGCCGCAGGCGCATTGGCCATGCTCGTAGTTCGCTCGCAGTTGCGCGGCCGGTTCCGGGCACTGCATTTCTTCCGGCGGAGATGACGCCGGAGCGGGCGGCAGCCCTCTGAATCAGGAAAGCTTATGACCACGCATCTTCATGTTCCCCAGCCACCACCCGGAACGCCGGGTATTCATATTCCGCAGGAAGTGCCACCGTTGATCGTGCCGCCCGAGCCCGGTACGCCACCGGAAGTTACCGACCCGCCACCGCCCGAGCCTACGCTTCCTGTTCGCGAACCCGGCACGAATGTGCCACCGCAAGCCATCCTGCGGTAACCAGGTCTCACGGCACTTCGGCTCAGGATGACGCTTGCTGCCGCTGGTACTCCGCGCGCTTCATGGTCATGTAGCTTTCTTTGTTCACCTCATGGAGCTGGCGATGGTATTGCTCCGTCGCATCGAACCAGTGCTGCAGGCGGGCCTCAAGTTGCTGCATCGGCGGCTTGTCAAGTGAAGCGAGATAGGCTTCTATGGCCAGGTAGTAACGCATGGTGTTGCGCTCCACCGCGCCGCGCATGCCGTCGACATAAGCAGGGGCGGCGCCGCGTCGCACCTGCGTGAAACCAACCTTGCCGCTGCCGGCCGTCGCCAGGTAACCCTGCATGGCCAGGCGGCCCGCGACACCGTAGCCGTAGGAATAACGCAGGTGCATGAAAGTCTTGCCATCGGCAAGCGGCGTCGCGTGCAGCTCGATGCGGTAATTGTGGGTGCCCAATGGGCCCTTGTCCGCCTTTAGCTGCGCCGCCAGGTAATCGTGCGAGCTGGCGGCCAGCCGATAGCTGAACTGAAGCGAAAAGGCGTCCTGCAGTTGCTGAGCGGTTTTTTTGCCGATGTTCACATTCAGCACGCTCGGACTCTCATCCGTGCTCGCCTGGCAGTATTTGGTGTTGATGTGCAGGATCAGCATGTCGCACCAGCGCCTGGGGTTTTTGAAAGCGCCGCTGACCGCGGCAAAAGGCGAATTCAGCACGGCGTAGGCATTGCCGGTCACGGCATTTTCGCCTTCCGATGATTCCAGGAATAGTGGCCTGCGGTAGGCGTTCTGCGCAAGCTGCCCGGCCAGCGCCGCGTGTTTTTCGAGCAGGGCTGGTGCGCCGGATTCCGCACCTGCGGTGGGAGCCTGCTGCGCCTGGACCGTCACCGCGAAAGAGGCGGCGCAAATTACGAAGCCGCATGGCAGGGCAAGGCGCCCAAGACGTCGAAGAAGAGGGTTCATGGTCCCAGTTTGCCAGCGCACACAAGGCGTTCCGCGCATACGCTCCTTCGTCCTACATGCAATCGCCGCAAGCGTGAAGCGGCTGAAAGCGCGGGACGCTCAGGCTTGCACCATCTCCACCAGCGTCTGCGGATCGGTTGAAACAGAGGCTTCGAATAGCAGGGTGATCCGGTTCTCTTCGCGAGTCAGGCGCACCGATTCCTGCTGGGCCAAGGCTTGCACATCGTGCCACTCCAGCCTGCGGTAAGGCAATTTTTCTGCGACGCGCGCAACTTCGGGTACATCGAGTGTCTTCAATTCGAGCCTTAATAAAAGAATGCCGTCAGCGAACCCGGCCCCTAGAAGCACCTTGCCCGGCAAGGCGGCCGCATCAGTGAGGCTTATGAGCGCGGCAGTCAGGACATTGCGAAGCGCCGACTGGGGTATTTGCACCGAAGGGCCACCGGTGTTGTCGACCACCGAGAACCCTCTGAATGAGAGCTGCGTCATCACCATGTCCAGGCATTCTGCGATGCCGGTGTCGGCGCTGACCAGGCGGCTTTCCTTGGGTGCGAGCCAGCTCATCAAGTCCACGCAGGATGCGGCCGCTTCTTTTGACAACGCAATGATGTCGCGTGTATTTTTCAGCAGCGTCTCCGGGTCTGAATCCGCTTTTTGCAAGCGCCGCTCCAGCATCGCCGCCACCATGGCAATCGGCTGAAGCGTTCCTGCGAGGTTATGGCGTATCACGGGGGCCAACCGCCGCAGAAGCGCGTAGTTCGCCGCTTCCACTTCGCTTTTTTCCAATCCGGTTACCTGTTCTGCCGTGCTGCTGGATTGACTGCTCATGGTGCTGCCGCCGATGGAGATTTGACAAAACTGCAGGGAAATCTGCAGACCCACGCCGCGCAGCCGACACAGGTTGGCTGCGATGTTTTGAGGACGTAACTACAAAATATACAGCGCTCGAATGGGAGTTTGTGTAAGCCAATGCCTACAGTTGTGCTGCTGTGACGGGCGCGCCGCACATTGTGATTACTCTTGGGGAAATAGTGGGTAATTTGGTTGTCATTCTGAATCTTCGCGAGTAATCTCGGCACCCGTTTCTACAAAAAGTTACCTCCAATACAGGATGAATGACATGGAAGCTTTGACCAAGCTTTCGGTGGTGGAGCGCGACACCGAATTGAAGTCCATTCTCAAATCTCTGAGCGCGCTCAGACGGGGCGAGACCGGCGTCACACTTCCGACGGAGTGGGACGGCGTGTATGGAAAAATCGCCGCTGAATTCAACCAGTTGTCGGCCATGACGGCCGCCACCACCAGCCGCTGCAAGGGTCTGTCGGCCAAGTCACGTTCGTCGGCTAGCCGACGCCTGCCCGAAGAGAAGCTGTCCGGTTTCTGGCTGGAGAACGCGATGGCCATCAACGCCGTGCTCGACGAAGCCGATGCGGCGGCCGAACAGACCAAGGTTGTGCTGACTGCATTGACCGACCTGAAGAAAGGCGACGCTCGCGCTTCCCTGCCGCAAGACTGGACCGGTGTGCCCGGCAAGGTAGCCGATGCGTTCAACGATGTGGTCTCGGAGAATGTGCGCATGGCGCGCGAGCTCGAACGCCTGAGCCGTGTGGTCGGAAAGGAGGGCCGGCTCAAGGAGCGGGCCTTTGTGCCCGACGCCACGGGTTTCTGGCGCGATTCCGCGGAGTCCATCAACTCGCTGATCGCCGACCTGGTCCACCCGACCAGCGAAGTGGCCCGCGTGATCGGCGCCGTGGCCCAAGGTGACCTGTCCAAGAGCATGGCACTGGAGGCCGAAGGCAAGGCGCTGGAAGGCGAGTTCCTGCGCACCGCCATGATCATTAACAAGATGGTGGAGCAGCTGGGCACCTTCTCGGCCGAGGTGACGCGCGTCGCGCGAGAGGTGGGCACTGAGGGCAAGCTGGGCGGCCAGGCCGACGTGCAGGGTGTGGCCGGTACGTGGAAGGATTTGACGGATTCCGTGAACTCCATGGGCTCCAACCTGACCGCGCAGGTGCGCAACATCGCCGAGGTGACAACCGCCGTGGCGGCCGGTGACCTTTCCAAGAAGATCACGGTGGACGTCAAGGGAGAGATTCTCGAACTCAAGAACACCATCAACACCATGGTGGACCAGCTGCGGTCCTTTGCTTCTGAAGTGACGCGCGTTGCGCGAGAGGTGGGCACCGAAGGCAAACTGGGCGGCCAGGCCGACGTGCAGGGTGTGGCCGGTACCTGGAAGGACCTGACCGACAACGTGAACTTCATGGCCGGCAACCTGACCAGTCAGGTGCGCAACATCGCCGACGTAACCAAGGCCGTGGCGGCCGGTGACCTGTCCAAGAAGATCACAGTGGACGTGAAGGGGGAGATTCTTGAACTGAAGAACACCATCAACACCATGGTGGACCAGCTGTCTTCTTTCGCGTCCGAGGTGACGCGCGTAGCCCGTGAAGTGGGAACCGAAGGCAAACTGGGCGGCCAAGCCGATGTGCAGGGTGTGGCCGGTACCTGGAAAGACTTGACGGATTCCGTGAACTCTATGGGCTCCAACCTGACCGGCCAGGTGCGGAACATCGCCGAGGTGACAACCGCCGTGGCCGCCGGCGACCTGTCCAAAAAGATCACGGTGGATGTGAAAGGCGAGATTCTTGAGCTCAAGAACACCATCAACACCATGGTAGATCAACTGTCCTCGTTCGCATCGGAAGTGACCCGCGTGGCACGCGAGGTGGGTACCGAAGGCAAGCTGGGCGGGCAGGCCGATGTGCAGGGCGTGGCCGGTACCTGGAAAGACCTGACGGATTCCGTGAACTCCATGGGCTCCAACCTCACGGGCCAGGTGCGCAACATCGCCGAGGTGACCAAGGCCGTGGCGGCCGGTGACCTGTCCAAGAAAATCACGGTGGACGTGAAGGGCGAGATTCTCGAACTCAAAAACACTATCAACACCATGGTGGATCAGCTGCGGTCGTTTGCTTCTGAAGTGACGCGCGTCGCGCGAGAGGTGGGCACTGAGGGCAAGCTGGGCGGCCAGGCCGACGTGCAGGGTGTGGCCGGTACGTGGAAGGATTTGACGGATTCCGTGAACTCCATGGGCTCCAACCTGACCGCGCAGGTGCGCAACATCGCCGAGGTGACAACCGCCGTGGCGGCCGGCGACCTGTCCAAAAAGATCACGGTGGATGTGAAAGGCGAGATTCTCGAACTCAAAAACACCATCAACACCATGGTGGACCAGCTGCGGTCGTTTGCTTCTGAAGTGACGCGTGTCGCGCGAGAAGTGGGCACTGAAGGCAAGCTGGGCGGCCAGGCCGACGTGCAGGGTGTGGCCGGTACGTGGAAGGATTTGACGGATTCCGTGAACTCCATGGGCTCCAACCTGACCGCGCAGGTGCGCAACATCGCCGAGGTGACAACCGCCGTGGCGGCCGGTGACCTTTCCAAGAAGATCACGGTGGACGTCAAGGGAGAGATTCTCGAACTCAAGAACACCATCAACACCATGGTGGACCAGCTGCGGTCCTTTGCTTCTGAAGTGACGCGCGTTGCGCGAGAGGTAGGCACCGAAGGCAAACTGGGCGGCCAGGCCGACGTGCAGGGTGTGGCCGGTACCTGGAAGGACCTGACCGACAACGTGAACTTCATGGCCGGCAACCTGACCAGTCAGGTGCGCAACATCGCCGACGTAACCAAGGCCGTGGCGGCCGGTGACCTGTCCAAGAAGATCACAGTGGACGTGAAAGGCGAGATTCTTGAACTGAAGAACACTATCAACACCATGGTGGACCAGCTGCGATCCTTCGCGTCCGAGGTGACCCGTGTGGCCCGCGAGGTCGGCACCGAAGGCAAGCTGGGCGGACAAGCCGATGTGCAAGGCGTGGCAGGTACCTGGAAGGACTTGACCGACAACGTGAACTTCATGGCCGGCAATCTGACAGGCCAGGTGCGCGGTATCGCCAAGGTGGTGACGGCCGTGGCCAACGGCGACCTGGATCAGAAGCTCACGGTGGAGGCCAAGGGCGAGATCGCCGCGCTGGCCGACACCATCAACAGCATGACCGACACGCTGGCCACCTTCGCCGACCAGGTGACCACGGTAGCGCGCGAGGTGGGTGTAGAAGGCAAGCTGGGCGGCCAGGCCAAGGTGCCCGGCGCGGCCGGTACATGGAAAGGTCTGACCGAAAACGTCAACCAGCTGGCCGCCAACCTGACGACCCAGGTGCGCGCCATTGCCGAGGTGGCGACGGCCGTGACGCAGGGCGACCTGACGCGCTCCATTACCGTGGAGGCGCTGGGCGAGGTGGCTGCGCTCAAAGACACGATCAATGAAATGATCCGCAACCTCAAGGACACCACGCAGGTCAACACCGAGCAGGACTGGCTCAAGACCAACCTTGCCAAGTTCAGCCGCATGCTGCAGGGCCAGAAGGACCTGGTGGCGGTGGGCCATCTGATCCTCTCGGAACTCGCACCCGTGGTGGGCGCCCAGCAGGCCGAGTTCTACGTGCTGAGCTACACCCAGGAAAGGCCGCGTCTGCGCCTGATGGCCAGCTATGCGTCGGACGGGCAGGGCGCTTATGGCAAGGAAATCGACCTGGGCCAAGGCCTGATAGGCCAGTGCGCGTTTGACAAGCAGAAGATCTTGCTGACCTCCTCACTGCCGCAGGGCCTCAAGATATCGTCCGGCCTCACCGAAGTGGCGCCCATGGACATCCTGGTGCTGCCCATCATCTTTGAAGGCCAGGTCCGGGGCGTGGTGGAACTCGCCTCCGTCGAGCGCTTCAACCCGACGCACCAAGCCTTCCTGGACCAGCTCACGGAGAGTATCGGCATCGTGATCAACACGATCGAAGCCAATATGCGCACCGAGGACCTGCTGACTCAGTCGCAGTCCCTGGCGCAAGAGCTGCAGAGCCGGCAGGAAGAATTGCAGCAGACCAACGAGGAGCTGCAGGAAAAAGCCCATCTGCTGGTCCAGCAGAACGATGAGGTGGAGCGCAAGAACCAGGAGGTCGAACAGGCCCGCCAGGCGCTCGAGGAAAAAGCCAAGCAGCTTTCGCTCACGTCCAAGTACAAGTCCGAGTTCCTGGCGAACATGTCGCACGAGCTGCGCACGCCGCTCAACAGCCTGCTGATCCTGTCTGACCAGCTGTGCAAGAACTCCGAAGGCAACCTGACCAACAAGCAGGTGGAGTTCTCCAAGACCATCCACTCGTCCGGCAACGACCTGCTGATGCTGATCAACGATATCCTGGACCTGTCCAAGATCGAGTCGGGCACGGTGGTTGTGGATGTCAACGAGCTGCGCCTGTCCGACCTGCAGCTGTACGTGGAGCGCACCTTCCGCCACGTCGCCGAGGCCAAGAGTGTGGACTTCCTGATCACCACCGGCTTGCAGCTGCCGGTGTCCATGGTGACCGACGTCAAGCGCCTGCAGCAGATCCTCAAGAATCTGCTGTCCAATGCTTTCAAGTTCACGCACCAGGGCCACGTTGCGCTGGCCATCGAGGAAGCCTTCACCGGCTGGAGCCCGGACAACGAGGAGCTCAACCGTGCCCAGCAGGTGCTGGCATTTTCCGTCACCGACACCGGCATCGGCATTTCCGCCGACAAGCAGCAGATCATCTTTGAAGCCTTCCAGCAGGCCGACGGCAGCACAAGCCGCAAGTACGGCGGAACCGGCCTGGGCCTGGCCATCAGCCGCGAACTCTCGCGCCTGCTGGGCGGCGAGATCCGCCTGTCCAGCGCGCCCGGCGAGGGCAGCAGCTTTGTGCTTTACCTGCCGCTGGTCTACGCCTCGCCGCGCGGCGCACGCAAGCCCGGCAGCGCCGAACAGCGCATCGAGCCCAGCGCACCTATCCGGCTGGGCTTCGAGAAGCTGGAGCCCGCTTTTGATGACGCCGCCCTGGTGGTGGACACCAGCGCCCTGGCCAATGAAGCCGCGGATGACCGGCACGTCATACAACCCGGTGACTTCGTGCTGCTGATCGTGGAGAACGACCTGGCCTTCGCCAGCTTCCTGCTCGACGCGGCCCGCGCCAAGGGCTTCAAGGGCCTGGTCACCCCGCTGGGCGCCGGTGCGCTGACGCTCACGGCCGAGTACAAGCCCTCGGCGATCACGCTGGACATGCACCTGCCCGACATGGAAGGCTGGCGCGTGCTCGAGCGCATCAAGCAGGACTCCAGCGTCCGGCACATCCCGGTCTGCGTCATCTCCACCGACGACTCCAAGGAGCGCGCCTACCGCTCTGGCGCCATGGCCTTCATCGAAAAACCGATACCGTCCAAGGAAGTGCTCGACGAGATGCTGGAACAGCTGCACCGCTATGTGTCGCGCCCGGTCCGGTACATGCTGGTCGCCCTGAAAGACGAGGCCCTGCGCGGCGAGGTCATCGGCCTGCTGCAGCACAACCATGTGCAGTGCACGGCCGTGGCGTCGCTGGCACAGGTCAAGCCCGAAGACTTCGCCCGCTTTGAATGCGCCGTCACCGACGATGCCGCCCTGACGGAGGGCTTCGAGGGCATGCGCCGCGCTTCACCGGAACGCCGCGCGCTCGGGCCGCTGCCCGTGGTGGTGTGGCGGGAGGGACCCCTCGACGCGCTGCATCAGCCGGCCTGGCAGTCCCGCGACGGCTACCTGTTCCGCGAATCCAGGTCCCTTCCCCGGGTGCTGGACCAGGTCATGCACGCCCTGCATATGGGCGAGGCACGCATGACCGAAAAACAGCGCGGCGCCCTGAGGGCCTTGCACGAGGCCAACAAATCGCTGGCCGGGAAGAGGGTGCTGATCGTCGACGACGACATGCGCAACATCTTCGCGCTGGCCACCGTGCTGGAAGAGGAGGGCATGGACATTGTCTGGGCCGATAACGGCCACGACGCCATCGCCAAGGTGGCGTCCGACCCCCAGCTCAGCGTGGTGCTGATGGACATCATGATGCCCGTGATGGACGGCCTGGTCACCATGCAGGAAATCCGCAAGCTGCCGGCCGGCAAGAGCCTGCCCATGATCGCCGTCACGGCCAAGGCCATGAAAGGTGATCGCGAAAAATGCATAGAAGCTGGCGCCTGGGATTACCTGTCCAAGCCGGTCAACACCGAAAACCTGCTGGCCGTGCTGCGCGCCTGGTTGCCCCGATGAGTGCTGTCCTCATGCCGCAAGAGCCGGCAACCATGCTCAACCCCGATCCCGTCAATATCCTGATTGTTGACGACCTGCCTGAAAAGCACGTCGTCATGGGCAGCATCCTCGAGGAACTGGGGCAGAACCTCGTCAGCGCCCGCTCGGGGCGCGAGGCCCTGCGCCTGATCCTGCAGATGGAATTCGCCGCCATCCTGCTCGACGTCAACATGCCCGACATCGACGGACTGGAAACCGCCAGCCTGATCCGGCAATACAAGAAGACCGCGCAGACGCCTATCCTCTTCATTACGGCCTACGTGGACGAAACGCAAGCCGCCAAGGGCTACGAACTCGGCGCGGTCGACTACATCTCGACCCCCGTCGTGCCCGGCGTGCTGCGATCCAAGGTCAAGGTGTTCGTCGACCTGCACCGCATGAACCGGCAGCTGCAGCAGCAGGCCGTCGAGCGCGAGGCACTGGCGCGGGCGGAAGCGGCCCGCACCGCGGCGGAGGAGGCGACGCGCCGCGCCGCCTACCTGGCCGAGGCCAGCCAGCGCCTTTCGATGTCCCTCAACATCGATGCCACCGCCCATGCACTGGCCGATATCGCCGTGCCGGGCCTGGGTGCCATGGCTGCCGTCGCCTTGCTGAACGACCATGGTGAGCTGCACTGTCGCTGCCTGAAGATCAACGGTGACGCCGATCCCACCCTTGGCCCGGTGTTACTTGAATGCCATCGCGATCTGAGCCCGTCCATGGCGGCGGTGGTCCGCGGCGCCATGCTTTCGCGGGAGATCCAGTTCCTGCCCTCTACCGAGCTGTGCGCGGGGCCGGCCGCATCCTCACCGCCGCCCGATTGGCCGGAACTGCCGCCAGACCACGAGGAAATGGCCGTCTGCCCGCTGGTCGCCGGAGACCAGCGGTTGGGCGCGCTCATCCTTTTCGGCAAGGCCGGCGGTTTCGCGCAAGCCGATGCCGCCCTCCTCAGCGAAGTGGTAGGCCGGGCTTCCATCGCCATGGAAAACGCAAGGCTTTACACGTTGGTCCAGGAGGCCGACCGGCGCAAGAACGAATTCCTTGCCATGCTGGCACACGAGCTCAGGAATCCGCTGGCTCCGATCAGGAACGCGGTGCACATCATTCACAGCTCCCACGTCGTAGACCCAAAAGTGGCATGGGCGAGAGATGTGATTGCCCGGCAGGTGGATCACATGTCCAGAATGATCGATGATCTTCTGGATGTCTCCAGGATCGTCAGGGGCAAGGTGACGGTCCACATGGAGCCTGTCCTGCTCTCGACATTGTGTGAGCGCGCTGTAGAGGCCAGCAGTCCGTTGCTGGCAGCCAGGCATCAAGAGTTGAAGGTCAACATTCCCGCCGAGGCGGTGGTGCTGGAAGGGGATCTGGTGCGCCTGTCACAGGTGCTTTCCAACCTGTTGAACAATGCTTCCAAATTTACAGACCAACGTGGAAAGATTGAGTTGAGCGCATCACGGCGGGAAAAGGCCATTACCCTTACTGTATCAGACAACGGGCAGGGCATTGAGCCCGAGTTCCTGCCACATATATTTGATCTTTTTGCCCAAGGCGATCAGGCATTGGACCGTGCGCAAGGCGGCCTCGGGATTGGGTTAACGCTGGTCAAGCATCTGGTGGAATTGCATAACGGAAAAGTCGAGGCATATAGCAAAGGCAAAGGCAAGGGAAGCCGGATATCCCTTCATCTTCCGGTCACCATTTCGGACAGTAACGTCCGTTTTCCCGTTTCCTCTGTGCCACCGGCCCCGAAGCCGGTGAATACAGCGACCCGCAAGATCCTTGTTGTGGACGACTTGCTCGCATCCGCAGAAACGTTGAAGGTGCTGCTGGAGCTGGAAGGTTATGTCGTCAGAATTGCGAGTGACGGCGCGTCGGCGCTCAATATCGCCCAGGAATTTATTCCGGATGCCGTCATACTTGACATTGGCTTGCCAGGCATGGACGGGTTTGAAGTCGCCCGACAGATGCGGAGCCGGCCCGAATCAAAAAATGCACTGTTAATCGCCCTGACTGGTTACGGGGAGGCGGAAAGCCGATTGCGCTCTCAAAGGGCAGGCTTTGATCACCATGTGGTGAAGCCGGCAGATATCGAGTTCCTCCTGTCCATCGTTGACCAGCCGCGCCCGGAAACGCAAGCCGTGAATAACCAGGAGCATTAGGTTAGATGGGTGCCGGATAAAGCCAGAGGTTACTTTTAAGCCGGACGGCTTGCCTCTTATCGCTTGCGTTGTGTTCCACGATGTATATTATGTTAACTATTATTTAAGCAAGCCAAGTTTTAGTAAATAAGGCCGTCGCACACCGCCCCCCAGCAAATCACCTGCTATCCAGACATCCCAATAGCTTAGGTGGATTACCCCGCTGTCCAAGCGCATATCGGGTGCCGCCCCGATCAGCCTTGCGCCGTATTAGCCGCAATGACTTGGACGCTGACCCGTGACGTCGTGCAAATCACAGCAAGTCACCGAATACTGCCAGCGAGAAAATTGAAGCGCTTCGCTCTATCCGGAACGAATACATCGAGTAACCAATTTAAAAAGCGACCATGTCTCACGACGTAGTAACTGAACTTTTAATTTGTTAAAAAGACGCTTTAATTTATGCATTCCGATGGCTACTCACCCTCTTTCATCTGCCTTGCTGCGCACTATTGCTGAAAAGCAACTCGCATCTCAAACGTCGTGGACTCAGCCCTCTAGTGAGACTGATCGCTTAAAACTGATTCATGAGCTGCAAGTTCACCAGATTGAACTTCAGATCCAAACGGACGTACTCCGGGAAACCCTCGCGCGCGCTGACGCGCTACGTGCCAAATACCAGGACCTTTTTGAGTTTGCACCGGTCGGGTATCTGACGCTGTCAAAAAGAGGGACCATTTTTGAGGCGAATAAATGTGCGGCCGCGCTGTTGAATCAGAAACCGCAGGCGCTTGTGGGCAGGAAGCTACGCGAATTTGTAAAGGAAGATTTCGTTGCCCGCGTGGACAGTTTTCTCGGCGCTGTAGGGAAAAGTACCAAAGACATGTCTTTGCGCGAAATTGCACTGCTTCCATACAAGCCGTTCACTCGATTTGTGAACATGCAGGCCCATTCGATCGCAAAAGAGTCCACCGGGGAAGAACAAATCCGGTTGGCCATCATGGATGTTTCTGCCTTGAAGGCGGCCACGGATGACGTCGTTCAAGCGATAGAAAGAGCTTCCAGTTTTGGTGCTCTTGAGTAGTCTTCCCACGCCGCCTGCCTGTCAGCTAAGCAAGTCACGCAACTGGTAATACATCATCCCCAAGACCAGCGCTGGCGTACGCATCAGCGCTCCTCCTGGAAAGGAAAGATGCCTGATGCGTGAGAAAACGTCAAAGCGTTCTGCCTGGCCCGCGATGGCTTCTGCGGCAAGCTTCCCGGCCATGCCGGTAAATGCCAGGCCGTGCCCTGAGAAGCCCTGCAGGTAGTAGATGTTGTTGCCGGTGCGTCCGAAATCGGGCGCGCGATTCATCGTGATGTCGGCAAAGCCCCCCCATGAATGGGTGATTTCCAGGTCTTCCAGTTGAGGAAACACCGCGAGCATGCGCTTGCGGATGCGCGACACCAAACCACGTGGGGTCTTGCCACTGTAACTATCGCCGGCGCCGAACAGCAGCCGATGGTCGGCGCTGAGCCGGAAGTAATCGAGCACGAAGTTGTTATCCGAAACAGCAGGTCTTTGCCACAGCAGTGCGTTCGCACGTGCTTGGCCCATAGGCTCGGTAGCAATGATATAGGTTCCAACAGGCATGATGCGGCTCATCAATGAAGGAGCGATTTCGTCGCCATATTCACCAAGGTAGACATTGCCAGCAAGGACGACGAAACTGCACGAAACCTCGCCTTGTGCCGTTTTCACCAAAGGGCGCGCACCCTGCTCGACGACATAGACAGGAGAATGCTCATGAAAGCGCACACCAGCTTGGTGTGCCGCCCGGGCCAGGCCCAGGCAATACTTCAGCGGATGGAGATGGCCTGAGTTGCCGTCGAACAGGCCCGCTTGAAAGCGTTTGCTGGCAATTCTCTCTGCAATCTCAGCGGAGCCAAGCAATTGCACTGAATAGCCATAGCGACGATCCACCCGCTCCGCCCATTCGTGGAGTGCACGGGTTTTACCAGGTTTGGTCGATGCGTTGAGAAAACCGGGCACGTAGTCGCAATCGATGTGCCAGTGCCGCATTCGTTCGCGCATCAGAGCCAAGCCTTCTACGGAGAGGTCCCAGGCACGTCGGGAGTCACCTTCGTTTAGCTGGGATTCGATGGCCGCCTCCCCGTCCGTCCCGAAGCCTACGATGGCTTGGCCGCCGTTGCGCCCGGAAGCACCCCAACCTAAGCGCTGTGCCTCCAGAGTCACCACCGTGTAGCCTCGCAGCGCCAGTTCAAGTCCGGCCGATAAACCTGCCAACCCTGCGCCGATCACGCAGACGTCGGCCGTTTCGCGTCGCTCCAGCGGCGGCGCTGGCGGTTCGCGCAGCACGCTGGATTCGTACCAGGAGTTCTCCGCGACGCCCAGCTCTTTTTTCAGCAGAGACATGACATTCTCACGTTCCCAAACCGTCAGACAACCCGGAAATTGACGAACTGCCACGGATCATCTGGATCAATATCTTCCTTGAATAAGGCACTGCGGTCCCGCAATGGCGTCCACGCAGTGCGCACTCCGGTCAATTCGCCAAGGTAAGGCCGAGCCACTTCCATGACCGCCTTGTGATCCAGGTCGTCGGGTTCCACAACGCCTGCACGGGGATTCTTCAGTGCCCAGACCATGCCGCCCAATATGCCGGCCACGACTTGCAGGCTGGTTGCGGTGTTGTGCGGCGCGAGTTCGCGAGCCTGTTTTGTCGTCAACCGGGAGCCGTACCAGTAGGCCCCCTTTTCATGGCCCATCAGCAAGACGCCAAGCTCGTCCATTCCGGTGGTGATGTCGTCACGAAGGATGCGCGCCTTATTTTGTTTTTCCCAGTTCTTTCCTGCGAGTTCGTGCAGCGACAGCACCGCGTCATCGCAGGGGTGGTAAGCGTAGTGGACTGTCGGTCGATAAATGGCCTGTCCGCCTTCGCGCACCGTCAAATGATCGGCGATTGAAATGGATTCGCCGTGCGTAATCAGGAAGCCGTGGTAGCGACCTTCCAGCGGTGTCCAGCTCCGCACACGGGTGGCCGCACCGGGGCGGTCGAGGTATATCGCGGCATCACAACCATAGCCATGGCGCGCGGCGCCCGCAGGCCAGTGGTTTTCGTGGGTACCCCAGCCTAGCTCTGCAGGCTGAAGACCTTCTGAAACAAAACCATCGACGGACCAGGTGTTGACGAACTCGTCACGTCGCTTGCGGCGCCGCGCAACCTGTGTGTCGCGTTCTGCGATGTGAATGGCCTTGATGTCCAGTTTCCGGGCCAGGTTGGCCCAGTCTTCATGGCAGGTCGGCGAGGAGAACTCCACCCCGGAATCGATGGCCATATCTTGCAAGGCTTGCTTGACAAAAGCCGATGCCAGGCCTGGATTGGCGCCTTGTGTGACGACGGCCGTGGAGCCGGTCCGCTTGTCCATGCGAAAAGCCAGCACGTCCTCGCGCAGCGCGTAATTGGTGCGCCGCGACAGCGGCGTGCCGGGGTCGGTATAACGCCCGGGCCAAGGCTCGATGCAGGTGTCGAGGTACATCACGCCGCAGCGCCAGCAAAACATCATCAGGGCCAGACTGGACACATCGACCGACAGGTTCAACAGGAAATCGCCTTCCGATACATGGGCATCGAGCACAGCCTCGAAGTTCTCCTCATCCAGCGGCTGCACCACGAAGTCGACGCCGAACTCCTGCGCGATACCGCTTTTGTCAGCGCTGCGCGAGATGATCTTGACTCGCCCGGCCGGCATGTCGATATGGCGAAGGATCAGCGGAAGCGCCGCCTTGCCGATGCTGCCGAAGCCCAGCATGACAAGCCGGCCTTTAAAGGACGCGTGTTTGATGTGGCGCATCGCAATTGAAGTGTTTGGAGTTTTGGAGTGATTGGCCAGCGCCCATTTGGCGGCACCGTGCAGCGGGCATCCGCCGGAGGGCGGCCAGCGCTCCTGTCAGGAGCGCCCTTCGGCCCCCGTAGGCGGGGGCCTACCAATAAGGGCTGCGGCAAGAGCCCTTCCCCGCCCTGCGCCAGCGTGATCGGCGGGACGCCGAACCCCATGGAAAACCGCAGGTAAAGAAGGGGTTCGTCCTACATTCGCGGGTGCTGCGCCATCCGTAGGATTTACTTCCACTGTCATTGAACCATGCGGCCGCCGTGCCGGCCGGGAACAACAACCATCACCTGCCCATGACCGAAAACACATCCACGCCGTCCCTGCCCTCCCTGGCGCCGGACATCCGCCTGTTCGGCCCCCTCGATGAAAACATGCTGTCCGAATTCTTCCGCCAGCAGGCCGAGGTCCCTAAAGAAAAGCCTGTGGTGTTTGAGCTCAGCACCTCAGGCGGGGATGCCGACATCGGCCGGCGTATCGCCGGAGAACTGCGCCTCTGGCAGGAACACGACAGGCGCGAAGTTTACTTCTGGGGAAAAACCTTTGTCTTTTCCGCCGGTGTCACCGTCATGGCCGCGATCCCCGCCGCGCGGCGCTTTGTGACGCGCGACTGCGAACTGCTGATCCACGAGCGAAAGCTCGGCAAGGACATCAGTCTCAATGGCTCGCTGCGCAGTGCCCTGACCTTGCTGCATGACGCGATTGCGCAGATCGAATCCGGCCAGCGGCTGGAACGGGAAGGCTTTGCCCAGTTGGTAGAGGGCACCGGCCTGAGTCTGGAAAAACTCCAGGAAAAAGTGTTTTCGCGCGACTGGTATGTGCCGGCGCAGGAAGCGCTCAAGCTGGGCCTGGTCGCGGGCATCGTTTAAGGTGCGGCGTGCGCCGTGTGAAATGTGAAATAAAGCTCAGACCAGAGCTTGTAACCAGCTTTTTTCACCGGATGCAAGCTCCGGCAAGGTGACGAAAACAGAGCTACGCAGGCTTGGCCACCATCAACCAGAAGATTGCCAGAAAAGCACACAGCGCCGGGATACCCAGCAGAAACCAGGCCGTGAAGCAGCGCCAGAAAGCATCCTCAAGTTCCGTGTGGTGGCTCAAGGCCCGCGCCGCGAGGTCGCGCATCCTGACCTGCAGCCATACCACCGGCAGCCAGCAGGCGATGGCGAGCGCGTAGAGCGCGATCGACCAGGCAACCCACTGTGTCGACAGCGGAATGCCGGCGAGGTGGACCAGCCAGAAACCCGTCAGCGGCTGCAGCAGCGCCGTCGTCGCGGTGAACAGCCAGTCAGCCCGGACCACCCAGCGTGACACACCCACGGTCAGTCGCAGGTCCCCGCCCAGCACGGCGACCAGCAGGTAAAACGCCGTGCCGATTCCAGTGCCGAACAGCACGGTGGACGACAGCACGTGGAGCCATTTGACGATCAGGTATTCCATGGTCAGGGCCTGCGTTGTTCCCATGCGAGCAGCAGCGCGATGCCCACCAGCATGGGGAGGTTTTTGGACAAGGGGCCGAAGGGATGCAGCCACCAGTGCGGCATGGTGGCGCTGATCATCACCGTGTAGGCCGCGATCAGCAGCAACTGGAAAAGCAGCGTCCGGCGCCGCCATCGCCCGCGCGCCGCCAGCGTGAGCACCCCCAGCGCGAGGTCCAGCATCGCCGCGGTGTAAAGCGCCAGCACTGCCACGCCGCCTTGCAGGCCGAAGTCGGACAAAAGCTGCAGACTCTGAGCCACCGGGTACAGGCCCAGCGATACCAGCCCGGTCCAGGTCCACACGGCCGCCACGGCCGCGTTCATGAGGGGCGCCGCCAGGCCGAGGACGGCCTGCGCGCGGAGCGCCGGCGCGCGGTCACGCCCGATAAAGGCCTGCGGCGCCATGGCGCCGCGCCCCAGCAGGCGTGCGAAAGGCTGCGGGTCCGCGGTGTTGCCGCGCAGCAGCATGTCCACGCTGTCGCGGTTCAGGAGGCTGCTGCGCAGCCATCCGGCAAGCCGGCCCAGCACACGGAACACACCTGCGGGCAGTGTGAACCACATCGAGGGGTCGGCCGGACCCAGGCCCAAACCTTTGCGCAGCGCGGCCAGGTAGTCGCGCAGGCTCAAGGGCACAGGTCCGACGAACGCCACGGTGGCGCACCCCGCCGGCGGTTTCGCTACCAGGCTTTCCACTCCCGCCACCACGTCGTCGATGTGCACCGGCTGCACCTCCCCGCCCCGGGGAAGCACCAGCACTGGGGATACAGCCAATCGATGGAACAGCTGCGTGCTCGCACCCTCGGGTGAATAGACCAGGGAGGGCTGCACGATGGCCGATGGGATGGCCAGCGCGCGCAGCGCCTCGTCACCCTCACGTTTGCTACGGTGAAAGGCCGTCTGCGCCGCAGCATCGCTGCCCAAGGCCGAGACCTGGATCACCAGACGAACACCAGCGCGCGCGCTGGCCTCAAACAGCGCGGCCGGGCCGTGCGCGTGCACGGCCTCGAACGTCTGCCTGCCGCTTTCCCTGAAGATACCGGCCGTGTTGATGACCACATTGATGCCTGCGAGCCTCGGCTCCCACCAGTTGGCATCGGGAAGTTCGGCGAAATCGGCCCTGAGAAAATCCGCTTCCCCCTTCCCCGCGGCGGGCGCTGAACGCCCCGTCGCCAGCACGGAGTGGCCGGCGGCCCGCAGGCTGTGGACCAGAGCGCGCCCCAGCATGCCCGAAGCTCCTGTGATCAGTATTCTCATTTCGACAAATTAGTCCCGCGCTTTTGCGTGCCCTGACGGCGAAAGTCGTATTTGCTTTAGCGGCAAATGACTACGTTATTTGAAACGCGCGCGGGCCACTGTAGAAGTTTTATGAACGGAACGGGCCAAGGCCCGGAGGTACATGGTGAAACCCTGGAATGCAGTCATGAAGCAAGGGCTTGTCGCCGGCAGCCTGGGCAGCATCGTGTCCGCGCTGGCATTGGTGCGGGCAGGACGTCGGGAAGTACGTAGCGGCGTGGCGCCCCTCAATGCGGTCAGCCACTGGTACTGGGGCGACCGCGCATTGCACCGACGGCAGGCTGATATGACGCACACGGTAGCCGGCTACCTTACGCACCACGCCGCATCGGTGTTCTGGGCGACCACGTATGCCGCCGCAACCAAAGACAGCGATGCCGCGCGGACCCCTGCGGGCATCATGGCGGGCGCCCTGGCGACCAGCGCGGTCGCGTGTTTTGTCGACTACCGCCTGACGCCCAAACGGCTCACCCCCGGCTTTGAGCATGAGATATCGCGCCCGGCCATGGCCGGGGTGTATGGCGCCATGGCCTTGGGTCTGGCCCTCGGAGCCTGGCTGAGCGTGGAGCGCAAAGCCATCAGCAAGGCCGAGCCAGAGCCCGAGGCCGGCGTGGCCGGCGATGCAGGATAAGGCCCTGCCGGTTGGCGCGGGCCTTTGCTTGGCCTCCATGGGCGCGCGGCTCCGTCTTACAGGGCGAAGGCAAGCAATTTTGAAAAATGGATGGCTTCAACAACCATTTTTACTTTGAGGAGCCCCCATGGAAGCGACAACTCTCGGCGTCAATCGAACCGGCGCGACGGCATTTCCGGCGGGCGTGCAAGCCATGGCCGAAGCCGTGGCCACGCTTTCGCCCCCGACGGACATCGACATGAGCGGCAGCGAAGCCTTCCATGTCAGCTATATCTCCGAAGCTGATGCCATCGGCTCCATACCACCGCCGCCGTCGCTCAAGGGTGTGGTCAAGTCCGGCATTTCCAAACTTAAAGGGGCCAACCCCAGCATCTTCATGGACAAGATCGGCGAACGCATCGCCTTTGAGCGTGGCGGCACGCGGCTGTATGAAGCGCTGATCACCAAGTACAAGGCCCTCGACGACCGCGACGGCGAAGCCCTGATGCCCGCGGAAAAAGCGCTCGCCAGCCAGGGCGGCGAGGCGGAGCTTGCGGCGATCTCGGGTGAGACGGCGCTGCAGACGCTCGAGCGCATACGCGCAGAGGAACTGGCGCACTTTCAGATGCTGGTGCAAGCCATGGAGCAGCTGGGCGGCGACCCCACCGCACAAACCCCGTGTGCTGACGTCATCGCCACGGCGTCCATGGGCCTGATGCAGGTCGTGACCGACCCGCGCACCACGCTGGCCCAATCGCTGAACGCCATCCTCACAGCGGAACTCGCCGACAACGCGGGCTGGGAACTGCTGGCCCAGCTGGCCGAGGAAGCCGGTGAACCCGAGCTGACCGGCAAGTTCCTGGGTGCGCTGAGCCAGGAGCAGGAACACATGCTGGTCGTCAAGGCCTGGCTGGCCACCCTGGTGTCCGAACGTGCCGGCACGCCTGCCGTTTGAGCGCCGCAGTCCCCCAAACCCCATCCCATTCAGGAGCACAAACATGGCCATCAACCTGTTGCAGGACAAGGGCACACCGCTGTCGCGGCAACGCCTTTCGTGGAAAGACATGGTGGGCAAGCCCATCAGCAAGCTTGACGACGACGCCTTCACGCGCGTGCGCATCATCCTCATGAACGGCCTGGAGCTCGACTCCCTGCGTACCAAGCAGGTGGCGCTGCGCTGCAACGCCGACGCCCGCGTGCAGCTGGCCCAGTTGATGCGCGCGGAACAGCACCAGGCCACGGCCATCAACTGGCTGATAGGCGCCGACCATTCGCCGATCGAGACCACCATAGGCTACGAGCAGACCGCGATCGAGGTCACTGCCGCGGTCGCGCAACTGGAGCCTGACACCTACATGGCCCAGGGCTACCGCTATGCGCTGCTGGAAGACTTCGACCATCTATACCGCTACAGCGCGTTGCTGGACCGTCTGGAAGGCAAGGATGCCAACAACATCACCCAGGGCTACACCGACATCGTGCCCGCCCGCCCCACCCTGGTACACCACCGCGCGCCCGAGCATGACTTGCTGGAGCCCTACCAGCCCGACGCCGCCCTGGCCACCAAGCTGCATGCGCTGACGCTGACCGGCGGCGAATACCAGACGCACGACTACTACATGAACATCGGCCCGCTGTTCGCAGACCCGCTGGCCCGCCAGCTGTATGCCGAAATCGCCTCGGTCGAGTCGCAGCACATCACGCACTACGGCTCCATGCTGAACCCCAACGAATCGCCGCTTGAAAAACTGATGCTGGCCGAGGCCTGCGAAGTTTGGAACTACGCGGCCTGCCTGGAGCAGGAGGCTAACCCGCGCATCAAGGCCATCTGGGAGCGCTTTCTCGACTACGAACTTGGCCACCTGCAGATGGCCATGAACCTGTTCAAGGACCTGGAGCGGCGCGACCCGGCCGAACTGCTCGGGGACGGGAAGCTGCCGCCCTTCATCCGCTTCGAGAGCCAGCGCGAATTCGTGCGCAAGGTGGTGGCGGAAGAAACGCAGATGCGCAAAAAACTCACGCAGTTCGTGGAAGAGGCGGAAGAAGGCGGGTCCTCCATCGTGTACCGGGAAGCGGTGAACAAGGACGGCTCACCGTCGACCATCGTCTCGGATACCTACAGCTGGACACCGGGCACCGAGCTCGCGCGCGCCGCCGCCTAGGCGCCTCGTGTGTTGCCCATGACCCAGCGCGACACCATCGTGATCGGAGCTTCCAGCGGTGGCGTGGCGGCGCTTTCAAAGCTGTGTGCCTTGCTGCCCGGCGACCTTCCGGCCTCGATACTGGTGGTGTTGCACATCGGCGCGCGCAGCAGCCACCTGCCCAAGATCCTGGAGTCCAGCGGCCCGCTGCCGGCCAGACATGCGAAAGACGGCGAGGCAGCCCGGCCGGGGCATATCTATGTTGCGCCGCCCGACTACCACATGCTGCTTGAGGACAACACCATCCGCCTGAGCCGCGGCCCCAAGGAAAACCACACCAGGCCGGCCATAGACCCGCTGTTCCGGTCGGCGGCCCTCAGCCGCGGCCGGCGCGTGGTCGGCATCGTGCTGAGCGGCTACCTCGACGACGGGACCGCGGGTCTGCATGCCATCAAGCGCTGCGGCGGCGTGGCCATGGTGCAGGACCCGGCGGAGGCCCAGGCCGACAGCATGCCCTTGTCCGCCCTGCAGAACGTCGCGGTCGACCATTGCCTGGGTGTGGACCAACTGGCGCGCAAGCTCGCCGACATGGCCGGCGAGCCCGTTGAACAGGGCATTTCGCGCAGGCCGGAGGAGCTCGTGAAGGAGCATCTTTCCAGCACAGGAGAAGGCAACATGACGGAAAAACTCCAGGACATCGCCGAGGCTTCGACCATCGTCTGCCCCGAATGCAAAGGCGTGCTCTGGGAGCTGCACGACAAGGCGCCGGTCCGATTTCGCTGCCACACCGGCCACGCCTACACGCTCAGGAGTCTGGCGCATGAACAGGTCGCCACTGCGGAGGCCGCGCTGTGGGGCGCCGTTCGCGCCCTGCAGGACCTCGAAGAGGTGATGCGCAAGCTGGCGGCAGTCAACCTGTCCAAAGGCGACTCCACGCTCGCGCGTACCGCAGGAAGGGCTGCCGATAAAGCGGGGCAACAGGCCCGAACGGTAGAACAGCTGATTGAAGGCGAGTCCGGAGCCATGCCTGAACAGGATGAACAAGGCCACATTCCCTTTTGACCTGGTCTCCCAGGGGGGCGCGGCGTCCCGATATGCCGCGCGGGGGACTTTTTACTCCGGCTCCGGCCGGACTTTTTATCTTCGCTGATCAGGAAGGACCATCATGAAAGCATTGACCTATCAAGGCTCCCGCGACGTGCGTGTGGAGACGGTTCCCGATCCCGTGCTGCTGGCCGACGACGACATCGTGCTCAGAGTCACGGCGACGGCCATCTGCGGCTCCGACCTGCACATCTACCGTGGAAAGATCCCGGAGATGAAGGACGGCGACATCCTCGGCCATGAATTCATGGGTATGGTGGAAGACGCCGGGCCCGGCGTCACCGGCTTGCGGCGCGGCGACCGCGTGGTGGTGCCCTTTGTGATCGCCTGCGGCCAATGCTTTTACTGTAGCAAGACGCTGTTCGCCGCCTGCGAAAACACCAATCCGGGCCGGGGCGCCATCATGAACAAAAAGTCGGCCACCCCGGGTGCGGGACTCTTCGGTTATAGCCACCTCTACGGCGGCTACGCGGGCGGGCAGGCCGAATATGCGCGTGTACCCAAGGCCAATGTCGGCCCGCTCAAGGTTCCCGACGTGCTCACCGATGAGCAGGTGCTGTTTCTCTCGGACATCTTGCCTACCGGCTACCAGGCTGCTCTCAATGCCCAGCTGGGGCCGGGCTCCAGCGTCGCGATCTTCGGCGCCGGCCCGGTCGGCCTGATGTCCGCCCTGTCGGCGCGATTTCTCGGGGCCGAGACGATTTTTATGATCGACCACAACAACTATCGCCTGCGCTTCGCGGAAGAGACCTACGGCGTCGTCCCCATCAATTTTGACGAGAACGAGGATCCCGCCGACACCATCCTGAGTGCCACCAAAGGCCACGGGGTCGATGCGGCCATCGACGCGGTGGGCTTCGAGGCCAAGGGCAGCGCGCTGGAAACCACGCTCGCCACGCTCAAGCTCGAGGGCTCCAGCGGCAAGGCGCTGCGCCAGTGCATTGCCGCCACACGCCGCGGCGGCGTGGTCAGCGTGCCCGGCGTGTATGCGGGCTTTATCCACGGCTTCCTGTTCGGCGATGCCTTCGAGAAGGGTCTGACCTTCAAGATGGGTCAGACCCATGCCCAACGTTTCATGCCCGAGTTGCTCGAGCATATCGGGAGCGGCCGCATGCGGCCTGAGGTCATCATTTCCCATCGCATGCCCCTCGCCGATGCGGAGCGCGGCTACGAGATTTTTGACAAGAAGGAAGAGGATTGCCGCAAGGTGGTGCTGACCCCGTGATCGGCTTCGGCTGATCGCCTGATCGGGGTAACCGCTCTCGCCCACTCCGGCCGGTATCGCATCCGCCATGGGCGTAAGCCTTCTCCCACAGCATGACGCGCCAGACAAACATCGCGCCCACACGGCGGGTGGATTAAGTTAATGGATGGAATCAACACCCGGTGCCCGCCGGCAACAGCAACAGCTTCCGCCACTTCAACGCCACCATGCCCTTTTTCCGGCCCCGCATCTACCAGTTCGACGCTTACGAACCCATCGCGGGACCCGACACGGCCGGACTGCCGGCGGAACTGGAAAGCGAGATACGCGACGCCGCCGCCGCGGGCTTCGACCACTTGCTGTGTGATGCCAACACGGCGGCCGATGGTGTCCTGACGGCCGCGAAATCTGCAGGCATGGCGCCGCTGCTGCGGTTTTCATCGCTTTCTCTGGCGCGCGAAGCCCCTCCGGCTGCCGCAAGCGACGAACTTCCCGACCCGCGCTTTGCCCAAGCCGTCCGGCCGCAGCCGTCTATCGACCTCAACGACGCGCGCGCGCAGCGGTGCCTGCAGGAGCACTGGTCGGCTCGCCTGATCGAGACCGTGCGCGCCGATGGCTGGGCCGGTGTCTGCCTGGACCTGGGCGGCGACGAGCCGCCCGCCGTGTTCAAGGCCGTGATCGCGGCGGTCAAGTTGGTGTCACCCGACTGCAAATTCCTGGCCTGGACACCCGGCGTTGCCGCGGGGCGCCTGGCGTCCCTGGTCGGTTGCGGCTTCGACGGCGCTTTCACCTCTGGCGCCTGGTGGGACTTTCGCGCGGCGTGGCTGGCCGAAGAAGCCGCCAGGCTGCGCCCCTTCGGCGCCCTGATCGCGACAGTGGCCCTCGCCGGCCAAAAGTCCTCTGGCTGGCCGGCGCCACGTCCGTATGGCGGGCCTGCACGCTTCGAAAGCGAACTGTGGCTGGCTGCCCTCACCGGCGACGGCCTGCTGGTGTCGCGCGAAGGCATGGCCCTCGCGAACGGCGGCCCTGCCATGAGCGTCCCACCCCTCGCGCTCAAGCCGGCCCTCGCGCTCTGCGTCTCGCGGCCCGCCGCGCCGACCATGGGAAAGCAATGGCGCATGCTGTCAGCGCCCGATGCGCCTGTCGCGATCCTGGAAGCCGCCGCAGTGCCACAGGACGAAGCCGGGCGTTGGGTGCTCGTGACCAACGCGGGCGATACGCCGGTGTCGCTGGACCTGGCCGCGGCGCTGGCGCGCTTTGACGGCCTAGCCGCCGCGCGCTCGCTGTGGCCTGCCGCCGAGGCGCCCCAAGGCCCGCTGGAACTGGCGCGGGCCGAAGCCCGGGTGTTTGCCGCGGTGGCCGGAAAAAGCACGGGCTTGGGGCCCCGGGATGCCCGGCGTGCCCTGCGCACGGCGCTACAGGCGCCACGCATCGCCATCGAGCGCATCAGCCCTTCGGTCGACAATGGCCGCTTTGTGGCCAAACGCTGCGTCGGCGACAGGCTGGCCGTGGAGGCTGACATCTTCGGCGAAGGCCACGACCTGCTGGCCGCCCGCCTGCATTGGCGCATGGCCAATGAGGAAGACTGGCAGGAAGTACCGCTGCGCCTGCTGGCCAATGACCGCTGGCGCGTCGAACTGCCGCTGAACCGCCTGGGTCGCTACGAATTCCACATTGAAGCCTGGCCCGACGTGTTCGGCGCTTACCGGGATGAGATCAGCAAAAAAAATGCCGCCGGGCAGGACCTGGCGCTCGAGCTGCGCGAGGGCCGTTTGCTGCTGGAGGCGGCCTTCGTGCGCGCGGAGCAGGAAGACCGGCGCGAACTCAAACGCGGCCTGAAACGTGTGATCGATCAACTCGGCACCGCGCGCAGCCCGACGGCACAGGTCACGCTGCTGCTGTCCGAAGAGCTGCAGGCGTTGATGGAGCAGGCCGACCCGCGCACCTTCAGCGTGCATACCGCCGCGCTCAAGGTCGACGCCGAGCGCCGCGCGGCCGGTTTCTCGAGCTGGTACGAGCTGTTCCCGCGTTCGCTGGGGCCGGAGGGCCGCCACGGCAGGCTGCTGGACGTGGTGGAGCGGCTGCCGGCCATCGCGGCCATGGGTTTCGACACGCTCTACTTCCCGCCCATCCACCCGATAGGCCGCAAGCACCGCAAGGGCCCGAACAATTCGCTGCAGGCCGGGGCGGACGACCCCGGCAGTCCCTACGCGATAGGCTCGGCAGAAGGCGGTCACGACGCCATCCACCCTGAGCTCGGCACGCTGGAGGATTTCCGCGCGCTGAACCGCGCCGCAAAGGCGCACGGCCTGGAGCTGGCGCTGGACTTCGCGATCCAGTGCTCGCCAGACCACCCCTGGCTGCAGTCGCACCCCGACTGGTTCAGCTGGCGGCCCGACGGCAGCATCCGCTACGCCGAAAACCCGCCAAAAAAATACCAGGACATCGTCAACGTCGACTTTTACGCGCCCGGCGCGCTGTCCAAGCTCTGGCTGGCCCTGCGGGACATCGTGCTGTTCTGGGTGGCCGAAGGCGTGAAGGTGTTCCGCGTGGACAACCCGCACACCAAGCCCATGCCCTTCTGGGAGTGGCTGATCGACGAGGTGCGTTCGCGGTCGCCCGAGGTCATCTTCCTGTCCGAAGCCTTTACCCGGCCCAAGCCCATGTACCGGCTGGCCAAGCTGGGTTTTTCGCAGTCCTACAGCTACTTCACCTGGCGCCATACCAAACAGGAGTTCATCGACTATCTGACCGAACTCACGCAAGGCGAGCCGCGCGATTTTTTTCGGCCGCATTTTTTCGTCAACACGCCCGACATCAATCCCTACTTCCTGCAGCACTCGGGCCGCGCCGGTTTTGTCATCCGCGCCGCGCTGGCGGCCACGCTGTCGGGACTCTGGGGCCTGTACAGCGGCTTTGAGCTCTGCGAAGCCGAGCCGGTGCCCGGCAAGGAGGAGTACCTGGATTCTGAGAAATACCAGCTGCGCGCGCGCGACTGGAACCAGCCCGGCAACATCGTACGCGAGGTCACGCTGCTTAACGCGGCGCGGCAGGCCAACCCTGCGCTGCAAAGCCACCTGGGCCTGAAGTTCTGCCGATCGTCTGGTGAAGACGTGCTGTGTTTCACCAAGACCGCGCCCGATCTGCCCGGCGGCGGCCGCAACATCGTCTTCGTCGCAATCTGCCTGGACCCGCACGCCGCGCACAGCTGCGACTTCGAACTGCCGCTGGAAGACTGGGGCCTGACCGAAGGCGCGGCCGTCGCGGCCGAAGACCTGGTGCACGGCAAGCGCTTCATGCTGCAGGGCCGGCACCAGACGCTGCGGCTGGATCCGGGCGAGCTGGCTTTTTCCATCTGGCGGCTCAGCCCGCCCTGACCGGAGCGAAACATGGGTGCCAACGACAAAGTCATCGCGCAAATGCTGGGAAGGCCCGCGGCCGCACCCGAAGACCCGCTCTGGTACAAGGACGCGGTCATCTACCAGGTGCACGTCAAGTCCTTCTTCGACGCCAACAACGACGGCGTCGGCGACTTCGCGGGCCTGATCGCCAAGCTCGACTACATCGCCGGCCTCGGCGTGACCTGCGTCTGGCTGCTGCCCTTCTACCCTTCGCCGCGCCGCGACGACGGCTACGACATCGCCGAATACCGCGGCGTGCACCCCGACTACGGCACGATGGCCGACGTGCGGCGCTTCGTGCAGGAGGCGCACCGGCGCGGACTGCGCGTGATCACCGAGCTGGTGATCAACCATACCTCCGACCAGCACCCCTGGTTCCAGCGCGCGCGCCTGGCCAAGCCGGGCTCTGCGGCGCGCAACTTCTACGTCTGGTCGGACAACGACCAGGCCTACAGCGGCACGCGCATCATCTTCCTGGACACTGAAAAGTCGAACTGGACCTGGGACCCGGTGGCCAACGCCTTCTTCTGGCACCGCTTCTATTCGCACCAGCCCGACCTCAATTTCGACAACCCGCTGGTGCTCAAGGAAGTGCTCAAGGTCATGAAGTTCTGGCTCGAGCTCGGCATCGACGGCCTGCGGCTGGACGCCGTGCCCTACCTCATCGAGCGCGAAGGCACCAGCAACGAGAACCTGGCGGAGACCCACACCATCCTCAAGCGCATACGCGCCGAGCTCGACCGCAGTTTCCCCGGCCGCATGCTGCTGGCCGAGGCGAACATGTGGCCAGAGGACGTGCAGCCCTATTTCGGCGACGGCAACGAATGCCACATGGCCTTTCATTTCCCGCTGATGCCGCGCATGTACATGGCGCTGGCGCAGGAAGACCGCTTCCCGCTGACCGACATCCTGCGCCAGACGCCGGAGATCCCGCCCAATTGCCAGTGGAGCATCTTCCTGCGCAACCATGACGAGCTGACGCTGGAGATGGTGACCAACCGCGAGCGCGATTACCTCTGGAACTTCTACGCCGAGGACCGTCGGGCCCGCATCAACCTGGGCATACGGCGGCGACTGGCGCCGCTGCTCAAGCGCGACCGGCGCCGCATCGAGCTGCTCAACAGCTTCCTGCTGTCCATGCCCGGCACGCCGGTTATCTACTACGGCGACGAGATCGGTATGGGCGACAACATCCACCTGGGCGACCGCGACGGCGTGCGCACGCCCATGCAATGGACCTCAGATCGCAACGCAGGCTTTTCACGCGCGGACCCGGCCAGGCTGGTGCTGCCGCCCATCATGGACCCGGTCTACGGCTTCCAGGCCATCAACGTCGAGGCCCAGGACATTGACGCGCATTCGCTGCTCAACTGGATGCGGCGCCTGCTGCAGGTACGCGGCAAGCACCCGGCCTTCGGGCGCGGCAGCCTGCGCCTGCTCTACCCCAACAACCGCAAGGTGTTCGCCTACCTGCGTGAATACCACCACCCCGACACCGGCCCGCAGACCATCCTGTGCGTGACCAACGTGTCCTCGACCTCGCAGGCGGTCGAGCTCGACCTGTCCGAGTTCGAAGGCCGCGTACCTGTGGAAATGCTGGGCGGCGTGGCCTTCCCGCCCATAGGCCAGCTCACTTACCTGCTGACGCTGCCGCCCTACGGCTTCAACTGGTTCGTGCTGGCCACCAACAGCGACCTGCCCTCCTGGCACACGCCCGCGCCGGAGCCGTTGCCCGAGTTCGCCACGCTGGTGCTGCGCGGCGGTATCGAGGAACTGCTGGTCAGCCGTTCGCGCAGCATTCTGGAAAACGAGGCGCTGCCGCAGTACCTTATCAAGCGCCGCTGGTATGCGGCCAAGCAATACGGCCCGCCCAGCGTGCGCATAGAGACCGCCAGCCGCATGCCCGCGCCGGCCGACGTGCAGCCCGGCCATGTGCTGGTGCTGGCCGAGGTCAGCGCCACGGTGGCCGGCGAGCGGAGCCGCTACCTGATCCCGGTCGGCTTCGTCGGCGAGGACGACCCGGTGGCCGGCCTGCAGCAGCAACTTGCCCTGGCGCGTGTGCGGCGCGGCAAGGAGGTGGGTTTCATCACCGACGCCTTTGCGCTGGACCGCTTCGCGATGCAGATGGTGGAACTGATGCGTGCCCAGGCCCGCGTCCCCGCGCTCGACGGCGAAGTGCGCTTCGACCCCACGCCGGCCCTGGCCGAGGCCGCTCTGCCGGCGGCTCCGGAAATACGCCGCATCTCGGCCGACCAGTCGAACAGCTCGGTGGTCATTGGCGACACCGTCGTGCTCAAGGTCATCCGCAAGGTCGCCGAAGGCCTGCATCCCGAAGCCGAGATGGGCCGCTTCCTCACGCTCAACGGGTTTGCCAACACGCCGGCGATGCTGGGCGAAGTCTCGCGCCTGGGCGACGACGGGCAGCACTACACCTTGATGCTGCTGCAACGCTTCCTGCATAACCAGGGCGACGGCTGGCAGTGGACCCTGAACATCCTGGAGCGCGCCGCCCAGCCCGGCGGCCTGCCGGTGCTGGACGCCACCGGCACCGTCACCCCCATGAACGAGTTTGAAGCCTTCGTCAACACGCTGGGCCGGCGCCTCGGCGAAATGCACAGCGTGCTGGCCCGCCCCGGCAGCGAGCCGGCCTTCGCGCCTGAGACCGCCGATGCCGCCGTACTGGCACGCTGGGGCAAGGATGCCGTGGCCCAGCTCGACGCGGCCTTCAAGGTGCTGCAGGCGGCGCACGAGCTCAGCGCCGAAGCGGACGCGCAGGCGAAAGCCTTGCTCGCAGAGCGCAAGGCCCTGCGCCAAGCCGTGTCGCGCCTGGCCGCGGGCGCGGCGGGCGCGCTGGCCATCCGGATTCACGGCGACTTCCACCTGGGCCAGGTGCTGGTCTCATCGGGTGATGCCTGGATCGTGGACTTCGAGGGCGAGCCCAGCAAGTCGCTGGCGCAGCGTCGCGCCAAGGCCAGCCCGTGGCGTGACGTGGCCGGCCTGCTCCGCTCCTTCGACTACGCGGCCGCCTTCTCGGCGCGCGGCAAGGAAGGCGCAGCGGCGCCGGACGCCCGGCTGCTCGATGAATACCACAGCATTTCGGCGCAAGCCTTCCTGCGCGCCTACCGCGAGCACGCGCCGGCCGACAGCGAAATGGGCGGCGAGTCCCTGCTCAAGCTCTTTATGGTCGAAAAAGCGGCCTACGAACTTTGCTACGAAGCCGCCAACCGGCCGGCCTGGCTTGAAGTGCCACTGCAAGGCCTGGCGCGGCTGGCCGGCGCGCTGCTGGCGGATGCGCCCCCGGAGGTTGCATGAAAAACGACATGCCGGCCTTGCAAACCCGGGAAGCCCTGACGCCCGAACTCGGCGAGCTCGACCTGCACCTGATCGCCGAAGGCCGGCACCGCGAGCTCGGCCGCTGCCTGGGCGCGCAACCGTTGCGCGCCGACGGCCAGGGCGGCACACGCTTTGCGGTCTGGGCGCCGAATGCGCGCCAGGTCGCGGTGATCGGCGACTTCAACCACTGGGATGCGCAGAAGCACCCGATGCGTTCACGCGGCGGCAGCGGCGTGTGGGAGGTTTTTGTGCCCGAGGCGCGCGTCGGCGAGCTCTACAAGTTCGCCATCTGGGGGCCCGACGGCGGGCGCCTGCCCGACAAGGCCGACCCGGTGGCACGCGCGACCGAGAAGCCACCCGGCACCGCCTCGCGCATTACGCCCTCGCAGCCCTTCACCTGGCATGACGCGGACTGGATGCAATCGCGCGCGGCACGCCACACCGCCGCCGCGCCCATCTGCGTGTATGAGGTGCACGCCGGTTCCTGGCTGCGCATCCTGGAGGAAGGCGGGCGCAGCCTGGACTGGCGCGAGCTGGCCGACCGCCTGCTGCCGTATGCGGCGCGCATGGGTTTTACCCACCTGGAGCTACTGCCCATCATGGAACATCCCTTCGGCGGCTCCTGGGGTTACCAGCCGCTGTCGCAGTTCGCGCCCAGCGCGCGCTTCGGCACGCCCGAGGGTTTCGCCGCCTTCGTCGACCGCTGCCACGAGGCCGGCCTGGGCGTCATCCTCGACTGGGTGCCGGCGCATTTCCCCTCCGACGAACACGGGCTGGCGCGCTTTGACGGCACGCCGCTTTACGAACACGCCGACCCGCGCGAAGGCTTCCACAAAGACTGGAACACGCTGATCTACAACGTCGGCCGCCACGAGGTGCGCGGTTTCCTGATCGCCAGCGCGCTGGAGTGGCTGGAGCGCTACCACGTCGACGGCCTGCGTGTCGACGCGGTGGCCTCCATGCTGTACCGCGACTACAGCCGCAACGCCGGCGAGTGGGTGCCCAACATCCACGGCGGCCGCGAAAACCTCGAGGCCACGACTTTCCTGCGCGAGCTCAACAGCACGGTCGCCGAGCGCTGCCCCGGCGCGATGATGATCGCCGAGGAGTCCACCGCCTGGCCGGGCGTCAGCGCGCCGGTGGAACACGGCGGGCTGGGCTTCAGCTTCAAGTGGAACATGGGGTGGATGCACGACAGCCTGCGCTACATGGCGCGCGACCCGGTGCACCGGCGCTTTCACCACCACGACATGACCTTCGGCCTGGTCTATGCCTTCTCCGAACGTTTCATGCTGCCGGTCTCGCACGACGAGGTGGTGCACGGCAAGGGTTCGCTGCTGGGCAAGATGCCCGGCGACGCCTGGCAGAAGCTGGCCAACCTGCGCGCCTACCTCGGCTGGATGTGGGCCCATCCCGGCAAAAAGCTGCTCTTCATGGGATGCGAGTTTGCCCAGCCGGCCGAATGGAACCACGACGCCTCACCCGCCTGGGACCTGCTCGACCATCCGCAGCACCGCGGTGTGCAGCGCCTGGTGCGCGACCTCAACCGCGCCTATACCGGCCGGCCCGCGCTTCACCGGCTCGACGCGGCGCCGGAGGGCTTCAGCTGGGTCATAGGCAACGACGAGGGCAACAGCGTGTTCGCCCTGCTGCGTCGCGCAGACGCCGAAGGTGCCGAAGACGCCGCCCCGGTGTTGGTGGTCTGCAATATGACGCCGACGCCGCGCTACCACTACCGCATCGGCGTGCCCGGCCCGGTTGGGGCCTGGCGTGAACTGATCAATACTGATGCCGGCGTCTATGGCGGCTCGGGCTTGGGCAACGGCGGCCGTGTGACCGCCCAGGCCGAGCCCAGCCACGGTCATGAGCGCTCGCTGCTGCTGACGCTGCCGCCGCTGGCCACGCTGATGCTGATGCCGGACACGCCCGATATCGCCGAAACGGCGGATGCGCCGGCCGGGCCGGTTTGAACCGCGAGGACACGCCCCATGTTGTTTGCTCGCCCCGAACGGTTGCTGTCCGGCGCGCCCTACCCGCTGGGCGCCACCCCCGACGGCGTAGGCGTCAATTTCGCGGTGTTCTCCGCCAATGCCACGTGCATCGAGCTGTGCCTGTTTGATGACGGCGGTCGCAAGGAAATCGCGCGCCTGCCGCTGCCTGAGTGCACCAACGAAGTCTGGCACGGCTACCTGCCCGACGCAGGACCAGGGCTGCATTACGGCTACCGGGCGCATGGCCCCTACGAACCCGAGCGCGGCCACCGCTTCAACCATCACAAGCTGCTGCTGGACCCGTATGCGCGCGCCCTGTCGGGGCCCCTGCGCTGGAGCGATGCGCTGTTCGGCTACCGGCTCAACGCGCCGCGTTCCGACCTGAGCTTTGACCGCCGCGACAGCGCGCCGGCCATGCCGCGCGCCATCGTGATCGAGGACCGCTTCAACTGGGCCGGCGACGTGCAGCCCAGGGTGCCCTGGTCGCGCACGGTGATTTACGAGACCCATGTGCGCGGCGCCAGCATACGCCGCCAGGACATACGCCCGCACCAGCGCGGCACCTTCAGCGCGCTCAGCGACCCGCAGTTTATCGACCATCTGAAGAAGCTCGGCGTCACGACACTCGAGCTGCTGCCCATCCACGCCTTCGTGCAGGACCGCTTCCTGCTCGAGCGCGGCCTGCGCAACTACTGGGGCTACAGCACGCTGTCCTTCTTCGCGCCCGAGCCTTCCTACCTGTCGGCCCAGCCGGGCCATCCCGGCGACGGCGGCGACGAGGTGCGCAATGCCGTGCGCCGGCTGCACGCGGCCGGCATCGAGGTGATCCTCGACGTGGTGTTCAACCACACCGCCGGCGGCAACGAACTCGGGCCGACCATCTCGCTGCGCGGGCTGGACAACGCCAGCTACTTCCGGCTGCTGCCCGGCCAGGAGCGCTACTACATCAACGACACCGGCTGCGGCAATACCCTCAACGTCTCGCATCCGCGCGTGCTGCAGATGGTGCTGGACTCGCTGCGCTACTGGGCCACTTCCTACCGCGTGGACGGCTTTCGTTTCGACCTCGGCGTGACGCTGGGCCGCGAAGGCACGGGTTTCGATCCGGGCTCGGGATTTTTCGACGCCATCCTGCAGGACCCGCTGCTGTCGCAGCTCAAGCTGATCTCCGAGCCCTGGGACCTGGGGCCCGGCGGCTACCAGCTCGGCAAGCACCCGCCGCCTTTCGCCGAGTGGAACGACCAGTTCCGCGACGACGTGCGCCGCTTCTGGCGCGGCGACGTGGCGCAGCGCAGCGCGCTGGCGGCCCGCCTGTCGGGGTCGGCGGAACTCTTCAACCACCGCTGGCGCAAGCCCTGGGCGTCGATCAACTTCGTCGCCGCGCACGACGGTTTTACCCTGCAGGACATCGTCAGCTATGCCGAAAAGCACAACGAGGCCAACAAGGAAAACGGCAACGACGGCCATGCCGAAAACTACAGCGCCAACTGGGGCGTGGAGGGACCGACCGACGACCCCGAGATCAAGGCCCTGCGCGGCAAGGTCAGCCGCGCCATGCTGGCCACGCTGTTCCTGGCGCAGGGCACGCCCATGCTGCTGGGCGGCGACGAATTCGGCCGCACCCAGCTCGGCAACAACAACGCCTACTGCCAGGACAACGAAATTTCCTGGCTCGACTGGAAGCTGCTGGAAACACCGGAGGGCCGGGAGCTGTGCGACTTCACACGCCATCTCGCGCGGGTGCGCCGCGATTTTGTGACGCTGCAGGCCGGCCGTTTCCTCAACGGCGACACCGAGGTGCTGGAGGGCGTGCACGAGGTCGACTGGTTCGATGAACGCGGCCAGCGGCTGCAGCCCGACGACTGGCAGAACCCCGAGGGCCGCGCGCTGGTCATGCGGCGCGCCTTCCGCCGTGAGGGGGAAGAAAAAGAAGAAGGCGCCGAAGCACAGGCGGAAATCACCCTGCTCTTCATCAACGGCGACCAGAACCCCATCCCCTGCAAAGTGCCCGCGCCGTCCGCCGACTGGCATTGCCTGCTCGACAGCGCCAGGCCGGGCCAGGGCTGCCGGCCGGTCGAGAGCGATGAGCTGGTGGTCGAAGGAAAAAGCCTGGTGCTCTTCGCCAACCGGGGGCTGGGGGCTGCCCATGACTGAGGCAATCTTCAGCATGCCCTGGGGCGCCCAATGGCTGGGCAATGACCGCGCGGCCTTCCACCTGTGGGCGCCGGCGGCAGCAGGCGTGCAGGTCTTGCTCGACGGCCGGCGGCGTGTTGCCATGGCGGACACCGGCGATGGGCGCTGGCACATCGAAGCGGAATGTTCGCCGGCCACGCCCTACCGCTTTGAGCTGAAGCTGGCGGACGGCAGGACGCTGTCGGTGGCCGACCCGGCCTCGCGCGCCCAGCAAGGCGACGTCGACAGCGACAGCCTGGTCATCGACCCCGGCGAGTACCGCTGGCAACACCCGAACTGGCAAGGCCGGCCCTGGCACGAGGCCGTCGTCTATGAACTGCATGTGGGCGCGCTGGGCGGCTTCGACGCGGTGGCCGCGAAACTGCCGGCACTGGCCGCGCTGGGCATCACCGCGGTCGAGTTGATGCCGGTGGCCGACTTCCCGGGCCCGCACAACTGGGGCTACGACGGCGTGCTGCCTTTCGCGCCCGACAGCGCCTACGGCACGCCATCCGATCTCAAGCGCCTTATCGATACGGCCCACGGCCTCGGCCTGATGGTGCTGCTCGACGTGGTCTACAACCACTTTGGGCCCGACGGCAACTACCTGCACGACTACGCGCCCGGTTTTTTCAAGCACGGCGAGGCCACCGCCTGGGGCGGCGCCATCGACTTCGCCCAGCCGCAGGTGCGCAGCTTTTTCACCAGCAATGCGCGCTACTGGCTGGAGGAATACCGCTTCGACGGCCTGCGCATAGATGCGGCGCATGCCATTGCCGAGCAGGGCTGGCTCACCGAGATGGCCTCGGCCGTGCGCACCCACACGCCCGCCGGTCGCCGGGTGCACCTGGTGCTCGAGCACGACGGCAACGCCGCCGGGCTGCTGCGCCGCGGCTTTGATGCCCAGTGGAACGACGACGCCCACCATGCGCTGCACGTGCTGCTGACCGGCGAAAAAAACGGCTACTACCGCGACTATGCCGAGGCGCCCGCCGCGCAGCTCGCGCGCTGCCTGGCCGAAGGTTTTGCCTACCAGGGCGAAACGTCCTTGCACCGCGGCGGCGCGGCGCGCGGCGAACCGAGCGCAGGCTTGGCGCCCACGGCCTTTGTGCTGTTCCTGCAAAACCACGACCAGACTGGCAACCGCGCGCACGGCGACCGGCTCACGACACTGGCCGCGCCGGCCGCGCTCGCGGCCGCGCAGGCCCTGCAACTGCTGGCGCCGCAGATCCCGCTGCTTTTCATGGGCGAGGAGTGCGGCTGCATTGAACCCTTTCTGTACTTCACCAGCCACCGCACGCCCGAGCTGGCCGAGGCAGTGCGCCAAGGCCGGCGTGCTGAGTTCGCGGCCTTTGCCGAGGCCGGCGCCGAAAGCGGCCTCCCCATTCCCGACCCAAACGACGAAACCACTTTCGCGCGCTCTATCCCGCCGCACGTCGGGGAACAAGGCCATCCCTCGACGGCCGCGGTGCGCGAACTGCTGGCGCTGCGGCAGCGCTACATCGTGCCGCAGCTGCCGTACTGCCACGCGCTGGGCGCGCATGCGCTGGGGCCGGCGGCGGTGACGGCGCGCTGGCAACTCGGTCTGCGCGTGCTGGTCTTCCTGCTGAACTTGTCGCCTGAGCCGGTCGAAGCGCCTGCCCTGCTGCTGCATCCAAAGGCCGACACGCTGTTCGACAGCGGCGGTGTGCGCGAGGCGCTGGCCAGCGGCACTGTGCCCGGCCATGCTTTCTTAGCCCTGCTGGAGCCGGCATGAGCGGCGCCGCGCTTCGCACGCTGGCTGCGCAAGCCGGTATCGCCGTGCAGTGGACTGACGCATTCGATCAAGAGCAACAGGTGGCGGACGACTCCCTGCGCGCGATGCTCGCGGCGCTGCAGTTGCCGGCCGGTGACGACAGGCAGTGCGCGGAAAGCCTGGCCCTGCTGCGTGCGCAGGACAGCGGCGCGCAATGGCCGCCGATGCTCACTGCCGCTGTGGGCCGGGCTGTCACGCTTCCCGGCAAGCTGCCGCCCGGTGCGCGTTACCGCTTGCAGCTGGAAGGCGGCGCTGCCGTCATGGAAGGCCGGCTGAAGACCGGGAAGGACGGCAAAACCGAAGTCCCGGTACAGCAAACACCCGGCTACCACACGCTGGAAGCCGGGGGCCGACGCTGTGTCCTCGCGGTCGCGCCACAGCGCTGCTTCAGCGTGGCCGACGCCATGATGGGCAGTACGCCTGCGGCCGGCCTGCCCTGGGGATTGGCGGCGCAGGTCTATAGCCTGCGCCGCGCCCACGACGGCGGCCTGGCAGATTTCAGCGCGATCGAATCGCTGGTACAGGCCGCCGCGCGGCAAGGCGCGTCGGCGCTAGCGCTGAGCCCGCTGCATGCGATGTTTTCCGCGGCACCGGAACGCTTCAGTCCTTATGCGCCTTCCAGCCGTATGTTCTTCAATGTGCTGCATATAGACCCGGCATGTGTGCTCGGCGAAGCATCCCTGCGGCAAGCCATTGCTGAACTGCCCGGCTGCGCCGCTGCCTTCGAACAACTCGAGGCGGGTGACCTGGTGGACTGGCCGCAGGCCGCTACCTGGCGGCTGCGCCTGTTGCGGCTGTTGTTCGAACGCTGGCACCGCACGGCCGCGCCTGACCAAGAAGGCTTCAGGCAGTTTTGCGATCACGGCGGCCAGGACTTGCTGGACCACGCCTGCTTCGAGGCGCTCGACGCGTGGCTGCGCCGTCAGTGGCCGGAGGGCGGCGCCGGCAGCGACTGGCGGCGATGGCCCCAGGCCGTGCGCGACCCGCGCGGGCAAGCCGTGCGCGACTTCGTACGCGATCAAGCCGAGGATGTGGACTTTCACCGCTTCCTTCAGTGGCAGGCGAGCTTGGCGCGTGAACGCGTGCAGCGCGAGGCCCGCAACGCCGGCATGGCGCTGGGCGTGGTGGCCGACCTCGCCGTCGGGGCCGACCCCGGCGGAAGCCAGGCCTGGGGCCTGCAGCCGGCCATGCTGCCGGGACTGAACGTGGGCGCGCCGCCCGACCGGCTGGCGCCGCAGGGCCAGGACTGGGGCTTGGGCGCGCTGTCGCCGCGGGCGCTGCGCGAGCAGGGCTTTGCGCCCTGGCTGGCCATGCTGCGCGCCAACATGGCGCACAGCGGTGGCATCCGCATCGACCACGTGCTCGGGCTGCGCCGCCTGTGGTTGGTGCCCCAAGGCGCGCCCTCCTCCGCCGGCGCCTACCTGCGCTTTCCCCAGCAAGACCTGCTGCGGCTGGCCGCGCTTGAAAGCCTGCGCCATCGCGCCGTGGTGATTGGGGAAGACCTGGGCACCGTGCCACCGGGGTTTTCAGGGCAGCTGGCCGAGGCCGGCGTGCTGGGCATACGCGCACTGTGGTTCCAGCGCGAGGGCCGCTCCTTCCTGCCGCCGCAAGACTGGCCGGCTTCGGCGATGGCCACCACCTCGACGCACGACCTGAGCACGGTCGCCGGCTGGTGGGCCGGGCGCGACATCGACAGGCGCGAAGCACTGGGCCTGCTCGGGAACCAGCCCGGCGTGGCGCAGAGCGCGCGCAGCGAGCGCGAGGCCGACAAGGCCGCGCTGCAAGAAGCATTGCAGGAAGTACTGCAAGAAGACACCATCGCGGACGATCATCCGCCCGACGAGCCACCGCTGGGCGCGGTGCTCGCCTATGTGGGCAGCACGCCGGCGCCGCTGGTGCTGGCGCCGCTGGAAGACGTGCTGGGCATCGTCGAGCAACCTAACCTGCCGGGCACGGTCGAAGGCCATCCGAACTGGCGTCAGCGCCTGCCGCGCGCTGCGGCCGCGCTGCTGGAAACGCCTGATGCCAGGCGGCGGCTGGCGTTGCTGGCCGCCGCGCGGCGCCGGGCCCCGGCCGGCATGCCGGGCTACCAGGAGGCCGCCGAATGAGCTTTCCACGCGCGACGGTGCGGCTGCAGTTGCACCGCGGTTTCGATTTCGACGCGGCGGCGGCCTGTGTCGACTACTATTCGCAACTCGGCATCAGCCACTACTACCTTTCGCCGATCTGGGCGGCCCGGCCCGGGTCGCTGCACGGCTACGACGTCATTGACCCGACGCGCATCAACCCCGAACTGGGCGGCGAAGAAGGCTTGCAGCGCCTCGTCCAGGCCCTGCGCGGCGCCGGCATGGGCCTGGTGGTTGACCTGGTGCCCAATCACCTGGGCATCGCGGCCGGTGCCAACCGCTACTGGGACAGCGTCCTGGCCTGGGGCCGGCGCAGTCCCTGGGCCCACTGGTTCGACATCGACTGGGAAGTGGACGACCCGCGGCTGCGCGGCAAGCTGCTGTGGCCGGTGCTGGGCGAGCCCTGCGACGAGGCCCTGGCGGCCGGCCACCTCACGCTGCGTTTTGACGGCGGCGACCTGGGCCTGGTGCTCAGCTACCGGGACAGCCTGCGGCTTCCGCTCAACGCGGCCAGCCAGGCGACCCTGCTGGCGCGGGCGCCGGTGTTTGCTGGTGTGGCGCAAGCCCTGACGGCGGCCACGCCCGAAACGGCGCCGCCTGTGTATGACGAGCTCGCGCGCCTTGCCGACGGCCGGCAGGGCCGCGGCGCGATGGAGCGCCTGCTGGCCGACGGCAACGCCCGGGACCTGGAAGGCCGGCAGCGGTTGCAGGCGCTGCTTGCGCGCCAGCACTACCGGCTCAGCTGGTGGCGCAACGCGGCCGAAGAGATCAACTGGCGGCGTTTTTTTGAAGTGGCCGAACTGGCCGGTGTGCGTGTCGAGCTCGACGAGGTGTTCGAGGCCACGCACGTGCTGCTGTTCAATCTGTATGAACGCGGACTCATCGATGGCGTGCGCATAGACCACATCGACGGCCTGGCCGAACCCGGCGCCTATGCGCGCAAGCTGCGCCAACGCCTAGCCACGCTGCAAGCCGGCCGGCCCGCGCCGCTGGACGCCGGCCCGGCCTGGATCGTCGTCGAAAAAATCCTGCTGCCCGGCGAGGCTCTGCCCGCCGCTTGGGAAACCGACGGAAGCACCGGCTACGACTTCATGGACCAGGTCGGCGCACTGCTGCACGACGGCGAAGGCGAACTGGCGCTGCGCGCGCTGTGGGCCGAGCTGACCGGCGATACGCGCATGCTCGACGACCATGTGGGTGCGGCACGGCTGCAACTGCTGGAGGCCAACTTCGGCGGCGAGTTCGAAGGCCTGGTACGCGCGCTGCACGCCTGCGTGATGGAGGCGCCGCTGGGCGGGCGCGACCTTTCACCCAACGCCCTGCGCCGCGTGCTGCGGGCCGTGCTGGTGGCCTTCAGGCGCTACAGAAGCTATGGGCCGGAAGACGCCGGCGTGGCCGCTAGTGCACTGCAGGCCGCGCGCGCAGCCCTGGCCGCGCCCGACCATGCGCTGCTCGATGAAGTGGCGTGCCGGCTGCAGCTCTTGCCCGGTGATGCCGGGGACGAGAATGCGGCTCCAGGCGAAACACAGGAGCTGGCGCTGCGGCACTTTCGCCAGCTCACGCCGCCGCTGGCCGCCAAATCCGTGGAAGACACGGCTTTTTACCGCTACGGCCCGCTGCTGTCGCGCAACGAGGTCGGCTCCTACCCGCAGGAGCCGGCGCCCGGCGCGGCGGCTTTCCATGAGGCCATGCTGCGGCGCGTGCGTGACACGCCCCGCGCCATGCTCGCCACTGCGACGCACGACCACAAGCGCGGTGAAGACGCGCGGGCCAGGCTCGCGGTGCTTAGCGAGCAGCCGGCGCTCTGGGCCGATACCCTGCGCCGCTGGGTCGCGGCCCATACGCCGTTGTGTGCGCGGCTTTCGCGGCCCGGCCTGGATGCGCTTGAGGCGCCCGCGCCGGCCGACCGGATCATGCTGTACCAGACGCTGGTGGCTGCCTGGCCGCCCGGGCTGGAAAGCAGCGACAGCGAGGCAGTGGCCGCCTTCGCGGAACGCGTGGCAGCCTGGCAGCAAAAAGCCCTGCGTGAAGCCAAGCTGCACAGCAGCTGGATGCTGCCCCAGCCGGACTACGAAGACGCCTGCCGCGGCTACCTGATGGCGCTGCTGCAAGGCGAGGCCAGCCGGGATTTCCTGGTGCAACTGTCGGAACTCCTGGCGGTGATCACGCCGGCGGCGCGTAACAACAGCCTGACGCAAACCCTGCTGCGCCTCACCTGCCCCGGCGTTCCCGACCTCTACCAGGGCTGCGAACTCGCGGACTTCAGCCTGGTCGATCCCGACAACCGCCGCCCTGTCGACATGGCGGTGCGCCAGGCGGGTTTGGCCTTGCCCTGGCCACCCACCTCAGGCTGGCAAGCCGACACCTTGCTGTACGGCAAACAGGCGCTGATACGCCGCGTGCTTGACGTGCGGCGGCGCTACCCGGCCGTCTTTTGCGGCGGCGATTACCTGCCTCTTGAGGTCACGGGCCCGGCGGCCGGCCATGTGCTGGCTTTTGCGCGGCGGGCGGCGGAAGGCATGACCATCACCGCCGTGCTGCGCCATGCGGCGCGATTGACCAACGCCGCCAATGATGCAGGCTGGGCAAACACATATATTGAATTACCCAGCGCCGTGCAGGCTGCGCGCTGGCCCGATGTGCTGAGTGACCAGGTGCATGCCGCCGACCGGCGCGGTCTTTCGGCCGCACGGGTATTTCTACAGTCGCCTGTTGCATTGCTGCTGCCGCGGTCGGAGGCAAATCCAGGGCATTGAAAAGCTTCGTAACAAACACGGCGCAGTCCTACAAAAAATAGGTTGACACGGTATTAACTTCATCCTCTCAATGGAGAAAACCATGACCGAGGCCCACCTCAACCAAAACAACCGTGACCGGCAGCGAATCAATGCTTCAGACGGTTACGAACTCAATTACTGGACGCGCCAGTTGCGCTGTTCCGAGCAGGAGTTGCGCTCCGCTATTGCAATAGCCGGACCGGAAATCATCGCTATACGTGGCTACCTGCAGGCAAAACGCCAGCGTGGAGGCGACGATCTGGTGTGTGCATGACCCTAAGCGGTGGCGATGCGGTGCTGCAACGGCAATTTGTTTGCCGATTAAAAAAGGGGCCTCGTGGGCCCCTTTTTTAATCGGCTGCGTAGCGCTGATAACTACGGGCTTCAGGCTCCTCACCACTGGCCGGCAGGCCGCTGTTTCCGGATCGCTGCAGCGATGGCTTCTGCAGCGTCGGGCCGGTTGGCGCGCTGGGCAAACTGCAGGGCGGTCAGATTCTGCTGGTTCTTGAGCTTGGGATCCGCACCCTCCTCCAGAAGAAGCCGGACGGCCTCAGGCGTGCCGTACATGGCCGCCATCATCAGGGGGGTGGTTCCATTGGGAGATTCAGCGTCGATGTAGGCGCTGTTTTCAAGCAGCAGGCTGATGATGGCCAGGTGACCGCTCGTCGCGGCGTAATGCAAAGGTGCCCAGCCGGTCTTGTTGACGTCAGCGCCCTTTTTGATCAGCCTTTCCGCCAGATCTTGCCGCTTCTTGAGCGCGGCGAGCATCAACGCGCTTTCACCCTTCTCATTAAGAGCATTCACGTCGGTTTTAGGCCAGTCAATCAATGCTTGGGCAGCCTTGGGCGAGTCCCCTTGTACTGCGAGAAAAAGCCCGGTTTCGCCTTTTGGGTCAATTGTGTTGGGATCAAACCCCCGCTGCAACAGCGCTTGAATAGTTACCGGGTCGTCCTGTTTGATGGCGATGAAAAAATCCTCATACGAACCCGCCATAGCGGAAGAAAATCCATAAAAAACAACAAGAAATAAGATTTTCTTAAAGTAAAACATGAGGTTATTTTTCATGCAGTCACCCCGCTGAAAAGCTGTTCAAAATTACGGCTGGTGGCCTCAGCGATAGTTTGAACCGGCTGTTGCGTGAGCTCCGCAATCTGCCTGGCTACAAAGGGCACATATGACGGATTATTGGTCTTTCCGCGGTAAGGCATGGGCGCGAGATAAGGGCTATCCGTCTCGATCAACATGCGGTCAAGGGGAACAAACCGGGCTACTTCCCGCAGATCCGCCGCGTTCTTGAAGGTCAGGATCCCGGAAAAGGAAATATAAAAACCCAGGTCAAGTGCAGCACGGGCAACGGCCTGGGTCTCAGTAAAACAGTGGAAAACACCGGTGGCGCAACCGGGTTGGCCTGCAGTGCCGCCCTCTTCCTTGAGCAAGGCAATCGTGTCATCAGACGCACTACGCGTATGGATGACCAGGGGCTTGCCGGTCCGGCGCGCTGCGCGGATATGCACCCGAAAACGCTCACGCTGCCATTCCATGTCGGCCACGGTCCGGTCACCCAGACGGTAATAGTCCAACCCGGTTTCCCCGATGCCCACCACCTTCGGCAAGCTGGCGCGCTGCAACAAGTCGTCCAGGCTGGGTTCCCGTACATCTTCGTTGTCGGGGTGGACGCCGACGGTTGCCCAGAAGTTGTCGTAACTGGTGGCCAATCCGTGGACAGTTTCGAATTCTTCCAGGGTGGTGCAGATGCACAACGCCCGGTCGACCTGGGCGTCCTGCATGGCTTGGCGGATTTGCGGCAGTTGCGCCTGAAGCTCCGGAAAGCTCAAATGGCAATGGGAGTCAGTGAACATCGCGATGGAAAATTATGGTTAAAAGTGGCTGCTGGCCAACTTAAACGGGCGCAGCAAGCTATAAAAACTATAGCGAAGGCCGGGTGCATCAGCACACCGGACGCTTTCAGGCCAAAGCCTAGATGGTTTGTGTAGGACGGTCGGAAGCCAGGTGCGCGCCCAGGATTTCTTCGATCTTGAGCTTAAGCAAGCGGGATTTCTCGTCCGACGGGAATCGCACGCCCACACCTTGCGTCCGGTTGCCCGCTGCCCTTGCAGGTGTTACCCAGGCAACCTTGCCGGCCACCGGATAGCGTTGCGTATCTTCAGGGAGAGTCAGCAGGACATAGACGTCGTCACCCAGCTTGTATTCCCGTGCAGTGGGAATGAAAACTCCGCCTTCCGCGAACAAGGGAATATAGGCGGCGTAAAGAGCTGCTTTTTCCTTGATGGCCAGCTGGACAACGCTGGGGCGGGCGGTGGCTGCTCCGGAGGAACTGGCGGGGGGTGGTGTGCTCATGGCCTTAGTTTATCGGTTTGCCTGTGACGTTGCCTGCAATTGTGGATCAGAAAGCGCTATTTCCATCTATTTCGCGCTCAGGGCCATCCGGGCGCGGCTCACCAGAGACTCCAGCATCAGACCGGGGTTGTATGGGTGTTCCACGGTACGGGCAATGGCGGTTAGTTCTTTGGACCAGCTGGCTAGCGCGTACAGCGCGCCGCTCACCTTACCTGCTGCGCCTGGAAGGGCTGCAGGAAGGTCCCCGGCATGAAAAAATCGTGGCGCCGCCCCCATGCGGACTGCCAGCACGTCATGGCAAAGCTTTTGTAGTGCATCGACGGCCTGTGCAGGAGCCCAGTCCGCCAATGCGCTCACGTCGCCGCGTGCCATGGCTTTGGGCAAAGCTTGCCAGGATTGGGCGGCTTCCACCGCGGGACTGTTTTGTGCCCAGCTGAGTGCGTCGGCAGGACGTCCACCTGCAGCGACCAGGAGGGTTTGCAGGTCGGCGGCTTTAGGAGGTGCCGCTGTTTTTTTTCCGCTGCCGCTGCTGTGACCTGCGTTGGAAATTTCCTGTTGCAACCAGCCCAGCGCTTCCCCGAAATCAGGCCACACCATGGTATGGCCCAGGCAACGGCTGCGGATGGTGGGCAGCAGCTGATGTGCCGCTTCGGTGGCCAGAATGAATTTGACGGCCCCGGGCGGCTCTTCCAGTGTCTTGAGGAGCGTGTTGGCCGTGACGTTGTTCATGCGCTCTGCCGGGAACACCAGCACAACTTTGGTGGTGCCGCGCGAACGGGTGAACTGCGTGAAAGACACGGCTTCGCGGGCGGCGTCAACCTTGATTTCCTTGCTGGGCTTGCGTTTTTTGCTGTCCAGGTCGTCCTGCGTTTTTTCGTCGAGCGGCCAGCCAAGTGCGAGTGACAGGGTTTCCGGCATCAGCATGCAAAGGTCGGCATGCGTATGCACATCCACCGCATGGCAGCTGCCGCAGTGGCCGCAAGCACCTTGGGGTGTTGCTTCTTCACAGAGCCAGGCACGGGCCAGCGCCAGCGCCAGCTCAAACTGGCCCAGGCCTGACGGCCCGCTGAGCAGCCATGCATGGCCACGTTGGGCCAGCAGGCTTGCAAGCTGGGTTTGCAGCCAGGGCGCCAGCGGCGGGTTGTTCGATTCACCTGGTGCGTTCACGTTGTCTGCGTCACTCATGGCAGCCAGCCTTTGGCCGTAAAGACCTGGCGCACCGCCTGTCCGACTTCTTCGCGGGACCTGGCGGCGTCGATCCGGGCGAAACGTTCGGGATGGCTTTTCTGCCGATCGGCATAGCCTTGCGCCACACGGCGGAAAAATGCTACCGGCTGGGCTTCGAATTTGTCAGGCACGCGCGCGCCGGCCAGGCGCAAGGCGGCTTCCTCGGGTGCGAGGTCGAACCAAACCGTCAGGTGCGGCTCGATCACGGTTTCCACTTCGGGCTTCATGGGCGAGTTGCCGGCCGGGTCGCCCATCAGGCCTTCGTCGGACTGGACCCACTGCTCCAGCGTGGCCAGCAATTTCAGGTCAAAACCCCGCCCTGCCCCTTGGTAGGCAAAGGTGGCGTCGGTGAAGCGGTCACACAGTACCACCTCACCGCGCAATAAAGCCGGGGCAATTACGTTCACGATATGGTCGCGTCGCGCGGCAAAAATCAGCAGCGCCTCGGTCAGCGGGTCCATCGCATCGTTCAGCACCATGGCGCGCAGCTTTTCGGCCAGCGGTGTGCCGCCGGGTTCTCGCGTCAGCGTGACCACCCTGCCCTCGGCCCTGAAAGCCTCGGCCAGGCCGGCAATGTGCGTGGACTTGCCAGCGCCGTCTATGCCTTCGAAGCTGATGAAAAGGCCGCTCAGAGGTCTGTTGCTCATGATGTCATTCGCGTAACGCCAGGCCGCCAAGTGAGCAAAAGTGAAATGCAAGCAGGGGCCGCAGAACCGGTTTTGCCGGGCCGCAGGCGCAGCGCCCCCTCGGGGGGCAGCAACGTACACGAAGTGACGAGCGTGAGGGGCAGTCCCGGCGCCGGGCCGCCCCAAGCCGGGACAACCCCCTCGGGGGGCAGCAACGTACACGAAGTGACGAGCGTGGGGGCCATAGATCACTGGCCCCGGATGTACTTATTGACGGCACGGTTGTGTTCGTCCAGGCTGCTGCTGAAATGACTGCTGCCGTCGCCCTTCGCAACAAAGTAAATGGCCTTTGTAGGCGCTGGCTGCACGGCGGCCAGCAAGGCGGCTTTGCCCGGCATGGCGATCGGCGTGGGCGGCAGGCCGGCGCGGGTGTAGGTGTTGTAGGGCGTGTCGGCCAGCAGATCGCGCTTGCGCAGGTTGCCGTCGAATTGCGCACCCAGGCCGTAGATCACGGTCGGGTCGGTCTGAAGCATCATGCCCAGGCGCAACCGGTTGGTGAAAACGCCACCGATTTGTGAACGGTCGGCGGGTTTGCCGGTTTCCTTTTCGACGATGCTGGCGAGAATAAGGGCCTCGTCAGGGGTTTTCAACGGTGTGTCGGGGCTGCGTAGCGCCCAGGCAGCGTCAAGCCGCTTGTCCATCGCCCGCGCCGCGCGTTTGAGCACAGCCAGGTCGCTGGAGCCCTTGGCATAGGTGTAGGTGTCGGGAAAAAACCGTCCTTCAGGATGCACGCCCGGTTTGCCCAGCTTTTGCATGATAATTTCGGGCGCCAGCCCAAGCGTATCGGGCGCGAGCTGCTCTGCTTTTTGTAGCGCTGCGCGCACCTGGTTAAAAGTCCAGCCTTCAACCAGGGTGACGCTTTTGAGGGCTTCCTCGCCGCGCACCAGCATGTTGAGCAGCTTTCGTGGCGAGGTGCCGGGTACCAACTCATAGCTGCCGGCCTTGATCAGCCGGGCTTGCCCCGAAAAGCGGAACCAGGCATGAAGAAAAAGCGCGGGCACATCGGCGCCGCTGGCCACAACGGCATCGGCTACACCCCTGGCGGGCGTACCGGGTTCGATTTCAAGGTCTATCACCTGGCTGCCCGGCGCCAGCCGCAAGGGCATCGGTTCATGCAGCCACCACAAACCCGCACCAAACAACAGCAGGGTGCCGGCAAATACCAGTATCAACAGACTTGTAAAGACACGACGCACAACCCAGCTACCTTTTCAATACAGAACGCAAAAGCCGAGGCCTATGATAATTCAGCCCATCTTCCCATCGACTGTGAACGCCCCATGACCTTGCCTTCCGCTGCTCACCCGATTTCCGGCATTGCCGAACTCACACACCTGGGCGTGATCCGTGCCTCCGGTGATGACGCCGTCACGTTTTTGCAGGGTCAGCTGACGCAGGACGTGGCCTTGATGGGGACTGGTGAAGCGCGCCTGGCCGCCTTCTGCAATGCCAAAGGCCGCATGCAGGCCAGCTTTGTCGTGTTCAAGCGCCAGGGCGAGGCCGGCGAAGAAGTCTTGCTGGTCTGCAACCGCGACATCCTGCCCGCCACGCTCAAGCGCCTGTCGATGTTTGTGCTGCGCGCCAAAGCCAGGCTGACCGATGCCAGCGCAGAGTTCGCGCTGTACGGCATCGTGGGTTCTGCTATTGAATCGATAGCTGGTGGCGCCCGTTCTGCATGGTCAATGGCTGATATTGAAGGTGCAAATATGGTGTTTCTACACCCCGGAGCAGGCCAGTCGCGAGCACTCTGGTGCGCGCCAGCGTCCGCATCGGCTCCTTCGGGGCCGCGTATCGATACCGCCCTGTGGCACTGGCTCGACGTGCAGTCCGGCGTTGCGATGATCACGCAACCCATTTTTGAAGCCTTTGTGCCTCAAATGCTTAATTACGAATCCGTCGGCGGCGTGAACTTCAAGAAGGGTTGCTATCCGGGCCAGGAAATCGTGGCACGCAGCCAGTTCCGCGGCACACTCAAGCGGCGCGCTTACCTCGTTCATACCGGCGGAATTCCGTCGGTCGGCCAGGAAGTGTTTCATGCTGCGGACGCAACGCAGCCTTGCGGGCTGGTCGCCGCGGCAGCCGCCAACCCAGTGGGCGGGTTTGACGCCATTGTGTCGATGCAAACGTCTGCTGCCGCCGATGCGGGTAACGGCCGCCTGACGCTGGGAAGCGCCACAGGCGAGGCGCTGGAGCTGTTGCCCCTGCCCTATCCTTTACTAGAAGATATCTGATGCGCAGAAAAAGCCAGTTGGGTGCAACGAAAATCCCAAGCACCGGGCGCGGAAGCTCCTGACATGTGCCTGATTGCGTTTGCCATTGGCATGTCTGATCGCTGGCCGCTGGTGATTGCGGCCAATCGCGATGAATTCCTGGACAGGCCGACGCTGCCGCTGGCCCGCTGGCAAACTGCATCGGGGCAGGAAGTCCTCTCAGGCCGCGACGTGCGCGCCGGTGGCACCTGGATGGGCATGACCCCGGGCGGCAGGATCGCCTTTCTGACCAATGTGCGCGAAGGCCGTCCTGAGGCAGGCTCCCGGTCACGGGGGGAGCTGGTGATGCGTTGGCTGGAAAGCCGGGGCGATACAGCAAGTTTTTGGAAGACACTGCGGGAAAGCGCCAGCGCTTACAGCGGTTTTAACCTCGTGGTTGGTGATTTCCATCGCAATGACTGGATGTGGACCACCAACCGGCCAATTAGCCCTGGCGCCGACGCCTGGCAAGCAAAGCCGTTGTCGCCTGGTGTCTATGGCTTGTCAAATGCTGCGCTGGATACGCCTTGGCCCAAAACTGCGGAACTCAAGCGTGCGGTGGCCACGGCTCTCAGCGCCGAGAGTGACGAGGCGATGCGGGTATCGTTATGGACCGCTCTGGCCAACCGCCAACGCGCACAGCGTGAACACCTGCCATCAACAGGCGTGCCGCTGGCGCTGGAAGAAGCCTTATCCGGTGCCTTTGTCGATCTGCAGGAACAAGGTTACGGGACGCGCTGCAGTACGGTACTACTGGCCAGTGCCCAAAACGAGCGCGAAGGCCTTCGATCCTGGGGCGTGTTGATGGAAGAGCAAACTCATCCATCGCCCTTGGCGGTTCCTGCGAGTGAGCCACTTGCCACCCCGGTGGCTCAGAGTCACTCAACTCAGTGGCGGCAAACGGTACGCCGACACTAAGGCCAGGGGCGGTAGGTTGGCGGAATCATCTGAAGTGTGGAATTTTTCGCATTTTCCGGGGTTGCGGCCAAGGCTGCCTGGTAAGCAGCCTGCGCTCTGGGCTCGTCTTTCTTCTGAAAGGCATAGATGTACCCCAGCTTCAGCATGCCGTCTACTTCCAGGGCCGGCCAGCCTTTATTTCGCAATTCCATCCCCTGGATGGCAAGGTCGTAGTCTCCACTGCGCCCGCCGAGCGCCCATGCTGCATTGAGGAGGTCATAGTCATAGATGCCCTCCGCCAGAGATTGTTTTACCAACTGAAGTGCTTCAGGCTCTCTGCCGGTGCGGCCCAGCAAAATAACTTCCAGTGACCGAACCGAAGCGGCCTTTGGCTGCAGTTTTTTGGAACGCTCCAGAAATTCAAACGCCTTGTCGTTATTTCCCATCTGAGCATAACCGCGGGCGACATTGGACATCAACGCTACCAAATATGGACGGGAAAGAATCACTGATTCCCAAATCCAGGTAGCGTTTTTCCAATCGCCCCACCGGGCCAGTTCGTCGGCTACCAGCGGGGTCAGTTTCCGGTAGTGAGGGTTGATGGCTATCCCGTCATTGACGAGATTCAATATTTCACGCTTGATCTTGTTCCACTTTGGATCGCGGAAGTCTTGCGATTGGGTAACGCTAAGGGCCAGTCTCACGGCCCTGACAATTTTGCCTTCCGCTACCGCAGCCTGTTGGGAAATGTACGCAGTGAGAACCAGGCACAACATCATGACGGCGACGAAAGTCCGGGAGTAAAAGGGCTTCCAGCGCAATTGCTGTGTAAAAGTCAGAGACCGCATCCCAAGCCCCAATCGCGCGTCGGATGCCGCCAGCATGGCGAGGGCCAGCGCAAATATCGCAACTGTGCTGGCCAGTCTCCAGGGAAAACCGATATTACTCACGATCAGCAATGCAAGGAGGCTGGACAATGCCACTGCGCGCAGTGGGGCTTCACGAAGTCCCTCCACCGTGCGATTTCGCAGTGTTTTCCAGGCCGAGGCCAACAGATAAAGTAGCAGGCTGGCCAGAAATGCCCAGCCCACCACGCCGTACTCTGCCAATAACTGCAGTACTTCGTTGTGAACGTAGTAGTCGGTCTCAAGCTGGGAGCCCTCCACCTGATAAAGCGGAATGTCCACCTCCCAAGCACCAGCTCCGACCCCTGTCAGAGGCGTGGCTTTGATCATGCGCGAGGTTGCCCTCCACATGATGAGGCGCACACCCAGCGAGCCGTCATTGGCCGAGATACTCGCAGTACGGTTGAAAGCGCGCTCAAAGGCTGTTGTACCGCGCTGCTCCTGGGCAATATGCATGTTGCCCGTATGAACCACACCCAAAATAAGAACGGTCCCCCCAAGCAAGCAACACGCTAACAGTTTTTGCCAGGACTTCCAGGCATGAAACGCAAACTGCTTGCGGTACAAAATGGCGATTGCCGGAAGAATAAGCAGCAGCAAAACCCACAGCGCAACGAGGGCTCCCCTTGTGCCGGTCATCATCAGGGCCACGGTGATGAAGGCGGCGGTCAATGACATTAATGTGATTTGCGACGGGGTTTTCGCCTGGGCGAGAAGATACGCCGAAAATGGCACGGTGCACGCAGCAAATTCAGCAAAAAAATTGCGATTCACAAAGGTGGATGCAGGATTCGGGCCTTGCGGAAAATAGGTGAAGTCGAACCAGAACTGAAGCGCCGTCCAGAGTGACGCCGTGAGGGCGCCCAGATGAATCCCTAAAGCCAGATAAGGCAGGCGCTCCCTTGAAAAGGTATTCAGACCCAGCCATAGCAACAGACTAAAAATGAACCATCGTATCGCCTCCACACCGCCCAGATAGGCGTGTGACCAGAGCATGCTGCCCAGGGCGTAAAACATCAGTAATAAGGGCAGCCACATAAGCGCATGCCAGCGCAGGGGTTCCTGGCGCTGGCGTTGCTGCCAGAAGAAAACAAAACCCGCGCCAATGGCTGAGAACGAGACCACCATGGATTTCAAGGTGTCCTGCAGCATCTCCTCATGGGGTACGCCGATTGCTGGTGTGAGAAACATCATGAACGCAAGAAGCGCAACAATCCAGTTACCTTGCGTGACTTCTGCAGGCAAGCCAGCCTGAGAACGAACACCCGCCTGCATCGAAGACGCTTCCAATGCCTCTTCATCCTGTAATACACGAGGTAGAGAGGCACTGGTTGATCCAAACATCCTCTTGGTAACTGCGGAGTTACCCTGGGCGCCAAGACGGCTTTTTTTCTTGACCATGAAAATCGATCAGCTTTCTCAATCTTTGAATCGGGGACGAGCGTGCCAAGCCCGGCGGAGCCGTAATTGTCGCCTTTGCAAAGGAAGGCCTGCAGACTCTGTTTGGGAGACGTTGTTTTACAGCACCTTGACCATCTCAGAATGCAGGATGCCGGCCTCTTCGAAAGGTTCTCCACGCGGGACGAAACTCAGGCGCCGGTAGAAGCCTTCAGCACTTTGCTGGGCATGCAACATGACCTCCCGGTCGCCGCGCTCGCGGGCTACATCCATCAGCGCGTTCAGGATGCCCAAGCCAAAGTGGGAACCCCTCAGTGTCCGGTGGACTGCCAAACGCCCTACCTTCCCCACGCCATCCGCCTGCCGGACGAGCCGGCCCGTGGCAATGCCTTGCCCCAGGCCGTTATAAGCCACCGCGTGCACGGCTGTGTTGTCGGCTTCATCCCAATCCATTTCCATCGGAATACCCTGCTCCTGCACAAATACGGCCGTGCGGACCTTGCCTGCATCGCCCCCGAGGCTGGTCCAATCCCCTGTGCGGATATCGACCATGGTTTCACCGGCCTCAAAGCCCGTAAGCACCGTGCGCAATGCTTCCGGTACCGGCCTGGAGGTTTGCGTCGCGGGATCCGCAAACACATAGATGAGCTCACAGGTGATGAGGAGTTCCTCACCCCTGAACACCGCGCCGGTAAATGCCATGGACGAATTGCCGACGCGCGCGCATTTGAGCGCCACATCGAGCTGGTCGTCAAACCGTGCCGAGCCGTGGTATTCCACGCTGGCCTTTTTGACATACAGATCGCCGCCCAGCTTGCGCATGGTTTCCTCGTACGGCAGGGCCAGCGCGCGCCAGTAATCGGTCACGGCGGTGTCGAAGTACGTCAGGTAGTGCGCGTTAAACACGATTTTCTGCATGTCCACTTCGGCCCAGCGGACGCGCAGACGGTGAAAAAAACGGAAGGCTTGTCGTTTCATGGTTCGCAATCAGGGTTGAGGTTGAAGGCCTGGCGCAACGCCCGCGCGGCATCGGCATGAGCCTGGCGAGCTTCAGGAATGATGCGTCCCATCTTGATGAACTCGTGGGTCACGCCGCGGTAGATTTCCAGGTCGACCGCCACACCCGCCGCACGCAGCTTGTCGGCATACATCACGCCTTCATCGACCAATGGGTCGCATTCGGCCAATCCCATCCAGGCCGGGGCTACGCCATCCACATCGGGTGCGTTGAGCGGCGCAAAGCGCCAGTCCTCACGGTCGGCGGGACTTCGCACGTAGTGGTTGAAGAACCAGGTGATGTCGGCCTCCTCCAGCACAAATCCGCTGGAAAAAAGCCGATGCGACGGTGTTTCCTGGCGGGCAGCGCAGCCAGGGTAAAACAGCAGCTGCAACGCCAGCGGCAAGCCGGCATCGCGGGCCAGGATGGCGCACATGGCGGCCAGCGTTCCGCCCGCACTGTCACCGCCGACGGCCACCCGGGTTTCATCAAGGTCGAGGCTGGCTGACCATACTGCCAGCCATTGCAAGGCATCCCAGGCATCATGGGCTGCCACAGGAAATTGGTGCTCAGGTGCCAGCCGGTAATCCACGGAAATCACCGCGCACCCCGATAGCCGGCTGAGCTGCCGGCACAACACGTCATGCGTTGCCACACTGCCGATGTTGAAACCCCCGCCATGAAAATACAGCAGCACCGGCAAGCGATCAGTTGAGGGTGCATAGAGGCGCGCAAGCAGGCCATGGCCGTCCCGGGCTGGAATGTGCAGGTCTTCGACCCGTGTCAGGACCGGCTTGGGGATCTCAAGCACCCCGGCACCTGCCTCGTAAGCCGCCTTTGCCTTGGCGGGCGTGAGCGTATGAAACGGCGGGCGATTGGCGCGCCTCATGCGGCTGAGCACGTCTCGCATTGCGGGTGTCAGTAAAGTTTCAGGGGAAGTGCAGTGCATTTATTTGAGTGTCACCGGCATGGACTGATCGTAGTTGAAGCTGTTTTGGATTGCCAGGTTCGTGAGGCCGGCCTGTAGCCGACCACTTTGCCGCGCCGCCGACTTGCATGTCGCTCACACACCCAGCCCGGGACTGCAGGGCTGCTATCGCCAAGGCGAGCAGTACCAGGATTTGCTTGTAATTCACAGGCATCTATTACAGTAAGGTCTGACTGATTGAATCAAGATGGGCAGCGTGGAAAAACAGCCCAGCATCGTACAACGCGGAGACAAAAACCATGGCCTTTATCTATTACGTAACGCAAATCCAGTTTGAATTTGGTGCTGTCAAATTGCTCAAACAGGAGTGCGAGCGCGTCGGTATCACGCGGCCGCTCATCGTCACCGATGCCGGCGTCAAGGCTGCGGGAGTTTTGCAGAAAGCGCTCGATGCGCTGCCGGGTATGCCGGTCACGGTGTTTGACCAGACGCCTTCCAACCCCACCGAGGCCGCCGTGCGCGCGGCAGCGGCGTTGTACAAATCTTCTGGATGCGACGGCCTGATCGCCGTAGGCGGTGGTTCGGCCATTGACTGCGCCAAGGGTGTGGCAATTGCCGCCACGCACGAAGGACCGCTTACCACCTATGCCACCATCGAAGGCGGCTCGCCACGTATCACTGACCGCGCGGCTCCGTTAATTGCCGTGCCGACCACCAGCGGCACCGGCAGCGAGGTGGCCCGAGGCGCCATCATCATCGTGGATGACCACCGCAAGCTCGGGTTTCATTCCTGGCACCTGGTGCCGAAAACAGCGATTTGCGATCCCGAACTTACGTTAGGCCTGCCCGCCAAGTTGACGGCAGCCACCGGCATGGATGCGATCGCGCATTGCATGGAAACCTTCATGTCCGCCGCCTTCAACCCGCCGGCTGACGGTATAGCACTGGACGGACTGGAACGCGGCTGGGCCCACATTGAACGGGCCACACGGGACGGCAGTGACCGGGAGGCGCGTTTTAACCTGATGAGCGCTTCCATGCAAGGCGCCATGGCGTTCCAGAAAGGACTAGGCTGCGTGCATTCGTTGAGCCACAGTCTGGGTGGTGTTGACCCCCGCCTGCACCATGGCACGCTGAACGCCATGTTTCTGCCAGCGGTAGTGCGCTTCAACGCCTCCGCGGAATCCGTGCAAAAAGACAATCGACTGAACCGCATGGCGCGCGCCATGGGCCTGGTCTCGGGCAGCGACATTCCCGATGCCATTCTCGAGATGAACGCCCGGCTGGGCCTGCCCTCGGGCTTGGCAGCCATGGGCGTTCAGCGCGAGCAATTCGGCCAGATCGTCAGCGGCGCGCTGGCCGATCACTGCCACAAGACAAATCCGCGAATTGCCAGCGCTGAGGAATACGAAGAGATTCTCGGCACCTCCCTCTAGGCCCTCGCACCTGCAGCGGCCAGCACGCCGCCTTTTTACTGCCATCTGGGCTAAGCCCATCAGTCATCACCGGTGTTGTGATGACGCGGCCCTGAGAGCGATTGCTTGGGGCCAGGCTACAACACCGCCAAGTCCTCTTGAACGGACTGGCGGCTCACCAATACCCTAAAGTTATTTAATTATTTTTTATAACCATAAACAGCCTTCGTGGCAAGAGACTATTTACTTATTTTTTATAACCAAAAACCGCCTAATCTCTTTGCTGTGACTAGCGGTTTCACGCAATATCTGCTGCCGGCAGGTTGTGGGTGCATGGGGACCCGCAGGGTGCGTCGAATCGATAAGCACGCACATATCCAACAACATTAGGAGACCTGATGAAAACCAAACTGTTTGCACTTTCCGTGCTGTCCGCCGCCAGTTGCGCCGCGCAGGCCCAAAGTACTGTCACGCTGTATGGCGTAGCGGATTCCTATGTAGAGGCTGCGTCTGCTGGTAACGGCAATGTGATGCGTGTTTCCAGCGGCGGAGTGATGGGTTCGCGTTTCGGATTTCGCGGCTCGGAGGATCTGGGCGGCGGCCTGAAAGCAAATTTTGCGTTGGAAGCCGGTTTTTTGATAGATACGGGCGCGAGCACAGGTACTACGACCATTCCCACGAGCACGGTGCCTACCGGAGGCAGCTACATGTTTCAGCGGCTGGCCACCGTGGGTTTTAGCGGTGGTTTCGGCTCCGTCAATATAGGCCGCCAGTACACGCCGCATTTTGGAACCATGGCGGCTTTTGACCCCGCCGGATTCGCCATGTCAGGCGCCCTGAACTATTACGCCGGCCCGGGCGTCGGCATCAACGGCGGCTCCCTCGCCGACGCCACCACCCGCCGGGACAACTCCATCCAGTACACCACACCGACCTGGAGCGGCTTCAAGGCCAGCCTGTTTTATGCGATGGGTGAATCGACAGGTGCCGGCCAACCCAAATCCACCGGTGACACGCTCAACGTCGCGGCTGGGTACAGCAGCAGTACGTTGTCAGCGCAAGTCAGCTACATGACGGAAAAAACCGTTTACCTGCTCGGCAATACCGACAAATACACCGATGTTGCCGTCTCTTATGACTTCGGCTTCATCAAGCCATCTGCCATCTTTGTGCGCCGCCGCGGTGAGATGACAGGGGCTCCCGCCCTTGATGCCTACCAGATTGGTGCTTCGGCGCCTGTTGGCGTTGGCAAACTGATTGCCACCTACGGCCAGCTCAAAAACAAGACAACCGCCAACGCGGACTCCAAAGCCATAGGGGTTCGTTACGACTATCCCCTGTCGAAGCGAACCACCCTGTACGCCGGCGCCACCAGGATCAGCAACAGCGCCAATGCGGGTTACACCATCAGCGGCGGCGGCGGCAGCTCCGCAGGACTGGCACTGAGCAGCATCGGCCAGGATCCGAAGTCGGTGTACGCGGGCATTGCGCACGTGTTTTGAGGTTCGGTTAGCCTCAGCGCACGCATCAGGGCTGTTTACGCCAAGAGCCGCAGGTCTCCAGGCCTTGCGGCTTTTCTTTTGCGTGGCAGCTCGTCGCTGATGCCGGCACGCTTGTAATCAAAAAAGTAGGCGATCGCGGACTCGTGCTCGAAGAATCGACGAGTTGGCGCCCGCCACAGGCTCGGCGACAATGGGCCTCCTCCGCTTCTTCAAAGGCTTTGCCCGAATTGCCAGCTCCAAGATTTGTGCGTTTTCTGTTTGTCGGTGTACTTAATACAGGGGTAGGTTACGCGCTGTTCGCGCTATTGAGCATGCTGGGCATGCCGTACCCAGCCGCGATTGGATTGGCGACTGTCGCCGGTGTCGCGTTCAATTTTCAAACAACCGGTCGCCTTGTTTTTGATGGAGCTCCGCACAACAGGCTTGCGCGCTTTGCTGCGGTTTATGTTGTGATTTATGGGCTTAACGTGGGCGGAGTCGCACTTTTGCTCGCGGCAGGCATCAACCTTTATATAGCCAACGCGATGGTCTTGGGCCCGCTCGCATGGATCGCCTATATGATGCAGAAAAAGTTCGTCTTCGCCATATCATGAAACACGTCACCGTCGTCACGCCCTGCTACAACGAAGAGGACAATGTCGAGGAGGTCTACGCGCAGACTCGCACGGTATTCGGCGAAATCGATGGTGTGAGCTATGAACATCTGTTCATTGATAACTGCTCCACCGATCGTACCGAATCGCTGCTGCGCAAGCTTGCAGCCGCCGACCCCAAAGTCAAGGTGATCCTGAATGCGCGCAACTTCGGCCATATCCGGTCTCCCTACTATGGGCTGCTGCAGGCAACCGGCGACGCTGCGATCCTTCTGGTAGCTGACCTGCAGGATCCGCCTGCCCTCATGAAAGACTTTGTCGCGCACTGGCTGTCCGGCGAAAAAATCGTTGTTGGGGTGAAACCCAGTTCCGAAGAATCGTCGCTGATGTTTTCGCTACGCCGCCTCTATTACCGCACCGTCACACGAATAGCCGACGTCAAGCTGATCCAGAACTTCACAGGCTTTGGACTGTACGACCAGAAAGTACTTGAGGTCCTGCGTCGCATCGATGATCCATATCCCTACCTGCGTGGCCTTGTCTCAGAAGTTGGTTACGAGGCGGTCCAGATCCCCTACAACCAGCCCCGACGCCTGCGAGGCCTCACCAAAAACAATTTTTACACGCTCTACGACATTGCGATGCTCGGCATCACGTCTCATTCGCGCGTGCCGCTGCGGCTCGCAACGATGATAGGGTTTGCATTATCGGGTTTGAGCCTCCTGGTTTCTCTCGTCTACCTGGTGCTCAAATTGGCATTTTGGAACCAATTTTCGATGGGCACCGCGCCAGTGTTAATCGGTCTATTCTTTTTTGCCTCGGTGCAGCTGTTTTTTATTGGGCTGCTGGGCGAATATGTCGGCGCGATACTGACTCATGTCATGAAACGTCCGCTCGTCGTCGAACGCGAACGTATCAACTTTGATGATTGAGTCCACCAGGCCCGGACGCGTCGCGTCGTTCTGTGCCGTGCTCGCTTTGCTGCTCGGGCTTGCACCGATCTGGCTCTCATCGGTCGAAATGTGGGATGGTGTCATCGGCAGACACGCGTTGGCAGAAAATGACTGGACCACGATTAAGAGATGGGTACTCGACAGCAACTGGTATCTGACCTACGGGTTGTTCCTGCTCGCCGACGCGCTGCAGCCGTTACTGCCCCCGTGGGTATTTTTCAAGCTCTGGATCACTCTGATGGTGATCGGTATCGCGCGGGAAGTGCGCCGCCTCGGTCGGGATGTGTTCGGTATTTCGCCGGCTGTAGTTGCATGGTTACCCGCCCTTGTGCTGAGCTTTCCGGTCTGGTATGTCTTCTTTAGTTTCACACCGATGGTCGGCCACATCACCTCCGTACTGTTGGCGCTGTCAGGTTACCGCTTTTTCCACAGACGCGAGCGTTGGCAAGCAACGCTCGGGCTGATATTGATACTGCTGTCGTTTCAGCTTGCGTCGAACTGTGCCTTTTTGATTGCACTTGAATTTGGCCGTTGGCTGCTCATGGCCGACAGGGCCCGATGGAATTATGGGCGCTCGGCGATCCTGCTGTTTTTGGCCGTCGCCGCATTCGTCGCCACGCGCGTGATCTGGCGGCCGGTCGGCACATATGTTGACTACAACCGTTTTCTCAATCCGCTCGCACTGAGCACCCTGCTCAGCTATATCAAATACTCAGCGCTGTTTGCGACCTGGGGCCTGTTGCTGCTGCCGCTACTGCCGGGACTCGTCACGGGCTGGCATCACCGGCAAACAGGCGGCGATTCGATCCGCACCGCATTGCAGGGCGCCTGGCGGCCCATGTCGGTGCTGGCCATGCTCGCGTTGGCAGCGGCAGCGCCCTATGTACTGGTCGGACTCGGCTATCCGCTATTTGTCATCCACATGCCGTCGCCGAGCTCGATCTCGGCGGTGCTCGCGGGAGGGTCGAGTCAGGCACCGCTGAGCTTCTGGTACGGTGACTGGGGCGCACGGCATCTGTTTCTGCCGATGATTGCCATTGTCTTGTTTGCCGGCTGCTGTGTCGCGCTGATTCAGCGTACGGGAGCACCAACAATGGCCGTGCGCAATGCCTTCATGCTGATGATTTTGGTGAACCTTGCGATCGGCACGTCTGGCCATTGGAAGAAACTTGAACGAATCGCGCAGGAGCAGGGTATCGTCAAGGCGCTGGCGGCATATCCCGCGCCACCGGCGGGCAAGGTTGATCTGATCGTTGATGCGCAGGTCGGCTACCTCGGTCGGATCTACGAGGCGAACGACTTGCTGTTGCGCGCCTATGGTGCTACGCGCTGGTCCGCGCTCCTGCTGCCGGAGATTCCGGCAATTTTGGCCTGGGGCGAAAAAATGCGGAGCGAACTGGAGGCACTGCCGCCTGCCTTACGGTCGGCAAGCGACCGGACCAACCTCATGTCGGGTTACGACTGGAGCCGCAACTGCCGCACTACGGCGCGATTACAGCTGGCGGATCTGAGCGTTTGGGACGTTTTGTGGCGTGCAGAGCACCAGCGTACCGCGCTGCCAGCAGCAACGATCCGTTCGGTATCCAGCGACTGTGTAGATGCTGACCCCGCTTGGCGTTGAGCAGCTACGCGCCATTGATACATAGAGCCTGCATTCAAAGCACTTCGACTCTGGCGACGTCGGGCGTACCTAGCCATTGCGCCCATTCTTCGGCAAGCTGCACACTCGCGGCGGTCGCAGTGCCCCAGGCTTTGATTCGCCCTTTGAGGTCGGCACCATAGCGCACGAAGTCCGTGCGATCCGGGAGCTTGCCGCCTGGCAAGGTTTTGGTCCATTCGGGATTGGGTGCCAGCAGCACCATGTTGTCCAGGAAATGGGTCGCACCGTGGCGCCACTTCAGCCCCTTGTCGAGCCAGCCCGGCACCACGGATTTCTGGAAATGCGGGTACAGCACCAGTCCCGGTGACGATCCTGCTGTCCCTTCTGTGGCGGTGCGGTGGTAATTCAGGTGCAGGTGGTAGTCAGTGATGCCGCCGTCCCAATATGCCCCGGGCGGTGCCCCGGGAATGTTGCGGACCGAGCGCAATACAAAGGGAATCGAACAGCTGGCTTGCAGCGCGGGCTGAAAGTTGGACTCGTCCATTTGAATCTGGCGTGTCCGGTAATCAGCGGTCGCAAACGGCAAAGCTGCGTTTTGGGTGGAGAACACCACGCGCTCCAGCCATGCGCCCATCGCCTTGCGATGCAAGCTGTTGGTGAGGAACGCGCCGAAGTAGCCCATCGGTGTGGCCACCTTGTGTTCACGGCCCAGCATATGGCGGCCCCGCGAAGTCACGATGTGCAGCCGGTAGCGTGGATGGCCAATCACTTCCTGCACCCTGCCGCCGTAAAAATCCTTCAGGCTCTGGCCGAACTTCTCGCTGACCGCATCAGCCGTCGGACGCTTCTGGCCGGGCTCAAGTTCGTAATGCTGGTGGATGTAATCGGTTTCAAGTCGCTTGAATGCCGTCACGGGATCGTTGAGGCACGCCGTGGCCATGCGCCACGCGCCTATGGAGGCACCCACCAGGTCTACCGGATGGTTTGTCTGCGCCAGCCAATCGCCAAATATGAAACGGTCCAGCGCTCCCAGAATGAGCCCCTTTGGCCCGCCCGCAGCCCCCGGAACGATGGAAATGTCTTCCGGCTTGAGACCGTTTTGCTCGATATGCCGGCGCGCTTCGGGGCCGGCGTAGATGCGGAGGGCTTGCATGGTGATGAATGATGCTATTGTTTTGATAGCTGCTCGCGCATGTTACTCAGGGGCTAGAGCCTGATTTGACCCTGAAAATGGGGCAAATCCTGTCTTTCAGGCGACCTGGTGCAAGTAGAGCCGCTATTTTTTCAATGCCGCCAGCTTGCTGAACGCCGACTCCATCGCCGTCGCAGCCGCCGGTTGCGATGCGCCTGGGCGCCCGGCTCCGTAGTTGCCGCCGCCGCGGTTCTGCCCGCCGGGCCGGGCGCTTTCAAAGCGGTTGTCTCGCGGCCCGTCCTTGCGCGCCGGGGCGGCGTCCAGCTTCATCGTCAAGCCAATGCGCTTGCGTGCCACGTCGACTTCGGTCACCCGCACTTTGACGATGTCGCCGGTTTTTACCACCTCGCGCGCATCGGTCACGAACTTGTTGGAGAGTTGGCTCACATGGACGAGGCCGTCCTGGTGCACGCCGATATCGACAAAAGCGCCGAAGGCCGCCACATTGCTCACCATGCCTTCCAGCGTCATGCCCTCTTTCAGGTCCTTGATGTCTTCGACGCCGTCGTTAAAGCGCGCCACCTTGAAGTCGGGGCGCGGGTCGCGGCCGGGTTTTTCGAGTTCGGTGATGATGTCCTTGACGGTGATGACACCAAACTGCTCGTTGGCAAACAGCTCCGGCTTCAGGGTCTTGAGCATCTCGGCACGGCCCATCAGCTCTGCCACAGGCTTGCCGGTGTGGGCCATGATTTTTTCGACCACCGGATAGGTTTCGGGGTGCACGCCGGTCATGTCCAGCGGATTGCTGCTGCTGCGCAGCCGCAAGAAGCCAGCGCTCTGCTCAAACGTCTTGGCACCCAGGCCGGTCACCTTGAGCAAATCGGCACGGCTGGCAAACGCCCCATTCGCATCACGCCAGCGCACCACCGACTTGGCTACCGTTTGCGACAGGCCCGACACGCGCGCCAGCAGCGGCACACTGGCGGTGTTCAGGTCAACGCCGACGCTGTTCACGCAGTCTTCGACCACGGTGTCCAGGCTGCGCGCCAAGTCACTCTGGTTCACATCGTGCTGGTACTGGCCCACGCCGATCGATTTCGGGTCAATCTTGACGAGCTCCGCCAGCGGGTCTTGCAGCCGGCGCGCAATGCTGGCTGCGCCGCGCAGGCTGACGTCCACATCGGGCATTTCTTGTGACGCAAACTCGCTGGCTGAATACACCGATGCACCGGCTTCGCTGACCACGACTTTTTCAATCACCTGCTCGACCTTGGCCATTCCCTTGATCAAGTCCGCGGCGAGCTTGTCGGTTTCGCGGCTGGCCGTGCCGTTGCCGATGGCGATGAGGTTGACGCCATGCTTTTCGCAGAGCTTGGCCAAGGTGTGCAGCGAGCCGTCCCAGTCTTTGCGCGGCTCGTGCGGGTAAACGGTAGAGGTTTCGACCAGCTTGCCCGTAGCGTCGACCACGGCCACCTTCACGCCGGTGCGGATGCCAGGGTCCAGGCCCATCACCACGCGCGGGCCGGCGGGCGCCGCCAGCAGCAGGTCGCGCAAATTGTCGGCGAACACCTTGATGGCGACTTTTTCGGCCTCTTCGCGCAGGCGGGTGAAGAGGTCACGCTCCAGCGAGAGGCTGAGCTTGACGCGCCAGGTCCAGGCCACGGCCTTGCGGATCAAGTCATCGGCCGGACGCGCCTTGTGGCTCCAGCCCAGGTGCAAGGCAATCTTGCCTTCAGCGATGCTGGGTTTGCCAGGCTCGGGCTGCTCAGGCAACACCAGCTTGGCATCCAGAATTTCGAGCCCGCGGCCGCGGAAGACGGCCAGCGCACGGTGCGACGGCACGCGGCCGATGGGCTCGTCGTAATCAAAATAGTCGCGGAATTTGCTGTTGTCGGCGTTGTTCTCGTCTTTGCCGGTGACCAGCTTGGAACTGAACAGCCCTTCGCTCCACAGCCAGTTGCGCAGCGACTGAACCAGGCCCGCATCTTCGGCCCAGCGCTCGCTGAGAATGTCGCGCACGCCGTCGAGCACGGCCTGCACGGTGGTGAAGTCGTCGCCGCTTTCGTTCTTTTCAGCTTTCACAAAGGCCGCGGCTTCGTCAGCGGGTACGAGTGACGGGTCGGCAAAGAGCTTGTCGGCTAGCGGCTCAATGCCGGCTTCGCGAGCGATCTGGCCCTTGGTGCGGCGCTTGGGCTTGAAAGGCAGGTACAAATCTTCCAGGTCCTGCTTCGTAGCGGCAAACTCGATGGCCGCGCGCAGCTCGGGCGTGAGCTTGCCCTGCTCTTCAATGCTTTTGAGCACGGCTTCGCGGCGCTCTTCCAGCTCGCGCAGATAGCCCAACCGGTATTCCAGCTCGCGCAACTGGATGTCGTCCAGCCCGCCGGTGGCCTCTTTGCGATAACGCGCGATGAAGGGCACCGTGGCGCCGCCGTCAAGCAGCTCTACGGCCGCCTTGATCTGGTGTTCCTGGACTTTGATTTCTGCCGCGATCTGGCGAATGATTTTCTGCATATTGAAAGAGATGTTCGAAAAAGCTCGGGAAAAGAAGCGAGGACGCCAAATACACGGGTAACTGCCCTAAACGGACGCAGGGCCGCTCGGCGGTGGCGCCGCCCTGTGCGCCGACTACAAACTGACGCCAAGGGACGGCATTGTCCCACAGCGGTGGCGGTGTTTTGCTTCTGATAATGGCCTTTGAATTAAAGCAATTTCTTACATTTTTCAGGGGAGACACACATGCGAATCCGCACGATTCTTTTAGTGGTCGCCATGTTGCTGCTGGCGGGCTTTGTGGCCCTCAATGTCGATGAATTCAGCCGGGTGAGCATGCTCAGCCTGGGCTTTACCACCGTGGAGATGTCACTGGGCCTCGTGATGTTGCTTCTGCTGGTGGTCGCCACCGTAGTGTTTCTCGCCTCCACGCTCTACCTGCAGAGCACCAATTTGCTGGAAACCCGCCGTTATGCACGCGAGCTCAATACGCAGCGTGAGCTGGCTGACAAGGCCGAAGCTTCGCGTTTTACCGAGCTGCGGAGCTACCTTGAAGTTCAGGCCCTGGCCGCGCAGCATCGCGAGACGGCGGCTGCGACCGTGCTGGCCGAACGTTTTTCCCAGCAGCAGCAGGCATTGCTGGCGCGTCTGGAGCAATCGGATAACGCCATGGCCGCCTACATGGGACAGCTTGAGGACAGGCTGGAGCGGCGAGGCGGTATACGCCACCTGGAAAAGGACTCCGAAACCATGCCGCTGGTGTAAGTGCGTGAATTGCTGAATTCGCGCTTGGGTGTAAGAACCCGTGAAGCTCACCGACCCATGGAGGTCAGCAACTCACGGAGTTTCCCATGCCGGCCTTTTCGCTTTCACCTCTTTCGCCTTTTTCGCCTTTTTCGCCCATCAGGTCTTTCAGCCGCAACCATGCGCTGATCACTGCAACACTCTTGGTGGCGTTGACACCCGGCGCGTTTTCCGCGCAAGCCGCTTGCGTTGCCAGCTCCGGGCCCACCATCACACCGGTCATTGAGCTGTACACCTCTGAAGGCTGCAGTTCCTGCCCGCCCGCCGACAGGTGGGCTTCGTCCCTGAAAGGCACGGGTGCTCTGGTGCAGGCCTTTCACGTCGGCTATTGGGACTACATCGGCTGGATTGACCGTTTTGCCGCGCCAGCGCATACCAGCCGTCAGCGCGAAGTTGCCCTCCGGAACAACCTGCGCGGCATCTATACGCCGCAAGCCGTGCTCAACGGCAAAGACTGGCCCCGTTGGGGCGGCCGGCTAGCCGATACCCAGGAACCGGCACGCGTCAGCATAGTGCTCAAGCAGCTTGCAACCGACCAGTTTGAAGCCAGCGTGACATCCGTTCCCGGATTGCAGGCGCCACCTTCATGGTCGGCCTACTGGACCATCACGGAGCACGGGCATGCTTACAGAGTGCAGGCCGGAGAGAACGCCGGGGAACTCCTGAAACACGACTTCGTGGTGCGCCAATACACCCAGGCGGGGGAATACAAAGCCCGTGAGACCGTGGCACAAAAATTAACCTTTCGCAGCATTGCCGCGACTCCGGGCCACGAGCGCCAGGTGAACCTGGTGGTGGTTGACCCAAAAACTGGCCAAACCCTGCAGGCGGTCAGCCTTCAATGTGCCGCATGAGGCATTGAGCCGAACGTCAGGTGTCGCGGTGCTTCCAGGAGCTTTGTCGCACAATATTCGGATGGAATCCCAGCATCCCCAGCCTCTGCATTCACCTCACCCTCCATTGACCTTGCGATCGCCTGAACGCGCCGACTACGCTGCACTGGGCACATGGGTTGAAGACGCCGCCAGTTGCCTGCGATGGGCGGGCCCCAGACTGAAATTTCCGTTTGCGCCCGAGCGGCTTGAGGAACTGCTGGCCGAGCCCGGTGCGTTCAGTTTTGTCATGAGCCGGGGGCCCGCCAAAGCGCAGGGCTTTGGCCAGTTCTGGATGCGTGAGGCCGGTGTCGCTCACTTGGCCCGCATCATCCTGGCTCCCAGCGCCCGTGGCCAGGGACTCGCCTCGACACTGTGCACGCTGCTGATGGCCCAGGCGACGCGTGTAACCGGCGCCGACACCTTCACGCTGCGTGTGTACCGCGACAACCATCCCGCGCTGACCACTTACGAGGGGCTGGGTTTTACGGTAGTACCCGGTCTTTCGGATGAGCGCGTGTTTTTCATGCGCAGAGAACCAGGGGCACCCATACCGTCCGCAGCCTGACGCCATGCCCATTTCCGCTGACTGTCGATAAACTGCATCGCGACTGCGCCTTCCTCATCCCCTTTTCCCCTTCCTCCCTTTTTTTTCCATCGCAATGCTTTCACTGTTCCTCAAATGCCTGTTAGGTGCACTTGCCGTGCTGGTCATCGCCCTGCTTTCGCGGTCGCGCAGCTTTTTCATTGCCGGGCTGGTGCCTCTGTTTCCTACATTTGCATTGATCGCGCACTACATCGTCGGCAACGAACGCTCTGCTGCTGACCTGCGCACCACGGCGCTGTTTGGCCTGTGGTCCCTCATTCCCTATGCGGTGTACCTCCTGGCGGTGTACTGGCTCAGCATGCGCGCGACACTGGCCATAACGCTCGCCTGCGCGACGCTGGCTTGGGCAGTTGCCGCGGGCGTGCTACTGCTCGGCTGGAGCCGCGCTTACCCTTCGGCGCTTTGAGGCTCAACGCATGAGAAGCTTCAAAAAGGTGCTCCGGGCCGTACTTGTTGCGCCCGTGGCGTTGTTTTTGCTGTTTGAGGAGTGGGGTTGGGAGCCTTTGGCCGCAGGTTTTGCGGCGCTGGCCAGGCTGCCGTGGTGGGGAAAGCTGGAGCGCTGGATCACCCGCTTGCCACCTTGGGCGGCCCTGCTCGCTTTTGGCGTGCCGGTGCTGACGCTCATGCCGGTGAAGCTGCTGGCGCTTTACCTGTTCGGCCTGGGGTACGTCACGGCCGGCCTTGCGCTGATACTGGTGGCCAAGCTCACCGGAACCGCGCTGGCCGCACGCCTCTTTCAGCTCACCCAGCCGGCGCTCATGCAAATGCGGTGGTTCGCGCGGCTGTACACCCCCTGGAAAATCTGGAAGGACAATCTCATGGCTCAAGTCAGGGCGTCCTGGCCCTGGCGCATGACCCGCCGTTTCAAGACGCGGGTCAAACTGGCGGGTGCGCGGCTCCTGGCGGCGCTGAAAGCCGCATTGTCATGACTACCGGACGCAGCTGAACGCCAACTCTCCTTTTCAAGCCATGTTCTTCATCAAACAACCCCTCTACATCCGTCTGTCACCTTACCGCTTGACGGTACGCAATGTCAGGTCAGGAGCTTTCATCTCCGAAGTGCCAGAAATTGCCTTGTCGCGTGGGCTAAAAGTGAAAATTCTGGGTGTGGGCAATGACGCAGCCCTCCACAAATCCAGCAATTCAGCGCAGGTCATCAACCCTTTCAGTCACCCGCGTTCCATGGTGTCCGACTTCACCCGCGGTGAGCAAGTGCTCAAGGCCTTTGTGCGCAAACTGCAGGGAGGCCATGCGCTATCAGTTTCGCCCCGTGTGGTCTTTCATCTTCTGGGTGAACCCGCAGGCGGTTTCACGCAGGTGGAGATACGTGCGTTCCATGAAATGGCCCGGGGAGCCGGGGCCTCGGAGGTCCTGATGTGGCAGGGTCCGGAGTTGACAGACGAACAGGTGCTGTCGCGCAACTACCCTTCTACGGGGCAGGTACTGGAATGACGCCCGCTGCCGGCTCGGGCATGGGTGACCTGCGCGCGCTCACGCGGCAATTTCCCTACGCAGGGAAGCTGGAGCAGATTTTGCTGAGGCCTGCCCGCCGCAGCCCGGCACTGCCCGTTGCCACAGCGCTGGCGCTGGCCGGGCGCGGGCTGGAAGGCGACCGAAGTGCGGTAGCGCCTGAAACTCGCCCCGAAAGCAGCAAACGCCAGGTCACCCTGATACAGGCGGAGCATCTGCCATTGATTGCCTCCCTGATGAAGCTGGACGCCGTGGATGCCCAGGCGCTGCGCCGTAACCTCGTGGTATCAGGCTTGAACCTGCTGGCGGCCAAATCCCTCTTCAAGGACCAGCCCATGGTGCTGCGCATCGGCGATGTGGTGCTGGAGATCACTGGCCCCTGTGAGCCCTGCTCACGCATGGAGGAAGTGTTGGGCAGAGGCGGCTATAACGCGATGCGCGGCCACGGAGGGCTGACGGCGCGGGTGCTTGCGGGCGGCGAACTGCGCGTGAGGGATGCGGTGACATGCGACCTCGCGCCACCAGGTGTCCCGCAAATGCTATTGAACTTATAGCTGCTGGCGCCCGTGCCTCTTCCCCTTCAGGTCCTTTTGATAGGTAAAAAGGCCGTCAAAGCGCCTCACCTCAACCGATCACCTGACCCAACCCTTCAGCGTCAAGACCAGAGAGAGCCGCTGATAGAAGGTGGTGGTCAAAAGCCCCAGCAGGATGAAAACAATACCGATGGTCTGCCCCGGCGTCGCCACGACGCCGAATAGCAGCCATGCAAACACCAGGGCAAAGATCGGCACCAGCAGCGCTACCGGTGACACCTCAGCCGCGCTGTAGCGCGCCATGAGCGAGTTCCAGACCCAGTAGCCGAACAGCGTGGTGGGGTAAACCTGAAACGCCAATGAGGCCCACGCAATGCCGGTGAACTGCTGGGGCAAGGCGGCGAACGCAGCCTCTCCGGTACTGGCACAGGCCAGCGCAAACAAGGGCAAGGGCGCAAAAAGGCATGACCACGCCACAAAGCCCAATATCTGGCCCGGTTTGACGCCTGAACGCTTGACCACCAGATTAGCGGCGCTTAGCGAGACTGCGGCAGCCAGCACGAGTGTGATACCCATGGCCGACGTCGCGCCATCGGTGGCCATGACCACGAGAACAAAACCCACCAATGCGATGGCACTGCCGAGTTTCTGGGCCCTTGAAAGTGCTTCTCCAAGCCACAGCAAGCCCAGTATCGGGGTGAGGAAAGCGCTGCTCTGCAGCAGCCATGCCGCCAGGCCAGGTGAAAGCCCTGCCCGCACAGCCAACGTGACGAGGCCCCAGGTACCGACACCAAAGGCAAAGCCATACACCACCAGCCAGCGCCAGGCCACGGCCGGGCGCGGCAGCCAGAAGACCAGTGGCAATGCGGTCAGTGTGAAGCGCAATCCAGCCAGCACAAACGGGTCAATATGCGCAACCCCCAGCTTGATGAAGGAGAAATTCACTCCCCAGATCGCGGCGACGGCAATGGCAAGGCACAAATCCCTGGCGTTCATAAGTCATGGTTTTTTGCTGAGGTGCCGCGATTGTCATATTTACAAAAAACGCGGAAAAGTGATTTATAGAGGCAGTTACTATGCATATATTGCACAATAAAACCCCCGCCCTTACCTTGCCGCCCGTTATGAAAACACGCGCCCTGCCTTCCTTGCCTGCCCTGCAGTCGTTTGAATCCGCCGCGCGTTTGGGCAGCTTTACCAAGGCGGGGGCAGAGCGTCATCTGACCCATAGCGCCATCAGCCGGAACATCCAGTCTGTTGAAGACTGGTGCGGCGAATCCCTGTTTGAACGTCATGGCCCCAAGGTCACCTTGAATGAGGCCGGAAAGCGGTTGAGCCAGCGTTTGGGCGATCCGCTGCAGGCCTTGCACACGGCACTCAACCTGGAGGGACTGCCTGCGGTGCAGCGGCAGTTGAAGGTTCTCGTGCTGTCGTCGATGGCGAGCACATGGCTTGTCCCGCGCCTGCGAGCATTCAGCGTGGCTTGCCCCAACGTCTGCCTGTCGGTAGAAGCCGGCTACGACATGGTGAGCCTGCCGCCCCAAGTGCCCTTGGTGGCGATCCGGTTTGGCCAATTCTCGAGGGAGGGCCTGCGTTGTCACAGGCTGTGGTTTGATCACATGGTTGCCGTGGCAGCACCCGATTGGGTTGCACAACATGGGAAGCTGCCGGCACATTGGCCGCCTGACCAGTTGCTGCGCCACACCCACGAACCCTGGCCGCAGCGCTTGCCGAAAGCTGCAACGGCGGGCAGCACCAGGATGCCGCAGGCGTGCGGACACCAATTTAACGATGCGCTGGTGCTGGTCGAGGCGGCAGCCCAAGGTTGCGGCGTCGCCTGGGTCAGGGCATCCATGGCCACAAACCTGATCGCCGGCGGCCGTTTGAGCGTGCTCGCTCAGAGCGAGCAGGTGTCCGACAAGTCAGCCTGGCTGGTGTGCAGGGAGGATGTGGCTGAGCTGATTCAGGTACGGGACTTTTTCACCTGGGCGATGGGGGAAACCATCTGAGTCATCCAGTCATCCATGCAGGTGCAAGGTGCAAGGTGCAAGGTGAATGCTATTGAATTTATAGCTGCTAGCGCCCTTCTCTATTGGCCCTCAGGTATTTTTGATGTTCAAAAATGGACGGCGAAAACACCCTGGAAGGCAGACTGGCCGTCTTCACCAACGATGCCCTGCCCGGCCCTTGCAAAAGCCGGGTTTTGACTTTGCTTCATACTTGATTCCCAACCAACTCTGCACGCCAACCCCAGCCTCCATGAACAAAACAACCTCGGTCGACAAGCAAAAAATCAAATTCCTGCTGCTGGAGGGCATTCATCCTTCCGCGGTAGAGGTCCTCAAGGCCGCGGGTTACTCCAACATCGAAAGCCTCGCCGGTGCGCTGCTTGACGATGAGCTCAAAGCCAAAATCGCCGACGCGCACTTTGTCGGTATTCGCTCGCGCACCCAGCTGACAGCCGAGGTGTTTGCCGGGGCGGGCAAGCTGGCGGCTGTTGGCTGCTTTTGCATCGGCACCAACCAGGTCGACCTGAACGCAGCTCGCGAGCGCGGTATTGCGGTTTTTAATGCCCCCTTTTCCAATACCCGCTCTGTAGCCGAACTGGTGCTGGCCGAGGCGATTTTGCTGCTGCGCGGTGTGCCTGAAAAAAGCGCGGTCGCGCACCGCGGCGGCTGGCTCAAGTCGGCCGAAAACGCCTACGAAATCCGCGGCAAGACGCTGGGTATCGTCGGTTACGGCTCTATCGGCACGCAGCTGTCGGTGCTGGCCGAGGCGCTGGGCATGCAGGTGGTGTTTTTTGACGTGGTGACCAAGCTGCCGCTGGGCAATGCCCGGCAGGTGGCCCAACTCAAAGACCTGCTGGCCCAGTCCGACGTAGTCAGCCTGCACGTGCCCGAAACCCAGGCCACGCAATGGATGATCGGTGCGGCCGAGATCGCCGCGATCAAGCCCGGCGGTGTTCTGATCAACGCCTCGCGCGGCACGGTGGTCGAGATTGAGCCGCTGGCCGAAGCCCTGAAAAACAAGAAGCTGCTGGGCGCCGCGATCGACGTATTCCCGGTCGAGCCTCGCAGCAACAAGGACACCTTCGAGTCACCCCTGCGCGGCCTGGACAACGTGATCCTCACGCCGCACGTGGGCGGCTCGACCATGGAAGCGCAGGAAAACATCGGCATCGAAGTGGCGGAAAAGCTGGTGAAGTACAGCGACAACGGCACCTCGACTTCGTCCGTCAACTTCCCCGAAGTGGCGTTGCCGGCCCACCCGGGCAAGCACCGGCTGCTGCACATTCATCGCAACGTGCCGGGCGTGCTGTCGGAAATCAACAAGGTGTTTGCGGCCAACGGCATCAATATCGCCTCCCAATACCTGCAGACCAACGAGGCTGTAGGCTATGTGGTGATTGATATCGATGCAGCGCACTCCGACATCGCGCTGGCCAAGCTGGCCGAGGTGCCGGGGACCATCCGCAGCCGGGTGTTGTTTTGAATTTGAACTGAGCGAGCAAAGCGCAATCGCTATCAAATATATAGCATGTTGCGCCCTTTTCTCTTGGGCTACAGCCGCTTTCCCCTCAAAAAATCCGTCAGGCCTATTGCGCTGCCGGAGGCTGCAAACCCAACAGGGTGGCCAGCGCTGCGGTAGGCAGTGAACCTTCCTGCGACACCGTGGCGCCGGTCTGCGCATGCGTCCCGACGATGGTTGGAATCGAGGCAAAACCCAGCTTGGTCATGAGTTCGGTGTTTTTGGTGACGGCTTCTTTCTGCGCGTCGATATTGCTCGCCGCACTGATGCCGCCGCGCCGGGCCAGCAGCGAGGTCTCATGCTCGTCCATGGCGGAGACGGGGTCACTGGCCGCTAGCAAGGTCGCCCCTTGAGCTGTACTGGCGGCGTTGAGCAGGCCGACGGGAATCCAGACAAACCTGGCCTGGGACTTCAACGGTTTTGCCGCTTCCCACAGCGCACCGCAGTGCGGGCATTGCGCGTCAAAAAATACATATACCGTGCGCTTGCTCATCAAGGCGCCAGACGAAAAGCCTTTGGCGCCGGCTTCGATGGCGGCCACGGATACCGGTTCGGTGGCGGCCTTTGCCGGTGGACTGCCGGCTGCGGTGCCCGGCGCGTCGTTGCAACCGGCAAGCAGCAGGCCAGCAGCCACAGTGGCGGCCAGGGAAAGTCGGGACAGGAGTTTGGACATCGTCAAAAACCGTGAAAACGGCTGTAAGTAAGGGATGGCCAAGGATAGCGCAGCGGCGCTATTTCGACAGCTTGCCAGCCAATTCACCCGCCAGCATGAAAAACTCCGGCGCGCGTTGCACTGACACGTGCGTGGCGTTCATTGCATACGTGACGCGGGTTTTGACGCCGCGCGCCTGCAGGGCCCGGGCATAAGCCTCGCTGAACTGGGGCAAGGTGTTCTCGTCCTTGTTGCCGACCACCACGCCGATCTGTGTATCCGGGCTGATTTTTGGCGCTTCAGCCAGCGGGGAAAGGCTGCGGGTCCAGACACCGGTCTTGCCTGCGGAACTGTTGCGCCATTGTCGCCATGCCGGGACATCGCAGGGGCAACCGGCCAGCAGATAAGCGTCGGCGCTGCCGGGAAAACGGCTGGCCAGCAATGCAGCCAGGGCCGCGCCACCCGAGTGGCCGACCAGCAGGATTTTCTTGTCGCGGTGGAGGCTGCGCAGGTTGTTCAGCGCGCTTGCGATGATTTCAAGGTTCTGGAGCACGTAGTCGTCGTCCGCTGCGCTGGACTGGCCATCGGACGTGCCCAGGTTGCTCCGATAGCCAGGCCGTTGCATGGCAACGGTGACGGCCTGGAGTTTTTCGGAGAGCAAGGCCGCTGTGCCGCTGTCGGTTTTCAGCTCTGTCTGTCCGCCGTTATCGCCGTGCAGGAAGACAACCAGCACCTGGGATGCGAGGCGTCCAGATGTGTCGGCGGGTGTCAGTGTGCGGATCACCACGCAATGTCGGCTGTTTCCCGCGCGCTGCAAGCCATCGGCCATCTGGCCGTCAGGGCACCTCACCTGTTGCGCAAACGCGGCTACCCACGGCAAGCTGACCAACAGAAACCCGGCGATCGCAAGGAGGTTTCGGCGCATCAGGCCCCGCGAAGCGCGGCCTTCAATTGCTGTCCGATTTCAGGCTTGTCGGCAAACGGATCCGTTGGGTTACGTGCCTGAAGCACGTCTTCCAGCCGGGTCTGCACCGAGTGGATGGCCTTGGGGTGGCTGTAGATATAAAACTTGTTGTTGGCAATGGCGTCGAACACGAGTTTGGCCACATCCTCTGCAGTGACCTTGCCTGAGCCCACGGCCTTGCCGGTCATGGCCTGCTGGATCAGCTGGCTTTTGGTGGGTTTTTCCGCGCCGAGTTCTGCGGGGCGGTTGCGGTGGCTCATGCCTATGCCGGTCGCCACAAAGAAGGGGCACAACACCGAGGCGCCGATCTGGTCGGTGACCAGGCCCAGGTCCTGGTACAGGGTTTCGCTGAGGGCCACCACTGCATGCTTGCTGACGTTGTATACGCCCATGTTGGGCGGGTTCAGCAGGCCGGCCATGCTGGCGGTATTGACGATGTGGCCTTGCCAGGCCGGATCTTTGGCGGCGGCTTCGAGCATCATGGGTGTGAAGATGCGCACGCCGTGCACCACCCCCATGACGTTGACGCCCATCACCCATTCCCAGTCTTTGAGGCTGTTTTCCCAGATCAGGCCGCCCGCGCCAACACCGGCATTGTTGAAGACAAAGTGCGGCGCGCCAAAACGTTCAAGCACGGCCTTGCCCATGGTTTCCATCTGCGCGGCGCTGGACACGTCGAGCTTGAAAGACAACACCTGTGCGCCAGCCGCCTTCATTTCTTCGCTGGCTTTGTCGAGTGCGTCCTGCTGCACATCGACCAGCACCAGGTTCATGCCCAGCTTGGCGCCCAGGCGCGCGCATTCGAGGCCGAAGCCTGAGCCTGCGCCGGTAAGGACGGCGGTTTTGCCTTTGAAGTCGGTAATCATGTTTGGCTTTCCTTCAATTTCTGAGTGGGGAAAATTTTCCCTTAGGCGCACCGCGGCGGGTGTCACACAGGCAACTGGTCAGGCAACCCGCAGCATTTCAATATGCGGTATGCCGTCTTCGATATAGGGTTCGCCGTTTTGCACAAAGCCGTGCTGGTTATAGAACTTTTCCAGTCGCGCCTGCGCACCTATGCGTATGGGTTGCGCGCCCCAGTGCCGTACCAGGCTGTCTATCGATTCCTTGATCAGCACATGACCGATGCCACCGCCGCGCGCCGACATGTGGGTCACCACGCGGCCAATACTGGCCTCGGCAAACTTCTCGCCCGCCGCGAAGCAGCGCGCGTAGGCCACCAGCTTGCCGTCTTTTGCGCCCAGCAAATGCATTGCTTTCTGGTCCGCGCCATCCATGTCCTGGAAGACGCAAGCCTGCTCAACCACAAACACCTCGCTGCGCAGTTGCAGCATGTCATACAGCTCCAACGTCGTCAGCGCGCTGAAGGGAACAAAGCGCCAGTCAATATCGTTCCGGATCTTCAGGTCGTTCATGCGGGCGTAGCTGCTTTCAGTGAGTAGCCGATACGCGGGAGATGGACGTGTACCGTGCCCGCACGTGCATCGACGCGGCGCAGTGTGTAGTGCATGCGGGTCGCGGCGGTCAGCTCGCCTTCGGTAGGCTCAGGACCGAAGGCCTCGCTCGTGATTACGACCTGGGTGCCCAGCGGAATGCCGTGTTCGTCCTGGAACACGTCGTCATGCAAGGGCGCCGGATTAGACGCTGCAGCAACGGCGATGGCGTCAGCCGAACTGAATTTCTCAAAACTGCCATGCCCGATGGCGGCCATGCGGTCCATCCAGTCGAGCACGGCCGGTGTGAGGTTCAGAATGCCCGCCAGCACCGGGGTTTGCACCCGCGTGAACCACAGCGGGTGGTACATCGCGAAATCGGCGATGCAAGGTACTTCGCCCAACAAAAAGGGCCGGTCGTCCAGCATGTCGGAGATGCGCCGCAGGTAAGACTTGTAAGCCGCGGCGGCGTCAGCCGACCGGATGCGCGGCATGCCGAAGCTCATGGCTTTGCGGTCTTCGCCAAAAGCGCGCGCGGCTTCGGGCGGTGCTTTCTCAAAAATCTGCGCCACGCCCTTGGGCTGGGTGTTGTAGGCCATGGAGGTCCAGAACAGCGTGTTGTCGGCCCAGTGCGCCAGCGTGCGTGCCATGCCTTTGCTGGGCTCCGGGTACACCGATGGTTCGGGTTGCAAATGCTCCAGCACGTCGCTGATCACGGCGGTGTCGCAATAGATGTCAGCGCCTATCTGCAGGATGGGCGTCTTGCGGTAACCGCCGGTCAGTGCCACCACATCAGGCTTGGGCATGATCATCGGAATGATGACGGACTTCCAGGGCAAGTTTTTGTAGCCCAGCATCAGCCGCGTCTTTTCGGCAAAGGGCGATGAGGGGTAATGGTGAAGAATCAGTTCAGGCATGAGGTGTCTCCGTTGTGGGGTTATGCAGCCGGCCTATCGCGGCATGGCTCTCGTGATGATGGCGTCGAAATCAGTGCCTGCGCCCAGCGTGCCGAAAGACTGGCCCCAGTTTCCGGCAAGGCGTGAATCGCAAAACGCACTGAAGACGGCTGCGGGTGCTGTCTGCAGCAGCAGCGCGCCCTGCACCGCCAGCGCCACGTCTTGCGCCAGGCGGCGTGCTTCGATTTCGGTCGCCATCTCTTCGATACGCGTAGGCAAGGCGGCTGCCAGTCTGTCGAGCGCCGGATGCGCGCCTTTGGCAGCGGCAAGCTCCTGGTCCAGCGCAGCCACGGCGTCGGCTTTGCGCAGGGCGCGCAGCAGGTCCAGCGCCATGATGTTGCCGGCGCCTTCCCAGATCGAGTTGAGCGGCATCTCACGGTAGACGCGGGCCATGATGCCTTCGCCGCCCTCCTCCACATAGCCGTTGCCGCCCAGGCATTCCATGGCTTCCTGTGCGAAATGGCTGCCGCGTTTGCAGATCCAGAATTTGGCGACCGGTGTCAGCAGGCGCGCCATCGCGGTTTCATGCGCGTCGCCCGGGCGGTCGAAGGCCCGGGCCAGGCGGATGGCCAGTGCGGTGGCGGCTTCGGATTCGAGTGCGAGGTCGGCCAGCACATTGCGCATCAACGGCTGGTCGATCAGCAGCTTGCCGAAGGCTTTGCGCTGCGACGTGTGGTTGAGCGCCAGAGACAGCGCCTGGCGCATCAGGCCGCTGGTGCCCAGCGCGCAATCGAGCCGCGTCATGGTGCCCATCTCAAGGATTTGCGGAATGCCGCGGCCTTCTTCGCCGACCAGCCAGGCTTGGGCGTTTTCAAACTCCACTTCAGAACTGGCGTTGGCCTTGTTGCCCAACTTGTCTTTGAGGCGCTGGATGCGGATGGCGTTGAGGCTGCCATCTGGCAGCACGCGCGGCAGGAAGAAACATGAGAGACCGCTCTTGGTCTGCGCCAGCACCAGGAAGGCATCACACATGGGCGCCGAGAAAAACCATTTGTGGCCGGTGATGGCATAACGCTCGCCCCAGCCGTCCCGGCCGTCGGGCTCAGCGCGCGTGGTGTTGGCTCGCACATCCGAGCCGCCCTGCTTTTCGGTCATGCCCATGCCCATGGTGAGGCCTGCCTTGGCCTGCCAGAGCTTGAGTTCGGGGTCGTAGGCGCGGCTGGCCAGCTTGGAACTCCAGTCGGCGTAGATGGCAGTGTTGCCGCGCAGCGCAGGTGTGGCTGCATAGGTCATGGAGATGGGGCACAAGGTGGACGGTTCGAGTTCGGTGAACAGCATGAAGCCGGCAGCGCGCCTGACATGCGGGCCGGCTTCTTCATCACTCCAGGGCGAGCCATGCAGGCCCCCACCCGTCGCCAGCTTCATGAGCTCGTGGTAGCTCGGGTGAAACTCCACCCGGTCCACACGCCGGCCAAACCGGTCGTGGCTGCGCAGTACCGGCCCGTGGACGTTCGCCAGACGTGCGTGCGTCTGCATTGCAGTGCTGCCCAGCACCGCGCCCAGTTGACTCAGCTCATTCGTGTCCAGCGCCGGCGCATTGAACCTCAGTGCATCACACAGCGGCCGGTTGGTGTCAAACAGGTTGTAGTCCGACAGCGCTGCAGGCTGGTTGAAAACTTCGTGGGTGGAGTTCATGGCAAACCTCCTGATCGGCTGGTCAGATGAGTTTGACCAGTTGCTTTCCGAAATTTTTTCCCTTGAGCAAGCCAAGAAAGGCTTCCGGCGCCGCTTCAATTCCCTGCGCCACGCTTTCACGCGGGCGCAGCTTGCCGGTGCCCACCAGCGTGCCGAGCTCCTTCAGCGCTTCGGGCCAGACTTCCATGTGCTCGCTCACGATAAAACCCTGCACCTTGAGGCGGTTGGTGAGGATCAACGCCGGGTAGGTCAGCGGCATGGGTTTGCCGTCATAGCCGGCGATCATGCCGCACAGCGCGATGCGGCCGAAGGCGTTCATGCGCAGCAGCACAGCGTCCAGCACCATGCCGCCCACGTTCTCAAAATAGCCATCGATGCCGTCCGGGCAGGCGTCCTTGAGGGCCTTGGAAAGTGAGGCGGCATCGGCGTGCAGCTTGTAGTCAATGCAGGCGTCAAAGCCGAGCTCATCGACGGCATATTTGCATTTGTCGGGGCCACCGGCAATGCCGACGGCGCGGCAGCCGCGCGCCTTCGCGAGCGCGCCAAAAGCACTGCCCACGGCGCCGGTGGCAGCGCTGACCACCACGGTCTGGCCGGCTTTGGGTTCGATGATCTTCACCAGGCCGTACCAGGCGGTCACACCTGGCATGCCAACCGCGCCCAGGTAGTGCGACAACGGCACGTGGGTGGTGTCGACTTTGCGCAGCGCGCCGGGCTGGTCGGCATTGACCACGCTGTATTCCTGCCACCCGCCCATGCCGACCACCTTGTCGCCGGGCTGGAATTTGGGTGAGCGGCTTTCCACCACCTCACCTGCTGTGCCGCCCTGCATGACCTGGCCCAAGGGCTGGGGTGCAGCGTAGCTTTTGGCGTCGTTCATGCGGCCACGCATGTAGGGGTCCAGGCTGAGGAAATGGTGGCGCACCAGCACCTGGCCCTCTTGCAGGGCCGGTGTATCGCTGGAGACCAGCATGAAGTTGCTCGCAACGGCCTCGCCGGTGGGGCGGTTGTCGAGGAGGATTTGCTGGTTGATGGGCATGGAAGTCTCCTGTTTGGTGTCGGGAAGGTAGATGGTTGCTACTAATTTGATAGCTATTAGCGTTGATTTTTATTGGGTTAGAGCGTGATTTAGCCAATAATTTAATCCGTTGAGATACCGCCTGGAAGATCCGGCGTGCTGGCGTTTTGGGCGCCGCTGGCCACCCGCCTCACATACTTGAAGGTGCCGGTGGAATGCGCGCAAGCCCGGCCTTCTGCGTCATAGAGCGTGGCTTCGGTAAAAGCCAAGCTGGTGGTGCGGTGCATCAAACGCCCCTTACCCGTGAGCCGGCTGCCGTTGCCAGGCGCGGGCCGCATAAAGCTGGTCTTCATCTCGATGGTGACCACGCCCATGTCTTTCTGCACACTGCGCGCGGCCGTGGCCATGGTCACATCCAGCAGCGTCATGATGGCGCCGCCGTGCGTCACGGCGAATGAGTTGAGGTGCTCGGGCTTGGGCGCATAACCAATGGCCGAGGTGCCGCCTTCGAACAGCTCAAGTTCAAAGCCGAGATGGTTGACGAAGGGAATATCGGCGCCGAAGTTCATGACTTGCTCCCAACCCATAGCGTGGCCTAGCCGCCTGTTACGACTGATACACCACCATCGACTGCCAGCCATTGACCTGTTATGTGCTTGCCGGCATCCGACGCATACAGCACGCACAGGCCTTTCAAATCTTCGTCGTCGCCCAGGCGGCCGAGCGGCGCGTGCGAGGCGAGCTTTTCTTCACCCAGTGCCTTCAGCGTGCCCACGGTCATCTTGCTCGGGAAGAAACCCGGGCAGATCGCGTTGACGGTGATGTTGTACTTGCCCCATTCGCAGCCCAGTGCGCGGGTGAAGTTGACGACGGCCCCCTTGGAGGTGTTGTAGGCCACGGTGGTCATCTCGCGCGGGTTGCCGCCCAGGCCGGCGATGGAGGCCACGTTGATGATGCGGCCGGACTTGCGGGCGATCATGCTGTGTTTGGCGATGTGCTGGCTCAGGATGAAATAGCCGCGGATGTTGAGGTTCATGACCTTGTCCCAGGCCTCGACCGGGTGGTCTTCGGCGGGCGCGCCCCAGGCGGCGCCGGCGTTGTTGACCAGGATGTCGACGTGGCCCAGGCGCTTGATGGCCTCGTCGGCCAGCGCGCGAATGTCTTCTTCTTTCGAGCAGTCGGCGGCGATCCAGTCGACGTCGATGCCGGCGGCTTTGAGCTCTTCAGCGGACTCGATCAGGTCTTCAGCCTTGCGCGAGCTCAGGATGACCTTGGCGCCGGCTTCACCCAGCGCCTGAGCCAGTTGCAGGCCCAGGCCGCGCGAGCCGCCGGTCACGAGGGCGGTCTTGCCTTTGAGGTCGAACAGTTGCTGGATGGTACGGGTCATGGAGGGTCTCCTGAATGTGTTGTTGATGCTTCCCTTTGAGCCGCGCGAGCGGCCCGCATAGGGTGATGAGGTTGGGAATAAGGGTAGTCAGGCAGCCACGGCTGCGGCGTGATCTCTTGCGTCGGACTCCGCCATGTTGGCACAACATCGAGGCTGCTGCACTCCCTGCTGTCGTGGCGGCGACTTGGCTCCTGGCGCCGCTCAGGGCCCGACGTTGATGCGGGAACGCACGTAGATCAGCGCAAAACCCACCGCCGCGACAACGCCGCCAGCGACCACCATGGACCAGCCTATGGCGTCGTCGGTGCGCTGGACCGACAGGCCCAGCACCAGGGTCAGCAGCCCGCCGTAAATCAGCACCCAGATCAGGGCCTGCAGGCGCGCCACGTTCTTGTTGGACACAGGGTCGGCGGACGGTTTGAAAAATGCCATTAAAAAGCCTCCTCGGGCAGGTCGGCGCAGGTCAGGTCGCGGGTTTCAACCACCCTGAGCCAGGCGTCGATCTTCGGTAATTCGTAATGATAAAAGTAGCGCATGGCCCCTATCCTTCCCGCGTGCGGTGCATCCTGCGGCAAGGAAAGGCTGGCCAGCGCCACGTCCAGCCACAGCCACGCCAGCACGGTGTGGCCGAAGGCCTGCATATAGGGTACCGCATTGGCCAGGGCCTCGCCGGGCTCGCCCGTGGCCCAGGCCGCCTTGGTGGCGCTGCCTACGCGCTGCAGCGCCTTGCCCAGCGCATTGGCGTGCACCGCGAACTCGGGCAGCTGTATGGCTTTTTCAATCGTGGCGTTGATGCGCGCCGCCAGCAATTGCAACCCCCTGCCCCCTTCCATCAACACCTTGCGGCCCAGCAGGTCCATAGCCTGGATGCCGTGCGTGCCTTCGTGGATCATGTTCAGGCGGTTATCGCGCCAGTACTGCTCCACCAGGAAGTCCCGTGTATAGCCGTAGCCGCCGTGCACCTGGATGGCCAGGGAATTGGCCTCCAGGCACCATTCGCTGGGCCAGCTCTTGGCAATCGGCGTCAGCACTTCGAGCAGCAGGCGCGCGTCGTCGGCGGCCTGCGCGTCGGCAGTGTGGTGTTCGTCCACCAGGCGGGCGCAATACAGCTCCAGCGCCAGGGCGCCTTCGCAGTACGCTTTTTGCGCCAGCAGCATGCGCTTGACGTCAGCGTGTTCGATGATGCGGATCTGCGGCTGGGCAGCATCCTTCCCACCCACGCCTACCGGTCTGCCCTGCGGCCGGTTTTTGGCGTAGTCCAGGCTGGCGTAATAACCCGCGATGCCCAGCATCGTGGCTGCGGTGCCCACACCAATGCGCGCCTCGTTCATCATGTGGAACATGCAGCGCAGGCCTTCATGCGGCTTGCCGACCAGATAGCCCACGGCGCCGGCCTGGCCGTCCACCGGGTACTTGCCTTCGCCGAAATTGAGCAGCGTGTTGGTGGTGCCGCGCCAGCCCAGCTTGTGGTTCAGGCCTGCGAGTGCCACGTCATTGCGCACGCCGGTGAGTTCACCCCGGGTATTGACCATCTTTTTGGGCACGATGAACAGCGAAATCCCGCGCGTGCCGGCGATCAGCTTGCCGTCCGGCCCTGGTATCTTGGCCAGCACCAGGTGGATGATGTTTTCGGTCAGCTCATGCTCGCCGGCCGAGATCCACATCTTGTTGCCCTTGAGGCGGTAACGCGAGCCCAGCGGGTCGGCCTCAAAGCCGTCACCGTCGGGCACGGCACGTGTCGTCACGTCACTGAGTGATGAGCCGGCCTGCGGCTCCGACAAACACATGGTGCCGGAGAAGCGGCCGGAGAACTCGTTTCTGGCAAAGACATTCTTCTGCATGTCCGTGCCGTGCACCATCAACAGGTTGGCGTTGCCTGTGGTGAGCAGGCCGGAGCCGATGCTGACCGAAGCCATCGCAAAGAAGGCATTGGCCGCCGCTTCCACTGTGTAAGGCAGCTGCATGCCGCCGATTTCATAGTCCTGCGCGGCGCTGAGCATGCCGGATTCGGCATAGGCTTTCTGCGCGTCATGCGTGGCCTGCGGCAGGATGACTTTTTCGCCGTCGAAATGCGGCTCCTGCGTGTCCACCGTACGGTTGAAGGGCGCGTATTTCTCGCGCGCGATACGTTCGCAGGTATCGAAGACCGCGTCAAAGGTCTCGCGCGAATGGTCGGCGAAGCGCGGGCGCTGGTTCAGCGACTCGGCGTCCAGCCAGTGGTAAAGCAAAAAGTCGAGGGTGGGCCTGAGGCTCATGACGGCCTCCCAGGCACAAGGGCGGGCGGCAAGGCAGGAAACGCCTGCCCTTTCTGAAGGAGCAGGGTTTCATCCATGGTGTTTGCCCGGTTTAGAGGACTTCGTAAATACCAGCCGCGCCCATGCCGCCGCCAATGCACATGGTCACGCAGACGCGCTTGGCGCCGCGGCGTTTGCCTTCGATGAGCGCATGGCCCGTGAGGCGCTGGCCGGTCACCCCGTAAGGGTGGCCGACGGCAATGGCGCCACCGTTGACGTTGAGCTTGTCCATGGGAATGCCCAGCTTGTCGGCGCAATACAGCACCTGCACGGCAAAGGCTTCATTGAGTTCCCAGAGGTCGATGTCGTCGATCTTCAGGCCCAGCTTGGCCAGCACCTTGGGGATCGCGAAGACCGGGCCTATGCCCATTTCATCGGGCTCACAACCGGCAACTGCAAAACCGAGAAAGCGGCCCAGGGGTTTGAGGCCTTTCTTTTCGGCAAGGGTTTCGTTCATCACGACCACGGCGCCGCCGCCGTCGGAGAACTGGCTGGCGTTGCCAGCCGCGATCACACCGCCGGGGATGGCTGGCTTGATGCCGCTGATGCCTTCCTTGGTCGTGCCTTCGCGAATGCCTTCGTCCTTGCTGACGGTGACTTGCTTGGTGGTCAGGCCCATGACCTTGTCGGCCACGCCGGCCGTCACGGTAATCGGTGCGATCTCGGCTTCAAACAGGCCGGCGGCCAGCGCGGCCGTGGCTTTTTGCTGGCTCAGCGCACCGTATTCGTCCATGCGGTCGCGCGAGATGTTGTATCGCTTGGCGACCTGCTCGGCCGTTTGCAGCATGTTCCAGTAGATCTCGGGCTTGTTCTTGGCGAGCCAGCTTTCCTGCAGCATGTGGGTGTTCATTTCCTGCTGCACACAGGAGATGCTTTCGACGCCGCCAGCCACGTAGATGTCGGCTTCACCGGCAATCACGCGCTGGGCCGCCAGGGCGATGGTCTGCAGGCCGGACGAGCAGAAACGGTTGACCGTCATACCAGAGACCGTGACGGGGCAGCCGGCGCGCAGCGCGATCTGGCGCGCGATGTTGGCGCCGGTCGCGCCTTCGGGCGTAGCGCAGCCGATGATCACATCATCGACTTCCGCAGCCTCGATGCCGGCACGCTTGAGCGCGTGCTCGACGGCGTGGCCGCCCAGGGTGGCGCCGTGCGTCATGTTGAAAGAGCCCTTCCAGCTTTTGGCCAGGGGGGTGCGTGCGGTGGAAACGATTACTGCTGAAGTCATGGAAATCTCCGGAATCTGGACGTTGATCTGTACGGCCTGAAGGGGCTCAGGTGGACTGGTTGAAGGTTTTGCCTTCGGCGGCCAGCTTGGCCAGCAGCGGCGCGGGCTTCCAGAATTTGGCGTCGTCCAGCGGGTTCTGCGCAAAGCGGTTCATGCTCTGCACCACGTTGAAGAGGCCGAGCTGGTCGGCGTACAACATGGGGCCGCCACGGTAGACCGGGAAGCCGTAACCCATGATGTAGACCATGTCGATGTCGCTGGCCTTGGAGGCAATGCCCTCTTCCAGAATGTGCGCGGCCTCGTTCACCAGCGAGAACACCAGGCGCTGCACGATTTCCTCGTCGGAAATCTTGCGCGGCGTGATGCCCAGGGTCTTGCGGTGGTCTTCAATCATCTTGACGACTTCAGCGTTGGGGATCGCGTCGCGCTTGCCGGGCACGTAGTCGTACCAGCCGGCGCCGGTCTTCTGGCCGAAGCGGCCTTTTTCGCAGAGCAGGTCAGCCGTCTTGCTGTACTTCATGTCGGGCTTTTCGGTGTAGCGGCGCTTGCGGATCGCCCAGCCGATGTCATTGCCGGCCAAGTCGCCCATGCGGAACGGGCCCATGGCAAAGCCGAATTTCTCGATCGCCTTGTCGACCTGCTCAGGCGTGCAGCCTTCATCGAGCAGGAAACCGCCCTGGCGGCCATATTGCTCAATCATGCGGTTGCCGATAAAGCCGTCGCACACGCCCGAGACCACGGCCGTCTTCTTGATCTTCTTGCCCATCGCCATCACGGTGGCCAGCACGTCCTTGCCGGTCTTGGCGCCGCGCACCACTTCCAGCAGCTTCATCACGTTGGCGGGGCTGAAGAAATGCAGGCCGACAACGTCTTGCGGTCGCTTGGTGAAGTCGGCGATTTTGTTGACGTCCAGCGTCGAGGTGTTGGAGGCCAGGATGGCGCCGGGCTTCATCACGCGGTCCAGTTCCTTGAAGACCTTTTCCTTGACGCCCATCTCTTCAAACACAGCCTCGATCACCAGGTCGGCATCCTTGAGGTCGTCGTAGCTGAGCGTGGTGCTGAGCAGGCCCATGCGCTGCTCGTATTTGTCCTGCTTGAGCTTGCCCTTCTTGACCTGGGCTTCGTAGTTCTTCTGGATGATGCCCAGGCCTTTGTCCAGCGCCTCCTGCTTCATCTCGAGGATTTTGACCGGGATGCCGGCGTTCAGGAAATTCATGGCGATGCCGCCGCCCATGGTGCCGGCGCCGATCACGGCGACCGACTTGATTTCGCGCTTGGGCGTGTCTTCCGGCACATCAGGAATCTTGGAGGCGGCACGCTCGGCCATGAAGATGTGGCGCAGTGCGCGGCTTTCGGGCGTCCACATCAGGTTGATGAAGCACTCGCGCTCAAAAGTCATGCCGTCTTCGAATTTTTTCTTGGTGGCGGCTTCGACCGCATCCACGCACTTGAGCGGTGCGGGAAAGTTTTTCGCCATGCCCTTGACCATGTTGCGGGCAAACTGGAAATAGGCGTCCCCGTTGGGGTGCTTGGCACGCAGGTCACGCACCAGTGGGAGTGGGCGCGTATCGGAAACCGACTGCGCAAAAGCCAGGGCTTCCTGGGCCAGTGACTCAGGCGAAGCAGAGACCTTGTCGAACAGCTTCTGGCCGGGGATTTGCGCGAGCAGTTCGCTCTTCACGGGCTCACCGCTCACGATCATGTTCAGGGCCGGCTCCACACCCACCACGCGCGGCAGGCGCTGCGTGCCGCCGGCGCCAGGCAGCAGGCCCAGCTTGACTTCGGGCAAGGCGATGTTGGTGCCGGGGGCCGCGATGCGGTAGTGGCAACCCATCGCCAGCTCCAGCCCTCCGCCCATGCAGACCGAATGGATGGCCGCGACGATGGGCTTGCCGGAGTTCTCGACGGCGCGGATCACACTGAGCAGGTTGGGTTCGGTCAGAGCCTTGGGCGTGCCGAATTCCTTGATGTCGGCACCGCCCGAAAACGCCTTGCCGGCGCCGGTGATCACGATGGCCTTGACGGCCGCATCGTCATTGGCTTTCTGGATGTTGTCGGTCAGGCTCAGGCGTGTGGCGTGGCCGAGGCCGTTGACGGGCGGGTTGCTCAGCGTGATGACTGCGACGGGGCCGTGAACTTCGTAAAGGGTGGTCATTGCGATGCTTCTTTCCTTGATGGGAGTTTCAGTTTTCAGTTGTCTCGGCTGGCGCTGCGGCCTGGCAGGCTCTGTTTGGTCGTCCGGTCGCACAAAAAAGTACGACCGTTCTTTTTCCATTGTAGGGGGCGTTTGTGACGGCACAAGCCCCCGGATGGACTGTTCAGTCTATTTTTGTCCCTGCGGTGACACGCTTGGGGCATTCACACAGGTTTTTACACCTCAAGCCACTCTTTGCGGATGTAGGCGTCGGCCCGCAGGCTGTCGGGCGTGCCGTCAAACACGATGCTCCCGTGCCCCATGACCAGCGCGCGGTCGGAAATCGCCATGGCGATGGTGAGTTTCTGCTCGATCAGCAGCACCGAAATGCCCTTGGCCTTCAGCGTTTGCAGGTACTGGCCCACCAGTTCGACGATCTTGGGCGCCAGGCCCTCGGTCGGCTCGTCAATGATGATGAGGTCGGGGTCGCCCATCAGCGTGCGGCACAGCGTGAGCATCTGCTGCTCGCCGCCCGAGAGCACACCGGCCTCGGTGTGCTGGCGTTCGCGCAGCCTCGGGAACATCTGGTACATGTCTTCGAATGACCAGCGCGAGCCCTTGCCGGATCCCTTCTGGCCCAGCAGCAGGTTCTGGTGCACCGTGAGCTTGGGGAAGATGTCGCGGTTTTCCGGCACATAACCTATGCCGAGGTGGGCGATCTGGTAGGCCTTCTTGCCGGCGATCTCCTGCTTTTTCCAGAGGATAGAGCCCTGGCAATCGACCAGGCCCATGATGGCCTTGGCCGTGGTGGAGCGCCCTGAGCCGTTGCGGCCCAGTAGCGCGACGATCTGGCCTGGCTCCACGTCGAAGTGCACGCCATGCAGCACGTGGCTTTTGCCGTAGAAGGCGTGAAGGTTCTGGATATGCAGCATCAGTGGCCTCCTGACTGTGCCTGGGCGTCCGCAACCGAGGAGCCGAGGTACGCCTCTTGCACCCGTTGGTCGGCACGCACGGCCTCGGGCGTGTCGTAGGCAATGATTTCGCCGTAGACCACCACCGCGATCTTGTCGGCGAGGCCGAAGACCACGCCCATGTCGTGCTCCACCGTCAGCAGGGTCTTGCCCACGGTGACTTCCTTGATCAGGTTGATGAAGCGGCTGGTTTCCGAGCGGCTCATGCCGGCCGTGGGTTCGTCGAGCAGGATGACGTCGGCGCCGCCGGCGATGGTGATGCCGATTTCGAGCGCGCGCTGCTCGGCGTAGGTCAGGTTGGTGGCCAGCACGTCGCGTTTTTTGTCGAGCTTGATCATGGCCATCAGTTGCTCGGCGCGCTCGTTGGCGTCGTCGAGGTCGGCCAGGAAACGGAAGAAGGTGTACTTGTAGCCCAGGCTCCACAGCACACCACAGCGCAGGTTTTCAAACACGCTGAGCTTGGGGAAGATGTTGGTGATCTGGAAGCTGCGCGATAAACCCATCCGGTTGATTTCAAACGGCTTCTTCCCGTCTATGCGCCGGCCGTTGAGCAGTACTTCACCGCTGGTGGGTTCGAAGCGACCGCTGATGAGATTGAACAAGGTGGACTTGCCCGCGCCGTTGGGGCCGATGATGGCGACGCGCTCACCGGCCTGCACCTTCAGGTTGGCGCCGCGGATGATTTCGGTCCTGCCAAAGCTCTTGCGCAGGTCTTTCAGTTCAAGTGAACAGGTGATTGCACTCACAGCAATTCCCTCCGCTTGATTTCTTTCTCGATGTCATTCTGGATCTCGCCCCATTGTGTGAGGAACTGCCGGCGGGTGAGCTCAAACAGGCCCAGGCCCGTGACAAGCACGAAGCCCGCGCCCAGCCAGCTGTTGAGGTTGGTCGCATTGAGGCGCACACCCATAAAACCGAGCTCGGGGCCCAGCGCCGCGTTGAGTTGCAGGTGGTAGACCATCTCCACCATCGCGGCCGCACCGGCCAGCGCCGTGAAGGCCGTCACGGCCAGGCCCAGGTAACCCACCCACAATTCCCTGAGCTTGCCGAAGGAGGCCACGCGCAAGTTCATCATGATCAGGCTGGCGATGCCGCCGGGCGCATACATCACCATGAACAGGAAGACCAGGCCCACATAGAGCAGCCAGGCCATGGACAGTTCCGACAGCAGGATCAGCGCCAGCACCAGCAGGCCGGCGCCGATGATGGGGCCGAAGAAGAAGGTCGCACCGCCCAGGAAGGTGAACAGCAGCAGGCTGCCCGAGCGCACGGCGCTGACAACTTCGGCGGTCACGATCTCGGAATTGATGGCCGCCAGCCCGCCGCCTATGCCGGCGAAGAAGCCGGCGATGATGAAGGCGTAGTAGCGCACGCGCTGCGTGTTGTAGCCGATGAACTCCACGCGCTCGGGGTTGTCTCGCACGGCGTTCAAAATCCGGCCCAGCGGCGTGCGCGTGAAGGCGAACATGGCCGCCGTGCAGATGAAGCAGTAAAAGGCAATCAGGTAATAGACCTGGATCTGCGGGCCGAAGCTGATGCCGAACACCGGCTTGCCGTAGGCCCGGTTGGTGGTGATGCCTCCCTCCCCGCCGAAGAACTCGGGGAACATCAGCGACATGGCGAACACCAGCTCGCCCACACCCAGCGTGATCATGGCAAAGGTGGTGCCGGCCTTCTTGGTGGTGACGTAGCCGAACAGCACGGCAAAGAACAGGCCCGACAAGCCGCCCACGAGCGGGATCAGCGGCAGCGGGATGTAAAAGCTGCCTTTGGCGGCGAGGTTCATCGCATGCACGGCCAGGAAGGAACCCAGCCCGGCATAGACCGCATGGCCGAAGCTGAGCATGCCGCCCTGCCCCAGCAGGATGTTGTAGCTCAGGCAGATGATGACCAGGTAACCGGCCTGCGACAGCATGGTGAGCGCCAGGCTGCTCTTGAACATCAGCGGCGCGGCGATGAGCAGCAGCGCGTATAGCGACCACAGCAACCAGCGGCCGACGTTGTAGGGTTTGAATTGATGGTACGGGGTGGACATGTGGCGACTCATCCTTCCCGTGTGCCCAGCAAGCCCTTGGGCCGGAAGATAAGGATCAGTACCAGGAACAGGAATGGCAGGATAGGCGCCACCTGCGAAATCGTGAGCTTGAGCAAGGGGTAGCCGAATGTCTCGGGCGTCACCACGTACTTGAAGTGCCCCAAAAGCGTGATCAGCGACTGGTCGAGCGCAATGGCGAAGGTCTGGATCAGGCCTATCAGCAGCGAAGCCAGGAAGGCGCCGCTCAGCGAGCCCATGCCGCCCACCACCACGACCACAAAAATGATGGCGCCGACAGAGCCTGCCATGGCCGGCTCTGTGATGAAGGTGTTGCCGCCTATGACGCCGGCCAGGCCCGCGAGCGCCGCGCCGCCGCCGAAGACCAGCATGAAGACGCGCGGTACGTTGTGGCCCAGTGCCTCCACGGTTTCAGGATGCGTGAGCGCGGCCTGGATGACCAGGCCTATGCGGGTGCGCGTGAGCAGCAGCCAGATGCCGGCCAGCATGGCCAGCGAGATGAACATGATGAAGGCGCGCGATTTCGGGAAGTTGGTGCCGAACACCGTGAACAGCGGGCCCTGCAGGCCTTCAGGCAGCACGTAGTTGACGGCCGATCGGCCCCAGACCAGCTGCACCAACTCCAGCAGCAGGTAGGACAGCCCGAAGGTGACCAGCAACTCGGGCACGTGGCCGAACTTGTGCACCTTGCGCAGGCAAAAGCGCTCGAAGGCCGCGCCCATCGCAAACACCAGCAGCGGCGCCACCAGCAGCGACCACCAGAAGCCTATGACCTGCGAGGTGCTGTAGGCGATATAGGCGCCGACCATGTAGAAGGACGCGTGCGCGAAATTGAGCACACCCATCATGCTAAAGATCAGCGTCAGGCCGGAACTGAGCATGAACAGCAGCAAGCCGTAGCTGAGCCCGTTGAGCATCGCGATGGTGAAGGATTCCAGATTCATCGATAAGCGCCTGTTGGAAAAAGCCGGATGAAAAAAAGGCCCGAACTCGGATCGGGCCTGTGTCCGTCAGCGGGACGCCGGGATCACCCCGGGCGCTTCATCTGGCACGAAGTGGGCGTGCTGGCCACGTAGGGTTCATAGTATTTGACCGGCACAAAGGTGTAGCCCGTGTTCTCGGCATCGTAAGGGTACTTGCCGCCGGCTTTTTCCCATTTGTCGATGTAGAGGCCCTGCTGCAGCTGGTGGTCGGTCTTGCGCATCTCGACGTCGCCGTTGAAGCTCTTGAAGCGCATGCCTTCCATGGCCTTGGCTACGACGGCCGGCTCGGTCGATTTTGTCTGCGCCATGGCTTCGGTCAGGATGGTGAAGGCGTGGAAGATCGCGCCGGTATAGAAGTCGTCGTTGAACTTCTTCTTGTAGTCGGCCTGGATCTGCTGGATCTCGCCACCCATGTTGAGGTGGTTGTAGGACACCATGTAGACCCGGCCGGCCGAGGCCGCACCCAGGGCGGTCGGCGTGCCGGTGACGCCGGCGTAGTAGGTGTAGAACTTGACGTTGTTCAGGCCCGCCTCGTTGGCGGCCTTCACCAGCAGCGAGAGGTCGGAGCCCCAGTTGCCGGTGATCACGGTGTCGGCGCCCGACTGCTTGATCTTGGCGATGTAGGGCGCGAAGTCGCGCACCTGCGCCAGCGGGTGCAGGTCCTCGCCGACGATCTGGATGTCGGGGCGCTTGCTGGAGAGGTTGGCCTTGGCGAACTTGGCGACCTGCTGGCCGTGCGAGTAGTTCTGGTTGATCAGGTAGACCTTCTTGATGTCCGGCTGGTCCTTCATGAAGGCTGTCAGCGCCTCCATCTTCATGGAGGTGTCGGCGTCGAGGCGGAAGTGCCAGTAGTCGCACTTGCTGTTGGTGAGGTCCGGATCCACCGCGGCGTAGTTGAGGTAGACGACTTCCTTGCCGGGATTGCGTTCGTTGTGCTTGGACAGCGCGTCGATGATGGCCAGCGCAGGGCCCGAGCCGTTGCCCTGCACCACGTAGCGCGCGCCCTGGTCGATGGCGGACTTCAGCGCGTTGGTGGTTTCCTGCGGGCTGAGCTTGTTGTCAATGCCGATGATCTCGAACTTCACGCCGGCCTTGTTCTTCTTGCTGAACTGCTCGGCCAGGAACTGGAAGCCCTTGAGCTGGTTGGTGCCGACGGCAGCCATCAGGCCCGACAGTGGATCGAGCCATGCAATTTTCACGGTCTGATTCAGATTGACAGCGCCGGATGCCGGGGCCGCTGTGGCGGCTTTGGCGGGTGCTGCGGCTTTGGCGGCAGGCGCCTGGGCCAGCGTCACACCGCTGTAGAACATCGAAGACACCGCCAGCGCGATAACGGCATGCCTTGCGAAAAATCGGTTCTGGGTTGTCATCCCTTGTCTCCTGAAATTTGTGAATTTGCGAACGAAATCTAACGGCGGGAACCGGCAAAGATTAGGTTAAAAAATGCTGCACTGCGTCAGGGAATGCCCTAGCGCCATGTCACCCTTGTGACCCAGGCCTAAGCGGCGAAAACTCTTCCGTATCAGCCGGGGCCGCGGAACCGGCTTTGCCGGGCCGCAGGCGCAGCGCCCCCTCGGGGGCAGAGAGCTACACGCAGTGAGCGAACGTGGGGGCTTTCATACCTGTGGCAATTTGTAATCCTTCAAGAGTTCGCGCAGCTTGGTCTTGAGCATCTTGCCGGTGGCGCCGAGGGGAATGGCATCGACGAAGACAATGTCGTCGGGGATCTGCCATTTGGCTGTTTTGCCTTCATAGAAGCGCAGCAGGTCGTCGCGAGTGACGTCCATGCCGGGCTTCTTGACCACGGCCACGATGGGCCGCTCATCCCATTTAGGGTGAGCCACGCCGATGCAGGCGGCCATGGCCACGGCCGGATGGGCTACGGCGATGTTCTCGACCTCGATGGAACTGATCCATTCACCGCCTGACTTGATGACGTCCTTGCTGCGGTCGGTGATCTGCAGGTAGCCGTCGGGGTCTATGGTGCCGACGTCGCCGGTGGGGAACCAGCCGTCCACCAGCGGGTCGCCGCCCTCGCCCTTGAAGTATTCGCGCACGATCCACGGCCCCTTCACATAAAGGTCCCCGAAGACCTTGCCGTCCCAGGGTAGTTCCTTGCCGTCGGCATCGACGATCTTCATGTCGACGCCGTAGATGGCGCGACCCTGCTTGAGGCGTATCTTCATCTTTTCCGCTTCGGGCAACGCATCGTGCTTGTTCTTGAGCGTGCACAGCGTACCCAGCGGACTCATCTCTGTCATGCCCCAGGCATGCAGCACTTCGACGCCATAGTCTTCACGGAAAGCATGGATCATGGCCGGCGGGCAGGCCGAGCCGCCGATGACGGTGCGCTTCAGCGTGGAGAACTTCAGGCTGGCGGGTTTCATATGGGTCAGCAGCATCTGCCACACCGTGGGCACGCCCGCCGCATAGGTGACTTTCTCGGCCTCGATCAGCTCATAAATCGATTTGCCGTCCAGGGCCGGCCCCGGGAACACCAGCTTGGCGCCGGTGAGCGCGGCCGAGTACGGAATGCCCCAGGCGTTGACATGGAACATGGGCACGACGGGCAGAATGGCGTCGCGCGCAGAGATGCACATGACGTCGGGCAGCGCCGCCGCATAGGCGTGCAGCGTGCTGGAGCGATGGCTGTAGAGCGCGGCTTTGGGGTTACCCGTGGTGCCGCTGGTGTAGCACATGCTCGAAGCCGTGTTCTCATCAAAACTGGGCCAGGCGTAATCTGGGGTTTGCGCGCCTATCCAGCTTTCGTAGCTGTGCAGGTTGGGTACGCCGGAATCGGCCGGCAGCTTGTCGGCGTCGCACAGCGCGATGTAGTGCTTGATGGCCGGGCACCGGGCGTGCACAGCCTGCACCAGCGGCAAAAAACTCAGGTCAAAACACAGCACCTGGTCTTCAGCATGGTTGGCGATCCAGGCGATCTGGTCCGGGTGCAGGCGCGGGTTGATGGTGTGCAGCACCCGGCCCGATCCACTCACGCCGTAGTAGAGCTCCAGGTGCCGATAGCCGTTCCAGGCCAGCGTCGCAACGCGATCACTGAATGCCAGCTTCAGGCCGTCCAGCGCATTGGCAACCTGGCGCGCCCGGCGGGCGACATCCTTGTAGGTGTAGCGATGCAGGTCGCCCTCTACGCGGCGCGAGACGATTTCAGCGTCGCCATGGTGGCGTTCCGCGAATTCGATCAGGCCGGAAATCAGCAGCGGCTGGTTTTGCATTAACCCAAGCATCGAAAAGTCTCCATTGGTTGAATAGTGTTCGGCAAGCGGCCATCATGCCGCAGCGCACCATGACGGTCATGCGGGATTGCCCGTGAATCCACGGGCTCATGTCAGGTAGGGGACAATTTGCCAATGACCTCCGCAAACCTTTCGGCGACGGGCGATGCAAGCCCTCCTGCCACCACGCTGACCTGGAACAACAGCTTCGCCCAACTTGGTGGCGACTTTTACACACGCTTGCGGCCGCAGGCACTGCCAGATCCCTATTGGGTCGGCCGCAGCCGCAGCATGGCGCGTGAGCTGGGGCTGGATTCGGCGTGGCTTGAATCACAGGCGGCGCTGGAAGCGCTCACAGGCAACAACGTCCTGCCCGGTGCCGATCCTTTGGCCAGCGTCTATAGCGGCCACCAGTTTGGTGTGTGGGCGGGGCAGCTCGGTGACGGTCGCGCATTGCTGCTCGGAGAGATCGAAACCCCGCTTGGACCGCGGGAAATCCAGCTCAAGGGGGCGGGCAAGACGCCCTATTCCCGCATGGGCGACGGCCGGGCCGTTTTGCGCAGTTCGATCCGAGAATTTCTGTGCTCCGAGGCAATGCACGGGCTGGGCATACCCACCACACGGGCGTTGTGTGTCACCGGGTCCGATGCAGCCGTACGGCGTGAGGAGATTGAAACCGCGGCCGTGGTGACCCGAATCGCGCCGAGCTTTATCCGCTTCGGCCATTTCGAGCATTTCAGTTACAACGACCAGCATGCGCAGCTGAAGGCGCTGGCCGACTACGTCATCGACCGGTTTTACCCCGCCTGCCGCGAGGCGAGGCAACCCTATGCTGCCCTGCTGGAGGCCGTCAGCGAAAAGACCGCGCACCTGATGGCTGCGTGGCAGGCGGCCGGCTTCTGCCATGGCGTCATGAACACCGACAACATGAGCATCCTCGGGCTGACCATTGACTACGGCCCCTTCCAGTTTCTCGATGCGTTTGATCCCGGCCATATCTGCAACCATTCGGACACCCAAGGCCGCTACGCCTACAACAAGCAGCCCAACATAGCCTACTGGAACCTGTTCTGCCTGGGCCAGGCATTGCTGCCGCTGATTGAAGACCAGGAACAGGCGCTGGCAGCCTTGGAGCCCTACAAAACCGTGTTCCCCGAAGCGCTGCAGGCCCGCATGCTGGCCAAGCTGGGCTTACCCGATGTGCAAGCGGATGACAAAGCCCTGGTGGAAAACACCTTCAAGCTGCTGGCCAGCAACAAGGTGGACTACACCATCTTCTGGAGGCGCCTCAATGGTTTTATGGCGCAAAGCGGCCATGAGCCCCTGCGGGACCTGTTTTTTGACCGGGAATCCTTCAACGCCTGGGCGCTACAGTATTCAGAGCGCCTTACGCCCGTAAATCAAGGGCTACGGGCCGATCTGATGCTCAAGAACAATCCGAAATTCGTGCTGCGCAACCATTTGGGCGAAGAGGCCATACGTGCTGCGAAACTAAAAGACTTTTCCGGGGTCGACACCTTGCTTGCCTTGTTGCAGGCCCCATTTGATGAGCATCCCGGTCACGACAGCTTTGCCGGTTTTCCGCCCGATTGGGCCGCTTCGATCGAAATCAGTTGCAGTTCGTAACACCTCAACCCATTCACACCAGGACCAGACATGAGCACCAGGATCCAGAAAACCGACGCCGAGTGGAAGGCCTTGCTGGCCGAAAAAGGAGCCGAACCTGCTGCCTTTGAAGTCACGCGTCACGCCGCCACCGAACGCCCGTACACCGGCAAATATGAAGCGGTGTGGGATGACGGCAGCTACCACTGCATCTGCTGCGGTGCCAAGCTGTTCGAGTCGGAAACCAAATTCGATGCGGGCTGCGGCTGGCCCAGCTTTTCAGAAGAAGCCGTGCCGGGCGCGATCGAGGAAATTGTGGATCGCAAACATGGCATGGTCCGCACTGAAACCGTGTGCGCCAGCTGCGGTGCGCACCTGGGTCATGTGTTTCCTGATGGGCCGTCTCCCACAGGCTTGCGCTATTGCATGAATTCTGCCTCTCTCGATTTCAAGAAGAAGTGAAGCCCCCACGGTCGCTCGCTGCGCGTAGCTTCCTGCCCCCCGAGGGGGCCGCCCGCCTGCGGCCCGGCAAAGCCGGTTCCGCGGCTCATGCTTGCTAATTCGGGACCCAACGCCAGTGAGCTCTTTCGCTTCTTCTTTCGCTTCTTTTACCCCGCGATAATCACTTCATGAAAATTCTTTTCGACTTTTTGCCGATTGCCCTTTTCTTCGGCATGTTCAAGTACGCCGAAGGCAACAGGGATTGGGCTGCCGCCACGGCGACCGAGTGGCTGGGCTTTATGGTTTCCGGAGGAGTGGTGGGCGCGGCTGAGGCGCCGGTGCTGCTGGCTACCGTAGTCGTCATCGTCGCCACACTGGCCCAGATTCTCTGGCTCAAGATGAGCGGCAAGAAGGTCGACACCATGCTGTGGATCAGCCTGGGCCTGGTGACCGTGCTTGGCGGCGCCACCATCTACTTCCACAGCGAGAGCTTTATCAAATGGAAGCCTACCGTCCTGTACTGGGTGATGGGTGGCGCGCTGCTGCTGGGGCAACTGGTGTGGAAGAAAAACGGCATCAAGTCGCTGATGGGGTCGCAGATGAATTTGCCGGATTCCATCTGGCGCGTGGTCAATTTCAGCTGGGTAGGATTCTTTGCCGTCATGGGCCTTCTGAACCTGTGGGTGGCCTTCACCTTCTCCACCGCCACCTGGGTCAACTTCAAGCTGTTCGGTGGCCTGGGCCTTATGGTGGTGTTTGTACTGGCGCAGGCGGTTTATCTCAACAAGCACATCGAACCGGGCACCACGCCATGAACACCAGCGTGTCAAGCGTCCTGCCTGTGCGCACCGAAGAGATCGAACGGCAACTCAAGGCGCAGCTTCAACCCACCCAGCTGGAAGTTCTTGACGAAAGTGCCGCCCATGCGGGTCATTCAGGCGCCAACGCTGAAGGCTATGGCACCCACTTTCGCATCCGTATCGCCAGCCCGGCTTTTGCCGGCAAGAGCCGCGTGGCACGCCATCGGCTTGTGTATGATGCAATGCAAAATTTCATCGATCAGGGCCTGCATGCCCTGGCCATTGAAATCATCGAATCACCCTGAACTTCCGCTGATTTGCGCCAGTACCCCGACCTGGGGACCACGGCACCGTCAGCATCCGCTGCCAACGCTTTCGAGCACCATCAAAAGGATTACAAAAACATCATGAAGAAACATTTCTTAGTTGCCCCGGCTATTGCCGCACTGCTGGCCTTTGGCGCGCAAGGCGCTTTCGCTCAAAACCTGGCCATCGTTAACGGCAAGGCTGTGCCAAAGTCACGCCTTGATTCACTGGCTCTGCAAGTTGCCAAGTCGGGCCGTCCAGTGACGCCTGACATGGAAGGCCAGTTGCGCGAGGAAGTGATCGCGCGCGAGGTGTTCATGCAGGAAGCTGAAAAGCTCGGCCTGGCTTCCAGCGATGACGTCAAAGTGCAAATGGAGCTGGCACGCCAGACCATCCTGATCCGCGAGCTATTTTCTGACTACCAGAAGAAAAATCCGGTGAGCGAGGCCGAGCTGAAAGCGGAATACGACAAGTTCGCCGCAGAAAACGGCGGCAAGGAATACAAGGCTCGCCACATCCTGGTCGAAAAAGAAACAGAAGCCAAAGAGATCATTGCAAGCCTCAAAAAGGGCGGCAAGTTTGACGACATAGCCAAGAAGAAGTCCAAAGATCCCGGATCCGGCGCCAAGGGTGGCGATCTGGATTGGGCCAACCCTTCCAGCTATGTGCCGGAGTTCACCGAGGCATTGGTCAAGCTCAACAAGGGTCAGACCACCGATACCCCGGTGAAGAGCCAGTTTGGTTATCACATCATTCGTGTGGACGACATCCGTACGGCCCAGCTCCCCTCCTTTGAGGAAGTAAAGCCGCAAATCGCCCAGCAGATGCAACAGCAAAAACTGGCTGCGTTCCAGGACGGTTTGCGTAAAAAAGCCAAAGTGGAATAAACGCAGGCCACAAGCCTTCGCAAACGCGGCCCATGTGGCCGCGTTTTTCATTTCAGCACCTATATCAATGCATGACCGGTGGACCTGCCCCAAAAAGGAGTGCACTGGATTGACGGGCGCCACCGGCATCGCTCCAAGCTTTCCGTGGCGCTTGTAAGCATGGGCCTACGCTCAGGCAATAGACGAGACTACGGCCGGCCAAACAGACGGGGTTAAGGTGGTGACTTGCCTGACACAGTATTTACCTGGACCTCCCTGGCGCATCAAAAAGCCGGCCAGTCAGGCCGGAAGCGCGGAGGCTGCATTCCCCAACGACCTCAACATTTGAAGGAGATTGCCATGAACAAGATCAAGGACGTCATGACACGGCAGGTGGACGTCATCAGCCCCGATGCGAGCATCGCCGAAGCCGCCCAGCGCATGCGTACGGGGGATTTTGGTTTGTTGCCGGTGGGTGAAAACGACCGGATGATAGGCGCCGTTTCCGACCGTGACATTGTTGTGCGCGCCGTGGCCGAAGGCAAAGCAGCCGATACCCGGGTGCGCGAGGTAATGTCAGAAGGTATTCTCTGGGCCTACGACGACGATTCAGTCGAGGACGCCGTGAAGATCATGAGCAAGCACCAGGTGCGCAGGCTGCCCATCATCAATCACGACAAACGGCTGGTCGGCATTGTGGCCCTTGGCGATCTGGCGGTGAACAAGGAACTGCAACCCGCTGCCAAGGCCCTGGCCGGCATCTCGGCCTGAGCAAGGCCTTGACGCTTGTGCCTTACCCCACCCACTTGCGCGCGTTGTGCCATAGGCTCATCCACGGGCTGTGTTCGCTGGCGTCGCCGGAAGTCCAGCTCTTCTGGATGTTGCGGAACACACGCTCGGGGTGCGGCATCATGGCTGTGAAGCGGCCGTCGGCGGTGGTCACGGCCGTCAGGCCGCCGGCGCTGCCGTTGGGGTTGGCCGGATAGGCTTCCGTCGGCTTGCCATCGTTGTCGGTGAAGCGCATCGCGGCAATCGCCTTGGACGCGTCGCCCCGGAAGGCGAAATTGGCATAACCCTCGCCGTGCGCCACCGCGATGGGCATGCGGCTGCCAGCCATGCCCTGCAGGAAGATGCTGGGCGATTCCAGCACTTCGACCATGCTCAGGCGCGCCTCGAAGCGTTCGCTGCGGTTGGTGGTGAAGCGCGGCCAGGCTTCGGCACCTGGGATGATGTCAGCCAGCTCGGCGAACATCTGGCAGCCGTTGCATACGCCCAATCCGAAGGTGTCTTGTCGCGCGAAGAAGGCCTTGAACTCCTCGGACAACGCCGGATTGAAGGTGACGGAGCGCGCCCAGCCTATGCCCGCGCCCAGGGTGTCGCCGTAGCTGAAACCACCGCAAGCCACAATGCCCTTGAAGTCGGCAAGTTTGGCGCGGCCGGTTTGCAGGTCGGTCATGTGCACATCGCAGGCTTCAAAGCCAGCTTCGGTAAACACGTAAGCCATTTCTACATGCGAATTGACGCCCTGCTCTCGCAGCACCGCCACACGCGGCCGCGCCGAGAGGTTCAGCGCGGGAGCCGCCGGTACTTTGGCGGGGTCGAAGCTCAATTGGACATGCAGGCCAGGGTCGGCAGGATTGCCGGCGGCCGCGTGCTCGGTGTCGGCGCAAACAGGGTTGTCGCGCTGCTGGCAGATTTTCCAGCTAACCGAGTCCCAGACTTGGTGAAGGTCCTGCAGCTTGGCCGAGAACACCGCCTTGGTGTCGCGCCAAACCTGGACCTCGCCCTTGCCGACCTCGAGTGAAGCGTGCTGCGGGCGGGTCTTGCCGATGAAGTGGCTGAAGGGGGAAAGGCCGTGCTCACGCAGGGTTTGCATGACCTCGTTGCGCGCCGACGTGGCCACCTGGATGACAGCTCCCAGCTCTTCGTTGAACAACGCCTTGAGCGTGAGCTCTTCGCGGCGCGCGCCGACCTGGCTTGCCCAGTTCTTGCTGTCGCCGGTGTCCATGCGGCTGTCGGAAATACCATCGCCTTCGACCAGCAGCATGTCGATATTGAGCGACACGCCAACATTGCCGGCAAAACCCATCTCGCAAACCGCAGCAAACAGGCCGCCGTCGCTACGGTCGTGGTAGGCCATCAGCTTGCCCTCCTTGCGCAGCGCGTTGATGGCGTTGACGAGGTTGACCAGGTCTTTCGGGTCATCAAGGTCAGGGACGTCGCCCTCTTCCTTCTCCAGCGTCTGGGCCAGGATGGAGCCGCCCATGCGGTTCTGGCCTTTGCCCAGGTCGATCAGGATCAGTGTGCTGTCGGCCTCATCACGGTTCAGCTGCGGGGTGAGCGTGCCGCGCACATCGGGCAGTGTGGCGAAGGCGCTGACGATCAGCGACACGGGTGATGTGACCTTCTTGCTGTCAGCGCCGTCGCTCCACACGGTGCGCATCGACAAGGAATCCTTGCCGACCGGAATCGACACGCCCAGAGCCGGGCAAAGCTCCATACCCACGGTCTTGACGGTTTCGTAGAGCGCCGCATCCTGGCCGGGTTCGCCGCAGGCGGCCATCCAGTTGGCCGAGAGCTTGACGCGCGGCAACTCAATCGGCGCGGCCAGCAGGTTGGTAATGGCCTCTGCCACAGCCATGCGGCCGGAGGCGGCCGCGTTGACGGTGGCCAGCGGCGTGCGCTCGCCCATGCTCATGGCTTCGCCTGCAAAGCCGCTGTAGTCGGCCAGCGTGACCGCGCAATCAGCCACCGGCACCTGCCAGGGTCCGACCATCTGGTCGCGGTGCGTGAGGCCACTCACGGTCCGGTCGCCGATGGTGATCAGGAAGCGCTTGGAGGCGACTGTCGGATGGCTGAGCACGGCAATCGCACTCTTCTGCAAATCAACGCCGGTCAGGTCGATTGGCTTGATCGTGTGTTTGACGGATTTGACGTCACGGTGCATTTTTGGCGGTTTACCCAGCAACACATTCATCGGCATGTCGACTGGCGGGGCCGCGTCGTTGTCGGACAGCACCAGCTGTTTTTCTTCAGTAGCCACGCCAATGACCGCAAACGGACAACGCTCACGCTCACAAAAAGCCTGGAACTGCGGCAGCGACTCAGGCGCAATCGCCATCACATAGCGTTCCTGGCTCTCGTTGCTCCAGATTTCCTTGGGCGAGAGGCCGCTTTCTTCCAGCGGCACGGCGCGCAGGTCAAACTTCGCACCCCGGCCGGCGTCGTTCACCAGTTCAGGGAAGGCGTTGGACAAACCACCGGCGCCCACGTCATGGATGGCCAGAATCGGGTTGGCCGCACCCAGCTGGGCGCACTGGTTGATGACTTCCTGGGCCCGGCGCTCAATCTCGGGGTTGCCGCGCTGCACGGAATCAAAGTCGAGCTGGGCTGCATTGGCGCCCGAAGCCATGGAACTGGCCGCGCTGCCGCCCATGCCGATACGCATGCCGGGGCCGCCCAGCTGGATCAGCAGCGTGCCGGCCGGGAACAGGATTTTCTTGGTCAGCGCCGCGTCTATCGTGCCGACGCCGCCGGCAATCATGATGGGCTTGTGGTAACCCCAGCGCTGGCCGCCCACGGTCTGCTCATATTCGCGGAAATAGCCGTTCAGGTTGGGCCGGCCGAACTCATTGTTGAAGGCCGCGCCGCCCAGCGGGCCTTCAGTCATGATCTGCAGCGGGCTGGCGATGTGCTCGGGCTTGCCATAGGACGTGGCAGCGTCGTCAAACAACCTGGACACAGTAAAGCCCGTGAGACCCGCCTTGGGCTTGGAGCCGCGGCCGGTCGCGCCTTCGTCGCGGATCTCCCCGCCCGCGCCAGTGGATGCGCCGGGAAAGGGAGAAATCGCTGTGGGATGGTTGTGCGTCTCGACCTTCATCAGCACGTGCATCTGCACGTCGTCGATTGCGCTATAAGTTTGATAGCTGGTTGCGCCGGTATTTATTGGGCTAGAGGCCAATTTGCCACTGCTTTTGGCATAAAAACGCTGGGTTTTATAGCCTTCCATGACAGAGGCGTTGTCGGAATACGCCACCACCGTGTGCTGGGGATGCAGCTTCTCGGTGTTGCGGATCATGCCGAACAGGCTTTTTTCCTGCGGCACGCCGTCAATCGTGAAGTCGGCGTTGAAGATTTTGTGGCGGCAATGCTCGCTGTTGGCCTGCGCGAACATCATCAGCTCGACGTCGGTCGGGTTGCGCTTGAGCTGGGTGAATGCGTTGACCAGGTAGTCGATTTCATCCGCGGCCAGCGCCAGGCCGAACTCGGCATTGGCCTTTTCGAGTGCGGCCTTGCCGCCAGCCAGGACGTCAATAGTCTGCAGCGGCGCGCCTTGCAGTTCGGTAAAGAGGCCGGCAGCCTGCGCGCGGTGGAACATCACGCTTTCGGTCATGCGGTCATGCAGCAAGTCGGCGACCTGCTCACGCTGGGCACCCGTCAGGGCAGTTTTGCTGAAAAAGCCTGATTTCAGGGTGACGCGGTATTCGGTGATGCGCTCAACACGCTTGACGGCCAGGCCGCAGTTGTGGGCGATATCGGTGGCCTTGGAGGCCCAGGGAGAAACTGTGCCAAAACGTGGAGAGACGATGAAAACCAGGGCGTCATCTGCCTTGCCAGCGTTTGCCTCGCAAGGCTCGCCGTAGGTGAGCAGTGCGGCGAGTTGCGTTTTGACCGTGTCCGAAGGCGGCGATTCAGTCGCCACGAGATGCACGAACCGGGCGCTGATGCCGACGATCTTGTCGTGGATGGCTTGCAGGCGGGGAAGGAGTTGCTGGACGCGGAAGTCGCTGAGGGCGCAGATCCCGGTGGGTTCGCCCTCAAAAGTCGTCAGGTGCAGGGTCACGATAGCGGTGGCCTTGTAGTGGGAAGTGGGCAGCTCATGGCTGTTTTGGGTTTAACACCGCCTGCAAGCGCCTGGATCGGGCCGGGTTTTGCGGTTCGCGTTAACCCGTAATTTTATCAGTGACTGGGGCATGTGCCGGGTTCGGCAGGAGCCGGGCACGGGCACTTTTGCGATTCCTTCGGGCCAAAAAGCGCGAAAGCCCCCGGCCCCTATGCTGAAAATGCATGCGCGGAAGAGCGGTGGGATAATCGAGGCCATGAGCATTACTTACAAAGACGCGGCAGGAATTGAAGGCATGCGCCTGGCAGGAAGGCTTGCTTCCGAAGTGCTGGACTATCTCGCCCCTTTCGTCAAACCGGGTGTGACCACCAATGAAATCGACCGGCTGGCCCATGACTACATGACCCAGGTCCAGGGCACCATTCCCGCCACTCTGGGCTACGGCCCCCCGGGCTATGTGCCCTACCCCAAATCGCTGTGCACTTCGGTCAACCACCAGGTCTGCCACGGCATTCCCAACGACAAACCGCTCAAAAAAGGCGACATCGTCAATATCGATGTGACGGTCATCACCAAGGACGGCTGGCACGGCGACAACAGCCGCATGTATCTGGTCGGTGAAGCTTCCATCGCGGCCAAGCGGTTGTGCCACGTGACCTACGAGGCCATGTGGCAGGGCATCATGCGCGTCAAACCCGGCGTGAGGCTGGGGGATATTGGCTTTGCGATCCAGACTTTTGCCGAAAAACAGGGGTTTTCCGTGGTTCGCGAGTTTTGCGGCCATGGGATTGGCCAAAAATTCCATGAAGAGCCGCAGGTGCTTCACTACGGCCGGCCTGGCACGCTCGAAGAGCTGACACCGGGCATGACCTTCACCATCGAACCGATGATCAACGCCGGCAAGCGCGATATCAAGGATGGCCCCGAAAAGGACGGCTGGAGCATCGTGACACGTGATCACTCCCTGTCCGCCCAGTGGGAACATACGGTGCTCGTCACCGAAACCGGCTACGAAGTGCTGACCCTGTCCGCCGGCAGTCCACCCATCCCGGCCTTTGTGCCACAAAGCAGCCCTGCCCAAGCCGCTGTCACCGCCTGAACGGGCGCACAGTGGCGCCGCGCGCACCCCATGACCCTTGCGGCCCCGGCATGACTGAGCTGGCCCCGGTCCGCGAGCAATACAAAGCGGGAAAAACCGCCCTCCTCGCCACGCTGGCCGCCAGCGGCGCGTCGTCCCGCGGCATCCACAGCCTGTTGCAAAAATTTGCCCGCCACGCAGACGCGACCCTGCAGCTGCTCTGGCAACGTGCGGGCTTCCCGGCTTCCGCTTGCCTCGTCGCAGCAGGAGGGTTCGGCCGCGGTGAACTGTTTCCCCATTCCGACGTGGACGTGCTGCTGCTATTGCCGGACAACGCCAACATCGAAGGCGACCCAGCCCTCCAGGCCAAGGTGGAAAGCTTTATCGGCGCCTGTTGGGACGTGGGTCTGGAAATCGGTTCCAGCGTGCGCACCGCTTCCGGTTGCGTGGAGGAAGCCTCTAAAGACGTTACGGTGCAGACCTCGCTACTGGAAGCGCGCCTGGTCGCCGGTTCCAAAAAGAACTTCCAGCAGCTGCAAAAACGCCTGGCCGCCGTGCTCGACCCACAGGCCTTTTATGTGGCCAAGACGCTGGAGCTCCGCCAGCGCCACAACAAATTCGAAAACACCCCCTACTCGCTCGAGCCCAATTGCAAGGAATCACCAGGCGGCCTGCGCGACTTGCAGGTGATTTTGTGGGTGGCGCGCGCCGCCGGCCTGGGCAAGTCCTGGGACGACCTGGCGCGCAACGGCCTGGCCACGCCTTTCGAGGTGCGGCAGATCAAGGCCAACGAGGCCCTGCTGAGCCTTATCCGTGCGCGCCTGCACCTGATCGCGGGGCGGCGGGAGGATCGCCTGGTATTCGACCTGCAGACCGCTGTGGCCGAGTCCTTTGGCTATTCTGCGGAGGCCGACGATGGCAGCAAGCTGCCGCGCCGCGCCAGCGAAGCCGTGATGAAACGCTACTACTGGGCGGCCAAGGCGGTTACCCAGCTCAACCAGATCCTCCTGCTCAATATCGAAGAGCGCCTGAACCCCAACACCTACCCGCTGCGGCCCATCAATGAACGGTTTTTCGACAAGGCCGGCATGCTGGAAGTGGCCAGCGACGACCTGTATGTGCGTGAACCGCATGCCATCCTCGAAACTTTCCTGGTATTTGAAACCACGATTGGCATCAAGGGCCTGTCGGCACGCACGCTGCGCGCGCTCTACAACGCCCGCGGGCTGATGAACGGCAAGTTCCGCAGCGATCCGGTTAACCGCGACACTTTCCGCCGCATCCTGCAGCAGCCCGAGGGTATTACCCATGCCATGCGGCTGATGAACCAGACCTCTGTGCTGGGCCGCTACCTCTGGATCTTCCGCAAGATCGTTGGGCAGATGCAGCACGACCTGTTCCACGTCTACACGGTGGACCAGCACATCCTGATGGTGCTGCGCAATGTGCGGCGTTTTTTCATGGCCGAGCACTCACATGAATACCCGATGTGTTCGCAGCTTGCGGCAGGCTGGGACAAGCCCTGGATTCTGTATATCGCCGCGCTGTTCCACGACATCGCCAAGGGCCGCGGCGGGGACCATTCGGAGCTGGGGTGCAGGGAAGTGCACATTTTTTGCCGCCAGCACGGCATCGCCGCCGAGGACACGAAACTGATCGAATTCCTGGTGGGTGAGCACCTCAGCATGAGCCGTATCGCCCAAAAAGAAGACCTGAGCGACCCCCAGGTGATTGCGGCATTTGCCAAACGCGTCGGCAACGAACGCTATCTCACGGCGCTCTACCTGCTGACGGTGGCCGACATACGCGGTACCAGCCCCAAAGTCTGGAATGCCTGGAAAGGCAAGCTGCTTGAAGACCTGTACCGCTACACGCTGCGCGTGCTGGGCGGCCGCGCGCCGGATGCGGACGCCGAGGTGGAGGCGCGCAAACGCGAGGCCCTGACTACACTGGCCTTGCACGCCGAGCCTTTCGAAGCCCACAAGGCGTTGTGGGACACGCTGGACGTGAGCTATTTCATGCGCCATGAAGCCTCTGACATCGCCTGGCATGCGCGCCAGCTTTCACGCCATGTGGGCAAGGCCAAGGCAATTGTCCGTGCGCGCCGCTCATCGGCCGGCGAAGGCATGCAGGTGCTGGTCTACACGCCCGATGCCCCAGACCTTTTTGCCCGCATCTGCGGCTACTTCGACGAAGCCGGCTTCAGCATTCTGGACGCCAAGATTCACACGGCGAAGAACGGCTATGCGCTGGATACCTTCCAGGTGGTAAGCCCTACCCTGGCCGACCACTACCGCGAACTGGCTGCAATGGTGGAGGCCGACCTGGACCGCACCATCGAGAACCCCGGCCCGTTGCCACCGCCCAGTAAAGGCCGTGTGTCGCGCCGGGTCAAAAGCTTCCCCATCGCCCCGCGCGTGGACCTGCGGCCCGACGAAAAAGCCCAGCGCTGGCTGCTCAGCGTGTCGGCGAGTGATCGTGCCGGGTTGCTGTACCGCATCGCACGGGTGCTGGCACGGCACCGCATCAACCTGCAACTGGCGAAAGTCAGCACGCTAGGCGAACGTGTGGAAGATACCTTCCTGATCGATGGTCCCGAACTGCAGCACAACAAGGCGCAGATCGCCATCGAGACTGAGCTGCTCGAGGCGCTCAACACTTGAAGCTTCAACCGGCCGGTTTGCGCAGGTATTGCAGCAACCGTCCCTTGTAGCTGCCGCCATCCGGCAGTTCAGCGATTCGTGTTTCGGTACGCGAATAGCCCAGCGCATCCATTTTTCGATTGAAGCTGGCCCGGTTGCCGCGGTCCGGGTCCACGATCAACACCTCGGTATGTGGCAGCGCATGCAATTCGATGAACTGCGACAGAATTTCCGGCTGGCTGCGGTCGTAAAGCACGTCGCTGCCGATGATCAGGTCGAAGCGCCCCAACAGCGGGTTAGCACGCGACCAGTTTCCCGTCTGGTATTTCATGGCCGGCAAATGATTGAGTTTGAGGTTTTCCAGCAAGAACGCGGCCGCCAGCGGGTGGCAGTCGCTGGCGGTGATATCACCGCCACGCCGGTGCACGACGAGGCTGGCAAGGGCCAGGCCGCAGCCCAGTTCGAGGATGTGCCTGCCTTCGAGCTCGAAACTCTGCATGGCATGGGCTAGTACCCTGCCCGACGGCCACAACAGGCCGAATATCGGCCAGGCCGAGGAAGATATCCCTTCGCGCTCGGCCTCTCCCAAGGGGTCATGGAATTGCTGACGGTTCAGCAGTGAGCGCAGCTGCAGGTCCGCACCGCTGCCGCTCACGGTTTCAAATTTCAATTCGTAAGGCGGCGGGGAGACAGCTCCGGCGATGGGAACTGCTCCCGAAACAGGAGCGTGCGACATCCGGAAAATTTCCTTGCGTACAACACGCTCAATACGGGGCGAAATAGCCCTCAACCTGGCCAGTGTACGCCTTGAGGTCTTCCTGGCGCGGCGCTTGGCTCAATCGTCGTCGGCCGCGTCCAGACCTGGGAAAAGCACATCGGTAAAACCGAACTGGCTGAAGTCGCGAATGCGCATGGGATAAAGCTTGCCGACCAGGTGGTCGCATTCATGCTGCACCACCCGTGCATGAAAGCCGTCCACGGTGCGTTCGATTGCGTCGCCATACTGGTCAAAGCCGCTGTAACGAATCCGTGAAAGACGCGGGACAAGGCCTCGCAGGCCGGGCACGGAAAGGCAGCCTTCCCAGCCATCCTCTTCTTCAGGGCCCAGGGGCGTGATCAACGGGTTCAGCAACACCGTGCGAGGCACCACTGGTGCATCCGGATAGCGCGGGTTGACCGTGTCGGTGCCGAAAATAACCAGCTGCAAGCCCACACCGATTTGCGGTGCCGCCAGCCCGGCGCCATTGACGGCACGCATGGTGTCGAACATGTCTGAAATGAGCAGGTGCAGCTCGTCGGTGTCGAACGCCGTGACGGGCTGGGCCACGCGCAGCAGCCGCGGGTCGCCCATTTTGAGGATTTCGCGAATGGTCATGCACCGATTATCACGGTGTCACGCCGCTCATGCAGGCTGCAAAAGCCCGACAACCCAGCCGGTCCGCGGCAAAATGGGGCATGTCCGACAACCCCGACCCGGCACCTGTTCTCTCCTCCCCGTCTTCCACGCCCGTGCGGTGGTTGATGATGGCTCTGGCTGTCGTCAGCCTCTTGCTGGGCCTGATGGGACTGTTTTTGCCCGTGCTGCCAACGGTGCCTTTCATTCTTCTATCGGCCTGGGCGGCAGCGCGCAGTTCCCCGCGCCTGCTGGCCTGGCTGGAAGCTCACCCCGCCTTCGGACCCATGCTGACCGAATGGCGGCGAGGCGGCGTGGTGCGCAGGCGTGCCAAATGGCTGGCCACCCTGACCATGGGCGCCAGCGCTGTGCTCATGCTGCTGACTTTGCCTAAGCGCTGGATGGCCGTGCTGTTGATTGCCTGCATGGCCTGCGTGCTGGTTTGGCTATGGCGGCGGCCGGAGGAGTTGACTGCAGCCAGTGAGCCGCCCGGCTAAGCTGACAGGGGTCGAATCAACGCGGACTATTTGTATTCAGAAGCATAGGGCACGCCAAAGAACCCTTTGCGGACATAAAACGTAGCGTTTTTTTTATCCATATCCATACGAAAAACCCGCACATCCTGCCTTGCTTTCACAACCTTCGCCGGGTCTCCCCCTCCCCAGTTTGCTAGGTGCAAAGTCGCACCTCGTTTGCTGCCTGAGGGGGCTGGTTCGATTCGGACAATCTGCGTGGTGACTCTCGCCACTGGAGATGAATCGAAGTGCACATTTGCGCCTTCCACGATGCCTTGAGCACAAAAAAGGAAAACCCCGCAGAACAGCAAGGACCCTGCTGCAAGCTTTCCGGTTTCACTGGCAGTTTTGTTCAACCGTTCAAGGACCACTGAAACAATACCGGTGAAAGCGGCGCAGGCGATGCTCCAAAGCCCCCAGTCGCTCAAAGGCAACCACGACCATTCGCCCAAAAAATTCACGTGAATAGGTGTGGTGAACTTGCCGCCGAAAGCCACAGCCAGCAGCACCATGCCAATGGCCAGGCCGATGTACCACTCGAAAACTCGCTGCCGCCGTAAGTAGGCTTGGGTATCAACGGCACCGGCACCAGATGAAGCTTCTTCCATTGCCGGCCTTATTCACCAGTCAGCATGGCCAACAGCGCAGCTTCGTCGATGACAGTCACGCCCAGCTCCTGCGCCTTGGTCAGCTTGCTGCCGGCCTCTGCCCCAGCCACCACATAGTCGGTTTTTTTGCTGACCGAGCCGGCGACTTTGCCGCCAGCGGCCTCCACCGTGTCCTTGGCCTCGTCGCGGCTCAGCGTGGGCAAGGTGCCGGTGATGACAAAAGTCTTGCCCGACAACGGTTGCGGCGCCTTGGCAGCTGGTTCGCCCTCCTCCCAGGTCACACCGCAGGCGCGCAGTTGCTCGACCACTTCGCGGTTGTGCGCCTGCTCAAAGAAGGTGCGAATACTCTGTGCCACGATGGGGCCGACATCACTGACTTCCAGCAGTTGCGCTTCGGTGGCGTCCATGATGGCGTCCAGCTTGCCGAAATGGCGTGCCAGCTCTTTGGCGGTGGCTTCGCCGACATGGCGTATGCCCAGGCCGAACAGGAAGCGCGGCAGTGTTGTCTGTTTGGATTTCTCCAGCGCCTCGAGCAGGTTGTTGGCTGACTTCTCCGCCATGCGGTCCAGGCTGGCCAGTGCTGTCAAACCCAGCTTGTAGAGATCGGGCAAGGTACGGATCACATTGGCGTCCACGAGTTGCTCAACCAGCTTGTCGCCCAGGCCTTCAACCTCCACCGCACGCCTGTGCGCGTAATGCAGGATGGCCTCCTTGCGCTGGGCGCCGCAAAACAGGCCGCCGGTGCAGCGGTAGTCGGCTTCACCTTCTTCACGCAATGCATCCGAGCTGCAGACCGGGCATTTGCGCGGCATGGTGAACTGCGGCGCGTCCTGCACACGTTTTTCAAGAAGCACGCTGACGACTTCAGGGATGACATCGCCCGCGCGGCGTACAACGACGGTGTCACCTACGCGCACATCCTTGCGGCGCGCTTCGTCTTCGTTGTGCAGCGTAGCGTTGGTAACGGTGACGCCCCCCACAAACACTGGCGCCAGCTTGGCAACCGGTGTCAGCTTGCCTGTGCGGCCGACCTGCACTTCAATAGCCTGCACGGTGGTGAGCTGCTCTTGCGCCGGGTATTTGTGCGCCACGGCCCAGCGCGGCTCGCGCGTAACAAAGCCCATTTTTTTCTGAAGCGCCAGGCTGTTGACCTTGTAGACCACGCCGTCGATGTCGTAAGGCAGGTTGTCGCGTTGCTTGCCGATGAACTGATGAAACGCTATTAATTCAGGAGCGCCTTGCGCAAGTTGTGTTTGGGCTGCAACCGGAAAACCCCATGAACGAAGCGTCAGCAGCAACTGGAAGTGAGTTTCAAATGCCGGGCCGCCCGCTTCCGCTGGCGTGATGTCTCCCAGGCCATAGGCAAAGAAGCTCAGGCGCCGGCGCGCGGCCAGGGCCGGATCAAGTTGCCGCACGCCGCCCGCTGCCGCGTTGCGCGGGTTGACAAAAGTTTTTTCGCCCTTGATGCCTTGGGCAATTCTTTCGCGCTGCTTTTCGTTCAGCGCCTCGAAGTCGGCGCGGCGCATGTACACCTCGCCGCGCACTTCCATGACGGGCGGAGCGTCGGCGGGTAGCCGAAGCGGTATCTGGTTGATGGTGCGGATGTTTTGCGTCACATCCTCGCCAACTTCGCCGTCACCGCGAGTGGCCGCCTGCACCAGGATGCCATTCTCATAACGCAGGCTCATGGCCAGGCCATCGAACTTGAGCTCGGCCACGTATTCAACGGGTGGATCGGACTCGGCCAGGCCCAGTTCCTTGCGCACGCGGGTGTCGAAGTTTTGCGCGCCAGTGGCTTCGGTATCGGTTTCGGTGCGAATGCTGAGCATGGGCACCTTGTGGCGCACGCTGGCGAACTGGTCCAGTGGCTTGCCGCCCACGCGCTGGGTCGGCGAGTCGGGTGTCAGCAGTTCGGGGTGGGCGGCCTCAAGCTCTTGCAGTTCCTTGAACAGCTTGTCGTACTCGGCATCGGGAATTGTGGGTTCATCGAGCACGTAATAGCGGTGCGCGTGCAGATGCAGTTCGGCGCGCAACGCAGCGACACGCGTTGCGGCGGAGGCCGGTTGCGGCGAGGGTTCGGGCTGCGCAAACAGGTCTTTGGTGGCCATGGAAAAAATCGGAAACGGGCGAAAAGCCTCGGAAAATCAAGAAAAGAGGCGGCGTCCCAGCACCGAACCGGCCGATAAATCGCGGCTGTCCAGCGTGTCGTAAAGCTGCTCCAGGTCGGCATGGATGACTTCCATGGCCTCGGGCCGGATCAGGTTGCCGTTGTCGTCGATGATCACGCCATCCATGTTGGCAGCCAGGGACAGCGCGGCTTCGCACATGCGCGCAAAGGGCTGCTCGGAGCGCAGTACCTGGGGCACATCCAGCGACAGCGTGAGTTCGCGCAAGGCCGTTTGCTCAGGGTCTTCGGACATCGCCGCCTGCGTGTCAAAGGCCAGGCCCAGGATGGGCGCGTGGCCTGGCTGGCTGGCCGGCAGCACCATGCGGCCGGGGATGGCGCCGGCGACAAATCCCAGACGCGCTGCGCTTTGCTGCACATAGCCGGGGCTCCAGGCGGTGTTGACGGCGCGCAGGGTGAAGCTCAGCTGCGCATCGTGGCCGCTGGCGAACTGGTCCAGCTCACGGGCGCGCGCTACCTCGTCCAGCATCTCCGGAAACTCGGGCTCGCCGCCTATGGCATCGGCAAAAGCCTGCGCCTTCATCACAAACTCGGAGTATTCGATCTGGTTGAGCGCGCCGGTGCGGTTGGCCAGTTGCACACCGCACTGGAAGGCGCTGTAGCGGTGGCCTGCCGTGGGGAATTCCCATTCGCCGGTGATCACGCTGAGGCCTTCCACGCCAAAGGGCTTGCTGCCCGCCCGGCGCGTGCTGGGCATGGCGGCCAGCGCAGCCTCGCCGGACACCACGCCTTCGACGGCCACAGGCGCCACCGCGTCGATCAGCACGTCCAGACCGGGTTTCCGGTCGGGCGTCATCGAGGTAAGGGACGCCAGCGAGGCCAGGCCTGAATCCACGTCAAAGCTGGGTTCCTGGCGTTCAACGAGGGTGTCCTCACCCCCTTGCCCTTGCGGCGGAACGGCTTCCGGCGTCGCGGGGGGCGCCTCGGGCGTGGCCTGCTTGGGCAGGTTGCGGCGGGACGACCAGGCGCTGTGGGCCACCACACCGGCCAGGACCAGCCCGCCCACCACCGCCAGACTGATCTGCAATGTGCTCATTGAGCCCCCACGCTGCTCGCTTCGCGTAATACGCGAGGCCTTGCAGGCCGCGGCTCGCGAGACGCGTCGCCTCCGTCGCCCGTCCAAGCCTGCACAGGCAGGCTTGGAGCCGCGGGCTCCAGCCCCTCAGGGGCCGCTGCGCCTGCGGCCCGGCAAAGCCGGTTCCGCGGCCCCTGCTGGCTTAAAACCCCTGTTTTCATGCGGCCTCGGCGAAACCTATCGCAGCTTCCATGTCCACCGCCACGATGCGTGAAACGCCCTGCTCCTGCATGGTCACACCGATCAGCTGCTCGGCCATCTCCATGGCGATCTTGTTGTGGCTGATGAAGAGGAACTGCGTTTCCTTGCTCATGGACTTCACCAGCTTGGCGTAGCGCTCGGTGTTGGCGTCATCCAGCGGCGCGTCGACCTCATCGAGCAAACAGAAAGGCGCGGGGTTGAGCTGGAAGATGGCAAACACGAGTGCGATGGCCGTCAGCGCTTTTTCGCCGCCCGACAGCAAGTGAATGGTCTGGTTCTTCTTGCCGGGCGGCTGGGCGATCACCTGCACGCCGGCGTCGAGGATTTCCTCGCCCGTCATCATGAGCTTGGCATTACCTCCGCCAAAGAGTTCAGGGAACATGCGGCCGAAATGGCCGTTGACGGTGTCAAAAGTGCTCGACAGCAAGTCACGTGTTTCGATGTCGATCTTCTTGATCGCATCTTCCAGCGTGGTCATGGCTTCGTTCAGGTCGGCAGATTGCGCGTCGAGGAACTGCTTGCGTTCGCGGGCCGTGCTCAATTCGTCGAGTGCGGCCAGGTTGACTGCCCCCAGCGACTGGATTTCGCGGTTGATGCGGTCAATTTCACTTTGCAGACCCGTCAGGCGGACATTGCCGGACTGGATGGATGCTTCCACCGCAGCCAGGTCGGCCTGTGCGTCGGCCAGCAACTGGGCGTATTGCTCAAAACCCAGGCGGGCGGCTTGCTCTTTCAGCTGGAATTCGGTGATGCGCTGGCGCAGCGGGTCAAGCTCGCGCTCCAGTTGCAGGCGCCGCTCATCGCTGGCGCGCAGCTTGTTGGTCAGGTCGTCGTACTGGCTGCGCTTGGCGCCCAGGTCGGCCTCCCGCTCGAGCTTCACGCTCAACGCGCTTTGCAGGCCGGCCTGCGCGGCGGCGTCTGTCAGGCGTGTGAGTTCTTCACGGGCTTGTGCTTCTTCGGCGGCGATAGAACCGGCTTGCTGGGCGGCGATGTCGATGGAGCGGGCCAATTCGTCGCGGCGCGACGCCAGGCTGCGCAGTGCAAACGTGGCTTCCTGCGCCTGGCGCTCCAGCGTGCGCTGCAGCTCGCGTGATTCACCCAGCTTGCGCTCGGTTTCGATCACGCGGTCGTCGAGCTGCGCATGGCGTTCCTGGCTGTCAGCCAGCTGCATGTCGAGCTCTTCAAAGCGGCCCTCAGCTGTGACTTTGCGCTCTTGCAACTCGCCGAGCTGCGCTTCGATTTCGGCCATGTCGGCCTGGATCTGCTCGCTGCGTGCGCGGGTCTGCTCGGCCAATTGCGTCAGGCGCAGCACTTCGACTTGCAGCTCATGGGTGCGGCTCTGGCCTTCGGCGGTTTCCCGGCGGGCGGTGGCCAGGCGCTGGGCGGCGTCGGCATAGGCGGCCTCAGCGCGTATCAGCGCAGAACGGGCCTCTTCGCTGATCAGGGCCTGGGCCTTGAGCTGCTTGTCGAGGTTTTCGATTTCCTGCGCGCGGGCCAGCAAGCCGGCCTGTTCGGAATCTTGCGCGTAAAAGCTCACGCTGTGGTGCGTGACGGCATGGCCGCTCTGCACGTAAATCACTTCACCGGCCTGCAGCTTGTCGCGAGCGGCCAAGGCGTCGTCCAGGCCTTGGGCCGTGTAGCAGCCCTGCAGCCAATCGCCCAGCAATGCCGACTGGCCGGCGTCGTTCAGGCGCAGCAGCTCTGTCAGCGGCTTGAGATTGATCGCGGTGTTGGGGCGCGCAGGCGCGGCGGCGTTGGGCGGCGAATAAAACGAGAGCTTGGCTGGCGGCGTGTCGCGTCCATCGGTGCCGGCAAAGCCGCGCACCATGTCGAGCCGGCTGACTTCCAGGGCGCCCAGGCGTTCACGCAGTGCGGCTTCCAGCGCGTTTTCCCAGCCCTGCTCGATGTGGATGCGGCTCCACAAGCCCTGCAGGCCGTCCAGGCCGTGCTTGGCCAGCCAGGGCTTGAGCTTGCCGTCGGTCTTGACCTTTTCCTGCAAGGCCTTGAGCGCTTCCATGCGCGCCGACAGGTCGGCCCGCTTGGCGGATTCGGTGTTGACGGTCTGCTGCAGCGTGCGGCGCTCTTCGTCGAGCTGCGGCACGCTCTCGGTCAGTTCGTGCAGGCGGGCTTCGGCTTCTGCCTGGGCTTCCTGCGCGGCGGCGAACTGCGTATTCAGGTTGGCCAGGCGCGCTTCATCAGGGGCATTGAGCGCGTTGCGGTCGGCGGTGAGCTTTTCCAGCCGCAGGTTCAGGGTGCGCGACTGCTCTTCGATGTTGCGCTGGTCGGCGGCCAGCACCTGGATTTGCTGCTGCACCTGACCCACGCTGGCGCGCTGTTCGTTGGCTTTGGCCTGGGCCTGGCGCAGAGCGTCTTCGAGGGCGGGCAACTGCGTCAGGTGCTCTTCGGTCTGCGCAGCCAGCAGCTCGGCTTTTTCTTCGGCTTCAATGGCTTGCGCGGCCAAATTTTCCGTCTCGACGGCGGCGTCTTCCTTGCGCGTAGCCCACTGGGCGGTTTGTTCTTTCAGCTGGGCCAGCCGTTGTTCTACGCGCTGGCGGCCATCGACCACAAAGCGGATTTCGGCTTCGAGGCGCCCGACTTCGGCGCTGGCCTCATAAAGCTTGCCCTGTGCCTGGTTGACCTGGTCGCCGGCGGAGTAATGCGCCTGGCGGATGGTTTCGAGGTCGGCCTCGATGTGGCGCAGGTCGGCCACGCGGCTTTCGAGGTCGTTCACGGCTTTTTCGGCGTCAGCCTTGACTTTGGACTGGTCGGCCTCGCTTTCGGCGCGCTTGAGGAACCACAGCTGGTGCTGCTTCAGGCTGGCGTCGGCATGCAGCGTGTTGTAGCGCATGGCGACTTCGGCCTGCTTTTCGAGCCGGTCCAGGTTGGCATTGAGTTCGCGCAGGATGTCTTCGACGCGGGTCAGGTTTTCGCGCGTGTCCGACAGGCGGTTGGCGGTCTCGCGGCGGCGCTCTTTGTACTTGGAAACGCCGGCGGCTTCTTCAAGGAAGAGGCGCAGCTCTTCGGGCTTGGACTCGATGATGCGGCTGATGGTGCCCTGGCCGATGATGGCGTAAGCGCGCGGGCCCAGGCCGGTGCCCAGGAACACGTCCTGGACGTCGCGGCGGCGCACCGGCTGGTTGTTGATGTAGTAGCTGGAGGTGCCGTCGCGCGTCAACACGCGCTTGACGGCGATCTCGACAAACTGGCCCCACTGGCCGCCGGCGCGGTGGTCGGCGTTGTCAAACACCAGCTCCACGCTGGACCGGCTGGCGGGTTTGCGCGTGGTGGTGCCGTTGAAGATGACGTCCTGCATGGATTCGCCGCGCAGCTCGGAGGCCTTGCTCTCGCCCAGCACCCAGCGCACCGCGTCCATGATGTTGGACTTGCCGCAACCGTTGGGGCCCACCACACCGACCAGTTGGCCCGGCAGCACAAAATTGGTGGGCTCTGCGAATGACTTGAAACCAGATAGCTTGATCGAATTGAGACGCACGGCTGTCCCTGTTTTTTTAGGCCTGAGACAGTGTTCGCAGGCCCTAACTCGTTGATTCTTATAGCGCTTTTTCTCAAACGCCGACACGCGGCGTGTACCACTTTCAGTAGCGCACGGTCCGTCATGTTACCCGAGCGGGACAGCGATTTTGCCGGGAAAAAGGCCCTTGACGGCCCCTGCGTGAAACACTTTGCTTCGGACGGCTGCGACCTGCCCGGATGAGGTCCGGCTCCAAGGTGCCCCAAAATGACCAAAGGACCGGCAAATAAGCGTCAAATTGGCCTCGAGCCCAATAACAACAGGCGCGAGTTGCTATTGATTTAGTAGCAACAACTGGGAAGCCCAGGCAACCACAAACCCAACCCGCGGCGGCACGGCTGGGCAAGGCTGGATAATCCGGGTATGAATCCCCTGCTTTCACGCCTCCAGCCCTACCCTTTTGAGCGGCTGCGCCAACTGCACGCCGACGTCACCCCCAACCCTGCCTACAAACCCATCAGCCTGGGCATTGGCGAACCCCGCCATGCCACGCCCCAGCTCGTCAAGGACGCCCTGACAGCCAGCCTGGGTGGCCTGGCCAGCTACCCCGGCACCTTGGGTGAGCCCAAATTGCGCCAGGCCATGGCCGACTGGATGGCCCGCCGCTACGGCCTGAAGCTGGATCCTGCCACGCAAATCCTTCCCGTCAACGGCTCGCGCGAGGCACTCTTTTCACTGGCGCAAACCGTGCTGGACGCCAGCAAACCCGGCGCCACAGTCGTTTGCCCGAACCCGTTCTATCAAATTTACGAGGGCGCGGCCCTGCTGGCAGGCGTCCAGACCTGGTTTGCACCCAGCGTGCCGGCGCGCAACTTCGGTATCGACTGGGCGGCCGTGCCGGCCGAAGTCTGGGCCAAAACCCAGCTGGTGTTTGTCTGTTCCCCCGGCAACCCCACCGGCGCGGTGATATCGCTGGACGAATGGAAGCTGCTGTTTGAACTCAGCGACCGTTACGGCTTTGTCATTGCCTCGGACGAGTGCTACAGCGAGATTTACTTTCGAGATGAAGCGCCCCTGGGCGGACTGCAGGCCGCAGCGGAACTGGGCCGGCCTGACTTCAAGAACCTGATTTCCCTCACCAGCCTTTCCAAGCGCAGCAATGTGCCGGGCCTGCGCAGCGGCTTTGTCGCGGGTGATGCGGCCTTGATCAAACCGTTTCTGCTCTACCGCACCTACCATGGCAGCGCCATGAGCCCCATCGTGCAGGCGGCCAGCATCGCCGCCTGGAACGACGAGCAGCACGTGGTGGACAACCGCGCCATGTACCGCGAAAAGTTCGCCAAAGTCACCCCCATGCTGTCGGCCGTGATGGACGTTGTCCTGCCCGACGCGGGCTTCTATTTGTGGGCCGCAATCCCCGAAGTCTTCAGAGGTTCAGACACCGCGTTCTCGCGCGAGCTGCTCGCTCTTTACAATGTCGTGGTGTTGCCGGGCAGTTACCTGGCACGCGATGCGCAGGGGCACAACCCCGGCGCCGGCAGAATCCGCATGGCGCTGGTGGCAGAAACCGCCGAATGTGTAGAGGCCGCAGAGCGCATCGTCCAGTTCATCCAATCCAAAGTTCACTGAAAAAGCATTCTCATGACTCAAGCCAACCTGCAAGCGCTCCAGCAAACCATTGACGCCGCCTGGGAAGACCGCGCCAGCCTGTCGCCCAAATCGGCGCCCAAAGACATCGTGGAAGCCGTGGAGCAAACGATCTCCCAGCTGAACAACGGCTCGCTGCGCGTGGCCACCCGCGAAAGCGTGGGCGTGTGGACGACGCACCAGTGGATCAAGAAGGCGGTGCTGCTGAGCTTTCGCCTGCAGGACAACGAACTCATGCGTGCCGGCGACCTGGGTTTTTTCGACAAGGTCAAGACCAAGTTTGCGCACCTGAGCGAAGCTGAAATGCGTGAAACCGGCGTGCGCGTGGTGCCCCCGGCCGTGGCGCGCCGCGGCAGCTTTATCGCCAAGGGCGCGATCCTGATGCCCAGCTACGTCAACATCGGCGCCTGGGTCGGCGAAGGCACCATGGTCGACACATGGGCCACCGTGGGCAGCTGCGCGCAGGTCGGCAACAACGTGCACCTCTCCGGCGGCGTGGGTCTGGGCGGCGTGCTCGAGCCTCTGCAAGCCAACCCGACCATCATTGAAGACAACTGCTTTATCGGCGCACGCTCCGAAGTGGTCGAAGGCGTGATCGTCGAAGAAAACTCGGTGATCTCCATGGGCGTCTACATCGGCCAGAGCACGCCGATTTACGACCGCGAAGCCGACACCGTCACCTACGGCCGCGTGCCTGCCGGCTCCGTCGTGGTGTCGGGTAACCTGCCGAAGGCCGGCGGCAAGTACAGCATGTACTGCGCGGTGATCGTCAAGCGCGTGGACGCCAAGACGCGCTCTACCACCAGCCTGAACGACCTGCTCCGTGACTAAACACTGCCTTTTGGCTCGACTGCATATATTGAAATGACTGGGAGCGGACTATGAGCACGATGGAAAGAATCCTGCGTTTGATGGTGGACAAAAAGGCGTCGGACGTCTACCTGTCGGCGCATTCGCCCGCCCTGATCAAGATCAACGGCCAGGCTATCCCGATCAACGCGCAGATCCTGCCGCCGGAGGCGCCGCGCAACCTGCTGGCTGAAGTGCTGCCGCCCGAGCGCATAGAAGAGATGGAGGAAATGGGCGAGCTCAACATGGCGCTGCCGATTGCCGGCCTGGGCAACTTCCGTATCAGCGGATTCAAGCAGCGCAGCACCTATGCAGCCGTAATACGCTACATCCCCAGCGAAATCCCGCCTCTGGAAAGCCTGAATGTGCCGCCCATCCTGGCCGACCTGATCATGGAAAAGCGCGGCCTGCTGCTGATGGTGGGCTCCACCGGCGCCGGCAAAAGCACCACGCTGGCCTCCATGATTGATTTGCGCAACGAGACAACGCTGGGTCACATCCTTACCATCGAAGACCCGGTCGAATTTCTGTTCACCAACAAGAAATCGGTGGTCAACCAGCGTGAAGTCGGCAGCGACACGCAGTCGCTGCAGGTGGCGCTGAAGAACGCGCTGCGGCAAGCGCCTGACGTCATCCTGATCGGTGAAATCCGCGACCGCGAAACCATGTCGGCGGCCATTGCCTATGCCCAGTCGGGCCATTTGTGCCTGGCCACCATGCACGCGAACAACAGCTACCAGGCACTGAACCGGATCCTGAGCTTTTACCCGGTGGAAGTGCGCAGCACCATGCTGGGCGACCTGGGCGCGGCGCTCAAGGCCATCGTGTCGCAGCGCCTGCTGCGTACCCAGGACGGCGGCCGCACGCCGGCGGTAGAAGTCATGCTTAACACCAAGCTGATCTCCGAGCTGATCGAAAAAGGCGATTTTTCAGGCGTCAAGGAAGCGATGGAAAAATCCATGGCCGAAGGTTCACAGACCTTCGAGCAGGACATCGCCAAGCTGATCGTGGCTGGCACCGTCACCCGCAAGGAAGGTGTTCTCTACGCCGACTCGCCGACCAACCTGATGTGGCGGCTGGAAAATGACTTCGCCATCAAGGCCAAGACACTGGAGCCTGAAGAGGACCCGGATGACGAACCGTCCTTCACGGAAATCACGCTGGACGTGAAACACTAAAACACGGCCGCGCTCGTTTTCGGGCCGACTTGAACCCCGGGGCCTGTTAACACTATGTTTGCAAGATGCGTTGCGAGTCAAAAAGGCCTTGAGCAAGGCGCAAAAAGCAGGCGGGGTGAACCCCGTCAAGGCTTTGCAACGCCGCGCAGGGCCTTTTTGACCGCAACCCGGAGGGAATGGGGCGAAACCAGAGCCACTCCGCGTTGCGCTCCTCACCCAGACTCCCGATCTGGGATTCGTCGCACGCCTTGATTGGCGCTGTTTTCACCCCATTCGCATTTGTAAACATAGTGTTAACAGGCCCCAAACGACATGTCCCGAACCCTGCATCTCGCCGAACAGCTGATTTCCCGTCCTTCCGTCACACCTGAGGACGCCGACTGCCAGGCCATGCTGATTGCACGGCTGGCCCCCTTGGGGTTTCGATGCGAAACCATCGTGAGCGGCCCCGAGAACTTTCGCGTCACCAACCTGTGGGCCAAGCGGCAAGGAAATTTTAAGGGTTCTAGGCCTCCATCCCAGGCAGATACTGAACAAGTAGCTCCTGAATTGATAGCAAATGGTAACGCCCCAGCCGCCAAAACACTGGTATTCGCCGGCCATACAGACGTCGTACCGACCGGCCCCCTCGACCAGTGGCACAGCCACCCGTTTACCCCCAGCCACCGCGACGGAAAAATGTACGGCCGCGGCACCGCCGACATGAAGACCTCCATCGCGGCCATGGTGGTGGCGGTTGAAGAATTCCTGGCTGCCAACCCCGACCCGGCCCTGTCGATCGCCTTCCTGATCACCAGCGATGAGGAAGGCCCGGCCGTAGACGGCACGGTCGTGGTGTGTGAGCAACTCAAAGCACGAGGTGAGGTGCTCGATTACTGCATCGTGGGCGAACCAACCTCGGTCGACAAACTTGGCGACATGATCAAAAACGGCCGCCGCGGCACGATGAGCGGCAAGCTCACCATCAAGGGCGTACAGGGCCACATCGCCTACCCACACCTGGCCAAGAACCCGATTCATCTGTTTGCGCCGGCGCTGGCTGAATTGGTAGCCACCGAATGGGACAAGGGCAATGCGTTCTTTCCGGCCACCAGCTGGCAGGTGTCCAACATCCATGGCGGTACCGGCGCCTCCAACGTCATCCCGGGCGAACTGGTGGTGGACTTCAACTTCCGCTTCTGCACCGAATCCACACCCGAAAGCCTGCAGCACCGCCTGCAGGCGGTGCTCAGCCGGCATCAGCTTGAGTACGACCTGAAATGGACCCTGGGCGGCCTGCCCTTTTTGACCACGCCCGGCACGCTGGTCGACGCCGTGCGCGGTGCGATTCAGGCTGAAACCGGCCTGCAAACCGAGCTCTCGACCACCGGCGGCACCAGCGACGGCCGGTTCATCGCCAAGATCTGCCCCCAGGTCATTGAGTTCGGCCCCATTAACGCCACCATCCACAAGATCAATGAACACGTGCTGGTGAGCTCGCTCGACCCGCTCAAGAACATCTACAAGGGCGTGCTGGAACGGCTCGCGGCAGCATGAACAGGGCCACTGCCCCAGTGCCTTTAACGGTACTTGCACTCGTCGAAGAGTCGGCTGCCCAACTGGAAGCCGCAGGCCTGAGCTATTCAGACGGTTTTGGGCAGGGAACGACCAACGCGTTTGATGAAGCCGCCTGGCTGGTACTGTGGAAGCTGGGTTTGCCGCTGGACGACCTCGATTCAGTAGAAAATCGGCCTGTAACCCAGGAAGAACAGGCGCAGATTGCTATGCTTTTGGAAGCACGCATCAAAACCCGCAAACCGGCCGCCTACCTGACGAATGAAGCCTGGCTGATGGGCCTGCCCTTTTATGTGGACGAGCGTGTGATCATTCCGCGATCGCTGATTGCCGAACTGCTGGCCGACGCGAGCATCGACCCCTGGCTGGGCGAGCACACCCACCGCGTGCTGGACCTGTGCACCGGCAACGGCAGCCTGGCCGTGCTGGCGGCCATTACCTACCCCGACGTGACAGTGGACGCCGCCGACATCAGCCTGGATGCACTGGAGGTGGCGCGCATCAATGTGGACCGCCATCACCTGGACGGCCGGATCACGCTGATTGAATCCGACGGACTGGCGGCTTGCCCCGGTCTCTATGACCTGATTCTGTGCAACCCGCCTTACGTCAACACGGCCAGCATGGCGGCCCTGCCGGCTGAATTTCGCGCTGAGCCCGGCCTGGCGCTGGACGGCAACCGGCACGGCGGCACCGACGGCATGGACTTTATTCGAGACCTTTTTCAAAACGCCGCACGCCATATGAGCGAAAATGCGGTGCTGGTGCTGGAAATCGGCAATGAGCGCGAAAATTTCGAGCGCGCCTTCCCGGCGCTTGAGCCGCTGTGGTTTGAAACCAGCTCGGGCGCCGACCAGGTTTTACTGCTCACCCGCGAACAACTGGCCTGAGCCGACGCTCAGGGCCCCCGGCCTGAATGCCTGGCGCAGCGCTTGCATGGCAAGCGTGTGTACCGCTCCCGCCGCCCGACTACTTTTCCTGAAGCTTTTATTCAATGATTACCCTTAAAAACGTCGTGCTGCGCCGCGGCGCCAAAGTGATTCTGGACAGCGCGTCTGTCACCCTCAACCCTGGCGAGAACGTCGGCCTGGTGGGACGCAACGGTGCGGGCAAGTCCTCGCTGTTTGCCATGCTCAACGGCACACTGCATGAGGACGGCGGCGAGTTCTCGATTCCCACCCAGTGGCGCATGGCGCAGGTGGCGCAGGACATGCCGGAAACCGAGCAAAGCGCTACCGACTATGTAATCGAGGGCGATGTGGTGCTGATGGCTGCGCAAGCCGAGGTGACGGCCGCCGAGGAAAGCGGTGACGGCGACCGCATGGCGCACGCCTACATGGAACTGTACGATTCCGGTGCGCACGACTCACAGGCACGCGCGCAGGCACTGATTCTGGGCCTGGGCTTCAAGGTCAGCGAGCTGGATAACCCGGTTAACAGCTTTTCCGGCGGCTGGCGCATGCGCCTTCAGCTGGCGCGGGCGCTGATGTGCCCGTCTGATTTGCTGCTGCTGGACGAACCCACCAATCACCTGGACCTGGACGCGCTGGTCTGGCTGGAAGCCTGGCTGAAAAAATACCAGGGCACCATGCTGGTCATCAGCCATGACCGCGAATTCCTCGACGCTGTGACCGACGTGACGGTGCACATCGAAAGCGCCAAGCTGACCCGTTACGGCGGCAACTACAGCAAGTTCGAAGATCTGCGCTCCGAGCAGATGGCGCTGCAGCAAACCGCGTTTGCCAAGCAGCAGGACAAGATCGCGCACCTGCAGAAGTTCATTGCGCGCTTCAAGGCCAAGGCCAGCAAGGCCAAGCAGGCGCAAAGCCGCGTGAAGGCGCTGGACCGCATGGAGAAAATCGCGCCGCTGCTGGCGGAAGCCGACTTCACCTTCGAATTCAAGGAACCGGCCAACCTGCCCAATCCCATGCTGTCGATGCAGAACGCCTACTTCGGATATCCCGCCCCCGAAGACGCGCCAGCCGGCACACCGCCCACCGTCATTGTTCAAAACGTCAGCAAGTCGGTGCTGGCCGGCCAGCGCATCGGCATTCTGGGCGCCAACGGCCAGGGCAAATCGACGCTGGTGAAAACCGTGGCCCGCGCACTGACGCCCATCGAAGGCGAGATGATTGAAGGCAAGGGCCTGAACATCGGCTACTTCGCCCAGCAAGAGCTGGACGTGCTGCGCCCCGCCGACAACCCGCTGGAGCACATGATCCGCCTGGTCAAGGAAGTCACGGCCGCCGGCAAGATGGGCAACCAGCCCACGCGTGAGCAGGACTTGCGCAGCTTCCTGGGCAATTTCAATTTCGGCGGCGACATGGTCAAGCAGGCCGTGGGCAGCATGAGCGGCGGCGAAAAAGCCCGTCTGGTGCTGTGCATGATCGTCTGGCAGCGCCCCAACCTGCTGCTGCTCGATGAGCCGACCAACCACCTGGACCTGGCCACTCGCGAGGCACTGTCGATGGCGCTTAACGAATTTGAAGGCACCGTGATGCTGGTCAGCCATGATCGCGCCTTGCTGCGCGCCGTCTGCGACGAGTTCTGGATGGTGTCGCAAGGGGGCGTCGCGCCCTTTGACGGGGACCTGGACGATTACCAGAAATACCTGCTCGACCACGCCAAGCGCCAGCGCGAGGAAGCCAGGAAAACGGGCGGCGCCGTTCCGGCCACTGCGGCCAAGTCCGCTGTGCCGGTTGCGGCAACCGAAGAAAAGAAACCCCTGCCGCGCGAAACGCCAGAACAGCGCAAGCTCGACGCACAACGCCGCCAGCAGCAAGCCGAGGCGACCAAGCCGCTGCGCAAGGAAATCGAAAAAATTGACCTGCGGATGAAGGCGCTGACGACTGAACGTGACAGCCTGCAGGGCCTGTTGACTACCACCACCGCGCCAGCGGAGATCGCCCAGACCGGCAAGCGCCTCAAAGTGATCGAAGGTGAAATAGACATGCTGGAAGAACGGTGGCTCGAGCTGACCGAACAGATCGAGACCACTGCGGTGTAAAGTGATGAAAGCCCCTCGGCAGCAATCACGCCGTCAGGGGAGTTTGTTCTGAAAGGGGTCGATCGATGCCTTCCGCCTTGCACATGGCCGCGGACAACGCGGCACTTGAGGCCGCCGTCCAACGCAGCCGCAAACTGCTGAACAAACGCGCCATGGTGGCGGCGGCAGCCAGCGCTGTGCCGGTGCCCGGACTTGACTGGGCAGTGGACGCAGCCATGCTGTCCCGTCTCATCCCCGAAATCAACAGGGAATTCGGCCTGACGCCGCAACAGCTCGACAGGCTGGAGCCGAAGAAACGCGATCAGGTGCAAAAAGCTGTCACTTTGGTCGGTTCAGTGCTCATCGGGAAATTCATCAGCCGTGACCTTGTCATCAAGGCTGCAACAAAGATCGGCGTCCGCCTGACGGCCAAGCAGGTGGCCAAGTATGTGCCGCTGGCCGGACAGATTGCTTCTGCTGCGGTTGGCTACGCAGCAATCCGCTATCTCGGCGAGGAACACATGAAAGACTGTATCCGGGTGGCGAAGCAGGCGGAGATGGAGTTACCCTTGCTCGGCTACTCGGCTTGAACCTGCAAAGGCGCCGTTCAAAAGTTCAGTCAGCAGAACAACAAAAAAGGACCTAGCCTTGCGGCTAAGTCCTTGATGTACCTGGTGGGTTCTGACAGATTCGAACTGTCGACCTACGGATTAAGAGTCCGCTGCTCTACCAACTGAGCTAAGAACCCGGAAATTCTGGTGGGACCAGCGGGGGTCGAACCCACGACAAACGGATTAAAAGTCCGCTGCTCTACCAACTGAGCTATGGTCCCAAGAGCGCATCTTTCAATACACTCCGGTTTTTACTGCTTCGAGGGCAGCAAAGCCTTGAATTATAGCGTGGTTTTTCCGCTCTTCGCAAAACTCAAGCGGCAATTTTGTCGAGTGCCCAGCCGGCAGCGCACAGGCCGAAGGTGGACGTCACACTGACCACCGATCCGTAACCGTGGCAGTTCAGGCTACCGTCGCTTTGGGCCACAGCGGCAGGCTGCAGCACGGCCTCGCGGCTGAACACGCAGGCCACACCCATCTTGCCTTTGCGTGCGGCACCGTGCTCCTTGCGTAACCGGTAACGCAACTGCGCCAGCAAGGGATCATGCGTGACCAGGGACAGGTCGTCGATGTCCACGCGGTGTGCCAGCCGCTTGCCGCCGGCCGCGCCCACGCTGACCAGGCTCACCTTGTTGGCGATGGCCCAGGCGGCCATAGCGGTTTTGGCCTTGACCTGGTCGCAGGCGTCGATCACGGCCAGCTGCTTGCGGTCAAAGCCGCCTTCCAGACCCATGATGCCCGGCCAGTTGGCGGCATCGACAAACTCTTCAATGCCGTCCACACGGCAGCCCGGATGGATCTGCCCGATGCGTTCGCGCATGGCCTGCACCTTGGCCTGCCCCAGGGTACTGTCCAGCGCGTGGACCTGGCGGTTGATGTTGGACTCGGCGATGTGGTCGAGGTCTATGAGCGTCAGCCTGGCGACACCGCTGCGCGCCGCGGCCTCGGCCGCCCAGGAACCCACGCCGCCCAGGCCCACGACCACGATGTGCGCCTCGCGTATGCGCTGGGCGCCCGCTGCGCCGTAGAGGCGCGCCAGGCCGCCGAAGCGGCGCTCCAGGTCGGCGGGGAGTTCTTCAAGGATGGACGTCATGGGCTGTGAAAGGATGTGCGCCTCAGGCCGCGCGCTCAAGCCGCCAGATCTGGTATTTCAATCCCGCCACGCAACCCGCGAGGATGGCCGCGAGCGCCACAAAACTCGTGAGGCTCAGGGTCGAGATGCCGGACAGGCCCTGCCCCACGGTGCAGCCCATGGCGCAGACGCCGCCCACGCCCATCAGCGTGGCGCCCACCAGGTGGTTGGCGGTGTCTTCCGCGTCGCGAAAACCTTCCCAGCGGAAACTGCGCGACAGCAAGGCATAGACGGCCGAGCCGGCCACCACCCCGAATACCGACACGATGCCCAAGGTGAGCACCTTGCTCTTGTCGCTGAAGAACATCAGCCAGTCCACGGTGTAAGCCACAGGCGAGACAAAGCTCAGCGCCTCGGCCCGGCCCGAGTTGGTGGCGAGGAAAGCTTCCTGCAGTGTCTCCGGGTGTTCAGCGACGTAGCCGAGATGCCCGCTGACCCACCACATGGCCGCGATGACGCCGCCAATGCCCAGGCCGGCCAGCAGGTTGTCAAAGCGGCGGAACTCCTCGCCGAACAACGCCCAGACGATCAGGCCCAAGCCGATGAGGATGGCCAGGCCGATGCCGGCGGCGGCCGGAGTGATGCCGATAGCGCCGGCCACCCAGTTGGGCAGGCTCGCGTTGGCGGTGAAATCAAGGGCCACCTTGTCGACTGTGGCCACGCGAACCACGGCGGTGATGCCTTTGAGCGTGGCGAAAGCAGCGATGCCCATCACCGCAAACACCACGACCGACTTGAGACTGCCGCCGCCTATGCGCACCAGCGTCTTGCTGCCGCAGCCCGATGCCAGCACCATGCCGAAGCCGAACAGCGCGCCACCCACCAGGGCCGAAAGCCAGATAAAGCGGTTGGAGGCGTAAAGCGTCTTGGCAGGGTCGATGACGCCGGCCGCGGCCATGGTGAAGAAACCCAGCATGGCCACGCCTATGGCCATGCCCCACATGCGCATCCGGGTCCAGTCGCCCATGTTCACGATGTCGCTGACGGCCCCCATGGTGCAAAAGTGCGTGCGCTGGGCAATTGCGCCAAAAATCATGGCCAGAATAAAACCGGCCCAGAGAACCTGGGCCGTGAGACTGTTGAGTGCTGAGATATCCATCGCCCGATTTTAGAGGCGAATGCCTTGGGAGAATGGTTTGATACCCAGGCAGGCCGGATCGCCCGCCCGGGTGCGGCCTACTTCAGCTTGGCCAGCCGTTCCTTGGCGACAGAAGCCGCTTCGGCCTGCGGATAGGCCTTGACCAGGTCTTCCAGCGTCTTGCGGGCCGACTTGGTGTCCTTGAGTTCTACCTGGCAGTTGGCCAGCGACAGCAGCGCTTCCGGCGCGCGCATGTGGTCGGGCTCGGCCGTCACCAGCGCGCGGAAATTGGTCACCGCATCGCGGTAGTTGCGCAAGGCGTACTGCGCATTACCCAGCCAGAACAGGGACGAAGCCCGATAGCCGGTTTGCGGATAGCGCTTGAGGAAAGCCACGAAGCCGGCTTGCGCGCCCGCGAAGTCGCCCTTGCGAAGCGTGGCCAGCGCGGTTTCGAACTCCTGCTTCTCTGCGGGCTCGGCGACAAACTCCTTGCCGTCCACGTTGACCTTGCCGGGCTCGAACTTGCGCAGGCGCTCATCCACGCCCGTCGTCAGGTCCTTCTGGGTGCGCTGCATTTCGGCCACGCTGCGCGTGAGGTTCTCGTTCTGCCCTCGCATGGTGGCCAGCTCGTTGCGCAAGGCGTCGATCTGGTTGGACAAATCCAGCAGACTACGGCGCAACTGGGCGTTGTCTTCTGTGGTCCTGCGCAGCTCTTCGGCCGTGCGCGCTTGCGCCGCATCGACCTTCTGGCGCAAATCGAGGATCGCCCGGCGAGCCTCGTCGTCTTCAAACAGGCCTGCATGCGCATTGAACGCGAACAGGCCGGCGGCAAGGGCCGCGGCAATACGGAACGTCTTCACAGTCGGTATCCGGCTTAGCGGTAGTTCAGTTCAGCGCGGCGATTCTTCGCCATGGCTTCCTCATCGGAGCCGGCAACCGCCGGTTTTTCCTTGCCAAAACTCACGGCCTCGACCTGCGCATCCGACACGCCCAGCAGGCCCAGCGCGCGGCGAACGGCTTCGGCGCGGCGCTGGCCCAGGGCCAGGTTGTACTCGCGGCCGCCGCGCTCGTCGGTATGGCCTTCGATGTTCATCTTGCGGCTCTTGTTGGCGGTCAGAAACTTGGCGTGGGCCTCGATCGCACCCTGGAACTCGGGCTTGACCACATAGCTGTCGAAGTCAAAGTAGATGATCTTGGCCACGTTTGCCGGGCCCGCGAGCGATGCATCGGTTCCCTGGATCTGCACGGGTGCGACGGCGCGGCCGCTGGCCCCCGAAGGGTCGCCCTGCGTGGTCTGACCGGTGCGGTCTTCGACAGGCACGTCATTGAGCTTGACGTTGGAGCCACAGGCCGTCAGCGTGGCCGCCAGGATGAGAGAGGAGATGATGGAAAGAACGGTGCGTTTCATGGAGTACCTCTGCAAAATAAAAGAATGGGCCGGGGTTGACGATTGAAAAAAAAGACCACTTCCGATCAGCGCTGGAAGGGACCCCAGTCGGGCTCGCGAATATCGCCGCTGGCGCCGGAGAGCTTTGCCTTGATCTTGCCGTCCAGCGTGGTGGTCATCAGCGCCTCCCTGCCCTGCTGCTGGGTGGCGTAGACGATCAGGCGGCTGTTGGGTGCGAAGCTCGGGCTCTCGTCGGCCGTGGTTTCGGTGATTGGAGTGACCGTCCCGGTGGCAAGTTCCATGACGTGCAGCTTGAAGGCGCCGCCCACCCGGGAGACATAGGCCAGCCAGCGCCCGTCAGGGCTGACCGCGGGGGAAATGTTGTAGCCTCCGGTAAAGGTGACGCGCTCGGCATTGCCGCCGCCCGGACTCATGCGGTAGATCTGCGGGGCACCGCCGCGGTCGCTCACGAAGTAGATGTAGCGGCCGTCGGGCGAAAAGGCCGGCTCGGTGTCGATGCTCGATGACTGGGTCAGCCGCCTGGGTTCGCCTCCGCCAAGGCCCAGCGAATAAAGCTGCGAGCCGCCGTCGCGGCTCAGCGTCGCCACGAGCTGCTTGCCGTCCGGTGACCAGGCCGGTGCGCTGTTGGAGCCGCGGAAGTTCGCCAGCAGGCGCCGCTTGCCGCTGGCCACATCGTGCGCGTAGATCACCGGCTTGCGGGACTCGAAGGACACGTAAGCCAGTTGCGAGCCGTTGGGCGACCAGGCCGGCGAAATGATGGGCTCGGGGCTGGTCAAGGCAGACTGGGCTCCTTCGCCATCCGAGTCAGCCACCCAAAGGTTGTACTTTTGCGCAGCCTTGGTGACGTAAGCGATCCGCGTTGAAAAAACACCTTTCTCACCGGTGAGTTTTTCGTAGACAAAGTCCGAAATCCGGTGAGCGGACAGGCGCAGGTCCGCTGGCCCCACCGTGTAGCTCTGGCCACCCAGATCCTGACCACGCACGATATCCCAGAGGCGAAGACGAACGTCAAAACGGCCATCAGCCAGAGGGGACACACTACCGGTCACCATTGAATCCGCCCCTTTTTGCCGCCAGGCGGCCAGATCAGGACGGGTATTTTCATCAGCGACAAGCCCGGTGGTATCGACCGGACGAAACATGCCACTGCGCTCAAGATCGGCCCGCACGATGGCGCCGATTTTTTGCGGCGCCTGGGATTCGCCTTTGAATACAGCGACAGCGATGGGCAGCTGTGTCAAGCCAACCCCGGAGACTTCAACCCGAAATTGCGCTAGCGCTGGCAGAGGAAGTGCGCCGGCAGCCAGCATGCCAACAATGGTGCGACGGCGAAGATAGGGTGCAATGCTCATAGAAATTTTGGGATCAATGCAAGTGGGTTATTTTGATAGATGACTGTGGGTCGATTTGACGGAGCCCCTTTTCCGCAAGGGTCACTGAGGTCTTCATACGTTGCAGTACCCTTTCCTTGTTGACGGACTCATGATCGCGCTTATTTTCCTGGTGCCAAAGATGAAATACCTCCGTACCCATAAACCCATTTATGCGGCGAATACCTGTGTGACTGAGCCTCAACACAAGGTCCGCATCCTCGTGACCCCAACCTTGAAAGGTTTCGTCAAACCCATTGACGCCGACAAAATCATGTCGCCAAACGCCCAGATTGCAGCTTCGAATGCCCCGCCACTGAAAGCCCTGTTTTACCCGGAATAAACGCCATGGCCAGCGCAGGAGGTGCAATAATTTGTTGCTATCGCCCCTCAGCCAAGCTCGAATCCAGAACGATACAGGAAGGCTGGGTAAATCAATCGCGCCGCGGACTACACGTTCTGTCAGACGTTGACTAATAAGTACGCGGCTTCCATTGATAAAACACCCGGGTTCGGCAAGGCGGGTGTGCTCAGCCACGAAATGCGGCCCGGGAACACAGTCTCCATCAAGAAAAACCAGATAGTCAGCGACAGCCAGGCTGGCGCCAAGGTTGCGTGCCTGGGCGGCCGTAAAGCCCGTATCGGGATGCCAAACATGGCGAACAGGACAATTGAATGCCGGGCATTCCTTGCGGAGCATTTCGACCTCGTCTGCGCGAGACCCATCATCGGCAATGATGACCTCATGCGCCGGCCCGCATTGCTTTGCGAGCGAACGCAGAACAGCAAGCAAAGCATCTGTACGGTTGTAAGTCAGCACAATAAAGCTGACCTTCATCAAAGAGCTTTCGCTCACCTGCCTGCATCCCGCTGCAGCAGCCACAATTTCAAATAACGGTAATAGGTACCTTCGGCATTTGAAATTGCAAGCACGAGTCCCATACGTCCGTCCATAAAGCCCCGGCGCAAAAAATAGGTTCGGAAAAATGCCCATAGTCCACGGCCAACCGCCTTACCAATCGAGGATTTTTTGCCCTTGCGTAGCAGTGCTTGAGCACCGGCGCTGGAATAGCGATTGGTTTTATCAAGCACCGACTCGAGGTTTACGAAGCTTTCGTGCAACAAGGAGGATTTCAATTGACCTACCACTCCAGATACCAGCACTTTTTCGTGCACCAGATCCTCGGAGAAGTGCGCTGTATTGCGCCGAAACAGCCGGATCACTCGATCCGGATACCAGCCGGAATGCCGCATGTATTGCCCGCAATAGCTGGAAAGCCGGGGAAAGGAATAGGCATCAAATTTCGGCGCCCTAAGGGTCTCGATGATTTCGCGCTGAAGCTCAGGGGTCACCCTTTCGTCTGCGTCCAGTGACAGTACCCATTCAGAATTGGCCAATGCCAAGGCCCTGTTTTTCTGAACGCCAAATCCCTGCCAGTCCTGGTTAATACTAACCATGGCATTCATGGCACGGGCAATGGCCACAGTGGCGTCACTGCTACCTGAATCAAGAACCACAACCTCATCGGCGAAGGCTATCGAACGCAAGCAGGGCTCCATATTGGAGGCTTCGTTCTTGGTGATGATGGTGACGGACAAGCTTGCCAATGAATGCCTATTCGGAAGACTACAGGAGAATTTATCTATGAAACCGCATTGCTTCGTGGCCTGACAGCATAGCAGAGGCTCCCGTGCCTTGGCCTCGTGAACAGGCGTGGAATCATCGATAATGCGGGCTGTCCTTCAAGCGAGCCCGCAACAATTTTGCCTAACAAGATCATCAATTTCCGGCTGGCTGTAGTCTGCGTGATCGCTGCCTCGGTGGGGCTATCAATGGCGATCATCAGCATCTCCAAGCTCTTGCTGTTTCTTTGCGCATTGGCGATTCTCGTGTTCGCTGCAAGAGGCGAAAACTCCGTCGAAGGCAAGCGCTCAATCATCGCTGTATTAGTCTCTTTTGCCGCATTTGCGCTAAGTCTGATCTGGACGGTCGCGCCGCAGGCTGAAGCCTTGGGCTCGCTAGCGAAGTACGGGAAATTGCTTCTGCTGGCCCTCATCTTGATGCTTATTCGCAGCCGGATTGAAGCGATTTATGCACTCGGCGCCTTTTTGACTGCTCAACTATTCCTTCTACTCAGTTCGTGGATGCTCTTTCTGCAGATACCCCTTCCGTGGGCCACCTCAAATATGGCCCGGACGGAGTACGCCGTCTTTTCCAGTTACCTTGATCAGGGTGTCATGAGCGCTGTCTTTGCGGCGATCTGCTGGCACCTTCGGCTACTCGCTCCCGGGAGATTTGGCAAACAGATCGCTGTCTTTGTCGCTTTGATCGCTCTGTGCAATGTCTTTTTTGTTTTGAGTGGGCGTAGCGGGCATGTCGTAGCCATCGCGCTTCTCTCGCTGGCGATCATGTGGGAATTACCCAGAAAATACCGTGCTGTTGTAGTGTTTTTGCCTTTTTTGATCGCTCTGGGGTTGTTTTTCAGTTCGACGAAAGTACGGGAGCGATTGACCCTCGTTGTGAAGGAAGTCCAATCCTATTCGGCAGAAACAGTATCGACAACGTCATCTGGCTTACGCCTTGGCCTCTGGCGCAGCGCAGTTCAAATCGTGGCCCAGAATCCTCTTTCGGGTGCGGGTATCGGTAGCTGGAGCACTCAATACAACCGGCTTCAGAAGATGCAGAATCCCTCTCATGTAGATATCGCAGGTAACGGGAACCCGCACCAGGAATATCTTCAATGGGGAGTTCAACTCGGAATTCCCGGCATTATTCTTCTCGTTGCGATGATGTGCGCAATACTCTGGGACTCACTGCAGGCCGAAAAAGCCTACGCGCGCGCTACGCAATCTGCACTGACCGGCTTGGCTGTCGCCTGTTTTTTCAACTCGACGATATACGATGCGTTGATTGGTGATTTTTTCTGTGTCTGCATCGGCTTGCTGCTGGCAGCCGGGCTGAGCAGAACTCCGGAGCCGGTACTACCGGCCGAAACGCGGAGTAGTCCAGCGTGAGCACCTCACGCAAAGAATCAGGCCCTCTGGAAGCCAAGAGGTTAACGCTCTTGCGAAGGATTGCGCGCGTATGGCCCTATTTTAAAGGATCAAAGGCTGCCTGGGCTCTTGCCGTTGGGGCGACTATCGTGGCTTCAGCTACGGAGCCCTTTGTGCCGGCCATGCTCAAGCCCCTGCTGGATCGCGGCTTCCAGAAAGGTGCGCTGGACCTCTGGTTGGTGCCCCTGGCCCTGATCCTGCTGTTCGCCGTGCGCGGCATCTCCGGCTTCGTGGCGCAGTACGCCCTGGCCAAGGTCACCAACGAGGGCCTGCAGTCCCTGCGCCGGGCGATGTTCGGCAAGCTGCTGAGCGCGCGCCTGTCGCTGTTCGCAGACCAGTCTTCCAGCGCCATCGCCAACACCGTGGTTTACGAGGTGTTCAACGGCTCGTCGATGATGATCAACGCGGTCATGAAGCTGGCACGCGACGTCCTCACGCTGGCGGCCCTGGTGGCCTACCTGCTGTTCCTCAACTGGAAGCTGATGCTGATCGTCTCCCTGCTGTTCCCGGCAGTCGCGCTGGTGATCCAGCTGCTGACGCGGCGGCTGTACCGCCTGACCCGCGAAAGCCAGGTCGCCACCGACAACCTGGCCTACGTCGTCGAAGAAAACGTGCTGGCCCACCGCGACGTGCGCCTGCACGGCGCGCAGGCCGGCCAGGCTTCCCGATTCGAGGCGCTGAGCAACACGCTGCGCCGGCTGTCCATCAAATCCACCGTCGCCTATGCCGGCATGAGCGCCATCACCCAAGTGCTGGCCGCCATGGCCCTGTCGGCCGTCATCTCCATCGCCCTGCTCCAGGGATCTGAAAACACCACCACGGTGGGCGGCTTCGTGGCCTTCGTGACGGCCATGCTGCTGCTGATAGCGCCCATCAAAAGCCTCTCCGACGGCGCCACGCCTATCACGCGCGGACTGGCGGCGCTCGAGCGCGGGCTGGACCTGGTCGACCTCATCGAGGATGAAAGCAGCGGTAGCTTCAGCAAGGCCAGGGTGGCCGGCGACATCGAGTTTTCCGGCGTCAGCGTGGTCTACAAGCCGGACGCACCGCCGGCGCTGGACGGCATCGGCCTATCGATACGTGCCGGCGAAACCGTGGCCCTGGTCGGTTCTTCTGGCTCTGGCAAAACCACGCTGGCCAGCCTGCTGCCGCGCTTTGTCGATTACAGCGCCGGCAGCATACAGGTGGACGGCACCGAACTGCGGGACTGGGACCTTGCGTCGTTGCGTTCGCAGTTCGCTTTTGTAAGCCAGCACGTCGTCATGTTCAACAACAGCATGGCCTTCAACGTCGCGCTGGGCCAGTCCTTCGACAGGGATAAAGTCATGCGCTGTCTGGCCGCCGCCAACCTGGGCCAGCTGCTCGAGGAGCTGCCGCAAGGCATGGACACCGTGCTCGGCCACAACGCCATGCAGCTGTCCGGCGGCCAGCGCCAGCGGCTGGCGATTGCCCGGGCACTGTACAAGGATGCCCCGGTGCTCATCCTCGACGAGGCCACCTCGGCCCTGGACACGGAGTCCGAAAAAGCCGTGCAGGAAGCCATACAGCGGCTGGCCGCGGGCCGCACCTCGCTGATCATCGCCCACCGGCTGTCCACCATCCAACACGCCGACCGCATCATCATGATGAACGCCGGCCGCATCGTCGAGCAGGGAAGCCATGCGGCGCTGCTCCAGAACAACGGCGCTTACGCCCACCTTTACCGCCTGGGCTTCCAGGGCGCGACCTAGATAACGGAATTGATCGATGCCAGTCTCCATCAGCGGTTTTACCTTTATTCGCAACGGCGTGGGCCTGGGCTTTCCGTTTGAGGCTTCCATCCGTTCCCTGCTGCCCCTGGTCGATGAGTTCGTCGTGGCCGTGGGCAAGGGTGAAGACGACACGCTGGAGCGCGTCAAGGCCATCAACGACCCGAAGATCCGCATCATCGAAACCCTGTGGAACGAGCGCATGGCCGACCGCGGCTTTGTCTATGCCCAGCAAAAAATGATCGCGCAGTATTCATGCACCGGCGATTGGGCCTTTTACCTCGAAGGCGATGAGGTCGTGCACGAGGGCGAACTGGCCGCCATACGCGCCAGCGTCGAGCGCCACCACCACAACCCGGCCGTCGAGGCACTGGTCTTTGACTACCTGCATTTTTACGGCTCGCCCGACTGGATCTCCATCAGCCCCGGCTGGTACCGCCGCGAATGCCGGCTGATCCGCAACACCATACGCAGCTACGCGCCCGACGGCCAGTACTGGCTGGTCACCACCCGGCACAAACGCGGCCGCAACCCGCAAGCCGCGCTGGCCAGCGCGCACATCTACCACTATGGCTGGATACGCCGCAACGAGGAAATGCAGAAGAAGCTGGACCAGGTTAGCAAGTACTGGGGCGAAGCCCAGGCCGCGCAGATCACCTACAGCCAGTTCGACCGCCGCGCCCTCGCGCCCTTCACCGGCACGCACCCCGAGGCGGTACGGCAATGGCTGGCCACCGAGGCCGAGCCCGTGCTGAACATAGATCCGGCCTACAAGCCCACGCCCAAGGAAAACAAGTACCACTTCATGCGGCAGGTGGAGACGCTGACCGGCCTGGACTTCAGCCGCAAGCACTTCAAACTGGTGGCCTGAAGCCGACGAGGCGTTTCAGGGATTCGCGTTCTTTGCCGCGACGGCAGAAAAGTACAACGCTTCCTGCCGCAGCGCGATTTCTCGCCACTGGTAGTGCGCGGCAAAGGCCGCGGCGCCCCCTGACAGCGTTTCCCGCAGCTCCGGCCGGCCCAGCAAATCCCCCAGCACCCGCGCCAGTTCGCCCGCATCCCGCGGGTCGTCCAGCAACAGCGCGTTGGCACCCTGCCCCAGCAGCCCGGCAATGCCGCAGTACTTCGGCCCGCTGACCACCACCGGCAGGCCGTGGGCCATGGCCTCCAGCACCACCATCGCAAAAGTATCTTCGAAAGTGGGATGCACCAGGATGTCGGCGGCTTCGTAGGCCGGGCTGACGTCCTTGAGCGCACCCAGGAAAAACACCCTGTCACCCAGCTTGAGCGTGCCGGCCACAGCGCGGAACTCGGCAATATGGGCCGGGTTGCCCACCACAGCCAGCACCACGTCACCCGGCAGTTGGGTCATGGCCTGCAACAAAGCCTGCAGGCCCTTCTTGCGGTAATCGTTTCCGACAAACAGCAGGCAAGTGCCTTGCGCCGGCAAGCCCAACCCCGCCCTCGCTTCATGTTTGCGCTCGCTGCTCACCGGCAGGCCGGGCAAGTTGATGCCTGGCGTGATAACAGAAATCGCGTCGCGGCAAGCCGGGTAAGCGGCCTCCATGATCGGCCGCAGGCTCTCCGATGTCACCACAACCTGCCTGCCTGGGCGTTTTGCATAACGCGCACGCTCCAGGCCAAGGTAGGCCAGCAGGCGCGGGCTGGTCACGACCTTGATCCAGCGCAGGACACGGCGCAGGCCATGGCGCCCCTGGAACAGGCTGTATTTGACCGGCAGCACGTGAACCGTCTGCACCTCGCCATGCCAGGTGTTCTCATGCGAATGCACGATATCGAAGCCGCTGCGCGTCGCCCACCAGGTGGCCGTCGCGAACCATAGTTGATTGACCCAGCGCGGCTTGCGCAGCGGGGCCGAAACCTTGTGATAAACCACGCCCGGCCACTGGTGGTCGATCTGTTGCGCGAACACATGCACCTCGTGCCGGGCCGCGAGCTGCTCGACCAGCGCGATGGAATAACGCTCCGCGCCACCGCCGGTCGGCGAGAAAGTCCGGTTGAAAACGGCGATGCGGAGTTTCCGGGGCGGCGTAGCCAAAGGCGTGGGCTGGCTCATTTTTTCCGGCGATCTTCGTAGGCCGTGGCGACCTTCAGCCAGAACACCGGCAAGGCGGTCGAACGCAGCACCGGCACCCGCGGCAGCCGCAGCAGGTCCATGCCCTCATGGCAGCGGCTGCGCTGGGTGGTGGTGGCGGTGGCGAAACCCAGCGTCCTTGCCATCTCGACATGCCGATCCTCGAAATGGCCGTAGGGATAGCAGAAATGCGCCACAGGCCCGCCCGTGACGGATTCCAGCCCGGTTTTACCCCGCACCATTTCCTCGACGCAGCCTGGCTCGTCGGTTTCCTGCAGGTTGGCGTGGCTGTGCGTATGTGAACCTATCTCCTGCCCGCCCGCCACCCATTGGCGGATTTCGCCCGCGTCCATCAGCGGCGTCTGCGGGATGCCGATGCCCTGATCCCACAGGTTGGTTTTCCCGAGCAAGCCGCTGACTGCATAGCAGGTCGACGAGAAGCCCTGTTTCACCAGCACCGGCAAAGCATGGGTGAGGTTGTTCCGGTAGCCGTCGTCAAAGGTGATGCCAACCACCTTGCCGCTGCGCTCGCCGCGCAGGTAGGGCATCAGGCTGCTCATGGAAAGGCCGGTGTAGCCCAGGCGCCTGAGCCAGGCCATCTGCCGCGCGAAAGCCGTGGGCGACACGTAGAGCCCGCGGAACGGGCTTTCGCCCTTGGGCGGGGCCTCGGCGATCTGGTGGTAGACCAGGATGGGAATGGGTTGGCGGTTCAGGGTTGGCATGGACTGGAAAGGTCTACAGCAGCACGATGTCGTATTGCTCCTGCGCCATGGCGGCTTCGGCCTGCAGGGAAATCGGCTTGCGGATGAAATCGCTGAGGCTGGCCAGGTGCTGGCTTTCCTCGTCGAGAAAGAGTTCTATCACCTTGGGCGAGGCCACCACCCGGAATTCGCGCGGGTTGAACTGGCGCGCCTCGCGCAGGATTTCGCGCAGGATGTCGTAGGTCACGCTGCGCGCGGTCTTGACCACGCCCTTGCCCATGCAGGCGCTGCAGGGTTCGCAGAGCTGGTGGGCCAGCGATTCGCGCGTGCGCTTGCGTGTCATTTCCAGCAGGCCCAGCGCGGAAAAACCGTTGACTGTGGTCTTGATGCGGTCACGCGCCAGCTGTTTCTGGAATTCGGCCAGCACCGCCTCGCGGTGGTTTTCCTTGAGCATGTCGATGAAGTCGACGATCACGATGCCGCCCAGGTTGCGCAGGCGCAGCTGGCGCGCGATGGCCTGCGAGGCCTCCAGGTTAGTCTTGAAGATGGTGTCATCGAAATTGCGCGCACCGACAAAACCGCCGGTGTTCACGTCCACCGTGGTCAGCGCCTCGGTCTGGTCGATGATCAGGTAGCCGCCCGATTTCAAGTCCACGCGCCGGCCCAGGGCCTTGGCGATCTCCTCATCGATGTTGAAGAGGTCGAAGATGGGCCGCTCGCCGCCGTAGTGCTGCAGCTTCTGCACGGTGGCCGGCATGAACTCCGCGGCAAAGGCCTTGAGCTTTTCGAACTGCTCGCGCGAATCTATGCGTATGGTCTGCGTGCCCTCCACCACCAGGTCGCGCAGCACGCGCTGCAGCAGGTTCAGGTCCTGGTGCAGCACCGAGGCCGGCGGCAGGCGCAGCGAGGCGTCCTTGATGCGTGCCCAGGTCTTGCGCAGGTAGGTGATGTCCTCGGCCAGCTCGGCATCCGTCGCGTCCTCGCCGTTGGTACGCAGGATGAAACCGCCGCCCATGTCACCGGTCAAGGCCTGCACGCGCTGGCGCAGCTCCTCGCGCTGCGGGGGCGGTATTTTCTGCGAGACGCCGATGTGGTTGTCCTGCGGCAGGAAGACCAGCAGGCGACCCGCGATGCTGATCTGCGCCGTCAGGCGCGCGCCCTTGGTGCCGATAGGGTCCTTGAGGACCTGCACCATCACCGCCTGGCCTTCGAACAGCTGTTTTTCAATCGGCTGCAGCGAAGCCATGGCCGGCGCCGTGAGGCCACCCGCGGCGGCCTGGGCGTCACTGTCGGCATGCCGGCTGCTAATGCTGCTCATCAAATCGGCCACGTGCAGGAAAGCCGCGCGGTCCAGACCGATGTCGATAAAGGCCGACTGCATGCCGGGCAGCACCCGCGCCACCTTGCCTAGGTAGACATTGCCGACCAGGCCGCGTTCCAGCGTGCGTTCGACATGAAGCTCCTGCACCGCGCCGTGCTCAACCACCGCCACCCGGGTTTCCTGCGGCGACCAGTTGATCAGGATGTCTTGTTGCATGGAGGGGCCTGAAAAAATGTGTGGAATTCTGGGGCTAGAGGCGAATGCCGGCGGCTTTCAGCAAAAGCGCCGTTTCCCTCAGCGGGAGCCCCATGATGCCACTGTAGCTGCCGTCTATCCGGCTGATGTGCATGGCCACCCTGCCCTGCACCGCGTAGGCGCCGGCCTTGCCCATGGGTTCGCCGCTGGCGACGTAACGGCGGATCTCCGCGGGCGTCAGTTCGTCAAAGCTCACGCGCGAAGTGCTCAAGGCCTCAAAACGGCGGCGCCCGGCCTGCACCGCCACGGCCGTCAGCACCCGGTGCGTGCCGCCCGACAACTCTCCCAGCATGCGGGCGGCGTCTTTTGCGTCATCCGGCTTGCCGTAAATCACGCGGCCCATGGCCACCGTTGTGTCCGAGCAGAGGATGGGCGCCGGCGGCAGCTTGCGCCGCTTCATGCGCGCGACCGCCGCATCGAGCTTGAGGCCGGTGACGCGCTGCACGTAGGCCGCGGGTGCTTCGTTCTTGAACAGCGCTTCCAGCGATTCGGCGTCTTCTTCGGCGTCCGCCAGCAGCAGCTCGTGACGTACGCCGAGTTGCTCCAGCAGTTGCCGCCGCCGTGGGCTTTGCGAGGCCAAGTAGATGAAGTCAGCCATGGACGGGACTATTCACGATGGTAGGGGTGATTGATGGTGATGCTCCAGGCGCGGTAGAGCTGTTCAATCAGCAGCACACGCACCATGGCATGGGGCAACGTCAGGTCCGACAGGCGCAGGCGCTCATGCGCCCCCTGCTTGAAGCCGGCGTCCAGCCCGTCGGGCCCGCCGATCACGATGGCCACGTCATCGCCGGATAGCTGCCAGGCTTTGAGCCTTTCGGCCAGGGCCACGGTGGTGACGGCCGTGCCGCGTTCATCAAGCGCCACGACACGGGTGCCACGCGCGATGCTGGTCTCTATGCGCCCGCGCTCGGCGGACAGCAGGTTTTCCAGGGTTTTGGAGGCGCGCGGCTCGGTCTTGACGGCCTTGAGCTCGACTTTGAGTTCCGGCGGAAAGCGTTTGGCGTAGTCGTCGTAGGCCGTCTGCGCCCAGTCGGGCACCTTCTGGCCGACGGCTACGATCGTGAGCCTCATTTGCTCCGGGGAGCGGTTTTCCTGGGGGCGGGTTTCTTCGCCGCGGTCTTGGCTGCAGCCACGGCTGTTTTCCGGGCAGCGACCTTTTTGGGTGCCGGCACCTTGACGATGGGCGTCTTCACGGCGGGCTTGGCCGATTTAGCCGGGGCGGCCTTAGCGCGCACCGGCTTGGCAACGGGCTCTGCCGCCGTCGCGGTCGCATTGCGCCTGGCGGTCCAGTCGTTGGTCTTGCCGACGCGGCCCACATAGCTGGAGTCAGCGGCCTTGGCAGACGTATTGGCTGGTGCTTTTGCCGCCGACTTGGCAGCCGTCTTCGCGCCTGCTTTGGCGGCGGTTTTCGCGCCGGCGCGACCGGCCTTGGGCTTGGCCTCAGGCTCGACATCAGTTTTGGCCGCCTTCACCAGCGGCGCGGGCGCTCCCAGCTTGAGCTTGATGGGCTTGTCGCCCCAGAGTTCCTCCAGGTGGTAGTACTGGCGAATAGTCGGCTGCATGATGTGCGCCACGGCAGCGCCGCAATCAACAATGATCCACTCCCCGTTGTCTTCGCCCTCGATGCGAGGCTTCGAAAAACCCGCGTCCCGCACGGCATCCCTCACGCTGGCAGCCAGCGCCTTGGTCTGTCGGTTGGAACTGCCGGAAGCGATGATCACGCGCTCGAACAATGACGTGATGTGCTCCGTGTCAAACACCTGGATGTCCTGCGCCTTGACGTCTTCGAGGCCGTCAATGATGGCACGCTGCAATTTCTGCACGTCCTTTTTGTCGGCGGCGGCGGAGGTTTTGACGGTGGTGGATGTCATGCAGTGTCTTGCTTCGATAAGGTAGGAAATTAATGGGAACGGTACAGCTGGTGAAGTGAAATATAACGCGCAACGGCTTCAGGGACCAACTGGGTAATTCCCTCTGCTACTGCAGCGCCGGAGGCCATTAACTGGCGAATTTGGGTGGCGCTGACAGGCATCAGGGGAAGATTGAGCAGGGCAAAACGGTTGCCTTGGCTTTCGTAGGACTCAAATTGAGGTCCGGCCAGCGTGGATTGTGCGCGATCAGCTATACAAATTATAGCAAGGTCAAGAATGTCCTGCCACCTGTGCCATTGCCTGAAGGCCGCAAACTGGTCCGCGCCAATGAACAGGTAGATCTGTGCGCCAGGATTTTCCTCCTGGAGCGCCAAAAGCGTGTCCATGGTGAAAGTCGGCCCGGCGCGTTGCACCTCGCGCTCATCTACCCGAACACCGGGGATATCGCCAAAAGCCAGTTTCGCCATTGCCAGCCGGTGAGCCGGCGCACTCAAGGCGCGTGACTTGTGCCAGGCGTGGCCGGTAGGAACGACGTACAAGGTATCAAGGCCAAATTGCCTGATCGCCTCCTGCACAAGCGCAACGTGCGCGTTATGGGGCGGGTCAAACGCCCCGCCAAACATGCCAACACGCTTTTCCGCAGGTGACGGCGTTGCCATCAAACCCAGTCCCGTCTCGGCAAAAACTCCGTGTACAGGCGCTCTTCAGGGCTGCCGGGCTCGACGCCCCGCTGGTAGGACCAGCTCGCCAGCGGCGGCATGGACATCAGGATGGATTCGGTGCGCCCGCCCGACTGCAGGCCGAAATGCGTGCCGCGGTCCCAGACCAGGTTGAATTCCACGTAGCGGCCGCGCCGGTAGAGCTGGAATTCGCGCTCGCGTTCGCCGTAAGGCGTGTCCTTGCGCCGCTCCACGATGGGCAGGTAGGCCTGCAAAAAGGAATCCGCCACGCCCTGCATCATGGCAAAGCTGCGCTCGGGGCCAAGTTCCTGGAAATCGTCGAAAAACACGCCGCCTATGCCGCGCTGCTCCTGCCGGTGCTTGAGGTAGAAGTATTCGTCGCACCACTGTTTGAAGCGCGGGTATTTGTCCTCACCGAAGGGCGCCAGCGCGTCCTTGCAGGCCTGGTGGAAGTGCACGGCGTCCTCCCCGAAGCCGTAATACGGCGTCAGGTCCATGCCGCCGCCGAACCAGCAGACCGGCACATCGGGGGTGGTGACCGGCGCAGCGGCCAACATGCGCACATTCATGTGCACCGTCGGCACGTAGGGATTACGCGGATGGAACACCAGCGAAACGCCCAGCGCCTCGAAGGGCGCGCCGGCCAGTTCGGGCCGGTGCTGCGTCGCCGAGGGCGGCAATTTGGGCCCGCGCACATGCGAAAAGCCGCAGCCGGCGCGCTCGAACACCCGCCCCTGCTCCAGGATCATGGTCAGCCCGTTGCCCTGCAGCGTCTCGCCGGGCTCCTTCTGCCAGCGGTCGGCCACAAAAGGCCTGCCGTCGATCTGGGAAATGGCCTGGGTGATGCGCTGCTGCAGCGCCAGCAAAAATTCTCGAACGCTTGAAATATCGGTCATGCTGAGGTGTACCCCAAAGAACAGGCGCCGTACAGCGGCACCCGTCCGGTGATCAGGGCTTGAGCGCGCGCCAGCCGATGTCCTTACGGTACTGCGCGCCGTCAAAGCCTATGCCTTGCGCCACTTCGTAGGCGCGCTGCTGCGCGGCTTTGACCGTGCTGCCCAGCGCCGTCACGCACAGCACGCGGCCGCCCGAAGTCAGTGTCGCGTCGCCGTCCTTGCGCGTGCCGGCGTGGAATACCATGGTGTCCTCGGGCGCGTCGCCGGGCTTGACCAGGCCCTTGATCGCATCGCCCTTGCGCGGGTTCAGCGGATAGCCGTGCGCGGCCATCACCACGCCCAGGGCCGGGCGGCGGTCCCAGTCGAGCTCGATCTGGTCCAGCGCCCCCGAGGTGGCCGCCATCATCACGTCGAACAGGTCAGTCTTGAGCCGCATCATGATGGGCTGGGTTTCCGGGTCGCCCATGCGGCAGTTGAATTCGAGTGTCTTGGGCTTGCCGTCGGCGTCGATCATCAGGCCGGCATAGAGGAAACCGGTGAAGGGGATGCCGTCTTTTTCCATGCCCCTGATGGTCGGCAGGATGATCTCGCGCATGGCTCGGCCGTGCACCTCGGGCGTGACCACCGGGGCCGGCGAATACGCGCCCATGCCGCCGGTGTTCGGGCCTTCGTCGCCGTCCAGCAGGCGCTTGTGGTCCTGGCTGGTGGCCATGGCTGCCACGTTCTTGCCGTCGCACATCACGATGAAACTGGCTTCCTCGCCCTGCAGGAATTCCTCGATGACGACGCGCGCGCCGCCCTCGTTGTGCGTCACGCCCAGAGGGTTGAAGTCGGGATTGGGCGCGAGCATGAATTCGATGGCCTCGTGCGCCTCATGCAGCGTCATCGCCACCACCACGCCCTTGCCGGCCGCCAGGCCGTCGGCCTTGACGACGATGGGCGCGCCTTTTTCGTCCACATAGGCGTGGGCCGCGGCCGCATCGGTGAAGGTTTCGTATTCAGCCGTGGGAATGCCGTGGCGCTTCATGAAGGCCTTGGAAAAGGCCTTGGAGCTTTCCAGCTGCGCAGCGGCCTTGGTCGGGCCGAAGACCCGCAGGCCGTGCGCGCGGAATTCATCGACGATGCCGGCGGCCAGCGGCTGCTCGGGACCAACCACGGTCAGCGCGATCTTTTCGGCCGCAGCCCATTCGCGCAGCGCCTTCACGTCGGTGATCGCGATGTTTTCCAGCCGCGAATCGAGCGCCGTGCCGCCGTTGCCGGGCGCGACGTAGACCGCCTGGACTTTCGGGGACTGGGCCAGTTTCCAGGCCAGCGCGTGCTCACGGCCACCGCCACCCACTACAAGAACTTTCATGCTGCTGCTTTCATTGATTGCTGTTGTTTATTGTTGTTTCTTAGGCGTCTTCAGACAGGGCCGCGTTGTGGAAAACGTCCTGGGTGTCGTCCAGGTCTTCCAGCACGTCCAGCAGCTTTTGCATCTTGCGGGCATCCTCGCCGCTCAATTCAATCGTGTTGTCGGCACGCATGGTGACTTCGGCGATCTCGGGCTTGAGGCCGCCGGCCTCCAGCGCGTTGCGCACGGCCTCGAAGCTGGTGTAGGGGGTAAGCACCTCGATGGCGCCGTCCTCATGCGTGATCACGTCGTCGGCGCCGGACTCCAGCGCCACTTCCATGACCTTGTCCTCGCTGGTTCCGGGCGCAAAGATCAGCTGGCCGCAGTGCTTGAACTGGAAGGCCACCGAGCCCTCGGTGCCCATGTTGCCGCCATGCTTGGAAAAGGCGTGGCGGATCTCGGCCACGGTGCGCACCTTGTTGTCGGTCATACAGTCGACGATGATGGCCGCGCCGCCTATGCCGTAGCCCTCGTAGCGCACCTCTTCGTACTGCACCCCTTCCAGGCTGCCGGTGGCCTTGGCGATCCCGTATTTGACGTTTTCATTGGGCATATTGGCCGCTTTGGCCTTGTCCACCGCCAGCCGCAGCCGCGGGTTGGTGCCCAGGTCGCCGCCGCCCATGCGGGCCGCCACCATGATCTCGCGCATCACACGGGTCCAGATACGCTGGCGCTTTTCGTCCTGGCGCCCTTTGCGGTGCTGAATATTCGCCCATTTACTGTGACCAGCCACGGAAATCCTTTGGAATTGATTTAATCTACAAAGCGCATTTTACTTTTAGGGAGCGCATCACAGCTCCCGCCAACCCGAGGACACCCCATGGCCGAGCCCTTTTTGATTGCCAGGAACGCTTCCACCACTTGCGAGCTGCTTCCGGCGCTGGCCAACCGCCATGGTTTGATCACCGGCGCCACCGGCACCGGCAAAACCGTCACCCTGCAGACGCTGGCGGAAAACTTCTCGAAAATCGGCGTGCCGGTCTTCATGGCCGACGTCAAGGGCGATCTGGCCGGCATCAGCCAGCCGGGCAGCATGGGCGAAAAGATGTCGGCTGTGCTGAAGGAGCGCGGCATCGACAAGCCCGAACCCCTCGCCTGCCCCACCACGCTGTGGGACGTGTTCGGCGAGCAAGGCCACCCGGTTCGTGCCACGGTGTCCGACATGGGCCCGCTGCTGCTGGCCCGCATGCTGGGCTTGAACGACACCCAGGCTGGCGTGCTGAACCTGGTGTTCAAGATTGCCGACGACAACGGCATGCTGCTGCTGGATCTGAAAGATCTGCGCGCCATGCTGCAGCATGTGGGCGACAACGCCAGTACCTTCACCACCGAATACGGCAACATCAGCGCCGCCAGCGTGGGCGCCATCCAGCGCGGGCTGATGCAGATCGAAACCCAGGGCGGCGACAAGTTCTTCGGCGAGCCCATGCTCAACATCAGCGACTTCATGCAGACAACGGACGGCAAAGGGGTGATCAACATCCTGGCCGCCGACAAATTGATGAACTCGCCGCGCCTGTATGCCACTTTTTTGCTGTGGATGCTGTCCGAGCTGTTCGAGCAGTTGCCCGAAATCGGTGACCCGGACCAGCCCAAGCTGGTGTTTTTCTTCGATGAGGCACACCTGCTGTTCAACGAAGCACCAAAGGCCCTCATCGAACGCATCGAGCTCGTCGTGCGCCTGGTGCGCTCCAAGGGCGTCGGCGTCTATTTCGTCACCCAGAACCCGCTGGACATTCCCGATTCGGTATTGGCCCAGTTGGGCAACCGCGTGCAGCATGCGCTGCGAGCCTTCACGCCGCGCGACCAGAAAGCCGTCAAGGCCACCGCCCAGACCATGCGCCAAAAGCCCGGCCTGGACATCGAAACCGCCATTACCGAGCTGGCCGTCGGCGAAGCACTGGTGAGTTTTCTCGACAGCAAAGGCCGCCCCAGCATCACTGAACGGGCTTACGTGCTGCCGCCCGGCAGCCAGATCGGCCCCATCACGCCGCAGCAACGCCAAGCGTTGGTGGCAGGGTCGCTGGTGACGGGTGTTTATGAAAAGGAAACCGATCGCGAGTCGGCCTATGAGATGCTGAAAGCACGCACCGCGGCTGTGCAAGCCGAGGCGGCAAAAACTGCGGAAGCGTCCGGTGGACTGATGGGTGGCATCAGCGATGTGCTCTTCGGCTCCAAGGGCCCGCGCGGTGGCCAGCGCGACGGCCTGGTGCAGTCGGTATTGAAATCTGAAGCTCGGGCACTGGGGCGGCAGGTGCTGCGTGGTGCGCTGGGCACCATTTTTGGCGGAAAGCGGCGGTGAGTGATGATGAATAGATCGTTTTTCCTGTTTACGCTGGCACTTTGCACTGCGGCCTTGGCCCATGCGCAAGCGCACCCATCAAGCTCCTTCAATCCGCGGCTGGAGACCGACACCGTGCACATTGGGGACTCCGATGCGCTAGTGGAGGTCCACGGGCAGGTGTTGATGGAAAACAAGGAAGGAAAACTGGTACCAGCCTCGCCTGGAATCCGGATTCGCTCAGGTGCATGGCTATTGGTGCGAAAAGGGGCCTGGTTTGTGATCGGTACGACCACCTTCGGCCCAGAACATCATGGTGATCGACAAGTGCGCTTCGTCTCAACCGCCAGAAATCCCGCCACCGCTCGAGTCCCGAATCTCGCGGAAACAGACGCGAAGGTGCACGTCCTGCAGCCACCCACGCAAACCGAAGGAAACTGCACCCTGATTCAGGGAAGCAGGGGCGTGGTGACCAAATGCGAAAAGCGATGACCTGGACGGACATCCTCTGCTAGACACCTGCGTCGGAAAGCCCGTGCACCCGTCCCAGGAAGTCACGCACGAGCGGCAGGATTTCCTCCAGGTTGGTCTCCAGCGCCCAATGCCCGCCGCGCAGCAGGTGCAGCTCAGCGCGGGGAAGGTCCCGAAGGTAGGCTTTTGCGGCGCCTTCAGGCATGTAGCCATCTTGGGGTCCCCAGACGATCAAGGTCGGTGGCTGGTGCTCCCGCAGGTAGGCCTGGTATTTCGGGAACCACAGCAGGTTTTCCTTCAATCCCTCCATGAGAGCCAGCGCGATGGCGCGGCGCCTCGGATGGTTCATCAACGGCCAGGACAAACGCCATAAATCAGGCGGAATGCGGGCGACCAGGTCGGCGTCGATCTCCCCGATGAATTCCTTCCTGAAACCTTCTTCACTCACCGCTTCTTCAAGCACGGCCCGGGCCGCTTGCGACGGGTTGGCCCAGTAATCCTGGATCGGCTTGTACTTGGGACCCAACTGGTCTTCATAAATATCGCCGTTTTGAATAATGAGGGCGGCTACGCGCGCGGGATGGCGCATTGCCAGGCGCAGTCCGATTTGCGATCCGTAGTCATGCAGGTAAAGCGCATACCTCGACAGCCCCAGCCGCTGTGTGAACTGCTCCAGGAACGTGGCATACCCCTCGAACGAGCAGGACTGCTCGCTATCTTCCGGCGTGCCGCTGTAGCCGAAGCCCGGGTAGTCCGGCGCGATCAGCCGCCAGCGGTCAGCCAGCGCCGGCATGAAGTTGCGGAACTGGAAAGACGAGCTCGGATAGCCGTGCGGCAGCAGGACAACCGGCGCTTCCCGCGGCCCGGCTTCGCGGTAAAAGATGTGCACACCGTCAAGCTCAAGGGTTTTGTGCTGCGTGGGCAAGGTCATGGGGTTGAATCGATTCATGTCACTCTCCAGCCAGAAAAGTACACGGCCACAAGAAAGCGAGATGTAGGACAACGGCGTTGCCCGGTGCCGCCTCCCGCCAACCGGTTTGCGCCGGTTTTCTCACCATTTTTGTGCGGCTTCGGTTTCCTGTCGCAAATTAGCGACCCGGTAAAACTGCCGGACTTGTCAATACCGGCACGCATCGCTACATTGGATTTTTTGAAGGATCCGCAATGCCCGCTGAAGTTGCCGCCAAGTCCCTTGATTCGAGGCCGGCCGTCCCTGCGCCTGGTTCTCCCGCTTTAACGCCCACCACCTCTTCGATGCCGGCCAGCCCTGCGGTTTCCCACATCCGTTTGACCTCTCATGCCGGAGGTTATGGCGCACTGCCCATCCGCTGGGCTGCCCCTACGGCCACCGAACGCGGCCCGGTGGTAGGCACCACCACCAAACGCAGCCACCGCAACGTCATTGGCACGCACAGCGGCTCGTACAGCGTCTACCGCGCGCTCGCCGTTGCCTCCGGTGCCCTCAAAGCCAGCCACAAGGCCGACCTGACCAACACTTCACCGACCGATGTGATCGGCCCCTATCCGCAGTGGAGCGAGCCTGGCCGCATCGTCGCCATGGACCCTTGGGGCGCCATGGTGGCCGATGTTTTTTCCAATGAGCTGGCAGCGGGCTACGACATCCGGCCGACCATCGCGGTAACTCAGGCTCACGTGATCCTGCCTGAGGTGATCGAGGCCCTGCAGTCCGGCAGGCTCAAGGCCGACGGCAAGTTTTTGACGGCCGGCGGCGCGGCCATGGTGACCAAGGTCGCCGTCGAACCGGTCTGGTACCTGCCCGAAATCGCCCGTCGCTTCGGCTGCAGCGAAACCGATTTGCGCCGCGTGCTGTTTGAGGAAACCGGCGGCATGTACCCAGAGCTCGTCACCCGCAGCGACCTGGAAGTCTTTTTACCCCCCATCGGCGGCCTCACGGCCTACATCTTTGGGCGCCCACGCGACCTCGCCAACCCCGATGTCGAACTCACCGCCCGCGTGCACGACGAATGCAACGGCTCCGACGTCTTCGGCTCGGACATCTGTACCTGCCGCCCCTACCTCACACATGCCATTGAAGAATGCATCCAGGGTGCCCAGCGCGGCGGCGTGGGCCTGGTGTCCTACTTCCGCAAGGAAGGCCGGGCATTAGGCGAAGTCACCAAGTTCCTGGTCTACAACGCCCGCAAGCGTCAGGTTGGCGGCGACACGGCCGACCAGTACTTCAACCGTACCGAATGCGTGGCCGGCGTACAGGATATGCGCTTTCAGGAACTGATGCCCGACGTGCTCAACTGGCTGGGCATCCGCAAAATCCACCGGCTCGTTTCCATGAGCAACATGAAATACGACGCCATCACCCGCGCGGGCATTGAAGTGGTCCAGCGCATCAACATACCCGAACACATGATCCCGGCCGATGCCCAGGTCGAAATGGACGCGAAGATGGCCGCAGGCTATTTCACCCCCGGCGCGGTGCCCGACGCCGAAGAACTGAAAAAAGCCAAGGGCCGGGGGCTGGATGTCTGAAACCACGCCAATTCCGGACAATCTGAGCAACCCCGCCAACGCAAACTACACCATCGCAGGAAACCTGCGCGGCATCAGCGCCGCCGCAGAACTGCGCTCGACCAGAACGATACGCGCCCGCGCTTCTGCCCTGCTTGAGCGTGCGCGCCGCGGCGAATCCGCCTGGTTTACCGTCAATGACGGCGCCATGACCACCGCCGCTGCGCTGGTCGCCGAAATCACCCGCGCCCGCTACCCTAGCCTGGAGATTCCGTACCACAGCCGCTGGCGTCATTTCGAGGCCGGCGGCATTGACCGCCTGGCCCAGCTGAACGACGCGCTGGCATCCGCCACGCCCGCCGGGCGCGCCCGTGCACAGATTGACCTCGCACTCATCAGCGTGTTGCTGGACGCTGGCGCCGGACCTCAATGGCACTACCTCGAAGCCGCCCAGGGAGAGCACCCCTGCAGCGAATACAGCCGCTCCGAAGGCCTCGGTGTGGCAAGTTTTCATGCCTTCATGGCCGGGCTTTTTTCGAGCGACCCTCAGCAGCCATTGCAAGCCGATGCGGCTGGCCTCAAAGCCATCACCGCGGACCAGCTGGCCCAGGCTTTCCAGGTCACACCCGAAAACCCGCTGATCGGCCTCGAAGGCCGCGCCGCGCTGTTGCGGCGCCTCGGTCAGGCGCTGCAGGACCAACCCGCGATCTTTGGCCAGCGAGGCCGGCCGGGCCACTTGTTTGAAGCGCTGGTACAGCCCGGGCAAAGCGCTATCGAGGCACACGAACTGCTGTCGGTGCTGCTCACCAGCCTCTCGTCCATCTGGCCTGCCCAGAACGTCCTGGGCAACATCCCGCTAGGCGACTGCTGGCAGCACAGCGCGGCAGGCGATGGCGAATCTGCAAAAGCCGGGCCGAGCCACGGCTGGATGCCTTTTCACAAGCTGTCGCAGTGGCTCACCTATTCACTGCTGGAGCCTTTCGAGTGGGCCGGCGTGCAGGTCAAAGGGCTCGACGCACTGACGGGCTTGCCCGAATACCGCAATGGCGGCCTGTTCCTCGATGCCGGTGTGCTGCTACTAAAGGACCCGGCCCAGGCCAACCGCCTGCATGCCGCCGGCGACGAACTCATTGTCGAATGGCGTGCCCTTACTGTGGCCCTTCTTGATGAGCTCGCCCCGCTGGTGCGCGAGCAGTTAGGATTGACCGCCGAGCAAATGCCGCTGGCCTGTGTGCTCGAAGGCGGCACCTGGGCTGCGGGACGCGCACTGGCACAGCAATTGCATCAAGGTTTACCGCCCCTGAACATTCAGAGCGACGGGACCGTATTCTGAAATTCAAGAGACAAGAACAGAACAAAAGGCACACAAGCACATGACCATCCACAGCGATAAAGTCCACCTGATCGATCACCCTCTGGTGCAGCACAAGCTCACCCTGATGCGCCGCAAGGACGCCTCCACCAACACCTTTCGCACCCTGCTCAACGAGCTCAGCATGCTGATGGCCTACGAGGTCACCCGCGACATGCCGATGCAGGACATCGAGATTGAAACCCCGCTGGAAACCACCACGTCCAAAGTCATCGACGGCAAGAAGCTGGTGTTTGTCTCCATCCTGCGCGCCGGCAACGGCATTCTGGAAGGCATGCTCAGTGTGGTGCCTGGGGCGCGCGTCGGCCACGTCGGCCTGTACCGTGACCCAAAAACGCTGACGGCCGTCGAGTACTACTTCAAGATGCCGCACGACATGGAAGAGCGCGACATTGTCGTGGTCGATCCGATGCTCGCCACCGGCAATTCGGCCATTGCGGCGGTTGAACGGCTCAAGGAGCTCAACCCCAAGTCCATCAAATTTGTCTGCCTGCTGACCTGCCCGGAGGGCATCAAGGCCCTGCAGACCGCGCACCCGGACGTGCCCATCTATACCGCCGCCATCGACCGCGAGCTCAACAGCCACGGCTACATCCTGCCCGGCCTGGGCGATGCCGGCGACCGAATATTCGGAACCAAATAAGGCGTTAGCCCTTTGTAAACGGGCGCAGGCAGCTCCTGAATTGATAGCGGTTTCCAGACATCTTTGTCCCACCTGAAAACACAACCGGAGAGTCCCATGCCCCAGACCGTCAAGCGCCGCCAGCTCGTCCTGCTAGCCTCCGCCCTCGCAGTGGCCCTGCCCGGCTTTGCCTTTGCCCAGGCCAAAACCAAGGTAGCAGCCATTTACACAGTGCCGTTTGAGCAGCAGTGGGTCAGCCGCCTGCACAAGGCGCTGAAAGCCGCCGAAGCGCGCGGCGAAATCGAATACAAGGCCACTGAAAACGTCGCCAATGCCGACTACGAACGGGTCATGCGCGAGTACGCCACGGCAGGTAACGCGCTCATCGTCGGTGAAGCTTTTGCAGTGGAAGCCGCAGCCCGCAAGGTCGCCAAAGACTTCCCCAAGGTGTCTTTCCTCATGGGCTCGTCCGGCAAGCCGCAGGCGCCCAACTTCTCGGTGTTCGACAACTACATCCAGGAGCCGGCCTACCTGAGCGGCATGATCGCCGGCGGCGTGACCAAGAGCAACAAGATCGGCATGGTCGGCGGCTTCCCGATCCCCGAGGTCAACCGCCTGATGAACGCCTTCATGGCCGGCGCGAAAGAAACCAACCCCAAGGTTGAGTTCAGCGTAAGCTTTATCAACAGCTGGTTTGACCCGCCCAAAGCCAAGGAAGCCGCTTTCGCGATGATCGACAAGGGCGCCGACGTGATGTACGCCGAACGCTTCGGTGTGAGCGACGCCGCCAAGGAAAAAGGTAAGCTGGCCATCGGCAACGTCATCAATACGCAGGACAAATACCCCGACACCGTCGTGGCGTCAGCCCTCTGGAACATGGAACCCAGCATCGACCGAGCGATCAAGGCCGTCAAGGAAGGCAAATTCAAGGCTGAAGACTACGGCCCCTATTCCATGATGAAGTACAAAGGCTCCGAACTCGCGCCGCTGGGCACCTTCGAGAAAAAGGTGCCAGCCGATATCGTCACCAAGGTCAAGGCCAAAGAAGCCGACATCCTGACCGGCAAGTTCACCGTCAAGGTCGACGACGGCCAACCGAAGTCCAGCGCCAAATAATCCCTGAAGCCGGAGGCGCGCCGTATGCATTTCCAGTTTGACGTGCGGCGCGTGCTCCCGTCCCGGCTGGCGGCTTTTGTCATCGCTGTTTTCCTGGCGCTGAGCCTGGCCGGCTGCGCCACCCGGCCCGTCACCGGCACGCCCGTGCGGCTCGACGACACACCGCGCATTGCCGTGATGTCGGCCTTCGAGCCCGAACTCACCCTGCTGCTGCGGCAGCTGCAGGCGCCCGCGCGTCACCGCGTCAACGGCGTCGACTTCCACACCGGCACGCTGCAGGGCAAACCCGTTGTGCTCTTCCTCTCCGGCATCAGCATGGTCAACGCGTCCATGAACACGCAACTCGTGCTGGACCGTTTCAACATCCACAGCATCGTCTTCAGCGGTATCGCCGGTGGCGTCAACCCCGGCCTGCACATCGGTGACGTCAACGTGCCAGCCCAGTGGGGCCAGTATCTCGAGGTGCTGATGGCGCGCGAAACTGCGCCCGGCAAATTCACCATCCCGCCGCGCATGGAGGCCCAGACCCTGGCCCCCTTCGGCATGCTGCACCCGCGCCCTGTCGAAACCCGCACCGCCGCCAGCCCGGTGCCGGTGCGCAAGTTCTGGTTCGAGGTCGACCCGCGCATGCTGGCCGTCGCCCGCGACCTGGGCTCCATCCCACTCGAATCCTGCAATGCCGGCGTCTGCCTGACGCACAAGCCGCAGCTCTTGGTCGGCGGCAACGGCGTCTCAGGCCAGGCTTTCGTCGACAACGCTGCCTTCCGCGAATACGCCTTCAAAACCTTCCAAGCCAACGTGCTCGACATGGAAACCGCCGCCGTGGGCATGGTGGCCTACAGCAACAGCGTGCCCTACATCGCCTTCCGCTCACTCAGCGACCTGGCCGGCGGCGGCGAAGGCGCCAACGAGATGGTGACCTTCATGAACATCGCCGCTGACAACTCGGCCAAGGTTCTATTGGCGTTCCTCGCAGCCTGGAAGTAACATGCCTGAACTCACCGGCATTGACCACATCTACATTGCCGTGAGCTGCATGGCTGAGTCGGAAGCGTTTTACGACAAGCTGATGCTCAAAACACTCGGCTGCCGCAAAAACACCTTCATGATCGGTGGCGACCCGCACATCCAGTACTACAACCGCCACTTCGGTTATGTGCTGCGGCCGGCCCGCTCGCAAGCCGGGCACGACTCATACTCTCCCGGCCTTCACCATTTCTGCCTGCGCGTTGACACCATCGAAGACGTGGCCGAATGCGCACGGCTGCTGCAGGCCTTCGGCATCAACGCCAGCGAGCCGCACAACCACAGCGAATACGCACCCGACTACTGGGCTACCTTTTTCACCGACCCCGACGGCCTTCGTCTGGAGATCACCAACTACCGCCAGGAGCGGCGCGACCGGCATGACCACTGGGCATCCCTCGGTTAAGCATTCGCAGCCGCCGGTGCTGCGGCTGAACGGCATCACCAAACGCTTCGGCCCGCTGGTTGCCAACGACGCGATTTCGCTCAAACTGGGCAGCGGCGAGATCCTCGCACTGCTCGGTGAAAACGGCGCGGGCAAATCCACGCTGGTGTCCATCCTGTTCGGCCACTACACGGCCGACGAAGGCAGCATCGAAGCTTTCGGCCAGCCGCTGCCATCCGGCAACCCACGCGCCGCGCTGGACGCCGGCATCGGCATGGTCCACCAGCACTTCACACTGGCTGACAACCTCAGCGTGCTCGACAACGTGATGCTGGGCAGCGAGCCGCTGTGGCAGCTTTTCTCTCGCCGCAGCGCAGCCCGGGCCAGGCTGCTGGACGTGGCACAGCGCTTCGGCTTGCCGGTGGCGCCCGACGCCAGGGTAGGCAGCCTTTCGGTCGGTGAACGCCAGCGGGTCGAGATCCTGAAAGCCCTGTACCGCGGTGCGCGCATCCTGATCCTGGACGAACCCACCGCCGTGCTGACGCCGCAGGAAAGCGAAGCGCTCTTCGACACGCTGGGCCAGATGGTGGCGCAGGGCCTGTCCGTCATTTTCATCAGCCACAAGCTCGGCGAGGTGCTGCGCGTATCGAACCGGGTGGCGGTGCTGCGCGGGGGAAAACTGGTGGCCGAAGCACCCGCCAAGGGCACCAGCCAGGCGCAACTGGCGCAGTGGATGGTGGGCCAGGCGGTGACCGCCACGCAGCGCCGCCCCGCGCTATCGGCCGGGTTGCCGGTCTGCACACTGAACCACGTCAGCACAGGCAATGCCGGAAGAGATCGCCTGGATGGCGTTTCTCTGAAACTCCAGGCCGGTGAAATTGTTGCAATCGCAGGTGTGTCCGGCAATGGCCAGCTCGCCCTGGCCGACTTGTTGTGCGGCACCCGCGCCGCCAGCCAGGGCTCCGTGACATTTCTGGGCCAGCCCATGAAGGCCTCGCCGGCTTGGCTGGTCGCGCAGGGCGCGGCGCGCATCCCGGAAGACCGGCACGGCGTGGGAGTGGTCGGTGACCTCAGCGTCTGGGAAAACGCCGTCTCGGAGCACCTGCGCAGCCCGGTGTTCTCCACAGCGCTGTGGGTCAACCGCCAGGCCGCGCAAGCCCATGCCGCCCGCATCATGCGCGAGTTTGACGTGCGCGGTGGTGGGCTGCACACCTCAGCACGTTCGCTCTCCGGCGGCAACATGCAAAAGCTCATCCTCGGGCGAGCCCTGGTGTCACCTTCCGCTGGCGCCGCATCGCCGGAAATCCCAAAACTCATCATTGCCCACCAACCCACGTGGGGTCTGGACATTGGCGCCGTGGCCTATGTGCAGCAGCAATTGATCGCCGCGCGGGACGCCGGCGCGGCGGTGCTTGTCATTTCCGACGATCTGGACGAAGTGATGACACTCGGCGATCGCGTGGCGGTGATGCACGCAGGCAGGTTGACGAAGGCCCTGGCGGCCGACGCCTGGACACGGGAGGCGATTGGTCTGGCCATGGCTGGAGCCCATGAGAATACCCCGAGCGCCGCAGTGGAGGCCAATCCGTCATGAGACTGGAGAAACGCACCGAGGTCTCCAGCCTCGCCCTGGTCCTGGCGCCCATTGGCGCCATCGCCTTCACCCTGCTGATTAGCGCGCTGCTGGTGCTGTGGGCGGGTGCACCGCTGGGCCAGACCTACGCCCTGCTGTTCAAAGGCGGCTTTGGCTCTGTCTTCGCCCTCAGCGAAACCTTCACCCGCGCGGTACCCCTCATCCTGACCGGCCTGGCGGCCACCGTGGCCTTCAAGGCGCGGCTTTTTAATATCGGGGCCGAAGGCCAGCTCTATGCCGGCGCGCTGGCGGCGGTGGCGGTGGGCGGCATGCACGGGGGTACCGGCTTTGATTTGCCTATCTGGTTGCTATTCGCTCTGATGATGCTGGCCGCGGCCATTGCGGGTGCACTGCTGTTGGTGGGCCCTGCCCTGCTGAAGGCCCGGCTGGGGGTCGACGAAGTCGTCACCACCCTGCTGCTCAACTTCATCATGCTGCTGTTCGTGTCGGCCATGCTCGACGGCCCCATGAAAGACCCCACCGCCATGGGCTGGCCGCAAAGCGTGGCATTGCAAGGCGAACTGGAACTTTCCAAGCTGGTCGAGCAGACACGCGTCCACACCGGCCTGCTGTGGGCCGCCGCGCTGGCCTGGGCGCTGTGGGTCCTGCTGAAATACACCGTGCTGGGCTTTGACATACGCGCCGTGGGCGCCAATGCCAGAGCCGCGGCATTCGCCGGCGTGCCAGTCACCCGCACGGTCGTGCTGGTCGCCTTGCTGTCGGGCGCACTGGCCGGGCTGGCGGGTGCCATTGAGGTGGCCGGCCGCACCAGCTACGTCACGCTCGACATGTCGCCCGGCTACGGCTACACCGGCATCGTCATCGCCATGCTGGCGGCGCTCAACCCCCTGGGTGTATTGGCTTCCGCCGTGTTTGTCGCGGGTGTGCTGGTCGGCGCAGACACCATGAGCCGGGCCGTCGGCGTGCCAACCTATATTGCCGACGTCATCGTGGCGGCTTCACTGATTTCCGTGCTGGTGGCGACTTTGATGACGCAATACCGTGTGGTGATGAAAGGCCGGGGGCCATGAACTCTCACGGAACCTGCGCCTTGCCAACCCGTCAGCACGCAGTTGCCTGGGTTTCCGCTACATGGGTCATTCTCAAGAAAATAATAGCCGGAGGCCAATATAAACGGGCGCAACCAGCTATTAAATTCATAGCAACATCAACCTCTCCATCAATCAGCGGAGGCGCCCCGCATGGCTGAAATGCTGGACATCCTTACCGCTGCGCCTTTCTGGATTGCCGTGATGCGCATCGCCACGCCGTTGATCCTGGGCACCCTGGGCGTGCTGCTGTGCGAACGTGCGGGCGTTCTCAACCTGGGCATCGAAGGCATCATGGTCGCCGGCGCCTTCAGTGGCTGGCTGGCCGTGTACGGCGGCGCCCCACTGTGGGTGGGCGTCGGCGTCGCGGCACTGACAGGCGCGGTATTCGGCCTGCTGCACGCATTTCTGACGGTCGGCCTGGCGCTGTCGCAGCACGTGTCCGGGCTCGGCATCACCCTGCTGGCCACCTCGCTCAGCTACTACGGCTACCGCGTCAGCTTTCCCAAGGTCGATACACCGCCCACCATCACGCCCTTCGCCCCCATGCACTGGCTGGACGGTTTTCCCGGCGGCGGGCTCAACGTGCTGGCCGCACAGACACCGCTCACACTGTTGGCGCTGCTGCTGGTGCCGCTGATTGCCTGGTTGCTGTACCGCACGCCGGCAGGCCTGGCCATTCGCATGGTCGGCGAAAATCCCCAGGCCGCCGAAGGCCAGGGCGTTTCTGTCGCGGCCACACGCACGGCGGCCATCGTCGCCGGCTCGGCGCTGATGGGGGTAGCAGGTTCCTTCCTCACGCTCTCGGCCTTCAACGCCTTCTTCTTCAACATGGTCAATGGCCGCGGCTGGGTCTGTGTGGCGCTGGTGGTGTTCGCCTCATGGCGCCCTGGCAAGGCGCTGTTGGGCGCGCTGCTGTTTGCCTTTTTCGACGCACTGCAGCTGCGCCTGCAGACCTCGGGCATCGTGAATGTGCCCTACCAGGTGTATTTGATGCTGCCCTACGCCCTTTCCATCCTCGCGCTGGTGCTGGTGGCGCGCAAGGCGGCGTATCCTCAGGCCTTGATGAAACCTTATCGCAAGGGAGAGCGCTGATGCGCAGCCGCCAACCGGAGAGCGCCGACCCGGCCTTCCTCAATGAAAAAACCGCCCGCAAACAAGCCGAGCGCCAGCTGCTACTGGAGGCCTTGGACGGCGGCATCGAAGCCGCACCCATCGAATGGGCGCCCGGCAATGCCGCCGCTATCGCACCCGCCTTGCTAGCCAACCCGTGCCTGCGGCAGGACACCGCCCCCGAGGCCGCGGAGCGGCAAAATCGCAGCTAAAAGGCCCACGCCATGCTAGACCTCCTAATCACCAACGCCACCCTGCCTGACGGCCGCACCGGCATGTCCATCGCAGTACAAAACGGCAAGATCACCGCCGTCGAACCCGGCCTGCAGGCAGCAGCCCATGAAACCATGGACGCCGCAGGCTACCTGCTGAGCCCACCCTTTGTAGACCCCCACTTCCACATGGATGCCACGCTCAGCTACGGCCTGCCGCGTGTTAACGAAAGCGGCACGCTGCTGGAAGGCATCGCCTTGTGGGGTGAGCTCAAACCGCTGCTCAAGGCCGAAGCCATCATCGAACGCGCCCTGACCTACTGCGACTGGGCCGTGGCCAAAGGCCTTCTGGCCATTCGCAGCCATGTGGACACGAGCGACCCCAGCCTGCTGGCGGTAGACGCACTGCTTGAAGTCAAGAAACGGGTCGCACCTTATATCGACCTGCAACTGGTCGCCTTCCCGCAAGACGGCGTATTGCGAACCAAAGGCGGCATCACCAACCTGGAGCGCGCACTCGACAAGGGCGTGGACGTGGTCGGCGGCATCCCGCACTTTGAACGCACCATGGCCGACGGCGCCGCCAGTGTGAAGCTCATCTGCGAAATCGCCGCTGAGCGCGGCCTGCTGGTCGACATGCACTGCGACGAATCCGACGACCCGCTCTCCCGCCATATCGAAACCCTGGCAGATGAAGCCCAGCGCCTGGGCCTGCAGGGCCGCGTCAACGGCAGCCACTGCACCTCCATGCACAGCATGGACAACTACTACGTCAGCAAGCTGCTGCCGTTGATCGCCGAAAGCGGCGTCAGCGTGATCGCCAACCCGCTGATCAACATCACACTGCAAGGCCGCCACGACACCTACCCCAAACGCCGCGGCATGACCCGTGTGCCCGAACTCATGGCCGCCGGCGTCAACGTCGCCTTCGGCCACGACTGCGTGATGGACCCCTGGTACGGCATGGGTAGCGGCGACATGCTGGAAGTGGCCCACATGGGTTTGCATGTGGCGCAAATGACCAGCCAGAAAGGCATACGCCAGTGCTTTGACGCGGTAACCACCAACGCGGCCAGGGTCATGCATCTGCAAGGCTACGGTTTGGAGGTGGGCTGCGACGCGAGCTTTGTGCTGCTGCAGGCGCGGGATCCGGTGGAGGCGATACGGTTGCGGGCGAATCGCTTGAAGGTTTGGAAGAAGGGGCAACTACTGGCGGAGACTGCCGAAGCGGCAACAAAGCTGCGCATGAAGGGGAGACCGGACGCGGTCGCGTTTTCACTCGCTTGAATCCGGCATCCGTGGATATTTCCCCATTCGGCAACGGGCTTTAACTATAAGATCGGCGCGATCACCAAAACAATAAGCGTGCGGCGCATTGCCGCCTTACGCCAGGGGCCCAGAAGTGAAAACAGCGAACACCCTGACAACACAAGCCTCGACCTTCAGGGGCCAATTTATGCGGATTCTGGTTCTTTGTGCCTGGACCTTGCTTCCAGCGGCACAGGTGCCGGCAGCGCAGGGCGTCGCTGAAAATTCCCAGCTCCCGGTTCTCTACCAACTTGCGCAGGAACTTGATCGGGTTGCGCAGCAACTATCCGGCTCCAGCAAGCTGAAAAAGGCAGAAATACTGGAAGGCACTTTCAGGTTCGAGAGCGACGTCAGTGCCGCCGACAGCGTCGTTCTGACCGGCAGACTTGCACCGGATGCCAATCATTGGCTTGGCCCATACTCCCTCAAGCGCTTGCCCGGCGATGCGGGCATGGAATTCAAGGCAACTATCCGCCACGGCCTGGCCATCCCGGTTCCAACCCTGTCCTCACCCCGGCTGGGCGATACCTATGTATTGCGCCTCCACGAATATGCAAGCCAGCAAAGCATCCGTTTCGACATTTTTAAAGCGGACCCGGTCGGCTCTCTGAACAGCGGCCTGTTTCGCGTCCATTTCAAGACCACCGCTTCTTACAAGGAAATGCTTGATTTTCTGGTCAACTCGCCTGTGCTCAGCGAAGCGCTGGTTGAGCGAATCAGTTTCGTGAAAGGCAACGTCGCATCCGTCACTGTGGAAGGCTGGGTCTATCTCGGCGATCTGGTGCTGGAGCAGGCCGTTGAATATCGCCAGCAACTCACCAGAGCAAGGCAAAGCTCTTTGGGGGCCAAGAACCCGTTTAGTGACACTCAGATCTCCCCAGGCCGGCGTGAACCGCTCGAGTCCGCACTCCTGGACGACCTGGCCGTGGTGGGCGTAGTTAATGAAGGAGGCGACAAGCTTGCCTTGGTGTTGCACAAAAAGCCGCCGGCCCAACTCTACAGGGTACGGATTGGAAATTATCTTGGACCCGCGCGTGGGAAGGTCATCTCGATTACAGACCGGGAAATTGTGATCGTCGAGCTGCTCCAGGACCCGGAGGGCAAAAAAACCGAACGCCGCGCTGTCCTATCCGTTTCCATCCCCACCCCCATCCCGGCTGGGCGGCCTTGGGGACAGTAACAGCAGCCCGATCCAGGACAGCCGCGCCCCCATGAACTCGCAGCAAGCCGCACAACTGCTGATAGCCGCGCGAATCAAGGGGCCTACTGCTTCCTGGCGCGACATCGTCCCTGCCGAACGCGGCGGCGCTTACGCCATCCAGGACGCCACGCTCGCGGCCATTGGCCCTGCCGCCGGCTGGAAGGTAGGTGCCAAGGACTCGCACGCTGAACCGCATTGCGCTCCACTTCCCGCTTCGGGCATCCATGCGTCCGGCGTCACGCTCAGAGGCTCCGCCTGGCGATGGCGCTGCGTCGAGGTCGAAGTCGCCTTTCGGCTGGGTCGTGACCTGGACCCCAAAGGCAAACTGCTTGCCCCCGCCGAATTGGCCGAGGCCTTTGACGCGGTGCTGCCGGTGGTCGAGGTGGTGGAAAGCCGCTTGCTTGATGGACAGGCGGCCGACCCGCTGGCCCAATTGGCCGACCTGCAATGCCACGGCGCCCTGGTGCTGGGTAGCCCGTCGGCATTTGCGCCTGCTCAGCTGGACTTACGCACGGCAGAGGCATCACTGGACTTTGGCACAACGTCGGCAGCCCACACGCGCGGCGGCAACCCGGCACAAGACGTCTGGCGCCTGCTGTCGTGGCTTGCACTGCACTGCGCCCAGCGCGGCCAGCCGCTTCGCACGGGCCAGATCGTGACCACGGGGTCATGTATCGGGCTGCTACCCGCGCCCCTGGATACGACAGTGCGCGGTGAAATAGCGGGAGTTGGCGCAGTGGAGTTGCGTTTCGAACGTTAGACGTAGGTAGCAGCGCCAATAAAAGCAGTAAAGAGGTACTCAGTGAATTCATCCATTGCCCACGCCGAACTCATCGCCACTTTCAGGAGAGCGGAAACCGAGGCCGCTCACAAATTCGGATTGATCAAAGCTGCGGCAAAAAAAGGACCCAAAGCCGTTCAGATAGCCGTCGAGACAGCAGACAAAGCAGCAAAACGCAGGGATTCGTACGCAAAAAAACTCGCGTTGCTCGGAGTCGAGCTCAAGGGCTGAGCCGCACCCGATACGCCATACCCAATACCCGGCGCCCTCTCGCGAAGAACAGGGACAAGGGCGGTTGCGGATAATCGGGGTTTGGAGAGAAACCCGATGGAACCTGAAGTACCCGAAGAAGAACCCGAACCGATCGAGGAATATGTCCCCGGCGTCGCAAATGGCCGCAACTACATGGCCCGGCTGTGCCACCTCCCGGGCGGTCCGTGGTACATCGATGTCGTACATGTTGAATCACTGCCGCCCTTGCATGACAACGACGACAGGACCTGGCCCACGCGCGATGAGGCTGTCCGGGCGGCGGAGAAGCTGGTGGCCAACCTGGGGCACTGACCGGAGAGCAGGTTCGCCGCGAATGTAAAACCCCGTTAGCGCCCTTGCAGCCCATGCGAACAGCACCATCTGGATGCCAGCGGCCCACCGGGGCTTGCACCTTCACCCAAGGAGCTTTCATGTTCAAACGTCTGACTTTGCTTTGGGTCCTGATACGCGGCGATGCACGGCGGCTGTGGACTGCCCTGCGCCACCCCCAAGCGCCCGCTTGGCTGAAATGGGGCACCGCGGCGATTGCGCTCTACCTGTTCTCGCCCATTGACTTGATCCCCGACATCCTGCCGATCATCGGCATTGCCGACGATCTGGTACTGGTTCCGCTGGCGATCCGCTGGCTGTTGAATCGCCTGCCGCCCGGGATCGCCGATCCTCTAGCAAAACCCCAGGAATGAATGCCGGCGGCGCCACGCAGAACGCTTTCCATTGATGTCGATACGTCCCACTTCACTGACGATTGCGCTTCCCTCCGGCGTAACCATCTCCGGCCTGCTGCAGGCGCCGGCCGACGCCAAGGCTTGTTATGTTTTCGCCCACGGCGCAGGCGCGGACATGAACCATGCCTTCATGCAGGCGATTGCCCAGGGCCTTGCGGAACGCGGCATCGCCAGCTTGCGCTTCAATTTCCTGTTCATGGAACAAGGCTCCAAACGCCCGGACTCCCCAGCGGTTGCACATGCGGCGATCCGGGCGGCGGTCGCTGAAGCGGCGCGGCAAATGCCCGACGTGCCGCTATTTGCCGGTGGCAAGTCATACGGTGGGCGCATGACAACGCAGGCGCAGGCGGCCGAGCCATTACCCGGAGTGAAGGGCATCGTGCTGGTGGGTTTTCCATTGCACCCGGCCGGCAAGCCCTCAACCGAACGCGCCGCGCACCTGGACGGGGTGAAGCTGCCTATGCTTTTTCTGCAAGGCACGCGCGATGCCCTCGCTGATGTGGACCTGATCACCCAGACCACCGCAGGCCTCGGCAAAAAGGCAACCATGCATATCGTGGACGGCGCCGACCACGCCTTTCATGTGCTGGTGCGGTCGGGTCGCACCGATGCGCAGGTGCGTGAGGAACTGCTGGACACCATGGCGGCGTGGATGGCGCAAAGTTAGCTTCTGCGTGATCACCATCATCCCTCGTGCATCAGACGGTACGGTCGCAGTTGCCAGGGCGGCCGGCTACAACCGGTTTTACGCTGTCCCGCCAGGCTTAATACCGGCCGCCGTGCCTTTGGCAGGCTTTGCCAACTGAGGCAGGTAACCGCCAACCAGCGCCTCCACCATCTCCGCCTGCGTCAGGTCCTTGCTTTTCTTCAGCGGGTCGCGGTCCTTGTTCCGGGAAAGCTCGCGCTTGATGCGGGCAAAGTCCAGCGGATGCACCGTGCGCATGCGCGCCATCGCGCCGTTCACGCCAACCACCACCTGATCAAAGCGCGGCACCGACAGCAGCTTCTGCCCCATGGAGGCGCGAACCGGCCACAAGTCCTCTTCTTCCGCCGTGAGCCGTAGCGGATGCTCGGACTCATCTTCAGCGTCCGGCGGAAAGCGGCGGATCAGGTCGATTTCGTAGCCCGAAGCATTGCGCGCCGTGGAGTTGTCCAGTTCGCCCCGCTCAAAGGTCTTGTCGACCTTCTTGAGCAAGCCCAGGAAAGACATCTTGCGGTCTTTCATGACCTCCATAAAGGCCGCCCGCCTGGCTGTGTCAAACAGCAGGTCGGCATCCTGTGTCGCCATCACGTCGCTCGGAAAGCGCACGCCAGCGGCAGTCTCATAGGCAAACAAGGCGTGCGTTCCCACCACCAGAAAGTGCTCGGCCACGCCGTAACGCATCATCGTGTTGAGGATATCAATCAGGATGTCAGGCGTGCGGCCCACGCGCAGCGCCTTGTTCATGCGCCGGCATTCGTCCACCTTCTCACGCAGGGCCTTGACCCTGGCTTCGACTTCTGCCTTTTTCTCGGTGAACTGCCGGTATTTAAGCTCGTTCTCGGGCGAAGCCGGCCCATGTGAGCGCTGGCGCGAGTGCGGCGAAAGCGAGATCAGGTAGCGCCCTCCGTCCTGTTCGCGCCAGAACAAGGAGCCGCGATGGCGTATGGCCTGAGCCTCTGCCTGCTCCAGCGCGGAGAACAGCATTTCGGCATCAATCAGCTGCCGCTTTTGCTGTTCGTTGAGTTCAAAAAAGGAGTCCAAGAGGCTCTTCAAGGTAAATATGAGATTCGGCGAGTTTACCTTGAAGAACAGTTTCTTCAAGCAAAAATTAGGAAGATTAACTTTTACATTGAAGAATTGCTAGCTACCCCAACAAGTTGCCGGCGTTCACTGAACCGGTGGCGTGGCGTCACGCTCAGGTCGTCACCAGCCTGGCGGGCACTGCCAGCTCCTTCTCCTGCACCACCGCATATTCCACCGCCAGCCGCAGCATCGTAGGCGTGACGTAATGACGGTGCACATAGTCAATCGCCGCCATGTAAAACCGGCCGAAGAAATTCTTGCAATGGACCCGGGTGCCCAGCATCACGTCGACATGGTGCTTGTCGACAATTTCCACGCTGACACAGGACCTGAACAACAAATGTTTGTCGTTGGCGCCCAGGATGACCTGCGCTTTGCTATCGGTGGCATTGACGCTTTGTCCGAGGACCGGATAGCGATTGGCGAACAGGTTGCTGGTGTCCGGCGATAGCAGCGAAGACACCGGGCAGCCCAGGGGCGATGTGCGCAGGCCAAGAGGTTTGACCAACACGTTGCGCAGCGCCATGAGGTTGGACACACCGCTGGGTGCGTTGAGCAAAAAACCCTCCAGAACTGCAGCCAGCACATTCGTGGCGCTGGTGTGTTCGAAGTTGGTACCAGTCACGCGCAGGCGAAAAGTGTCTTCATGGTGAACGCGTAGCTCGCTCAGTTGCTCAAGCAGCAACGAGTCAGTCGGCGGGCTGTTGAGTTCGGTCACCATTCGGGCGGATCCGCCATGAGACAGAAAGCCCGAGGCCCCTTTCCACGAACCCCAGAAGCCTCGCAGCATGCCTGCGCCGCTGCGAACGGTGTTGCATACCACCCGATGGAAGGTCCCGGGTGGCGCGTCGAGTGACAGCGTGGTTGTCGGCACGGCATCGGCCTTGAAGTCTTTGGCCTCAAGCAGCGCTTTCACCGCATCGGGCAGCAACTCCGTCAATGAGGGGATGCTCGCCTTATTGGCCAGCACGTCTTTTTTCAATGCCTCCGACAAGTTGCCCCCCAACTCATTGGTATGGCAAGACAAGGCAAAAAACACCGGGTGCAAGGAGTTTCGCGAAAGCGGAGAAAACTGGTGCCAGGTTTCACCGCCAAAGCGCACGGTAAACATGCAGTCCGGCGGTATGTTCACAAAACGCAGGGCGCGCATGAAGTTGCGCGGGTCTTCCTGGATTTGCTGCTCCGACGCGCTCGAGAAGCGCAACTGGGCCCCACCACTACCCGACACCGCCGTGAAGATGCGGTGCCCCGCATGGCGGTGAAACGGGTGCCCCTTCGGCCCCACCACAAACGAATACAGCGAGGTGGCATCGCCTTTGGCGAAATTGGTCCCGCCCAGCTTGGCCGAAGGCTCATCGAGTTCGTCGACAAATGCGCCGTGCTGCCGCTGCCTGGATGCCACGCTGGCAAACAGATGATTGCCGGCGCCATGGCCGATCTGGGCAATCAAAGATACCTCGACAGCCAGCCCACCCGATTCCGATGGAATACGAACCGATGGAAATGTTTCAATGACCTGTGTGAGATTCAGCATGAAGTCCCTCTCTCCTTGTTACTTGGCTTTTGGTGTTTTGGCTGCAACACGTTCCCGCTTCAGGGGCCGCGCGACCGGGCAGAGTTCAAATGCATAACCCGTGAGGCTGTTGACCAGGCTGTCAGCATTGAGCTTGTACAGCACAAACTGGCCGCTGCGCTCGCTGGTCACCAGGCCGGCGTTTTCAAGCACCGACAGGTGGCGCGAAACGGCTGGTGTGCTCATGGAAAACCGCTCAGCCAACTCGGTGGTACTGAGCTCTTTCTCGGTGAGGTAGGCCAGGATCTGGCGCCTGGGGCCCGAGGCGAGCGCTTCAAATATTTTGTCGAGGGAGGCGGCCATCTGTTTACTTATTAACTTATTTGTTAATGACTTTATTCAACAACTTTCGCGCTGTCAAGCTTGGCTTGCAGAAACTTAAGCCCGCACCGCGGAGCCTGTCAGCGGACTAACGCGAGCCGAGACGCCAAATGCATCTTGCTTTCGCAGGTATAAATCCTGCATCGCCATATTTCTATCAAGGGCTGACTTGAATATAAGATCAGCGCGGGCACCCAAAAACAAACTTGCCGTGCAACCGCCTTTCATCGGAGGGAGACCGATACGTGACAACAGCGAACACCCACGCAACACAAAGCGTGGCCTTAAACCCAGCGTGGGTGGTTCTGGTTTCTTGTGTCCTGGCCCTGTTGCGGTCGAGAACTATGCGCTCTCTTACCGCGCGGCAGCATAAACCCATGACCCAGACCCTGCGCCAAATTCTCTGCGGCGTGCTGCTTTTCCAGAGCGGGGCCTTCGCAGCCAATCCTTCGTCTGTCCCTACCGCCTACACCACCGCGCTTTACGAAACGAGCGTGGGCAGCAATCCCGCACAGGCCTACTTCCTGGTGAACGTATTGCGCCGGGCTGAAGCTCCCAAGGCGGACCTTGAAGCCTTCCGCGCCGGACTGCTGCATGGCTATGCAGCCCAGATGACCAGCGCAGCGCCACCGCCCGCCGCGCCCAAACCTGCGCCTGGCCTTTGGGAGTCACTCATGCGGCGGTTGCCGGGCCGGGCGAAACCGCCAACAGACAATGTGGCCGCAGTCATCGCGCGCGGCCGGCAGCACGGCGACGTGATGGGCCCCGAGTTTCGTACGACCTGGCAGACGGCGATCAACCAGGCGATGACCCCGCGATGGGGACCCGGCACCTCAGGCGCGCCGGTTTTCACGCTGGAGCTGCGCGACATGCAGCCTGTCGCGCCCGGCATCTGGGCTGCGCCCTCTGCCGAGGGCCAGGTACGCCTGATGCTGTCGCTGCGTCTGGCCAACACGAGCTCGGTGCCATTGCCCCTGTACCGCCCCGACATCGTCCTGCAAGGCACGCTGCGTTTTACCTGCAACTGGGACAGGACACGGATAAGGCAGAGCGAAATGCGGGCCAATGAGGTCACCCTGTTGCAGCCCGGCGCCGAATCAGAGCCCCTTGCGTGCGAAGCACCTCCCGTGCCCGGGTATTGGCGCGAGCAATTGGCTGCGCTGCAGGCTACCAACGGCAAGGCGGGTCTGCAAACCGTGATCGTGCCGCACGAGCTGGACAGCCAGCTGCGGCTGTACCACATGGAATTGGCGTTCTCGCATGCGGCGCCGCAAGCTGACAGCTGGAGCCAGCGCCTGATGAAGGCCCGGCATGAGAAGTACCGCCAGTGGTCTCCTGCCAAAACCGCACTGGAGCCACCCGAGTCGGGCAGTTTGACGGTTGCGCCGCATCACGGATGGAAGGCAACCGTCACATTGCTGACTACCTTCCTCGGCGCCACCGTGTTGGCGCTCGGCCTGTTTGCCGGCGGCCGCGCAGCGCGTAGCGCGGGCGTACCGGAGGCTGTGGTTGCCGTTGTCACGGTGCTGCTGGTAGGCGGCGCGTGGGTGCTGACCACCATGAAACTGGGCGGCGGCGGCACGGGTTACGACCATCCCCTGTTTCTCGGCCTTGCATTGTGGGTGGGCTACGTCGGGCCGATGCTGCTGGGCGTTGTGGCCCTGCACGCCCTGCACAAGGTGCTGGACGACGAGGATATGGAATGGTGGCAAGCCGTGGCCACCGGCTGGCGCCGTGCGTTGAATTTCACCGCAAAAACAAGCCGGGCCGAGTTCTGGGGCTTCCTGGCGCACTGCGCCTGGTTGTGGGCGCTGGCGCGCGTTTGCCTTGTGCCGCTGGACCGCTGGATAGGTCTTGTACTGCTGGTCCCAGTGGTGACGCTAACGGTTCGCCGCATGCTCAGCATGACCGTCCAGCAATGGTTCGAGATGGGGTTGATCGTGATAGGCCTGCTGCTGCTTCTGCTTCTGGGGTACTAACCTGGGGCTGCAGGCTGGACAGCGTACCCATGCACGTTTTCAGCGCGCAGCCTCGTTATCTTCATCAGGCTTCCTCCCAGGAGTTCTCATCGGTCTTATAAAGTCAGCCGACAATCAGTCTGAACCGCTGCATAAGGACAGCAAGCGACCAACTTTTTGTGATAGTAGCGGCAACGCCATCATCACGGGAGTTATCGATTACGCTGCAAGCGTAAGAATGATTGTTAAAGATTTAGGTGAATCTACTAAGCTTTGTCCGTTTCCATCTCAGATGCCAAGGTCCCACCCATGACAAGCTACTGGCTTATGAAATCCGAACCCGAAGAGTGCTCAGTCGACGACGCGCTCGCGGCCAAAAACTCGACGGTCCCATGGGTCGGGGTGCGCAACTACCAGGCGCGCAACTTCATGCGTGACGGGATGCGGGTGGGTGATGGCGTGCTGTTCTATCACTCTAGCTGTGCCGAGCCGGGCATCGTCGGTATCGCGGAAGTGGCGTCTACGCCCTACCCTGACCCGACGCAGTTCGACCCCAAGTCGCACTACTACGACGCCAAGTCCAAACCCGAAGAGCCGCGCTGGCTGCTGGTGGATGTGAAGGTGCTGAAGAAGACGCGCAACCTGACGCTGCCTGAGCTGCGAGCCCACAAAGAGCTGGAAGACCTGATCATCCTGCGCAAAGGCAACCGGCTGTCGATCACGCCGGTGGAACCGCAGCACTGGCGGGTGATTACCAAGCTGCTTGGCAAACCGGCATGAGCCTCGGCTACTTTGCCGGAAGAACAGGCGCCATATGGGCCACCAGATGGTCGACGTATTGCACTTGGCACTCTACTTTGTTAGCGTACTGGGTCACGGAAAAGCAGAAAACACCGTTGGACTCATAGACTTGGGTAAAGACTTTTTTCGCAGCGCGTCTTGTGGTTGAGGTGTCCATCACCCACAGCGTGGCATCCCACGTGCGGTAGCTATTCCCTTGGCCGCTAACACTCATTTGCTTGATTCTTTCCACCAGCACATGGGTGTAGCCGGCCTGGGGTATCTCAAAGTCGCTAGCCTCACTGAAGACCTTGTAGTCCGCCTTGCCTCCTAGCGCTTCTACACGTTTGACAAAGGCCTGGCCGACAGGGTCATACATGGCCTCGGCCTGTTTAGCGGTACTTGAGGGAAAGGCCTTTCTCTGCAATGAGACGTGGAGCACCAGCAATACATTGGGCTTGGTGTCCCCTGATGCCTCCGCCTTGCCGGACTGGCTGGTGACCCGGGGGGCCGGTATTGATATGCATCCGCTGGCAAGCACAGCCGCTGCCAACGTCGCTGCAATAGACAGAACGCGTAAATATTTCATAGAGTCCTCCCTTGCGGTGAATGTTTTGAGTGTGAAAGCCTTAAGCCCCAGGCATCTTCCCGGGATGCCAGACGCGACACTGACACGTGGCTGCAGCGCCCTTAATCAATAATTCTCTGCGCGCCGGGCCGCCCCATTTCCTGTTAGCCGACAGTGGACTTCAACGCCACATACACCATGATAACCACAGCCAGGATCAGGGAAACACCCCGCCAGAAAGCCACCGGGTTGCGCTCGAGCAAAGCTGGCCGGGTCTTGTCCAGGAATGCCTGATTGGGGTGACGCAGGTCGTATAAAAACTCGGACAGCTCACCGTAACGCTTGGCGGGGTCGGGGTGGACGGCCTTGCGCAGCACGCCGTCTATCCACGCGGGTATGTCACGGTCTTCGTACAGTACGGAGTCATAGCGCAGCTTGCTTTGTGCGGCCCGGGTCCGGCATTTGGCCACTTCGGCGCCGTAGGGCAGCTTGCCCGTCAGCATCTGGTAGGTGATGACGCCGAGCGAGAAGAGGTCCGAGCGCGTGGTGCCGCCCTCCCCCACAAAATATTCCGGCGCCGAATACTGCGCCGTGCCGAGGATGTCGGTGTGCCCGCCGGGGATATCTGCTTCCATGAGGCTGGCTACGCGGGTTGAGCCGAAGTCGATGATCTTGGCCGTGCCCGTCTTGTCGATCATGACGTTCTCGGGCCGCAGGTCCTGGTGCAGCATCTCCAGCCGGTGAAACGCGCGCAGGCCTCTGGCGATTTGCTCCACCAGCCCGCGCACGGCTTCCAGGCCGGGCCGGGGGTTGTCGATCATCCACTGGCTCAACGTTTGCCCGTCGATGTATTCGGTGGCGACGTACACAAAGTGGCGCTTTCGGGTCGGCACATAAGGCTTCAGCACATGCGCGCTGTTGATGCGCCGGGCGATCCACTCCTCGGTCAAAAACCGTTCAAGGTAGGCTGGGTCGCCGCCCAGGTCTATCGACGGGGTTTTCAGGATGACGAGCGCACCCGTTTCATTGTCGGTAGCCAGGTAAATATGGCTGCGGCTGCTGCCGTGCACTTCACGGATGATGGTGTAGCCGTCAAACTGCGTCCTGGCTTCGAGGATGGGCGGAAGCGGCAGGCCCGACAGCTGCTGGACCATTTCACTGGCCTGCCCGCGAGGCAGTTCATCCACACGCACGATCTGGGCAGTGAGGTTGTCGTCGCTGCCCTGCTTGAAGGCTTTTTCGACGATGGATTTGGCGGCCATATCCAATCCGCCAGGTTCGTCAGCGCAGATGCGGATGATGGCGGCCATGTCGTGCTCGCTGACGTGCTCGTACACACCGTCAGTGGCCAGCAAAAAGATATCGCCCTGCTCTACCTGCTGGGTCTGGTAATCAATTTCAAGCTGTGGCTTGAAACCCAGCGCACGGCCCAGGTAGCTTTGGCCCTGCGAAATCCACACGCGGTGGTCAGTGGTGAGCTGCTCCAGCGACTTGCCGCGCAGGCGGTAAATGCGTGAATCACCGACGTGAAAAATATGTGCGGTGGTCGATTTGATGACCATGGCGCTCAAGGTGCACACATAGCCTTTGTCTTTGTCGTAGCGGTACTGGCTCTTCTGCGTTTGCGCATGCAGCCAGGAGTTGGTGGCGCTCAGAATCCGCTCGGCCGATGTCTTGACCGACCAGGCCTCGGAGGTGCAGTAATAGTCTTCCAGAAAACCGGTGACGGCGTACTGGCTGGCCACGTCGCTGACGGCGCTGCTGCTGATGCCGTCGGCCAATGCAATGGCAATGCCCTTAGCGCTCAGCTGCGGCTCTTTGGGCACGTAGATTCCGTGGAAATCCTGGTTGGTTTCCTTGCGGCCCTTGTCCGAATACTGACCTGCCGATATCTTCAGTTCAGGAGGCATGTGGAGCACCGGAAAGCCCTCGCGCATGTAAATGTGCGAGGGCCTTGTTTTTGAAGCGGGTTATTTGATGGAACGTGTCGGTCCGGTTTTAATGTGCGTGGCATACAGCGTCAAGCCGGTGAAGGCCAGGCCGCCCACCAGGTTGCCCAGCACCGTCGGGATTTCGTTCCAGATCAGGTAGTCCATGATGGTGAACTTGGCGCCCAGCAGCAGGCCGGACGGGAACAGGAACATGTTCACGATGGAATGTTCAAACACCATGTAGAAGAACAACATGATGGGCATCCACATCGCGATCACCTTGCCGCTCACCTGGGTGGAAATCATTGCACCGACCACGCCGGCCGACACCATCCAGTTGCACAGCATGCCGCGCACAAACAAAGTGAGCATGCCGTTGGCGCCGTGCTGCTGGTAACCCAGCGTGCGGCTCTCGCCCACGATGCCGATGGCATGGCCGACGGCACTGGGGGGCGTGGCGAAGCCGTTGGTGACATAGATCGCCATCATCACCGCCACCGTGAAGGCACCCGCGAAGTTACCGACGAACACCAGGCCCCAGTTACGCAGCACGCCCTTGAGCGTGACGCCCGGGCGCTTGTCGATCAGCGCCAGCGGGCACAACACGAACACGCCGGTCAGCAGGTCGAAGCCGAACAAGTACAACATGACAAAACCCACCGGAAACAGCACGGCGCCCAGCAGGGGCTGTCCGGTCTGCACGTTGATGGTGACGGCAAACCAGGCCGCCAGGGCCAGAATGGCGCCGGCCATATAGGCCCGCACCAGGGTGTCCCGGGTGGACATGAAGATTTTGGATTCACCCGCATCCACCATCTTGGTCACAAATTCCGAAGGCACTAAATAAGCCATACGATCCCTCTAAGTCCTGTTTTGCCAAAAAAAAATCCACTTCGAGATCTTCAAAAGATTTGAAGACCGAAGTGGACGCCGTTATCCATTCAGATCGATAGGCACCGCGAAATTCGCCGTACCCTGCGCAGGCCTTCGTCAGCCTGACCTGATGGATGGAAGCACATACCGTGCCGCTAACAAAATACCGAGAATCCGGCCTTGCCGGCGCTTTAAGGACACCTAAATTGCGCTTTACGGCCGTTTAAGCACTGCGAAGGCGAATGGTTCGCCCCAAATTTGTGCATTACTACGGCGAAAGGCAACTATTGGTGCCTGCGATGTGCACGCGGCACCATTCCCTCAGACCTCAGGCGCTCATCGCCGCCAAGTCTCCGTGGATGGCAGGCTGCCGTTGACGGGCCACAGCCTTGCGCTCCCGATCAAGCGCCTGCGCCAATGCGTGCTGGCCGCTGCGCTGCACCGCCGCCAGCAGCGTCTGGCCGATCACATCGCGTTGTGCATGGCTGCCGCCAAAACGGTGCGACTGGCTGAGGATGGGCCGCAGCAAGCTGACCGCTTGCGCCCAGTCCTGTTGCCCGAAAGCAATGAAGCCCTGCGTGGCGGCCCATCCGACCTCACGAGTGAAAGCTGCGTTATCGCCGTGGCCGGCCATGGCTTCTTGTTGCGCCTGCAGCAAAGCCTGGAGCAGGTCTTCGCGCCCTGCGCCCACGAAGGCCATGGCCGCATGCCAGTCACTGAAGGCGTAATACCCGTCGCCGGCAAAAGGCGCCCAGCGCTCAGCCAGCAGCTGCCAGCGCCGGCCGACATCCACACCTTGAAGGCTCAGCCGCCACAGCAAAGCACTGGCGTCCACTAATTCGACATGGACGTCGGGCTTATGCCCGTGAATGGGGCCGTCGTAAAGCGCCAGTACCTCGGCTGTGTCGCCCAAAGCCAGGTGGTACAGGGCCAGATGCCACCAGTTGTGCACGGCCAGGAAGCTGTCCGTCTGCCAGCCCGCATTACCGCGCATCCACTTTATGCCTTCGGCACGGCGGCCCTGCATCTCCAGCACATGGGCCACGGCATGCTGCGCCCAGACGTCGTGGGGCTGCAGCTCCACCGCTTGGCGGCCCAGCAGCTCGGCCTGGGCGTAGTGGCCGGTTTCCTCCAGCCCGAAGGCGTGCATGCCCAGCACAGCGTGCCACCCCGGCACGGCCGGGGACCAGGCTGGCAGCACGCGCGCGATGCGGTCGTGCAGCATGCGCGAATCACCCACGAAGAAATCGATCTGCTGGCCGGCCTGAAGGGCCAGCGTGTCGAGCGGATAGTGGGCGCTGAGGTCTTCGAGCGTGAGCGCGGCGGCGCGCCAGTTGCCCTCGCAAAGCTGATCGATGGCGCGCAGGTGCCAGGCTTCGCGCTCATTGCAAGGCAGAAGGCGCGCCGCCTCCAGGGCCTCGCGGGCGGGCGCCACGCCGCCAGCCTCGGCGGATAGCAGGTACAACCAGGCGCGCAGCACATGCGCCATGACCAGCGCGGGGGATTCAGCCAGGGCCGCGTCAGCCGTGGCAATCGGGTTACCGGCAAAGCAGCGGAACTCGTTCAGGGCCAGTTCAAATTGCTCCAGGGCCCGGGCATTGCAGCCCGAAAGCGCGTATCCGTGGGTATCTTTCATGGGAATCTCCAAAATCAAAGGGGTCTCAACTTGTTCAGGGGGTCCAGGTTTGCGGCGCTCGATGCTTGCATCGATGCACCGTGGTGAAGCCGCGCAAGACCGCAAGTGCTAGTATTTCCGCGCATCCACCATGGCTTTTCTGAGGCTCTTGACTTTAGGCAGCAAGGCCGCCGCGGCCTGCAGCCAAAACCGACATCCACCCGACAAAACCGCCATGCCCAGCGCCCAGCCCACCCCTGTCGTCGCCACCATTTCGATCCTGGCCCTCCCAGAGGTCACAGCTTCGGTGCTGTTTGGCTTGAATGACCTGCTCCAGGGAGCGGGCCGCGATTGGCCGCTGGTAGTGGAAAACCGCAGCGGCACCTCTTTGTTCCGCGTGCAGATCGTTTCTGCAGATGGCAGGCCCATCACCATCGCGAATGGCGTCCAGATCGTGCCGGACGCTTCTCTGGCTGACGCGCTGCCGGCTGACGTGATCTGCATTCCGGAAGTGTTCGTGGTTCCCGAAGAAGACTTGCGCGGCCGCTTCAAGGCGGAAGCCGCGTGGTTAAAAGAGGCGCATGCGCGCGGCGCCGTGATTGCAGCGGCGTGCTCCGGCGCATTGTTGATGGCGGAGGCCGGCTTGTTGGAGGGCGAGGATGCCACCACGCATTGGGCGTACTGCGACGCGCTGGCGCAGCGGCACCCCGGCATCCGGCTGCACCCCCAGCGCGCGCTGGTCACATCGGGCGAAGGCCAGCGGCTCGTCATGGCGGGCGGCGGCACCTCCTGGCAAGACCTGGCGCTCTACCTGATCGCGCGCCTCTCCAGCATTGAGGCGGCGATGCAAATGGCGCGCCTCTACCTGATTGACTGGCACGAGGGCGGCCAGCAACCCTTTGCCCGGCTGTCAGCCAGCCGCCAGTCCGGCGACGCTGTCATCACACGCTGCCAGTTATGGGCCGCCGAGCACTACCGGGAGTCCAGCCCGGTGGCCAGCATGACGCAGCTCTCCGGGCTGCCGGAACGCTCGTTCGTGCGGCGCTTCCAGCAGGCGACCGGCATGGCACCCTTGCAGTACGTGCACACGGTACGGCTGGAGGAGGCCAAGCAGTTGCTGGAGGCCAGCGAAGACTCGATCGAGTCGATCGCCGAGCAGGTCGGTTACGAAGACGCGGGTTACTTCGCGCGGCTGTTCAAGCGCGAAGTCAACCTGACGCCGGCGCAATACCGCAAACGCTTCGCCGGGCTTCGCGAAGTCCTCCGGCAAAGCAAAAAGGCACCGCGGAGCCCCTGACCGCGCTTCCCGGGCCGTGTTGCTCAGGGCGCGGCCGCCTTGCCTTCGAGCAGCTTGACCATGGCCCACAACACGCGGTTCGCGGGTACAGCCACACCCAGCGCATCACCTCGCCTGACAACCAGCCCGTTGAGGTAGTCGATCTCGGTGGGTTTGCCGCGGGCCAGGTCCTGTGCGGTGGATGACAGCTGGTTGGGCATGCTGCCAGCCAGCTTGTCTACGGCCAGGTGCATGTCACCCTGCACCTGCACGCCTTCGGCTTCAGCCACGGCCAGGCATTCGGCCACCACGTCGCGCATGACGTCTTTCACACCCTCACCCTGCACGGTTTTGCCGTACGGCAGCTGCGCGATGGCCGAGACGGCGTTGTAGGCGCAGTTGAGGATGAGCTTGGCCCACAGCGCGCCGCGCACATTGCTGGAGATTTCAACCGGCACACCAGCCGCGACGAAAGCCTGGGCCACGGCTTGGCTCCGGCTGGCCGGTTCAATCACCAGCTCGCCGCGACCATGGTGCTTGACGTGACCGGGGCCGGCCATTTCTGTGGCGACATACACCACTGCAGCGGCCACGGTGTGCTGGGGCAGCACGGTGCGCAGGCGGTCGGCATTGTCCACGCCGTTTTGCAGGCACAGCACCAGCGCATCCGGTGCCAGATGCGGCCGGATCAGCGCGCCGGCGGCTTCGGTATCGGTGGATTTCACGCAAAACAGCACCAGATCGGCGCCTTCCACGGCGGTGGGTTCGCTGCTGGCAGCCAGGCGCACGTGCTCGTCGAAAGTGCGGGTTTCCATGTGCAGGCCGTCACTCTGGATGGCGTCAGCATGCCGGGGCCGGGCGATCAGCGTCACGTCAAGTCCCGCACGGGCCAGCATGCCGCCGTAATAACAACCAACGGCGCCTGCGCCCATCACGGCGACTTTGAGGGATTGGGTCATGGTCTTTGCTTTGGGTGAAATGCAGATGTGGAACAGGAATTGTGGGTGAAGTCAGCCTCCCTTGCAGGCAACCTGGCCTTTTGCACCATGCGGCAGCGTGATCCGGGCGCACAAGCCACCGCCGTCGGCCGGCAGCAGTTCGAGCTTTCCGCCATGCGCGCGCACGATGCGGTCCACGATGGCCAGGCCCAGCCCGGCGCCGGGCGGGCCGCTGCGCGTACTTTCGGCACGGCGAAACGGTTGCTTCAAGGCCTCGGCCTGCGCGGCGTCGATGCCGGCGCCGTGGTCCGTCACCGTGATCCATACCGAGCCACCCAACGTTCCGGTAACCATCGTGACCGGCGGAAGCCCATGGCGCCAGGCGTTTTCGACCAGGTTGGTGAGCACGCGGCGCATCGCACGCGGGCGCAGGGGTACCGGCGGTGGGTTGCCGCCCTGCAGCGCCACCGGCATGCCGTGGCCGGCGGAGGCGGCTACCACCTCAGTCGCCAGCACATCCAGCGCCACCGGCGCCAGCGGTTCGCTTTCGGCAGTGCGGGCAAAGTCCAGGAACTGGCTGATGATGGCGTCCATTTCTTCCACGCCGCGCGTCATGCGGGCCATCAATTCGTCGTCGCCCTTGTCACCTTTGTCGCGCAGTATCTCGATGCCCAGGCGCAGTTTGGTCAGCGGCGTGCGCAGATCATGTGACACGCCGGCCAGCATCAGCGTGCGCTCGTCGTCGGCCTGCGCCAGGCTGCGCACCATCTGGTTAAAGCTGCGGCTCAGGGCGGCGATTTCCGTGGGGCCGTCTTCAGGCAGCGGCTGGGGGCTGGTGCCGCCCGCCAGCGTATGCGCCGAAGCCATCACGCGGCGCAGGGGCAGGTTCAGGTAACGGTGGATCAGCAGCGCGCCCAACAAGGCCAGCAAGGCACTGGCCAGCGAGGCCGCGACCCATGCGCCGGTGAATTCACGCGCCGGCAGCACACCGGGCAGGTTCACCCAATGGTCGGCGCCGTCCAGGCGCAGCCGCACCGCCAGGCTGCCGCCGGCTTCGCGCCGCCAGATGATCTCGGAGCCCTCGCCTTCCAGCGCGATGCCGCGCGAGGCTTCATTGACGAAGCGGCGCTCAAGCCGGCTCAGCAGCCGGCGTTCGCCACGGCTGTCACCCTCCTCGTCGTCGGCAATGCCCTGCATGGCGCGGCGGTTGAACTGCACCACAAAAGCCTCGCGCTGCGCGGGCGGCATGGCGGCGAGGCCCGCACGGATGGAACTGACATTGCGCGCCACCGCCACCGAGAGCTGCGCCAGCCGCGGTTTGATGATCAGGTGGCGCACCAGCAGCGCGCTGGCGAGCTGCCCCACCACGATCAGCACCACGATCAGCAACACATTGCGGCCGAACAGGCTGCGCGGAAATAAGGTCATAAACATAACCTCACGATTTGCCCGCCTTGCCGTTTTTTGCCGTGCCGCCTTCCGGCACAAACACATAACCCACTCCCCACACGGTCTGGATGTGCGCCGGCTGGGAAGGATCCGCCTCCACCAGCTTGCGCAGGCGCATGACCTGCACGTCGATGCTGCGGTCGGTGGCTTCGTGGTCGCGGCCGTAGGCCAGCTCAATCAGCCTGTCGCGGCCCAGCGGCCGGTTGGGGTGCAGGGCAAGTGCCTGCAGCAGGCTGAATTCGCCGGTGGTGAGCGGCACGTCTTCGCCGTTTTTTTCCAGCCGGCGTGCTTCCAGCTTCAGGGTGAAGGCGCCAAACTGCACCGTGCCCTGTCCGGGCAGCGGGCCGCTGTACGCGCCCAGCATGCGCTGGCGGCGCACCAGCGCCTGGATGCGGGCCAGCAACTCGCGCGGGTTGAAAGGCTTGGGCAGGTAATCGTCAGCCCCCATTTCCAGCCCGACGATACGGTCCACCGGGTCGCCCCGGGCGGTGAGCATGACGATGGGAATGGTCTCGCCCTGCGCGCGCAGGCGGCGGCACACCGCCAGGCCGTCTTCGCCCGGCATCATGACATCGAGCACCAGCACATCAAAACGTTCGCGCGCCAACAGGGCGGCCAGGGTTTTGGCATCTTCGAGTGTGCGCACGGCGTAGCCCTGGTCACCCAGGTAACGCTGCAGCAGGCTGCGCAGGTCGGCCTCGTCGTCAACCACCAGGACCCGGGCAAGCGGTTCGCTCATCGTGAAAAGCCTGTCTGCAAAAGCGCGCTGGAAACAACCATAGAAAACACTCCGCCGCAAGAAAGATGCCCCATGGTAGCGGCCTGCGCCAAGCCACCCGTCCGGCAAATCATGACAAACGATGACAAAGCCGGGGTTTGTTCATGCCTTGTCATCAAGAGGCCGCTGGCAGCCATGGCTGGTTCACATCTGGCGGCCACAGTGGCATCACGGCAATACGGCCGGAACCGCATAAGACCCATCACTGTTCAACGTCAACCCTCAAGGAGTTCACCATGACAACCATGTTCTCTGCCACTGCCCTGGCCACCGCCCTTGCATGCGCCCTGCTGGCCGCAGGTTTTGCCACGCCGGCCGAAGCGGCCAGCCGCCACGTGGTGCGCACCCATGCCGATGGCGGCACCACCGCCGCCAAAACCATAACCCGCCAGGGCCCACAAGGCGGTACACGGGTGCGCAACCGCAGCACCACCGCCGACGGGCAAGGCAATGTCAGCACCGCAGGCAGTGCCTCCACCACGGGCCCCAACGGCGCCACCGCCGTGCGCAGTGGCCAGGCCAGCCGCAGCGCGGATGGCTCGGCGCAGCGCAGCGGAGAGTTTGCCGCCAGCGGCGCCAAAGGCAGCGTGCAAACCAGTGGCAGCAGCAGCAAAACCGCCGACGGTGCCGTCAACGCCAGCCGCAACACCACGGCGACCAGCGCCACCACCGGCAACAGCGTGCAAAGCACGGCTTCCTACAACCAGGCCACCGGCGTCACCCGCAGCACAACCTGCTATGACGCTGCCGGCGCGGCGATGAGCTGCCCGTCGCGTTGAGCTGGAACGACCTCTTTATCAAATCCATTTTTTAAAAAAGTTTCAACCTTCACTTCTTTTTTTTGGAGCACTCTCATGACCTTCTCATTCAACCTCCGCACACTTTCAATCATGGGCCTCATGGGCTTTCTCGTGCTTGGCACCACAGCCCATGCCCAGGCACCCAATGCCGGCCGCCTGGAAAAAGCCCGTACCGAACTGCAAAAACGCTTTGACGCGGCCGACACCAACAAGGATGGCAAGCTCACCCGCGAGGAAGCGCAGGCAAAAATGCCCAGGGTGTACAAGAACTTTGACACCATCGACGCCGGCCACGCAGGCTCTGTCTCGCTGGCCGACATCGAAACATTTTTGATGTCGAAGAAAGGCTCGCGCAAGTCAGCCAGCTGACGGCTGCCCCGCATTTTTTCCTGATGCGGGCCGGATATGCTGTCCGGCCTGTCCGGCGCAACCACTGGAGCCATGACATGTCCTTTGCCCCCTTACTCCCTGCACACTGGCAGGCGCTGGCGCTGGTGCTCACCGCGGTGCTCTATGCCGGGCCGGTGCCTGCCCAGCAGGACAGCGGCCGCCTGGCCGGAAAAACCGCCAGGTCCACCGTGCCGGACGGGGTGCGGCGAATCCCCGACATTGCCTATGGCACAGACCCTCGCCAGCGCATGGATGCCTACCTGCCGCTGCAGCCGGCAGCCAACGCACCGGTCATCGTCATGGTGCACGGCGGCGCCTGGATGGTGGGCAACAAGGCGATGGCCAATGTGACAGACAACAAGGTGGCTTACTGGGTCAAACAGAAGGGCTACATCCTGGTGTCGGTCGGCTATCGCCTGTCACCGCAGGTTGACCCGCTGGTACAGGCGCGCGATGTGGCCGGGGCCCTGGCCAAGACGCAAGCCATGGCGGCCTCGTGGGGTGGCGATTCAGGAAAAGTCATCCTCATGGGGCACTCGGCCGGCGCGCACCTGGTGGCGCTACTGGCCGCGTCGCCGGCACTGGCCTACGCCTCAGGCGCCAGGCCGTGGCTCGGCACTGTGGCGCTTGACAGCGCCGCGCTGGACCTTGAGCGCATCATGAAAGCGCGGCACATGCGGTTTTACGACCGCGTGTTTGGCGCTGACCCAGCCTATTGGCGCACTGTGTCGCCCACCGGCGTGTTAGCTGCTGACGCCACGCCGATGCTGCTGGTCTGCTCGACCCTGCGCGCGGACGACCCCTGCGCACAGTCACGTGACTTTGCCGCAAAGGTGACGGCCAAAGGCGCGCGGGCCCGTGTGCTGCCGCAGGACCTGACGCACGAGCAGGTCAACACCACGCTGGGCCTGCCCGGGGGATATACCGATGCGGTGGATGGTTTCATGGCCGGGCTGATGCCGCGCTGAGAGGTTCAAGCAAAAACAGGCTGCAGCCGTAAAGAAACGGTCGCGAGCAGCTACTGATTTAGTAGCAGATGCAGCTACTTTTCTGCGTCAGGCTCTGCCGCAGCCACGACTGCATGACGGCGGTGGTAGGTAAAAAACGTCCACATCATCAGCGTGGCGTCCGGGCCCTCGGGCTCGCTGTATTCCATGCTGGCGTCGCCGCCGCTCCAGGCGTGGCCCAGCGCATCGACGTCGCATTTCACCAGCTGCGGCTTGCGGCCGGCATACCAGGTCGTGGTCTGGTAAGCGTGGCGCGGACGCCTGCCACTGCGGCGCTCGGGATAGCGGCGAACCACCGGCTCGGGACGGGACGCGCTTTGGGTGATGACCGGGCTGTTGATGATTTCAAACTGCTCGGCCAGCTGCTCGGCGTTCACACGCCGCACTACGGCATCGTTGTCGCCGTGGATCAGGATGGCCGGCATGCCCGGGAACTCCGGCTGGGCGCTGGCAAACAAGCGCGCCACCGCATCGTAAGACGAGCCCGAACCGTGTTGCATGGCCCGGTAGGCGCTGAAGGGCGAATGGGTTGTGCCGAACACGGGGGCCGAATGCATGCCAACCGCAGCAATCAACTCGGGGTGGCGTAGCGCCACGATGGCAGCGAGCGCCGCGCCGGCCGACAGGCCCGCGATGTAGGTACGGGAAGTGTCAAACCCATGCTTTTGCTGCACCTGGGAAATCATCGCGGCGATCACGCCCACATCGCCCTCTCCGTTTTGCGTGGCCCGCTTGTACCAATGCCAGCAACGATGCGCATCGGCGGCGCTGGACTGCTGCGGATAGAGCACCGCAAAGCCCTTGCGCTCGGCCAGCTCGTTCATGCGGCTGGCCGCGGCGAAATCGGCCGCTGTCTGCTGGCAGCCGTGCAGCATGACCACGAGCGGACGCCGCACCGCAGGTGCATCGGGTACCGCTGCAATGGCAGGAAGGTAAAGCCAATACAGCATGCGCCGCGAATCCGTAAGCAAGCCGTCCCCGGGCAAGGTAAACCAGGCCTTGCGCCAGGTGCCGGGCAATCCGGCCGCAGCACGCGCCTGCGCAGCCGTGGACCTGCGGGCTTTCTTGGCGGGACGCGCAACGACCGGCTTGAGCAGCTTGACGCCGGGCCTGCGCCTGCGCGGTGTGGCTGCGGCAGACGTGACCTTGGGCAGCAGGCTTTCAAACAGCCGCAAACCCTGCGCCTGCTGGGCCTTGCCCATGCGGCGTATGCTTTTAAGCCAAAGACTGCTCAAGCTTCTGGACATGGTTTGACAAAAAGGGTGGGGTCATCTGGAGTCGTATGAGCATGCGGCTGCTTTGACGTTGATAGTGGTGTTGACGCAAATCAATATGTACACGGTCATTTTGCTGCATTGCAACAAAATGTCTACCAGCGTCGCCATAAAACATTGAATTCGGCGCTTTCCGTCACAAAATCGGGGTTACAAAATGCTAATGCCCGAGCCGCTACCATGGAGGCTGTGAGCACTTGTGCCATTTCGGCGCGGTGTCGGCGCCATTTCAGCGCGTGTACGCACCATTTAGAGTCTTTTCGTGCTTTCCGGCATTTGCCTTGTTTGCCCTGTTTTTGAACCACCGCACATTTCTTTTCGCTTTTCCCCTGCTTTTTCATGTCTGACTTCCTGACCGCCGCCCTCTACCAGTTCGTTGAGCTGCCCGATTTCGCCGAGCTGCAGGCGCCGCTGCTCGCGCAATGCGAAGCCCACGGCGTCAAAGGCACGCTGCTGCTTGCGGCCGAAGGCATTAACGGCACGATTGCCGGGCCGGAGCAAGGCGTACGAACGGTGCTGGCGTATCTGCGCAGTGACCCGCGCCTGGCGAAGCTGGAGCACAAGGAGGCCTGGGCTGAGTCCATGCCGTTTTACCGGATGAAGGTGCGCCTCAAGCGCGAGATAGTCACCATGGGCGTGCCGGAAGTTCACCCCGCGCTGATGGCCGGTGAATACGTCAAGCCGCAGGAATGGAACCAGCTGATCAACGAACCGGGCGTGGTGCTGGTCGATACACGCAACGACTACGAGGTGTCGATCGGCACCTTCCACGGTGCCATCAACCCGCACACCAGCAGCTTTTCAGAGCTGCCCGGCTGGGTCGAGCGCGAAATGGCCGAAGGCGGCAAGCTGGCGGCACACGACGGGAAAAAGCCCAAAGTCGCCATGTTTTGCACGGGCGGCATTCGCTGTGAAAAATCCACCGCGCTGCTGCGCTCCAAAGGCTTTGAGGAGGTCTACCACCTTGAAGGCGGCATCCTCAAATACCTGGAGACGGTGCCCGAAGCGCAAAGCACCTGGGAAGGCGAATGTTTTGTGTTTGACGAGCGGGTGTCAGTCGGCCACGGCCTCAAGCCCGGCGCCTTCACGCTGTGCCGCTCGTGCCGCGACCCGTTGAGCGAGGAAGACCGCCAGTCGCCACTGTACGAGCTGGGTGTGAGTTGCGCGCACTGCCATGCGAAGACGACGGAAGAACAGAAAGCCGGCTACCGCGAGCGCCAGCGCCAGGTCGAGCTGGCTGAAAAACGCCAGGCCGCGCATATCGGCGTGCGCCAGCTGGGCACCTGACGGCCTGCCCATGAGCAGCGCCCTGCCCGTCCTTTATTCGTTTCGTCGCTGCCCCTATGCGATGCGCGCGCGGCTCGCATTGGCAGCCAGTGGCGAGCCGCACGAACTTCGCGAGGTCGTGTTGAAAAACAAGCCCGCCGAGCTGCTGGCGGCTTCGCCTAAGGGCACAGTGCCTGTCCTGGTGCTGGCCGACGGAAACGTGATTGACCAAAGCCTGGACGTGATGCTGTGGACGCTGCGGCGCAACGACCCGGGGCACTGGCTGCTGCCGCCTCACGGTTCCTTCGACGAGATGCTGGCGCTGGTTGCCGGCAACGATGGCGAATTCAAACATCACCTGGACCGCTACAAATACCCCAACCGCTACGTGGAGGAATCGGCCGGCGATGCGCAGGCATTTGCAGAGCGGCACCGGGTCAAAGGTGCAGCATGGTTGGCCAGGCTGGACAGCATGCTGGGAGATGGCTGGCTATGTGGCGTGCGTGCCAGCTTGGCCGACATGGCCCTGCTGCCTTTTGTGCGGCAGTTTGCGCAGACCGATGCAGCCTGGTTTGCCGCACAGCCCTGGCCGCAACTGCAAGCCTGGCTCACACGCTTTGAAGCCAGCGCGTTGTACGCCAGCGTGATGGGCAAGCATGCGCCGTGGCAGGCGAACTCGGCTTGAGCCTGCATTTGCTATTAAATCAATAGCTGCTCGCGCACATTTTTATTGGGCAGGAAGCCGATTTGATGCTCGAGATCGGCCTGGAACACCGTTCTGGAGGAGTTTTTGGTCGCCGAGCAGCCTTTTGCGAGACTCCAAACACTATTTTTTTGGGAAAAACCACCGTAGCCCAATACCAGCAGGCGCAACCAGCTATTAAATGTATAGCAATCGACCGGTAGCAGGCAGCATTGGTGCTCTGCCCACAAGCGACGAAATTGGACTTTTTCACCTCGCCCGTATTGGGCCCCTCGTCTTGTCTGCTTCTAAACTTGCGTTAGTTGCGACTTCCGGAGGCTGGACCGGATAGCCCTGACTGCCAAATACAAGCTTTCAGCTGGAACGGACTGCCCGCACTAAACCTCAGGAACCGCATGCGCGCAACAAACACTTTGCTAACGCTCCTTGCAAGCGCACTTCTCGCAGGCTGTGTCACCACGCCGCTGGATATCTCCAATTACCAGAAAGTGGGCGTTGATCAGAAACGGGCAAACACCGTCCGGCCTTTCGCTCTCAACCTCGACTTCGTGCAGCCGGCGCACTTTCGCGCCCCGCCTGGTGAAGTTGCCGCATGGTTTGGGCCTCTTTGCCACCCGCAGGCCCACTACAATTGCACTTATCTGGCGGATCAGGATGCGTATTACATCCTTCCGGACTTCGGCGTTGCGCCATCGTGGTCCTTCGTGCCTTCGCGTGCAGCCGTCATAGTCGACGGGCGTACGGGGCAGTTGCTGAAATCACCTGCAAAACCGTGAACGTCCTCTGCATGCGATGGCTACTGCGCACCTGCTTTTTGCGGGAGTGGTTCAGCGGTTTCAGCCTTATCCGCGTACGGTTCCTTGCGATGTGCGTGGCGCTTTCGGCATGCACCACACCTGACCCAGCGAGCTCTTTACCGCTGAGAGACGAAATCGCCCCGCTGGTCATCAACGGTATGCCACTTGCCGATGCCATGGCGACGCTGAGGTCTCGCAGCTTCTCCTGCATGGAAGGTACCTCGCATAACCCGCGGGGCAAGGGGATCTTTGAATGCACCCGGTCCCGTGGACCCTGGTGGCCGCCGTCTAGCTGCATTCACCGGATATGGTTTGACGCAACGGGGCCGAATGGCGCTATCTCGAACCTTCGGGTGTTTGATCCCGTTTGCGCGAGCCTCTAGTGCCCCTCCTCGCGAGCTTCCTCTCGCTTTGGCAGAAGGAGATGAGCGACTTCTAGCGCTGGATACGTGTAGACAGCACCACCGACGTATTGGTGCGATCCACCCCGTCAAGCAGGCCGATGCCGTCAATCAGCGCATCGAGCCGCTCGATCGAGCCGGCCTGCACGATGGCGATCATGTCGAAAGTGCCGCTGACTGAAAGCAGTGAGCGGACCTCCGGAATCTTGCGCAGCGCTGCCTCAACCGGGCCCGAAAGCTTGGGGCCGACGGTGAGCATCACGTGGGCGGCTACCTGTGACTGCTCATACGCGTCACCGGTGCGCACACCGTAGCCGGTGATGACCTTGTCTCGTTCCAGCCGCTCGATGCGGGCCTGCACCGCCGTGCGCGACAAACCCACCTTGCGGGCCAATAGCGCGACTGGGCAACGCGCGTTTTCCCGCAGTTCGCCCAACAAGGTCTGGTCTATGGCGTCGAGATTCATGGGAGGCCTTGTCCAGTTGTAGAAGAAAAATAGTTAAATAGATGAAAACTGATTTCTATTTGACTAAATTATGCCTTCAATTTGTATAAATTGATACTACCAACCGCCAACTAGGCGCTCCAAAATCAGTCCATGGCCTCCGTTTGGAGGGGCCCCAAAGGAGCTGGTATGAAAAAGATCATGGTCGTGGGCGCAGGCAAAATCGGCTCAACCATTGCCGCCCTGCTGGGCGCCAGCCAGGACTATGCAGTGACGGTGGCGGATGCATCGCAGGCCGCACTGGCAGACATCAAGGCCGGCGCCGGGGTTCAATTGAAGGTGCTGGACGTCACTGACCCCGTTGCCTTCCGCGCGGCGCTTGAGGGTCAATTTGCGGTGCTCAGTGCGGCACCGTTTCATCTCACCACATCGATTGCCGATGCGGCCGTGGCGGCTGGTGTGCATTACCTGGACCTGACCGAAGACGTGGCCAGTACGCGGCGCGTGCGCGAGCTGGCCACCACCGCGCGCTCGGCTCTGATCCCGCAATGCGGCCTGGCGCCAGGTTTTGTGTCCATCGTGGCGGCCGACCTGTGCCGGCGGTTCGACAGTCTGCACAGCGTGCGCATGCGGGTGGGCGCCTTGCCCCAGTTCCCGTCGAACGCACTGAACTACAACCTGACCTGGAGCACCGACGGCGTCATCAACGAGTACTGCGAGCCCTGCGAAGCCATTGTGGAAGGCGTGCTGCGCCAGGTGCCACCGCTGGCCGAACACGAAGAGTTCTCGCTCGACGGCGTGACCTACGAAGCCTTTAACACCTCGGGTGGCCTGGGCACCCTGTGCGAGACGCTGCAAGGCAAGGTCACCAACCTCAACTACAAGACCATCCGCTACCCCGGTCACGCGGCCATCATGAAGGCGCTGCTCAACGACCTGCGCCTGCGCGATCGCCGCGGTGTGCTCAAAGACATCCTGGAAAACGCCCTGCCCACAACGATGCAGGACGTGGTCATCGTGTTCGTCACCGTGAGCGGCCAGCGCGAAGGCCGGCTGATGCAGGAGACCTACGCCCACAAGGTTTACAGCCACGTGGTCGGCGGCGTGCTGCGCAGCGCGATCCAGATCACCACGGCGGCCGGTATTTGCACGGTGCTGGATTTGCTGGCTGACGGGCGGTTGCCTGCTCAGGGGTTTGTGAGGCAGGAGGATATTGCGTTGGAGGACTTTCTGGCCAACCGTTTCGGCAGCGCTTATGCGCCTTTGGTAGAACGGGCTGTGGCTTGAGGTTGTAGTCGCTAATTTTTAGGTAAATAGGCGTTCTGGTGAACAGGGCGAGCGCTAGGAGCTATTGAATTGATAGCAGCTTCTTTGGGATTGTTTTGATTTGATGGGCTTGGTCGTTGATGAATTCTGCTGGCCGCGGGTTGCCCGGCTGCAAGTAACTTTCTTTTGCTTCGCCAAAAGAAAGTCACCAAAGAAAAGGCGACCCGCAGTCTGGGTCCCTGCGCTTCGCTCCGGGCAACCTGCGCTGCTCGACTCCGGCGGCGTTCCGCAGAACTCGCTACGTTGCACTTCGCTCAAACAACTGCGGCCCGACCTTCCGCCTCCGTCTGCGCTGCTCGGCCCAGCCAGGACGGGGTGAAGTCCGAATTCGGAGACCGGAGACAGGAAACCGAACCCAATCCAATACCGACAAGGACACGCCACGGCGCGTCCTTGTTTCTTCAGGTATTCGGTTTTTGTCTCCTTCTCCACACCCCTTCTGTATGCACCGAGGAGCGGAGGACCAGACGGATCAGGGCAAAAACTTGTTTGAGCGAAGCGAGTTGTTTTTGACCCCGGCTGGGCCGAGCACCGCAGGCTGCCCGTAGCGAAGCGAAGGGATGCAGACAGCAGGGTCGCCTTTTCTTTTGCTTACTTTGCTTTTGGCGAAGCAAAAGAAAAGTGAGTAGCTGCCGGGCTACCCCCGGCCAGCCGCCACCGCATCTATGATCTGCATGAACTAGCCACCGTGATCGAACATCAATTCCACACGTCATGAATACTTCGTATACCGTCCGCCGCTTTTTCATTTTGGCAGCAATAACGGTTTTATCTGCGGGATGTTATGCCGAACCATTGCTGCCCGAGCCCTCCCGAAAAAACCTTGAAGCCAATGTGCAGTTGTTCGCTAAGTCCTATTACCTCGGTACCGGCGCTAGCCACTTTGTCACCAGCGTAAGCCCGGTCGATACTGAAAATGCTGTGGCAGTGATCGGTGAAGCCGGAGATTTGGGGCGGGACTCCAATGCCTATACGGTATATCTCAAACTCATCCAGCAAAAATGGCGGGTTGTCAGAATCGAGTTCGTGTACCGGCCCACTGGCAAGAAGACTTCACAGGAAGTGCTGCCACCTTTTCCCTACCCCGGCTGGAGAAAAGACGCGCCTTGAGCCCAGCTGTGCGCCTCAGGCCTCTGGCGTAATCATCTCCGCATACTCATAAAGCGCCTCAAGCACCACCTGCCCCTTCTCATCCGCCGTCTCCGCCAACACATCAATCTCGGCAAACAGCGCATCCACATTCCGCGCCCCGCCTTCGCCCTCGAGCAGGCGCGCAGCGCGATGCGCTTCCCAGCGTTCCGCGTCTTCGGGCGACAGGGTTTCCGCAAAGTTTCGCGCCCGGTAGCGAAACACCAGTTCGCCGAGACGCTCATCGTCAAACCCGATGCGGGCATGGGCCAGCTCGGCGGGTGACATGGCGCGCAGCTGGTTCAAGCGGCGACGATCGGTGTTGTTGATAAAACCACCGTACAGGTCTTCATCGACGTCCGGCGTGGGCTCTTTAGGCCGCTGGAAGACCTCTGGCCAGATCGCGCTCATATCAGGCAGACCGGCGGCTTTTTCAGCGTTGGCCAGCGCCGCGGCAATGTCTACATTCCATTTCGCCGCCATCTCCGCAGATAGGGTAGCCAGCTTGCGCACGACCATGGGAGACTTGTTCAGGTGAACCGATTTGATGGGCAAACGCAGCACGCCTTCCGGCAGGTCAGTCGATTTGCTGAAGAGGCGTTGCCGTAATGTGGCAACGTCGAGCAACGGCAACTCGCTCGGGTCTTGCGAGAGGTCCCAGGCCAGCAGTTCGTTCTTGTTCGTCGGATGCGTTGCCAGCGGCCACATGACGGCCAGGCAGCCGCGCTCTGGCGGGAACATGCCCGACACGTGCAGAAACGGCTGGGCGGTTTGCGGGCTGGTAGGCAGGCCCAGCTCCGCAGCCACGCGGTCTTTTTTATGCAGGCCCAGGCAAAAGTCAAAGAGCTTGGGTTGCGCTTTGCGGATCAGGCGGGCCAGCGCAATGGTGGCGCGCACGTCTGACAGCGCGTCATGCGCCGACTCGTGCAGCAGGCCATTGGCACGCGCCAGGTCTTCGAGCTTGAAGCTGGGACGGACGGCGCTGGCGTCGTCTGGCCTGCGCTCATCGGGCTTGAGGGGCCAGACAATGCCTTCGGGCCGCAAGGCGTATGCCATGCGTACGACATCGAGCAGGTCCCAGCGGCCACAGTCGTTTTGCCATTCCCGCGCATACGGGTCGATGAGGTTGCGCCAGAACAGATAGCGTGTGACTTCGTCGTCGAAGCGGATGGTGTTGTAGCCCACGCCTATCGTGCCGGGCTCGGCCAGCACTGCTTCGATCTGCGCGGCAAATGCATGCTCTGGGATACCGCGCTCGAGGCATACCTGGGGCGTGATGCCGGTGATGAGACAGGAGTTCGGATCCGGCAGATAGTCATTGGCTGGCTTGCAATAAATCATCAGTGGCTCGCCGATTTCATTGAGTTCCGCGTCGGTGCGAATACCGGCGAACTGCGCGGGCCGGTCACGGCGCGGATTGATGCCGAAGGTTTCGTAGTCGTGCCAGAGGAAGGTGTGGGGCATGAAGAACTCGAGGTAATCAGAGCAAGGGGGAAAACAGCCGCGCCGTGGCGTCAAGCAGGCGCATCAAAAAGTTCTGGGGCCGGTTTGCGCGCACGGGTGCGGCGCTCAGCAGGTCGGTTTCAAACTGCGCAGCGAGCGGCTCGGCCAGTGCGGGGCCATAGACCACAGCCATCACTTCAAAGTTGAGCCGAAAGCTGCGGTTGTCGAAATTGGCGGTACCGACCATGGCGCAGCTGTCGTCAACGACCAGCGTTTTGGAGTGCAGCATACGGGCCTTGTATTCCCAGACCTTGACGCCAGCGGCAATCAGTTCGTCAAAATAGGAGCGCGCCGCGGCACTGACGATGAAGCTGTCGCTGCGGCGCGGCACCAGCAGGCGCACGTCGACGCCGCGCAGCGCCGCGCTGGTCAGCGCCATCAGTGCAGGTTCTCCGGGCACAAAGTAAGGCGTTGTCAGCCAGGCGCGCTGGGTGGAAGTATTGATGGCCGCCACGTGCATGCGGTGAATCGGCTCGAGCATGTTGTCTGGTCCGCTAGTCACCACCTGCACCGGAATATCGCCGGCTTCTTCGTCGGGTACCAGATGGGGCAGCAAATGCGGAAGGCTCCGGTCCGTGTCCGTGGGTGATTCGCCGGTGGCGTAGGTCCAGTCCTCCAGGAAGGTCGTCTGCAGCCAGCGCACCGCGCTTCCTTCAATGCGCAAATGCACGTCATGGTAAGCATCAGGCCGGGTGCGCCGGTCTTCTTCATCGGTGATATTGACGCCGCCGGTAAAGCCGACACGGCCGTCGCAGACGACGATCTTGCGGTGGGTGCGGTAGTTGGTCACCGGACGCAGGCGGCGGCCGATGCGGGTGTCATGAAAGAACGCGACCTCGACACCGGCGGCCTCCAGCGGCGCCAGAAACCGGCGGCCAAGGCGCTTGGAGCCTAGCGCATCGACCAGCAGCCGCACCTTGACGCCCTGCTCTGCCCTTTCGGCCAGCAAGTCGCGCAGGGCCGTGCCAATTCTGTCGGGCTCAAAAATGTAGTACTCCAGGTGCACATGGTCCCGGGCTTCGCGGATCGCTTCGAAGATGCTGTCAAATGCCCGCGCGCCACCTGAAAGCAGCTGGACGGCGGTGGCACTGGAAACGGGAAGACCGCAGGCAGCAGTGCCCAGGGCAGTCATTTGCCGCAGGGCCGGGGGTGCCCTTTCGGCCATGCCCTGCAGCTGGGCCAGGTCGGCATCACCGCGCGCACCGGCGCGGCTGCGCAAGCGCTTGAGGCGCTGTTTTTTCAGGCGCTGGGGGCCGAGGAAGTAATAAACGACAAAACCTGCAAACGGCAGCAGCGCCAGCGACAGGATCCAGCTCATGGTGGAAACCGGGGCGCGCTTTTGCATCACGATCCAGATTGACAGCACGGCAATGTAGGCGCTCCAGGCCACTGAGAGGCCGGTTTTCCATTCGTGGCTGAGTTCGGGAAGGACCAAGGCAAGTGTCTTTTGTTAAGGTGTGCGGGCGAAAACGAGAAAAAGGCCGATAGCGTGATGCTACCGGCCTTTTTTGTGCGCGCAGACACTAAGCGCGCAGCTGGATCAATTGGATCAGCGAAACATCAGTTGGTTTCTGCCGCTTCGGCTTCCGGCTTGGCTTTGCCTTCTTTCTTGGGCAGCGGCTGGATGTCGAGCTGGACTTCTCCGGTCTCAACGCCTTTCTCATCCGCCGTGACCTTCATGTCCACCGTCAGGCGGCCACCTTCCGTCAGGCGGCCAAACAGCAGCTCGTCGGCCAGCGCACGGCGGATGGTGTCCTGAATCAGGCGCTGCATCGGGCGAGCACCCATCAGCGGATCAAAGCCCTTCTTGCCGAGGTACTTGCGCAGCGTGTCGGTGAAGGTGACTTCAACCTTCTTCTCGGCCAGTTGCGTTTCAAGCTGCAGCAGGAACTTGTCGACCACGCGCAGGATGACGGTTTCGTCGAGCGCCTTGAAGCTGACAGTTGCGTCCAGGCGGTTACGGAACTCGGGCGTGAACAGGCGCTTTATGTCAGCCATCTCGTCACCGGACTCGCGCGGGTTGGTGAAACCGATGGTCGCCTTGTTCATCGTCTCGGCACCGGCATTGGTGGTCATGACGATGATGACATTGCGGAAATCGGCCTTGCGCCCGTTGTTGTCCGTCAGCGTGCCGTGATCCATCACCTGGAGCAACACGTTGAAAATGTCCGGGTGCGCCTTTTCGATTTCGTCGAGCAGCAGCACGGCGTGCGGCTTCTTGGTGATGGCTTCGGTCAGCAGGCCGCCCTGGTCAAAACCGACATAGCCCGGAGGCGCACCAATCAGTCGGCTCACGGCATGGCGCTCCATGTACTCCGACATGTCGAAGCGGATGAGCTCGATGCCCATGATGTAGGCCAACTGTTTGGCAGCTTCCGTCTTGCCGACGCCGGTAGGGCCGGAGAACAGGAAGGAGCCGATCGGCTTGTCGTCCTTGCCCAGGCCGGAACGCGCCATCTTGACGGCGGAGGCCAGCACTTCAAGGGCCTTGTCCTGCCCGAAGACCACGCTTTTCAGGTCACGCTCGAGCGTCTGCAACTTGCCTCGGTCGTCGTTAGAGACATTCGCGGGTGGGATGCGGGCAATCTTGGCCACGATCTCTTCGACCTCGGCTTTGGTGATGATTTTCTTGCGCTTCGATGCGGGCAGGATGCGCTGGGCGGCGCCAGCTTCATCGATCACGTCAATAGCCTTGTCGGGCAGATGGCGATCATTGATGTACTTGGCGCTGAGCTCGGCTGCAGCCTGCAGGGCGGCCACGGCATATTTGACGCTGTGGTGCTCTTCAAAACGCGACTTCAGGCCCTTGAGGATGTCGACCGTTTCCTGCACGGTCGGTTCGACCACATCGACCTTCTGGAACCGGCGCGACAAGGCCGCATCTTTTTCGAAGATGCCGCGGTATTCGGTGAAGGTGGTCGCTCCGATGCACTTGAGTTGGCCGCTGGACAGCGCCGGCTTGAGCAGGTTGGACGCATCCAGCGTGCCGCCCGAGGCCGCACCGGCACCAATCAGGGTGTGAATCTCATCGATGAACAGGATGCCGTTGGGCTTGTCCTTCAGCGCTTTGAGTACGCCCTTCAGGCGTTGTTCGAAATCACCACGATATTTGGTGCCGGCGAGCAAGGCGCCCATGTCGAGCGAGTACACATTGGCCTCGGCCAGGATCTCGGGCACGTCTTTTTGCGTGATGCGCCAGGCCAGGCCCTCGGCAATTGCAGTTTTACCCACACCGGCCTCACCGACCAGCAGCGGGTTGTTCTTGCGGCGGCGGCAAAGGATCTGGATGACGCGCTCGACTTCGTACTGGCGGCCGATCAGCGGATCGATCTTGCCGTCCTTGGCGAGCTGGTTGAGGTTGACGGTGAACTGTTCAAGCGGTGAAGCTTTCTCCGTCTTCTCGCCCCCCTCTTCGCTCTCGGCGGCGCTCTCACCGGCCTTTGCGGGCTCGGGCGGGTCGCTCTTCTTGATGCCATGGGCGATGAAATTCACCACGTCCAGGCGCGTCACGCCTTGCTGGTGGAGGTAGTACACGGCGTGGGAGTCCTTTTCGCCAAAAATGGCGACCAGCACATTGGCACCGGTGACTTCCTTCTTGCCATTGCCGGTGGACTGCACGTGCATGATGGCGCGCTGGATCACGCGCTGGAAGCCCAGCGTGGGCTGCGTGTCAACATCGTCGGTGCCGGCGACCTGCGGTGTGTTGTCCTTGATGAAGTTGGCCAACGACTTGCGCAGGTCGTCCACATTGGCCGAGCAGGCGCGCAACACCTCCGCTGCACTGGGGTTGTCCAGCAAGGCAAGCAAGAGATGCTCAACGGTGATGAACTCGTGGCGCTGCTGCCGCGCCTCGACAAACGCCATGTGCAAGCTGACTTCTAGTTCCTGGGCAATCATTGATCTTCCTTTCGGCTTGCTTGGATTAACTCTACTGACTTATGAAGGGAATATTGGCCGGATTTACGATTATTCAATGGGCTCACTGACACACTGCAGCGGATGGCCGTTTTTGCGGGCGGCTTCGGTGACCTGGTCCACTTTGGTCGCCGCTACATCCTTGGAAAACACACCACAGATGCCTTTGCCATCCAGGTGGATCTTCAGCATGATCTGGGTGGCGGTTTCACGGTCCTTGTTGAAAAACTCCTGGATCACCACCACCACGAACTCCATCGGGGTGTAGTCGTCGTTGAGCAGGACCACCTGGTACATCTGTGGGGGCTTGGTTTTTTGCGGCCGGCGCTCCAACACAACCGACTCGCCCCCGTTGCCGTTATCGGGCTTGACAGCCGGGGCTGGGGGCCGCACCGGTACGCTCGGGGATTTGGGAGACTTGGTTGCCATGGAATTCATTCTAGCGACCGATATAGTCCAGTGCGTCTGTCAGGGAAATTGGTGGCGGGAACACGACATTCAAGCGTGATTTTTTCTTTTCTTTTTCCTTTTTCCGCCCAAGAAAAAACCGCCGCGGGATTCCTCCCGGGCGGTTCTCGAAAAAACAGGCTACGCCAGCTTTACATATGGTCGATCATGACCTGGCCAAAACCGGAGCAGCTGACCTGGGTCGCACCCTCCATGAGGCGGGCGAAGTCATAGGTGACTTTCTTCGAATCAATAGACTTTTCCATCGAGCTGATGATAAGGTCGGCGGCCTCTGTCCAGCCCATGTGGCGCAACATCATCTCGGCCGAGAGAATCTCGGAACCAGGATTCACGTAGTCCTTGCCGGCGTATTTCGGCGCCGTGCCATGGGTGGCTTCAAACATGGCGACGGTATCGCTCAGGTTGGCGCCGGGAGCAATGCCGATACCGCCTACCTGGGCCGCCAGCGCGTCAGACACATAGTCGCCGTTCAGGTTCAAGGTAGCAATCACGCTGTATTCCGCGGGGCGCAACAGGATTTGCTGCAGGAATGCATCGGCAATGCTGTCCTTGATGGTGATTTCCTTGCCGGTCTTGGGATTCTTGAACTTCATCCATGGGCCGCCGTCGATTTCCACCGCGCCGAATTCCTTCTTGGCCAGGGCATAAGCCCAATCGCGGAAGCCGCCTTCGGTGAACTTCATGATGTTGCCCTTGTGCACGATGGTCACGCTGGGCTTGTCGTTGTCGATGGCGTACTGGATAGCCTTGCGAACCAGGCGCTCGGTGCCTTCACTGGAAACCGGCTTGATGCCGATGCCGGAGGTGTTGGGAAAACGGATTTTCTTGACGCCCATCTCGTCCTGCAGGAACTTGATGAGTTTTTTGGCCTTGTCACTGCCGGATTCGAACTCGATACCAGCGTAGATGTCTTCCGAGTTTTCGCGGAAGATGACCATGTTGGTCTTTTGCGGCTCTTTGACAGGGGAAGGAACGCCGGCAAAGTACTGGATTGGGCGCAGGCAGACATAGAGGTCCAGTTCCTGGCGCAACGCTACGTTCAGGCTGCGGATACCACCGCCCACAGGGGTTGTCAGCGGGCCCTTGATCGAAACAACGTAGTCACGAACAGCATGCAGTGTTTCTTCTGGCAGCCACACGTCCGGGCCATAGACCTTGGTGGACTTTTCCCCGGCAAACACTTCCATCCAATGGATTTTTTTCTTGCCGCCATAGGCTTTGGCAACAGCAGCATCAACCACTTTCAACATGACCGGCGTGATATCGGCACCCGTGCCGTCACCTTCGATGAACGGAATGATGGGTTCAGCGGGCACGTTCAGCGAGTTGTCGGCATTGACAGTGATTTTCTGGCCTTGGGAAGGCACCTTGATGTGCTGGTACATGTAAGAAAGTCTCCGGTGAGCGCTGAGGCGTCCAAGGGCACGCCACGCAGCAGGTTAGGTAAAAACCCCTAAATTCTAGCCGTAAAACCATTCTGCAAAAGAATTTGAGGCCATCTGTCAACGGCCCGGGAACGGGCTCCGTTACGGTAAGGCCTCCGAGAAGTTCGGGGTATTTTTTTCCAATAACGTTATCAAGGAAATTCCAAATGAACAAAATCCTCGCTGCTTTGATCGCAGGCCTCTTCGCTGCCGGCGCTTTTGCACAAGCTTCCGCTCCTGCCGCTACCCCAGCCAAGCCAGCAACTCCAGCTGTTGCTGCAACGCCAGCCGCTCCTGCTGCCAAAGCAGAAGCTAAAGCTGAAGCCAAGCCAGCCAAAATGACCAAAGAAGAAAAAGCTGCCGCTGCCGCCGCCAAGAAAGAAAAAGCCGCTGCTGAAAAGAAAGCAAAAGCTGAAGCCAAAGCCGCAAAAAAAGCTGAAGCCGCTGCTGCCAAAAAGGCAAAAGCAGAAGCTGCAACCGCCAAGAAAGCCGAAGCCAAGAAGTAATTCCTGGTGACTTCGGTCAGAATGCCCGCCGCGTGCGGGCATTTTTTATGCGCGTCGTTTATGCTGCCCCATCAACTTCATGCGTGGTGACTTTATGTTTTCAAAATCTGGCACCGTGTCATTCAGCAAGGCATTAAGCACCTTTGCCCTGGCGGCCCTGATCTCGCCGCAGTTCGCTTCGGCCCAGGATGCTCCGCAAATGAACCTGCAGCGCGTCAAGCTGTCGGCGGGCATGCACCTGATTGATGCTCAGGTGGCTCTCACGCCCGAGCAGCGGCAAATCGGCCTGATGTTCCGCAAAGAGATGCCACAACAGGAAGGCATGATCTTCGTCTTCGAGCAGCCAGCCCAGCAGTGCTTCTGGATGAAGAACACCTTGCTGCCACTGACCGCAGCATTTGTCGCCGATGACGGCACGATCGTGAACCTGGCCGATATGAAGCCGCAAACCACGGATCCGCATTGCTCGACCCAGCCTGTGCGTTATGTGCTGGAAATGAACAAGGGCTGGTTCGCCAAAAAAGGCATCAAGGCCGGCAGCAAGCTGGGCGGCCCGATCTTTAACGCGAAACGCTGACGTTTGTCAGCCCGAAAGAAAAAAGCCGACTTGAAGTCGGCTTTTTTGTGATCCCAAAAGGTGCGAATCAGGCGAAGTTGGCTTCGGCAAAACTCCAGTTCACCAGGTTGGAGAGAAAGGTCTCCACAAATTTCGGGCGCAGGTTGCGGTAATCAATGTAGTACGCGTGTTCCCAGACATCCACGGTCAGCAGAGCCTTGTCGGCAGTCGTCAGCGGGGTGCCCGCAGGACCGGTGTTGACGATGTCGACCGTACCGTCGGCTTTTTTTACAAGCCATGTCCAGCCGGAGCCGAAATTGCCGACAGCGGACTTGACGAAAGCCTCCTTGAACGCAGCGTAAGAGCCAAACTTGGCGTTGATGGCCGCTGCAAGGGCGCCGCCGGGCTCACCGCCGCCGGCCGGCTTCATGCAGCTCCAGAAGAATGTGTGGTTCCAGATCTGGGCGGCATTGTTGTACACGCCGCCGCTGGATTTTTTGACGATCTCTTCGAGCGTCATGGCTTCAAATTCGGTACCTTTTTGCAGGTTGTTGAGGTTCACCACATAAGCGTTGTGATGTTTTCCATGGTGATATTCAAAGGCCTCCTGGCTGTAATGTGGGGCCAGGGCATCAATCGGATAAGGGAGCGGGGGGAGCTTGTGTTCCATAATTTTTCCTCGTGGTGATAAATGAACTTCTGAATGGACTGCGAATGAACTGCTTGAACTCTGCCATTGTAAAAACTAAATCAGCCTGCGCGCTGAAACCGTCAAATCGACCTCGCCGTCGGCAAGGGTAGCGCGCACAGGTTGGCCGATATGGGTCTTGTCCTGACTGGTAATGGGGTGGCCCTGGAGGTCAGCCAGCCAGGCATAGCCCCGTTTCAAGACCAGTTTGGGATCCAGCAACTCCAGTCTTAGCTGCGCGCGCTCAACACGCTGTCGGCCGCGCTGCAGGTTCGCTTCCGCCGTCCGCGGCAGGTCTGTCTCCAGAGACTGCAGCCTACTCCGATGGTGTTGCAAGATCGAGCGCATCGCATGGTTCAAATTTTGCTCAAAGCCGGTCAACCGGGCATGCTGCCGCGTGATGAGATGGGAGGGGCGGCTGACCCGGGACGCTGCCCAGTCCAGCCGCTGGTTATGGGACTGCATCTGCCGGTCAACGCCGTTTTGCAAACGCGTCATGGCCATTTCAAGTGCGCGAAGCCAGACACCTTGCGGCTGCGCACACAGCTCTGCCGCAGCCGTGGGCGTCGGGGCGCGGACATCAGCGCAAAAATCTGCGATGGTGAAGTCGGTTTCATGGCCCACACCGCTGATCACCGGCATGGGGGACTCCACGATAGTCCGGGCGAGTTGTTCGTCATTGAAGGCCCATAAGTCCTCCATGGCGCCACCACCACGCACCAGGAGCAGGACGTCAACAAAGTCCTTGTCGCGCCGTTGATAGGCCTTTAGCAAAGCGGCTCGCAATTCGCCGGCGGCCTGGCCACCTTGCACGCTGGCAGGATAAATGACGACAGGAATGTGCGGAACACGGCGCTGCAGCGCGCTCACGACGTCATGCAAGGCGGCAGCGCCCAAAGACGTCACCACACCAATGGCGCGAGGTAACAAAGGCAGAGGCTTTTTGCGAACTGAATCGAAAAGGCCTTCAGCCTCCAGTCTGGTCTTGAGCAGCAGGAATTGCTCAAAAAGATTGCCTTGCCCCGCCTGCCGCATGGATTCCACCACCAACTGCAGTTCACCACGCGGGTCGTAAACCCCGAGCCGTCCCCGAAGCTCTACCAGTTGCCCGTCGCGCGGGGAAAAATCCAGCATCGCGGCAGCGCGCCGGAACATGGCACAACGAACCTGACCCTGTTCATCCTTGAGGGAAAAATAACAATGTCCGCTGGCTGCACGTGAAAACCCACTGAGCTCCCCCTGCACAGCCACGGGGTTGAACCGGGCTTCCAGACTGTCTGAAATGGCTCTCAGCAAGGAGCCTACAGGCCATACCCGAATCCCCGGTTCCCGTAAAGCCTGGGGCGGCCTTTCAGGCATCGGCGATGCGTCAAACACGCCTAAACCCCTTGATTTCACGGGTGTAATACTCCACAGAGCAGCGTCCCTCATGGCACAAACCACTGATTCCACGCGGATATCGAGATGAATTCGTGTAACTCATTGATTTTGAATAACTTAATTCTGCTCAAAATTTCATCGTTCTGTCACATGCGCGGTTTGGTGCGGCTTGCAGACCTCTCGGCTACCACTTGCTAACAAAGTTATCCACAGCATCTGTGGGCTATGTCTGACAAACGACGTTGCTGCAAACATTCGCAGGCGATATGCCATCGCGTCGAAAACGGCGGTTTCCGTAAGCCATAATCCACCACAAATTATTTGCCTGGAGATGTGCATTGTTTTCGATCATACAAGCCGCGGGCTGGCCAATTTGGCCCCTGGTTGCCTGCTCTGTCTTGGCTCTTGCGCTGGTAATCGAACGTTTTACCAGCCTTAAAACCCGAAAAGTCGCCCCTCCAAAGTTGCTTGATGAAGCCATTACGGTCTCTCGCGCCGCGGTTCCTTCGCCCGACGTTGTGGCGCAACTTGAACAGAACTCGCTGCTTGGTGAAGTGCTCGCCAGTGGTTTTCGTGCACTGAACACCAACCCGCGAATCAGTGAAGACGATCTGCGCTCCACGCTGGAAGGCGCCGGGCGCAAGGCCGCGCATAAGCTGGAGCGATACCTGGCCGCATTGGCGACCATCGCCTCTGCCGCGCCGCTACTCGGCCTGTTGGGCACTGTCATCGGCATGATCGAGATTTTCGGCTCGCAAGCAGGCGGTGGCGGCGTCAGCAATGCGGCCGGCGGCAACCCCGCACAGCTGGCGCAAGGCATCTCCATTGCACTCTACAACACGGCTTTCGGCCTGATGGTTGCCATCCCCGCCTTGATTTTCTGGCGCTATTTCCGGGCCCGTGTGGACGGCTACCTGCTGACGATGGAACTGGCAGCCGAACGTTTTGTGCGCCACCTCAATACCTTGCGTAAATGAACTTCCGCCCTCATCCGCATGACGAGCCGGAGATCAACCTGATCCCCTTCATCGACGTGTTACTTGTAGTTTTGATCTTTCTGATGCTGTCGACAACCTACAGCAAGTTCACTGAACTCCAGATCAAATTACCAATTGCCAATGCCGAGCAACAGCGGGACTACCCCAAAGAAGTCATCGTTGCCGTGAGCAGCGACGGCCGCTACATGGTCAACAAGACTCTGGTGGAAGGCCGCGGGATCGAAGCGCTTGGCAACGCGTTGGGCGACGCGGCCAAGGCCGGCAAAGACAGCGTGATCATCATTAGCGCCGATGCCAGTGCCACGCACCAGGCTGTTATCACCGTCATGGAGGCCGCACGCCGCCAGGGACTGACGCAAATTACATTTGCCACACAGAGCGCTGCGCTGGCGAAATAAGCCAGGACTTGTCTGGCGCCCGCAGCAGCTCGTTCCCGCCTTTCGCGACACGGCCGCAAGCGCATGAAACACCTGTTGCAAGAAGCCTGGCTGACACGTGGAGTGCTGGCATGCCTGCTCTGGCCGCTGTCGCAGCTCTACGGCCTGGTCGTGCACCTGCGCAGGGCTTTGTACCGCCGCAGGCTTCTCCATTCCGCGCGTTTTCCCGTTCCCGTCGTGGTCGTCGGCAATGTGGTCGCCGGCGGTGCAGGCAAAACCCCGCTGGTGATCGCCCTCGTCCAGCATTTGCAGGCGCAGCGTATCGCAGTGGGAGTGGTGTCGCGTGGATATGGACGGACCAGCACAGAGTGCATCGAAGTCACATCCGCAGCGCCGCCTGCGCAAACAGGCGATGAGCCGGCCCTGATCCAGCGTACGACGGGTGTGCCGGTCTTTGTCGCCAGCCGCCGCGGCGAAGCGCTGCGGGCCTTGCTGGCCGCGCATCCCTCTACCGCAGTGGTCGTGTGCGATGACGGCCTGCAGCACTACGCCTTGCAGCGCGACATCGAAATCGCCGCATTCGACGATCGCGGCACGGGAAACGGCTGGATGCTGCCGGCAGGCCCATTGCGCGAGCCGTGGCCCGGGCGCCGGCAAAGCGGTCTGGACCTGGTGCTGCACACCGGCCAGAAGCCCGCCTTCGAAGGCTTCACTTCCAGCCGGAAACTGGCCGATGACGCAAGGTCACCCACCGGCAATTTGGTCCCGCTGGCTGATTTGCGGGCGCGGCCGCTGACGGCGCTGGCGGGTATCGCCAACCCACAGGCCTTTTTCGCAATGTTGAAGGATCGGGGCCTGATGCTGGAAGCTACCATCGTCCTGCCGGATCACCACACTTTCAGCGAGATCGACCTCACCGGGCTGCAAGGCAAGACCGTGCTGTGTACTGAAAAGGATGCTGTCAAGCTTTTTGCCTTGCCGGCAGCGGCCGGGTTGGACCTGCTGGCCGTGCCGCTGGTATTTTCCCCTGAGCCGGCTTTCTTTATCGCCTTTGATGCGCTGCTGGCGCCACTGCTTTCTCCATTACCATCGAAGCATGGACACCAAACTGCTTGAACTGCTGGTCTGCCCCGTGACCAAAGGGCCGCTCGACTACGACCGGGAAAAACAGGAACTTGTTTCCCGCAGCGCTCGTCTGGCCTATCCCGTACGTGACGGGCTGCCCGTGCTGCTGGAAAGCGAGGCGCGCACCTTGACGGACGAAGAGCTCGGCCTGTGAACTTCACTGTCCTGATTCCAGCCCGGCTTGCCTCCACCCGCCTGCCCAACAAGCCGCTCGCCGACATCGGCGGTGCCCCCATGGTTGTGCGAGTCGCACAGCGCGCCATGCAAAGCACCGCCCTGCGCACGGTTGTTGCGACCGACAGCCTTGAGATTGTCGAGAAATGCGCGTCTTTCGGCATCACAGCCGTTTTGACCCGCGAAGACCATCCCAGCGGCAGCGACCGTCTCGCTGAAGCCTGCAGCGTGTTGGGACTGGCAGATGACGACATTGTGGTGAATGTGCAGGGCGACGAGCCATTGATCGACCCTGCCTTGATCGACGCGGTTGCGGGCCTGCTCAATGAGCGGGCCGACTGTGCCATGAGCACGGCGGCACATTCCATTCACCAGTTGGCCGACCTGCTTAACCCGAATGTGGTCAAAGTGGTGCTGGACGCACGCCAGACGGCGCTTTATTTCAGCCGCGCCCCCATTCCCGCTGCGCGCGACTTCACTGGCCAAGCCTGGTGGGAAGCCGGCAGCAGACTGCCCAGGCCGCTGCGGCATGTCGGGATCTATGGCTACCGGGTCGGTTTCCTGCGTGAGTTTCCCCGCCTTTCGCAAGCACCGCTGGAGCAGCTGGAATGCCTGGAGCAACTCCGGGCCCTATGGCACGGCCACCGCATCGCCGTTCACATCACCGACGATGCACCGGGCCCCGGTGTTGACACGCCTGAAGACCTGGACCGCGCCCGTAAGCTGTTTTCCTGATCGAGAAGAAGCCCCTCACTGGCAGGGTCACCTGTAAGTTGCTGTCAGGGGCGTGCATGCTATCCTTGGGAGAAACACAAGTGTGAGGCCTGCGTGGCGTGCGGGCAGCCCTCAACACCTGTCCAAGCAACACTCGCGGATCATTGGCTTGCCGGCCCGGGGTTGACTTCAAGAATTCATAAAATCCGAGGACATCCATGAGACTGATTTTGTTGGGCGCGCCTGGCGCGGGCAAAGGGACGCAAGCGACCTTCATCTGCCAAAAATACGGCATCCCCCAGATTTCCACCGGTGACATGCTCCGGGCCGCCGTCAAGGCTGGAACACCGCTGGGCATCGAAGCCAAAAAGGTCATGGACTCCGGCGGACTGGTCAGCGACGACCTGATCATCAACCTAGTGAAGGAGCGCATCGCCCAGCCCGACTGCACCAAGGGCTTCCTGTTTGACGGCTTTCCACGCACCATTCCCCAGGCCGACGCCATGAAGTCGGCTGGCGTCAAACTTGACTACGTTCTTGAAATAGACGTGCCCTTTGAAGCGATTATTGAACGCATGAGCGGACGCCGCTCGCACCCGGCCTCGGGCCGCACCTACCACGTCAAATTCAATCCACCCAAAATCGAAGGCAAGGATGACGTGACCGGCGAGACGTTGATCCAGCGTGAAGACGACAAGGAAGAAACCGTGCGCAAGCGCCTGGAGGTTTACAGCGCCCAGACCCGACCTCTGGTGGAGTACTACTCAAGCTGGGCCAAAGCCGCGCCTGACGTCGCTCCCAAGTACCGCGCAATCAGCGGTATGGGAGGTGTGGATGAAATCACTGACCGGGCCTTCAAGGCACTGTCGAGCTGAGCCCCTTTGGAGCTTCATCAAACACATCTTGCAAAAAAGCCGTCCTGTGACGGCTTTTTTTATGGGGAAGTCGACGTCCTGGTTCAGGCGGGACTGGAACGAAACCCATACGACTTACCGTCGATAAACAGGTATTCGGCGCGCAGTATCGGGTCGCCTTTTTCACCGTTGAACGTGAACCCGACGATGGAGACCGTGGCGCCCGGTTTGATCTCAGCCAGGTTCCACGCCTGAAGGCGCGTCAGCGGGGCCAACTCGATCTCCCAGCGTTTGTCCTTTCTATTAGGTAAGACAGCCTTGGCCAGCAAGGCCTTGCCGTCGACCGGCGCGGTCTGGGCCGGCACGGCGCGCTGGGCCAGATCGGAGGGTAATTTGAGCGTTGCCGGGAGGTCGATTTCAAGCTCTGCATGCGGGTTCTGCCACAACACCTTGGCCACCCTGCCCTCCAGGTAAATCGGCCTGTCCTGGTCAAAACTGCTCCAGCCGTGGTGCGCGCTGACCAGCGGTGCTGCACCGCTGGCGGCCAGGAACAACGACACTTCCAGCACTTCACGTCGTTTCATCGTCCACTCCTCGGAGGCTTGGATTAAAGGTAGGCAATCCAGCGGCCGCAAGCCACGACAGCCAGCCAGATCAGGGTCGACAAAATCATTTGTGCACGAGCCCAAGCATCCAGTTTGTCCAGCGACCCACGCCCATGGAACCATGCCGCATTACATCCCGCAATGAATAACAGCAGCATCTTCAGGGTAAAGGCCCGATTGCTCAGCAATTCCGCGGGCTGCGAGGCAAACATCAGCAAACCGGAAAAAACCGCCAGGGTAAAACCAACCACCGCAACACCGAGGCTCAGGCGCGCCAGCTCTTTCACAGGCAAACCTGAACCCAGTCCAAACACCCGAAGTTCCAGCAGGACAAGATTCCCAAGCAGCAGCGCAATGCCGCTGATGTGCACGACTTCCAGTGCCGGAAAAGCCCAGACGTGCGTCTTGATTGCTGTGAACATCAACGGCCTGCCTGTACGGAGTCCGGTCTTCAGTTACCGGCGAGCAACTGAAGCACCAGTTCGATTCTCGCTTTCACCGGACTCAGCCCCCGTGAATCAGGGAGCACGTCCCCCGGTGTGGGCAGCACCCGCCCGTTGAGGCATCTTGTCGCCCGCAAGACCCGCACCCCCGCAGCCTGGGCCTGGAGCAGCGCCGCCTCCAGATCACGGTGCAGCGTGCCATTGCCGGTGGCTGCGACCACCAGGCCCCGTACACCCTGTGCCTGCAGGGCCTGCACCACGGCGCCACTGGCACCGGCATGGTTCATGACAATCTCAACGCGTGGCCATTGAGCTGGGATGACTCCTGTCGCTATCATTTTTATAGCAATTTGCGCCGATTCTGCATGGGCTACAGGCCAATTTCGCACTAACCTCAGCGAACCTTCCTCTACATAACCAACCGGTCCGGCATCGCCAGAGTCGAACGCGTCCACCTTGTAGGTATGCACTTTCTGCACATCCAGCGCACTGTGGATGGTTCCTGCGCACACGGCGACAACACCCGCCGCTCCCGAGTGACGCGCTACCGCCACGGCATCCAGAAGATTCTGGGGGCCGTCAGGCGCCAGTGCCGTCGCCGGACGCATGGCACAGGCCAGCACCACCGGTTTGGCAGGCCGGCATACCGCATGAAGAAAATAGGCTGTTTCCTCCAGCGTGTCTGTTCCGTGCGTAATGACAATGCCCTGCACATCCGGCTGGGCCAAAAAGTGGTTGACCCGCGCAGCAAGCCGTGCCCACACCTCAAAGCTCATGTCCTTGCTGTCGATCTGGGCGACCTGTTCGGTCACAAAGGGGCCAAGCTTGGCGAAAGGGGGAATGGCCGCAACCAGTTGATCAACGCCCACCTGGGCAGCGGTATAGCCGATGTTGTCCGACGTGCTCGCAGCCGTACCCGCGATCGTGCCGCCGGTACCCAGAATGACAATATTTTGAAGGCTCATAAAAAGTGAACTTGCAATCTTTTAAAAACTGGATGAAAATACAGTTACTGGATATTAAAACAGCCCCAGGCCTCTGCGTACCCTGCCGTTTGGCAATATCGCACGAAGGCTGGTGTTGTGATTCAAGGAGCAACGGTGATGAGCACACTCGATAACTTTTCGCATTTTCCCTCTGAAGGCCCCAAGCTCACCGCACGCCAACAACAAATTCTGGAACTGATCCAGAGCGCCATTGCGCGCACCGGCGCACCACCTACCCGCGCCGAAATCGCCACCGAACTTGGCTTCCGGTCCGCAAATGCCGCGGAAGAACACTTGCAGGCACTGGCGCGTAAAGGCGTCATCGAGTTGGTCAGCGGGACCTCACGCGGTATACGCCTGCGCAGCGATGCCCTTCGCACCCTGAACGAATCCAGAACCAAACAGTTTTCCCTGCCGTTGCAAAGCCTGGCCCAACTCGCCCTACCGTTGGTAGGGCGGGTTGCTGCTGGCAGCCCGATTCTCGCGCAGGAACATATCGAGCAAACCTATTATTTTGAAAGCAGCCTGTTTCAGCGGCAGCCCGATTACCTGCTCAAGGTTCGCGGTATGAGCATGCGCGACGTCGGCATCATGGATGGCGACTTGCTGGCCGTGAAACAAGCCAAAGAAGCCAAAAATGGCCAGATTGTCGTGGCCAGGCTGGGTGATGAAGTCACGGTCAAACGCTTTCGCCGCAACAAACACCTGATCGAACTCCTGCCCGAAAACCCGGACTTCAAAACCATCGTGGTCGAACCCGGTGAGCCGTTCGAGCTTGAAGGTCTGGCCGTGGGCTTGATCCGCAACACGATGTTGATGTAAGACTCATCTGGCCACACACCAGGTGGCGGGCGTTTGGCCATCAAGGCCAACACCCTGGTACCGTGGCCTCCCTGGCGTCTGCCAGCGCAATCCTGCCTGTGTAAACCTCTCTCATACAGGAGTTCTCATGGGAATCGTCAGTTTTTCGCATTCACCAATGTTGTCAGTCCTGCTTGCACCCGTGCACGCACTGGTGGCCCTGTTTGTACCGGTACATGGCACAGCAGGGGCGAGGCCGCTGGCCGCGCCAATCGGCGCACGGTGCACGCCCCACCAATTCGCGTTGCCCTTTGTTTCGGGTGATACCACCGCATCGCATCGGCCGACCGACCGTTTGGGGAGCTCAAGAACCGAACGGCCCTTCCCGAAAACATCCCATGTCAGCCGTCTTAAGGTTGTGCGCGAGTTCGATTCAAACGTCAGCCCCACCTGCGCGGGCCGCATGGTCATATCCGGCCGCATGGCCGATGTTTGCGCAGAGATTGAGCGCATGGCGCAGCGCGAAGCGGCGCAGCAGTAACGGTGGCTGGAAGCCTTTAAGGCTAAGTCGCCATGAACGGACAGGTTTTTGCCGTGTCCCGCATTACGTTTCCTTGAGATACAAAATGCACGGGCTGGGGTGGCCAGTGCCGCAGGGATGAAAAATCTTGCAGGCACAATATCGCCATGAATATTGTGATCCTCGACGACTATCAGGACGCCGTGCGGAAACTGAACTGCGCCGCCAAACTGGAAGCCTACCCCGCCAAGGTCTATACCAACACCGTCAAAGGCATAGGCCAGCTGTCCGTCCGCCTCAAAGATGCCGATGTCATCGTCCTGATTCGGGAGCGGACCCAGTTAAGCCGGCAGGTCATCGAAAAACTTCCCAAACTCAAGCTGATAGCCCAAACAGGCCGGGTAGGAAGCCATGTTGATGTTGCAGCCTGTACCGAACGGGGAATCGCAGTTGCGGAGGGCATTGGGTCTCCCACAGCGCCAGCTGAGCTGACCTGGGCGTTGGTAATGACCGCGATGCGCCGTATCCCGCACTATGTGGCCCACCTGAAGCACGGTGCCTGGCAACAAGCAGGCCTCAAATCAGCGTCGATGCCGCCCAATTTTGGCATCGGGTCAGTTCTCAAAGGCAAAACCCTGGGGATATGGAGCTACGGAAAGATCGGGCAAATCGTCGCCGGCTACGGCAGAGCGTTCGGGATGCGTGTCGTCATCTGGGGGCGCGACGCTTCACTGGAGAGGGCCCAGGCAGATGGCTTTGAAATTGCAGCCAGCAAAGCCGAGTTTTTTGAGCAAAGCGATGTACTAAGTCTTCATCTGCGGCTCAATGGGGAGACCCGGGGTGTCGTCACGCTGGAGGACCTGTCGCGCATGAAGACCACGTCCCTGCTGGTTAACACGTCGAGGGCTGAACTGATCGAGCCGGAGGCGCTGATTGCATCCCTTAATCGGGGCCGGCCCGGCCTGGCCGCAATCGATGTTTTTGAGTCCGAGCCCATCCTTCAAGGACATGCCTTGCTTCGTCTCGAAAACTGCATTTGTACCCCGCATATAGGCTATGTTGAGCAGGACAGCTACGAGTTGTACTTCGGCGCGGCTTTTGACAATGTTGTCAACTTCATCAAAGGTACGCCCACCAACATCGTCAACCCAGGTGCCTTGCAGGTGCGACGCTGAGTGGCATCATTCCGCGCGGATTCTGGAAGAACATCGATTTTGTGAGGTGTTCGATAAAGGAGTCTTAACCTCTGCTCCGAGGTCCGGGGAAGCCCGAAATCAAGGCCAATTCAATTTGATTGCTGCACATCCACTTCGATCAAGAGCAGTGATCTGAACTCTTCATGCCTACCCAGCTTAGATCAATATCCTAGCCAGGCCTTAGAGAGACGGGTAGCAGGGTTGGCTCAAAGGCTTTCCCCGAAGTAAGAACAGCGACGATGCCGTGAAGTCGGCACAGTGCAACGCAATCATCCCGGCGGGCGCATGACGGCTGGGCAGGTTGCGACGGCACTGGCATGGGACCCGCCAATACGGTCGGCCATAATTCACGCATGGAAGTAAATTACAGAAATGTCGGAATAGTCGGCACGGGAGCCATGGGGCGCGGCATTGCCCAGATAGCGGCGCAAGCGGGCAGCACCGTGCAGCTAATGGATGCGCAAACGGGCGCTGCCGCAAAGGCGCGTGAAGCTATCTGCAACCAATGGGACAGGCTGGTTGAAAAAGGCCGTCTCGACGCCGCTTTGGCTGCCGGCCATAAAGACCGCCTGCTCCTCGCCAGTACGCTCGCCGATCTCGCCGGATGTGACCTCGTCGTCGAAGCCATCGTCGAGCGGCTGGATGTCAAACAAGCCCTGTTCGCGGAACTTGAGGCGCTGCTGCCCACACATACTGCGCTGGCCAGCAACACGTCTTCGCTGTCTGTCACAGCCATCGCCGCAGCGCTCAAGCATCCCGAACGCCTGGCCGGCTTTCACTTCTTCAACCCCGTACCCCTGATGAAAGTGGTCGAAGTGATCGCGGGCCTGAAGACCAGCCCCGCTGTCTGCGAAGGCCTGAGCCAATATGCCCGGCAGATGGGCCACACACCCGTGCAGGCGCAGGACACGCCCGGCTTTATCGTCAACCACGCAGGCCGAGGCTTTGGCACCGAGGCGCTGCGCATCGTCAGCGAAGGCATTGCCGATTTCGCCACCGTAGACCGCATCCTGCGCGATCAGGCCGGCTTCAAGCTGGGCCCTTTCGAGCTGATGGACCTGACCGCGCTCGACGTCTCCCACCCGGTGATGGAGTCGATCTACCACCAGTACTATGAAGAAGCCCGTTACCGTCCCAGTGTGATCACGGCGCAGCGCCTGGCCGGTGGCATGCTGGGCCGCAAGACCGGTGAAGGCTTTTACCGCTATGTAGACGGCGCCATGCAGGTGCCGCCCGAGCCTCCTGTGCCCCAGGTTACCGAAATTCCGCCGGTCTGGGTCTCGCCACGCGCGTCCCGGCGTTCGGAACTGCTGCAGCTGCTCAAGAACCTGGGCGCCAAAATCGAGACCGGCGCCTCCGCCTCACCGCAGGCCCTGATGCTGGTTGCACCGCTGGGCTTTGACATCACCACGGTGGCCGTGGTGGAGCGCCTGGATCCGGCCCGTACCATCGGCATCGACATGCTGATCGACGACGCGGCCACCAAGCGGCGCGTGCTGGCCACCAACCCGGCCACGCGCACCGACATGCGCGACGCGGCGCATGCCCTCTTCGCCCGCGACGGCAAGGCCGTCAGCGTGATCCGCGACAGCGGCGGCTTTGTCACCCAGCGTGTGGTGGCCGCCATCGTCAACATCGCCAGCGACATCTGTCAGCAAGGCATCTGCAGCCCGAAAGACCTGGAGACCGCCGTGACCCTCGGGCTGGGCTATCCCATGGGCCCGCTGGCCATGGGCGACCGCTACGGCCCCACCAATGTGCTGGAAGTGCTGTTCAACATGCAGACCGTGTACGGCGACCAGCGCTACCGCCCTTCCCCGTGGCTGCGGCGCCGCGGCGCCATCGGCCTGAGCCTCATGCATCAGGAAGAATGAGACACCCCCGCCGGATAAGATTGAATCACCCCTTTCGGATGCTCACTTTGTGCAGCACCTTCCACCCTCAAGGGGGCGGCGCCTGCGGCCTGGCGAAGCCAGTTCCGCGGCTCCCACTGGTGGGAGACCTGCAACTCGTGGCCTTCGCGGCCGATTCAACACCACGAAAGAACTGACATGGCAGGCGCAATCAAAGGTACGAGCGAGGGCCAGACCCTTATCCTGACGATCAGCAACCCGGAGTTCAGGAATGCTTTAGGGCCCGACATTTATGCGGCTGGCATTGAGGCCTTGAACGCGGCCGAAAACAATCCCGACATCCGCAGCGTGGTCATCACCGGCGAGGGCTCGATATTCTGTGCAGGCGGCAACCTGCAACGGCTGCAGGCCAACCGCCGTGAGGCACCCGAGGTGCAGGCCCAGAGCATTGAAGGCCTCCACAACTGGATCGACTCGATCCGCACCTACCCCAAGCCGGTGATTGCCGCCGTGGAAGGCCCGGCCGCCGGCGCTGGTTTCTCCCTGGTGCTGGCCTGCGATTTTGTGGTGGCGGCGGAGAACGCAGTGTTTGTGATGTCCTACAGCACGGTCGCGCTGTCGCCCGATGGCGGCGGCAGCTGGGCCCTGGCGCGCGCCCTGCCCCGCGCGCTGACGAGCGAACTGCTGATGACCGGCGAGCGCATAGGCCCACGGCGCCTGCACGATCTCGGGCTGGTCAACAGCGTCACGGCCCCGGGCGACGCCTTGGCCCAGGCCCTGCAACTGGCCGAAAACCTCAACGCCCGCGCACCCAACGTGCTGGCCAGCATCAAGGAACTGATCAACGATGCAGCCGGCAGCACGCTGAACCAGCAGCTGGCCCGTGAACAGGACCACTTCGTGCGCAACCTGCACGATGCCAACGCCGGCGAAGGCATAGACGCATTCCTGAACAAGCGCACGCCGCACTACCGATAACCGGCCTCGCGCAGGCGAGCCTGTCGCACCCCACCCACACCATTCCCCCGACCCCTCCGGCCGGGCGACACCCATGCGACAGCGGGGTGGCGCCGCCTGCGTCCCTCAAGCGACAATGGACGTCTTGTTAGTCACTCAAAAGACAGACCATGGACGATCCCATTCTTACGATAGAGGAACGAGAGGCCATCAACAACGGCCGCTGGTTTTCATCCCTGTCCCCATCCCTGAGGCACGACATACTTCGATGCGCCTACGTCAAACGCTACAAAGACGGCGAACTCATCAGCGCCCGCGGCGATGCGCCAGAAGAATGGATCTCCTGCGCGCGCGGTGCCATCCGGGTGAGTTCCACGTCGATTTCGGGCAAGCAGGTCACCTTGACCTACGTGGAGCCCGGCATCTGGGTCGGCGATGTGGCGATCTTCGACGGCGAGCGGCGCACCCACGACTCCTATGCCCATGGCGAAACCACGCTGCTGTGCGTCTCACGCGCCGACCTGCGCAAGATACTGAGCCAGCACGTCGAGCTCTACGAGGCGCTGCTGCGGCTGCATGCGCGGCGCATCCGGCAGCTCTTCGGCCTGGTGGAAGACCTCAACACCTTGCCCCTGCGCGCGCGGCTGGCCAAGCAGCTGTTGCACCTGGTGCGCAGCTACGGCGTGCCCAGCTTGGCGGACAGCGGCGAGGTGCGCATCGGCCTGCAGCTGGCACAGGAGGAACTGGCCCAGTTGCTGGGTGCCTCGCGCCAGCGCGTGAACCAGGAACTCAAGTCCATGGAACGCGAGGAAGCCATCCGCATAGAGCCGGGCGGCCTCGTGGTCCGCAACCGGCAAGCTCTGATGCGCATTTCCGAAGCCGAAATCGACAAATAAACACACGGGGGCCAGCCCTTTGAGCACGAGCAATTTCGACCACTTTGTCGGCACGCGGGCTGTGTCCGGTGCGCATGCCTTTGACTTCGAAGCGCTCACCGCTTACCTGGCCGGCCACCTGCCCGGCTTCAAGGGTCCGCTGACGGCGGAAATCTTCAAGGGCGGCCAGTCCAACCCGACCTACAAGCTCATCACGCCCACCGCGTCCTATGTGATGCGCGCCAAGCCTGGGCCAGTGGCCAAGTTGCTGCCGTCGGCCCATGCGGTGGAGCGCGAATTCAAGGTCATGCAGGGTTTGCAGGGCACTGATGTCCCGGTGCCGAAGATGTATTGCCTCTGCGAGGACGAGTCGGTGATAGGCCGTGCCTTCTACGTGATGGAGTTCGTCGAGGGCCGCGTGCTCTGGGACCAGTCCCTGCCCGGCATGACCCCAGCCCAGCGCGGCGAAATCTACCACGAGATGAACCGCGTCGTTGCCGCCCTGCACAAGGTGAAATTCGCCGAGCGCGGCCTGGCCGACTACGGCAAGCCCGGCAACTACTTTGAGCGCCAGATAGGCCGCTGGAGCAAGCAGTACGCCGCCTCCATCACCCAACCCATCGCCGAGATGGACAGCCTGATGCAATGGCTGCCGGCCAACATCCCGGCCAGCGCGCGCGACGAAAGCCTGGTCTCCATCGTGCACGGCGACTTCCGGCTCGACAACCTGCTGTTCCACGCGACCGAGCCGCGCGTGCTGGCCGTTCTTGACTGGGAGCTGTCCACGCTGGGCCATCCGCTGGCCGACTTCAGCTATCACTGCATGGCCTGGCACATCCCGCCTGGGGCCTTCCGCGGCATAGGCGGACTGGACGTCGAAAGCCTGGGCATCCCCACTGAATCAGAGTACATACGCCTTTACTGCGAACGTACCGGCCTTGCCACGCCCGAAGCGCTCAAGGCCGACTGGAACTTCTACATGGCCTACAACCTGTTTCGCATCGCAGCCATCCTGCAGGGCATCGCCAAGCGGGTCGAGGCCGGAACAGCCTCCAGCGCACAGGCTGTCAGCTCCGCCGCCGGCGCGCCGCTGCTGGCAAAAATGGCCTGGGGCTTTGCACTCAAAAGCCAGGGCTGAAACCCACAGTCTTCCCATAACAACATCGCCCCACACTTCTGGAGATTTCATGGACTTCAACTACACCCCAAAAGTACAGGAACTGCGGGCGCGCCTGCTCAAGTTCATGGACGAGAACATCTACCCGAACGAGGCGCGCTTTTTCCGGGAAATCGCTGAGAACCGCGCCAAGGGCAATGCCTGGGTCCCGACCAAGCTGGTTGAGGAGCTCAAACCCAAGGCCCGCGCAGCCGGCCTGTGGAACCTGTTTTTGCCGCACTCGCCGCGCGCGCCCGAAGGCCTGTCCAACCTCGAATACGCGCCGCTGTGCGAAATCATGGGCCGTGTGCCCTTCGCGGCCGAAGTCTTCAACTGCTCGGCGCCGGACACCGGCAACATGGAAACCATCGCCCGCTACGGTTCTGAAGCCAACAAGGACCAGTGGTTGGACCCTCTGCTCAAGGGTGAGATCCGTTCGGCCTTCCTGATGACAGAACCCGAGGTTGCGTCATCCGACGCGACCAACATCCAGTGCCGCATCGAGCGCGACGGCGACGACTATGTGCTCAACGGTCTCAAGTGGTGGTCGTCCGGCGCGGGCGATCCGCGCTGCGCCGTCTACATCGTCATGGGAAAAACCAACCCCGATGCCGGCCGCCACGAGCAGCAGTCCATGATCCTGGTGCCTGCCAACGCACCCGGCATCACCGTGATCCGCCCGCTGTCGGTGTTCGGTTACGACGACGCGCCGCACGGCCACATGGAAGTGCGTCTGACGAATGTGCGCGTACCCGCCGCCAACCTGCTGCTGGGCGAAGGCCGCGGTTTTGAGATCGCCCAGGGCCGCCTCGGCCCCGGCCGCATCCACCACTGCATGCGCAGCATAGGCATTGCCGAACGCGCGCTGGAACTGATGTGCAAACGCCTGAACAGCCGCGTCGCTTTCGGTAAGCCCATCGCCAGCCAGTCGGTCTGGCATGAACGCCTCGCCGAGGCCCGCTGCATGATTGAGCAGGCTCGCCTGCTGACCCTCAAGGCCGCCTACATGATGGACACCGTGGGTAACAAAGTCGCCAAGGCCGAGATCGCGATGATCAAGGTGGTGGCACCCAACATGGCTTGCCAGATCATCGACTGGGCCATCCAGGCCCATGGTGGCGGTGGCGTGTCGGACGACTTTCCGCTGGCTTACGCCTACGCCAGCCAGCGCACCCTGCGCCTGGCCGATGGCCCGGATGAAGTACACCGCGCTTCACTGGCCAAGCTGGAGCTGGCCAGGCACCTATTGATGCCCGGTGAAGTCGAGATGCCTGTGACGCGAGGCGGTTGAGGCAACATTGCTATAAAATTGATAGCTACTGGCGCCCGATATACCAGGGAAAACGGCCAAATTCGCCCTCGGAAATGCCAAAAATCAGAGCGTGATGTCGTTGGTCAGGCCTGCAATGGCGGAATCGCAGGCACTGGTGAAAATCTGGGCTGCGTGCTCCAGTGTTGGCATGTCGGCGGGGGTATATTGCATGCGCAGGTAAGCCTTGCCACGCAGCACCATCAGGATAAAAGGCACTTGCGGATCCGGTGAAGGCTCTGGCCAATTCATCAGCAGTTCGACCAGATGGGTGTCCAGCCATGCCTGCGCGTGGATGCGCTGGTCGGCCATGACGGCATAGCGCTGCCAGAAAGGCTTGGGCAGGCTTTCCCAGCCGACTTCCGAGTACATCGCCAACCAGCGCACCTCTTCCGGCATGCTGGGGTCGGCAGTAGTCTGCAGGGTATCGGTATAGGCCTGGTAGGCGCGCTTTTCCAGCGCCTCCTTCAGCGCCCGGTTCATGACCAGGACCGTGACGTCGTCGTTGACCTTGATTTCGCCCCGGGCGCGCAGCTCTTCGCCACGGATGTAGTCGCGCGAGGCCCGGCCACGTTCCATCTTCCAGGGTTTGCCGCCTACGGTGCCTTTTAACGAAAAGCCCTTGCCCTCCCCCATGCCGGTAAATGAAAAGCCGCGGGTGCCAGCCCACTCGGACACGGTGTCATCGGAGGCGCCGGCGTCCCCCGCATCCCCCTTACCCCCGACAAAGACTTTTTTCAACCGCTCGAACATGGTTTTGGCATTTCTCTTAAAGTGCAGCAACCTCATGTTAGTCCAAGGAAGCGCCAATGATCAATGTTTACTCCTGGCCCACACCGAATGGCCACAAGGTCCACATCATGCTGGAAGAGTGTGGGTTGCGGCTGGACCGGGACTGGCAGGCCATTCCGGTCAATATCGGTACCGGTGACCAATTCAAGCCGGAGTTCCTGGCCATCAGCCCGAACAACAAGATTCCGGCGCTGGTGGACCCGACAGGCCCTGACGGCAACCCCATCTCGGTGTTCGAATCCGGCGCCATCCTGCTTTACCTGGCCGCCAAAACCGGCAAGCTGCTGCCGAAAACCGACCGTCTGAAGTTCCAGGTGCTTCAGTGGCTGATGTTCCAGATGGGCGGCGTGGGTCCCATGATCGGGCAGACGCACCATTTCCGGCAGTACGCACCCGAGAAAATCGACTACGCCATCAACCGCTACACCAATGAAACGAAGCGGCTTTATGGCGTGATGGACAAGCAGTTGGCCACCAGCCGGTTCATCGCCTGCGACGAATACAGCATTGCCGACATCGCCATCTTCCCCTGGCTGCGCAACTGGGAAAACCACGGCATCGATTGGGCCGACTACCCGCACCTGAAAAAGTGGTTCGACCTGATCAGCGACCGTCCCGCCGTGCAACGCGGTGTCAAAGTACTGGCCGACCTGCGAAAACCTATCACCGATGACAAGGCGCGCGAAGTCCTGTTTGGCAAAACGCAGTACGAAAAGCGATGAAAAGCACTGAACAAGCGCAAGATGGAGGCGGCTGGCCAAGGTCGCCAGCTATCGATTGAAGGTATGATTCGCGACGAGCTGGAAACAGCGGCCGCCCCTGCGTGGCCTTGCCCCGGCCTTCACACACAAACTGCCCGTAGCTCAGTTGGATAGAGCATCAGCCTTCTAAGCTGAGGGTCGGGGGTTCGATCCCCTCCGGGCAGGCCAATCACGGCGACAAGCCCAACCAGTCCTCTATTACCGAATTTCGCTTCCTGTAGCCTCAAAATCCGGGGTATATAGTCGGGGTTTGGCCCCGTGCAAGATCGAATAAGACCAGGAGGCGAGCAAAAATGCCCAGACCAACCATGCTGCTGGTAGAGGACAATCCCGCTCACGTCGAGTTGACGTTGCTGACGCTGCAGGAAAACGGCGCGGACCATGAGATCATCGTCGCCCGCGACGGTACGGAAGCCCTGGAATACCTTTTCTGCGAGGGTACTTACAGCAACCGGCCCAATGACCACCCGCCCGAACTGGTCATGCTGGATCTGAATTTGCCCGGCCTTAGCGGGCTTGAAGTCATGCAGCGCATGCGGGCCGATCCCCGCACTTTCTTTGTACCCGTCGTCATCCTGACGTCCGAATCCAAATATTCCCCGATGGTGAAAGAGATCCAGGGCGGGCTCAACAGCTATGTGCGCAAGCCGCTGCACTTTCGGGACTTTCAGGAAAAACTGGAACAGGTGCGCGAATACTGGCGCACATCCAATTTCGGGTCGTTGCTTAAGCTCTGAAACACCGACGGCGTTGACAGCATGGAGCCTTGAGGACGGCTGCCAAGGCCGGATTGGCGAGACGCCGCCAGCAAACAGGCGTGAAAAAGCCCACATTAAGTGGGCTTTTTGCTGGGGTTTTTGGTCGGAGTACAAGGATTCGAACCTTGGACCCCCTGGTCCCAAACCAGGTGCGCTACCAGACTGCGCCACACTCCGACAAGTCCAAGATTATAGCCCGAACTTGGCTGACTTTCACGAGCATCCCCAACTTTCTCCGCGCCAGGAGGTGAGCATGCTCCGGAAGGCTTGCAGTATCGGCAGGCGCTCCCCAACAAAGCCTGCCAAAATTCCGCCAACCAGGAGACCGCAATGGCCATCAGAATCATCCGGCTGGGCACAGCCCGCAGTCCCAACGAAGGTTTGCGCATAGGTACGGCGCGCAGGCCCCCGCGCGGCGTGCCGAAGGCCGAGTTCGCTTCGCAAAATTGGTACGACGTGTGGTACCCCAACCTCGCGCCCAGCGTGGAAACCATGAAGCTGGGCCAGAGTGCGGACTCCGACAAGGACTGGGCGGCCTTCAGCAAAAAGTACCGCACCGAGATGAACGAGCCCGACGCCAGCCGCAACCTCGACCTGCTGGCGGCGCTGTCGCACCAGTCCAACTTCTCCATGGGCTGCTATTGCGAGAACGAGGCGCGCTGCCACCGCTCGTTGCTGCGGGATCTGCTCAAGGAGCGCGGCGCTCGATTTGTCTGACTGTCACAAACCGGTGCCGCCTGATCAGAAATCCTCATCCGGTCCGTACCTGACAAAGGGCTTGGCCCGAAAGCAATATCTGCGTCAACGCGCAGCGAAGTTCAAAATGGCCTCCACGACGGGCGCGCTATTCCCACACCACCAGAAATGATCGGTGCCTTCCAGCGGGTGCCAAACCGCACCAGGGATTTTTTGCGCGAGATGCTCGCCCGCCCCAAAACGGACTGCCCGGTCGCCGCGCCTGTGCATGACAAGCGTCGGTACGCCGATGCGGCCCAGGTCAGCGCGCAGATCGGCATCGCGCAGCCCATCAAAAATAGTCTTGAGCGCCCCGGGAGATGCCCCATGCCGCACGATGCGAGCCCACCAGGCGCGTAGCGCAGGATCGTCATGCGCGCTGGGCGCAAACGTCTCGATGCCCACTGGCCCACCCCATGCAGCAATGAGCCGCTCCAGCCACACATCGAAGGCGGCTGCCGACAAAGCCCATGGGTAGTCCGGGGCAGCTGAGCCGCGCGCAAGCGATCCAAACAGGCACAAGCCCTGAACCCGCTCAGGATGGTCGACGGCAAGCCGCATCGCTGCCAGCCCGCCTTCGGAGGACCCGAAGAGCCATGTGCGCTGGACGCCTGCGTGACCCAGAATCGCCAGGATGTCGGCAGCCATGGCAGCGGGCGTGCTCGTTGCGCCCGTGCGCTCAGACAGGCCGATGCCGCGCCGGTCGAACAGGATCACCCGAAAGTAAACCCCCAGTGCCTCGACAAAAGCGCGAAAAGGCGAGTACTCCATGCCGATCTCAATCTGCGAAACGAACCCGGGGCAAACCACCATGGTTTGCTCGCCCGTACCGACGATCGTGTAAGCGACGATGCCTGAAGAGCTTTCCGCAAAACACACACTCGGCCGTTCAATGCGGTGAGACCACAGCTGCTTCAGATCTTCAGTCAGTTTCAGGTACGCCGTCTCCGTTTGCGGGCCAGGCTTGATACCGAACTCTGCACGCAGCAGGTCCGCACAACGCGTGTAGGCTGCCTCGACGCCGGCGGTGTGCCCGTGCCGGGCATGCAATTGCATCAGCAGGACATAGCTGGGCTCACGGTACACGTCCAGCGAAATCAGGACTTCGGCAAGGTCCAGCGCCTGCGCGACGTCGTTGCGCCGGCCCAGCTCGTCGATCATGCGCTCGAGCAGTCGAGCCAACAGCCGCTCACACTCGATGGAAGTTGCCTGAAGCCAGTCATCGAAAACGCCTGAGCCGAAGGCTACTCCATGCATCAGAGGCTGGCGCGCCCGCACGACCCAGCGGCCGGCTTCGGCCAGAGCGTCCTCATCCAGCGTCGCCAAGGCGATCGCCCGGCGAGCGAAATCCATGAACCGAAGCGCATCGGTCTCAAGCCTCTGCGGCACAAGCGCCAGGCAATCATCGTCCGGGGATATGACCCGTTCGCCGACAGCCTCTTCGATGGTATAGACCAGCCTGCGCAATCGTGTGCGCCCGGTCGCTTCATCGGCGTCCGGCCACAGCACCGTCGCCAGGTGCGTCCGGGGTACCGGGCCCGCATTGAAGGCGAGGTAAGCCAGCAGCGCCGCGGCGCGCTTGAGCGGAAGGCGTGCTTCATGTCCCTGGACAGTGATCATCGGCACGCCAAAGACCTGCAGCGCCAGCGGCGCCGCCAACAGGGGCAAAGAAGAGCGGGAAGGCATGCCAATTTATATCCGGGCGGGCGCCGCCTGTACAGGGACGCTCAAAGGACGGTGGGATCCTAAAGTGACGCCCTTGTCGACACCGTGCGACTGCAGTGTTCATTTTTGAAACCACCACACACAAGGAGCCACCATGCAAATGACCCTCGAAAAAACAGCCAAATCAGCCAGGCGGGAGGTGACGCAGCGCTATGCGAAATGCATCGAAACGTCCAAGCGGATCCGCTGGGACATCGACCGCGACGTGATACGCGGCCGCAGCTTTGACTTCAGCAAGAAATTTTTGCCGGATGGTTTGTCGAAGGTACACGAACTGCCGTTTCTTGAGCCGGCCGAAGCCCGCTTCATGTCCCAGGTTCAGGGCCGGACCTACACCAACATGTTCGCGCTGGTGGAACGCTTTATCGGCGCCAAGACCCTGGAGATCAGCAAGCACCACTGGTTCGGCGACCAGGTCGCACTGGAAGCGCTGGTGCGCCTTTCCGACGAGGAACTGAAGCACCAGGAACTGTTCCGCCGCCTCGAAAAGATGGTCGCCAGGGGAATGCCTCCGGGCTACAGATTCATGCCCGATCCCAATGAGGTAGCCAATGCCGTGCTCGCAAAATCGACCTGGGCCGTGCTGTGCCTGACCCTGGACATCGAGCTGTTTTCCCAGGCGCATTACCGCAGCAGCATAGAGCCGGATGCCCACCTGTCGGAGTTGTGGAAGGATGTTTTCCTCTTCCACTGGAAAGAAGAGTCGCAGCACGCGATCGTCGACGAGCTCGAATGGCTGCAGGAGGATGCGCGCACAACCGACACGGAACGCGACCGCGGCGTGGACGACCTTATCGACCTGGTGGGCGCCGTCGACGGCATCTGCCAGATGCAAGCGGCGGCAGACGCCGACTACTTCCTGCGTTGCGGGGTGGGGAGCTGCTCACCTTCTGAAGAGACCGCCATCCGCGATGTTTTTCTCAAAGCCTACCGCTGGCAGTACATCGTCACAGGCGTGCAGGAGCCACGCTTCGCCGATACCTTGACACAACTGGTGACTCCGGCGCAGCTGGAGCGCATTGGCTCGGCCCTCGCGCCTATCCTTGCGCATGCGGGGGAATGAGATGTGCCGCGAGACCTAAGCTTGCAAAGCGCCTGATCAGAGCTTCACGTACTCGTATTCCAGTGGATTGGCATTGATGCCGCGATCAGGCGGCGCGATCCACGCCGCCATCTTGCCCGGCTCCGTCACCCGGTTCATCAGGCTTTTCACAAAAGCCGTGTCGGCCGGTGTCGGCAGCCACTGGTCCTTCTTCGCCTCAAAATCGGCGGCGCTGATGGGGTTGCCGAGCGGGTCGGTGAAGTTGCCGGCCCAGACGCCGACCTCGCGGCGAAAGCGCGTCGAAGGCAAGGTCAGTTCGAAGTCCACGCCGGCACGCTTGATGCCCATGTTCCAGCGCGTCACGCCGACATTGCAGTCTTTGACGTACTCGAGGCGCGTGATTTCATTCATGCCGTTGCGAGTCGAGATCGTCTCGTTCTTCACACCGCCCTGCCCGTTCGGCACGACGATGCTCATTTCGGTTTCCAGTTCAACGTGGTCGGCAAACTTGGCTTCATCCGGCCGGCCCTTGATGCCGTTGCTGAAATAATTGGCGGCATTCGATGAAGCCTCCGAGCCGAACAGGTCCAGCGAAGACGTGAACCAGAAGTTCATGAATTTCTGCACCGTGGGCAGGTCGATCACGCCAGCCTTGCGCAAGGTGGCCACGTCGTCGGTGTCCAGCTCCTTCATCACTTCCAGCGTGCGCTTGATGACACGGCCCACGCCGGTCTCCCCCACAAACATGTGGTGGGCTTCCTCGGTCAGCATGAAACGCGTGGTGCGGGCCAGCGGGTCAAAGGCGGATTCGGCAAACGACTTGAGCTGGAACTTGCCGTCGCGGTCGGTGAAATAGGTGAACATGAAGAAGGACAGCCAGTTGTCCATGGGCTCATTGAAGGTGCCCAGAATGCGCGGCTTGTCGGCATCGCCGCTGTGGCGCATCAGGAGTTCCTCGGCTTCCTCGCGGCCGTCGCGGCCGAAGTGCGCGTGCAGCAAATACACCATGGCCCAGAGATGCCGGCCCTCTTCCACATTGACCTGGAACAGGTTGCGCAGGTCGTACAGCGAAGGCGCGGTGTGGCCCAGCAGGCGTTGCTGCTCGACGGAAGCCGGCTCGGTGTCGCCCTGGGTCACGATGAGGCGGCGAAAGGTCGAGCGGTATTCGCCGGGCACGTCTTGCCAGACCTCTTCACCCATATGGTCGCCAAAGCCGATCTTGCGGCCCTCTTCCTTGTCGGCCAGGAAGATGCCCCAGCGGTAGTCGGGCATGGGCGTGTAGCCGTAGCTGGCCCAGCCGGATGCATCCACACCCACCGCGGTGCGCAAATAGACTTCCTTGGCCTTGAAGTCGCTGGGGCCCATCTCGTCCCACCAGTTCAGGAAGGCGGGCTGCCAGTGTTCCAGCGCGCGCTGAAGCTGACGGTTTTCGCCCAGGTGAACGTTGTTGGGGATGAGGGCTTGGAGGTCGATAGAGCTCATGTCGTTCTTTCAAATATGTTGCAAGGCGGTAGCGGCGATCTCAGTACCAGTGCCAGCGCGGAACCGGCTTGCCGGGCCGCAGGCGCTCCGGGGAGTTACACCCTCTTCCAATCGAACTTGGCTTTCTTCCCCGTGCCGAAAAGTTTCAAGGCACCGTCTTCCCCGACCGCATTCGGCCGAATAAAAATCCAGTTCTGCCACGCAGACAGCCGCCCAAAGACACGGGTCTCCATCGTCTCTTTACCCGGAAAGCGCAGCGAAGCTTCCATGCCCGTCATCGCATCAGGCGACAGCGAAGCACGCTCTTCCAGCATGATGCGAATCTCGTCATCCCAGTCGATGTCGTCGGGCGTCAGCGTGACCAGCCCCAGCGCCAATGCCTGGTCGGCGCGCAGCGGACTGTCACCGAGTTTTTGCAACTGGGAAATCGTGGTGGTGTCTTCGCAGAAGCGTGTCTGCAAGCGCGTGAGGCCATTCACCGCCGGGAACCAGCCGAAGTTGGCGGCGCTCAGTTGCAGCGCCGGCGCGCTGTCGGGTGCGTCAGGCAAGTCCAGCATGTAAATACGGTCGCAAGCCAGGGCCAGTTCGTAGAAGGTGCCGGCAAAGCATGAACCGGCATCCACCAGCGCAATCAGCGAACGGCTGGTCACGTCCAGTCGGGCCAGTGTGCGGCGCAACGCGCCCGTGGTTTCCTTCACCAGCCAGTGGTCTTTGAGATTAGCCAGCACGCCGTCCATGCGGATGACCTGACCAGCGTCGCCAGTCGTCTTGATCACCCAGGTGCCGACTTCCAGCTCATTGGTGCGCAGATTCAGGATGGCGTCGTCAAGTTCGCGCTGGAGCCTCAGCGGGTACCAGCTGGCGCCAGCGGCTTCAATGGTTTCGGGCGTCGACTCAATCGCCGCGGCGGGTGCCTTGACGGTAATCGTGGCAATGCGCTTTTCGCGGTCGACCTGCGCGTCGACCAGGCTGTAGTGGTAGCCGCTGTCGTCGATCAGCGCTTTGAGCGGCGTGAGTTCGATGCCTTTTGAGGCTGTATCCCTTGTCGATTGGGCGCGAAGTGCTTCAATTTCTGTAGCAAGCAGATCGCCAAACTGCTGCGGCTTGGCATGCGCGTCGATCAGCTTCCAGTCCTTGGCGCGGTCGGCGCGCACGCCTTCGCTGGTGGTGCAGAAGATGTCGGCCAGGTCGCGGCGCACCTTGCGCTTGTCGGTCACGCGGGTCAGGCCGCCGGTGCCGGGCAGCACGCCCAGCAAGGGCACTTCAGGCAGGCTGACGGTGGAAGAACGGTCATCCACCATGATGATGCGGTCGCAGGCCAGGGCCAACTCATAGCCACCGCCGGCGCAGGCGCCGGTGACAGACGCGATGGCTTTCAGGCCGTCATGGCGGGAGGAATCTTCCAGGCCGTTGCGGGTTTCGTTGGTGAACTTGCAGAAGTTGACCTTCCAGCCATGGGTCGACAGGCCCAGCATGTAGATGTTCGCGCCCGAGCACCAGATCTTTTCCTTGCCCGACTCAAACACCACCACCTTGACGGCCGGGTGCTCGAAGCGGACGCGGTTGATGGCGTCATGCAATTCGATGTCCACGCCCAGGTCATAGCTGTTGAGCTTGAGTTTGTAGCCGGGCTTGATGCCGCCGTCTTCATTGATGTCGAGTTTGAGGCGCGCAACATCGCCCTCCACACTCAAGGTCCAGTGCTGGTACTTGCTCGGGTGGGTGGAGAAACTCACGAGCTCGCGCTCCTGGCCTTCGATGACCTGTTTGAATAGAAGCGGTTCTGTCATGGCGTTCATGGGAATGTCTCCGGTTAGGCCCGTTAGTCATTGCTACGGGCGGTTGTTTTGGGAACGGCGCGTTCCAGGTCTTTGAGGCTTTGTTTCAGTGTGCGCGCGGCGGTATCAACCACGGCGTCAGCGCGGGCATACAGCGCCTCGCGGCTGGAGAGGATGCGGCGAATATCTTCCATCGCCTCGTCGGTCGCGCCGCGGGTCGTGTCAAAGGGCCGCATGTCGCCCTGCGCCACCACGCGGGCCATGTGTTCTTCGGGGCTGGCCTTGAGCCAGACGCAGTAAAAGCGGCTTTGCAACAGGTCGAAGGTTTCACGTTCGCTCACGATGCTGCCGCCCGTGGTCATGACGACGCCGTCCGGGTGGTCTTCCGCGATGCGGAACAGCGCACGGCGCTCATAGCGACGGTAGCCGGCCTGGCCATGCAGCAGCAAAATTTCGTTCATGCTGGTGCCCGCTTCCCGCTCGATTTCGCGGTCCAGTTCGATAAAAGGCACGCCGCGCTCGGCCGCCAGCTGGCTGCCCAAGGTGGACTTGCCGGCGCCACGCAAGCCAATCAGCGCTACCCGCTGCTCCCGGCCCAGTGAGTCGCTGAGTCCGAAAGTGCTGCCGAGCAGGCTGTAGGCCTGGTCAAGCTGGGTATCATCCAGCCGCATCAACAGGCCCTGCACGCGGGCCAAAGCCGGCCGCGGCGCGTCTTGCAGCAGTTCGAGGATGGAAATGTTCAGCGCACGGGCTGCGGCCTCCAGGGAATTGATCGACACATTGCCCTTGCCGGTCTCCACATCGGCCAGGAAACGTTCGCTCAGGCCGGAGTCGGACGCCAGCTGTTTGCGCGTCATGCCCCGGCGCGCGCGCCAGGCACGAACACGCGCCCCCAGTTCACTGAGGGTGGCTTTCGATTCCTGTTCGGACATGATTTCCAAGAAGCACCTGTGTAAAAAGTCGCCCTTTCCGGGCTTTGGCAGTTGCGTTTCGCTTGAATTGCAGTATACTTCAGGTTAAATTGATGTCAAGCAGTTTATTGCATCTTTTATTTGGAGACTTCTTGATGAAACTCAAAATCCTTGTAGGTACGATGACCAGTACCGCCGACTATGTGGCACAGGCTATCCAGATGGATTGCGCTGACCTGGTCAGCGACATTGAGGTCGAGCTGATGGACAACCTGGACATCAGTGTCTTTGATGCTTCAAAGGCGGAAGATGCACTTTATCTCATTTGCAGCTCCACCTACGGCTCCGGCGATGTCCCGGACAATGCCCGCGCCCTGTACGAATCCCTGGGCGCCAATCCCCAATTCCTCGGCCATGTGCGCTACGGTGTCATCGCGCTGGGCGACCGCACCTACATGCAGACCTTCTGCTTCGGCGGCAAGAAATTTGACGAGCGCCTGCAGAACCTCGGCGCGCAGCGTATCGGCGAGATCTGGTGCCATGACGCCAGCAGCGGCACCATGCCGGAAACGGAAGGCACCGAGTGGTGCCGCCAGTGGCTCACCGGCGCCCTGCAGACGCTGGGCGCCAGCCCGGCCACCGCCTGATCTGCCTTATGGATTCATAAGAAATTGACCCGTAGCACTTGATGGGCGTGCACAAGCAGCTACCAAAATAATAGCAAGAGATATCTGGAGACAAGCATGCAAGCAAGCAGCGCAGACCACTCTGCAAGCCCGCCGCGGATAACCATTCCGCGCAACTACAACGCCGCGCACGACCTGCTGCAGCGCAATGCCGGCCGCGCAGGCAAGCCCGCCTTTATCGACGCCGTCACCGGCGAGGTGCTGACTTACGGCGACCTCACCGACCAGGCCCACCGTTTTGCCAACGCCTTGCGTGCCCAGGGAATTACCCCCGAAAGCCGCGTGCTGCTGGCCATGCTGGATACACCTCAGTGGCCCGTCGCTTTCCTCGGCTGCATTCTTGCAGGCGTGGTGCCCGTGGCGGCCAACACCTTGCTCACGCCTGCCGACTTCGAGTTCATGCTGCGCGACTCGCGAGCGCAGGGGCTGATCGTCTCCAACACCCTGCTCCCGGCCTTTGAGCCGCTGCTTGCAAAAATTGACACGCTGAAAGCCGTGATCGTTGCCGGCATTGAGAAATCTCCGTCATATCCCACGCTGACCAGCGTTTTACTTGCACAAACAGCTACCAAAACCATAGCAGACACCTGCGCCGACGATGTCTGCTTCTGGCTTTACTCCAGCGGCTCGACCGGCGCGCCCAAAGGTACCGTACACCTGCACAGCCACCTGATCCAGACGGCCGAGCTGTATGGGCGCGGCGTACTGGGCATCCGGGAGGACGACGTGGTGTACTCCGCCGCCAAGCTCTTTTTTGCCTATGGCCTGGGCAACGCGCTGACTTTTCCCATGAGCGTCGGCGCTACCACGGTGTTGCTGCCGGCGCGCCCCGCGCCCGCTGACGTGTTTGCGCTGCTCAAAAAATACCAGCCCACCATTTTTTACGGCGTGCCCACTTTGTACGCGGCGCTGCTGGCAGATCCGTCCCGCCCGGCGACGTCCGAATTGAGCCTGCGCATCTGCACCAGTGCCGGCGAAGCCCTTCCCGCCGAGATCGGCAAAAAATGGACGGCGCAATACGGCTGCGAGATCCTGGACGGCATCGGCTCCACCGAGATGCTGCATATCTTTTTGTCCAACCGTCCCGGCCGGGTGCGCTACGGCACGACCGGTCAGGCGGTGCCGGGGTACGCACTGCGCATCATCGGTGACGACGGGCGCGAATGCGCCGACGGCGAGATCGGCGAACTGCAGATCAGCGGGCCCAGCGCCGCCATCATGTACTGGAACAACCGCGCCAAAACCAAGGCCACCTTTGCCGGCGAATGGACCAGGAGCGGTGACAAGTACACCCGCAATACCGACGCGAATGGCGACGCCTACTACACCTATGGCGGTCGCAGCGACGACATGCTCAAGGTCGGCGGTATTTATGTCTCGCCGTTTGAAGTCGAAGCCTGCCTGATGACGCACGCCGCCGTACTGGAGGTGGCGGTGATCGGCGTGGCCGACGCCGACGAACTCGTCAAGCCCAAGGCCTATGTGGTACTGAAAGCCGGGCAGTCCGCCACAGCGGAAGAACTCAAGGCCCACGTGAAGCAGCAGCTTGCCCCCTACAAATACCCCCGCTGGATTGAATTTGCGAACGAGCTGCCCAAGACGGCTACCGGCAAGATCCAGCGCTTCAAACTGCGCCAGTCGCATTGACCATGAAACCCCGGGGAGCCGGCATCGGCAATTACACAAGCCGGAAAAGCACAAAAAGACAGCCCACCAGGCATGGCAATTGCTTTAAACATAAACAATTTAGTCCTCAATCTCGGGTTTTACACTAGGGTTGCATACACAACGCACGCTTACTATTCGTCTAACTGTTTTCAGCCTCAACCAGGAGCTATTCCATGACTTCACGCCGACTTGTATTGACCCGTAGCGCTGCCGTGATCGGTGCCGCGTCCACCGGCCTCTTGCTGCCCGAAATTGTGCGTGCGCAGTCCGGCAAGGTGCGTGTGGGTTTCATGCTGCCCTATACCGGCACATTTGCCCAGCTCGGCGTGGCGATTGAAAACGGCTTTCGCATGGCCATCAACGAACAAGGCGGCAAGCTCGGTGGACGCGAGATCGAATACTTCAAGGTCGACGACGAATCCGAGCCATCCAAAGGCATTGAAAACGCCAACAAGCTGGTGCAGCGCGACAAGGTCGACGTACTCGTCGGCACGGTGCACTCCGGCGTGCAGATGGGCATCCAGAAAGTCGCGCGCGACAGCGGCGTGCTGAGCCTGATCCCCAACGCCGGCGTGCACGCGGCCACGCGCGCCCTGTGCGCACCCAATGTGTTCCGCACGTCATTTTCCAACTCGCAGCCCACCCGTGCCCTGGGTAAAGCCATGGTCGACCGCGGCCACAAAAAAGCCGTCTGGATCACCTGGAAATACGCCGCAGGCGATGAAGCCTTTGAAGGCTTCAAGGAAAGCTACACCGCTGCGGGCGGCACCATCGTCAAGGAACTGGGCCTGCCTTTCCCTCAGGTCGAATTCCAGGCTTTGTTGACCGAGATCGCCGCACTCAAGCCCGACGCCGTAGCCTGCTTCTTTGCCGGCGGCGGCGCTGCCAAGTTCATCCGGGACTACGCCGCGGCGGGCCTCAAGGAGAAGATCCCGCTGTATGGCTCTGGTTTCCTGACCGAAGGTGTGCTTGACGCAGCCGGCCCCGCTGCCAACGGCATCGTCACAACCATGCATTACAGCGACTCGCTGCCGACGCAGCGCAACGGCCAGTTCCGCCTGAGCTATGCCAAGACATTCAGGATGCAGCCTGACGTCTACGCCGTACAGGGCTACGACACCGGCCTGCTGCTGGTTCAGGGCGCCAATGCGGTGAAGGGTGACCTGAGCAGCAAGCCGGCCCTCTACAAGGCCCTGGAAGGCGCCGTCATTGACAGCCCACGCGGCAAATGGACCATGAGCCGGTCACACAACCCGGTGCAGGACATGTACCTGCGCGTGGTCGAGAACAAGGAAAACAAGGTGATCGGTGTTGCCGCGAAAGCTCTCGCTGATTCCGGCGCCGGCTGCAAGATGGCCTGAACATGGCCCCCACGGTTGCTCACTGCGTGTAGCGCCCTGCCCCCCGAGGGGGCCGCTGCGCCTGCGGCCCCGGCAAAGCCGGTTCCGCGGCCCCAGCTGGCGGGGTGGACCTCGTTCCCTCTATCGTTCAATTTTTGAACAAAGCTGGTACGGCGCCTGCTTGCCGTCTTGAAGCGATGCTATCTTCTCCACCATGACGCTCACTACCTACCTACTCTACGTCGCAGCTGTCGCGCTGCTTATCCTCACACCTGGCCCGACGATGCTGATGTGCATGACCAATGCGCTCAACCATGGCCCGCGCAAGGCCATGACTTCGGTGGCCGGCAGCGTAGGGGCCGTGCTCTGCGTCATGCTGTTGTCGGCCATGGGACTGGGCGCGCTGCTCGCGGCGTCGGAAACCGCCTTCACCGTGGCAAAGGTCATTGGTGCGGCTTACCTGATTTATCTCGGGATCAAAACCTTCCGTAGCGAGGCGGCTGTTTTTGACCCTGCCGCCGGCGAAGCGCCAGCCCAGCGCCGCTCGTTTTTCCTGCGCGGTTTTCTCGTCGGCGCCAGCAATCCCAAGGCTGTGTTGTTCTTTGCAGCCTTCTTCCCGCAGTTCCTGAATCCGGCCGCGCCTTTTGTGCCGCAGTTCGCCATCCTCGCCCTCACCTTTATGGCGTTTGAGTTCTCGGTGCTGAGCGGCTGTGCGCTGGGCGTGGCACGTATCGCGCCGCTGCTGCGCTCAAGCCAGGCCGTGCGCTGGTTCAACCGCGTCTCCGGCGGCCTCTTCACGCTCATGGGCAGCCTCTTGTTATTCACCCGCCGTCATACCTGATCGGACTATGGATCTAGCCAACTTCCTCATCCAGCTGCTCAACAGCGTCCAGTACGGCCTGCTGCTGTTCATGCTGGCCGCCGGCCTCACGCTGATCTTCGGCATCATGGGCGTAGTCAACCTGGCCCATGGCAGTTTCTACATGCTGGGCGCCTACCTGGCCTGGTCGCTCAGCACGCTCACGGGCAGCCTCACCATGGCCATCATCGGCGGCGCGGTGTTGTCGGTGATCTTCGGCCTGGCGCTGGAGTGGTTGCTGTTTCGCCATTTCTACAAGCGCGACCACCTCGACCAGGTGTTGCTGACCTTCGGCCTGATCTATATCTTTGAAGAGGTCCGTTCCATCCTCTGGGGTGACGACGTGCACGGTGTGACGATTCCCGATTTGCTGAGCGCCTCGGTCCCCCTCACTGACAACCTTTCCTACCCCGTCTACCGACTCTTCATGTCGGGCGTGTGCATCGTGCTGGCGCTGGGCCTTTATTTCCTGATCTCCAAAACCCGCCTGGGCATGAAGATACGCGCCGGCGCCTTTAACCGCGACATGGCCGAGTCGCTGGGTATCAATATCAAGTTGATCCACGCTGTGGTGTTTGCGCTGGGCGTGGGCCTGGCGGCCGTGGCGGGCATGATCGCCGCGCCTGTTGCCAGCGTCTATCCCAACATGGGCTCGCAAGTGCTCATCATGTGTTTTGTGGTGGTGGTGATTGGCGGGATTGGCTCGGTGCGCGGTGCGCTGATCTCCGCGCTACTGGTCGGCCTGGTGGATACCTTTGGCAAGGTGCTGCTGCCTTCGATGGCCGGCATGCTGGTGTACATGCTGATGGCTGCTGTCCTTTTGTGGAAGCCAGAAGGACTATTCAAGCAATGAGCTCGGCAAAAGCAAATCTCGAAATCCTGCCGCGCGGCGTGCAGGTGGCATTGGGTCTCGGCCTGATCGCCCTTGTCGCCTTCCCCTTCGTCGGCACCGACTTCTACACCCAGATGGTCACGCGCATGATGATCATGGCGATCTTTGCCATGAGCCTGGACCTGCTGCAAGGCGTCACCGGCCTGGTCTCGTTGGGCCACGCAGCCTACTTTGGCCTGGCAGGTTATGCGCTGGCCTTTTTAACGCCTGCCGGCGAGCCTGTCAGCCTGTGGTGGACCTTGCCAGTGGCCGTGCTGGCCTCGGGCCTGGCCGCACTCATCATCGGTTTCTTTGTGGTGCGCACGCACGGCATCTACTTCATCATGGTCACCATGGCCTTCGCGCAAATGGTGTTCTACCTCTTCTTCGACAACAAGGCCCTGGGCGGCTCTGACGGCCTCTATATCAACTTCAAACCCAGCGCGGCCATCTTCGGCTGGGTGCCGTTTGACCTGGACAAGAAAGTCACTCTCTACTACTTCACGCTCGCGGCCGTGCTGCTGGTCTACGCCTTTTTGCGGCGCCTGCTCTGGAGTCCGTTCGGCCGTACGCTGGCAGGCATCCGCGTCAACGAGCACCGCATGCGCGCCATGGGCTTTGGCACCTTCGGCTACAAACTCTCGGCCTTCACGCTGGCCGGTGGGCTGGCGGGACTGGCGGGTTATCTGTGGGGCGCGCAGACGGGCTACATCAACCCCGAGCTCATGGGCTTTCACATGAGCGCGCATGCCATCATGATGGTCATTCTGGGTGGCATGGGCAACTTCGCCGGCGCCATCGTCGGCGCCTTTGCGTTTGAGTATTTGCTGCACGTCTTCAAGGACCTGCCGCAACTCGGCAGCGTCAATCTTGGCAAGCACTGGCAGCTGTGGATGGGTCTTTTCATCGTGCTGCTGGTGGTCTTCGCGCCGCGTGGCATCCTGGGTTTGGTTGAAAAATTCACCCAGCGCAAAGACAAGGCGGAGGTCGGCCATGAGTGAAGTTCTGCTCTCGGCTAAAAACCTCACCAAGCGCTTTGGCGGTCTTGCTGCCGTCAACGACGTGTCTGTTGACCTCTGGCGCAACCACATCCACGCGGTCATCGGCCCTAACGGCGCCGGCAAATCCACCTTGACCAACCTGCTCTCGGGCGACCTGCTGCCCACCTCGGGCACCGTCACCTTGGGTGCGCATGACGTGACCGGCTGGACCCCCGAGAAAATCTCGGGCAAAGGCCTGGGCCGCAGCTACCAGAAAACCAATATCTTCTTGCCCTTCAGCGTCTGGGAGAACGTGAGGCTGGCCTCACAGTCGCGCGAGCCGAATGCCGCGCACTGGCTCAAGCGCGCCACGAACTTTGCCGCAGTCAACGCCCGTGCCGAAGAAGCGCTGGAGCTGGCCGGCCTGCAAAATCGCAAGCACAGCATCGCCGGCACCATCAGCCATGGCGAGCAGCGCCAGCTCGAGATCGCCATGACGCTGGCCACCAAGCCGCAGGTGCTCCTGCTGGACGAACCGCTGGCCGGCATGGGCGTGGCCGAGGCCGAACGCATGGTCGCCCTGCTGCTGGCGATCAAGAAAGACCACGGCATCCTGCTGGTCGAGCACGACATGGACGCTGTCTTCACGCTGGCCGACAAGCTGACCGTGATGGTCAACGGACAGGTGATTGCCAGCGGCACGCCCGCACAGATCCGTGCCGACGCAGGCGTGCAGGCGGCCTACCTCGGAGAGGAACATTCATGAACACCCCCGAGAAACAGATCGACATCCTGATCGGTGCCCAGGACATCAACACCTACTATGGCGCCAGCCATGTGCTGCGCGGCATTGACTTTCACGTCGCACGCGGCGAGACCATCGGCCTCATGGGCCGCAATGGCATGGGCAAGAGCACGCTGCTCAAAAGCATCATGGGCCTCGTCAAACCGCGCTCGGGCTCGGTCGCAATCAACGGAAGGCCCATGACGGGCGCCCCACCCTACGAAATCGCCCGCCTCGGCATCGCCTATGTCCCCGAAGGCCGCGGTATCTTCGGCAACCTTAGCGTGACCGAAAACCTCAAGATGGCGGCGCGCGCAGGCAGACCAGGAAGCGCCGCAGACGGCGTGGGCCGCAGAAACGACTGGACCTACGAACGCGTGCTGGACACCTTTCCGCGCCTGAAGGAACGCCTGAACCACGGCGGGCAGCAGCTTTCGGGCGGCGAACAGCAGATGCTGACAATCGGCCGCGCGCTAATGACCAACCCCGACGTGCTGATCCTCGATGAAGCCACCGAAGGCCTGGCGCCGCTGATTGCCCGGGACATCTGGCGCATCTGCGGCCTGATTCGCGAGACCGGCATCAGCAGCGTGATCGTCGACAAGAACTGGAAACACGTCACCCAGATCACCGACCGCAATGTCATCCTGGTCAAGGGCCAGGTGGTGTTTGAAGGCAGTTCGGCCGAGCTGCACGCCAAGCCCGAGTTGCTCGCGCAATACCTCGGCGTTTAAGGCCCATTCAATCTGGCCAAGTCACGTTAACAGCGCGTGGCCGCCTCTGGCCCTGGCCACCAGGTGCTATTAGTTTTGTAGCTGCTCACGCCCGTTCTAATTGGGACAACAGCCATTTTTGACCAGAAAATGAACGTGGCCAGCACAACGGGGGCGTCCATCCCGGAAATCCTTCACTGACGTATCAGGATCCGCCGTGATCGCTCCGCGCAGGGAGCGATCATGCTGACGCCCCGTTCAAGGCTGCTTGCGCGCCGTGACCGGTCCGTTCGACATGCCTGCGACAGGTTGTGCGCCCACTGTCGACGCGCCGGAAATAACGCCACCAGCAACCGGCTTCGCCGAAACCTGACCTACCAGGCCTGCAGAGTAGGCGCCCAAGCCACCCGCATTCTGGACAGCCTCTGCGAGGGCCTTTGCCTCCGCAGCCTTTTTGGCGGCTGCCGCCGCTGCCTGGGCTTTTTCCTGTTCAGCCTTTTTCTTCGCTGCCTCCGCGCTCAGTGCCGGTGCCATGGGGCCATAGACCAGCGCAGAACGCTTCATTTGTGAATTGGCAGGCGGAGGCTTGATGAGGTAGGCAGCCTTGTCGTGGATATGGACCTTCTTTTTGCCACCGGAAAGTTCCGTTTCGATCGTAAAGCCGCCCTGGCTGTCTGCAAACATCTCCCAGAGGCTACCTTCACTGATAAACGCGGACACGTATTGGGACGCTTCACCACTGCCGCCACCGGCAGGGCCAAGGCCGCTCGAGCAGTTGCCCACATCGCCGTCGCAACCTTGTTGCTTCTGGTGGGCAGTCAGGGCAAAGGCCTGGGAAGTGATCAAAAGCGCGGCAATAGCCAGTACGTGTTTCGTGTTCATAAGAATTCCTGAGAAAGTAAAAGTTAAAGACTGCGGAGATAAACCACAGGCCGGGGTTCACAACCCTCGCAACATGAGTCGTCTTGAACGGCTGGCGGTTCTATCGCTTACCAGCCGTTACAGCGACACCCTTATGACTTCTCAAGATGCATGCCTGAACAGAAATCGAATGAAATCAACGCACTTCCGGACGGGATGCCCAGAGAAATGTCGGCGCGGACAGACAGGAGTTTTCTTTGCGCGAAGAACTTCTTTGATATCAAGGGCATGCGGTGTCTGCCATGACAGACTTGGCCGCGGCCCTCACCAGGCGTTATGAATTCAGCGCCTGGCCTGAGAGGTGAAGGTGACGGGAAGATTACGGCGCTCCACCCACTGGCAGCCTACAGCTGCGACCGCAATTCCCGGGCGGCATCAAGCAGCAGCGGCAGCAACTCCTTGAGCATCACCTCTCCCCGTAGTCGATGCGGCGACGAGACGACATTGAGCGCAGCCACCGTGCGCCCCTGCATGTCGCGCAGTGGCACGGCCAGCGCATGCACACCCAGTTCATGCTCTTCACTGGCCACGCAGTAATCGTCAATCCGCACCTGGTCAACAAGGGCGCGGAGTTTACGCGGCTCGGTCGTGGTGTGCAGCGTCAACCGGGCCAGGTTGCCGGTTTCGGTTTTGGCCTTCAGCCACGCATTGACGTCAGCTTTCGTTTTCGCGGCCAGCAGCACACGCCCGGTTGATGTGGCGTGGGCGGGCAGGCGTGCCCCCAGGTGCAGGCCGTAGGCCAATACGCGCGCCGGTGTTGTCTTGCTGCCGTCCCCGGAAGACTTCCATTCAAAGCCGCTGCGGCCGATGATGACAATCTCATCGCCATCCAGCACCGCGACAGAAAACGACTCCTGCGTTTGCGCGGCCAGCCGGTTCAGTGTGGGTTGAACGGCGCGCGGCAGGCGCGCGGTGGCCAGGTAACTGCCCGAAAACCGCAGTACCTTGGCCGCCAGCCAAAAATAGCTGCCATCGGTTTCCAGATACCCCAGGTGCGTGAGCGTCAGCAAGTGGCGGCGCGCTGCCGCCCGCGTGATACCTGCCCGCTCCGCCGCCAATGTGGCATTCAGCCGCTGGCGCTGGGTGTCAAAACTCTCCAGTACGGCCATGCCTTTGGCCATGCCTTCAATCAGGTCGGGCTTGGCGATCGGAAAAGCGCCGGGTTTGACAGGGGTGCGGGAAGTGGCCATTGCGCGATCATCGCACAAACAGGCCAAGTATCGTGCAAAGGCAGGGACGGACACTGGCCGCAGCGCGTGCCGCGGCATAACCTTCTCGCATGGGCACATCGCCCCCAATAAGATTTAACGGAGACAACCATGCGCGTACAGGTAGCCATTGTGGGCGGCGGCCCCGCCGGGCATTTGCTGGGCCAGCTGCTTTATAAAGCCGGCATCAACGCCATCGTGATTGAGCAGCGCAGCAAGGAGTACGTGCTGGGCCGCATCCGCGCGGGCGTGCTGGAGCAAGGCACGACCGACCTGCTTGACGAAGCCGGCGTGGGTAGCCGCATGCACAAGGAGGGACTGGTGCATGGCGGCTTCGCACTGGGCTTTGGCGGCGCCCATCACCGCATTGATATGCAGCAACTCACCGGCGGCAAACAGGTGATGGTCTACGGCCAGACGGAAGTCACGCGCGACCTGATGGACGCGCGCGCCGCAGCAGGCTTGGCAACCGCGTATGAAGCCGAAAACGTCAGCCTTCATGACTTTGACGGGCCACGCCCCAAGGTACGTTATGTGCAACACGGTGTAGCGCATGAAGTGGAGTGCGACTTCATCGCCGGCTGCGACGGATTTCACGGCGTGAGCCGCGCCAGCGTGCCGGCCAATGCACTCCAGACCTTTGAGCGGGTCTACCCTTTCGGCTGGCTGGGCGTCTTGTCGGAGACGCCGCCGGTTTCTCACGAACTCGTCTACAGCAACCACGCGCGCGGTTTTGCCCTGTGCAGCATGCGCAGCCACACACGCAGCCGCTATTACGTGCAGTGCGCGCTTGATGACAAGGTGGAGAACTGGAGCGATGACGCTTTTTGGGACGAGCTGCGCAGCCGTCTGGCGCCCGAACTGGCAGAGAGCCTGGTCACCGGTCCGTCGATTGAAAAAAGCATCGCACCGCTGCGCAGCTTTGTCGCCGAACCCATGCGTTTCGGCCGCCTCTTCCTGGCAGGCGACGCCGCCCACATCGTGCCGCCCACAGGCGCCAAGGGATTGAACCTCGCGGCCAGCGATGTCCGGTATCTGGCAGGTGCACTGGCAGAGTTTTACCGCGGCAGCGAAGCCGGCATCAACGGCTATTCAGACACTTGCCTGCGCCGTGTCTGGAAAGCTGTGCGGTTTTCCTGGTGGTTCACGTCCCTCATGCACAAGTTTCCCGATGCAGGCGGCTTCGGGCAGAAACTCCAGGAGGCCGAGCTGGATTATCTGATCCATTCGCAGGCGGCTTCAACGGCGCTGGCCGAAAACTACGTCGGCCTGCCGCTTTAGGGCTGTGCTTTTCCCGTTGCGGTTGTCAGGCCGTGCCCGCGGCACTGATCGCCTGCCGGGCCCACGCCAGCAACTGCGCCGGGTCATCAAGCAGCTCGGCAGGCGCGGCGTAGTATTTTCGCACCTGCACCACACCGTTCTTCGTTGAGTAGCTGAAGGGTTTGGAGCCCTGCTTCTCATACGCCGGCCGCGAAATGTCGTCCACCCGGAAGTACAGGGTGTTGCCCATCACCATGGCGAACTGGTTTCCGCCGTGCTTCATTGCATGGCCGCCAAAAAACTTACCGTCGCGGATGTCGCCCAGCGGGGCCAGCAGTTCACGCACATAGCGGACGAATTCGACGCTGGCGCTCATGCTGTTCCCTTTGCTGCGGCTGAAGTAATTTTCTGACTGGTGTTCATGATGGCCATTATGGTGATGAACGCCTGCCGCCCGTCAGGCATTGCGGGTCATTGAAGGTGGCCGGGTTGGCACGGTCGCAGGGAATACTGCAATTGCTCGCGCCCCGGCAGGCTGACTTGACGGACTCCCGGGCGGTTTGCTCCCAGTTGATATCAGCACAGGCGCTGAGCAGGGCGACCAGGGCCGCGGTGATGGCAAGACGTTTCATGAGGAAGCTCCAGAGCGGTGAATCAGGTGGTGTCGTCCGGCCGGTACACCAGCAGGTCCCCCGGCTGGCAATCGAGAAATTCGCAAATGCGCACCAGCGTGTCGAAGCGCACACCCTTGACCTTGCCCTGTTTGAGCAAGGAGAGGTTGGCTTCGGTGATGCCGACATACGCGGCCAGGTCTTTGGACCTGGCCTTTCGTTCAGACAGCATCACATCGAGTTTAACGACGATGGGCATTCGGGTGGACGGAAGAAGGTCAGACGAACTGCGCGTTCTCTTCAGCCAGCGCCACAGCCCGAGCCATGACGGCGGCGATCTGCCAGACCATGCCGGCAAACAGCAGCGTCAACAGCTCATTGCTGCCCAGGCCCACCGCAAAAGCACGCTGCCCGGCTGGCGCCCCCGATGTCAGCACCACGGTGATCAGCGTGGCGGACAGCACGCCGGCCACCACCGACGCGAAAATGCCGGCGGCAAAACCACGCAGGTATTTGACGGTGCGCACGCTGAAATATTCGGCCTGCGAAAAGCCGGAAAAGCAGCGCATGGCGCACACCAGTCCGTACGACGCGCAGCACACCGGCAGCACGCCCAGCAAGGCGGCCAGGCTTTTTTGGCCCACCGTGATGTCGAGCGCCGCGGTTTGGGATGCCGACAGCATGACACCCGCGCGCAGAAGCAGGCTCTCAACCGGGGTGCTGAGCAGGTGGTAGGCCACCGCCAGCGGCAACGCTACCGCCAGCAAAGCACAAGCCCAGGCCAGCACGCTGCTGATGCCCTGCACGTCAGGCCCTGCAAGGGCCGTAGGGGTTGCGGTATTTTTCAAGGGGAGCACCTCTTGCCTTGTTAAAAGGCCTCCAGTGTCCCAGATTAATTACTGTAAAACAATAATTAATAGCTCTAAAACAGTAATTATTTCCACCCTTGGTGGCCAAACCCTTAAGGCAGCGGGGACGCCGCCCAAAGGTTTCGGTTAAATTGGCCGCAAAACCGCCTGGCGCCCCAAGGCTTCGCGGCCCCTCCCCGTTTACAGCCCGGATCTCCATGCCGCCTACACCCGCTCAACCCACCACCCGTAAAACGGCCTCCTCAACCGCATCAACAGCCACAAGCGTCGCGGCCCAGCCGATACAGTCACTCAAAGGCGTGCGAGTGTTAAGCCTGGCACTCAACCTGCCCGGCCCGGCGGCCCTGATGCGCTGCCGCGAGATGGGCGCCCTCTGTGTGAAGCTGGAACCGCCGCCGCCGGGAGATGCGCCGGCTGGCGCATCCGGTGACCCGATGAAGCTGTACAACCCCACTGCTTATGCCGCGCTGCACGCGGGGGTGCGTTGCGCCGTTGCCGACCTGAAAACCGGGCGCGGCCAAAAGCTGCTGCACCGCGAACTGGCGAAAACCGACGTGCTGCTCACCTCTTTCAGGCCGGCGGCGCTGACCAAGCTGGGCTTGACATGGAAAGCGCTGCACAAACAACACCCGCACCTGAGCCAGGTCGCCATCGTCGGCAGCCCGGGGGAACGGGCGGACGAGCCCGGCCACGACCTGACCTATCTGGCACAGAATGACCTGATCACGGGCGTGGACCTGCCCGCCACGCTGTACGCCGATATGGGCGGCTCTCTGATGGCCAGCGGGGCCGTGCTGCAGGCAGTGATGCACCAGCGGGCAAAGGGCAAGGGCGTCTTTCTCGAAGTCGCCCTCTCCAGCGCAGCCGGTTACCTCGCCCTGCCCCGGGCCTGGGGTCTGACCCAGCCCGGCGCTGCGGTGGGCGGCGGGCATGCGGGCTACCGCGTTTACCGCTGCAAGGACGGACGCGTAGCGCTCGCCGCACTGGAGCCGCACTTTGCCGCCAGCCTGTGCGCGGCGGCCGGCGTGGCCGCTTCCAGCATGAAGACCATGTTTGCGCCTGCAACGCATGCGGCTATTGAGGCCTGGCTTCTGGGCAAGACGCGCAAGGAATTGGAGAAGCTGGCGCAGGACCAGGACATTCCCCTGCACACGCTATCAAATTAGGAGCTGCCTGCGCGTGTTTCTCTTGGACATAGAGGCTATTTGATGCATAAAAATCCGAATACGCCTTCTCTCACGCATCAATACAGGGTGGAGGCTGACGGCAGCCTTTGCCAGCGCTGCCCCAGCAACAGCTGCCTGACAAAACCGTACAGCGCCCATAACAGCAGCAGCGGAATCACCAGCGTCTGCAGCACAAAGATCACGATGAGCCGGATGATGTGCTCGGTGGCCTGCTCAGCCGACCGCTTGAGGTTCTCGAAGTGTTTTGCCACGTCACCGTTTTTGGCCAGCCAGTCTTTCAGCGTATCAACCATGCTGCGGTTGTCGGGCGCCGCTGCAACGGCTGGATTGAGCTTGTCGGTCTGGCCGGCCGTGCGATCAATGAGCTGCTGGCTGGCGGCGTAGTCGGCCGCGAGGAATTTTTGCCACAGCAAGTCGGTGCCCAAGGTAACCAGCGGCACCGCAAAGCGCAGCATCAGCAGGATCACCAGCAGCCTTGACAGCCACAAAGGCACCTGCGGCCTGCGCAGGTAACACCACCACCAGCCCAGCACCGCCGCGCTCAGCGCCAGCGACACCGGCCAGTAGCTGCCAATGCTGATCAAGGCTTTTTGAACGCCGAAGGCCACACTGGCCGCCAGCATCAGATGCGCAAACTGCTCCACCAGGTCATTGACGGGATCCAGGATCTGCCCCGGGGTGAAAGTCACACCCACGCCAAAAGGCTGCACGGAGGCTTCTGTGCCCTGCGCGACCGAAATCACGCCATTGAGCAACCGCGCCGTGGCAAAACTCACCAGCGCACGCTTCAGGCCGGCATCCACCTGCTGCATGGCAGGCGCATCCAGCGGCGCCAGCCAGGCAGAGGCCAGCACGGCTGCCATGGTGAAAGCGGCAAGTGCCTTGCGGGCGATGTCCATGGTGTCTCCAGAAGGGATGAACGGAGGCAAGGTCGAAGACCTGACGGCCTGCCTCTACCTATCTTGCCAGAGAACCACATCCCAGGCAGCCCTGGCTACACTCTCCCGCTGGCCGCAAGAATCCATGACGGTGAAGCCGCGTCATCCACCAGCCTTTTCACGCACAACGCCATCAGGCCGAAGATATTCACGCACCATGGCGCGCGCCCGGTGGATACGGCTTTTGACCGCTTCGCGGGTGAGCTGCAGGCGTTGCGCGATTTCGGTGATGGTGAGCTGCTCCATGTCGCGCAGCAACACCACCTCGCGGTACATCAGCGGAAGGGATTCCAGCGCACGGACCAGGTCGATACGCAGCTCGTCCTGCGGCATCTGCGCGAAATACTTGCCTTCGTCGTGTTCAGAAAGCACCTGCGTGCCGCGCATCAGCGCAAGCGCCGGCAGCATGCACAGCCGCGCGATGATCCTGAACATCCAGCCAGCCACGGCCCCGGCGTCACGCACAGTGCCGACGCGGCGGTAGATGATGATGAGCGCCTCTTGCACCACGTCCTCGATAGCCGAGCCGCGGTGGCACTGGTAGCGGGCGTAACGGCGCGCATCCGGCTGGAGCTGCCGCAGCAGCGAGGCCAGCGCGGCCGGATCACCGGCCTGCGCTGCGGCAAAAAGGGCCGTTTCAATGGCCATCTACATGAGCCCGGCTTTCCAGCTTGCGGCCCACCATAGCGCAACCCGGACAAAAACCAAACAACCCTGTCAGTACCGTGACCACGCCAGCGCCGGCCGCCAGCAACCCAAGCGGTGTGACACCCAGTACAACCAGGCCGCAAGCGGCCATCAAGGCGCCGGACACACCACGCACCCAACGTTCTTTGGGTCCCACATTTTTGCGATAGAACATAAAACTTCCTTTGGCTGCCGTCAAAACGCGGCATCGCTGCAAGGAGGGGTCGTGCGGGCAAAAGGATTCACGCTGGCGAAAATATTGTTGGAATATTGCTGGAATATTGCTGGAATGCGCTGCCCATGAGGCTTGGCCGGCGCGCCCAGGCCGCAAGCCGTACGCACGAATGCTATGAATTTAATAGCTGCTTGCGCCGATTTTTACTGGGTTTGAAGCCAATTTCATCATAAAAAAGGCCCCCGCCGGAGCCTTTATGCCTGCAAGCACCGCATGGATGCACCTAGCGGCCCTTGCGGCCACCAGGTTTGCCGCCGGTGCCCTGCGCCAGCGGTGGCAGGCCGGTGTGGCGGGTCAGCAAACGGCCCTTGACCACGGGAGACGCTTTCACCGTGGCGGCCGTGCCGGTCGAGTTCTTGCGGCGCGCGCTGGTGTAGCTGCCGTCGGTCATCGGCTGGAAGGTCGGGATCAAATGGTGTTTGCCGTTGCCGATCAGGTCGGCGCGGCCCATGGCCTTGAGCGCCTCGCGCAGCACCGGCCAGTTGTTGGGGTCGTGGTAGCGCAGGAAGGCTTTGTGCAGCCGGCGGCGGCGCTCACCGCGCACGATGTCCACCGTCTCGCTGTCGCGCGTGATCTTGCGCAGCGGGTTCTTGTTGGTGTGGTACATCGTCGTGGCCGTGGCCATCGGGCTCGGGTAAAAGGTTTGCACCTGGTCGGCGCGGAAGCCGTTTTTCTTGAGCCAGATGGCCAGGTTCATCATGTCTTCGTCGCTGGTGCCCGGGTGGGCGGCGATGAAGTACGGGATGAGGAACTGCTTCTTGCCGGCTTCGAGGCTGTACTTCTCGAACATCTGCTTGAACTTGTCATAGCTGCCGATGCCGGGCTTCATCATCTTGGTGAGCGGCCCCTGCTCCGTGTGCTCTGGGGCGATCTTCAGGTAGCCGCCGACGTGGTGCGTGACGAGTTCCTTCACGTACTCGGGGCTTTGCACGGCCAGGTCGTAGCGCAGGCCGGAGCTGATGAGGATTTTCTTGACGCCCTTCAAGGCCCGCGCGCGGCGGTACATTTTGATGAGCGGGTTGTGGTCGGTGTTCAGGTTGGAGCAGATGCCCGGGTAGACGCAGCTCGGCTTGCGGCAAGCGGCCTCGATTTCAGGCGATTTGCAGCCGATGCGGTACATGTTGGCGGTCGGCCCGCCCAGGTCGGAGATCGCGCCGGTAAAGCCCTTGACGGTGTCGCGGATCGCCTCGATCTCGCGGATCACCGAGTCCTCAGAGCGGCTCTGGATGATGCGGCCTTCGTGCTCGGTGATGGAGCAGAAGGTGCAGCCGCCGAAGCAGCCGCGCATGATGTTCACGCTGAAGCGGATCATCTCCCATGCCGGGATTTTGGTCGCGCCGTCATGGCTGCCGTTTTCATCCAGATAGCGCGGATGCGGCGAGCGTGCGTACGGCAGGTCGAACACGTAGTCCATCTCAGCCGTGGTCAGCGGGATGGGCGGCGGCGTGATCCATACGTCGCGCGCCGTGGCGCCTTCGCCATGGGCTTGCACAAGGGCTCTAGCGTTGCCGGGGTTAGTCTCCAGGTGCAGCACGCGGTTGGCGTGGGCGTAGAGCACTGCGTCGCTCTTGACCTGCTCGTAAGACGGCAGGCGGATGACGGAGCGGTCGCGCGGCGGGACCTTGATCTTGCCCTGCGCGGTGTGCACGGTGGACGGCAGATTGGGATTGGCGACGAAGGTCAGCGGCTTGATGGCCGGGTTGGCTTTCGCGCCGGCCTCGGCCTTGACCGCCACTTCAGCGGCTTCGTCTTCCCGCGCGCACGTCGCGCCCTGCTCGCGCGCCTGGTCGGAAATCATCAGATACGGGTTCACGTGCGCTTCGACCCGGCCCGGTGTGTCGACGCTGGTGGAGTCGATCTCGAACCAGCCATTGGCGGTTTCGTCGCCGCTGCGGCGAATGAATGCCGTGCCGCGAACGTCGGTGATGCTGGTCACCGGCTCCTTGGCGGCGAGGCGGTGGGCGATTTCAACAATTGCACGCTCTGCGTTGCCGTACAGCAGCAAATCGCATTTGGCATCGACCACGACGCTGCGGCGCACTTTGTCAGACCAGTAGTCGTAATGCGCGATGCGGCGCAGCGAGCCTTCAATGCCGCCCAGGATGATGGGCACGTCCTTGTAGGCCTCGCGGCAGCGCTGTGAATACACCAGTGCCGCGCGGTCGGGGCGTTTGCCGCCCACATCGCCGGGGGTGTAGGCGTCATCGCTGCGGATCTTGTGGTCAGCCGTGTACCGGTTGATCATCGAGTCCATGTTGCCGGCAGTGACGCCGAAGAACAGGTTGGGCTTGCCCAGCACGCGGAAGGGGTCGGCGCTTTGCCACTCGGGCTGGGCAATGATGCCGACGCGAAAACCCTGGGCTTCCAGCATGCGGCCGATGACGGCCATGCCGAAGCTCGGGTGGTCTACGTAGGCATCGCCCGTGACAATGATGATGTCGCAGCTGTCCCAGCCAAGCGCGTCCATTTCGGCCCGGCTGGTGGGCAGGAATTTGGCCGTGCCAAAGCGGGCCGCCCAGTACTTGCGGTAACTGGTGAGCGGCTTGGCGGCGCGCGTAAAAAAGGAGACGTCGACGGGGGCGTTCATGGGCTGGATGGGTAACCCTCGATTGTAAGGTTTACCCTGAGTTTTGCCTCTTTATTTGGCATTTAAGCCCTACAAACACGTGTCCATGCAAGATTGGCATGTTTAAAGTGGCCTCATGACCACGAATGGCCACCAGATTGGCCTGTCCATTTTCTTGCCACGCGCCCATGACTCCTTTCACCGCCGCCCTGCTCGCTGACCTGATCCTGGTGCTCCACGTGGGCATCGTCGCCTTTGCCGTGCTGGGCCAGTTGCTGTTCATGGCCGGCGGCTGGCGCGGCTGGGCCTGGGTGCGCATTGCGTGGGTCAGGCTCGCGCACCTGGCGCTGATCGGCTTTGTGGTGGCACAAAGCTGGCTGGGTGAAATCTGCCCGCTCACGGTATGGGAGCAGTCTTTGCGGCTGCAAGCGGGGCAAGGCAGCTACGTCGGCTCATTCATCGAGCACTGGCTGTCGAGGCTGATCTTTTTCAATGCGCCGGCGTGGGTGTTCACCGTGGCTTACACCGCGTTTGGTGTGCTGGTGTTGCTCAGCTGGTGGTGGTGGCCGCCCCACTGGAAGCGCAAGCGCGCCAGACCTGGTAGCGCCTAGCTGTGCCGCTCGCGGCTGTCCGCCGGTGCCTCATCGCGCTCATTCAGGCCGTAGTCGCGCAGCACATGGGCCACGCGCAGGCGGTAGTTTTCAAACACACCGCCGCGCCCGCGGCTTTGCGCCTTGCGGTGAGATTCAAGGCGGCGCCACTCGAGCACCGCGGCTTCGTCCCTGAAAAATGACAGCGACAGCAACTTGCCGGGATTGCTCAGGCTTTGAAAGCGCTCGACGGAGATGAACCCGTCGATTTGCTCCAGCTGCGGTTTGAGCGCCGCTGCGATATCAAGGTAAGTTTGCATATTGCCCTCAGCGGGCTGCACTTCAAAGATGATGGCGATCATGGGGGGCTTTCGCGTAGTACGTCAATCAGAAAAAACCGGGATGCGGGCATTCATGGAAGGCCGGTAATGCCAGCTTGCCGGTGCAGGTAACCGCATGCCTGACTCCAGCAGGGCCCTGACGGCTGCGGCAGCCACGTTGCAGGCCAACGCTTGCCCCGGGCACTGGTGGGCGCCGCGGCCGAAGCCAGGCACATGGCGGTCCGCGCGATCCAGAACAAAGCGCTCAGGCTGAGGATTGCACAAAGGGTCTCGGCCAGCCGCCGCCAAGACCACGAGGACCACATCACCAGCCTGCAGCGAAACGCCGGCCACCTCTGTCGCCTCCGCCACAAAACGGCGTGTGTTGTGAATGGACGGGTCATGGCGGCTGATTTCGTTGACCATCTGTAGGAAACGTTCCTGATCGTGGCCCACCGTTTCGGCCAGGCCCGCTTGTGTGGCCAGTGCCACCAGGCTGTTCCCGACCAGCCCGGCCGTGGCCTCACAGGTCTGCGACAGCAAGCCGACCAGGTTGGCGAGCAGTGCCGCGACGTCATGCCAGCCCGCCTCGTGCGCTTCCTGCTGGATGCGGGCGACGGCGCTGCCCGGGCTTGCGTCCGCCTGCACCAGCGCCGAGAACCTTGCCAGCAAAGCCGCTGCAGCATCACCGGCCGCAGCCAGTTGCTCTGGCGTGCTGAGCGGCGACAGGCACGCCACAAAGTCGCGCGTCCAGCCTGCAACGCGCGGCAATTCGGCTTCCGCAAAACCCAGGGCATCAGCGACCGCCATCACCGGCACATCAAAAACCCATTGCGACAATGCCGCTCCGCGCAAGGCCTCATCGCCCATGGCCTTCGCCGCAATCAATCTGGTGCGCGCACCCACGCGGTCCAGGTCCAGCGCGGCCAGAAATCGCTGCAAGGCCAGTTTGGGTGCGTCGTGCCGGATGCCGTCGTTCATGCGAACCAATTGGCCGAACACCTCACCGGCCGCCGACCCCACGATGGCCTGCGGCACGGGCTCAGCCGCCGGCCGCACACGGCATGCCGGATTGCCCAGCACGGCATTGACCGCGGCCGCGCTGGCCGCGACCCAGAGCTTGCGTGGCGCGTCAAACACCAGCGGCGGGCCAGCCACCAGCGCAGCGTAGTAAGGGTAAGGATTGGGGTGGCTGGGCGCCGCAAGGATGTGTTCGGGATGCATGGGCGTCATTTTTGCCCAGGTGGCCCGCGGGATGCTTCGTTGCCGGCCGAAGTATCAAAACCGTGTTTCTTAACTAGGGAAACGGCCTGAAGCCCTTATTTAACGGGCACAAGCAACTATTAAATTGATAGCAACAGAGCTTCAGGCTTCACTGCAGCCGTCTGGCCGGCAGCACCTGCCCCCGGCACTCGCCAAAACCAATGCGCCGAAAACCCTCACGCGCACAACTTGCACGCAGGATGATGGCGTCCCCGTCCTGGAGGAAAGTCCGGGTCTCGCCGTTCGCCAAGGTCAGCGCGTTTTTCCCGCCCATACTCAGTTCCAGCAACGACCCAGCCTGCTCAGGCCGGGGGCCCGACAGCGTGCCTGAACCCAGCAGGTCGCCGGGCTGCAGGTTGCAGCCGTTGACGCTGTGGTGCGAGAGCAGCTGCGCCACCGTCCAGTAGGCATCACGAAAGTTCGACTGCGAAAGGCGCGCGGGGCCCTGGCCTGCCTCGCGCATGGCCTGGGTCTCAATCCAAACCTCCAGCGCCACGTCCACGCCGCCCTGGCGGCGGTTGCCCTCCGAGTCCAGGTAGGGCAAGGGCTGCGGGTCGGCGTCGGGCCGTACGAAAGGCACACGAAACGGCGCCAGCGCCTCCATCGTGACGATCCACGGCGAGATGGTGCTGGCAAAGTTTTTGGACAGGAAGGGGCCGAGCGGCTGGTATTCCCAGGCCTGCACATCACGCGCTGACCAGTCGTTGAGCAACACCATGCCGAAGGCGTGTGCTTCTGCCTGGCCCATGCCAATGGGTTCGCCCAGCGCATTGCCCTGCCCTACCAGCACGCCGAGCTCCAACTCGTAGTCGAGCCGGTGACTAGGCCGCAAGACCGGCACCTCTTCGTTGGGCCCTCTGGTCTGGCCCAGCGGGCGGTGAAAGACCTGGCCGCTCACGCCGATCGACGATGCCCGGCCGTGATAGCCAATCGGCACCCACTTGTAGTTGGGCAGCAGCGGCGCGTCGGGACGAAACAGCTTGCCGACGGTGGTGGCGTGGTGGATGCCGGTGTAGAAGTCGGTGTAGTCGCCGATGCGGCAAGGCAGGTGCAGGGTGACTGAATCCTGCGGGGACAAAAAGCGCTCCCACGCGGCCTGCTGTGCACTGCCCTCTACCAGGCCTTGCGACAGGGCCGCGCGCAGCGCACTCAGTACCTGCGGGCTTTGCGCCATCAGCTCATTCATGTCGGCGGTATCGACGAGCCCGGCCGCACGTACATCCAGCACCTGGCTGCCAATGGCAACGCCTATCTTGCGCGCGCCTTGCGGTCCCTGGCTGTAGGTGCCAAACGGCAGGTTCTGGACCGGAAAGTCGCTGCCAGCCTCGTTGGCGGACGCGACCCAGCTGCGCAGCTGCGGGTCGTGAGTGGCGTTGAGTAATTCGTTCATGCGTATCAGCCCTTGAATTGGTCTTTGAGCCCGGCCCAGCAAGTGTTGTAGCCGACATCCAGCGCCCCGTCCTCCAGCGCGTAGGCCGTGGGAATGAAGCGGTAGCGGCTTTCGAACATGAAGGCCAGCGTGTTGTCCAGCTTGTGCGGCGTCAACGGGGCGTTGCTGGCTTTCTCAAACGCCTCGGTATCAGGGCCGTGCGGCACCATGCAGTTGTGAAGCGACGCGCCGCCGGGCTTGAAGCCCTCGGGCTTGGCGTCGTACTGGCCGTAGACCAGGCCCATGAATTCGCTCATCAGGTTGCGGTGATACCAGGGCGGGCGAAAGGTGTTTTCCGCCACCAGCCAGCGCGGCGGAAAGATCACGAAGTCACAGTTGGCCGTGCCCGGCGTGTCAGACGGCGACGTGAGCACGGTGAAGATGGACGGGTCCGGATGGTCGTAGCTGATGGAGCCAATCGTCATGAAATGGGCGGTGTCGTATTTATAGGGCACGAGGTTGCCGTGCCATGCGACCACGTTGAAAGGACTGGCGGCTTGCGTGGCGGACCACAGGCGTCCGCCAAATTTCTTGACGATTTCAAAGCCACCGTCCGGCGCCGAGGCGCTGTCGAAAGCTGCCGTGGGCGCCAGGAAGTCGCGCGCGTTCGCCAGGCCGTTGGAGCCGATGGGGCCCAGCTCCGGCAGGCGAAAGTGCGCGCCGTAGTTTTCGCAGAGGTAGCCGCGTGATGCACCATCAGACAAAGCCACACTGAAAGCCATGCCGCGTGGCACTACCGCTATTTCACCGGGCTTGACATCCAGAACGCCCAGCTCGGTCGTCAGCACCAGCCGGCCCTGCTGCGGCACCAGCAGCATTTCGCCGTCGGCATTGACCAGCGCACGTTGCTGCATGGAACGGTTGGCAACATACACGTGGGCAGCCATGCCCGTCTGTATTTCGGCGTCGCCGTTGGCCGCCACGGTGCGGATGCCGTCAACAAAATCCAGCGGCTCCGCTGGGATGGCAAAGGGGTTCCAGCGCAGCGGGTCGGGCGGCGTGATGCTGCCGCCGGCGGCGCCCGTCGTCCACTGCGGCTGGGCATAAAGCTTGTAGCCACCGGCCACAACGGATGGCTGGCGCCGGTACATCCAGGTGCGGCGGTTTTCGGCGCGCGGCGCGGTAAAGGCGGTGCCTGAAATCAGCTCGGTGTAAAGATCATGCGGTGCACGCTGCGGGCTGTTGCGGCCTTCAGGCAGCGCGCCGGCGACTGCCTCGCTCGCAAATTCGTTGCCGAAGCCGGACTGGTAGCGCAAGGCAGCGCTCGTTGGTGTCGAGAGTGTTGTCATTGGATGGCTTCCCACGTTCTGATGTGATTCATTCGTCGAGATTTTCAGTTTCGCCGTTGCCGGATCTGGCTTTTTCGATCAGCCGGTCGAACAGGTCGCTGAGCTGCGCGCGCTCGGCCGTGCTCAGCACACCAAAAATATCCTGATTGCGCTGCCCCACCACCTGCATGGCACGCTGCCACGCCTTTTTGCCTTTGGGGGTAAGTGTCAACACCACGCCACGCCCATCGGTTGGGCTGGCGGCCTTGATGACCAGGCCCTGGTCGACCAGCGACTGCGCCGCGCGGCTGGCCTGGCCCTTGTTCAGGTTGGCTTTTTGCGCGAGGTCGTTCACCGACAACGGCGCAAAAGTGCCCACGGCCGTCAGGCAGCGGCCATCGCTCATCGACAGCCCTGCATCAACCGCATAGGCACGCTGGCTTTCAATGTCCGTCAGCTTGTGCAGCAGGTGCAGGCGATAAGTCAGGGTTCTTTCGAGTTTGATCATGGGTCACCGGTCTCGATTTATGGTTGCGCTCGCAACTATAAATCAATCCGGTTGCGCCCGCAACCATTTATGGGCAATCGGACAGACGCCGACAGAGACTGTCAGGGCGCCGCATCCGGGGCCGAAAGCCCGGCTGGCTCCCGAACACCCCTTAGTTGCGCACCACCGTCATCTGGCCGCGCACTTCGCCTGCCGGATAGGCAGCCGTGTGAATGTTGGCGTACCAGCGGCCCGCCATCAGGTCAGCGGCCTGCGCGGCCGTCAGCGTCGCGCTCCCGTCCATGGGGCTGCGCATGGGACTGGCCCAACCCAAAGCCACACCGGCGTTGGCGCCAATGGCAGCCGGGCCGTGAAAGTGCCCCGCCGTGGCGGGACCGGTGAGCCGGGTGTAATTGACCTTCCAGCGAAGCAGGTTGGTGCTCGTATCGAATACGGCATCGACCGAACCGCTGCCCGGACTGCCATTGGCGGGCACCTCATTGGCGCCGCGCAGCTGTGTGGTGAAGGCAACGAGGCTGGACTGCTTTTCCATCACACCGCAGCCCGTCGCGGCTGCAGCCATGGCAACCATGCCGGCAAGGGAAATTCGGGTGACGCTGCGGCGTGAAAACATGGAAAGCATTGGGTCAGTTCCTTGAAAAGTTGCAGCCGATTGTGCGTGGAGCGCCTCGCCCAGGCCCGTAGGACAAACCCCATGCGAACAGTCGGTTCCGGACGACGCCAGCACCCCAACGGAAGCCGACACGCACGCATGGGGGTGAACCGGAAACTGCACTGAGAACCCTGCCTGCCCTCGCAGGCCAGCCTGCAACATCGCAAGGAAGACATCCACCATGGCATCCCGCGTTTTATGGAAAGGCGCCATCAGTTTCGGCCTGGTCCACATCCCTGTGGCGCTGCATTCGGCCACCTCGGAAAGCGGCATCGACTTCGACTGGCTGGACAAGCGCAGCATGGACCCGGTAGGCTACAAGCGCATCAACAAGCGCACCGGCAGAGAGATCACCAAGGAGAACATCGTCAAGGGCGTGGAGTACGAAGACGGCCAGTACGTGGTGCTGACGGAAGACGAGATCAAGTCAGCCTACCCCAAGACCACGCAGACCATCGAGATCGAAAGTTTTGTTCCCAATACCGATATTCCGTTCGTGTACCTGGAGCGTCCTTACTATGTCGCCCCCATCAACAAGGGCCAGAAGGTCTATGCCCTGTTGCGCGACACCCTGCTCAAAACCCAGCGCGTGGGCGTTGCCCGCGTGATCATCCAGACCAAACAGCACCTGGCGGTTCTGGTGCCCTCGGGTCCGGTACTTGTGTTGAACCTGCTGCGCTGGGGCACCGACATACGGCCGCTGGAAGAGTTGAACCTGCCGCCGGTGGGGGCCAAGGCTGCCGGCCTTAGCGAGAAAGAGCTCGCCATGGCCAAACAGCTGGTGGACGACATGACCGGCAAGTGGGATCCGAAGCAGTTCAGCGACTCCTTCAAGGACGACATCATGGCCCTGGTCGAGCGCAAGGCCAAGGAAGGCAAACTGGAAAGCGTGGAGCAGCCAGAGGAGAGCGAGGAAACCGAAAGCCGCTCCGGTGCCAAGATCATCGATTTGACGGAGTTGCTGCAGCGCAGTTTGCGCAAAGGCGGCGGCGACGCCGCCAAAGCCAAGGCAACCCCCAAACCCAAGGCTTCAGCCAAAACGCCCGCGCGCAGGAAAACCGCGGCCAAGTCAGCGTCGCACGCGTCTGCACGGCGGCGCGCGGCTTGAACTCCGGCGCCGCAAGCCGACAATATGGGCGCCCGCGACCTGCTGGAAACCTACCGCGCCAAGCGTGACTTCGCGCGCACACCGGAGCCCGCGCGCGGCGGAGCCCGTTCGGACAAAGCCCTCACCTTCGTCATCCAGAAGCACGACGCGAGCCGCCTGCACTACGACTTCCGGCTGGAGCTGCAAGGCACGCTCAAAAGCTGGGCTGTTCCCAAAGGGCCCAGCCTGGACCCAAGCGTCAAGCGCATGGGCGTGCATGTGGAAGACCATCCCATTTCCTACGCCGGGTTCGAAGGCAGCATCCCGGCCAAACAGTACGGCGCGGGCGATGTCATCGTCTGGGACCGCGGCCTGTGGACGCCGATCGGCGACCCCGTAAAGGGCCTTAAAAGCGGCAAGCTCAAATTTGAACTGCATGGCGAAAAGCTCAAGGGCGGCTGGACCCTGGTGCGCATGCACGGCCGCGGCGACGACAAACAGGAGCCCTGGCTGCTGATCAAGGAACACGACGAGTTTGCGCGGCCCGAGAAGGAATTCGACATACTCAAGGCCCAGCCCAACAGCGTGCTCTCGGGAAAACCGCTTCCGCGCGACGCGACAGCCGCCGCGCCCACCAGGAAAACGGCGGCACGCAAAGCCCAGGCAAAGCCGCGTGCAAGGCGGGCCGACGAAGGCATACCCGAAGGCGCCGTCAAGGCGAAGCTGCCTGAAACGCTCGCGCCGCAACTGGCCACGCTGGTTACTCGCCCACCAGCCGACCCTGAAGGCTGGGTCTATGAAATCAAGTACGACGGGTACCGGATACTCGCGCGCATCGACGGCCCGTCGGTTCGCCTTTTCACACGCAAGGGCAACGACTGGACCGACAAGCTGTCAAGACTGGCCAAAGCTGTGTCTGCGCTGGAGTTGCCCTCAGGCTGGATCGACGGCGAGATCGTGGTGATGAACGACCGCGGCATCCCGGACTTCGGCGCATTACAAAACGCATTCGATCGCGCCAGCACTGCCAGCATCCTCTACTACGTGTTCGACCTGCCCTTCTTCGACGGGCTGGACCTGCGGCAGTTGCCGCTGGCCCAGCGCCGCGAGGTCCTGTGCACGCTGGTCACCCGTCATCCGCAGGACTCCATCCGTTTCAGCGATGCGTTTGAAGAGTCGCCCCAGAACCTGCTCGAATCCGCCCGCCGCGTCGGGCTGGAGGGAGTGATCGGCAAGCGCGTGGACTCTGCCTATGTGTCTCGACGCTCGCCGGACTGGATCAAGCTCAAGACCCAGTTGCGCCAGGAGTTCGTGATTGGGGGCTATACCGCACCCAAAGGCTCGCGCATCGGCCTGGGCGCATTGATGCTGGGCGTGCACGATGAAGAAGGCTCGCTTCAATACGCCGGGAACGTCGGCACCGGCTTCAATGACGAGGTGCTGGACAGCCTGAAAACCCGGCTGGAAAAACTTCACGCTGATCGCAGCCCGTTCGCAAAGCTGCCCGCCGGCGTCAAAGGGCAATGGGTCAAGCCCCGGCTGCTGGCCGAGGTGGCCTTCGGGGAATGGACGCATGGCGGGCATATCCGCCACTCCGTGTTCCAGGGACTGCGCACCGACAAACCCGCCACCGGCATCCTTCGTGAAAAACCGGCCGCACTTGCAGGCGGCAAGAAAGGCACTACCGTGAACCCTGCCAAAAAAACCGCTTCCGAAAAACCCACCGCGAAGGGCAGCCTGAAACAAGCCGGGAAGGCACCTGTCAAACCCGTTCCCGCAACGCTGAAATCCTTGCGCCTCACCCACGCCGACCGGGTAATAGATGACAGCACGGGCTTCACCAAACAAAACGTGATGGAGCACTACGCAAGCGTCGCCGAACTCATGCTGCCGCATCTCAAAGCCAGGCCGACCTCGCTGGTACGCGCGCCTACCGGCATTGGCGGCGAGCTGTTCTTCCAGAAACACGCGGAAGCCGGCTCCATTCCCGGCATCAAATTGCTCGACCCTTCGCTGGACCGGGACCATGAGCCGCTGCTGGAAATACCTTCCGCCGCCGCCCTGCTTGCGGCCACGCAGGTCAACGTGATCGAGCTGCATACCTGGAACGCCACAACGCGCTCTATCCACAAGCCTGACCGCATGACGTTTGACCTGGACCCAGGCGAAGGCGTGAGCTGGCCGCAAATGCAGGAGGCCACCCAGCTGGTACGCGCCTTTCTGGACGAGCTCGGGCTGGTCAGCTTTCTGAAAACCAGCGGTGGCAAAGGACTCCATGTCGTGGTGCCCCTCAAGCGTCAATACGACTTTGACACGGTGAAGGATTTCTCGCATGCGGTGGTAATGCACCTGGCCGCGGTAATTCCCCAGCGTTTTGTGGCCAAGAGCGGCCCCAGGAACCGGGTTGGCAAAATTTTCCCGGATTACCTTCGTAACGGCTTCGGTGCCACCACTGTGTCGGCCTGGTCGCTGCGTGCCCGGCCCGGCATGGGTGTCTCGGTTCCGGTCGCCTGGGACGAACTGGAATCGCTCATGGGCGGTGCGCATTGGACGGCGCAAACCCTGGGCGCCCGCCTGGAGATTGGCAATAAGCCATGGAGCGCTTATGAGGCCTCCCGCAACAGCCTGGGCGGCGCCATGAAGCGCCTCGGCTTCAAAGCGCCGCGTGCAAGGTCGGGTTGACCCAAAACGGGCGTGCTGTCGTCCGGCTCCTACACATCCAGAGCTCCTGGCCCGACATGGCAAGCACGGGGTGCGCCGCTACATTGAAGTTGTAGCGACAAATGCAGGCAGCAGCACAGGCAACAGACACGCAGTTTTTGCCGCTCACTTCGCATTCTTTATCCACTACCTCAAGGAGAACAGCATGGCTTCCAACCAGAACGATTCAAGACAGAAGAACCAAAGCGGAAATCAGAATCAGAATCAAAGCCGGGACCAGGAGAAAAATCCTCAGGCCCAAGGCAACCAGCAACAGCAGGGCCAGCGCGGCCAGAACCAGCCTGGCCAGCAAGACCGCCAGAACGTCAACAAGGCAAGTGACGCCCAACTGAACCAGGGCGGGGCCGGGCAAAACCAGCATGGCAGTGCCCGCGGCAACCAGAGTCGACAGGAAGGCGGCCAAAGTGGTTCGCGCAACCAGTCAGAGCGCGATGAAAACATGGAACCCAGCGAAACCGGCTCCCGGCAGCAAGGCCGCAGCAATAGCTAAGGACGCCGGGACAGCATGAACGACACAAGCGAAGGCCGTTGCCTTCGCTTTTTTTTCGTCTCTGGATCGCCCAACAGAAACCCTGACACATGAGCCACCCCAAACTGCCAGACCAGATGGACATCACGCAGTACCTCCAGACCGAAGGACGCCGTATCGCAGCGGAACTCGGACGCAGGCTTCCCCGCAACGCGGCCAACCAGCAGCAATGCGCCGCACCGGATACCCAGCAGCCACCCCGCAGCCTGAGTGAAACCCTGCAGCGCATGGGCATCACGCCTTCCCCTACCCGCCGCCTGTAGGTGGCCGCCGCGACTTGGCCTCCGGGCACTGGCCTCGCCAGAGCCCGCGTCCTATCATTCAGGTTGCGAGATAACCATGCGCCTGGAGACATCATGAAATCTCTCTTGCTTCCCATATTGACGGCTTTGGCTGCTTTTCTCCTGTCGGGATGCCCCGACAACAAAGCCCCCAAAGCGCCACCCAAAGTACCGGAACCCAAAGCTGCAATGCATATCGTCCCGGACGCACCTCTGCCCGGTTATAAAACGCGGGCATGACGCACTTTTCGCGTAAGGCACATACGGTGCTTGTCATACTCGCAGGCATTGGCCTGGCGGGATGCGCCATCCGTGCGGGTGATCCTCCTGCACATCGTGTCAGTGTGGAAGGCCGTACCTTCCTCATCAGCCAGTTGACCGCGGGTACCTGGACAGCGACTGCAACAGGCGCTGCAGGCGATGTCACCGGTTCGGCCTCAAGGCGCACAGCACTTCTTCAGGCCATCGAGCAGCGCTCCGGTTGCAAGGTCACCGATTCAGACTATTCCCGCGAGGGAAAACAATTGGATGCGCAAGTCGATTGTGCGAGCCGCCTAAAAAATTAGCGGTAAAAAAAGGGGCAGCTCACGCCGCCCCCTGGTTTGCCGAACCTCGAGTGCCGGCAAAAACTGATAGAAACTCCTGTGTCACCCGCCCGATCAATTGGCCTTCAGGGTGTCTCGAAGCGCCTTGATCTGGTCGTGATTTCGCTGGGCGCCCTGGGCCTGGCGTTCCACCACTGCCCGGATGGCGGAAGGCAGATTGGCTTTCAGGGCCTTCCGGTAGCGCGCTACCGCCGCGTCTTCACCGCGTTCGCATTCATTCAGCACAGCCTGGTCGCTGTAGCCGCTGAGCGTGGCACGCACAGAGACCCAGCCGCGATGCAGCGCCCCGCTGACGGAGCCGCCGTCGTCGGGTTTACCGCCCAACTGGCGTATCAGTGTTTGCAGCTCCAGCCCGCCGGCGCGGCATTCGTCCGCGTGGCGCAGCATGATGGTCTTGAGGTCCTGCGCCTTGGCATGTTCGGCACATTCGCGGAACCCGTATTCACCGTCGCGGCAGGATTCCAGCAAATCGTTCAACACTTCAATGACATCTTCATCGTCATCAACCGAGGCGGCCGCCACTGTTTTGGCTGCGGCGTCGCTGCCACCGGCTCCCGTCCCTGTGACATAACCACCGCGCTCGTACCTGCCCGCACGGTCCCATGCCGCGCGGGTGGCAACCCTGGCTTGTGGCCAGCTCAAGGTTGAGCGTTCCTTGCTTGTATTCCACTGCGACTGTAGATCGCTTTCTCTTTCCTCGAACGTTCCGGCAGTCCGGTTTCGGCTGAGGAAACCCAGGCGGTACGCAGGTGCGTAGTCGTCAAACGACCGGCTGTTTTCATAGTAAGGTTCGCGCGTGTAGTTCTCGCGCCACCAGGCTTCCTCAGCAGTGGGATCCAGCGCTTCGGCTGCCTCTTTGCCGCCCATGCCACCAGCCACGGCACCCGCTATGCCGCCTACGACAGCGCCCGCCGGGCCGGCAACCGCTCCAGCGGCCGCGCCCCCGGCTATACCGCCCGCCGCAGCGCCAATACCGGTGCCTACAGGATGGGAGCCAGGCTCCTTGCTGATAGGGTCAAGATTCTGATCGTGCTGTTCCTTTGCCATGGTTGCTCCTTGTCTCTTGCAGAGTTAAAAACTGCCCGGATATCTCATGTGACAACGTGATGGATAACGCGTGATTTCCGGACACGTGAATTGATAGTGCAGCCCGCAGGAACAGCGCACGGTCAGGCAAGCACAGTCACTTTTGTAGGAGAAAGCCGCGCTGGTTCGAGCAGGCGCTTGATCAGAAAATTCATAAGATTTTCGGCCTCTATCCCCTTCAGATAATGCGCGAGACGCTATAAAAAAAGGAGCAACAAAGACGTCATGACTGAAGCCAAAAAGCAGTAGCCGTGCCGGTAGCATCACGGCAGGAAACCTTTAGCCATCGAGCTCCGGATAACGGCGAAAGATACCGTCTTCGTTGAAAGGAATGCGCCGCTCGCTCGCCAGGTAGGCTGCCACGCGCCGATGCCGCGCCACGCTGTCGCGCAGGGCTGTCACATGCGGTGTGTTCTTCAACACGCGACGGGTGGCCTTGGGAAACGCATACAGCAGCCCCTCCACCAGCTGGAACAGGGAAAGGTCTGCATAGCTCAACCGGTTACCGACCAGATGCACGCCGCTGCGCGGGTTGCGCTCCAGCACGGTCTCAAACCATCCCAGGAATTTCTTCACACGCGCCGTCCTGAACTCTTTTGCGCGGCGCAATGCTTCTTTTTTCTGGTCTTCGTAATACAGGCCCGTTCCCACCGGGTGATGCGTCTCGTGAGCTTCGGCCACCACGTCGGCGATCGTCAACTGCAACTGGTGCGTCCACAGGCGCCGGGTTTCGCTTTTATCGACCAGGCCCAGGCGAGGGCCCAGGTAGAGAAGGATGGCTGATGACTGGCCAACAATGGTTTTTCCGTCTACCAAAAATGGCGGCGCGAAAGGTGGCTGCAGCACGTCCGCACTGTCCATGAAATGCATCATGGCAGGAATACCCCGGCCTTCATCCTCGCGGCCACGTGCTATGTCGACGTAGTCAGCACCTGCCGCCTCTAGCGCGAGCCGGACGAATTCGCCGCGCCCCTGGATGGTGGGCCAATAGTGAAGTTCATAGGGCATGGGAATTCCTTAAAAAAGATGTGAAGTGATTTGGCGCGGGCGGGAAACACCCGCCGATGTCTGCGCATTGCTGGCGTCACCCCAAGGATTTGAACGCTTTTATTTGGACGCTTTTTGTTCCCGATCCACGACGGGTTTCACGGCATGGCGATGCTTGGTTTGTCCTACACCGGGTTGGCAGAGGTCTGACAAAAACAGCGCCGTCGCGGCCGCTAAATAGAAAGCCTGTGTTCCGGTTTCCTGAGGGACCAGGAAGAAAAAACGGGGCCGGCCGGCGAGCCAAATGTAAAACAACGCCCGCTGTATCAGCCCTTTCCATGCACCTTTACCTTTATTTCAAGGAGTTCGATATGCGTTCACGTGACTATGAAGACCAGAGCCGGCGGGATTGGCGCAGCAGCGACGACCAGCAGCAGCAAGGTGGCTATGGCGGCCGCGAGTACGGCTCCGAGCGGAGCGGACGCGGCGGTCAGCAGGATCAGTTCAACCCGTCGGGCTCGCAGTATGGAAGCTATGGCGGCGGCATGAGCAGTGGCTATGGCGGTGGATACGGCGCTGACAACGCTTCGGCTTATGGGCGCGGCGCAGGCGGTGCGGACTACCAGGGCGCCCAGGGCGGCGGCCAGGGCTATGGTGGTGGCGGCCAGACCTTTGGCGGCAACCGCGGCGGGTTTACCGGCGGCCAGGGCTATGGCCAGCGTGAGCAAGGCGGCCATGGTGGATACGGCGGTTACGGCGGTGGTGGACAGAACTACGGCAGCCAGAGCTATGGCCAAGGGGGTTACGGCGGCTACGGAGGCGGTTATGGCTATGGCAGCCAGAGCGATTTTGGGGGTGGCCAGGGCTATGGCAACCAGGGCTATGGCAACCAGGGCTATGGCAACCAGGGCTATGGCAACCAGGGTTATGGCGGTCATGGTTCCAGTTCAGGCGGCCAGTATGGCTATGACCAGGGACGTAGCGGCTGGCAACCCGGCTCATACGGTGGTGGGCAGCAGGGTCAGTGGGGCGGCGGCGGCCAGGCTGGACAGTATGGCGCCCAGGGCGGCACCCATGGCGGCCATTGGGACCCCGACTATCACCAGTGGCGCAGCGAACAGCTGCGCAACCTCGACCGGGACTATGACGATTGGCGCAAGGAGCGTTACGGCAAGTTCTCGGACGAGTTCAACAGCTGGCGCAGCAAACGCTCTTCCCAGGGCGGGGGCGGATCCGGCTCGGGAAGCGGTTACGGCTCTTCCGGCGCCTCGGGCTCTTCCGGGATGGGTTCTTCCTACGGCAGTCTGGACAGCAATTCGCGCAACCAGAATTCCGAATCTTTCGGGTCCGGCTCGCAGGTGGGGGGCTCGGGCAGCAGCGGCTCTTCAGGCCTTTCCGGCAGCTCCGGTGCAGGTTCCAGCGGCCAGGGCAGTTCGGGAAGCACAAGTGGTTCTTCTACCAGCGGTTCATCTTCGTCCAAGCAGCAGAAATAATCGCCAGCCGAAAGGAGGCCCGACAACAAAAAAGGGCGCCGCAAGGCGCCCTTTTTGTTGGCTGCGACAGACGGCAGCTCAACCTGCCTGGGCAATCTGCCGCAGGGCCTGTTCGAAGACTTCGGCGGGCTGCCCACCGGAGATCAGATGACGGTCATTGATGATCACCGCTGGCACTGAATGAATTCCCTGCGTCAGGTAGAACTGTTCGCGCTCCCGCACCTCAGCGGCGTATTCGCTGGAGGCCAGCACCTCCCTCGCGCGGGCTTCGTCCAGGCCTGCCTCTGCAGCCGCTTTGGCCAGCACTTCGTGCGATGCCGGGCTCTGGCCGTCCGTGAAATAGCGTTTGAACAGTAACTCTTTCAGCGCCTTTTGCTTATCCGTACCTTCCAGTTCCGCCCAATGCAGCAGGCGGTGCGCATCAAAGGTGTTGTAGATACGGCTGCGCCCGCCGCCGGGCTCGTCGGCCATGCTGAACTTGAAACCCAGCTGCGCGCCGCGCGCACGGATGTTCTCGCGGTTGGCCTGGGCTTGCGCTGGCGTGATGCCGTACTTTTCGGTGATGTGTTCAGTAATTTCCTGGCCTTCGGGCGCCATCCTGGGGTTGAGCTCAAAGGGCTGGAAATGCAGCTCAGCCTTGATGTCGCCCTGCACCCGCTCCAGCGCCTGGTCCAGCGACTTCAGGCCTATGACACACCACGGACAGGAAACGTCGGACACAAAATCGATCTTGAGGGTGGTCGTCATGGGTCGTCTTTTCTTTCTGCTTTTTACTTTTTACTTTGACAGTTCGGGCCAGGCGCGATGTTTTGCGACGTGGCGAACCTGATTTTCGTGCCAAGCCCTTAGCCCGGTCCGGCATGTGGGGATTCTCCTGAAGCCAGATCCCGGGGGCCGGTCACAGGAGTGTCATCTTTGTTTCACACAATGGCCCAGCCGTAACACGATCCCGTCACCGGTATCCCCACTGTCACAAGAAAGCGAAAGCCGACGATGTCCACGAACAAAGACCTTGCCAATTCCAGCGCCTCCTACGTCGACCCCGACGACCTGAACAACAACACCTCGAACAATCCGTCTTTCGAAGCCGTCCTGGACGCCCGCCTGAGCCGCCGCTCCATCCTGATGGGCACGGTGGGCACTGCCACCACCGCTGTTTTTGGGAGCCTGGCCGCTTCGGCCGCAGGCTTGGGCCAAGAAGCCGTTGCCGCTCCGCGCGAGAAACTGCTGGGCTTCAAGGAAGTGGCCAAGAGCCTGGCGGATGCCGTCATCGTGCCGGCAGGCTACACCGCTAGCGTGCTGTACGCGCTGGGCGACCCGCTCACCGCTTCGACGCCCGCCTACAAGAACGACGGCACCGATGGCGACTTCGAAAACCGCGCCGGCGACCACCATGACGGCATGGAATGGTTCGGCCTGGACAACAACGGCCGCCCTTCGACCAGCGCCAACAGCCGCGGCCTGCTGGCCATCAACTTTGAAGCCACCACGGACGAAAAGCTTTCGTCCTTCTTCCTGCACGCCGACGGCGGCACCAGCACGCTGCCGCGCCCGGCCGGCGAAGTCGACAAAGAGCTCGCCATTCACGGCGTGGGCGTGGTGGAAGTGCGCCGCAAAGGTGCCAAATGGGAGTACCTCAAGGACTCCGCATTCAACATGCGCTTGACGTCACTGTCGGAGATCGAGATTTCCGGACCGGCGCGGGGCAATCCGCTGATGGTCACCAAATTCTCGCCCAACGGCACCAAGACACGCGGCACCCTGAACAATTGCGGTACCGGCAAAACGCCTTGGGGTACTTTTTTGACCGGTGAAGAAAACTGGGCCGGCTACTTCACGCGCCCCAAGGGCGACGACGCTGCCCGTGAAGGCAACAAGAGCGTGACCGCCCTGCTCCGCTACGGCCGCGCAGAAGGCGCCAGCACGCGCCATGGCTGGGAAAGCGCCGGCAAGGAAGACAAGTTCGCCCGCTGGATCAATGCCAAGACGGGGACATCCGCCGACGGCAGCGACGACTACCGCAATGAAATGAATGGCATGGGCTACATCGTCGAGATCGATGCCTACGACAAGACCAAGGCCGCCAGGAAACGCACAGGCCTCGGACGTTTTGCCCATGAGAGCGCAGCCTTCGGCAAAGTGGTGCCCGGCCAGCCGCTGGCTGTTTACCAGGGTGACGACTCGCGCAATGAGTACATCTATAAATGGGTCTCGGCAGCCAGCTGGGACGCGGCTGACGCCACCCCGGCCAACCGCCTTGCCGCCGGCGACAAGTACCTAGACAGCGGCAAGCTCTATGCGGCAAAGTTCAATGCCGACGGCACCGGCCAATGGCTGGAACTTTCGCAGGCCAACTCCGCGATTTCCGGCTATGCCAAGTACGCTTTTGCCGACCAGGCCGACATCGCGGTAAACACCCGCCTGGCCGGCGATGCCGTAGGCGCAACCAAGATGGACCGCCCGGAATGGTGCTCGGTCAACCCGGCCAACGGCGAGATCTATTACGCGCTGACCAACAACAGCAACCGCCGCGTCGAACCCAGCGGTTCGTCGCAACTGGCCCCCGACAGCGCCAACCCGCGCGCGTACTCCGACGTCAAAGGCACATCCACGGTCCAGCAGGGCAATCCGCACGGCCACATCCTGCGCATGAAAGAAGGCACTGGCGGCTCGGCGGCCCTGAGCTTCACCTGGGACGTGTACCTGTTCGGCGCGGAAGCCAGCGCGGCGCCCGGCATGGTGAACCTCTCCGGCCTCACGGCAGAGCAGGATTTTTCCAGCCCGGACGGCCTGGCTTTCAGCCCCAGCACGGGCATTTGCTGGATCCAGACAGACGACGGCGCCTACACCGATGTGACCAACTGCATGATGCTGGCCGGGCTGCCCGGCCAGGTGGGCGACGGCCGCAAGGTCAGCCTCAGCTACCCTCGCGCCTCGGGCGGGCCGCTGACGGTGGACACCTATGTGGGCAAAGCGCCCGGCACCAACCAGCTCAAGCGCTTCCTGGTCGGCCCGGTGGCCTGCGAGCTGACAGGCCTGGCCGAAACGCCGGACGGCAAAACGCTGTTCGTCAACATCCAGCACCCGGGTGAGAACACCAGCCAGGCCCATGTGAACGACCCAGCCCGCTATACCAGCCAATGGCCGGCCAACGTGGGCTATGGCGCTGGCAAGCGTCCGCGCTCTGCCACCATCGTGATCACCAAGAACGACGGCGGACGCATCGGCAGCTAAAACTCGTCCGGCCAGCCGCAAGACGGAAAGCAGTTTCAAACTGCTTTCCGTTTTTTTTATGGGCGCTGGAGTGAAATAGCCCACCCGATGGCATGGCGTACGCGTCCCTAAGTTCGTCCCTAGAATGTTCAGGACAGGCTCAAAAGGCATTTCAACAGGCAATTTCGTCGTCACACACCCCAAAAATGGGCTACGACGTTGATTTTCAGCATAAAAAGACCTTCCAGGCCATACAGAACCGGCGTTGACCGCTATCAAAAACAGAGCATCCGCGGTGGCGGCATTGACATAACACAGAGACAAGCCATGCGATATGCCCATACCGACCTGATCAGCTACGCCCGAGCCTTGCTCACCACTGCCGGACTCGAGCGGGCCAAGGCGGAGGCAGTGGCCGCCATCCTGGTAGAAGCCGACCTGATGGGCCACAACACCCACGGCCTGGCCTTGCTACCTGGTTACCTGGGTGAGCTGGAGTCCGGCTCCATGGAGAAACTGGGTACTCCCACGGTGTTGGCCGACCACCCTGCCGCCGTCACTTGGGACGGCCGCCGCTTGCCCGGCCCCTGGCTGGTACTGGAAGCCATGGCGCTGGCCACCGAGCGCGCCGCCATCCAGGGCACCTGCACGGTGGTGATCCGCCGCAGCCATCACATCGCCTGCCTGGCGGCCTACCTCAAGCGGGCCACCGATCAGGGTTTGATGATGCTGCTCACCTGCTCCGACCCGAACACCGCCAGCGTCGCGCCCTTCGGCGGGCTGGACGCCGTGTTCACGCCCAATCCCGTCTCTGCCGGCATTCCCACAGGCGGCGTTCCGGTGCTCATGGACGTTTCAACCTCCGCGACCACCAATGGCCTGACCAACCGTCTGCACAAAGAAGGCAAGCGCCTTCCCGCGGCCTGGGTGATGGACGGCTACGGCGTGGCCAGCGACAACCCTGCCGTGCTGTTCGATGAACCCAAAGGCACCATCCTCCCGCTGGGCGGCATGGATTCCGGCCACAAAGGCTACGGATTGACGCTGCTGGTCGAGGCACTGACCGGTGGGCTGGCCGGACATGGGCGCGCCGATCCCAAAGAAGGCTGGGGCGCAACGGTGTTCCTGCAAGTCCTGGATCCGGGAGCCTTTGCCGGGCTGGATGCCTTCACCCGTCAAACAGGCCATGTGGCCGACGCCTGCCGCACGTCGCGCCCCGCGCATGAGGGATCGGCCGTGCGCACACCCGGAGAAAAAGGCATCGCACTGGCGGCCCGGCAAATGGAATCGGGCGTGGAGCTGTATCCGTCCATCTTGCCCTCGCTCTCCAGTTGGGCGATCAAGCTCGGAATTACTGAGCCTGTTGCGGCCCACTAATGCACTGACTTTCCGGGCGACACCGGCCAGGCCAACTGGGTGCCGCAGACGGCAAAAATGGCTCTGCCACCTTAAAAACGCCCGTGTAGAACGGTTCGCTCACCGGCCTCCTGTCAGGCCCTGCCGTTACAAAAACTGTCCAAAACCTCAATGCTCCCCCCTCATGCAGGGGTTTGTCCCTAGGCGGGGATTTTTGCAGATCCACATAATTAGTACGTCGTTCAAACTAATTCAGAAGTGCTGTATGCGGCAGGACGATCAATGAGATTTAGCTGAGTTTTCAAAACCACATGCCTGACCTGGGCAGAACCATCGGAGACATCCATGAAACTAAAAACTTCCCTCACTGCAATGGCCCTCAGCCTGGCCGCCGCCGGCGCATTTGCGCAGGTGACGGTTGGCGTCAGCTGGTCCAACTTCCAGGAGGAGCGCTGGAAAACCGACGAGGCCGCCATCAAGACGCAGCTTGAAAAGCTGGGTGCCAAATACATTAGCGCGGATGCAGCAGGCTCCCCTGAAAAACAACTGGCGGACATTGACGGCCTGATGGCCAAGGGTGCCAAGGTCCTGATCGTGCTGGCCATGGACAAGGACGCGATCCTGCCCGCCGTGAACAAGGCCACCAAGCAAAAAGTACCCGTCATCGCCTACGACCGCCTGATCGAGGCGCCCGGCGTGTTCTACATCACGTTCGACAACAAGGAAGTCGGCCGCATGCAGGCCCGTGCCGTGTTCCAGGCCAAGCCCAAGGGCAACTACGTGATGATCAAGGGCTCCCCCACCGATCCGAATGCCAATTTCCTGCGCGAAGGTCAGCAGGAAATCATTGAAGCTGCCGTCAAGAAAGGTGACATCAAGATCGTGGGCGAGGAATACACCGAAGGGTGGAAGCCTGAAGTCGCGCAGAAAAACATGGAGCAGATCCTGACCAAGAATGGCGGCAAGGTCGATGCCGTGGTCGCCTCCAATGACGGCACCGCCGGCGGTGTCGTGGCGGCGCTGAGCTCCAAGGGCCTCAAGGGTGTGCCGGTGTCGGGCCAGGACGGCGACTTTGCCGCACTGAACCGCGTGGCCATGGGCACCCAGACCGTGTCGGTATGGAAAGATGCCCGCGACCTCGGTAAACAGGCGGCCAGTGCGGCCGTCAATCTGGGTGCGGGCAAAAAAGTCGACGGCGCGACCTCCTGGAACGGTGGCGAGAAAAAGATCGCCCTGCAGGCCCAGTTCCTCAAGCCAGTGCCCATCACCCGTGACAACCTCGACGTGGTGGTGAAGGCCGGCTGGATCAAGAAAGACGAACTCTGCAAGGGTGTCACCGGTAACGTCGCAGCCTGCAAGTAATACAGGCGTTCAGCTCCCCGCTCCCCATTCTGCGCAAGCAGGCAAAGGCAACCAGCCTGTAGGTTGCCTGGGGAGTACTGCATCCTTAAAACCATGCAATTTCCCGTCCGATTCCTGCGCAACGCTGCTGTCGACTGGCGGCTGGTCTTCATGGGCGGCGTGCTCGCCGTCCTGGCGGGCATATTCCAGGTCCTGTCGGGCGGCATTTTCCTGTCGCCTGAAAACCTCTACAACATCGCCCAGCAAACCGCCGTGGTGGGCATTGTGTCCACCGTCATGGTGCTGATCATTGTGGCCCGGCATATCGACCTGTCGGTCGGCTCCGTGATCGGTTTTGTCGGCGTGCTCATTGCCTACCTCCAATACACCCTGGGATGGTCCTGGCCGGCAGCATCACTTGCCGGGCTGGCCGCGGCGCTGGTGGTGTCGGTGTACCAGGGGTGGCTTACCGCCATGCTCGGCGTACCTTCTTTTGTGGTCACGCTAGGGGGCTTGATGTCCCTGCGCGGCGCGGCCTTTCTGGTGGCCGACGGCAAGACCCAGCCCGTCAGCGACGAGATGTTCCTGCAGCTGGGTGGCGGCTATGACGGTGGCATCGGTGTGACCGCCACCTGGATCCTGACCGCATGTGTGAGCCTGGTGCTGGTGATTCGTATGCTCTTGCGCCGCCGCGCCTCCACCCGCCATGAAATGCCCAACCAGCCCGTATGGGTGGATGTCCTGCTGGTGGCTGCACCCGTGGCCCTGCTGGCCGCGTTCGCTGCGACCATGAACAGCTACCTGGTCCCCAACAAGGACGCCCCCCAGGGCATCCCGATACCGGTGCTGATCTGGGCGGCCGTGGCGGTGGTGATGTCCTTCATCTCCCAGCGCACCCGTTTCGGCCGCTATGTCTACGCCATGGGCGGCAACCCCGACGCCGCGGTACTCGTCGGCATTCCGGTCAAGCGAGTGACGCTCATGCTGTTTGCGCTGCTCGCCGTGCTCATCACCATCGCGGCCATCGTGTCGGTGGCCCGCCTGAACGCAGGCACCAACTCGCTGGGCACCGGCATGGAACTGTTCGTGATTGCGGCCGCCGTGATCGGCGGCACTGCGCTGGCAGGTGGCAGCGGCACCATCATCGGCTCTGTCCTGGGAGCGCTCATCATGCAGTCGCTGGACAGCGGCATGCTGCTGCTGGATGTCTCCATCGGAAAACGCATGATCATCATCGGGCAGGTGCTGATTGTGGCGGTGGTATTTGACGTGCTCTATCGCAAGTGGGCGCAGGAAAGCTAGGATGAAACACCCCCGAAGCGCCTTCGGCGCCTCCCCCTCAAGGGAGCAACACCAGCGGCCCGGCGAAGCCGGTTCCGCGGTGTCCCTGGCTTTTGCCGTGCGGTTTCATGTGTCGCGGGTGGCACGCAGCGCAATGGATCACTGAAATGCAAACCACTACCGAACCCCTGGTCGAGTTCAAGGACATCCGCAAGGCCTTTGGCGGCGTCCACGCCGTGGACGGCGTGAACCTGAACCTGTACCCCGGCGAAGTTGTCGCCGTGCTGGGCCACAACGGCGCGGGCAAATCAACGCTGATGAAAATGCTGGCCGGCGCTTTCCCCATCGATTCGGGCGAGATCCATGTGATGGGGCAAAAAGTGAATCTCCGGACCCCGGCGGATGCACAGCAGCAAGGCATCGAGACCATTTACCAGACGCTGGCCCTGGCCGACAACCTGGACGCCGTGGCCAACCTGTTCCTGGGCCGCGAAAAAATGACGGCCTGGAATACCCTGGATGACTACTTCATGGAGGCGCAGGCACGCAAGGTATTTGGCCGCCTGAACAAAAACTTCACCAATATCCATACGCCGGTGCGGCGCCTCTCGGGCGGACAGCGCCAGGTGGTGGCCATCTCGCGTGCCATCTATTTCAACGCCCGCATCCTGATCATGGACGAACCCTGTGCCGCCCTGGGCCCGGAAGAATCCGCCATGGTGGCCAATCTGGTGCTCCAGCTCAAGGCTGAAGGCGTTGGCATCTTCCTGATCACGCATGACATGCACGATGTTTTTTCGCTCAGCGACCGCCTCTCGGTGATGAAAAACGGCCGACTGGTAGGCACTTACCGCACGGCCGACCTGAACGAAGACCAGATTCTCGGCATGATCATCGCGGGCAAACAACCGGAAGGACGTACACAGGCGCCGCACCGCATCGCTTGAATCATCCGCATTGGCCATGAAAACCACAGGCGACCAGCAGCTCGTCAAACGTATCAATCGCAGTGTGCTGCTACGCTTGCTGCGCACCCAGCCAGGGAGCTCGCGCGCCCAACTCGCCAGCCATAGCGGATTGACCAAGTCGACGGTCAGCCTTCTGGTACGCGAACTCATTGACGAGGGCTGGCTCAGTGAAACCTGCCTGACTGCCGCCAACGGTGTGGGTCGGCCCTCAACGCCCCTGCAAATCGACGCTCAGTCCCGCGGCCTGATTGGTGTGGAAGTGGCAGTGGACACCTTGCGGGTGGTGAGTGTCTCCCTGCTGGGGCAAGTGCTGTGGTCAACGCAGGAGCCTTTGCGCGGCACCCGGCCGCAAGACGTCTGCAGCCAGATCGCCAGGCTGACGGTGTTGGCCCAGGCTGAGCTGGTGTCACGCAGCGTGCAACTTTCCGGTTTGGGTATCGGACTGCCCGGCGCGTTTGACGAAGCCACCGGGGTGGTCCGCTTTGCCCCCAACCTTGGCTGGCGCAACGTGGACTTTTTGCCGCAGATCACCCAGGCATTGATTCATGCAGGGCTGCCCCCGGTACCGGTGCATGTGCAAAACGAAGCCGACACCGCCGCGCTGAGTGAGTATGAATTTTCGGAGAACGACAGCAAGGACTCGCTGATTTTTGTTACCTGCGATGTGGGTGTGGGCGCGGGCATCGTGCTCAACGACCGGTTGTTCACCGGTACGCAGGGTATGGCCGGCGAGATCGGCCACAGCATTTTGCAACTCGATGGGCCCCTTTGTTCATGCGGACGGCGTGGGTGCGCCGAGACCTTCATCGGCTCCGGTGCCCTGGGCCAATTGGCGGACACCCAGCGGTCAGGACAATACCTGGGGGTGTTGCTGCAAAACCTGTGGACCACCTTCAATCCCAGTGTGGTGGTAGTCGGCGGTGCGTCATGCCACCGTTTCCCCGGCATGGTGCAGGTTGCGCGGGAGACGCTGCAAAACTATGCCACCCACGCCGGCGTGACTGCTCCTGCGGTGCGCGTCGCGCGATATGGTCTTCTGGCCTCAGCTGTGGGCGCCGCTGCCCTGGTCCTGCACCAATACCTGCGCCCCATGCACCCCCGCGGTCACCTCGTTGGCAACGACGTCCCGGCGCGGGATGAAGCCCTCCTGTAGGGCCGCACGCCCCAAGCGACCCGCGCGCGGCGCGGTAGTCCTGCGCTGACACGCATCAGCGCTTCTCCCCGATAGGTTGCCTTCCGTTCGGCGCCCATAGTCAACGCCATAACTCAATGCCATAACCATCTGGAGAAGAACCATGTCTTTCGCCCTTTACATGATCGGTTTTGTGATTTTTCTGGGGGGTGTGATCTGGGCCGCCGTTGTCGCCGGCGTACCGCACCTTTATATCGGCATCGGCGCGCTGATCTTTCTGGGCATCGGCATATTCAGTGCCGTCAGCCGCACCCGCAGCAAAGATCCATCCTGAGCGGGTCCAGCCTTGGCGAACGCCAGCTGACGCGGCAACGGGTCGCTATCTGGCGCCCAGGCCCATGGACCGCGAAATGACTTCCTTCATGATCTCGTTCGTGCCACCGTAAATGCGCTGCACACGTGCGTCGGCGTAGGCACGGGTAATCGGGTATTCCCACATATAACCGTAGCCGCCGAAGAGCTGCACACATTCGTCCATCACCTTGCATTGGAGGTCGCTGCACCAGTACTTGGCCATGCTGGCTGTCGCGGTGTCCAGCGCTTCTTTCGCAACCAGCTCCACGCATTTATCGACAAATACCCGCGCGACCTGCACCTCGGTCTGGAGCTCGGCCAGTTTGTAGCGCGTGTTCTGGTAGCTGGCTACCGGCTGGCCAAACACTTTGCGTTCTTTCACATAGGCCAGTGTCCAGTCGATCGCGGCCTGCGCTGACGAGACAGCCGTAATGGCGATCTGCAGGCGCTCCCAGGGCAGCTGCTCCATCAGGCAAATAAAGCCGCGGTTTTCGTGGGCTTGGCCGCCCAGCAGATTCTCGGCCGGAATCTTTACATCGGTGAAAAACAGCTCCGACGTATCCTGCGCCTTCAGGCCCAGCTTTTTGAGGCGCTTGCCTGTTTCAAAACCAGGCATACCGCGCTCCACCAGTATCAGGCTGGTGCCTTTGGCGCCCGCGGCCGGGTCGGTCTTGGCCACCACAATGACCAGGTCGGCATGCCAGCCATTGGTGATGAAGGTCTTGCTGCCGTTGAGCAGGTAGCCGCCGTCAGCCTGCTTGATGGCTGTGGTTTTCACGCCTTGCAGGTCGGATCCGGCAGCGGGTTCGCTCATCGCGATGGCCCCGACCATCTCGCCGCTCGCAAGTTGGGGAAGATACCTCTGCTTCTGCGCCTCGGTGCCATAGTGAAGGATGTAAGGTGCAACGATCTCGCTGTGCAGGCTGTAGCCGATGCCCGAAAACCCACCCCGCCCGAGCTCTTCCATCTGAATGACGGAGTACAGCTTGTCCGCGCCCGAGCCGCCGTACGCCTCGGGCATGGTCATGCACAAAAAACCGTTCTCGCCGGCCTTGTTCCAGACCTTGCGGTCCACATGGCCTTGCTCCTCCCACTGCTCGTGGAAAGGTGCAATTTCCTTTTCCATGAAGCGGCGAAAGGCATCGCGGAAGGCTTCATGATCGGTGGTGAAGAGGCTGCGTTCAATCATGGTGTCACCTGTAAGGGCCAAAATCCATCAACTTATTTATGCAAAGCGGCTGCTTTGTGAAATGAATATACTTCAACAGCCGCCCACCCGCCCGCTGTTCGTCTCGCCTTCCCGAGGAAAGCCACCATGACCACCGAAGCCTTCATCTACGACGCCATCCGCACACCGCGCGGCAAAGGAAAAAAAGACGGCAGCCTGCATGAGGTCAAGCCGGTCAACCTGCTGGCTGGCGTGCTGGCCGACTTGCAGCGGCGCAATGGCTTTGACACGGCCGCCATCGACGATGTAGTGATGGGGGTGGTCTCGCCGGTGGGCGAGCAAGGCGCGGTGATAGCCAAGGTGGCTGCGCTCAAGGCCGGCTGGGACTTCCGCGCTTCGGGCGTTCAGGTCAACCGTTTTTGCGCATCAGGCCTGGAAGCTGTGAATATGGCAGCGCAAAAAGTGCGCTCCGGTTGGGAAGACCTGGTGGTGGCTGGCGGCGTTGAAAGCATGAGCCGCGTCCCGATTGGCGCTGACGGTGGCGCCTGGGCGCAAGATCCTGAAACCAATAGCGCCACGCTGTTTGTGCCGCAGGGCATAGGCGCCGACCTGATTGCCACGATGGAAGGTTTCAGCCGGGCCGACGTGGACGCCTTTGCCCTGCAGAGCCAACAACGCGCCGCTAAAGCGCGCGCAGCCGGCTACTTTGCCAACTCTGTTGTGCCGGTCAAAGACTTCCTGGGCCAGACGATCCTGGGCGAAGACGAATTCATCAAGCCTCACACTACGCTGGAAGGCCTGGCCTCACTCAAGCCTGCCTTCGATCAATTAGGTGGCATGGGCTTTGACGCTGTGGCGCTGCAGCGCTACCCGCAGGTCGAGCGCATTCACCATGTGCACCACGCCGGCAACTCGTCGGGCATTGTGGACGGCGCGGCGGCCGTGCTGGTCGGCTCTGAAGCCGCCGGCAAGGCGCATGGTCTCAAGCCGCGTGCCCGTATTGTGGCTGCGGCGCTGAGCGGCGCCGACCCGACAGTCATGCTGACCGGCCCCATGCCGGCCACACGCAAGGCGCTGGCCAAAGCCGGCATGACAGTGGACCAAATCGACTTGTTCGAAGTCAACGAGGCCTTTGCTGCGGTGGTGATGCGCTTCATGAAAGAGATGAAGGTGCCGCACGAGAAGGTCAATGTAAACGGCGGCGCCATTGCCATGGGCCACCCGCTGGGTGCGACCGGCGCGATGATTTTGGGCACGCTGATTGATGAACTGCATCGGCGCAAGCTGCGCTACGGACTGGCGACCCTGTGCGTTGGCGGCGGCATGGGAATCGCAACCATTGTTGAAAGAATCTGAACGCCATGAAGACCATCAAGTACCAAATCGACGATGGCATTGCCACCATTACGTTTGACGAACCCGACTCCCCTGTCAACACCATGTGCCTGCAATGGCAGGACGACCTGAGCGAAGTGACAGCGCAGGTGGTGAAGGACAAGGCTGCGCTCAAGGGCATCATCCTGGCCTCGGCCAAAAGCACTTTCTTTGCCGGCGCCGACCTCAAGGCGGTGATGCGCCTCACACCCGCCGACGCGCCCAAGGCCTATGCCGAGATCGAGCACGTCAAGAAGAACTTCCGCACCCTCGAAACGCTCGGCATCCCCGTGGCGAGTTGCCTCAATGGCACGGCGCTGGGCGGCGGCTGGGAAGTCGCGCTGGTCGGCCACTACCGCGTCGCGGTGGACGACCGTAAAACGCAATTTGGATTACCCGAAGTAACCCTGGGCCTGTTACCCGGCGCCAGCGGCGTGACCAAGATGACGCGCCACCTGGGCCTGGTGGGCGCGCAGCCCTACCTGGTTGAAGGCAAAACATTCGGCTCGCGCCAGGCACTGGAGCTGGGCCTGGTGCACGAACTGGTGGTCGACGCCAGCGAGTTGCGCGGCGAGGCACTTTCCTGGATAGCCGCTAACCCCGCGGCCCAACATCCGTGGGATGCCAAGGACTACAAGATTCCCGGCGGCACACCCGCCAACCCCAAGATTGCGGCAGCCCTCAGCGTTGCACCTGCCATGCTCAAAAAGCAGACACGTGGGCTCTACCCTGCCCCGGAAGCCATCATGGCCTGCATGGCCGAAGGCGCGTTGGTGGACCTGGAGACCGCCTACCGTATTGAAAGCCGCTACCTTGCGAAACTCATGACCGGCGCCAATGCCAAGGCCATGATCAACACGTTTTTCTTCAATATGAACGCTGTCAAAAGTGGTCAGTCGCGCCCCCAAACCGTTCCGCGTTTCAGGCCGGCCAAGGTCGGCGTGCTGGGCGCCGGCATGATGGGTGCAGGTATCGCTTACGCGCAGGCCAGCAAGGGCATTGCCACCGTCCTCAAGGACGTGAGCCGGGAAAAGGCAGAAGCCGGAAAAGCCCACAGCAGCAAGCTTACCGCGCCGCGTGTGGAGAAAGGCCGCATGACAACCAGCGAACAAAGCGCCCTGCTCTCGCGCATCGCTGCGACCGACCAGGTTGCGGAACTGGCCGGCTGCGACCTCATCATCGAGGCTGTGTTCGAGCGGCGCGACCTCAAGGCCAAAGTCACCCAGGAGGCCGAGCCACTGCTGGCGCCCGGCGGCTTTTTTGCCTCCAACACCTCAACCCTGCCTATCAGCAGCCTCGCCACAGCGAGCGACAAACCGGAAAAATTTATCGGCATACATTTCTTCAGCCCGGTCGACAAGATGAAGCTGGTGGAGATCATTCGTGGCCGGGACACCGGCGACGAAACTGTGGCCAAGGCTTTTGACTATGTACAAGCCCTGGGCAAGATCCCCATCGTGGTCAACGACGCGCGCGGCTTCTACACAAGCCGCACGTTTGGCACTTTTGTGATGGAAGGCGCGGCCATGCTGGGTGAAGGCATTCCCGCCGCGGCGATTGAAAACGCCGGCCTCCAGGCCGGCATGCCTGTAGGCCCTCTGGCCGTGCTTGATGAAACCGCGTTGTCGCTGAGCGTGCACGTGCTCGACCAGACCCGCACCGACTTCACGGCGGAGGGCAAGACCTATACCGCGACGCCTGGGGAACTGCTGGTCGAACGCATGGTGAAAGAACTCAAGCGCCTGGGCCGCGCAGCTGGTGGCGGCTTCTACGACTACCCTTGCGAGCCCGGTGCGAAGAAACATCTGTGGCCCGAACTAAAGCCGTTGTTTGAGAAGCCCGGCGCCGCCTGGGACATCAACGAACTGAAAGACCGCCTGCTTTATCGCCAGGCCGTGGAAACCGCCCGCTGCCTCAGCGAGGGCGTGCTCACCACCGTGCACGACGCCAACATCGGCTCCATCTTCGGTATTGGCTTTCCGGCCTGGACGGGTGGCGCGATGCAGTTCATTTATGGCATGGGGGTTGACGCCTTTATAGCGCGCTGCGATGAGCTGGCCCAAAAATTTGGCCCCGGCTTTGCACTGACGGATGTTGTCAAGGATGCAATCCGCCGGCACCAGCCGGTTTACTGAGCTGCATCAACCAGGCCGCCCATCATTTCCTGTCCCTCTCCAAACCTTATCCATTCATGCCAAGACTCACCCACAAGATCAGCATCATCACCGGCGCGGCGCAAGGCATTGGCCTGGCCACTGCCCTCAAATTTGCGCAGGAGGGCGCCACCGTCATCGTCTGCGATGTCAAGCAAGCCGGCGTCGACGAAGCTGTCAAACAATGCCAGGCCCTGGGCGCGCAGGCCGTCGGTTATGTGATGGATGTGACCCAGCGCGCCATGGTGGATGCAGTGGTCGGCAAGGTCAAAGACCGGTATGGACGTATTGATGTCCTCGTCAACAACGCCGGCATCACCCAGGATGCGCGCCTGCAGAAAATGACGCTCGAACAGTTCGACAAAGTGATCGATGTGAACCTGCGCGGCGTTTTTCACTGCGCACAGGCGGTGGCCGACACCATGACAGCGCAAGGCAGCGGCGTGATACTGAACGCGAGTTCAGTCGTCGGCATCTACGGAAACTTCGGCCAGACGAATTACGCCGCCAGCAAGTTCGGCGTAATCGGTTTCACCAAAACCTGGAGCCGCGAGCTGGGCCCCAAGGGCGTGCGCGTGAATGCCGTGGCCCCCGGTTTTATTTCAACGCCCATCCTCAGCACGATCCCCGACAAGGTGCTCAAGGAGATGGAGGCTCATGTGCCGCTCAGGCGATTGGGACGGCCCGAGGAGATTGCCAATGTGTATGCGTTTCTCGCGAGCGACGAGGCGAGTTACGTCAACGGGGCAGTGATTGAGGTGTCTGGGGGGATGTCGGTTTAGCGCGCTGCAGAAAAGGGCATTTTGAACTCAAGCATTGGAATGCTGGCATCTCAACGTTTGAATTCACGGTGTTGCGCAACTTCTTTTTCAGGTCCGGTGGAATGATGGGTTGGGCGCTCACCCTCCAGCCTGAGAGCGATGGGCTTTATAAATTCACTCACAGCGCTGACCAACTCCTCAGCTTGATCCTGCATGATGAAGTGCCCGCTATTTTTAACCACGATATGACGTGAATTGCTGGACAAGCGGGCCAAGTCATTCTGCTCAGTCTGCTGGATTCCGGCGAGCGCTTTTTCGGCTTCGATATTCCCGCCCGACTTCCCGGCTTCGCGCTCGACCAGGCCTGGATCTACCCGGTTACCGGCAGTCAACACCAACAACGGAAGCTTTCCCAAACTGAGGGGTGGCGGTGTGGCGGGATCCAGCCCTTGACGCATGACAGCAATTTCATTGACAACGGCGTGCGCGGTATCGGTCCGATTTTGCATAGCCGATTTTGCCGCCAACACTTCTGCCGGCAGGGAAGAAGGCCGGCGGCCAGCATCGGCAATGCCCATCAGCCTTATGAGCCCGACTCGCGATAACGGTCCGGCAACTGCCATCTGCAGGGCTTGTTTCCAATAGTCCCAGGCGGCATACGGATACTGGTGGGCAGGGCTCTGCTCATGCGTCGAATCGACAAGGACGATACCCTGCGTCTCCTCAGGAAACTGATGGTAGAAAGCCCGCACGTATATTCCGCCACGGGAATGGCCGGCCAGCACATAAGGCGGTGAAATGCCCGCATTGTTCAAAAGCGCATGCAGATTCCGGGCTACATCTTCCGGCTGCATGGTGCTATCGATTGGATCGCTCCAGCCAAGCCCTGGGCGATCATAGGAGCAAACGCGCATATTTCGCGCAAGTGCGGATTGAACCGGATACCAGGTCAGAGAATTGTCCCCCAGGCCGGCTTCGAGGACGAGAGTTGGAGAACCGGAACCCACGCAGTAAAGATGGTGGTTCACGCCGCTCACCGAAATCATGCGACCTGGAGGCGCGAATAAGGTTCGGTCTGCAGCAGTTCTTTTCGATTGATAGGCTGTTCCCGCCAGCACGACCAGGCAGGCAATCCCCAAACCGGAGAGAAGGAAACGAAAGCGCCACAACAGCCCGAATTTCATGGCGCCTTCTCGATGAAAGGACTGGGCGTCACCTCGCGGCTTTGTCTGGCTGCAACCCGGCGAGCAGCGCGGCCTGCATATCCTCAGGAAGACCTGCTACGCCCCTGACCACACCTGGCCCTCCATTTCGCCAGTGAACTGTGAATTCGCGTGGTTGGCCCATTCCAGGCATGGCGTATGTGGTGACTTGCAGAACTGCCTCTGTCCCCCCTTCAAGCAGCGCAGCAGAAGACAGCAGCTTGACCACAGGTCCGAATTCACGGACACCAATGACAACCACCCGGTTGAAAGAACGCCCTTGCGAGGCTAGCTGCGCGGAGATGGCGCCAGAGGTGAGATTCGGGATGCGCCGTAGCTCCGAGCGCGCGAAGCACCCGGAACTGTCAAGGAAATTCTTGAGGCCCGTTGCAGCAGCCGCCTCGCGCTGGGCGATATCTTTCTGATCAGATCGCCACTCAGGTGCCCAGAGAACGAGAGCCGTAGCCGCGCGGTCGCACACCGGCGCCTGCGGTGACGGATTCAGGGTGATGGCCGTACTGGCGCACCCGGCCAGCAGCACGCTGCAGAGTACAGCCGAAAGAAATTGGCCGAGTTGCTTCGGAGAGGTCATGTGTTAAATCCAACGTCATGCATGCCCGCAAGAGCTACGGCTTGCCGTTTTTTGGTATGGCTGGCCGCTGAATCTGGCCAGGTGTTGGTTATTAAAGGAAATTACCTGTTCCTTTTTGAGGTTCATTCAGCTCAAAAAAAAGATAATCGGAAAAAATAATTCTAGATGAGCTGTGCAATGACCGCCTCCTCAATACTGACGAGAGCAGGCAATGGAAGCTGGCTCAGATGTTGATGATTGCGGAAGGCTTCATCTGCCGCAACCAGGCTCCAGGCGACACACCCACACTGCCCTTGAAGCGCCGGCTGAAATGGCTCTGGTCGGCGAAGCCGCAGGCGGCAGCCACTTCAGCCAACCCTTGGCCGGCCAGCATGGCTGACTGGGCGCGTTCAATGCGTACCGCGTTGAGATAGATATGCGGCGGCGCGCCAAACTGCCGGGCGAAGGCACGTGTGAGGTGAACGCGTGAAAGACCTGCCTCGCGCGCCAGCACATCCACCGTAATGTCTTCGCCGAAATGGCTGCGCAAATAGTCGCGGATGCGGGCCAGACGGGTCATGCCGACGGACCTGCTCACGTCCTCACCTGAACGGCGCTCACCGTAACGCTGCAGCAGCCGCACCAGCACATCGCGTGTGAGTTCTTCGGCGCGCAGCGACTCCTGCGCCTGCCCTGCCGCGCCTATGGCGCGCGCCAGTGCACGCCCCATGGCAACGTCGCGCACCACGGGCTGGCAAAAGTAGGCCGCCATATCGAGGCCGGCTTCCTTGTCGCGGCATTCGTTCACCACCTGCTGCGACACATACAGCATGCTGTAGCCAAAACCTTCCTGCGTGCCGCGCTGACCATCGTGCGGCTCGTCGGGGTTGAAAAGTATCACGTCGCCGCGCAGGCTGGCGTGCAGCGCGCCGCCGCAGTGAAAGGTCTGAACGCCGGAGGCTGTGACGCCTATGGAATAGGTTTCGTGGCTGTGGCGCTCAAACGTGTGTTCAGTGAAATGGGCATTCATCTGGGTCACGCCCGCCAGCGCGCCCGGACGAAAGCGGGCCCAGTCCTGGGGAGTTTGAGCCTGGGCTTCGTACATGAAACAATCGTACAAGACGCAGCGGCGCTGGACAAGGAAACTCACTTTTCACCGAAATTTAATCGCAATGAAAGAGGAGTTCTCATGCAAGAAGCCGTAGACCTGCACGCCAAGCTCGCCACCTTTGAAGGCCACTGGCAGCCGCGTACCGTGAGTGAATTCAATGGGCACGACGTGATGGTCGTCAAGGTGCAAGGCGAATTCAGCTGGCATTCGCACCCGGAGAGCGACGACTTTTTTCTGGTACTCAAAGGCGAACTGCACATTGACATCGACGGCAAGCCCACTGTCACACTCAAACCGGGCCAGTTGTATGTGGTGCCACGTGGTATATCCCATCGCCCGTGGGCGCCACAAGAAGCTCACCTGCTGCTGATCGAGCCGACGGGTGCACCCAACAGTGGGGATGTGGCGACCGCTGCTCCACGGCGGGTGATCTGAACCGGGCGGACCCCAGGCCTGATGGGGAACGGGTGGAGGCAACTACTTGACTTTGTCAATTAATTGCTTGACGATAGCAGACATGGCATCGTCAAACGCCCCCTTCCTCTCTACTCCGGCATCCTTGGCACCGGTCGCCACCACCGCGAACATCAAGGCGGTCCGCAGCTTCAACCGCTTCTACACCCAGCGCATCGGCGTGCTGGACCCTTACCTGGGCAGCCAGTTTTCGCTGACGGAGGTGCGCGTGCTTTATGAGCTGGCCCACCGCGACCAGCCGACGGCGACTGAACTGGGACGGGATTTATCGCTGGACGCCGGCTACCTGAGCCGCATCCTGCGGCGCTTTGAATCCAAAGGCTGGCTGGCGCGTGTGCCTTCACCCGCCGACGCACGACAAAGCCTGCTCAGGCTGACGGAGGCTGGGCATGCGGTTTTTGCGCCGTTGCAGCAGCAGTCGCGTGACGAGGCGGCCGCACTGCTTGCCGCGCTGGCGCCGGGTGACCAGCGCAAGGTAGTGAGTGCGATGGCCACGGTGCAGCGGCTGCTGGCCGGCGAAACAACGCCCGCCGCTATCCGCACCGTACTGTTGCGCGACGCGGAGCCGGGGGACATGGGCTGGGTGGTGCAGCAGCACGGTGAAATCTATGCGCGCGAATACGGCTGGAACAGCGAGTTCGAGGCGCTGGTGGCCGACATTGCCGGCAAGTACCTCAAGAACCACCAGCCGGAGTGGGAGAAATGCTGGATAGCCGAAGTCGACGGTGAGCGGGCCGGCGCGGTGTTTGTGGTGCGTAAATCAGCCACCGTGGCCCAGTTGCGCATGCTGATCCTCACACCCCAGGCGCGCGGACTGGGCTTGGGCGGTCGCCTGACCGACGCGTGCATCGCATTTGCGCGCGGCAAGGGCTATAAAAAAATGGTGCTCTGGACCAACAGCTGCCTGGACGCTGCACGCGGGATTTACACCAAGAGAGGTTTCACACTGGTGAAAAGCGAGCCTTACCATGGCTTCGGGAAAGACCTGGTGGGTGAAACCTGGGAGTTGAAGTTATAGACCCGCGGCAGCGACGGGCTTACAGCCGGAGCCTGTCCAAAAATTTAAACCTTTTCGACCTTTAGCCCGGACATCAATTGCCAGAATTGCTATCTTATTAATAGCAGACGGTGGTCCTTGGTCTCCCGCGGGTGGCCTGTGGAACATCGATGAAGTGGCGATAATTGGTGCATGAGCACCCCACCCGTACCCGCGGAAGACCGCCCGCAACCTCAATCCCTCTCCGATCTTTTCATCTCATTCACTTTGCTGGCGCTTCAGGGTTTTGGCGGTGTATTGGCTGTCGTGCAACGCGAACTGGTCGAGAAAAAGCGCTGGATGACGCGCGAGGAATTCGTTGAAGACTGGGCCGTCGCGCAAATCATGCCTGGGCCCAACGTCGTCAACATCTCCCTGATGATAGGCGGCCGCTACTTCGGCCTCAAGGGCGCCCTGGTCGCGCTGGCCGGCATGCTGACTGTTCCATTGGTGATCGTGCTGTTGCTGGCGGTGGTTTATGCCCAGTTTGCAGACCATCCCGGCGTGGCCGGCGCGCTGCGCGGCATGGGCGCTGTGGCAGCGGGCCTGATCGGCGCCACTGGCTTGAAGCTGTTCGGCGCACTCAAGAAAAACATCTTGGGCCTGAACCTGTGCGCCGTGTTCGGCGCGGCCTGCTTTGTGGCCATTGCCCTGCTGCGCTTTCCGCTGGCCTACGTGCTGCTGGGCTTGGGCGGTCTGGCCTGCCTGCTCGCTTACCGCGGGCTGGCGCCATGACCGAGCCGCTGCACCTCGTCTTTGGCGCGCAGGAATGGTTTGATCTCTTCCTGCATTACCTCTCCCTGTCGCTGCTGTCGATCGGCGGGGCCATCAGTACCGTGCCCGATATGCACCGCTTCCTGGTCGACAAGCAGCACTGGCTGACCGACGCACAGTTCAATGCGTCCATCGCCATCGCGCAATCGGCGCCCGGGCCGAATGTATTGTTCATCGCGCTGCTGGGCTGGAACGTGGGGCTGAACGCGGGCGGTATGCTGACCGGGCTGCTGGGGGTTTTCGTGGCAATGCTGGGCATCCTGATCCCGAGCACCACCCTCACCTACCTGGCCGCGCAGTGGGGTCACCGCAACCGCGAGCTGCGCGCGGTGCGGGCCTTCAAGCAGGGCATGGCGCCCATCGTGGTGGCGTTGCTGATCGCCACCAGCTGGATATTGGCCACCGCCAATGGCAGCTCATTGAAAGACTGGCCGGTATGGCTGCTGGCGGCCACAACGGCCGTCATTGTGTGGCGCAGCAAGATCCACCTGCTGTGGCTGCTGGGCGCGGGCGCATTGCTAGGCTGGTTCGGGCTGGTCTAGCGGCCGAATCGGGCCATTCCAGCTTGTTAATCCGGTTTGCCGCGCCGGTGAAAGTACACCATGCGGGCAGCCTGGCGCATGGGCTCGGTATCCAGGGCCAGGTTGAAGATCCAGTCGGCCTGGAAGCGGTCAAATAACCAGCGCAAGGTGCGCTTGACGCGGAATTTCGGATAGCGCCTCACCAGCCCTTGCACCGGGTCAGCCGGATCGTTGCCGTCCACCGCACCACCCAGCAAAAAGGCGGCCACGGCGCCACCCACCGCGTCGCCATGCTCCAGGGCTGTATGAATGCCCCCGGCCGTGACTGGCGATACCATGCCGGCGGCGTCGCCTACCAGCATGACGCGCGCATCGGACACCCGCTTCAACACCCCTCCGCAGGGAATCATGCCGGCGCGCGTCGCCAGCGGATTGGCATCGCCGACATCCACATGCGGCGCGATCTTTGCCATGAAAGCCGCCATCCAGTCCTGTTTGGCGGGTACAGAAACGCCGGAACGCGACATTCGTCTGGCCAGGCCGATCTGGTGAATGCCCACGCCCGCGACAGCCCAGCCGATGTATCCGGGCGCGAGCTGGCGGTCAATGAAACAGTGCAGCAGGTTGGCATCCAGCCGCGCCTGGCCGTATTCATGCTCCATGCCGAAGAGAAACTGGGTATTGAGCGACAGGCCTAAAGCCTTGGCCACACGCGAATGGGGGCCGTCGGCGCCCACAAGATAGCGGGCCTGCAGCACCATCGGCTCCTGTGGCGCGACGGACTTGACCGATACGGTCCAGCCGCCGCTGTCCCGCGCCGCCTGCTCGAACAGTGTGCCCGCCAGCAGCGTGACACCGTCGGCCTGGACCGAAGCACACATCCAGTCCAACAGCGCCGGTGTGTCAGTTGCCCAGAAGTAATACCCGGGCGCGTGCAAATCCACGTGGCGAAGATTGGGCGAATAGAGCCTCACGCCATCTACCTGGCGCACCAGCGCCGCAGGCACCTGCTGCAGCCAGGGGATGGTGTCTATCGCATCTTTGACGATGATGCCGGTGGTGTGCAGCTTATCGCCTGAAGCAGACTTCTTTTCCACAATAGCGACTTGCAATCCCGCCCTGGCCGCGGCGCGCGCACAGGCCAGCCCGGCAAAACTGGCGCCTACGACAACCAGGTCGAAGCGCTGCGGCGTTGTCATGCCCTGCGCTGGCGCAAGGCTTCGTACAGACACACGCCGCTGGCTACGGACACATTCAGGCTTTCCACCGCGCCGTGCATGGGGATGCTGACCAGTTCGTCGCAGGTCTTGCGCGTGAGCTGGCGCATGCCCTCACCTTCGGCACCGAGCACCAGCGCCACGGGGCCCCTCAGATCGACGTCGTAAATCGTTTTTTCCGCATCGTCACTGGTGCCTATGCACCAGATGTTGCGTTCTTTAAGCTCTCCAAGCGTGCGGGCCAGGTTGGTCACCATGAAATAAGGCATGGTTTCGGCCGCCCCGCTGGCGACCTTGGCAACGGTGGCGTTGATGCCGGCCGCGTGGTCTTTGGGAGCAATCACGGCGTGGGCGCCGGCGCCGTCAGCCACGCGCAGGCAGGCGCCCAGGTTGTGCGGGTCGGTCACGCCGTCCAGAACCAGCAGCAGCGGCTGGGCCACTCCGGCTTCTTCCAGTTGCTCGAGCAGTTCGTCAAGCGACTTGACCTGGGCCAGCACATCAACGCGGGCCACCACCCCTTGGTGGCCGTGGCTGCCGCACATCTTTGCCAGGCGCAAGCCGTCTGACTCGATCAGCCGCACGCCGGCCTCCCGGGCCCGATCGGTGAACTGGCGCATGCGTGCATCGCGGCGGGACACATCGAAAAACACTTCCAGGACGGATTGAGGCGCTGTTTTGATGCGAACGCCGACGGCATGGAAGCCAAAAAGCACTTTGGGAGAAGAAGACATGGCAGCGATTATCACTGTTGGCCGTAATTGGCATTACTACCGGTGTATCGGGTGCGACGAGCGGGGCACAATGGCCCCCAGGCAGGACTAAAATAGTAACAATTTGTTGAACTTGCTGAACAATCCCGCTCTGCTGACTGCAGGGCACCCGGAGGCGCTATGGGCTTGAGACTGAAATTCAATTTGGTGTTGATCGTGGTCTTTCTGGCCGGCTTTGCCGCGGCCGGCTACATCTCGCGCCAGCTGCTGCAGGACAATGCGCGCGAAGAGGTGCTGCGCAACGCCCGCCTCATGATGGACACCGCGCTTTCCGTGCGGGCTTATACCGTCGAGCAGGTCAAGCCGCACCTGGAAAAGCAGCTTGAAGAAGTTTTCCTGCCGCAGACAGTGCCGGCCTATGCCGCCACCGAAACGCTGGCCCACATCCAGAAAAAATACCGTGACTACGGCTACAAGGAAGCCACCCTGAATCCGACCAACCCGCGTGACCGCGCGACCGACTGGGAAGCGGATATCGTCCAGCAGTTCCGCCAGAATGCTGAATCCAAAGAGCTGATTTCAGAACGCTCCGCAGCCACGGGCCGCCTGCTGTACATTGCCAAGCCAATCCAGATCACGAATGCGGCGTGCCTGCAGTGCCACAGCGTACCGGCCAACGCGCCCGCCAGCATGATCAAGGTCTACGGCGAGGCCAACGGCTTCGGCTGGAAACACAACGAAATCATCGGCGCGCAGGTTGTCACTGTTCCCATGGACATTCCCATCCGCAACGCAGACCGCACCTTCAAGACCTTCATGGCCTCACTGGCAACTGTCTTCGCAGTGGTTTTTGTTGTACTTAACCTGATGTTGAGCTGGCTCATCGTGCGGCCTATCCGGCGCATGTCCCAGGCTGCAGACAAGGTGAGCACCGGCGACTTTGATGTACCGGAATTCGCTGACGGCGGCAAAGACGAAGTGTCCGTGCTAGGCGGCGCGTTCAACCGCATGCGGCGCAGCCTCGAGAAAGCCATGCAGATGATCGACCGCGGCGACTGATTCCCGGCAGCATTCAACGACGACAATAACGACACACCCCAGGAATCGATTCCCCCGAATGGACGAACCGGAAGAAACAACGCAAGCCCTGCCCGTGCGTTCCACAGGCGGCGAAAGCAAGGACGCGGCTGCGCTTCTGCCGGGGCAAACCGTTTTTGAATATCGCATCGACAAAATGCTGGGCGGCGGTGGCTTCGGCATTACCTACCTGGCGCAGGACATCAACCTGCAGCTGCCGGTAGCCATCAAGGAGTACTTTCCCGGAGACCTGGCCGTGCGCTCGGAAGATCTGTCAGTGCACGTGCGCTCAAGCGCGAACAACGGCCAGTTCAATTGGGGGCTGGAGCGCTTCCTCGACGAAGCGCGGGCGCTGGCGTCCTTTCGTCACCCGAACATCGTGCGGGTGCTGCGTTACTTCAAGCAAAACGGGACTGCCTACATCGTCATGGAGTACGAGTCCGGCGACCCGCTCAAGCGTTGGCTGGCCAAGCAGCCGGCGCTGGACCAGCAGGGTCTGCTGAAGATCGTCTACCCGTTGATGGACGGGCTGGAAGCGGTGCACAAGGTGAATTTCCTGCACCGCGACATCAAGCCGGACAACATCTACATCCGCGCCGACGGTACACCGGTGCTGCTGGATTTCGGCGCCGCCCGGCGCGTGAGCGGCAACCACGACATGACCAACATCGTGAGCCCTGGTTTCGCACCGTTTGAGCAATACCACAGCAAGGGCCACCAGGGGCCGTGGACGGACGTCTATTCGCTGGGTGCGGTGATGTACTGGATGACCACGGGCCACAAGCCGATGGAGTCGGCCTCACGGGTGCGCGAGGACACCATGCCCAAGGCGGCCGACACAGCCAGCGCGGTGGTCTTCGGTGCGCCCCTGCTGCGCGCCATCGACTGGGCCATGATGCCCAACGAAACACAGCGCCCACAGGACGTCGGAGCCCTGCGCCAGGCCCTGATCAGCTCGGACTTTCTCAAGACGCAGACCATCCGCGCCGCCACCCCATCGTCCAACACAGCCGCCATTTCCCCGATAGCGACGGTAGCGCCGCAGACCGATACGTCAACCACAAAGACAAGCAAGCTGCTGTCCGAAAGCGCCGTGCTCGCCTACGCGGCCAGTTCCCAGTCCATTCCGCTCAACAGTGCCGAAAACCTGCGCAAGAACGTGCTGGGCACGATCATGTTCCTGGACCTGGTGTCCTACTCCACCTATTCAGTGGACCAGCAGGTGACATTGAAAGGCCTGTTTAACGAGCTCATCACCAAGGCGATTGGTGGCGTAAAGGAATCCTCGCGCATCATGATCGATACCGGCGACGGTGCGGCGATCTGCTTTCTTGGCGATCCGGAGGAAGCGCTGCAATCGGCCTTGCTGCTGCGCGACCTGCTGGTACAAAAGTACGGCCGCAAGCTGTCCTTGCGGGTGGGATTGCACCTCGGGCCGATCCGCATGGTGTTCGACATCAACAACCGCGTCAATGTGGTGGGCGACGGCATCAATGTAGCCCAGCGCATCATGGACTTTTCCAGGCCCAATCAGATTGTTGTCTCGCGCGCCTATTACGACGTGATTTCACGCATTACCGACAGCGCCGCAAGCCTCTTTGACTACCTCGGCCCGCACATGGACAAGCATCTGCGTTCGCACGAGATCTACGCAGTGCTGGACCCGAACGCCACGCCGGCCTCGCCGGTAGCCCGCAACATGGAGTTCGAGCACACGGCATCGTTTGCCGCGCTGGCCTCGCTGACCCCCGAAATCGCGCTGGAAATTGAAAACGAGCTGGCCAAGGCCATCGGGCCGCTTGCCAAAGTGCTGGTCAAAAAAGCCATCCCACGCACGGTCAGTGCCCAGGGATTGCGTGACCTGCTGGCCGTTTCCATTCCCGATGCGACGGCCCGCGAGGCCTTCCTGAAACCGCGCCACGCCAGCGCGACGGTGCATTCTGGGTTGCATGGCGCCAGCGGCCCGCTGCGCTCCACAGGCGGCAGCAGCTTCAGCCGCCCCATTTCCTCGACGTTTTCCCGTCCCTTGCGCAGCGACATGAGCCGGCCCTTGTCCACGTCGTCGACGACCTCGGGAACGGCCTCGGCATCATCCTCATCCATCAATGTGCAGAATTTCAATGCGGAGCTCCAGGCTCAGCTGGAACGTGCACTCAGCCAGTACATCGGTCCGCTCGCCAAAACCCTGGTGCGCAAGGAAGCGGCCCGCCAGCTCACCTATATGGCCCTGATTCACGCGTTGGCGCAGCAGATTGACCGGCCTGATGACCGCGTGAAATTTCTGGCCATCGCGCAAAAACTGCACGGCGGGCGCTAAAAGCATCTCACAGTGCGCAGTTTGCTATTCTTTTAATAGCTACTTGCGCCCGTTTAATAGGGGCTCCGGGCCTTATTAGCTATTCACCAGCACCTTGCGGCCTCACGCCGGACTGACGCGTCCTGCATCGATGGTGATACGGCGCTCGCATCGCGATGCGATGGCCTGGTCATGTGTTACCAGTACCAGTGTGGTGCCAAGCTCGCGGTTGAGCTCAAACATCAGCGACATCACCGTCTCGCCGGTGGCAAAGTCCAGGCTGCCCGTCGGCTCATCGGCCAGCAGTACCGCGGGCTGCACCACAAAGGCGCGGGCCAGCGCCACACGCTGTTGCTCGCCACCGGACAGCACTTTGGGATAGTGGCCCAGCCGCTCCCCAAGGCCGACGCGCTTGAGCATGTCGGTGGCCAGCGAACGTGCGTTTTTGGCGCCCGACAACTCCAGCGGCAGCATGACGTTCTCAAGCGCCGTCAAATTACCCATGAGCTGGAAGCTCTGGAAGACAAACCCGACCTTCTGCGCGCGCAGGGCGGCGCGGTCGTCTTCGTTGATGGCGAAGATGTCCTGCCCCGCCAGCCTGACCGTACCCTGCGTCGGCGTGTCCAGCCCCGCAATAATGGACAGCAAGGTGCTTTTGCCGGACCCCGATGCACCGACAATGGCAGCGGTTTCCCGTGGGGCCAGGGCGAAGTCAATATCGCGCAAAATGGCCAAAGTGCCGGTGGAGTCGGTGACCGACTTGAAAACGTGCTCAACGGAAATAATTGAAGACGTCGGGGACGGTGCAGGCACAGCGAAAGCCGGCGCCCTGGAAACATCATTCACGCCATTCACCACGGGTTCAAACATGTCGGCCTTGTCAGGAAATATGAATTCAGACTTTACCAAGCTTGTCCTTTCAGCGGCAAACCGTTTGCTAAAACCTTTGGGAGCGCTGCTTCTGGCCGCTGCCGTGGGCGCTGGCGCCCAGCCTGCCAGCGCGCAAACGCCGGCCGCCAAAAGTGAAACCATTCTGGTCGTTGGTGACTCACTGAGTGCCGAATACGGGCTCAAACGCGGAACCGGCTGGGTTCCGCTGCTCGAAAAGCAATTGGCCAGCGAAAAAAAGGCCGCCAAAGTGGTCAATGCCAGCATCAGCGGCGACACAACCTCAGGTGGCAGTTCCCGGCTGCCGGCACTGCTGGCACAGCACAAGCCCGCCGTGGTGGTCATTGAACTGGGCGGCAACGATGCCCTGCGCGGATTGCCGCTGGACATGACCGAAAGAAACCTCGTTGCAATGACCCAGGCTTCCAAAAAATCAGGAGCGCGTGTGCTGCTGGTGGGCATGCAGGTACCGCCCAACTACGGCAGCGCTTACGCGGCCACGTTTTCCGGGCTTTTCGGCAAGGTCGCCAAGGCCGAAAAAGTGGCCGTGGTGCCCTTCTTTCTGAAGGGCGTTGCCGACGCGGCCGATCCGCTGGCCAGCTTCCAGGCCGACCGGATCCATCCCAATGAGCAGTCTCAGGCAAAAATGCTCGCCAATGTGTGGCCCGAACTGAAGAAACTGATCAAGTGAGCGTAGAGCGCATTTCTGCCGAAGAGGCGCTTGGAGCACTCGGAAATTATTCCGTTGTGATTGACGCGCGCAGCGAAGGCGAATATGCCGAAGACCACCTTCCCGGTGCGGTGAACTGGCCCAGCCTGCACGACGAAGAGCGCAAAATCGTCGGCACCCGCTACAAGCAGATCAGCCAGTTCGAAGCCAAAAAACTGGGCGCGGCGCTGGTGGCCAAAAATATCGCGGAGCACATCCAGCGAGACGTGCTGGACAAACCCCGGGAATGGCAGCCGCTGCTTTATTGCTGGCGCGGCGGCAAGCGCAGCGGCTCCCTGGCCCTGGTGCTTGACCAGATCGGCTTCAAGGTAACGCTGGTGGACGGCGGTTACAAGGCGTTTCGGGCCGCGCTGGTGACCGATTTGCCACAGCTTGCCGGCAGCTTCAGCTACCGTGTCGTATGCGGCCCCACGGGTTCTGGCAAGACGCGGTTGCTGCAAGCCCTGGAGGCTGAAGGCGCGCAGGTTCTGGACCTGGAAGCCCTGGCCAACCACCGTAGTTCGGTGCTGGGCGCCATCCCAGGCGTGCCGCAACCCAGCCAAAAGGCCTTTGACACCAGCATCTGGGCTGCACTGAAGCGCTTCGACCCGGCCCAGCCGGTCTACATTGAAAGCGAAAGTAAAAAAGTCGGAAATGTGGCCGTGCCCGAAGGCCTGATCACTGCCATGCGCGCCAGCCCATGCCTGCAGCTGGACTTGCCGGAAGATGAGCGGGTGGCCCTGCTGCTGGAAGACTATGACTTTTTTGTGAAGGACATCGCCTTTTTCTGTGAGCGCCTGGGTGCGCTGACGGAAGCGCGCGGCAAGGCCACCGTGCAGGATTGGCAGGCACGCGCCCGCAGCGGCGATGTCGCTTCCGTGGTGCGCGAACTACTGGTCAAACACTATGACCCGGGCTATCTGCAGTCGATGCAGCGCAACTTTTCCGGACACGCGTCGGCCCGCGTGCTCTCGCCGCAAGATCGCAGCGCCGCAGCCATGTCCGCGCTGGCGCAAGCCCTGCGGGCGGAAAGTCCCGCCTTCTGAAACGACAAACCCGGCGCACCTTCGCAGGTGCCGCCGGGTTTTTGATTGCCTGCCGCTTCTTGCCCAGGCCTTGACCCCGTATGGTCAGGATTTTTTGCTATCAGATCAATAGCTGCTTGCGCCCGTCAATTAAGGCCTGCAGCCATTTTTGATGGTAACCAAGCCCCTCAGGGAAGTGGACCTGCAGGTGGCACGCCATCCGGGGTGTCGCCGTCGGTATCAGGCGCATCACTTCCATCGTCGGCGGCATCATCCGGCTTGCCCTCTGCCTTGCGCTTGAGCTTTTCTTCTTTTTTGCGTTTTTTCGCAAGCTCTTTCTGGCGCTTTTCGTAAGAGTAATTGGGAGTTGCCACTGCGTGCTTTCGTGAATAAGTAACCCTTACTGTACTGCATTGACGTCACGACATGCCAAGCCTTTGGTCAGGCTTTTTCCAGTGCCTGGGCAATGTCCGCCTGCAGGTCTGCAACGGCTTCCAGGCCTACCGAAAAGCGCACCAGGCCACCTTTGTGCGGCCACGGCGTGGTGCGCAAGGCTGGTATGTCGTACGGGGCGCACAGGCTCATCGGGCCGGCCCAGCTGTAACCCAGCTTGAAGAGCTTAAGGCTGTCGCAGAAGCGATCCACCCGCTCCTGGGTGAACTCCGGCCTGAAAACCGCGCTCATGAGGCAGGCGGCGCCCGCGCAGTCGCGCTTCCAGGTGTCATGGCCGGGCGAGCCGGGCAAGGCCGGGTGCAGCACGGCTGCGATCTGCGGCCGGGTTTGCAGCCAGCTGGCCAGCTCACGCGTGGCGGCATCCTGCGCGGCGTAGCGCAAAGCCATGCTGTTCAGGCCGCGCAGCACCAGTTCGGCATCATTGCCCCCTATTCCGTAGCCGACGCGCATGTGGCAAAAATGGACCAGGTGGTGCAAAGCCTCGTCGCGTGTGACAACAGAGCCCATCAGCACGTCGGCGCCGCCGCTCGGGTACTTGGTCAGGGCCTGGACCGAAATATCGAGCCCCAGGTCGAAGGCGTTAAAGGCCAGGCCGGCGCCCCAGGTGTTGTCCAGCGCGGTGACGATGCCGCTGGGATGTGCATCCTTGTGCGCCTTGACGGCCGCAACCAGTGCGGGCATGTCGGGAAACTCCAGCGTGATGGAGCCCGGGGCCTCTACCCACACCAGCCGGGTTTTCGGGCCCAGCTTGGCCGCCAGGTCGGCCGGGTTCATCGCGTCGTAAAAGCGGTGGGTGATGCCCCAGGCGGCCAATTCGCCCTGCGCAAAGCTCTTGTTGGGCCCGTAGGCGTTGTCGGGAATCAGGAGCTCGTCGCCCGCCTTGAGCAGCGCCATGCCGACCAGCACCACTGCCGCCAGGCCGCTGGGCACCAGGGTGCAGTACTTGCCGCCTTCCAGGGTGGCGATGCGTTCTTCGAGCGTGAAGGTGGTGGGGGTTCCGTGCAGGCCGTAGGTGTAGCCCGTCTTGTGCTTCCAGTCGCGGCTGCGCAGCGCGGCGACGGTCGGAAAGGCAATGGTCGAAGCTTTGTAAACCCCGGGCGGAATCGCGTCAAAGCCTGTAGGTGGTTTGTAGGGGTGGTGAATCAGTTGGGTAGATATGTCGCTCATCCGCAGATATTAACGGCAAGCCCGGAGGCATGAAGAGCAGCGGAACAAAAGCTTAAAAGCCGCCCTCCGTAGAACCCGCTTCTATTCAAGCAGGGGCCGCGGAACCGGCTTCGCCGGGCCGCAGGCGCAGCGGCCCCCTCAGGGGGCAGTGCATTACACGAAGTCGAAGACGCAGTGAAAAGCGTGGGGGCTTATATTTTCCATTTGGCCATGAGCTGCTCTGGCGAGAGCGAGTCATAGCCTTCAAACGGCTGGTGAATCCACGGATTGGTCGGCAGCAGCTCCACCGAATAGTCCGGTTGGAAGGTAGACACACCCTTGGTCCAGATCACCGCGCTGCGCAGCTCCGTGATGGGTTTGTAATTGTTCTTGAGCTGGTGGATCACGGCGTTGAGCGTGTGTCCTGAATCGGCCAGGTCGTCGACCAGCAGCACCTTGCCTGCGATCTCGCCCTTGGGCGTGGTGATGAAGCGGGCGATGTCGAGGTTGCCCTGCGTCATACCGGCGTCGGCGCGGTAGGAGCTGGTGGACATGATGGCCAGCGGTTTGTCGAAGATGCGCGACAGGATGTCGCCGGGGCGCATGCCGCCACGGGCCAGGCACAGGATGGTGTCGAACTTCCAGTCGGACTGGTGGATCTTGATCGCCAGTTTTTCAATCAGGTTGTGGTACTCGTCGTAACTCACATAGAGATGCTTGCCGTCTTCTGTCAACATGGGATGCTCCTGATTTGATAGCTTATTACGCCCGTTCTTACTGGGCTCGGTGCATGTTTGGCTAGATTTTTGTGACTAGGCGGCGTACGGATTGCGCAGCAGGATAGTGTGGTCACGGTCCGGGCTGGTGGAGATCATGTGGATCGGCACACCGGTGACCTCTTCAATCCGGTGCAGGTATTTCTGTGCTGCGGCTGGCAGCTTGTCGTATTGGGTAACGCCGACCGTGCTCTGGCTCCACCCCGGCAGGGTCTCGTAAATGGGTTTGCAGCGCTCGATTTCTTCAGCGCCCATCGGCAGGATGTCGGTGATGTGGCCGTCAAGTTCGTAACCGGTGCACAGCTTGAGCTCGTCGATGCCGTCCAGCACATCGAGCTTGGTGATGCACAGGCCCGACAGGCCGTTGACCTGGGCCGAGCGCTTGAGCAGCGCCGCGTCAAACCAGCCGCAGCGGCGGCTGCGGCCGGTGGTCACGCCCTTTTCGGCGCCCACGGTGCTGAGGTGGTAGCCCACGGTACCGGGCTTTTCCCAGTCGAGTTCGGTCGGGAAAGGTCCGCCGCCTACGCGCGTGCAATAAGCCTTGGTGATGCCGAGAATGTAGTGCAGCATGCCCGGGCCCACGCCCGCGCCGGCGGCGGCGTTGCCGGCCACGCAATTGCTGGAAGTGACATAGGGATAGGTGCCGTGATCCACGTCGAGCAAGGTGCCTTGCGCGCCTTCAAACAGCAGGTTGGCGCCACCCTCATTGGCATCGTTGAGTTCCCGCGAGACGTCTGCCATCATGGGCTTGAGCAGCTCGGCGTGGCGCATGGCTTCGGCGTAGACAGTGTCGAAGTCGACTGCCGGCGCGTGCAGGTAGCCGGTGAGCACAAAGTTGTGCAGGTCCAGCAGTTCACGCAGCTTGGCAGCGAAGCGGTCGGGATATTTGAGGTCCTGCACGCGCAGCGCGCGGCGGGCGATCTTGTCTTCATACGCAGGGCCGATGCCGCGGCCGGTGGTGCCGATCTTGGTGGTGCCACCCTTCTCGCGGTAGGCCTCGCGCGCCACATCCAGCGCGACGTGAAAAGGCAGGATCAACGGGCAAGCTTCACTGACGCGCAGGCGGGAACGCACCTCAACGCCGGCTTTTTCCAGACCTTCGATTTCTTCAAACAACTTGGCGGCCGACAGCACCACGCCGTTGCCGATGTAGCACTTCACGCCCGGGCGCATGATGCCGCTGGGAATCAGGTGCAGCGCAGTCTTGACCCCATTGATGACCAGCGTGTGGCCGGCATTGTGGCCGCCCTGGAAGCGCACCACGCCTTGCGACATCTCGGTCAGCCAGTCGACCAGCTTCCCCTTGCCTTCGTCACCCCACTGGGTGCCCACGACCACGACATTGCGGCCCGCCGTTGCGGTTTGTTTGTTTGTCATCTTCAATTCTCGTTAAGGTTCGTTGGGATCAAGCCGGACAGAGCGCAAGCCCCTCATGCGGCTTTCTTGAGAGGCTGGACCATCCATTGACCGGCAGCGTGGGCCAGTTCGCGGTCGCAATCGAATTCGTTGACTTCGTGTTCATGACCGGGCAGCACGCAAGCCACGGTTTCGCCGTCTGCGCGCAGACGGGCAATCGCCGCACGCAGGCCGGCGTCTTCGCTCCAGGGCGCACGGATGGCAGCCCTCAGGGGTCGGGGTGGCAACACACTGACCAACTCCTTCAAGTCCAGGCTGAAGCCCACCGCCGGGCGATTACGGCCGAACACGGCGCCGACTTCGTCGTAACGGCCGCCGCGTACAAGTTCGGCGCCCTGCCCGTAGATGGCAAAGCGCGTGCCGCTGTAGTAAGCGTAGCCGCGCAGGTCGGCCAGGTCGAAACTGACCTTGACCTCGCCTTTTTCGCCGCCAGTGTGGGCGGCCAGCCATTTGAGGTTTTGCAGCGCCGCTTTGAGGCCGGTCGAGGGCGGCAAGGCTTTTTCGGCTTCGGCCAGGACTTTTTCGTCGCCGTAAAGCTGCAGCAGCGCCTTGAGGCCGGCACGCGCTTCTGCGGAGATGCCGCTGCTCGGGCTGGCGGTGAGGCTGTCGAGCTCGCTCGCGTCCTTCGCTGCCAGCGCGGTGTGGATGAGCGCCAGGGTCTTGCCGCTGACGGTGGCGCCAGCCAGCAGGCTGTTGACGATGCGCACGTCCGCCATGTCGACGCTCAATGCGGTCACGCCGGCGGCTTTAAGGCCCTCCAGCGCCAGCTGCTGGGCCTCCAGGTCGGCCTCGAGACCGGCATGGCCGTAGATTTCAGCGCCAAACTGCAATGGCTCACGGGTGGCGTGTGGGCGATCGGTGCGGGTATGCAGCACGGGGCCGCAGTAACAGAGACGGGCAACGCCGTTGCGGTTGAGCAGATGTGCATCGATGCGGGCGACTTGGGGTGTGGTGTCGGCGCGCAGGCCCAGGGTGCGGCCAGAGAGCTGGTCAACCAGCTTGAAGGTTTGCAAATCGAGTGCTTCACCAGTGCCGGTCAGAAGCGATTCCAGGTGCTCAAGCAGCGGCGGCATGACCAGCTCATAACCATAGCTGCGGGCAGTGTCCAGGAACAGGCGGCGCAGCTCTTCGATATGGCGCGCCTCGGAGGGCAGGACATCGGCAATTTGATCGGGCAATTGCCATGATGACGACCAGGCGGGCATTGTAATTTTCGTGGGCTGTTAAAAACAGCATTTTACCGGGCTTCAAGCCGGTTTTCGGCCTGCGGCAGACTGGATAAGGCACTCAGCCGGAAATACTGGCCCAGCTACGCAAACTTCAGCTCAGCAACACCAAGAGAACCATCCCGGCTGCAATGCTGCACAGTCCAAAGAAACGGATCTGGCCGTTGCCCAGGGTCAGTATCTGCTCGAACATACGGCGCCAGCCGCCCGGGGAAATGAAAGGCAACAGGCCTTCGATGACAAGCATCAGGGCCAGTGCCAGCCAGAAGGTGTTGCCGTCCACGACGGTTTTATTTTTTGGCAGGTGCGGCGCCGCTACCGGAACCGGGGCCGCGCATGGCCTTGAAGAAGTCGGACGAAGGGTCGAGCACCATCACGTCGCTCTTCTTGTTGAAGCTGGCCTTGTACGCATCCAGGCTGCGGTAGAACTGTGCAAACTGAGGGTCGCGGCCAAAGGACTCAGCATAGGTACGGGCGGCTTCGGCATCACCCTCACCCTTGACCTTTTGCGCATCACGGTAAGCATTGGCGATAGTGACTTCACGCTGGCGATCTGCGTCGGCGCGGATTTTTTCGCCTTCCGCCAAACCGGTAGAGCGCAGTTCATTGGCCACACGCTGGCGCTCTGCCACCATGCGCTTGTAAACAGAATCAGTGATCGCTTCCACATAGTCCACGCGCGTGATCCGCACGTCAACCACCTCCATACCCCAAGGCTGAGCACCCTGCACGGCTTGCTGGACTTCGCGTTTGACATCGGCCATCAGCGCCTCACGTTTCAGGGACAGCAAGTCCTTGACGGTACGTTTGTTGATTTCTTCCTGAAAGGCGTTTCGAACTACACGATTGAGCTGGTTCGCACCGGCTTTTTCATCCAGGCCCACATTACGGATGTAGTCAGTGGGTTGCGTGATGCGCCAGCGAACATACCAGTCAATCACCACACGCTGTTTTTCGGCTGTCAGCATGGGCTCGGCATCCACGCTGTCCAGCACCAACAGCCGCTTGTCGATGTAAGACACGTTCTGGAAAGGCGGTGGCAGCTTGAAATGAAGGCCTGGCTCGGTCACCACGTCCTTGATCTGCCCCAAGGCATACACCACGCCAAACTGCCGCTGATCGACCACAAACAACGTGGAGCTGAGCAGCGCCAAGATTACCAGCAACGAAGAAACTATAAATCCAACTCTATTCACGATCGTTTTCCTTAGCGTGTTTCACGATCGCGCGTGCGGGAGGCATCGCGGGAGCGGGCGTCGAGGGGCAAGCTGGAAACCGGTGCGGCAGGTATCGACGACGATGAAGCCGCTCCGGGAACCAGCGCCGCATCTGCGTTAACGGCGGCATCACCTTGCGCTGTCATTTGCATGATTTTGTCCAAGGGCAGATACAGCAAGTTAGATCCCTGGCGGGATTCCACCATCACCTTTGTGACGCTGGAATACACCTGCTGCATGGCATCGGTATACATGCGGTCGCGGGTCACCTGCGGCGCCTTCTGGTATTCGGTCAGCACGGAACGAAAACGCTGCGCGTCACCCTGAGCCTGCGCAACAATTTTGGCTTTGTAGGCCTCGGATTCTTCCTTGAGGCGTGAGGCAGAACCGACGGCACGCGGAATCACGTTGTTGGCATAAGCCTCGGCTTCGTTCTTGGCACGTTCGCGCTCCTGGCCGGCCTTGAGAACATCGTCAAACGCCGCCTGTACCTGCTCGGGAGGGCGTACACCACTTTGCTGCAGGTTGATACCCACCACCTCAACACCGACCTTGTAGCGATCAAGGATCGTTTGCATCAGGACGCGCACGCGCGGCCCGATCTGATCACGTTCCTCGGCAAGAGCCAAGTCCATTTTCATTTTTCCGACCACTTCGCGGACCGCGGTTTCAGCGGCCTGAACAACCGCGGCGGCCGGATCCTTGCTTTCAAACAGGTAAGCGCGAGCATCGTTCAGTCGGTACTGCACGGCAAACTTGATTTCGACGATGTTTTCGTCTTCAGTCAGCATGGCGGAATCACGCAGCCCTGTGGCCTTGATGATCACGTCGCGGCCTACGTCCACCGAGCGGATCTGCGTGACCACCACGATCTCATGGCGTTGCACCGGATAAGGCAGGCGCCAGTTAAAACCCGCGCCTACGGTGGAATGGTATTTGCCGAACTGGGTAATGACAGCCTGCTGCCCTTCCTGGACGATGAAAAAGCCGGTTCCCAGCCAGATCAGCACGGCAACACTGGCGATCAGGCCAACACCGATGCCGGCGCTTTTCATGTCGGGCTGGAAGCCGCCGTTATTTCCGCCGCCACCGCCATTGCCGCGGCCAAAACCGCCGCGGTTGGGATTGTTCTTGCCGCCGCCGAAAAGCCCGCCCAGCTTGCGGTTGAAATCGCGCCAAAGCTCGTCTAGGTCGGGCGGTCCCTGGTTGGGGCCCTGCCCTTGCGGACGGCCGGCAGGCCGTTGCGGCTGCTTGTCGTCGCGGGGAGCGTCGGGCTTGCTGTCGTCGGACGAGGCCTTGTCGTCATCCCGGCCCCATCGCGGATCATTGAGATTGAACATGCCTTGGGCGCGTTGCTTGAGCCGGCCCGGTAAGGTCGTCAACGTCTGCAGCACGGGGTTCAGATTCATGGGATCAAACTCACATTTTTTTCAATAACCGACATTGTGCCTAATGAAATTGCCTTATCAGGCAAGGTCCTCGACAGTTTGGGGGATTTCATCGCCGGGTGGATTGGTTGCATAGCCAGCCAGCAGCGTCCGCAAAAGCGGCAACCCTTCTCCGGTCTGCGCACTCACGAACACCCGTTCAACACTGCGGCTAGAGCCCTCAAAAGCATCCCTGAGTTCGAACATATCCTGCAAATGCAGGGGCAAGCTGTCCTTTTCAATAGCGTCCAGCTTGTTGAACACCAGTATTTGCGGCACGTCGGCCGCGCCAATTTCCGCGAGCACGCGCTGAACCTGCTCGATTTGCTCAAGGTAATCAGGGTTGGCGCCGTCCACCACATGCAACAGCAGGTCGGCGTCCGCCGCCTCCTCCAAAGTCGCGGCAAAGGCGTCTATCAGGCCGTGCGGCAGGTCGCGGATGAACCCCACGGTGTCCGAGAGCGATACCGACCGCGCGGCATCCCCCAGGTAAAGTTGTCTCGTTGTAGTGTCTAGCGTTGCGAACAGCTGGTCGGCGGCATAGGCACGCGCTTTAACAAGCGCATTAAAAAGCGTGGATTTACCCGCATTGGTATAGCCCACCAGGGAAATCGTGAAGGAATTGCGGCGCTCGCGTTGCTTGCGCTGGGTCTGCCGCTGCTTTTTGACCTTGGCCAGACGCTCCTTGGTGCGCTTGATGGCATCGCCGATCATGCGTTTGTCGAGCTCGATCTGCTTTTCGCCAGGACCACCACGCACGCCGGCGCCACCGGTCTGCCGCTCCAGGTGGGACCAGCGGCGGACCAGGCGCGTGGACATGTATTGCAGCCGCGCCAGCTCGACCTGAAGCTTGCCCTCGTGACTGCGCGCGCGCTGGGCGAAGATTTCGAGAATCAGCAGAGTCCGGTCGTTGACCGGCATATCCAGATGCCGCTCCAGATTGCGTTGTTGCGCCGGGCTGAGGGACTGGTCGAACAGGACTTCGGTGGCACCAGTATCCAGCGCGAGCAGCTTGATCTCGTCGGCCTTGCCGCTACCGATGAAGAGCGCCGCATCAGGGGCCTTGCGTCTGCAGCTGACGCGCGCAACCGGCTGCAGGCCCGCCGTTTGCGCGAGCAAACCCAGTTCCTGCAAGTCAGCATCAAAATTCGGAAACCCGAGATCGACCCCCACTAGAAGCACGAGGGGTCTCGAGTTCACCGCAGCATCGGACGAACTCAGCTGGCGGGGCTTTCTTCAGACTCGCTGGTCGCGAAATTCACCGCGCGGCCCGGAACGATGGTGGAAATCGCATGCTTGTAGACCATTTGGGTCACAGTGTTGCGAAGCAAAACCACGTATTGATCGAAGGATTCGATCTGACCCTGCAATTTGATCCCGTTGACGAGATAGATGGAAACAGGAACATGCTCGCGACGCAAGGTGTTGAGAAATGGATCCTGCAAGAGCTGGCCTTTGTTATTGCTCACGATATTTTCCGTGTTCAAAAGTTAATAGAACCTGACCTTACCACAGGGCAGGGATCCAGCCATGTAGTCCTAGGCCGATTCCTTGTCCTTAAAGGGGTTGTGGGAGCTCTTCATCTGGATTCGCAGGGGCGTGCCGACCAGGTCGAACTCCTTGCGGAACCGCCCTTCCAGGTAGCGCTTGTACGACTCGGTGACATGCTCCAGCGAATTGCCATGGATGATGATGATGGGCGGGTTCATCCCGCCCTGGTGGGCATAACGCAGTTTGGGGCGGAACACGCCCGAGCGCTGCGGCTGCTGGAACTGCACAGCCTCCAGCAACAGCCGCGTCAGCACCGGCGTGGACATTTTGCGATTGGCCGAAGCATGGGCCTGAACAATGGACTTCCAGACAGGCCCCAGTCCCTGGCGTTTGATGGCCGAGATTGGATGGATGGCAGCGAACTTGAGGAAGCCCAGCCGGGTTTCAATGGACCGCTCCAGCAGCTCACGTTGGTAGGAGTCCACCGCGTCCGACTTGTTGATGGCCAGTACGACTGATCGGCCGCTTTCCAGAATGTAACCGGCGATATGGGCATCCTGGTCAGTCACACCCTGGGTAGCGTCCAGCAACAGAAGCACCACATTGGCGTTTTCGATAGCCTGCAGGGTCTTGACGACAGAAAATTTCTCGATGGCTTCGAAAACCTTGCCTTTACGGCGCAGTCCAGCCGTGTCGATCAGTTCAAACTTCTGGCCGGCGCGCTCAAAAGGCACTGAGATGGCGTCCCGGGTCGTACCGGGCAAGTCAAACGCCACCAGGCGCTCTTCTCCCAGCCAGGTATTGATCAGCGTGGATTTCCCAACATTGGGGCGCCCGGCCACAGCCAGCCGGATCACGGAAGGATCCTGAGACTCGGCTTCTTCATCGGGATCCGGCAAATTCAGCGGAGCCAACGCCATGTCGACAAGCGTGCGCATACCTTGGCCGTGTGAGGCGGAAACCGCCAGCACCTCGCCCAGGCCCAGCTCAAAGAACTCGGACAGTTGTACACCTTCGGTCATGCCTTCGGCTTTATTGGCAATCAGTACGGTGGGTTTGCCCAGCTTGCGCAAGTATTTGGCGATGTCGTGGTCTTGCGCGCTGATGCCGGCTCTCGCATCCACCACAAACACCACAACATCGGCTTCGGCGACCGCTTGCCGGGTTTGCTTGGCCATTTCCTTGTAAATACCGGACGCCGCATCCGGCTCAAACCCACCAGTGTCAATCACGATGTACTCGTGAGAGCCCAGTTTTCCATTGCCGTAATGACGATCCCGCGTCAGACCGGCGAAATCGGCCACGATCGCATCGCGCGTCTTGGTCAGCCGGTTAAAAAGCGTCGATTTACCCACATTGGGGCGACCGACTAGCGCTATGACAGGTTTCATCAATCAGTTTCTGCAGAGCCGTAGGCTCTTATTGGGGCTGGAAGCCGTAAACGCCGCCGTTTCGGGTCACTGCAATCAGCGTGTTGCCTGCAAGTACAGGTGTTGCGGCGATCGCGGAGCCATCGGTGGCCAAGCGATTGAGCACCGACCCGTCCTCGCGGGAAAGCAGGTGGACATAACCTGAAAAATCACCGACGGCGATAGAGCGCCCCACCACCACGGGGGCCGTCAGGCTGCGGTAGCGCAGGCGGTCCGTGGACCAGGTGCGCTCACCATCGGTACGGCGCCAAGCGTTTACCGTGCCATCAGCCTCCGTGCCGAACAGCAGGCGGTCATCGCCATCAATGCCTTGAACGCCATTGGCCGGCTTGGTCCACAACAGGCTGCCGCGCACAGCGTTGACGCATCCAACGCTGGCCTGGAATGCCCGCGCACAAACAACATCGCCCTGCCGGCTCACGCGTCCAACCAGGTCGACGAGCCGTTCTACATCATTGATGCCGCGGGGTGTGGCAATCGGTGCCTCCCAGCGGACACTGCCGTTGGACGGGTTCAGACCTACCAGGCGGCCTGCCAGACCTACAACCAACGTATCGCCCACTGCCAGCATGACGCCGGACTGACGAAGCACAAGGGGTTCGTTCGGCCGCTGCTGCGTCCAGAGCTTACGGCCAGTTTGCCCGTCAAAGGCCGTAACCGAGCGGTCTGCCGCCAGCACAAAGACCCTTAAACCAGCTACAAAAGGAGCAGAAAACGCCTGGGCACCCATTTTTTGGCGCCAAAGTTCCTTGCCCTCCTGCAGCGCGACGACTTCGTTGGCTCGGGTCACAACCGCAACCACTTTACCGTCGTTTCCGACACCTGCGGCTAACGTCGTACCAAGCGCGAGACGCCAGATGTCACGACCGGTTTGGGCGTCCAGCAAGGCCACGGTGCCATCTCCGCTTGCAACGGCCACGCTGTTGCCGGAGACACCCATCTCCAGGGGGAAATTCACCTGTCCAACACGGGTGTTCCAGCTTTGGCGCACAGCTACCAAAGGGGTTATCGGCTGAAGTTCCGCTGGCTGGGGTTTAACCGGGCCACCGCCAAACAAAGAACACCCGGCGAGAGTCGCTATCAAAAAGATAGCTGCCGGCGCACGTATCGCCTGGACCCGAGACTTAAAGGACTGATAAATCATTTCTTCACCTCTGCATTGGACGGCGTCTCGGCGCCCTTGGTTTGCCCTGCAGGATCTACTCCAAGCGCATTGAGCTTGACCTCAACCAGACGCCGATACTCAGAGCGCTCGTCAATACCTTGGTAGGCTTTCTCATATTCCGCTTTTGCCTCTGCCTTTTTTCCTTGCGCCGCCAGAATGTCACCGCGCCGGTCAGCCGCCAACGCCACGAAGTCTTTCGGGAACGAGGCTGAAAGCTGCTGCAAAGCCTCGTCATAGGACTTCTTTTCGAGCAGCAGCCCGGCCAGGCGCAATCTGGCGATGGCCTGATAACCTTCATCGGTCGCCTTTTCAGCAACCCAATTCAGGGCGGCGCGGGAAGCATCCACATTGCCCTTGTCGTAATAAGCCTTGGCAGCAAGCAGGCCTGCCTGCTGGGCGAATGCTGTCCGCCCAAAACGGTCTTTCATGTCAGCCAATGACCGGTCGATTTTCGCCGCGTCCCCGGATTGCACCGCACGTTCGACTTCGTCGTACATAACCGAAGCCTGGGCGGCCTGGTTACGCTGCCAGTACTGGTATCCATTCCACGCCGCAAAAGTACCAAGCACCACGATCAGGGCCCAGGTGATCATGTCGCCGTACTGTTTCCAGAAGTGCTTGAGCTCGTCAAGCTGTTCCTGTTCTTCCAAATCGAGGTGTTTTGCCATAAAAGTCTTCTAGTTCTGCCCGATGACGGCACGGATTGAGTTGAGTTGATTGTAGAGGCCTGGGAACACGCACCCGGCGGGTGCGGCCGGGCGCTTCAGCCGCGCAAGGTGTGGGCCCAGGCCGCCACATCGGCCAGCGGCTGCAGCACCTGGGCCTGCAAGGCCTGGTCTTTTGCGCCACGCAGGTGTTTGACGGCCACGCCGCCCTGGGCAAGCTCGTCCGCGCCGAAAATCAGCGCATAGCGCGCGCCGCTGCCGTCGGCCTTCTTGAACTGGGATTTCATGCTGCCCATGCCTTCTGCCGTGCCGCCGTGCATCTGCACATTGACGCCCGCGCCGCGCAAGGCTTCACAGGCCGCCATGGCGGCGGGCAAGGCCTCGGTCGACGGCAGGATGGCGTAGGCGTCGGGCGCGTTTTCAGGCGGCAGCACGCCAACCGCTTCAAGTAGCAGCAGCATGCGTTCTACCCCCATGCCCCAACCGACCGCAGGCGTCGGCTTGCCGCCGAGCTGCTCGAACAGGCCGTCGTAGCGCCCCCCACCGCAGACCGTGCCCTGCGAGCCGAGCTTGTCTGTGATCCACTCGAACACAGTAAGGTTGTAATAGTCCATGCCGCGCACCAGGCGCGGGTTGATGCGGTAGGCCACGCCAGCAGCATCGAGCACCGCGCGCACCGCGTTCAGGTGCGCGAGCGAAGCCTCACCGAGGAAGTCCATCAGCTGCGGCGCCGCTTCGACGATGGCCTGCATGGCGGGATTCTTGGTGTCGAGGATGCGAAGCGGGTTGCTGTGCAACCGGCGCCTGGCGTCTTCGTCCAGCACGTCGGCATGCGCTTCGAAGTGGGCGATCAGCGCGGCGCGGTGAGCCATGCGCTCGCCGGGCTGGCCCAGGCTGTTGAGTTCGAGCCGTACGTGCTCCATGGGAATGCCCAGGTCGCGCAGCAGCGCGCGGCACATCAGGATCTGCTCGGCATCCACATCGGGCCCGGCAAAGCCCAGGGCTTCGACATCGATCTGGTGGAATTGGCGGTAGCGCCCCTTCTGCGGCCGCTCATGGCGGAACAGCGTCACAGCGGACCAGACCCGCATGGGTCCGTTGTACAGAGCATTGTGCTCTACCATCGCTCGCACGATGCCGGCTGTGGCCTCTGGGCGCAGCGTGAGCTTGTCGCCGTTCATCGAGTCCACGAAGGAATACATCTCTTTTTCAACAATGTCTGTGACTTCGCCAAGGCCACGCACGAACAACGCCGTCGGCTCAACGATCGGCGTACGCACGTTGGCATACGCATAGCGCGCCATCAGCGCACGCACCTTGGCCTCAAACCACTCCCAGCGGGCTGATTCTGGCGGCAGGATATCGTTCATGCCTTTGACAGCGGTGAGCTTTTCCATTTTCGCCAAAGCGGGCTTCTCCACCGCAGTGGCTATCGTTTTTTCAACCATGGGTATCACGCAACTTCAGCGACGGATTGCGTGCCAAAGCGCTTTTCAATGTAGTTTTCAACAATGACCTGGAACTCTTGCGCAATGTTGTCACCGCGCAGGGTCAGTCGCTTTTCGCCGTCAATGAAGACCGGCGCGGCAGGTGCCTCACCGGAGCCGGGCAGGCTGATGCCAATGTCCGCGTGCTTGCTCTCGCCCGGGCCGTTGACGATACAGCCCATGACGGCGACCTTGAGTCCTTCCACACCAGGATATTGTTCCCGCCAGACAGGCATCTGGGCCCGCAAAAAATCGTCAATCTGCTTGGCCAGCTCCTGGAAGGTTGTGCTGGTCGTGCGGCCGCATCCTGGGCATGCCGTCACGCTTGGCACGAAGGTCCGCAGACCCAACGCCTGCAGGATTTCCGAGGCAATGACCACCTCCTGTGTGCGAGCCTCCCCCGGCTGGGGTGTCAGGGAAACCCGAATGGTATCGCCGATGCCTTCCTGCAGCAGAATTGAAAGTGCCGTTGCGGAAGCAACTGTCCCCTTGGTTGCCATGCCCGCTTCAGTCAACCCAAGGTGGAGCGCATGATCAGTGCGCTTGGCCAATTCGCGGTAAACCGAGATCAGGTCCTGAACACCGCTGACCTTGCAGGAAAGGATGACCTGGTTGCGAGGCATTCCCATTTCTTCAGCGCGCCGCGCGGAATCAATTGCCGATGTGATCAGCGCTTCATACATCACCTGCCGGGCATCCCACGGCGTGGGGCGCGCGCTGTTCTCATCCATCAGGCTGGCCAGCAGTTCCTGATCAAGGCTGCCCCAATTTACGCCGATACGTATAGGCTTTTTCCAGCGCATGGCCACTTCGATCATCTGGCCGAATTGCCGGTCGCGTTTATCGCCTTTGCCGACATTACCCGGGTTGATACGGTACTTGGACAGGGCTTCCGCGCAAGCTGGGTAGTCGGTTAAAAGCCGATGGCCGTTGTAATGAAAATCTCCAATCAATGGCACGTCGATGCCCATGCGGTCCAGTTGCTCACGCACATACGGAACAGCCGCTGCCGCCTCCGGCGTATTAACCGTGATGCGGACCATTTCAGAGCCGGCCAGCGCCAGCTCTTTCACCTGGATTGCCGTACCAATGGCATCCACCGTGTCCGTATTTGTCATAGACTGGACACGTACCGGCGCATCGCCTCCAACAGTCAAAGTTCGCCCTCCCCAAGCGACCTGCGCCTGAAGAGATCGCCGCGCCTTGGGAAAAGCCGACTCTATGGGAAGACAACCCTTCTGCACTATTTCACCTCAAATCGGGCAACATTGTCCCTGGCCACGGCACTCAGATCAAAAGCCCGGCCCCGTACTTGCACCTGGGTCGCATCAGCCTTACCCACAACAGCGGCCAATGGCAACGTACCGGACGCACCGGCCACTTCCCCGGCTGTCAGGGTGCGACGCAGCACGACCGCACCTCTAGCATCTGTCACTTCTACCCAGGATTCACCGTTGGCACGAAAAGTCACAATGCCGGCCGGTGTTGCTTGCAAAGCGGGCGCGACCGGAACTGAAATACCGCCAGGAGCCGAAGCTGGACTAATCGGCGTCACAGCAGGAGGCGCCAGGATGGACGAGGAGTTTGACTCTGACGTAGCAGGGACAGAAGGAAGGCTCGCAACAACCGCAGCATTGACGCCGGAAGAAGGCGTATTGATTTGCCCTTCGGGTAATAGAGGCTTGGTACCATCAATGAGGCCTCCACCCGTCATCGCCACAGCTGCAGGCAACGGTTTTACGGCCTCGACACCGCTCGACTGCACGTCACCAACGGTTTGATTATCAGTAGCATCTTGCTTGACCGGCAAGAAAACCAACACCAGCGCCCCAAGCAGCAGGGCTAGGCCAGCCCATATCGCAGGCCTGGAAACTTGCGTCCACATCGCAGGCCGGGGACCTTCACCAGGCGAGCGAAACGGCGCATTGATACCGGCACTCTGATAAATCAGTTTGGGGGCACTGGTTTGAGGCAAGCGCGCCAGTACGGGAGCAGCATCAAGCTTCAGACTGCGGCACACACTGGAAGCAAGTGCCCTGACAAAGACAGCATCCGGCAGCAAGTCAAAGCGGTCCAGTTCAAGCGCTTCAAGCTTCTTAACGGGAACCTTGAGAGATACTGCAAGCGCTGCAATATGAATGCCTGCAGCCTCTCTCGCTTGGCGGAGCAGCATGCCCGCAGAGGGTTCAGATGCGATATCTCGATCAGTGTCGGGCGGATCAATCGAGGATGCTGATTGCCCAGCCGGCAATACCACGTCATTCATTGAATGCCCCTCTATCGTAAGCCGCAGCCTCTCGGGATTGTCCGAAACGTTTCTTCAGCTGATCAGCGAGCTGCCGAACTGCATCCCGATTGTTTAATTTTTGCTCAGTTTTGATACCTAACCAGAGCGTCTCGGCATTGGCCAAATCACTGTTATTTAAACGGCGGATATAAAACTGGGCGCGCGTCAAATCACCGCGTTCATACAGAAGGCTCGCAAGGTTGTATCCAATAATGGGATTACCGGCATCCAACTCATAAGCTTGAGACAAGCTTTGCTCTGCTTCTGCGCGTTGACCTGCACGGAGCTGGCAAATTCCTTGAGTCATCAAGGTTTTTGCCCTGCCGCCGTACGTGGGATTAGCAATTGCTTGGGCAAATAATCTAAATGAATCGCTGTACCGGCCCTGCTGACACAAAAGCCAGCCGTAGTTATGCGCTACATCTGCATCGCGAGGATTCAGCGCAAGGGCACGGCGAAAGCTATCTTCAGCCAATGGAATATCGTTGAGCCTCATGTACACAAGCGCTCGCAAGTTGTAGGCCTCTGCAAAACCAGGATCTGCCGTCAACGATTGTTTGATTTCATCGAGCGCAACGTTAATCTGCCCCTGTTCAAAATAGCCGGTAGCCAGTTCAAGTCGCAACCTAGCACGTCGGCGATGATCAGGTTCATCTGACTCGGTGACGATGTCGCTACGGCTACCGGAGGTGGAGGAGGAACCGGCGGTGCCCGGCTGATTGGCACACCCTGTCAATAACACTACCAACAAACAAGCCGGCAGCCAGATCATAGTAACAAGAACCCTCATGTATCCATCCCCTTGGCCACAACGACTTTAATTCCCCCGAGCATACCTTGCCGCTGGGCGGCCATGCGCTGGTCAACACCAGTGCGGTCCTGCACATCGCCCGCGAGCTGCCCGCAGGCCGCGTCGATATCGTCCCCGCGGGTTCTGCGCACGGTGGTCACGATGCCCGCATCCATCAGGATTTTCGCAAATGCAGTGACTTGCGGCATATCGGAGCGCTTCAGGCCAGAAGCCGGAAACGGGTTAAACGGAATCAGGTTGAATTTGCAGGACAGGCCGCGCGCCGCGTGGGTCTGGACCAGCGACACCAACTGGCGCGCATGTTCCGGCTGGTCGTTCACGCCGTCCAGCATGCAGTATTCGAAGGTGATGAAATCACGGGGTGCCGAGGCTTGGTAGCGGGTGCAGGCTTCCAGCAATTCTGCGATGGGGTATTTTTTGTTCAGCGGCACAAGGTTGTCGCGCAGCGCGTCTTCGGGCGCATGCAGCGAGACGGCCAGGGCCACCGGACAATCTCCGGCCAGGCGGTCAATCATGGGCACCACGCCCGAGGTGGACACGGTCACCCGGCGGCGCGACAGGCCGTAGCCGTGGTCGTCCAGCATGACCTTGAGCGCCGGAACCAGTTGCCCGTAGTTTTGCAGGGGCTCACCCATGCCCATCATGACGACGTTGGAAATCACCCGCTCCTCGCGGCCCAGGTGCTGACGCAGGAAGTGTTCGGCGAACCACAACTGCGAAATGATCTCCCCGGTAGTCAGGTTGCGGCTGAAGCCCTGGTGGCCCGTCGAGCAGAAGCGGCAGCCGACGGCGCAGCCTGCCTGCGAGGAAATGCACAGGGTTCCACGGTCGGTTTCGGGAATGAAAACGGTTTCAATAACATCGCCGGCGCCGACGTCGAACAGCCATTTGATGGTGCCATCGGCGGATTCGTGGCGGGAGACCACTTTGGGCCCCTGGATATGGGCCGAACCGGTGAGCTTTTCGCGCAGGGACTTCGCGAGGTCCGTCATCTGCGTGAAATTGGTCGCTCCCTTCTGGTGGATCCAGCGAAAGAGCTGCGTGGCGCGAAAGCGCTTTTCACCGAGCCGCTCGCAAAAGGCGGCCAAACCATCCAGATCGAAATCAAGAAGGTTGGTCGTCATCGCAGCGGACAACCGACAGAACCGCCCCAAGCAAGCGACGGCCCTGAAAAGGGGTAGCAAGGCATGGGGTCGGACATGGTTTAACGTGAGTAGACGTTCATGCCGGGGAAAAAGAAGGCGATTTCCACCTTGGCGGTTTCCGCGGCGTCGGAACCGTGCACGGCATTGGCGTCAATGCTGTCAGCGAAGTCGGCGCGAATGGTGCCGGCAGCGGCCTTCTTCGGGTCGGTGGCGCCCATCAGGTCGCGGTTCTTCAGGATGGCGCCTTCGCCTTCCAGCGCCTGGATCATCACCGGGCCGGAAATCATGAAGGAAACCAGGTCCTTGAAGAAAGGACGCTCTTTGTGCACGGCGTAGAAGGCCTCGGCCTCGCCTTGCGACAGGTGGGCCATGCGGGCGGCCACGACCTTCAGGCCGGCGGCTTCAAAACGCGCGTAGATCTGGCCGATCACGTTTTTGGCCACTGCGTCGGGTTTGATGATGGAGAGAGTGCGTTCGATTGCCATGAGAGTTCCTTAACTGGGATTTTTTGGATTTTTAAATTATTCAAAAATTGAATAAAGCCCATGATTTTAACCTGTGGGCTCTTGGGTTCAGATCAACCCTGTGATCCGGAGTGCTTCTGCGGAGGCTCAGCGATTTCCGCCACGGTTCCCACCGCCGCGATTGCCGCCCCCACGGTTTCCACCACCGCCGCCCCCGCGGCGCTGGCCGCCAGCGTTGTTACCGCCGCCCATGCCCGAGCCGCCGCCGCGGCGCTGTTGCCCCTGGCCCTGGCGTTGCCGCGTGAAAGTGTCGGCGCCGATATAACCAAACGAGGTTTTCATGGGATCGGGCTGGGCGCCGCCGGGAAGCTTGTCGCCGCGGTCGTCACGCCGTTTTTGCCCCTGCATGCCGTTACCGGGAGCCGGACCGCTGCGCGGGCCGGGACCGGCGTTTCCGCCCTGCCCCCGGCCTTTTCCGCCGCGGCGCCGGTTGCCTCGCGGCGCTGAATCGTTGCGCGGAAGCGGCGGCTGCGAGTCATCAGGCTCCTGCTCGGCGCCGTCCTGCGGCGCGGCATTGGAGGGGTTCATATCGGCCGGCGGTGCCGCAAAGCGGTCACGCCCACCGCGCGGCCGCTCGTTCCTGCGCGGGCCACGCCCCTGGCGCGCCTCGCCGCCCTCGCCGCCGGGCGCACCCGCCTGCGGGCCTCCATTGGCAGCGCGCGGGTCGGCGCGGGATTCGGAGCGCGTCAGCGCGCTGGTCAGGGCCCAGATATCGCGCTCGTCCAGTTCGACAAACGCACCGCGCTTGAGGCCGCGCGGCAGCACCATGGCGCCGTAGCGGATGCGGATCAGGCGGCTGACGGCATGGCCGACCGCCTCGAACATGCGCCGCACTTCACGGTTGCGCCCCTCGGAAATAGTGACGCGGTACCAGCAATTGGCCCCCTCGCCGCCGCCGGCTTCGATGGAGCTGAACTGGGCGACACCGTCATCCAGGGTCACGCCTTCGAGCAGGCGTTTTTTCTCTTCATTGTTGAGCGCGCCCAGCACGCGGACCGCGTACTCGCGCTCCAGGCCGAAACGCGGGTGCATCAGCTTGTTGGCGAGCTCGCCGGAGCTGGTCAGCAACAGCAAGCCTTCGGTATTCAGGTCAAGGCGCCCCACCGACTGCCATTTGCCCTGAAACAGCTTGGGCAGGCGCCGGAAAACCGTCGGGCGGTTCTGCGGGTCGTCGTGCGTGACAACTTCGCCCGTAGGCTTGTGATAGGCGATTACGCGCGGCGGCGGCGGGTCTATGCGCACCCGGATCGGCTTGCCGTTGACCTTGACCGTATCACCGAACTGAATGCGCTGCCCGATGTGGGCCGGTTCAGCATTGACCGAGATGCGCCCCTCGAGGATCAGTTGCTCCATCTCGAGACGCGAGCCCAGGCCGGCCTGGGCCAACACCTTGTGCAGCTTGGGGGTCTCCGGCTGCGGCGACAGCACGCGCTTGGGCGGCGCGAGGGCGACGTCTTCTTCGTCTGCGTCAAACCGGCCCGTCACCACGTCTTCAAACCGTATCGCCCCGACGGCGGGAGCGGCGTTGCGCGCCTTGGCAAGCCGCGGCGGCCGCCCCGCGTCGGCTTCCGCCGCCGTGATCACCTCGGGAGCATCCTGCACAAGCGGCTCTTGGGACAGCGTCTTGGGCTGGTCTTCACCAGCGGGCACGTCCACGGGTTCGGAGGCGGGGGGATCTTGTTGGGTCATTTTTTACATTCGTGCGGGAAAATCGCCGCCGGCCTGTTCGGAGGGTTCGGAATCGCCGTCCTCAGCGGACTGTGGAGGGGCCTCGGCCAAGGCCGCCGCGGGCTCCGGCATGTCGGCCGCTTCGGCCGTGTCTGGGGTGTCGGCCGAATCGCCCGGTTTTCCGGTGATATCTTCAATGGCAACGGCATCCCGCAGGGCAAGCTCCAGCCCATCCAGTTGCGGCGCGCCATCGGCCAGTCCGGCCATGCCGAATTCGATTTGCTCGAGCATTGCGTCCGGCGTGGAGGCATTGCGGTCCATCACCGGAAGCTGGTCCAGCGACTCCACACCCAGATCATCAAGGAATTGCCGGGTGGTCGCATACAGCGCGGGCCGTCCCACAGTCTCCCTATGGCCGATGACCTCCACCCAGCCGCGGTCCTCGAGCTGCTTGAGAATCATGCTATTGATCGTCACACCGCGGATGTCTTCCATGTCGCCGCGCGTCACGGGCTGGCGGTAGGCAATGATGGCCAGTGTCTCCAGCGTCGCACGGCTGTAGCGCGGGGGTTTCTCGGGGTGCAAGCGGTCCAGGTATTCGCGCATCTGGGGCCGGCTTTGAAAGCGCCAGCCCGTCGCGACGTGCACCAGTTCAACGCCGCGGCCCGACCAGTCGTTCTGCAATTCTTCAAGCACCAGCTTGAGGCTGTCGGCTGTGAGTACCCCGTTGAACAGGACACCCATTTCACGCAAAGGCAGCGGTTGCTGCGCGCAAATAAGTGCTGTCTCGAGGACGCGCTTTGCATCCGTCGTATTCATGATTGTGGTCGTTCCGAAAAAGGGCGGAAAAAATGGCCGGGAAAACGTGGTTCGGCGCTAGTTCGCGCATGCATCCATGCGCAATCTCCTGTCAGGAGCCATGGAGCAGGTAGCTGGGAACTACTGAATTTCATTGTATATCAGCCCCAAACCCGCAACGGCGGCCTGGAGGTCGTCGGGAAGCCCGGATTTGAACTCCATGGCCTCGCCGGTCACAGGGTGCTCAAAGGCGAGTCGACAGGCGTGAAGGCCCTGGCGCACCAGTCCCGCCGCGGGGGCCCCGCCATAGAGCTCATCGGACACTAAGGGATGCCCAAGAAACGCCATGTGGACCCGGATCTGGTGGGTGCGCCCCGTGTGCAGCTTGCATTTCACCAGGCAGTGCTTGCCGGCGGTTTGCAGCAGCGAGACCACGGTGGAAGCCGTCTTGCCGGCGTTTTTCTCCAGGTCCACCACTGCCATACGCAGCCGGTTGCGCGGGTCGCGGCCTATGGGGGCGTCGACCTGGCGGGTCTTCGCGCCCTGCCAGGCGCCGTGGACCAGGGCCACATACTCCCGGCTCACGTCGCGGGCGGCGATCAAGCAGACCAACTGGTCCATCACGGTGCGCTGGCGGGCGACCACCATCAGGCCGCTGGTGTCCTTGTCGAGGCGATGAACGATTCCGGCGCGCGGCAGGAACACGGCTTGGGGATCATGCGCCAGCAGGCCGTTGAGCAGGGTCCCGCTCCAATTGCCGGGGGCCGGGTGTACCACCAGCCCCGCCGGCTTGTTGATCACCATCAGGTATGCGTCTTCAAACACGATGTCCAGCGCCATCGCCTCAGGCTTGAAAGCCTGGCTTTGCGGCGTAGGACGCAATTCAATTGCTAGTTCATCCCCGACCTTGACTTTCGTGGATGTCTTGGTGACTGCAAGGTCCCCAAGTTTCACCATGCCAGACTCGATCAGATGTTGAAGATAGGTGCGCGAGAACTCGGGCACAATGACGGCCAAAGTGCGATCAAGTCGGCCACCATGGCTCTCAGGCGGTACGGTTACTTGCCGCAATTCCATTTCGCCGGTGGTGTCCCCCTCCTCTTGAGCCTCATCCGGCACGCCGCTGGGCGCAGCAGCGCCCGATATAATCAATTTGCTTTGTTCTGAATCAGTCATCAAGAAGGTCGATTGCAATGTTTTCCACCAAATTATCGGTTGTTCCCAATGCAATGCCACTTTTTGCAGCCGTTTGTGCACTGTCCTTCGTGATCGCCGGTTGCTCCAGCACACCCGCCCCCGACAAGACCGCCACCTGGAGTCCCAACAAGATTTACGCCGAGGCTAAGGATGAGGCGAATTCGGGTGCCTACGACAAGGCAATCCCTCTGTACGAGAAACTGGAAGGCCGTGCCGCGGGCACTCCGCTCGCCCAGCAGGCACAGCTGGAAAAAGCCTATACCCAATACAAGAGTGGCGAACAAGTCCAGGCCATTGCGACACTGGACAGATTTATGAGACTGCATCCGGCCAGCCCTGCCATGGACTATGCGCTATACCTTAAAGGTTTGGCGAACTTCAATGACAACCTCGGTATTTTCGGATTTATCTCACGCCAGGATTTATCCGAACGGGACCAGAAGGCAGCCAAGGAATCGTTCGAGTCATTCAGGGACCTCGTGACACGCTTTCCGGAATCAAAGTACACGCCTGATGCCAAACTGCGGATGAGCTACATCGTGAATTCCTTGGCGCAGTCCGAAGTACATGTGGCCCGCTACTACTATTCGCGCGGTGCCTATGTGGCTGCCATCAATCGGGCACAAAGTGCAATTGCTGACTATCGCGACGTTCCCGCGCTTGAAGAGGCTACCTATATTCTTTACAAGTCGTACGATGCATTGGGTATGGTTCAGTTGCGTGACGACACCCGCCGCATTCTGGAAAACAGCTACCCGCAAAGCCAGTACTTGAGCAAAGGCTTCAAGTCGGGAGACAGTCCCTGGTACAAGTTCTGGTGAGTGCCTGGAGCCGGTCGAGCAATTCTTCCTCGGAGGCCAACCGTTGCATGGGCGGAAGCGCCTTCAACAAGCGCTTCCCGTAGCCCATGGTCGCGAGGCGGCTGTCGCATACCACCAAAATACCCTGGTCACTTTCGCGGCGTATCAGTCGGCCCGCCCCCTGCTTGAGCGCGACTGCCGCTTCGGGCAGGAAATAGTCGTTAAAAGCGCTACGTCCTTGGGATTCCAGCAGTTTTGAGCGCGCCTCTGCCAATGGGTCGTTGGGAGGCGGGAAAGGCAGCTTGTCAATCACAACCAGTTGAAGGGCGTCGCCTGGCACATCAATCCCCTCCCAGAAAGACGCCGAAGCCACCAACACGCATCCCTTGCCACCACTGGAGTTTCCTTCCCGAAAACGTTCAATCAGCAGCCGCTTCGGCATGGCGCCCTGCACCAATACTTCCATGTCGGAGAAATCCCGGAAAGCGTCCCTGAGCGCATCACCGATCGTCCGCAAGGCTCGCAAAGTGGTAGTCAGCACCATGGTGCGGCCGCCCAGGTGCCGCGACCACCTTGCAGCGGATTGGGCCACCTTCATGGTATGGGAAGGATCTCCTGGCTTGGGGAAAGTACCTGGCACATACAGCGCCGCCTGACGCTCGTAGTCAAAAGGGCTTCCCACCCGCAGAACCTTGGCCTCCTCCAGCCCGCAAGGCTGGGTAAACCAGCTGAGCCGGTCATCATCACCCAGGGTGGCTGAAGTGAAAATCCAGGACTTTTCCGTACCAGTTGAAGCGGCCAGCATCTTGCTTTTTACCGCCTTCGAAATATCCAGCGGCGATTCGATCAATCGCAACTGGGTTCCCACATCGACCCAGCGAACGCAGCCAGGTTCGCAGCTCTGGATGAAGCGCCGGGCACGTTCGCCCAGTTCACTGGTGCGCTCAAAGAGGCGGACAAAATCAGGAGCGATTTCACTAACCGTATTCAGGGCGGCACATGCCTTCTCGCAGGATGCGTGAACGGCTTGCAAGGCACCATTCCACTCCGCCGCCTCCAGCCCTTCAGGGCATTCACCGACCCACCGCAGCTTGGTTCCAGGATACTGCTTACCTGCACACAGGCGCATTTCGCGCGCGGCGTGCTCGACGGCGGACGCCACTTCCTGCCAATCCACCAACCCGCGGGCAAGCTGCAAGCCTGTAGCCAGCATATCCCTTGCAACATCCAGTAGCTGGCCCGTGGTCAGGTTCGTTCCCAAGAACTGGACGCCGGTCTCATTGAGTTGATGCGCCTCGTCAAATATGGCGATCCGTACTGACGGCAGCAGTTCCGCAACTCCCGACTCACGAACAGCCAGATCGGCAAAGAAGAGGTGGTGATTGATCACCACGACATCTGCCGCCATGGCCTCCCTTCGGGCAAGATTCACATGGCATGCCCGAAAACGCGGGCATGTCGAGCCCAGGCAGTTTTCACGCGTAGAAGTGACAAGGGGAATCATGGGAGAACGCTCGTCTAGCCCAGGGAGTTCCGCCAGATCCCCGGTTCGCGTCCTCCGGGACCATTCTTCAATTTTGGCAAGAGAGCGGAGAGAAACGCCATCAGGCATATGCACCTCTTGCCTGGCCATTTCCATGCGATGCAGACACAGATAACTGGACCGGCCCTTGAGCAGTGCTGTGCTGACCGGAAGTCCAAGCGCTTCGATCAGGCGAGGTAAATCGCGGCCAAAAAGCTGGTCTTGCAAAGCCTTCGTCGCGGTAGACAACAAAACGCGCTCACCGCTCAGCAGCGCAGGTACCAGGTAGGAAAAGGTCTTTCCCACACCAGTGCTGGCTTCGACCACCAAGGGGTATGCCCCTTCTATGGCGCTCACAACAGCCATGGCCATTTCGGTCTGCCCGCTGCGAGGCACAAAATGCTCCGCAGCTCGGGACAACACACCTCCCGGCGCAAAGGCTTCGCCTACTTCAAGCGCAAGAGTCATCAGGCAGGCTCTGGCGGATCCAGGGACAACTCAAGCTGCGCGATCTGGTCACGAAGCTGCAGGCGCCGCTTTTTGAGGCGTCTGAGCAACAACTCATCAATAGGAAAGGCGTGCGCCGTCATATCCACCAAAGCATTCAGGTCAGCGTGCTCCATCTTCAATTCGATCAGCTGCCGTTCCGGGGAGTGTAAATTTAAGTCCAAGGTTTTTTATCCGTACGCGCTGCTTCGCTTGATAATACGTCGATTGCGACCATAAATCGAGCCTTGCGCTTGAACGACCACACAATGTCCAAAGGTTATCGAATCACAGCATCTACCGGTATCCACAAAGGAGATCGGGACTATCAGCAGGACCAAGTCAACCTGTTCAGTCACTCACGCATTCCCGGCTGCATGCTGGGCATCGTGGCTGATGGCATGGGCGGACGTAGTGGTGGGCGCAAGGCTTCCGATCAAGTCATGCTGACGGCCAAGCAGCTTTTTGAACGGTATGCGCCTGAGACGGATGACGCTCCCTCGATGCTCAAACAGATCATTGAAGAAGCCCATATCGTGATCAAGCTCACTGCGATTTCAGCCGAACAGGAGCCCCACAGCACGCTGGCGGCATTCCTGATCAATCCAGGCGGCGATTGCCATTGGGTACATACCGGTGACTCCAGAATCTACCATTACCAAGGCAGCAAGCTGGTGCACAGAACGGTAGACCACTCCTATGTGCAAACGCTGGTTGAAAAGGGCGAAATCACCGAGGACGAAGCCAATGTCCACCCCCAGTCCAACATCCTGATGGGCTGCCTCGGCACCGAAGAGGCGCCGCCCATCACCCATCACTTCATCCCCCAGTTGCGTCCGGAAGACGTGCTGCTGGCCTGCAGCGACGGGGTGTGGCACTACTTCAGCGCCAGCGAAATGGGCTCCGCCCTGTCCATGTTGTCTCCGCGGGAAGCCACTGAATTCCTTATCCAGAAAGCGCGTTCCCGCGCACGGGGCGGCGGCGACAACCTCTCGCTGGTGATCGTCAAGCTCGAGCCATTAGCCCCTGAGCCCCCTGCCCGCCTAATTGGGTAAAGGCAGGGACTTGGCCGGTGGCTTGGTCTGCTTCAGCCGGTCGCGTTCATGTTGCGCCTTGCGCTCCTGCGCTTCCTTTTCGCGGTCACTGAATTTTTTGGCTTCGGCAGCCTCTGCGGCCTGCTTGTCGGCCCTGCCCCGGGACTTTTCCTGGCTTCCCCTTAACTTGGCGGCGCTGGCAGCGCTGTTGCCCTGCTCACCGGCTTTGGCAGCAGCGCGGTCCTCGTTCTTTTTCTTCTCCCGCTCCAGGCGCGATTGATAGTCCGCCGCGGCTTTGGCCCTTTGCTCTGCGGCTTCCTGCTGCTTCTCAGGGGAGGACTTTTCTTCGGTCTTGCGGATCTGCTCGGCGCCCCGAATGAGGCGTTCTTCATCATTGAGCAGGATTTCCTGCCGGCGCAGGTCGCCCATCATCTCGCGCCGTCGCTCGTTGACCTTGCCGAGGCAGCTGTTGACGGCGAATTTTTTATAACATTCGGCATCCTCGGCCAGGAAACCCGCTTCGAGCCGCGCGCGATCTGCGTTGACCCTGGCGCGCTCGGCATCAATGCGGTGCTGTGCTTCGGTCGGCGCGACCGGCGACACTGAAGGTTGCGCACCCACAAGCATGCCCAGAGTGGCGATAAAGCATGCGATGGCGATTTTTTTCATGTGAGGGTCGTGTCCACGTTTCGGCGTTCAAGTGCTAGGAATTCCTTTGACTGCATTTCGTTGAGCCGCGAAACGGTGCGTGGGAATTCGTGCACCAGGGGCCCCTCGGTATACAACGCCTCGGGCGGCACCTCCGCCGACATGATCAGCTTTACCCGCCTGTCATACAACACATCCACCAGCCAGGTGAAGCGCCGGGCTTCGGAGGCCATGCGCACCGGCATATAAGGTACATCGCTTAGCAGCACGGTATGGAACTGCGTGGCAATCTCAAGGTAGTCATTCTGTGAACGGGGCCCGCCGCACAGGGTCTTGAAGTCAAACCACACCACGCCGCCCGCCTTGCGCCTGGCCTGGATCTGCCTGGACTCAATCTGCAGCACCGGACTCTCATCTTGGGACTCTGCCAGCGCGTTAAAAGTTTCCCTCATTTCGGCATCGGCCTGCGGACCTAGTGGGGTGTGGTAGAGCCTGGCTTGCTCCAGCGTACGACCACGGTAATCGGTACCGTTGTCCACGCTGATGACCTCGAGGTTCTCCTTGAGAAGCTCAATCGCAGGAAGCACGCGGTCACGATGCATGCCATTGGGGTACAACCCATCCGGATGAAAGTTAGAAGTCGTGACAAAACCGACGCCGTTCTCGAACAAGGCCGACAGCAGACGATGAAGAATCATGGCGTCAGTAATGTCAGCGACGTGGAACTCGTCAAAACAAATCAACCGGTAGCGTTTTGCCATGCGCTTGCCCAACTCATCGAGCGGGTTCGCCATCCCCTGCAAGTCCTGCAGTTCCCTGTGCACTTCGCGCATGAACTCGTGAAAGTGCAGCCGGACTTTTCGGCGCAGCGGAACCGCGCCGAAAAAGCAATCCATCAAGAAGCTTTTGCCGCGCCCAACGCCGCCGTACATGTACACGCCACGCGGAATGTCGGGTCGATTGATGAGCTTCTTGAAGGCGTTGGAGCGCTGCTCCTTGAAGTCGGCCCATTCAGAGGCGCAGCGCTCCAGCGCCTCGACGGCGCGTAGCTGCGCGGGGTCGCTTTGATAACCCCGCGCCGCCAGTTCAGCGTCGTACGCTGCGCGTACCGGTTGAGTCACCGACTCCGTGCCCGCTGGATCAGAAGTTCAGCGTGCGCTTGTCCACTGCCAGCGCAGCTTCCTTGGTCGCTTCGCTCAGCGACGGGTGAGCGTGGCAGATGCGCGCGATGTCCTCGCTGCTGGCGCGGAACTCCATGGCCACGACGCACTCGGCGATCAGTTCACTGGCCATAGGGCCAACAATGTGCACGCCCAGAATCTCATCCGTGGCCGCATCGGCCAGCATTTTCACCATACCGGTGGTGTCGCCCAGCGCCCGCGCACGGCCGTTTGCCATGAACGGGAAGGTGCCGGCCTTGTAGGCACGGCCGGCCGTCTTGAGCTGCTCTTCCGTCTGGCCGACCCACGCGATCTCGGGATTGGTGTAGATGACCCAGGGAATGGTATTGAAGTTGACGTGGCCGTGCTGCCCGGCAATACGCTCGGCAACCGCAACGCCCTCTTCCTCGGCCTTGTGCGCCAGCATGGGGCCGCGCACCACATCGCCGATGGCCCAGACATTGGGCAAGCTGGTTTTGCATTCCTCATCCACCACCACAGCCCCGCGCTCATCGAGCTTCAGGCCCACAGCTTCGGGGTTAAGGCCGTTGGTATTCGCCACCCGTCCAATGGAAATGATCAGCTTGTCCACCTCCAGGGTCTGGGCCTCGCCCTTGGCATCCGTGTAGGCGACACTCACGCCCTTCTTGCTGTTCTTGATCTCGCCGACCTTCACGCCGAGCGCGATTTTCAGGCCTTGCTTGTCGAATGCCTTCTTGGCTTCTTTTGCGATCTGCTGGTCGACTGCACCCAGGAAGGTCGGCAGGCCTTCGAGCACCGTCACGTCAGCACCCAGCCGCCGCCAGACCGAGCCCATTTCCAGGCCAATCACGCCGGAGCCGATCAGGCCCAACTTCTTGGGCACAGCGCCTATGCGCAGCGCACCGTCATTGGAAAGGATGTTTTCCTCGTCAAACGGTACACCGGGTAGTGCGCGGGCGTTGGAACCCGTGGCCACGATGATGTGTTTGCCGGAAATGGTTTCTTCGGCGGTGCCGGCGACCTTCACCTCATAGAGCCCGTCTTTGGCAGCCACAAATGAGCCACGGCCGTGAAAGAAGGTGACCTTGTTTTTCTTGAACAGGTAAACGATGCCATCGTTGTTCTGCTTGACGACGGTGTCCTTGCGGCCCAGCATCTTCGCGACGTCAAGGCCCAGACCCTTGACCTCGATACCATGGTCGGCAAAGTGGTGGCTGGCATGATCAAAATGCTCGGATGATTGCAGTAGCGCCTTGGAGGGAATGCAGCCGACGTTGGTGCAGGTGCCACCCAGGGCCGGGCCGCCCTTGGCGTTTTTCCATTCGTCAATACAGGCGACGTTAAAACCCAATTGGGCCGCGCGAATGGCGGCAATGTAGCCGCCGGGGCCACCGCCGATGACGATGACGTCGAATTGTTTAGACATGTTTTCTATTCCTTCTTGAGTTCAAACGCCCCCGCGTGGAGGACGATTCCAAATACACCGGTGCTCGCCAGCAGGCTTTCCTGCTGAGGGCCATCGCGGCCAATTTTCACGGTCGTGCCGGGCGCGGTCTTGCAGACGAACATGCGGCGGGCGTCGAGGCATTCAATCCCACCGGCGGCATGTAGCGCCGTCCAACCAAGGCCCTCGTACTCCGCCACGAGAAAGCGGCGCAGGGTGACGGCTTCGGCGGGGACCCGCACATCGGCAATGGTCCAGCGAACCAGGTCCGATCGGTATTCTTCAAGCAGCTTCCCGGGGTCGGCATCAGGCGCTTTTGCCAGCACCACCCTGGATCCGGCCTGCGCAATGCCGAGCCACTCCAGCCCATAATGACCGCTCCAGTTGTCGCCAACCGGCGCCGCAGCCGCAGCCAAGCCGACACCCAAGGTGCAGGCCAGGCAGGCGACGAGGCAGCGCATCGACAGTCTTAGATATCAAACAGCAGGCGAGCCGGGTCTTCCAGCGCTTCCTTCATTGCCACCAGTCCCAGCACAGCTTCACGGCCGTCCACGATGCGGTGGTCATAGCTCATGGCGAGGTAGTTCATCGGGCGCACCACAATCTGGCCGTTTTCGACGACGGCGCGGTCTTTGGTAGCGTGTACGCCAAGAATCGCGGATTGCGGTGGGTTGATGATGGGGGTGGACAGCATGGAGCCGAACACGCCGCCATTGGAGATCGAGAACGTACCGCCAGACATTTCTTCAATGCCCAGCTTGCCGTCGCGCGCCTTTGCGCCGTACTCGGCAATCTTCTTTTCGATATCGGCAAAGCTCATCTGGTCTGCATTGCGCAGGATGGGCACCACCAGGCCGCGCGGCGAGCCCACGGCGATGCCGATGTCGAAATAGCCGTGGTAGACGATGTCATTGCCGTCGACCGAGGCGTTCAGCACAGGGTATTTCTTCAACGCATGCACAGCCGCTTTGACGAAGAAGCTCATGAAGCCGATCTTCACGCCGTGTTCTTTTTCGAACTTTTCCTGGAAGCGCTTGCGCATTTCCATGACGGGCGCCATGTTCACTTCATTGAAGGTGGTCAGGATGGCATTGGTGGCCTGCGATTGCAGCAGGCGCTCGGCGATACGCGCGCGCAGGCGGCTCATGGGTACGCGCTGCTCAGGACGCTCGCCCAGGTCGGCGGGCTTGGTCGAGGCCGCGACCTGCGGCAGAGCTGTGGTCGGCGCGCCCGTGGGGATGGCGGCAGCGGCCGGCTTGGCGGCTCCTGCAGCAGTCGCGCCAAGGACGTCGCCCTTGGTGACGCGGCCGTCCTTGCCGGTGCCTGGGACGGAGCCGGCGGCCAGGTTGTTGTCGGCCATCAGTTTGGCGGCGGCGGGCATGGGAACTCCGGCCATGGAGCCACCCACAGCAGCGGGTGCGGCAGCTGGAGCCGAAGTTGCCACGGCAGCCGGTGCAGCTGCGGCAGCGGCCGCAGGCGCGGCGGCGCCTGCCTTGCCTTCGGTGTCAATGCGCGCGATCACCTGGTCGGACACCACAGTGCCGCCGTCGGCAACCACCAGCTCGGTCAGCACACCGGCCGAAGGTGCCGGCACTTCAAGCACCACCTTGTCGGTTTCAATCTCAATCAGGATTTCATCGACGGCGATTGCTTCACCGATTTTTTTCTTCCACTGGAGCATGGTGGCCTCAGCCACGGATTCGGATAGCTGGGGTACTTTGACTTCTACGATAGCCATGTTGATTCTTTCGTGTGCGTTCTTGTGTTTTGTATATTGAAGAGGCCGGCCTTACTTGGACAGCACAAAGCCTTTGAGTTTGCCAAACGCGCCATCCACCAGCGCCTTTTGCTGCTCCTGGTGCAGGTGTGAATAGCCCACAGCGGGAGACGCCGAAGCGGCACGCCCCGAGTAACCCAGCTTCTGGCCTTCGAGCATGTTTTCGTGGATGTAGTGCTGCACGAAGAACCAGGCGCCCTGGTTTTGTGGCTCGTCCTGGCACCACACAATGTCGGTGGCATTCGGGTAACGTCTCAGCTCGGTCGCAAAAGCCTTGTGCGGGAACGGATAGAGCTGCTCAACACGCAGGATGACGGTGTCGTCCGCGCCCTTTTCTTCGCGCTTTTTGGCCAGGTCGTAGTACACCTTGCCCGAACAGGCGATGATGCGCTTGACCTTATCGGCCTTCTTGTTGATCTCTTCCTTGTTCTCCGGAATGATGGTCTGGAAACCACCCTTGGTGAACTCGGACAACGGCGATGTGGCGTCCTTGTTGCGCAGCAGCGACTTGGGCGTCATGATGATCAGCGGCTTGCGCAGGTTGCGCACCATCTGGCGGCGCAACACATGGAAGATCTGGCTGGCCGTGGTGGGTTGCACCACCTGCATGTTGGTGTCGGCCGACAGCTGCATGAAACGCTCCAGGCGCGCAGAGCTGTGCTCTGGACCCTGGCCTTCGTAGCCGTGCGGCAGCATCAGCGTGATGCCGTTGACACGGCCCCACTTCACTTCGCCCGAGGCGATGAACTGGTCGATCACCACTTGCGCCCCGTTGGCAAAGTCGCCGAACTGGGCTTCCCAGATCACCAGGGTGTTGGGGTCGTTGGAGGCGTAGCCGTACTCAAACGCCAGCACCGCCTCTTCGGACAGGATGGAGTCAATGACGACAAACGGAGCCTGGTTGTCGGCCACGTTTTGCAGGGGCACGTAGGTGCCGGTGTCGAACTTCTCGCGGTTCTGGTCGTGAATCACGGCGTGGCGGTGCGTGAAGGTGCCGCGGCCGCAGTCTTCACCGGACAGGCGCACCGGGTAGCCGCTGGCGACCAGGGAGGCGAATGCCATATGCTCACCCATGCCCCAGTCCACAGGGATATCGCCGCGGCCCATGGCTGCGCGGTCGTCATACACCTTCTTGACGAGCTGATGCGGGGTAACCGTAGCGGGAATGGCCGTGATCTTGTCGGCCAGGCGCTTCCACTCGGCCATCGGGATGGCGGTGTCGCCGGCATCGGTCCATTTCTTGCCCAGGTAAGGCACCCAGTCGACTGCGTACTTGCTCTTGAAGTTGGTGAGAACCGGATCAAACGTGCTCTTGCCGGCATCCAGCGCGGCGCGCGTGGCTTTGACCATGTCGTCGCCCAGCGTATCGCCCATGCCTTGAGCCGCGAGCTTGTCGGCGTAGAGGCGGCGCGTGCCGGGGTGTTGTGCGATCTTCTTGTACATCAGCGGCTGGGTCAGCGCGGGCGTGTCCTGCTCGTTATGGCCCAGTTTGCGGAAGCAGATGATGTCAACCACGACGTCTTTCTGGAACTCCATGCGGAACTCGAGCGCGAGCTGGGTGGCCAGCACGACAGCTTCCGGATCGTCTCCATTGACGTGCAGTACCGGTGCTTCGATCATCTTGACGACGTCCGAGCAATACAGCGTCGAACGGCTGTCGCGCGGGTCGCTGGTGGTGAAGCCGATCTGGTTGTTGATCACGATGTGGACCGTGCCGCCGGTGAAATAACCACGGGTTTCGGCCAATGCCAGCGTTTCCATCACAACGCCCTGCCCTGCGAAGGCGGCGTCGCCGTGCACCAGCACTGGCAGCACCTGCAGGCCCTTGGGGTCGGCGCGGCGGTCCATGCGGGCGCGCACCGAACCTTCGACCACTGGGTTGACGATTTCGAGGTGCGACGGGTTGAAGGCCAGCGTCAGGTGAACAGGACCGCCAGGGGTTGTCACGTCAGAGCTGAAGCCCTGGTGGTATTTGACGTCGCCGCTGGGCAGGTCTTCGGGCGCGGTGTGGTCGAACTCGGCGAACAGGTCGGCCGGAACCTTACCGAGGGAGTTGACCAGCACGTTCAGGCGGCCGCGATGGGCCATGCCGATCACAATTTCCTGCACACCCTTGATGCCGCCCTGCTGGATCAGCTCGTCCATGCAGGCGATGAAGCTTTCGCCACCTTCGAGCGAGAAACGCTTCTGGCCGACGTATTTGGTGTGGAGGAAGCGCTCCAGGCCTTCGGCGGCCGTCAGGCGATCCAGGATGTGGAGTTTCTTTTCCTTGCTGAGAGTGGGTTTGCTGCGAATTGATTCGAGCTTTTGCTGCCACCAGCGCTTGTGATTCTGGTCGGTCGCGTACATGTATTCAGCGCCGATGGTGCCGCAATAGGTTTCGCGCAGCGCGTTCATGAGCTCGCGCAGGCTCATGGTGTCTTTGCCGAAGAACGTGTTGCTGGTGTTGAACACGGTTTCCTGGTCGGCGTCGCTGAAGCCGTAGAACGATGGCTCCAGTTCGGGAATCTTGTCGCGCTCGGCGCGCTTGAGCGGGTCCAGGTCGGCCCAGCGTGCGCCGACGTTGCGGTAGGCGGCAATCAACTGCTGGACGGCGGTGCGCTTGCGGCCCATTTCGGAGTCGGCGCCACTGGCGACGACAACTTTGGTCTGGCCTTGTTTGGCACGCTCGGCGAAAGCATTGACGACCGGCAGATGCGGAACGTCCTTGGCATTGGTGCCGTCTACGGCGGGAACGTGCTGGAGTGCGTCGAAATACTCGCGCCAGTTGTCCGGCACGCTGCCAGGGTTGGCGAGGTAGTTTTCGTACATCTCCTCGACATAGGGCGCATTGCCGCCGAAGAGATAGGTGTTGCCTTGATAGGCTGAATAGACGGACGATGCCGCCGGGTTGGAACTCATATCCGCTGACCTCCGTTTCCCTTGGGGAAACATTAGCTGGTTAAAGCTTGTTAATTAACCTTCCGCAACACGGCTGGACCGATTAGCGGATGCGACTGTGGCAGGAAGGGCCTTCAGAAACAACCCAGATTGTGCCACCGAACTGTGACAGCGGAAAGACCGTGGCATTGACCATACCTGAAAAGGCCATCCCTTTCATCCACGCCCAACGCTCTCACATACCTCTTACATGCTTTCACATGCGCTGAAGACACGCTCAAGCTATTGCTACAGCTGGGGGCAAAAAGTCAGGCGGCAAGGCCCGGATTGCCAGCCACGCCCACCAGCCGCGGCGTATTAGGCTTAACGGGTTTGATGACTTTTTTGGTCTTCAGATAGGTTTCCACCACATCCCAGACCGGGGGGCCTGCATTTTTGCTGGCTTCGGCGACCGGCGCCCACCCGGCTACCTTGTAGGTCTTGCCGGCTTCAATCAGCTTGCCGCCCAGGCGCATGTCCTGGATGCGCTCACCCATCTTCGCGCCGGGTTCGCAGGTGTAGGTGAGCCCACCCACGCGCACCATGTCACCGCCCTGCTGGTAATAGGGGTCGGGATTGAAGAGGTTATCGCCCACGTCTTCAAGGATGGTCTTGATCATGTCGCCACGCATGTCGGTCAGCGTGGTCCACGGGTAGCTGATGGCGGTCTGGTCCATCACGTGCTCACGCGTGATCGCCTGACCAGGCAGGAGCGACGTGCCCCAGCGGAAGCCGGGCGAAAACGCGATTTCAGCGCCGCGCACATTCATCAGGGCATCGAGGATGAGCTGGTCGAAGCTGCCATTAAAGTTGCCGCGGCGGTACAGCGTGCCCTCGGTCACTGCCAGTTTTTCGCCCAGTTTGGCGACGTAGGGCGCCCTCGCCTTACCGATCAGCTCATTCATGGCTACATCGGCGGGCAGCAGGTTGGCAAACACCGGCAGCAGGCGGTAATTGAAACCGGCGACTTTGCCGTCCTTGACATTGAGGTCGAGCACGCCGAGGAACTTGCCGTTGCTGCCGGCGTTAGTCACGATGGTCTGGCCGCCCGGGTTCTTGACGATCACCGGCATTGGCACGCCATCATGCGTATGCCCGCCCAGGATCGCGTCGATGCCGGTAACCCGCGAAGCCATCTTCAAATCCACGTCCATGCCGTTATGGCTGAGCAGCACCACGGCCTGCGCTCCCTTGGCGCGCGCCTCGTTCACGGTTTCCTGCATCTCGCTTTCGCGGATGCCGAAGCTCCAGTTCGGCGTGAGCCACGCCGGGTTGGCGATGGGCGTGTAAGGAAAGGCCTGGCCGACGATGGCAACCGGCACGCCGTTCATCTCCTTGATGACGTAAGGCTTGAACACAGGGTCGCCGAAATCGCTGGTCTTCACGTTCTGCGCGACGAAATCAATCTTGCCGGCAAAGTCCTGTTCGACGATTTTCTTGATGCGCTCTTCGCCATAGGTGAAGTCCCAGTGCCCGGTCATCAGGTCCACGCCCAGCAATTTGGCCGCGTCCACCATGTCCTGGCCTTGCGTCCAGAGCGACGTCGCGCTGCCCTGCCAGGTGTCACCGCCGTCAAGCAGCAAGGCGCCAGGGCGCCCTGCTTTCAACTGCTTCACCAGCGTAGCCAGATGGGCGAAACCGCCGACCTTGCCGTATTGGCGCGCGGCCTTCTCGAAGTTGAGGAAGGTCAGCGCATGCGCTTCGGGCGTGCCCGACTTCATGCTGGCGGCCTTGAGCAGGTGCTCGCCCACCAAATGGGGCGCCTGCCCGCGCATGGCACCTACGCCCAGGTTGACGGAAGGTTCGCGAAAGTAAATCGGCAGCAGCTGGGCATGGCAGTCGGTCATGTGCAGCAAATGCACATTGCCGGTGCGCGGCAACTCATACAGGTTGGCGGCTTGGGCGGCGCCGGCCTCACGAAGGGGAAAACCAGCAGCCAAAGCGGCTGCCATGACATTTGAAAATTCGCGGCGGGACAGATTCATGGCGTTGGTCATCCTGCCCGGCGCGCCAGGCATACATTCAGTTTGCTATCAATTCAGGAGCTGTTTGCGCCCGTATCTAAAGGGCGAAAGGTCAAAAATACGCTCAAGTTACTGGTTGACGGGAGATTTCGGGTCCAGCAGCAGTGCCATCACGTCGCGGATCTGCTGCTCGTTCAGGATGGACGCGTGGCCAAACCTGGGCATGTCAGAGCAAGCGTTATAAGCCTTGGCGTTCCACAGCTTGCCCCAGGTGTATTCCACAATGGGCTTGCTCTCGGCCGAGGCGGGATTGCTCACGCCGCGCAGCTTGCCGTAGTTGTAGAGGCTGGGGCCGATGGAACCAAAAGAGAGCTCGGTTTTGCTGATCTGGTGGCAGTTGTAGCAGCTGCCGCCGTTGGACTCTCCGGGTTTATCGGTCCAGGTCAGGCCGCGGCCGTTTTGCGCGATTTTTTCGCCTTCAGCCCAGCTGCCGAGGTATTTGCCGTCAGACGGCAGTTTGACGGTTTTCAGGTTGGCTTCTTCGATGGACTTGGCGAGCTTTTCGTCCAGTGGCTTGCCGGCGGCTTCTGAGCAGGCCTGGTTGGAAGCATCCAATTTGAGCCTGTCCATCTTGGCAATGCCTTGTTCGCTGAAAGAGCTTTTGAGCACCTGCTGGGTGGCTTCGTCCACCTGCTGGGCCGTCGGCGCGGTGGCGCAACTGGCCAGCAGCGCGGCCGTCAGGGCTATTCCAGCTATTGAAAGGGCCGCTTTGGCGTGTGTCTTGTTCGTCATCATGGTCATTTGTGAATCCTCAATGCTTAGCGCTTCAAGGCCGGCGCAATCGAAGCGCCGCCCTTGCTGTTGACACCCATGTACACACCCAGGGCAATGGTCGCGTCTGAGGCGTAACCCGGGAAGGGGAAGCGCTGCTGCCGGTAGCAGTCGTTCAACCGGCGCTGCATGCTCCACAAATCACCGCTAGAGACACGGTAAGCCGGCCACGATCCGAAGCCGATGCCGGCGCCTGGCTGCTTGGTGAGGTTGGGCAAGTCCTGCAGGCGCACGCGCTTGTTGTCTTCACCGTGGCACGATGCGCAAGAGAAGTCGTAGGGGCCGCCGCGAAGGTAGAACACCTTCTTGCCCACTTCGTACATCAGCTTTTCCTTGGCATGCGACTGGGGCACGTTGAAAGCCATGTCACGCGATTCGCCCGAGATATAAGCCACCAGCGATTCAATGGTTTTCTGCTCACCTGCACCGAAGCGGGTCTTGGCGATTTCTGCCGCGTTAAAACCCTGCAGCTGTTCCATACAGGTCAAAAGGCGCGACTCCAGGTCCTGCACGCGCTGCGTGTCGGCAAAAAACCGGGGCAGCTCGACAAAAGCGCCCTTCACCACGCCCGCGCCTTTGCCCAGGTCGCATTTTTCAAGAGACGCGCTTTTGGGGCCACGCGCCTGTTTCCAGAGAGCCTCGCCCCGGGCTTCGTAGAGCTCGGCTGGGTTGCCATCGGCCAGCATGGCGCGGTATTCGGCAATACCCTCTGCCGTGCTTTTTTGCGCCGCGGCAGGCAATGACAAGGTGGTTGCTGCAGCCAAAGCCGCCAGCCCGAACAGGCTCAATTTCATCGTGGACTCCTCAAATATCATCTTTATAGGGCAGCAAATGTGCCGCGGCGGGAAGCGGCCGAATCAGGCGACCGTAGCTTCGTCAGTCCGCTTGTCGCCGTGGTTGTCGACCCAGCTGACCGCGATTTTGTCGCCGGCCTTGCCGCCCTTGAAACTGAACTGCACAAATGGATTTTTTGACACGGCCGTGCCCCACTGGGCACTCATGACCGTCTTGCCGTTCCAGGTGGCCGAGATGTTCTGGATGAACCAGGCCGGTACGGTCTTTCCTGCGGCGTCTTTGCGCTGGCCGCTTTCCATTTCGTGGCTCACGAGCACACGCACGGTGGTTTTATCGCCCTGGGCCTGTGCCCGGATTCGCATCGGTTCTGACATTTTTTTCTCCTGATTTGAAAGATTGAGGTAGGGACCGGTATGCAGCGGAATTAACCGCCGCAGCCTCCGAGCGTGACCTTCACTTCCTTCACGGCATAAAAGTACTTGTCACCGGCCTTGGCGAGGGCGTAGACATTGGACGACTGGCCCATCTTGATGTTGGTCGACACATTGGCATCGGTACCGGCAGGAATATCGAACATGGCGGCCAGCGCGCTGGGATTTTTCTCGACGACGAGCGCAATCTGCGTCGTGTTGGCAATATTGCTCTGGGCGCCAACACGCACCACGTTGCCGTTTTCGGCGATTTCGGGCGCTTGCAGCAGCAGGTCCTTGCTCTCAACCGGCGCGCTCGTGGCGCCCATTGCCTTGGCCGCGTCGGCCAGCGTCTTGCTGTCAAAGGCCGCCTTGTTCCATCCTGGCGCATTCTGCGCGTGGGCCGGGGTCAAGCCTGAGGCGGCCGCCAGCACCAGCGCCGTGGCGCCAGAACTGCTTGCCAAAAAATCACGACGTTCCATGACTGAACTCCTTTTTATATAACTTGAAGATCTTAAAAACTGAACACGATTGGACACATAAGCTCAAAAAAGCGGGAGGGTATTTCTCCCAAGCATGCCTCAGAAAAACACTGCCTACCTCCTAGCCCCCTGCAATTGTCGCGCCCGCTACTTGGCCGCGCCCTGCACCAGCCATTGGGAAATCTGGGCTGACTCCGCCGCACTCAAAGCCTGCGGCGGCATGGGAATGGAACCCCAGGCGCCTTGTCCACCAGCCTTGATTTTGCCCGAGAGGTAAGCTGCGGCATCTGGGCGGTCCTTATATTTGTTCGCTATATCCTTGAACGACGGGCCTACCAGTTTGCTGTCCATGCCGTGGCAAGCCAGGCATGCATTTTTTTGCAGCAGCGGCATGACTGCCGCCACGCCTGTCGCCGCCGATTTTGCCGGACTGGCCGTTGGCGCCGTCACAGCCAATACTGATGTCGCTATCTTTTCAGGAGCTACTTGCGCGCGCAATGCTTGGGCTGGAGCACTATTTGACTGTAAATTCGAAGCCAAAGGCGGCTGCGTGGTGTCCGCCCCGCGGCTGGCGCCCACCAACCTGGACTGCTCGGCCAGATTGCCATGCGCGTTACGCGCGTAGTCCGGCAAAAAGCTTTTGACCACCACCTCAGGCTTGCAGTTCGACATGCAGCTGGAACCCTGCACGTCAGGTTTGGCCGCGCCGCCCAGCTCCTTGCCCGGCCACATTGCATGCGCTGTGGTCATGCCCTTGCGATTGGGCAGGCGGGCCTGCACCTCGCGGATATTGGCATCCGACAACGTGTAGTTCTCGGGCAGGACATTGCCCAGGTGCAGGATGTAGGCCGTCACGGCGTACACCTCATCGGCCGTCAGTGTCTTGGGCGCGTTCCAGGGCATCGCGCGGTTGATGTAGTCCCAGAGCGTCGACAGCGTGGGAACCTTCATCAGTGTGGTGCGGTTGGGCTGGTTGGCCCCGGGCATCAGGCCCTCGACGCGGCCGGTCTGGATATCCTGTGTGGTAGTGCCGCCGGCAATCGGCGTGAAGACCTCGGACGACTCGGCAAAGCTGCCATGGCACGAGGCGCATTGAGCCTCCCACAATACTTCACCCTGCCGAACCGAGCCCTGGCCTTTGGGCAAGCCCTTGAAATCGGGGCGAACGTCGATATCCCATGCCTTGATTTCGGCGGGCGTGGCGGTTCTGCCGACGCCTGCCAGCGCCGCCTGCCGTGCGGCCGGCTGCGCCTCTGCCAGGCCGGCACCCAGCATGCAAAGGCCTGCCAGGACGGCCGGAGAAATGCGGCGTAGCTCAAACCTGGACATTTTTCACCTCGCCGCTTTCTTCCAGCGACCACGACTGGACGGCGTTGTTGTGATAAATGCTGCGCGATGCGCGCACCTTGCGAAGGTCGTTATAGGTGGGCTGAACCTGGCCGGTTTCGTCAATGGCACGGCTCTGGAAGATCGCCGGCTTGCCGTCCCAGACAAAGTCAGCATTAAAACGCGTGAGGCATTTGGACAGCACAGGGCCTTCAAGCCGCGCGGGCGTCCAGTTCTTGCCACCGTCTACCGACACATCAACGCGCCGAATCTTGCCGCGCCCGCTCCAGGCCAGGCCTGTGAGGTTATGGAATCCTTTTTGCAGCAAAACCTGGCCGCCGCTGGGCGAGGTCACCACGCTTTTGACTTCCTGGATGCTGGTGTACTGGCGGTGCAGGCCGTCCGGCATCAAATCCACATAATGGATGGTTTCATCCTTGGCGCCATAGGGCATGTCGCCAACCTCGATGCGCCGCAGGTATTTGACCCAGCTCACGCCCTGCACGCCGGGGACGATGAGCCGCAGGGGGTAGCCGTTTTCGGGGCGCAACATTTCGCCGTTCTGGCCGTAAGCCACCAGCACTTCACCGCTCATCACCAGGCTCATCGGAATGGTGCGGGTCATGCCCGATCCGTCCGCACCCTCGGCCAGGATGAATTTGGCGCGCTTGAAGTCCGTGCCGGACAGCTCGAGCAAGGTGCGTAACGGCACGCCGGTGAACTCGCTGCAGCTGAGCATGCCGTGGGTGTACTGCACCGTCGGCACCGCCGCGTTGCCCCATTCCATGCCGGTATTGGCGCCACATTCGATGAAGTGCATGCGGCTGACGTTCGGCAGACGCATCAGCTCATCCATGCCGAAAACCATGGGGCGCTTAAGCATCGTGTCGTCGGATCCGTTGAGCATCAACCGGTGTTTCGACGGATCGATGTCCCACCAGCCCTGGTGGTGGCGCTCAAAGTGCAGGCCGCTGGGCGTGATGATGCCGAACAGGCCCTGCAAGGGGCAAAAGCTCACGCTGGCCTGCCCGATGCGCGTGAGACCCGGGCTTTCACGGCGCTGCAGGTTTTTCTCCCATTCACTGGGCAGGCCGTAGCCGCGCGCCGCCACCGGTTGGCCCAGACCCTTGCTGTGGGTGGGAAGGCTCAGGATATTGGCATCGCCTTCGGGGGTCGCTGCCCGAGCCTGGCCCATTGCCGCAACCCCGGCCGACGCAGCCGCAAATGCGCTGGCCAGAAAACCTCGGCGCCCGGCACGGACATCCGCTATTTGTTCCCTTGAGAGGAAATTCTCGGGGGCGCGCTGTATGAATCGGTTCAGCATAAAGAGGCGTTCTTCCGGCTCAGGCGTCGTGGGAGGTGGATCGGGGGGACAGGCTTTCTGCTGGCGGCAACCCGCCCGGCTCATCCAGCTCAATGGCAATCTGCGTGCAGACACTGCGGCACAGCGCAACGGCTTTTTCGCTCTGGACGCGATAGATCACCTGAGTGCCCTCTTTGCGCTTGGCCAACACGCCGGTGCGGTACAGCACGGCCAGATGCTGCGACAGGTTGGGCTGGGTGGTGTCAATCTCCGCCAGCAATTCATTGACGGACTTTTCACGTTCACACAGCGCACTCAGGACACGCAGGCGCATCGGTGTCGCAAGCACAGCGAAGAGCTCAGCCGCCAGCTCAAACACACGGCCTCTTTCAACTTGCGCACTGGTCTGAATCATTTCGTTCATAGCAATTATTCTTAATATAAGCGATTACTGATATTAAGCCTGAAATCGTGTCAATGGCCCCGTGAATACCCTCGGCGGGCAGCGCAAGCGCGTAAATATCACCAATCAAGCCTCCGAAGGCTAAAAAGGTGTTGCCTCCACGCACTTTCACGGGACGATGGAGGTGTAATAAAGCGTTGAAAGACCCCCCAGCGTGATATAAAACTTTTGTTACTTACGGGTTGTTACTCTGGGATTCTTAATAAACCCATACCTATGTTTTCAAAACAAAACTTTATCTCCAAAAGCTCAGGCCTCCTCCTTGCCGTCATGATGGTCTCCGCCGCGCACGCGGAAGTCGATGCGCTGGTCAGTGAGGCACGCACGCTGCTTGATCAGAGTCAGGCGCAGAAGGCGTTCGATCTGCTTGAGCCCCAGGAAACCGCACGCGCAGGCGATCCCGACTTCGACACCGTCCTCGGTATTGCCGCGAATGAAACCGGCCAGTTCACCCGGGCAGTGTTTGCACTGGAGCGCGTACTGGCCGTGCAGCCCAGCAATTCGCGGGCGCGCGCGGAACTTGGCCGGGCGCTCTTCTCTGTAGGAGACAACAAGGCCTCCCGGCAGGTATTGATGGAGACCAAGCAGGACAACATTCCGGCTGAAGCAGCCGCCACCATCGACCAGTTCCTGCAGGCGATAGACCGGACCGAAGAAGCCGCGCGTTCGTCCGTCAAACCGTTTCTGGAAGCCAGTATCGGGTATGACACCAACATCAACAGTGGGCCCGGCAACTCCAGTGTGGCGGTTCCAGCATTCGGCGGGCTGGTTTTCACGCTGGCACCTGCTGGCGTAGAAACAAAAGACGCGTTTGCCACTTTGGGCGGTGGCCTGTCAGCCCGTTACGTCGTTAATTCCCGCTGGTCACTGATCGGTAATGCCTATGGCAGCTCGCGTATCAACGCCAAATACAACGACTTCAATACAATGCAGGTCGACGTCAACGCTGGCGCCAGCTACCGGTACGAAAAGCATGAATTCACCGGTGTGGCCCAAGCCGGAACCTATGGCGTTTCGGGATCCCGGGCGCGTGACCAGCAAGGACTGGTCGGCGAGTGGACTTATCGTATCGACGGCTTTCGCCAGTGGAGCACTTACGTCCAGTGGGGCGAGCTGACCTACCCTGGCCAGTCGCTTCGTGACTCGGACCGTACCGTTGTAGGCGCGTCTTATGCCCATGCATTCCGCGACGGCCTCGTGGTATTTGCTGGGGGTTATACCGGACATGAAAAAGAGCGCGCCAGCAGAGTTCCGCACCTCGGGCACAAATTGTTTGGCATCCGCCTGGGCATGCAAAAACCGGTACGGGATGATCTGGCGTTTTTTGGCAGCCTGAATTATGAAGACCGCAAGTATGGCGGCTCCGATCCGCTGTTCCTCGTCACCCGGCAAGACAGGCAGTGGGGTTTGAATCTGGGACTTAACTGGATTCCCTTCAAACTGTGGCGTGTCACGCCCCAGCTGACCCTGACCTCGGTGAAATCCAATGTAGCCATATCCGACTACAACCGGAGCATGTTCTCAGTGACAGTGCGCCGCGACTTCTGAACCTGCAGCTTGACTGAAACGCCCGTATCAACCGCCTCATGAAAACCATCCGGGAACTTCACCTCAAACGCGCCGCCCTGTCGGTCGTGATTGCGGTAGCCTTTCCCGGGCAATCCTTCGCCGCGGGCTCGGCCGGCATTGCCCAGTTCATCGCCGGCGACGTCAACGTGTTGCGCGCAAATGGAAAGACCGAGGCCCTGGCCAAAGGCAAGCCGCTTGAAAGCGGCGAATCCATACTGACGGGCAATGCCGGTCGCGCCCAGGTGCGTTTTTCCGATGGCGGCCAGGTTTCGCTGCAGCCCAATACCGAGTTCAAGATTGCCAACTATGTCGACGAGGCCGACCCCAAGCGGGACCGTTTCCTGGTCGACCTGCTGCGCGGCAGCATGCGGGCCATCACCGGCCTGATCGGCAAGCGCAATCGCGAAAACTACAAAGTCATCACCACCACAGCCACCATAGGCATACGCGGCTCCGGCTTCAGCGTGGGATACAACCCCGACGGCTCACTGGGCATTACGACCGAGCTGGACGCCATCGAAGTCTGCAATGCCGGCGGCTGCGTGGGCCTGACAGCCGGCGAGTCGGTGCGGGTGATCAACAGCGCCGAAGTGCCTGTGCGTACCAATGTGCGGGCCAATGTGCCGACGCCGCCGCCCACCCAGGAGGCGGCCGTGGCGGGCAACCAAACCACATCCGAAGGCACGGCCGCCATTCTCCAGACCGCCACAACCCCCGTCAAACAAGTGTTCACCGACCTGGCCGCGGCAGTTGCATTCACCGACAGCTCGACGACCAACTCGGTAGTCGAAAGCTACTACCCTGAGGCCGGAACTGCCGTGCTGACCAGTTTCCTCAGCGGAAAACCAATCGACTTCGATAGCCTCGACAGCCGCGGCGTCCAGACGCAGTTCCGCAGCACGCCCAGCCTCACCGCGATGGAAAAAGGCGCGCTGGGCGCACCATCCGATCCCGACTTCGTCGGCTGGGGCAGTTGGGTGACGGGACAAAAGTTCGTGGCGGGCTCGCCCACTGCGATTGAATCCGTTCACTTTGTGATGGGCCGGCCGACGCCACTGGCCCAGATGCCGGCCGACAACATGCAGGGAACTTACCAGCTGGCCGGCGGCACCGCCATCTCCAGCACACTGGGCGCGGGCCAGCTCGTCAGCGGTTCGCTGACCGCCAACTTCGGCGCCTACAGCCCTGGCCAGGGCTACGGCAACCTCGACCTCACCACGCGCTTCGGCGGCAACGACTACAGCACCAGCGCTAACCTGGACATCAACAACTCGAAAATCACCAGCACTTCGGGCACAAATGTCACCGGCTTTTTCACCGGAAGCAATGCCAGCCGCGCTGCGCTGGTTTACAGCGCGCCCTCAGTGACCGGCCCAGGTCCCAGCGCCGGCCAGGTTTCCGGCGCGGCCGTTTTCCAGCAGATCAACCTCGTCGTAAGGCCGCCCCAGTGAGCAGGCCCACCACCTATAGCTCCCCATGCCTGCCAGTGCGCAAGATTCACCCGGAGAAATCACCATGACCTCGCATTACAAGCTCCAACATACCGTTCTGGCCATGGCGCTGGCCGCCATTTATCCGCTGCAGGCCTCAGCGGCAAATTCCGCGGGCGTAGCCCAGTTCATCGCTGGCGATGTCAACATCCGCCGCGCCGATGGTGGCACGGCACCTCTGACCAAAGGCAAGGATATCGAGAGCGGCCAGGCCATCGTGACGGGCAGCAGCGGCCGCGCCCAGGTCCGCTTCACCGATGGCGGTCTGGTTTCCTTGCAACCCAATACCGAATTCAAGGTAGCCAGTTACGTTGACAAGGCCGACCCCAAAGAAGACCGCTTCCTGGTGGACTTGTTGCGCGGCAGCATGCGGGCCATCACCGGCCTGATCGGCAAGCGCAACCGCGACAACTACAAGGTCACCACCACCACGGCAACCATCGGCATTCGCGGATCCGGCTTTACCGCGGGCTACAACCCCGACGGTTCGTTGAGTGTGACCACGGAACTGGATGCCATCGAGGTCTGTAATGCAGGCGGCTGCGTTGGCCTGACGGCAGGCGAATCCGTGCGTGTGATCAACAACACCAATCCTCCCACGCGCACCAATGTGCGGACGAGCATGCCAACACCGCCTGTCGAAACTGAGCGCGTTGTGGTTGAAAAAGTCAATGAAAAAGGCGCAGCGCTAATCGTCACTGATAAATCCGCGACATCGACTGGGACCGGCGAAACCGGCACTTTCACCGACATGACGGCCGTCGTCCACTACCACCTGCCGCCGGTCACCTCTGACCCGAATGGTTCTTTTACCGGCCCGATTGCCTCCCTGTCCGTCGTGCTGGATGCCGGCAAAGTCACCGAAGTCGAAGCCTCCGGCTTCACCTTCAAGCCCACCATCAACACGGCGGCGGGTTCGTTCGGCTCCGTCGCTACCAGCGACTTCATCGGCTGGGGCAACTGGGCCACCGGCACCAAGAACGGCGCCACCGCCCTCGCCCAGCTCCACTACATTGTGGGCCAGGCCACACCGGTGCTACCTACCACCGTAGGCGTCGCCAGCTACACCCTGATCGGCGGTTCGGCGCCTACCACCTACACCGGCACCAGCGGAACGCTGACCAGCGCCACCTTCTCAGTCAACTTTGACCCGGCCCAGGTGCTGGGCCCTCACCTTAACGTGAACATCGTCACCTCGTTCGGCACCGTGGGTGAGCTCGTTTATTTCTCCAGTTCGAGCTTTGCCGGCAGCCAGGTCAAGGGTATCTTTACAGGTCCGAATGCCAACCGCGCCGGCCTGATCTACACCGGTTCGATATCGCCGGCCGGCTCGTACTCCGGCACGGCGATCTTCCAGGCGCCCTGAACGCCCAGCCTACGCCGCCACCGCGGGCCGGAGGTAAAAATCCATTTCGCGCCGCGTAGCTTCGGGGCCATGCACGGCAAGCGCCTGCAGCCTCCCCGCCTCGCCTATGCGCCGGCACAAGCCGGGGTCGGCCGCCAGGCGCATCACCGCGTCGTAAGCCTCTTCCTGCGATTCGATGAGCAAGCCCGACACCCCGGCCTCCAGCACCTCGGCATAACCACCGCGCACATGCGCCACCACCGGCAGGCCGGCCGCCATGGCCTCCACCACGACCCGACCGTAGGCTTCCGTGGAAGCGCCGGTGCGGTAGAAGAACGCATCGAGCGAGCCGTAAAAATCGGCCGCGCTTTCAACGCCGGCCGGCAGCAACTCAACCCCCTCCACACCTTGCAGCGCAGCCGCTAGGCAGGTGCCGCCCATGATGCGCACCCGCAGGCCGCGGCTAGCCAGCAGGCGGTACAGCGCCGGGTCTTCCGGGTGGTGCTTGTCCGGCGCGTCGCGACTGACGCGGCCCACGGTGAAAGGCCGGCCCGCGGCTTGTGTGAAGCGTTCATCCGCCACCGCGAGGAAGGGCTGCAGGTCCATCAGGCTGCGCGCGATGCGGCCGGGCAAGCCCACGCTGAACTGCAGCATCTTCGAGACGAACACCAGTTCCGGGTCAACGCCGGTGCTGTCACGTAGGGCTTCAATCGCGCCGAACAGCTGGCCATGGTTGGCCAGGTTGTAAAAGAGGATGACCTGCTCGAACCTGGCGTACTTCAGCCAGATGCCGGGCCGCAGGTGCACACCGGCGATCAGCAGGGTGCCGCCCTTGGGGAATTGCTGCGCAAAGGGCTGAATGGTCGCGATGCCCTGCCCCGCATAGCTGGGATGCGGCGGCACATCGGACCAGAGCTTCACCGGCCGCCGGCCTTCCAGCAGGCGCCGTATGTCCAGCAGTTCGCGTTCCGCGCCGGTAAAGGCCTCGCTGAAACGCCCGAGCAGGTGCAAGGTGGAAGGCTGTACGGAGGGAGCATTCATGCTGCGCCGATTATCCCTGTGATACGCGCCGCTGCCACATAATCCGGGGCTATGCACAACATCCCGAGTGCTCCCGAAGACGGCCAAGGCTGGATGCTGCGCGGCGCCCAGCTGCATGCCGAGCGCCGGCTCGAGCAGGCCCTGATTGCCTTTGAGCAGGCCCTGGCGCTGGCGCCCGGCGACGTCAACGCCGCCTCGGCCTGCGCCACCCTGCTTTCCGCGCTCTCCAGGCCGGTAGCGGCGTACAAGGTGCTGTTGTCGGTAGAAGCCTTGTTGCTGGAATCAGCCGACGGCGCGGCCAACCTGGCCATCGCGGCCGAAAGCTGCGGTGACCTGGCCCGCGCCGGCATGGCCTACCAGCGCGCACTGACCTTGGACCCCCACCACGCCCGCGCCCTCAACAACGTCGGGCTGATGGCCGCGGCGCAGGGCCGGTGGGAGTCCGCGCTGGAGTGCGCCCGCAAATGTCTGGCGCAGGACCCGGGCCACGCGCCTTATCACGTCAACCTCAGCGACTACCTTTGCGGCGCCAGGCGCTATGCCGAAGCGCTTGCCGTGCTTGAAGCGGCGGCCCTGCGCTTCCCGGACGACCTCGACATCCGCATACGCGGCGCGGCCGTGCTGGCCTTTAACGGTGACTTCGAAAAATCCCGCGAAGCCAGCCTGCGCTTCGACCCCGCCACGCTGAGCTACTTCCGCGAATTCCTGGGTCGCGCCATCGCGCCGGCCTACCTCGACCACAAGCTGCGCCTGCAGCAAGGCGAGCTGCCCGACGCCCGGCAGCTTTATTGCGGCCAGGCCTTCGAGGCCATGACGGTTTGCGACTGGCGGGACAACGAACGGCTCACGGCCACGCTGCGGCAGGCGCTCGATGAAGCCCTGCACACCGGCCAGCGCCGCGACTGGCGCGACGCCCAGTTCTACGGGCTCATGCTGGACATGGACGAAGACGAGCTTGCGCAGATGCGCCGTGTCTCAGTGGCCAAGATCAGCGACGACCTGAAAGCAGCCTTACCTCCCTTCGCGCGACGCGCCACGCCGGTGGGCCGGCGCGACGAACGCATCCAGATCGGCATGGCCGTGCAAAGCCTGCGCGACGAACGCCACGCCCATGCACTCAAACGCCAGCTCGCGCTGCACGACGGCGGCCGCTTTGCGATCCACATCTATTCACCCACGCGGCATCCCGAACTCGAGCACGGCGAAATGCTCAAGCCGCATGCCGCCAGCGTCACCGAGATCGCCCACATGTCGGACGCGGAAGCCGCCGGCCGCATGCGCCTGGACCACTTGGACGTGTTTGTCGACATGACCTTCGACACCGCTTGGTGCCGGCCTGAAATACCCGAGTTGCGCGTCGCGCCGGTGCAGATTCGCCAGCTCACCTGGCACCGCCACAACCCGCCGCGGCCTTGCGACTACAACATGTCCGACCGCTTTGTACACCCCGACGGGCTGGACCTTGCGCCCTATGGCGCAGTTGTCCGCCTGCCGCACACCTGCTGGCTGGCAACGCACGACGAAACGCCCGAAGATGGCTGGGACAGCCGCGAGCAAGCCGGCCTGCCGGCCAATACCCTGGTGCTGTGCTCGGTGGTGCCCTCAGTGATGCTGGACCCGGAGAGCTTCGCCGCCTGGATGAAGATCCTGCGCTCGCTGCCCGACGCAGTGCTTTGGCTGCCGGCGTACAGCCCGCCTATTGCCGCCAACCTGGTACGCGAAGCCAACGCCGCAGGCGTCCACGAAAGCCGCCTGCTGTTTGCCCACCGCCTTTCACGCGCCCAGTTGCTGGCCTGCATGAAGCATGCGGACCTGTTCCTCGACACCCTGCGCTTTAACGCCAACCAGGGCCTGGAAGACGCCTTGCGCCTGGGCGTTCCGGCCATCACCTGTTCGGGCGACAGCATGGCCTCGCGCCTGGGCGGCAGCATGCTCCGGGCGGCAGGGTTGCCGCAATGCGTGACACAAAGCCCGGCTGCTTATGTGGCGGAGGCTGCGCGCCTGGGGCGCAACCCGCAAGCACTGCAGCAACTGAGGCAACACGTGCTGGCCGAAAAAGCCAGCGCGCCGCTGTTTGACCTGGCGGCACGTGTGCGGGAATGGGAAGCGGCATGGGCCACGATGGCTGAGCGTACTCGCGCAGGGCTGGCGCCTGCGGCCTTTGACGTGCCCTCATTTGCCGGTAAATTGAACCCGTAGGGCTATCAATTCAGGAGCTATAAGCCAAGGCGGCGCCTTGGCTTTAGGCACTTTTTATGCCGAAACCCTCACCCCAGCCCTCTCCCAGAGGGAGAGGGAGCAAGAGTTCTTATATATGGCACAGAATGTTTTTTCTCCCTCTCCCTCTGGGAGAGGGCTGGGGTGAGGGCCGGCAGCGCCCGCATAGCCCGCCATTCCATTCGCAAGCTCAAACCGGTGCACGGTCAGGTCACCTCAGGCCGCGCCTGGCACTGTCGGCAGCGCACACACCTCACCCGTAGGCTGCAAGCCGGCCTGCGCCTTGGCTTCGGCGATGCCCACAGCACGCGGCAAAGCCACCTTGTTCTTCACCGCCGTCAGTTCAGCCAGGATGGAAATCGCAATCTCGGACGGCGTCTTGCTGCCGATATAAAGCCCGATCGGGCCGTGCAGCTTGCTCAGCTCTTCAGGCGTCATGTCGAAGTGCTCCGCCAGCCGTTCGCGGCGGCGCTGGTTGTTCAGGCGGGAGCCGATGGCCCCCACATAAAACGCCTCAGAGCGCAAAGCCTCCATCAACGCCAGGTCGTCGAGCTTGGGATCGTGCGTGAGCGCAATCACCGCGCAGCGGGTGTCCAGCTTCATGGCCTGCACCACGTCGTCGGGCATGCCGGTGGCCAGCTCCACGCCATCGACCTGCCAGCTGTCACGGTATTCCTCACGCGGGTCGCACACCGTCACGGCGTAATCCATGCCTTGGGCAATCTGCGCCACAAAGCGCGACAGCTGCCCGGCCCCAATGATCAACAAGCGCCAGCGCGGGCCATGCAAGGTAACCAACGCTGCCTCTGACACCTGCATGCCCTGGCTCGGCTGCGCCGCGCTCAGCGTGACGGCGCCCGTATGCAGATCAAGCCGGCGCGCCACCAGCTCGCCAGCCTGCAGGCGCTGCAGCAGTTCATCGATGCGGCTGTCCTTCGTCAAAGGCTCAATGGCCAGCTCGATGGTGCCGCCGCAAGGCAGGCCAAAGCGACGTGCCTCGTCGGCTGAAACGCCATAAGTGACGATGGCCGGTTGCGCCTGGTTCAGGCCCTCGCGGCGTGCCCGGTCAATCATGTCGTCTTCAATGCAGCCGCCCGACACCGAGCCCACGACCCGGCCGTCTTCGCAGATGGCGAGCATGGAGCCCTCAGGCCGCGGGCTGGAGCCCCAGGTTTTAAGCACAGTGACCAGCTCGCAGCGCAGGCCCGCAGCCAGCCACTGCGATGAGGTCTTCAGAACTTCCAAGTCTATGTTGTCCATGCGCCAGATGCTAGCAGTCCATGGCCATTCCCGCCTCAGTCCCGGCGCCAACCCTTTGCAGCATCAGGCTTTGGCCAGGTTGTCATTCAAGGGCAGCGTACGCACCCGCTTGCCGGTGGCGGCAAACACCGCATTGGCCACTGCGGGCGCCACCAGCGCCGTGGCCGGCTCGCCAATCCCGCCGGGCTTCTCGGTGCTCGGCACCAGCGTGATGTCCATCACCGGCGATTCATGCATGCGCAGCACCGGGTAGTCGCCAAAATTGGTTTGCTGCACCCGGCCTTTGTCCAGCGTGATCTGGTTGTTCAATGCGGCTGAAAGGCCAAACACAATGCTTGACTGGATCTGCGCCTGCACCGTGTCGGGGTTCACCATGCGGCCAAGGTCAGCCACCGTCGTGATCTTGTGCACCGTGACCTGGTTGTCCTTCACCGACACCTCGGCCACCTGTGCCATGTAGGTGTCGTAGCCCTCCATCAGCGCGATGCCGCGGCTGCGGCCTGCCGGCGGCGGCGTGCCCCAGCCGGCCTTGTCGGCCGCCATCTTCAGCACATTGGCAAAGCGCGGCTGCTTCTCAAGCAGCGACATCCGGTAGGCATACGGGTCCTTGCCAGCGGCCAGCGCCATCTCATCGACAAAGCTCTCGTTGGCAAAGGCATTGAGCGCATGGCTCACCGAGCGCCAGTAGCCTACGCGCAGCCCGCTGTCATGAATCACCAGGTCGTACTGCGAGTTCGGGATGTCGTATGGCATCACCCCGGCTTCGGCCATGAAAGGGTCCAGCGTGTCCTTGGGCAGGCCAAAGGCGCGCTGCGTGATCGACTGCGAGGTCACCTTGAAGTTAAGCGCCACCGGCTTGCCGTCGGCACCCAGCCCGGCCGAGAGCTGGTTGACCGCCATGGGCCGGTAGAAGTCGTGCGTGGTATCGTCCTCGCGGCTCCAGATCAGCTTGACCGGCTTGCCCACGGCCTTGGAGATTTGGGCCGCCTGCACGATGAAGTCCAGCTCCAGCCGCCGGCCAAAGCCGCCGCCCAGAAAAGTGGTTTTCAGCGTGATGTCTTCAGGCTTGAGGCCCAGCGCCGCCGCCACACTACCCTCTGCACCCTGCTGAAATTGCGTAGGGCCTATCAGCAGTATCTTGCCGTTCTTGTAGTCGGCCGTAAAGTTCATCGGCTCCAGCGTGGCGTGCGCCAGCAGCGGCGACACGTACTCGGCCTTCAATGTTTTGGCCGCGCCCTTCATCGCGCCGGTGGCATCGCCCTTGGCCGGCACGATGGCGATCACTTTGCCACTGTCGGCCGCCTTGCGGATGCCGTCCAGCATGCTGGCATTGCTGATGGCCGCGACCGGGCCTTCGTCCCACTGCACCGTCAGCGCCTGCCGCGCCTTGTAGGCATGCCAGTAGCTGTCGGCCACCACGGCCACGCCGTCGGGAATCTGCACCACGTCAATCACACCCGGCATGGCTTTGGCCTTGGCCGCATCGAAGCTGGTGACTTTGCCGCCAATCACCGGGCATTGCTGCAGGCTGGCGTAAACCATGCCCGGCAGCTTCACGTCAATGCCGAACTCGGCCGTGCCGTTGACCTTCATCGGCGTGTCCAGCCGCTTGGTGGGTTTGCCGATCACGGTGAAATCTTTCGGGTCTTTCAGCGCCACTTTTTCCGGCACCGGCAGCTTGGAAGCCGCTTCGGCCAATGAACCGTAAGTCGCCTTCTTGCCGTTCGGCCCGATGACCATGCCGTTCTCGGCCTTGAGCTTCGAGGCATCCACATTCCATTTGGCCGCCGCCGCAGAGACCAGCATGGTCCGCACCTGTGCGCCCGCGATGCGCAGTTTCTCCCAGCCGTCACGCACCGAGGTCGAGCCGCCCGTGATCTGCGCACCCAGCAGCGCGTTGGTATAGACCTTGCCCGGAGGCGCAATCGCCACCTTGATCTTGCGCAAATCCACATTCAGCTCTTCGGCAATCAACATTGGCATCGAGGTGTACACGCCCTGCCCCATCTCTGAACGCGCCGACAGCAGCGTGATGGTGTTGTCGTCAGCGATGTGCACCCAGGCATTGGGCGTGTAGAGCGTGCCCGCCGCCTGCGCGGCCGAAGGCACACCCAGCGAGACGCCCAGCATCAGCCCGCCGCCGGCAACCGTCAGAGCAGACGATGTCTTAAGGAAAGTACGACGATTGGGAGAAACCAGTGAAGTGATAGTCATGATCGTTCTCCTCAAGCTTTACGCAGGGTGGAAGCTGCATCCTTGATCGCCGCCTTGATGCGCGGGTAGGTGCCGCAGCGGCAGATGTTGCCACTCATCGCCGCGTCAATGTCCGCGTCGCTCGGGTTCTTGTTGCCCGTGAGCAATGCCGCCGCACTCATCAGCTGGCCCGACTGGCAGTACCCGCATTGCGGTACGTCATGCTTGATCCACGCCACCTGCAGCGGGTGCGTGTTGTTGCGTGAAAGGCTTTCAATCGTCGCCACCTTCTGGCCGGCAGCTGCAGACAGAGGCGTCTGACACGACCGCACCGGCTTGCCATTGAGGTGCACGGTGCACGCGCCGCACAACGCAGCGCCGCAACCAAACTTCGTGCCGGTCATGCCCAGCTCATCGCGTATCACCCACAAGAGAGGGGTGTCAGGTTCAGCGTTGACGGAAACGGCCTTGCCGTTCACGTTGAGTTTTGTTGTCATGTGGGGTCCCCTTTTTAGTCACTGCTTTGGTCGCTGCTTTACTCGTTGTAATAGCAGAATCTGGCAGGCCCCCAAGCGTCAGCTACTACCCGAAGGCCTTGTGCAGGTCATGCTACGACTGGGCATTGGGAGGTATCTGGGTAGAAACCCGTGGCTGAAACAAAGTCTCAACACTTTTTCTCAAGATGAGACATTGCCGATTAGTTCATTTGACTCCACTACTTAGAGGAGGCCCCTTTTCCTTGCGTCTCTTGTTGAATGCCGTCGACACCTGACCGGTTGGCGACATTGAATGTCATCAGGCGTTGGGCACTGCAAGACAGTCTGACGGCGCGCAGACCGTGTCAAAGCGTCATCTGCTTGTCTATTGGCCAGCGTTTGTACGAGAACGACAGTGGCTCTTTGTCTTTGTACCAAACTTCAAATTTGTCTTTCTCGGGTGTCAACAGCCTGATCTCAATCTGGCGTGACCGTTTTGCGTCGCTTGCTGCGCGAGTGTCGAAGGAGAACCCATTGCTGGTGCAGGTGCGAGCAATAACCTTCCACTGGGGGCCAATGATCTTGCCGATATCAACAACACTATTAAGAACTATGCGGTTTTTCACTTCACCGCCCGCAACGCCATCCGTCCAGCTGACCAGCAACCAATGGGAATGATTTGGGCACCTATGAACGTCTGTGTGCCATTTGTCATTTTGAGCTTGCGAAGCAGCAGAAGACGCAATGAGCAATAGCGATCCGATAGTCTTGTAAATTTTCATCCCTTAAGCCCTCTAATGCGTTGAACGAACGATTGTTGCTATCTACCGTCTGCTGCCACCGAAATTCACCCGTGAAGCTGACGAAAAGCAGACTATGCCCTATTGGCCCTAGCCCGCCAACCGATCCCGAATCTGCTGCAGCGCCGCCGGGTCGTCTATGGTCGTCACATCTCCCGGATCCCTGCCCGCGAATGACCCATCGACTTGATGGTCCCTGGAATCGGACTGCTGATTCTGCGATCCGGCCGTTCCACGCTTCTGTCCATAAAATCAACCTATGCCCCGTCAATTGTTCTTCCGCCACATACCTGTCCTTCTGCTGGCGATTCTGCTGGCGGAATTTGCCCTCCATTGGTGGCCCTGGGAGGAAATCAACGCGATGCGCACAGGCAATCGCTCATGGGGATCGCACGGTTGGGCGGCAGTCCAGTTGCATGGTTTACACCTTCGCTTTCTTGCGGTATTGGCTGTTTGCTTTGGGATCGCCCTGCATGTCATCCGGGTAGTCACGCCGCCAGATGCCCAGGCATCCCAGCATTTCACGCCGGTCTTGATGCTGGCCATTGGCAGCTATGTTTTGGCGCAGGCACTGTGGCTGATGCCCATCAACGACTACAGATTGGGCGTCAAACTCCTTCCATACAAGCTAATGGTGGCGCTGGTCTTCAAGGTCTGCGCGGTCATATCCTCTACCAGGTGTTGCGCCGCAGTCCGGAGCCGAGTCCTCACCCGCAATGGGCCAACACCGTCCCGGCCGAAGAGACAGCAAAACCAGAGGCTTTGCCCGCGCAACACACATTCCGAACCACGATTGCCGTCGCCTTAGTCATGTATCTGCTGTTTCCGCTATGGGACGTCATTCAATTGTTGGGGATAAGCTGGCAGGTCACCTTCAGGGTACCCGCAGGAGCCGCGCAAGCGTTGAAATTCGCCGTATCAATGCTCCTCGCCATCATGGCCCTCAGGGCGGGAATCGCCAGCGGCATATTTCGCCCGCAACCCGACTCCCGTCAGGCAAAGTATTCTTATCGGCTGCTGGTGGTTTTTCTCATCTTGGCACCTGTTGCCATGATTCTTTCCGCCATTCCCTATGGCGGCGGCTATGCTCCGGCCGAGCTCAAGTTGTTGATCAGCGCGGCGCAGTTACTGGGTTTGTGGGCTCTGTACGCCATGCTCAACAAGGACACAGCTCGAATGCCATCAAATATTCAATGATGAAAGTTCAAGCCTGCGGGATCAGGCAATAGCCACCCGATCCCGAATCTGCTGCAGCGCCGCAGGGTCATCCATCGTCGTCAAATCCCCCGGGTCCCGGCCCTCACACACCGCCTGAATCGCGCGGCGCAGCATCTTGCCGCTGCGGGTCTTGGGCAGGGCTGAGACAAAGTGCACGCGCGATGGGCGGGCGACGGCGCCCAGGTCGCCATCCACGCGTTTCATGATCTCGCCTTCCAGCTTCATGGCTGCCGCCTTGTCGGTCAGGACGCTCGAATCCTTGGGCACAGCAAACGCCATGGCAACCTGGCCTTTGAGCTGGTCCGCCACGCCGATCACCGCCACCTCCGCAACGCCGGCATGGCCTGAAATGCTTTCTTCGATCTCGCGCGTGCCCAGGCGGTGGCCGGCCACGTTGATCACGTCGTCGGTGCGGCCGAGGATGAAGTAGTAACCGTCTTCGTCGCGAATGCTCCAGTCGAAGGTGCTGTAGACCATCTTGCCGGGAACGCTCTTCCAGTAGGTGTTGACGAAGCGGGCGTCATCCTTCCAGATGGTTTGCATAAAGCCGGGCGGCGTTGGGCCTTCGATAACGACCACGCCTTTTTCATTAGGCTGGGTCAGTTCTTCGCCGGTGGATTCGTGCAGGATCTTGACCTTGTAGCCGTACATGGGCACGCCGGGGCTGCCGAACTTGCTGGGCTTCTTTTCGACGCCGTTGGCGATGGTGATGATGGGCCAGCCGGATTCAGTCTGCCAGTAGTTGTCGATGATAGGCACGTTCAAGCCTTCGCTGATCCAGCGTGCAGTAGGTTCATCGAGCGGCTCGCCGGCCAGAAAGAAGGCGCGCAGGCTGGAGAGGTCGTGTTTTTTCAGCAGAGCCGGATCCTGCTTTTTGAGCACACGCACGGCCGTGGGTGCGCTGAACATACCCGTGACCTTGTATTTCTCGACCAGGCTCCACCAGATGGCGCCGTTGGGCTGCTGGTCCATGCCCTGCGTGGGCAGGCCCTCATACATGATGGTCGCCATGCCGGCGATCAGCGGGCCGTAGATGATGTAGCTGTGGCCGACGACCCAGCCGATGTCGCTGGTCGAAAAATAGGTTTCGCCGGCGCGGCCGTCAAAGATGTGTTTCATGCTGGCGGCCAGCGCTACGGCGTAGCCGCCGGTGTCGCGCTGCACGCCCTTGGGTTTGCCGGTGGTGCCGCTGGTGTAGATGGTGTAGCTGATGGCGGCGGAGTCCAGCCACACGCAATGCACCAGCGCGTGCATGTACTTGGCGCGCAAGGTCTCCCAATGCAAATCGCGCCCGGCCACGATGGGCATGGGCGCCAAGCCCCGGTCAACCAACAGCACGGCTTCGGGCTGGTGTTTGGCCAGGCGGATGGCTTCGTCGAGCAAGGGCTTGTACGCCACCACCTTGCCGCCACGCGAACCGGCGTCGGCACTGATGATGACGCGGGGCATGGCGTCGTCAATGCGTGAAGCAAGCGAGCCGCTGGCAAAGCCGCCAAACACCACGCAGTGGATGGCGCCTATGCGTGCGCAGGCCAGCATGGCAAAGGCGGCCTCGGCAATCATGGGCATGTAGATCAGCACGCGGTCGCCCTTGACGACACCCATGGCCAGCAGGCTGGCGGCCATGCGCTGCACTTCGGCGTGCAGCTCGGTGAAGGTGTAGGTTTTTTCAATACCGGTTTCGCTGGAGACGTAAATCAGCGCGGGCTGGTCTGGCCGGTCTTTCAGGTGCCGGTCTACCGCGTTGTGGCACAAGTTTGTCTGCCCGCCCTCAAACCACTGGGCAAACGGCGGTTTGTCGTCATTGCAGACGCGGGTGAAAGGCTTGTGCCAGTCGATCAGTTTGGCTTGCTCGGTCCAGAATGCGTCGGGATTGTCGATGGATTGGCGATAGAAGTCTGCGTAGCTTGTCATGTCTCATCTCCGTTTTTACTTTTTTTAGGCCGTGCTCAGATTTTGACAACAATGCGGCCGCGCACCTTGCCCGACATCAAGTCGGTGGCTTTTTCTGCCGCTTTCTCCATCGGAATCTCTTCCACCATGGCCTCGAGCTTCGCAGCGTCCAGGTCTTTTGCCAACCGGTCCCAGGCCTGCTGGCGTTTGGCCAGCGGCGCCATCACGCTGTCGATGCTCGCCAGGGTCACGCCGCGCAGGATAAACGGCATCACTGTCGCGGGAAAATCAGCGCCCTGCGCCAGCCCGCAGGCTGTGACCACGCCGCCGTAACGCGTTTGCGCGCAGGCATTGGTCAGCGTGTGCGAACCAACGGCATCCACCACGCCCGCCCATCGTTCTTTTTGCAGCGGCTTGCCTGGGGCAGCCAGCTCAGCCCGGTCGATCACGCTGCTGGCGCCGAGTTGCTTCAAATAGGCTTCCTCACTGGCCTTGCCGGTGGCGGCCACCACGGTATAGCCCAGCTTGCCCAGCAAGGCGACGGCCACGCTGCCCACCCCACCGGTCGCACCCGTCACCAGCACCTCGCCGTCGCCAGGCTTCACGCCATGTTGCTCCAGCGCCAGCACGCTCAGCATGGCGGTGTAGCCGGCCGTGCCAATTGCCATGGCCTGGCGGGTGGTGAAGGCTGCCGGCAGCTTCACCAGCCAGTCGCCCTGCAGGCGCGCCCGCTCGGCCATCAGGCCCCAGCGCGTTTCACCCAGGCCCCAGCCGTTGTGCACAAAGCGATCACCGGCCTTCCAGCCGGGGTGGGTCGATTCGATCACCGTGCCCGCGCCGTCAATGCCGGCCACCATGGGCCAGCTGCGCACGACCGGCCCCTTATTGGTAATGGCCAGGCCGTCTTTGTAATTGAGGGTGGAGTATTCGACCTGCGCCAGCACGTCGCCAGCAGGTAGCTGCGCCTCATCAGTGTCGGTGATGGCGGCCGAGAAACCGGCGTCTGACTTGCTCAGTTGAAGGGACTTGAACACAGTTGTCTCCGTAAATAGGGATGGCCAGCGCCGGGCCGAAAACGGGTAAAGGCAGGAAAACTGAATTCTTAATTATGGATAATGGGCTTTCAGCTGGCTGACGAGAGGTCTTTGACCTGAATTTCAGGCACCAAATCAGCCTCTAGCCCTATGATTACTTGGGTAACTAGCTATTAAATTAATAGCAAAACGGAGGGCAGCTACAGGAACTGCCCTCCTTTCAGGACACCGATCGACTGCTACCGCGGAGCCTGAAGCTGGATCAACGCCCAAACCAACAGCGCCGCAGCCACCAGCGCCGCGGCCGTTCGCACGTGGTTCCACATCGTCCAGCTGGAGGCATAGCCGCGCCAAAAATCCGCCGCTTCCGCGCTAGCAGGATCAAGCCGCGCCAGCGCGTTATTGCGCGGCACGTTGCACACCATGGTGACGCCGAAAGTGCCCAGGATATAAAACAGGCTTCCCGCCACCAGGCAAAGTGCGCCAGCGGCATGCCAATGCACCACGGCGTAGACCAGCAGCAGGGCGCACGCCAGCGCGGTGCCCATAAACAGTCCCAGGAACCCCGGGTTGATCACCACCACGTTGATCGCTTGCATGGCGGCAATGCCCGACGGCGGACTGATGCTCACCAGGGCCTTCATCACGAAGCTGGAAAACGCCAGGAAGATGCCGGCGACAAGCGCACAGCCAAGAGCTGTGAGAAAGGTCAGCGCGAACAGAAAGGTGTCGGCAGGCAGCATACGTCTCTCACTGGAGGTCGTAGGGAGCTGCCTACTGTAATGCGGCCCAAACCCTGCGGCAACCCTGCCGCGAGGAACTCAACCAGCTGGCTTTGCACGTACTGGTTTCAGCAGGTAAATGAATCGCTCACTTCAAGACGTATTGGAGAGGTACGGTTACCCACGAATCCACCGCTTGCCCCGAACGGGTTCGTGCGGGGTTGAATTTGAATTGCTTCACGGCTGTAACCGCGGCCGCGTCCAGCCTTTCAAAGCCTGAACTTTTGTGAAGCTGCACCTCGCCCGCGTCACCGCTGGCCAGCACCCGCACCCGCAACATCACGCTGCCCTCTTCCCCAAGACGCTTGGAGAGTGACGGGTATACAGGGCCGGGCGAGCTTGCCGGGCTCGCGAACTGCACCACTTCATCCGCGGACGCGCAGCCCGCGACAAGCGTCAAAAGAACAAGCCAAAGTACGCGCATGGCGTGACCGGGCTGCAAGCCGGCCCATTTCATTTGACCAAGCCCAGCACATCCTTGAAGGCCTCATGCTCAGCCGTGCGCAGCCACTCAAACGCCACCATCTCGGTGGTCACCAGTTCCGCGCCATTGCCGGCCAGGCGGTCAAAGGCGGCATCGCGGTTGCGCTCGCTGCGTGAACTGCAGGCGTCGGTCACGACCCAGACCTCAAACTCTTCTTCCAGCAAATCCAGTGCGGTCTGCATCAGGCAGACATGGGCTTCGCAGCCGGCGATGACGATGGTGCTTCTGCCCTCTTCCGGCTCGGGCGCCGCTTTTTGCAAATGTTTGGGCAGGCTGCGGGCGTTGCCGCCTGCCGGTGCCTTGCGCACGGGAGGGCGCAGCAGGTCGCCCAGGCCGTCGGCCACAGCGCTGAAAAACATCTTGTCCATCGTCTTGCCGCCAGCGGCCTGGATGGCGGCGTGTATCTCGGGCACCGTGGCACCCAGGCTGTCCGGATTTTCTTCCGTGCCCCATACCGGTACATCCAGCAGTTTGGCGATACGGGCGAGCTTCACGGCGTTGGCCATGACCAGGTTGCCCTCAAATATGGAGGGCATCAGTCGGGTCTGGTAGTCGACCAGCACAAGTTGGGAGTCGTCGGCGTCAAGCAGCATCTGGGGTCCTGGGATTCTGGGAGAGTTCCAGAAAAGTTCTGGGGAAGATCAGGCCGGGCTGCGTTGCAGGCGCTCCACCAGGCCGATCACATAAGCATCGAACAGCAGCGTGGCGTCCTGCCCGAACATGCGGATACGACCGGTATGTTGGAGAAGCAGCAAGCCCATGCCATGCGCGAACAAAGCCGTATTTTCGCGCAATGCGTCTTCGGCGTTCAAACCCATGGCCCGCAAGGCGGTTTCACAGGGCCGCAAGGCGTCGTGAAGGCGGTCATTGAGCCGCTGGTTCAGCTCGGTGCCCAGCCCGCGCGGGCGCATGCCCTGCATGAGATAAAAACCCAGATCCAGGTCGCGCGGATTGGTTGAAAAAGCCCCGAACCAGGCGCTGGCCTTGGCTTCCAGCACCTCGGCCGGACCGGCGCGCTCATCCCCCGCAGACGCCACCACGCCATTAAGACGCTCCAGGCACTCGGCAAGCAAGGCGCCGTAAATGGCTTCCTTGTTTTCAAAATAGGAATAGATGGCCCCAGCGGTGTAGCCTGCTTCTTTGGCGATCTCACGGATGCTCGCACCGTCAATGCCCAGGCGCTCAAAGACCGACCGCGCGGCGTCCAGCATCAGTGTCCGGCGTAAATCACTCTGGGCTTGCTGGCGGTCGATTCGGGTTTGCATCGCCTGAATATAGGCGTGAAAACCGCTCGTCCAGCATGCCGTTTCCGGTGAAAATTAACACTTGTTCTAAAAATTGAACGCTGTTTAAATTTTCTGGATGGCGCCTGAAAACGCACCGCGAATGTTCCACCCTTCGTTACCGCACAGGCCAAACCGGGCCGGTGGGCCTGATCCGCTATTCATTTGATAGCTTCTCGCGCCCGTTTACAAAGGGCCAGGGGCCAATTTCATTTCAGGCCAGCCTTGGTTCTTATTCAGGCTCGATCCCCGCAGCCTTGATGATCTTTCCCCATTTCAGCGTTTCCGCCGCCTGGAACTTGCGCAGCTCTTCCGGGTTGCTGGTGAATATCTCGATACCGCTGGCCTGGTAAAACGGCGCAGCCGAAGGGCTGCGGGCCGCCTTGACCAGCATATCGCTGAGCTTTGCCGCCACGTCGGCGGGCGTGCCGGCCGGTGCGTACGCAGCAAACCAGTACGTCATTTCATATCCCTTGACGCCGGCCTCGTCGATGGTCGGTACCTCGGGCGCCAGCGGTGAACGCTGTCGGGTGGACACACCCAGCGCCTTGAGCTTGCCGGCTTTGACCTGCGGCAGGCCGGTCGCCATGTCGGTGATCATCATGTCGATCTGGCCGCCCAGCAGATCCGTCACCGCGGGCGGGTTGCTTTTGTACGGAATGTTCAGGATATAGGTGCCCGTCATCTGCTTGAACTGCTCACCCGCTACCCGGCTGGACGAACTGCCGCTGCCGAAAGACAGCTTGCCGGGTTTCGATTTGGCCAAGGCGATGAACTCGGCCACGCTGTTGACCGGCAAGGCGGGGTTGACCACCATGATCTGGCCGCCGCGGCCCAGCGCGGTCAGCGGCGCGAAGTCCTTGACTGGGTCGTAAGGCAGTTTTTTGAACAGGTGCTCGTTGGCCGACTGAGTGGTGTTGGTGGTGATGAACACGGTGTAGCCGTCAGGCTTCGCCTTGGCGGCCGCCTGGGCACCAATGAAGCTGTTGGCGCCGGGCTTGTTGTCGACCACCACGCTGACCTTGGTGTCGTTGGTCACGGCCTGGCCGAGGGCACGCGCCAGTTGATCAGTTGCGCTGCCGGCCGCAAACGGCACGACAAAGGTGATGGGCTTTTCAGGAAAGCCCTGTGCTTGTGCCGCGACTGGCACGGCGAAGGGTGCGATGGCCCACAGCGCGGACATGCCGAGCAGGACAGGCCGGATGCGGCTATGGATGGATTTTCCGATGGGGTTTTTCATGTTTGTCTCCTGATGTTGTGATGTGCGTAGGCGTCGACGTGGTGGGCCCCGTCTGATATTTTGATAAATGCCGTTTCCCTTAAAAAGTTGGCTCCCTCCCGGCGAGCAGGCCCGCCAGCGCCGCAGGAACCTCGATAGGTAAATCCAGCAGCCAGAAAGAAAGCGACTTGCCGTGCGTGTCGAGATTGAGCGCGTCGTTCACACCACCATCCAGCACGTCGTCGAGCACAAAGTTCATTGCGCCCAGCAGGGGCAGCTCAAACCGCTGCACACGGGCAGGCTTGCGGTGGGCGAAGTGGCGCGCCACAGCGGCTTCGCTCAGCTGCTCCAGAAGAACGGGATATAGCGCCGCGTGCCAGGCAATGACGCTGATGTTGGACCGGTTGCCCTTGTCGCCCGTCCGGCCGTGCGCGGCGCGGTACAGCGGCACCGTGATCATGGCCTGACTCATGCGGCCTCCGCTACGGTATTGGGTACGGCGGCATCGAGCATCCTGAACGATGCCTTCACAGCTTCGCGCGGCACCAGGCAAGACAAGGTATTGAGTCTTGGTGTCAGTGCCGTGCGTACCCCGCCGCCGCCGGCCGGGCCGCAGCAGTACAACGCGGTGACCTCGCGCGCCAGCCGCTCGGCTTCGGCGCGGTCGGTATGCGTGGCCGCCACGCGCAGGCGTACGTCGCGCACATCGCCGGCAGGGCTTGCAGCCAGCAGGCTGCCGGCGTCGTCGCCCATGACGCTGAGCGCACCGATCAGGTCTACCCGCAGCACCAGGGCCGGCAGGCGCCGGCGCAGCACATCCGCGGCCAGGCGGGCGCGGGCCTCCGCGCGCGGGCCGGCGTAGGAAATTTCACCCTCGACAAGCCAGCCGCCCTCGTGACAGAGATTGACCTTCAGGCTGGGTGGCCGGGCATGGCCGCACACCCCGCCCAGCGCCACACGGTTGGGTCCAAGTTGTTCAAGCTGCGCAGTGCTGATGTCCGCCACCACATCGGGCGTGAGGTAAGCGGCCGGGTCATGCACCTCGTACAGCAATTGCTCCTTGACGCTGGCAAGGTTCACCAGCCCGCCGGTGCCGGCGGCCTTGCCGATGATGCAGTTGCCGTCAGCGCTGATTTCGGCAATCGGGTAGCCGACGGCGTGCAGGTCGGGAACATCCTTGTAGCCCGGGTCCGCAAAATAGCCGCCGCAGACTTGCGCGCCGCATTCCAGCAAATGGCCGGCCATGGTGGCGCGCGCCAGCCGGTCCCAGTCGTCGGCACGCCAGCCGAAGTGCGACATCGCGGGCCCGACAGCCAGCGACGGATCGGCCACGCGCCCAGCCACCACGATTTGCGCGCCGGCGTCCAGCGCGGCTGCAATGGCTTCAGCGCCAATGTAGGCATTGGCGCTGACCATGCGAATGCCGTCCATCGCGCTGCCCAGCTGGGTGCGCAGAAGTTCACGGTGCGGTTCACCTGAAAGATCGTCACCCTCGATCACGGCAATACGGGGTTCGGGCAAACCCAGCTCGCGGGCCATGGCCTGGATATGCCGCGCCGCGCCCGTCGGGTTGGCCGCACCGAAGTTGCTGACGATGCGGATGTGATGCTGCAGGCAGCGCGCCAGCACCGGTCGCAGCATGTCGTCCAGCAGCGGCTCGAAGCCCGCGTGAGGGTTGGCGCGGCGGCGAAGCTGCGCCAGCGCCAGCGTGCGTTCGGCCAGCGTCTCGAAGATCAGGAAGGCCGGTCCGCCCCGGGCGATCAGCGTGTCCACCACGGGGCCGGCCGCATCCACACGGTCACCCGAGAATCCGGCCGCGCAGCCGATCAGAAGACTGGCAGGCGGTTTGACGGTGTCAGTGGCAGCAGCCGTGGCAGTAACAGCGGTAGGGATCATCATGGCCAAGCATTGGATGCCACAAATTTAAGCCCTTGCCTTTTATTTGTAAAATGCAAAATTCCTATTGATTGACTTGAAAATCAGATTAATGGCGGCCTCCACTACCATCGCCAAAAATATGCCCCGCCCGCCTGCACGCAGCCCCAACCTGTCGACGCGCCAATTGCGGGCTTTCCTGGCGCTGGTCGAGCTGGGCAGCTTCACCCGGGCCGCTGCCGCCAGCCACCTGTCGCAGCCGGCCTTCAGCGCGCTGATCCAGGCACTGGAGGCTGAGCTCAATACCCGGCTGTTTGACCGTGACACGCGCAGTGTGCAGTTGACAGCGGAGGGACGGTTGTTTGAAACGCCGGCACGGCAGTTGCTGGGTGACTTCAGCGCCGCGGTCAGGGAGTTGGGCGATCACGTCGAGCGCCGCAAGGGGCGGGTGCATGTTGCCGCCCTGCCCTCGCTCGCGGCGGGCTGGTTGCCTGCCGTCTTTGCGGAGTTCAGGCAAGCCTGGCCCGGCATCGACCTGAACCTCAGCGATTTGTTATCGGACGCCTGTATTGAACTGGTGCGCAGCGGCAAGGCCGACTTCGCGCTCGCCTCGACAGGCGCCACGCAAGCGGGACTGACCACGCAGTTGCTGTGCACAGACCGTTTTCACCTGGTCTGCCGCAAGGACCATCCGCTGGCCGCAGAGAAAGTGCTGACGCTGAAAAAATTGGCGGCGTATCCGTTTATCCACATGTCGCGCAACAGCAGCGTGCGCCAGGCACTCGACGCTGCGCTGCACCCGCTCCAAACCCATACGGTGCTGGAAGTGGATCAGCTGGCGACAGTGACCGGGATGGTCGAAGCAGGCATTGGCATCAGCGTGGTGCCGGCGCTGACGCTTTTTCACTTTGAGCGGGACAACCTGGTGACGCGACCGCTGGCCATCGCCAGCCTTTCACGAAAGATTTATGCGGTGCGCCGGCAGGAAGGCAGCCTGTCCGTGGCTGCACAGGCATTGCATGACCTGGTCATGGACCGCATGAAAACCGGGCAATCCGGGCTGCAGCCAAAGCGCCGCAAACCCGGGAAGCGCCAGGAGCCCTTGGGCCCACAACGTTAGAGCGAGCCCAGGTCCTGGACGGCATCCACCACCATGCTGGTGCCCAGGGCAATCAGCAGGATGTCGGTGGCAACGCGCACATACTTGTGGCCCGAGGGCGGTGGGCCAAGCCGCACCACCACCGATGATGGCACCGGGTAATACACCACATCCGCAGGCAGCGGTTGTCCGACGGCGTATTTTTTGGCCTGGCCCGGAGGCATGCACCCGTTGTTCTTCTTGGCCAGGCCAGGAGGGCAATGGCCGGACTTGAATTGCTTGCCGTAATAGTCCTGAAGCACCACACGCTGCTCGGGAACAAAATAGCCGCCAACCTTGACGTCTTCGTGTTTCTTGCCTTTGGCTTTCTTTGCTTTTTTGTCTTTTTTGTCGCCGTGATCGCCAAGGTCTGACTGCTCTACCTGCGCGTGTTTGCCGCCTTTATCCTTGTTCTTGCCGCCGCCGGCCCATTCAGGTTTTTCGGCAAAGCTCGCAGAGCACATCAGTGCGCCGGCCATTAACAGGGCCAGGCTGCGGCTGGACAGGCGCAAACCTGTTTTCTGGGTATTTGTTGTCATCGTGGTTCTCCGGTAAGTTTCAGTTCAGGGCTCGCCAGCACAGGCAGCAAGTGCAGCGCCCTTCTTCAACGGCAACCTGCGGCTATCGTTGACAGGACTTGTATCTGCCGCATGGATCTTTTCGGTGCATCGACACATTCGGGCCCGTGCTTCGCAAGCTGGGCCATTGTGGCGGCAAACCTGGTGTGCAAATGTAAGGAAACAAGCTGTTTCAATGTCATGCCTTGTCACGCATTTTGAGGCGCAGGTGTTTGACGCCAACCTTTAGCATCCACACGCATGACAACCAACGCTGTCGCATCGGGGAATCTTGTTGCTACATTTTTGATAGCTGTTTGCGCCCATTCCATTTGGCCTATGGGCATTTAAAGCTTCAAGGCATACGAGCTCAAACCGTCGCTACTTTTGTTGAGGCTCGGCAAATTTGAGCAGGCGTGTCGCCAGCAGCGTTTCAGCGAGGAAGCAGATCAGCGCGAGAAGAAAACACACCACACCCGACAGAAAGCAGATGGTGGCGATGCGCAAAATCGGCAAATCGCTGGTTTCGCCCAGGAAGAGCAGGATGATGGTGGTGCCGATGAGGATGGCGCAAAACGTCAGCAATGCGATGCAGATGTTGACCAGCCAGCCGCGTTGGCGCAGTTCGCGAAGTTCGGCATACATGCGGTGGGCACGCGCTTCTTCCACACCACCAGTTTCCAGCCGGTTCTCAAGGAAGCGCGCGCGGTCAATGATTCGGGCCAGTCGCCCGGCGACGGCTGCGATCATGCCCGACACGGCGGTGAGCAAAAACACCGGCGCTACCGCCAGCTGGATGCCATGGGTGACGGTCGCAAGGTCGGGTGCAAAGTTCATGCGGATCGTCTCCAGCTGCAGGTTGAGATGGCCTGCATTTTGTCACGCCATGCCCGGGCCTTTGCCAGGCATGGCCGCGCAGGCCTTTCAAGGCTGGCGCAGTTTGAACGGTTCGTCGTAGCGCAACTGGCAGTTCTCGCAGAAAAAACTGCGGCGGTTCGTTTTACCGAGATAGGCCTTGATGAAAGGAATGGCGCAGCGCGGGCACGTCTTTTTGGTGTGTGCCAGCCAATGCTGCCTGAGCACAAAGGCCTTTTTCCATTCCAGGAAATCAAAGCTGTACTGCCGTGCCTGTTCGACCAGGGCCCGCAGCTTGGGCGCAGGCAAGGCGCCCACGGTCGACAGCGGGTGCACACGGATGCGGAACAGCACCTCGTTCTTGATGATGTTTCCAACACCGGAGAAAACCATCTGATCCAGCAATGCATCGCACACGAGAGTGTCCGGCATGGCGCGCAACTTTTTGCGGGCCGCCACAGGATTCCACGCGTCAGACAAGACGTCTGCGCTCCAGTCGTACGAAGCGTCCAGCGGCCCTTCCACGAAACGCACCGAGCAGGTGTAGAAGTTCAGCTCTTCGCCACCGGCGAATCCCAGGCTGAGCCGCGGGACAGCGCCGTCCTTGCCTTCATTGATCCGGTAAGTACCAAACATCAGCAAATGGATGCGAACGGAAAAGCCCCTGAACTCAAGCAGGAAGTGCTTGCCCCAGCTGCGTACCGCCACGATGCGCTGGCCCGCCAGGCGCGCGATGTCAATGCTGCTGTTGCCGCTCGCGCGCAGCACAGTCCTGCCGGCAAAGCGGGAAGCCTCCTCCCTGAGTATCTGGATCGACGGTCCTTCGGGCATAAAAGAGCTTCTCTTCCGCCTGAACACGGCAGGCGGTCTTGGAATTTTGTGTGGGCGCCACGCCGGTCGATGTGGGCCAAAACCGGCTGCACCTGACGGTGCCGGCACGCCTGCACGTGGGATTGCCCTACAGCAATGTCATCGCTGTCCGACAGCTTGCGGCATGTCGTCGCTTCCACAATGAATCTCAAAGCGCCGGCCGCGCACACCGCAATCCGCCCTCGGTGACTGTCATCGCAGCACTGCGCAGAACCATTTTCCAATCAAAGGATTCCCATGCTTCCTAACAACGAGGGACAGCGCGTCCCTGACGTCACCTTCAAGACACGCCAGAACGACCACTGGGTCGATGTGAATACCAAGGACCTGTTTGCAGGGAAGAACGTCGTGGTGTTCTCATTGCCCGGCGCCTATACGCCCACCTGCTCTTCCACCCATTTGCCGCGCTTCAACGCGCTAGCCAACACCTTCAAGGCCAACGGCATTGACGACGTGATCTGCATTTCAGTCAACGATGCTTTTGTGATGGACGAATGGGGCAAGGCGCAGGAGTGCGGCAACATCACGCTGATCCCGGACGGCAATGGCGACTTCACACGAGGCATGGGCATGCTGGTCGACAAGAGCGATCTCGGCTTCGGCAAGCGCTCCTGGCGTTACTCCATGCTGGTGCGGGATGGGGTGATCGAAAAGATGTTCATTGAGCCTGAAAAGGAAGGCGACCCATTTGAGGTGTCGGACGCCGACACCATGCTCAAGTACATCGCACCCGATGCAGTAGCGCCGGAACCCGTCACCATCTTCACCAAGCCCGGCTGTCCGTTTTGCGCCAGGGCCAAGGCCATGCTGGATGAAGCCGGCCTCAGCTACGAGGAGATCACCCTGGGCCGGGGCATCACCACCAGCACGCTGCAGGCAGTGTCAGGTGCAGGAACGGCGCCGCAAGTGTTTGCAGGCGGTAAAAAAATCGGCGGATCGGAAGACCTGCAAGCCTGGCTCAAAGAGTCCCAGCCAGACCCGCAACCGCGACAGTTTCTCAGCTAGGCCTGTTAACACTACGTTGCGGGCCCTGGCCGGGCAGCAGCGCTTTTTCCCCTGCGCCGGGCGCGCCAGCTGACCACCGCTTCGCAGGCATCAAAGTGCTTGAGCAGGTTCTGCTTTTGCCGCTCGAGCAGGCGGCTTTCGGCAATCATCCGCGGCCATGACTCGCACGCCAGGCCCACTGCCTCATTCAGCACACCCCGTACGCGCGTTTCAAACATCCCTGTAGCGTTGCAAAAGCTGCGCAGGGTCTTGGCGCCCAGCCGGGCCTGTTTTTCACCGCCAGGCACAAAGCGCAGCGCATGGCCGCGCCCACCCAGGTAGGCCGCGTAGGCCACCACGTCGTAAGCTGGCGATAGCTCTGGCGTGCGACCGTCCGGATACACCACCCCGAAGTTTTTGACGTGCGCGTCATAGTTGCCCAGCATTTCATTGACCATCACGCGGCGGATCAGTTCTTCTGCGGCGCCCTCACCTGCGCGCACGTCCAGGCTCATGCCTTCGCGCAAGGTCCGGGCCATGGCGGCGTAGGTCGCTGCGGGATGGGTGTATTTTTCTTCCGGCTGGATGCGCAGGATCTGCGCAAAGTCTTCGCAATGAATGTGTCCTTCAGGCCCGCGGTCAAATCGTTTGACGGCCAGGAAATGCCGGCTTTCACCGAGCACAAAGGGCTGCTCTGCGACGATCTCGTCCATGGGCGCCAGCCATGCCTCACAGACATTCACGCCGGCAGTCCGCGCCAGCCGCAGGGAAAGTTCTTCCACTTCAGGCAGCAGGGAAAATTCAGCCGTGGGCAGCTTGGCAATGATGTGGGTGCCCTGCGCATCCCGGGTGCGCGCCACATAGCGGCCCGGTTGCTGCACCAGCGCCAGCTTGGGCTGCACGCCTGACAGCGATGTCGCGTCGGGCAAGGGATCGGCCGTGACCGACATCTCCAGCGCATCGTTGTGCTGCGTCACCACCCCGGCCAGCGCATCGGAACCAAGGTGCGCGGGATAGGCATACACATTGCCCGGCAAATCTGTACCGCAGGCGGCCAGCATGTCGAAATGATCGTTCGGCCCGCAGCCGCGCAGCTGCTCCAGGTGGCGGCGCAGCGGCCCTTCCGGCAGCAGGTTCTGGAAGAACGCCGGCAGGCGCCCGCCTTCGGCATTGAAGAACGGTGTGTTCACATAACTGCGCCAGAAAACCTCCCGGCGCTGCGGGTCGTCGTCAGTGGCGGCCCAGGAGAAAACAGGTGAATCCGGGCTGGACCAGAAAGCTTCGTCGGGAATGAAACGTGTGAGCGCGGTGCTGCCAGTGCCGTACTGGAACAACAGGCCGGCGCGCTGGGAGCCGATATGGATGTCAAGTGCGAGGACGTTCATATTGAACCCTCACGCGCCTAGCCGGCCCTGGGGGGTTTTCCACCCGATGCTGCTGCCGAGAGCGCCGAAGTCTGGGCAACAATTCGGTCTACCCGCGACAACGCCGGCGCTGGACTTTCGGCGGCTTGCGCTTGCAGCCCAGCAGCCACCACCTTGGGCAGCAGCAGCACTTCCAGTCCGAGCTGGTCGGCAATAGCCATCAGCGTGGTGATGCGCGGCGCCGTCTTGCCCTGCAGCGCGCTGCGCACCGACAAAGGCGTCAGGCCCGTACTTTCGGCAATGGCCTGGTAATCCAGCCCTTGGCGCTGGCGCTCACCTTCCAGGCGTGCCGCAACTTCAGACAATGTTTTCATAGATGGAAAAGTATCGTTTTCTTAAGAAACGATAGTATTTTATCCATTTATACAATTAAATGAAATAGAAAACTATCTATTCAAATAAAAACGATAGTTAAATATCGAAAAATAATCGACCTGAACCTGCAAAGGTGATCCCACCGTAGAGTTTCCCTAGCCAAACTTGCGGGCAGCATCCAGCGCCAGCCCGGCGCCAATGCTGCCGAAACGGTCGCCTTCCACACTGCGTGCCTGCGGCAATAGCGCTGAAATCTGCTCACGCAGCAAAGGCACACCGCTGGAGCCGCCGGTGAAAAAGACAGTGTCAAGGTCACCGACCTTGATGCCGGCCTCCTGGAGCAGCGCCATCACAGTGCGCGCTACCGTGTCCACGAGTTCGCTGATGGCGTTGTCGAAATCGGGCCGGTGCAAGGTGAGCGTCTCGCCGGGAGCAATGCGACCGAGATCCATGGCGGTTTCGGACGTCCCGGACAAAGCGATCTTGGCCGCCTCGACCTGCATCGCCAGCCAGTGCCCTGCCCGTTCGCGCACCAGGTTCTGCAGGCGGTCCAGTTTGTATTTGTCAGCCGCATCGCGCCGGATCTCGCTGATCTGCGACCACGACTTGCGGCTGTAGGCCTGGTTGATGGTGTGCCAGGTCGCCAGGTTGAAATACTGGGCCGAAGGCACCTGCAACCCGCTTTGAAGCAGGCTGCCCAAGCCCAGCGTCGGCATCACGCTGGCCAGGCTCAGGTATTTATCAAAGTCCGTGCCGCCAATATGCACGCCGCCGCTGGCCAAAATATCATCGCGCCGGTCGGCCTTGCGCGCCCGTTCGGGCGAAAGGCGCACCAGCGCGAAGTCCGAGGTGCCGCCCCCGATGTCCACCACCAGCACGAGTTCTTCGCGGGTGATCTGTGACTCGTAGTCAAACGCCGCCGCAATCGGCTCATACTGGAAGGCAATGTCTTTGAGGCCGACCGCATGGGCGATCTCGGCCAGGGTGTTCTCAGCTCTCCTGTCAGCCGCAGCGTCGTCGTCGACAAAAAACACGGGACGGCCCAACACGGCCTGGCTGAACGGCTGGTCAGCGGCTTTCTCAGCTCGGCGCTTGAGCTCGCCGATGAATTGTGCCAATAGATCGCGAAAAGGAAGCGCGCGGCCGGCGACTTCGGTGTGGTCGTCGATCATGGACGTGCCCAACAGGCTTTTGAGCGAGCGCATCAGCCGCCCTTCATAGCCCGCCAGGTAGTCGGCCAGCGCCGCCCGGCCATAACTGACGTGCTCGTCCTCGGCATGAAAAAACACCACCGAGGGCAGCGTGGTTTTATCCCCCTCAAGAGGCAGCAATACCGGAAGCCCCGGCCGACTCCAGCCTGCCGTGGAATTGGAAGTGCCGAAGTCGATCCCGCAGGCGCGGGGTGCCTTCACCGCCCTGCCGGCTTGGCGAAGCCGTTGTCGGCCCAGGCCACGGCGCTGGCGCGGTTGAGCTTGAAGGAAGGCGCCACGCGCACCTGCGCCAGTTGTTCGCCGGTCTCGTCACTGGCGCTGAGCAGGCCGTGCGGGTTGTCTTCGTCCGGAACAATATCGAGCGACACCGTGACGCGTCCGGCATTGGCCGTCACAGTGATGCTTTGGTGCAGCGTGGCATGCAGCTGCTGCTCATGCCTGCGCACAAACTCGGAGGCGGTTTTGACCAGCGTGCTGAAGGCCGGGCCATCCAGCGGCTTGGGATTTTTCTTGTCGCGCCCCATGGTCCAGGGACCTACCAGCGCAGGCTCGGGCTCGCCGTCCTTGATCATCGCGACAGCCCAGCCATCGTCGTCTTCGTTTTTGATGACCTTGGCCGTCCAGCCGTCACCGCACCAAAGCCTGGGTTCCTGGATGGGCGTGTCGTTGTGGGATTCTTCGGCCAGGCCGGCCGGCGGGGTACGGGAGTCAGTCAAAACGCGGTCACTCGGGTGGGGGCGCCCCGGCGGCGGCCGGGGGCAAATTCAGGTCACGCACCGCCTTCAGACAACATCAAACAACACGGCGCGCAGGGGGAGCGGATTTTACAACCCTCCCCCGAACCGCTCACAGCCCAAGGTCGCTGAGGCTGGGGTGATCATCAGGGCGGCGCCCCAGCGGCCAGTGGAACTTGCGGTCGGCGGCCTTGATGGGCAAGTCATTGATGCTGGCGTGACGCACGGCCATGAGGCCGTTCTCGTCGAACTCCCAGTTTTCATTGCCATAAGAGCGGAACCAGTTGCCCGCATCGTCATGCCACTCGTAGGCAAAACGTACGGCAATGCGGTTGCCGCCAAAAGCCCAGAGCTCCTTGATGAGGCGGTAGTCGAGCTCGCGCACCCACTTGCGCGACAGCAGCCCGGCGATTTCCTCGCGCCCCATGACGAACTCGGCGCGGTTGCGCCATTTGCTTTGCGGGGTGTAGGCCATCGAAACACGCTGGGGTTCACGCGTATTCCAGCCGTCTTCGGCGGCACGGACTTTCTGCACGGCGGTTTCATGGGTGAAAGGCGGAAGGGGTGGCCGGGTTTCCATGAGGTGTCCTTTGAACAGGTGAGGGGGATTAAAGGTGGACTGAAGCCCGGTAGACAAGTCCGTCTACATGCCGAAATTCTGGCACAAGTAGACAGATCTGTCTACGACACTCTAAAATTGCACCCCATGGACCTTGCAGCCCCCTCCCCGCGCGAACGCATCCTGCTCACCGCGCACGACCTTTTCTATCGTGACGGCCTGCGCGCCACTGGTATCGACCGCATCATTGCCGAGTCAGGCGTGGCCAAACTGACTTTCTACCGCTGCTTTCCCAGCAAGGACGAGTTGATCCGCACCTTCCTCGACTACCGCCATGAACGATGGATGGCGTGGTTTGTCGACGCGCTGGGGCGCAATGGCGCAGTGGCGGGCGGCGGCCTGGCGCCGTTGGTGCCTGCGCTGGGCGAATGGTTTGCCGACCCGCTGTTTCGAGGTTGCGCCTTCATCAACGCCATGGCCGAGGTGGGCACTGCACTGCCGGGTGTGGCCGGGATGGTGCAAGGCCACAAGCAGGACATGCAACAGGTGATTGCCGGTTTGTTGCCGGCGGGCGCGCGCCAGCAGGCTATTGCCAGTGCAGCAGCGGTGGCGGTAGACGGCGCGATCGTGCGGGCGCAAATGGAAGGCAGCGAAGCCGCCTTGGCCGGGCTCAGGCTTCTGCTGGATGCGCTGGAGGAGCCAAAGACACCGAAGGCGCCAAGGACGCCTTAAGTCTTGGCAGGCAACCCGGGCTTTTTGCCGGGGCGCGGTGGGGGTGCGCCGCCGGGGCGCGCAATTGTGTTCACAGCTTTCACGGCTTGCACAGCTTTCACTGCCGGGCGTTTGCCTGACGTGACCCACTCGTCGTAAAAATCTATCTTGCTGTTGAGCAGTGCCAGCGCTTGCTGCCACTCGGCAATCATGTTCTTGACCTGCTCGCGGTGCGCCGACAGCAGCGCCTGGCGTTTGCCCAGCGTACCGCTGCCCTGTTTGACGAGTTCGGTGTACTCACGCATTTCGGCAATCGACATGCCGGTGCGGCGCAAGCGGTCCATTAAATCCAGCCAGCTGATATGCAGCTCGCCGTAAACGCGGCGGCGGCCGCTGTCGCGTGCCACGCCGGGAATCAGCCCCTGCGCCTCATACCAGCGAATGGTGTGCACACTGCGCCCCGTGCGCGCCGCGAGTTGCCCGATCAGGAAGTTTTCAGCCATGCATGACTGTATGAAGTTGCGGCTCAGGCTGCAAGCGGCGCCGAAGGAGCCTCCAGCGCCGCGATCACCAGCGCGGTGTCCAGGTACTCCATCAGCTCCTTCATCTGCCCGCCCTCCATGCGAAAGACATAGCAGTAGCGGTTGTTGTAGGCCTTGCCGGCTTTGGTTGTGACCCGCCCATCAAACTCCACGACAACCCTGTCGCCGTCGGCCATGATGCGGCGCGTGGTGCTGATGTAGGGGGTGGCGAACTGCGCATAAAGGGGACGCAGCAGTTCGCTGATGACTGCCTGCTTGCCGCTGTACGTGCGCGACCATGGCGTGTCCCCAGGGATGGTCCAGCAAAAATCATCGGCCATGGCCTCTACAAACGGTTTTCCATTGCCTTTGTCCAGCTCAGCCATGATGTGCTGCATGCGCTGGCGGTTGGCGGCGGTGACGTCGGTGGGGAATGTTGCGCTCATCATGAAACTCCTTGAAGGCTCTTCCGCAGGGTCTGCGAAGCGGGTACGAAGCGGGGATAAAGGCCGGCAGCATTGCGCAGCCCTGAAGGAATTGGAAAGCCTTGAGTGCACTCAAGGTCAAGTCCCCGCGGGCAAAACAGTCGAAAATTCATGATGAAATTGATCATCAGCCCAATAAAAATGGGCGCTAGCAGCTATGTTTTTGATAGCAAACCTACAATAGCGCATGAACCCCAAAAAGCCTGCAACGAGTGAATGGGTCAGCAAAATGCTGGCGGTGCTGAAAACCGGCAACACACCGGCAGCGCTGGCGCAGATCAAGGCGACCACCAGCAGCAAGGACTTGCAGCAATTGCGCGCCGCGCTGGAAAAAGCGCAGCTTCTCAAACAGCTCAAGCCTGTCGACATTGCGATTGCCGACCAGTTGCAGGCGCTGGCCTCGCCGCGGCTGAGCCGCTCGCCCTGAATGCTTCAGGTCCGTTGCCGCTCAGGCGGGACGGATTTCGAACTGCGCATCGCCCATGTAGCGGTTGGGTCCGAGCGCGGCCGTCACGGCAGCCAGCTCGGCCGCCTGCCACTGGTTGAAGATTTCCAGCTCGTCGCTTGACAGGACATCTTCGGCCGGCGATTCGCCGTATGTCACGACCAGTTTCATGTAGGCCGCGTAAACCGGCCAGACCAGGCTCTCGTCGCCCAGTTCGGTCTCCAGCGCCGTCCTGAAGCGTTGCTCGGCGGCTTGCAACTCTTCTGCAGAGGCGTCTTCATAGGCGTAAAGCCTGAGGCGGTAGCTCACGGTTATTTCTCTCAAGGCAAACGGGACAAGGATCAGGGCGTTTGCGGCTTTGCCGGTGCAGGCATGCCTTGCGTCAGTTCGATGCGGCGCCGCAGCTTTGCCACTTCCTGCGCGTCGCCGGCCTGCTCTGCCCGGCGCAGCTGCACACCCAGCCAGGCGAGCAACGGCCGGCGCCAGCCTTGTGCCGACGCCGTATCGATGGCCTGGGTGATCACCGCCGGGCTGGCGTTGCCGGCTTGCAGCATCACGCCAGCAGCCACCAGTTTCGACAAAGGATCGGCAATGCCAGCGACAGCAGCAGCGTCGCCAGCCGCGGCGCGGCGCTGCGCTTCGGGCAATAGCGCGATGCCCTGCGGCTGTATCTGACCCTTCAGGTAATCAGCGTAGGCGCGCTGGGCGTCGGTGGCGTCTTCACGCAATTTCTCAAAGCCGGTACAGGGCTCATCGAGCACCAGGCTGGCAATTCGGGTGGCGCAGTGCAGCAGCTCGGCGGTCGCCAGCAGGTCGGCCCGGCCAGAGCGTGTGAGCTGCACGCGGGCACGCCCGAGCTCAGCCATCTCGACGCGGCTGTTGCCTTCCATGTAGGCGGCCACAGAACGATCCATCGAGCCTTTGGCTTCGAGCTGCCAGTCCGGCGGCTGCGGGCCGCCGGCACAGGCGGCCAGCAACAAGGCCGAAGCCAGCGCGGCAGCATAGGCAAAGGTAGTCTTCATGGCAGCTTCATCTCCGCATCGCGTGCGTCTTTGGCAAAAGGCCATTTGCGGCTGATCTCGTTGATGAGGCCTTCGACCTTGCGCAGGCTGGCTTCCACATCGGCACGCAGCGCGCCCAGGTCGTCAGTGGCATCCTTGGCGTTGCGCGTGACGGACTGGGCGTCCTGCAGCAGCGCATCCACTTTCTTGAGGCTCGTGCGCGCCTCGCCCAGCATGGCGTTGAGCTGAACCACCGTCGCACGCGTCTCGGGCATCAGGCCTGTGTCGCCAAAGACCTGGGTATCGGTCTTGGCGGCCAGCCCGTCGAGTTTGGTGAGCAGCGAGTTGGTGCGCTCCAACGTGGCGGCGAATTTTTTGGCTTCGGCTTCACTGCCCAGCAGCACCGTGAGCGCGCCGCCCGGGCCGTTAAGCCGCTCAGTCAGCGTCTGCAGATTGGCCAGGCTCGCGCCAACCGCGCCGCCGCTGCCGGTGAGCGTGTTGAGGTTTTCGATCAGGTCCTTGGCGGCGGCAATGACCTTGGGCACTTCGCCTGCTGCGTCGCCCAGCAGCACGGTGCGCTCAGCGCCGTCGGGCAGCGGCGGGTCGTTCAGCAAGCCGGTGTAGGCGCGGATGTTGGTGCCGCCGACCAGGCCCCGCACCAGTGTGAAGACGCTGCTGGTGCGCAGCCAGTGGGCATCCTTGGCGGCCACATCAACCAGAATGCGGGCCTTGCCGTCATTGGCCAGCTCGATACGCTTGACGCGGCCTATCGGAAAACCTGAAAACGTCAGGTCCATGCCGACCACAACACCCTCGGAATCGTCGGCAATCAGCACCAGGCGCTGGGTGGACTCGAACGCGCCGCGCGCATACATCACATACAGCGCCGAGCCACACACCAGCAGCAGCATGAAGAGCAGCAGGAGCCGGGCCTTGAACTCCAGGCTGGCGATTTCCGCCGGCGAAGACTCCGCCTCGCGCGCCGGCTGCAGCGGGTCCGGCCTGCCGTGGTCCGGGGATGAAGGGTCGTGGGGTGCACTCATGGTTTGTTTTGGTATTGTTTTTGGTATTTTGTTGAGGCGGTCAATAGTAGTTGCCGACCAGCGAAGCCACTTCAATCAGCAAAATCACGGCGAACATGCGTACCAGGCCGCGCATTTCCGCGCTGGTGCGCACACTGGCTTCGCCCATGCCGTAAAGCGCCGAGGCCATGGGAATCAGCGACACGGCGAGGCAAAAGAACAGGGTTTTGAGCACAAAGATCAGCGTGACGGAAGGGCTGAACACCTGGCCGAAAAGCCGGGTGTAGGCCGCCACGCCCGACAGGGAAAAGCCATATGTCGCCATATAGGCCACCACCAGCGCCACCACGCAGCTGAGCGCCGCCAGCGTGATGCCGGAGAACATGCCAGCCACCACGCGCGGCAGCACTTCGCGCCGCACCGGCTCGATGCCGCGCTGGCGCATCTCGTCAAGTTGACCGCTGGCCTGCATGGCGGTGAGTTCGGCGCCGTCGGGGATGGTGCAGCGCAGCGCCACAAAAAGCGCCGCCGTCAGCGGAATAAGTTCAAGCACCAGCACGCGGATCACGACCTGCAATGCGTACTGCGACAAACCATAGCTCAGCGCAGTCACCAGCACGATGCGCGTGAGCACCACGGTGACCAGCGCGCACAGCAGGGTAAAGCCCAGCAGGATTGGCGCCGTGTTGATGTAGATGTGACGCGCCAGCACTGTGCGGCTTTGCGGGCTGTAGCTGGAAGGCGAAAGGGTCAGCACCAGGATGATCGCGCCCAGATTCACCAGGCGCCACCACTCGATCAGCCAGTGCTGGGCGGTGCGGCCTGTTTGCGAGAGGCGGCCTTGCCAGATTGATGCCGTTGAAGCCATTGGGCCATGATACCCGCGGGCTATTGCTGTCGCTGTAGGATGGCAGGCGTTTTGCCCGGCGTAGCAGGCTCCGACCCGCGATCACCGCCACCCTTCTTTCTTCATTCATCACTGCTCAACCATGGCCCTTGACACCTGGACCGCTTATTTCCTTGCTTCCATCCTGATCGCGATTTCACCCGGCTCGGGCGCGGTGCTGGCCATGAGCCATGGCCTGAGCTACGGCATGCAGCGCACGCGCGCCACCATTGCAGGCCTGCAGATCGGACTGGTCGTGATCTTGCTGGTGGCCGGGGCCGGTGTGGGTTCACTGCTGGTGGCGTCCGAGCTGGCCTTCAGCATCGTGAAAATCCTGGGCGCGCTTTACCTGATCTATATCGGCTGGTCGCAATGGCGCTCGCCCATCGGCGTCGCGGCGCAAGGCACCGGCGCGGCGGCCGATGCGGGCAGCATTTCAGCGCGCAAGCGCTTCCTGACCGGACTGCTGACCAACGTGACCAATCCCAAAGGCATCCTCTTCATGGTGGCGGTGCTGCCGCAGTTCATCAGTCCTGCGCGGCCACTGTGGCCGCAGTTGCTGGTGATGGCGCTCACGACCGTGGCGGTCGACACCGTGGTGATGCACGGCTATGCCTTTGCCGCCAGCCGCCTGCAAAAATTGTTCAAGAACGCGCGTGCGGTGCAGCTGCAGAACCGGCTGTTCGGCGGCATGCTGATGGCAGTGGGTGCGGGCCTGTTCTTCGTCAAACGCGGCCATGCTGCGGTCCATTAGAAGCGTAGGATGCTATCAAAATAATAGCTTCTCGTGCATATAAGTAAAGGGCTGGAGCCCTGAAGCATTCAAAAATCAGTCACAAAAACCTCAGACCGGCCGGCCAGGCGCCTGCTCAGACACGATGCCTGCCAGCTTGCGCAGTGCGTCATCCGTCTGGCTGGAAAACGGTGAGCCGCAGCTGATGCGCAGGAAGTGATCAAAGCGGCTGGAGTTGGAAAACATCGACCCCGGCGCCACCCGTATGCCCTGCCGGATGGCGGTGTCGAATACCGCCTGTGCGGAGGTCCCTGCCGGCAACTCCACCCAGAGCATCATGCTGCCATGAGGCACCGATAGCCGCGTTCCCTCCGGAAAGTGCGCCGCAATCGCTTCGGCCATCTGCTCGCGCTGCACATTGAGCATGCGGCGCAGCCGGGCCAGGTGGCGGTCATAGGCGCTGGAAGCCATGAACTCGGCCACGGCGAGCTGACCCAGCATGTCGTTGGCGCGGCTTTGCGCGTACTTGAGCATTTTGATGCGCGCCTGCCAGCGCCCGCCGGCCACCCAGCCCAGGCGCAGCCCGGGCGACAGGGTCTTGCGCAGCGACGCACAATAAATCACCGAACCACTGCGGTCCCAGGCCTTGGCAGCCTTCAGCGGAATGTCGTCGGGGCCGAGCGCGCCGTAAGTGTCGTCTTCGATCAGCGCCACCTGCTGGCGCTCGCACAGGGCGACGAGCTTTTCCTTTTCTGTGTCGGGCATCACACTGCCCAGCGGATTATGAAAATTAGGAATCACCACCACGGCGCGTATGCGGTCGTGGGTCTGGAAAGCCAGGTCCAGCGCTTCGACGGAAATCCCCAGCTTCGGGCTGGTGGGAATCTCCAGCGCGCGCAGGCCCAGGCTTTCCAGGATCTGCAGCAGCCCGTGGTAGGTCGGCGACTCGACGGCAACGGTATCGCCCGGCTGCGCCACGGCGCGTAAAGCCACATTCAACGATTCAATGCAACCGTGCGTGACCAGGATGTCTTCCGGCGACAAGCGCATGCCGGCCTCCAGCGCGCGCTTGGCCAGCACGGCATTGAGCGGCGAGTCGTTGAGGAAGTCCGGCGGGTTCACCAGCAGCTGTGGGTGCTTGCGCAGCGCCCGCGTGGCGGCGTTTTTCAGGGCTTCGGCCGGGTACATCTCGGGCGAGCCGTAGGTGCCTGCCAGGTTGGTGACCAGCGGATAGACATCACATTTGGCGACGAAGTCGGACACCCGGTCATGGATGCCGACGTACTGCGCCGGATCCAGCCGGTGGCCGCATTCCGGCTCGCTGGGCGGCTGAATGTCGACCCGCCGCCGCTTGAGCACAAAGTAGCCCGAGCGCGGCCGCGCCTCCAGCAGGCCTTCGTCTTCCAGCCTGTGGCAGGCCTCCACCGCCGTCGACAGGCTGACCTGGTGCAGCCGCGTCAGCGCCCTGACGGACGGCATGCGCTGGCCCGGCAGCAAAACGCCTGACTGGATCGCCTGGCGGTAATGGCTGGAGAGCTGTAGATAAAGCGGTTGCGAAAGGGAGGGCAAGGGTTGCAAGTCCATAAGCCGAATGATCCGTGAAGGGGAAGGCGGGTCACAGCCACAGATGGGCCAAAAACAGACCATAACAGATGAACAAACAGGCATCTGTACCGATACAGAAAGGACTTGCCTGGCTCTGTCGGGACCATGCCGGTCTCTTTAACCTTGGTGCTTCCTTTTCCCATTTTCCAATTCACCAACCCATGAATGGAGCCCCCATGAAAGAACACTTTGCCCCCCGCCACCTTCAGCTGGACGCCGGCGAGTCCCTGTTTTTTCACACCAAAGCCGGCAGCGCCCTGATCAGCACATCGGGCACGCTACTGGTGACCGGCACGCCGCGCTGGCTTGGCGAGCAGGTGTTTCGTGCCAGCACGGCGCTGGAGCCGGGGCAGTCACATACCGTCGTCCAGTCGGGCTGGATCACGGTGACCGCCCAGCACGGCGGCGCGGCATGCGTGCTGGATACGGCTTGGGCAAAAGCCCCGGGCCGGACGGGAAACGTGCTTTTGAGGTACTTTTCAGGAATGACACGGGGCGTGCGCGCCTGGCTGGGCCGCGTCGAGGCTATCTAGGCTATCTAGGCTATCTAGCCGCCACCGCAACGCCCTTCACTTCACTTCACTTGATTTCATTTTTCAATCGCGCTCACCACCATGACCACTTCAGCCTGGCTGCTCTTCCTCACCATTTCGCTTGTCACTGCGCTCAGCCCGGGGCCGGGCATCTTGCTGGCCGTTTCCAACGCGGTCGCCTGGGGCCCGCGCAAGACGATGTGGAGTTCCAGCGGCAATGTGCTGGGCGTGTTCGCCGTTTCCGCCGCAGCCATGGCGGGACTGGGCACCTTGCTGCATACCTCGGCCTGGTTGTTCGCGGTGCTCAAGACCGTGGGCGCTGTCTACCTGGTGTACCTGGGCTGGCGGCAGTGGACCAGCAAGACCTCGATGTTCGACACGCCCCTGTCCGACGGGACACCGGCCGGGACTTCCCCTGGAAAAAGCAATGCCGCGCTGTTCCGGCAAGGCCTGCTGGTAGCGCTGACCAATCCCAAGAGCATCCTGTTCTTCACTGCGCTATTCCCCCAGTTTCTCCATCCGGAGGCGCCTATGCTGCCGCAGTTCCTGGCGCTCACCAGCGCCTTCGCCGCGTGCGTGCTGGTTTCGCACTTCGCCTACGTGCTGCTGGCCAAACATACCCACCGCTGGTTTGGCACACCCCGCCGAACCCGGCTTTTCAATCGCCTCTGCGGCGGTGCGTTTGGCCTGCTGGGCTTGAGCCTGCTGCGGCTGAAGAGCCCTGCCTGAAATATCCGCAGCAAGTTCATCCCACTATATAAACAGGAATTCCCGTCCCATGGAAGATTCACGCAGCACCCGGTTTGCCGCAATACAGGCCGAGCTCGGCTACAGCTTCGACGGTGAGATCAAGATTGGCGGCAATTACGTGCCTGTCGTGCAGCACGGCGACCAGGTTTTTGTCAGCGGGCAGATCCCGCGAGTCGGCAATACGGTGGTCGTCACTGGCCGCGTGGGATCGGAAACGTCGGTCCAGCAGGCCCAGCTGGCGGCAAAAATCTGCGTCATGCGTGCGCTGGCGCTGCTGAAGCAAAGCCTTGGCAGCCTGGACCGTGTGAAGCACATTTTGCGCATCACGGTGTTTGTGCAGTCGGCGCAGGATTTCACACAGCAAAGCGAAGTCGCCGACGCTGCGTCTGAGGTGCTGTATGCGGTTCTCGGCCCGGCCGGCGCCCACACCCGCACATCGGTCGGGGTTGTTCAGCTGCCCAAGAGTGCCTCGGTCGAGATCGATCTCATTGCGGTAGCTGGCTAGGCTCGCAAACCGGCTTTACCGTCAACCGCCAGGCAGCAGCCGTATCAGCTTGCCATTGCTGCTGTCAGTCAGCACATAAAGCAGCCCGTCCGGCCCCTGGCGCACATCGCGGATGCGCTCCCCCGCTTCAGACAGCAGCTTGCTTTCACGCACCACCTTGCCCGAGAACGGCGACGCCAGTTCGATCCGGCCCAGGTAGCCGAATTTGAGCGAACCCACAAACAGGTTGCCGCGCCAGGACTTGCCGTAGCGCTCGCTGGTCAGGAAAACCATGCCGGAAGGCGCGATGGATGGAACCCAGTAATGCAGCGGCTGCTGCAGGCCGGCTTTTTCCGTCAGGCCTTCGCCGATTTTTCCGCCGCCGTAGTTTTCACCGTAGGTAATGACCGGCCAGCCGTAATTGGCGCCGGCCTTTGGAATGTTGATTTCATCACCACCCTGCGGTCCGTGCTCATGCATCCACAAGGTGCCGTCGGGCGCGAGCGCGGCGCCCTGTGCATTGCGATGGCCGTAGCTCCAGATTTCAGGCAATGCCCCCGCTTTGCCGGCAAAGGGGTTGTCCGGGGGAACCGAGCCGTCCTTGTTGATGCGGACAATCTTGCCGTGGTGGTTGTCGAGCTTCTGTGCATCTTCCTTACGGCTGAAGCGGTCCCCCAGCGTGAGAAAGAGCTTGCCATCGGGTGCGCCGTTCGCTGCAGCGCGGCTTTCCACAATGCGGCAACCGAAATGGGAGGAACTGGCTACCTTGGGCTTCTGGCTGAAGATGATCTTGAGGTTTTCCAGCCGGGTGTCGTCGGCGCTCAGGGTGGCGCGCGCCAGCGCCGTGCTGTTGCCACTGCCGGCGGCGGCTGGTTCAGAAAAGCAGAAGTAGAGCGTCCGGTTGCGGGCAAAGTCGCTGTCTGCCAGCACGTCCAGCAAGCCGCCCTGTCCTCCCGCGGCGATTTCCGGCAAGCCAATGACCGGCGCGCCCAGCTTGCCGCCTGGCGCAACGACTCGCAGGCGGCCGGCGCGCTCCGTGACCAGAAAACGCTCACCCGGTAAAAAGGCCACGCCCCAGGGGTTTTCCAATCCCGTAGCCACCGTTTCAGAGCGAATGCTTTGGGCGTGGGCAGGCTGGAAGAGCGCATTAATTGCTATAAAAAATATAGCTGCTTGGGCCCATTTATATTGGCTAGAACTCATATTTCGTCCTTAAAACACGCTAAAAAAGCCAACGTTTGCCGCGCGACAGGCTCATTTCATCGCGATAGCGGCCTTCAGAAGGCGTTTTGAACTGATTTTTACTATGTAAACATAGCAATTCTGAAAGGGAAAAGAAGTTACTCGCGTACAAATTCGTTACAAATCAATAACTTATCAACGTTATCAAGAAACAACATAAGTTGACGTAGGACTAATCCGTCAAGTATGCTTGGCGCCATGCGAATGATTGCCCCTGCCCTCATCATTGCCTCTGCTGCCCTGCTGGCAGCCAGTGCGCATGCGGCACCCGGCAATTCAGGCGGCGACAACGACATGGACAAGCTGCTCGCCGACAAAGGCCTGCTGACCCAGATCGACAACGTTCGCCACAGCGTCAGCAACAAGGCATCCGAACTTGTGGTCAACGCCATGGGATTTCTGGGCGTGCCCTACAAGCGCGGCGGCAACACCGCCGAAACCGGATTTGACTGTAGCGGTTTTGTGCGCGCCATATACGAACAAAGCGTCGGGCTGCTGCTGCCCCGCCGTGCCGAACAGCAAGCCGCGGCCACCCAACGCATCGACAAAACCGACCTGCAGCCCGGCGACCTGGTGTTTTTCAACACCATGAAACGCGCCTTCAGCCATGTCGGCATTTATGTCGGCGACGGCAAATTCATCCACTCTCCCAAGCCCGGCGCTGAAGTGCGCGTCGAGAGCATGGGCGTGAGCTACTGGCAGCGCCGTTTTGACGGCGCCCGCCGCGTGCAGCCGTCCAGCGCCGTGGAGCAAGAAACTACGTCACGCGCGGCCGCTTTGTCAGTCAGGCCGCAGCCGCAAGCCGCGTCGCTTGACAACAAGCCATCCGCACAAACGGCTGCACCGCAGCTGTCCGCGGCGCAACCAGCGCAGCGGCCGACGCAGCAGGACCTCTACCGGAATTAAGAGCCGGGGCCAAGGGCAGGAACCGCACACCGGCTTCGGCCACCGCCTGGCCGGCTTCCTCGCTGAAGCCTCCCGGCCGCTTTACCGCCGGATTCCGCCTCCCGATCGCTCACTCCTTCTCGCGCTCATTGCCTGGCGACATGTCAAGCTCGACGGCTTGGCCGTTATCGAGGGCGTCACCCGCTTTTCCGGGAGTACTCGAAACCAGGGAAGCTTCAGTTTCAACGGCCAATGCCAGCTGAACCACCGGCGCTTCACCCCTCGCGCTGTCTTCCACGTTCGTCGGAATCACGCGGTTGTTCTCTGCATTGCTGGACAGTGTCTGGTTGCCTTGAGGTTTACCGTTGACATTGACCAGGCCGCCTCCCGAATTGGTCACCTGTCCAAAGCTGCCGCTGACACTGCCTTTTGGCGAATCAATGGTGACCTGCGCTGATGAACCTGAAATCTGCACTTCGCTGACGGCCTCCACCGCCATGACAGGCGCGACCACATTGGCCACCACGGTATCGCCGGCCAGCGATGCTGAATTGCTGGCGGTGACCACGACATTCACGTCACCTTGCGCCTGCACCACCACATTGTTGCCGCTGATGTTGCCGCTGATATTGCCGGTAGTACTGCTGATCTGCACATTGCCCTGGCTGGTAGTGGTGGCGCTTATGTCGCCCTGCGCCTGCACAACCACGTTGTTGCCGCTGATGTTTCCGCTGATGTCGCCGGTACTGCTGCTGATCTGCACATTGCCCTGGCTGGTGGTGGTGCCGCTGATGTCACCCTGCGCCTGTACAACCACGTTGTTGCCGCTAATGTTGCCGCTGATGTCACCGGTGCTGCTGCTGATCTGCACATTGCCCTGGCTGGTGGTGGTGCCGCTTACGTCGCCCACAGCGGCCACCGCCACTTCGCTGGCGGTGACGTTGGCCGAGACATCACCACCGCTGGTGACCTGCACTGCACCCTGGCTGATGGTGGAGCCGCTCACGTCGCCGCCGGCGTTCAGAGTGTTGGACTGTGTAGCGTCCTGCCCGCGCAGCGTATGGTTGCTCAGGGCAACATTGCCGAGTGCGTCAACACCGTAGCCCTTGACCCACAGGGTACTGTCAAGGGTGAAGTCATTGGCCACCACTTCAAACCGGCCGAGCGCGTTGGTTTCTGTGCCACCCGTCACCATGTGTACATTACCGCGGGTGCTGCCTGTGCCCGCAACGAGCCGCAGTGCGCGCGCCACGCTGCCGGCATTCTGGACATCACCGTTGAGCGTGATGTTGGCGCCCTGGGTCGCCAGCGTCGTATCGCCCAGCAAGGTCACCGGAGCGTTGAACAGAATGCCGCCCGCACCGTCCACCGTCACATTGCCGCTGATACCGGAGCCGCCCGCGCCGGCATTGAGCGTGAGGCCCTGCAGGGTCGAGCCACCGAAGGACAGGTTATAGCGGTTGTTCACCACCACGTCCTCGGCATAGGTGCCGGCGCCTACGCGGATGTTGGCGCCGGTTGCCGCGTTGCCCATGGCCGTCCCGACGGACAGCGCCCGCGTGCCACCGCCCAGCAGGTTGCCGATGCCCACCTGGAAGTCCTGCGTGGCTTGAGTACGGTCCCAGCCCTGGACATAGCTGGAATCAGCGCTACCCAGATTGAGGGCATAGTCCAGCGCGTTTTGCTGCGAGGCCTGCAGCCAGGTGTACTGGTGATTGTTGTCTGTCGTGCTGGCGTTGCGTACGGCAAAGTCAAAGCCCTCAATGGTGAGCGCACCAAAATTGCGGCTCGCTGATTCATCCTGCAAGTACACCGGATTGCGCTCGGTAAAGCTGTTGTTGTTCGCCACCGTGACGTTGTTCACCTGCTGGTTGTAGTGGCGGTTGGCCTGGTAGATCGCCAGGCCGCCCCAGGCATTGTTGCGGGTGGTCGAATTGCTGACGGTGACGTTGGCGCTGTCCGTCAGTTGAATGCCGGCGCCTTGCGTCGTGCCGCTGTTATCGCCCACCGGCGCACCGTCGGCCGTTACGCGGTCTATCAGCGCACCATCAACGCCGTTGAGGTCCAGCTCGGCCCGGCCCGCTCCGCGGCTGGTGACATTGCTGATTGAGAAGTTGCGTAGCCGGGCTGACGCGTCTCCGACCGGTGCCACTTTGATGCCGTAGGATCCGGCTACGTTGGCGCTCGGGCCATGGAGCGTGAAGTCCTTGAGCGACACGTTATCGGCAGTCACGTTGATGCCGTAACCGCTGACACCGCGGGCGTCGATCACGGTTGATGCTTGGCCCGAACCGGCCAGCGTCAGGCTGCGGTCGACGTTGAGCGTGGTAGGTTGCACGTAGGTGCCGCCAGCCACGTTTACCGTGCCTCCCGCGGCTACGGCGTCCACCCCGCGCTGTATGCTGCCGCTTGTTTGGGTGACATACACGTTGCCATCCGTCCAGGTCACCAGCCCGCGCCCGGTTGTATCCAGCGCGTGAGTCACACGGTCTTCAATGGCAAAACCATCCGCCGCCCCGTCAAAGATGGCACCTCGTGCATCGACTGTGGTGTCGTCTACTGTCAGGTCTTGCCCATTGTTTTTGAACTGCGTTCCGCCGCTGATGGTGACGGCCGGCTGACCGCCGCTGCCATTGCTCAGGGTTTCAACGCGCAGACCGGTGTGGCTGGAGCCTTCAATGCTGCCGCCGGAGATATTGACGCTTTGCAGGCTGGCCGGTGCGGCCATGTAGTCAGGGTCACCGGCAATCCCGCGCGTCTTGATCACGACGGCCGCGGCCGTCGGATCACCCGAGCTCGCGCCCGAATTCTTGACCACAACGTTGTCGAGATTGATCGCATTGAAGTTGTCGTACTTCAGGTTGATATCGATGCCGGAACCGTAACGCCCATGCAGCGATGAGGACGCGGGCGCTCCGTAATTGCCGGCATTCATGACCGTGACGTTGCGGAGGGTCAGGTTATTTGCGGTTTCAAGATAGAAGCCCTTGAAGCTCGGACCGTCCACCGTGACATTCTCAAACAACGCATTCTCGAAAGATCCCGTGGCCACCGGAGCGCCACCGATCATCTGGTAAGCGTTATAGGTCTGCACACCGATGACCCCTCCGGTGATGGTGCTGTTCAGCATGCGGAAGTTGTCGGCCCGGGTCGTGGTGCCGTTGCGCATGGCGTAGGTATTGTTGTTGAAAGCCACACGGTTGACGGTCACGTCATTGGACGTTCCGTTGATGCGCAGGCCGTACAGGTAGTCGGCAATCGACAGGTCCGACAGCGTCACGTTGGAAGCATTGTTGATGGTGACCGCGTCGCCACTGCCCGCGGCAGCGGACTGCAGCACCGTCTGCCCTACCCCCGCGCCGTCCAGCGTCAGCGACTTGGTGATGTTGACGCTGCCGCTGTAGCTGCCGGCAGCCACGTTCACAGTGCCGCCCGTGACTACGGCGTCCACGCCGCCCTGTATGCTGCCCAGCGGCGTGAGCGCACTGCCCTGTGCGCCAGAAGAGCCGGTGGCAGATACCGTCACGTGTGTGCGGTTGGACGAGGTATACGCCTGGTCCTGCACGGACCAGCCGCCGTTGGCCGCGCTCAAGTCCAGCAGAGACTGCTGCTGTGACAGAGTGGGCGCGGCAGCAATGGGCGTGCTATTGGAGACAGGGTTGGGATTCGATCCGACCATGTGTCCGTTCAGGTGCAGGTTGAGGCCCCATTCATTTCCCACCGGGCCCTGGCTGTTGCCTGCCATCACAATGTCACTGCCGTCGGTGTACTGCACGGAGATGGCGCTCTTGGTGTTTTCAATCCGGTTGCCGGTGACGCTGCCGGTATTGCGTCCGTCGATCAGGATGCCGTTGCGTACGTCATGGATGTTGTTGTTGCTGATGGTGAAACCGGTGACACCATTGGCCACCGCAATGCCGCGGCTGATATTGGAGCCCCACGCATAGCTTGTATAGGGCTGGTTGACGGGCCCGGCGATCTCCATCCCAGTGACCGTCACGTTGTTCGCAGTAATGCTGATGCCGTTGACCTGCCCGGCATCGGGTACGACGATTTTTGCGCCACCCAGGCCGGTCAGCGTCAGGTTGGCCTTGTTCAGGGTGACCTGCTCGGCGTAGGTACCCGCATGGACGTCAACGGCCCCCCCTGCCCCTGCGGTGCCTGTTTTTGATATGTCGACGGCATCCTGGATACGTGCACCGCTGTACACATCCACCTGGTTGGCATTGCCGCTGACCTGAGGTGCATCCAGTGCCGACTTGAGCACCACCGCATGGCCATTGACGACGATGGCATCTGTCGCCTGCTGCACGCCTTCAAGGTTGATGACACCAGACAGAAGATTGGCGGCATCGCCCACACCCAGCAGAAGTGTCGCGCCTTCCAGGGTGGCATTCGCCTTGTTGGATACGCTCAAACCCGTTGCACCACCCGGTATGGCGAACTCATACAACCCGCTGTTGAGCGACACGGTGACCGTAGCGTCGGTCGATCCGGCCAGGGCAATCGTGCCACCCGTCGCGGTAATGCTGCCGTGGTTGGTGACCGAAGGCGCCACCAAAGCCACCAGGCCGGCATTTTGCGCGGTGATGCTGCCGTGGTTGGTAATGCTGCCGGTGGCGCCAGTAATCTGAGCGCCACCGGTGTTGATGAAGTTGTTGACGTCGATGTTGCCCGTGGTGGCAATAAGTGAGCCCACATTAATCACAGCGTTGTTCCCGAACATTACGCCGTTGGGATTCATCAGCATCACCGTACCGTTGGCCGAAAGGCTGCCCAATATTTGCGAAGGGTTGGCGTCACCGGTCACGCGGTTCAGCAGCGCCGACGATGCGCCAGGCTGGATGATCTCCACTATTTTTCCGGGATTGATGTTGAACGAGGCCCAGTCGATCACGGCGCGGGTAGTATCCTGATTAATGGTGAGCTGGTTGCCCGACACCGAGCCCGAAGCGGTGCCGGAAAACACCGTGCCGTTCTGCGGAAGGCCCGCGCCGCCAGTTATGTCTACAGGCCAGCCTGGGGGCGAGAAGAGCATGGCAACTGCCGCCGGAAGCGCTTTTAACGCAAAAGATCGCCTGCGTCGGCCGGCAGTACCAGCGGAAACGGAGGAACTCAGGGAGTTCAGGTTAGCGTTCATGGATCACCTCTTGAGGGCAAAAAAGACGTTGGACAAAATCATCAAAACCGCACCAGCAACGTCCCCAGCAGCCGGGGATCTTTGCCGTGAGGCTGGTAACTGGCGATAGGTTTGGTCAGGGGCCATGCGATCTCGATTGCGGCCACTACATTCCGCGGAAGGAAGAGGCGGGTTCCCACCCCGGCCGATGCCAGGCTCTGGCTGTCGGGCGTGCCGGGCGAAGTACGGCCCACTTTCCAGACCTTGCCGATGTCATAGAAGGCAAAGAGCTGCCAAGACCTGATGCCCGCAAAGTCCGACGAGCGGGAATAGCGGGGCTCCGCGCGAAATGCCAGTCCACGCTCACCAACCAATTCAGCAGGCTCGTAGGCCCGCCCGAACCGTCGACCGCCCACTGCGAACTGCTCCGATGAAAGCAGGGGCGTGTTGGCCCACTGTCCAAGCATGCCCACCGTCAGGGCAAAGTTCGAAGCCAGAGGCTGGGTGCGCTCGTAATCGAAGGTGAGTTTGTTAAACACACCTTTGGCGCCAGTCCGGCTTTTAAGCAAATCGGACTCCTGGGTACCGCCCAGCCCCTGGCTGAATTCCAGCTCCAGCGAGTTCTGACCGCCCAGGCGGTCAAGCACCCGCCAGTTGAGACCCAGGCGCAGCGCTCGGATATGGTCTTCAATCACCCGGGTGCCCAGCACATCGGTTTCCACATCGGTGTGCTCATACGTTGCCCGTGCGGTCACGCTTTCATTGCGGGTCCGAAGCAGCGGATACGCGGCAGACACGGTGATCGTGTCCGCGTTGCCACGCATGTCAAACAGCGTCAGGATGTCGCCGGGACGTGTACGCGCCTGGGACACGGCCGCGGACAGCTTGAGCCCCTCTGTCGTGACCACCTGGCTGTAAGAAATTTGCGCATAAGCCAGTTCCGAGTTGCCGCTGCTCAGGCCCCGAAAGCGCCACTGGTCATTCACACCCAGCAGCTGGTTCACGGAGACTTCCCCGCCGATCTCGGCCGGACCGAGGTATTTGGATCCGTAGTTGTCTGCCGCGGCAAAGCCCTCTACTTTTTTCACGCTAGCGATCAGCGTGAGGTCCGCCGCACCCGGCGCCTGCGCGGGAGCCAGCACGCTGCGCAGCTCGATACCCGGAAAATCATTGGCAATCAGCAGGTAGCGCTCAAGCACAGGTCCTTGAATCGGCCGCGATGCCCGGATCTTCTCGCCGACAGCCGCGAGCTGCTCCCTCACATGGGCGCTGACATCGCCTCCCGCCTGAATGTTCACCCTGTCGATGTAACCCTCCACCACACGCAGAGTGAGCGTGCCATCGGACAGAGACTGCGGCGGAACCACCACGAGCGACAGGATGTAGCCCGCATTGCGGTACATCGCGGTGAGCGAGGACGCGAGTTGCAAGATCTCGCTTCCGGTAATCTCCCGTCCGGTGTAGCTATCCGCATGCGACTGAAGAGTGCCGCCGGGCAACACAGTACGGCTTTCAATATCAATTCGCTTGAGTGTGACTTTGACGGTTCTCAAGGATTCCGGCAAAGAGCCGGACGGCTCGGCCTTGATCTCCGGAGGAGCTGCTGACGCTCCGGGTTCAGGCTGAAAATCAAAACGCTCGCGAACCCGGCCTGGGTCAATGATGGACGGCGGTTGCTGCGCCAACACAGCTGCCGGGATGGCCACAAGCACGAAAAAAGCACCTGCCCACACGCTGTGCACGCCCACACGCTCAATACGCTTCATCGCTACGCCTCGTTGAAGATCAAGATTTCAGGGACCTTCAGGCGTTGTGATTCACCACCTGTTGGCCATATTTTCGTGAACTATTTCACGGTAACCAATTGTGAAACCTGATACAAGGCAGAAAAAGTGATTAATTGCCAGAGACCTTGTGCAATCATTCCGGCCCACTTTTGGGGCACTTAGCCTCGGTTATGGGATTATTCGACCCTATTAGCTACTTTTAGACCGAATGCGTTGCGAATTCGCACACCTTCGATTTACTAGCGAACCTGGCCGGATTACCAAACCGCGTCAAAAAAATTTTGGGGAAATTCAAAGGTGCTGTGTAAAGTTTTGCGAGGTGTCCGCCGCTATACGGGTGGCACAGGCCGCGCCCCAAATCCACCATGCGTGGCACGAACCATGGCCGGGTCTCCAAGAGGCAATGATGTCCGGGCTTAGTTGTGAACATCGATATCGGTTCGGTACCTGCCAATTAGCGGCGTGCGCTATAAGCTGAAGAGCAAAAATAAAAGAAGCCGCGTTGAAAATCCACATTTACACCGACATCGACACCCTGTTTGGCCGCGCGTCGCGCTTGTGGATGGACGTGCTGCTGCAGGCGGGCCACGATGTTGAATTCATTGACCTGGGAAGCAGCACCGACGCGCCGCTGCCTGAGGTAGGCGCATGCGACGTCAATTTGCTCGTGACGGGTATTTATGCCTTCGCCCGTTTCGCGAAGCGAGGTCTACCGCGGCACGGCAAGCACGTACTCTGGATGTTTGATCCATTGACAAAAAATGCGTCGGCCACCGTGCACCGGTACAAAGCCGATCTGTTCGATGCCATTGCCCCAAACCTGAGCGCGGTGATGGCCATGGATGGTTCCATCGAACGCTATCTCCATCAGTATTTTCCAGCCCTTCCCGCCTTCCGCCTGCCTTACCTGGTGGCGGACAAGCATGTGCGAACGCCACTTCCCGAAACGCAAAGGACGCGGGACATCATCATGTTGGGCGGCGACACCGCCAGGCGGCGCGAGGCCGAAAGGTTTTTTCTCGAGCGCACGGAAATTTCCGTGAAAACCCAGTTCATCTGGAGCGGCCTTTGGGGCGCGGCGCGCGACGCCTGCCGCGCGAGTGCGCGCATCAGCCTCAATGTGCATGCCGATGCGGAACTCCATTACTTCGACCAGTTTCGCGCGTTTGAAACCTGGGCGGCCGGTACGGCGGTGGTGTCCGACCGTTTTGAGGGCTGGGAAGATTTCGGCATCGAGCCCGGCGTTCATATGGTGATGGCGGAGCTCAGGGACATGCCGCAGGCCTGTGCGGAACTGGTAGTGGATATGTCCCGGCGTCAGGCCATGGTGCAGGCGTCGCAGAAGCTGCTGCGTGACCGTTTTTCTCCAGCGGTGTGGGAAAGGCGGATGCTCGCCATGCTCGAAAGTGTTGCCTGAGCATGGCCGAAATTTCCCGGCAAGAGTTGATTGCGTTGCGGCTGGCAAGCCAGCGGCTTTCACCGGCGCCCTCCTCCTCCCTGTCGCCTCGTGCAACCAACTTCAAGCGCATCGACCAGGCGGTGCAATGGTTCGGTGCCATGCAGGCGCAGGAATATGCCCATGCATGCTGGGCCGTCGGTTCGCGCTTTGTCGCCGACGCCACCATGACCGGCGCGATGATTGAACAAGCGTTGGCCAAGCGTAAGGTGGTGCGTAGCTGGGTTCTGCGCGGTACGCTACACCTGGCCGCCGCCTCGGACCTGCGATGGCTGCTGGCTCTGGCGGCGCCGGCCTTGCTGACCCGCACCGCGGCTGCCTACCGGGAGGTCAATCTGGACGAGCCCGCTTTCCGCAAAATCCTTCCGGCGATCCGGCAATGCCTTGAAGGCGGGCAGCAACTCACGCGCGTGGAACTGTTTGCCGAACTTGCGCAGCATCGCATCGCCACCGACGGCCACCGCGGCGGACGCATCCTGTACCGCGCAGCACAGGTCGGGTTGATCTGCCTGGGCCTGCCGCGCGGCAAGCAGGCCACCTACACACTGCTGGATGAATGGCTACCGCAGGACCCAGTAGCACCGAAAAAAGAGCCCTCACGCGAAGACGACCTCAAGAAGCTGGCGCAGCGCTATTTTGAAAGCCATGGTCCGGCCACCCTGGCAGACTTCACGTGGTGGTCCGGGCTGGCCGCAGGCGAAGCACGGGCAGCACTGGAGATGGCCATGCCCGGCATGGAAAAGGCGCAGTATGCGGGCGGCACTGTTTGGTGGTCCGCGCGTACGCCAGCCCTGCCCGCACGCCAACCCAGCACTCCGACCGTGCATTTGCTGGCTGGCTTTGATGAGTATCTTTTGGGTTACACGGATCGAACTCCCATCATCGACAGCGCGGAGGCCGGCAAGGTCATGACGCCCAATGGCCTCTTTCGCCCGACGCTGCTGATCGATGGGCGAGTGGCTGGTACCTGGCAAGCCGAAACAAAAAAAGGCGCGCTTACTTTGAGCATCGCGCCGTTCGCGCCTTCTGCGCTGTCATCCCGCAAGCTCGGCGCCGCGCTGCAGGCACAGGCGCAGCGCTACGCCGCGTTCAACGGTCTCGCGCTGGCTGGGATTCGCCAAGGCCTTATACCGAAGCAATCGAAGCAATCGAAGCAACCGAAGTAATTCGTAGTAGCTCATCGCAGCCCGCGGCAACCGCGCCGTGATGACAAGGGTTTACCCGATCGAACTTTGTTCGCCGCTGAGAGTCATCACATTACTCGGGTATAGGCGCCCCCGGTGCAATTGGCATGCACCGGCGCTACTATCCCCGGGCCTGCTAACAGACCTGGTCTTCCAGCCCATCCTGGCTCCTTTAAATAATGAGGATTGCACCCATGGCAAAACTGAACGTCAACGGTACCGTGCGTGAGTTTCAGGTGGAGGACGACACACCGCTGCTGTGGGTCATCCGCGAACAGCTCGGGCTTACCGGCACCAAATACGGCTGCGGCATTGCCGCTTGCGGCGCCTGCACGGTGCATATCGACGGTGTGCCCACACGCAGCTGCGTGCGGCCCGTCTCCACGGTGGGTGCGGCGGAAAAAATCGTGACCATCGAAGGACTGTCCCCCGACGGCTCGCATCCCTTGCAGAAGGCCTGGGTCGCGCTGGATGTTCCGCAGTGCGGCTACTGCCAGTGCGGCATGGTGATGACGGCGGCGGCGCTGCTCAAGGCCAAACCGAACCCGACGGATGCCGACATCAACGAGGCAATGACCAACATCTGCCGCTGCGGCACCTACAACCGCATCCGGGCTGCCATCAAGGTCGTTGCTGCGGGTGGCAACACCAAGAGCGCGGCGCTCGCCATCCAGCACACCGACGGGAGCACGACATGAGCGCCACCATCCTCCCCTCCTCTATCTCTCCGCGGCTGTCGCGTCGCCGCTTCCTGGCCTCGAGCGCATCGGCCGGGCTGGTTGTCGCTTTTCATATTCCGTTTGGCAGCCAGGCTTTCGCGCAAGGCGCGGCCTCACCGGAGATCAACGCCTGGGTCGTCGTGCGGCCCGACGACACGGTGGTGATCCGCATCGCACGCTCTGAAATGGGCCAGGGCAGTTTGACGGGCCTTGCGCAACTCGTGGCCGAAGAGCTTGAATGCAACTGGGCCAAGGTCACCACCGAGTACCCCACACCGGGGCAGAACCTCGCGCGCAACCGGGCATGGGGCAACTTCTCCACCGGCGGCAGTCGCGGCATCCGCGAGTCACACGACTATGTTCGCAAAGGCGGCGCCACCGCACGCATGATGCTGGCGCAGGCCGCTGCCGATGAATGGAAGGTGCCGGTGGCTGAATGTCGCGCGGCCAACAGCGTCATCACGCACACCCCCACTGGCCGCACCGTGACCTATGGCAAGGTTGCGGTGGCAGCGGCCAAAGTCACGCCACCCGCTGAGGTGACACTGAAAGACCCGAAAGACTGGAAGCTGGTGGGCAAGCGCCTGGCGCGGCTGGACACGCTGGACAAGGTCACGGGCAAGCAGATCTACGGTGCGGATTTAAAGCTGCCCGGCATGCTCAACGCAGCCATCAAGGACTGCCCGGTGTTTGGCGGCAAGGTCAAGAGCTTCAATGCCGCCGCGATCGAAAAACGGCCAGGCGTGAAGAAGGTGGTCGCTGTCGGAGACAGCGCGGTGGCCGTGGTTGCCGACACCTGGTGGCATGCCAAAACCGCGCTCGACGCACTGCCCATCGAATGGGACAACGGCCCCAACGCTGCGAACTCCAGCGCGAGCGTGGCCCAGATGCTCAAGGCCGGGCTCGACGCGACCGACGCGGTGGTCGGCAACCAGAACGGCGACGCCAAGGCCGCGCTGGCAAGCGCCGCACGCCGCATCGAAGCGGTGTATTCCTACCCGCACCAGAACCACGCGACCATGGAGCCCATGAACGCGACGGCGCGCTGGACACCCGAGCGCTGCGAAGTCTGGACACCCACACAAAACGGAGAAGCGGCGCTGGCAGCCGCCTCCGAGGCGGCAGGAATCCCGGCCAGCAAATGCGAGGTCTACAAAATCCACCTGGGCGGCGGCTTTGGGCGGCGCGGTGCAGTGCACGACTGGGTGCGCCAGGCCGTGGACATCGCCAAACAGATGCCGGGCGTGCCGGTCAAGCTGCTCTGGTCACGCGAGGAGGATATGTTGCACGGCCGCTACCACCCGGTCACGCAGTGCAAGCTGCAGGCCGGGCTGGACGCGCAGGGCAATGTCACCGCGCTGCACATGCGCATCTCGGGCCAGTCCATCCTGGCCGGTGTGTTTCCGCAAAACATCCGCAACGGGCTGGACCCGGTGCAGTTCCAGGGCCTGAACGCACCAGGGCCCGAGGCGTCCATCGGCTACAGCTTTCCCAACCTGCTGGTGGACCACGCGATGCGCAACCCCAGCGTGCCACCCGGTTTCTGGCGCGGTGTGAACCTGAACCAGAATGCGATCTACCTTGAGTCGTTTATCGACGAAATCGCCTTCGCCACCAAACAGGACCCACTGGCCTTGCGGCGAAAACTGATGGCAAGCCACCCCAAGCACCTGGCGGTGCTGAACGCCGTGGCGGAGCGCGTGAAGTGGAACGTGCCGCCGCCCGACGTCGGCGGCCAGAAAGTCTACCGGGGCCTGGCCCAGACCATGGGTTTCGGCAGCTATGTGGCGGCCTGCGCCGAGGTGTCGGTGAACAACGAGGGCGAGCTCAAGATCCACCGCATTGTGGCCGCCACCGACCCGGGTTACGCAGTCAATCCGCAGCAGATTGAAGCGCAAGTCGAAGGCTCCTTTTCCTACGGCTTGTCGGCTGCGCTCTTCGGTGAATGCACGCAAAAAGATGGCCGCATCGAGCAAGACAACTTCAGCACCTACCCGGTCGTGCAGATGCAGCACATGCCTGCGGTGGAAACCATCATCGTGGCCTCGGGTGGCTTCTGGGGTGGTGTGGGCGAACCGACGATCGCGGTCGCGGCGCCGGCTGTGCTTAACGCCGTGTTTGCGGCGACAGGCAAACGCATACGCGACCTGCCGCTGAAGAACCACAGCCTGAAAAAGGCCTGAAGAACGCATGACCTGGCAAGGGGCCATCGCAGGTGGGTTGATGATGATGGCGCCCTGGAGCGGCTTTGCGCAGCACGTTTCGCCGCTTCGCGTGGTGGGCGATGCAATCCCGCAGACGCTGACAGGCGCACCCGGCGACGCGGCGCGCGGGCGCGCCATCGTGGCGAGCCGCCAGCAGGGCCTATGCCTGTTGTGCCATACCGGCCCTATTCCCGAGGAACGCTTTCAGGGCAACCTGGCTCCTGATCTTTCGGGTGCGGGCGCACGCTGGACGGAAGGCCAGCTGCGCCTGCGCATTGCCGACGCGCAGCGCCTGAACCCGGCCAGCATCATGCCAGCCTACCATCGTACCGACGGGCTGGCGCGCGTGGGCGCGAACTGGCAAGGCAAACCGTTGCTGGAGGCGCAGCAGATCGAGGATGTCGTGGCCTTCCTGCTGACGCTGAAATGAATGAAGTGAAGTGAAGTCAACAAGTGAACTCATGACCACGGCAGACCGCCTCTTTCCCCTGAACCGACGTCACATTCTGGCGGGCGCAGCCGGCATGGGTCTCAGCGTCGTTCTGCGCCCTGCAGTGGCGCAAGCCAACGAACTGGCTGCCGCAGTGTCGGCCTATACCCAGGGTGCCCCGGTTCGCGTTGGCAAGGTCAAGCTGGATGTGGCCGAGCTGGTAGACAACGGCAATGTGGTGCCCATCACCGTCACGGCCGAAAGCCCCATGACCGCGGCAGACCATGTCAAAGCCATTGCGGTCTTCAACGAGAAAAACCCCCAGCGCGACGTGGCCCGCTTTATCCTCGGCCCGCGCGCCGGAAGAGCGAGCATGACCACGCGCATCCGGTTGGCCACCTCGCAGCAACTGGTTGCGGTTGCGCAGATGAATGATGGCAGCTACTGGTCTCACACCGTGAATGTGATCGTGACGTTAGCTGCCTGCATTGAAGGAGACAGTTGATGGCACGCACCCTCATCAATGCCCCTTCCACCGCCAAACGCGGCGAAGTCATCGAGATACGCGCCACCATAGGCCACCCGATGGAAACCGGATTTCGCCCCGGCGAGGATGGCAAGACTTTGCCGCGCAACATCATCCAGCGATTCAGTTGCAAGTACAACGGCGAAACCATCTTCAGCGCCGAGCTGTTCTCTGCCATCTCGGCCAATCCGTATATCGCCTTTCACACCGTTGCTACCGACAGCGGCACCCTGGTGTTGAGCTGGGAGGGCGATAACGGTTTTGCGCAGACTGAAAGCATCAGCCTGACCGTCACGGCATGACGCAAACCTTCGCTTGGCTGTCGCCCCTGCTGGCTTTGCTGCTGACGAGCCTGGCCGGCGCGCAGACCGCAACCGGCAAGGACACGCGCCGCTCGGGCTACGAGTTCATGGGCGCGTCAACCCAGGCCATGCAAAAGGACGACGCACTGAACCCCGGCATGCTCTGGGCCAAGGATGGCGAGGCCTTGTGGAACCAGGCTCTAGGGGCCAGCGGCAAAGCTTGTGCCAGCTGCCACGCGTCGGCGCAAAGCAGCATGCGCGGTGTGGCGGCCCGCTACCCGGCGTTTGACCTGGCGCTGGGCCGTCCCGTGGCGCTGAGCCAGCGCATCAACCAGTGCCGCCAGCACCACCAGCAGGCCGCACCGCTGCGCGCCGAAAGCCAGGAACTGCTGAGCCTGGAAAGTTTCGTCGCACTGCAGTCGCGCGGCATGCCGCTGGCCCCGCCTGACGATGCCAGGCTGTCGCCCTTCCGCGAACGCGGTGCGCAACTTTTCGCGCAGCGCATCGGCCAGTTGAACCTGTCGTGTGCGCAATGCCATGACGGCCTGGCCGGTGGGCGCCTGGGCAGCAGTGTGATTCCGCAGGCACATCCCACCGGCTACCCGGTGTACCGCCTCGAATGGCAAGCGATGGGGTCACTGCAGCGCCGACTGCGCGGCTGCATGAGCGGTGTGCGCGCCGAGCCCTTTGCTTATGGCGCTCAGGAACTGGTCGAGCTCGAGCTGTACCTTAATGCCCGAGCAAAAGGCATGGCGATCGAGACGCCGGGCGTGCGGCCTTAACGTGAGCGGCTGCTTGCAAGTGCTATCAATTACATAGCTTCTTGCCAAGACCAATCAAGGGCTACGGCACTTTTTTACCAATAATTCAATCCGACCTGCGCCGTTGGGATCAGCGCCAGCTTGCCGCGGCATGCGACGGGCTTACCGCCAACGCACCAAGTAGATGCGCGGGCTTTTTGGGTGACTCCCCGCAAGGCGTATGCCGTCGCGCAACCCCAGGCCGAGTGAGGAAGGCGCCTCCCTGCTCCCGGCATCAGGGACCGCAAAGCGCGTATGCATGAACAGTCGAATTGGCATACAAGTTGCTGGTCGCCAGACGTCTTCAGCCGCTTACCGCTTTCAACCCTGTTGATGGTTGCCCATGCAGCCTTCAGCCCTTGAGGAGCATTCCATGAAACGTCGTCACGTCCTGGCCGCCGGCATCTCTGCCCTGACCGCTCCAGCATGGACAAGCGCCCAAAGCGCCTGGCCTTCGCGTGGGCCGGTCAGACTGGTCGCGCAATTCCCGCCGGGCGGCCTGGTCGATACCGTGTCCCGCATGATGGCGCCGCACCTGTCGCAGGCGCTGGGCCAGACCGTCGTGGTGGAAAACCGAGCGGGTGCGGGCGGCCTGATCGGCACCGACTATGTGTCCAAGCAGCCCGCCGACGGCTACACCCTGCTGGTCAGCCACGCGTCGGTGCACATCTATGCCACAGCCACCCGCAAAGTCATGCCCTTTGACCCGGTGAACGACTTTTCCCACATGGGCATGCTGGTTGAAGCGCCCATGGTGCTGCTGGTGCGTGCACAGTCGCCCTTCCAGACGCTGGAGCAATACCTGACGGCCGCCAGGACCCGGCCTGTGCGTTATGGCTCATCGGGCATCGGTTCTGCCAACCACTTGTTTGGCGAAATGCTCAAGATCGAAGGCAAGGCGCCCCAACACGACCACATCCCCTACCAGGGCAGCTCGCCGGCCATGCAAGACCTGCTGGGCGGGCAGATCGACAGCCTGCTCGACCCCATCACCACCAATGTGGCCCAGCTCAAGGCCGGGTCGCTGCGCGCGCTGGCTGTCTCCACCCCCAGCCGCCTGCCGGCGCTTCCCAACATTCCGACCTTTGCCGAGCTCGGCTTTCCCAAGCTGACGGGTTCCCAGTGGCTGGGGTTGTCAGCGCCCAAAGGCCTGCCTGCGCCCATTCTTGCGCGGCTGACGGCACTGATCCCTGAGATTCTCGCCAAACCGGACATCGCAGCCAGACTGGAAGAAATCCAGACCCTGCCGCGCAAGAATGCGGTGGTCGGCACGGAGTTCGTTCAGTTGATCAATGCGCAGATTGATACCTGGCGCAGCGTAGCCAAGTTGGCCAACGTCGAGGTGATAACATGATTTTCCCCACAACGACAGCCGCAGGAGCACCCTGATTGAGCACCCCCACCTTCTCCAGCGACACAGCAAGCGCTGCCGATGTGGTCAATGAGTTCCTCCGGCTCATCATGCTTCCTGACCCGGTGGCCGCCAGCCGGTTCACCGCACCCGGCATGAAGATTCTTTTCACCGGCGGCCGGGCCATGGGCGCTCCCGCTGAGTGCACCAAATTCAATGCATCGCGCTACAAATGGGTGAAAAAAAAGATTGAGCGCACCGAAACGGTTGTCGCCGGCTCCAACGGCGCAGCTCCCGACGAAGCGGTGGTCTACAGCTTGGGAACCCTGTACGGAGAATGGCCTGACGGAACGCCTTTTGAAGGCAACCGCTATGTGGACCGTTATGTCGTCAAAAGCGGGCTGATCACCCACATGGATGTGTGGAACGACAGCGCCGAGTGGTTGCTGGTGCGGGCCGGCCTGGCTGAGCTTTGATCAGCTGATGGCGGCAAGCTACAGCGGCGTTCTGCCGACGCACAATCGCTTTGACTACCAGGCGATCAACCGGCGCAAACCTTATCGCTGGCCCAACGGCGCCGGCCTGGCTGTTTACCTGGGTTTCAACATCGAGCACTTTGCCTTTGGCGAGGGCATGGGCGCCACCATCGGCCCGGCCAGCCCGCAACCGGATGTCCTGAACTACAGCTGGCGCGAGTACGGAAACCGCGTTGGCAGCTGGCGCTGCCTCGAGCTGTTTGACAGCTTGGGCCTGCCTGCGGCGGCCCTGATCAACACCGCACTGTATGACCATTGCCCGGAGCTGGTGGCCGCCTGCGTGGCGCGCGGCGACGAACTGGTCGGTCATGGACACAGCAACGCCGAACGCCAGGCCGCACTGACGGAAGCGGACGAAGGTAGCCTGCTGGTGCAGTGCCGCACGCGCATACAACAGGAAAGCGGCCAGACACCCGCCGGGTGGCTTTCACCGTGGATTTCGGAGAGCCTGCATACCCCTGACTTGCTCGCCGAAAGCGGCTACGGCTACACCCTGAACTGGTGCCATGACGACCAGCCGCTGCCTATGCGCACTCGCAGCAGGCAGGCTTTATGGGCCGTGCCTTACCCGCAGGAACTCAATGACATCCCGATGATCATTGCGCGGCAGATGGACGGGAAAGACTTTGCGCAGATGATCATCGACCAGCTTGACGAGATGCTGGAGCAATCGCAGGCCAGCGGTTCCGCACCGCTGGTGATGGGCATTGCACTGCACCCCTACATCGTCGGCCAGCCTTACCGCCTGCGCCACCTGCGGCATGCGCTTCAGCATGTCGCTACCGCACGGGACCGGGGTCAGGTCTGGATGGCCACGCCGGGCGATATTTTCCGGCACGCCGTACAGGTGGCCGCGTGAGCGGCCCCTGGAAGAGGCGCCCGGTGTGCAGCCCTGAGGTTCACGCAAAGCGAATTAGCTATTAAATTGATAGCTGCTGGCGCATTATTTACAAGCCTTGCAGTCAATTTTTACTTCAGAAAATCGGTATTCAGCCTCTGCCGTGCCGTTGGCCGCATTTTGCCGGGCAGCCAGCGCCGAAACTTTCGGCATGCGACCTTTGGTTATCATCCGCTTCGGAGTGGAGTTCGACATAAAAGAGGGGCAGGCGCCGTGTTCTATTGGATCTACGACATACCCAACTGGGTGCTGGCGCTGCTTTTTTGCATCGTCTGCCTGACCTACACGTGGGGCGGTCTGCTTCTGCTACGGCCATTGGTGCGCAAGTGGCTCGGTCCGCAGCCAGACGCCAATGACTTTGTCAGCTACTTTCTTTCGGCCTATGGGGTGTTCTACGGGTTGATGCTGGGTCTGATCGCGGTTGCCACTTACCAGAATTTCGCGGATGCGGAAAAAGCCGTAGGCAAGGAGGCTACGGCCATTGCGGCGCTGTACCGTGATCTGTCGAACTATCCGGAGCCAGCGCGCGCCACCCTGGAAGGCGGGATGAGGGACTACGTACGCTTTCTGATCGACGAAGCCTGGCCCGAGCAACGGCAAGGACGGCTGCATGCCGGTGGCACCGTGCGCATTTCAGACTTACATCAAAAGCTGCTGTCGTTTACCCCTGCCAGCCGGACCCAGGAAATCCTGCACGCCGAAACACTGCGGCAATTCAACAGCTTTCTGGAGGCCCGGTATGCGCGCCTGCAGAGCGTCAGCACCTCCCTCTCGGGTGTGCTGTGGTGGGTGGTGTGCCTCGGAGCTGCGCTGAACTTTTCGCTGCTGTGGCTGTTTTCCATGGAACGGCTGGCGCTGCATATTGTGCTGTCGGGCATCCTGGCGACCTTTGTCGGCCTGATGCTGTTTTTCATCGCCGCGATGGATAACCCCTTCCGCGGCGAAGAGAGCGTTTCGCCGGAAGCCCTGAAGCTGATTCAGGAGCGGCTTATGCCGTCCCCGCGCTAGCACCGCGCCAGCAGCAAATTCGTGCAACTGCCGCGCGCCACTTCCGCCGACCCAGCATCGCCCTAGGTCATTGATCCGCTCACGGATATCCCGGTCGACGTTCTATCGCACGACCAGGCGCTATTTGGGTCGCGAGGTCAAAGCATTGACGCAATGATTTGCACAGCAATGCGGCATCTCAAAACTTCTTGAGAATCATTCTCATATAGAATACCGACCTCGCTGGGATTACTCCAGCCTTTAAGGAGTGTTCATGCGATTTGCCACCACGGCGCGCTGGCTGTTCGTTCTGGGCCTGACGGTTGGTCTGATTCAACCTGTGCAAGCAGCCCCTGAAATCATCAAAGACGTGCTGGGCCGATCTGTCCGAATCAACGTACCCGCAAAACGCGTGTTGCTGGGTTTCTATTTCGAAGACTATATGGCCATCGGCGGCGATAAGGCCTTCGACAAGGTCGTCGGTTTCTCTCGCGAGGCTTGGGAAGGCTGGCGTCCGGCCAACTGGTCGCTGTTTACGGCACACCGGCCCTCACTCAAAGAATTGCCCGACGTTGGCGAGGTCGAGGCGCAGACCTTTTCTGTTGAGAAGGTGCTGGCGCTCAGGCCCGATGTGGTGGTCCTGGCCGAATGGCAATACAAAGGCCTGGGTCCGGACGTCAAACGGCTGGAAGACGCCGGCGTGCCCGTGGTGGTGGTGGACTACAACATGGAACTGCCAGCCAACCACCATGCCAGCACGCTGCTGCTGGGCAAAATTGCCGGCGATGAGAAACGCGCACAGAAGATCGCCGACGAATACAGATCTGCCATCAATGAGGTTCAGTCGCGCATTGCCGCCGCCAGACAGCCCAGGCCGCGCTTCTACGTCGAATTCGGCAACAAGGGACCGGCCGAGTACAGCTTCAGCTACGGCAAGGGCATGTGGGGTCCGCTAGGCGCGCTGGCCGGTGGCGAAAACATCGCTACTCCCTTCATTGAATGGTACGGTCCGATGAACCCCGAGAAGGTGCTGGCCGCACAACCCGAGGTGGTGTTCATCTCAGGAACGGAGTCCACCAGAAACCCCGCTTCCATGCTGATGGGCCAGGGCGTGGCGCCCGAACAATCGGCACAGCGGTTGCAGGGTTTTGCCCAGCGCCCCGGCTGGAGCGAACTGCCCGCCGTGAAGAACAAGCGCCTGTATGCGGTCTACCAGGGTGCTTCGCGCTCGGTGCTGGACTACACCATGGTGCAATTCATGGCCAAGGCCCTGTATCCCACGCTGTTCAGGGACATCGACCCCCAGGCCAACTACCTGAATTTTTACAAACGCTACCTGCCCGTCCAGGCCAAGGGCAGCTTCGCGCTGGAGATGTGAATGACACGCCAATTTTGGAAAAACCTGGCGCTGTCCGCCACCCTCGCGCTGGGCGCGCTCAGCGCCTGGGCAGCCCCTAGCACCATCGAAGACGTGCTGGGCCGCAAGGTCATCCTGGAATTGCCGGCCAAACGGGTGCTGCTGGGCTTCTACATCGAGGACTATTTGGCCATCGGTGGCGACAAGGCCTTCGACCGGCTGGTGGGACTTTCTCTCGGCTGGTTCGTCAAGTCACGGCCCGCGGTGTGGGAGCAGTATGCCGCCGCGCGGCCCACACTTCGCGACGTGCCCGACCTGGGCAGCGTGCAGTTCCAGAGCTTTTCGCTCGAGAAGGCGCTGGCCACGAAGCCCGACGTAGTGATCCTGGCCGACTGGCAGTTCAAGGCACTGGCGTCTGAAATCCCACGCCTGGAAGCCGCCGGCATTCCTGTGGTGGTGGTGGACTACAACGCGCAGACCGTGGAGCGCCACCTGGCCAGCACCAAGGTGCTGGGCCAGATCACCGGCGAAACGGCACGCGCGCAAAACATTGCCGACGGATACCGCCAGGTCGTGGAAACCATCCAGCAACGCATCGCCAAAGCAAAGCTGCCCCGCCCGCGCGTGTACCTCGAACTGGGCGACAAGGGGCCCGCCGAGCACAGCTATACCTATGGCAAGAACATGTGGGGGGCCATGATCGATATGGCTGGCGGCGACAACGTGGCCACGCCTTTCGTCAAGGACTGGGGACCGATCAACCCCGAGCAGTTGCTCGTCGCGAAACCGCAGGTGGTGTTCATCGCAGGCTATGAAAGCGTCAGCCAGCCCGACGCGATGCAAATGGGCTTTGGTGTGCCTGTCAATGACGCTCGCCGACGTTTGCGAGGCTTCGCGCAGCGCAAGGGCTGGAGCGCCTTGCCGGCGATCCAGGACGGCCGCCTGCACGGTGTCTACCACGGTGCCACGCGCAGCCTTCTGGATGCGGCGCAGCTGCAATACCTGGCCAAGGCGTTATACCCGACGCTGTTTGCCGACATTGATCCAGACGCCACCTATCGCGATTTTTACCGCCGCTACCTGCCCATCCAGCCCCAAGGCACCTTCATGCTCAACGGGAAATGACGGACACCACCGCCACGCCCGACATCGGCGTCCTGGTCTTGCAACGCCAGCGTCGGCGCGAAGCGCTGCGCTGGCGCTGGCTGGCCCTGTTCGTCGGCCTGGGCCTGTGCAGCCTGACGCTGGACGTGGCCACCGGCCCTTCGCTGCTGGCGCTGGGCGACGTGCTGCGCACGCTGCTGGCGCCCGCGGCGGCCGACCCGATGACACGTGCCATCGTGATGGACATGCGCTTGCCGATCGCCCTTATGGCCCTGGTGGTGGGGGCGGCGCTGGGACTGGGCGGGGTGCAGATGCAGACCCTGCTGGACAACCCCCTGGCCAGCCCCTATACGCTGGGGCTGGCGGCCGCCGCCGGCTTTGGTGCGGCGCTGGCCCTGGTCACCGGTGGCCTGGGTTTACCGTCCCTGGTGGCAATCCCCGTCAGCGCTTTTTTCTTTTGCATGCTGGCGGCCAGCTTTCTGTTCGGGCTGGCGTTGATGCGCCATGTCAACAGCCAGACCATCATCCTGGCCGGCATCGCGCTGCTGTTTCTGTTCCAGTCGCTGCTGTCGCTGCTGCAGTTCCTTTCCTCCCCCGAGCTGAACCAGCAGATCATCTTCTGGCTGTTCGGCAGCCTCATGCGCACCACCTGGCCCATGCTGTGGATCACCGCGGGCGTGACCCTGGTGTGTGCGGTGCTGCTGCACCGCGATGCCTGGCAGCTGACCTGCCTGCGCCTGGGCGAGGCACGCGCACGCAGCCTGGGCGTGAATGTCACGCGACTGCGCCTGAAGACGCTGGTGCTGGTCGCGCTGATGACGGCGACTGCCATCAGCTTTGTGGGCATCATCGGTTTCATCGGCCTGGTATCGCCGCACATCGCGCGCATGCAGGTTGGCGAAGATCAGCGCTTCCTGATTCCGCAATCGGCGCTGTGTGGTGCGCTGATGCTCTCGGTTTCTTCTGTGCTGTCCAAGTCCATCGTGCCCGGCGCCCTGTTTCCCATCGGCATCGTGACGGCGCTGATCGGAGTCCCTTTCATGATTTGGCTCATCCTGGGCAACCGAAAGCGCGGCCGTGCTTGAACTCCGTGACCTGACCCTGGGCATCGGCGAGCTGACCCTCGTCGAAGGGCTGAACCTGCAACTGCGCGCCGGGCAGTTGCACGTCATCATCGGTCCCAACGGCACCGGCAAAACGAGCCTGCTGCGCGCCCTGTTTGGTGAATTGCCTTTGACATGCGGCGAGGTACACCTGCGTGGAACGTCGATGACGCGGCATACACTGCCAACGTGGCGCCAGGGCATCGGCTACATGCCGCAGAACACACAGCTCGACCTGGACCTGAGTGCGCTCGAAGTGGTAGTGCTGGGTCGTTTACAGCGGCTGTCGATGCGGCTGTCGGATGACGATCTGGAAGCCGCGCTGGCAGCCTTGCAGGCGCTGGACATCGCCCACCTGGCCGACCGCCCGGTGCACACGCTCAGCGGCGGGCAGCGCCAGATGGTGCTGTTTGCACAGGTGCTGCTGCGCCAGCCGCAGCTGATGCTGCTGGATGAACCCGTCAGCGCGCTCGACCTGAAGCACCAGATGCAGCTCATGGAGCATCTGAAGACGCAGACCGCCGAGCAGGCATGGATCAGCGTGGCCGTTCTGCACGACCTGAACCTGGCGGCCCAATTTGCCGACCAGCTCATCGTGCTCGGTGATGGTCGCCTGCAGGCATTTGGGCCTCCGGCCCAAGTGCTGAGCAGCGAACTCATCCACAGCCTGTACCACGTCCCGGTGGATGTTCATCACGACCTGGACGGTCAACCCTATATACGCACCTTGCGCGCACCGCGCCCTGCCCCACGCGAACGGCTGAGGGCCTGAAATACCGACACGATACCCCTCCGTTCGATGGCGCGACCCGCGAATTGGCTGTCACGCGTCAAGCGACGCTTCCGGGGTAGGTGCCGAACATTGGTTGCAGACTGTCTTCCTGCAGAGCGCGATGGGTAGCGTTCAGAAAATAAGGGGTCATGTTGTGATGAACACAGCGCTGGACGAGCAGCTCGAATCGTCGGTCAACGAATTTCGGATTCAGTGCAGCCCGCTGGTCCCACAGACGCTCGAACAGCGCCTGCGCCTCAGGCCAGCTCGTTGGGGTGGGCTGATCCCAGATGTGGATGACGTAACTCATGAGGATTATTTCCCATGCGCAGCGCGGCTTGCCTCAGGCGCATCGCGAGCGGCACGCGGGCAGACCGGCCTCGGACAGCAAAAAGCCCGATCTGCTGCCAGTTCGGGCTCCCCATATCGAGCTCCCGGCAAGCTTACTTTCGCACCGGCGGCAAGTCGGTGCAGCTGCCGTGCGCCACTTCCGCAGCCATCCCCATGCTTTCACCCAGCGTGGGATGTGGATGGATGGTCTTGCCGATGTCGACCGCGTCAGCGCCCATTTCGATCGCGAGTGCAATCTCGCCGATCATGTCGCCAGCGTGCGTGCCGACAATGCCGCCGCCCAGAATTTTTCCATGGCCATGCGCTTCAGGGCTGTCGTCAAACAGCAGCTTGGTGAAGCCTTCGTCGCGGCCATTGGCAATCGCCCGGCCGGAAGCCGTCCACGGAAACAGGCCCTTCTTGACCTTGATGCCCTGGGCCTTCGCCTGGTCTTCCGTGAGGCCGACCCATGCGACTTCGGGGTCAGTGTAGGCCACGCTAGGGATCACGCGTGCATTGAACGCGGCGCTGGCGAGCTCCTTGTTACCCTGCAATTCACCGGCAATTACTTCAGCGGCCACGTGGCCTTCGTGCACGGCCTTATGTGCCAGCATGGGTTGACCGACGATGTCGCCGATGGCGAAGATGTGCGGCACGTTGGTGCGCATCTGGATATCAACCGGAATGAAACCGCGGTCGGTGACTGTGACGCCGGCCTTGTCGGCAGCCAGCTTCTTGCCATTGGGTGTCCGGCCCACAGCCTGCAGCACCAGGTCATAGGTTTGCGGTGCCGGGGCGCTGCCGCCCGCTTCCGCGGCTTCGAAAGTCACCTCAATACCAGCCTTGGTCGCTTTGGCGCCCACGGTTTTGGTCTTGAGCATGATGTTGTCAAAGCGCGGTGCATTCATCTTCTGCCAAACTTTGACCAGGTCACGGTCAGCGCCCTGCATCAGGCCGTCCATCATTTCAACCACGTCCAGGCGCGCGCCCAGTGTGCTGTAGACCGTACCCATTTCCAGCCCGATGATGCCGCCGCCGAGGATCAGCATGCGTTTGGGCACTTCCTTGAGTGCCAATGCGCCGGTGCTGTCCACCACGCGAGGATCTTCCGGCATGAAAGGCAGGCGAACGGCCTGGGAGCCGGCAGCGATGATGCAGTTCTTGAACGCAATGGTCTGGCTCTTGCCGGTTCGTTCCTGGCCTTCGGCGCCGCTGGTTTCCTCTACCTGCAGGTGATTGGCGCCGACGAACTGGCCGATGCCGCGCACCGTGGTGACCTTGCGCATCTTGGCCATCGCAGCCAAACCGCCGGTGAGCTTGCCGACGACTTTTTCCTTGTGGGTGCGCAGCTTGTTCACATCGACCTTGGGTTCGGCAAAACTCACGCCCAGCGCCTCGAAGTGCTTGACCTCGTCCATCACTGCCGCCACGTGCAGCAGCGCCTTGGACGGAATGCAACCGACATTCAGGCAAACGCCGCCCAGCGTGGCATAGCGCTCCACCAGCACGACTTTGAGGCCCAGGTCTGCCGCGCGAAAGGCGGCGGAATAGCCGCCAGGGCCGGCGCCCAGCACCAGCAGGTCGCAGTCCAGATCGGCCGAGCCGCTGAAACTGGCTGCAGCCGGAGCCGGTGTGGCAGCGGGGGTTGCTACAGTTTTAGGAGCTGCTTGCGCAGGAATTTCTTGGGCTACAGCCTGTTTTGGTGCCGAATCTGCCGCGGGCGTTGCAGGCGCAGAAGCTGCACCGCTGCTCTCGAGCGTCAGCACCACGGAACCCTGCTTGACCTTGTCACCCACTTTGACCTTGATCGCCTTGACTACGCCTGCGGCCGACGACGGGATTTCCATCGAGGCCTTGTCGCTTTCGACGGTGATCAGGCTTTGCTCGGCCTTGATGGTGTCGCCGGCCTTGACCAGCACCTCAATCACGGACACTTCGTCAAAATCGCCAATGTCCGGCACCTTGATGTCTATCAGGCTGGATGCGCTCATTTGGAGGCTTTCAATTTAAGGGTGAATATGTCGACGGGTCCGGCAGAATTCTTGTCGAACTCGCATCCCGCATTGAGGCCGGCCATGGCTACTTCGCGCGCGGTCTTGGCTTTGTCCCACGCTGCATGCATGGCACCCAGCGCAAAGCTGCGGCCGGAGCCAATGCCCCAGAATTCCTTGAATTCGAAGACTTCACGGTAGCTGTAGAGGCCGTAAATGCCGCTGGCATTGGCAATGACCACTGTGAACTGGCTGGACTCGTAAGGGTCGTTGTCGTCTTCTTTGGTCTGCAGGAAGAACGCTTCTTTCAGCATGGGGTGCAGCTTGATGAAGGTGTCGAACACCTCGTCGCGCGAGCCCAGCTTGAGCTGCTCTTTGGGCAAGGCCGCCATGGCCTTGCGCAACACCGGAAAATGCGCCACCGTGCCGGCCATGCCGATATAGCTCATGCCCGCGGGCGTGTCGACCTTGAAAATCTTGCTGTTGGCTTCGAAGCGGTGCGTCAGGCTGGTGTCGCCGAAAGTGACCAGCGTGTCGGCGGCAATCGCAACCTGCCCCGCCTTTTTGACGACTACAAGTGTTGTCATGTTGCGCCTCCGGTTTAAAGGAGGACGCGGCGGAAGTCGGCGAGGATCTGGCCGAGGTAAGCGTTAAAGCGCGCGGCGCCGGCGCCGTCGATTACGCGGTGATCCCAGGCCAGCGACATCGGCAGCATCAGGCGCGGCTGGAAGGCCTTGCCGTCCCAGACCGGCTCCATCTGGCTCTTGGAGACGCCGAGGATGGCGACTTCAGGTGCGTTGATGATGGGCGTGAAGTAACGCCCGCCAATGCCGCCCAGCGACGAGATGGTGAAGCTGGCGCCCTGCATTTCGGCAGGTGTCAGCTTGCCGTCGCGCGCTTTCTTGGCCAGCTCGCCCATTTCCTGGCTGATCTGCAGTACGCCCTTTTTGTCAGCGTCTTTCAGCACAGGAACAACAAGCCCATTGGGCGTGTCGGCGGCAAAACCGATGTGGTAGTACTGCTTGTAGACGATCTGGTCGCCGTCCAGCGAGGCATTGAACTCGGGGAATTTTTTCAGTGCCGCAACGCTGGCCTTGATCAGGAAGGCCAGCATGGTGACTTTGAGGCCCGCCTTTTCGTTTTCCTTGTTGGTCGAAACGCGGAAGGCTTCGAGCTCGGTGATGTCGGCATCGTCGTGGTTGGTGACGTGCGGGATCATCACGTAGTTGCGCAGCAGGTTGGCACCGCTGATCTTTTTGATGCGGGACAGGTCCTTGCGCTCGACCGGGCCGAACTTGGTGAAGTCGACTTTGGGCCACGGCAGCAAATCAAGCCCTGCACCGCCGCCTGAAGATGCGGGCGCCTTGGCAGCCTGCGCCTGGGTACGAACGCTGCCATCCATCACCGATTTGGTGAAGGCTTGGATATCGTCTTGCGTGATGCGGCCTTTGGGGCCGCTGCCTTTGACTTCCGCCAGCGGCACGCCGAGTTCGCGTGCGAACTTGCGTACGGAGGGTGACGCATGTGGCAGGTTGCCCTGGGGCGCTGTGGTGGGGTCGTGGGCTGGCTGACTGGCGGGCGCAGATGCGGTTGCCGGCGCAGCAGCGGCGGCAGGCGCAGCCGGGGCCGCAGCGGGAGCTGGTACGGAAGCAGCAGGTGCAGGCGCTGCGCTTGCAGCCACAGAACCTTCGAGGATGGCCACCAGGTCGCCGATGTTGACGACGTCGCCCATCTTGACCTTGAGCTCTTTGAGCACACCGGCCGCGGACGACGGAATCTCCATCGAGGCCTTGTCGGACTCCACGGTGATCAGCGACTGTTCGGCCTTGATGGTGTCGCCGGGTTTGACCAAGACTTCAATGACGGACACATCCTTGAAGTCACCGATGTCGGGCACGCGGACTTCGACCGGGCCGGAGGCAACAGCGGGAGCCGGGGCCGAAGCTGGCGCCGCTACAGGTTTGCTAGCAGCTGGCGCGGGTGTTGCCTGGGCTGGAGCCGTTTTTGGTGCTGAAGGTGCAGCTTCCGCACCGGCCACTTCGAGCGTCAAAACCACGGAGCCTTGCTTGACCTTGTCGTCGAGCTTGACCTTTATTTCCTTGACCACACCCCCGTGGCTGGAAGGAATTTCCATGGAGGCCTTGTCGGACTCCACAGTGATCAGCGACTGTTCCGCTTTCACGGTGTCGCCGGGTTTGACCAGCAATTCAATCACCGTCACTTCGTCGAAATCCCCGATATCAGGAACTTGAATGTCTACCACTGCCATATTCTTGTCTCCGGTTTCTTCAGGCGTATGTGTCTGTACGTCTACGTCAGGGTTTTAACTCAAGCGTAAAGCGGGTTGATCTTGTCGACATTGATGCCGTACTTCTTGATGGCTTCGGTTACCTTGGCAACCGGCACCGTGCCTTCTTCGCTGAGCGCCTTGAGCGCCGCCACGACGATGTAGTGGCGGTTGATCTCGAAATGCTCGCGCAGCTTGCTGCGGAAGTCGCTGCGGCCAAAACCGTCAGTGCCCAGCACCTTGTAAGTGCGGCCCTTGGGGATGAAGGGGCGGATCTGCTCGGCATAGGCCTTCATGTAGTCGGTCGATGCGATGACCGGGCCGGTGTGCTTTTCGAGCTGTTCGGCCACGAACGGCACCTTGGCTTTTTCTGCCGGGTGCAGCAGGCTCCAGCGTTCGGCGTTCTGGCCGTCGCGGGCCAGTTCGTTAAAGCTTGGGCAGCTCCAGACGTTGGCGGCAACGCCCCACTCTTTTTCAAGCAGTTCTTGCGCGGCAATGGATTCGCGCAGGATGGTGCCGGAGCCGAGGAGCTGCACGCGCGGTGTCAATTTAGCGCCCTCTTTGCAGAGGTACATGCCTTTGATGATCTGCTCTTCGGTGCCGGGCTTGAGGCCGGGCATGGCGTAGTTTTCGTTCAGCAACGTGAGGTAGAAATAGACGTTGTCCTGCTTTTCGACCATGCGCTTGAGGCCGTGGTGCAGGATGACGCCGACTTCGTGTGCAAAGGTCGGGTCGTAGCTGATGCAGTTGGGAATCGTGCCGGCCAGGATGTGGCTGTGGCCGTCTTCGTGCTGCAGGCCTTCGCCGTTCAGCGTGGTGCGGCCCGAAGTGCCGCCCAGCAGGAAGCCGCGCGCCTGCATGTCGCCGGCCGCCCAGGCCAGGTCGCCCACGCGCTGGAAGCCGAACATGGAGTAGTACACGTAGAACGGGATCATGATCCGGTTGTTGGTGCTGTACGAGGTGGCCGCCGCGATCCAGCTGCTCATGCCGCCGGCTTCGTTGATGCCTTCCTGCAGGATCTGGCCCTGCTTGTCTTCCTTGTAGTACATGACCTGGTCTTTGTCGACCGGCGTGTATTTCTGGCCATCAGGGTTGTAGATGCCGATCTGGCGGAACAGGCCTTCCATGCCGAAGGTACGGGCTTCGTCGACCAGGATGGGCACGACGCGCGGGCCCAGGGCCTGGTCGCGCAGCAGCTGCGTGAGGAAGCGGACATACGCCTGGGTGGTCGAGATTTCGCGGCCTTCGGCGGTGGGTTCGATCACCGATTTGAAGGTCTCGAGCGCCGGCACGGTAAAGCTCTCGTCGGCCTTGACGCGGCGGTGCGGCAGGTAGCCGCCCAGTGCCTTGCGGCGCTCGTGCAGGTAGCGCATCTCTGGGGTATCGTCTGCCGGCTTGTAGAACGGGATGTCTGCCAGCTGGCTGTCGGGAATGGGGATGTTGAAACGGTCGCGGAAGGCCTTGATGTCTTCGTCGGCCAGCTTTTTGGTTTGGTGGACGTTGTTCTTGCCTTCGCCGATCTTGCCCATGCCGAAGCCCTTGACGGTCTTGATCAGCAAGACGGTGGGCTGGCCTTCATGCTTGACGGCCGCGTGGAAGGCCGCATAGACCTTTTGTGAGTCGTGGCCGCCGCGGCGCAGGTTCCAGATGTCGTCGTCGCTCATCTTGGCGACCATCTCGAGCGTGCGCGGGTCCTTACCGAAGAAATGCTTGCGAACGAAAGCGCCGTCGTTGGCCTTCATGGCTTGGTAGTCGCCGTCCACTGTGTCCATCATGACCTTGCGGAGTGCGCCGTCTTTGTCGCGGGCCAGCAAGGGATCCCAGTTGCTGCCCCAGATGAGCTTGATGACATTCCAGCCGGCGCCGCGGAACTCACCTTCAAGTTCCTGGATGATCTTGCCGTTGCCGCGCACCGGGCCGTCAAGGCGCTGCAGGTTGCAGTTGATGACAAAGACGAGGTTGTCGAGCTTTTCGCGTGCGGCCAGGCCGATGGCGCCCATGGATTCGACTTCGTCCATCTCGCCGTCGCCGCAGAAGACCCAGACCTTGCGGTTTTCAGTGTTGGCAATGCCGCGGGCGTGCAGGTACTTGAGGAAGCGTGCCTGGTAAATCGCCATCAATGGGCCCAGGCCCATGGAGACAGTGGGGAACTGCCAGAACTCGGGCATCAGCTTGGGGTGCGGATAGCTCGAGAGGCCCTTGCCATCGACTTCCTGGCGGAAGTTAAGCAGTTGCTCTTCGGTCAGGCGGCCTTCAAGATAGGCGCGGGCGTAAACACCAGGCGATACGTGGCCCTGGATGTAGAGGCAGTCGCCGCCGTGGTTTTCACTTTCGGCATGCCAGAAATGGTTGAAGCCGGCGCCGAACAGACTGGCCAGCGAAGCAAAGGAGCCGATATGGCCGCCCAGGTCGCCGCCGTCAGCGGGGTGCAGGCGGTTGGCCTTGACCACCATGGCCATGGCGTTCCAGCGCATGTAGGCGCGCAGGCGCTCTTCGATCTCAAGATTGCCGGGGGACCGCTCTTCGTGGTCAGCCTCAATCGTGTTGACGTAACCGGTATTGGCCGAGAAAGGCATGTCGATGCTTTTCTGGCGGGCGTGTTCAAGGAGTTGCTCAAGCAGGAAGTGGGCGCGCTCTGGGCCTTCGCTTTCGATGACGGCGGACAGCGCGTCCATCCACTCGCGGGTTTCCTGGCTGTCTTTGTCCAGCGCATCGTTGGCGGCGGCGCGCAGGTTGTCGCCGGCTTGGGTGGGATTGGCAGCCATTTTTTGTCTCCTTGAGTAGCTTGATAAAAGCTTGTTAACTGCAATACAGCCTCTTGTCGGGCCGCCTGCGGTGCTGTGTCCAGGTTGGTCTAAAACGTGTTTTAAACGCAATTTAGATTCAAGCCCCTAGTTTCTCATAATATTTACGGAATTTCAAATTGTGCTTATTGATTTCACATTAAGAAATTATCTGCATTTTGACTACCTGGGAAGCGAAGCCCTTTCCCCTGACAGATGCCAGCCCACTTCACGTCGAGCAATGTGTATAAGCGCAGCAAAAAACAAACCCACCTTAACCCGGCTTGACAGGAAGCATCTCACTTAAACTGCAACATTCCCTATGACACAGCAAGCCCCCGTCCCTGCCGATTCAACGGCGAACACCACAACCTTTGCACTGTGGCGGCGCTGGTGGCGCAAGCAATCACCGTCACGCCAGGACCGTTTCATCACCCTGGGCCCCCTGTTGGCGGTGGTGCTCTTCCTCGCTGCCGTGATCGCGGCCTTCGGCTATTTGCGCATTGAAGAAATCGATCGCGAGCAACAGGCGGTCAAACGCGACGTGGAATATGCCCAGCAGCGCCTGCGCCTGCGCCTGCTCGAGCGGCAGGAGCAGCTCATGCGCATCGGCCGCGACGTCTCCAACAAGGAAGTGGACACGGAAGAGTTCATTTCCCAGGCCGAGTCACTGGTCAACCAGTACCCCGAACTCCTGGCGGTCACGTGGGTCGACAGCAGGCGGCGCATCAAAGTCGCTTATGTATCCCCCAGCGCCAATGCCAGCCAGGTGCGCGGCGCAGGCGAGCAGCTCAAGCTTGGCGAAACCGATGGCACCTATGAACTCGCAAGGGATCTGCGGCAGCCGGTTTATTCGCGCCCGCTGGTGGCCAAGGAAGCCAGCGGCTACAACACGCCGACGTTGCAGCTTCAGGTCCCGCTGGATGACCAGGGAAAGTTCGCCGGCGTCATCATGGGTGAATATTCCATCGACGGATTGCTGCGCTTCGGCGTGCCGACGGAAGTCACCGCCAAGTACGCCGTCACGCTGGTCGACGACAAAAACGCCGTGCTGGCCGGCAACCTGCCGCCCCCCCGCAATCCTGCCGCCCGGCTGCTGCCTTGGGCCGACGCCGCCGCCGAATATGAGATACCAGTCTCCCCGGTGGGCAACGGCTTGCTGATCCGTGCTGAGGGCTACAGGGCTTCACTGGGTGTGGTTGGCAGCGGTTTTTTCTGGCTGGTCAGCGCCTTGAGCGCCCTGACAGTCTGGATGCTGCTGGGGACCTGGCGCCACACGCGGCGCCGCGTGCAGGCCCAGCAGGCCCTGATTTCTGAGACCAACTTCCGCCGCGCGATGGAAAACTCCATGCTGACCGGCATGCGCGCACTGGACCTGCAGGGCCGCATCACTTATGTCAACCCGGCTTTCTGCCAGATGACGGGCCTGACCGAAGGTGACCTGGTGGGCCGCACCCCGCCGTTTCCGCACTGGCCCGAAGGCGAGATCGACACCCTGATGCAGCGGCTGGACGACGAACTGCACGGCCGCACGCCGCCGGGCGGCTTCGAGGTGCGCGTCAAACGCAAGAACGGCCAGATTTTCGACGCCCGCATGTATGTCTCCCCGCTGATAGACCCGCGTGGCCAGCAAACCGGCTGGATGACATCCATGACCGACATCACCGAGCCCAAACGCATCCGGGAGGAGCTCACAGCTTCTTACGAACGTTTCACGACCGTACTGGAGGGCCTGGACGCTGCCGTGTCAGTGGCGCCGCTGGGCAGCGAGGAGCTTCTGTTTGCCAACCGGCTGTACCGCTCGTGGTTCGGCGGTGAGGTCTCCGGCCACCTGAACCTGATCGCGCAGGCCGGGGTGCCGAGCGCCGTGCCTACCGAAGACGCGTTGGACGCCGTTGACGGCCTGGCCGGTCTGCCCACCGATACGCTGACAGCGGCTCAGACGGAAAACGCCGAAATTTTCGTCCCCGAACTGAGCAAGTGGCTGGAAGTCCGCTCGCGCTACCTGACCTGGGTAGATGGCCGCCTGGCCCAGATGGTGATTGCCACCGATATCACGCCGCGCCGCCATGCCGAAGAGCAGGCCGCCCAGCAGAACGAACGCGCCCAGACTGCGAGCCGCCTCATCACCATGGGGGAAATGGCCTCCAGCGTAGCGCACGAGTTGAACCAGCCGCTCACCGCCATCAACAACTATTGCAACGGCATGGTGTCGCGCATCAAGGGCAGGCAAATCAGCAACGAAGACCTGCTGGTGGCTCTGGAAAAAACCGCCAAACAGGCGCACCGGGCCGGGCAGATCATCCAGCGCATACGCTCCTTTGTGAAGCGCAGCGAGCCCAATCGCATGGCCGCCGATGTGGCGACGATGGTCAGCAATGCCATGGAACTGGCCGACATCGAGCTGCGCCGCCATCACGTGCGCCTGAGCCACTACATCGCGGCCCGCCTGCCCGAAATCATGGTGGACCCCATCCTGATCGAGCAGGTCCTGATCAATCTCATGAAGAACGCAGCCGAGTCCATCGAGCAGGCGCACATGCCCACAGCGCGGCGCAGTGTTGAATTACGCGTGGTGCCCAAGCAGATTGAGGACCAGTCCGTGGTGGAGTTTTCGGTGCTGGATTCCGGCCGCGGCCTGTCGCCTGAAGTCATGGGCCGGCTGTACGAAGCCTTCTACTCCACCAAGGCCGAAGGCATGGGCATTGGCCTCAAACTGTGCCGCAGCATTGTCGAGTCCCACCAGGGAAGAATGGAGGCCGAGAACCTCTACAATGGGGACGAAGTGGTGGGGTGCCGGTTTACCTTCTGGATCCCCGTGACACCGCTGCTTGCACCGGCATCGCCTGCTAGCGATACCGTAGCAACCAAGGACACCGGCGTTCATTGAAGGCCTCTTCAAGAACCGTCTTTTCGAGAAGTTCACGAAAGAAAGTTTGGCATGAGCTTGATTCCCAAAAAAGGTACCGTCTACGTCGTTGATGATGACGAGGGCGTGCGCGACTCACTGCAGTGGCTGCTCGAGGGCAAGGACTACCGGGTCCGCTGCTACGACTCGGCCGAAACCTTCCTCTCCCGCTACGATCCCCGCGAAGTCGCCTGCCTGATCGTCGACATCCGCATGGGCGGCATGACGGGCCTGGAGTTGCAGGATCGCCTGGTCGAGCGCAAGTCTCCCCTTCCCATCGTGTTTATCACGGGCCACGGCGACGTGCCCATGGCTGTCAACACCATGAAAAAAGGCGCCATGGATTTCATCCAGAAGCCATTCCAGGAAGAAGCCCTGGTCAACCTGGTCGAGCGCATGCTGGAGCAGGCCAAAGAAGCCTTCAGTGACTACCAGCAGTCCGCCAGCCGCGACGCCCTGCTCGCCAAGCTCACCTCGCGCGAAGCCCAGGTGCTCGAGCGCATCGTGGCGGGCCGCCTCAACAAGCAGATCGCCGACGACCTGGGCATCAGCATCAAGACGGTAGAAGCACACCGCGCCAATATCATGGAAAAGCTCAACGCCAACACCGTGGCCGACTTGCTGAAGATCGCCCTGGGGTCCAACGCACCCAAGGCCTGACCCTCTTTTTGCTATCTTATTGATAGCTTATAGCGCCCGTGTTGATTGGACCAGCGGGCGTTTTTACTTTGAAAACCGATTACAAAATGACTGCCCAGCTGATCGACGGAAACGCCCTCTCCAAACAATTGCGCGCTGAAGTCGCCAAGCGCGCTGCTGCCTTGCGCGCACGTGGCATCACGCCGGGCCTGGCTGTTGTGCTCGTGGGCGAGAACCCGGCCAGCCAGGTTTACGTACGCAACAAGGTCAAGGCTTGCCAGGACAACGGCCTGCATTCGGTGATGGAGCAGTACCCGGCCACGCTGAGCGAAGCCGACCTGCTCGCGCGGGTGGACGCCCTCAACAATGACCCGGCCATCCACGGCATCCTGGTGCAGCTGCCGCTGCCGGCGCATATCGACGCGCAGAAAGTCATCGAATCGATCTCGCCGGCCAAGGACGTCGACGGGTTTCACGTCGCCAGCGCCGGGGCGCTGATGGTCGGCCAGCCGGGTTTCTGGCCCTGCACGCCGTACGGCTGCATGAAGATGCTCGAAAGCATCGGTTACGACCTGAAAGGCAAACATGCCGTCGTCATTGGCCGCAGCAACATCGTCGGGAAGCCGATGGCGCTGATGCTGCTACAGAAGAACGCCACCGTCACCATCTGCCACAGCGCCACCAAAGACCTCAAGGCCATGACGCTGCAGGCCGATGTGATCGTGGCGGCTGTTGGCAAGCGCAAGGTGTTGACGGCCGATATGGTCAAGCCAGGCACCGTCGTGATTGATGTGGGTATGAACCGCAACGACGAAGGCAAGCTCTGCGGCGACGTGGACTTTAACGGCGTGAAGGAAGTGGCGGGTTACATCACGCCGGTGCCGGGCGGTGTCGGCCCCATGACGATCACCATGCTGCTGGTGAATACGCTCGAGGCCGCTGAACGCGTCTAGGTCACCGCGGAGTCTGCAGCAGGTTCTGGGCGCGACAGACGCCAAAGAACCAGACCGGCGCAAAACCACTGCACAACATAGAGCGTAGTACCCAGGCCATGCCAGAGCTTGAGGTTGCCGCCTTCGGCTCGCGCGCTGACGATGCGCGGCGCGATGCCAAATTCCACCAGAAGGGCCAGCAACAACCCAGCCACTATAAATTTCATAGCTGCCTGCGCCTGCTGCGCAAGGGCTACATCATCTTTTTTATTGAGAATCAGCAGTAATAGCATGGCGCAGCCAGTGCTAAGCCAGGTCTGCGCGGTGAATAGCTTGGCTGCCATGGCGCCAGCAACAGCAGGCGTGCCCAGATTGGCAAACAGCATCGGAACCACGAGGAATCCCAAGGTGGTCAGGCTCCCCCACCAGAGAGCCGCCACCATGAGATTGAAGCGCTGCTTCATGAATGGAATCAGGGTGTTTAGATGTACATCACCGCGATGATTTCGTAACGCTTGATGCCACCCGGCGCCTGGACTTCGGCGGTATCGCCCTCGTCCTTGCCGATCAAGGCGCGCGCGATCGGCGAACTGATGTTGACCCGGCCCAGCTTGATATCGGCCTCGTCTTCGCCGACGATCTGGTAGGTCACCTTGTCACCGGTGTCTTCGTCTTCCAGTTCGATGGTTGAGCCGAACACCACCTTGCCGCCCGCGTCCAGTTCGGACGGGTCGATGATCTGCGCGGCGGAGAGCTTGCCCTCGATTTCCTGGATGCGGCCTTCGATGAAACCCTGGCGGTCCTTGGCGGCGTCATATTCAGCGTTTTCACTCAGGTCGCCCTGGGCACGCGCTTCGGAAATCGAATTGATGACCCAGGGGCGGTCAACGGTCTTGAGCTGGTGCAGCTCGGCCTTGAGGCTTTCCGCGCCGCGCTTGGTAATGGGAATGGTGGCCATGTTTTTTGCTCCTCTCAAAAGCGAAACCGCCACCAGTCACCTGGCGGCGGCGCTTGAATCCGAAATTTCAATGAAACAAGTTTAATGCAAATCGAGTCCGGCTCAACCTGAAAATAGCCAGGGAAATAGCCGGGAAAAACCCCGACAAGAAATTCCGGCTACCAGGCCGTCAGGCCAGCTGGGCGTGCAGTTCCTGCACGGAATACACCGGCAGGTTGTCCAGGTATTTCATGCCTTCCACGGCCGCTTCAGCGCCGGCAATGGTGGTGTAGGTCGTCACGCGGGCCAACAACGCGGAAGTGCGGATCTGGCGCGAATCGGTGATTGCGTTGCGCCGCTCTTCCACGGTGTTGATGACCAGGGCGATTTCGTTGTTCTTGATCATGTCCACCACGTGCGGCCGGCCCTCGGTGACCTTGTTGACCACGGTGCAGGCAATACCCGCCGCCTGGATGGCCGCCGCCGTGCCCTTGGTCGCGACCAGTTCGAACTTCTGCGCGGCCAACGCGCGCGCCACTTCCACGGCGCGCGGCTTGTCGTTGTTCTTGACGGTCAGGAAGACCTTGCCGGAAGTGGGCAGCTTGGTGCCCGCGCCGAGCTGCGACTTCACGAAGGCTTCGCCAAAAGTCTTACCCACGCCCATCACTTCGCCGGTGGACTTCATCTCGGGGCCGAGAATCGTGTCCACACCGGGGAACTTGACGAAGGGGAACACCGCTTCCTTGACACTGAAGTAAGGCGGTGTGACCTCGTCCTTGATGCCTTGCGAAGCCAGCGACTGGCCGACCATGCAGCGTGCCGCCACCTTGGCCAGCTGGATGCCGGTGGCCTTGCTGACAAAAGGCACGGTGCGCGAGGCGCGCGGGTTGACTTCCAGCACGTAGATCACGTCCTTGCCGTCAATGTTCTGGATGGCGAACTGCACGTTCATCAACCCGACCACCGTCAGCGCCTCGGCCATGGCAGCGGTCTGGCGTTTGATTTCGGTGACGGTGTCAGCGCTCAGCGAATATGGCGGCAGCGAGCATGCCGAGTCACCGCTGTGCACGCCGGCCTGTTCGATGTGCTCCATCACGCCGCCGATGAAGGTACGGCCTTCAGGGTCGCGCAGGCAGTCGACGTCGCATTCGATGGCGTCGTTCAGGAAGCGGTCCAGCAGCACCGGCGAATCATGGCTCACCTTGACGGCCTCGCGCATGTAGCGCTCAAGGTCGCGCTGCTCGTGCACGATTTCCATCGCGCGGCCGCCCAGCACGTAGCTGGGGCGCACGACCAGAGGGTAGCCCAGCGCCGCGGCTTTTTCGAGCGCTTCGGGCTCGGTGCGGGCCGTGGCGTTGGGCGGCTGGCGCAGCTTGAGTTCGTGCAGCAGTTTCTGGAAGCGCTCGCGGTCTTCGGCCGCGTCGATCATGTCGGGCGAGGTGCCGATGATGGGCACACCGTTGGCTTCGAGATCGAGCGCCAGCTTCAGGGGCGTCTGGCCGCCGTACTGGACGATCACGCCCAGCGGTTTTTCCTTGTCGACGATCTCCAGCACGTCTTCGAGCGTCAGCGGCTCGAAATACAGGCGGTCGCTGGTGTCGTAGTCGGTGGAGACGGTTTCGGGGTTGCAGTTGACCATGATGGTCTCGTAGCCGTCTTCACGCATGGCCAGCGCCGCGTGCACGCAGCAGTAGTCAAACTCGATGCCCTGCCCGATACGGTTGGGCCCGCCGCCCAGCACCATGATTTTTTTCTTGTCGGTGGGCGCGGCTTCGCATTCGCTGCCTTCGGCCTCGTAGGTCGAGTACATGTAGGCGGTGTTGGTCGCAAACTCGGCGGCGCAGGTGTCCACGCGCTTGTAGACTGGGCGCACGCCCAGGGCGCGGCGCTTTTCGCGGATGGCCGTGTCGGTGGTCTTGAGCTGCTTGGCCAGGCGTCGGTCGGAAAAGCCTTTTTGCTTGAGCGCGCGCAGCGTGACGGCGTCGATCTTGTCGAGCGAGGTGGTTTCCAGTTCAAGCTCGATCTTGACGATCTGCTCGATCTGCACGAGGAACCAGGGGTCGATCTTGGTCAGCGCGAAGACTTCGTCGACGCTCATGCCCTGGGCGAAGGCATCACCCACGTACCAGATGCGGTCAGGGCCGGGTGCGCCGAGTTCTTTCTCGAGCACTTCGCGGTCCTGGGTCTTTTCGTTCATGCCGTCCACGCCGACTTCCAGGCCGCGCAAGGCTTTCTGGAAGGACTCCTGGAAGGTACGGCCCATAGCCATGACCTCACCGACGGATTTCATCTGCGTGGTCAGGCGCGAGTCGGCGGCCGGGAATTTCTCGAACGCAAAACGTGGAATCTTGGTGACGACGTAGTCGATGCTGGGCTCGAAGCTTGCGGGGGTGGCGCCGCCCGTGATTTCGTTGCGCAGCTCGTCGAGCGTGTAACCGACCGCCAGCTTGGCGGCAACCTTGGCGATCGGGAAACCCGTGGCTTTGGAGGCTAGCGCCGAGGAGCGCGAGACGCGCGGGTTCATCTCGATCACGACCATGCGGCCGTCGACCGGGTTGATGGAAAACTGCACGTTGGAGCCGCCGGTATCCACACCGATTTCGCGCAGCACGGCCAGGGAGGCGTTCCGCAGGATCTGGTATTCCTTGTCGGTCAGCGTCTGGGCTGGCGCCACCGTAATAGAGTCGCCGGTATGCACGCCCATGGGGTCCAGGTTTTCGATGGAGCAGACGATGATGCAGTTGTCGGCGGTGTCGCGGACGACTTCCATCTCGTACTCTTTCCAGCCGAGCAGCGACTCTTCGATCAGCAACTCGTTGGTAGGCGAGGCCTCGAGGCCGCGCTTGCAGATGATTTCGAACTCTTCGGAGTTGTAGGCGATGCCGCCACCGGTGCCGCCCAGCGTGAAGCTGGGGCGGATCACGGTGGGGAAACCGACGGTCTTTTGTACCGCCCAGGCTTCGTCCATGCTGTGCGCGATGCCGGAGCGGGCCGAGCCCAGGCCGATCTTGGTCATCGCGTCCTTGAACTTCAGGCGGTCTTCGGCCTTGTCGATGGCTTCGGGCTTGGCGCCGATCAGCTCGACCTTGTATTTATCGAGCACGCCGTTGTGCCAGAGATCCAGCGCGCAATTGAGCGCGGTCTGCCCGCCCATGGTCGGCAGGATGGCGTCGGGACGCTCCTTGGCGATGATTTTTTCGACTGTCTGCCAGGTGATGGGCTCGATGTAGGTGACATCGGCGGTGGCCGGGTCGGTCATGATCGTGGCGGGGTTGCTGTTGATCAGGATGACCTTGTAGCCCTCTTCGCGCAAGGCCTTGCAGGCCTGCACGCCGGAGTAGTCGAACTCGCAGGCCTGGCCGATGATGATGGGGCCGGCGCCGATGATGAGGACGCTCTTGATGTCTGTGCGCTTAGGCATTTTTCTTCTCCCCAGCCTGTTCCATCAGCGCGGTGAAACGGTCAAACAAGTATGAAATATCGTGCGGGCCCGGAGAGGCTTCCGGGTGCCCCTGGAAGCAGAAGGCCGGCTTGTCGGTGCGGGCCAGGCCCTGCAGCGTGCCGTCGAACAGGCTGATGTGCGTGGGCCTGAGGTTGGGGGGCAAGCTTTTCTCATCGACCGCAAAACCGTGGTTCTGGCTGGTGATGCTGACGCGGCCGTTGTCGAGGTCTTTGACCGGATGGTTGGCGCCGTGGTGGCCGAACTTCATCTTGAAGGTCTTCGCACCGCTGGCCAGCGCCATGATCTGGTGGCCCAGGCAGATGCCGAAAGTCGGGATGCCGGTTTCGATCAGTTCGCGCACTGCCGTGATGGCGTAGTCGCATGGCTCGGGGTCACCCGGGCCATTGGCCAGGAAGATGCCATCAGGCTTGAGCTTGAGCACGTCGGCGGCAGGCGTTTGCGCCGGCACCACCGTGATGCGCGCACCGCGCTCGGCCATCATGCGCAGGATGTTTTTCTTCACACCGAAGTCAAACGCCACGACGTGAAATTTCGGCGTAATCTGCACGCCGTAACCTGCGCCGAGTTTCCACTCGGTCTGGGTCCACTCGTAGGTCTGCTTGACCGAGACGACTTTGGCCAGGTCCAGGCCGGCCATGCTGGGCGCGCCGCGGGCAGCTGCGACGGCCTTCTCAATCGCGAACTGGCTCATTTCCTCGCCTGCGGGCAAAGCCATGACGCAGCCGTTTTGCGCGCCCTTGGTGCGCAGGTGGCGTGTGAGTTGGCGGGTGTCGATACCGGCGATGGCTACCGTGTTTTCCTTGACCAGATACTCGGACAAGGTCATGGACACGCGGAAGTTCGAGGCCAGCAGCGGAAGATCCTTGATGATCAGGCCAGCGGCATGGACTTTTTCAGCTTCGACGTCTTCGGCGTTGACGCCGTAGTTGCCGATGTGCGGGTATGTGAGGGTGACGATCTGCTGGCAGTAGCTGGGATCCGTGAGGATTTCCTGGTAGCCGGTCATGGCGGTGTTGAACACCACCTCTCCGACTGTGGAGCCCGCGGCTCCGATGGAATTGCCGATAAAGACCGTGCCGTCTGCGAGCGCCAGGATGGCGTGTGGGGATTTTTCGCGTGATCCCTGTAGAGACAAAAGCACTGGGTTCTCCGGGTTGGTTACGGTTCGCCCAAGCGTGCACAAGAAACGTCTCGGTCAAGACTCTTGCTGGCTGCTTTTGTGAGGGTGGTGGCTTTGTATGCGCTCGGGCGAAGCTGTGTTTTGAAAAGCCACTGATTATAGCCTGAGGATGTGCCTCCACGGTCGCTCACTGCGTGTAACTCCCTGCCCCCCGAGGGGGCCGCACGCCTGCGGCCCGGCAAAGCCGGTTCCGCGGCTCAGACTTGAAGCCCCCACGGTCGCTCACTGCGTGTAACTCCCTGCCCCCCGAGGGGGCCGCCCGCCTGCGGCCCGGCAAAGCCGGTTCCGCGGCTCATGCTGGTGACGACAAACTCCTACTGTCGTCCACTCTGGATGGATTTACGGCCCGGGAGAAGTGCTCAATGAACTTGCGTAGAGACAGATCGCCGCTGCGGCGGCTACATTGAGCGACTCTTCGCCGCCCGGCTGGTCTATGCGGACCTTGAGCGCCGCTCTGCTCATGAGGTCGTCGCTGACGCCCTGCCCTTCGTGGCCCATGGCCCAGGCGCAAGGCATGGGTAGCTTCTGCTGGTGCAAAAAATCACCTTGATGCGAGCTGGTGACCACGATGGGGACCGCCAGCGCTCCAAGCGCTTCAAGCTCAATACCTTCCACCAATTGCAACGCGAAATGGGCGCCCATACCCGCGCGCAGCACCTTGGGCGACCAGAGCGCGGCGGAGCCTTTCAGGGCAATGATCTGCGTAAAACCGAATGCTGCTGCGCTGCGCAGAATGGAGCCGACATTGCCGGCATCCTGCACCCGGTCAAGGATGACGGATGCAGCGCCGGCTCTCAAGCTGGCTGCCGCAGGAAGATCCAACACAAAGCCCATGCGTGCGGGAGATTCCAGGCCGCTGATTTCAGGCAGCAACGCATCGGCGATCACTATGGTTTTGATAGCTGCCTGCGCCCATTCCATAGGGGCTATAGGCCAAAAAGACTCAGAAAATACAGCCAGGGCGGGCGCAAGGCCACGCGCCAGCGCAGCACGGCACAGGTGGTCACCTTCGAGCCACACACGGCCCTGCTTGCGGTAGGCCGTGCTGTCCTGGGACAGCTTGCGCAGGTCCTTGATCAGCGGGTTGTCGCGCGAAGTGATGTGCGTGACCGCGGCAGTAGACCCGGTGCCAGCAAAACTCACCGAAGAACCTCTGCCACCGGCGCGAATGACCGGCGGTGCTGGGGGCAGGCGCCATGCTCCCGCAAGGCGGCCAGGTGCTCTGCAGTGCTGTAGCCTTTGTGGTCTGCGAAGCCGTACTGCGGGTACTCGAGGTGAAATTCGGCGCACCAGCGGTCGCGGTGGACTTTGGCCAGGATGGAGGCAGCCGAAATGGATGGGACCAGCGCGTCGCCGCCCACTATGGCTTCAGACAAAATGACCAGCGTCGGCAGGCGATTGCCGTCCACGAGCACTTTGTTGGGTTTCAGGCGCAGGCCCTCCACCGCGCGCTTCATGGCCAGCATGGTGGCCTGCAGGATATTGATGCTGTCTATTTCTTCGGCGGTGGCCAGCGCGATCGAGCAGCACAGGGCCTTGGCGCGGATTTCGTCATAAAGCTTTTCGCGGCGCAGGGCCGTCAGCTTTTTTGAGTCAGCCAGCCCCTTGATTGGGTTCAATTCATCAAGGATGACGGCAGCGGCCACCACCGGGCCCATCAGGGGGCCGCGTCCGGCCTCGTCAACACCGGCCACCAGCCCGGGAATGTCCCAGGACAGCGCGGTTTGCTCAGCTTTCAAGAATTTGCTGGATCGCATCGGTCGCTAATGTTGAAGTATCCCGCTGCAACTCGGCATGCAGCGCGGCAAATCGTTGTTCCACGGCCGCTATTTTGGCAGGTGCCGATGATTTTGCCTCTATCCATTGCAGGACAGCCTCCGCCAGGGCCTCAGGTGTGGCTTCGTCCTGCAGAAGCTCTGGCACGACAAAATCCCGGCAGAGGATATTGGGCAGGCCGACCCAGGGTTGCAGCTTTTTGCGCCGCATGATCTGCCAGGACAGCCAGTTCATGTTGTAGGCGATCACCATCGGGCGCTTGAAGAGCGCTGCCTCCAGGGTGGCGGTGCCGCTGGCGATCAGGGTGACATCACAGGCCTCCAGGACTGTGTGAGACTGGCCGTCGGTGATCTGCACGTGCTCCAGCATGCCTGCTTCACTTGCAATCCGGAGGATCTGGTCTTTCAGTGCCGGAACTGCAGGCACTATCAATTTAATAGCTGATTGCGCCCGTTTTACAAGGGCTGCAGCCCGAAAAAACCTCAAGGCCAGGTACTGAATTTCCGATTTCCGGCTGCCCGGCAAGATGGCGATGACCGTATCCCCTTCGTCCAGCCCCAGCTTGCGCCTCGCAGCGGCACGGTCCGGTTGAGCCGGAATGACATTGGCCAGAGGATGCCCTACGTAGGTGGCGGAAATCCCGTGAGCGGCCAGCAAGGCGGGCTCAAACGGAAAGATGCACAGCACATGATCCACGCTGCGTTTGATTTTCTCAACGCGGTCAGCGCGCCAGGCCCAGATGGCCGGGCTCACAAAATGAACCGTCTTGATGCCTTGAGCCTTGAGCGCAGCCTCCAGGTCGAGGTTGAAATCGGGGGCATCCACTCCGACAAAGATATCAGGATGCTGGGCAAGCAGGCGCTGCTTGAGCTGCTCACGTATGCCCACGATCTCACGGTAGTGGCGCAACACCTCGACATAGCCGCGCACGGCCAGTTTCTCACTGGGCCACCACGCATCAAAGCCGCGTTTGGCCATCTGTGCTCCACCGATGCCACCGGAGGCAAGAGACGGCCAGCGGGCCTTGAGGCCATCGAGCAGCAAACCCGCCAGCAGGTCGCCTGAAGTTTCCCCCGCGACCATGGCCACTTCGGGTGCATCAAGGGCCGGCCGTGTGGCGGCGAGGCCGCCAGCCTCTCCACAGGCTGGCAGAGGGCTGGTCTCGAGAGACATGGGCCTTACCGGACGATGCCGCGTTGCGGCGAGGTTTGCGCGAGGAAGGAGAGCATCATCTCCACGTCGGGTGCTGATTCCGGGTGTTTAACTGTCAGCTCGGAAATGCGCGCACGGGCCTGGTCCAGCGTGAGATCCTCGCGGTACAGGGCCTTGTGCATGGCTTTGACTGAAGCAATGCGGTCGGGTGAAAAGCCGCGCCGGCGCAGCCCTTCGAAATTCATGGAGCGGGCTTCGGCCGGCTGGCCTTGCACCATGACAAAAGGCGGCAAATCGGCAAACAACAAAGAGCACATCGCCGTCATGCTATGTGCGCCCAGCCTCACGAACTGATGTACCACCGTGAATCCGCCCAGGATTACCCAGTCGCCCACATGCACATGGCCGGCCAGTTGGGAATTGTTGGCGAAAATAGTGTTATTGCCCACCGAGCAGTCATGCGCCAGATGTACGTAAGCCATGAGCCAGTTGTCGTCACCGACACGCGTCACGCCACTGTCGCCGGGGGAACCGATATTGAATGTGCAGAACTCACGAATCGTGTTGCGGTCACCAATCACCAGTTCACACGGCTCACCCGCATATTTTTTATCTTGCGGAATCGCACCCAGCGAATTGAACTGGAAGATTCTGTTGTCCCGCCCTATGGTGGTATGGCCTTCGATGACGCAGTGCGCACCGATGGTGGTGCCGGCGCCAACCTTCACATGGGGGCCGATGACCGTGTAAGGCCCGACGCTCACTGACTCATGAAGCTGGGCTTGCGGGTCCACAATCGCCGTGGCATGAATACCCGGCGTGGAAGGAGGTGCAGTCATGTCGCGTTGGCCTTGATCTTCACAATCAGGCTCATGCGATCGTACGCATGGTGCACATCAGCTCGGCTTCGCAGGCAATCGTGTCGCCGACGCGGGTCACGCCCTTGAACTTGAAAATGCCGGCCTTCATGCGGTCCAGCGTGACATCCATGATCAGCTGGTCGCCAGGCTCAACCGGGCGCTTGAAGCGCGCGCCATCTATGCCGGCGAAGTAATAAACGGTCTTGTCGTCGGGCGTTACGCCCAGTGTTTCAAAGGCCAGCAAGGCGGCGGCCTGCGCCATGGCTTCAAGCATCAGCACGCCGGGCATGACCGGGTGATGGGGAAAGTGCCCCATAAAAAAAGGCTCGTTGATCGTGACGTTCTTGAGCGCCTTGATGCTTTTGCCTTTTTCAATTTCGAGTACGCGGTCCACCAGCAGGATGGGATAGCGGTGCGGAAGCTGCTTGAGAATTTGGTGGATGTCCATCATGATTTTTCTTGAATGTGTCCTGAATACAGAAGGGCTTTTTCAACCTGCCGGAGGCGCTCGCGAAACGTGTGAAGCTGCTTGAGCGTCGCGGCATTTTTCTCCCAGACAGCATTGTCGTCGATGGGAAAGAGCCCGGTGTAGTTTCCGGGCTTCAAAATCGACCGTGTTACCACGGACGCAGCCGAGATGTGAACGCCGTCAGCCAGCGTCAAATGACCCAGCACGATCGCGCCACCGCCTACTGTGCAATGGGCGCCTATGGTGGCGCTGCCCGCAACGCCGGCGCAACCGGCCATGGCGGTATGCTTGCCCACGCGGACGTTGTGCCCGATCTGCACCAGGTTGTCGAGCTTGACGCCGTCTTCCAGCACCGTGTCTTGCAACGCTCCGCGATCAATGCAGGTGTTGGCCCCAATCTCCACGTCATTGCCGATCTGCACACCACCCAGTTGCTCGATCTTGACCCACTCCCCCTGGTGAGGTGCGAAACCAAAACCGTCGGCGCCAATCACCGCGCCCGGATGCACAATGCAACGATCTCCCAGGCGGCAGCCGTCCGCCACGGTGACCCGAGCCGACAGCCGGGTTCCGGCGCCGATCTGCGCATGCCTGCCAACGACACAATGCTCCGCAATGCGCGCGCCCTCCCCAATGATCGCACCCTCCCCGATGCAGGCAAATGCGCCAATCGACACGCCGGGTGCCAAAGCGGCGCCAGGATCAATGAAAGCGCTGGGATGGATATGTGGCGCGCCCTGGGGCGCTTGCCGCTGCTTCCAGAACTGGGTAACCAGCGCAAACGCATGGTATGGGTCATTCACCACGATGCAGGCTCCCCGGCTGACGGCAGCCTCGCGTGCAGCAGGCGCCACAATGACGCAAGCCGCAGCGGACTGCGAGAGCTTGGAGAGGTATTTGGGGTGACTGAGGAAACTCAGGTCGTTGGGGCCAGCGGCTTCCAGGGTGGAAAGCCGTTCGATCAGTGCACCGGGATCACCAATCAGCTCGACATTGATGGAGCTGGAGAGGAACCCGGCGATATCGGCAAGACGGAGTGTCACACTGCGCCTGCCGTTCTCAAAATGGTGATCGTGCTGAACACCCCGAGGATCAACGGGAAGCGTTCAGTGCCTTGATCACCTTGTCGGTGATGTCATGCTTGGGATTGACGTAAACCGACTCCTGAAGAATCAGATCGTACTTTTCGGTCTCGGCCAGGGTCTTCACGACCTTGTTCGCGCGCTCGATCACCTGCTGAAGCTCTTCATTCTTGCGGGTGTTCAGGTCTTCCTGGAACTCGCGGCGCTTGCGCTGGAAATCCCGGTCCTGGTCCACCAGCTGCTTTTGCCGTGAAACGCGCTGGCTTTCAGGAAGCGTGGGGGCATCACGTTCAAATTTATCCGACAGCGTTTTCAGCTGAGTCGCAATGTCGTTCAACTCTTTCTCACGCTTGCTGAACTCCTGCTCCAGCTTGGTCTGGGCGGCTTTTGCCGAGTTGGCTTCGCGGAAAATCCGGTCCAGATTGACAATTCCGACCTTGAACTCCTGCGCGCTCGCTGAAAAACCCGCCAATGCAATGGCAAGGCCCAGGAAAATTTTGATTGAAAAATGCTTCATTAGAAAGATGTACCAATTTGGAATTGCAACCGCTCTATTCTATCGCCTGGCCGTTTGCGCAGCGGCGTCGCAATGGCGATGCGCAAAGGTCCCACGGGGGAAATCCAGCTGATGCCAACACCCGTGGAAACCCGCAGGTCATTCACGCGGAAGCTCTCTTTATCACCAAAAACGTTTCCGGCATCCACAAACCCGTAAAGACGCAAAGTACGGTCATTACCCGCACCAGGAAACGGCGCAATGAGCTCTGCATTGAGGGTCAGCTTCTTCGGCCCACCGATGGCAAGATCAGACGCGTCCCGCGGGCCTAGTGAGCCCTGCTCGAAGCCGCGCACGGAACCAAGCCCGCCCGAATAGTAGTTCTTGAAGAGGGGATAAGGCTGACCACTCAGCCCCTTACCCCAGCCCAACTCACCATTCAGGGCGACCGTGAACTGCTTGTTGAGCGGAATATATTGCTGAATCTGGTAATTGGCCCGCACAAACTTGAGGTCACCGGCAACACCCCAGTCACCATACACGCGCTGGTAACGGCCAGCGGTAGGAACAAGCGCGCTGTCGCGTGTATCACGGGACCAACCGACGGTCAGTGGGATCGAATCACTTTTGTAGCCAAACTGGTTTGCGAAGTTCAGGTAGCTGACTGGCAGGTTGGTACCCGGCACAACCGTCAATTGCTCGTACCCTGTACCGAAATAAACCGTATCGTTTTCGGTAAATGGCACACCGAACCGGATGCTCGCGCCCCGTGTCTTCAGGCTGTAGTCACCACCCTGTCCGGAGGTAGGCTTCGATGTGCGGTCATAGACATCAATAGTGCGCGAAATGCCATCAGCCGTGAAATACGGGTCAATGGTGCTCAATACAATCTGGCGATTTGATTTGCTGGTGTTGACTTCAACGCCCAGGTAATTGCCAGAACCAAAAACGTTTTCCTGTTTGATGCCGAACAGGAGCGAGACACTGTCCGCGCTGGAGTAACCCGCACCAAGCTGTAGATTACCGGTCGCCTTTTCGGTCACATTGACTGTAATGTCGACCTGGTCCGAAGTGCCGGTCACTTCCTGCGTGTCTACATTCACATCCGTAAAGAACCCCAGACGGTCAACACGATCACGCGAGAGCCGGATTTTGTCGCCGTCGTACCAGGAAGATTCGAACTGGCGGAACTCCCGACGTACGACTTCATCGCGCGTCCGGTTGTTTCCCGCCACGTTGATACGCCGCACATAGGCACGGCGGGACGGTTCTGCCTGAAGCACAAACGCCACGCGGTTATTGACACGGTCGATTTCGGGTACTGCCTCAACGCGGGCGAAGGCAAAACCAAAAGTACCGAAATAATCACTGAACGCCTTGGTGGTTTCAGCGACCTGGTCGGCGTTGTAAGCCTCTCCCGGTTCAATTTTCACCAGCGTCTTGAATTCTTCTTCACGGTTCAGGTAGTTGCCTTCAAGTTTGACCCCGGACACCACAAAACGCTCGCCCTCGGTCACATTGACGGTGATGGCAATGCTCTGCTTGTCGGGCGAGATGGCGACCTGGGTTGAGTCAATCTTGAATTCCAGATAACCACGTGAAAGATAGTAGGAGCGCAGCGTTTCAATGTCCGCATTGAGCTTGGTGCGCGAATAGCGATCCGACTTGGTGTACCAGCTGAGCCAGCCTCCAGTGTCAAGGTCAAATAAATTCAGGAGCGTAGACTCACTGAACGCCTTGTTGCCCGTAATACGGATTTCCTTGATTTTCGCGACATCACCTTCGGTAACGCTGAAAGTCAGGTTGACGCGGTTGCGTTCAATCGGCGTCACCGTCGTGACAATCTCGACACCGTACAAACTCTTGTTGATGTACTGGCGCTTGAGCTCCTGCTCAGCCTTGTCGGCAAGCGCCTTGTCAAAAGGCTGCCCATCCGAAATCCCCGCTTCGCGAAGCGCTTTCTTGAGTGCATCCTTGTCGAATTCCTTGGCACCGACGAAATCGACATCAGCTACCGTAGGACGCTCTTCAACAATCACGACAAGCACATCGCCGCTGACTTCAAGCCTCACATCCTTGAACAGGCCCAGGCCGAAAAGTGCGCGAATGGCTGTCGAACCCTTGTCGTCGTTATAAGTTTCACCGACACGAAAGGGCAATGAAGCAAAAATGGTTCCGGGCTCAACTCGCTGCAAGCCCTCTACCCGGATATCACGCACTGTGAATGGATCAACGGCCCAAGCGGAACTGGCTGCAAAAAGACCGGCGGCGATGGCACAAACTGCACGAACCTTGAAGCGATTTATTTGTTTTTGCATGAAATGTATGGAATTAGCCCAAAAGCCGGGTGACATCGTTAAACAGGGCAACGCACATCATGCCCAGCAGGATAGCAACGCCACCGCGCTGCAACCGGTCCATCCAGGCGTCGGAAACGCCCCGGCCGGTGATCCCCTCCCAAAGATAATACATCAGGTGTCCCCCATCCAGAACCGGTAACGGGAGTAAATTCAGGACACCCAGACTCACACTGATGAGAGCCAAAAACAGCAAATAGCTGCTCCATCCCAAGCTGGCAGACTTTCCGGCGTAGTCCGCAATGGTCAGAGGGCCGCTCAGGTTTTTTAGCGAGGCCTCGCCGATGACCATTTTCCCCATCATCCGGAGCGTAAGCAGCGAAACCTGCCAGGTACGAACAGCACCTTGCCACAAACCATCGAGGAGGCCATAGCGCACCGTGACAAATTCTGGCGGGGCGCCCACGTAAGCCTCAATACGGGGCACCATGGTCCCGTTCACCGGTTTGAGTTCAGGCGTCACCTGCAATACCAGGGGAGCGCCGGCCCGGTCGATTTTCCAGGTTTGCGGGATAAGGGCTGCGCCGCCACTCCCACCCGGTGCACGGGCAGATGTACGAATCACCTCGCGCAACTGTTGCCCATCGACAATGGCCGTCTCGCCAATACGCAGCACGAGATCACCCGCGCGCAAGCCGGATTTTTCAGCGCCCCCCCCAGGTACGACCTCCCCAACCACGGGACGAGTCCAGGGGCCGAGAATGCCAATTCGCCTGAACAGCTCGGCGTCGGCTTCGGGAGCACCCAGGGTACTGAGCGCCAACCGCACGGTTTGACCTGGAGCGTCACCATCGCGGCCAAGCACCATGGTGATATCGCGGCCGTCAAGGGCACCTTGGGTGAGCCTCCAGCGCAGGTCTTCAAAAGAGTTCACGGACTCCAGCTCGTCACCTTCAAAAGCGGCCTGCTGAACCGTCTCACCGCCGCTCAAGCCGGCCTTTTCGGCGAGCGAGCCCATTACAGGGCTGGCCAAAATAGCTTTGGGTTCCTGCAAGCCGCTCCAGTTGACGATCGCGTACAGCAGTACGGCCAACAGCAGATTGGCGGCCGGGCCGGCGGCGACCACGGCGGTGCGCGACCTCAACGGCTGGGTATTAAAAGCCAGATGGCGCTCGGATGAGTCCACGGGGGCCTCGCGCTCATCCAGCATCTTGACGTATCCCCCCAGCGGCAGCATGCCGATGGAAAATTCTGTGGGTTTGTTTTTCAGCCGCCAGCTATAGATCGGCTTGCCAAATCCGATGGAAAATTTCAGGACCTTGATCCCGCATGCCACCGCAACACGGTAATGGCCGTACTCATGCACCGCGATCAGGATGCCCAGGGTCACTACAAAGGAGATCAGGGTCAACAGCATGTCATGCCTCCAGTTTCCCGGCAATTTGAACGGCCATGCGGCGCGCTTGCTCGTCCAGTGCCAGCAGACTTTCGATATCAGTTACCTGAGAGAGGGCGACGGCCTCCAAAGTTGCATGATTTACACGGTGGATATGGTCAAACCGGATTTGCCTGTCCAGGAACGCGGCAACAGCGACTTCATTGGCTGCGTTCAGCACCACGCAAGTGCCCGACGGCGCACGCAGACTCTCCCAAGCCAAAGGCAGGCAGGGAAAGCGTTGAAAGTCCGGGACCTCGAACGTCATAGCGGCCATGCGGGCGAAGTCCAGGCGCGCCGTGCCGCTTTCGATGCGCTCCGGCCAGGACAGGCCATAGGCAATCGGCACCCGCATATCGGGCGTACCCAGTTGGGCCATCACCGATGCGTCATGGAACTGCACCATCGAATGGATGATTTGCTGTGGATGGATCACCACCTCGATCTGCTCCGGCACGACACCAAACAGGTACTTGGCCTCGATCACCTCCAAAGCCTTGTTCATCATCGTGGCTGAATCCACCGAAATCTTGCGACCCATGGAAAAATTGGGGTGCACGCAGGCCTGCTCGGGCGTTACGTCGCACAGAGTTGCCGGATCACGAGCGCGAAAAGGACCGCCCGACGAGGTCAGCATGATTTTTTCGATGCGCCGGGGCCACACCGCCGGGTCTTCGGGCAACGACTGGAAAATGGCCGAATGCTCACTGTCAATAGGCAGCAACCGGGCACCCCCTTCCCGCACCGCCCGCATAAACACTTCGCCGCCGACGACGAGGGCCTCCTTGTTGGCGAGCAGCAGGCGCTTGCCCGACTTTGCGGCCGCCATGCACGGGCCCAACCCGGCAGCGCCCACAATGGCGGCCATCACGGTATCCACTAACTCGTGCGATGCTATCATTTCGAGAGCATCTTGCGCCCATAGAATCTGCACCGGAAGCTGATTTGCCTTGATCTTCTCCGCCAGCAAACGGGCATGCGGCTCACTTGCCATCACCGCGTATTGGGGTTTGAATTGTGCGCACTGCGCCAGCATCAAGTCCGTTTGGGTTGCCGCGCTGAGGGCAAACACCTCAAAGCGTTCGGGGTGGCGGGCGATGACGTCAAGCGTGTTGACACCAATGGATCCCGTGGAACCCAAAACGGTCACACGCTGCTTTTCAAAGGACATACGGGAGCAAAGCCTAAAAGGTAACCAGCATCATCGCCAGGGGCAGTGTGGGCAGCAGCGCATCGACCCGATCGAGTACACCGCCATGGCCCGGCAGCAGCCCGCTGGAGTCCTTCACCCCGGCGCTGCGTTTGATGAGAGACTCGACTAGGTCCCCCACCACACTCATCGCGGCCAGGAAAATCACTGCCAGCAGCATGACAGCCATACCGTGACGGTCGGCCAGGCGGCTATAGAGCGTGCTGTCGGCCCAAAAACCGCCGCCTATGCCCATGCGACCGAGCCAGACCCAGGCAAACGCCAGCACCACCACACCGGCCATGCCGCCCCAGACGCCCTCCCAGCTTTTCCCCGGGCTGATCGAGGGGGCCAGCTTGCCCTTGCTGAACCGCCCCCCCAGCGTGCGGCCGGCAAAGTAGGCAAAGATATCAGCCACCCAGACCAGCAGCAGCACAGATAGTAAAAAATCAATGCCCGCCACACGGGCCTGGGCCACGGCCAGCCATGCGACCAGCAAGGCCGCCAGGCCACCCGACAGTCGAACGAGCTTGGGTATGCGAGGCCAGCCGGCCACGCCGTTGCGAAGCAACCAACCGCCGGCAAGCACCCATGCGGCACCCGCAGCCGCCCAGAGAAACGGAAGGGGCTTTGCAAGCAGGCCGCCGTACCACGCCAGCGCGCAAAGCCCGACACAAACGGCGGCGAACCCCAGGCTGCCCGCCTGCCCGAATGCATTCAAACGGCCCCACTCCCAGGCACCGGCAGCAATCAACAGCAGCGCCACCGCGCAAAAGGGTTCAGGTGTTTTGTAAAAAAGGGCAGGCAGCAAAATAGCCAGAAGGACAATCGCTGTGATCACGCGCTGTTTAAGCATCAGGCAGCCTTTGTGTTTTCGTTGGTACTGCGGCCGCTAACCTGCGCGGAAGTCTTGCCGAAACGCCGTTCGCGGGTGCGAAAAACGGCAATCGCCTCGTCCAGCGCCGCCTCGTCAAATTCAGGCCACAATTTGTCGGAGAAATGCAGCTCCGAATAAGCTGCCTGCCACAGCAAAAAATTGCTGATCCTCAACTCACCGCCGGTGCGAATCAGCAGATCCGGATCCGGCACATGCGCCAGCGCCATCTCCCTGTCCAGCGATAGTTCGGTAATGGCCTCACCACGAACAGCCAGCCTGTTGGCGGCCTGGGCAATGTCCCAACGGCCACCGTAGTTGAAACACACATTAAAAATCAGCCGCTGGTTGGCCGATGTGTCGAGTTCCGCTTGCGCAAGCCCGGCCTGGACTTTTTCGGAGAGCCGGGTGCGATCACCGACAAAACGCAGCTGCACACCGTTGGCATTCAGGCTTGGCACTTCTTTCGAGAGGGAATAGGCCAATAGCTCCATCAACCCCGACACTTCTTCGGCCGGGCGGTTCCAGTTCTCCGAAGAAAAGGCGAAAACCGTGAGGACGCTGATGCCGCGATCCAGACAGGCCTGAACACAGCGGCTGAGCGAATCAACGCCCTGCTTGTGGCCGGCGATGCGGGGCAAAAACCGTTTGGTGGCCCACCGGCCGTTGCCGTCCATGACGATGGCTACATGGTTAGGGACGACGGTGGAACTTGTTGGAACCATGTCAGCGGTCAGAGGCCGTACGGTGCGCCGCACCAGGCCGCGCGGGCAGGAAACAAGCGCGGGACCAACCGCCTTTTCAAGCAGGGGCCGCGGAACCGGCTTTGCCGGGCCGCAGGCGCAGCGGCCCCCGAGGGGCTGGAACCTGCGGCTCTAAAGCTGCTTGAGCAGCTTTGGACAGGCGACAGAGGCAAAGCGTCTCGCGAGCCGCGGCCTGCAAGGCCTCGGGCGCTACACGCAGTGAGCAACCGTGGGGGCAATCTACACCGCCATGATGTCTTGTTCCTTGCCGGCGACCAGTTTGTCGACTTCGGCAATGAAACGGTCCGTGAACTTCTGGATGTCTTCCTGCGACCGGCGCTCATCGTCCTCGGAAGCGAGCTTGTCCTTGACAAGCTTCTTGACGCCATCATTAGCGTCACGGCGCAAATTGCGAATGGCCACCTTGGCATGCTCTCCTTCCGCGCGCACGACTTTGGTGAGTTCCTTGCGGCGCTCTTCGGTCATCGCCGGCATGGGTACGCGGATCAGGTCACCCTGCGCAGCAGGATTGAGCCCCAGGTCCGAATCACGGATGGCTTTTTCGATCTTGGCACCCATGCCCTTTTCCCAGGGCGAGACACTGATGGTGCGGGCATCGAGCAGCGACACATTAGCCACCTGGCTGATCGGCACCATGGAGCCGTAGTAATCAACATGCACGGTATCGAGCAAACCGGGGTTGGCGCGTCCCGTGCGGATCTTGGTCAGGCTATTTTTGAACGAGTCAATGGACTGCTGCATCTTTTGCTCTGCCAGCTGCTTGATTTCAACAATGCTCATGGTCGAATCTCCGGATTTTTATAGCAAAAAGGAACAAGCCCGGCAGCGGCTCAGACGTGAACCAGGGTTCCTTCGTCCTCACCCTGCACAACGCGCTTGAGGGCGCCGTGCTTGAAAATACTGAATACCTTGATGGGGAGCTTCTGGTCACGGCACAACGCGAAAGCGGTGGCATCCATGACTTCCAGGTTTTTGCCCATCGCCTCATCAAAAGTGATGTTGGTGTAGCGTGTGGCCTTCGGGTCTTTCTTGGGGTCGGCAGTGTACACACCGTCGACCTTGGTGGCCTTGAGTACGATTTCCGCGCCAATCTCCGCGCCACGCAGCGCGGCCGCCGTGTCGGTGGTGAAAAACGGATTGCCGGTACCTGCTGCAAAAATGACGACCTTGCCCTCTTCGAGGTACTGCAAGGCTTTGGGGCGGACATAGGGCTCGACCACGCGCTCAATGCCAATGGCCGACATGACACGAGCGATGAGCCCGGCCTTGTCCATGGTGTCGCCCAAAGCCAGGGCATTCATCACGGTGGCCAGCATGCCCATGTAATCGGCGGTGGCGCGGTCCATGCCGACCGATCCGCCGGCCACACCGCGGAAGATGTTGCCGCCACCAATCACCACCGCCACTTCGACACCCATGCGGGTAACTTCGGCGATCTCTTCGACCATGCGCACGATAGTGGCGCGGTTGATGCCGAAGGCGTCGTCGCCCATCAAGGCCTCACCTGACAGTTTTAACAAGATTCGCTTGTAGGCTGGCATGTGAGGGGCTTTCTGTAGTTGAAGTGAACTGGAGTTTAGCGGCCTTCCGGCTGTGCAGAGGTGCTTAAGCGCCTTTGGCGGCTGCGACCTGGGCGGCGACTTCAGCGGCGAAATCATCCACTTTCTTGTCGATGCCCTCGCCCACCACGTACAGCGTGAAGGACTTGATCGTCGTCGCTTTTTCCTTGAGCATCTGCTCAACGGTCTGCTTGTCGTTCTTGACGAAAGTCTGGTTGTACAGGCTGACTTCCTTCAGGTACTTTTGCACGCCGCCTTCGATACGCTTTGCAACAATTTCAGCGGACTGCACGGGCTTGCCTTCGGCCTGGGCCTTGGCTGCGTCTTCAGCAGCCTTGGCGGCGGCGACTGAGCGCTCCTTGGCGACCAGCTCGGCCGGCACTTCGGCGCTGGACAGCGACACGGGCTTCATGGCTGCCACATGCATGGCAACATCTTTGGCGGCAGCTTCGTCACCTTCGAATTCCACGACCACGCCTATACGCGTGCCATGCAGGTAAGAGGCCAGCTTGCTGCCGGTAAAACGCTTGAAGCGGCGCACGCTCATGTTCTCACCGATCTTGCCGATCAGGCCCTTGCGCACGTCTTCCACCGTTGGGCCGAAGCCGTCCAGCGTGAGAGGCATGGCGCCAACGGCTTCCAGGTCTGCCGGGTTGTTCTTGACGATACCTTCGGCCACGGCCTTGGTGAAAGCCAGGAAGCTGTCGTTCTTGGTCACGAAGTCGGTTTCGCAGTTGATCTCAACCAGCGCGCCCACATCGCCTTCACGGTGCGCAGCCACCACACCTTCGGCGGTAACGCGGGAAGCAGCCTTGCCGGCCTTGCTGCCGAGCTTGACGCGCAGGATTTCCTCTGCTTTTTCGAAGTTGCCTTCTGCCTCGGTCAGTGCTTTCTTGCACTCCATCATTGGGGCGTCGGTCTTGGCGCGCAGTTCAGCGACCATGCTTGCAGTAATTGCCATTTTGATTCTCCGTTTTGTCGTTTTTGACCCGCTGGAAGCGATCAATTCGCACCCAGCTTTTCGTTAGGTTGTGAAAAAGGGGCTACGCGAGCCCCTTTTTCGCGTCTGGCGCAGAGCCGAAAACTATCAGGCGGCTGCGTTTTCCACTTCCACGAACTCATCCGAGCTTTCAGCCGAAACCGCCTTGACGACGTCGTTCACGGCATTGGCGCGGCCTTCCAGGATCGCGTCGGCGATACCGCGGGCATACAGGGCGACAGCCTTGGAGGAGTCATCGTTGCCAGGGATCACGTAATCGATGCCAATAGGCGAGTGGTTGGAGTCAACCACACCGATCAGGGGGATGCCGAGCTTCTTGGCTTCCAGAATCGCGATTTTGTGGAAACCCACGTCGATCACGAAAATGGCGTCCGGCAGAGCGTTCATGTCCTGAATGCCGCCGATGTCTTTTTCAAGCTTTTCGATTTCGCGCTTGAAGGTGAGCTGTTCTTTTTTGCTGATGGAATCGAGGCCGGCTTCCTGCTGGGCCTTCATTTCCTTCAGGCGCTTGATGGAGGTCTTGACCGTCTTGAAGTTGGTCAGCATGCCACCTAGCCAGCGCTGGTCAACATAGGGAACACCGGCGCGCTTGGCTTCGGTGGCGACGATTTCGCGAGCCTGGCGCTTGGTGCCCACCATCAGGATGGTGCCGCGGTTGGCGGACAGCTGCTTGGCGAACTTCATCGCTTCCTGGTACATCGGAAGCGATTTTTCCAGGTTGATGATGTGAATACGGTTGCGATGACCGAAGATGTACGGGGCCATCTTGGGGTCCCAGAAGCGGGTTTGGTGTCCGAAATGAACGCCTGCTTCCAGCATTTCGCGCATAGTGGTCGACATAGGAATACTCCAAAAGGTTGTGTCTAAAATCAGCGCTTATCGTTCCGTTTACCTCTTTCGAGATTTCCGGAACAACACCTTGAGTGGCTGATTTGCGATTTGCCCTGCAAATAACAAAATCGTCATTTGCAAAGCCTGTCGAGTATAACACCCTCCCGCCTCATGAGCCAGATGCCCCCTTCAGGCGACCTTCATGCCACTCGCCAGGCCATGGCAATGGGCCAGGCCTCTCCCCAGCTGGTTTTTGAACAAGCCCGGGCCAGGGCCCTCAGCGATGCCTGCCGTCATGTGTTCATGCCGGGAACCCCTCAAACCCTTGCTGAAACCGTAGGAAATTCCGTTTCGGATCCTGCGGGCCTTCTTGCCGGCATTCCGGTGTCGGTCAAGGACTTGTTCGATGTGGCAGGGCAGACCACCGCAGCCGGATCCACCGTGCTGGCTGCGGCCGCGCCCGTCGGGGAAAGCTGCCCGGCCGTGGCCCGCCTGCATGCCGCTGGCGCCACGTTCGTGGGACGGACCAACATGGTCGAATTTGCCTTCTCGGGCGTCGGCATCAACCCGCACTACGGGACACCCGTCAATCCTGCTGACCCAAAAATAGCGCGGATCCCGGGGGGGTCGTCCTCTGGTGCGGCAGTTTCGGTGGCTACAGGTGCCGCTCTGGTCGGGCTCGGCTCAGACACCGGCGGCTCGATACGTATCCCGGCGGCACTTTGCGGCATCGTCGGGTTCAAAAGTACCGCGCGTCTGGTGCCCACGGAGGGTGCCATCCCCTTGTCCCCCAGCCTCGACACCGTGTGCGCCCTCACCCGCTCAGTGCGTGATGCGATCACGGTGCACGAGGTTCTGGCGGCACGCAAGGTCCGGCTGGCTGGCAAGCCCCTGGCATCCTGCCGCCTTGCTGTCGCCCGCACCGTGATGCAGGACCTCCTGGACAACACTGTCGCCGAAGCGTTTGGGCGCACCCTGAGGGTACTCCGCCAGGCGGGTGCGCATATCGAAGAGGTCGGCCTGGAGGAAATCGCCGACCTGGCGACCATCAACGCCACCGGGGGCCTCTCAGCCGCGGAAAGCTATGCCTGGCACCGCACATTAATCGCCAGGCGCCAGGCCGAATACGACCCGCGCGTGGCCTTGCGCATCCTGCGCGGTGCGGGCATGAGTGCGGCCGACTACATTGACCTGCTAGCCGCCCGCAAGGCCTGGATCGCCCGCATGGAAGCTCGCCTGCAAGGCTTTGATGCAGTGCTCTCGCCCACCGTCCCCATCGTCGCGCCGCCGATTGCCGGCCTGCTGGGCGACGACACCGAGTTCTTCCGGGTCAATGGCCTGCTGCTGCGCAACACCTCCGTGGTTAACATGCTCGACGGTTGCGCCATCTCCCTGCCCTGCCATACACCCGGCCAGCTCCCCGTGGGCCTGATGCTGTGGCATGCGGCCCTGCATGATGATGCGGTGCTGGACCTGGCTCTGCAGGTAGAAGCTGCCATGACGAATTCACTATAAAAACAATAGCTGCTGGCGCCCATTTCCATTGGTCTACAGCCTTTTCTTATAAAAATGAACAAAAAGAACTCTCCCGCCACACGACCTTTGGCCGCCCTGCATGACCGCAGGAGCCTCACATGAAGGTTGCCGTCATTGGCGCCGGCATCATCGGCATCACCACAGCTTACGAACTGGCCCTGGACGGCCATGAGGTCACCGTCTTTGAGCGCCGCGGCGCCGCGGCCGAGGAAACCAGCTTTGCCAACGCCGGCCTGGTCGCGCCCGGGTATGTCACGCCCTGGGCCGCGCCGGGCATGCCGGGCAAGGTCATCAGCCACCTGTTCAGCCATCACGCACCGGTCAAGCTCGGCCTGCCGCTGTCGGGCCGCGACCTGGCATGGATATGGAAGTGGTTCCGCGCCTGCAAGCTCGAAACCTACCTGGCCAACCGCGCACGCATGCAGCGCCTGGCTTTCTACAGCCGCGAAAGGCTGCATCACCTGACAGCGGAACTGGAGCTCGAGTACGACGGCAGTCCCGGCTACATGGTGCTGCTGCGCTCCGAAAAAGACGCCAGGCTGGTGCAACCGGGCCTGGCCGTGCTGCGAGACGCAGGCGTGGTGTTCAAGGAAATTGGCCCCGACGAGGTACGCAAGATCGAGCCTGCGCTGAGCACGGACACCGACTTCCTGGGAGCAATCCACCTGCCCCATGACGAGGTGGCCAATTGCCGCCAGTTTGCCCTCCTGCTGAAGAACGAGGCTCAGCGCATCGGCGTTATTTTCGAGTTCAATAGGGCTGTAGCCCAAATGGAACGAGCGCAAGCAGCTAGCATTTTGATAGCGGGCGAGACCAACCCGCGCAGCTTCGACCGTGTGGTCATGTGTGCCGGCCTGGCTTCCGCCGAGCTCCTGAGGCCGCTGGGCCTGAAGATTCCCATGGCTGCGGTTTATGGGTACTCCATCAGCGCGCCGATTCGCGAACCGCTGAACGCCCCGCGCAGCGCGCTGATGGACGAGCGCTACAAGGTCGCGATTTCCCGGCTGGGCAACCGTGTGCGCGTGGCGGGCAGTGCCGAAATCGGCGGCACGCTTGACAACAAGCGGGCGTCGTCGATCCAGACGCTCTACAAGGTGCTGCACGACTGGTTTCCGGGCGCGGCCCAGCTCTCCAACACTGGGGCGAGCGTGCAGGAGTGGAAAGGTGCCCGCCCCATGCTGCCCGACGGCCCACCCGTCATCGGCGATAGCGGCATTCCCGGCCTGTGGCTCAACCTCGGACATGGCTCCAGCGGCTGGGCTCTCAGCTGCGGCAGCGCGCGGGTACTGGCCGACCTGATGGCCGGGAAAAACGCGGACATCGACATGGAAGGCCTTGGCGTCAGCCGCCTGGGTTGAAGGACTCCAGCCCTCCCCCAAAAAGCCCGGTCTGCCGCGCTTTTTTGTTTTGAGGGACGCACAATCGGGCGATGCGAAAAATTTCCAGTGCCCGTAGCGAGCCGCTTCACAGCGTAGCGGCCACGCGTGAACTTGAACGGCATGCCGCCGCGGAGCTGCCGCCTCACACGCTGATGCAGCGGGCCGGCCTCTCGGTGGCGCGCCTGGCGCTGGCCCTGGCGCCGCATGCGCAGCGCATCTGGATCGCCTGCGGCCCCGGCAACAACGGCGGCGACGGTTTTGAGGCCGCCATGCACCTGCACCGGTGGGGCAAAACGGTGGTCCTGACCTGGACCGGCCCGTCCGCCGGCAAAACCAGCCTGCCGCCCGATGCCCATGCCTCGCGCGAACGCGCCGTCGCCGCGGGCGTGCCCATGGCGGAGCAGCCCCCTGGTGACTTTGATTTCTGCATCGATGCGCTGTTGGGTATAGGCGGCGCTCTGAATCCTGACCATCCAGGTACGGCCCTGATGCTGGCGTGGCTGGCGCACATGCAGGCCAGCGGCATGCCGCGGCTGGCGGTGGACATGCCGACCGGGCTGAATGCGGACACCGGATCAGCTACAAATTTGATAGCTGCTCGCGCCCATTCGACAAGGAGCACAACCACTTTTACCTTAAGCCTTTTAACCCTGAAAACCGGGCTGTTCACGGCCAGCGGCAAGGATTGGGCGGGCCAGGTGTGGTTTGATGATCTTGGCATACGGGAAGGGCAACCCAGTGCCCCCAGCCGCACGGACGCCTGGCTGCTGGGCGCCGACCAGGCCCTGCAGTCGCCCCGTTCAGCCAACGCGCATGCCAGCCATAAAGGCAGCTTTGGCGACGTGGCCGTGCTGGGGGGCGAGTCCACCGCCCAGAGCCACATGGCGGGCGCCGCGCTGCTGGCGGCGCGTGCCGCCCTGCATGCCGGTGCCGGCCGCGTTCTGGTGGCGCTGCTTGGCAACCCGGCCATTACCGTCGATCCGCAGCAGCCGGAGCTGATGTTCCGCGCGCCCGAGGCGTTGGACCTCGCGCAGCAAGTGGTGGTGTGCGGCTGCGGCGGTGGCGATGCCGTCAAGGCCGTGCTGGCCACGGTGCTGTCTACAGCCCGGCGCCTGGTGCTGGATGCCGATGCGCTCAACGCCATTGCCGGTGACACGCAATTCCAGACGCAACTTGCCGCCCGGCAAGGCCGTGGCTACTCCACGGTGCTGACACCGCACCCTCTGGAAGCTGCCCGGCTGGCCGGGACCACAGCTGCTGCGGTTCAGTCCGACCGCCCGGCATCGGCCCGGCAGCTTGCCGAACGGTTCCAGTGCGTGGTGGTGCTCAAGGGTTCTGGAACGGTGATCGCAGCGCCAGGCCGCAGCAGCGCCATCAACAGCACCGGCAACGCCCTGCTGGCCACGGCCGGCACCGGTGATGTGCTGGCGGGCATGGTGGGCGCACGGCTGGCCGAAGGGTTGAATGCATTTGAGGCCGCATGCCATGCGGTATTTGCCCATGGCCGTCTGGCCGACGACTGGGCTGCCGGGGACACCGGACGGATCCTGACGGCCTCAACACTGGCGCTTGCACAAGCAACTACGGCAGCGAGCGCGCCAGATGCTGCTAAACCAGAATCATCAGCGCGATTTGAACCAGGACAATGAGCACCAGCGCGGACAAATCCACGCCGCCCACCATCGGGATTACGCGGCGCAGAGGTGCCAGCAAAGGCTCGGTCAGGCGCCCCAGCAACGCATAAGCGGACGAGCCGGGCTGCACCCACGAAAGAATGGCAAAACCCAGGACCAGGATCAACAGGGTTTGCAGTGCCACACGGATCAGCATCTTCAATGCAAACGACAGGAGCGTCAGCAAAGCTAAAGGTCCGATGCCTGCAGCCCAAGGGGTGCCGCCCAGCAGCAAACCAAACAACAGCCCCCACAGTAAGGCATAAGCAACTGCCAGCAGCGCGGCCGCCAATATGCTGGCCCAGTCCACCCGGGACTGCATCGCCGACCTGGGCAGCACGCGGCGCAAAGGTTTGACCAGCCAATCGGTCACCGCCATCACAAAGCTGCCGGGCTGGGACGTCATGTTGACCCTGACCCAGTTCATCCAGGCCCGCAGCAAGGCCGCTGCGATCAACAGGAAGAACAGCGTCTCAAGCAGGAAGGACAGAATGCGGATCAGCATGGGCAAGCGGTCTTGGCCGTGGCAACAGAAGAAGGAAAAATAAAACGGACGGCAGGAAATTGCACGGCTTCAGGGCTTTCCTAGCGGCGCGGCTTCTTGCCCTGCTTGCGGCCCGGGCTGCCCGCAGCTTTCTTGACAGCGGCCTTGAGAGCCTGGATAGGCGATTTGGGCGCCCTTTCACTGCTGCCTGCGCTGCGGCTGGCCGCCGCGCTGCCGCCGCGGCCACTTGAACGTGACTCCGACCGCTTCCCGGCGCTCTTGCTGCCCGCCTTGCCGGTTCGGGGTTCCGCCGCGTGGCGCGTAGCACCGCGCTCCTGCGCCGGCAATTCCGCTGCATGGCCGCCCGTCTTGTCCTTCATGGCGCGGCCGACCAGATCCTGGCCCTCATTCACCAGGCGAAAGTCAATCTTGCGGCCATCCAGGTCCACCCGGCTGACCTGCACGCGCACCCGCGTGCCAATCGCATAGCGAATGCCGGTGCGCTCGCCGCGCAACTCCTGGCGGGCCTCATCGAATCGGAAGTATTCGCCGCCTAGTTCGGTGATGTGCACCAGGCCTTCAACGTACATCGCGTCCAGCGTGACGAAGATGCCGAAGCCGGTGGCTGCCGTGACGACGCCGCCGAATTCCTCGCCCAGATGCTCGCGCATGTACTTGCACTTGAGCCAGGCCTCCACGTCGCGGCTGGCCTCGTCGGCGCGGCGCTCGTTGGCGCTGCAATGCAGGCCGGCAGCCTGCCAGGCGAGTTCGTCGGCACTGGCTTTTTTCGGCTTTTGGGTCGGTTCCTTGACACGCGCGGCCAGGCGTTTGGACAACTTGGCCTCGGCTTCGCCCGGCGTGGGCAGGACCGGCAGCTGGTACTTGGCTTTGTTCAGAACCGCCTTGATCACGCGATGCACCAGCAAATCGGGATAGCGCCGGATGGGGCTGGTGAAGTGCGTGTAAGCCTCATACGCCAGGCCGAAATGGCCGCTGTTCATCGGCGTGTAGATGGCTTGCTGCATGGAGCGCAGCAGCATGGAGTGAATCTGCTGCGCGTCCGGGCGGTCTTTGGTGGCGATGGCAATCTTCTGGAACTCTCCCGGCTCCGGATCGTCGCTAATGGTCATGCCGATGCCGGCCGCCTTCAGGTAGTTGCGCAGCATCTCCTTCTTCTCGGGGGTCGGGCCTTCGTGCACGCGGTACAGGCCCACATGCTTGCTCTGGGCAATGAAGTCCGCGGAACAGACGTTGGCGGCCAGCATGGCTTCTTCGATCAGGCGGTGTGCCACATTGCGGGTGCGAGGTACGATTTTTTCAATCCGGCCGGCTTCGTCGCAAACAATCTGGGTTTCGGTGGTTTCAAAGTCCACTGCGCCGCGTTCACCACGCTCCTTGAGCAGCGCCTGGTACACATCATGCAAATCGAGCAAATGCGGCACCAGTGCCTTGCGCTGCGCGGCTTCGGGGCCGCGCGTGTTGGCCAGAATGGCAGCCACTTCGGTATAGGTAAAACGCGCCTGGCTGAACATCACCGCCGGGTAGAACTGGTAGGCGTGCACCTCACCTTTGGCATTGACCAGCATGTCGCAAACCATGCACAGGCGCTCGACATTGGGGTTGAGCGAACAAAGGCCATTGGAAAGTTTTTCCGGCAGCATCGGGATCACGCGGCGCGGGAAATACACGCTGGTGGCGCGGTCATAGGCGTCAACATCGATGGCGCTGCCGGTTTCCACATAGTGGCTCACGTCGGCAATGGCCACCAGCAGGCGCCAGCCCTTTCCGCGCCCCACTTTGGCGGGCTCGCAATAAACGGCGTCATCAAAGTCGCGGGCATCCTCACCGTCGATGGTGACCAGCGGCACGTCTGTCAAGTCAATGCGGTGTTTCTTGTCAGCAGGCCGCACGGCATCCGGAAGGGCGCGGGCCAGGGCCAGCGCTTCATCACTGAATTCATGCGGCACGCCGTACTTGCGCACGGCGATTTCGATTTCCATGCCGGGATCGTCGATTTCGCCGAGCACCTCCTTGACGCGGCCTACCGGCTGGCCAAACAGTGCCGGCGGCTCGGTAAGCTGCACCACCACGACCTGGCCGGCCTTGGCCGATCCGGTGGCACCCTTCGGAATCAGTACGTCCTGGCCGTAGCGCTTGTCTTCGGGTGCTACCAGCCAGACGCCGCTCTCCTGCAGCAGGCGGCCGATGATGGGGTTGGAAGAGCGCTCAATGATCTCTGTCACGCGGCCTTCTGGCCGGTTTTTGCGGTCGTGCCGCACGATGCGCGCCTTGACGCGGTCCTTGTGCAGGACCGCGCGCATTTCGTTGGGCGGCAGGTAAATATCCGCCTCGCCGTCATCGCGTAATACGAAACCGTGGCCGTCGCGATGGCCGGAAACCGTGCCCTCGAATTCAGCGAGCAAACCGGATGAGTGAGCGGACGATCCGCCCGGATGGGAGTGAGTTGTTTTGATAGAAAGTCTCTTTTCGTTGGAGGCTGCCGGGTTTAAGTATGCAGCCGAAATATTTCAGGAAAATTTGGGGACTTGGCCCTGAGAAAGCGTTGAAGTAATGGTACACTGCTAGCTGTGCCCGGGTGGCGGAATTGGTAGACGCGCACGGTTCAGGTCCGTGTATCGCAAGATGTGGAGATTCGAGTTCTCTCCCGGGCACCAGATACACCAAACAGCTTCCAGACTCTGAAACGAGCTCTGGAAAAAAGCAAGATTAAAGCCACTGTGACCCAGTGGCTTTTTTTGTGGCCGGGCCTTGTTTTGACGCCCGGTTTTTCATCCGCAGTTTTAATCAAACAGGTACGGCAACCAGGTCGTGACCCTGGGTTCCAACGATGCGGGCCCGGGTGAATTCGCCCACTTTCAGCGTCTTGCTGATTTTCTCCGGGGGCAATAGCTTGACCACGCCGTCAATCTCGGGCGCATCGGCATAGGAACGCCCGGTGCCGCCCTTGCGGCCCAATGCCGGCGCTGAATCCACAAGCACCTGCATGGTCGCGCCTATGCGCTGCTGAAGCTTCTGACTGGAGACCGCCTCGGCCACCGCCATGAAACGGGCGCGCCGGTCTTCACGCAACTCCATCGGCAGCATGCCGGGAATGTCGTTGGCCGTGGCGCCTTCCACGGCGCTGTATGCAAAGCAACCTGCGCGGTCGATTTTGGCTTCGCGCATGAAGTCGAGCAGGTGCTCGAACTCCGCTTCAGTCTCGCCGGGAAAACCAGCGATAAAGGTGCTGCGAATGACGATCTCGGGGCAGATCTCGCGCCAGCGTGCAATGCGCTCAAGGTTCTTCTCACCACTGGCGGGCCGCTTCATGCGCTTGAGCACATCAGGGTGGCTGTGCTGCAGGGGTACGTCAAGGTAAGGCAGCACCTTGCCGGTTGCCATCAGCGGCAGCACTTCATCCACGCTGGGATACGGATAGACATAATGCAGGCGTACCCAGGCGCCATAGGGCTCGGCTATCTCGCCCAGCGCCTGCACCAGCTCCAGCATCCGCGTCTTGACGGGTTTACCGTCCCAAAAGCCGGTGCGGTACTTGACGTCCACGCCATAAGCCGAGGTGTCCTGGCTGATTACCAGCAGTTCCTTCACGCCGCCTTCGAACAAGGCCCGTGCCTCATTGAGCACATCACCGATAGGCCGCGACACCAGATCGCCACGCATGGAAGGAATGATGCAAAACGTACAGCGGTGATTACAGCCTTCGCTGATCTTCAGGTAGGCGTAATGCTTGGGCGTCAGCTTGATGCCGGCAATGCCGAAGGCGTTGGGCACCAAGTCCACGAAGGGGTCATGCGGCTTGGGCAGGTTCAGGTGCACCGCATCCATCACTTCTTGCGTCGCATGCGGGCCCGTCACTGCCAATACGCTGGGGTGCATCTGGCGCACCAGATTGCCGCCGCCCTCACCCGCTTTGGCACCGAGGCAACCGGTGACGATGACCTTGCCGTTTTCGGCCAATGCCTCGCCAATGGTGTCGAGGCTTTCCTTGACTGCATCGTCGATGAACCCGCAGGTATTGACGATCACCAGGTCCGCACCTTCGAACGTTTTGGAGGTCTGGTAACCCTCGGCGCTCAATTGCGTGAGGATCAATTCGGAATCGGTGAGGGCCTTGGGGCAGCCCAGGCTGACAAATCCCACGCGCGGCGCGGGTTTGGTATTCACGGGAATTGGTGGGGAAATAACTTCGCTCATGGGGTGTATTGTCTCAGGTCACTGATTTTCAGGACCGCCAGAGATTCAACCCCTGGCTGTTTACTCAACGTTTCAGGCCGAAAGCCTGCAACATCTGCTCACTTTGTTTTTGCATTTGCTCCTGCATCTGCGTAAAAACATTCTTGGATTGCTCCACATAAGTGCCCATCATGCCCTGCATCATCGGGGATTGGGCATTCATGAACTGCGCCCACATCTCGGGCGTCAGCCCCTTGGACTGTTCGGCCATTTTCACCTGCAGGTCCATAAAACTCTGGACATTCTTCTCCAGGTAAGCGCCCATAAAGCTTTGCATCGCGTTGCCGTAAAAACGGATGATGTTGGCCAGCACGGCCTCGGTGAACATCGGAGCGCCACCAGTTTCTTCTTCAAGAATAATTTGCAGAAGAATGCTACGCGTCAGATCTTCATTGGTCTTGGCATCACGCACGACAAAATCAGCGCTGTCCATAACCAACTGACGCACTTCAGTGAGCGTGATGTACGTCGAGGTCTCGGTGTCGTAGAGCCGGCGGTTCGGGTACTTCTTGATCACGCGGGACGCCGCAGCCTTGCCGGTAGCCCGGCCGCTTTTGGCGCCGGTGTTACCGTCGGCAGCTGCTTCACCCTGGGAAGGGGCGTTGCCGGATGCCTGGCTGGTGGATTTGCTTTTTGACACTGATTTCTCCTCTGAATGACGACCGGCGCCGAAACGCCGGGATTCAATACATTCTAGGAATTCTGATGTACTCAATCCCCTTGGTTTACCCTGTGTGATGGACCTGCATCACAAAAGATGCAAGCCGGTACAGGAACCTGTTGAGGGAATTGGTAGGCGCGATTGGACTCGAACCAACGACCCCCACCATGTCAAGGTGGTGCTCTAACCAGCTGAGCTACGCGCCTAAGGACTGTTCGAAGCTCGTATTGTAGCAAAGCAAAACGAGGTTCCCGGGTCGTCTGCAAAAAATGCTGCAAAAAGAACCGGACATGGCCCTAGCGACGCCGTGCAGAGCGCACACCGGGCACCTCGGCCACGATGCCCAACACCTGGTTAAGGCGACCAGATTGCGCCACCTCCACGGTGAAGGTCATCCACGCCGTACCGCCGCGATTGTCCTTGACCGACTGCGTCTGCACACCGATCACATTCATTTTTTCCTTGGCAAATACCTCTGAAATGTCGCGCAGCAAGCCCTGCCGGTCGGCCGCCTCGACGGCCACATCCACCGGATACACCGTGCCATCCGGCGTTTTGGGTGAGTTCCATTCCACCTCGATCACCCTGTCCGGGCTGCCACTGGCCATGTTGCGAAAGTTGCTGCAGTCACTGCGGTGAATGCTGACGCCCTTGCCCTTGGTGACAAAACCCAGGATCTCATCAGGCGGCGCGGGCTTGCAGCATTTGGCCAGTTGGGTCAACAGCGACCCCATGCCAACCACCAATACGCCACCACCGCTTTTTGCGTTCGGATTGGGTGCACGCGCCCTTTTCGCCAGTACATAGTCGTCCTGGCTCAAGACCGGCTCCGGCGGCCTGAGCATGTTTTCAATCGTGCGTAGCGACAACTCGTCCTTGCCAACGACTTCAAACAAATCGTCCGCCGCCTTGAAACCAAGCTGCACCGCAAGGTCGTCCAGCTTCATGGCAGTCTTGCCCTCGCGTTGAAGCAGTTTTTCCACGGCTTCCCGTCCCCTGGCTATGGTCTGCTCCATCGCCAGGGCATTGAACCAGGCCCGGACTTTTGACTTGGCACGATGGCTGCACAAAAAACCCAGTTCGGGATTGAGCCAATCGCGCGAGGGCCCGCCCTCCTTTACCGTGATGACTTCCACTGTCTGGCCGTTCTGCAGCGGTGTATTGAGCGGCACCATCACCCCATCAATACGCGCACCCCGGCAACGGTGCCCCAGGCTGGTGTGCACGCTATACGCAAAGTCCACTGTCGTCGCGCCCTGCGGCAACTCCACGACGGCGGCATCGGGGGTCAGCACATAGATGCGGTCTTCGAACAGGCCCTGCTTGGCATCGCGCGCACGCTGTGACGCCGGGCCTGACAGGTCGCGCTCCCAGGCCAGCAGCTGGCGCAGCACCGCGATCTTGGCGTCGTATTCACTGCTGGCCGACACCCCGGCATAGCCCTTGGCCCCCGCCTCCTTGTAAGCCCAATGCGCGGCCACGCCATGCTCCGCATGATCGTGCATGGCCTGCGTGCGCACCTGGATCTCTACCGCCCTTCCAGCTTCGTCGCGTACCACGGTGTGCAAAGACTGGTAGCCGTTGGACTTCGGTTTGGCAATGTAGTCGTCAAACTCGCCGTCCACCGGAGTAAAGCGCGAATGCACAAATCCGAGTGCTGCATAACAGCCCTTCACGTCAGCGGCAATCACGCGCAAGGCACGGATGTCGAACACCTGCTCGAAGTCCAACGACTTGCCGCGCATCTTCTTGACGATGCTGTAGATATGCTTGGGCCTGCCTTGCACCAACGCGGCAATACCGTTCTGGTTCAGCTCGCGCTCCAGCTGCGCGCGCAATGCCTCCATGAAGCCTTCGCGCTCCACGCGCTTTTCGTCCAGCAGGCGGGCTGTCTGCTTGTAGGTATCGGGCTCGAGGAAGCGGAAGGCCAGGTCTTCCATTTCCCATTTGATCTGCCAGATGCCCAGGCGATTGGCCAGCGGCGCAAACACGTGCAGCGATTCGTGGGCCAGCGGCAAAGGGGCGGGTTGCCGGGTGGCCGCGTAGTGGCGCAGGGTTTGAAGGCGCGACGCCAGCCTCAGCATCACCACCCGCAGGTCGCGTGAGAACGCCAGCAGCATCTTGCGCACGTTTTCCGTTTGCGCAGCCGGGTCGTCGAGCAGATGCGCCTTGGCATTGGCAGTGCGAGCCTGCCGCTGGACCTGGACCAACTTGGTGGTCTCCAGCGCCAGCGCGGCATAGTTGGCCCCGAACGCCTTGGTGATGACTTCCTGCGGCTTGTTCAGGTGCTGGCACGCATACACCAGGTAGGTGGCCGCCTGCATGGCTTCCGAACCGCCAATGTTCTTCAGGATGGCGGCCACGGCATCGGCATGCGCGAGGATGTTTTCACCGGTATCGTGCGTTTCGCTGGCGATCAGTGGCTCGGCAAATGCCCGGGCACGGGCCAGCGCATGAGGCTGGTCCGGCAGGCTGTCGGCCGTGGCGGTCACGATGGAGGCATTCGGCCCCTGGGAGGCTGTCGGGCTACCGGGCCCGACCACATTGCTTTTCATGAAACTTCAGTCAAATAGTTGCGAGGCAGGCGGTGCATGGCACCAGCAAAACGGGATCAGCCAAGCAGGAAACCGGCCACCGCCGCCACCTGGTCTGCCGCGGTCAGTGTGGGCGCGTGCCCTACCCCTTCAAATTCCACAAGACGCGCACGCGGTCCGCGTGCCGTCATGGCTTGCGCTGTCTGGGGACTGAGCAGATCCGACTGTTTGCCCCGTATCACCAGCGTTTCGGCCTTGATATTGTCGTAGAGATGCCAGAGCACATCCTCGCCCTGCCGCGCCGATTCTTCGGTCTCCTGCTTGAAGGGTATGGCGATGGCCGGATCGTAATGCAGGCGCCACAAGGCATCGGCGGCGCTGGAGACGCGCCTCAGCATGGGTCGCGACAGCGCCAGCCACTGCTCACGCGTGTGCGGGCCAAAGCTTTGGGAAATAGCCCACATCGCATCGGCCGCTTCCTGCACTGACCCAAAATGACCGGCCTTTCCGAGGTAAGTTCCAATCCGCACGATCGCTTCCCACTGGATGGCTGGCCCGACATCGTTCAATACCAGCCGACGTACTGGTGCAGGCAACAATGGGATTCCCGCGCTTGCCGGTTCGCGTGCTGCGCTGCCCCCGGAGGGCGCCTTCGCGCCTTGGGGCGGCCCGGCGACGCTCAACCCGGGCGTTCCGCACACCGCCAGGCCAATCAGCCCGCCCATGCTGGTTCCCACCCAGTCCAGCGAACCGACTGTCGCCTGGGACTGCAGTTGGCTGAGCATCGCCAGCATGTCAGAGGCATAAGTCCGCAACTGATAGCCCATGGGGTCTTTCAGCCAATCGCTTTCCCCGCGGCCAACCACATCGGGGCAGACTACACGGATACCGTCCTGTGCCTGCTCGCATAAAGTCCGCGCCAGCACGTCAAAATCGCGGCCCTGGCGCGACAGGCCGTGGACGCACACCACCACATGCGCGCTGTCCGGCCGGCCCCATTGCCAGTACGCCATGCGATGTCCGCCAGTAGCATCGGGGCAATTTACGTAGTTCAGCGTAGGTTGGGTCATGAGGTGGCAGTTCAGTTCAAAGGCTCGATAATTGCTTGAGAGATCGATCAGGTGCGACCTGCAGCGCAGGGTTCCGATCCAGATTCAACCATCGTAAATCATCCGGAGAAATACTATGCTCAAAGGTAAAACAGCCCTCGTCACCGGGTCAACCAGCGGGATCGGCCTGGGCATTGCCAAGGCGCTTGCGGCGCAGGGCGCCAACATCGTCATCAACGGCTTTGGCGATGTTGACGGTCCCAAGGCCGAAGTCGAAGCGCTGGGTGCGCGTGTGGCTTACCACGGTGCAGACATGAGCAAGGTCGCCGATATCGAGGACATGATGCGTTATGCCGCCGCGCAGTTCGGCCAGGTCGACATCCTCGTCAACAACGCCGGCATCCAGCACGTGGCACGTGTCGAGAACTTCCCCGTCGAGCGATGGGACGCCGTGATCGCCATCAACCTGAGCAGCGCCTTCCACGCCACGCGCCTGGCACTACCGGCCATGCTGGCGGCCAATGGCGGAAAAGGCTGGGGCCGCATCATCAACGTGGCTTCAGTGCATGGCCTGGTGGGTTCCGCCGAAAAATCGGCCTACGTCGCGGCCAAACACGGCATTGTGGGCCTGACCAAAGTCACCGCGCTGGAAAACGCCACAACGGGCGTGACCTGCAACGCCATCTGCCCCGGCTGGGTGCTGACGCCCCTGGTGCAAAAACAGGTGGATGCGAAAGCTACAGCAGGCAATATCAGCAACGAAGCCGCCATCAAACAACTGCTGGGCGAAAAAGAGCCGTCGATGCAGTTCACCACGCCCGAAGAGCTGGGTGCGCTTGCGGTATTTTTCTGCTCACCCGCCGGCAACAACGTGCGCGGCGTGGCCTGGAACATGGACGGCGGCTGGGCCGCACAGTAAAAGTCAGGGAATGCGCAGCATCCGGCTTACGTAATCGCCAATCGCCAGTGAGCTCGTCAGCCCTGGCGACTCAATACCAAAAAGATTGACCAGGCCGCCCACACCGTGATCACGCGGCCCTTGAATCAGGAAATCTCTCGCGGCTTCATGGGGCGCCTGGATCTTGGGGCGTATGCCCGCATAACCGGGCATGAGCGCACCATTGGCCAATGCGGGCCAGTACTTTCTCACCTCGGCATAAAACGCATCGCCGCGCGCCGCATCCACGACGAGGTCATCAGGTGAATCGACCCACTGCACATCGGGCCCGAATTTAGCCTGGCCGCCAAGGTCGATAGTGAGGTGCACACCCAGGCCGGCGGCTTCGGGTACAGGATAAATGAGGCGATTAAAAGGCGAGCGTCCCGGCAACGTGAAGTAATTGCCTTTGGCATAGTGGCTGGGCGGCACATGCTGCGCTGACAGGCCGGAAAAATGGCTGGCCAGGTGTTGTGCCTGCAGTCCCGCCGCATTGACGACAGTTTTAGCCTGCAGCTCCGTACCGTCCTTTGCTATCAAATCAATAGCTGCTTGCGCACATTTTGCCTGGGCTAGGGGTGAATTCAGCACCACAAGTCCGCCTGCGTTCTCCAGATCGCCCTGTAGCGCCAGCATAAGGCCATGGCTGTCGACAATGCCGGTGCTGGGCGAATGCAGCGCCGCCACGCATTCAAGTTGGGGCTCCATCGCCCGGGCTTCCTCGCGGGTCAGCAGCAACAGGTCATTCACGCCGTTGGCGGTTGCCTTTTCACGGATGGATTTCAGTTGCGCGACCTGCGCTTCGCTGGTCGCGACGATCAGCTTGCCGCAGCGCCTGTGGCCTATGCCGCGTTCCGCACAGTAGTCATACAACAGGCCCTTGCCTTCCACACAGAGCTTCGCCTTGAGCGATTCTTGCGGGTAATAGATGCCGGCATGGATCACCTCGCTGTTGCGCGAGCTGGTGCCGGTGCCGATGGCATCTGCAGCTTCCAGCACCATCACCTCCCTGCCCTGCAAGGCCAGCGCGCGCGCCACTGCCAGTCCCACTACGCCCGCGCCAATCACCACGCAATCAACATGATCCATCAACGGCCCTCAAACCCTTCAATAACGTTGACGGCATTGGTGCCCAGCGCTGCGGCCGCATAGCCACCCTCCAGCACAAACACGGTAGGCAGGCCCAATTTTCCGAGTCGCGCGCCCAGCCGGACAAAGTCATCTGGCTGCAATGAGAATTTGGAAATCGGGTCTTCGGCGAAGGTGTCCAGCCCCAGCGATACCACCAGCGCATCGGCACGGTAGCCGTTTATACGCAGACAGGCGGTTTCAAGTGCCTCAAACCATTGCGGCACCGTGCAACCGGCAGCGAGCGGCAGGTTCAGGTTGAACCCTTCGCCCTCACCCTCTCCGATCTCATCGGTGTGGCCCAGGTAAAACGGGTATTCGGTCATCGGATCGCCATGCAGGCTGGCGAAAAACACGTCTGCGCGGTGGTAAAAAATGCTTTGCGTCCCATTGCCATGGTGGTAATCGACATCGAGCACCGCCACGCGCGTCGCGCCGCCGTCACGCAAGGCCTGCGCAGCCACGGCAGCGTTGTTCAAGAAGCAGTAGCCACCCATGAAGTCAGGGCCGGCATGGTGGCCGGGCGGGCGGCTGCAGCAAAACGCGGCACGCTCACCCGCGGTGAGAAAGGCCGCGGCGCTGGCTGCGGCATCAGCGCCGGCTTTGGCAGCTTGCCAGGTGCCGGCCGAGAGCGGCGAGCCGTTGTCCATCGAATACAGACCGAGCCGCGCGGTGAAGTTGATGGGCTCCACATCGCTGCGCAGCGACCGTACAGGCCACACGGATGGAAATGGCTGACGCTGGCCGTTGCCTTCCTCCAGTGCCGTCCAGTCGCGCCAGGCATGTTCCAGAAAGGAAAGGTAACGGCTTGCATGCACTTTTGCCAGCACCGCACGGCTGTCCACCTCTGGCTTGCACAAGACGTGGCCCCGCTCGATCAGGCGGGCTTTGACGAACTCGGCGCGCGCCGGGGTTTCGAAGCATGGGACGCGCTCGCCACGGAAAAACTCGAACACCGGGGCGTGCGCGTGGTGGCTGTCATTGAAGAAAGTAAGCATGGCGGCAGGAGGTTGGTGGTTGCATAAAAGCTGGAGGCTGAAGGCGATTGCCCCCAGGATCAAAGCGTGCGTGGATCGGTTTTCAGCAGCACCTCGACCAGTGACCGCAATGTCGCCTTGAGCACTTCGCTGCCCGGCGTCATCTCCAGCGTCGCTTCATCCATGTACAGCTTGCGGTTGATCTCCAGCTGGATGCTGTGCCGATGCTCATCGGGACTGCTGTGGCGGCGAACCAGTTCCACGCCCTTGTATGGATGGTTGTAGGCCACGCTGTATCCGCGCTCGCGCAGGTGGCTGCACACCAGTTCCGACAAAGGCTTGGCGGCTGTCGTGCCGTCACGGTCACCCACCACAAAGTCGGCGTGTTCTTCGCCCGGAAAGTCGGTGGCGCTTGCGGAGGCTACCGCCGGCATGGAATGGCAATTGATGTGGATGCTATAGCCGTGTTGCCTGAAGGCCGCATCAATGGCCTCCGCCACTGCGGCGTGATAAGGTGTCCAGCACCGGGCTATGCGCATTTGCACTTCCGCAACCTGCAGTTTCCGGTCATACAGTGGCACGCCTTCGTCGGTGGTACGCCAGATCAATCCCTTGCCCAAACGAACTTTGGACATGATCTTGGGGTCGGTTTCCACAGGCTCCGGCCAGGGCGCGTCCAGCATCGATACATCCATTTCGGTGGTATTGCGGTTGGCGTCCAGGTAGCTGCGGGGGAAATGCGCTTCAATCCAGTGCACGCCCATGGCGGGAGCAAAGTCATACAGTTTTTCGACATGTGTGTCTTCCGCGCTGCGCAATACCGCGAGCTCGCAGGCATGCCTGAAGTTCTCGGGATAGGCGGTGCCGCTGTGAGGAGAGTCAAGAACCAGCGGAGTGCTTCCGGGCAGGTGGGTAAGGAGCTGCATGCCTTTGACTTTAGCAGCAGCGCCACGCTGAAAGACAGACGCCATTGCATTGGCAAAGCATTGGAAAAGCATTGGGAAAAACTGCTTTTGGAGCTGGTAGTTCCCTTAGGGAACGAGTGGCGCCCATGCGCAAACTTCCGCTTGTCCTACAGCCGCATCACGATTGCGCCCACAAAGCCACAACGGCTCAACCTCTAAATTTCATAGCGGAAATCAACACGCCGCTCGCATTTTTTGGAGTTGGCCTGCGTCAATTCGTGAACCCAAATTCATCCATGAAGGAAGCACCATGCAAGCATTGACCCGAACTTTCTCAGCAACCGTGCTGGCTATGGCAGCACTGGCAGCCGCCTCTGGCGCCCAGGCACAAAGCTCAGGAACCAGCACTGGCGCCGGTAGCAGTTATTCGTCCAATTACTCGTTCTATGCACCCGGCTCTCGCTATTTCGGACTTAACGTGGGCCAGTCGGATTTCTCGCTGCCAGGTGGTGCAGGCGGCTTCAGCTCCGGCAACGATGACACGTCGTACAACATCTACGGCGGCAGTTATTTCAACAACAATTTTGGTCTTGAGCTGGGTTACACGGATTTCGGTAAGGTCAACCGTGGCGGCGGCGACACCAAGGCTGAGGGCATCAACCTGAGCCTGGTGGGACGCCTGCCGCTGAGCAATTCATTCAACCTGCTGGGCAAGCTCGGCACGACGTACGGCCGCACCCGTGTGTCGGCTGCCCCGGCTTCAGGGCTGGCCACGGGCAGTGAAAGTGACTGGGGCGTTTCTTACGGCATCGGTGCGGAATGGGCCTTCACCCCGGCATTGTCTGCCGTGCTGCAGTGGGACGAGCACAACCTGAAGTTCGTGGGCACCGGCAACGATCGCGTGAGCACGACCAGCATCGGCCTGCGCTATCGCTTCTAAAACGGTCGTGATGACGTAATCGTCATTCGTCCTCCGAGCTGCCCGCAGGTATGCAAATACCGCGGGCTGTTTTGCGTTTCACTCCCTGCAACCACTATTAATTTCATAGCAGCTTACGCCCACCGGTACTTGGGTTAGTCTGTTTTATTTCGTAAAACCACTCCACTGTGTGGAGCCAGCATCTCTTGCAGCAGCCAGGTTCCAGCACGGCCCAGGGGGCGATGGCGTGACCATACAGCGTCCACAGGCACCCGTCGCGGCCAGCCGCGAGCATCGAGCTCGTGCAGCTTTCCAGCGGCAAAGCGCGTCACCATCCAGCGCGGAATCGCTGCCCAGCCAAAGCCAAGCACCGCCATTTCCAGCAGCATGAGGTAACTGGGGGCCGACCAGGCGCGGCGCGACTGTGGCTGCCCCTGGGGGCCTTGCTCCATATAGGTATCCAGCCGCAATTCGCGGAAGTTGGCCAGAACATCGGGGGTCACATCCCCCAGGCTGGCCAACGGATGGGCGTTGGCTACGAACAGGGTAATTTCAGACTGTTCCGCAATCGTGGCCGATCCAACGTCGGGCGGATAGGCACTTTGCGCCGCCACCACACCGATATGCGCCCGGCCAGTCTGCACCAGCGACACAAGATCGCCGTGCTCGGCAATCAGGCATTCGAACTCCAGATCGGGAAAGCGGTTCTCAAAGGCCGACAGCATCTCTTCAAAACGGTCCGACTGGTAGGTATCTGACCAGACCACGCTGAGCTTGGACTCCATGCCGCCCCCCAACTGGCTGGCGGCGCGATCCAGCCGGTCGCTGGCAGCCAGGATTTCCTGCACCTTCCCCAGCATGACCCGGCCGGGCTCCGTCAAGGCAGGCTTGCGGCTGCGGCGGTCAAACAGGGGGACGCCCAGGTCAATTTCCAGTCTGGCAATGGCACTGCTCACGGTCGACTGGCTTTTACCGAGCTTTCGGGCTGCGGCTGAAAACGAGCCCAAGGTGGCAGCTTCAGCAAAAGCGGTCAGGGCTTCCGGGGAATGGCGCATGGCGAGATGACGGCCTTTGTATCTATTTTTACGATAGTTATCGATTTTAATGTATTCAAAATATCGATAAAAATATCAAGCTAGGCCGCCAGTTCCCCCGCCCGCCCCAAAAAGGGGCGGCCGAAATCAGCCAGAAAGCGAGTTCGTCGTGAGTCTCCAGAAGTCAGTCAAAGAACGGTTTTTCCACGCCCTCGGGTTTGAAGTGCTGGCCATTGCCATCTGCGCGCCGCTGGGCACCTGGCTGCTGGGCTATTCGCTGGCGCATATGGGGCTGCTCACTTTAATGGTGTCGCTGATGGCGATGACCTGGAACATGGCGTTCAACGCCATTTTTGACGGGGCGCAACGCCGGATGGGGTTTCAGCGAACGCTGGGCGCGCGCGCCGTGCACGCGGTGCTGTTTGAAATAGGCCTCATCATCGCGGTGGTTCCGCTGGCCGCCTGGTGGCTGGACATTAGCCTCTGGGAAGCCTTTGTGCTGGACATTGCGATCGTGCTGTTCTTCCTGCCCTATACCTTCGGTTTCAACTGGGTTTACGACCATCTCCGCGCACGGGTGGTGGCGCGCCACAGCCAGAAAACCCGCCAAGCCAGCCGCAAGGCCGGCGGGCAGCAGCTGGCGGCGTCCACACTGCAGGACGTAACGCCTGCCGGCAAGCGCTAGAACCCCTCCTACTTCATCTGTACAGAGCCCGACACGTTGACCCATACAGTGCTTTTGCCGGCTTCCACGGGGATGGACGCATCCGCCATTTCGGCCTTGGCCGACATCGCCATCATGCGGGGGCGGGACGGCGGGTTCTGGTCATTGGCGTTGATGGAAACTTCACGCAGGCTGTAGCTCGAAAAGCCGAAGCTGCGCGCCACTTCGCCGGCCTTGGCCTTGAAGCGCTCTATGGCCTGCGCCTGGGCTTCGCCCTCCACCCGGGCGCGCTGTTCGCGGCTCAAGGAAAAACTCACGTTACCCATGGTGAGGGTCTGGATCTTGCCAGCGGTGCCGGTAATGCGTGGAAAGTCCTTGCCTTCCAGCACCAGTTCGGTCGAGCCCTGCCAGCCATTGATCTTGCCGTCCTTGTTGTAGCGAGGGTAAAGGCTGAAGTTGCCGGTGCGTACGTCCATCTGGCCGGGAACCGCCGCCTGCTTGGCTTGGGCCAGCGCGGTGTCCAGCGCCTGCTTGAGCTGAGCCTGCACAACGCCTGCATCGGTACCGTCCCGGGTGGTGTTCAGCGAGATTGACAGCAAGTCCTGCTGCACTTCCACGGAGCCGTTGGTCGAGATCTGGGCCACGTTCTGCAAAGGCTCGTGGTGCATGGGCTGAGCCATTACGGCAGACGCCATCGCAGCGCCCCCCAGCAGGACACAGACAGCAATCGATTTCGAAATTCGCATCGGGATTTACCTTTCGGGTGGTTGATCTGGACTTGGCCACGGTTGGCCAGGAAAAGAATGAAACGATGGAGAGCGCCAAAAAGGGGTTAAAGCGAGCAGCATTTTGTGGCTTTGGCAAGTCATGCCACGCCAGATCTGGTGGCGGCCGTAGGCCTAAACAGGTTTGGTCGCCTTCGCCTGGTAGCTGCTTTTTTACGACTTACGGCGGTCACACAGCGCGGGGCGCAATTTTCACACGCACTTTTCGGGTCAGCTGTAGGAGGATTGCCACAATCAAATCCTGTGCGTGCATGCAGCCGCAACTTGTGTAACAGTGTGTCAAAGCGACTGAAAAATGAGACATCTCGTGTTTTCAGCCTTCAAAATGGCTCTGTTACAAATTACCAGATGACTATGACCCAAGCTCAACCCAACGCCCGTGCCGACAAAATACTGATTCTTGACGACGACGCCCGCATTCGCGATCTGCTCCGCCGCTACTTGGCCCAGGAAGGTTTTGAAGTCATTCTTGCCGAGGACAGCAAGGCGCTGAACCGCATCATGCTGCGCGACGCGGTCGATTTGATCGTCCTGGACCTGATGATGCCCGGCGAGGATGGCCTTTCCATCTGCCGCCGGCTGCGCGCCGCCAACGACCGTACCCCCATCATCATGCTGACCGCCAAGGGTGAGGACGTGGACCGTATCGTCGGACTGGAAGTCGGTGCCGATGACTACCTTGCCAAGCCCTTCAATCCCCGTGAACTGCTGGCCCGCATCCATGCCGTGCTGCGCCGCCGGCCAACCGCTGAGGTGCCAGGCGCGCCATCCAGCGACCAGGAAGTGATTACCTTCGGCCCGTTCTCGTTTGATATGGGCTTGCGTACCCTTCACAAAAACGGCGAAGAGCTGCCGCTTACCACCGGTGAATTCGCCATGCTGAAAACCCTCGTTCGCCACCCGCGCCAGCCGCTGTCGCGCGAAAAACTGGCGCAGCTGGCACGCGGCCGTGAGTTCGAGCCCTTTGACCGCAGCCTGGACGTCCAGGTGTCGCGACTGCGCAAGCTGATCGAGGTAGACGCTGCGGTGCCCCGCTATATTCAGACAGTCTGGGGCATCGGCTATGTGTTTGTGCCGGACGGGACTAACTAGCCCCCACGCTTTTCACTGCGCCTTCGGCTTCGTGTAATGCGCTGCCCCCCGAGGGGGCCGCCCGCCTGCGGCCTGGCAAAGCCAGTTCCGCGGCTCATGCTGGGTTGAAGAATTCCAGCGGGCATGGCCAGTGGGTGCACTTGTTTTCACCATCGTGACGCAGTGCCGGCTTCTCGTGCTAACGTCCATTGATTGATCGCCCGTATTCGCGGCACGTACCCACTTTTTATGGACGCTACCAATCCGGTCCCCCTTGAAACCGCCCCCGCACCGCTGGAAATGCGCCCGCGGCGGGGCTTCAGCCTGTTCTGGCGGACATTCTTTTTCCTGGCACTGCTGCTCTTCGGCTCCATCGTGGCGTGGCTGCAAACCTTCCGGGCGCTGGAGTCCGAGCCGCGCGCCATTCAGAACGCACAACAGCTGGCTTCGCTGGTCAACCTGAGCCGGGCGGCGCTTCGCTATTCCGACGCCATCGCCCGCGTATCGTTGATCAAAACCCTGGCCGACGAGGAACGCGTGCGCATTACGCCGCGCGAACCCAAGGACAAATATGAGGTTTTTGAAAGCGACGAACTGAGTGAACGCACGGCTGAAGAACTCAAGTTACGGCTGGGTGGGGGTACTGTGGTGGCCAGCAGCGTCAACGGGCAGAAGGGCCTGTGGGTGGGTTTCACCATCGACGGCGACGCCTACTGGCTGCTTACCGACCCTTCCAAGATAGGGCCGTCCCGCAACAGCACGTGGATCATCTGGCTCATCACGGCGGCAGCCCTGTCACTGGCGGGGGCAGCTTTCATCGCCCGCTTGATCAACCGGCCGCTCAAGCAATTGTCCTTCGCGGCCAGCCGGATGCGGGATGGCGACTTTGATGCCAGCCTGCTGGATGAAAAAGTGGCCACCAGCGAAATCCGCGAGGTCAACATCGGCTTTAACCGCATGGCCGAACAGTTGTCCAAAATCGAGCAGGACCGGGTCATCATGCTGGCAGGCATCTCGCATGACCTGCGCACGCCCTTGGCCCGGCTGCGCCTGGAAACCGAGATGAGCGTCACGGATGCCGATGCGCGTGAGCATATGGCCGCAGACATCACCCAGCTGGACGCGATCATCGATAAATTCCTCGACTACGCCCGGCCTGAGCCGCCGCGGCTGGAACGGGTTTCACTCAATGCGGTGGTCGATGCGGCGGTATACGCCGTGGCCGACTACGAAGACATGCGCGTGACCGTCACGATCCCCGATGACATGGCCGTGCTGGCCGACGAGGTGGAGCTGTCACGCGTGATTGCAAACCTGCTGGAAAACGCCAGGCGCTACGGCAAGACACCTGAAACCGGCATCGCCCTGGTCGACATAGCCGCCAAGGCACGCGACCAGTGGGTGCTGATCAAGGTGCGCGACCACGGCATGGGCGTGGCGCCCGAGACGCTCTCAAAACTCACACGGCCGTTCTTTCGCGGCGATGCCGCACGCACAGCGGCCACCGGCGCAGGGCTGGGTCTCGCGATTGTGGAAAAAACCATCCACCGCATGGGTGGGGTATTTGGCCTGGCCAACACGGGCTCGGGCGGCTTGGCGGCACACATCAAGCTGCGCAGAAGCTGAGTTGGGGCGCTAAAGGGGTAAACGGGTCCTGCGTGTACTTCCGGCAGGATCAGGCAATTTTTAAGCCAAATTAGCCCTCTAGCCCATACATTTTCTTGACTTTTAGCTATTAAAAACATAGCAAAACCCGGCAATGATTCAGCGGTGCAACAGCACCACGGCGCGGGCTTCCATGCCCAGGCCCTGCCCCACCGGGCCCATCTTCTCCGCTGTCTTGGCCTTCACGTTCACCTGGCCGGCGTCCAGCCCCAGGGCAGCTGTGATGTTGGTGCGCATCGCCGCGATGTGCGGCGCCAGCCGCGGTGCCTGCGCGATCACCGTGCTGTCGATATTGCCGATCTGCCAGCCGAGTTCAGCCAGCAAGCGCCCTACTTCCTTGAGCAGCACCGACGAATCCGCGCCTTTGAAGCGCGCGTCGGTGTCCGGAAAATGCGAGCCGATGTCGCCCAGCGCCGCCGCGCCCAGCAGGGCGTCGGTGATGGCATGCAGCAGCACGTCGGCATCCGAGTGACCAAGCAGGCCCACGGTATGGGGAATGTCGACACCGCCGATGATGAGCTTGCGCCCCGGCACCAGCGCATGCGTGTCCCAGCCCTCACCGATTCGAAAGTTCATGGCGGTCATCGTGGTACCTTGTGTGGATGATGTGGGTGTGCGGATTGGATGGCATGGCTTATTTTCTGCGCCGCTCGAAGATGGCCTCGGCCAGGGCGAAATCTTCGGGGTAGGTGACCTTGAAGTTCTGCGCGCTGCCGTTCACCAACCGGGGTGAAAGGCCAGCTGCCTCCATGGCGCTGGATTCGTCCGTCACTGCGTCTCCAGCCTGCTGCAACGCATCGATCAATGCACCTATGCGAAACATCTGCGGCGTTTGCGCCAGCCATTTGTCGCTGCGGTCAACCGTAGAGGCCACGCGGCCGTCGCGTTCGGTTTTAAGCGTGTCGGGGAGTTTTTGCGCCAGCAGGCCACCCACAGCGTCATTGCGGCATTCGTTGATCAGGGCCCTGACCTGCTCAGGCGTCACAAGACAGCGTGCGGCATCATGCACCAGCACCCAATCGTTCAGGTCAGCACCGCCCGGTTGCTGCTCCAGCATGGCCTTGAGGCCGTTGAGCACGGTGGCCGCCCGCGTGGCGCCGCCGCCCACGAGCAGGACTTCATTGCCCCGGTTGAATTCAGGAAAGACGTCCAGAAAGTCGCCATCAGACGGCGAAATCACCACCCACACCGCCGCGAAAGTGTCTGCCAGGGCCCGGAAAGCTTCCACCGTGTGCCGCACCATGGGAAGGCCGTCAATCAAGTGGTATTGCTTGGCTTTGGCGGTGCCGGCCCGGCTTCCTTGCCCGGCACAGGGAATCAGCACAAAAAAACGGGCATCGGAACGGGTATTGGCATCACTTGTCGTCATAACTTCATCATAGATTCTAAAATCAGGGTTTGAAGATGCAGGCACCCCACTCCGGATGGTTTGGGGTGCCTGCCTTTTGCCGAATGATTTTTGACTGACCGACCACCGCCTCTGGCCTTTACCGATCCGCTCAATGCACTTACCTTCACTGACCACCGGCAAACGCTATACCCTGCCCCAGCCCGCCGGTTCCGCCGACGCCCTGCTGTTGGCCCGCCTGGGAAGCCGCGAAAAGGCCGCTGGCAAGCTCACCGCCATCATTACCTCGGACGCAACCACGGCCCAGCGCCTGATGGACGAGATCGCCTTTTTTGCGCCTGAGCTTCGCTGCGCGCTCTTTCCCGACTGGGAAACCCTGCCTTACGACACCTTCTCGCCGCACCAGGATCTGATCAGCGAGCGCCTGGCAACGCTCTGGCGCATCCAGCAGCGCGACAAGGAAACCGGCGCCGACGTGGTCATCGTGCCGGCCACCACAGCGCTGTACCGCCTGGCGCCGCCCAGCTTCCTGGCGGGCTACACCTTCCAGTTCAAGGTCAAACAAAAGCTGGATGAAACAAAGCTCAAAGCCCAGCTCACGCTCGCCGGCTACAGCCACGTGACGCAGGTCGTGAGCCCCGGCGAATACGCCGTGCGTGGCGGTTTGATCGACCTCTTCCCCATGGGCAGCCCCGTGCCCTACCGCGTCGACCTGTTTGACGACGAGATCGACAGCATCCGCACCTTTGACCCCGATAGCCAGCGCAGCCTCTACCCCGTGCCCGAGGTGCGCCTCTTGCCCGGACGCGAGTTTCCGATGGACGACGAGGCGCGCGCCCGGTTCCGCAGCCGCTGGCGAGAACTGCTGGATGGCGACCCGACCAAAAGCCGCATCTACAAAGACATGGGCAACGGCGTGGCGACGGCCGGCATCGAGTACTACCTGCCGCTGTTCTTTGAAGAAACCGCCACGGTGTTCGACTACCTCGGAAGCAACGCGACCGTAGTGCTGCACGGCGACCTGGAGCCCGCCTTCCAGCGCTTCTGGCAAGACACCAAAGACCGCTACCGCCTGGTACGCGATGCGCCCGACCGCCCGGCGCTGCCGCCTGAATCATTGTTCCTGGGCGCCGAGCAGTTTTACGCACGTGCAAACGACTATGCCCAGTTAGCGGTACGCGCCACCGTCGAAGACGTAGCCGACAACGCGCAGTTTCAAAAACTCGGCGAAATGGCGGTGGTGCGCGGCGCCGAAGACCCGCTGGCCAAATTCAAGGGCCATGTGCGCAACACCGCGCACCGGGTGCTGGTGTTGGCCGAAAGCGACGGCCGCCGCGAAAGCCTGCTGGACTTCCTGCGGGCCAGCAGTGTCAGCCCGCCGGCGTTTGACTCACTTGAAGACTTCCAGGCCAGCGACGAAAAGCTGGGCATCGCCACCGCAGCGCTGAACACCGGTTTCAGCTGGCTGGAAGAAGGCATTGACTTCATCACTGAGACCGAACTGTTTGCCGCAGGCGCCACCGTGCGCCGCCGCAACAAAAAGCAGGAACAGGTCAGCGACGTCGAAGCGCTGATCAAGGACCTCTCTGAGCTCAACGTGGGCGACCCGGTGGTGCACAGCGCCCACGGTATCGGCCGCTACCGCGGCCTGATCAACATGGACCTGGGCCAGGGCACCAACGCCGACGGCACGCCGCTACTGCAGGAGTTTTTGCACCTCGAATACGCCGACAGCGCCACGCTGTACGTGCCCGTCAGCCAGTTGCACCTGATCAGCCGCTACACCGGCGTCAGCGCCGAAGAAGCCCCGCTGCACAGGCTGGGCAGCGGCCAGTGGGAAAAAGCCAAGCGCAAGGCCGCCGAACAGATTCGCGACTCGGCCGCCGAGCTGCTCAACATCTACGCCCGCCGCGCCGCGCGTGAAGGCCATGCCTTCCGCTATTCGCCCGGCGACTATGAGACCTTTGCCAACGACTTCGGCTTTGAAGAAACCGCCGACCAGCGCGCCGCCATCCATGCGGTGATCCAGGACATGATCAGCCCCCGTCCCATGGACAGGCTGGTCTGCGGCGACGTGGGCTTCGGCAAGACTGAAGTTGCCCTGCGCGCCGCTTTCATCGCCGTCACCGGGGGCAAGCAGGTTGCCTTGTTGGCCCCCACCACACTGCTGGCCGAGCAGCACTACCAGACGCTGGTAGACCGCTTTGCAAAATGGCCAGTCAAGATCGCCGAGATGAGCCGCTTTCGCTCAGGCAAGGAAATCACCGCCGCCATCAAGGGCCTGGCCGACGGCACGGTCGACATCGTGGTCGGCACGCACAAGCTGCTCAGCCAGGATGTGAAGTTCGAGCGCCTGGGCCTGCTCATCATCGACGAAGAGCATCGTTTTGGCGTGCGCCACAAAGAAGCCATGAAGGCGATGCGTGCCGAGGTTGATGTGCTGACGCTCACTGCCACGCCGATTCCGCGCACGCTGGGCATGGCGCTTGAAGGCCTGCGCGACCTGAGCGTGATCGCCACTGCGCCGCAGCGCCGCCTCGCCATCAAGACCTTTGTGCGCAGCGAAAACAACGGCGTGATCCGCGAAGCCGTGCTGCGCGAATTGAAACGCGGCGGCCAGGTCTACTTCCTGCACAACGAGGTCGAGACCATCCAGAACCGGCGCGAAAAGCTCGAAGAGATATTGCCCGAAGCACGCATCGCCGTGGCGCACGGCCAGATGCCCGAGCGCGAACTCGAGCGCGTGATGAAGGATTTCATCGCCCAGCGCTACAACCTGCTGCTGTGCTCGACCATCATCGAAACCGGCATCGACGTACCGACCGCCAACACCATCGTCATGAGCCGCGCGGACAAGTTCGGCCTGGCGCAGCTGCACCAGTTGCGCGGCCGCGTCGGCCGCAGCCACCACCAGGCCTACGCCTACCTGATGGTGCCCGACATCGAAGGCCTCACCAAACAGGCCGGCCAGCGGCTCGAAGCCATCCAGCAGATGGAAGAGCTGGGCTCGGGCTTTTACCTGGCGATGCATGATCTGGAGATCCGCGGCACCGGCGAGGTACTGGGCGAAAACCAGAGCGGCAACATGCTCGAAGTCGGCTTTCAGCTCTACAACGAGATGCTGAGCGAAGCCGTCGCCTCGCTCAAGGCCGGGCGCGAGCCAGACCTGTTGTCACCGCTGAGCGTGACCACCGAGATCAACCTGCACGCCCCCGCCCTGCTGCCCAACGACTACTGCGGCGACGTGCACCTGCGCCTGTCTTTCTACAAGAAGCTGGCCACCGCCAAAAACACCGACCAGATCGACGCCCTGCTCGAGGAAATCGTCGACCGCTTCGGCAAGCTGCCGCCGCAAGCGCAGACGCTGATCGACGTGCACCGCCTGCGCGTGATCGCCCGGCCGTATGGCGTGGTCAAGGTGGACGCCGCGCCCGGCGGCATCAACATCACCTTCAAGAAAGACCCACCCATCGATTCGCTGGCCATCATGCATCTCATCCAGAAAAACCGGCATATCAAGCTGGCCGGCAACGACAAGCTGCGCATCGAACGCGAACTGACTGAACCCAAAGACCGTGCGCAAATGGTGCGCGATGTGCTGCGTTCCCTCGGTCAACCCAAAACCCCCTCCACCACAGAAGCAACGCCCGCATGACTCCTGCTGAAATCTCTCCCGGCCTCGTCGTCAATGTCTCTACGCCAGACCTCAAGCTCAGCGACTTCAAGCTGATCGCTTTTGACATGGATTCCACGCTCATCAACATTGAATGCGTGGACGAAATCGCCGACGCTGCCGGCCGCAAGGCCGAGGTGGCCGCCATCACCGAGGCCGCCATGCGCGGCGAGATCAGCGACTACAAGGAAAGCCTGCGCCAGCGCGTGGCGCTGCTAAAGGGCGTCAGCGTGGCCAGCATGGACGAGGTCTACCACCAGCGACTCAAGCTCAACCCCGGCGCCGCCGAGCTGGTGCACGCCTGCAAGGAAGCCGGCATGAAGGTGCTGCTGGTCAGCGGTGGCTTTACCTTCTTCACTGACCGCGTGCGAGACGAGCTCGCTATCGACTACACGCGCTCCAACGTGCTGGAGGTGAAAGACGGTTTCCTCACCGGCAAGATGGTGGACCAGCCCTGGGGCGACATCTGCGACGGTGAAGAAAAACGCAGGATGCTGCTGGAGACCTGCGGCAATCTGGGTATCAATCCGCTTCAGGCGATCGCCATGGGCGACGGCGCCAACGACCTGCCCATGATGGGCGTGGCCGGCCTCTCGGTGGCCTACCACGCCAAGCCGCGCGTGCGCGAACAGGCGATGGTGGCCATCAACGAAGGCGGCCTGGACCGTTTGCTGGAACTCTTCCACTGAAGCGACTGAGGGGCCCGCGCATCAATCCTTCCCAATAAAGTCAACGATCCCGCAGCCATAAGGCCTTATAAGCAGACACCAGAAACAACGACACTGATATCCATGGGTTTTTTCAAACGATTCGAAAGCCAGCTTCCCGCCTACCCTGATGCCGACCCTTCCTTGCCGCCCAAGGGTTTCATGGCCTTTCTGTGGGCCTGCACCGAAGGCGCGCGCGGCTACGTCCTGCTGCTGGCGCTGCTGTCGGCGGTCATGGCGATTTTTGAAGCGCTGATGTTCGCCATGCTGGGCCGCATCGTCGACTGGCTGAGCAAGACCGCACCCGCCGATCTGTGGACCGAGCACGGCAATACGCTGGGCTGGCTGGCATTCATCGTGGTGGCCAGCATCGCGGCCGTGGCCTTGCAGACCACCGTGAAGCATCAGACACTGGCGATCAACTTCCCCATGCGCCTGCGCTGGAATTTTCACCGCTTGATGCTGGGTCAAAGCATGTCCTTCTACCAGGACGAATTCGCAGGCCGTCTGACCACCAAGGTCATGCAGACCGCACTGGCGGTGCGCGACACGCTCTTCGTGCTGGCCGATGTGCTGGTGGCCATGGGTGTCTACATCGCCACCATGACCGTGCTGGCCGCGGCCTTCGACACGAAGCTGGTGGCGCCCTTCCTGGTCTGGCTGGCGCTCTACATCGCAAGCCTCTATTACTTCGTGCCGCGGCTGGGCCGAATCGGCAAGCAGCAGGCCGACGCCCGTTCGCTGATGACGGGCCGCATCACCGACGCCTACACCAATATCACCACCGTCAAGCTGTTCTCACACACGCGGCGCGAAGCCGGCTTTGCGCGCGACGCGATGAGCGAGTTCATGAAGACCGGCTATACCCAGATGCGCCTGGTCAGCGCGTTCGAGATCGTCAACCACACCCTCAGCATGGGCCTGATCCTCGGCATGGCCGGCACCTCGCTGTGGCTCTGGCACCTGGGCCAGGTCGGCGCGGGCGCCGTGGCCGCGGCCACCGCCATGGCGCTGCGCCTGCAGGGCATGTCGCACTGGATCATGTGGGAAACCACCAGCCTCTTTGAAAGCGTGGGCACCGTGCAGGACGGCATCAACACGCTATCGCGGCCCCGCACCATCGTCGACGCGCCCGATGCGGCCGCGCTCGACGTGCCGCGCGGCGAAGTGCGCTTTGAAGCCGTGAACTTCAGCTACGGCAAAAACAAGCCGGTGATCGACAAGCTGACGCTGACCGTCAGGCCGGGCGAAAAGATCGGCCTGATTGGCCGCTCAGGCGCCGGCAAATCGACGTTGGTCAACCTGCTGCTGCGGTTTTACGACCTGGACAGCGGGCGCGTCCTGATCGACGGCCAGGACATCGCCACCGTGACACAAGACAGCCTGCGCGGCCACATCGGCATGGTGACGCAAGACACCTCGCTGCTGCACCGATCGGTGCGCGACAACATCACCTACAGCCGCCCCGGCGCTACAGACGAAGAAATGCGCATGGCTGCGCGGCGTGCCGAGGCCGACACCTTCATCGCCGACCTGACCGACCCGCACGGCCGCCACGGCTACGACGCCCACGTGGGTGAGCGCGGCGTGAAGCTCTCGGGCGGACAGCGCCAGCGCATCGCGATCGCACGCGTGATGCTCAAAGACGCGCCCATCCTGCTGCTGGACGAAGCCACCAGTGCACTCGACTCTGAAGTGGAAGTTGCCATCCAGAGCAGCCTGAACACCCTGATGCAGGGCAAGACGGTGATCGCGATTGCCCACCGCCTCTCGACCATCGCCGCCATGGACCGGCTGATCGTGCTGGACCAGGGACGCATCGTCGAAGAAGGCGACCACCGCACGCTACTGGCCAACGGCGGCTTGTACGCGCGCCTCTGGGCGCACCAGAGCGGTGGGTTTTTGAGCGACAACCTGGAAGAGGAGGAGCTGGCGGCTTGAGGCTGCCGGCTGCAACGCGTCCGGGCCACCAGCATTCGTCCGGGCGATCGTTTGCTATAGTTTCTATAGCATCATTCCCATTAAATTAAAGGGCCAGGACCCGATTTTGACCTAAAAGTGGCCTCGGAAATGCCCGACCTCGCAGGCTGCTGCATTCATGCCGCGTTCACATTCCTTCAATCACCGGGCGTCCGGCCTGCACCGCAAACTGCGCCAGCGTTTGCACCCCACTATCCGCAAGCGTCACGTCGCTCACCACGCGCAAGGTCGCAGTGAGCTTGCGCGGGGTCAGTTCCACCACGCCATAGCCTTTGCGTTCCGAGTCCGCGAATACGAAATGCGGGTTCTCGGCGAGGTAGTCTGGAATTTTTGCGTTGCCGGCCGATCGGGATGTGATGCTGGTGCCGCAGAACTCCGTGCCCACGGCCAGGCTGGCGGCATCGGCGTAGTCAGCCTTGATATGGCCGACCCAGTTTTCATGCACGTCGCCGCCCAGCAGTACCGGATTGGCGACGGCATGTTTTTGCAGGGCGTTGGTAAAACGTGTGCGTGCCGCGGCATAACCATCCCAGCCGTCATTCCACAAGACCTGGCCGGACCCGTGATGGAAGTCGCGCTGGCCAAACAACGATTGCTGGCCCACCACGTTCCAGCTGCTTTCCTTGCTGGGCGCCCTGCCCCATTCAGCGTCCAGCCAGCTTTCCTGTTGCGCGCCCAGCATGCTGCGGGCCCGGTCGTTCCACGCCGCACACGTTGCAGGATTCAGCGTGCTGGACCCGGCCTTGCCGTCGCGGGTGCACGCCTGCGCATCCTTGTATTGCCGGGCATCGAGTACGTAGAGGGAGGCCAGGCGGCCGTAGGGAACGCGCTGATAGATTCGCATCTCAGCGCCATTGGCCAGGCCAGCCATGGCCCGCGTGAGCACAGAAGCGCGCAGCGGCATATGTTCGTAAAAGGCCTGGTAGGCCGCTGCACGCCGGGCCATAAAGTCCACCACCGGTGGCCCGCTGTTGCCGGACGCGACGCCCGCATAGTCGTTCTGCACCTCGTGGTCATCCCAGGTGACAAGCCAGGGGCAAGCCGCATGCATGGCCTGCAGGTCGGCATCGCTCTTGTGCAAGGCATATCGCTCACGATAATCGTCCAGCGTCAGCACCCAGCCTCCGGTTGGCACGCGCACCGCTTTACCGGCATTGGGATATTCATAGATGTAATCGCCCAGGAAGAGCACGACATCCAGGTTCTCGTCACGCATGTGGCGGTAGGCGCTGTAATAGCCGTGCTCCCAGCGCTGGCAAGAGGCATAGGCCAGCCGCAACCTTGCCACCACAGCATCGGGCGCGGGAAAAGTGCGGGTGCGGCCGGTGGCACTGACAGCGTCACCGGCAGCAAAGCGGTAAAAATACCAGCGGTCCGGCTCAAGGCCACGCACGTCTACATGCACTGAATGCGCAAGAGCGGAAACGGCCTGGGTATGGCCGGTTTGCACGATACGGGAAAAATTCTCGTCGTGTGCCAACTCCCAGCGTACCGAAACGGGGGGCTGCCGCACGCGCGACGCGCCGTCAACGTCGAACACCAGCCTCGTCCAGAGCACCACCGAGTCATGCGTGGGCGATCCGCTGGCGACGCCCAGCGCGAAAGGGTTCGTGCTGAACCGCGTCGGCGCCGCCGTGCCCTGCGGCAGGCAAAAGCCGGCACCGGCAAGCGCCAGCGATTGAAGCAAACGGCGGCGGTGAACAGGAAGTGAGCCATCCATACCCGGCCCTCAATATCGAAGGGGTAGCCGAACGGTAAAGCAGGTTCCAGAACCCGCGCTGCTGCGTACGTCGATGGTGCCGCCGTGAATATCCACCGCATTGCGGACAATTGCCAGGCCCAGGCCGGTTCCCTGTATGGTTCCCACATTGCTCGCCCGATGGAAGGATTCGAATAAATGGGGCAGCTCGTCCTCCGGAATGCCGATGCCTTCGTCCGAGACTTCCATCACAAGGCTGTCCTTGTCCGGACGCACGGTAAACCGCACAAGCCCCCCTAGCGGCGAGTACTTCACCGCATTCGAGAGCAGGTTACCGAAGATGTGCCGCAGGAGTTTTTCGTCATACAAGCCCTCTCCCGGATCGGCCATATAGTCCAGGCGCAGTTCGCACAGGGTGTCCGGCTGCTGGGTGCGTGCCTCCTCCACCAGCTGATGGCACAGCTTCTGCAGGTCCAGCATGTGCGGCTCAAACTCCAGCATCTGCGCGTCGGCCTTGCCCAGCAGCAGCACGCGGTCCAGCATGCTCGTCATGCGCTTCACGCCGGCGGCAATGCTGTCCAGTATTTCCAGTTTTTCAGACTCGGGCAGCCGGTTGCCGTAATGCCTGAGCAACTCTTCGGCAGAAAGGATGCCGGACAGCGGCGTGCGGAACTCATGGCTGGTCATGGCGACAAATCGGGTGCGCAGCTCATTGAGCGTCTTTTGTTGCTCAAGCGCCTCGCGCGTGTCTTCCTCTGATTTTTTGCGCTCGGTGATGTCCAGGAAAGCCCAGATCACCCCTGAGTCGGGGTCGTTGGGCTGAACACAGCTGCCGGCCATCTGCACCCAGAAGAGTTGCCCGTCGCGGCGCCTGAGCTGGCGCTCATTGATGTATCTGCCCGCGGCAATCAGCGTTTCACGTGCCTCCCTGCCGAATTGCTCCCAGGTGGCGAGGTCGGGATGGATGTAGCTGGACGGCTGGCCCATGAGTTCTTCGCGCGGGCTGCCGATCATCTGGGCGAATTTCTCGTTCACCCATTCATGGCGACGGTTCACCGACAGCACAATACCCACCAGCGCACTGTTCAGAATCGCCTCCCGCTCCGAAGACGTGCGCAGCAGTTTGGCCTCCAGTTCCTTGCGCTGCGTGATGTTGATGATCACCCACACCGTGCCTTGGGAAAGATCACGCTCGGCCACAGACTTGCCCGACAGCGACACCCAGATCAAGGTACCGTCGAACTGCTGGACCTGGATCTCGGCTTCGTAGTTTTCACCGCGGCTCACGCAGGCAGCGACCTCGGCGCCGACCGTCAGGTATTGCTCGCGCGACAGGTAAAACGGCTCCATGGAAGTCAGCGCATTGCTGCCCGCGCCAAAGACCTTGAGCATGGCCTGGTTGGCCCAGCGAAAGCGGCCGTCCGGCGTCAGGAACGCGATGCCGACGATGGAGTTCTCCAGGATCATTTCGCGCTCTTTCAGCAAGGTGCGAAAGTTCTCCTGGGAAACGCTCAGGGCCTCCACCATGGACTGCTCAGCCATGATGCGCGCCTGCGCCTGTTCCTTTTCCTGCCGGGTGACATTGATGCGATCAGCCAGCGCAAACGACAGCACCACCATTTCCAGCGCCGATCCGATCAGCAGGGAGTTAGCTGTGAACCAATTGGATGGCAATACACCCGTGTTGTGTAGCGCCAGCGTCACCACGCCCACCAGCAACAAGGCCCAGGCCGCCAGAAAATACCGCGCCCCCGGATGACCCATGCGCAGGCTCAGCAAACCCACCACGACCAGGGTGGTGACACTGAAAACTGCCAGCACCGTCACCATCCATGAGGACACCACATATGGCATGGTGAAAGCAGCCAAAAGCGTCAGCAGCCACCCGCCCACCAGCACCTGTATGAAGCGGTCCATACGAGGCATCTTGAGAGCGCTGGAAAGAAAGCTGCGCGCAAACAGGATGCCGAAAGATGCTGTGGCGGCCATGCCTGCCGGTGGCGAAATGCTGTTCCACCAGGTAAGTTCAGGCCAAATGAATTGCGCACCAAAACCCGTCAGCGCCGCCTGCGCGACGGCCATGCAGCCGACAAATGCCACATAGATCAGGTAGGCCCGGTCCCGCACCGAGAAAAACAGCAGCAGGTTATAGAAAAAGAGGCCCACCAACAAACCGAAGTAGAGGCTGATCGTGGCGTATTCAACCTGGTCGTGCTGCCACAGTGCTGCAGGCTGCCAAAGGCGGACAGGCGCGGATACCGTTCCGCTCGATGTCACTCGAAGGTACAGGGCATTGACGGTGCCGGGCTTCAGGCGCACGGGCATCACATGATTGCGGTGTACCACGGCACGGTCGGCAAAAGACAGGAGGTCACCGCCCACCTGCCCTGCAAACCCGCCCTTGCCATCCGGTGAATACAACTCCAGCCGGTCCAGCGGCGGATAGGCCAGCTCCAGCATCCAGTCTGCCGGTGCGCTGCGTTCGGTTCGCAGGTTCACGCGCAACCAGATGGCCGAGTTGGTCAACCCGAAGTTGGTGGCCGAGCCTGTTTGTGGCACTGGCTGAAAGCGCGCTTGGGCATCCGGCTTCAAAACGTCGGCCAGGGTCAGCTCGCCGCCAGCGTCTTCCAGGTAAGTGAACGACTGCGACAGCACATAGCGGCCGTCGCTGCCAATGGTGAGCTCACCTGTTTCGCCGCGCTCGTGCAGGGGATTCTGCGGCTGCGCCCAGACCCCAGGGCCGGCCCCCGCCAGCAGCACGGCCAGCACCACCCGAAGCACGAATCGGACGCAAACTGTCATGGATTGGCAGCAAGCGGCGGCGACTTGCTTCTGAGCACCCTTCCTGGTGAATCAGGAGAAACCGGAACGGTGCCTGTAGCGTGCCGCTGGCCGTTGCAGGCTTCATGGCTGATCGCCAGGTTTTCCGCGTGGCTGTTGCCCCCTTCGCTCAGCGGCACGATGTGCTCCAGGGTTGCGGCCTGGGGCGTGACGTGTTCGCCGCACACCCAGCACGGAACCCTCCCGTGGAGCTGGCGCGCCACGATTTTGTAGATTTTGTCCCGAGTAAGCCCCAACCTGCTCACGAAAGCGTTTTCATCCGGCTACCGCCCCTGAACAGGTTCTTGCACCAGCGCTCATCGCCACGCCCTTATTCGATCTTAGCCGGCCGCGTATCTGCGGGCTGAGTGAAAGAGTCTTCCCACTGCGTGGCAAAACGGTCGTTTTTGTCAATGCGGATACCGCCGGTGCCATCGGGGTTGAAGCCGACATTGCGGGTAGCTGCCGCCCGTGGAGCCTCGGGCTGGTTGTCCTTGTTGAGTTCCTTGAGCGCAGCGTCCTTGGCGGCTTTGACGCGTTCCCGGGTAAAAGACTCGAGGTCGGCGTGAAAGCTGCTGTCGCCACCGCGGGTTTCCTGGTGGTCCTGCACGAGTTCCTCCGGGATTTCACCCAGAAAGGCGGCACGCATGGCGCCGACCGTGGGCGGACGACTGGCCTTGACAGAGGTATAGGCAATGCCGCAGTCCGACAGCAGTGTCTCCTTCAGCTGGCGGGTGGCCCGGCTCACATCACGCTTGCCGCGCAAGTCCACGCAACCGACGACCTTTCCATCCAGGGTGCAGACGGTGAAAGTCGTGTAGACGCCATTGAGCATCTCCAGCAATCGTGCGGTTTTCTCCTTGTCTTTTTCCTTTTCTTTTTCTATCGGAATGGTAAAGCGCAGCACCGGCAGCTTGACCATCACCGCATGGTCGTGGAAAGCGCTTCTCAGCCATTTCCATACCTCGTATTCGTCATTGGTCACCACTCCGCGGGCACGCAGCGGCCATTTGTGGGGTATCCGCAATTTCGCACTCGCGCTTTTCCGCAACCAGGCGGCATATAACAAAACACCCCCAAGCGCGCCCACGGCGACGCCCACCAACGCCATCAGCCATGAAATCAGGTTCAAGATGTAGTTCTCCTCTAGGATTGGGCAGCACCGACGGCTTGCAGGGCGGGCGACCCAGTGAGTAACTGAACGGACGCCAGGTCAATCAAGTCCGGCGTCCCGGTGCGTTATTAAAACAGGTTTTTACAGGTTTTCCTGGATTTTGAGGAACAAATGGGCCTCCAGCCCAGCGCGGACGTGCGCAAGCAGCTATATTTTTTATAGCACCCAACGGGCACTGCCGAACACGGCAGCTACTCCCGGCGGGCCAGGGACCTTTGCCATGGAACCCGTGAGTCTGTATGCTGGTTTTTTTTGCAGGAGCCCATCATGCAACGCAAGACTGCCCAGGATTTTGACCAGGAACTGCTGATTCTGTTTGATGCCTACGTGCACGGCACTATCGACAGGCGCGGCTTCCTGGAACGTGCCCAGAAATTCGCCACCGCCGGCATGACCGCGACAGCACTGCTGGCCGCCCTCAGCCCCAATTTTGCTGCGGGGCAACAAATCGCCAAAGACGACAAGCGATTGAAGACCGAAATGGTCAGCTACCCCTCCTCCGCCGGCAGCGGCACCGTCAAGGGCTATCTGGCCAAGCCCGCCAACGCCACCGGCAAACTGCCCGGCGTGCTGGTCATTCATGAAAACCGCGGCCTCAATCCCCACATTGAAGACATCACGCGCCGCCTGGCGCTGGACAACTTTCTCGCCTTTGCGCCGGACGCCCTCACGCCCCTGGGCGGCTACCCCGGCGACGAGGACAAGGCGCGCACATTGTTCGCCCAACTCGACCAGCGCAAATGCACCGAGGATTTCGTGGCCGCCGTCACCTGGCTCAAAGGCCGGGACGACTGCACCGGCAAGCTGGGGGTCGTCGGTTTCTGCTACGGCGGCGGCATGGCGCACACGCTCACCACGCGCTTGCCCGAACTTAACGCCGCCGTGCCCTTCTACGGAAACCAGCCGGCCCCAGAAGATGCCGCCAAGGTCAAGACCCCGTTGCTGATTCATTTCGCGGCAGTCGACGAACGCATCAACGCTGCCTGGCCGGCCTACGAGGCAGCGCTGAAGGCCGCTGGGGTGAACTACACCGCCTACCAGTATCCTGGCACACAGCACGGTTTCAATAACGACACCACGCCGCGCTATGACGCCACCGCGGCCAAACTGGCGTGGGAACGCACTCTGGCGTTTTTCAACAAACAGCTCAGGGCCTAGAACCACCGTAGTGGCGGCGGTGTACGTTGCCCACCAGTGCGCATCGCCAGTCCATCTTCCTTTTCGTGGCGTCCCCCGCCTTCGCGAAAACCCTGCCACGGGCACACCGGGCACGGCTTTTGCAGGCGTTACCATTGGCTACTTTCGCTTTTCGGCCCCTGCGGACCGACCAGCGTTCCCCTCACTCAGCCTTTCTGGACACAACCATGAATATCCTGCAAAAAATCGCCGCGACGGCCGGCTTGCTTACCTTTGCGCTGGGCGCCGCCCAAGCCCAAAACAGGGAGCTGGTCGTCGGCTCCAGCGCCACCTACCGCCCGTTTGCCTACGAAAGCCCGACCAAAGAAATCGTCGGCTACGACGTCGACATGATCAAGGCCATTGCCCAGAAGGCCGGCCTGCAGATCAAGATCGTCAACACTCCCTGGACCGGCATCTTCGCGGCGCTCAACAACGGTGACGTGGACCTGGTCATCTCGGGCGTCACCATCAACGACAAGCGCAAGCAGTCTTACGACTTCACCGCCCCTTACTTCGAAGCACGCCAGCTGATCGCCGTGCACAGCAACAGCACCGCCAAAGGCCTGAAAGACCTTGCCGGCAAAAAAATCGGGGTGGTCACCGGCAGCACCGGCGACGACATGGCCTCGCGCGAATTCGGCAAGACCAACCCCGACATCCGCCGCTTTGAAAGCACCCCGGTAGTCATCTCCGAGCTGGCCAACAATGGCCTGGACGCCGCTATCGGCGACAACGGCGTGATCGCCTTCCGTGCCCAGGAGCACAAGCAGCTCAAGACTGTCAGCGACCCGTCCTTTCCCAAGGAATACTTCGGCATCGTCGTGAAGCAGGGCAACAAGGCGCTGCAGGACAAGCTCAACGCCGGCCTGGCCGCCGTCAAGGCCGACGGCAGCTACGCCCAGATTTACAAGAAGTGGTTCCAGGCCGACGCTCCCGCGTTGCCTGCACAGTAAACACCGGGACATCTCCTTATGGAACAAGTCCTCTGGTTCGGATGGTTCCGCGCCGACATCATTGCCGAGTACAGCGTGCTGTTCTGGCGCGGCCTGCAGATGACCATCATGGTGACGCTGATCTGCATCGTGCAGGGCACTTTGCTGGGCCTGGCGATTGGCATGGCACGCGTGGCGGAATCCCGCCACTCGCCCGCACGCGCGATCTGCAAATATGCCCTGCGCTGGCCGTCCACCGTCTACGTCAGTTTTTTCCGAGGCACGCCGCTGTTCGTGCAGATTTTGCTGATCCACTTCGCCGTGCTGCCGCTGTTCATCAATCCAACCGACGGGCTGATCATCTCGGGTGAAGCTGCGCGCAACATCAAGCAAAACTACGGTGCCTTCCTGTCCGGCATCGTCGCCCTCACGCTCAATGCCGGCGCCTATATCTCCGAGATTTTCCGCGCCGGCATCCAGTCCATCGACAAGGGGCAAGTAGAAGCGTCCCGCTCGCTTGGCATGTCCTTTCCTAGGACCATGTACCACATCGTGCTGCCGCAGGCCTTCCGCCGCATGCTGCCGCCTCTGGGTAACAACGCGATTTCGCTGCTCAAGGATTCGTCGCTGATCTCGGCGATCGGCCTGGCCGAACTCGCCTACGCCGCGCGCACCGTCGCCGGTGCCTATTCACGCTATTGGGAGCCCTACCTCACCATCTCAGTCATGTACTGGGTGCTGACGCTGGGCCTGGCTTACCTTGTCAAGAAACTGGAGGCTCGTTATGGACGAGGTGATTCGCGTTAACCGGCTGACCAAGCAGTTTGGTCACACCCCGGTGTTGCGGGGCATCGACTGCGCTATCAAGGCCACCGAAGTCGTCTGCGTCATCGGCCCTTCCGGCTCCGGCAAAAGCACCTTCCTGCGCTGCCTCAACGGCCTCGAAGACGCCAGCGGCGGCGAAGTGCTGGTGCACGGCGTCTCGGTACACGAACCCAAGACCGACGTCGACGCCCTGCGCTCCGAAATCGGCATGGTGTTCCAGCGCTTCAACCTGTTCCCGCACAAGACCGTGCTGGAAAACATCACGCTGGCACCCACCAAGGTGCGCAAGCTCACGGCCCTCGAGGCGCGCAACCGTGCCAGTGAGCTGCTGGTCAAGGTCGGCCTGCTCGACAAGATTGACGCCTATCCCAACCAGCTCTCCGGCGGGCAGCAGCAGCGTGTGGCGATTGCCCGCGCGCTGGCCATGCAGCCGCGCATCATGCTGTTCGACGAACCCACCTCCGCCCTCGACCCCGAAATGGTCGGCGAAGTGCTGGCCGTCATGCAGGCGCTGGCCGAGGAAGGCATGACCATGGTCGTCGTGACCCACGAAATGGGCTTTGCCCGCCAGGTGGCTGACCGTGTAATGTTCATCGACGAAGGCCTGGTGATCGAGGAAGGCTCGCCGGCCGAAATCTTCGACAACCCCAGGGAAGAGCGCACCCAGCGCTTCCTGAGCAAGGTCTTGTGATCTGGGGCCCGCATGCGCTGCGGGCTTCTTCTCCTCCTCCTCTTCTCCCCCTCCTCTTCGTTTTCAGCAAGCTCCAGCCTTCAGGAACTTCGCCATGACCGCCACCCTCCGGGCCGTCCAGGCCGATATCACGACGCTGCAGCTTGACGCCATCGTCAACGCCGCCAACTCATCGCTGCTGGGCGGTGGCGGAGTCGACGGTGCGATCCACCGTGCTGCCGGCCCCGAGCTGGTCCATGAATGCCGGCTGCTGGGCGGCTGCAAGATCGGTGACGCCAAAGTCACCAAGGCCTATCGCCTTCCCGCGAAATTCATCCTCCATACGGTAGGGCCAGTCTGGCGTGGTGGCGGTCATGGCGAGGCGGACTTACTGGCATCGTGTTACAGACGCTCCATTGAAGTGGCCGCCACCAAAGGCATCTCTTCACTGGCCTTCCCGGGGATCAGCACCGGTGTCTACGGCTACCCGGTTGAGCTTGCAGCCAACGTAGCGATTTCCAGCGTGCGCAAAGCGTTGCGGGAGCATTCCTCTATGACAGAGGTGATTTTTTGCTGTTTCTCGGCGGAAGATCTTGCGATCTACGACCGCCTCCTGAACAGCGCAGCTGCTTGAGCCGTCACTGCACGAATGACAATCATGTTCTGGGTTAAAGCCCGGATAGGGAAACTGTTTGAGGTGCACTGACTCGCCCGCGTGCACGCCGAGAAGAAGCCCTTCCGGGATCTGATTTTCAACAAGCGAGTCCAGGAGCTGCCGTATTCACGTCTACAGGAATCATTCATGCCAGAACTCCCCGGTCTTTTGCCGTTTGCGTTTACCGTTTTTTCCTATGTTCTCTGCGTCAAACTTGCCGCAAGGCTTTTTCGCAGAGCCCGATTGAGCTGGATGCACGCCCTTGTTTTCGGCTTTGTGCTGTTCGCAGTGTTATTTGTTGTCGGGGCTATGGCGAGAGCGCTGAGCGCAGCCTCAGTTTCCGTTCTCCCATCTTTGATGGACCTTGCTACGGGCCTTGTGGCGCAGCTTGCCGTGGGCGCCTGGTTCCTGGGGCCGCGAGCCACAACAGCTGAGGGGGCTCCGATTGGACTTAAAGGTGGCGCGTTGCTGGCGCTGATCACCTATGGACTGGTTTTTTTCTTGAGCCTTGCGGCTGCAATCGTGATGCCCTTCATTGCCCGGCTGGTGGGCAGCCTCACCTAGTCAAACATTGCCTGCGCCGGCCCGCAGATTCGCGCGCGGCGCCGGCACACAGCCCATCCGGTAGGGTTTTCTAACGCTCCGCAGCAGCATCCATGAAAAATCGAACTCGCTCCGCATCGGTGGGATGCGACGCGAAGGCGATGCCCAGCCAGGAATCCTGGTCAGGCAGTTTCCCGTCAGGCTTTGCATTTTCCGCGGCCTCGCCTGGCGTGCTGGTACTGGCGGTGTTGGCGGTGTTGCCCGTACTGCCAGAAGCGCCAGGCTTGTCGTTCTTTTTAGTTTCCTCGTCCTTTTGAGCGGCGATCCGTTCGAACAACGTCACCATGACTGCCGGTGAAATTCCCGCAGCCTTCAGGATGCGCACCGCCTCCTGGTCGGCTTCGCGTTCTGCGTCGCGCGAATAGCTGGCCTGCCCCAATAACACCGGCACGCCCGCCAGGACGGTACTGAAGTCGCCCACCACCATCGCGGCCAGACCGCCCAGTGCCGTCACCTGAACCAGCATGCGCAGGCCATGGCGGTGGCGCACGTGGCCCAGCTCATGGGCCAGAACGGCGGTAACGACCTTGTCGTCCCGCCCTACCAGTTCCACCAGCTCGTCAGTCATGACCATCGTGCCGCCGGGCAAGGCGAATGCATTGGGGCCAATGCGGCTTCTGCGAAACACCAGTTGCCAGGAAGGTACGCTGCCCGGAGGCATGGCGCTGACCGCTTTAGCAAACGCCTCGCGCAGCCTCGCCTGCTCGGCAGCAGACAAGCGGCTTGGCCGCATCAGGTGTTCATCAATCGCGGCCAGGGAAGTCTCGCCCAGCATGTTGTCCACACTCAGCGGCGTGACCGCCACTACGGCGCGGGCCGCTACCGGCAAACCCCATTGCTGTAAGGCGGCCAACAGCACAACCAGCGCGAGCGCGCTTGCTGCGACCCAGCGCCAGCTCTGCTGCATGGTCACCACGAGCGAGTCGCGACGGCCACTGCTGCGGCTCCAGTCGTCCCATGCCTCAGCGTCAGCGCACTGCACGGAGCCACCATCGGTGAAATGGGCCACACGCATGCCGTGGCGGGTGCGCTCGGGCCACCGCACCTTGCGCAGTGGCACGTCGCGGTGAAAACCTTCGCCGTTGACCAGCAGATGATCCCCCTCCACCTGCAGCGTAACCGGACGTGCCCGGGCGCTGGTGCCGTCAAAGTAGCTGGCGGAAAGTAGGGAATTCCGGCTTGCCTTCATGCGCGTCAAAACCCAATGTCGAGGCCGAACAGGTCACCGCCGGCTTCGCCCGCCGCGTCGCCCTCAACGGCGCGTGCCTGGCTCAACAGCGTATCGGGGCTCACACGCGTCTTCACCATGACGGCCTGCAATCGCATGCGGGCCATGGCAACCGCTGCGAACGGCCAGTAAAGGCCCAGGGTCAACACCACCAGCAGCCAGTTTTTCAAGGTCAGCCACAGCAGCGAACCAAAACGCAGCTGGCTGACAAAACGCAAAGAGGCGTTGCCGGTGCGCGTCCACACCAGGTTCTGGAACCGCGAGGTGGCATAGGGTTTGACCAGCACCATCATGACGACCATGGCCGCCAGAAAACTCAACACGGCAATCATGATCAATGTCCCCGTAGAAGAACGGGTCAGCGTGCCGCTGGTCTTCATGGCATACACAGTGCCTCCGGCCAGCCCTATCGGCAGCAACAGCGGCAGCATGGTGACGCCTAGAACTTTGAAAAACAGTTTGTAAAACGAGCCCAGCGTCGCCTTGAAGGTGGTCTGCAGCGATGCCAGGGCGTAGTGGTTGTGCTGGTATTGCTTGAGGTTCCAGAGCAGCCACGGCAACACGGCCAGCGAGGCCAGGCCCACAACACCCACGGTCTGCACGTACCAGAGGGGTGGTTTTTCAGGATCACTGACCTGCGTCAACGCACCGACAATCACAAAGCTGGGTATAAACAGCGGCAGCACCGCGCGATAAGCATCGCCCAGCGACCCCCTGAAGGCGAACCGTAACCCGCGCCAGCTGGTGTTGGCCATGCGAAACTGCATGGACGACTTTAAAAGTGCCGGCCAGATGGCTGCCACGATAAGAAATGCCACAAACCCGGCCATCGGAGAAAACTGCCCCGCCGCGGAATACAGCATGAACAGCAGACCAACCAGCAGGTAGCCCTTGAGCAGCTTGGTGGGGTCGGCATGAAAACCCATGGGTTCACCCCCCACCACCGTGTTGCCATAAAAGTAGCGCAGACGCCGCACCTTGGCCCAAGGGTAATAAATACCAAAGGTGACCATTAGCAGCAGCAGGTTCACGATCCAGATCCGGAAATATTCGCTCCCGGATCCGGTGAACTCAATGCTCAATTGTGTGTGGGACTCTTCAACCGGCGACGCCGGTGGTATCTCAAGGTTCAGTACTGGCTCGATCACAAGGTTCCTCCCGAATCACTGGTTGTTGTAGGGGGCTGCTATACGCGCCACCCGTCAAATAATGTAACGCGCCTTTGGATGGAGAAATACTGACCTGGAACAGGGCGCGCGGCGCCGCCCTTTCACCACTCACCGATCACCCTGTTGTCCGCAGCGGCGCTACCGGTTCGAGCCACAGCGCCGCGGCCTCGGCAGGCTCCATGCATCGCAAGTTGGCATCCCGCCAGATGACCACGGCTACCTCTTCAAGCTGTGCGGGCCCAACGGTATGCCACCTCTGGTGCAGCCTTTCGGCGCACCGGGTAATCCATTCGGGCTGGGTGATTGTTTCCATGGGTAAATCATAGTTGATGACTGTATATATGTACAGTACCATTGCTCTTCGAAACGATTCCAAGAACAACCCAACCCAGAGACTTGACATGCAGCTTCTACATGATCCGCCCATCAGGCCACCCGCCACGCCGGTGAAGCAGGCGACCGCGCTCACCCCGTTTTCCCGTCCACCACAGGGCCGCACCTCTACCCACTGGCCGTTTTACGTGCAAGCCCCGAAGCAGTTTTCAGATGATGTCAGGGCAAACGCCTTGCGTGTCCTGGAAACCTCCGCGCGCTATTTTTTCAGCGCGTCCAGCGCGCGATAGTGCATCCCCCTTACCGCCCTGCGCCAAATCACCAGACAGCAAAAACTTTTACACGGCAACCCGCAAGGGAATGTCTCAAAGTTGCTATGTTTTTGATAGCTGCTTGCGCCCGTCCTTATTAGCCAACCATCCGTTTACTTCGAGAATTTGAGAAGCGCTGGCAGGCCTCAGTTACCCGGCCCGTCAGAACGCCATCGTTGCCTGTAGCCACAACGTGGGCCGTTTGGCCGATGAAGCCGGTACCGAAGTTGGCAAGCCGCCGTCGGTGCGCCAGGCCAGCGAAGAACGCAGTTGCACGCCCGCCAGCCGGGCGTTCAGGCCAAAGCCCGCGCCGGCCAGCTGCCGGCTGTTGGAGGCCGCCGCGCCGAAAGGGTTGCGGTTGATGGTGACCCTGCCCCAGTCATAGAACACGGTGGCCTGCACATTGGCCATCACGTTGTGACGCAACTCCACCGTGCCGCGGTAACCTTCATCGCCGCCAGCCTCACCTTGCGGATAGGCGCGCACGCCGTTGACACCGCCCAAGGAGAACTTCTCGGACGAATCCAGGTTTTTGCTGGCCAGCTGGCCCGTCACCGACACGGCCAGGAAGGTGCTGTCGGTAAAGCGCTGCAAGCGGTTGGCGCCGTAAGAAACACGGGTATAGCTGCCGCTGGACTGGGCCGATGCCGCGTCAATGGCCAACGCGGTGGGCGAGTTGATGCGCAGATTGCCCATCGCCACCGACAGGTCCAGGCCGGTGATGCCACCGCCGCCCAAGGCGTCTTGCAGGTTGCCTGAAAGACCGAAGGTAGTGACCAGGACCTTCTTGGGTGTGAAGGTAGAGGTGGCGTCTACATAGTCTTTGAGCTGCTTGTCTTCCACCGACACAGTGCCGTTCAGGTTTTTAAGCTGGCTGCGGATGAAGGGGTAAGCCGCAAATACGCTGGCGGAGGTGGCCGTGCCGTGAGCCTGCAAGGTTTCAAACTCCTGGCCCAGCTTGTAGCGGGTGTCGAAGTAGGCGGCGCCTACCTTGAGGCCGTCGCTGCCGACGGGCAGCTGGTAAGCCAGCCGCGTGAAGCTGAGGTTGCGGCCGCTGGTCAGTGCATTGACGGTGAGCTGGTCCCCGATCTTCAACGGGCTGACGAGGTTGAAGGTACCAGCCACGCGGTATTCGCCGGTGTAGCGGCTGCCGTAGTTGTCGACCACGACATTGCCGCTGTAGGGCTTGGCCGGGTTGACCTCAATCAGCAGCTCGGACGTCCCCACGCTGGCGCCGGGCTGCAGCGTGGCGCGCGAGGTGCTGACGCCGGGCGTGTCCTGCAAGAGCAGCAAGCCGCGGTCAATCTGGTCGGACTTGATGACGTCGCCGTCCTTGACCTGGCCCAGGTAAGCCTGTGCGCGCTCGTCACTCAGCAGCGACTGGTTGTTGATCTTGTGGCTGGAGATGCGCCCTTCAATCACGCTGATGGTGACGGCGCCGTCGGTGATGTCCTGCGCGGGCAAATAAGCGCGGGCCACGGCAAAACCCTGGCTTCGGTAATACGCGGTGATGCGGCGGGCGGCGGCGTTCAGTTGACTCAGGGACTGCTCGGCACCAACGAGGCCGGCCACCAGGGGTTGCAGCTGCGCACTGGGAATCTCCTGATTCCCGGTGATGGTCACAGATTTGACGAGCACCCTCGCCTCGCCTTTCTGGCTGAGGTCGGCTGACTCTTCGATGCGCTGCAGCGGAACGCTCCGGGACGGCGGCAAGGCGGGCACCTGCTGCAGGTCGCGCAGCACCTGGCCGGCGTCAGGGGCCGGGGCAGTCTGTGCCCAGGCGCCGGTATGCAAGGCCAGCATCAGGGCTGAAGCCAAGGTGGAAAGGGGCAACGAATTCTGTTTCATTTTTTCGCTCTACTTTTCTTAATGCTCATCCGACACAAGCCACTGCTCCCTCATGGCAGCTGACCATCCTGCAATTGTATGTACCCGACTCTCATGCAGCCATACGCGAATGCAGTACGTCCAGCGTGACCGCTCCGGCAATGTCGCAGAGACCGGTCATCCTGTATGTCCCCATTTTTAGGGACAGCCCAGGCGGCAACGCTTCGATGGCTACCGGCAGTTGTTTATTCACAGATTGCTCTGTTCACACTTTTGGGCATCAGTAAACCGCAGCCGACAACACTGACCAGCGAGTTCGACGACCTGGCGTTGCCGCTGTCACCGCCGTTGCTGCTGCCGTTGCCATTTCCGTTCCCGCCTGCGGCATCGTTCAATGCCTCGATGAGCGGTGCATCATCCTGCACAGTCGATTCGCTGTCGGTGTTGCTGCTCAGGAGTTTGTCCGTGCCGGCAATGGCGTTGAGCGCGGTCACATAAGGCCCATCCAGCGCTGAAGTCACGCCGAAAAGGGATGCAGGCAAAGGCGGCACACCGGTCATCGTCAGCGTGCCGCTGGTATAGACGACGTTGTAACCCAGGGCCGCTGCCAGCGTCCCTTGCGTAATGGCATGTGCAGGGCCGGTTGTGTCAGCGCCTGTGGGCGCCGACAGCGCACCGTTCAGCGCGGTTGCCGCGGTGTCGCCCGCCACCAGCCCGCTGTTGATTGTGTAGGTGAGAGCCGGGTCGGCACCACCGTACGCCTTGGCTTTGTTATCGCCGCTCACATTGAGCGTCGGCACAACGCTGTAGACAAAGCGGTTGCCCGTCAGGGACGTCATGGAAGCATCCGACGGTGCGTTGGCGGCGTAGGTGCGGCCAAAGGCATTGCCGGTGGATACCAGGCCGCCCAGGGTGCTTGCCGTCGGGTCTGCCGAATACACCAGGAAGCGGCCCGCGCCCGGATTGAGCGCACCGGCCCCCGCATTGTTCACAAAGTTGCGCCCGGCGGCCAGCACCAGCGAATCGTTGGCCGCGCTGCCGGAGCTCACGCCGTTGTTCAAGGTGAGGTCGCTGGCCGCGCCGGTGGTGCGCACCAGCACCTTGCCGCTGGCGCTAAGGCCTGCGGTGTTGACCGTACCGACAGCCAGCGCGCCAGCCTGCGAGTACTCGGCATTGCCGGTGTTGCCCGCCAGCGTCGTCACCGCATTGCCTGCGTTGTTAAGCGTGTGCGTGCCGGTGCCCAGCAGCTCCAGGCCAGTCGCGGTGATGGCCGCGGTTTGTGTGCTGGCACCGGCGGTGTTCAGCGTGAGCTCGCTGGCCGTCAGCGCGCCGTTGATGGCGATGTTGCCGGCGGTCGTGGTCAGCTTGAGCTTATCCTGCGCATTGCCGAAGGCAGTGTCTACCGTGATGCCCCCGGCTGATGAGAGGCTGACTGTCTGCGCGGCCCCGGCATTGGTGGTGATGCCGAAGCTGCTGGTGTTGACGGCATTGGCGGCGGCAATGCTGATGTCGCCCGTCGCGCCCGTCGTGGTCAGTGTCTGCAGGCCGGTCACATTGGTGCCCAGCGTGATGCCGTCGCGCGCGGACGCGTTGAGTGTGGTGGCGGTGATGTTGTTGGCCGCGCCATTGGCGTCAAGGATGGCGCCGGCTGCGGCGTCAAGGGTGACTGAACTGCCGGCCACCGTCTTGACCGCGAGGTTGCCGGCCGCGGCGGTGACGCTGACAGCGCCCGGTGCGCTGATGTTTTCGAGGGTGGCGCCATTGTTCAGTGAGAGATTGACTTGCGAAGTGCCGCCGTTCGCCACCGCTGTGACCGAGCTCGCGTCCCAGATGGTCACCGGGGCAGCGCTGCTGGCGCCTATGCTGCCGTTGCCCGCCTCCAGGTAAACCGAGGCACCCGAGGGGGCAAAGATATTGGGCGTGATCGCTTGCGCACTGATGCCGCCCGTGGCCACCACGCTAAAGCCTGCGGTGCCCGCAGTCGTACCCGTGGCGTTGCTCGAAGTGGCAAGGGCGCTGCCACCGAAAAAGATATCGCCCGTGTTGGCGATGTCGACGCGGCCGGCGCTGAAGATGGCGTTCAGGAAGCTGGCGGTGGCGGCGGTGTTGCGAAGGATGAGGTTGCCTGATGTACTGTTGGTGAGGTTGCCGAAATTCTGAACCCGGTTGCCTGCGTGGGTCAGCGTCATGCCCCCGAAGCTGGTGACCTGCAAGGTGTTCCCGACGATGGCCTGGGTTTGCGTCACGGCGCCGCTGCTGTGCAGCATCACCATACCGGTGCCGGAGTGGGTGATACCGGCCGTTCCGTCCACCGTTCCCACAGACAGCGCAGAGGCGGAGCGGACCTGGAAATTGCCCGTGCCGTAGGCCCGCCCGCTGAGCTGGCTGATCTGGTTGCCAGTATTGGCCAGGACGACGCTTCGTGCATTGGCGTTGAGGTTGGCGACGGTGATGGCTGCCGTCTGGGTGATCGAGCCCGTGAGGTTGTCGTTGATCAGGCTCAGGGTCGGGACGCTGGCCAGGTTGATCGCGCCGCCGGTGTTGCCGATGGCGATGCCGCCGGTGTTGGCGATACGGCCGATCGCGATCGCCGAAGCGGTGATCCGGTTGAGCTCATCGTTGCTCAGGTTCATGGCGGCGGTTTCAGACGCCCCGCCAAGCGTGATCGCCCGGAAGCTGCTGCTCGTATTGATCGTCACCCTGCCCGCGCCCGCGTTGACGGCGCTGCCGATGTTGACACGCTCACCCCGCAGCGCGATGTCCCCGCCCCCGCTGTTGATGCCGGTGCCGTTGATGTTCAGGTCAAAGTTGGTGGCCGGCGAGGCCGGCGCCGTCCCCGATCCGAGCAGCGACATGGCCGCGCCGTTGGAGTTGATGCTGCCGCCGGTCAGGCTCAGGCCCTGGGAACCGGCGGCGTGTACCACCGCCGAATTCATGCGGCCGTCCACGGTGATCGCGCCGGTCGAGCTGAGGCTGCCGCCCGCCATGGAGATGCCCGTGAACGTTGCCGTAGTCGAGAGGCCCTGCCCAGCACCTGAAACGGAGAGCCCGCCCGTGCCCGCAATCAGGTCGGCGCCGGCATCAACCAGGATGCCGATGCCGGTCGTGCCACCGTCCATATCAGCGACGCCGTCGAGCAAGATGCGACTGGCCGCGCCGGACTGCAGCTTGCCTTTTGCAATGATGCCCCTGGTATCCGCGGCGGCGGCGAGGGCACTGAGCATCTGGCCCCTGACCTCCACGTTGCCGCCGGTGCTGGACACCTCGGAGCCGGTGCCCAGCTCAACGGCGACGCTGAGGGCCGTCGAAGTGGTGTGTGCATTGCCGGTGACGGCGATGTTGCCCGTACCCGTGACCTTGGCCAGTGAGTCCAGCCGCACCCCGCGGGCCGCCTGGGCAGTGATGGTGCCCCAGCCCGACTCGCCGATGAGGGTGACAGTGCCGGCGCCGCCTGCGACGTTGGAGTTGGCGATGGCCACGCCTGCCGCCGAGCCGCTGGCGGCGACAGCAGCGGCGCCGCCGCTCTTGAGCTTGCCGGTGATGTTGATGGTGCCGTTGCCAGTGGTACTGACATTGGTCTGTGTGGCCCCGCTGTTGACCAGCTCGATCGCGTGATTGTCTGAATTGGTATTGGATGCGTCAATGCTGATGTTTCCGCTGCTGGTCAGGCTGCTGCCCATCAGCTTGATGGCAGAACTGGCGCTGTTGATGTTGGCATTGCCGCTGGTGAGGGTGGCGCGGTCCAGCAACACGCCGTACTGCGCCGTGTCCGCCGTGATGCCGTTGATGGTGAGGGTGCCATTGCCGGCGTTCAGGGTGCTCTGGGACACCAGCACGCCCGAGTTCCCGGCCTGGCCCGCCCCGGTCAGCGAGATGGCGCCTCCGCTGGTCTGCAGAGCCGCGTTGCTGATATTCAGCGCGCCGGCGGAGTTGATATTGATCGTGCCGGCGCCGCCGGTCACGGCGAGCCCGGAGCTCTTGATGGACTGGGAGGCCGCGGCTGTGGTCACGCCAATCGTGCCGCCGCCGGAGACCTTGAATGTCAGGCCGGCCCCATGCGCGCTGCCCGTGAGGTCGATGCCGGTACCGGTGGCTCCCGTGGTTCTGATGGTGAGGTTCAAGCCGCTGGGAGTTTCCACGTCGGCATTGCTGAAGGTGCCGGTGACGTTGATCGAATCCGTGGCCTGGATATCCACGTCGGAACCCGCTGCTTCAATCGTGTCCTCGTAAATGGTGTTGGCCGCACCGCCTGTGCCGCCCGCAATGGTCATCGTGGTTGGGTCCAGCAGCCAGGTGCCGGTCTTGCCTCGCGGCGCCCGCGTATTGACCCTGAAGCCCGGCAGGATTTTGAAGTTCGCGGCACTGGTTTCGATGAAACCGCCGTCGCCGCCGTCGGGAGCGCTGGCATCCAGCGTGCCGCCGATGTTGACCATGCCGCGCTCCATGTCGCCGATCAGCATGATGCGGCCGGCCTTGTTGGCAAGGGTCTTCGCTTCAATGATGCCGGTGTTGTTGACGGTGCCCATGGTCAGGCTGTCGAGGGCTTTGGCGCCCAGCAGCACCTGGCCGCCGTCGGCCTTGATGAGCTGTTTGTTCTCTGCCAGTGCGTTGATCGCGCCCTGATCGATGCTGTAACCGAGCAGGCTCCCGTTGTCCAGATTCAGGGTGATCTTGTTGCCGGCGGCCAGAAGCGCCGTGCCAAGGCTCGCCGTCATCACGCCTTCATTGCGCACTTCGGGCGCCAGCAGTGCCAGGTAGCCACCGGGCGCGGCGTTCAGCGTGCCCTGATTCACCACCGAGCCACCGGAACCCGTGAACACGTTGTTGCCGGCCATGAAGTCGGCAGTGCTCATGGAAAGGGTAGAAGCCACCAGGCCGCCGACGTTGACCTGAGAACCCGCACCAAACAACACACCGTTGGGATTAAGAATGAAGACCTGGCCGTTGGCTGTGAGACTACCCAGCAACTCGCTCGGGCTGCTGCCGGTGATGCGGTTCAGTGCAATCGCTGAGGCATTGGGCTGGTTGAATCGCAGCGCCTCGTTGGCCGCGGTAGACAAACTGGTCCAGTCAATCGCCAGGCGCTGGCTGGCCTGGTTGATGGTGGTGGTGTTGCCTAGCGTGGAGACGCTGCCACTACCCGCCGACACACTGGCATTGGCCGCATCGGCCGCATGCGCTTCATGTGTCACCACCGCCAGGGAGGTAAGCAACACCAGCGCCGCGCGGCAGGCCGTATTGAGCCTGAAGCCCGCGCCACCGCCATCGACGCCTTGGCCTCCCTCCGCCTGCACGTCATCCCACTGCACGCTGCCGCGCGCCGAGCCACCCTTGCTTCTGCCCTTGGCGTTTTCCGCCACGGCCACCCACAGGTTCAGGGCGGCGTTCCAGACGAGGCGGTAAATACGGTTCATGCTGGCGTGACTTTTCATGGAAGCTTTCGTTGACGGGTGGAATTTGCAGCGAACCAGGTTGCCCGCCAATCAGTCGGGCCAGCGCCCCGGATGTTATGCAACGCCTTGCCCGACTGGCCGTCATCGTACGAATCACGAAAGCCGCTGTCTGTAGCGCATATGCGCTACGCCAGATACCTTCAGGGGCCCCGTTCTAGAGACGAGATCGGGCTGCAGACCAACAAAAATGGGCGCAAACAGCTATCAAAAATATAGCGAGCCGGTCGGCCGGATGGCATGATGATCGGCACCGACGGGGCAGTGAACAGGCCCTGCCGGTGACAAGACACCCGTTACCGGCTTGCACGTAGAACAAACGATCTACACAAATAGCGAGTCGTGTACCCGAAAACCGTCGCAAAATGTCTGCCTGATGAATGCACCTCCCGCTGAACAAGACCTGCCCATGATCCATGTCGCCATCGTCGAGGACGATCCGGGCTTTCGCGGAGCGCTGAGCCGCGTGGTGCAAGGCGCTTCTGACATGCGCCTGGTGGGCGCGGCAGGTACCCGTGCCGAAGGCTTGCAGATGCTGATGCAGCCGCCGGCCGATGTGCTGCTGGTTGATTTAGGCCTGCCCGATGGCTCTGGCATCGACGTGATCCGCGCGGCTTCCCGACAGTGGCCGGCATGCAGCATCATGGTGAGCACCAATTTTGGCGACGAGACGCATGTGATGCAGTCGATTGAGTCCGGCGCTGCCGGCTACCTGCTGAAAGACAGCTCACCGCTGAAGATGGCGGCAGAGATTCGCAGCCTGGCCAGCGGCGGCAGCCCGATCAGCCCCATCATCGCCCGGCAGGTGCTGGCGCGCTTTCGCCGCAGCACCGCAGCCGGCGCCGGCACGACGCCCGCCGATATCGACGCACCATCGCTGCTGTCGGCGCGTGAAAAGGAAGTGCTGGACTACATCACCAGAGGCTTCACCGCCGTGGAAATCGCCAGGCTGATGGAGTTGTCGCACTTCACGGTGCGCACTTTTGTGCGGCGCATCTACAGCAAACTCAAGGTTACCTCCAAGGCTGAAGCGATCTACGAAGCCAGGAACCAGGGCATTTTGGCGCAGTAGTTGCCCGCGCGAATGCCCTTTCATCACCACCGCCTCCTGCGTTTTTCGCCCCGCATGTTAGCGCTGCTGGCAGCAGCTGCGGTGCTGACGGGTCTTGTCGCCTGTGACTCTGCGGGCACCCGCGCGGGTGGTTCCCCCAGCGCAGCGGCCCTGCATCTCACCCAGGCTGACTGGCAGGTGCGAACCGATGCGGGCTTCACCTCGCCACCGCTCACCCTCGACGGCCAAACCCTGCTGGACCGCTGGCAACCCGTTACGCTGCCGCACGCCTTGCCCATAGCGTTGCTGGGACAGGCCCGGGCTGCAGCATCCGCCGGCGCGGCACCCGTCACACGCACCAGCTGGTTTCGACTGACCGTGCCGCAGGCCCCGGCATCGTCCACGCCGCTGGCGCTGTATGCGGCCCGCGTGCGCACCGACGGCACCCTCGCGGTGTATGCCGACGGTCACCTGGTACACACCGCACAGCAGCAAGGCCCGTTATGGAACAGCCCGCACACGCCGCTGTGGGTGCTGCTGGAGAAATCACCCGATGGCCGGCCGCCGCACGAGATCACGCTGCGCATCGAGCACACGGCTGCGACGCAGGTGGCGCTGTCATCACTGTGGCTGGGCCCGGTGGATGCCATCAGCTGGCGCTACCGCGGCCGCCAATGGCTGCAGCAGGAATTGCCGGGCATGTTCAGCTCGGCTTTCCTCGCGGTCGGCATCTTCGCCTTGCTGGTGTGGTTGCGGCGCCGGCATGAGCCGGGCTATCTGCTATTTTTTGTGCTGGCGGTCATGTCCTTCGTGCGGGGCCTGCATTTTTATGTGAGCTTCCCGATTGCCAACGACTGGTTTGCCTGGTTCACCGTCAACTCGCTGTTCTGGCTGGTCACGGTGGTGCACTTTTCAATCGGCCTGCTGCACCGGCGCCAGCAACTGTGGCTGACGCGGGCACTGATCACCGCGTCCGTGCTGATGGCCCTGCTGACCCTGCCCCTGTGGTCGGCCCTGCCCAACACGCCGAGGACCACACCAGTGCTGTATGTGGTGGCCGCACTGATGGGCGTGAGCGTCAGCGTGGCGGGCGTCATCAACGCCTGGGGGCGCTCTCGCAGCGCCATGGTGGTGGCCATCGGGACGGTGCTGGCCACGCTCTTTAGCGCGACCGACTGGCTGGTACAGAACAATTTCATCAGCCCCGAAAGCTGGTATATGGGCCCGCATACCAACGCGATCACCTTCAGCGTCTTCGGTTATGTGATGTACCGCCGTTACACCGGCGCCATTGCGGAAGTCGAGCAGGTCAACGCCAGCCTGGCCGAGCGCCTGCGGGCACGCGAAGCCGAACTTGAAGCCAGCCACCGCAGCCTGCGCGAGATTGCCCAGCAGCAGATGCTGAGCGATGAACGCCAGCGCATGATGCAGGACATGCACGACGGCTTGGGCTCGACGCTGATCAGCGCCATCCGCTCCATCGAAGGCGGCGGCATGAGCGACGAACGCGTGACACAGACCCTCAAGGACTGCATGGACGACCTGAAGCTCGCCATCGACTCGATGGAGCCGGTGGAGGCCGACCTGTTGCTGCTGCTGGCCACACTGCGTTTCCGGCTCGAACCCCGGCTGGAAGGCACCGGCGTCACGCTGCTGTGGGAAGTGCAGGTACTCCCCACGCTGGACTGGCTGAACCCTTCCAGCGCGCTGCACATCCTGCGCATCATCCAGGAAAGCGTGGCCAACATCCTGCGCCATACGCATGCGACTGAGATCCGCTTTAGCACTGCCATCGAAGGCGCGGGGGTGCAGGTCATCATCGAAGACAACGGCCAGGGCTTTGATATCGACAAAGCCTCTGGCGACGCCGCGGGGAAAGGCCTGCAAAACCAGCGGCGCCGCGCGCAAACCATTGACGGCACGGTCAACTGGCAATCGGGGCCGGCGGGCACGCGCTTTACCTTGTGGCTACCATTGGCCCCCACAGTCACTCACTCCGTGTAGTTCCTTGCCCCCGAGGGGGCCGCCCGCCTGTGGCCCGGCAAAGCCGGTTCCACGGCTCATGCTGGTTGAAGAGTTCTGGGCGCATAAACGGGGGTCGCGGGACTGGCTTTGCCAGACCGCACGCGCCGCCCCCTGAGAACAAGCTACACGAAGTGAGGCTGGACGGGGGTGGGCTTATTCCTCGTTCGTATTCCCGGCTTCGGCAGCGGCGGCTTTCAGGGCGTCACTGGGGTCTGCGCCACCGCCCTGCGCGCCGCCACCTGAAGCGCCAAGGCTCGCGATGTTGCGCAGCGCACTCAGGTAAGCGTCGCTTGCCGGGTTGCCGCCTGGCACTACGGGCACAGGCACCGGCGTTGCTACGGGGTTGATGCTCAGCACCCCGTCGACATAGGCCAGCGCGTAGTTGGCCGCGGTATAGCCACTTGCGGTAATGGCGTAGTTGCCCACGGCGGTCGCGCCTTGCGAGCTACCGCCATAGCTCAGCGCGCCGCCCAGCACTGCGGCCGTTTCGCCGGCCACAAAACCGCTATAGCTCACGCCATTGCCGCCGGCATAGGCTGCGGCGCCCACAGTCCGGTTGTCATTGTTGGCCGTGACGGTCAGGTTGGCCTTGTTGATATCAGCCGTCCCCGTGACGGGAGCCGCCGCCAACTGGTAGTTGCTGGCCAGTCCGCCCACGCCATTGGCGAGGTTGTAGGTCGCCGTAACGGCTTTGCCGGTGCCGACGTTCGCGTCGATGAAACTGGCGCCAGTGGAGTTCAAGGTCAGGGCCTCACCGTAGACCAGCCCCACCAAGGCGCCAGTGTTGCTCAGGGTCGCTGCGACGCCGCCATCGTAGGTTTTGTTGTTGGCAGCCATGCCCGTCACGCTCACCGTGGCTTTGTCCACGGTCAGGGTGCCGTTGGTGTACGCAATGCCGTAGCCCAGGGCTGACGCCAGCGTGCCCTGGGTGATGGCGTGTGTGCCCGCAGAGGCCGCGGAACCTGTCGGCGCTGCCAGCACGCCGGCCAGCGCGGTTGCGGCTGTGTCTCCGGCCACCAGCCCGGAGTTCAGCGTGTAGGTCAGGCCCGGGTCGGCCGCGCCATAGACCTTGGCCTGGTTGTTACCCGTGATGGTAAGCAACGGCGTTACGCTGTACACCATGCGGTTGCCGCTGAGCGACGTCATGGACGCATCGGTGGGCGCATTGGCGGCGTAGGTACGGCTGAAGGCGTTGCCGGTCGAGGTAATGCCGCCCATGGTGTTGGCCGTCGGGTCGGTCGAATACACCAGGAAGCGGCCCGCGCCCGGGTTCAACGGTGTGGCGCCGGCATTGTTGATGAAGTTGCGCCCGGCGGCCAGCACCAGCGAATCGCTCGCCGCGCTGCCTGAGGTGACCGCATTGTTCAGCGTGATGTCACCCGCCGCGCCGGTCGCGCGCACCAGCACCTTGCCGCTGGCGGTCAGTCCTGCCGTGTTGACGGTGCCGATGGTCAGTGCGCCGGCCTGTGAATAGTCGACGTTGCCGGTATTGCCGGCCAGCGTGGTCACCGCATTGCCTGCATTGTTCAGCGTGTGGCTGCCGCTGCCCAGCAGTTCCAGGCCTGTGGCAGTGATGGCCGCGCTTTGTGTGCTGGTACCCGCGGTGCTTAGCGTGAGTTCGCTGGCCGTCAGCGCGCCGTTGACGGCAATGTTGCCGCCGGTCGCTATCAGCTTGAGCTTGTCCTGGGTGTTGCCGAAGGCACTGCCCACCGTGATGCCGGCATTCGAAGTCAGGCTGACCGTCTGTGCGGAACCGGCATTGGTGCTTACGCTGAAGTTGCTGGTGTCGATGGCATTGGCGGCAGTGATGGTGATGTCGCCGGCCGCGCCCGTGGTGCTCAATGTCTGTGCGCCGCTCACGTTGGTGCCCAGTGCGATACCGTTTTGGGAAGAAGCGGTCAGCGACGTTGCGGTGACGTTGTTGGCCGCGCCGTTGGCGTCGGTGATGGCGCCTGCATTGGCCGCCAGCGTCACCGCACTGCCCGACACGGTTTTCACGGCCAGGCTTCCCGCGGTGGCCGACACGCTGGCAGTGCTGTTTGCCGCGATGTTTTCAAGTGTGCCGCCATTAGTGAGCACCAGGTTGACCTGTGCGCCGGCGCCTGTCGCCTGGGCGCTCACCCGCGTCGCCGATGTGCGCAGCGGTGTGCCTGAACTGGCTCCCACACTGCCCGCGCCTTCAAGGTAGAGCGAGCCGGCGCCCGTGGCGATGTGCGTACCGCCGCCGCTTGCCGAAATGCCCTGGCTTGACTTCACGCTGATCGCTGCCGTTCCGGATGTTGTCCCGGTGGCCGCACCGTCACTGCTGACGGACGCCACAGTGACACCGCCCGTGTTGTCGACATCAATGCGCCCACCTCCCGTATTGGTGACTGAGGTAAGCGTTGTGGCGATGCCGTTCGCCACAACGATATTGCCCGAGCCACTGTTGGTCAGGTTAAAGGCGCCGATCTGGTTGCCCGCCAGGCCCAGCGTGGTGCCGCCGTTGCTGCTGCCGGTGAAGCTGCTGGCCACAATGGCCTGGGTCTGCGCGATGGCGCCGTTCATGTTGGTGAGCGTGGTGGCATTGCCGCCCGAATTGGTGCCTGCGTACCCGTCAACGGTACCGACCGTGAGCGGCGCAGCCTTGCTGCTGGTAACGGCGAATGCGCCGGTGGTAGAGCGTCCGCTGATTTCGTCAATCTGATTGCCGGCGTTGGTCAGGATCACGGAAGACCCTACCGCGTTGAGCTTGCCAACACTGATTGCCCCCGTCTGGCTGATGGTACTGGCGTTTAACAGGCTGATGACCGGCAAAGGTCCTGGCGCAGCCGTGATGGGGCCAGCGATCTCAATACCGCCTGTGCTCGTCAGGGTGCCGATCTGCAACACACCGGCCGTGATTCTGTTCAACTCAAAGTCACTCAAATTCAGTGCCATCGCTTCAATACCCCCCGCCGATGACGCGAGTGTGATCTGTCGGTTGGTGTTAAAAGGCGCAATCACCACCCGGCCGGCACCGGCATTGACCGCACTGGCAATTTCGACACGGTTGCCAATGATCTGGATCTCACCGCCGCCGCTGGTAACCGCCGTACCTTCGAGTCGGACATCGCGGGCAGCCGCAGGCGCAGGCGCAGGCACGCCGGAGCCACGCAAGACGATGTTCGCGCCATTGGAGTTGATCGTGCCGGCCTCCATGCGTAAAGCGCTGTTGCCTGAAGCGGAGCTGGCACTCATGGTGCCAGTAATATCTATTGCGCCTGTAGAGCTGATAGTGGGGCCGGTCGGTCCGCTGGTGGTGATGTGCGTACCGATCACGTTGGTAGCGGTCGTCGAAGAGCTGACGCTGCCCACAATGGTCAAACCACCCGTGCCTGCGAGCAGCTGCGCCGCCCCATCGATCAGCACACCAGTGCCCGAGGCGCCGCCCACGGTGGCCGAGCCTGTGAGCGTGATTTTTTTGCTGGCGCCAGACTGCACCTTGCCGCTGACATGCAGGCCGGTACCATCAAGGATGGAAGGATTGTTCAGCGTACCGGTGAGCGAAATGTCTCCGCCGGTGCTGGAAACTTCCGCCCCACCGGCCAGGTGCAGTCCCTTGCTGGTGGCCGACGAGCTGCGGCCTACCCGCCCCGTGATGTTGATGTTGCCGGCGCCGGTGATTTTCGCGCCCGAATCCAGTCGTACGCCACGTGAAACCTGCGCCAAACCGGACGGCCAGCCCGCGTCGCCCGTGACAGTGATGGTTCCATTGCCCGCGGTGATGTTGGAATTGGTGACGACCACGCCGCCTGCCGAGCCGCCGGTGGCACTGGTACCGCCGCTCGTCAGGTTGCCGCTGATGGTGATGTTGCCCGCGCCGGTGGTGGTGACATTGGATTGTGTGGCGCCGCTGTTGGCGATCTCCACCGAATGGGTGTCATTGACGCCGGACGCGGTCATGGCGATGCTGCCGCCATTCGCTGTCACATCGGCGCCAGACAGCGCTATCGAATTGCCCTTGAAGGTGATGTCACCGCCGTTGCTGGCAACCGATGAACCGCTGGCCAGGCTGATGGCGCCGCCGGCAGCACTTCCCACCGTGGGGCCACCCAGCACCACCGCCAGAGAACCTGTGCCGGTTGAGGCAACTGCCACACCCGTACCCACGGCAATGTTGCGCGTAGCCTGCGCAGTCAGGCCCGCCGCACCAGTGCCGGAATACGTCACGTTGGCGTTGAAGTTGATGTCGCGGTGCGCCGTCAACGTTAGGGTACTTGGATTGGCTGACCAGCTGACCGCGCTGTTGACGTTGATGTCGCCATTGCCCCCCGTTGACGCATCCGTCGCGATGCTGACGTTGCCGAGGTCCAGTGCGGCGGACAAGGTGTCCGCGCCCATGCCCGAGGTAGTTTGCGCCGCGCCGCCCGCGTCAATGGTGAAGTCCACGGGGTCGATCAGCCAGGTGCCGCTTTGGCCATTTGTTGCCTTGGTCGTAACCCGCGTGCCAGCTGCAACGTTCACATTGGCGGCACTGGTCTCAATGAACCCGCCATTGCCGCCATCGGGAGCGCTGGCATCGAGCGTGCCGCCGACGTTGACAGTACCCGTTTCCATGTCGCCCATCAGCAGGATGCGGCCGGCCTTGTTGGCAATCGTCTTCGCTTCAATGATTCCGGTGTTGTTCACCGTCGCCGTGGTCAGCTGGTCCATGGCCTTGGCAGACAGCAAGACCTGGCCGCCATTTGCCTGGATCAGCAACTTGTTCTCGGCCAGCGCGTTGATGGCGCCCTGGTCAATGCTGTAGCCCAGCAAATTGCCGTTGTCCAGGTTCAGGGTGATCTTGTTGCCGGCGGCCAGCAGGGCCGTTCCCAGGCTGGCGGTGATCACGCCTTCATTGCGCACTTCGGGCGCCAGCAGCGCCACGTAGCCGCCTGGCGCAGCCGTCAGCGTGCCCTTGTTGACCACCTTGCCCGCACTGCTGCCCGTGCCCGCATGGCCGGGGTCGGTGCCAAACGTGGTGCTGCCAGCCATGAAGTCGGCATTGCTCATGGAAAGCGTCGAAGCCACCAGGCCGCCGACGTTGACCTGGCTGCCGGCGCCAAACAGCACGCCGTTCGGATTGAGGATAAACACCTGCCCGTTGGCCGTCAGGCTGCCCAGAAATTCGCTCGGGCTGCTGCCGGTGATGCGATTCAGCGCTATCGCCTGGGCGTTGGGCTGGTTGAACACCAGCGCCTCATTGGCTGCTGTGGAAAGCTGGGTCCAGTCGATGGCCAGACGCTGACTGGTCTGGTTGATGGTGGTGGTGGCACCGCTGGTGCTCACGTTGCCGCTGCCCACAACCACGGTGGAGTTCAGCGCGTCGGCAGCGTGCACTTGCAGGTTAAAGACCGACATCGCCAGTAGCATGACCACGGCGGCTCGGCAACGTTTGTGCAGGACAAACCCGAGGCCTGCACCCTCCCGGAGGCCGGCTGAGATGACCGCAACGCCACCGCGACCAGAGCCGCCCCTGCTTCGGCCTTTGGCGGTTTCGGCCACGGCAACCCACAGGCCCAGCGCCGCATTCCAGACAAGACGGTAGATGCGATTAATGCTGGCGTGACTTTTCATGAGAGTCTTTTCGGAAGGTCAGGAAATCCGGCTACGGCCTGGACGAGCGGGGGGGGGGGTAACAAGGACCCCATGAAGGTAACCATAAGTATCCATGAATTGCCCGCTGGGAGGCAGGGGAAAACGACTGTCTGTGGCGTTTCAACACCGGCGTGCCCGTGCGGAAACATTGCTATCTTTTAAATAGCTGCTCGCGCCCATTCTCATTGCGCTGAAGGCACTTTTTGGCACTAAAAACAGGCCGAATTATCTGGAAAAGCTGTTTAACCTGTTTTCCAGCCCTGCGGGGGTACATAGATCCTCCAAATCCCCTTTTTTGGGAGTTTTTGACCACAAAGTCACGCCTCCAGGCAATACAGACATACGCAAGAAGCTATCAAAACAATAGCATCCGCCTTTGCTGGAAGAAATGCCAAGCTTGGCGGCTATTCATCTTGGCCAGCGCTTCCGGCTTCGGCGGCAGCCTCTTCATAATCACCCCATGAAGTTTTCACCTACCGACCCTCATCCCACAGCCAACAGCCATCACTTGTGCAAATTTGCCGGTCTTGCCCTTGCCACCTTGTTCTGCAGCTTCGCCGTAGCGCAGACAGCCAGGCCCGCACCAGTTGCCCCCGCAACAGCACCCGTGCCCCACCCTCTTGTAGGCACCTGGAGCTGGACGCTGGCGGGAAAAGCCTGCACCGAAACCTGGCAATACAGTGCCAAAGGCACGAGGCTTGTCACCAGCGGTGAAGAAGTCACACGTGGCGATTACGAAATCTCCGCTGCGCCCAGTGCGCAAGGGTTTTACCGGCTCACCGACACCGTGACCGGCGGCAATGGCAAGCGCGACTGTTCAGGTGACCTGCATGAAGCGTCGGACCCGCCGGTTGTGCGTTTCATCCAGTTCAGTCCCAAGCAGGACCAGTTGATTGTGTGCAAGGCCGAATCGCTGCAGGCCTGCTTTGGGCCTTTGAAGCGGATGCCGGGCTAGCCTTCACGCAAAGCCGGAATGTGCGGCTTTGCTGTTTGCGCGTGAGCAGGCGTCAATTAAAACTTGTACTTGGAGCCACAACCAGCGACATGGTTGCGGTCACTGGACATGCATTGGTAGAACAGCTTCTTGTTGCCTGAGGCGGACTGGCAATCGGCCGTCGTGGTGTTTGAAAGACCGTGGCGGAGCTTGGCGGCCACCCCTTCAAAATCAGCAGCCTTGGTGTAGCCCTGCTGGACATTGCGCTGGCCCGTCTCCAGCATGGTCGTGACCTGCGAACGCACGTTGTTCACAGCAGCGCTGCAAGACAAGGGCACGCTTTTCGGATCCACCTTCTTGAGCGCGGTTTCCATGCCCTGCATCATTTCCTGGGTGTCCTTGGGAATCGGCTTGGTGCCTCCGAGGTGATTTTTTGCGGTGCTGCCGTTGCCCTGCAGCTTCAGTGGCTCAACATCCTTGTCGCTCGGGGGCGGCTGGGAGCCGTAGTGGGTCTTGCCGCTGGCATCCACCCACTTGTAAACAGGCTGGGCCTGACCGCTGTGCCAGGCCGCAAGCAATGCGCCCGCAACCAGAATTCTCCGCCATTGTTTTTTCAGCATGTGATCCTTGCAAGGGTATGCGCCTCGAGCGGCGCGCAACAGGCAATTGTAGGCAGCCACCCTGCGGCGTTTTGCCGGTGTTCCGGCGCCTGAACTCCAGGCGTTCAAGACCGGTCAGCGAATCAACCCGTCCAGCACACCGGGCGCGAAATGCTCGGTGATGTAATCCGCCAGGCCATCAAATACCGAATCCAGTGTCGGCACCGTGGCGCCAAACAGCGCCTTTAGTACCGCCGGGTCTTCAAACATGCCGTGCAAATACAGGCCCAGCACATTGCCACGAACGTTCTGCCAGGCCAGGCCGTCGGCCATCACTGCGCTGGCCTTGTCGCCCGCAGCCGCCAGCGCCGGGTGCTGCGCGGTCTGGCCGTGATGGATTTCATAGCCTTGCAGGGTCACGCCCGACAAAGCCGCCCAGGCGCCGTCCACCCCGGCGAAGCACGCTTTCCGCTGCCGCACCGTTTTGCCTTCCTCAAACACGGTGACCACCGGCAGCAGGCCCAGCCCCGGTGCATTGCCGTCGATGCCGTGCGGGTCAATCAGCGCTTCGCCCAGCATCTGAAGGCCTCCGCAAATGCCCAGTACCGCACCGCCTTGCCCTGCGTGGGTGGCAATGGCGTGGTCCAGCCCTCGGGCGCGCAGCCAGGCCAGGTCGCCGCTGGTGTGCTTGGAGCCCGGCAGGACAATCCAGTCGGCACCTGCCAGGTCTGCCGGGCTGCGTACCCACTTGAGGCGCACACCGGGCACGTTCTTCAGGGGCTGGAATTCATCGAGGTTGCTGATGCGCGGGTAGGCGACCACGGCGACAGTAGTGGTGACCGCGCCGGATGCCACGCTGCGGTCATCAAAGACCCCGTCTTCCTCGGGCAGGCCGTGCTGCCACCACATGGGCAAGGTGGCTACGGTGGGGATGCCAGTCATATCCTGCAACATCTGGGGGCCAGGCGCCAGCAGTTTGGCATCGCCCCTGAATTTGTTGAGCACAAAGCCTTTGATGAGCTTGCGCTCTGAATCGTCCAGCATGGCCCAGGTGCCGTAAAGATGCGCAAAGGCGCCGCCGCGGTCGATGTCGGTCACCAGCAGGCAGGCCGCGTTGGCATGCTGCGCCGAGCGCATGTTGACAATGTCACTGGACTTGAGGTTGATCTCGGCCGGCGAGCCCGCGCCCTCCATCACGACCACGTCGTTTTCTTGAAGCAACTCGTCCAGCGCGTGCGCCACCACCGGCCAGACCGACGCGCTGCGGCCGCGCCATTCCATGCGGGAGAGTTCGGCATTGATCTGGCCCATCAATATGACCTGACTTTGTGTGTCCTTTTCGGGCTTGAGCAGCAAAGGGTTCATGCGCACGTCGGGCACAGCTCTCGCTGCCAGCGCCTGGAAATACTGGGCGCTGCCGATCTCGCCTTGCGCGACCCAATTTTCCGCCGGGCCGCCCCAAGGAAAATTAGCCCCCTCGGGGGGCAGCGACGACACGCCAGTGCGGAGCGTGGGGGCTACAACCCTTGCGTTATTACTCATGTTCTGCGCTTTGAACGGGACAACCTTGAGCCCCTGCCGCGCGTAGTAACGGCACAGCGCGGTCGTCAGCCAGCTTTTGCCGGCGCCGCTGGTGGTACCCAGCACCATCACGCTTTTTGCGGTCATTGGTTTGCCTTGATCAATTGTTGCCATGCGTCGTGCAGCGCGTCCTGCGCGGCTGGCGGAAGTACGCCCAGGCGCACATGGCCGGGCAGACCAAATGAAGTGGTGTCACGCAACTTGATGCCCTGGGCACGCAACACCGACAGCGCCTTCTGCAAACTCACGCTTTCGGGCAAGGCCGGCTGGGCGCAGAAGAAGTTGGCCTCGCTTGGAAGGCAGCGCCAACCCAGTGACTCGCACAAGGCTATTTGCCGCGTTTTCCATTCGCGCAAGGTATGCAAGCTTGCGGCCAACCAGTCCTGCGCTTCACTGTCGGCCCAGGCTTTCAGCATGGCCTCTCCATGCGCGCCCACAGGCCACGAAGGACAGAGCTGCTCCAGCGCTGCAACGTTGTCCGCCTGCTCCACAGGTGCAATCGCATAGGCCGCGCGCACGCCGGTCAGGCCCAGCGCCTTGTTTGGCGTCCAGAGTTGCCAGGTGGTGTCAAGTTGCTGCGGCGTGAGTGTGGGCATGGCGCCAAGCCGCAAAGGCTCGTAGGCCCGGTCCAGCACGATCAACGTGTGCGCTTCGCAGCGATCCACCAGTTCGGCGAGGCCCCGATGTGCGTCACCCAGTGGGCTGGAAGGCTCACAGGCCCACAGCAGTTGCGCATCGCCTGGCCGATTTGCCAGGGCAAGTCCGTGTGCAGCTGCCGCCTGCGCGTAGTCGCCATAGCTATGCGGCGGAAGCCACACCCCGCGTGCCCCGCGTTGCACGGCCAGTGCGGTGATGCGAAAAATAAATTCGCTGGCGCTCGCGGCGAGCACTAAACGCGCCTCATCCACGCGATGGAAAGCCGCCAGTTGCCTGCGCAATTGCGTGTAGCCTGCGTCGGGATAACGGGTGGCATCAGCCTGGCGGACAGCTGCCAGCGCTGAATGACATGGCCCGCAGGCATTGCTGTTGGTCGAGAAATCATGCAACGGCACACCCTTCGCGTCGGGCCCGCCATGAATGCGCGGAGTGACGAAGCTGGTGCTCATGCCGCTGCCACCAGAGCCATCAACAGCATGGACAGGACGGCAACCCATGCCTGGGAGGACACCGCCTTCGAAGCCAGTCTTTGGGCCAACGCGGTGTCTGCTGCCTCGGGTGCCCGCCCTTCCGGGTTCAGGGTGTAAACACCCGGCTTGCCGAGCGAGATACCCAGCGTCAGCGCCATGGCAGCCATGGGCCAGCCGCTGTTGGGCGACGGGGTCTTGCGGGCTTCAATGCGCAAGGCATGAAACGGCAGGCCTCGTGCGGCGAGTGCCAGCAGCAGCGCCGTGAGGCGCGCCGGCATCCATGACAGCACGTCGTCCGCGCGTGCCGCCCACTTGCCAGCCCATTCCCAGTTTTTGCCGCGGTAGACACCGCGGTAACCCCACATGGCGTCGGCGGTGTTGCTGAAGCGGTAGACGGCCGCACCCGGCAGGCCGAACAGAACAAACCAGAAGACCGGTGCCACCACGGAGTCATTGAAGTTTTCGGCCAGGGATTCAATTGCGCTTTCCCGCACCTGGCTTTCGGTCAGTTGGGTGGTGTCGCGGCTGACCAGCCAGGAGAGGCGCTCCCGCCCTGCTTCCAGCGACTGGCCCAGCGCCAGCTCGACTGCGCCGACCTCCTCGCGCAGCATGCGCCATGACAGCATGCATTTGAGAAGCCAGGCCATTGGCAGCGCCAGCAGCACAGTGTCGATGGCAGCCATCCAGGTTGGGGCCTTCACGTAGCCCGCCAGCTGCCAGAACACCAGTGCCTGTATCCCCCAGGCGATTGCGCCCACCATCACCGCGCCCACCCACCACGCCAGAGCCCCAAGGAAAAAAGCCGGCGCGGGCGGACAGCGCACGGTCACACTGCCGCAGGCCCGGAGGTAACCGCCTATCCAGACCACCGGATGCATACGCACGGGCGGTTCACCAACATGTTTGTCTATCCACAAAGCCAGCAACAGAACCACCCCCAGCATGCACGCCGCGTGAACTGCCATGGAGGCAGGACTGGACAAGGCATGAAGGCTGACCCAATACGTGAACATCTCAACCCGCTTCCGGCTCACGCGGGGTGGTCTGGCCCCAGCAGTCATCAAACACCATGTCGGCCAGCGGCGCGCGGCGCGCCCACTTTTCAGTCTGCAGCATGGGCTGGTCGTAGAAAGCCTGAACCGGCCCCAGGCACAGCACGGCAATCGGCTGGCTGCCTTCGGGCATGTGCAGCAGCGCGGCCAGTTGCGGCGGGTCGAAGATCGAGACCCAGCCCATGCCCAGCCCTTCGGCGCGCGCCGCGAGCCAGAGGTTCTGGATGGCGCAGGCCGCCGACGCCAGGTCCATCTCGGGCAGGGTGCGGCGGCCAAATACGTGCTGCTCGCGCCCCGGCGGCAGCGCGACCACCAGCACCTCCGCGGCATCGAGCACGCCCTGCACCTTGAGTTTCATGAACTCGTCTTCGCGCTCGCCCAGCGCCTGGGCCGTGAGCACGCGCTCCTGTTCGACCAGCGCATGGATGCCTTCGCGCAAAGACCGGCTGCGCACGCGGATAAATCGCCAGGGCTGCATGAAGCCCACGCTGGGCGCATGGTGCGCGGCCGAGAGCAGGCGCTGCAGCATGTCGTCACTTACCGTGCCGCCGTTGAAGTGGCGCATGTCGCGCCGCTCGAAAATGGCCCGGTACACCGCCTGTTGCTCAGCGGTGCTGAAAGCGTGGCCGGGCACGGCCCCATCGGCCGGGCCCGCCACCAAGGCGGAAACAGAACCCGTCACACCACTCACTGCGGAGCTTGCACCGCGCCGGCAGGCGCGTCGGCACGCTGCAGCACCGCCAGCAAAGCCGGACGCAACCAGCGCTGAAACGCCAGCCCGCCCGCCAGGCCCATGCTGACCCAGAACGACAGGGACACCCAGGTGGTCGCCCAGATGAACTGCGTGCCTAACCGGCGCAGCGTCGCCTCTGCTTCACCGCTGAAACCAGCCAGAGGATCGGCCGCGATATGAGGCGCGCCCACGACGAAAGGCAGTGCCAGCCAGGCAGCAGCAGCCACCCAGCGCAAGGGGCTGCGCAGCATCGCCAGCGATACACAAGCCAGTGCCGCACTGCCGGCCGCCAGCGCCCACCAGCCCTGGCGTGAGCCCAGGCGGGCGGCATCCATGCCGGGAATCTCTGCAGGCAAGCCCAGCGAAGGCCAGAAATGGAACGTGAGCCAACCCGCTGCGGCCGCCCAGGCAGCCAGCGACAGGGAGCGCAGGCTGCTGCCGCGCACAAGGCTGAAACCCATCACCGCAAAAAACAGCAGCGCCATGCTGAAAGCATGCAGGACATTGGCCACCCAGGTCCAGAATACACGCTCTACGCCGTCGGTGGGGGCCCATTCCTTGCCGGCCTCGCCATGGTCATGTGCGGCCCCGTCGCTATGCGTATGGGCAGCGGCCATCGCGGGCGCGGCCGGCTCGGGCGCGTCCACCTTCTGGCTTTCGAACACCTCAGCGGCCAGGATGATGGGCACGGCCTGCAACTGCTGCACACCGGACTGCAGGCTGCCCACCAGCACGGCGACCGCCAGGGCTGCCCAGATCAATCGTTGGAAAATCATGGCAATCTCCTTGTGAGGGCGCGCGCTCAGTGGCAGGGCTTGACGGTCACGTGTCGCACATCATGCGCGGCGTTGTGCGCCAGCGGGCTTTCCGCAAAGGCCACCCCATACAGGACGACCAGCCCCAATGCGGCGGCGCCCAGCAGCGGACGCAGCACGGCCAGGCCGGGGTTCAGGGTATGGGAAGGGGTATGGGTCAGCGTTGTCGATTCAGTCATGGCGATCTCCTTGGGTTGGTGGCGAAAAAAACAAACGTAATGGATCTGGTGCGTCATGTCGAGACCTGCCCGATCGGGGGCAGCCGCGCGAGGATACCGCCGCGCAGGCGCTCGGGCCGCGCGTTGCGGGCCAGATTGCCGTCGGCGCTGTGCTTGTGCAGCTGCGCGCAGGCAATCACCTGGGCCGCGGTTTCGGCGTCGGGAAGCAAGTCGCCGATGTAATAGCTGAACTTGCCCTGCGCCTGCAGCGTCACGGTGCAGGCCCGGGAACAGCCGCTCATGCAGGCCAGGCCGCGCAGTTGCAGGCCTTTGTGTTCCGCCGTGTCGAGCTCACACACCAGCAGCGCGTCCTGCACGGCCTCGAACAGGGTCAGGCCGTGGGCCGGCAGCTCCCGCGATAGGCCAGCCGGGCGGCAGGTGGTGCAGACAATGATTTCGGTGTCGGACATCAGTTTCAAATGTGTTTTGGGGTTACGGGTCAGGCCGGCGCCATGGGCTGGCGGTGTTCCGCGCCCCAGCGGGCGGCCCAGACGGCACAACGGCCCAGGGTTTTCTGCGGATCGTCAAAGTCCACGATCACCAGGTGCTGCGCGGCCAATGGGGGCTGCGGCTGTTCCAGCGTGCGGCCGTCGGTCAGCAGCCACAGCCAGCATTCGGCGGGGCCACTTTTGCGCAGCGTGCGTTGCAGCAGGCGGTCGGCCTGGGCCAGTGCCGCGGCCAGCGGCGTGCCGCCACCACCGCCCACGGGGCGAAGGCGCTGGCTGCCAGCGGCGCGGGCGCGGCCTGGCGGCAGCAGCAGCTCCACGCCCTGGCCGCCGAAGCACAGCAGCGCCACATCATCACCCTGTCTGGCGGCCTGCTCGATCATGAAAGCGGCATGGCCCTTGGCCAGCGCCAGACGGCCGTGCCGGCGCATGGAGCCCGAGGTGTCCAGCACGATGCAATGCAGGCGGCCGGCGCGCAAGGCCGCGGGCTGACGGCGCAAGTGCTCGCGCTTGAGGGGGGCCGGCCCCTTGGCCAGCACCGTGGGCAGCCAGGCAATGGCCGTGCTGCGCAGCGATGCGCTGTGCGATCGCGCAGTGACGCCTGATGATGGAATGCGGGGTGGAGGCCACCGCCAGCTGCCGGGCCCGTTGCGGGGCCGGCTGCCGGGGTGGCCTAGGCTTTTTTTGGCGGCCACCCTGCCATCGCGTGGACCTTGGCGGTGCCTTCGGGCTGGGCAGGCAGCGCGCCCCAGTCGCCTTGAGGCGCTGGCGGCGCAGATGCGGGAGGCAACTGGTCTTGCAAGCGTTCCGGATTGTTTTTTGATGGAGGCGATGCGTTGCCCAACCCGTTGCTGTTCCCCGGTGCCTGCGCCGCACTGCCCTCGGGCCGGCGGTGCGCCAGTGCCAATTCGGCCACCGCATCCACATCAGCCACAGTCACTTCGCCACGCCCTTCCAGCGCCGCCAGCGCACGCGCGGCGCGCAGCATCACCAGGTCGGCGCGCATGCCGTCTACGCCGGCAGCGATTGCGCAGGCCGCCGCATGGTGCAGCACCGCATCAGGCCAGCTCACGCGCGGCAACGCGGCACGGGCCGTTACCAATGCGGCGCTGAGGGCGCGTTGTTCTTCGGCATGCTGCGCGGCCATTACATCGGGGTTTTCATCAAAGCCAAGGCGGGCGCGCAGGATGGCGGTGCGCTGCTGCGCATCCACCGGGTTGGCCAGGGCCACCGAGAGGCCGAAGCGGTCCAGCAACTGGGGGCGCAGCTCGCCCTCCTCCGGGTTCATGGTGCCCACCAGGACAAAGCGCGCGGCGTGCTGCTGCGAAATGCCATCGCGCTCCACCGTATTGACGCCGCTGGCGGCTGCGTCCAGCAAGGCATCGACCAGCGCGTCGGGCAGCAGGTTGACTTCGTCTACATACAGCACGCCGTTATGGGCACGCGCCAGCAGGCCGGGTGCCAGGCGCACCTGGCCGTTGCGCAATACGTCTTCCACATTCAGCGTGCCTACCAGTTGCTCCAGGCTGGCCGCCAGCGGCAAGGTCACAAACGGCGCGCCAGGCAGCAGTGCGGCCAGTGCGCGGGCCGCCGTGGACTTGGCCGTGCCGCGCGGGCCGCTGATCAGTACGCCGCCGATGCCGGGGTCTATGGCCGCCAGCTGCAGCGCGCGCTGCAGCTGCGGCTGCCCGACCAGCGCGGTGAAGGGAAAGGCCGCGCGTATGGCGGGCTCGACGGCAATGTTCAGTTCAGGAATGCTCATGAGTATGCTCATATCAGGGGTCCTTCTCCGTGTTCTTCAAGCCGGTGCTCCAGCGCCAGCAAATGGTCTTCAATGCGCTCCCGGTGATCCCCAGGCGCCTGCCACAGGCCGCGCTGCATGGCTTCGAGCAGGCGCTCGCCGATGCTGCGCAGGGCGCCCGGGTTGTGCTGCTGCAAAAACGCGCGGTTGGTGTCGTCGTGCAGGTAGGCCTCGGCCACCAGCGCATATTGATGGTCGGCCACCAAGCCGGTGGTGGCGTCAAAGGCAAACAGGTAGTCCACCGTGGCGGCCATCTCGAACGCGCCCTTGTAGCCGTGGCGGCGCACGCCCTCCAGCCACTTGGGGTTGACGGCGCGTGAGCGCACCACGCGCGCCACTTCTTCGCCCAGTGTGCGGATGCGCGGCGCGCCCGGCACACTGAAGTCACCGTGGTACAGCGCGGCCGGCATGCCGGCCAGGTGTTCAACGGCCACCGCCATGCCCCCCTGAAACTGGTAGTAGTCGTCCGAATCGAGCACGTCGTGCTCGCGGTTGTCCTGGTTGTGCAGCACGGCGTCCAGCCCGGCCAGGCGCTGTTCAAAACTGCCGCGCGCGGCCGCGCCATGTTCACCCTGGCCGTAGGCAAAGGCACCGGCGCGCAGATAGGCCTGGGCCAGGTCGGCGCCGTCGTTCCAGCGGCCGCTGGCCATCACCTCCTGCAGCCCGGCGCCGTAGCCGCCGGGGCGCGGGCCGAAGACGCGCCAGCTGGCCTCGCGCTCGGCGGCCTCGGCGCTGAGGCCCCTGGCCTCAGCCTCAGCCGCTTCGCGCTGCACGCGGGCGCGGATGGGGTTCACGTCGTCGGGTTCGTCCTCTTCACTGATCGCGGCCACCGCGCGCACGGCGGTGTCGAACAGGTCGATCACGTTTGGGAAGGCATCGCGGAAAAAGCCCGACACCCGCAAGGTCACATCCACACGCGGCCGGTTCCTGATGGCCATGGGCAGCACTTCAATGTCCACTACGCGGCTGCTGCCATCAGCCCACTTGGGCCGCACGCCCAGCAGCGCAAAGGCCTGGGCGATGTCCTCGCCGCCAGTGCGCATGGTGCTGGTGCCCCAGACCGACAGGCCCAGACAGCGCAGCATCTCTCCGTGGTCCTGCAGGTGGCGCTCGACCACCCGCTCGGCGGCGGCAGCGCCCATGGCGTAGGCAGTCTGCGTGGGCACGGCACGTGTGTCCACTGAATAGAAGTTACGCCCGGTGGGCAGCACGTCAGGCCGGCCGCGCGAGGGCGCGCCGCTCGGGCCGGCGGGTACAAACCTGCCCGACAAGCCGCACAGGCACTGGGCGATCTCCTGCGGGCCGCAGGCATCCAGGCGCGGGCGCAGCACCTGGCGCATGCGTTGCAGCACTGGAGCGGTGTGTGGCCAGTCGGCGGCATCCCATGGCTCATCGGCCACCACATGGTCGGCGACGAGTTGCCTGGCCAGCAACTCCAGCCGCTCGCGTGTGTGGCCCGCGTGGCGCCAGGCTTCGCTGCTCAACTGCTGCAAGACCGCGGGATACGGGCCACGCCATGGAGTGGCCCACTCGGGGCTGAGTGCGTTAAACCCCTCGACGCCGTCCAGCGTCAAGTCCTGGGCCAATGCCAGCAGCAGGCTGCGCTGCCCTGCGGCCGCACCGCCGGGAAAACGCGCCAGCGCTACCAGCGTGTCGACTTGCTGGCGGCCTTGCGGCGAACTCCCCAGGATGTGCAGGCCGTCGCGGATCTGCGATTCCTTGATCTCGCAGAGGTAGGCGTCCAGCCGCTGCAGCAGTGCCTGGCGGCCCGCATCGTCGACTGGTTTGGCAAAGCCGAGGTCGGTGTGCAAGTTCTCGGTCAACACGCGGTCCAGAATGTCTTCACGCAAACGCTGAGCGCGCCGGGGATCCAGCGACAGGGCCTCGTAGTACTCGTCCATCTGCCGCTCCAGCTTTTGCAGTGGGCCGTAAGTCTCGGCGCGGGTCAGGGCCGGCATCAGGTGGTCAATGATGACCGCCTGGGTGCGGCGCTTGGCCTGGCTGCCCTCGCCAGGGTCGTTGACGATAAAGGGGTACAGGTGCGGCAAGGGGCCGAGGATGGCGTCAGGCCAGCAGGCCGCGCCCAGTGCCACGCTTTTGCCGGGCAGCCATTCGAGGTTGCCGTGCTTGCCCACATGTACCACCGCATCCACCGCAAAGCTGCGGCGCAGCCAGAAGTAGAACGCCAGGTAGTTGTGCGTGGGCACCAGGTCGGCATCGTGGTAGGTGGCGATCAGATCCAGATCACGGCCACGCGCGGGCTGGATGCCGACAAACACATTGCCATAACGATGGCCTGCAACCATGAAGCGGCTGCTGCGCACCATGGGGTCCTGTTCGGGTGCGCCCCACAGCGCATTCACGGCTTCGCGGCTGGCGGCGTCCAGCTGGTTGAAGTCCTGCAGGTAGTCGGCCATGGCCAGGCTCTGGCCTGCCGGCCTGACGCCGTTGGCGTCCAGGTTGTTGGTGACACCTGCCACCAGCGCGGCGATCAATGCATCGCCGCCGCCCGGCAATGTGCCCGTGGCGTAGCCGGCGTCCTGCATGGCTTGCAACAAGGCGACGGTAGAGGCCGGCGTGTCCAGGCCCACGCCGTTGGCCAGGCGCGCATCGTCATTGGGGTAGTTGGCCAGGACCAGCGCCACGCGCTTGTCCGGATTGGGCTTGGTGCGCAACACGCACCAGCGGCGCGCCAGTTCGGCGACAAAGGCCATACGCTCGGGTTCGGGCTGGTAACGCACCACGTCGACCTCGGTGCGCTCATCGCGCCAGGCCAGACCCTTGAAGCTGACAGCGCGGGTGCCGATGCGGCCGTCCACCTCGGGCAGCACCACCTGCATCGCCAGGTCGCGCGGCGCCAGGCCGTGCGGGTCGGCTTGCCATTGCTCTTGCGAACAGCCTGCGGTGATGAGCTGCAGCACCGGGGCGTCGCCTGCCAGCGGGTCCACCTGCGCGCCTTCCACGCTGTCCGCATCATCGCCATCCAGCGCGGTGACGGCAAAGCTGGTGGCGTTGAGCACCACGCCCACCTGATACTCAGCCGCCAGCGACTGCAACAGCGCCAGGCTGGCCGGGTTCTTCAGCGAGTCCACCGCCACGGCCACGGTATTCAGGCCCGCGGCATCCAATGCCGACAGCATGGCGTCAAACACCGCCGTGTTGCCGGCCTGCACATGGGCGCGGTAGAACACCAGCAGCGCCGCCGGGGCGCCGTCTTGCCATGGAGACGTCTCTTGCGGCCGGTAGACCATGGCTGGCGGCAAGGCCGCGGGTGGTGCGGGGCGTGCGCCCAGTCCAAAGGCGGCATGGCCGATCAATTCAAAGAAAGTGCGGGCATTGTCACGGCCGCCTTCACGCAGGCAGCGCCAAAGCTGCCGGCAATCTTCATGCGGGGCGGTGCTGCGCAACAGCAGCTGCAGGTCTTCACTCGCATCGCCCGAAAACAAGGCCAGCCACTGGCCGCGTTCACGGGCCAACTCGCGCACGCGCTCCACCACATAGGCCCAGTCGCTGGCCGCCCCAAGGTGGTCGATGATCACCACACGCGCATGCTGCAGCACCTCGTCCACATACATGTCAGCCGACGCAGGCTGGCGCAGCCACATCAGGTTCGCCAGGCGTACGGTCGGAAAGTCAGGGCCCAGCTGTCCGGCCGCATCAGCCAGCAAGGCCAGCGTGGTGTCGGCCGCGCTGAGCACCACGATGTCGCCCGGCGTTTGCTCCACGCGCACCACGCCCTGGCCACCGTCTTCAACGTGGCCGCCGGGGCGTGTGGAGAGCAGATGCATGGAATCTTCTCTTGCTTTAAGCAGCAACAGGCGTTGAAGAAGAGGCCAGCGCTGCTTCAAGTTCCGCCTGCAACACCGCAGCATTGAGCTCAGAACCAATCAGCACCAGACGCGACTGCCGCGCTTCGTCCGCGCGCCAGGGGCGGTCGAAATAACTGTCGAAGCGCGTCCCCACGCCCTGCACCACCAGGCGCATGGCCGATCCGGGCAAGGCTACAAAGCCCTTGGCGCGGTAGATCTCGTGGCGCTCTACCAGGCCACGCAGCGCAGCCAGCAAAGCATCGCGGCTGGGCACGTCGAGCGCCACCTGCACCGAATCAAAGGCATCGTGGTCGTGGTCTTCTTCCTCGTCGTGGTGGGTCTTGCGCTGGTCGATGACATCTTCCACCGCGCGCTCCAGGCCCAGCAACACACCAATGTCGATACGGCCATGCTGCGCGTGCACCAGCTTCACGCCGGGAGCGGTCTCGGCACGGATGGCGGCTTCTACATCCACCAGCTGTGCGGCCGTCACGCCGTCCGTCTTGTGCACTACCACCAGGTCGGCCGTGGCAAGCTGGTCTTCGAACAGCTCGTGAAGCGGCGATTCGTGGTCGAGGTTGTCATCAGCACGGCGCTGGGCATCCACGGCCACCGGGTCGTCGGCAAAGTCCCCCGCAGCAACCGCAGGCGCGTCCACCACCGTCACCACCGCATCCACCGTGAAGGTGTTGCGCAGCGCAGGCCACTGGAAGGCCTGCACCAGCGGCTTGGGCAGGGCCAGGCCCGAGGTCTCGATGATCAGGTGGTCGATCTGGTCGCGGCGGGCGGCCAGTTTTTCCATCACGGGCGCAAACTCTTCCTGCACGGTGCAGCACAGGCAGCCATTGGCCAGTTCATAGAGCTGCCCGTTTTCTTCGCCGTTCTCGTCGCAGCCTATGCCGCAGCCGCGCAGCAATTCGCCGTCGATGCCGAGCTCGCCGAACTCGTTCACGATGATGGCGATGCGGCGGCCCTGCGCATTGGCCAGCAGGTGGCGCAGCAGCGTGGTCTTGCCGCTGCCCAGGAAGCCGGTAACGATGGTGGCAGGGATTTTTCGGGTTTGCATAGGGTGTGTCTCGGTTGAAAAATTAACGGGGCGAATTCACGGGCGGCAGTGCCTTCAGGCATTCCACCAGCATCTGTGCGGCCTCGCCCAGGCGTGGGCCGGGGCGCGACAGCAGGTCCATGCGTTCGGTGTCCAGCAGGCACAACTGCCGCTGGCGCACCGCGGGCAGCGTGCTCCAGCCGGGGCGGTCTGCCAGATTGGCCAGCGTGGCGCGCGGGCCAATGATGAGGTCCGGCGGGCGCCGCAACAGCATCTCGGGATTAATCTTGGGAAACAGGCCCAACTCCCCGCTCACGACATTCACAAGGCCCAGCTTGGCGACGGTCTCGCCGATGAAGCTTTTTTCGCTGGCGGCAGATGACCCTGCACCCACTTCCACATAGACAGTACGTCCGCGCAAAGCGGGAGGCATGCGCCCTGCCGCGGCGTCCAGATCGGCGTCGATGCGTGCCACCAGCTCGGCGGCACGGGCGGGCTCCCCCAGGGAATCGCCAAGCTTCACCAGCATGCGCTTCAAGCCGGCATGGGTGCGCGCGTCCAGCATCATCACCGGCACGCCCAGCACTTGCAGGCGCTCGCCCGCACGGCTGCGCGGCCCCAGAAAAACCAGGCTGGGCCGCAGCGTGACGATGCGTTCGATCTGCGCGTCTTCCAGCCCGCCAACTTTCGGCAGCGCTTGCACCGAAGCGGGCCAGGTCGAATGCCGGTCTATGCCTACCAGTTGCTCGCAATGCCCCAGCGCGCACACGGCCTCGGTCAGCGAGGGCGCGAGCGTGACGATGCGCGGCACAGGCTGCGCACCCTGCGCCATCGCGAACCCCGAGAGCAGCCCCAGCACCACCAACAACGCCACAGCGGGAACTCGCATGCGCAAACTCCGAGTCCGCGCCGGATTTGCACCAGCCAGGGCCGTGGAACCGGCTTTGCCGGGCCGCAGGCGCAGCGCCCCCTCGGGGCTGGAGCCCGCGGCTCCAAGCCTGCCTGCGCAGGCTTGGACGGGCGACAGAGGCGAAGCGTCTCGCAAGCCGCGGCCTGCAAGGCCTCGCGCATTGCACGGAGCCGAAGGCGAAGTGAAAAGCGTGGGGGCCATTCAGTCCTCAATTCCGCGCTGGGCCGGAACGCCTGCTTTGAAATGGTGCTTGATCAAAGCCATCTCCGTCACCGTATCGGCCAGTTCCACCAGCTCGTTCGGTGCGTTGCGGCCGGTTAGCACCACATGCACATGCGGCGGGCGTTCGCGCAGGCAGGTGAGCACGGTTTCCAGCGGAATCCAGCCATAGCGCAGCGGATACATGATTTCATCCAGCACCACCATGAAATGTTCACCCGCGCGGATGGTGGCTTCGGCTTTGGTCCAACCATCGAGCGCCAACCGGGCTGAGTGCTCCAGGTCCCGGCTCTTCCAGCTAAAGCCGTCGCCCAGGCCTTCAATGGGAATACCCAGCTGTTCGAACAGGCGGTGCTCGCCAAAACGCGCCGAGGGCACTTTCATGAACTGGTAGACCTTGACGGCTTTGCCGCGGCCGTGGGCACGCAGGGCCAGGCCAAAGGCCGCGGTGCTCTTGCCCTTGCCGTGGCCGGTGTTGACCATGATCAGGCCGCGGCGCTCGGCCGTGGGAACGACACGTTCGTAATCGACGGGTGGGGTTTCAATCTGCATGGGAGCCCTCTTGAAAGGTTGGGTAACTTTGGGCAGCGCAATCCACTGCCCCTGCAAAGGGTGCACCGCAATGCGCCCGTCAAATACGTCTTCCAGTGCACGGTGGGTGGCCGGGTCGGCGCAGGCGCCCTGGTGGGTGACGCGGCCTTCGGCCATCACGACCATGGTATCGGCCTGCAGTGCCATGGTGATCTCATGCAACACACTGACCACGGTTTTTCCTTCGGCCACCAGGGCGCGCACCACGTCCAGCCAGTCGGCCTGGTGCGGCGGGTCCAGGTTGGCCAAGGGCTCATCCATCAGCAGCACCTGGGCCTGCACTGCCAGGGCACGCGCCAGCAGCACGCGCTGGCGCTCGCCGCCCGACAGTTGCCCCAGTGCGCGCTCGCGCCAGTCCCAGGCGCGGGTGGCACGCAGCGCCTGCTCCACCGCAGCGTGGTCCGCTGCGCTGGGCGGCGCCAGCCAGGCCTGGTGCGGCAGGCGGCCCAGCATGGCCACGTCCCATACCGTCAGGTCGTCTGCAGAAGTTTCGTTCTGGCCCAGCCAGGCCAGCTGGCGGGCGCGCTCGCGGTGCGGCAGGCCGTCCATCGGCTGGCCCAGCAGCGTGACATTACCGCTGTGCGGCAGCACGCCGGCCAGCGCCCTGAGCAAGGTGGACTTGCCAGCGCCGTTGGGACCCACGATGCTGGTCCACCGCGCGGCGGCAATGTCCAGGCTGATGCCGTGCAGCACACATTGCTTTTGCACGCCATTTCCGAGACTGGCCCTTATGGAATCGGCGCCTATAGCTATTGATTTCATAGCAATGCTCATGCCGCGCGCCCTCCGCCCAGGTTGCTGCTGCGGTGCATCAGCCACAGCAGGTAGCCGCCGCCCAGCACCGCGGTGAGCATGCCCACAGGCAGTTCCTGCGGAGCAATCAACCATCGCGCCAGCGTGTCGGCGGCCATCAGCAGCACGCCGCCCATCAGGCTGGAGAGCAGCATCAGGTGGGCATGCGTGGTCTTGACCACCGAGCGCACCAGGTGAGGCGCGGCCAGGCCCACAAAGGCGATCAAGCCGGTCTGCGCCACTGCGGTCCCTGTGGCCAGCGCCAGCACCGCCACCAGGGCCGCGCGCATGGGCGCCACCGGCAGGCCCAGACTGACGGCCGTGGCGTCGCCCAGGCTCAGGCCGTCGAGCACACGCGCCAGCAGCCATGCCGCCAGCACGCACACGCCCCAGACGCCGGCCATCAGCAGACAGGAGGTCCAGCCCACAAAGGCGGTCGAGCCCAGCATGAAGGCCTGCATGGCCTGCAGCGATTCGGGTGAGAACAACAACACCAGGTGCGTCATGGCGCCCAGCACCACGCCTACCACCACACCCGCCAGCAGCAGGCGCAAGGTATGCCCCACACCGCGCGACAACACCAGCGTCAACATCACCGCCAGCACCGCACCCAAAAACGCCGCGCCGGTCAATCCCAGGCGCACCCACAGGCTGCTGGAGAACACGCTGACGGCCACACCGCCATTCATCATGTTGCCGCCCAGCATGCCCGCACCACCGCCCAAGGCAGCCAACGCCAACGCCACGCCCAGCGAAGCCCCCGACGCGCTGCCCAGCAAATAGGGGTCGGCCAGCGGATTGCGAAACAGGCCCTGCGCCACGGCACCGGCCAGACCGAGCAAAGCGCCGGCGGCCCAGGCGCCCAGGGTGCGCGGCAGGCGGATTTGCCAGACGATTTGCTGCGCCATCGCGGTTTGCGCCGGGTCTTGCGCGGGGTTGAGCAGCGGCCCGATCAAATTCTCCAGCCCGGCGCTGCCCACGCAGATGCCCAGCGCTATCAGCGCCACCGCGCCCAGCACACCCGCCCAGACCAGCCACCACACGCGGGCCTGCATCATGGTTTGGCTCCAGTGGTTTTCGTCATCAAGCACCTGGCCATGAGGCGTGCCGCCTCAGCCATGCGCGGGCCGGGGCGCACCAGCATGTCCGCCTCATCGGGCGGGAAAATACAGACCCGCTGCTCGCGCAGTGCGCGAATGCTTTGCCAGCCGGGCCGCGTCGTCAGACCATCGGCACTGCGCTGACCGATCATGATCAGCTCGGGGTTGGCGCGCACTATGTATTCGGGGTTGAGTTTGGGAAAGGGCCCGAGCTTGCCCGGCACGATGTTTTTGACGCCCAGGCGCGTGAGCGTTTCGCCAATGAAAGATGACTCACTGGCCGCATACGGCCCCTGGTTGACCTCGAAGTACACCTTCACGCTGCGCACACTGGCGGGCAAGGACTGGGCGGCGGCTGAGACCCCGGCGTCGATAGCGCGCCAGATGCGTGCCGCATCGGGCACTTCCAGTACTTGCCCCAGCTTCAACATCACGCGTTGCACATCCGCGTGGCGCTTGGGCTCCAGCGCCACCACCTTGATGCCCAGCGCCTGCAGCCGCTCGCCGGCGCGCGACGAGGTAGCCATCAGCACCACATCGGGTTTGAGGGCGACAATGGCTTCGATGTTGGGGTCCAGCCCGCCGCCAACCTGGGGCAGCTTTTTCACGCTCTCGGGGAAGTTGGAATAGCGGTCCACCCCGACCAGGCGCTGGCACTGGCCCAGCTCACACACGGTCTCGGTCAATGAAGGCAGCAGGCTGACAATGCGCTGCGGTGCCTGCGCCAGCGTGACGGTGACGCCGCGGTCGTCGGTGACCTGCAGCGCCACTGCCGCACTCACGCTGCCCAGCAGGGCCAGCCACAGCGCGCACCTTCCGGCCAGCCGCAAAGCGTTCATGCGGAGTCTTTCAAAGTGAGCGGCAGCCCTGCCGCCATCAGCGTCACACGCTGGCAGGCGGCGGCCACGTCCTGGTTCAGCCGCCCCAGCGCATCGACAAAAGCGCGCGTCTCGCGGCCCAGCGGAATCACGCCCAGCCCGATCTCGTTGCCGACCAGGATCACGGGGCCTTGGGCGGTGCGGATCGCTCCTAAAACCATAGCTATAGGCCCCTGGTTTTCTTGGGCTACCGGCTCTTTTTCCTTAAGAATTTCCGCCGGCATCAGCAAATTCGTCAGCCAGAGGGTCAGGCAATCGACAAGCACCAGGGTATTGCTACCGCTGTGCCGGGTGATGGCTTGCGCCAGCTGCAGCGGCTCTTCCACTGTGGCCATGCCGGGCACGCGGGCGGCCCGGTCCTGCTGGTGGCGGGCAATGCGTTCGCGCATTTCGTCGTCCCAGGACTGGGCTGTGGCAATCAGCACGGCTTGGTGCTGCGGCGACTGCGCCAGCCATTGCTGCGCCAGCAGCTCGGCGCGGCGCGACTTGCCGCTTTTCTGGCCACCGAGGATCAGTTCACTGCGTGCGAGGGCTAGTTGCTCAGCCATGGGCCTGGCTCCAATCCATGATGATCCGATGCAATTGTTCTACCCCATCGGTCAGCGCCGCCGGGCCGGGCTGCAGGATCTCGGCGGACTTGATCTCGAACAATTGCCTGGTTTTGACAGCATTGACGTTTTCCCAGCCAGCACGCGCCACCACGTGTTCAGGCCGGAACTTGCGACCGCACCAGGAGCCGAAAATGATGTCCGGGTTACGCCGCACGATCTCACGGCCGTCGGCAATGATGCGCTCCTTGCCCATGGCCTTGGCGGCCAGTTCCGGGAAGCAGTCGTCGCCGCCGGCGATGCCCATCACCTCGGATACCCAGGCGATGGCGCTGATATGCGGGTCATACCACTCCTCAAAGTAAACGCGTGGGCGGCGCTTGAGCCCGGCGGCGGCCCGCTCGATCTCCAGCAGGCGTTTTTGCATGCCCTGCATGAGCGCCAGGCCGCGCGCCTCCTGGCCCACCATAGCGGCGAGCTGGTACATCATGGAGAAAATCTCGGCCACGCTGCGTTGGTTAAAGATGGTGACCTGGATGCCTTTTTTGACGAGCTGCGACGCGATGTCGGCCTGCAGGTCGGAAAAGCCAATCACGCAATCCGGCTTCAGTTCGACGATCTTGTCGATCTTGGCGCTCAAGAAAGCGCTGACCCTGGGCTTTTCTTCGCGGGCACGTAGCGGCCGCACGGTGTAGCCCGAAATGCCGACAATGCGCCGCTCTTCACCCAGCAGGTAAAGCCATTCGGTGGGTTCTTCGGTCAGGCAGACGATGCGCTGCGGGCCGTAGGCCGAAGTACCCTTGCCGACAGCCAGGCTGCGCCAGTCGCCGGTTTTGTCAGTCATGGCTGTCTTTCAAAAAAAGGCGTGCCGTTGCGGCCGGGCTGGAGGAAAACCAGGCGTGGAAATAACTGGCCTTGACGGAACCGGATGCGTAGAGTGCTTCACCTTCTGCGCGCACTTTGCGCCCGGGAGCCGGCCGGGTCCGCCCGGCAGCAGTCAGGGGCGAAGTACAGGTGGAATAGTGAAAGGTGTGGCCACGCAGCGAACCACCCGCCAAATCCAGCGCCTGAGGGCCCAGCGCTGCAAGGCGTTTTTGCATCGCCACGCTGCCGGGCAACACGCCCCACATCGGATAGCTGCTGCCGTCAACTACCGTCAGCTGTTCAAACAGGGCCATCATGCCGCCACACTCGGCCCAGACCGGCTTGCCAGCCTGCACATGGCGAGTGATGGCGGCCTTCATGGCACTGTTGGCCGCCAGTGCGGGGGCGTGCAGCTCGGGATAGCCGCCGGGCAGCCACAAGGCATCGCAAGGCGGCAATTCGCTGTCGGCGAGCGGCGAAAAGAACGCCAGTTGGGCGCCCAGGTCTTGCAGGCAATCGAGATTGGCGGCATAGATAAAACAAAAGGCAGCGTCACGCGCCACGGCGATAGTCTTGCCTTGCAGCGCGCCCGCCGGGAAAGCCGGCGTCAACGGATCCGGCGCTTCAAACGCGACGGCCCAAGCCTGCAGGGCTGCCATATCCATTTGGCCCAGCTTCGTCCCGGCCAAGGCATCGGCCGCTGCGTCCAGCCGCTGCAGGGCTTCACCACCCCGCGCCAGCTCGGAAGCCACGACCAGACCCAGGTGCCGCTCGGGCAGGGTCAGGGCCGCATCGCGCAACAAGGCGCCTTGCCACTGTGCCGGGTCGCGCAGGCTGTCTTCCAGCATCCCGGCATGCGCTTCGGATGCGACCCGGTTGGCCAGCACGCCGGCAAGGCGCAAACCCTCACGGTAGCTTTGCAGGCCCCAGGCCAGCGCGCCAAACGTACCGGCCATGGCGCCGGCGTCAATCACCGCCAGCACCGGCAGGCCAAAGCGCTGCGCCAGGTCAGCCGCGCTGGGCTGCCCGTCAAAGAGGCCCATCACACCTTCCACAATGATGAGATCTGCGTTCTGCGCGGCTTCGTGCAGGCGCCGGGCGCAGTCGGCCTCGCCCGTCATCCACAAATCGAGCTGGTGCACCGCAGCGCCGCTGGCCAGCGCGAGCCAGTACGGATCCAGGAAGTCGGGGCCGCACTTGAATACCCGCACCCGCCGGCCCTGCCGTGCATGCAGCCGCGCAAGCGCGCATGCCACCGTCGTCTTGCCCTGGCCGGAAGCGGGCGCGGCGATGAGGATGGCGGGGCAGCGGATGGCAGTTTGCATGATTTACACGGCTGACAAGCTTACTGGGGCGCCCAGGTCAGGCCAACGTACACGGAACGCCGGCCATTGGCATAGGTGCCGGCAGTCTGGTAAGCCTTGTCTGTCACATTGTCCAGCTTGGCGACCAGCTTCCAGTCGCGCGACAGCGCCGTCGTGGCGCTCAGGTTCACCAGAGAGTAACCCGGCAGCACCACGTTGCTGTTGTCGCTGTCGAACGTGCGCGAAGCCATCACCAGGTCTGCCGCCAGCTTCCAGCCGCCCAGTGGCATTTCGGCGCCCAGTGTTCCATATTGGCGGGAGCGGCGTTGCAGGGTTCGGCCGGTGACCAGGTTCTTCGGATTCTGCAAGTCCAGTGAGCCATGGAGGTGAACATTGCCCAGCGTCTCGGCCGCCGTGAACGTCAACCCCGTGTACTCCGCCTGCGCCGTATTGGCATAACAAGAACGGTTGCTCAGCACCGTCGGCGGGCCTCCATTCAGGCAGGGACCATTGCCTGTGACAAAGCTCAGCAGGTTGGTCAGGCGGTTGCGGTAAGCGGTAACGCCGTATTGGGCAGTCCCTTGGCTGTACTTGAGCGCCATTTCAACGCTGCGGCCGGATTCGGGCTTCAAGGTCGAAGTGCCGTAGATGCTGAAGCGCTGGTACAGGGTAGGAACCCGAAAAGAGGTGCCGGCGGAGGCGGACACTTTCCACTGCGGCGTGAGCGCAAACGCATAGGCCGCCGAGCCGGTGGTCTTTCCGCCGAATTCACTGTCCGTGTCATGGCGGGCGTTGAGCTGCAGGGTGTGCGCGCCGCCGCTCCAACCGTATCCCAGGCTCACGCCGTCCAGTGAACGGTCCCGGTTGATGGCGCTCATGCCCCTCGGCACGGCCGAGGAGCCGACCAGGCGAAACACATCGCGTCGGCTTTCCAGCGTGGCGCTCAGGAGATGTGCGCCAATGCGGTATTCGTTCTGGAACAACAGCGTGCTGATGGTGCTTTTGTCATAAGAAATTTGCGGCGTCGAGCCGTTCAGGCCCTCTTCACCCGAGTCGGTGCCTTGCGTGATTGCCAGCTTGGTGCTGTATTGGCCGGACCACTTGGCTTCCCACTGCAGGCCCAGGGTCTGCAGGTCGCTGATGCGGCGAAAATCGCGGGTGAGGCCGCCGTCGTATTGCGCGTCGACATGGCTTTGCAACACATTGGCTTCAACGCGGTGATCGGGGCTGATCTGCAAGCCCAGTTTGGCATTGGCGCTCAGGCTCTTGTAACCATCAGCATCGGGATTCTGGGTGGCAACGGTCCGGGCGTTGAAGCCGTTGCTTTGCCCCTGCGTCAAACCCAGCGAGTAGTCAAAGGCGCCTGCTGAACCGCTGGCGGCGAGCTCGACCCGGCTGGTGTTGTAGGAGCCGTAGCCCACCGTCACAGAGGGGGAGAACGGGCCCTCGCCGCGCTTGGTGAATATCTGGATTACGCCGGCCACGGCGTCGGAGCCATAAACCGCGCTGCTGGGGCCGCGCACGATTTCAATCCGGTCGATCAATGACAAGGGAATGTTGTTCCAGGAGGCGCCTCCGGCCGTCGTCTGCGACTCCACCCGCACACCGTCCACAAAAACCGGGGTATGGCGGCTTTCTCCCCCGCGCACAAAAACACTGGTATTGCTGCCGATGCCGCCGTTGCGGGTGACCTGTATGCCGGGCACGCGAACCAGAACATCGGCCAACCCCACCGGGCCAGCCCGCTCGATGGTTTCGCGGTCAATCACCGTGACGTCGGCAATGACATCGCCAATGGGTTGGGCGCTGCGCGTGGCGGTCACCACCATTTCCTTGAGTTGCGGCGCAGTGCCGGCTTGGGCCGCCGTCTGGGACAAGGCAGGAGACGCGGCAAAAAAGGCGGCGGGAAATGCAGCGGCCGCAGCCAGCGGAAGCGCGGCAAGGCGTGCGTGGAAAACACAGGTTTTCATGGGATCGGACAATCAACAAAATACCCACACCGGCTTCCCCGCCAGTGCATGAGCGTTACAAACGCTCAAGCCAATGCATGGACGTGCGCGTTCACCTTGTTGGCCGGTATCCGGGCTGACGGAACCGCCTCCATCGCCTTCCCAAGCGTGTGTTCAAAACGCTCAGTGGCTAATGATGAAAGCTGAATGGGCTCCTGACCTTGACGTCAGGAACGCACTCGTCCGTTTTACCGTTGCGGGGGCAGCGCAGGTTAAAAGTCTCGGCGCCAGCGAATCAGTTCATCCTGACGCGTGGCCTTGACCCTCTCCTGCTTCCCGTTGAACTGCAGCGTGCGAACCACACTGCGGGCACCAACAGGGCAGATTCTACGCGGGCCTTCCCCATGTCCGGCCGCTAACCCTACAATCGGGGCTGTCATGTCGAACCAAACCCAAATCGACCAGATCGTCGAACGCGTTGAGCGGCTCCTTTTGCGCTATGAGGAGCTGCAGCGTACCAACGAGCTTCTGATGGAGCAGGTCGGGGTTCTGACACACGAACGCGACTCCCTCAAATCGCGGCTCAGCGCGGCGCGCGCCAGGGTTGATGCATTGCTGGAGCGTCTGCCCGACACCAATGGGCATGGCGCCAAAAATACGGTGGGAACCGAGTCATGAAACAGCTCGAAGTACAGATCATGGGCCAAAGCTACTTGCTGGGATGCCCTGAAAATGGTGATGCCCGCATGCTGGACGCAGTCAACCGCGTCGACATGGCCATGTGCAGGATTCGCGATGCCGGAAAAATCAAGGCGCGCGACCGTATTGCAGTTCTGGCGGCGCTTAATCTCGCCTTTGAGCTCCCCGAGCGCACACCGAATGCCGTGCCCGTGCCAGCCGCAACATCCCCCGAAACGCCCAATAATCCAGGCGAAACAACGCACCCGCAGCTCGCCGCGTTACTGCAGCGGCTTGACACAGCACTGGGCGTTGACGGCCGCCTGCTTTAAGCCCCCGCAACCCTGCCGCTAATCGCGCCGCACTTCGCGCTTAAGGCCGCAAAGGCCTACAATGAAGACGTCTGCGATGCGCATTGGGCTTTATATTTCCTTGAACCAATGCTCTTTGAGCACGGGCTTGGTAAATTGTCCGGCAGGTGTGATCGTCTCGCGTCAGACGAACCCGAAACCTGACTGCCCTCGCCCACCTGAACCCCGGTTCAGGATGACGGTCCGGTGGCACTCGCAGACACCTTTTTTCAGCGTCCCGGCTTGACGTTCTTCAAGCTGCGGATACGGCAACTCAAAGATGACGGGACAGGCTGTTCAAGCCCAGAACATAAACCGATGTCCCTGGAACCCTTACTCATTGCAGAGCTCCTTCTGGTCGGGCTATGCACCGGTTTTCTTGCCGGCCTGCTGGGCATAGGTGGCGGCATGCTGATGGTGCCGTTCATCACTTTCATCCTCACGGCCAAAGGCTACCCGGCGGAATACACCGTGAAGATCGCGGTGGCCACTTCGCTGGCGACCATCTGCTTTACCTCGCTGTCGTCGGTACGTGCGCATCACCGGCGCGGCGCAGTGCTGTGGCCCATCGTCCGCTTGCTGGCGCCCGGCATCCTGGTGGGCTCACTGCTCGGCGCGCAGCTCGCAGTGGCTTTACCCGGAAAAATCCTGAGCATCCTGTTTGCCGTGTTTGTGGCGTTCTCTGCCACCCAGATGTTCCTGGGCCGCAAACCCAAACCCACCCGCACCCTGCCAGGCCCCTTAGGCATCTTCAGCATGGGCGGCTTGATAGGCATGCTGTCTTCGCTGGTCGGCGCGGGCGGCGCTTTTGTTTCTGTGCCCTTCATGACCTGGTGCAATGTGAAAATTCATGACGCTGTCGGCACTTCGGCCGCGCTCGGCTTTCCTATCGCAATGGCCGGCACGCTGGGCTACATCTGGGCAGGCCAGGATCTGCCGCAGATGCCGCCGGGCTCCCTGGGCTTTCTCTATCTTCCCGGCCTGGTGATCATCTCGCTGGCCAGCATTTGCACGGCGCCGCTGGGCGCCCGCACCGCGCACCGCATGGACATCCAGCCGCTGAAGAAAGTATTCGCAGTGGTTCTCTACATTTTGGCGGCGTACTTTCTCCTGCGCTGATCGGCGTGGCTAGCGCCGGCTCGATGTGGCCCGCTTCAATGACGGCCTGGTGCGAAGGCCTATCGTCTGCTCGATCAACGCGCCGCCGTCGCTCATCAGAAAATCCTTGAAGGCCTGTGCCACCGGTGTCAGGCGCTTGTTGCGGCGATGCACGACATACCAGTTCAGCATCAGTGGGAAGCCCTGGACATCCAGCACAGTCAAACTGCCAACCTGCAGTTCGCGGCTGATGGTGTGCGCAGATAAAAAACTCACCCCCATGCCGGCGATCACGGCCTGCTTGATGGTTTCCGTGCTCTTGATTTCCATGGCGATGTTGAGGTCGGCCAGGTGCGTACCAAAACCCTCTTCCATCGAGTTCCAGGTGTCCGACCCTTTTTCACGCACAACAAAAGGCTCGCTTGCCAGGCGCGAAAGCGGAATGCGCTTTTTGCTTGCCAGTGGATGGTCAGGCGCCGCCACCACCACATAGGGGTGCGGCGCAAACGGCTCGCTCACCGTATCCATGTCCAGCGGCGGGCGCACCATGACAGCCAGGTCCGTCAGGTTGTCGGTCAGCTGGTTCAGCAGTTCCTCGCGGTTGCACACGCCAAAATCCAGACTCACACCCGAATGGCGGCGGGCAAACTCCACCAGCAGGCGCGGAAAAAAATAATCACCGGCGCTGATCACCGTGACGTTCAATTTTCCGCCGGAGATGCCCTTGAACTGCGCCATGGCTTCCTCCACCTCCTTGAATTGCTGGATGATGATCCGGCTGGAGTGGAGCATCTCGATGCCTGCCGGCGTGAGGTGTATTTTTTTGCCCAACTGTTCAAAGAGCGGAAGGCCTGCATGGTCTTCCAGCTTGCTGACCTGAATGGACACTGCAGGCTGCGTCAAATGCAACTCTTCTGCGGCGCGAGAGAAGCTCAGGTTCCTGGCCACGGCTTCAAACACCTTGAGCTGGCGCAATGTCGCATTCTTCATACCGGCCTTAATCCATAACCATTAGATAATTGATAGTATCAAATGGTTTAGCAATGGCTAATCTATCGCCAGCAGGGCATCTTTGGCTGCCGCACCTGCCGGCAGCTATTTCTGGTCAGCCCACCACGACTCGCCGAACTGGCCCTGCAGCCAGCCGACAAAGCCACTGACCTTGGCCGGCACAAGTTGGGGAGAGGGATACACGGCATGGATTTCCTGCGACGGAAGCATCCAGTCGTCCAGTACGGTCACTAGCGCGCCGCTGCGTATCGACTCATGCGCCACATACTTCGGCAAGGCCGCCACGCCCATGCCGCCACGCGCCGCAACCAGGAGCGCGGAGAGATTGTTGGAGCGCAAGGGCCCGCTGACCGAGACGGGGAGCGCGTGCCCTTCGGCCCCGGTGAAATGCCAGCGGGCATCGCCTTGCACCGTGCTGTAGACCAGCGCATCGTGGGACGCAAGACCTGCGGGGCCGGCCGGTGCACCGCGTTTTTTCAGGTATTCGGGCGACGCCACCACCACCCACGGGTTGGTGCCGAGGTAGCGCGCACCCAAAGTCGAGTCGGCCAGTGGCCCCATGCGGATCGCCACATCAATGCCCTGCTCGACCAGATTGACATAACGGTCTTCAAAGCTCAAGTCGATCTGCAGCTTGGGATGGAGCTGCATGAAACGCATGACCAGCGGCACCAGCACGCGCCGCCCGAACGCCACTGACGTGGTGATCCGCAGGCCGCCCTGGACCTGCGACTGCAGCAGCGCAGCCACCGTCTCGGCCTCTTCAACATGGTGCGCGATCAGCTTGCATTTGGCGTAATACAGCGCGCCTATCTCTGTGGGTGTCACCCCGCGGGTGGAGCGATGCAGCAGCCGCGAACCCAGCTGCTTTTCCAGTTGCACGACCAGTTTGGTGGCTGATGGCTGGCCCATGCCTATGTCGGCCGCGGCCTTGCTGAAAGAGCCGAGATCCACCACGCGAATGAAAAGCCGGATGGCTTGAATACGGTCCATGGCTGCCAGTAGACCACGGTGGTCCCGGCACAGCAACTATTTATTCCAGTTTGGAATAAGCGTAATGCACGCCCCGGGGATTCCCGGGAACGGCCAACGCCACGACCATCAGTTCCATGTTTAGCAACCCTGACAGGAGACTTCAATGGCAAAAATGAAGGCCGCCATGGCCGCCGTGCTGGTGATGGAAAAAGAAGGCACTACGCAAGCCTTCGGTGTTCCGGGCGCAGCAATCAACCCCTTGTATTCGGCCTTGCGCGAGCGCCAGTCGATCACCCACGTCCTGGCACGCCACGTCGAAGGCGCCTCGCACATGGCTGAGGGTTATACGCGCGCCGCGGCAGGCAATATCGGCGTATGCATTGGCACCTCAGGCCCCGGCGGCACGGACATGATCACCGGCCTTTACTCGGCCAGCGCCGACAGCATTCCCATCCTGTGCATCACCGGCCAGGCGCCGCGCGCACGGCTCTACAAAGAGGATTTTCAGGCGGTTGACATTGAGTCGATCTCCAAACCAGTCACCAAATGGTCGTGCACCGTTCGCGAACCCGGCCAGGTACCACGCGCTTTTCAGCAAGCCTTCCATCTGATGCGCTCAGGCCGTCCCGGACCGGTTCTGCTCGATTTGCCCTTCGACGTGCAAATGGCCGAGATCGAATTCGACATCGACACCTACGAACCTCTGCCGGTCTACAAGCCCGCAGCCTCTCGCAAGCAGATCGAAAAGGCCCTGGACATGCTGGCCGCGGCCGACCGTCCGCTGATCGTGGCAGGCGGCGGCATCATCAACGCCGACGCGAGCGCCCTGTTGGTGGAGTTTGCCGAGTTGACCGGTGTGCCGGTGATTCCTACCCTGATGGGCTGGGGCACGATTGCCGACGACCACCCTCTGATGGCCGGCATGGTCGGGCTGCAAACCAGCCACCGCTATGGCAACGCCACCATGCTCGCCAGCGACTTCGTGCTGGGCATCGGCAACCGCTGGGCCAATCGCCATACCGGCTCGGTCGAGGTCTACACCAAGGGCCGCACGTTTGTGCACGTCGATATCGAACCGACGCAGATCGGCCGGGTGTTCACCCCCGACTACGGCATCGTCTCCGACGCGAAAGCGGCACTGGAGCACTTCGTGCAAATCGCCCGCGAGCGCAAGGCCGCCGGCCAGTTGCCGGACCGCAGCGACTGGGCTTACCGCTGCGCCGAGCGCAAACGCCTGATGCACCGCAAGACTCATTTCGACAACGTGCCGATCAAGCCGCAGCGGGTGTACGAAGAGATGAACAAGGCCTTTCCGCGTGACACCATCTACGTTAGCAACATCGGCCTGAGCCAGATCGCGGCCGGGCAGTTCATGCAGATCTACGGCCCGCGCCAGTGGATCAATTGCGGGCAGGCGGGTCCGCTCGGCTGGTCGATGCCGGCAGCGCTCGGCGTGGTGGCGGCCGACCCTTCGCGCACGGTGGTGGCCATTACCGGCGACTACGACTTTCAGTTTCTGCTCGAAGAACTCGCGGTCGGCGCGCAATTCCAGCTGCCGTATGTCCATGTACTCGTCAACAACTCCTACCTCGGGCTGATCCGCCAGGCTCAGCGGGGTTTCGAGATGGACTACTGCGTGCAGCTGGCCTTTGACAACATCAACGTGCCCGATTCCGACGACAAGCTGCGCAGCTATGGCGTCGACCATGTGGCGGTGGTGGAAGGCCTGGGCTGCAAGGCGATTCGCGTCAAACACCCGGACGAGATCCAGGGTGCGCTGCAGCAGGCGCGGGCACTCGCCGCCGAGCATCGCGTGCCGGTCGTGGTGGAGATCATCCTGGAGAAGGTCACCAACATCGCCATGGGCACGGAGATCGACAAGGTCAACGAGTTCGAAGACATCGACTGCCGTCACCCCGAAGGCCTGCGCGGTCTCGAGATGGCCGGCCTGCTTGAGTGAGCAGCCCTGTCCGCCCGTCACATATCAACCAAACATCGAAAGCACATCATGCCCCGCTTTGCAGCGAACCTGACCATGCTCTTTAACGAGGTGCCATTCCTCGACCGCTTTGAAGCCGCCTCCCGCGCCGGTTTTGAGGCCGTCGAATTTCTATTCCCCTATGCCTACGACGCCGGCGACATCCGGCAGCGCCTGGAAGCGCACAACCTGAAGCTGGTGCTGCACAACCTGCCCGCAGGCGACTGGGATGCCGGCGAACGCGGCATCGCCTGCCTTCCCCGCCGGGTGGATGAGTTTCGCGCCGGTGTGGCCAAAGCCGTGGCCTATGCCGAGGCGCTTGGCGTCGGCCAGCTCAATTGCCTGGCCGGCAAGGCGCCGCCCGACATGGATGGCGCGCTGCTGCGCCGCACTTTCATTGCCAACCTGCGCTATGCCGCGGCTGAACTCAAAAAGTCGGGCCTCAAACTGCTGATCGAGCCGATCAATACCTTCGACATTCCGGGCTTTTACCTGAATCGCACCGCGCAGGCGATCACGATTCTTGACGAAGTCGGCGCGGACAACGCGTTCGTGCAATACGACCTCTATCACGCACAGCGGATGGAGGGGGAACTGGCCGCGACGCTCCAGAAATACCTGCACCGCATCGGCCATGTCCAGCTGGCCGACAACCCCGGCCGCAATGAGCCGGGCACTGGCGAAATGAACTACAGCTTTCTCTTCGCCCACCTCGACCGCCTTGGCTACAAGGGCTGGGTTGGCTGCGAATACAAACCGGCCACCACGACGGAAGCGGGCCTGGGCTGGTGCTGCCAGCACCTGGCCACCGAAGCCATTGCAGCTTGAAGAAAAGGAAAAGGACCCCATGCAAGCGTCTGCTGTAAAAATTGGATTCATCGGCCTGGGCATCATGGGCGCGCCCATGGCGGGCCATCTCATCAAAGCCGGGCACCAGCTGTTTGTCCATACCCTGGGCAAGGTGCCGGAAGCGATTTCCGCCAGCACCGCCACCCAGTGCATGAGCGCCCGCGGCGTCGCCGAACGCGCCGACATCATCTTCATCATGGTGCCGGACACGCCCGATGTGGAGGCAGCATTGTTCGGTGAAGCCGGCGTCGCCGCCGGGCTCAAAGGGCCGGCGGGCAAACCGGGAACGGGCAAGGTGGTGGTGGACATGAGTTCGATCTCGCCGATCGCCACCAAAGCCTTCGCGCAGAAGATCAACGCGCTGGGCTGCGACTATCTTGACGCGCCCGTCTCGGGCGGCGAAGTCGGCGCCAGGAATGCAACCCTCTCCATCATGGTGGGCGGCTCCGAAGCCGTGTTTGAGCGCGTCAGCCCCTTGTTCGCCCTGATGGGCAAAAACATCACGCTGGTGGGCGGCAATGGTGATGGCCAGACAGCCAAGGTCGCCAACCAGATCATCGTAGCGTTAACTATCGAAGCGGTTGCCGAAGCTTTGTTGCTGGCCTCGCGTGCCGGCGCAGACCCGGCACGTGTACGCCAGGCCTTGATGGGCGGCTTTGCCTCGTCGAAGATTCTCGAGGTGCACGGTGAGCGCATGGTCAAGCGCAATTTCGAGCCAGGCTTTCGCATCGAGTTGCACCAGAAGGACCTGAATCTGGCCCTGACAACCGCGCGCCAACTGGGCATTTCGCTGCCCAACACGGCGACTGCCCAGGAGCTGTTCAATGCCTGCTCCGCGCACGGCGGCAAGGCCTGGGATCACTCCGCCATGGCGCGCGCCCTGGAAAAAATGGCCAACTTCGAGATCGGACAAAAGCCCGGTTGACCTTGCGATGGCCCATACCTTTTACGGCGCCGCAACCCGGCGCCGTTTTCTTGTCTGCCTGTTTTTCTGACGCTTCAATTCATTACTCATAAGTAATACATAGCATCAAATACTTTAACTATCATTAATTGTTCATTCTTTTTACAGTTGCCTCAAGCCCGGCGTAACAAACCACTAGATTCCGGGCAGTGCCTCCAGAGTGCCAACCTTTTAAAGGAGAACCCTCATGCTTAACACCATGCTTGACAACACCGCCGCCGAACAGGCCCGCCATGCTTACAACGCCGCATTTGAAGAACTTGGCCTGAGCTGGCATTGGGACGCCGCTACCTACGCACGCCTTCAGAACAGCGCCCACGGCGCGGTGCGCACCTACCTCGAAACCGAGCAGTCGCATTTGCTGCGTGCCTATGAAGCAGACTTTTTAGTGGAAGCCATTGAGGCCGCCAAAGCCCGCTGCCACGCAAGCATGGCCGCAGACAGGGTAAGCCCGGCGCCTTATGCCGTCTGGTCCAACCATTCGTTTACACCGGCCAACAGTCGCCCCCAAAACACCACGCCAGCACCCCGGTTCACGCCAAGTGCGCTGCATACGTGAAGGGCCGCCATGTCTAACCATTGGCTGCGGTTCAGGGAGGGGAACTCCACCGGCTTTGGAACCCTTGAGGGACAGAACATCAGGGTCCATCAAGGCGACATGTTCTCCGGCGCGATGCCCACGGACCGGATGTTGCCGCTGGCCAGCGTCGAACTCTTGATGCCGGTACGGCCAAGCAAGGTGATTGCGATGTGGAATAACTTCCACGCCTTGGGACAAAAGCTCAATCTGGCCGTGCCGGCCGAGCCGCTCTATCTGATCAAGGCGCCAAATTCGTATCTGGATCCCAACAGAACCATTGTCAAACCTCCGTGCGACGGCAAAGTTGTTTTCGAAGGAGAACTGGGCATCGTCATCGGCAAAACGTGCAAGCAGGTTCCCGAGCGCGATGCGATGGCTCATGTGTTCGGCTACACCTGTGCCAATGATGTGACCGTCGCCGACATCCTCAACCGCGATGCCTCGTTCGCGCAATGGGTGCGCGCCAAGGGCCTGGACACCTTCTGCCCCTTTGGGCCGGTCGTGGCCACCGGACTTGATCCGGAAAAACTGGTGGTCAAGACCACTCTCAATGGGGAACTCCGCCAGGACTACCCCATCAGCGACATGCGCTTTTCGGTCAGGCAGCTGGTGAGCTTGATATCCCAGGACATGACGCTCTATGCAGGCGATATCATTCTGTGCGGTACATCAATCGGAGTGGGATCCATGAAACCGGGGAGCACGGTCGAGGTGGAGATTGCCGGTATCGGCAAACTCAGCAACCGGTTCGAATAACGTTTTTGCCAGGAGTACGGGTGTGAAGATTGCGATCATTGGAGCCGGGGCCATCGGCGGTTATGTGGGTGTGAAACTGGCTTTGGCCGGCGAAGACGTCACCTTCATCGTACGGGGCGCCAACCTGGACGCGATCCGCAAAAAGGGCATGAAGCTCATCATGCACGATGGCACCGAGCATGTTGCGGACAACGTCAAGGCGACCAACAACTACGCTGAAGCCGGGCCACAAGACCTCGTGATCCTGGCCATGAAGGCGCATCAGGTAGAGGCCGTGGCCGACGACCTTCCCAAACTGTTCGGGCCTGACACCGCTGTCGTGACCATGCAAAACGGCATCCCTTACTGGTACTTCCACAACCACGGCGGCCCACTGGCAGGTAGCCAGGTCCACAGCGTGGATCCGAGCGGCCTGCAGTTGAAAATGATCCCGCCGCAGCGCGTCATCGGCTGCGTCGTCTACCCAGCCTCAGAACTGGTGGCGCCGGGCGTCGTGAAGCACATTGAAGGCGACCGCTTTCCCGTGGGCGAACTTGACGGTTCAACCAGCGAACGCGTCACGCGCATCTCGGAGTGCTTTTCCAGAGCCGGATTCAAGGCGCCGGTGCTGGACAACATCCGCTCCGAAATCTGGCTCAAGCTGTGGGGCAACCTCACCTTCAACCCCATCAGCAGCCTGGCCCACTCCACGCTCATGGACATCTGCCAATATCCGCTGACGCGCGAACTGGCGGCCAACATGATGCGCGAGGCGCAGGAGGTAGCGCACAAACTGGGCATTGAGTTCCGCGTCACGCTGGACAAGCGCATCGCCGGTGCCGAAAAGGTGGGCAAGCACAAAACCTCCATGCTGCAAGACATCGAAGCCGGCCGGGCGCCGGAGATTGATGCGCTCGTGGGCTCGGTGGTGGAGTTGGGACGCCTGACGCAAACGCCGACGCCGCACATCGACACTGTGTATGCGCTCGTCAAGCTGCTCGCAAAAACCATGGACGAAGAGCGCGGACAGGTTCGCCTTCAGCTCGCCGCCTGAACGATGGAGCCGCCAGCCGGGCAACCGGCCCGAGCCCCCTCACAGGCAATTTGCTATATTTTTTATAGCTACTAGTCCGGGAAATATCTGGGATACAGCCAGTTTTCTTATAAATTGCAGCCGAAGCCTGTTCCAGGGCTCAGGGCCCAAAAGCAAGCGACTTCTTCATCGCCTCGACAACAGCGTCTGAAGGAGTAGCAAAGTCATATTTCGCGCCAAGGTCCAGCGCCTTCAACAGCAAGGGGTTTGCGGCCTTCAGGGAATCGAACTGATTCGCAGCTTTTTTGACCACATCTGCTGAAGCGCTGGGGTGAACGTACAGCCCGTAACCCCAACTCGCGTTACTGGCGGGCACGATCACCAATTGCGCCATGTGGATACGCTCATCGGTACCGTGGTGGCTTTTCATGGTGGCAGCCTGCGCGCTCTGTAGCCGGGTGATCAGGCCTGCCCACCGGTCCGCCTGCCAGTGAAACGCAGCCTTGGTCGGCAGGTAGCTCTGCCCCAGCCCCTGTTGAGGCAATATTTCAACCACCGTGCCGCAAAAATTCTCGGCTTTGACAAGCGAAGTCGTCACGCCGCTTTTCATGCCAAAGCAGCTGGTGGTCTTGAGCTTGGCGAGCACTTTGGCTTGCTCGGCTGGAGGAAGTGTCTTCAATTCCACCGGCTTGCCGTCCTTGACCGTGCCGATGTCAGCCAGAATCAGTACAGCCGACTGGATCGGGTCCATGTTGACCGCCACCGGCCGATAGCCCGAGGCAAGACCGACTACTGGATTGCCATAGACCCAGCATGGTGGCGCGGGCTTTTTGACAGCCGTCAGAACATCCTGCGTTTCCCTGATGTTGAGCACCGGCGTTACCGACAGCCCCGTAGGGCGGATAAAGTCAACGAGTTCTTTCAGGGCACTTTCGGTTTGGGATGCTCCCTCGCCCCGGATGACTTGCGGATTGAGATAAAGGCCACCCTCGCACGACTGCGCTTGGGCGGTCACACCGCAGGAAAATAAAATTGCCAGGAACAATGCGTTTTTCATGGTTTTTACCTTTCAAAACATGGGTGAGGTTCCAGTCACTCACTTCGACGCGGAGCATCAGTTGATACGCTGAAATTCATGTTACGGCGTTGTCACACTTTCCTCCTAGGGACATACGCTATCCCCCGCCACTTCGTACGAGCCGATCCGGCTCCGGAGAAACCCTAGAGAGGCTCCAAAATCCCGCAAACTTGACCCCTGTCAAGAGTTTTTCTTTTACTTGGTAAGACCATACGCCTGCAATATGCTCGGCTAGGGAATCGACAAAGAAGTTCCAGCCAACAACAGAGTTACCCAACACAGGAGACAACGTGATGAAGACCAGATTTGCGAGCATCAGGAATAAATTGGCCGCGGCGGGGATCGGCGTTATCGCGGCAGCGACGCTAGCAGCCTTCCCGGCCCACGCGGCCTGGGAACCTACCAAGCCGGTAGAGTTCGTGGTACCTGCGGGTACCGGTGGCGGCGCCGATCAGATGGCGCGACTGATGCAGGGTATCGTCATCAAGCACAAGCTGATGAAAGAGCCACTGATCGTTGTCAACAAATCCGGCGGCGCGGGCGCAGAGGGCTTCCTTGAAGTGAAAGGAGCGACCGGGAATCCGCACAAGATCATCATCACGCTGTCCAACCTCTTCACCACGCCGCTGGCTACGGGTGTTCCCTTCAACTGGCGCGACATGACACCCGTGTCGATGATGGCGCTCGACCAGTTCGTGCTGTGGGTGAATGCCGAGAATCCCGCCAAGAATGCCAAGGACTACCTGGCAGCCGTGAAGGCCGCGGGCCCCAGCAAAATCAAGATGGGCGGCACCGGCTCCAAGCAGGAAGACCAGATCATCACCGTCGGCATTGAACGGGCCACCGGCACCAAGTTCATCTATGTGCCTTTCAAGGGCGGCGGTGAAGTGGCTGTGCAACTGGTCGGAAAACACGTTGACTCCTCTGTCAACAACCCGATCGAGGCAGTTGCCCAGTGGCGCGCCAACCAGCTGCGGGCCTTGTGCGTGTTCGATGAAAAGCGAATGACCTACAAGACTAAGGTCACCGACACCCAATCCTGGGCGGATATTCCGACCTGCAAGGAAGCCGGCGTTCCCACCGACTACACCATGCTGCGCGGCATCTTCATGGCGCCCGGTGTCTCCAAAGACCAGCTTGAGTTCTATGTCACGCTGCTCAAAAAGATCCGCGATACCCCTGAGTGGAAAGACTACATGGAAAAAGGCGCGTTCAACCAGACCACCATGTCTGGCGACGAGTTCGGCAAATGGCTGGGCAGCGCGGAGCAGCGCCATCGCGAGTTGATGAAGGAAGCTGGCTTCATCGCGAAATAACGAAAGCCCCTTCGCCGGGTTTTCCCCTGCGGGCTGGCCACGCGCCAGCCCCACAATCCATCAAGTTCGCCCTGGTCCAGGGCACCCAATCCAACGGAGTTGCTCATGCAGCCAAACCAAGAATCCGGTGCGGAAGTCCGCTCAGGCGTCGCGACCTATGTCGTTGAAGCAATCGTCGCCACCTCTATTGTGATCCTGGGCGCCGTGGTCCTGCAGGGCAGTTGGGCCCTGGGCTCAGGCTGGACCAGCGACGGGCCAGGCCCAGGCTATTTCCCTTTTTATATCGGCATCATTCTGTGTATCTCCGGCGTCGGCACCCTTTACCAGGCCCTGTTCGGAAAAACCAGAAACACCGATGTGTTCGTAGACGGCGAACAGCTCAAGCGCGTACTGTCGGTTCTGATTCCGGCCATCGTTTACGTGCTGGCTGTTCAGTTTTTGGGTCTTTACGTCGCATCAGCCGTTTACATCGCGCTCTTCATGATCGTCCTTGGGAAATTCTCCCCGATCAAGAGCGTTATTACCTCACTCCTGGTGATCGCGTTGTTTTTCTTCATGTTCGAGGTCTGGTTCAAGGTTCCCTTGTTCAAGGGCCGCTTCGAGCCGCTGAGTTTCCTCGGCTACTGAGCCCCCTCTACCCACAACGAGCCCACTGAACTTTTACCGGATATCGAAATGGAAGAACTTAATTCGCTTTTTCACGGATTCAGCGTCATCCTGACGCCGATGAACATCGTCCTGATGTTTGTGGGCATCATCCTGGGTGTGCTGATCGGCGTACTGCCCGGCCTGGGCGGCGCCAATGGCGTGGCCATCTTGCTGCCCCTGACCTTCACGATGTCGCCGACGTCGGCCATCATCATGTTGTCCTGCATCTATTGGGGTGCGCTTTTTGGCGGTGCCATCACCTCTGTCCTGTTCAACATCCCCGGAGAGCCCTGGTCGGTTGCAACCACCTTTGACGGCTATCCGATGGCCCAGCAGGGCAAGGCGGGCGCTGCGCTGACAGCCGCGTTCACGTCATCCTTCATCGGCGCATTTGTTGCCGTGGTGATGATCACCTTCCTGGCCCCCCTGGTCGCCAAGTTCGCGCTCAAGTTCGGCCCTCCCGAGTTTTTCGCGGTCTACCTGCTGACCTTCTGCAGCTTCGTGGGCATGGGCAAGGGTTCTCCGTTCAAGATCCTCGCATCGATGACGATCGGCTTTGCGCTGGCGTCGGTCGGCATGGACACCGTGACCGGGCAGTTGCGCCTGACCTTCGGCATCCCGGACCTGATGCGCGGTTTCGATTTCCTGATTGCGGTGATCGGCCTGTTCGGTATCGGTGAAATTCTGCTGTCCATGGAAGAAGGCCTGGCTTTCTCGGGCAAGAGTGCCAAGATTGATCCCAAGGTCGTGCTGGAGACCTGGAAAAAGCTGCCGAAATACTGGATGACGTCGATCCGCAGTTCGCTGATCGGCATCTGGATGGGCATCACCCCCGGCGGCGCCACTCCGGCCTCGTTCATGAGTTATGGTCTTGCCAAGAAAATGTCGAAAAATGGTTCGAAGTTCGGTACCGGCGACATCGAAGGCGTGATTGCCCCCGAAACCGCGGCGCACGCCGCCGGCACCAGCGCCCTGCTGCCCATGCTGGCGCTGGGCATTCCAGGCTCGCCTACCGCAGCCGTGCTGCTCGGTGGCCTGCTGATCTGGGGTCTTCAGCCCGGACCGTTGCTCTTCGTTGAACAGAAAGACTTCGTCTGGGGCCTGATTGCCAGCATGTATCTGGGCAACCTGGTCGGCCTGATCGTTGTGCTGACCACCGTGCCGCTGTTCGCCTCCATCCTGCGCATCCCCTTCTCCATCATTGCGCCGGTGATCGTGGTGATCTGCGCGATCGGTGCCTACACCGTGCACAACGCCATGCTGGACATCTGGTTCATGATGCTCTTCGGCGTTATCGGCTACCTGTTCAAGAAGCTGGACTATCCGCTCGCACCGTTGGTATTGGCGCTGGTCCTCGGAGACAAGGCCGAAGACTCATTCCGCCAGGCCATGCTCGTGTCGCAAGGTGAAATGTCCATCATGTGGTCTAACCCGCTGGTTGGTGGCATCACGACGCTGGCCCTGGTCTTGTTGTTCTGGCCGCTGATTTCCCGCGCCATGGCCAAGATTCGCCCACCCCGGAAGGCAGAATTTGCGACGGAGCAGCCGGTGGACTGACCTTCCCAAGGAGCCACAAAAAAGCCGGGTACACCACCCGGCTTTTTTATTCCCGCGTCGCTTTGCTTTGGCAGACCTGTCATTCCGTTTCCACATCATTCGTGAACGCGAAGGCGAAGCGCAGACAGTACAAACGTACGGCCAGCGAAGCCGACAAAGTGCACGGATGATTTGGAAATGGAATCAGATCTTGCCGCGTTGCTTGAGGCGGCTAAGGGTTTCTGCTGATAGATTGAGGTAGGAGGCCAATTCTTTCTTGGGAATGCGGTCAAACAGCTCAGGGTGTTTGCGCTGAAAGCGCTTGACGCGGCCCGGGGCGTCCAGCAAATGCAGCGTGATGGTGTGCGCCATGATTTCACTCATCAGACGCATCACGTAATACTCGAATGACTGCTTGATCTCGTGGTGGCGCTCAAGGAATGCCACCCATTCCGGCAACGGCAGCTTTGCCACCCGCACCTTGGTCACGCAAACGGTGCTATAGGGCGTTGGCGTACCCAACCGCCAGGCGGCGTAGCTGGTTTCCATGTCGCGCTCGTCGGCAAAGCGCAGGATCATCTCCTTGGCCTGTTCGTTGGTCACCACGCGCTTGAGGATGCCCTCAAGGATGAAATATTGCTCCATTTCATGCACGCCCTGCTCCAGCAGGGCGTCGCCCTTCTGGCCGTCAACAATGACCAGATGCGACTCAAGTTCGGCACTTTGCTCCGCCGTCATTCCCTTCAAAACGATGTTCTGCGCCAACTGAACACGAATGACGTTTCTCTCGGGATGATTTGGTATGGACGACATGGGGCGATAAGGATTGGGAAGGACGCAGATTCACGGGTTTCCCAGAGGGTGATTCCACCGAAAATTGACCGTGGTCAATGTTGAAATCTGAATCGATTCCTATGATACCTCGACGGTGCAAATGACCCCTTGCGCACCCAAAGCGAGGCGACGTAACACACCGCGATAGCCCTGATTCAGGTCAACGAGGTTTCAGGGCTTGATACGGTCAGTTGCTTTGCTCAACCTTTATCGAAGTCAAACGAAGAGACATTTCACTATGACCAACGCCACCTCATCAACAGAGCAGATCGACGGTTTTCACCTTGTCATCGATGCCCTCAAGCTCAACGGCATCGATACGATCTTCGCCCTGCCCGGCATCCCCATCACCGACCTTACCCGCAAGGCTCAGGCCGAAGGCATCCGGATGATCTCGTTTCGCCACGAGCAGCATGCAGGCAATGCCGCCGCCGCTGCGGGCTTCCTGACGCAAAAGCCTGGAATTTGCCTGACCGTCTCGGCCCCTGGCTTCCTGAACGGCCTCACGGCACTGGCCAATGCGACGACCAATTGCTTCCCGATGATCCTGATCAGCGGCTCCAGCGAGCGCGAGATCGTCGATTTGCAGCAGGGTGACTACGAAGAAATGGACCAATTGGCAATTGCCAAGCCATTGTGCAAAGCAGCATTTCGCGTTCTGCACGCAGAAGACATCGGTGTTGGCATCGCACGCGCCATCCGTTCGGCGCTGTCCGGCCGCCCCGGCGGCGTTTACCTCGACCTGCCGGCCAAACTGTTCAGCCAGTCAATGGACGCTGCAGCCGGCAAAAAGTCACTGATCAAGGTTGTCGACCCCGCACCGCGCCAGATTCCCGCACCCGATGCGGTTAAACGTGCACTGGACCTGCTCAAAGGCGCCAAGCGCCCCCTGATTGTCCTTGGCAAAGGCGCTGCCTACGCGCAGTGCGACGCCGAGATCCGCGCCCTGATCGAAAAAACCGGCATCCCTTACCTGCCGATGTCGATGGCCAAAGGCTTGCTGCCCGATACGCATCCACAGTCGGCTTCGGCCACCCGCTCCCACGTGCTGGCGGAAGCCGACGTGGTGGTGCTGGTCGGCGCACGGCTGAACTGGCTGCTGTCGCACGGCAAGGGCAAGACCTGGGGCGGCACGAATGCCGACACCCGGCAATTCATCCAGATCGACATCTCGCCAACCGAGATGGACAGCAATGTGCCTATCGCCGCACCGCTGGTTGGCGACATCGGCTCGTGCGTCTCGGCATTGCTGGAAGGTCTGGGCTCAAAGTGGGCAAAACCACCGGCCGAATGGACCCAGGGAATCAACGAGCGCAAGGACAAGAACATGTCCAAGATGGCGGCAACGCTGGCGCTGAACCCGCCCACGATGAACTTTCACAGTGCGCTGAATGTCATCCGCAACGCCGTCAAGGCGCGCCCGGATGCCATCGTCGTCAACGAAGGGGCCAACACCCTCGATTTCGCACGCAGCATTGTCGACATGTATGAACCGCGCAAGCGCCTGGACGTCGGCACTTGGGGCATCATGGGCATCGGCATGGGCTTTGCCGTCGCGGCTGCCGTGGTTACGGGTAAACCCGTCATTGCCATCGAAGGAGACAGTGCCTTTGGTTTCAGCGGCATGGAAGTCGAGACGATTTGCCGCTACAACCTCCCGGTTTGTGTCATCGTCTTCAACAACAACGGTATTTACAAGGGTACCGACGTGAATCCTCGCGGCGGCGATGTAGCGCCCACCGTTTTTGTCAAGAATGCACGTTACGAGATGATGATGGAAGCCTTCGGAGGCGTGGGTGTTCTTGCCAATACGCCGGACGAGCTGGCCAAGGCGCTGGACGAGGCGGTCAAGTCCGGCAAGCCGACCCTGATCAACGCCATCATCGACGAGACCGCCGGTACCGAAAGCGGCCGAATCACCAGCCTGAATCCGCAAAGCGCTGCAGCAAAGAAGTAATCCAAAGCCATCCCAAGGAGCAATCAAAATGAGCAACAAACCACTCAAAGGCATCAAGATCATCGACTTCACGCATGTGCAGGCGGGCCCCGCCTGCACTCAGATGCTGGCCTGGTTCGGCGCTGACGTGATCAAGGTCGAGCGTCCTGGCTCTGGCGACGTCACCCGAAGCCAGTTGCGCGACATCGAAGGCGCTGACGCGCTGTACTTCACCATGCTCAACAGCAACAAGCGCGGCCTGACGCTGGACACCAAAAAGCCCGAAGGCAAGGAGGTGCTGGAGCGGCTCATCAAGGAATCCGACGTGATGGTCGAGAACTTTGGTCCCGGCGCGCTGGACCGCATGGGATTCACCTGGGAACACATCCAGTCCCTCAACCCCAAAATGATTCTGGCGTCCGTCAAGGGTTTCTCTGACGGCCACCACTACGAGGACCTGAAGGTTTACGAAAACGTGGCCCAGTGCGCAGGCGGCGCAGCGTCCACCACCGGCTACTGGAAGGGCGAGAACTCAGGCCCCACCATTTCGTCTGCCGCTCTGGGTGACAGCAACACCGGCATGCACCTGGCCATCGGGATTTTGACGGCATACATCGGCCGCCAGCAGACCGGCAAGGGCCAAAAAGTCGCCGTGTCCATGCAGGACAGTGTGCTGAACCTGTGCCGCGTCAAAATGCGCGACCAGTTGCGCCTGGACAACCTTGGCTACCTCGAAGAGTACCCACAGTACCCGCATGAAATGGAAGCCTTCAAGGACGGCGTGGTGCCGCGTGGCGCCAATGCCGGCGGTGGCGGACAGCCCGGCTGGATCCTGAAATGCAAAGGCTGGGAGACCGACCCCAACGCCTATATTTACTTCACGGTCCAGGGTCACGCCTGGGAGCCGATCTGCGACGCGCTGGGCAAACCCGAGTGGAAAACCGACCCAGCCTACACCACGGCCAAGGCACGCCAGCCGCACATCATGGACATCTTCGCCACGATTGAAGCATTCATCGCCGACAAGACCAAGTTCGAAGCCGTGGACGTCTTCCGCAAATTTGATATTCCTTGCGCGCCCGTGTTGTCGATGAAGGAGTTGTTGCATGACAAATCCTTGCGCGCCAGCGGCTCCATCGTTGAAGTGCCGCACAAGGTGCGCGGCAGCTACTTCACCGTGGGCAGCCCGATCAAGTTCTCTGACACCAAACCTGAAGTAACGGCATCGCCCCTGCTGGGCGAGCACACCGATGAGGTTTTGGCTGAACTCGGCTACACCAAAGACCAGATTGCGGCCATTCATGCTGCGAAAGCGGTTTGATCGCGAAAGTTTGACACGCTAGTCTTCAAGGCTCGCAAAGACGGCGTTCAGGTGAGCGCCGTCTTTGTTTGAAGGACCATTTACCCGCCCTTAGCGAACCCAGGAGCAGAACATGCAAACTTCCATCGACTACAGGCAACTCGTCGAGTCCGTTGGCGATGCCATCGTGGCCTCCGATGCCAGCGGCGCGATCGTGTCGTGGAACCCTGCCGCCCAGCGGATGTTCGGTTTCACCGAAGAAGAAGCGCTCGGCAAATCGCTTGACATCATCATTCCGCAGCGCCAGCAGCAACGCCACTGGGACGGCTACCACAAGACCATGGAAACAGGGAAAACCCGGTATGGCAACGACGTGCTGCGGGTGCCCGCGGTACACAAGGACGGCCATGGCTTGTCCATCGCCTTCACCGTGGCCCTGTTACATACCCCGGATAACAAGGTGTCGGCCATCGTCGCGGTGATCCGCGACGAAACCGCCCGCTTTGCCGAAGAACGCAACCTGAAAAAACGCCTGACGGAGCTTGAGATGCAGCTTGCACCTCAGGGCAATACACCCTAACCCAAATCGTACAGGCACACCACTGGAGCAGTGATTACCATTGGGGTTGAACGGGGCGGAGGAACCCCCTGACCACGGATCAAACCGTGTGTAACAACCACTTTTCAACTTTCCAGGCAGGAACTTTCATGAGCAAAGCGTTAGACGGTGTTCGCATCCTTGATTTCACCCATGTCCAGTCGGGGCCTACGTGTACCCAATTGCTAGCGTGGTTCGGCGCGGACGTCATCAAGGTAGAACGCGCGGGCGAAGGCGACGCGACGCGTGGCCAGCTGCGCGACATCCCCGGGGTGGACAGCCTGTACTTCACCATGCTCAACCACAACAAGCGTTCCATCACGCTGGACACCAAGAAGCAAAAGGGCAAGGAAGTCCTGGACACCCTGATCAAGGAATGTGATGTGCTGGTCGAGAACTTCGCTCCCGGCGCACTCGACCGGATGGGCATCACCTGGGAACACATCCAGAAGATCAATCCGAGAATGATCGTAGCTTCGGTCAAGGGCTTTGGCCCCGGGCCCTATGAAGATTGCAAGGTGTACGAAAACGTCGCCCAGTGTGCCGGTGGTTCCGCTTCCACTTCCGGTTTTGACGACGGCCCGCCCATGGTCACGGGAGCACAGATCGGCGATAGCGGAACCGGCCTGCACCTGGCCCTGGGCATCGTCGCAGCCCTCTATCAACGCAACACCACGGGGCGCGGCCAGAAAGTGCTGGCCCCCATGCAGGACGCCGTGCTGAACCTGTGCCGCGTCAAACTGCGCGACCAGCAGCGCCTGGAGCGCACCGGCACCATGCATGAATACCCGCAGTACCCCGACGGCAAGTTCGGTGAAGCCGTACCCCGTGCCGGCAATGCCTCCGGCGGCGGCCAGCCCGGATCGATCCTCAAATGCAAAGGCTGGGAAACCGATCCCAACGCCTACATCTACTTCATCACGCAAGGGGCCGTGTGGCCAGCAGTGTGCAAAGTCATTGGCGAGGAAAGCTGGATTGACGACGAAGCCTTTGCGACACCCGCCGCCCGCCTGCTGCATTTGAAGCCGATCTTTGCGCGCATCGAGCAATGGACCATGACCAAGACCAAGTTCGAGGCCATGGAAATCCTGAACAAGTACGACATTCCCTGCGGTCCCATCCTGTCAATGAAAGAAATTGCCGAGGAGCCCGCGCTCCGCGAGACGGGCACCATTGTTGAGGTCGACCACCCCACCCGCGGCAAATATCTGACTGTGGGCAACCCGATCAAGATGTCAGACAGTGCCACTGAAGTCACACGCTCGCCCCTGCTGGGCGAACACACCGACGAAGTACTGGCGCAGTTGGGCTACAGCGCCGACTACATCGCCGAATTACGCGCCGAACGCGTCATCTAGGCCGGACATTTCCACCACAAACGCCAGCCCTACAGCGAGCCCACACGCTTCATGAACCACCCCATCATTCCCATTGCCGTCATCGACGCCTCCAAGCAGCGAAAACGCCAGGCACCCAAGGGACGCCGCGTTGACCCGCTGGCGCTCGTTGAGGTGCAGCGCCTGTTGGGCACCGAATCGCGCCGGCCTGACTTGCTGATCGAACACCTGCACAAGATCCAGGATGAGTTCGGGCACTTGTCGGCAGCGCATCTGGCGGCCCTGGCCCAGGAGATGAAGCTGGCCCAGACCGAGGTGTATGAGGTGGCTACCTTCTATCACCACTTTGACGTTGTTAAAGAAGGCGAGACGGCGCCTCCCGCACTCACGGTACGGGTCTGTGACGGCCTTGCATGCGAGATGGCAGGCGCCAGGGACTTGCTGGCCAAACTCCCTGCCCTCCTGGGCCGAGAGGTCCGGGTCATTGCCGCGCCCTGCATAGGCCGCTGTGAACAGGCGCCGGCAGCTGTGGTGGGACAAAACCCGGTACCCAACGCCAGCTGTGAAGCCATCATGGCGACCGTCGCTGCAGATGCCGTGCAGCACGTCCCCGAAGGGTTTGTCGACCTGCCCGCCTACCAGCGCGCTGGCGGCTACGCCTTGCTCAAGCAATGCATCGCGGGCGAACGCGATATCGAAGCAGTCCTCAAGACCATGGAAGACTCCGGCCTGCGTGGACTGGGCGGCGCCGGTTTCCCTTCCGGGCGCAAGTGGCGCATCGTGCGTGCCGAAAAAGGCCCGCGCCTGATGGCGGTCAATATCGACGAAGGCGAGCCCGGCACCTTCAAGGACCGCGTCTATTTGGAACGCGATCCGCACCGTTTCCTCGAAGGCATGCTGATCGCCGCCTGGGCCGTCGGCATCGAGAAGATTTACGTTTACCTGCGGGACGAATACCACGGCTGCCGCAACATGCTGGAAGCCGAAGTGGCCAGGCTGCGGCTGGACCCGCTGATGGCAGGAATGCCGGAGATCGAACTGCGGCGCGGCGCGGGTGCTTACATCTGCGGCGAAGAGTCGGCCATGATCGAGTCGATCGAGGGCAAACGCGGGATGCCCCGTCTCCGCCCGCCGTACGTCGCACAAGTGGGCCTGTTCGGCCGGCCGACGCTGGAACACAACTTCGAGACGCTGTACTGGGTGCGGGACATCCTGGAGAAAGGCGGTGAGTGGTTTGCCTCGCACGGCCGCAACGGCCGCAAGGGTTTGCGCTCGTTCTCCGTCTCAGGGCGGGTGAAAGAGCCCGGCGTGAAGCTGGCGCCCGCCGGCATCACCATCCAGGAGTTGATCGACGAATACTGCGGCGGCATGCTGGACGGCCACACGTTCTACGCCTACCTGCCAGGCGGCGCATCGGGCGGCATCCTTCCGGCCACGATGAACACCATTCCGCTGGACTTCGACACGCTGCAACCCTATGGCTGCTTTATCGGTTCGGCTGCGGTGATGATTCTTTCAAACCAGGACACGGCCACGGATGCAGCGCGCAACATGATGCGTTTCTTTCACCATGAGTCTTGCGGCCAGTGCACGCCCTGCCGTGTCGGCACGGCGAAAGCGGCACATCTCATGGAGCAACCCAAGTGGGACCTTGCCCTGCTGGCAGACCTGTCGCTGGTCATGCGCGATGCTTCGATCTGCGGCCTCGGCCAGGCCGCCCCCAATCCCATGGACTGCGTCGTCAAGTATTTCCCCCACGAGCTGGCTTAAGCATGCTCCGGGCAACAAGACATAAGGCACCACGATGAATGCAATTACCCGCCAGGAACTCGCCGAACTCGACGCGCCGCTCGTAAGCTTCAGCCTCAACGGCCGTGAAGTCCAGGGCCGCGCCACTGAATCCCTGCTCCAGGTCGCCAAGCGCGAAGGCGTGGAGATTCCGCACCTGTGCTTCAAGGAAGGCATGGAAGCCGTCGGCAATTGCCGCTCCTGCATGGTCGAGATCAACGGTGAGCGTGTACTCGCTCCTTCATGCTGCCGGGCCCCTGCCGCCGGCATGAAAGTCGTCACCGACAGCGAGCGCGCCGTGGCCTCGCAAAAAATGGTGCTCGAGCTGCTGCTGTCCGACATGCCCGAGAAGGGATACACCCGCAACAACGAGGTGGACCAATGGGCCGCCAAGATCGGTGTCGGCAAACCCCGCTTCGAAGCGCGCCAGCAAGTGCAGCAGGACGTGTCGCACCCCGCCATCGCGGTGAACCTGGACGCCTGCATCCAGTGCACGCGCTGCCTGCGCGCCTGCCGCGACGAACAGGTCAACGATGTGATCGGCCTGGCCTTCCGCGGCGACCAGGCCAAGATCGTGTTCGACATGGATGACCCGATGGGCGTGTCCACCTGCGTGGCCTGTGGCGAATGCGTGCAGGCTTGCCCCACCGGCGCGCTGATGCCCGCCCGCGAGGCTGCGCTCACCGTGCCGGACAAGCAGGTCGAGTCGGTCTGCCCGTATTGCGGCGTCGGCTGCCAGCTGACCTACAACGTCAAGGACGACAAGATTCTTTTTGTGGAAGGCCGCGATGGCCCCGCCAACCATGAGCGCCTGTGCGTCAAGGGCCGCTATGGATTTGACTATGCACACCACCCCCATCGTCTGACCAAGCCGCTGATCCGCCGCGAAGGTGTGCCCAAGACAGGCGACTTCACGATGGACCCGGACCGCGTGATGGACGTGTTCCGCGAAGCGAGCTGGGAAGAAGCGCTGGAATTCGCTGGCGGCAAGCTCGCCGCGATCCGAGACCAATACGGCAAAAAATCGCTGGCCGGTTTCGGCTCTGCCAAGGGCAGCAACGAGGAAGCCTACCTGTTCCAGAAGCTGGTGCGCACCGGTTTTGGCAGCAACAACGTGGACCACTGCACCCGTCTGTGCCACGCATCTTCCGTCGTCGCCCTGCTTGAAGGCATCGGCTCCGGCGCGGTGTCCAACCCGGTCATGGACGTGACCAAGGCCGATGTCGTGGTCATCATCGGCGCCAACCCGACGGTGAACCACCCGGTGGCCGCCACCTGGATCAAGAACGCCGTGAAGAACGGCACCAGGCTGATCGTGATGGATCCTCGGCGGTCCGACCTGACCCGTGTGGCGCACCGCCACCTGCAGTTCAAGCCCGACACCGACGTGCCCATGCTCAACGCGATGATGAATGTCATCGTGACCGAAGGCTTGGTTGACCAGGCCTTCATCGACAGCCGCACCATCGGCTACGAAGAACTGCGTAAAAACGTCGAGGGCTACACACCCGAATTGATGGCGCCTATCTGCGGCATCGACGCTGACACCCTGCGTTATGTGGCCCGCCTCTACGCGACCTCCAAAGGCTCCATGATCCTTTGGGGCATGGGGGTGTCGCAGCACGTGCACGGCACCGACAACGCGCGCTGCCTGATTGCCCTTTCGCTGATGACCGGCCAGATCGGCCGTCCCGGCACAGGCCTGCATCCGTTGCGCGGCCAGAACAACGTGCAGGGTGCATCTGACGCGGGCCTGATCCCCATGATGCTGCCGGACTACCAGCATGTGTCCAAGCCCGAGGTTCGCGCCAGCTTCGAGAAGGCCTGGAAGCTCGCCCCCGGCACCCTGGATGACCAGGTCGGCCTGACGGTGGTCGAGGTGATGCATGCCATCAAGAAGGGTGGCATCAAGGGCATGTATGTGCAGGGTGAGAACCCGGCCATGTCGGACCCCGACGCCAACCACGCGCGTGAAGCCCTTGCGGCGCTCGAGCACCTCGTGGTGCAGGACATCTTCCTGACCGAAACGGCCTATCTGGCGGACGTGATCTTGCCGGCCAGCGCCTTCCCTGAAAAGGACGGCAGCTTCACCAATACCGACCGCCTGGTGCAGATGGGCCGCAAGGCCATCAACCCGCCCGGCGACGCACGCCAGGACCTCTGGATCATCACGCAGATCGCCAACCGGATGGGCTGCGGGTGGCACTACAACCATGTCAGCGAAGTCTTCGACGAGATGCGCCACACCATGCCGAGCATTGGCGGCATTACCTGGGACCGGCTGGACCGCGAACATTCGGTCACCTACCCCTGCATGAAGGAAGGCGATCCCGGCCAGTCAGTAGTGTTTGTGGATGACTTCCCCCGTGAAGGCGGCCGCGCGAAGTTCGTGCCCGCCGACATCATCCCGGCCAATGAGCGCCCGGACACCGAATACCCGATGGTGCTGATCACCGGCCGCCAGCTGGAGCATTGGCACACCGGCAGCATGACGCGGCGCGCCACGGTGCTCGATGCGATCGAGCCCGATCCGGTCGCCCTGGTACACCCACTGGATCTTGCCGCCCTGGGGGGCAAGCCCGGCGACGTGGTGACCATCGAGTCACGCCGCGGCAAGGTGGAGCTGTACGCCCGCGCCGACGAAAGCTCGCCACGCGGTGCGGTGTTTGTGCCGTTCTGCTACTACGAGGCGGCCATCAACAAGCTGACCAACGCGGCGCTGGACCCCTTCGCCAAGATTCCGGAGTTCAAGTACTGCGCCATCAAGGTCTCGCTGGGCGGTGTGCCACCGGTGCAGGACAGCTACGGCGGCGGACAGGCGCTGAAGAACTCGATCGCCCTGGCGGGGTTCTAGGAAGCTGTGTACGCAGGTTCCGGGTGCCCGGCGCGTTGGTAAACTCGCGCGCCGGCCGTAAACCGGCTGGCGCGCGACCGTTAACGCGCCCTCTGCCGTACTGCGAAAACTCAAGGAAAATCGGCCTCCAGTCCAGGCGTTACCTTGACATATAGCTATCATTTAGATAGCAACCGGCACTCACCGGGCCGCCAGCTCTCTAACCTTGCGGCGGCGCCGGCATCACGACGATGCCGTCCTCATCCGCGTAAAGCCAGTCACCGGGACGCACCCAGACGCCTTGAATCTGCACGGCGATGTCCCTGAGGCCTGCCTGGCGCCTTTCCGTGGGCAGTGGGATGCTCGCCAGCGCGCGGATACCGGTCTGGCATTGCGCGAGCTCGGCGACATCGCGCACGCAACCGTCAATCACCACGCCGGCCCAGCCATTTTTGGCGGCTGCAGCCCCCAGATTGCCGCCCAGCAACGCGCGGCGCAGCGAGGCGCCGCCATCCACTACCAGCACGCGCGCCTCGCCCGGAGACTCCACCGCCGCCTTGACAGGCGAGTTGTCCTCAAAGCACTTCACCGTGACCACGGGGCCGCAGAACTTCTGCAGGCCCCCATAGCTTTTAAATACCGGCGGCAACACCCTGAAATTGCCCCAGGTGTCCCCTTTGTGGAGATCACAGAGGTCGCAGGTAGCGAACGAAGCGGGAAGGTTCTGGCTCATTTTCCGGTGACTTTCCTGATGACGGGTTTGATGTCTTCGCGGCGGGCGGGCAGGACGACGGCATTTTCGCGGGGCGCGTTGAGGACGATAGAGGTGGAGGTCTCAGTGAGCAAGCAAAATTTGGTCACCACCGCGTCCAGATGTGCCACGTCGATCACCGCGATTTCCAGCACCCAGCTGTCTTCGCCGGTCACGTTGTAGGCATTGATGACTTCAGGCGTCTGCTCGATCAGCTTGACCACCCGGGCGTATTCGACCCGCCCCACCCGCGCGATGGCGCGTATGCCGTAACCCAGTCGCCCCAGGTCGACCTCGGCGCGGTAGCCCTTGATCACGCCGCCGAGCTCGAGCTTGCGCACGCGCTCTGTCACCGCGGGCTGGCTCAGGTGGACGCGCCGGCCCAGCTCGGCCATGGTGATGCGCGCATCGCGCTGCAGTTCGCCGAGGATGCGGCTGTCGTAATGATCCCATTCGGTGGTTTCGGTCATGGTGCTCTTCAAGCTTTAAATTAAAAGGCCAAATCCAGTTTTGCCGTTAATTTTGCATGGCCTGAGTGCGCATGGCAACCTACGATCCTTGCATGACCTCTGCACTCGCTTCCCCCTCCACCGCCGGAAAATCGCCGGCGCTTTTGATTCCTGCCCTCCTCGCCTGCTACCTGGTGTGGGGCTCCACTTACCTGGCGATCCGGTTCGCGTTGATCAGCTTTCCGCCTTTCTTCCAGATGGGCACGCGCTTCCTGGCAGCGGGCATTCTGCTGATGGCCTGGGTACTGATACGCGGCCACAAGCTGCCCACCCGGCGCGAATGGATCAACGCGTCCATCATCGGCGCCCTGATGCTGGGCGGCGGCATGGGGCTCACGGCGTCGGCTGAAGTCCACATCGGATCCGGCCTGATCGCCACCTTTATCGCCGTGGTGCCCATGATGGTGTCGGCCTGGGGCCTGCTGCTCGGCCAGCGGCCCAGCAGGCTGGAGTTCGTGGGCATGGTGGTGGGGCTGGCAGGCGTGCTGATGCTGGTGCAAGGCGCCAGCTTCAGCGCCGCGCCTGTCGGCATGGCGTGCATAGCAGCGGCGACCTTGCTGTGGTCGCTCGGCTCGGTGCTATCCACCACCCGGCTGCCATTGGCGAACGGTCCCGCGGGTTTTGCCAGCGAAATGTTGTGTGGCGGCGCGGTGTTGATGGTGATTTCTCTTGCATTGGGTGAGCACCACGAGGCCGCGGCCAACTGGCCCGCACAGCCTGAAGCCGTGCTCGCATGGCTCTATCTCGTGGTGTTCGGCTCACTCATCGCCTTCAGCGCGTACCTGTATTTGCTGGCCAATGCCTCGCCCGCAGTGGCCACGAGCTACGCCTTTGTGAACCCCCTGATCGCGATTTTCCTGGGCGCATTCTTCGCCGGAGAGCACGTCACAGGGGGAGAATGGGCTGCTTGCGGCGTGATTCTCATGGGCGTTTTCCTGATTTTCAGAGGTAAATCTGCAACATCCAGGCGCAAATAAAGTGCGTTTGCACTAGGAAACTGCGTTTTTCTCCAGTAGCATCCGCATTGCCACAAGGAAGAGTAGTTATCCGTGTGGTGATTTATCAACTTCTAGAAGGAAAATCAATCATGGCAACTGCAAAAAAAGCACCGGCTAAAAAAGCGCCTGCAAAAAAGGCTGCTCCGGCAAAGAAAGTAGCTGCGAAGAAAGCAGCTCCTGCAAAGAAGGCTCCTGCGAAGAAAGCAGCTCCTGCAAAGAAGGTAGCCGCGAAGAAGGCAGCTCCCGCCAAGAAAGTTGCGGCCAAAAAGCCAGCAGCGAAAAAAGCGCCTGCCAAAAAGCGCACTCCGAACGCAGCGTTCATGAAGGCACTGACCTTGAGCCCGGCACTGGCAGCAGTAGTTGGCGACAAGCCTCTGCCACGCACCGAGATCGTCAGCAAGCTGTGGGTTTACATCAAATCCAAGGGCCTGCAGGACAAGGTCAACAAGCGCATGATCAACGCCGACGAAAAACTGCGCGCCGTTTTCGGCAAGGCGCAAGTGTCGATGTTCGAGATGGCTGGCCTGATCGGCAAGCACGTCAAGTAATCGGTTTTACCGATTTCAAAAAGGCCGGTTTCACCGGCCTTTTTTTATGCGCCAACGCATGGGCGCACGATCACAGCGGCTACCCTCTGGCACGCTTCCTGCGTTGCTTTCGCTGTCTTCATTCACCATTCATTAGCTGCGCAAACACCCCTGAAGCCTTCCTGATGCCATAGGGTTACTCGGTAGCCCACCTAAGGCGGCACAGGCCAAAAATCACGCTAATGTTGCTAAGATTAAAAATTCCCCGCGGCACCGCCCGTGCCAGACTGACCTAGACAAGATCCATGTTGATGCCATTGCATGCCAAGCCCTCGGCGGCGGAAATTTCCGCGCGCCCCTCATGTCGCCTTTGCGACGGATTTTCCATAGCCCGCGTTAACGGCTGCCTTAGCATCCCGCAATAATGCTGCGCTTTATTTTTACCCGACTGAGCCTGATCATTCCCACCTTCCTGGGGATGACACTGCTGGCCTTCTTCCTGATTCGCATGGTGCCGGGAGACCCGATTGAAACCATGGCGGGCGAACGTGGCATCGATCCGGTGCGTCATGCCCAGTTGCTCAAAGAGTTCGGCCTGGACAAGCCCGTTATGGTGCAGTACGGCATCTACATCGTCCGCGTACTCAAGGGTGACCTGGGCAAATCCCTGATCACGCAGGAACCCGTGCTGCGCGAGTTCCTCACACTGTTTCCGGCCACGATTGAACTGGCCGTCTGCGCAATCCTGTTTGCGCTGCTGATCGGCATACCAGCCGGCATTCTGGCGGCGGTGAAGCGAAACTCGATACTCGACCACGGCGTCATGGGGATATCGCTCACTGGTTACTCCATGCCGATTTTCTGGTGGGGCCTGCTGCTGATCCTGCTGTTCTCGGTGCAACTAGGCTGGACGCCGGTCTCCGGCCGGCTGTCGGTGCAGTACTTCATCGAGCCCACCACAGGCTTTCTGCTGATCGACTCGCTGCTCTCGGACGACAAGGGCGCGTTCTGGTCGGCGGCCTCCCACCTGATATTGCCCATGATCGTGCTGGGCACCAACCCGCTGGCGGTGATCGCACGCATGACGCGCTCTGCCATGCTGGAAGTGCTGGGCGAGGACTACATCCGCACCGCGCGCGCCAAGGGGCTTTCCAACCTTCGCGTGGTGGCCCTGCATGCGCTGCGCAACGCGCTGATCCCGGTGGTGACCGTGATCGGCCTGCAGGTTGGCGTGCTGTTCACCGGCGCCATCCTGACCGAAACCATCTTTTCCTGGCCCGGCGTCGGCAAGTGGCTGATCGAGGCCATCAGCCGCCGCGACTATCCCGTGCTGCAGGGCGGCATCCTGCTGCTGGGCGCCATCGTCATGGCCGTCAACCTGCTGGTGGACATCACCTACGGCATCATCAACCCACGCATCAGGCACCAGCGATGAGCACGGCTACCTTGAAACCCGCTACCGCCCCCGCGCCCCCGCATCCGCTGCGCGAGTTCTGGAACTACTTCAGCGCCAACAACGGCGCCGTGATCGGCCTGGCCGTTGTCGTCTTCGTACTGCTGGTCGCACTGTTTGCGCCGCTGCTGGCGCCGCACGCACCCAACATCACCAACAATGCGGTGTTCCTCAAGCCCCCGGCCTGGCAGGCGGGCGGCTCCTGGACCTACCCGCTGGGCACCGACGCCATCGGCCGCGACATCCTCTCACGCCTGATGTACGGCGCCCGCCTGTCGCTGGTCATCGGTCTGGCCGTGGTGGCGCTGTCGGTCATCGTCGGTACCGTGCTGGGCCTGCTGGCCGGGTTTTTCCGGGGCGTCTTCGAAATTGCCGTGATGCGCCTGATGGACATCATCCTGACGCTGCCCAGCCTGTTGCTGGCCATCGTGATCGTGGCCATCCTCGGCCCCGGGTTGATGAACGCCATGCTGGCCGTGGCCATCGTCGTGCTCCCCCACTACGTGCGCATCACGCGCGCCGCCGTGATTGCCGAGACCTCGCGCGACTACGTGACGGCTGCGCGCATGAGCGGCGCCAGCCGCATCCGCCTGATGTTCAGCGAGATCCTGCCCAACTGCACGGCGCCGTTGATCGTCCAGGCTTCGCTGGGTGTCTCGACCGCCATCCTGGACGCCGCAGCCCTGGGCTTTCTGGGCCTGGGCGCCCAGCCGCCCTCACCTGAATGGGGCACCATGTTGGCCGATGCCCGCGAATTTGTCTTGCGCGCCTGGTGGGTCGTCACCTTCCCCGGCCTCGCAATTTTGATCACTGTGCTGGCCTTCAATTTGCTCGGCGACGGACTGCGCGACGCGTTCGACCCCAAACTGAAGCGCTGAGAATATGGCTCCCCCCCTTCTCGACTCACTTCGTGTAGCCGGATCCCCCCTCCGGGGGCAACAGCTGTGGCCCGGCAAAGCCGGTTCCACGCTGTTCCTTGGCAAGACATCCATGGCGTTTCAGTGCAAAACGCCTATCAACAGAATATTTGGAAGGCCCTGAACATGGCCCTATTAGAAATAGAAAACCTCTCCGTCGAGTTCCCCTCGCAAAACGGCGTGATGCACGCCGTCGACGGCATCAGCCTGTCACTTGAAGAAGGCGAAGTCCTCGGCATCGTCGGCGAGTCCGGCTCCGGTAAAAGCGTCACTATGATGGCCCTGATGGGCCTGGTGGCCTACCCTGGCCGCGTCAAAGCCGACAAACTCCGGTTTGCCGGCCACGACCTCCTCAAGCTGTCGCAAGGTGAGCGCAACAAGCTCATCGGCAAAGACGTGGCCATGATTTTCCAGGAACCCACGACCAGCTTGAACCCCTGCTTCACCGTTGGTTTCCAGATCACCGAAACCCTGCGCCTGCACCTGGGCATGGACAAGAAAGCCGCCACACGCAAAGCCATCGAGCTGCTTGAGCAGGTCGGCATCAACTCGCCCGAAAGCCGCCTGAAGGCCTACCCGCACCAGCTCTCGGGCGGCATGAACCAGCGCGTGATGATCGCCATGGCGATCGCCTGCAACCCGCGCCTGCTGATCGCCGACGAGCCGACCACGGCGCTTGATGTGACCATCCAGGCGCAGATCCTCGATTTGCTGCGCAGCCTGCAGAAGGAACGCGGCATGGCCCTGGTGCTGATTACGCACAACATGGGTGTGGTGTCCGAAATGGCGCAGCGCATCGCCGTCATGTACGCCGGACAGATCATGGAAGAGCAAAGCGCGCACGCCCTCTTCAACACGCCCCAGCATCCCTACACCGAAGCCTTGCTGTCGGCCTTGCCCGAGCGCAGCGACGGCAGCGCACGGCTGGCGACCATTCCCGGCATGGTGCCCGGCCTCTATGACCGGCCCACCGGCTGCCTGTTCGCCCCGCGCTGCTCTTACGCCACCGAACATTCCCGCAATGAGCGCCCCTTGCTGCGCGCCTGGAAAGACGGCATGGTGCGCTGCCACTACCCGCTGGGAGACCCCAGCCGCGAGGCCAACATCGAACACGACACCCCGCTGGTGGAGGCTGCGCAATGAGCACCGCCGCCATCCATACCCCAGCCACCCCGGCCACCGTGCCCAGCGGCCCGGTCGTCGAGGCCAAAAATCTCAAACAGGTTTATGAAATCCGCCGCGGCTTCATGCGCAAATCCGATCACCTGCAGGCCGTCGGCGGCGTGTCCTTCTCGGTCCATGCCGGCAAGACGCTGGCCGTCGTAGGCGAATCCGGTTGCGGCAAGTCCACACTGGCACGCATGGTGTCACTGATTGAAACTCCCACGGGCGGCGAACTGCGCATCACCGGCATCGACGCCGTGGGCGCCCCCCACGAGCAGCGCCAGGGCCTGCGCAAGGCCGTGCAACTGGTGTTCCAGAACCCCTACGGCTCACTGAACCCGCGCAAGAAAATCGGCGCGATCCTCGAAGCCCCGCTTGAGATCAACACCAGCCTGAACGCCGAAGAGCGCGCCCAGAAGGCCCGTGCCATGCTGGCCATGGTGGGCCTGCGCCCCGAGCATTACGACCGCTACCCGCACATGTTTTCGGGCGGCCAGCGCCAGCGCATCGCGATTGCGCGTGCGCTGATGCTCAACCCCACCGTGGTAGTGGCTGACGAACCGGTGTCGGCGCTGGACGTGTCCATCCAGGCCCAGGTGCTCAACCTGCTGGCCGACCTGCAGCAGTCCATGGGCCTGGCCTACCTGTTCATTTCGCACGACTTGGGCGTGGTGCGCCACATTGCCCACGACGTGCTGGTCATGTACTTGGGTCACGCCGTTGAGCAAGGCGAGAAGAACGCCCTCTTCAGCCGCCCCCTGCATCCCTACACCCAGGCCCTGCTGGCTTCCACACCCGGCCTGGCCGGCACAGGCGTCAAGCAGCGCATCGTGCTCAAGGGCGAGCTGCCTTCGCCGCTCAATCCGCCCACCGGCTGCGTGTTCTCCACCCGCTGCCCGCACGTCACGGACCGCTGCCGCGCCGAAAGGCCCCAGCTGCGCGAAGTTGCCGACCGGCAGGTTGCATGCCACTATGCTGAAAATTTTCTCACTGCGTGACCTGAAACCATGCACCCATGCACCGGTTTCAGGCCACGTTTTTCAATGACCAGGGCGCACCACGTCACAAATGTGGTGCAAACTGGCCGCAAGCCCCGCTGCGAAGCAGCATCAACCTCCAAAGGGATCGTCAAATGATTCAGATCAAACCAAGTGCGAGCCGGCTACGTCCGGTCCAGCGCGCATTGCTGTGCGCCGTTGCCCTGCCAGCGCTGCTGGCACTTTCACCCGTCTCCGCGAAGACGCTGGTGTTCTGCTCTGAAGGCAGCCCCGAAAACTTCTACCCCGGCGTCAACACCACGGGTACGTCGTTTGATGCCAACGAACCTGTCTACAACCGCCTCGTCGAATTCGAATACGGCGGCACCAAGGTCATCCCCGGCCTGGCCGAAAAATGGGACATCTCCGCCGACGGCAAGGAATACACCTTCCACCTGCGCAAGGGCGTGAAATGGCATGGCTCCAACCGGGCCTTCAAGCCATCGCGCGACTTCAACGCCGACGACGTGCTGTTCATGTTCGAACGCCAGTGGAAAGAGGACAACGCCTTCTTCAAGGTCACCAGCCCCAACCACTCCTACTTCAGCGACATGGGCATGCCAAAGCTGCTGAAGTCGGTGGAAAAGGTCAACGACTACACCGTCAAGATCACGCTGGACAAGCCTGAAGCGCCTTTCCTCGCCAACCTGGCCATGCCTTACGCGGCTGTCCAGTCCAAGGAATATGCCGACGCCATGCTGAAAGCTGGCACGCCGGAAAAAATCGACCAGGACCCGGTCGGCACGGGCCCTTTCTACCTGGTGCAGTATCAGAAAGACGCGGTCATCCGCTACAAGGCCTTCCCGCAGTACTGGGGTGGCAAGGCCAAGATCGACGACCTCGTCTACTCGATCACGCCTGACGCATCGGTCCGCTGGGCCAAGCTGCAAAAGGGCGAGTGCCATGTCATGCCCTACCCCAATCCCGCCGACCTGGACGCGATCCGCAAGGACGCCAACGTCCAGATCATCGAGCAGGCCGGCCTGAACGTGGGCTACCTGGCCTACAACACGACCAAGAAACCCTTTGACGACGTGCGCGTTCGCAAGGCCATCAACATGGCCATCAACAAGAAAGCCATTGTTGACGGCGTGTACCTGAGCACCGGCGTTGCCGCCAAGAACCCGATCCCGCCGACCATGGCCGCGTACAACAACGCCATCAAGGACGACGAGTACAACCCCGAAGCAGCCAAGAAATTGCTGGCCCAGGCCGGCTTCCCCAACGGTTTCACCACCGACCTGTGGGCCATGCCCGTGCAACGCCCGTACAACCCGAATGCCAAACGCATCGCCGAGTTGATGCAGGCCGACCTGGTCAAAGTTGGTGTGACCGCCGAGATCAAGAGCTTCGAATGGGGCGAGTACCGCAAGCGTTTGCAGGCCGGCGAACACCAGATGGGCATGCTGGGCTGGACCGGCGACAACGGCGATCCTGACAATTTCATGTACACCCTGCTCGGCTGCGCTTCGGCACAGTCCGCCAGCGGTTCCAACATCGCCAAGTTCTGCTACCAGCCTTATGAAGACCTGGTCCTGAAAGCCAAGACCGTGACCAACCCTGCCGAGCGCAACAAGCTCTACCAGCAGGCCCAGGTCATCTTCAAGGAACAGGCTCCCTGGTTCACCATCGCCCACGCGGTGCAGCTGAAACCCGTTCGCAAGAGCGTGATCGGCTTCAAGAACAGTCCGTTCGGCCGCCACAACTTCTACGCGGTGGACATCAAGGAGTAATCCTTTTTGGGCTCAGCGGCTTCGTCATGAAGCTGCGACCATGAAAAAAGCCGGGTCACCCCGGCTTTTTTCATTTTCTTAAGAAGAATCGGCCTCCAGCCCATTCTTTTAAAGGTTGGACGCTCCTTTTTTTATAGCTGCCGCTTCAACGCGTTCTGCGTGATGGACGACAGCGTACCCCGCGTCGTGATCACTTCCGGATCCAGCGTGACTTCAATCACTGTGCCCTCCTTGCGCTCCAGCGCCGCCAGCAGCTCCGCCTCAAACTCCGCCGTGCGCATGATGCGTACGCCGGCATAGCCGTAGGCGCGCGCCAACGCGGCGAAGTCCGGGTTGTTCAGGCGTGAACCACTTTCGTGCCTCGGGTACTCCCTCTCCTGGTGCATGCGAATGGTGCCGTACATGCCGTTATTGAGCAGCACGATGATGCTTTTGGCGCCGTGCTGCACGGCCGTGGCCAGCTCCTGGCCGTTCATCAGGAAATCGCCGTCACCCGCGATGGTGAAGGCCAGCCGGCCTGTCGTAATAGCCGCAGCAATACCCGCAGGCACGCCGTAGCCCATGGCGCCCACGGTGGGCGCCAGCTGCGTCTTGTGGCCCTTGACCAGACCGTGGTGCCTGAAGAAGCGGTGCACCCAGCTGGCGAAGTTGCCCGCGCCGTTGGTCAGCACCGCATCGGCCGGCAAATGCTTTTGCAGCAAGCCGACGATGGCCGGCATGTCGATATCGCCAGGCAGGTTGGCCGTTGCCGTGGGTTTCAGGTTTTCCAGGTAATCCTCGTTCGCCGATGCCGTCCAGGCCTCCCAGGCCACCGTCACCGGCGCCGTCAATACCTCCAGCGAACGTGCCGCGGCATTCATCGTCGCGTTGATGGCCAGGTCGGCTTGGTACACGCGGTTGAGTTCCTCCGCGCTGGCATGGATGTGCACCAGTTTTTGCTTTGGCCGGGGCGCTTCCAGCAGCGTGTAGTTGCCTGTTGTCATTTCGCCCAGGCGCGGCCCGATGGCGATGATGAGGTCGCTGGCCTTCACGCGCGCAGCCAGCTTGGGATTCAGGCCAATGCCCACGTCGCCGGCATAGAGCGGATGGTGATTGTCAAAGGTGTCCTGGAAACGGAAGGCGTTGCCCACCGGCAGCTTCCAGTTTTCGGCGAAGCGCTGCAGCGCCTGCGCCGACTGCGGCGTCCAGCCGCCGCCGCCCGCGATGACGAGCGGGCGCTCGGACTTGAGCAGCATCTCCCGCAGCGTGCGCAGCGAGCCCGGGTCGCTCCAGGCCTGCACCGCCTCCACGCGCGGCAGCGGCTGCGCGGATGTCACGCGCGTCAGCATGTCTTCCGGCAACACCAGCACCACCGGGCCCGGGCGGCCGTTCATCGCGGTTGCGAAGGCGCGCGCCACGTATTCGGGGATGCGGTCGGCCTCGTCGATGCGCTCGACGCGTTTGGCAAATCCCTTGGTGCTGGGCCCGAAAAAGCTGGCGTAGTCCACCTCCTGGAAGGCCTCGCGGTCGCGGCAGTCGCTGGCCACATCGCCCACCAGCAGCACCATGGGGGTTGAGTCCTGAAAGGCCGTGTGCACGCCGATAGACGCGTTGGTGGCACCCGGCCCGCGTGTGACCATGCACACACCCGGCCGCCCCGTCAGCTTGCCATGCGCCTCCGCCATAAAGGCCGCGCCGCCCTCTTGCCGGCAGGTGACGAACTGGATTTTGTCCTGCCGCGCATGCAGGCCGTCGAGCACGGCCAGATAGCTTTCACCAGGAACACCAAAAGCATGGGTAACGCCCTGGGCCAGAAGGCAATCAACGAGAAGGTGGCCGGCGAGTTGGGAAGTGCTCATGGCCATATTGTGCCGCTGTAAAGAGCACAAGCGCAGTGACCGGATATGGACTCTCCAACCCAGCATGAGCCGCGGAACCGGCTTTGCCGGGCCGCAGGCGGGCGGCCCCCTCGGGGGGCAGGAAGCTACACGAAGTGAGCGACCGTGGGGGCCATATTATTCAGGAGTAGCGGCATCTCCGTCGCCGCCGCCTGCTTCGAGGGCCTGCCGCGCCAGTTCTTCATCGCTCAGCGGCGGAGCCGATTCGAGGGCGGCCAGTTCGTCGAGGAACTCCTGCGTCGGCTCCTCGTGCTCGAGCAGCACCTCCTCCAGTTTCTGCCGCCCCGTCTCCACATGCACCGAGGGAGAATGCAGTTCGGATGGCGATACCGGGAAATTTTCGCCCAGTTGAAATTTGAGCGCCTCTGCCTTCTGGTCTATCCAGTTTGCGAAGTCGCCGTCTTTTGGTGTGTTCGAGTTGCTCATATCCACCTCCTATGGCTTGCGGCCCAGGCGCGAATGGCCACGGCCTGAATCATTATGATGCGGTGGTGCGCCGAGCGATAGTGTGACAGCGCATCCTCGCGTAGGCTGTAGCCTGTAGCCCTATCCCTCAGAGCCCTAGCCCACCACACGCCACTCTTCACCAACAGGGGCCGCGGAACCGGCTTTGCCGGGCCGCAGGCGCCGCCCCCTAAGGGGGGAGCAGGCTACACGAAGTGAGCCTGAACGGGGGTGAGCCAAGCCCCTTGCCTTAATTCACCAAACAGTTAAATTCCAGACATGCCGACCCCCAAAACAAAGCCAGTCGAACCGCGTTCACGTGATGCCGACCGCTCCCAGCTCGCCATCCTGCTGGCCGCCCGCGACGAATTCGCGCAGCACGGCCTGGGCGGGGCGCGGGTAGACCGCATTGCCGAGCGGGCTGACGTCAACAAGCGCCTCATCTATTACTACTTCAAGAGCAAGGACGAGCTCTTCCTGGCGGTGCTGGAAAACGCCTACGCCGACATCCGCGCAGCGGAAACAGAGCTGCACCTGCGCGACATGGATCCCGCGCAGGCTATCCGCCGCCTGACGGAATTCACCTGGGAATACTATATTGCCCACCCGGAGTTTTTGACACTTCTCAACAGCGAAAACCTGCACCAGGGGCGGCATCTGGCCATGTCCAGCCGCGTGCAGGAAATGAACTCGCCCCTGGTCCAGACGCTGGCGGAAATCCTCGAACGCGGTCGTGCCGACGGGCTGTTTCGCGGCGGCATCGACCCCGTGCAGCTTTACGTGTCCATCGCCGGGATGTCGTATTTCTACCTGTCGAACAACCACACGCTGTCGGCCATCTTCGGGCGTGATCTCATGACACCCAAAGCCCGCCATGAACGCCTGTCACACATGTGCGAGGTCATCTTGGGGTATGTCCTTAGAAACTGATCCGGGGTTGTTATTGACGCAGCGGCGAGGCCATTTTTACAATTCGTAATTCACTTAATGGTGAATTACGCGTAAACTGCATCCGGTAAGTCCACAACACCGGCGGCATGACAGGTCTTTCGCAGTCCTTCAATGACCCCTTTTCAGGAGACAAAGCACATGAAATTCACACGTCGCGCCTCGCTCGCCTGCCTCACCTGCCTGGCTGCGCTGTCACCGCTGGTGGCCGGCGCCCAGGGGGCCTATCCCAACAAGCCCATCCGCGTCATCGTGCCCTTTGCCGGCGGCAGCACCACCGACATCATTGCCCGCGCCATCACCGACAAGATGAGCCAGAGCATGGGCCAGACACTGGTGATCGAAAATCGCGGTGGCGCCAGCGGCACCATTGGCCAGCAGGCCGTGGCCACGGCCGCACCCGATGGCTACACCATCATGATCCACTCGTCCTCGCACACGGTCAGCCCCTCGACATTCGCCAAGCTGCCCTTTGACACCGTCGGCGACTTTGCAGGCGTGACGCCAATTTCCAGCACGCCCAATGTGCTGGTGATGTCACCGTCGAAGAACATCAAGACGCTGCAGGAGCTGCTGGCTGCGGCGCGCGCCAAGCCCGGCAGCATGAACTTCGCCTCGGCAGGCCAGGGCAGCGCCACCCACCTGAACGCGGAGAAATTCAAGCTCGCCGCCAAAATCGAAGCCACCAACATCCCCTTCAAAGGCTCCGGCGAAGCGGTGACCGAAGTGATAGCCGGCCGCGTCGACTACTACTTCTCGCCGATCGCACCGGTCATCGGCCAGATCAAGAATGGCCAGCTCGTCGCCCTTGCCGTCGGCTCACCCAAACGGGCCAGCGCGCTGCCCCAGGTGCCGACCACCGCTGAAGCCGGCGTGCCCGGCTCCGAATTCAATTTCTGGATCGGCATGATGGCCCCCGCCAAGACGCCGCGCGACATCGTCAACCGCCTGCATGACGAAGTCGTCAAAGCCCTGAACACGCCAGAAGTGAAGGAGCGCTTCGCCGCCCTGGGCGCCGACGCGTGGACGCTCTCGCCCGAGCAGTTCGACGCCTACATCAAGGAAGAAATCAAGAGCAATGCCGTGCTGGTCAAGGCCGCCGGACTTCAGCCCACGCAGTAACTTTCACCTGGTTTCCCCGCGGCGCCCTGTTCCCATCACCCTTGGCCGGACCAGGGTAGGGCCGCCGCATTTTTTACCTCCTCAAAGGACCCCATGGCTACTCAACGACTAGGACTCATCATGCACGGCGTCACCGGACGCATGGGCATGAACCAGCACCTGATCCGCTCCATCGTCGCGATCCGCAAACAGGGCGGCGTCACGCTCTCCAACGGTGACAAGGTGATGCCCGACCCGATCCTGATCGGCCGCAACGCCGAAAAGATCGAAGCCCTGGCCAAGGCCCATGGCATCTCGCGCTGGGGCACTGATCTGGACGAGGCCCTCAAGAACAAGGACGACACGATTTTTTTCGACGCCGGCACCACGCAGATGCGCCCCACCCTGCTGGCCAAGGCCATCCGTGCCGGCAAACACGTCTACTGCGAAAAGCCGATTGCCACCAACCTCAACGAAGCAGTCGAAATTGCCCGCCTGGCCGAAAAATCCGGCCTGAAACATGGCGCGGTGCAGGACAAGCTCTTCCTGCCCGGCCTGCGCAAGCTCGACATGCTGCGCCGCGCAGGCTTCTTCGGCAAGATGCTGTCGGTGCGGCTTGAGTTCGGCTACTGGGTCTTTGAAGGCGACCTGCAGCCGATCCAGCGCCCGAGCTGGAACTACCGCACCGAAGACGGCGGCGGCATGATTCTGGACATGATGTGCCACTGGCGCTATGTGCTGGACAACCTGTTCGGCGAGGTCAAGTCCATCTCCTGCATAGGCGCCACGCACATACCCCAGCGCTGGGACGAAGCCGGAAAACCTTACAAGGCCACCGCCGATGACGCGGCCTACGCCACGGCCGAACTGGTAGGCCACAGCGGCGAGCCGGTGATTGCGCAGATGAACATGTCCTGGGCGACCCGCGTGAACCGCGAGGACCTGGTCACCTTTCACGTCGACGGCACGCACGGCTCAGCCGTCGCAGGCCTCTCCTCCTGCAAGGCCCAGTCGCGCGTCAACACGCCACGCCCGGTCTGGAACCCGGACGAAAAGCAGACGATGAATTTCTCTGATCAGTGGCAGGAAGTGCCGGACACCCAAACCTACGACAACGGTTTCAAGATCCAGTGGGAGCATTTCATTCGCCATGTGGTAGAGAACGAGCCCTACAAATGGACGCTACCCGAAGGCGCCAAAGGCGTTCAGCTGGTTGAAGCCGCGCTCGAAAGCTGGAAAGAGCGCCGCTGGGTGGACGTACCACCGCTACAAGTTTGATAGCTGCTTGCGCCCGTCATATAAGGGCCAGAGGCACATTTTGCGTATAAGAAGGTAGATCCCATGGCGTTAACCATCACCTTGCCCGTTGCTGCGGGCGGCCTGCAGCCTTACACGCTGCGCGGCACCACCCCTGTTAAACCGGTCGCTGGGCTGAAATTCAACCGCATCGCCTATTCGGCCGCACACGTGGTGGCCGATCCGCTGGCCGCGGTCGACCCGTGGGTCAACTGCGCCATCGACTGGGAAACCACCATCGCCTACCGCCGCCACCTGTGGTCGCTGGGCCTGGGCGTGGCCGAAGCCATGGACACGGCGCAGCGCGGCATGGGCCTGGACTGGCCCACTTCGCTGGAGTTGATCCGCCGTTCGCTCGATGCCGCCAAAGACGTGCCGGGCGCATTGGTCGCTTCCGGCTGCGGCACCGACCACCTCGTGCTGGAAAACGTGAGGACGGTTGACGAGGTCATCGCCGGCTATGAGGAGCAGATGGCTGCAATTGAAAAACTCGGCGGCAAGCTGATCGTGATGGCCAGCCGCGCACTGGCCCGCGTCGCCAAAAGCCCGGCAGACTATGAGCGTGTTTACGACCGTATCCTGAGCCAGGCAAAGCAGCCGGTTGTACTGCACTGGCTGGGCGACATGTTTGACCCCGCACTGGCTGGTTACTGGGGCAGCAGCAACGTTGAAAAAGCCATGGACACGGCCCTTGGCATCATCAACGCCCATCCCGACAAGGTCGACGGCATCAAGATCTCGCTGCTCGACAAGGACAAGGAAATCGCCATGCGCCGGCGCCTGCCCCCGGGCGTACGCATGTACACGGGCGACGACTTCAACTACGCCGAGCTGATTGCCGGCGACGGCTTCGGCAAGGAAGCCATGCACGGGCAGAGCGATGCGCTGCTGGGCATCTTCGATGCGATTGCACCGGCTGCCAGCGCGGCGCTGGGTGAACTGGCACAAGGCAACGTGGAAAAATTCCACGCCATCCTCGGCCCCACCGTGCCGCTGTCGCGCCATATCTTTGCCGCGCCCACGCGTTTTTACAAAACCGGTGTGGTTTTCATGGCCTGGCTCAACGGCCACCAGAAGCACTTCACCATGGTCGGCGGGCAGCAGAGCACACGTTCGCTGCAGCACTTCGCCGAGCTGTTCCGCCTGGCAGATGCCGCCAACCTGCTGGAGCATCCCGAACTCGCGACGCAGCGCATGAAGACGCTGCTGTCTCTGCATGGAATCCATTAAAGAAACATTGCAAGGAAGCCACCAGAAGCTTCCCCTAGCTCTTATTACAACCCTGGAGACAACATGAAGACACGCACTTTCCTCAAGGCCAGCCTGGCCGCCGGCCTCGCAGCCGCAGCCTTGGGCGCAACCGCACAGGCCTACCCCACCCGGCCGGTCAAGGTCATCATTCCCTTCCCGCCGGGCGGCACGCTGGACGCGGTGGGCCGGCAGCTGGCGCAGAAGCTCGGCGATCAGATGGGCCAGCCCTTCGTGGTGGAAAACCGTGCGGGCGGCAACGGCACCATCGGCGCGCACGTGGTCGCGCAGGCACCTGCAGACGGCTACACCCTGCTCTTCAATGCCTCCACTTTCACCACCGCACCGATGACAATGAAGTCCGTGCCATACGGTGTGGTGAAAGACTTCACACCCGTCTCGCTCGTCGCCAAAGCGCCGTTGTCGGTGGCCATCAACAAGAACCTGCCGATCACCGACGTCAAGTCGCTGATTGCCCACGCCAAAGCCAACCCCGGCAAGATGACGTTTGCCGTTGGCTCGATCGGCTCGGCCGGCCACCTGTCAACCGAACTGCTCAAGCGCGCCGGCGGAATCGAATACACCGTGGTGCCTTACAAGGGCACTGCGCCGGCATTCCAGGACCTGGTTGGTGGACAGATCGACGGTTTTATCGATCCCATCCTCGGCTCCCTGCAGTATCACAAGAGCGGCATGTTGCGCGTCGTGGCCGTCACCGGCGACAAGCGCGTCCCCAACCTGCCTGATGTGCCGACTGTGGCAGAGACGATTCCCGGCTATGAGTTTTACAGCTGGTACGGCTTGTGGGGTCCGGCCAAACTGCCGGCCGACATCACACAAAAACTCAACACCGAAACCAACAAGGCGCTGGCCAGCGACATGCGTGAAAAGCTCATCCAGCAAGGCCTGGTGCTGACGCCCGGCACGCCGGAAGACTTCGTCAAATTCCAGAACAGCGATATGGCACGCTCGCAGAAGATCATCACCGACGGCAATATCCGTGTTGAATAACATGCACCACTATGGCCACTGAAGACATGAAACGCGCCCTTGTCACCGGCAGCAGCTCGGGCATCGGCATGGCCATTGCGCAAGCATTGCTTGACCAGGGCTGGGACGTGATCGGCCTGGACCTGGCGCCTGCGCGCATCGTGCATCCGGCGTTCTCGTCGACAGAAGTCAATTTGTGCAACACCGAAGCCGCGGAGCGTGCCGTGCGTTCAGCCGGCGGCGTGCAGGCGCTCATCCACGCCGCGGGCGTGCTGCGCGTGGGCCCACTCGGCGCGCTTTCCGGTGAAGACTCGGCGCTGATGTGGCAGCTCCATGTGGATGCCGTCATGCGCATTGCCAACCTGGTGGTACCCGCCATGGCGCAAGCGGGTGCAGGCCGTGTGGTGCTGATCGGCAGCCGCGTGGCGCGCGGCATGGCGGGCCGCAGCCAGTACGCGGCCACCAAGGCGGCGCTGGTGGCGCTGGCGCGCAGCTGGGCTGCCGAAACCGTGGCTTCGGGCGTCACCGTCAATGTGGTGTCACCGGCCGCCACCGAAACAGCCATGCTCGCCGATCCTGCGCGCACGACGGTCCCGCCCAAGCTGCCGCCGCTGGGCCGGCTGATCCAGCCACGGGAGATCGCCGCGCTGGTCACCTTCCTGCTCTCACCCGATGCGGCGGCCATCACCGGTCAGGAGATCCAGATCTGCGGAGGCGCGTCGCTTGCGGCGTGAAGGCATGGCCGCAAACACTGTCGGCGTTGTCGGCCTGGGCCTGGTCGGCACGGCGTTGGCACAGCGCCTCACGGCCGCCGGTTTCCAGGTCACCGGCTTTGACCTGCGCGAAGAAGCCCGGGCAGCCCTCACCGCCCGCGGCGGCAGTGCCGCCGGCTCCCTGGCCGAAGCTGCCAGTGCGGCCTCCTGCATGGTGCTGGCCGTCTTCAACACCGACGACGTGCTGAAGGTGGTCGAAGGGCCGGGCGGCCTGCTGTCCGTCTTCGGCGTTCGAAGCATCATCGACTGCTCCACCGGCACACCTCACAAACTCGAAGCATTGGCTGCTCGGCTCGCAGCACGCGGCATCATTTTCATTGAAGCGCCGCTCTCGGGATCCAGCCAGCAGATAGCAACCGGCGAAGCCACCCTGTTGCTGGGTGGCGAGACCGGGGCATTGCAAGCGTGCGAGCCCGTGCTGGCCGCCATCTCAGGCAAACGCATCCACGTCGGCGGCGCTGGCATGGGCGCCAAAGCCAAGCTGGCTACCAACCTCGTGCTGGGCCTGAACCGCGCGGCGCTGGCCGAAGGCATGGTCTTCGCCGAAAACATGGGCATTCCCCCCGAGCAGTTCCTGGCGCTGGTGCTGGCCAGCCCTGCCACGTCCGGTGCAGCCCAGGCAAAGGGCCGGATGATGGTGGAGGGTGACTTTGCGCCGCAGTCGCGCATTCACCAGCACCTCAAGGACGTCAAGCTGATGATCGACAGTGCTGCAGCCGAAGGCCAGAAGCTCCCCTTGTCCGAAGCCCACGCTGAATTGATGCGCGCGGCCATTGCCGCCGGTGACGGCGAGCTCGACAACGCGGCCATCATCCGCGAACTGCGCCGGCAAAAAAACGCGCGACCTTCCAATTGACTTTCACTGATCTCCATCACCTAATTCCTCATGCGCAACTTTTCCCAGGACCACCGCTGGCTCTCCATCAACACCGCAACAGTGCGCAGAAGCCGCGGTGTCGAGCAGCCGCTGACAGCCATCATCGAAGCCTGCGCGCAGCGCGGCATCAGGGCGATCTCGCCGTGGCGCGACCAGGTCGCTGCCGCGGGCCTGGCCGAGGTGTCACGCCTCGTCAAAACCCACGGGCTTGAACTCTCAGGCTACTGCCGCGGCGGCATGTTTCCCGCAGCGGACGCGGCAGGCCTGAAGGCTGCCGACGACGACAACCGCCGCGCGGTCGATGAAGCCTGCGAGCTGAACGCCGCCTGCCTGGTGCTGGTGGTGGGAGGCCTTCCGGGCGCGCTGGCCGGCAAGGCGGCGCACAAAGACATCGCGCTGTCGCGCAGCCAGGTGCATGACGGCATCGCCACTTTGCTCGAATACGCCAGGGCCGCAGGCATGCCGCTGGCGATTGAGCCGCTGCATCCCATGTACGCCGCGGACCGCGCCTGCATCAACACGATGGAGCATGCGCTCGATGTGTGCGACGAACTCGACCCCCGCAACACGGGCGCACTTGGCGTGGCCGTGGACGTGTATCACGTCTGGTGGGACCCGAAACTGCAGCAGCAGATAGCGCGTGCGGGCAAGGAGCGCCTGCTCGCCTTCCACGCCTGCGACTGGCTGACACCCACGACCGATTTGCTGAACGACCGAGGCATGATGGGCGACGGTGTCATCGACATCCCGAAGATCCGCGGCTGGGTGGAGGCGCAGGGCTTCGAGGGTTACAGCGAGGTGGAGATCTTTTCCGCCGGCAACTGGTGGCAGCGCGATATGGGCGAAGTGCTGGACACCTGCATTGCAAGGCACCACAGCGCGGTATGAGCCGTACGACGCCTCACAATTTGTGGGCCGCCATCCGCCCCGCCACCTTGAAGCGTCCGCCGCCTTGCGGCGTCAGCACCACCATCTCGGCTGTATCCGGCGATATGCCGGTCAGCGCATAAATCGTCGAGCCGTGCGACACCATCACCGTATTGCCAGTCACCGGTTTCTGGCCAGCCAGGGGACGGAGGCCGGCAAGTTGCCGGCCGGCCTCTTCGCTGCGCCCGAAGAGATTGCCCAGGGCCGGTGTCACATCCGGCGTTTTACCGAAAGCCAGCTTTGCCGTCTCAATGGACCGGCACCACGGGCTGGACAGCAGTTGCCCGACAGCAACGCCGCGCTGGCGGAAGGCTTCGCCCAGCTGCCGCGCATGCGCACGGCCCTCGTCGCTCAGGTTGCGCTGCGTCGCACAATCGTCGAGCTTCATGCCCTCCGGATCTCCCACACCGGACGTCGTCAAGGCGTGCCGGATCATCACCACCTGGCCACCCTGTTTGAGCAGGGCCCACAAGGCGTCATCGGCCAAAGCGACCGGCGCCCACGCCAACACCACTGACAGTGTCAGCAATCGCGACATTCGGTTCAGCATCATCGGCCGCCTTCCAGGGGTTTTCGGCCATGCTACGCCACGCCAGTTGCCCCTGTGATACGGTAGGGCAATGAGACGCCGCGACCTGCTGCTGCAACTTGTCCCAGCACTGGGTACCAGCACCCTGTATGCGCAAAACACCGCGCGGCCGCAGCCGCTGACCAAAGCCATCGCGTCATCCGGCGAGCAGATTCCGGTGGTCGGCCTGGGCAGCTGGATTACCTTCAATGTCGGCAATGACCGCACGGCACGCGACCAATGCGCCGAAGTCATGCGCCACTTTTTCGAAGCCGGCGGCCGGCTCATCGACTCCTCGCCGATGTACGGCTCGTCGCAGGGCGTGATCGGCGAGGGATTGCAAAAACTGCGAGCACAGGGGATCGTGTTCTCAGCGGAAAAAGTCTGGACATCATCCGACGGCGCTGCGCAGATCGAACAGTCGCGCGAGCTCTGGCGCGTCCCCCGCTTCGACCTGCTGCAGGTACACAACCTCCTGGCGTGGGAAAAACAGCTGCCCCTGCTCCAGGCCATGAAGTCGGCCGGCAAGCTGCGTTACGTCGGCATCACCACGTCCGAGGGCCGGCGCCATCGCGAGATCGAACAGATCATGCGCAGCCAGCGCATCGACTTCGTACAGCTCAGCTACAACCTGCTGGACCGTGAGGCCGAAGAAACACTGCTGCCGCTCGCGCGGGAACGCGGCGTCGCCGTGCTGGTAAACCGTCCGTTTCGCGAAGGCGCGTTGCTGCGCCAGTTGCAGCGTCACCCGCTGCCAGGCTGGGCGCGTGATATCGACTGCATCAGCTGGGCGCAGGTGGCGCTCAAGTTCATCGTGTCGCACCCCGCTGTGACCTGCGCCATCCCGGCGACGTCCAGCGTTCTCCATGTTCGCGAAAACATGGCCGCAGCCCTGGGGCGCATGCCGGATGAAGCCCTGCGCAAACGCATGGCCACGGATGTCGGGAAGCTCTGATGTCCGAATGGTGGACTTACCGGTTGTCGGACTTCCTGATGTTTTCGCCCAGGACTTACTGGCGGCTGATGGAACTCTATAACCGCGACTTCTGGCCGCTGCATGTCGCCACGCTCCTGGCGGGCATTGCTGCGTTGGGGCTGGCCGCCTCGCGGAATGCGGTGGCACAACGGGTGATGGTCATCCTGCTCGCCGCCACCTGGCTCTGGGTCGGCTGGGCCTTTCACTGGCAGCGTTACGCAACGATCAACTGGGCGGCGCAGTACGTCGCCCTGGCCTTTGCCGCACAGGCCGTGCTGTTGCTGGGCCTGGGATTGCAGCGCCACCGGGAAGCCGTAGCCAATGCAAACTGGCGGCTGGCAGGCTGGTTGCTAGCCAGTGCGGGCGTACTCTACCCGCTGGCCGCACCGCTGGCCGGCCGTCCGTGGGCGCAGGCTGAAGTGTTTGGCATGGCACCTGAACCCACCGCGCTGCTCACCCTGGGCGTGCTGATGATCAGCCATGCTCCCCGGCAAATTCGTTTCCTCCTGCTCGCCGGCATTCCTGTCGCCTCCCTGTTGCTGGGTGCCGCCACAATCTGGACTTTCTCCACTTGATTTTTTCACCATGACCCTGTCGGCCTCCGCCGCCGCGAACCGCCGCGGCATCCTTTGCATGGTGGGCGCCATGGGCTGTTTTGTCACCAACGACGCGCTGGTCAAGTTTGCCAGTCAGAGCATGCCCAGCGCCCAGCTGATCTTCATCCGCGGCGTCATGTCGGTGCTGCTGGTTCTGGCCGTGGCCCACGCGCTGGGCGCCACCAGCCGCCTGCGCGAAGCCACGCGCGGCTGGGTTGCAGTCCGCGCGCTGGTCGATGCCTGCGCCACCATGCTCTACCTGGGTTCGCTGTTTCACCTGCCCATCGGGAACGCCACCGCCATCAACCTGGCAGCGCCGCTGTTCATGACGCTGTTTGCTGCCTTGTTCATGGCCGAACGCGTGCGCGGCGCGCGCTGGCTGGCTGTCGGCTTCGGGTTTTTCGGCGTAGTGCTGGTCATCCAGCCACGCGCCGAGGGCTTCAACGGCTACGCGCTGGTGTGCCTGGTGGGCACACTGTTCCACGCAGCGCGCGACCTGATGACACGCCGCATCCATGCCGGCGTTCCATCGATTCTCATCACCCTGTCCACGGCAGCTGCTGTCACTGTGGTGTCCGGCGCGGGCTCGCTGCTGCAGGGCTGGAAGCCATTCGGCCTGCTCGAGTTTGCCTTGCTGGCACTGGCCAGCGTGTTCCTCACCGGTGGCTACTACCTCATCATCAACAGCATGCGCCACGGCGAGATGACGCTGGTGGCGCCCTTTCGTTACAGCGGCCTGCTGTTTGCACTGGTGCTGGGCTACGGGGTTTGGGGCGAAGTGCCGAACATGCTGGCCTGGTTCGGCATTGCACTGCTGATCGGATCAGGCCTGTACGTGCTGATCAATGAGAAGCGGCGCATTCCGATTGCGCCGCCGCCGGACTGAGCGCGGACGTGAGCAGCCCTTCCATCGATTTTTTCGCCGCCTCACCGGTGGTGGCGCGGCGGCTGATAGGCGCGACGCTGCTGGTGGATGGCGTGGGTGGGCGCATCGTGGAGACCGAAGCCTACGACCGCGAGGACCCGGCTTCGCACAGCTTCTCCGGGCTCACCCCGCGCAACGCCGCCATGTTCGGCCCACCGGCCCATGCTTATGTCTACCGCTCTTACGGCATCCACTGGTGCCTGAATATCGTCTGCCGCGAAGAAGGCCATGGCGCCGGGGTTCTGATACGCGCGATCGAGCCACTCGAAGGTCTGGATGTGATGCGCCAGCGGCGCGGGCTCGACGATGTGCGCCTCCTGTGCGCCGGGCCCGGCCGGGTCGGTCAGGCGCTGGGCATCACACGGGAGCACAACGCCCTTCCGATTGATGCGCCGCCGTTCGAGCTGCGGCCTGCCAAGGGGCGCCCACACGTGGTGAGCGGGCCACGTATCGGCATCTCAAAAGCAATGGATCAACCCTGGCGCTTCGGGCTGGAAGGATCGCCTTTCCTGAGCCGGCCTTTCCGCTAGAACCTCGCGGGCTCAAGCCACGGCCAGCGGTGTACGCCGAACGCGCCGCACATTGAAGGCGCTGGCAATCAGCACCCCCAGCATCAGTGCCAGTCCGAGCAGCACGCCGCGATACATCTGGTGGTCCATCATCAGGCCGAAGATCAGCGGCGACACCGCCTGGCCGATGTCCAGGCCGGCATACACCACACCATAAACGCGGCCTGACGCGTTTTCGGGCGTCGAGCGCTTGACCAGCAGGTCACGCGACGGCCCCGCAATGCCTGACGAAAAACCCATGAGACCAAACAGCACCGGCACGACCCATGCTGGAAAACTGCCCAGCGCCAGCAACAGTGCAATGACAGCCGCCACGCCAAAGCCGGTGCCCACGATGCGCTCGCAGCGTGCCGGGTCCGACGCCAGGAAGCCGCCAACCACCATGCCACCGGCGCTGCACACCATGTAGATCGTCAGGCACATCGCCACCAACGGGAGGGGCACATCATGCAGCTGGCGTGCGGCTTCAGGGGCAAACGCCTGCACCACACTGAGCACAATCGCATACCAGAAGAAGAACGCAAAACACATCCACACCGCAGGGATGCGCAGGAAGCCCAGCGAACTGTCCGCCGCCGGTGCCCCTTTGACGGGCGCCGCTACGGTCAGCGTCAGTTTGTCGCGGTTCAGCACCAGCACCGCCAGCACGGCAAAGGCCAGTGCGCCGGCGGCGGCCAGCGCCACCCGCCATGAATAGGCAAAGGTCAGCGTCACCACGAGCGCCGGCGCCAGCGCCCAGCCCAGGCTGCCGGTGATGCCGTGCACGCTGTACGCATGGCCCAGGCGCGGTGCGCTCACCTTGCGGTTGATCAGCGTGTAGTCCACCGGATGAAATACCCCGTTGCCGATACCGGCCAGTACGGCAAACGCCGCCATCATCCAGTAGCTGGTACTGATGGCGTAGCCAAAGGCAGCGAGGCCCAACAGTGTCAAGCCGGCAAACAGGATGGGCCGGGGGCCGAAGCGGTCGACCACAAAACCGGAAAGCGCCTGCACCGCGCAGGACACCACAAAAAAGAGCGTCATCAAAAAGCCCAGCTCCGCGTAGCTCACGCTGAACTCTTCCTTCAGCCAGGGGAACAGCGGCGCCAGCAGCAGTTGGCTGAAATGGCTGATCATGTGCGCCAGGCCCACCAGGCCGATCACGCTGGCATCGCTGCGAAAAGGGACCGCGCCGGGCGCATTCAGGGTCGTACTTGAAGTATTCATGGCGCTATCGTAGTATTGGCCGGCACTTCCGAAATGCGACATAAAGCCATGTTTCGGCGAATTTCAGACAAAGCGCTTTTGCGCCTCAATACAGCACCCCGCATGCCATCCCGTAAAACCCAGCTCCGCTTTGTCCCGGTGGGGGACACTGGCAACTTCACGCCCAGCCGGCAGCGGCCGGTGCGCGTGCGGGCGCGGTCGCTGCAGGCCGACACGCATTTCAAGCCCCATTCCCACGCCTGGGCGCAGCTGGCCTACTGCTCCACGGGAGTCCTTCAGGTCACCGCCGAACAAGCCCGCCATGCCGGCGGCGAAATTACCTACATCGTGCCGCCGTCCCGCGCAGTGTGGATCGCCCCCGGCGCGCAGCACCACGTCACCGTGCTGGAGGCGGCCGAGTTCCGCACGCTGTATATCGACGCCGGCGCCGCGCCCAAAGGCTGGAGCGGCTGCCGTGTGATGGTGGTGTCGCCGCTGCTGCGTGAGTCCATCCTCGCGCTCGATGAAGCCACGCCCCAACAGCCACTGCCGGCCGCCCGTGAACAGCTCCTTTGCAACCTTGTGCTGGACGAACTAGCCCGTGCCGACACCCAGGCCCTGGGCGTGCCCATGCCGCATCCGCAAACCGGCGACAAGCGGCTGCGCACCCTGTGTGAAGCCGTGCTGCGCGCGCCATCCGAGCGGGCCACGCTGGCCGAATGGGCCGCCGACACCGGCGCCAGCGAGCGCACGGTGGCCAGGCTTTTCCGCGACGAACTGGGCCTGAGCTACCAGCAGTGGCGGCAGCAGGCCATTCTGGCCCACGCCCTGCCCATGCTCACGCGCGGGCAATCGGTCAGCACTGTGGCCGCGGCCAGCGGCTATGCGAGCGACAGCGCGTTTACCGCAATGTTCAAGGCCGCCATGGGCCAGCCGCCCAGCCATTTTCAGAACAAAAACAGGCTCTAGCCCAAATAATATGGGACTGAGCAGCTATCAAAAACGAAGCAACCGACGTCATCTCTGCACAAAAATGCGCCGCTTGACCAGCGTCGTTATCATGGCCTGATGGACGTCTTCAATGTGGCAAACGCCGCACTTACTCCCCTTAGACGCTGGTGTCGCACTTCAGCCTCCATGGCTGTTGCCATGCTCGTCATCACAGGCCATGCATATGCCCAGGCGCCTGCCGAGTCCCACCCAACGCTGCTGCGTGAGCTGAACCGCTTGCGGCAGGACGGCTGTGACGGGCGCGGCGCAAACGCCCCCTCGCTGCGCGAAAACACCGCGCTGTCACAGGCAGCCCAACTCATGGCGGGCGGCCGAAAAATGGCTGATGCGCTGAAAACCGTCGACTACCGTGCCCTGCGGGCCGCGCAGGTCACCGTGCGCGGCGCGACCGGCCCCGCGGCGCTGGCGCGCAGGACGCTGGGCAGGTCCTGCGGCACGTTGATGCACAGCGAACTCATTGAAGCCGGCTTTTACCAGCGCGGAACACAGACCTGGGTCGTGCTGGCGGCGCCCTTCGCTGCGCCCGGCGAGGCCAAGCCCGGCGGCATGCAGGCGCAGGTACTGGCACTGGTCAATGAAGCACGCGCCCGCCCTCGGCGCTGCGGCAGCAAGGCGTTCACGGCGGCACCGCCGCTGCGGCTTAACCCTGTGCTGCACAACATCGCCAGCGCCCACGCCGCCGAGATGGCGCGCTACAGCTACTTCAGCCACACCAGCCGCGACGGCACCACGGTGGATGGCCGGGCTACGCTGGCCGGCTACCCCTGGCGCAGCATCGGCGAGAACATCGCCGCAGGGCAGATGACCGCCGACGCCGCTGTGCGCGGCTGGATCAACAGCCCCGGCCACTGCGCCAACATCATGTCACCGGCTTTCAGCGAAATGGGCGCCGCTTTTGTGGTCAACCGGCAAAGCAGCGCGGGGATTTACTGGGCGCAGGTGTTTGGCTCGCCGCGCTAGATCAGCCGCTTGAGCAATCCCATCACCTGCTCAAACCGTTTGCCATACGGCGGGTAAAACAAATCCCCGCGCGCCCACTTCGACTGCGCCATCACTGGTTTCTGCTGCGACAGGCGCAAGAAACCGGCCTCGCCGTGGTAGCTGCCCCAGCCGCTTTCGCCGACGCCGCCGAAAGGCAGGTTCTCGTGGGCGATATGCATCAGTGTGTCGTTCACGGTGACACCGCCGCTCACGGTGTTTGCCAGCACGTGGTCGCGTGAGCCGGTGTCTGTGCCAAACCAGTACAGCGCCAGCGGCCGTGGCCGGGCGTTGACGTAGCGGATCGCCTCGTCGACAGAGTCATAGGGCAGCACCGGCAGGATGGGGCCGAAGATTTCCTCGTTCAGCAGTTTTGAGGTGGCGGGTGCATCAAACACCAGCACCGGCGCCATCTGGCGCGACGCGCTTCCTGTGCCGGCCGCGCCGGGGTTCACGGTTTGCAGCCGGGCGCCCTCGCCTTCGGCCTGCGCGAGCAGCGCCTGCAGCCGCTCCAGGTGGCGAGGGCTGATGATGGCCGCGTAATCGGGGTTGCCGGCAATGGTGGGAAACAGCGTTGCCACCGCGCGCGCGAAGGCTTCGCCGAACGCGGCTTCACGGCCCCTGGGCAGCAATACATAGTCGGGTGCGATGCAGGTCTGGCCGGCGTTGAGCAACTTGCCGTGGGCGATCTTGATGGCGGCCTTGTCGATGTCGCACGACGCATCGATGATGCAGGGCGACTTGCCGCCCAGCTCCAGCGTCGTGGGTGTCAGGTTGGCGGCGGCGGCCTCTGCCACCTTGCGGCCCACAGCGGTGGAGCCGGTGAAAAAGAGATGGTCAAACGGCAGGCCGGCAAATTCGGCGGCGAGCTTGCCATCGCCCTGCACCACGCACACCTCATCAGGCGCAAAAGATTTTTCGATCAGCGTGGCCAGCAAGGCCGACGTCTGCGGCGTGAGCTCGCTGGGCTTGAGCATCACGCGGTTGCCCGCAGCCAGCGCTGTGATGACGGGGCCCAGCGAGAGCTGCACCGGGTAGTTCCAGGGGGACACCACCCCCACCACCCCCAGCGGCTGGCGCTGCAAGAAGGCGCGCGAAGGCTGCAGGTACAGCGGCGTTCCCACCTTGACCGGCTTCATCCACTTCGGCAATTGCTTCAGCGTGCTGGACAGCAGCGAACGCAGCACAAAGATATCGGCGATTTCGGTGAGTTGCGATGAGCGTACGCCGAAGTCGGCATTGACGACCTGGGCGAGCGCTGCGCCGTGTTCATCGAGCAAGGCGCGGATGCGCAGCAGGCGATCGCGGCGCAGCGCCAGCGGCACTTCGATCTGGGCGCGGCTCGCCTTGTGCTGGGCGTCAAACAGGGCCCGCAGGACGGCAGGGTCGTGGGCAGGGGATTGGCTCAAGGTCATCGCTGAATGATAGGGACGGCCACGGCGGCCCGGTAGAGGCATGACTCCAGCGCGGCTACGGGTTGACCCTGAAGCCGCCAACCCCATTTACAGACGTGACAAACCGAATTTGCCTGACAGCCGCACCCGGAGCACCGAACAAAATTCGCCGGGACGGCCCCAGGTCAACCCTTGATGAAAGTACTTCATGGAATACAAGGACTACTACAAGATCATGGGCGTGGAGCGCAGCGCTACCACCGACGAGATCAAAAAAGCCCACCGCAGGCTGGCGCGCAAATACCACCCCGACGTCAGCAAGGAAAAGAACGCCGAGGCGCGCTTCAAGGAAATTGCCGAAGCGTACGAAGTGCTGCGCGACCCTGAAAAGCGCGCCGCCTACGACCAGCTGGGCGCCAGCTACCAAGCCGGGCAGGACTTTCGCCCGCCGCCGGGCTGGAATCCGGGGCGGGCTCCGGGCGGCCGCGCTGGCGGCACCCGAACGCGCGGGGCTGGAGATTTTGACCACAGCGATTTCTTCGACGCCATCTTCCGCGGCATGGGAGGTGCGGGGCCTGAAGGCTGGGGCGGCTTTGATGACTTTGCCGACATTCGCGGCAGCCGCGGCGGCCGCGGCTTTGACATGCACGGCCAGGACCAGCACGCCAAAATCCAGATCGACATCGGCGATTCCTACAGTGGCGCGACGCGCAAGCTGCAGTTGCGCATGCCGGTGGAGGATGAAACCGGTGTGACGATGCAAGACCGCACCATTGAATTCGTCATCCCCAGGGGTATACGCGCCGGCCAGCATATCCGCCTGGCGGGCCAAGGCTCTCCAGGCGTGGGCCAGGGGAGCCCGGGCGACCTTTACCTGGACGTGGAGTTCCTGCCGCATGCCTTGTACCGCGCCGAGGGCCATGACGTGTACATGAACCTGCCCGTGACGCCATGGGAAGCCGCGCTTGGCGCCGAAGTGGAAGCGCCCACGCCGGCAGGCGTGGTCGCGCTGAAAATCCCGCCAGGCTCGGCCAGCGGACGCAAGCTCAGGCTCAAGGGGCGGGGGCTGCCGGGCAAGACGCCGGGCGACTTTTATTTTGTGCTGCAGGTCGTCCTGCCGGACGCGGACACTGCCGCATCGAAGAAGGCGTATGAAGACATGGCAGCGGCGTTTAAGACTTTCAAGCCACGCGCCAGCCTGCGAAATTCTGGAGGCAAGGCATGAAAACTTCCACAAGCTACCTCGCCGGTTTGATCCTGGAAGACCAGGAGGGCCTCACGCTCGACGATCTCTGCCGGGCGTGTGCCACGCAATCGGACCTCATCATGGACCTGGTGCAGGAAGGCCTGCTGTCGCCCCTGGGCGCAGCGCCGGACCTGTGGCGCTTCAACGGCGTGCACCTGCACCGGGCCACGGTGGCGGTGCGCCTGCAGCGCGACCTCGGGGTGAACCCGGCCGGTGCCGCGCTGGCATTGGACCTGATGGAAGAACTGAACGACCTTCGCGCGCAGCTCGGCCGGCTGCAAGGCTAGCCCGCGGCGCTGAAAGGTGCGCGATGGCAGAATCGGTCGCCATGTCCGACACCGCCGCACCCGCACTCAAGAACATCTTCGATCCGGCTCGCCTGCGCCATATCGCGGCGGAAACCGCCGCGGTCTACCCGCGCTTTGACAGCAAACATTTCCTCAAGCTCGCCCTGCAGGGCCTGGACGAGCTTTCGCTGATGCAGCGCCTGCGCCGCACCAGCGAATGCCTGCACGCCACGCTGCCGGCCGACTACCCCAAAGCCGTCGCCATCCTGCGCAAGCTGGCGCCGCGCATCAACAGCAGTTTCGTCACCCTGGTGCTGCCAGACTATGTTGGCTTGTATGGCCGCGATGACTTCGATACGTCGATGGAGGCACTGAAGTTTTTCACTGCATTCGGCACCTCGGAATTCGCCATCCGCGAGTTCATCCGCCAGGACCCGGCGCGCACGCTGGCCGTGATGAAGGTATGGGCGAAAGACGAGAGTGACCATGTGCGGCGCCTGGCCAGCGAAGGCAGCCGCCCCCGCCTGCCCTGGTCGTTCAGGCTCGATGCGCTGATGGCCGACCCGGAACTGGCCGCGCCCATCCTGGAATCACTGAAAGCCGACAACAGCCTTTACGTGCGCAAGTCGGTAGCCAATCACCTGAACGACATCACCAAGCTGCACCCTGACTGGGTGCTGAAGCGCCTGGAAAGCTGGCCGCTCGACAAACCGCACACAGCGTGGATCGCCCGGCACGCCTTGCGCACCTTGATCAAGCAGGGCGACAGGCGAGCATTGGGCATCATCGGTGCGGGAAAGAAGGCTGCTGTGACCGTGCAGGATTTTTCCGTCAACCCGAAGAAACTCGCGCTTGGCGAGCGGCTTGAACTGGCATTCACACTGCAATCCACCTCGCGCCAGAGCCAGCGCCTGGTGGTGGACTACGCGGTGCACTACGTCAAGAAGTCGGGCAGCAGCTCGGCCAAGGTGTTCAAGCTCAAGGAGCTGACGCTGGCCGCCGGCGAGAGCGTGCAGCTTTCACGCAGCCAGGTTGTGCGCGACTTCACGACACGCGTGCACCATGCGGGCCGGCATGAGGTGGACATCATGGTCAATGGGGAACGGCTGGCGAGCAGCTTTTTTGAGCTTTTGAAGCCTTGAAGAGCCTGTATACCGTCTAAGAGCTCACATACCGGGGTTTGACGTGGTGGATGCTTCAGTTTAGTATTACATATGTAATAACGAAAGAACACCATGCACATGCTCAAACTCACCCAGATCGGCAACTCCGTTGGCGTGGTTCTGCCCAAGGAAGCGCTTGCCCGGTTGAAGCTTGGCAAGGGGGAAACCGTGTTTCTGACAGAGACGCCGGACGGCTACACACTGACGCCCTATGACCCGGCACTGGAAGAAGAAATCGCTGCAGGGCGCGCCTTCATGCGCGACTTTCGCGACACCTTCCACCAGCTTGCCAAATGACGTGGCGCTGGATTACCAAATCAGCATTGCTGCTATTGCACGATGAAAGCCTGGCCGAGCACGGCGGCGGCGCCGGTTTGCGTGACGTGGGGCTGCTCGACTCCGCACTGGGCCGGCCGCTGAATCTGCTTGCCTACGCAGACCCGGCCCAGCCGCCTGATGTGGCAGCCCTGGCGGCCAGCTACACCATCGGGCTGGCCAAAAATCATCCCTTCGTGGACGGCAACAAGCGTGCGGCTTTTCTGGCCACCGGTTTGTTTCTCTACCTGAATGGTTACCGCCTGGATACGTCGCAAGCCGATGCAACGATGACCATGCTGGCCGTTGCCACCGACGACGTCACCGAAGACGAATTTGCGGCCTGGGTGCGGACCCATGCCCGCCTGCGTTCCAAAGGCTGAGTCCTTGACGAATCCCGTGTTCGCCCCATCCTTTTGTTTCCCAACCTGAACCATCACCATGACCCGAACTTCCGCCCAGCGCTTCAAATCCGCCCTTCTTGCCGTGGGCAGCGTCCTGCTCCTGTCCGCCTGCGGCGGCGCGGGCGGTGAAGAGATAGGCGCCGTGGACACGGTCTTCAAATTCATCGGCCCGGACCACAAGATCGTGGTGGAAGCCTATGACGACCCCAAAGTCAGCGGCATCACCTGTTATGTGTCGCGCGCCAAGACTGGCGGCATCAAGGGAGCGTTCGGCGTGGCCGAAGACAAAGCTGAGGCCTCGATTGCCTGCCGGCAGACCGGCCTCATCATCTTCAACGGCAAGCCGCTGGAAAAGCAGGAAGAGATGTTCAGCGAACGCATCTCGCTGGTCTTCAAGAAATTGCGTGTGGTGCGCATGGTGGACACCAAACGCAACACCCTCGTCTACCTCACTTACTCGGACCGCGTGATTGAAGGCTCGCCGCAAAACAGCGTCACGGCGGTTCCGGTACCGGCGGGCACGGTAATTCCGGTGAAGTAATGGCAATGCGGGCGGTAGGTTGGCGTGTGGCCTGAATACCCCCGCTGGCCGGTGGGACTAGCGTGCTGCGCCATCGGTGTTTTCAATTTTGACAACAGAATTTCCACCCATGACCCAAACCAGCAAACCCAACAGCGCGTCCCTTTCCGATTTCCCCATCACCCAGAAATGGCCGGCCCAGCACCCTGACCGTATCCAGCTGTACTCCCTGCCCACGCCCAATGGCGTCAAGGTGTCGATCATGCTGGAAGAGTGTGGCCTGCCCTACGAGCCGCACCTCGTTGACTTTGGCAGCAACGACCAGATGTCACCGGCTTTTCTGTCGCTCAACCCGAACAACAAGATCCCGGCCATCATTGACCCGAACGGTCCAGGCGGAAAACCGCTGGGGCTGTTCGAGTCCGGCGCGATCCTGATCTACCTTGCAGAGAAGACCGGGAAATTCCTGCCCGCGGACGCAGCAGCGCGCTATGAAACCATTCAGTGGCTGATGTTCCAGATGGGTGGGATCGGCCCGATGTTTGGCCAGCTCGGCTTTTTCCACAAGTTCGCCGGCAAGGAGTATGAAGACAAGCGCCCGCGCGACCGCTACGTCGCCGAATCCGCCCGCCTGCTCGGTGTGCTGGACCAGCGGCTCAAGGGACGCAGCTGGATCATGGGCGAGGACTACACCATTGCCGACATCGCCACCTTCGGCTGGGTGCGTAACCTGATCGGGTTTTATGACGCGGGTGCACTGGTGGAAATCCAGAACTTCCCCAACGTAACACGCGTACTGGACACATTTGTAGCGCGTCCTGCGGTCGTCAAGGGTTTGGGCATTCCCCAGCGCGGGTGACCGCCTGTCGGCACACGGCGGAACGGCCCGGCCGGCATCTCCCATTGGGATAGTCCCGGATATCGCAGATAGCAATTTGGCTATCATCACGGCATGTCGGCTCGCCCTGATTCTCCAGAACAGATCGTGACGGACCGCTTCCGCCTTCTGGTGGATGCGGTACAGGATTACGGCATTTTCATGCTCGACACCACCGGTAACGTGGTGTCCTGGAACACCGGCGCCCAGCGCTTGAAGCAATACCAGCCCGCTGAAATCATCGGCCGGAATTTTTCCACCTTCTACCCCCCTGAGGCCATAGCAGCCGGCTGGCCGGCCGAGGAACTGCGCCGCGCGGAAAGGGACGGACGTTTTGAGGAAGAAGGCTGGCGCATCCGCAAGGATGGCAGCCGCTTCTGGGCCAACGTCGTCATCACCGCGCTGCGGGACCCGGACGGAACACTGACCGGCTTCGGCAAGGTGACGCGCGACCTGACCGAACGCCGTGCCCACGAAGAAGCCCTGCGAGAGAGCGAACAACGCTTTCGGCTCATGCTCGAGGGAGTGAAGGACTATGCGATCTTCATGCTCAACCCCGAGGGCCTGATCGAGAGCTGGAACAGCGGCGCGCAACTTATCAAGGGCTACAGCCCCGGCGAAGTCATCGGCAAACATTTCGGCCTGTTTTACCGCCCTGAAGACCTTGAGGCAGGCAAACCCGAGACCGAACTCAAAACGGCCTTGCAGCAAGGCCGGGCAGAAGAAGAGGGCTGGCGCGTCCGCAAGGACGGCTCGGTGTTCTGGGCCAATGCCGTGATCACGCCGATCTACGATGCGAACCGGCAGTTGCGCGGCTTTGCCAAGGTTACGCGCGACATGACCGAAAGGCGGCGCCTGTCCGAACTGGAAAAATCCAGCAAGCGCATGAGTGAGTTCCTGGCCATGCTGGCGCACGAGCTGCGCAACCCGCTGGCCCCCATTCGCAACGCCATCACCATCCTGCAGCTGGAGCCCTCCCCCAGCCCGCTGGTGCGGAGCAGCCGCGACATGATTGACCGGCAGCTCTCGCACATGACACGCCTGGTCGACGACCTGCTTGATGTCGGGCGGCTGACCACCGGCAAGATCCGCTTCAAGGCGGAGCAGGTTTCCTACAACCAGGTGGTGGCCCGCTCCATTGAGGCCGTGCGTCCCCTGTTTGATGCGCGGCGCCACCGCCTGGAGACAGACATCCCGGCCGCGTCGCCGCTGGTTCAGGGAGACGCCACGCGGCTTGCCCAGGTCCTGCAGAACCTGCTGATCAACGCCGCCAAGTACACACCCGAAGCGGGACTGATCGAGCTCAAGGTCTGGCAGGAGGGCACGCAGCTGTACACCTCGGTGCGAGACAACGGGCTGGGGCTGTCGTCCCAGGCCATCAGCCAGATCTTCGAGTTGTTTTCCCAAGGCGATGCGCAGACCGCCGCACGTGAAAGCGGACTGGGCATCGGGCTGACGCTGGCACGCTCACTGGTGGAAATGCACGGCGGCACACTGCATGCGGAAAGCGAAGGCCCCGGCCGCGGCAGCACCTTCACATTTTTCCTGCCGAATGCACAGACGGGTGAGGAAACCACCGACGACGCGGGCAGCGGCCCGGGCGCGGCCATCCTGGTGGTGGACGACAACCGCGATGCGGCCAACAGCCTGGCGGAAATTCTCCGGCTGATGGACTGCCAGGTGAAAGTCGCTTATGACGGCCCCGCCGCGCTGGAGATGTTCCGCCAGCAGGCGCCCCAGGCCGTTTTGCTGGACCTCGGCATGCCGGGAATGAACGGCTACGAGGTGCTGGCTGCCTTGCGCGCCCTGCACGGCGGCGAGCAGGTCATAGTTGCGGCCCTCACCGGCTTCGGCACGGACGAAGACAAAAGCCGTGCGCTGGCCGCCGGGTTCGACGAGCACCTCACCAAACCGCTGGACTTTTCCGCCCTGCAGGCATTTCTGCAAACCGCGGGCGTGGCGGTTTGAGTGTTTTTGGCGGCCGGAAGGTGATTTTTATCCTTTTTCGGGCATCAAAAAGGCCGCCAGCCCAGTAACATCGGGCGCCACCAGCTATCAAATAAATAGCGATTTCTGCAGCATCAATACCGCCAGCCGGCCAGCGGGCTGCCACGGCCATGGGTGTATAACCAGAGCCCTCGGTTCCGCGCTTTTTCCAACCCCGCGCGTGACCGCTCACCTGAATAAATAAAGCATCAAACCGTGCGCACGAAGCGCTACGGCACACCAAGGAAGATCAAACATGGGCGCGCAGTGGAAAGCAAAAGGCAAGGAACTGGCGGCAAATGCCAAAGGCAAGGTATTTGGAAAACTGGCCAAGGAAATCATGGTGGCCGCGCGCAATGGGGCCGACCCCGCGTCGAACGCCCGCCTGCGGCTGGTGGTGGAGCAGGCCCGAAAGGTCTCCATGCCCAAGGACACGCTGGAGCGGGCCATCAAGAAGGGCGCCGGGCTGACCGGTGACGCGGTTCACTTCGAACACGTCATCTATGAAGGATTTGCGCCGCACCGGGTTCCGGTCATGGTCGAATGCCTGACGGACAACCTGAACCGCACCGCGTCGGAAATCCGCGTGCTGTTCCGCAAGGGCCACCTGGGCACCTCCGGTTCCGTCAGCTGGGATTTCGACCACATTGGAATGATTGAAGCCGAGCCCGCCACGCCGGGCGCCGACCCGGAGCTGGCCGCTATCGAGGCCGGTGCCCAGGACTTTGAACCGGGCGAAGAAGAAGGCACCACGCTGTTCGTCACGGATGCGGTGGACCTGGACCTGGTAAGCCGCGCGCTGCCGGCCCAGGGTTTTACGGTACTGTCCGCCAAGCTGGGCTACAGGGCCAAAAACCCCATCGCACCCGCCTCCCTGAGTGCGGGTGAACTCGAAGAGGTGGAAGCCTTTCTTGCCGCCATCGATGCGAATGACGACGTGCAGAATATTTTTGCAGGCCTGGGCGGCTAGGCACAAGAACACCACGGTTCAGGGCGCAGCTTTTGCCGCGCCGATGGCGTCAATGAATGAAAAAAGGCCCGTTTTCCCCAGAGAAAGCGGGCCTTTTTATGTGCTTTCAGGCATCAAATTGACGTCGAGGCCAATAGTTACGGGCGCAGGCAGCTATCAAATCGATAGCGCCTGTTGCACGGGTTACTGCGGTGCGGCCTCAAACCTGAACACGCCTGGGTCACGGATCGGGTCGACATCCACTGGTATCGTGCTCTTGGGCGGAAAGCGGCCTTCCAGCAGCAGCTTGCTCAGCGGGTTCTCAATGCGCTGCTGGATCGCACGCTTGAGCGGCCGCGCGCCGAACACCGGGTCAAACCCGACCTTGGCCAGCTCGGCAATCGCCGCTTCCGACACCTCCATCGTGAGGTCCATCTTCTGCAACCGGTTGATCAGCGTGCGAAGCTGGATGCGGGCGATGGACTCGATGTTCTTCGCGTCGAGCGAATGGAACACCACGGTCTCGTCAATGCGGTTCAGGAACTCGGGCCGGAAGTAATTCTTCAGCTCGCCCTCCACCGCTTCCTTGATGTCCTCGTAGGGCTGGCCCACCATCGACTGGATGACGGGTGAGCCGATATTGCTGGTCATCACGATCACCGTGTTCTTGAAGTCCACGGTACGGCCCTGGCCGTCGGTCAGGCGGCCATCGTCCAGCACCTGCAGCAGCACATTGAAGACGTCGGGGTGGGCCTTTTCGACTTCATCGAGCAGCAGCACGCTGTAGGGCTTGCGGCGCACGGCTTCGGTCAGGTAACCACCCTCCTCGTACCCCACGTAACCCGGAGGCGCACCAATCAGGCGGGCCACCGAGTGCTTTTCCATGAACTCGCTCATGTCAATCCGGACCAGGTGGTCTTCGCTGTCGAACAGGAACCCTGCCAGCGCCTTACACAACTCGGTCTTGCCCACACCGGTCGGGCCCAGGAACAGGAAAGAGCCGGTGGGCCGGTTCGGGTCCGACAGGCCCGAGCGCGAGCGGCGGATGGCGTTGGCTACGGCTCCGATGGCTTCGTCCTGGCCGACCACACGCTCGTGCAGCTTGCCTTCCATGAGCAGCAGCTTGTCGCGCTCGCCCTGCATGAGTTTGCTGACAGGGATGCCGGTGGCGCGCGCCACGACCTCGGCGATTTCCTCGGCGCCCACCTGGGTGCGCAGCAGCGTGGGCGCATTCGACTTGCCCTTGCTGGCTTCGGTGTCCTGTGCTTCCTTGAGGCGCTTCTCCAGTTCGGGCAGCTTGCCGTATTGCAGCTCGGCCACCTTGTTGAAATCGCCCTTGCGGGTGAATTCCTCGATCTGGAAGCGGATGCGGTCGATTTCCTCCATGACGTCCTTGGAACCCAAGGCCTGGGCCTTTTCAGCCTGCCAGATTTCGTCAAGATCGGAGATTTCCTTTTGCAGCTTGGCAATTTCCTCTTCGATCAGGCCAAAGCGTTTTTGCGATGACTCGTCTTTCTCGCGGCGCACGGCTTCGCGCTCGATCTGCAGCTGGATCAACCGGCGGTCCAACCGGTCCATGACCTCGGGTTTGGAGTCCATCTCGATCTTGATCTTGGCCGCGGCCTCGTCGATCAGGTCAATGGCTTTGTCGGGCAGGAAGCGGTCGGTGATGTAGCGATGGCTCAGCTCGGCCGCGGCCACGATGGCCGGGTCGGTGATCTGCACGCCGTGGTGCGCTTCATACTTTTCCTGCAGGCCCCGCAGGATGGCAATGGTGGCCTCCACCGTGGGCTCGCCGACCAGGATTTTCTGGAAACGGCGCTCCAGCGCGGCGTCTTTTTCGATGTACTTGCGGTATTCGTCGAGCGTGGTGGCGCCCACGCAGTGCAGTTCGCCGCGTGCCAGCGCGGGCTTGAGCATGTTGCCGGCGTCCATGGCGCCTTCGGCCTTGCCGGCACCCACCATGGTGTGCAGCTCGTCGATGAAAACAATGGTCTGCCCTTCGTCCTTGGCCAGCTCGTTGAGCACGGTCTTCAGGCGTTCTTCAAACTCGCCGCGGAACTTGGCGCCGGCCAGCAGTGCCGCCATGTCCAGGCTCAGCACACGCTTGCCCTTGAGCGAATCGGGCACCTCGCCGGCGACGATGCGCTGGGCAAGGCCTTCGACGATGGCGGTCTTGCCGACGCCGGGTTCGCCGATCAGCACGGGGTTGTTCTTGGTGCGGCGCTGCAGCACCTGGATGGCGCGGCGGATTTCGTCGTCGCGGCCGATGACCGGGTCGAGCTTGCCCAGGCGCGCGCGCTCAGTCAGGTCCATGCAGTATTTCTTGAGGGCTTCGCGCTGGCCTTCGGCGTCGGCGCTGTTCACGCCCTGGCCGCCGCGCACGGCATCAATGGCCGCTTCCAGCGCCTTGCGGGTGAGGCCATTCTCTTTGGCCAGCCGGCCCACATCGCTCTTGCTGTCAGCCACCGCGAGCAGAAAGAGTTCACCGGCGATGAACTGGTCGTTGCGTTTGATGGCTTCTTTTTCAGTGGCCTGCAGCAGCTTGGCGAGGTCGGGGCCGACCTGGAGCTGGTCCTGACCCTCTACCTGCGGCAGTTTCTTGACGGCGGCGTCGGCGGCTTGCGAGAGGCCGCCCACGTTGACGCCGGCTTTTTCCAGCAGCGCGCGCGGGCCGTCTTCCTGGCGCAGCATGGCGGCCAGCAGGTGGACCGGTTCGATATAACCGTTGTCGTTGCCCAGCGCGAGGGATTGCGCGTCGCTCAGGGCTTCCTGAAATTTGGTGGTCAGTTTGTCTTGTCGCATTTGAATATGACTCCGCAAAGGGGCTCGGGGCTCACTAAGGAGCGGTTATCGCCGAGTTTGGGGCTTTTGCGTCCCTTTTCAAGTCATTCAGCCGCAAGCACAGCAGGCGATTGGGCCGTGTTTGACGCACGTCAAGCCCGGCAGCGGACTCAAGCGTTGCTGGCGCTGATGCCCCATTTCGCCAGCGCCGCATCATCGCTGACCCGGGCGTCCACCCAGCGGGCGCCTTCCGGTGTTTCTTCTTTCTTCCAGAACGGGGCCTGGGTTTTGAGGTAGTCCATCAGGAATTCGCAGGCCTTGAAGCTCTCGCCGCGGTGGGCCGAGATGACGGCCACCATGACCACCTGGTCCAGCGGCTGCAGCAGGCCGACGCGGTGGATCACACGGGCACCAAAAATATCGAAGCGCGACATCGCCTCGTCGATCATGCCCTCGATGGCTTTTTCGGTCATGCCTGGGTAATGCTCGAGCTCCATGCTGCTCACGCTCAGGCCGTCATTGCGGTCCCTTACCGTGCCGGTGAAAGTGCAAACGGCCCCGACCCGCTTGTCGCCGGCACGCAGGGCGGCGACCTCATCGGCGAGGTTGAAGTCGTCGGTGGTGATCAGGACGCGAGGGGAAGGCAAAGTCATAGTGGCAATTTTGCCACTGAGCCGCTCCGGCTGGTGCCTGTTCAGTGCCGAAGCAGGTGCCAGAATCCGCCACGTCAAGTAATATGGATGGATGACTGGCCACATTCACCTCCTTGCCAACCGGACGCCCGACAGCGCCCGCGGCTTTGAGGCGTGCGCCAGCAAATCGAAAAAACCGTTGCTCATTTGACCGGGGCTGCGGTTCCGTCGTCGAATGAGCGATGGAACCGCCGGTTACTTTTCCAGAGTCTTTTGCGGACACCTTCTCTTGTTCTGATGGCGGCCTTCCAAGCCGGTCAGTTTTTCAGGATGTGTCTTTATGCAAAAAACAGCGCTTGACTCCAACCAGGCAACCTACGATTTTTCGGGACTCTGGATCCCGCTAGTCACCCCGTTTGACAAGGGCAAGGTCGACGACCCCGCCCTGAAGCGCCTGGTGGCGCACTACCAGGCCAGCGGCATCGCCGGGCTGGTGGTGTGCGGCTCCACCGGCGAGGCCGCGGCCCTCAGCGACGAAGAACAGCTGGAGGTGCTGCAAACCGTGATGGCCGAGGCAGGTGGCTTGCCGGTGATCATGGGCCTTTCGGGCTACCACCTGGGTAAAACGGCGGCGCGCATCCGGGCTGTCAGCACGCACGGCATCGTGGGCATCCTGCTGCCGGCGCCCAGCTACATCCGCCCTTCGCAAGCGGGCCTCGTCGAATGGTTCACCACCCTGGCCGATACCAGCGCGGTGCCAGTGGTGCTTTACGACATCCCCTACCGCACAGGCAGCAAGATGGAATTGGAGACCATCCGCACCCTGGCCGGACATCCGCGCATACAGGCGCTCAAGGACTGCGGCGGTGACCCGGTGAAAACGCGGGCACTGATTGCCGATGGGCAGTTGCAGGTGCTGGCGGGTGAGGACGCGAACATTTTCAGCACAGTCGCAGCGGGCGGCCGGGGCGCCATTGCGGCCGCAGCGCATCTGCATACAGCGCGATTTGCAGAAGTTGTTCGGCGTCTACGAGCGAATGACATGGCTGGCGCCGAGGCTTTGTGGAAACCGCTGCCGCCGCTGATCGAAGCCCTGTTTGCAGAGCCCAACCCCGGCCCGCTCAAGGCCTTTCTGGCGCGTCAGGGTTTGCTGAGCGACGAGTTGCGCAGCCCGATGACACGTGCGTCTGCAGCGTTGGTGGAGCGGCTCGTGAAACTGGATGCTCAGGTGGCCTGAGCACCGCGAGTGAGCGGATCAGCCGCCGGTGACGGGCGGGAAGAAGGCGACTTCGCAGCCCTCGCTGAGTACAGCCGACTCGTCGCTCATGACCTGGTTGAGCGCCATGCGCACCGATTTGCCGCGCGCAAGCGCCGCAGCGTGTGCGGACGTGGCCGCGAGCAGTTCGTCGCGCAGGCCGGCCAGCGTGGTGGCGGAGGTGTCGCGCACCTCGCTGCCCTGCCCGATGGCTTCGCGAATCGAGGCAAAGTATTTGACGGTGATCTTCATGCCGGGCCTTGCGGGAATGCTCAGGACATCAATGCCGAAAACGGGATGAACTGCACCACGTCACCGTGCGCGATGGTCTGGCCCGCCGGGTTGTCGATCACGCCGTCACCCCAGACCGCGGATGTCAGCACGCCCGAACTCTGGTTGCTGAAAAGCTCCAGCCCGCCGGCGGCGTTGCGTCTGACGCGCAGGAACTCGCGGCGCTTGTCGGCTTTGGGCCAGTTGAAATGGGCCACAGCTGATGTGGGCCGGATAGCGGTTTCAACGGCGCCCTGCAGCTTGAGCAGGAAAGGCCGCACCAGCACCAGGAAGGTCACGAAGCTGGAGACGGGATTGCCCGGCAGGCCGATGAAATGGGAGCCGGCGATCTTGCCGTACGCGAAGGGCTTGCCGGGCTTCATGGCGATCTGCCAGAGGGCCAACTCACCCAGTGCCTGCACGGCGGGCTTGATGTGGTCTTCTTCGCCCACCGACACGCCGCCGCTGGTGAGGATCAGGTCGTGCTGTTCGCTGGCCCCCTGGAGCGCGGCAATGGTGGCGTCCAGCCGGTCGGGCACGATGCCCAGGTCGGTCACGGTGCAGCCGAGGCGCAACAGCAGCGCACGCAAAAAGAAGCGGTTGGAGTTGTAGATGGCGCCGGGCTTCATGTCGGCGGGTGCGACTTCGCCGGGCATGACGAGCTCATCGCCCGTGGAAAAGAGGGCCACGCGCACCCGCGGCGCCACCTGCAGTTTGTCAAAGCCGATGCTGGCCGCAAGACCGAGCGAGGCCGGCGTCAGGCGCTCGCCGCGGCGCAACACCACGGCACCCGAGGCCACGTCTTCACCGCGGCGGCGAATCCATTGCCCAAGCTGGGGCTGGGCCTTGATGCGCACGCCTGAGTCCACCACCTCGCAGTCTTCCTGCATCACCACGGCATCAGCCCCCGGCGGAATGGGCGCGCCGGTAAAGATGCGCGCCGCGGAACCTGGGACCAGAAATTGGCCGCTGCTGCCGGCCGGAATGCGCTGGTTGACCTGCAACACCGCATCAGCCGACACGTCGGCAATGCGCACGGCATAGCCGTCCATGGAGCTGTTGTCGTGCGCGGGCACGTCGAGGCTGGACACCAGGTCCTGGACCAGCACGCGGCCGTCGGCATCAAAGGTGGAAACGGTCTCGAAGCCGGGCAGCAATGCCGCGCAGTTCAGCAATTCGGCCAGCGCCTGGTCCAGGGGCTTCAATGGAGCCCGGCCGGCTTGCAGCGCAAGCGCCGGGCCAGCGGGCGTGGGGGAAACAGAACTCATGGTCGGGGTGTCCGGAACAAAAGCATGAACGGAACGAAAAGCCTGCCTTGGCGAATGCTCAACCGAAACGGTCTTCGAACGAATAGGCGAAGCGTTCCTGATTGTTCACCAGGTACTCTGCCACGGCGTCGGCATCGTCCAAATCCAGCACCGGGCGCAAGGTTGCTGCCGGCAGCTTATCGGGCGCATCCGTGGCAACCGCGACGATGAAGTCGTCTTCCGGATAAAGCGCAGGCTTGCCGGGATAGTCTGCCGATGGGGCGCGCCAGACTTCGACCTTAAGCAGGTCGCTGCTCTTGAAGCCTTCGACCAGCACCCAGTCCACGCCGCTGTAAAGCTCGGCAATCAGCTGGTGCACCGAGAGTTCCGAAGGTTTTTCAAACTCGCGCATCAACGCCAGCCGGTTCTGCGACGCCACCACCACTTCAAAGGCACCGGCCGCGCGGTGGCGGAAAGTGTCCTTGCCCGGATGGTCGATGTCGAACTTGTGGTGGGCATGTTTGACCACGGAAACACGCAGCCCCCTGGCCTTCAATGCCGGGATCAGCTTTTCGACCAGTGTGGTCTTGCCCGATCCGGAATACCCTGCAAATCCGACCACGTTCATGATGCCGCTCTCACAGAAAGGAAAACCGAAAGACGCCTTCTTTGCTATAAAAAATATAGCTGCTTGCGCAAGTAAGTACCGGGCTGGAGCCCGATTTAATGCACATTGTCGGCAATGTAGCGCTTGATCACGGCCGCATCGGCCGGCAGTACCTTGACCCGTTTGGGCAGCGCCTCGATGCCTTCGAATTTCGCGGGCCGCGTAGGCAACTGGCCCAGGGCTTCTTCAATGGTGGCCGCAAACTTGATGGGCAAGGCGGTCTCGAGCACGATCATGGGCACACCGGGCTGAAGCTGCTCGCGAGCGACCTTCACGCCGTCAGCAGTATGGGTGTCGATCATGGTGCCGAAACGCTTGTAGGTATCGCGAATGGTGGCAAGGCGGTCGGCGTGGGTGCTCTTGCCGCTGACGAAACCATAGCGCAGCGCGGCGGATTTGAAGGCCGCCTCACCGCTCAGGTCAAAGGAACCCTGGCTGCCGAGCTGGTCATGAAAAAGGGCCCGGGCCTTGCCGCCGTCGCGGCCCAGCAGGTCAAACACAAAGCGCTCGAAGTTCGAGGCTTTGGAAATGTCCATGGACGGGCTGGAAGTTTCGTGCGTGTCGGCGCTGCTGCGCACGCGGTATACGCCGGTGCGGAAGAACTCGTCGAGCACGTCGTTTTCATTGGTCGCGACCACGAGCTTGGCGATGGGCAGGCCCATCATGCGAGCGACATGACCGGCGCAGACATTGCCGAAGTTGCCGGACGGCACTGTGAAGTCGACTTTTTCAGTGTTGCTGCTCGTGGCTTGAAAGTAACCTGCGAAGTAGTACACCACCTGTGCCATCAGGCGCGCCCAGTTGATGGAGTTGACGGTGCCGATCTTGTATTGGCGCTTGAAGGCCAGGTCGTTGGAGACCGCCTTGACGATGTCCTGGCAATCGTCGAACACGCCATCGACGGCGATGTTGTGGATGTTCTCGTCCTGCAGGCTGAACATCTGCGCCTGCTGGAAGGGACTCATGCGGCCATTGGGCGAGGTCATGAAGACGCGCACGCCCTTCTTGCCGCGCATGGCGTATTCGGCCGCGCTGCCGGTGTCGCCACTGGTGGCACCCAGGATGTTGAGCTCTTCACCGCGGCGCGCCAGTTCGTATTCGAACAGGTTGCCCAGCAGCTGCATGGCCATGTCCTTGAAAGCCAGCGTAGGGCCGTTGGACAGGGCTTCGAGGTACAAATCCGTGCGTGCTGAGCTCGTCGAAGCATCTTCGAGTTTTTTCAGCGGGACGATGGCCTTGGTGCCGAAAACCGCTTCGGTGTAGGTCTTGTCGCAGATCGCTTTGAGGTCGGCGGCGGGAATGTCGTCTACGTATAGCGAGAGGACCTCGAAGGCCAGTTCGGCGTAAGACAGGCCGCGCCATTTGGCCAGGGTCGCCTCATTAACCTGCGGATAGATTTCCGGCAGGTACAGGCCACCATCAGGCGCCAGGCCTTCAAGCAGGATTTCACAGAAGCGCTTGCGGTCAGCGTGGCCGCGTGTGGACACGTACTGCATCAGGCCAACTCCTCCTTGCGGATGCGCGTGATGGGTGCGAGCACCGTAGGCAGCGCCTGCATTTGGGCCAGGGCTTCGTTCATCTTTGCTTCCACGCACTCGTGCGTGAGGATGATGAGGTCGGTATGCGTGGAACCCTCGCCGCCCACTTCATCGGCTTCACGCTGCAACACGGCGTCGATGCTGATGCCCGCTCCGGCCAGGATGCCGGTGACTTTGGCCAGTACGCCGGCTTCGTCGGCGACTTTGAGGCGTAGGTAGTAGCTGGTGACCACATCAGACATCGGCACCACAGGCAAGTCGCTCATTGCGTCGGGCTGGAAGGCCAGGTGCGGCACGCGGTGCTCGGGGTCGGCAGTGTGCAGGCGGGCGATGTCGACGAGGTCGGCAATCACGGCGCTGGCGGTGGGCTCGCTGCCCGCGCCCTTGCCGTAGTACAGCGTAGTGCCGACGGCGTCGCCCTGTACTACCACCGCGTTCATCGCGCCTTCAACGTTGGCGATCAAACGTTTGGCCGGCACCAGGCTGGGGTGCACGCGCAGCTCAATGCCGTTGGCGGCACGCTTGGTGATACCCAGCAGCTTGATACGGTAGCCGAGTTGTTCGGCATAACGGATGTCTTGCGCGGCCAGGCCGGTGATGCCCTCGACATAAGCCTTGTCGAACTGCACCGGGATGCCGAAGGCGATGGCCGACATCAACGTGACCTTGTGGCCGGCGTCCACGCCTTCGATGTCGAAGGTGGGGTCGGCTTCGGCGTAACCCAGGCGCTGCGCTTCTTTGAGCACGACGTCAAAGTCCAGGCCCTTGTCGCGCATCTCGGAAAGGATGAAGTTGGTGGTGCCGTTGATGATGCCGGCGATCCACTGGATGCTGTTGGCGGTGAGACCTTCACGCAAGGCCTTGATGATGGGGATGCCGCCGGCCACGGCCGCTTCGAACGCGACCATCACACCCTTGCGATGGGCGGCTGCAAAAATCTCGGTGCCGTGCACGGCCAGCAGTGCCTTATTGGCGGTAACCACATGCTTGCCGGCTTCAATGGCTTCGAGCACCAGTTGTTTGGCGATGCCGTAGCCGCCAATGAGTTCGATCACGATGTCGACATCCGGGCTGGTGACGACCTTGCGGGCGTCGTCGACCACCTGCACGCCTGGGCCGACTGCAGCTTTGGCGCGCGCCACGTCCAGGTCGGCCACCATGGTGATCTCAATGCCGCGGCCGGCGCGGCGGCGAATTTCTTCCTGGTTGCGCTGCAGTACGTTGTAGGTGCCGCTGCCCACGGTGCCTATGCCCAGGAGGCCTACGCGGATCGGGCTCAAATTCGTCGGTTTCATAGTCGCTCAGTGTTGCTTTACGTTGATCTTGAATGCTGCCACCCGGAAGGGGCGAGAAAGGGAAGAGACCGAATACAGGATCAAATTCGGTTGTTGCGGTAGTTCTCGAGGAACTTCGCAATACGGCCGATGGCTTCGCGCAGGTCTTCCTCATGTGGCAGGAAGACGATGCGGAAGTGGTCCGGTTCGGGCCAGTTAAAGCCTGTGCCCTGCACCAGCATGACCTTGGTCTCTTTGAGGAGCTCCAGGAAAAACTGGCGATCGTCCTTGATCGGGTAGACCTTGGGATCAAGCCGCGGGAACATGTAGAGCGCGGCGCTGGGTTTGACACAGGTGACGCCAGGAATGGCCGTAATCAGCTCATACGCCAGGTCGCGCTGGCGGCGCAGGCGCCCGCCTTCGCAGGTCAGGTCGTTGATGCTCTGGTAGCCGCCCAAGGCAGTCTGTATGGCCCATTGGCCGGGCACGTTGGAGCACAGCTTCATGTTGGCCAGCATGTTCAGGCCTTCGATATAGTCCTGCGCCTGCTTCTTGGGGCCGGACACCACCATCCAGCCGGCGCGATAGCCGCAGGAGCGGTAGCTCTTGGAGAGCGAATTGAAAGTCACAGTGAGCACGTCAGTCGAAAGGCTGGCGATGGCCGTGTGCTTCACATCGTCGTACAGCACCTTGTCATACACCTCGTCCGCGAGTATGACCAGCCCGTGCTCGCGCGCGATGGCGACGATGCCCTTGAGCAGTTCGTCGGAGTACAGCGCGCCCGTCGGGTTGTTGGGGTTGATGACTGCGATGGCTTTGGTCTTTGGCGTGATCCGGGCGCGGATGTCGTCGAGGTTGGGCATCCAGCCATTGCTTTCGTCACACAGGTAATGCACCGGTGTGCCGCCGGACAGGCTGGTGGAGGCCGTCCACAGCGGATAGTCAGGTGCGGGCAACAGCAACTCGTCGCCGTCGTCCAGCAAGGCATTGGTAGCCATGGAAATCAGCTCGCTCGCACCGTTGCCGAGATAGATGTCATCGAGCGTCACGCCCTTGATGCCCTGCTTCTGCGTCTCATGCATCACGGCCTTGCGTGCTGCAAAAATGCCCTTGCTGTCCGAATAGCCGGCCGACGCGGGAAGGTTGCGGATCATGTCCTGCTGGACTTCCTCAGGCGCGTCGAAACCAAACACCGCCAGGTTGCCGATATTGAGCTTGATGAGCTTCTGGCCCTCTTCTTCCATCTGCTTGGCGGCGTCCATGATCGGGCCCCGGATGTCATAAAGGACATTGGCCAGCTTGGCAGATTTCGTGATCGGTTTCATGCGGTTTCAGGGATATGTGGGCAGGGCCCTGGCGCCCACCATGCTGGCAAAGGGGAAGAAGCATCAGCAAAGGCGGGAAATTCGGGCGGAATCTATAATTTGACCACATAAAAGAGGGTTTTCACCTGCAAAACCCGGCAAACGCCTCCTGTGTACCGGCGTGCTCCGCATCATCAAAAAACACTCAAATAACCGCCGCATGAAACTTCAGCCAGACCGTCTCGATGTCCAGTCCATCCTTGGTTATGGTCCTGGCTGGGTCGGCCTTGGAAGCAACGGTGTTGCGGAGAAAATCGAGCACAGCATCGTGATTGGCTCCAGGGGCGAGAAGTTTGACTGGAACTGCACGCGTTTTGAGCATCTCACGGCTGAGCATTTCGCCCGGCTTGCCGCAACACAGCCCGAACTTGTGATTTTTGGCAGTGGCTCGCGGTTGCGCTTTCCCCCTCCCGCTTTCTTGCGCGGGCTGATGGAGCACCGCATTGGCATTGAGACCATGGACACATTGGCCGCCTGCCGCACCTACAACATCCTCGCGGGAGAAGGCCGGCAGGTGCTTGCCGCCCTGCTGATTGAAACAGAAGGAACAGAAGGCTGAAACGCCTTCTCTTTCAGGGTAAAATCTAGGGTTGCACTTGGCACCATATCCAGGACTCGCGTCCCGGGCCGGTTGCCAAAAGGCGCGGCTAATTACAACTACTTTCGTCAGGGTCTACTCAGTATGGCAGTCGTCGTCAATAAACCACTCCCCGAATTTGAAGCGATCGCCACCGGCGGCATCAAGGTTTCCAACACATCCCACGTCGGCAAAGTCGTTGTGCTGTACTTCTATCCCAAGGACAACACCCCCGGCTGCACCACGGAAGCCATGCAGTTCCGTGATCGCTACAAGGACTTCGTCAAGGCCGGCGCGACCGTATTCGGCGTGTCCCGTGACAACATGAAATCCCATGACGAGTTCAAGTCCAAGCTTGAACTTCCGTTCGAGCTCATCGCGGACACCGAAGAAAAAATGTGCCATATGTTCGGCGTGGTCAAAAACAAGATCATGTACGGCAAGAAGGTCAAGGGCATCGAGCGCAGTACCTTCCTGGTGGGTGCCGACGGCCAGCTGAAAGAAGAGTGGCGCGGCCTGAAAGTGCCCGGCCATGTGGACGATGTGCTCAAGGCCGTCAAGGCCCTTAAAAAGGCCGCCTGAAACAACCCCTGACGCCAGTTAGCAACAAAGAATTGCAAAGGATTGCCCTGTCACGCGAGTTGTGCATAATGAACTCATGCTGTTGACCTTCGCAACTGCGCCAAAAGAACAAGCCGCCCTGGTTTCAAGGCGGCTTTTTCGCTTCTGGAACCCTTCTTTTTTAGAGAGTTTTAAGCACTATGCCCCTGCCCCCCGCCCCGACCAAACGTGCCGCCCTGCTCTCCCCCGACGCGCTTGACGCGCCTGCCCGCTCACCCTCCAAAGCACGCAAGACGGAAAGTGCCGAATCCGCCCAGAAACCCCCGGTGATGGACCTGTTTGACAGCCGCGCAGCAGGTGATGGGAGTCAGCATCCTTCAGCTTTTCGAGGTAAAGAGCCTGCTGGCCCTTCAAGGACGGGCGCAAGCAGCTATAAAAAAGAGAGCATTCCGTTACCCCAGCCAGTCAACAAGCCCAAGAAGGCCAAGCGGACTGGCCCTACCAAACTCTTCGTGCTTGACACCAACGTGCTGATGCACGATCCGATGTGTCTGTTCCGTTTTGAGGAACACGACATCTTCCTGCCCATGATCGTGCTCGAAGAACTCGACGGCCACAAAAAGGGCATGACTGAGGTGGCGCGCAATGCTCGCCAGACCAGCCGGACGCTGGACGCGCTGGCAGGGACGCAAGGCGCCGATATCGCCAAAGGGCTGAAACTGGATACCACCGGTCACCCGGAAGCTGGCGGCTGCCTGTTCTTCCAGACCAAGCCACTGGACTACACGCTGCCCGTGAGCCTGCCGCAAGGCAAGGCCGACAACCAGATCCTGGGCGTGGTGGAAGCCCTTCGCAAGGAATATGCGCCGCGCGAGGTGGTTCTGGTGTCCAAGGACATCAACATGCGCGTCAAGGCGCGCGCCCTGGGCCTGGCGACCGACGACTACCAGAACGACAAAACCCTGGAAGACGGCGACCTGCTGTATTCCGGCTCACTGGCCCTGCCGGCGGACTTCTGGACGCGCCAGAGCAAGACCATCGAAAGCTGGCAGCAAGGCAGTCACACCTTCTACCGCATCACTGGGCCCATTGTGGGCAGCCTGCTGATCAATCAGTTCGTGTTCTTTGAGGCTCCCGGAGAACCGCCCCTGTATGCCCGCGTGACCGAAATCCGGGCGAAAACCGCCGTTCTGAAGACGCTCAAAGACTACAACCACCTCAAAAATGCTGTCTGGGGCGTCACCACACGCAACCGCGAACAAAACTTCGCCATGAACCTGCTGATGGACCCGGAAGTGGACTTCGTCACGCTGGCGGGCACGGCGGGTACAGGCAAGACGCTGATGGCGCTGGCCTCGGGCCTAACTCAAGTACTGGACGACCGTCGCTACACCGAAATCATCATGACGCGCGCCACGGTCTCGGTCGGCGAAGACATCGGCTTCCTGCCAGGTACCGAGGAGGAAAAAATGGGCCCCTGGATGGGCGCGCTGGACGACAACCTCGAGGTGCTGGGCAAAACCGACAGCGGTTCCGGTGAATGGGGCCGCGCCGCCACGAATGAGTTGATCCGCTCGCGCATCAAGGTCAAGAGCATGAACTTCATGCGGGGCCGTACCTTCCTGAACAAGTACGTCATCATCGACGAAGCCCAGAACCTGACGCCCAAGCAGATGAAAACGTTGATCACGCGAGCCGGCCCAGGCACGAAAATCATCTGCATGGGTAACCTGGCACAGATCGACACGCCGTACCTGACCGAGGGCTCCTCGGGCATGACCTTTGCCGTCGACCGCTTCAAGGGTTGGCCACATGGCGGGCACATCACACTGGCACGCGGCGAGCGCTCACGCCTGGCCGATTTCGCGAGCGAAGTCCTCTGAAGCCGTAAAAATGGCGCCGATTGGCGCCGAAATGAAAAAAGGCCAAGTCGCAGGACTTGGCCTTTTTGTTCGTCAAATTCTGGTGGGCGGTGCAAGTTTCGAACTTGCGACCCCTGCAGTGTGAATGCAGTGCTCTACCCCTGAGCTAACCGCCCTATTGGTCAGCCTAAGATTATATGCTGTTTCGAACGGCTTTATGGTTTACGCCGCCAAAACACGCCAAACCGTTTTACCCTTGCTGGCCTTGTCAATATCTACCAGCAGCTTTTCATGGTCGGCGATCTCCTGGTCATTGGCAGCCAACAACGGCAGGTCAAAGGTGCTGAGATCGATCTGGGGCACATCACTATCGCCTTCCCGGGCGCTATCCCCTACATCCATCACCAGCGCATTCTGGCCGCGGGTCAGATTGATGTAGACATCGGCCAGCAATTCGGCGTCCAGCAAAGCGCCGTGCAGCGTGCGGCCCGAATTGTCGACCTCGAGCCGGTCGCACAAGGCGTCGAGCGAGTTGCGTTTTCCCGGGAACAGCTCCTTGGCCATCATCAGACTGTCGGTGACCTTGGCCACGCAATGCTTGATGGGCGGCCTGCCGATGAGTTCGAGTTCCTTGTTGAGGAAGCTCACATCAAAGGGGGCGTTGTGGATGATGATTTCGGCGTCCTGCAGATATTCCAGCAACTCCTCGGCTACGGCCGAGAACTTGGGTTTGTCTTTCAGGAACTCGTTGCTGATGCCGTGGACCTTGAGCGCATCTTCGTGGCTGTCGCGCTCGGGGTTCAGGTAGAAGTGGCGGTTGTTGCCGGTGAGCTTGCGGGCCACCAGCTCAACGCAACCAATTTCGATAATGCGGTCGCCGTTTTCGGCGGAAAGACCGGTGGTTTCGGTGTCAAGAACGATTTGGCGCATGGTTCAGATGATAGCTGCGCTGAGTCTCACTGGATGTTTTTTCGCCGGGCCGCCCCAAGGAAACGCGCGCCGAGGGGGGAGAGAGTTACACGCGGTGAACAAGCGTGAGGCTAATGATTCTCTTTTGCGTGATTGATGGAATATTTGGGAATTTCCACCGTCACGTCGGACTGGGCCAGAAAAGCCTGGCAGCTCAGGCGCGAATTGGGCTCCAGGCCCCAGGCGCGGTCCAGCAGGTCTTCTTCACTCTCATCAAGTTCATTGAGCGACTTGAAGCCTTCGCGCACGATGACATGGCAGGTCGTGCAGGCGCAACTGAGGTCACAGGCGTGCTCGATGTTGATCTTGTTGTCGAGCAGCGCTTCGCAAATCGACGTGCCGGCCGGTGCCGTGATTTCGGCGCCCTGCGGGCAGTATTCGGGGTGAGGCAGTATTTTGATGATGGGCATGTTGTCAGTACGGTTCAAACCGCCTCGATGTTTTTACCGGCCAGGGCTTGCTTGATGCCGCGGTTCATGCGCTGGGCGGCAAAGCCTTCGGTGCCTTTGGCCAGCGCCTGGGTGGCAGCCTCTATCGCGGCTGCATCGCCATGGGCGCGTGTGTCAGCCAGGCCGACGATCAGGCTGTCAATCTGCGCCCGTTCGTTGGGGCTCAGCAGATCGGCATCCGCCGCCAGGGCGCTTTGCGTGGCCAGGATCATGCGATCAGCATCGACCTGAGCTTCCGCCAGCGCACGGGACTGCATGTCTTGTTGGGCTGTGGAAAAACTATCCTGCAGCATGCGCGCAATGTCTTCGTCCGACAGGCCGTAGGACGGCTTCACGTCAATGCGCGCCTCGACGCCGCTGACCTGTTCTTTGGCGTTCACGCTGAGCAGGCCGTCGGCATCGACAGTGAAGGTCACGCGGATGCGGGCGGCGCCGGCCACCATGGGCGGGATGCCGCGCAACTCAAAGCGGGCCAGGCTGCGGCAGTCGGCCACCAGGTCACGCTCACCCTGCACCACGTGCAGCGCCAAGGCCGTCTGGCCGTCCTGGTAGGTGGTGAAGTCCTGCGCCATCGCCGTAGGAATGGTCTGGTTGCGTGGCACGATGCGCTCGACCAGGCCACCCATGGTTTCAATGCCCAGCGATAGCGGGATCACGTCGAGCAGCAAGAGAGCCGCGCCGGTGTTGTTGCCGGCGAGCTGGTTGGCGGAAATGGCCGCGCCCAGCGCCACTACTTCGTCGGGGTTGAGGTTGACCAGCGGCTCGCGCCCGAAGAAGCTGGCGACTGCCTTGCGCACCTGCGGCATACGGGTCGAGCCCCCTACCAGCACGGCGCCCTGAATATCTTCTTTTGCCAGCTTGGCATCGCGCAGCGCCTTGCGGACGGCCGTGAGCGTGCGCTGGGTCAGGTGGGCCGTTGCGGTTTCAAAGTCTTCCGCCTTCATTTCGAAGTTGACGAGGGCCTTGGCCAGTTGCACCGAAAACGGCACCGGGTCGGCGGCCGACAGCGCCTCCTTGCAGTCGCGGGCGGCGCGTTGCAGCGCAGCCTTGTCGGACGGTGTGAGCGTATCCGCCGCGAGCCCGGCCTTGGCCAGCACCCACTCGACCAGCGCGCGGTCATAGTCATCACCGCCCAGTGCGGAATCACCGCCGGTGGCCACAACCTCAAAGACGCCTTGCGTCAGGCGAAGGATGGAAATATCGAAGGTCCCGCCACCCAGGTCATAGACGGCGTAAACGCCCTCGCTGGCGTTGTCCAGCCCGTAGGCGATGGCAGCTGCAGTAGGTTCATTGAGGAGGCGAAGCACGTTCAGACCGGCCAGCTGCGCGGCGTCTTTGGTGGCCTGGCGCTGGGCTTCGTCAAAATAAGCCGGCACGGTGATGACAGCACCGTAGATATCGTCATTGAAGGTGTCTTCGGCGCGGTAGCGCAGCGTGGCCAGGATTTCGGCGCTGATCTCGACCGGGCTTTTTTCACCGGCTACGGTCTGCAGCGTGACCATGCCCGGCTTGTCATTCAGCTCATACGGCAACTGGGCGCGGCTGGCGATATCGGCGATGCCGCGGCCCATGAGGCGTTTGACGGAAGAGATGGTGTTGCGCGGGTCTTCCACCTGCGCCGCCAGAGCCTCGTAGCCGATCTGGCGCTTACCCCCCTCAAGGTAGCGCACTACGCTGGGCAACAGCACCCGCCCCTGCTCATCTGGCAGGCATTCGGACAAGCCGCTGCGCACGCTGGCAATCAGTGAGTGCGTGGTGCCCAGATCAATGCCCACCGCGATGCGTCGCTGGTGCGGGTCGGGCGTCTGGCCGGGTTCGGAAATTTGCAGGAGTGCCATGCGCGGTTGTCGTACTTTTTCTGTAATGCCTTGGAACCTGTTCAATGTCTTTTTGGAGATCGCATTGGAGTGCAATCGGGATGAGTGGGTGCTTCGGATGCGCCGCATGGGCTGATGCCCATGCTAGCGGCCGGGGCATCCAATCGCCCGATTTCACTCCAACCCTTCGGGCAAGTGCCTTTTCGGGCGGTCTGCCGCGTTGCGGCGCTTGCCCATAGCCCGGCTATGGGCTGCACGCCGCGCCTTGCATTCCATCCCGAAAAGGTACTTGTGCGACTCCAAAAAGACATTGAACAGGTTCCTATTGTCCCAGCTGGTCGATGCGCGCATCAACCTCGCTGGCAAAGCGCTCAATAAACATAAGGCTTCTGACCTGCTGAGCGGCAGCGGGAAAGTTCTTTTCCACATCCAGAAGTTGCTCTATTTTTGATAGCTGCTTGCGCCCGTCAGTTATGGCCTGAGAAGCTATTTCTTCAAAATCCTCGGCAGTTTCAGCGTCGTCGAGCGCTTCGCGCCACTGCATCTGCTGCACCAGGAAGTCGTGCGGCATGGCCGTGTTGTTTTCGGCATTGATCAGCGCACCGTTCAGTTCACACAAGTAACTGGCCCGTTTGAGCGGATCCTTCAGCCGTTGGTAGGCCTCGTTGATGCGCACCGACCACTGCATGGCCACGCGCTGCGCCGCCGCGCCTTGGGCCGCAAACTTGTCGGGATGCGCCTCGCGCTGCAGGTCCTTCCAGCGCGCGTCAAGCGCAGCGCGGTCTTGTGCGAAGCGCTGGGGAACGCCGAAGAGTTCGAAGTCGTTGGATTGAAGGTTCATGCCGAGCTTATGCCGATAAAAAGCCGCCAGCACAATCAGTGGAGGCGGCTTCGGTAAGGATGCAGCACGCGTTAGACCGCTCGCCCGTCAAACCCGGAAGCTTTCGCCACAGCCGCAACGGTCACGCTCGTTGGGGTTGATGAACTTGAAGCCTTCGTTCAAGCCTTCACGCACAAAGTCCAGCTTGGTGCCGTCGATATAGGCCATGCTCTTGGGATCGACCAGCACCTTGACGCCGTTGTCTTCGAACACGACATCTTCAGGCGCGATCTCGTCGGCGTATTCCAGCTTGTAAGCCAAGCCGGAGCAGCCGGTGGTCTTTACGCCCAAGCGAACGCCCACACCCTTGCCGCGCTTGGTCATGTAGCGGGTCACGTGTCGGGCAGCAGCATCAGTGAGGGTAACGGACATTTAAATCACTCGAAACAAAACAGATGACGGGTAATGTGCTGATCAGTGCGCGCGTTTTTGCTTGTAGTCGTTCACGGCGGCCTTGATGGCGTCTTCCGCCAGGATGGAGCAGTGAATCTTCACAGGCGGCAGCGCCAGTTCTTCAGCGATCGCGCTGTTCTTGATGCTCGCCGCTTCGTCCAGCGTCTTGCCCTTGACCCACTCGGTCACGAGCGAGCTCGACGCAATGGCGGAGCCGCAGCCGTAAGTCTTGAAGCGTGCGTCTTCGATTACGCCGGTGACCGGATTGACCTTGATCTGCAGCTTCATGACGTCGCCGCAAGCCGGCGCGCCAACCATGCCGGTGCCGACCGACTCATCGCCCTTTTCAAAAGAGCCGACGTTGCGGGGGTTTTCATAGTGGTCTACCACTTTTTCGCTGTATGCCATTTTGTTTACCTCTTTAAGCTGTCTTGAGTTGCGGGCGGGCCTTAATGGGCAGCCCACTGGATGGTGGACAGGTCCACGCCATCCTTGAACATCTCCCACAGGGGAGACAGTTCGCGCAGTTTGGCCACGTTTTCCTTGATGGTGGCGACTGCGTAGTCAATTTCTTCTTCGGTGCTCCAGCGGCCTATCGTCATGCGCAGGCTGCTGTGGGCCAACTCGTCGCTGCGGCCCAGGGCGCGCAGCACATAGCTGGGCTCCAGGCTGGCCGAGGTGCAGGCGGAACCGCTGGACACGGCCAGGCCCTTGATGCCCATGATCAGCGACTCGCCTTCAACGAAATTGAAGCTCATGTTCAGGTTGTGCGGTACGCGCCTGTCGGCGTGGCCGTTGAGGAACACCTCTTCCACATCCTTCAGCCCGTTGAGCATGCGCTCGTGCAGGGCACGGATACGCTTGTTTTCTTCGTGCATCTCAGCTTTGGCGATGCGGTAGGCCTCGCCCATGCCGACGCACTGGTGCGTGGGCAAGGTGCCGGAGCGCATGCCGCGCTCATGGCCGCCACCGTGCATTTGCGCTTCAAGGCGCACGCGCGGCTTGCGGCGCACATACAGAGCCCCAATGCCCTTGGGGCCGTAGGTCTTGTGCGAGGTCAGGCTCATCAGGTCAACCGGCAAAGTGGCCAGGTCGATGTCGACACGGCCTGTAGCTTGCGCGGCATCCACATGGAAGATGATGCCTTTTTCACGGCACAGAGCGCCAATGGCCGGGATGTCCTGGATCACGCCGATTTCGTTGTTGACGAACATGACGCTGACCAGGATGGTGTCGGGGCGGATGGCGGCTTTGAACGCTTCCAGGTCCAGCAAGCCATCGGCTTGAACGTCCATGTAGGTCACTTCAAAGCCCTGGCGCTCCAGTTCGCGGCAGGTGTCAAGCACGGCCTTGTGCTCGGTCTTGACCGTGATGATGTGCTTCCCCTTGGTCTTGTAGAAATGGGCAGCGCCCTTCAGAGCCAGGTTGTTGGACTCGGTCGCGCCGCTGGTCCAGACGATTTCGCGCGGGTCGGCGCCTATCAGGTCGGCGATCTGCTCGCGCGCCTTCTCAACGGCGGCTTCCGCCTCCCAGCCCCAGGCGTGGCTGCGCGAAGCGGGGTTGCCGAAGTGTTCGCGCAACCAGGGAATCATGGCGTCCACTACCCGCGGGTCGCAGGGGTTCGTGGCGCTGTAGTCCATGTAGATCGGAAAATGTGGGGTGTCCATGTGGCTAGCTCTTTAAATTCACAGGCTGGCTGGCAGCGCGATCAATGAAGTCAATGCAATCGGGTCACAAAGGGATAAAGCCGGGCAAACAATGCCCGGCACGGATCCATCAGGACTTGGAAAATGCATTGCCCAGTGCAAAGACCGAGTTCGGCGCGTTCACGCGAATCGGCTTCACAGCCGGCGCTGTGAAAATGGCTTTTTTCACTTGAGGGGTGTTCTCGATCACCACGCCCTTGGCCAGCTGGTCTTCCACCAGTTTTTGCAGGGTCACGGAATCCAGGAACTCCACCATGCGGCTGTTCAGCGAAGCCCACAGCTCGTGCGTCATGCACCGGCCGCCCTCGCCCAGGCAGTTTTCCTTGCCGCCGCACTGGGTGGCATCGATCGGCTCGTCCACCGACACGATGATGTCAGCCACGGTGATCTCGGAAGCCTTACGGCCCAAGGTGTAACCGCCGCCGGGGCCACGAGTGGACTCCACCAGTTCGTGGCGGCGCAGCTTGCCGAAGAGCTGTTCGAGGTAGGACAGGGAAATCTGCTGACGCTGGCTGATCGCAGCCAGGGTGACCGGGCCGTTGTTCTGGCGCAGTCCCAAATCAATCATCGCAGTGACCGCAAAGCGGCCTTTGGTTGTGAGGCGCATAACAAGCTCCTTTAAATGGCTTGACTGTCGTTTTCACCCTGAAAGCTTGTGGCCTACAGGGAACTCTTCCTCCAGCCGCCCAGGTCAGTCAACCGGTATCGCGGGGGCTTTTTGTTGTTCTGGCTATTGTTCTTGACTGTTTTCGTCAAGTATAACACAAGCAGGGTTTTTGCCGCTGGCGATGCCAAAAACATGGGGCTAACCCGTAGACCCAACCCCTTATTGCACCATATTGGTGCAATAAGGGGTTGCACTGCGCCGCTATCGGCTCAGGTTCGGGTTTGGCCCGCGGCCGACACGGGCAGAACGTTGTCGGTGCCCGGAGCGCCGAAAGCCTGCTCTTTGAGGCTGTGCAGCTGGTCGCGCACCCGGGCGGCTTTTTCGAACTCCAGGTTCTTGGCGTGTTCGATCATCTGCTTTTCCAGCCGCTTGATTTCGCGCGCGATGTCCTTTTCACTCATGTCCTCGACCAGCGCCTTCTGCATCTCAAGTTTTTCGGCTTCCTTGCCCGATTTCTCGCTGTAGACGCCGTCGATCAGGTCGCGGATGCGCTTGACCACGCTACGCGGCGTGATGCCGTGCTCCAAGTTGAAGGCAATCTGCTTGTTGCGCCGCCGTTCGGTCTCGTCCATGGCTTTTTTCATGGAGTCGGTGATTCGGTCGGCATACAGGATCGCGCGTCCGTTCAGGTTGCGGGCGGCCCGGCCTATGGTCTGGATCAGGCTGCGTTCCGCGCGCAAAAAACCCTCTTTGTCGGCGTCCAGAATGGCCACCAGCGACACCTCGGGAATGTCCAGGCCCTCGCGCAGCAGGTTGATACCCACCAGTACGTCAAAAGCGCCCAACCGCAGGTCGCGCAGGATCTCCACGCGCTCGACCGTGTCCACATCGCTGTGCAGGTAGCGCACCTTGACGCCGTTGTCGCTGAGGTAGTCAGTCAACTGCTCCGCCATGCGCTTGGTCAGTGTGGTGATCAGCACCCGCTCGTTTTTCTCGACCCGGATGCGGATTTCCTGCAGCACGTCATCGACCTGGTGGGTGGCCGGCCGCACCTCCACCTGCGGGTCGACCAGGCCGGTCGGGCGGACCACCTGCTCCACCACTTTGCCGGCGTGCTCTTTTTCATAGTTTGCCGGCGTAGCCGAAACAAAAACCGCCTGCCGCATCTTGGACTCGAATTCCTCGAACTTGAGCGGCCGGTTGTCCAGCGCGCTGGGCAGGCGAAAGCCGTACTCCACCAGCGTCGTCTTGCGCGCCCGGTCGCCGTTGTACATTGCGTTGAGCTGACCGATCATGACATGGCTCTCGTCGAGGAACATCACCGCGTCCTTGGGCAGGTAATCGCACAGCGTCGACGGCGGCGATCCCGGCGGCGAGCCGCTCAGGTGGCGGGTGTAGTTTTCAATGCCCTTGCAGTGGCCGATTTCGCTCAACATTTCCAGGTCGAAACGGGTTCGCTGCTCAATACGCTGGGCTTCCACCAGCTTGCCGTCGGCGACAAACTGGGCCACGCGTTCGGACAGCTCCAGCTTGATGGTTTCCACCGCCGTCATGACCTTGTCGCGCGGCGTGACGTAGTGGCTCTTGGGATAGACCACAAAACGCGGGATTTTCTGGCGGATGCGGCCGGTGAGCGGATCGAACAGCTGCAGCGATTCGATCTCATCGTCGAACAGTTCGATGCGTATGGCGAGCTCGGAATGCTCGGCCGGGAAGACATCGATCACATCGCCGCGCACCCGGAAGGTACCGCGCGCGAAGTCCTGCTCGTTGCGCGTGTACTGCATGCGGATCAGGCGCGCGATCACGTCACGCTGGCCCATTTTGTCGCCAGTGCGCGCGATGAAACGCATCTGCGTGTAATCCTCGGGCGCGCCTATGCCGTAAATCGCGCTGACCGTGCCGACGATGATGGTGTCGCGCCGCTCCAGCACGCTCTTGGTGGCCGACAGGCGCATCTGCTCGATGTGCTCGTTGATGGCCGAGTCCTTTTCAATGAACAAGTCGCGCTGCGGCACATACGCCTCGGGCTGGTAGTAGTCGTAATAGCTGACGAAATACTCGACCGCGTTCTTGGGGAAAAACTCGCGGAATTCGCTGTACAGCTGCGCCGCCAGCGTCTTGTTGGGCGCAAACACGATGGCCGGGCGGCCCAGGCGGGCGATCACGTTGGCCATGGTGAAGGTCTTCCCCGAACCGGTCACGCCCAGCAGGGTCTGGAACACTTCACCGTCATTGACGCCTTCGACCAGTTGGTCGATTGCCGTCGGCTGGTCGCCCGCCGGCGGGTAGGGCTGAAACAGCTCGAACGGGGAATCCGGAAAACGGATGAACTGGCCCGCTGCTGGGTCGGTGTTGACTGGATCAGTTATGACTTCCATAGCTTCTGGCATAAAACCTCGATCAAGCCCCGTTAAAATTCAGGGCAACCAAACAGAATACGACATTCGGCCGAAAATGGGAATTGCAATCCCCCATCGCTTCCGGATTGCCGTTTTTAATACCTCTTGTAGCCTTCTTTCCGGTCAACTTGTGACCTAAATCCGTGGCCTGAATTCCGTATCGTCGCTTTCGCCTTCTTTTCACTTCTCTGAGGATATTTCATGTCTTTGTTTACCGCTGTCGAAATGGCCCCGCGTGACCCCATCCTGGGCCTGAACGAGCAGTTCAATGCCGATACCAATCCCGCCAAGGTCAACCTGGGCGTAGGCGTGTACTACGACGACAACGGCAAACTCCCCCTGCTGCAGTGCGTGCAGGCGGCCGAAAAACAGATGATGGCCGACCCCAAGGCCCGCGGCTACCTGCCGATCGACGGCATCGCCGCCTACGACGCCGCCGTCAAAGGCCTGGTGTTCGGCGTTGACAGCGAGCCCGTCAAGAGCGGCCGCGTTGCCACCGTACAAGGCATAGGCGGCACGGGCGGCCTCAAGGTAGGCGCCGACTTCCTCAAAAAGCTCAGCCCCAATGCCAAGGTGCTGATTTCCGACCCGAGCTGGGAAAACCACCGCGCGCTTTTCAGCCAGGCTGGTTTCGTCGTTGAAAGCTATCCTTACTACGATGCGGCCAAGCGCGGCGTCAACTTCGACGGCATGCTCGCCGCCCTCAACGCGGCAGCCGAAGGCACTATCGTCGTGCTGCACGCCTGCTGCCACAACCCGACCGGCTATGACATCACCACGGCCCAGTGGGACCAGGTAATCGCCGCCGTCAAGGCGCGCAAACTGACGCCTTTCCTCGACATGGCGTACCAGGGTTTCGGCCACGGTATTGCGGAAGACGGCGCTGTCATCGGCAAATTTGTGGCTGCCGGCCTGAGCTTTTTTGTGTCGACCTCCTTTTCCAAGAGCTTCAGCCTCTACGGCGAACGCGTGGGCGCCCTGTCGGTGCTTTGCCAGTCCAAAGAAGAAGCTGACCGCGTGCTGTCGCAGCTCAAGCTGGTCATCCGCACCAACTACAGCAACCCGCAAATCCACGGCGGCATGGTGGTGGCCACGGTGCTCAACACGCCAGCCCTGCGCACCCAATGGGAGCAGGAACTGGGCGAAATGCGTGTGCGCATCAAAGCCATGCGCCAAAAGCTCGTGGACGGCCTGAAGGCCGCCGGCGTCAAAGAAGACATGAGCTTCATCACCGCCCAGATCGGCATGTTCAGCTATTCCGGCCTTAGCAAGGACCAGATGGTGCGCCTGCGCAGCGAGTTCGGCGTCTACGGCACCGACACCGGCCGCATGTGCGTGGCAGCGCTCAACAGCAAGAACATCGACTACGTCTGCGCGTCGATTGCCAAGGTCGTCTGATTCCACCGGCGCCTCTGAGCCCGTCAACCCGGATATCTTTATCCGGGACGCCCTGCAAAACCGCCACAACCAACGCATCCTCGCGCAGTTGCCCACCTTGGGACTGCCGGATGCCTGGCTGGTCGCGGGCTGCCTCTTTCAGACTGTCTGGAATCTGCGCTCAGGCAACCCGCCCGAAGCCCACATCAAAGACTACGACCTGTTTTACTTTGACCCCTCCGACCTCTCGGAGGCGGCTGAAACCCGGGTCAACGAGCGGGTCCAGTCCTGTTTTGCGGGCCAAAGCATCACGGTGGAGGCGAAGAACCAAGCCCGGGTCCATACCTGGTACCAGGGCTATTTCGGTTTTCCCTACCCTGCCCTGCGCAGTTCCCGGGACGGCATTGACCGCTTCCTGGTCACCAGCACCTGTGTAGGCCTGACGGCAGGCGGCTCAGGCCTGGAGCTTTATGCGCCCAACGGCTTGGGCGATCTGTACCAGGGCCGGCTCAGCCCGAATCCGCTGTGCCCTCACCTGCCGCTGTTTGAAAAGAAAGCCGCTGCCTACCAGGAGCGCTGGCCCTGGCTGCAGGTCAGCAACTGAACGCCTAGCCCCACACCGCCGAACGCATCGAGATCGACCCCGCCTGAAAGCTGGTGTTGAAAAAGCGCATCGGCTCCTTCCCGTCAGCGGCGCCGGCAGCATACAACAGGGGCAGGTAGTGCTCATAGGTGGGATGCGCAATTTTGGCCACCTGGCCCAGTTTCTGGAAATTCTGCAGCGCATCGAGGTTGCCCTGCTGCAGGTAGCCGCCGGTGATCTGATCGAACTCCAGCGCCCAGTCGTAAGCCTGGCTGCCCGTCGCGCCCCGCTGCATCTGGCGCAGGTTGTGCACGATGTTGCCGCTGGCCACCACCAGCACCCCGCGCTCGCGCAAGGCCTTGAGCTGCTTTGCCAGCGCGTAGTGGTCCTCGGGTGCGCGGCCGTAGTCCATGCTGAGCTGGATCACCGGAATGTCCGCATCCGGGAACATGGGCTTGAGCACTGACCAGGCGCCATGGTCCAGCCCCCACTCGCCTTCATCGATGCCCAGCGGCGCCGAGGCGCGCTGGCGTACCAGCTGGCTGATGGCCTGCGCGGCGGCTGGATCGCCGGGCGCGGGGTATTGCTGGTCGAACAGCTCCTGCGGAAAACCGCCGAAGTCGTGGATGGTCTTGGGCTTGTCCATGCCGGTCAGCCACCAGCCTTCGGTCAGCCAATGGGCGGAAATGCACAAAATCAGCTGCGGTTTGGGGTATTTCGTCCCAAATTCGGCGCCCAGCGCCTGCCAGCTGCGCCGGTATTCGTTGTCTCCGATGGCGTTCATGGGGCTGCCATGGCCCACAAACATCACTGGCATCCTGTCGGATTTCTTCAGGGAGGCCAATCGGTCCAGCGCAGAGGCGTCAATAGTGGGGAGCATATTGTTGTTTCCTGTTCAGGTCTGCGGTCCCAGAGGGTCGGCAAAACCGCTGGCCGGAGGCAGAATGGTAAGTGTTCCTACAATTTTGCAGGTGGCGGCGGTTTATCGGTAAACAAGCCCCGGCCCGCCTGCGTGGGGCTTTGGCACCAATCCCGTGAAAAGCGCCCGGAATTGGTGGTTATCCTCAAATCAGTGCAGCGCCTGCCTGTTATATTGCACTGCAACATACTACGATTTATCGAAGTAAATACATAACCAAGGTTGACCCCGATGCTGTACCAAGTCTATGAAGCCCAACGCACCTTGATGGAGCCTTTTGTCGACTTTGCGCAAGCCGCCGCAAAGCTTTACGGCAATCCGCTGTCACCCATGGGTCAAAATCCGTTTGCCCAGCGCGTGGCTGCCGGTTACAGCCTCATTTACCGCTTGGGGAAAGACTATGAAAAACCGGCTTTTGATATTCGAACTGTCGATGTCAACGGCACCGATGTCAGCATCCATGAACGCGTGGAGCTCGACAAGCCCTTTTGCGAATTGCGCCGCTTCAAGCGCTTTACCGATGACCCCGCCACGCTGACCGGGCTGAAAGGCGAGCCCGCCGTGCTGATCGTGGCCCCCCTGTCGGGCCACTACGCCACCTTGCTGCGCGATACCGTTAAAACCATGCTCAAAGACCACAAGGTCTATATCACCGACTGGAAAAACGCCCGCACCGTGCCGCTTTCCGAAGGCTCCTTTCACCTGGATGACTACGTCAACTACGTGCAGGAATTCATCCGCCACATCCAGGGCATTTACGGCAATTGCCACGTCATCAGCGTCTGCCAGCCCACCGTACCGGTGCTCGCGGCGGTATCGCTCATGGCCTCGCGCGGCGAAACCACACCCCTGAGCATGACCATGATGGGTGGACCCATCGATGCGCGCAAGTCACCCACGGCCGTGAACAACCTGGCCATGAACAAGAGCTACGAGTGGTTTGAAAACAATGTGATCTACCGCGTGCCCAGCAACTTCCCGGGCGCCGGGCGGCGCGTCTACCCCGGCTTTCTGCAGCACACCGGGTTTGTCGCGATGAACCCCGACCGCCACGCCAGCAGCCACTATGACTATTTCAAGGACCTTATCAAGGGTGATGACGCCAGTGCCGAAGCGCACCGCAAGTTCTACGACGAATACAACGCCGTGCTCGACATGGATGCCGATTACTACCTCGACACCATCAAGACAGTGTTCCAGGAGTTCAAGCTGGTCAACGGCACCTGGGACGTGAGGAATGAGAACGGTGAACTTGAACGCGTGCGCCCCCAGGACATCAAGACCACGGCCCATTTCACCGTCGAAGGCGAACTGGACGATATCTCCGGCTCAGGCCAGACCGAGGCAGCCCACAGCCTTTGCCACAACATCCCCAAGGCGCTCCAGAAGCACCTGGAAGTCAAGGGAGCCGGCCACTACGGGATTTTCAGCGGCCGCCGCTGGCGCGAAATTGTCTATCCGCAGGTCAAGGCCTTTATTTCCGAAAACAATCAAGCCCCAGCCCAGGTAAAACGGGCGTCAGCAGCTACTAAAAAGATAGCAAAACCTGCCGCAAAGACCGCCGACAAGGCCACCGCAAAGCCAGCGACAAAGAAGTCTGCTCGCAGCAAGCAGGCCTGAAGGCATATCCGGCCGGACCTGCCTGGCAGGATCCCGGCAGGTAGGACAATAGCCCGGTGACCTCCCCTGCCGCTTCTTCTCTTTTTGAGCGCATCAACGCCGCGCTACCCCAAACCCAGTGCACCCGTTGTGGCTATCCCGATTGCGCAGCTTACGCAACGGCCATTGCAACAGGTGAAGCTGCCATCAACCAATGCCCGCCCGGCGGCGCGGAAGGCGTACAGCGCCTGTCTGCCATCACGGGCCAGCCCGTGCAGCCACTCAATCCCGCCAATGGCGTCGAAGCTCCCCGCGCCGTAGCGATCATCGATGAAAACTGGTGCATAGGCTGCACGCTATGCATCAAGGCCTGCCCGACGGACGCCATCATGGGCAGCAACAAGATGATGCACACGGTAATCGAGCCGTGGTGCACCGGCTGCGAATTGTGCATTCCCGTTTGCCCTGTGGATTGCATCAGCCTGGAAAACATTACCGGTACGCGCACTGGCTGGGCGGCATGGTCCCGGCAAGAAGCCGACACCGCCAGAACCCGTTATGAATTTCATCAGGCCAGGTACAAGAATCCGGCAAGCCCTGACGCCAGGGAAGAACGGAAAGCAGGAGGCCCGCCTGCGGCCCCGTCGGCGCGCCCCGAGGGCGACCCCGCGGTTGCAGACCGCAAGCGCATGGTGATTGAAGCTGCCCTGGCTCGCGCCCGGGCACAGCGCGAAAAAAACAACAAGAAAAGCTGAGCCACTCTTCAGCCCAGGGCAGCAAACGCCTTGATCACCTCGGGTGGCGCCTGCACCAACTCAATCAGCACACCCTCACCCGAAAGAGGAAACGCATCGTTAGCCTTGGGGTGCAAAAAGCAGATATCAAACCCCGCCGCCCCCTTGCGTATGCCGCCAGGCGCAAAACGCACACCCTGGGCCGTCAGCCATTCCGCGGCTTTGGGCAGGTCGTCGATCCACAAGCCCACGTGGTTCAGGGGTGTGGTGTGCACCGCGGGCTTCTTGTCCATGTCAAGCGGCTGCATCAGGTCGACCTCGACCTTGAACGGGCCGCTGCCGATAGCGCAAATGTCTTCGTCCACGTTCTCGCGCTCGCTGACGAAGTTACCGGTGACTTCCAGGCCCAGCATGTCCACCCACAGCGTGCGCAGGCGGTCTTTACTGGTGGCGCCAATCGCAATCTGCTGAACACCGAGCACCTTGAAGGGTCGTACGGTGCTCATGACTGGAACTCCACAATCGGCTGGTCCACGCTCAGCGATTCGCCTTTGGTAGCCAGCACCTTGCCGACCACACCGTCGGCCACGGCGAACAACACGTTTTCCATCTTCATGGCTTCAATCACGGCCACGCGCTCACCGGCTTGTACTTTCTGCCCCACCTGCACGGCCACGTCCACCAGCAGGCCGGGCATGGGCGACAGCACATAACGACTCATGTCCGGCGGCGCCTTATACGGCATCAGCGCATGCAGTTGCGCCGCACGTGGCGACAGGACCAAGGCGTCCAGCCGGGTCCCGTTGTGGGCAATGCGAAAGGCCAGTGGATTACGCCCCACGCCGCGTTCAACCTGCGCAGCAAACGGCTGGCCATTAACAGTGCCCCGGATGCGCGCGCCGCCCAAATGCCAGTTGCTACAAATTTCATAGCTGCTCGCGCCCGTGTCTATTGCGCTGGAGCCCGTTTTAGCCACATAGTCGCGCACCGTCACCGGGTGCTGCGTGTTCTGCCCCGCGGCTCCCAGGCCGACCACCACAAACTGCTCGCCTACCGTCACGCCATGGCCAGGCATCTGGCCGCTGATGCCGGCCGCGCGGCCCAGCTGGCGGCGGTTGACGTAGGCCGCCAGCGCCACCAGGAAGTCCGGGTCGTCATGCGGCACATCTTCCGCATGAAAGCCCTTGCTGTAGTTTTCGGCAATGAAGCCAGTGTTGAACTCACCCGCCACAAATTTCGGATGCGCCAGCAACGCGGCTTGGAAAGGAATATTGCTGGAGATGCCGCGAATCACAAAGCCGTTAAGCGCCTCGCGCATTTTGGCAATCGCCTCTTTGCGATCCTTGCCGTGCACGATGAGCTTGGCAATCATCGAGTCGTAAAACATCGGGATCTCGCCGCCGTCCTGCACACCGGTATCAACGCGCACGCCGTACAGCTGCGAGGTGTCGGCCGCGAACATGGTCTCCTTCGGCGGCTGAAAGCGCGCCAGCCGGCCCGTGGAGGGCAAGAAGCTTCGGAACGGGTCTTCAGCATTGATCCGGCATTCAATGGCCCAGCCATTGCGCTGCACGTCTTTCTGCGCGATCGGCAGCTCCTCGCCGGCCGCCACACGAATCATCAGCTCCACCAGGTCCAGCCCGGTGATGCATTCCGTCACCGGATGCTCTACCTGCAGCCGCGTGTTCATCTCAAGGAAGTAAAAGCTCTGGTCTTTGCCGACCACAAACTCCACCGTGCCGGCGCTCTGGTACTTCACCGCCTTGGCCAGCGCCACCGCCTGCTCACCCATGGCCTTGCGCGTGGCGTCGCTGATAAAAGGCGACGGCGCCTCTTCAATCACCTTCTGGTGGCGCCGCTGGATAGAGCATTCACGCTCATTGAGGTACACCACATTGCCATGGCTATCGCCCAGGAGCTGAATCTCGATGTGGCGGGGTTCTTCGACAAACTTCTCGATAAAGACGCGGTCGTCACCAAAACTGTTGCGCGCTTCATTGCGGCACGAGGTAAAGCCTTCAAAGGCTTCCTTGTCGTTAAAGGCCACACGCAAGCCCTTGCCACCGCCGCCGGCCGAGGCCTTGATCATCACGGGGTAGCCAATGCCTTTGGCGATCTCCACCGCCTTCTCGGCCGTTTCAATCGCATCGTTCACGCCGGGAATACAGTTCACACCTGCCGCGCCGGCCAGCTTCTTCGACTCGATCTTGTCGCCCATGGCGGCGATCGAGTAATGCTTGGGGCCGATAAAGATGATGCCTTCTTCTTCCACCCGCTTCGCGAAGCCCGCGTTCTCGCTCAGAAAGCCATAGCCCGGGTGCACGGCCTGCGCACCCGTCTGCTTGCAGGCCGCGATGATCTTGTCGGCCTGCAGGTAACTGTCACGGCTGGGCGCCGGGCCGATACTGACGGCCTCGTCGGCCAGCTCGACATGGCGTGCGTCCTTGTCGGCATCGGAATACACGGCAACGGTCTGGATGCCCATCTTGCGGGCGGTGAGGATGACGCGGCAGGCGATTTCGCCTCGGTTAGCTATGAGGATTTTGGTAAACATGGTTGTCTTGCTCCTGCCGTTCACAGAGGAATGTTCCCGTGCTTGCGCCAAGGGTTTTCAATTTTTTTATCGCGCAACATCACCAAAGAACGGCAAATTCGCTTGCGCGTTTCGTGCGGCAGGATCACGTCGTCGATAAAGCCGCGTGCGCCCGCCACAAACGGATTGGCGAAGCGTGCCTTGTATTCAGCCTCCTTGGCAGCCAGCTTGGCCGGGTCGCCCTTGTCTTCGCGGAAGATGATTTCCACCGCACCCTTCGCTCCCATCACGGCGATCTCGGCGTTAGGCCAGGCGAAGTTGACGTCGCCGCGCAGATGCTTGGAGGCCATCACGTCATAGGCGCCGCCATAGGCCTTGCGCGTGATGACGGTGATCTTCGGCACGGTGCATTCCGCGTACGCATACAGCAGCTTGGCGCCGTGCTTGATGATGCCGCCGTACTCCTGCGATGTACCGGGCATGAAGCCAGGCACGTCAACAAAAGTGATGACCGGGATATTGAAGGCATCACAAAAACGCACAAAGCGCGCGGCCTTGATGGAGCTCTTGATGTCCAGGCAACCGGCCAGCACCAGCGGCTGGTTGGCGACGATGCCGACCGTCTGCCCTTCCATGCGGGCAAAGCCGATGATGATGTTTTTCGCGTACTCGGGCTGGATTTCGAAGAAGTCGCCGTCGTCCACCGTCTTGACGATGAGTTCTTTCATGTCGTACGGCTTGTTTGGGTTCTCGGGCACCAGCGTGTCCAGGCTCAGGTCCATGCGGCCGGCCGGGTCGGCGCTGGGGCGCACCGGGGCTTTTTCGCGGTTGTTCAGCGGCAGGTAGTTGTAGAGGCGGCGCAGCATCAGCAGCGCCTCGACATCATTTTCAAACGCCAGGTCGGCCACGCCGCTACGCGTGGTGTGGGTGGTGGCGCCGCCCAGCTCTTCCGCGGTCACTTCCTCATGCGTCACGGTCTTGACGACCTCGGGGCCTGTGACAAACATGTATGAGCTGTCTTTGACCATGAAGATGAAATCGGTCATCGCCGGCGAGTACACCGCGCCGCCTGCGCTGGGGCCCATGATCATGCTGATCTGCGGAATGACGCCGCTGGCCATCACGTTGCGCTGGAACACGTCGGCATATCCACCCAATGAGGCCACACCCTCCTGGATACGGGCGCCGCCCGAATCGTTGAGGCCGATGACGGGCGCGCCCACCTTCATGGCCTGGTCCATCACCTTGCAGATTTTCTCGGCATGGGCTTCGCTCAAGGCGCCGCCAAACACCGTGAAGTCCTGGCTGAAGACAAACACCAGGCGGCCATTGATCATGCCGTAGCCGGTAACCACGCCGTCGCCGGGGATCTTGTTGTCCTGCATGCCGAAGTCGGTGCAGCGGTGCTCGACAAACATGTCCCACTCTTCGAACGTGCCTTCGTCGAGCAGTAGCTCCAGCCGCTCACGCGCCGTCAGCTTGCCTTTGCCGTGCTGCGCGTCTATGCGCTTCTGGCCGCCGCCCAGGCGGGCCGCGGCGCGTTTCTTTTCGAGTTGTTCAAGGATTTCCTGCATGGCCTGCTTTCTGTTTACTCACGTTTTGTTTGTGCGGCGCTCTGAACGCCATTTCACTACTTTGCTATTTATTTGATAGCTGCTTTCCCATTTCCTGACTGGGCAGAGAGCAGATTTCTTGCTGCAGTCGAGGCCGGCATGCGCCCGTCGGCCACTTGGGCCACCAATGTAGGAAGCAAGGCGCTCACTGCCGGGTCGCGGCGGAAGGCCTGCTTGAGACCTGCATCAATGCGCTCCCACATCCAGGAAAGCGACTGCTGCTTGCGGCGTGCTGCCAGCTGGCCGTTGGCGATTTGCAAAGCCTTGAATTGCGTCACGGCTTTCCAGAATGCATCAACGCCCTTGTTGTGGAGCGCGCTGAGCTGGATGACCTGCGGGTGCCAGGTTTTATCGATGTTGGCGGCCTGCTCGCTGCCCATGGCATTGTTGACCAGGCCGAACAGGCGCATCGCCGAGGTGATCTGCGCCTCGGCCCGCATGGCGGCATCGGCGTCGATGTCGGCTTTGTTGATGATGACCAGGTCGGCCAGCTCCATCACGCCTTTTTTGATGGCCTGCAGATCGTCGCCAGCGTTGGGCAGCTGCATCAGCACAAACATGTCGGTCATGTTGGCGACGGCGGTTTCACTCTGGCCCACGCCCACGGTTTCGACGATCACCACGTCGTAGCCGGCGGCTTCGCAGACCAGCATGGCCTCGCGCGTCTTTTCGGCCACGCCGCCCAGGTTGCCACTGGAAGGGCTGGGCCGGATGTAGGCACGTTCATGCACCGAGAGTTTTTCCATGCGGGTCTTGTCGCCCAGGATGGAGCCGCCCGAGACGGAAGAGGAAGGATCGATGGTCAGCACAGCGACGCGATGGCCTTGCGCGATCAGATGCAAACCCAGCACTTCGATAAAAGTCGACTTACCGACCCCGGGCACGCCGCTGATGCCCAGGCGCATGGCCTTGCCGGTGTGCGGCAGCAAGGCCGTCAGCAGTTCGTCGCCCTGGGCACGGTGGTCGGCGCGGGTGGACTCCAGCAGCGTGATGGCCTTGGCGATGGCGCGGCGCTGGGCCATCGCATCCGGGCCCATGATCGCCTGGAGAAAATCAGGCGCGGTCATCACGCCACGCGCTCCACCGCGGGCCATTCATAGTGCAGGTCCACGCCTTCTTCGCCTTGCAGCACAAAACCGTGGCGCAGATAGAAACGGTTAGCATCACTTTCTTTCAGCGCGGTAAGCCTGACGGCCAGGCCGCGCTCACGTGCCTGGGCAAGCACCTGCCGTAGCACCCACGAACCTATGCCCTGGCCACTGGCGCTGCTGCGCAGGTAAAGGTGGTCAAGCCGCACGGCCGCTTCGCCTTCGGGCTTGAGCGTGAAGAAACCCACGCGCTCGCCGTCCAGCAGGATGTGTTGCATGTACTGCGGAAAAAATCCCGCGGACAAGCGCTCGCGCGAGCGCGCGAGGTCAAAGCGGCCGACGCGTTCCAGGCTGGGCTGCATCGCCTCTATGCGCAAGGCCAGCATGTCTTCGAAGTCGCCGGCAGCCACCGGTTGCAGGGACAGGCGCAAACTGATGTCCGTCACCGCGGGCTCACTTCGCAACAGTGACGCAAATCTGTTCTTGCACATCTTTGGTGCTTCTGTCTTGTGTTAATTTGATCAGTAAGCTGATCGATCGATGTCGCTACCAAGTCAGCCACCCAAACCATTTATCCCAGCTCTCCCGGGTTCCGCAAAGACAAAACCTCGCGACCACCACGAAGAATACAAAGACCAGTACCGAAACAACCGGCAGTGCACTCCAGAGCTGCCAGGCCAGCACAATGCCCGCGATGAGACTGGACAAGCTCAGGAATAAGCGATTCAACATCGCTCAGGCCGCGAGAGCTTTGCGAATCTGCTCCAGCACATCCTTGGCGCTGGCCGGAATCGGCGTGCCCGGGCCGTAGATGCCCTTCACGCCCGCCTCGTACAGCATCTCGTAGTCCTGCCGCGGAATCACACCGCCGACAAACACGATGATGTCGTCGGCGCCCTGCTTTTTCAGCTCGGCGATGATGGCCGGCACCAGCGTCTTATGGCCCGCCGCCAGCGTAGAGACACCCACCGCATGCACGTCGTTTTCAATCGCCTGACGCGCGCATTCCTCTGGCGTCTGGAACAGCGGCCCCATGTCCACGTCGAAACCCAGGTCGGCGAAGGCCGTGGCCACCACTTTGGCGCCGCGGTCGTGGCCGTCCTGGCCCAGCTTGGAGATCATCACGCGCGGGCGGCGGCCCTGCGCTTCGGCGAAGGCGTTGATTTCGGTCTTGAGGGTTTCCCAGCCTTCGGCAGAGTCATAAGCGGCAGCGTACACACCAGTCACCTTTTGTGTATCGGCGCGGTGGCGCCCGTAAACTTTCTCGAGGGCATCGCTCACCTCGCCCACCGTGGCGCGCAGGCGCACGGCCTTGATGCTGAGGTCCAGCAGATTGCCATTGTTATTCTCGGCGGCCGCCGTCAGGGCGTCCAGCGCGGCCTGCACCGCCGCGTTGTCGCGGCTGGCCTTGATGGCCTTGAGCCGGGTGATCTGGCCCTCGCGCACGGCCACGTTGTCGATGTCGCGCGACTCGATGGCGTCTTCGGTCTTGAGTTTGTACTTGTTGACGCCGACGATCACGTCCTTGCCGCTGTCGATGCGTGCCTGCTTTTCGGCCGCTGCCGCCTCGATCTTGAGCTTGGCCCAACCACTGTCCACCGCCTTGGTCATGCCGCCCATGGCCTCGACTTCCTCAATGATGGCCCAGGCGGCGTCGGCCATGTCCTGGGTGAGCTTTTCCATCATGTAGCTGCCGGCCCAGGGGTCAATCACATGGGGAATGTGGGTTTCTTCCTGGATGATGAGCTGGGTGTTGCGGGCGATGCGGGCGCTGAACTCGGTGGGCAGCGCAATCGCTTCATCGAACGAATTGGTATGCAGGCTCTGCGTACCGCCAAAGACCGCCGCCATGGCTTCGATGGTGGTGCGCACCACGTTGTTGTACGGGTCCTGCTCGGTCAGGCTCCAGCCGGAAGTCTGGCAGTGCGTACGCAGCATCAGGCTCTTGGGGTTTTGGGCATTGAAGCCCTTCATGATGCGGCACCACAGCAGGCGCGCGGCGCGCATCTTGGCGACTTCCAGGTAGAAATTCATGCCGACAGCCCAGAAGAAGCTCAGGCGTCCGGCGAACTCGTCCACGTCCAGGCCCTTGCCCAGCGCGGTTTTTACATACTCTTTGCCGTCAGCCAGCGTGAAGGCCAGCTCCAGCGCCTGGTTGGCGCCGGCTTCCTGCATGTGGTAGCCCGAGATCGAGATCGAATTGAACTTCGGCATGTTCTGCGCCGTGTATTCAATGATGTCGCCGATGATGCGTATGCTGGGCTGGGGCGGGAAGATATAGGTGTTGCGGACCATGAACTCCTTGAGGATGTCGTTCTGTATGGTTCCGCTCAATTTGTCCTGGGCGACGCCCTGCTCTTCAGCCGCCACCACATAGCCCGCCAGCACCGGCAGCACCGCGCCGTTCATGGTCATGGAGACGCTGACCTTGTCGAGAGGGATCTGGTCGAACAATATCTTCATGTCCTCGACCGAATCGATCGCCACGCCGGCCTTGCCCACGTCGCCGGTCACGCGCGGGTGGTCGCTGTCGTAGCCGCGGTGCGTGGCAAGGTCGAAGGCCACCGACACGCCCTGCCCGCCGGCGGCCAGCGCCTTGCGGTAGAAGGCGTTGGATTCCTCTGCCGTGGAAAAGCCCGCGTACTGGCGGATCGTCCAGGGGCGCACCGCATACATGGTTGCTTGCGGTCCACGAATGAAAGGCTCAAAGCCCGGCAGCGTGTTGGTGTGGGGAAGGCCTTCAATGTCTTGGGCGGTGTACAGCGGCTTGACGCTGATGCCGTCTGGCGTCTGCCAGTTCAGCGCATCCACATTGCCGCCCGGGGCCGACTTGGCGGCCGCTTTAGCCCAGGCCTCAAGGCTGGCGGCAGGAAATTCAGGTTGGGGAGGACGCTTGGACATGGGATGTTTACCGTAACAGGATCTGCGGAGGCTGGCGATGCAAACCAGGTCCCCGGCAGGTGGATTCGTGATCGCTTCAAGTTTACATCATTTATAATTATTGATGCAAAATTCAGTTTCGAGTAAGATGCCTGCAGCGCTGACAGGAAGCAGCGCGCGCCCGAAGCTCGCCTTACCCACTAAACACCTTATGTCCATGGCCGCCGTGTCCCTGACTCCCCGAGCGCTTTATGAAGAAGTCGCCGAGCTTCTGCGCCAGCGCATTTTCAACCGCGAGCTGGCGCCGGGCAGCTGGATAGACGAGCTCAAGCTGGCCGAGGAATACGGCATCAGCCGCACGCCGCTGCGCGAAGCCCTCAAGGTGCTCGCAACCGAAGGCCTTGTCACGATGAAGGTACGTCGCGGTGCCTACGTCACGGAAGTCTCTGAACGCGACCTTGCCGACGTTTACCACCTGCTCGCCCTGCTGGAGAGCGATGCGGCCGGCGTGGTCGCAGCCCAGGCGACCCCGGCCCAGCTCAAGGAGCTGCAGGGTCTGCATGAGGAGCTTGAAAAAGCAGTAGGCAACCGCGAACGCTTTTTTGAAATCAACGAGGCCTTTCACATGCGCCTGCTGGAAATAGCCAACAACCGCTGGCGCGACCAGATGGTGGCCGACCTGCGCAAGGTAATGAAGCTCAACCGCCACAATTCGCTGCTCAAAAGCGGCCGCATCGAAGAATCATTGGCCGAACACCGCGCCATCATGCAGGCGCTGGCCGCGCGCGACGCCGACGGCACCGCGCAACGCATGCGCGAGCATTTCAGGAACGGCCTGGAAGCCGCGGTCTAAGACACCGCTCACAGACTGAGGGCATCAGGCCGGCGGCAGCGCTTCCCAGTGCTGCACCACCTTGCCGTGCTTGTCCACACTTTCAAGCTGGACACCAAAACCCCACAGGCGCGCGATGTGCCTGATCACCTCCTGGACATCGTCCGTGAGCGTCCGATCGTTGTGGCGGCTGTGGCGCAATGTCAGTGACCGATTCCCGCGCACGTCCACATCCCATACCTGTATGTTGGGCTCGCGGTAGTTCAGGTCATGCTGGCGAGACAGCGCCTCGCGCACGTGCCGATAGCCGGCGTCGTCATGAATAGCCGCCACCTCAAGCTCAGACTTGGTCGCGTCATCCACCACTGAAAAGAGACGGAATTCGCGGATCAGGCGCGGCGAAAGATATTGCCCGATGAAGCTCTCATCGCGGAAATGCCGCATCGCGTAGTCCAGCGTCTCCAGCCAGTTGGAGCCGGCCACGTCCGGTAGCCACTGCCGGTCTTCCTCGGTGGGAGACTCGCAGATGCGCTTGAGGTCGCTGAACATGGCAAAACCCAGCGCGTAGGGGTTGACGCCGTTGTAGCCCGGATGAGTTACCGGCGGCTGGTAAATAACGTTGGTGTGGGATCGCAGGCATTCGATCATGAAGCCGTCGGTCAGCAAGCCCTCGTCATACAGGGAATTGAGCAGCGTGTAATGCCAGAAGGTGGCCCAGCCCTCGTTCATGATCTGCGTCTGGCGCTGCGGGTAAAAATACTGGCCGATCTTGCGCACAATGCGGATCACCTCGCGCTGCCACGGCTCCAGCAGCGGCGCGTTTTTCTCGATGAAATACAGAATGTTTTCCTGCGGCTCCGGCGGAAAACGACGATGGGTTTTTTCGGCCGGCTTGTCGGCCGGCTTGGGCACCGTGCGCCACAGGTCATTGAGCTGCTGCTGCAGATAAGCTTCGCGGTCCTTGCGGCGGGCCTCTTCCTCCGCCAGCGACAACTTCTGCGAACGCTGATAGCGGTCCACACCGTGGCTCATCAGTGCGTGGCAGGAGTCCAGCAGCTGCTCGACCGCCTCCCAGCCGTGGCGCTCTTCGCACTCGGCAATGTAGGCCCGCGCGTAGACCAGGTAGTCGACGATGGCGGCGGCATCGGTCCACATCTGGAACAGGTAGTTGCCTTTGAAGAAGGAGTTGTGGCCGTAGCAGGCATGCGCCATCACCAGCGCCTGCATCGGCATGGTGTTTTCTTCCATGAGGTAGGCGATGCAGGGGTTGGAATTGATCACGACCTCGTAAGCCAGCCCCATCTGGCCACGCCGGTAGTTTTTTTCCGTCGAAATGAACTGCTTGCCGAAGGACCAGTGCCGGTAGTTCACCGGCATTCCCACCGACGCATAGGCATCAATCATCTGCTCGGCGGTAATGACTTCGAGTTGCACCGGGTAGGTGTCCAGGCCGAAGGACTTTGCCTTCCGCGCAATCTCGCCGTGATAAAGCTCGATCAACTCGAAGGACCAGTCGGATGGACAGGGCAGGCAGGCACGCCGGCGCCCCGCGTCGGACAAGCCAGGCGTCGCCACTTCGGCAGGCTTTTTCGCGGTCTTGGTCATGGCTTGGCGCCTTTTTTGAACAACTCCCGGAACACAGGAAATATCTCTTCCGCACTGCCCACCTTGCGCATCGCGAAGTTCCGGTTCGCTTCCTGCACCTGGGTGTACTCTTCCCAGAGGTTCTGGTCTTCCTCACCCACCTGCACATAAGCGAAATAGCGCGACACGGGCAGCAGCTTGTTGACCAGCAACTCACGGCAGCGGGACGAATCCTGGTGCCAGTTGTCGCCGTCCGAAGCCTGCGCTCCATAAATGTTCCAGTCACCGGGAGGGTAACGCTCCTGGATGATTTGGTGCATCAAGGCCAGCGCGCTGGACACCACGGTGCCACCGGTCTCGGTGGACTGGAAAAACTCCTCTTCGGATACCTCGGTGGCCTGGGTGTGGTGGCGGATGAAGATGACATCGGTCTTCTCGTAATGCTTGCGCAGAAACAGGTACAGCAGGATAAAAAACCGCTTGGCGATGTCCTTGCGCGTTTCATCCATGGAACCCGAAACGTCCATCAAGCAAAACATGACCGCCTTGGAGGTGGGCTGGGGCACCCTGACACGGTTGCGGTAACGCAGGTCGAAGGGGTCGAAGAAGGGAATCGTCTTGAGGCGCCGGCGAAGCGTGTCGATCTCCGTCTTCAGGGAAAGAATCTCGTCGGGCAACTCGGGCGCATTACGCAGGGCAAGTACCAGTTGCGCCTCCAGCGCATGCAATTGCCGCCGCGTCTCCCCGCCTATGGCGATGCGCCGACTGAGCGCGACCCGCAGCGAACGCACCACGTGCAGGTTGGTCGGCGTTCCGTCTGAAATAAAACCGGCGCGCCGCGACTTCCATTCCGGCGCATCGGGCAAAAGCTGGGTGCGTATGAGGTCGGGCAGCGCAAGGTCGTCGAAGAAGTACTGCATGAACTCTTCGCGCGTGATGCGAAAGACAAAGTCGTCATTACCCTCCCCGTCGGGGCTGGCCTCGCCGCCCGAACCACCGCCACTACCGCCCTTGGGCCGCGCGATGCGGTCGCCGCGCACGTATTCACGGTTTCCGGGGTGAACGCTCTCGCGTGAGCCGCCGGTGTGCCCAAACACCGGCTCGTAGACGTCGCGCCGCGGCAGGGTAACGTCTTCGCCCTGCTCGATGTCATGGATGCTGCGGCCGGCGACGGCGCGGCGCACGGTATCACGTATCTGCTCGCGGAAGCGGCGCAAAAAACGCTCGCGGTTGCCGATGGATTTGTTCTTTCCCGACAAGCGCCTGTCAATGACTTGCTGGAGCACGGTGATCTCCGGTCACATACACATGACGCGCCCGCCACAGCGCGCCGCCAGCCTCAGGAACTCTTGCGTACACGCAGGTACCAGTCGCACAACAAACGGACCTGCCGTGTGGTGTAGCCCTTGGCGACCATGCGGTTGACGAAGTCCTCGTGCTTCTGCTGCTCGTCCGCGCTGGCCTTGGCATTGAACGAAATTACCGGCAACAGGTCTTCGGTGTTCGAGAACATTTTTTTCTCGATCACGGTGCGCAGCTTTTCGTAGCTGGTCCAGACCGGGTTCTTGCCCGCGTTGTTGGCGCGTGCCCGCAACACAAAATTGACGATCTCGTTCCGGAAATCTTTCGGATTGCTGATGCCGGCCGGTTTCTCGATTTTCTCGAGCTCCGCATTGAGTGCCGAGCGGTCGAAGATTTCCCCGGTATCGGTGTCGCGGTATTCCTGGTCCTGGATCCAGAAGTCGGCATAGGTCACGTAGCGATCGAAAATGTTCTGTCCGTACTCCGAATACGATTCCAGATAAGCGGTCTGGATTTCCTTGCCGATGAATTCGGCATAACGCATGGCCAGGATTTCCTTGATGTAGGCTAGGTACTTCTGCTCGATTTCAGCGGGAAATTGCTCGCGTTCTATCTGCTGCTCCAGCACATACATCAAGTGCACCGGGTTGGCCGCGATTTCGGTAGAGTCGAAGTTGAACACCTTGGACAGGATCTTGAAGGCAAAGCGCGTCGAGATCCCGTTCATCCCCTCGTCGACACCCGCGTAGTCGCGGTACTCCTGGTAGCTCTTGGCTTTCGGGTCGGTGTCCTTGAGGTTTTCGCCGTCATACACCTGCAGCTTGCTGAAGATGCTGGAACTCTCGGGCTCCTTGAGGCGCGTCAGCACGGCGAACTGCGCCATCATCTTCAAGGTACCGGGCGCGCAGATGGCGTTATGCAGCGACGAGTTGTGAATCAGCTTTTCATAAATCTTCACTTCCTCCGAGACGCGCAGGCAATACGGAATCTTGACGATGTAGATCCGGTCCAGGAAAGCCTCGTTATTCCGGTTGTTCTTGAACGCCTTCCACTCGCTTTCGTTGGAGTGCGCCATCACGATGCCGTCGAAGGGAATCGCACCAAAGCCTTCGGTGCCCTTGAAGTTGCCTTCCTGGGTGGCGGTCAGCAGGGGGTGCAGCACCTTGATCGGCGCCTTGAACATCTCGACAAATTCCAGCAGGCCCTGGTTGGCCAGGCACAGGCCGCCGGAATAGCTGTAGGCGTCCGGATCGTCCTGGGCGTAGGTTTCCAGCTTGCGGATATCGATCTTGCCGACCAGCGAGGAAATGTCCTGGTTGTTCTCGTCGCCGGGCTCGGTTTTGGAGATCGCGCACTGCTTCAGGATGGAAGGAAAGCGCTTGACCACGCGGAAACGGCGAATGTCGCCGCCGTACTCTTCGAGGCGCTTGACCGCCCACGGCGACATCACCCGCTGGAGGTAGCGCGGCGCGATGCCGTACTGGGATTCAAGCAACGGAGCATCCTCGGCATTGTTGAACAGGCTGAGCGGCGACTCATTGACCGGTGAACCCTTCAAGGCATAAAAAGGCACTTGCTCCATCAGCTGTTTGAGCCGCTCGGCGATCGATGACTTGCCACCGCCCACCGGGCCCAGCAGATAGAGGATCTGCTTTTTCTCTTCCAGGCCTTGCGCTGCATGGCGGAAGTAGGACACCACCTGCTCGATGGGATCCTCCAGGCCGTAGAAGTCCCGGAATGCAGGGTATATCTTGATGACCTTGTTGCCGAACAGGCGCGACAGGCGCTGATCATGGCGGGTGTCCAACAGCTCGGGTTCACCGATCGCCGCGAGCATGCGCTCGGCCGCGGTAGCGTAGACAAGAGGACTGCGCTTGCAGGCATCGAGGTAGTCCTCAATGGACAGTTCCTCTTCTCGCGTCTGTTCATAACGCGTCAGAAAATTACGGACGACATCCATAAATCCTCCTATGCGCGCGAGAACCGGAGAGACCCTGGCCCGTGATGGAATCCACTCCAGATTTCGCGCTAAGCATCGAACTGCTGTTTCACACGTCTCACACCAAGTGAGTGATAGACCACAGCCTCAATGGAAAGTTCCAACTACACAATCGTCTCCATTATTTTCCAAATGCGCGAATACGTACAGTCAATTTTTTTAAAGAATCCGGATGATGTGTGTGCGCATGTTCCATGCGGCTTCGGTGCGCATCGAGCACTTGGTCTCGATGGACTTGCTATGTTTTCAATAGCTATATACGCAGAGAATCACTAGGCTGCAGGCTGATGTGTTGAGCAATCAATTTGCCCGTTGCGATTCGAGCCACAAGCCCGGCCGCGTTCAAAAGGCAATGCTCATGCACGCGCATTTCACGAACGGCAACGAGGCCGCAAGTTGAAACCGCCAAAGTGTGTCAGCAATTTCAAGCGCCTTTTGTCAGTATGGGCCTTGAATCTTTTTTAGTCAGCCCCTTGCCGACCCCCGTTACAAAAAATACCCCCGGCAATATCAATGCGGCACCCACTGCGTGGTGCCAGCCCAACGATTCACCCAACACACCCCAGGCAGCCAGCGCCGCATAAAGAGGACCGAGGTAAAGCGACACCGCCACACGGCTGGCGCCCAGGACTTTTTGCGCCCAACCATAAATCCAGTAAGCACCCAGCCCCGGCACAATCGCGGCCACCACAATCAGCCACAGCCCGTAGCCGCTTAACGGTAAGGCGTCGGGCCGCGACATTTCCCAAACAGTCAGGGGAAGCAACACCAGGCTGCCGCCCAGGCAGATAGCCGCCAGCCGAGCCGTGGCGCCGAGCGGGCTGGACCACTGCTTTTGCAACAAGGCATAAGCCGCCCATGACACCGTGGCAGCCACGATCCACAGATCTCCCGCCGAGAACTCCACGCCAGCAAGTGCGGTCCACTGGCCTTTGACCACCACATGTACCACACCGGCAATCGCCAGCAACACGCCGAGGCACTGACGCAGGCTCAGGCGTTCGCCAAGCCAGATCACCGCCCCCAGGCCTATCAGCACCGGTGAAGCCGCATAAATGAGCGCGATGTTCATCGCGCCCGTGGAGCGAGCGCCCTGGTAGACCCATGCGCCGCAAATCACCATTCCGAGGATGCCCAGCACCCCGTATTGCCACCACACTTTGACGATGTGGCCACGCTCGCGCCACAACTCCGATCGGGTCAGTACCAACAGGAGCAGAGCGGCCAGACCCCAGCGGCCGAAAGCCAGCAAGTAGGGCCCGATCACCTCCGGTGCCTTGCGCGCCACGATGTAGTTGACCGTCCAGAGCGCCGGCACAAGCCAGAGCAATGCCAGCGCCCGGCGCGCCTGTTTTTGCGCGGTATCAGGCATCGGCCATCGCGCTGGCTTCGGCAAGCGCCGATGGCGATGAGGACGGCATTTCATGCGCCAGCGCCATCACGGCATGCGGCGGCATGTCGCGCAGACGGTGGTCGCTCCAGACCTGCCGCCAGCGCCGCGCGCCTGGCAGACCATTGCGCAGGCCCAGCATGTGGCGCGCGATGGCGCTCTTGGGTGTACCGTGCTCAGCAGCCTCACGCACCATGTAGTCGCACATCTGCGACTCCACGGCTTCACGGGTCAGCGGGTAGTCGGTGGTACCGAAAAAGGTGTTGTCCCAGGAAGCCAGCCACCAGGGGTTGTGATAGGCCTCGCGGCCTATCATCACGCCGTCAAGCACGGCCAGCTGCTGCGACACCTGCCCCGGCGTGTTGAGTCCCCCATTGATACAAATGACCAACTGAGGGAACTCCTGTTTGAGGCGATGCACGAGTTCATAGCGCAGTGGCGGGACTTCGCGATTTTCTTTGGGGGAAAGGCCCTTGAGCCAGGCATTGCGGGCATGCACGATAAAGACCTTGCAACCCGCCTCGCTGACCGTACCCACGAAATCGCGCACAAACCCATAACTTTCGGCCTTGTCGATGCCGATCCGGTGCTTCACCGTGACCGGTACATCGACCACATCGACCATAGCCTTGACGCAGTCGGCCACCAGCTGCGGCTCGGCCATCAGGCAGGCGCCGAAAGCCCCGCGCTGCACGCGCTCACTCGGACAACCACAATTGAGGTTGATTTCGTCGTAACCCCATCCCTCACCCAACTGTGCGCACCGCGCCAGGTCTGCAGGCTCACTACCGCCCAGCTGCAAAGCCACCGGGTGTTCTTCGCTATTGAAGCGCAAGTGGCGCTCCACGTCACCGTGGATCAGCGCCCCCGTGGTCACCATCTCGGTATAAAGCAGCGCATGGCGCGACAGTAGCCGGTGAAAATGGCGGCAGTGCCTGTCCGTCCAATCCATCATGGGAGCGACACTCAGACGCCAGGGATGGCTGGACACCGGAGCGTCAAGGGAACTTACAGAGGAAAACGGAGCAGGCATACCCCATTTTCCCAGAAAGGGCGCCCACCGGTGACAAAGGGTCTTGCCACCGATGCCGGCGCCCCCGGCTGCTTAGACCTCGACGGCCTTGAACTCTTCCATCAACTCCATCTTTCGCTGGCTGAGCTCGTCGGCCAGGGCCACCAGGTCCAGCTCGGACTTGCGGGCCTTGGGGAACATCTCCTCGCGCTCTTCCTTGACGTGATGGTCGATATATTCGCCCAACACAGTCACCCGGGCGTCATACAGGTCGTCCTCCGGGTCCATGCCCGAAATTTGCGCGATGAGGTCTTTGGCCGTACTGTGCTCCACCTCGGCCTCATCCAGCAACGGGTCGTCGCTGATGGCAGCACGGACCTGTGGGTAGAAGATTTCTTCTTCAATCTGCGTATGGACCGTCAGTTCCTGGCAAATCCGGTCGGCGAGTTCCCGCTTTTCCTCCGCGGGTGCATTGCCGTCACACAGTTTCTTGTAGGCGGTGAAAAGCTTTTTGACGGCAATGTGGTCGGCGTCGAGCAGGTCGACGGCATCATGTTTTTTCGGTGGTGCTTTGCTCATGGGGCTCCTCTTGGGGTTGTCGTCGGGTTATGTATGGCAGTGCAAATGAACGCGGCTTAAAGGCCAGCCGCTGGAAGCAATTTAGGCTGAGCCCGGCAGGCCCGGTGTGGGACGCGCTGGAGGGGTCATGTAGGAAAACATGAAGTGGCCGCGCTCTGTGACGCTGGGACAAACCGGTGCACCGCCAGCCCGCAGGGCGGGTAACATGGGCAGTCCATTTCCATAGCCATAACCCCGGCCATGCTTGAGGCGCAAAAACCCATGACGACCACCCCGCCGCGAACCCCGACGACACCGCTCCCCGCCTCGCGTTTTTGCTGCCTGCGCCAGCTCACCATACTGGCACCGGTGGTCATGCTGGCTGCCTGCAGCTCCGTTCCACTGCCGCCGTGGACGCCAACGGCGGCACAGCCGGCCGCTTCCGCCCCCACCGTGCAGCGCCCGTCCTCGCCAGTAGCGCCGCCGGTTGCCGTACAAGCCTCTCCCGTGAGTCCGGCTGCGCCCCCTGCTGCGTCCACAATCCAGGCCGAACCATCTGCCCCCTATAGCGCTGCCGTCGCCGCCCGCTTTCCCGCGCCTTCGGTGGTCTACAACACACCGGGCCTTCAGGCCGGCCGGACTACTTTTACGAGTCAGGCAGAAATCCAGGCCTGGCTGCGCGAGCAGGTTGCCGCCGCTTCGCGCACTCCTGGCATCAAGGCAGCAGTACTGCCTATAGGCCGGTCGCAGCGCGGCGAAACGCTTGAAGCACTGATCCTGACCCGCGCTGCCGGCACGGATCCTGCGGTGCTGCAGTCGGCGGGCAAACCTACCGTGTTGTTGATAGGCCAGCAGCATGGCGACGAACCTGCCGGAAGTGAAGCGCTGCTGGTTGTTGCCAGGGAACTTGCCCAGGGCCTGCTGCAACCCGTGCTGGAACGTATCAATGTGGTGATCGTTCCACGCGGCAACCCCGACGGCACCGCCATCGACCAGCGCGCTACTACCGGCGGGCTGGACATGAACCGCGACCACCTGCTGCTCAACACGCCGGAGGCCCAGGCGTTGGCCCGCCTGACACGCGACTACAACCCAACCGTAGTGGTCGATGCCCATGAATACACCGTGGTGGGCCGCTACCTGCAGAAGTTCGGCACAGTGCAGAAATTCGACGCGCTATTCCAGTACGCCACCACCGCCAACCTGCCCGAGTTCCTGACCAAAGCCGCTGAAGAGTGGTATCGCCGACCGTTGATGGCGGCACTCAAGGGCCAGAACTTCAGCGCCGAGTGGTACTACACCACCTCCAGCGATCTGGCCGACAAAAAAATATCCATGGGCGGCACGCAGCCCGATACCGGCCGCAACGTGAACGGTTTGAAAAATGCCATCAGCCTGCTGATCGAAACACGGGGGGTTGGCATTGGCCGCCTGCATATCCAGCGACGCGTACACACCCATGTGACAGCCATCACCAGCGTCCTGGGGAGCACCGCCCAGCGCGCCAGTGAGCTTCAGCAGCTACGCCCCTATTTAGACAAAGAAGTAAGCGCCAAAGCCTGCAATGAGGAAGCCATTGTGGAAGCCGCGCCCACCGCCGCGCAATATGACCTGCTCATGCTGGACCCGGTGACGGGCGCCGACAAAACCGTGCCCATCGACTGGGACTCCGCTCTCGCGCTGCGCAGTCTCAAAACGCGTGCGCGCCCTTGTGGGTACTGGCTGTCCGCCGCATCCACCGTAGCCATCGACAGGCTCCGGCTGCATGGCGTGAAGGTACTGCGTGTGGCCGAGCAGGGCTCCATGCTCGGCGACAGTTATCGCGAAGTTTCCAGAACGTCGGGTGAACGCCAGGATGTACGCGGTGCCATTGCAGACGCCAACGCGATCATCAAGGTGCAGGTCAGCCTGACACGCGGCGTGGTGGACGTACCGCGCGGCAGCTACTACGTACCGCTCAATCAGCCCATGGCCAACCTGGCCATTGCAGCGCTGGAGCCCGACACACAAAGCAGCTACTTCGCCAACCAGCTCGTACGAGGCCTGCAAAGTACGGTGCGCGTGATGGCTGAGCCAACGGTGAAGCTGGAAGAGCTGAACTAGGAAATAGGCCCCCACGGTCGCTCACTGCGTGTAGTTCCCTGCCCCCGAGGGGGCCGCCCGCCTGCGGTCTGGCCAAGCCAGTCCCGCGGCTCATGCTGAGTTGAAGAGTTCTTTGATCGCGATCGGCGATAGAGTGTCTTGCCAGCGGGGGCCACGGGTCCGGCTTTGCCAGCCCCAGGCGCCGCCCCCTGAGGGGGAACAGGCTACACGCAGTGAGCCTGGACGGGGGGATTGACGTTCACGTCTGACAGGAAGAGGATGTCATGGCTGACCGGAAAAAGCCGGTTTCCGCGCCTTAATGATTCGTTGATGCAACGCAATGCATGAAAGGACTCGCCATGAAACACTTTGAACTGACCAAAAAAATGCTCAGTATGGGCGGTGTGTTTTACCCCACCGGCTACGCTTTCATCATGTTTCCGGATGCGGAAGACGCCAAGCAGGTAGCGCATGAACTGGAAGCGGGCAGCGACGGCATCATGCTGCTGACACCAGAGGAGATCCTCGAGGAAATTGGCAAGGTGGATGGCCACTCGGAGGTCAACCTGCCCCGTGTCGGAACGGAAGGCGCCACCGTACACAAATACGTGGATCTTGCCCGTGAAGGGCACCATGCATTGATGATTCCCGCGCCCTCCAGGGAGGCCACCGAGCGCACCATGCAGATTGTGCGCAAGGTTCCCTTCTCCTATGCGCAAAAGTATCACAGCCTGGCAATTGAAGACCTGGAATAGCGGCTGTCCCGCAAGGGTCTGTGGGTCACCAGGACGGGTTGAAGGCCGCTGCAGGTTTGAGGCACACTGCGCCTCATGCCCATATCTCCCTCCGGCCTTTCAGGTCAGCTCTCATCCGTTCCCCGCACCCGGCAGCTGATTGAACAGTTGCAACTTCAGCCCCATCCCGAAGGCGGTTGGTATCGCGAAGTTTTTCGCTCCACGGCGGAGGTAATGCCGCGGGACGGCCGGCCGGCCCGCAGCGCCTTGACCTCAATCTATTTCTTGCTTGAAGCCACACAGCATTCGCGGTGGCACCGTGTTCTTTCTGATGAGGTATGGGTCCATCTGGAGGGTGAGTCACTCGATCTCTGGACCTGGGACGCGGCCAGCAGTGACCTGCGCAGCATCACACTGGGGCCGGTCAGCGCGGCGACTGAACCCCAGCATGTGGTTTCGGCCGGTCTCTGGCAAGCAGCCAAACCACAAGGTGGCATTGCAGGGTACGCGCTCCTGGCGTGCATGGTGGGGCCGGGTTTTGATTTTTCAGACTTCCAGATGATGCAGCCAAGGGGCAGCGAAGCCCGGCAGATCGCCCGTGAACATCCAACGCTGGCGTCCCTGGCCTGAATCGCCGCCGCACCTTCAAACACTTTCAGGCCCCCCCCCGAGGATCGCCGATGATTGACCTGCACTACTGGCCAACACCCAATGGATGGAAGATTTCCATCATGCTTGAGGAATGCGGCCTGCCCTACCGCCTGCTTCCCGTCAACATCGGCAAGGGCGAACAGTTCACGCCCGAGTTCCTGGCCATCAGCCCCAACAACCGCATGCCGGCCATCGTCGACCATGCGCCCGCCGGCGGCGGTGCACCGGTGCCGGTGTTTGAAAGCGGCGCCATCCTTCTCTACCTGGCCGAAAAAGCCGGCCGCTTCCTGCCTGCCGGATTACGCGAGCGTTACCAGGCCCTGCAGTGGCTGATGTGGCAGATGGGCGGGCTGGGCCCCATGGCGGGACAGAACGGCCACTTCCTTTTGTACGCGCCCGACAAGATTCCCTACGCCATAGACCGCTACGGCAAAGAGGTGGACCGGCTATACGGCGTGCTTGACGCGCAGCTGGTACGCACCGGCGCGCATGTGGCCGGTGCCGGCTACTCCATTGCCGACATGGCCATCTTCCCCTGGGTGCGCACGCACAAGGCCCAGCAGGTGGACCTGCAAAAATTTCCCCATGTACAGCGCTGGTACGACGCCCTGTTTGAAAGGCCCGCCGTCAGGCGCGGCCTGGACCTGGGCAAGGAGCTGCGCGCACCGGCACTGACAGAGGAGGCGCGCAAAGCCTTGTTCGGGCAGACCGCCCAAAGCGTGCGCGAGGGCGCGCACAAAGTTTCCTGATCCCAACAAAGAGACAGACCATGATTGAATTTTTCTTCGACTGCTCCAGCCCTTGGACCTACATCGCCTTTCGCAATATTCAGCTGCTGGCAACCGAACTCCAGGAAACGATTAACTGGCGCCCCGTGCTTGTGGGCGGCATTTTCAACAGCGTCAACAAAGGCATTTACGCCGCGCGGGAGGACATGAACTCACCGAAGAACCGTTACACGCTCAAGGATGTACAGGACAACGCGCGCGAGGCGGGGTTGAAGATCGTATTTCCGCCCAAGGTGTTTCCGGTCAACAGTGTCAAGGCCATGCGCGGCTGCCTCTGGATCGCGCAGGATGCCGCGGCCCAGCCGCACTACCTTGATTTCATCGAGGCGACCTTCGCGGCCTACTTCACCCGCGAAGAAGACATCTCGCAGGAGGAAGTGCTGGCCGCCATCTGCCGGCAAGTGGGTATTGATGCGGACGCATTTCTGGCAGGCATTGCGCAGCCGGATATCAAGGAGCAGCTCAAGGTCAACACCGACGAGGCTATCCGGCGCGGTGCTTTTGGTTCGCCCACGTTCTTCGTGGGCGACGACATGTATTTCGGCAACGACAGACTGGCGCTGGTGCGCTCAGCCGTGCTGCGGGCCAAAGCCAAAGCAGGCAAAACCTAATGCGTAGCGGTTGAGGCAGCCGCCGCCCGCTCCAGAACATGCCGCGTCATCGACTGCGCCAGTTCCTGCTCGCCCAGGAAAACCTTTCCGGCTTTCTCGCTGTCGAGCAACCGCGCTTCGGCCTCGTTATGGGTACGCACCACGATTTCAATAGCAGCGTTGAGGGCACGCGCCGTGGTGACCATCTGCCGGACATCCAGCGTATCGGGCGTAGCGATCACCAGCATGCGCGCTTGCGCAATATGCGCCTGGATCAGTACCTCGGGCTCGACGGCATCGCCGGAAACAGCCGCCATCCCCTGGTCGCGTAAGCGCTCTACAGCTTCCCGGTTCTGCTCGGCCACTACGAAAGGAATGTGATGGACTCTCAGAGCCTCGGCGATCCGCCGCCCGACCCGGCCGTAGCCCACGAGGACCACATGATTCGACAGGTACTTCGCATCGGTGGTGGCTGGCAGCTCGGCCGTCGGATCGCCGCGCGCTTCGAGTTTGCGCGCCAGCGGCGACTTTGCCAGTATCCACTGATGCGCCGGCTCCACCGCCTTGAACACCAGCTGGTTGAGTGCGATGGAAATCAGGGCACCAGCCAACACCAGGCTTTGTCCCTCGGGGGGTAGCAGGCCCAGCGAGGCGCCCAGGCCGACCAGGATGAAGGAGAACTCACCGATCTGCGCCAGGCTGGCCGAGACCGTGAGCGCGGTGTTGAGCGGGTAGCGAAAAGCCATCACCAGCAAACCGGCGGCCAGGGTCTTGCCCACGATGATGATGCCCACCACCGTCAGCACCTGCAGCGGCCGCTCGAGCAGCACCCAGGGATCGAACAGCATGCCCATCGACACAAAGAACAGGACGGCGAAAGCGTCGCGCAGGGGTAGCGACTCTTCTGCAGCGCGATGGCTGAATTCCGACTCCCGCATCACCATGCCGGCGAAGAAGGCGCCCAGCGCGAAAGACACACCAAACAGCGCCGTAGCGCCGAAAGCGATGCTCACAGCGGCGGCCACCACGCACAGCGTGAACAGCTCGCGCGAACCGGTGCGTTGCACCTGCCACAGCACCCAGGGGAAAAATCGCCGCCCCACTACCAGCATCAGCGCGACGAAGCCGCCCACCTGCAGCAGCGTGATGCCCAGGGTCTTCCATAGCTCGTTGACGTCAGCATCGGCCTTGCCTGATAGCCAGCCACCCAGCGGTGGCAGCAGAACGAGCACCAGCACCATGGCCAGGTCCTCCACGACCAGCCAACCCACAGCGATCCGCCCATTGACCGAGTCGAGGATGCCGCGGCTTTCGAGGGCCCGAAGCAGCACCACGGTACTGGCTACCGACAGCGACAGGCCGAACACCAACGCCCCGCCGGGGTTCCAGCCCCACCAGTGCGCGAGGCCCATGCCGAGCGCGGTGGCGACCGTCATCTGCACGATGGCTCCAGGCACTGCGATCTTGCGGACTGCCAGGAGATCGTCCAGTGAGAAATGAAGCCCGACGCCGAACATGAGCAGCATCACACCGATTTCAGCAAGCTGGCTCGCGATCTCCGCATCCGCTACAAAACCGGGTGTGAACGGCCCGATGACTACACCCGCCAACAAATAACCCACCAGGGCGGGCAAGCGAAGCCGCACAGCAAGAAAACCAAAGATCAGTGCCAGACCCAGGCCGGCTGCAATCGTGCTGATCAGGGAGACGCTATGGGGCATGCGAGAGGGACTCCTTCTGAAAACAGGTTGAGGAAAGCGTGCGACGCAGCCCCGCATGCGCTGTCCCGTAGAACACGTTCAGTGAATTTACTACAGTCGCGTGCGTGCTTCTCCGCCGAAACCCTCAGCCACTGCGGGGTGTTCGTATCACCGGGCCGGGCACAAAAAAACCCGCCTAAGCGGGTTTCGGAACCAGTGCGCGGGCGCGCTCAGCCCATGTGCAAGCCGCCATTGAGTGAGAAGTCGGCCCCCGTGGCATAACCGCCCTCGTCAGAGGCGATCCAGGAAATGATGGAGGCGATTTCCTCTGGCTGGCCCAGCCGTTTGGCTGGCACACCTGCCACGATTTTCTCCAGCACGTCGGGACGTATGGCCTTGACCATGTCGGTGCCGATATAGCCAGGGCTGACCGTGTTGACTGTCACACCTTTGGAGGCAACCTCTTGCGCCAGTGCCATGGTGAAGCCATGCAGGCCGGCCTTGGCAGTGGAGTAGTTCACCTGGCCGAACTGGCCTTTCTGGCCGTTGACCGACGAAATGTTGATGATGCGGCCAAACCCGGCTTCAATCATGCCCTCGATGACCTGCTTGGTCACATTGAACATGCTGTTGAGGTTGGTGGAAATCACGGCGTCCCAGTCGGCCTTGCTCATCTTGCGGAACTGCCCGTCGCGCGTGATACCGGCATTGTTGACCAGCACGGCCACAGGGCCATGCTCGGCTTTGACCTTGTCAAATGCGGCGACGGTGGAGTCCCAGTCGCCGACGTTCCCCACCGAAGCATAAAAGGTATGGCCCAGGGCTTTTTGCTCGTCGAGCCATTTGGTGAAGTCGCGCGTGGGGCCGCAACCGGCGATCACCGTGAACCCATCCTTGTCCAGCCGTTGGCAGATGGCGGTTCCAATGCCGCCCATACCGCCCGTGACATACGCTACTTTTTTTGCCATTTCGCTCTCCTGATTTTGTGAATTATTGGAAACTGCTTTACGTTACCTGGTGACTTCTTCGTCGAACCGTCCACCGTGATTAGCTATCAAATTAATAGCGTCTTGCGCACGATTTACGCCAACCCCAGCCTGTTTTTACCGCATATTCAGCGTTCCAGTGTGAGGGCAACCCCCATGCCACCGCCGATGCAAAGGCTGGCAATGCCTTTTTTCGCGTCACGCCGTGCCATTTCGTGCAGCAGCGTCACCAGAATACGGCAGCCGGACGCACCGATCGGGTGGCCGATCGCGATGGCCCCGCCATTCACGTTGACTTTGCTGGTGTCCCAGCCCATTTCCTTGTTGACCGCGCAGGCCTGGGCCGCGAAGGCTTCATTAATCTCAAGCAGGTCCAGGTCCTGGGCCTTCCAGCCCGCGCGCTGCAAGGCCTTCGTCGAGGCGGGCACCGGGCCCATGCCCATGTAGGCCGGGTCGAGGCCGGTGGTCGCGTAGCTGGCGATGCGCGCCAATGGCTTGAGGCCCAATGCGGCGGCTTTTTTAGCCGTCATCACCATCACGGCGGCAGCGCCGTCATTCAGGCCCGACGCATTGCCGGCCGTCACACCACCGGCTTTGTCGAAGGCTGGGCGCAGGCCCGCCAGGCCTTCGGCGCTGGTTTTGCGGTTGATGAATTCATCCGCGGCAAACACCACCGGTTCACCTTTTTTCTGCGGGATGGTGATGGGGATGATTTCATCCTTGAATTTGCCGGCGTCCTGCGCGGCCGCAGCCTTGGTCTGACTGGCAAGGGCCAGCGCGTCCTGTGCTTCTCGGTTGATCTCGTATTTCTTGGCCACGTTCTCGGCGGTAATGCCCATGTGGTACTGGTTGTAGACGTCCCACAAGCCGTCGACGATCATGGAGTCGATCATCTTCCAGTCGCCCATTCGCTGGCCGTCGCGCGAGCCATTGAGCACGTGCGGGGCGGCGCTCATGTTTTCCTGGCCGCCGGCGATCACGATTTCGCTGTCGCCTGTGGCCACGGCCTGAGCGGCCAGCATCACCGACTTGAGGCCGGAGCCGCAGACCGCGTTGATGGTCAGGCCCGGGATGCCATTGGGAAAACCTGCCTTGATAACCGCCTGGCGTGCCGGGTTCTGGCCGACCCCAGCGGTCAAGACCTGGCCCAGGATGACTTCACCAAGCTGGTCGGCACTGAGGCCGGAGCGTTCCAGCACGCCTTTGATGACAGCGGCGCCAAGTTCGGTTGCGGGAATTTTGGCGAGCGAGCCACCGAATTTACCCACGCCGGTGCGGCCGGCTGCAACGATAACGATGTCTTCCATGATGTGTCCCTTTTTGAAGTTTTAGGATGCGTTTATGAATGCGTTACGAATACGTCTTGATGAATGCGGCCTGAGAGGCGCGGTGCTGCATCAGGCCTTTGCCTTGACATAGCGGCCCGGCGCAGCCTCAATGGCTTTGTACTTGCGGCTGCCGTAGGTTTTGGGTGCAGCAATTTGCTTGCCAGCATGCTCCTTGAGCCATTCGGACCAGTCCGTCCACCAGCTGCCGGGGTGCTCAGTCGCGCCCTCGAGCCATTCGGCTTGCGTCGCAGGAAATTTCCCTTGAGGCAGTTTTTCGCGGGTCCAATAGCTCCGCTTTTTCTTGGCAGGCGGGTTGATCACGCCTGCGATGTGGCCGGAAGCTCCCATGACAAAACGTTTTTTTCCGGGCAGGTGCTGGGTCGAGGCGTAGGCGCCTCCGATAGGCACGATGTGGTCTTCGCGCGAACCGTAGATGTACACAGGGATATCGACCTTGCGCAAGTCCACCTTCTGGCCGCACACCATCGTTTTGCCCGGCTTGACGAGGTTGTTCTCGAAATAGGTATTGCGCAGATACCAGGCGTAAAACGGGCCCGGCAGGTTGGTGGAGTCGCTGTTCCAGTAGAGCAGGTCAAAAGGCGGCGGTGTTTCGCCTTTCAGGTAATTGCCCACCACGTAGTTCCAGACCAGGTCATTGGGCCGCAGGAAACTGAAAGTGGAAGCCAGGTCCTGGCCCTTGAGCAAACCGCCCTGCCCCATCTCCGCCTCGCGGTATTTGACCGATGTCTCGTCGATGAAGATATCAAGGATGCCGGTGTCGGTGAAGTCAAGAAACGAGGTCAGCAGCGTCGCGCTGGCGACCGGCTTTTTGCCTCGCGCGGCCAGTACCGAGAGCGCTGTACCGAGAATGGTCCCGCCTACGCAAAATCCCAGTGCATTGAGTGTCTTCGCGCCGGTGATCTCCTGCACCACGTCGATGGCCTTGATGGCGGCGTGTTCGATGTAATCATCCCAGGTTTTCTGCGCCATCGACTCATCCGGATTGCGCCAGCTCACCACGAAGGTGCGGTGGCCCTGGCTGACGGCATAACGGATCAGCGAGTTTTCAGGTTGCAGGTCAAGAATGTAGAACTTATTGATGCATGGCGGAATCAGCAGGAAAGGTTTTTCGTATACCTTTGCCGTCAGGGGCTTGTACTCCAGCAGCTGGAAGAATTCATTTTCAAACACCACCGCACCTTCGGTGGTGGCCACGTTTTTGCCAACCTCGAACACGCGTTCGTCAGTCATGGAGACATGGCCCTGCTTCAGGTCGTGCAGCAGGTTGGTCAGACCCTGGGCAATGCTTTCACCCTGGCTTTCAATGGCTTTTTGCTGGGCTTCGGCATTGAGCGCCAGGAAATTGCTGGGCGCTGTGGCCGCCATCCATTGCTCGACCGCGAAGCGCACACGTGCCCGGGTCTTTGCGTCGCCTTCGACGGCGTCGGCCAGGGCCATGAGGGTGCGGGCGTTCAGCAGGTAAGCGGAAGCTGAAAATTTCGAAACGGGATTGGTCTTCCAGGCCGCGCTGGAAAACCTCCGGTCGGAAGACACCAGCGTATCAGCGCCGTCCTGCAGGCCCTGATTCCACAACGCCGAGGCGTCCGCAATATAGCGCTGCTGCAATTCCTGGAGCTTCGCCGGATCGAACTGGAGTGCAGGAGGGGTTTGGCCTGGGCTGAATGCCCCCATTGGCGCAAAGCCGCTGTTTGCCGTATTGAAGCCGGCGCCTGATCCGGCGTTTGCCATGACACTCATGGCCTGCTGCAGGCCTGCCGCAAAGTTTTCCTGCATCTGCCGGGCCGCCTCGGCCTGCTTTGCGTCAAAATTCATCTTGTCTCCCCGATCCATGTTGAGTCCTGGTGACTCTTTTGAGCACACCAACAGTATCGTAGGATTTGCATTACAAATTGCTCACCAGGGCCGCGGAGTTCTACGTATTTATGTATTTGATTGTCATTGCCTGGATTTACGTCGTGCTCATGATGAGTGTTGCCGAAGCCACCAACAGCAACGGCACCCTTCTGGGGGCACTGGTTACCTTTGTACTCTACGGACTGGGTCCTGTGGCATTGGTGGTTTACCTGATGGGCGCACCTGCCCGCAGCAAGGCGATCAAGCAACGCGCTGCAGCAGAGCGCCTGCAGCAAACTGCAGGCGTGGATGCAGCCTCAGACCCAACATCGCCGTCACACGCGCCAGACACAGGCGGCCATTCGCCCTGTGGTCCCGAACCCATTGCCGGCGACGCCGGCATCCCGCCGGTGGGAAAAGAACCTTGACGGATTGCGCACGGTGCACCACGCATCGCCGCCGTCATTGCCGTACACCTGCGCAATCCCCATCGCCTTGAGGCGCAATCGCGCCAGAGCCGGCAGGTCGGCCAGGTATTTACCGCTGCCGCACGGCGCAAAGCAGCGGCCGGCGTCAGGCTGGGCGGCTTCGAACGCGGCTTTGACTTCAGCGCCGACTTCGAACGCCGAGGGCCCGATGCACGGACCGAGCCATGCTATTGTTTTGATAGCTGCTTGCGCCCGTTTCTGTTGGGCTAGAGCACGAAATGACTCATAAACTGCCTCCAGCACACCGTACGGGCCTGCCGGGCTTCCTGCCAGCCCGCGCCAGCCCGCATGCGCTGCGGCCACCACGGCGCCGTCTTCACTCGCCAGCAGCACTGGCAGGCAATCGGCCACCATGATGGTGCAGGCAAGCCCGGCCTGATCCGTCACGCAGGCATCGGCTTTCTGGCCATCAGGAGTAGCGGTGTCCAGCACCCGCACCTCACTGCCATGCACCTGCTGAAGGAACACCGGGTGGCTGCCCGTTGCCCGCCGCAGTACATCACGGTTGGCTGCAACATTGGCTGGCTGGTCACCGACGTGGTCACCCAGGTTCAGGCTGTCGTAGGGAACGGGCGACACACCCCCGGCACGTGTGGTGAACACCGCCCGCACGCCGGCAGGTGCCGGCCAGTCGGGAATCAGCCAATCGGCATGCACAAGCAATCCCAGCTCAGGCTTCGTTATCGGGGCAGGCCGACGGTTGCGCTTTTTGAAACGCCGGCAGCTTCATGCAGGCGTCAAAGACGGCCATGGTGCGCGGCAGCCCGTCAAAGCTGACGTTAAAACGTTTGGCATTAAAGATTTGCGGCACCAGGCAACAGTCGGCCAGTGTCGGTGTGTCGCCATAGCAGTAAGTCGACGCAGGCAACTGGGCCAGCTGGCGTTCAAAGGCTTCCAAGCCCTCACGGCACCAGTGGACGTACCAGGCGTTCTTTGCAGCTTCGTCGAGCTTGAGCTCCTTGACCAGGTATTTCAGGACACGCAGGTTGTTGACGGGGTGAATTTCGCAGGCAATGGACTGGGCCAGCGCGCGGACCTTGGCGCGGCCCAGCGCGTCAGCGGGCAGCAGGGCTGGAGTGGGGTGCTTTTCGTCCAGGTATTCGATGATGGCCATGGACTGCGACAGCTTTTCTCCGTCGACTTCCAGCAGGGGCACCAGCGTGTCGGCGGCCAGGGCGGCATAGGTCGGCTGCTTGTGCTCGCCTTTGGCAATGTGCACGGGGATGTAGTCGTACTTCAGGCCCTTGAGCTCCATCGCAATGCGAACCCGAAACGATGATGAAGAGCGGAAGTAGTTGTGGAGTTTCATCTCTAAAGCATAAACGATGGCCCCCACGGTCGCGCACTTCGTGTCGCTTCCTGCCCCCCGAGGGGGGCGCTGCGCCTGCGGCCCGGCAAAGCCGGTTCCGCGGCCTCGGCTGGGTTAAATACATACCCGCCGTCGCGCACTTCGTATGGCTTCAAGCTGAGCTGGCTAAGCGACCACCCTGGCAGCGCAATCGCCTGCGCGACTGACGCAGGGGCGCCCCGCCGCTACCATGGCCCGGCCACCCTTTCAACAGATCCAGCGGAGACCACCATGAGCGCCATCGCCACTTTGTCCAATCACCAGATTCGCCTGGCCAGCCGCCCCGTCGGCTTGCCCACACGTGACAACTGGCGCTTCACCACCGAGCCTGTTGCCGAACCCGGCCCGGGCGGCGTGCTCGTCAAAACCCTGTACCTGTCGCTCGACCCGGCCATGCGCGGCTGGATGAACGACGCCAAGAGCTACATCCCGCCAGTCGAGATCGGTGCCGTGATGCGCGCTGGCGGCGTGGGCAAAGTGATTTCGTCACAAAACCCGGCCTTTGCCGTCGGTGACTATGTGAACGCCGCGCTCGATGTGCAGGAGTACTGCCTGATTCCGGCAGACCAGATCAAGCGCAGCGGCATGTTCAAGATTGACCCGCGCCTGGGCCTGACCTCCTGGCTCAACGTGCTGGGCCTGCCCGGCATGACGGGCTACTTTGGCCTGCTGGAAGTGGGCCTGCCCAAGGCGGGCGAAACCGTGGTCGTCTCAGGCGCAGCGGGCGCGGTCGGCCAGACGGTCGGCCAGATCGCCAAGCTCAAAGGCTGCCGCGTGGTCGGCATTGCCGGTGGCAAGGCCAAGTGCGACTGGGTGGTGAGCGAGCTGGGCTTTGACGCCTGCATCGACTACAAAAACGGCGACGTGCGCGCGGGCTTGAAGGAACACTGTCCCAAAGGTATCGACATCTATTTCGACAATGTGGGCGGCGAGATCCTGGACATGGTGCTGGCGCGCCTGGCGCGCGGCGCCCGCATCGTCATCTGCGGCGCCATCAGCCAGTACAACAACACCACGCCCGTCAAAGGCCCGGCCAATTACCTGTCGCTGCTGGTAAACCGCGCCCGCATGGAAGGCATCGTGGTGTTCGACTACGCCGACCGCTACCACGTGGGGGTGGCCGAAATGGCGGGCTACCTCAAGGCCGGCACCATGAAAAGCAAGGAAGACATCGTCGTCGGCCTGGACACTTTCCCCGAGACGCTGCTCAAGCTCTTCAACGGCGAGAACTTCGGCAAGCTGGTGCTGCAGGTCGCGGCGGACTGAGCCCTCCGCCGGGCTCCGTTGACGGAGCCTTACTTCCCGCCGCGCACCAGGCGCACAGCAGCCGACGTGGCGCGCGGGGCTTCGCCGGCGCTGCCATCGCTGAAACCCACAAAGGTGAAGTAGCCTGGTCCGGTGCTGCTCGACGTCCAGAAGCGGGCCACCGGCGTGGCGGGAAAGGCATTGGGATCAATCGCTGCTTTGCCCTCCTCGGCTTCCCGTGCGGACACGATGCTGGAGAGTTCTTTCAGAATGGGCAAGCGCCATTCGGTACTCGGTGCGGATGCCGCCTTGGCACGTGTCGCTGCATCTGGGTGGTTGAAAAATGTCACCTGCCCGGTGCAGGTTTTACCCTTCCAGGTCATGCCCTCGGCGCAGCGCTTCCAGATCAGGCCAGTGCGGCTGTCGGTGACCTCCTGACCGTCGGCGGAAGGCGTGAAGCGCTCCTGCGCAAAGCCGGAGCCGGCCAGCGACAGCAGCAGGGCAAATCCCAGGGAGCGAACAGGAACGCGGTGCATAGACATCCTCCATGGCCGGAGCGGCCCTTGTAGCCTTACGACTTGTTACCAATGCTAGGGAAGTTATGCCGCGGCAACCATAGGGAAGCTATCTAGTGGCTTGTACCTAGCGGGGTACTACCTAGATCGAGCTGTTGTGGATCAGGGCTGGTAATCCGGGCCGGCGCCACCGGCGTCGAGCACTTCCTGCGTGACCTGCTCCACCAGGAAATCCAGCAATACGCGCACGCGCGCGGGCAGGCGGCCGCCCCGGCCGACAAACACCGCGTGGATGGGCTCGCGCTCGCCCGGGTTGAGGTCTTCTGCCACCGTCACCAGGCGGCCCGCGTCCAGGTCGCGGCGTATGTGGAACATGGACATGCGGGCCAGGCCTGCGCCCGCGAGCACAAGGTGGCGCAAGGCCTCACCGTCGCTGGCGCGCGCATAGCCGGTGATCGGCAGCTGCTGGACCTGGCCGTCCACACGCACCGGCCAGTAATGCATGTTGCGCTTGAAGGTATGGGCCAGGCGCTGGTGCGCCTCCAGGTCTTGCAGCGTGCGCGGCGTGCCGTGGCGCGCCAGGTAGGCCGGGCTGCCGACGATGACCTGCGCCGTGTCGCCCAGGTGCCGCGCCACCAGTTGGGATGAGGCCAGCGCACCCCAGCGTATCGCCACGTCGGTGCGCTCGTCCAGCAGGTCGACCACACGGTCGGTCAGCGTGATGTCCAGCGAGACGTCGGGGAAGCGCTCATGAAAGGCGGGCACCAGCGGCAGCAGCAGGCGATGCGCGGTCGGCATGCTGGCGTTGATGCTGACGCGCCCGCGCGGCATGGCGCCGGCTGCCGCACCACGCTCGGCCTCGTCCATGTCGGCCAACACGCGCGTGCTTTGCTCGTAAAACGTCGTGCCTTCGGGCGTGAGCTGCAACTTTCGGGTGGTGCGGTTGACCAGCCGTGTGCCCAGACGCGCCTCCAGCCGCGTGACCAGCTTGCTGACGGCCGAAGGCGTCATGCACAGCTGGCGCGCGGCGGCCGAAAAACCGCCTTTGTCCACCACCTGGACAAAGGCCTCCATTTCGCCGGAGCGGTTAACGTCGATACGGGGCATGTTGGGATCTCCGGGTGGTTTTGAGATTTGTGATCGCCGTTTCGTAGCCTTCAACTCTTCGGACCACCTTATTGCTATTATTTTTATAGCTACAAATCAATAAAAATAAAGGGCTACCGGCTGATTTTGCTAAAAAGTGGCTCTCACCATCAAAAGCCAGGACCACGGCACCGAGACGTTCACAACATTCATTTAAGGTGATTTGAATTCACAAATCCTTGTCATCAAGTCATTCTAGTCAAGCTAATCATTCGTTTCCATACTAGTCGCATCCTCTTTTAAAGCGACTTTCATGGCTACGAGCACATCACTTTCACCCCCCGCACAGCTCCCCTTGGGCCTGCTGGCCCTCACCGCCGGCTCCTTCGGCATCGGCACGACCGAGTTCGTCATCATGGGCTTGCTGCTGCAAGTCAGTGCCGACCTGGGCGTCACCATCGCTTCGGCCGGGCTGCTGATCTCAGGCTACGCACTCGGCGTGGCGATGGGCGCGCCGGTGTTGACGCTGGCCACGCGCAAGCTGCCGCGCAAAACCGTGCTGCTGGCGCTGATGGCCATCTTCACGCTGGGCAACCTGGCCTGCGCGCTGGCGCCCGACTACGGCATCCTGATGGCCGCGCGCGTCGTCACTTCCATGGCACACGGCACCTTCTTCGGCGTGGGCTCCATCGTCGCGACCGGCCTGGTCGCGCCCGAGCGCAAAGCCTCGGCCATTGCCATCATGTTCAGCGGCCTGTCGCTGGCGACTTTGCTTGGCGTGCCTGCGGGCGCCTGGCTGGGACTGCACTACGGCTGGCGCTCTACGTTCTGGGTGGTCACGCTGATCGGCTTGCTGGCTTTTGTGGTGCTGGCCGTTTTTGTGCCGCGCAGCGCGGCCGAAAACGGCACCTCGACCATCCGGCAAGAGCTGGCCGGCCTGGCGCGTCCCCAAGTGCTGCTGGGCCTGCTGATGACAGTGCTCGGCTTTGCCGGCCTGTTTGCGATCTTTACTTACATCCAGCCCATCCTGACCCGCATCACCGGCTTCAGCGAAGCGGCGGTGTCGCCCATCCTGCTGGTGTTCGGCGGCGGATTCTTCGTAGGCAACCTGCTGGGCGGGCGCCTGGCCGACCGCGGGCTTCGGATGTCATTGCTGCTTACCTTGAGCGCGCTCGCACTGGTGTTGGGTGTGATGGGATTTGTGCTGCACTCACCCATCGCTACCGTGGTGTTTGTCGGGCTCCTGGGTGCAGCCTCTTTTGCCACCGTGGCGCCGCTGCAGATGCGCGTGCTGCAGCAGGCGCACGGCGCGGGCCAGAACCTGGCGGCCAGCCTGAACATCGGCGCCTTCAACGTGGGCAATGCGCTGGGGGCGTGGCTGGGCGGCCTGGTGGTCAGCAGCTCTTTCGGGCTGGCTGGCTTGAGCTGGCTGGCTGCGCTGATCACCGTTGCCGGAATTGGCGTCACCCTGTACAGCCTGTCGCGCGACAAGGCCGAACCCAACACCATTCCCGTCACTTGCTGAGAACCATCACCATGAATACTTTTTCCCTTCCAAAACGGCGCACGCTTCAAGCCCTTCTTTCATCCGCACTGCTGTTCGGGGGCGCCTTTGCCCACGTCCAGGCAGCCGACACCGGTGTGTGGACACCAAGCTGGACAGCCAGCCCCCAGCCGATCTGGACCAACGACTTCGTGCTGCCGGTGGGCCTTCCGGCCACGCTGCGCGACCAGACCGTGCGCCAGACCGTCCGGACCAGCGTGGGTGGTTCGCGCGTGCGCATCGTGCTGTCCAACGAATACGGTACCCAGCCTTTGCAGATTGGCGCGACGCACATAGCCCCCGCTGGCGGAGCCGGCAAGGCATTGACCTTCGGCGGCCAGGAGACCGTCACCGTGCCGGCAAGCGCTGTCGTGATGAGTGACCCGGTCGAGATGCCGGTTGCGCCGCTCAGCCAACTGTCAGTCAGCCTGTACTTTCCGCAAACGACACCGATCACCACCATTCACTGGGACGGCCTGCAGCCCGCGCAGATTGCGGCGGGCAATGTGCTGGATGCGAACGCCATCAAGGCCGAGAGCGTGGTGAACAGCCGCCTCTTCCTCAGCGCGGTGCTGGTGGAAGCCGCACGCGGCACGCGCACGGTGGTAGCTTTCGGCGACTCCATCACCGACGGCGCGGCGTCCACGCCGGGCACCGACCAGCGCTGGCCGGATTTTCTGGCGCGCCGCCTGGCCGCGCAAAAGGTGGCAGTCATCAATGCCGGTATCTCGGGCGGGCGGGTGCTCAAGAACCACATGGGCATGAACGCGCTGGCGCGCTTCGATCGCGACGTACTGGGCCAGCCCGGCATCACCAGCGTTGTGCTGCTTATGGGCATCAACGACATCAGCTGGCCTGGCAGCACGCTCGAGCCTGATGGACCGCCCACACAGGCCGATGCGCTGATTGCCGGCTACCGCCAGCTGATTGCACGCGCAAAAAGCCGCGGTGTACGCATCGCCGGCGCTACGCTGACACCTTTTGAAGGTGCGCTGACCATGCCGGACTCACCAATTGCGAATTACCACAGCCCTGCCAAAGACGCTGTGCGCCAGCGCATCAACGCGTGGATACGCGGCAGCGGCGAGTTCGATGCGGTGCTGGATTTTGATGCGGTAGTCCGCGACCCACAGAACCCGCTGAAGATATTGCCGCTCTATGACTCGGGCGACCACCTGCATCTAGGTGATGCCGGCAACAAGGCGGTTGCCGAATCCATCGACCTGAAGCTGTTGCTGGGCAAGCGTTAGAACAGGTCTAGCCGCCCACCACCAGCCGCAAACCGGGCATCAGGCTTTCAGTCTCGGCACGCCGCTGCAGCGCCATGCGCATATTCATCTGCGCCACCTCGGTGTGCTCGACCGCGAGGGACTGTGCACGCGCACCCTCACCCGCTTTGAGCGCCGCAAACAGCATGTGGTGCTGGCGGTGCGCGTAGTGCATCCAGTCGCGGTCTTGCTCCAGGGTGGATTGCATGGGCAGCATGGCCGAGGCTGATGCAAAAGGCAGTTTGTCGTTGAGCCCGATGGCGCGCTGCAAGGCGCGGTTACCGCTGGCCTCCAGGATCAGCGCGTGGAAGCGGTCGTTCATGGCCGCATAGGCCGCGTAGTTGTCATAGCCCAGCGGGTTGGCCGCCAGCGCGCGGTCGCCTTCGTCAAGGCAGGACTGCAAATCGAGTTGCAACTGTCGCGACACGCCGTGCTCGGCCACCAGCCGGGCCGCCATTCCTTCAAGGTGGCCGCGCACCGCGATCGCGTCGGCCACCTCGCGCGGCGTGAACTGGCGCACCAGGTATTTGCCGGTGTCGTTGGCTTCGACCAGGCCTTCCTGCTCCAGCGTGACCAGCGCGGCTCGCACCGGCGTGCGCGAGGCGCCCAGGCGCTCGGCCAGTTGCTGCTCGGCCAGGCGCTGGCCGGGCTCAAACTCGCCACGCAGGATCAGGTCGCGTAGCTGCATCAAAACGGTTTCTTGCAAGTTCATGGCAAGGAATGTACACTGAATTTTCATTTCGGTATACCGTTTTTCGCTTCACTACCTGATCGCCCTCAAAGCTACCTCACAAGGCCGCCATGAACGCTGAACAAAACGAGCTGTTGACCCGCATCGCGCCGGGTACGCCCTGCGGCAAGCTGCTGCGCCAATACTGGCAACCCGCCGCGCTGGTCGACGAGTTCAACCCGGCCCTGGATCCGCGCATGAAGATTCGCCCAGTCAAGGCGCTCAAGCTCTTCGGCCAGGACCTGGTGCTGTTCAAGGATGCCTCCGGCGCATGGGGTCTGCTGGACCGCGACTGCGCGCACCGCGGCGCCGACCTGTCCTTCGGCCGCCGCGAAAGCGCCGAGCAAGGCGGTGGCCTGCGCTGCCCTTTTCACGGCTGGAAATTTGCCACCGATGGCCGCTGCCTGGAAACCCCGGCCGAGCCTACCGGCAGCAAACTGTGCGAACGTGTACGCCAGCGCAGCTACCCGGTCATCGAAAAAGCCGGCGTGCTGTTCGCCTGGCTGGGCGATGAAGGCAGCACACCGCCGCCCTTTCCCGCGTTCGACTGCTTCACCGCGCCCGCCACGCACAGCTTTGCCTTCAAGGGCCTGTGGAACGCCAACTGGCTGCAGGCGTTTGAAGTGGGCATAGACCCGGCCCACCCATCCTTTCTGCACCGCTTTTTGCAGGACAACCCGCTCGATGAAATCGGCGAAAACCCGGCGGGCAAGCAGTTTCGCAGCGCCAGCGCCGGCAGCAAAGACGGCGAGCAGTGGCCGATGACGCGCATCATGCGCGAGTTCGCCCAGCCCGACATCAGTTTTGAAAACAAGCCCTGGGGCATGCAGCTCACCGCCCTGCGTGCCATGACCGACAAGCTCACCCACGTGCGCGTGACCAACGCCATCTTCCCGGCCACCTTCGTGATTCCGTTGTCAGAGACGATGACGATCACGCAGATGCATGTGCCCGTGGACGACACGCACACCTACTGGTACACCTTCTTCACCAGCTTTGCCGGCCCGCTGGACCGCGAAAGCATGCGCGCACAGCGCCAGCAGTTCATCGCCCTGCCCGACTACATCCCTAACGCCGGCCGCCACAACAACTGGGGCTTCAACGCCGAAGAGCAGATGAGCACCACCTACCTGGGCATGGGCGAAGAAGACATCAACGTGCACGACCAGTGGGCGGTGGAAAGCATGGGCGCCATCCAGGACCGCACGCGCGAACACCTGGGCACTTCCGACAAGGTGATCATGGCCAACCGGCGCGTGCTGCTCAAAGCGATAGACACCGTGCAAAACGGCGGCGTGGCGCCCGGCATTGCAGACCCCGCGCTGGCCGCGATGATCACCGGGCCGGACACGGTGGACGGAATTGCACCGGCCGGCGAGTGGTCTGAGTGGTGGCAGCAAACCGCGCGCACCAAACGCGAAGGCGCGCCATGGCTGGATATCAAGGCCGCCACCGATATCCCCAGCACCGCTACGTTGCCATGAGCAGCTTTGCGGTGCAATGCGGCGTGCATGACGCCGCAAGGCAGGCTGCGCTGGCCAATGCCACGCGGCGCATCGAGGCCAGCGGCCTGGAGCTGGTGCGCTTTGCCTGGTGCGACCTGCACGGCATGCTGCGCGGCAAGACGCTGGTGGCGGCTGCCGCTGCAGAGGCCATGCGGACGGGCGTGGGCATGGTGAGCACGCTGCTGTTGAAAGACACCGCCGACCGCACCGCCTACAAGGTGTTTGAAGCGGGCGGCGCCGCCGAATTGCCGGGTTTTGAATTTGGCGGCAATGTGATGTTGCTGGCTGACCCGGCAAGCCTGAAGGAACTGCCATGGGTGGACAAAACCGGCTGGGTGCAGTGCCAGCCGTGGTTTCCCGACGGCCGCCCGGTCGAGCTCGATACCCGCCGCGTATTGCAAAGCGCACTCGCCAAACTGGCGGACGCCGGCTACGGCATGAAGTGCGGGCTTGAGATCGAGTTTCATATTTACCGGATCACCAGCAACGGCAGCAACCCTCAACTCGATCCGCAACTCGCCGACTGGCCGGGCTTGCCGCCTGAAATCAGCATGATCCACCCCGGCTACCACCTGTTGTCAGAGCAATGGGTCGACATGGCCGAGGAGCCGCTGCGCATCGTGCAGCGCACGGCGCAGGCACTCGGCCTGCCGCTGCTGTCGCTGGAAGTCGAATTCGGCCCCAGCCAGGTCGAGGCGGTGTTTGACGCGACCGATGCACTGGCCGCCGCCGACAACATGGTGCTGTTTCGCAGTGCGGTCAAGCAGGCCTTGAGGCGTGCCGGCTACCACGCCACCTTCATGTGCCGCCCGCCCTTTCCGAACATCATGTCCAGCGGCTGGCACTTGCACCAGTCACTGACAGACCTGAAAACCGGCGCCAACCTGTTCAAGCGCATGGCCCCCGCAACCGGAAGCACACCGGCCGATGCGCAATACACGCTGTCGGAAGTTGGCGAGCGGTACCTGGCAGGCTTGTTGGCACATGCGCGCGGCATGACGGCGTTTTGCGCGCCCACCATCAACGGTTTTGGGCGCTTTCGGCCCAACGCACTGGCGCCGCAATCCATTTTGTGGGGCCGCGACAACCGCGGCGCCATGCTGCGTGTGGTCGGCCAGTGCAATGACAACGGCACGCGCATTGAAAACCGCCTCGGTGAGCCGGCGGCCAATCCGTATCTCTATCTCGCCTCGCAGATTCATGCAGGGCTGGACGGCATCGCCCGGCAACTCAAAGCCCCGCCGGCCACCGATGAGCCTTATGGCGCCGAGGCAGAAAAAATCCCCACTAGCCTGGGTGAGGCGCTGAGCGCCCTGCAAGCCGATGCAGCCTTGACGGCAGCCTTCGGCGACACTTTCATCCGCTATCTCGCGCGCATCAAGCAAGCGGAAATCGCCCGCCATGCTGAAGCCGAAGACAAAGACGACTGGCAGCGCCGCGAGTATTTCAGCCGTATTTAAAAAATTCATGACCACCATCACTATCAATTTCATAGCAGCAGACGGAAGCACCACCTCGGCAAAAGGCAAAATCGGCAAAAGCCTGATGGAAGCCGCCGTCTCGGCAGGGATTGATGGCATTGCCGCTGACTGCGGCGGGCTGCTGACCTGCGCCACCTGTCACGTCTACGTACAAGAGCCATTCGCTTCGGATGCCGGCAACTTGCCGCCACCCGACGGTGAAGAACTAGGCATGATCGACTTCACCGCCGCACCCCACAGGCCCACCAGCCGGCTGAGCTGCCAGATCAAACTCACGCCCGCACTGGACGGATTGACGGTAGAGTTGCCGGCTACCCAGTATTAATAAGGACAGGAAGCTTCATGATTCTCGAACTCGCCGACATCCGCATCCACCCCGGCCAGCAAGCCGCCTTTGACGAGGCCATACAGCGCGGCCTCCGCGAAGTGATCTCCAAGGCCAAGGGCTTCCAGGGCTTCAAGGTCAACAAAGGCATTGAAAGCCCCGAGCGCTACATCCTGCAGATTTTTTGGGACACACTGGAAAACCACACCGTCGACTTCCGGCAGTCGCCGGCCTTTGCCGACTGGCGCGGCATCGTCGGGCCGTTCTTCGCCGGCCCGCCCACTGTCGAGCATTTCGACCTTCTGGCCAAGTCAGCCTGAATCCGCGCCTGCCGAATAAACCATAAAAAACGGGGCTGTTCAGCCCCGTTTTTCTTGTCCAGCACAGCGGCTCGCCGCTTGCATTACTTGGCCGCGTTTTCGTGGCCCTTGACCAGCTTCCCCAGCAGCACGCCTAGTTGCACCCGTTCTTCGTCGTTCAGCGGGCTCACGATACGCTGCTGTGCCTTGCTGACCGCGCGCTTCATCCGCAGCGCGACTTTTTCCCCTTCGGGGGTTGTCCACAACAGCTTGCGGCGCTTGTCAGCCGGGTCCGCCGCCCGCTTCACCCAGCCTTTGGCTTCCAGCCGCCCGATCACCGATCCAAAAGTGGCCGGATCAAAAGCAACCCGGCCTGACAAGGTGATCTGGTCTTCGCCAGGATCGTCCATCAGGGCGTTCAGGATGGCGAACTGCACGGGCGTCGCGTCAAATCCGGCTGTTTCCTCCATGAAAATCGCGACCGCGAGTTGTTGCGCCCGACGGATCAGGTGCCCGGGAGCCTCGCTGAAGTTAAAGCTTTTTGCCATTTATCGAGTTTACCGTTCAGGCTTGCGCTCAGGGTATGTACTAGCAACAAATATAGTAAGCATACTTATTATTGTGAATGAACTGATTCAAGCTCGCAAATATGGCACACACATCCCCCCTCCTTATTTCGGGCGGCGGCATCGGCGGGCTGGCCGCAGCCCTGGTGCTCGCGCAGGACGGGCATCCCGTGACGCTCATGGAGCAGGCATCCAGTTTTGGCGAAATTGGCGCCGGCATCCAGCTCGGCCCCAACATTTTCCGCATGTTTGACTACCTGGGCCTGACCGAAGCCGTCAACCGCGTGGCCTTCTTTCCTGCCGGTCTTGGCATGAACGATGTGCGCACGGGTGAGAAGATCGTCCGCGTTCCATTGGGCGACGTGGCGCGGGCCACCTACGGTTTTCCTTATGGCGTGATTTACCGCGCCGACCTGCACCAGGTGTTCCTCAACGCCTGCCGCGCGCAGCCCAATATCACCCTGCGCACCGGGAGCAAGGTGGAGTCGTTTGAGCAATCGGCGAGCGGCGTGACCGTGCAACTCGAAGGCGGCGCAACCGTGGAGGGCAGCGCGCTGATAGGCGCCGACGGCATGTGGAGCCGCATCCGCGAGGCGGTCGTGGGCGACGGAAAGCCCCGCGTGTCCGGCCATATCGCTTACCGGGCGGTGCTCAAACGCGAGGAAGTTCCCACCCACCTGTGGAGCGACGACGTCACTCTTTGGGGCGGTGAAAAAACCCATCTGGTGCACTACCCGCTGCGCCGCGGCGAGCTGTTCAACCTGGTGGCTGTTTTCCACAGCAACAAATACGACGAAGGCTGGAACACCTTTGGTGACACGGCTGAACTGACCGAGCGCTTCGCCGACGCCTGCCCGCAAGTCAAAGAGCTGCTGGGCAAGATCGAGACCTGGAAGATGTGGGTGCTGTGTGACCGCGAACCCGTGAAGAACTGGACCGACAGGCGCGTCACCCTGCTGGGTGACGCTGCCCACCCGATGCTGCAATACCTCGCCCAGGGCGCGGGCCAGGCGATCGAAGACGCCGTCGTGCTGCGCGAAGCACTGCGCTTTACCCGCGGTGACGTGCCAAAGGCGTTCCAGAAATACCAGCAAAAGCGCTACCTGCGCACCGGCCGCGTACAACTGACCGCACGTTTTTACGGTGATATTTACCACGCAGCCGGCGTTCAGCGCGAACTGCGCAACCAGATGTTCCAGAGCGGCACAGAGAGCGCGGGTTTCGCTGGCCTGAAGTGGATGTATGACGGAATTGAGCCGTCAAAACTGTTCCAATGACGGTTTTAAAGCTTCCGGAGCTCTCATGAAATTTTCGTCCTTTTTACGATTCACTGCTACATTTTTGATAGCATCATACGCTTGCAACACCTGGGCTGAAGGCCCAAGTAACTGGCCCACCAAGCCTGTGCGCATTATGGTGGGCTTCCCCGGCGGATCCACGCCCGACATGGCCGCACGCACACTGGCCGAACCGCTGAGCCGCGCACTGGGCCAGCCGGTGATCATCGAGAACAAGCCTGGTGCCTCCGGCAATATCGCGGCCGACCAGGTTGCCAAGGCCACCGACGACCACACGCTGGGCGTCGTCATCAACGGCAACCTCACATCCGCCAAGCTGCTCTACCCCAAGCTGCCCTACGACCCGGCCAAAGACTTTGCATTGATCTCACTGTTGACCACCGCACCGCTGGTGTTGGTTGCACCCGCCAATGAACCGGGCGGCGCCGACTTCTTCGCCGCCGCGCGCCAGGGCGCCAGCCAGTGGAACTACGGCTCCGTCGGCAATGGTTCGGTGGCCCACCTGGGCATGGAACTTCTCAAAAGCCGCGTGCCCGGCCTCACGCCTGTGCACGTGCCTTTTGCAGGCAACCCGCAGGTGGTCACCGCCATGCTGGGCGGCCAGATCCAGATGGCGCTGATCCCTCCCGGCGTGGCCATGCCGCAGGTTCGCTCGGGCAAGCTCAAGGCGATTGGCCTGGCGGGCGGGCGCTCACCGCTCGTGCCCGAGGTGCCGCCGCTGGCCGATGCCGGGGTGACCAACGTCAACCTCGAAGTATGGACGGCGCTGATCGGCCCAGCGGGCCTTTCCAAAGCCGCCCAGGCGCGGCTGGCGCAAGAGGTACCTCGCATCATCCGCGACGCGGACACGCGGCAAAAGCTGTTCAACCAAGGCTGGCAGGCTGTGGGCACCTCACCTGACGGACTGAAGAGCCGCGTCAAAGACGAAGCCGCGATCCTTGGCGGCATCATCCAGTCGCGCGGCATCAAAATTGAATAAATGATGCCCCCACAGTCGTTCACTGCGTGTAACTCCCGAGGCCTTGCAGGCCGCGGCTCGCGAGACGCTTCGCCTCTGTCGCCCGTCCAAGCCTGCGCAGGCAGACTCGGAGCCGCGGGCTCCAGCCCCTCGGGGGCCGCCCGCCTGCGGCCCGGCAAAGCCGGTTCCGCGGCTCATGCTGGGCTGAAGAGTTCAGTGGACGGGGGTTAACTTGATTACAGAACCCGCACGCACCCTGCCTGTCTATGGCGAGTTTGACGTCGTCGTGGTCGGCGGCGGGCCCGCGGGCTTGGCCGCCAGCGTCAGCGCCGCGAGGCATGGCGCACGTACCTTGCTGGTAGAGCGCTACGGTTTCCTCGGCGGCATGGGAACGGCCGGCGGGGTCACCAATTTCGCAGGCCTTTACGGCCGCAAAAACGGCCAGATGCAGCAGGTGGTGCGCGGCGTGGCCGACGACCTGCTGCAGCGCATTGACGCGCTGGGCGGCCTGAATGCACCGCAAGACGGCATGCAGGGCCGCATCCGTGTGCGCTCTTATGACGTGTCGGCCTACAAATGCGCGGCTGACCAGTTGCTGGTGGCAGCGGGTGTGCAAATCCTCTTCCACGCGTGGGCTTCGGCCGTGGTGATGGACGGCGATCGCATCAGCGCGCTGGTAGTCGAAACCAAATCCGGCCGGCAGGCGATACGCGCTACCCGCTTTATAGACTGCTCGGGCGACGCCGATGTGGCGAACTTCGCGGGTGTGCCGTTTGAGCTGGGCGACGGGCACGGCAGCGCGCTGTTTCCCTCGACGATGTTTCGCGTCGGCCATGTGGATGCGCCGCGCGCACTCGCGGCCGTGGGCGAGTTCAAGGCGATCAACACGCTGATGGCCGAAAGCCAGGCACGCGAGCCGGGTCGCTACAAATTCCCACGCGAAGGCGCGATCTTGCGCCCCCAGAAGAACCCCACCGAATGGCGCGCCAACGTCACACAGATCCGCAACACGCAAGGCACGGCCATGGATGCCACCGATGCGCGACAGCTCAGCGAAGGCGAGCTCGAAGGTCGGCGCCAGATCACCGAATACTTCCGCTTCCTGAAGCGCGAAGTGCCGGGCTTTGAGAACTCCGCCATCGTTGACATTGCGCCACAGGTCGGCATCCGCGAGACGCGCCGCATCAAAGGGCGGTATGCGCTGAGCGGCGAAGACATTCTTTCCTCTGCCCGTTTCGATGACACCATCGGTATCAACGCCTGGCCGATGGAGCTGCACGCCGATGGCCGCATCGACTGGCAGTTTCCGCGCAATGTGGATGCAGCTGAAGGCCGCGCCTACAACGACCTGCCCTGGCGCATGCTGGTGCCGCAAGGTGCCTGCAACCTGCTGGTGGCCGGCCGCTGCGCTTCGATGACGCATGAAGGCCAGTCGGCCGCGCGCGCCAGCGGCGGCTGCTTTGTCATGGGCCAGGCGGCAGGTACGGCCGCGGCTATGGCGGGCGCTGGACAGCCTTTTACCAGTACCGATGTGAAGCAGCTGCAACAGTTGCTCACGCAGGACGGCGTGTATTTCGATTGCGGCCTTTAAGCAGCGATCTTTTAATCCCAGAGACTGGACACCCATCATGGACATGACGCCCCCACCCACCTCTGGGCAACCCACAGTGCCCAACGGCGTTGCGCGCAAGGCGTTTTACGATGCCATCTCCGCCCACAGCATGACGCCGCTCTGGGAAGTGCTGCACGCATTGGTGCCGCAGTCGCCCAGCACCCCTTGCCAGCCGGCGCTGTGGAAGTACGCCGACGTGCATCCTTTCCTGATGAAGTCAGGCGAGCTGATCACTGCCGAAGAGGCCGTTCGCCGCGTGCTGATCCTGGAAAACCCCGGCCTGCGCGGGCACTCATGCATCACGCAGTCGCTGTACGCGGGCCTGCAGGTCATCATGCCGGGCGAAATTGCGCCCAGCCATCGCCATACACAAAGCGCGCTACGCTTCGTGGTGGAAGGCCGCGGCGCCTTCACCGCGGTGGACGGTGAACGTACCCAAATGAAGCCCGGCGACTTCATCATCACCCCGAGCTGGACCTGGCACGACCACGGCCATGAAGGCCGCGTGGAATCCGATACGCCGGTGGTCTGGCTGGACGGCCTGGACATCCCCATGCTGCGCTTTTTCGATGCCGGTTTCGCCGAAAACGGCACGGCGAAACAGCAGGAGATCACCAAGCCCCAAGGCATCAGCACCCACCGCTACGGCGCCAACATGCTGCCGATGCATTACGACGCGCCGTTCGGCCAGACCTCACCCATCTTCAGCTATCCCTACGACCGCACACGCGAGACCCTGCACCAACTGGAGATGCATGCCGACGTCGACGCCTGGGACGGTGTCAAGCTGCGTTATGTAAATCCGGCCACCGGCGGCTCACCCATGCCCACCATGGCCACCTTCATGCAACGCCTTCCGGCGGGCTTTGCGGGCAAGCCCTGGCGCCAGACCGACGGGGCCGTGTTCAGCGTGGTCGAGGGCACGGGCTCCGTTGACATCGAACGCAACGGCGAAACCCGGACGTTCGAGTTCGGCCCGCGCGACCATTTTGTGATTCCATCGTGGCACACTGCGCAATTGCGATCAGCGCAAGGCTGTGTGCTGTTCAGTTTTTCAGACCGCCCGGTGCATCAGGCGCTGGGCATACACAGAGAAGAAAGGTTGTCATGAGTTTTGTCATCACCCCACCGGCCGCAGTGTCCGTCCCCGTCGTCGGCACCAAAGACCGCTTTCCGGTCAACCGCATTTACTGCGTAGGCCGCAACTATGAAGAGCACGCCAAAGAGATGGGCTTCACCGGCCGCGAGCCGCCCTTCTTCTTTCTCAAACCCGCGAATGCCGCCGTGGTGGTGGAAGCCGGCACCACGGGCACCATTCCCTACCCCAGCCTCACAAAAAACCTGCACCATGAAATCGAGCTGGTTGTGGCCATCGGTACAGGCGGCAAAAACATCAAGGCAGCCGACGTGCAAAAGCACATTTATGGTTATGCCGTGGGCCTGGACATGACGCGCCGCGACCTGCAGGGGGAGATGAAGAAGCAGGGCCGCCCCTGGTGCATCGGAAAGGCTTATGACCATTCCGCGCCCATCGGTCCGATCACGCCCGCAGCCCAGGCCGGTGATGTAGCCAACGCCGAGCTCTACATTCAGGTAAACGGCAAGGACCGCCAGCGCAGCAATGTTTCCAAGCTGATCTGGAACATCGCCGAGACCATTGAGCACTTGTCAACCGCCTGGGAGCTGCAGCCCGGTGACCTGATTTACACCGGAACTCCTGAAGGCGTGAACGCCGTGGTGTCGGGCGACACCATGGTGGGTGGTGTGGCGGGGCTGGAAACGCTGACCGTCAAGGTGGCATAAGCACTTTTGTAGTGCACAGCCATGCAGACGCATGTCATGAGCCAAACGGCCGCCATGCGCGGTCGTTTTTCATGGGCCGGCAGATTGCGCGATGAACGCACACTGGTTTTAATCACCGCGCAATTACCCAGACCGCCCCGGGGTAACCCACCTGCCGCTTGTGAGTGGGTTTCTTCATAATTTGCCTGGCTACGGGATTGACAGGGCTTCACAAAGCCGGCCTTCCGGATGCCTTGTTCCACTCCTGTACCAAACCACCGGAGACGCGTTTGAAGATTCTTGAAAAACTCGCCAAGCTGTGCGCCATCCTGGCTGGCGTGCTGCTAACCTGTATCACGCTGATGACCTGCGCCAGCCTGATAGGCCGCAACACCACGGGCGACTCCATCGTTGGCGCCTTTGAGCTGACGGGTGTCGCCGCCGGTGCCGCGATTGCGCTGTTCATGCCGCTGTGCCAGCTGCGCCGCGGCAACATCATTGTGGATTTCTTCACCGCACGCATGAGCGATGCGGTCAATGACAAGCTGGACCGTTTCGGCACCCTGCTGCTGGTGGTGATCTTCGGTCTGCTGGCCTGGCGCACCACCTTGGGCGGGATCAATGTCTGGTCTGCCAATTCCGAAACCCAGATCATGGGCTTTCCGGAGTGGATTGTTTACGCGACGATGGTGCCCGCCTTTGTATTGACGGGCCTGATCGCACTGCACCAGACCGTCTTCGGTTTTGGCAAAACCGAAGCCGTGGAGGCCCCGATATGAGTTCCCTCAGTTTGACGCTGCTGATCTTCGGCAGCATGCTGGCCCTGATGGCCGTTCGCGTGCCGATCGCCGTCAGCATGTTTGCGGCAGGCTCCATCGGCTATGTCACGCAGACCGGCTGGCCGCCTTTTGCCAGTTTCCTCAACACCCAGGCTTTTGCGCGCTTTGCCGGCTATGACCTGTCGGTTATCCCCCTCTTCATCCTGATGGGCCACTTCGCCACCAAGGGCGGCATCAGCAAATCGCTGTTTGAATTTGCGGCGGGTGTCATGGGCCGCTTCAGGGGCGGGCTGGCCATGGCCTCATTGCTGGCCTGCGCGGCTTTCGGCGCCATCAGCGGCTCTTCAGTCGCCACCGCTGCCACCATCACCGGCGTGGCCTTGCCGGAGATGCAGCGCCACGGTTATTCCGGGCGCCTGGCCACGGGCACGCTGGCAGCCGGCGGCACGCTGGGCATCCAGCTGCCGCCATCCATCGTGCTGGTGATCTACGCGATCCTGACCGAGCAGAACATCAGCAAGCTGTTCGCGGCCGCCATCATCCCCGGCATCATCGCCATGTGCGGCTACATGATTGCCGTGGCGATTTACGTGCGCGTCGTGCCCGGGCACGCACCTGAAGTCGACTCCGATCATCCCGGCCTCACCTTGCACTCTTTTATCGGTGTGGCGCCCATCGTGGTGATCTTCCTGCTGGTCTTCGGTGGCATCTACGGCGGCTTCTTCACGCCGACGGAAGGCGCGGCTGTGGGCGCGGCCTCGACATTCCTCACCGCGCTGCTCAAGGGCGAGATGTCCTTGCAAAAATTGAAGGAATGCTTCTACGGCACGGCCGTGAGCGCGGCGATGATCTTCCTGATTTTTATCGGGGCCGACCTGATGAACTCCGCACTGGCGCTGACGCAGGTGCCCAACCAGCTGGCGGCACTTGTCGGCGGCTGGGGCCTGTCGCCGCTGGTGGTAGTGGTAGCCATCCTGCTGTTCTACGTGCTGCTGGGCGCGGTGATGGACGAGCTGTCGATGCTGCTGCTGACGATCCCGATCTTCTTTCCCATGGTGATGGGACTGGACTTCGGCATGAGCAAGGAATACACAGCGATCTGGTTCGGCATCATGGTGCTGATGACGGTCGGTTTCGGGCTGATCGCGCCGCCTGTGGGTCTGAACGTCTATATCGTCAACGGGCTGGCCAAGAATGTGCCCATGGGCGAAACCTACCGCGGTGTGATGCCCTTCCTCATCAGCGACGTCATCCGCACCACCGTGTTCCTGTTCTTTCCCATCATTCCGCTGTGGCTGGTGGGGTTCATCAAGTAACCCGTTTTTTCATTGGCAGGACTGGGGTAAGCCCCAGACGCCACCGGCCGCTTTTAACGTTACCTTCAGACCTCCAGGAGACCCATCATGATTCAACGTCGCACCCTTTTGAAATCCAGCGCCGCCGTCGCACTGGGCACACCGGCCCTGAGCGGCCTGGCGCAACAAGCCGTCACGCTCAAGTTCCACACCTTCATGTCGCCGCAATCCAACGTGTGGCTGGCCATGCACAAGCCCTGGATGGAAAAAGTCGAAAAGGAATCCGGCGGCCGCATCAAGTTCGAGGGCTACCCGGCCATGCAATTGGGCGGTACGCCCGTGCAGTTATATGACCAGGTCAAGGACGGCGTGGTCGACGTGGTGTGGACGCTGCCCGGCAACACGGCCGGCCGCTTCCCACGCATCGAGGTATTTGAATTGCCCTTCATGATGTCTAACGCTGAAGCGACCTCCAAGGCATTTTGGGAATACGTGCAAACCGTTGCGCCCGATGAGTTCAAGGACACCCAGGTGCTGGCGCTGCAGGTGCACGGCCCCGGCGTGATCCACACGGTCGACAAGCCCGTCAAGTCGATTGCCGACATGCGTGGTCTCAAGCTGCGCGCGCCGACGCGCCAGGTGACCAAGCTGATGGGCGTGCTGGGCGCCACGCCGGTGGGCATGCCGCTGCCGCAGATCCCTGACGCGCTGAGCAAGGGCACCATCACCGGCTGCGTGATTCCGTGGGAAGTCGTGCCTTCGGTCAAGGTCAATGAGCTCACGAAATTCCATGCCGAGTTCGATCCCGCCGGCGGCAGCCTCTACACCACCACCTTTGTGATGGCCATGAACAAGGCCAAGTACAACTCGCTCGCACCCGACCTCAAAAAGGTCATCGACAACAACTCCGGCATGGCCACCTCGGCCTGGCTGGGCAAGGTGCAGCAGGGCAATGACGTTCCCGGCCGCAAGACCGCCAGCGACCGCGGCAACACGATCTACACCGTGAGCGCCGCCGAAGCCCAGGAATTCCGCCGCAAATCACGCACGGTGGAAGTCGAATGGGTGGAAGACATGAACAAGAAGGGCTTTGACGGCAAGAAGCTGCTGGACACGGCACGCAGCCTGATCGAAAAGCACACCAAGACGACGAAGGCCTGATCAAGAGGCCCAATAGTCCGCACCAGGTGCGCATTCACGAAACCGGGCTCAGGCCCGGTTTTTTTATGTCAAAGCGACCTCTAGCCCAATAGTCTTATAGGAAACTCGCTATCAACTTCATAGCAATGCATCTGCCGGAAAACCTGTACCGCGAGCCGGGTTACTGCCGCTGCGCCGTCATCCATGGCCCACCTGCATAAGAATCCACCCCGCGCCACCCCATCAATTCATTCAGTCAACCCAAGGGAGTCATTTCATGTCACGCTCTTTGAAAAACCTGGCCGCCGCCATCGCCGTCTCAAGCCTGGCCGCTTCTTTCACCCTTGCCACCCTGCCGGTTTTTGCCGCCGGTCCCATGGTCAAGACCCAAGCGCCCGGCTACTACCGCCTGGCGCTGGGAGATTTTGAAGTCACCGCTCTGTCGGACGGCACCGTCAAGCTGCCCGTGAAAGACCTGCTCACCAACACGACGCCGGCCAAGGTCAGCGCAGCATTGAAGCGCGCCTTCCTGCCTGACGCAGTCGAAACCTCAGTCAATGCCTACCTCATCAACACCGGCAGCAAGCTGGTGCTGGTCGACACCGGTGCCTCGGGCCTGTTCGGCCCGACGCTGGGCAGCCTTCAGGCCAACCTCAAAGCCGCCGGCTACCAGCCCGAGCAGGTTGACGAAATCTACATCACCCACATGCACCCCGACCATGTGGGCGGCCTGGTAGTGAACGGCGCCATGGCCTTCCCCAATGCCGTGGTGCGGGTCGATAAGGCGGATGCTGACTTCTGGCTCGATGAAACGAAGATGAACGCGGCGCCCAAGGAGTCGCAAGGCTTCTTCCAGGGCGCCATGGCGTCGATCAAGCCCTATGCCGCGGCCGGCAAGCTCAAAACCTTTGAGGGTGCCACCGAACTCGTGCCTGGCGTCAAGGCACAGCCCACCCATGGCCACACGGCCGGCCACAGCGTTTATGTGGTGGAAAGCAAAGGGGAGAAGCTCGTGCTGTGGGGCGACCTGATGCATGTGGCGGCTGTCCAGTTCGACAACCCGGAAGTCACCATCAAGTTTGACTCCGAGGCTCCTCCGGCCGCCAAAGAGCGCACCAAGGCCTACGCCGATGCTGCCAAAAACGGCTACCTGGTCGGCGCGGCGCATATCGCTTTCCCCGGCTTGGGCCATGTGCGCAAGAGCGCGGGCAAGGCTTACACCTGGGTACCGTTGAATTACTCATCACTCAAATAGGACGGTTATCAAAATAGGCTCCAAGCCCAATAAACACGGGCGCAAGCAGCTACGATTTTTATAGCGAATCAGGGAGCCTGCCGTGCGCCCCCGGCAGGGCTCGGCTGGCGCAAAGCCGCTACACTCATCCGATGCTTCGCCTGCCCCTGAACCACTGCCGCGTCTGTGGCACCGCCGTGGCTTACCGCTTGCCGGATGACGGCGACACCAAGGAGCGGGCCGTTTGCCCGGCCTGCAACACGGTCCACTACGAAAACCCGCTCAATGTCGTCGGCACGGTGCCCAGCTGGGGCGAAGACGGCGCGCAGGTGCTGCTGTGCAAACGCAATATCGAGCCGCGCCGGGGCAAGTGGACGCTGCCTGCTGGCTTCATGGAGCTCGGCGAAACCACGTCCCAAGGCGCAGCCCGCGAAACCGACGAGGAAGCCGGCGCCCAGTACGAAATGCTGGGGCTTTTCACAGTCATGAATGTGGTGCGTGTCGGGCAGGTACACATGTATTACCGGGCGCGACTTTTGAGCGCTGAATTCAATCCAGGCTATGAGACCATGGAGGCCAGGCTGTTCACCGAGGCTGAAATCCCCTGGGACGAAATTGCCTTCAAAACCGTGAAACAAACACTGGAACAGTACTTCGAAGACCGCCGCAAGGGTGCTTACGGCATCCACACGTTTGATATTGAATGAAGGCCTTTGAGTCAACGCCGGCTGTTACGTCCAGCAATAAAAGCAATAAAGGCACCCGGTAGAATTTCCTTGCGCGCCCGGCCTGTTTCGCGGCGGCTCGCCCGTTACCTTCACCGCACCCCTGGGCCTCAGCCAGCTTCTTTTCTCCCAACCCACTCCCCGGATTTCATGTTCAACACCGCAATCTTTTTCCGCATTGCCGACGATTTTGTGCTTCCTCCGCTGGACGCGCTTGAAGAAATTTTCCAGTCCCACCGCTTTGTCCCCTGCGGCGCCACAGAGCCTGAATCCAGCGGCTGGGTGCCTCCGCGTGGCAACAAAAGCACCGTCCTGCTCGAAAGCGTGGGCCGCCAGTTGATCGCGCGCCTCTGCACCGAGCGCCGGCCTGTGCCTTCGTCCGCCATCAAGGCCGCCGTAGAGGAACGTATCGAAAAATACAAGGAAGAAACGGGTCGTGAACGCGTGGGCGCCAAGATCAAGAAGGAGTTCAAGCAAGAGGTCATGCTGGATCTGCTGCCACGTGCCTTCACCAAGCGGTCGACCACCACGCTCTGGATCGACGTAGCCAACAAATTCCTGGTGGTTGACTCCGGCAATCTGACGGGTGCCGACAAGATCGTGAGCTATCTCGTAGAGGCGCTGAGCGAGGTGCCAGGCGCCCTGCCCGGCCTGAAGGCCAGCCCAATCCAGACGCAGATGTCGGCGGCCGCCGCGATGTCGCACTGGCTGTCGACCCGCGAAGCGCCGTACAACTTCACGGTAGACCGCGACTGCGAGCTCAAGACGCCCGACGACCAGAAATCGACGGTGCGCTATTCGCGCCACACACTGGAGATCGATGAGGTGGCCCAACACATCGCCGCCGGGAAAATGCCCACGCAACTGGCGATGACGTGGAACGAGCGTGTGTCCTTTGTGCTGACGGAAACCGCGCAGCTGAAAAAACTCAAGCTACTTGATGTGGTGCTGGACGGCGTGCAGGAAAGCGGCAAGGACGACGACGGCTTTGACAGCGATGCAGCCATCATCACCGGGGAACTGTCCTCGTTGATTCCGGACATGCTGGAGGCGCTGGGCGGGGAACTCGCCGAGGGAGAAGTCACGCCACACCCGGCAAGCTCGCATGCTGCTGATCCGGTACCTGAACCCGCGTAGCGACCATGACGGAGCGGGAATCCCGGCAACTGCAGGCCCGCGCCGTAGCTGCAGCGCTGCAGAACTTGAAAATTTCCGCTGGCGGCGCTATCTAAAAACAATAGCGGTTGATGATTTACGCAACCCGATCGCATGGATTCATCCACTACGGAGGCAGCTCATGTCCCAACACATCGGTATCGTCGGCTGCTCTGCCGAAGGCGCTGCGCTTTGTTATCAGACCATCTGCGTGGAAGGCGCCAAGGCCCTGGGGCCTCATGCCCACCCTGAGGTGTCGATGCATACGCCCTCGCTTTCCGACTACATGGCATGCATTTACCGCAATAACTGGGACGGTGTCGGCGACATCATGCTCGCCTCTGCGCACAAGCTTGCAAAGGCCGGAGCCGACTTCCTGGTCTGTCCGGACAACACCATCCACCAGGCGTTTGCTTACGTGCAGGAGCGGTCCCCCTTACCCTGGCTTCATATCGCAGAAGTCGTTGCCGAAGAGGCAGCCAGACGGGGGTACCGACGCATCGGCATCACCGGTACCCGCTGGCTCGTCGACAGCGATGTCTACCCCGACAAGCTGACCGCGCGAGGACTGGAGTACTTGCGCCCCGACAACACGGAGCTGGGCGAGATCAATCGCATCATCATGGACGAGCTGGTGTACGGTGTCTTCAAGCTCGAGGCGATCACCTATTTCCAGACCGTCATCGAACGGATGAAGGGCCGCGGCTGCGATGCAGTCGTCCTGGGCTGCACGGAAATCCCGCTCATCATGAGCGATTCAAACTCACCCCTCCCTACACTGGACTCCACACGCCTGCTGGCGCGAGCGGCGCTTGCCAAGGCGACGCGAGGCCACGCTGCGGTGCACTGATTACACCCACGGATTCGGTGCGGGCTCTATACACCGAGGTAGGCCCGGCGCACCTCTTCATTGATGGCCAGGTCCGCCATGGATCCTTCAAACCGGATTTGCCCTTTTTCAAGGACGTAGGCACGGTCGGATACCAGTTCGGCGAAATGCATGTTCTGTTCGGACAGCAAAATGCTGACGCCGTGTCCCTTCAGCTCCAGGATCATGTTGGCCATTTGTTCCACAATGACGGGCGCCACGCCCTCGGAAGGTTCATCCAGCAGTACCAGAAAAGGATTGCCCATCAAGGTCCTCGCCACTGCCAGCATTTGCTGCTCGCCGCCACTCATGCGGCCGCCGGGACGCGTAGGCATCTCCCCCAGGTTGGGAAACAAGCCGAAAAGGCGTTCCGGTGTCCACAACGGCGCATCACTGCCGTCAGGCCAGCGGCGCGGTGCCTGCCGGCCTACCTCAAGGTTTTCGGTCACGCTCAGGTCAGTGAAGATCCGCCGGTCTTCAGGCACAAAGCCCAGGCCCATGCGAGCCGCATGGTGAGGCTCACGGGTTGAAATATCCTCGCCGAGGAAGGTTACGCTGCCACGCCGCTTGTCGAGCATCCCGATCAATGTTTTCAGCGTGGTCGATTTGCCAGCGCCGTTGCGCCCCAACAAGGAGACGACCTCTCCCCGCCCGACAACGAGGTTGACGCCGAACAGTATCTGCGCCGCGCCGTACCAGGCCGACAAGCTTTTCGCCTCCAGCAGGATTTCCTTGCCGTTGCCCATCACGCGTTTTCCTTTGCAATGGCTTTTTTTTCGAAGGTCTTGCCACTGCCGAAGTAGACTTCCTGGACTCTCGGGTGGTCGCGGATTTCCAGCGGCTTGCCCTCCGCAATCAACCGGCCGCGCGCCAGCACGATCACGCGGTCGGCATAGGCAAACACCACATCCATGCTGTGCTCTGTAAACAGCACCGCCATGCCCCGGTCAATGACCAGTTGTTTGGTCAGCGCCATCAGGTCGTTACGCTCCCCGGGAGCCATACCGGCTGTTGGCTCATCCATGAGCAGCAATTTGGGGTTGTTGGCCATGGCAATGGCCAGTTCCACGCGTTTGACGTCTCCGTACGCCAGCACGTTGCAAGGGCGGTCGGCCTGCGCTTTCATATTGACCTGCTCGAGCAGTGCCATGGCTTCGTCGCGCTTGTAATCTGCGGCGCGGCGCCACATGGAAAACAACTTCCTGTCCGCAGACAGCAAGGTCATCTGGACGTTTTCCACGACCGTCAGAGAAGAGAAAGTTTCGGCAATCTGGAATGTCCGGCTGACACCGCGGCGCCAGATTTCCCGGGGTGCCAGCCCGATCAGCTCCCGTGACTCCAGCTGGATGGAGCCGGCATCTGCACGCAACTGCCCATTGACCATATTGAACATGGTTGATTTACCGGCGCCATTGGGCCCAATCAAGGCCAACAACTCGCCTGCCGCCAGCTCGAAGTTCACGCTATCGACAGCCCTGACACCACCAAACGATTTACCCAGCCCTGACACTTTCAGCAAGCTCATGACGTCTCTCCCCCGCTGCTGCGCCTGGCGAGCAGTTGTTTGGCAAAGCCGGCAATTCCCTGGGGAAACAGCAACACCAGAATCAGGATGATGGCCCCGAGCATGGCGCGCCAGTAGTCGTTGTTCCGCGCGACGGTGTCGTGCAGCCATGTGAAAGTGGCCGCACCCACCACAGGTCCCAAAAGCGTCTGGATGCCTCCCAGCAAAACCATGACCAGCCCATCGATCGATTTGCTCACGTGCAGGCTTTCGGGGGATATGCTGCCTTTGGAAAAGGCATAAAGCGCACCGGCCAGCCCCGCAAATGAACCCGCAATCACAAAAGCGGCCCATTGCATGCGTTTGACATTCATGCCGATGGCGTCGGAGCGCAGCACCGAGTCGCGTGCCGCACGCATGCCGTAGCCGAACGGTGAATACAGCATGCGATGCATCAGCAAGACGCCTCCAGCCACCAACACCAGGGCCAGGTAGTAATAGATGCGCTTATCCGACAGCCATTCGGAAGGCCACACGCCGGTCAATCCATTACTGCCACCGGTGAAGACGTCCCACTGATAACAAATCGCCCAGGTAATTTGTGCAAAGGCCAGTGTCAGCATCGCGAGATAAACACCGGACAACCTGACGCAAAACCAACCGTAGACAACGGCTCCCGCCGCCGCAACAAGGGGCGCTACGACCAGCGCCAGCTCCATGGGCATGTTCAGGCTGCGTACCAGCAGGGCCGCACCATAGGCGCCAAGGCCGAAGTAGGCGGCATGCCCGAACGAGTGCACCCCCGCGGGTCCCATGATGAAATGCAGACTGCAGGCGAACAGGACGGCCACCAGCAGATCAATCAGCAGCACTGTCACGTAGGGTGACTGCGCCGCCAGCACCGGCATCAAAGCCAGCACCGCCAGCAGGCCCGCACAACCCCAGGCGTACAACCGGTGCGGTCGGCGCAGCGGTTCTTCGGCCATACCTGCATGCCGGCTGGGCGCCTGGGGCTTGCCAAATAATCCCCAGGGCCGGGCTACAAGGACAACAGCCATCACAACAAATTCCACCACGAGGGTCAGCTTGGAGAATGAAATGCTGATGCCCGCTATTTCAACCAGCCCCAGCCAGATGCAAATGGCCTTGAGTTCCGCAATTAGCAGTGCCGCCACGTACGCACCTGGGATAGAGCCCATGCCTCCTACCACCACCACGACAAATGCAGCACCGATGATGTTGAGGTCCATTTCCAGGTTAGCCGGCTCGCGCGGCAACTGAAGCGCGCCGCCAAGGCCCGCCAGAAGCGCACCCAATGCAAAAACTGCCGTGAACAGCCATGCCTGGTTCACACCCAGCGCGCTGACCATTTCGCGATCCTGAGTGGCCGCCCGGACCAGCGTACCCCAGCGGGTTTTGGTAAGCAAAAGCCAAAGCATGCCGAGGACGGCTGGTCCCGCAACGATCAGGAAAAGATCGTACGAAGGAAATTGGCGCCCAAGAATAGACACGGAGCCCGTCAAGCCTGGCGCCCGGGGTCCCAGCAACTCCTCGGCCCCCCAGAACCACAGCACGCCATCCTTGATCACCAGGCCCAGCGCAAACGTTGCCAACAGCTGGAATAGTTCTGGCGCACGGTATATACGGCGAAGCAGCAAAATTTCGACCAGACCGCCGAGAACGCCAACAGCCAAAGCAGCGATCAGCAATGCAGGCCAGAAACCCAGGGTGTTGCCAAGCGTTGCGACCAAGGAATAGGCAACATAGATGCCGACCATGAAAAAGGATCCATGGGCAAAATTGACAATGCGCGTGACCCCGAAAATCAGAGACAAGCCAGCAGCCACAAGAAACAGCGACGATGCACCGGCCAGGCCGTTAAGCAACTGCACGATAAAGCCTGAAAAGCTCATGGACAACCTTTTTTCTGCGGGATGGCAGGGCCTGCAGGTGATGCACAACAAGCACATCGCTGGCACAGCGGCGGCATCGGCAATGGCATAGAGACGCCTCCATGGACACGTGCAAGATGCGGCATTTGCCGCCCGTCAGCAATCGCCAGGCCTAGTCGGCAGCACGCATTTTTTTCACTTCGGCGTTGCTCGGCTGGACTTTTGAACCGTCGATATACCGGTAGTCCACCATCACGCCCTTGCCACCTTCATTTTTTGTGCGTCCCACATAAGCACCCATGGTGGACTGATGGTCTTCCGGGCGGAAAACCACAGGGCCGAAGGGTGTCGTCACGTTCAGGCCGCGGAAAGCGGCAATCAATTTTTCGGTGTCGGTTGACTTAGCCTTCTTCATGCCTTCAGCAAGGGACTTGATGGCGCTGTAGCCAACCACAGAACCCAGGCGCGGATAGTCTTTGTACTTACCGTGATAAGCGAGGAAGAAGGCCTTGTGTTCGGGCGTCTGGATGCCGTACCACGGATAACCGGTAACCACCCAGCCGTTGGGTGTTTCTTCCTTGAGCGGGTCGAGGTACTCGGGCTCACCCGTCAGCAGGCTGACGACCTCACGCCCTTGAAAAAGGCCGCGCGTATTGCCTTCACGCACAAACTTCGAAAGATCAGCGCCAAAGAGGACATTGAAGATGGCATCCGGCTTGGCGTCCGCCATGGCCTGCACCACGCTGCCCGAATCAACCTTGCCCAGCGGAGGCGCCTGCTCGGCTACGAACTCCACGCCGGGTTGCGCAGCCTTCAGAAGCGTCTTGAATGTCGCGGCTGCAGACTGTCCGTACTCGTAATTGGGATACACCACCGCCCAGCGCTTTTTCTTCATCGCAGCAGCTTCCGGAACCAGCATGGCAACCTGCATATAGGTGGAGGTTCGCAAGCGAAACGTGTAACGGTTGCCGTTCTGCCAAACAATTTTGTCCGTCAAGGGCTCGGCCGCAAGAAAGAAAAACTTCTTCTGCTTGGCGAAATCGGTTAATGCCAGGCCGATATTAGAAAGGAAGGAGCCTGTCAGTACATCGACTTTCTCGCGCGAGACAAGTTCTTCGGCGGCACGGACCGCGTCGCCAGGGTTTGCGTTGTCGTCACGGATAAACAACTGGACTTTCTTGCCGTTGATACCACCACTGGCATTGATTTCCTCAACGGCCAGCTCCATCCCTTTCTTGTACGGCTCCAGAAAGGCCGGCTGAGCCTTGTAGCTGTTTATTTCCCCTATCTTGATGACGCCCTGCGCATGCGCGTCCACGAATGAGGTCGTCAGCCCAAGGATAGCGACGGCGCTCAGCATTTTTCGGTACAGCTTCATAAGTAGTCCTGGATATCGTGGGTCAGATGGGCGGTGATGATAGTGGCATTGTCGACTGGCGGCAGGGGTGCAGCACGGCTACCTTAACCCATCTGCAGCCTTGGTTTCATGGGCATGAAGCCCAACCGCGTGCAGCAGGAGGCGGCCGCTGTCGGTGACGAAAAGTGCGAGGGGGTGGATCCGGAACAGCCCTGCCATGGACCTTCTCGACGAAGGCAGACAAGCGCATCAGCGCATGCGATCGAACATCAGTCATTCTCCGGCTCAATGAAAAAGGGCGTCCAGTCATTAAACTGGACGCCCTTGGACATTCATATGGTCGGTGTGAAAGGATTCGAACCTTCGACCCCTTGCACCCCATGCAAGTGCGCTACCAGGCTGCGCCACACACCGACAAGCCTTTTATTATAGCGTGCGGATAAGGTCTCTCAGTGACCAGCGTTCAGCAGATCCCGAATTTCAAACAACTCTCGCCGTACCAGTTGCAACCGCTGTTGGGCAGCGCTGCCGGTGGGTAAGTCAGCGCCCTCCGCCTCACTATCTTCAAAGTCCGAGTGATCACTCGAATCCTCAAAATCTTCCAACAGGGATTCACCGCCTTCCAGCACCTCAACGCCGTCAAGCATGACTTCGCCATTACGGCGCTTGTCACGTTCGGTCTGCACAATCTCCTGAAGCTTGTTGCGCGCCCCGCTGATAGTGAAGCCCTGGTCATAGAGCAAATCACGGATCCGGCGGATCATCAGCACTTCATGATGCTGGTAGTAGCGGCGGTTGCCGCGCCTTTTCATCGGGCGCAGCTGCGTGAACTCTTGCTCCCAATAACGGAGCACGTGAGGTTTGACACCGCACAAATCACTCACTTCACCGATGGTGAAATAGCGTTTCGCGGGAATGGGTGGGAGCGTTTTCTCCAATTAAATCAATGCGCTAAGGAGGAAACCTCTAAATCTACTCTAAGTCGAAACTTAGAGCAAAGAGTTGCGGTGGTTTTTTGGCATCTGTTGTTCCGTCACACAAGTGACATCTAGTTACAAATACCTACTTGAACACAAAAACCAGCGATTGCGGCCTTGTGTTTTAGTACTTATTCGGCAACAGTTTCGCCCTGAATCTGATCTTTGAGCTTGTGGCTGGCGTGAAATGTCACCACTCTTCGCGCTTCGATGGGGATAGCCTCCCCGGTTCGGGGATTGCGGCCGGGACGGGGGGCCTTGGTACGAATCTGGAAATTTCCAAATCCGGAAATTTTCACGTCATTTCCATCCACCAGGCTATCTGAGATCAGATCGAAAAACGCGTCGATCATGTCCTTCGATTCGCGTTTATTGAGTCCTATTTGCTCAAACAGCAACTCGGCCAGGTGCGCCTTTGTCAGCGCAGGGGTTTCCAGGCTTTCAACAGAAAATTCCATATGGCGCAACTCCTGCAATTTTTATTTTAGAGGCTTGTCTGAAAGCTCAGGCACGCAAACGTGCCCCCAACTGGCCCTGCAGATTTGCGAGAATCGCCTGAACGGCCGCCTCAATTCCCTCGTCGGTCAGTGTAGCGGTGTCACTCGAAAGTACCAAGCGCACGGCCAGGCTTTTTTCACCCACCTGCATGCTGGCGCTGGTTTGTTGAGGGCGATAGACATCAAACAGCGCCGCTCCCTTGAGCAAGCCCTGCGTATTGGCACCGTGGATGGCCGACATCAGCGCGGCATGGCTGACACTCTCTGCCACGATGACGGCGATATCGCGCTCTACCGGCTGAAGCTTGCTGACCGGCTTGAACTCCGGCACAGGCCGCTGCAGAACGGCGTCCAGTTCCAGCTCAAACAAGAGCGGTGCGAGGGCGAGGTCGTAGTCTTGGCGCCATTGCGGATGCAGTTCTCCCACAAAGCCGACCGGCCTTCCATTCACAGACACACTCGCGCAACGGCCGGGGTGCATGGCGGGGTGCGTAGCCGGCGCGAAGACAGCCTGAAGCGGTGCAAGCAAAGCCTCCACGTCGCCCTTGACGTCAAAGAAGTCCACGGCCTTGTCAGACTGGCTCCAGTTCAGCGCAGCCCGGGGGCCATACGCCAAGCCGGCCATACGCATGGGCTGGTTGAAGCCTGCAACGGTTGTGTCGGTGTTCTGGACATCGGCATCACGCAAGAAAACGCGGCCCAGCTCAAACACATTCACACGGGGCGCTTTGCGGTCCAGATTGAACTTGAGCACCTGGAGCAGCGAACCCAGCAGCGAGCTACGCATGACGCTCATCTGGCTGGCGATCGGATTCAGCAGCTTGATTGGGTTGGGGTTGCCGGCGAGCTCGTGCTCCCAGCGCTCTTCCACAAAACTGAAGTTGATGGTTTCCTGGTAACCCAGTGATGCCAGGGCACGGCGCACAGCAAAGGGGCTGCGCTCCACCTCAAGACGGAGCCTTGCCGTGATGGGTGCCAACGGCGGTGTTTCGGGGAGCTGGTTATAGCCCACCATGCGCACCACTTCCTCAATCAGGTCTTCCTCGATCTGCAGGTCAAAGCGGTAGCTGGGCGGTGTCACGGTCAGCGTGCCCTCACCTTGCACCACCGGCAAACCGAGGCGCTGGAGGGCGTCCAGGCATTGCGCCTGCGTGAGCGGCATGCCGATAATCTTGGCCGCGCGCGCCACGCGCAGGGTAACGGGCGCCGCCTTGGGCACATTGACCTGCTGGTCATCCATGGGGCCGCACACGGTTTCCGGTGTGCCGCAGATGTCGATGATCAACTGCGTGATGCGCTCGATGTGTTCGACAGTCAGCCCAGGATCGACGCCGCGCTCGAAACGATGACCCGCGTCGGTCGAGAAGTTGTAGCGGCGTGAGCGGCCGGCAATGGCTTTAGGCCACCAGAAGGCGGCTTCAACGTAGACGTGTTTTGTATCGTCAGAGACAGAAGTTGCATCGCCACCCATGATGCCGGCCAGTGATTCGACTTGTGCGTCGTCGGCGATGACACCGACCTTTTCATCAACCGTCACGGTGTTGCCGTTCAGCAGCTTGAGTGTCTCGCCGGGCTTGCCCCAGCGGACGTCCAGGCCGCCATGAATTTTGTCGAGATCAAAAATGTGCGAGGGCCGGCCCAGTTCGAACATCACGTAGTTGGAGATGTCCACGAGCGCGGTCACGCTGCGCTGGCCGCAGCGGGCCAGGCGGTCCACCATCCATTGCGGCGTAGAGGCCTTCGTGTTGACGTTGCGCACCACGCGGCCGGAAAAGCGGCCGCACAGGTCGGGAGCGCTGATCTTGACCGGTACCTTAGTCGCATCGGCGGTGGGCACTGCAGGAAAAGACGGCGTGCTCAGCGGAGCACCCGTGAGTGCGGCGACTTCGCGTGCGACGCCGTAGACGCTCAGGCAATGCGCGAGGTTGGGCGTGAGCTTGAGCGTGAACAAGGTGTCGTCGAGCCGCAAGTGCTCGCGGATATCCTGGCCCAGCGGCGCATCGGCCGCCAGCTCAAGCAGGCCGCCGTGGTCTTCAGAGAGCTTGAGTTCGCGCGCGGAACACAGCATGCCCTGGCTTTCAACCCCGCGCAGCTTGCCGACTTTAATCAGGAAAGGCTTGCCGTCCTCGCCGGGAGGTAGTTCGGCGCCTACCAGGGCGCAAGGCACCTTGATGCCGACGCGGGCGTTGGGCGCGCCGCAGACGATGTTGAGCAGGCTGCCCTGCCCCACGTCGACCTGGCAGACACGCAAGCGATCGGCGTCCGGATGCTGGACGGCCTCCTTGATTTCGCCGACGACGATCTTGGTGAACGGTGGCGCCACCGGCTTGAGTTCTTCCACCTCCAGGCCGGCCATGGTCAGGATGTCGGCGAGTTGTTGGGTATCGAGCGGCGGGTTGCAGAATTCGCGCAACCAGGATTCTGGGAATTGCATGGTCTAACCTTGTTTTTCTTGTTCTTGTATTTCAGGACTGGAATTGAGACAGGAAACGGATGTCGCCGTCAAAGAACAGGCGCAGGTCGTTCACGCCATAGCGCAACATGGTCAGGCGATCCGGACCCATGCCGAAGGCAAAGCCGATGTACTTCTCAGGGTCCAGGCCCATGTTGCGCACCACGTTCGGGTGCACCTGGCCGGAACCAGCCACTTCCAGCCAGCGGCCAGCGAGCGGACCGGTCTGGAACTGAATATCGATTTCGGCGCTGGGCTCGGTGAAAGGGAAAAAGCTGGGTCGAAAACGCAGCACCAGGTCATCGCTTTCGAAAAAGGTGCGGCAGAAGTCGGTGAAGACGAATTTGAGATCCTTGAAGCTCACGTTCTCGCCTATCCATAGCCCTTCGCACTGGTGGAACATGGGCGAGTGGGTGGCATCGCTGTCGACACGGTAGGTACGGCCCGGCGCGATGACGCGAATCTCGGGCATGCGGCCACCGGCATCGATAAGCGCGCGGTGCTTTTTGACATGCTGGACCGCGTAGCGAATCTGCATGGGGCTGGTGTGGGTACGCAGCAAATTGGGCGCGGCCTCGGTGCCACCTTCCACATAGAAGGTATCGTGCATCGAACGTGCCGGATGATCCTCAGGCGTGTTGAGCGCGGTGAAATTGAACCAGTCCGTCTCGATCTCGGGGCCCTGGGCCACGTCGAAACCCATGGAGCCGAAAATGCCTTCGATGCGCTCGAGCGTAAGTGAAACCGGATGCAAACCGCCCTGCGTGCGCTGACGGCCAGGCAGGCTCACGTCGAGTGCTTCGGCCTTGAGTTGCTTTTGGAGTTCTGCATCCGCCAGAGCCTGGCGGCGTTCGGTCAGCGCGGCTTCGATGGCCTGCTTGGCCAGGTTGATCGCGGCACCCCGGGATTTTTTCTCTTCCACGCTGAGTGCGGCCATGCCCTTCATCAGCTCAGTCACGCGGCCGGTTTTCCCCAGGAACTGCGCCTTGGCATTTTCCAGGTCGGCGGGCGTATTCGCCTGCGCAAAACTGGCTTGGGCGCTGCTGACCAGTTCTTGGAGGGCATCAGGTTGAGTCATACGTTCTCTTGTTCGAAATGCAAAACAGCGAAGGCGCTTTCGGCAACACTCTCATTCCGTCGGAAGTCGCGAGCGCTGCGGAAAAGACCATGAAAAAGGGCCAGAGCCTTTTCAAGCTCCAGCCCTTTATTTTCCCGGATAGGCAGCTATTGATTTGATAGCATCAATACTGCCTTGCCTGAAAATCAGGCGGCCAGCTTGGCTTTAACCTGCTCAACGATGGCGCCGAAAGCAGCGCTGTCATTGATGGCCATGTCGGACAGAACCTTGCGGTCGATCTCGATGCCGGCTTTCTTCAGGCCATTGGCAAACTGGCTGTAGGTCATGCCGAATGAACGGCTTGCAGCGTTGATACGGGCGATCCACAACTGGCGGAACACGCGTTTCTTGGTACGGCGGTCACGGTAGGCATATTGCCCAGCCTTCATTACCGCTTCTTTGGCGATACGGAAGACATTGCCGCGGCGGCCGCGGAAACCTTTTGCAAGGGCTAAAACTTTTTTGTGGCGGGCGCGAGCCGTTACACCACGTTTGACGCGAGGCATGTGTGTACTCCTTGTTCGTCGTTAATTAAATGCCCTGGCCTGGGAGCATCTGTGCCATGTGACCCATATTGGTCTCATGGACAGTCACCGCACCACGCAGATGGCGTTTGTTTTTGGTGGTCTTCTTGGTCAGGATGTGACGTTTGAAGGCTTGGCCGCGCTTGACGGTACCACCCGGACGAACGCGGAAACGCTTTTTAGCGCCGCTCTTGGTCTTCATTTTGGGCATGTAAATGCTCCTTTTCATTTGTGCTCGTGAGGCGCTGCGAACCTTCCGCAGACTTGATGGCCCCGAGACACTTGTTAAGCAAAAAGCCCTTCGGCTCTTCACCTGGCGCAAAAGATTTAACTCTTCTGCTTTTGGAACGCCGGCTTGCGCCTGCCTTCACCGGAACGCCTCAAGGCGCCCCTTATCTTTTACTCAGCTACTCAGCCGCTCAGGCGGCCGACGGCGCTGGAGTTGTTTCCGCTGCCGGCTTGGCAGCTCCACCCGGTTTTTTACGGCCCGGCGCGATCATCATGACCATCTGCCGGCCTTCAAGCTTGGGAAACTGCTCCACCACAATCAAATCCGCCAACTCGTCGCGAATACGCGCCAGCAGGGCCAAGCCCAACTCTTGATGCGTAATTTCACGGCCGCGAAAGCGCAAGGTGATCTTGCACTTGTCGCCCTCTTCCAAAAAGCGCTTGATATTGCGCAGTTTGATGTTGTAGTCCCCATCGTCAGTGCCGGGCCGGAATTTGATTTCCTTGATCTCGATCACTTTTTGCTTGGACTTCGCTTCCGCCGCCTTTTTCTGCTCGGCATACTTGAACTTGCCGTAATCCATCAACCGGCACACCGGAGGAACCGCTGTGGGGGAGATTTCGACCAAGTCAACATCGGCTTCACCGGCAAGGCGCAACGCCTCGGTGATGCTGACAATACCCAGCGGCTCATTGTCCGGCCCACTCAGGCGTACCTCAGGGGCCATGATTTCACGGTTCAAGCGATGCTTGCGTTCTTCACGGTGACGGCGGTCACGAAATTCAGTAGCGATGGTTCTATCCTTTAACTCTTGCTATAAAAGCTATAGCGGCTTGCGCCCGTCCTGTAAGGACGACAGGCCAAATTCATCAACAATTTTGTTAAAAATCAGGCTTTTTGTGCGATGTCAGAAGCAATTTGCTGGGCAAACGCATCGAGAGGCATCACTCCAAGGTCTTTGTTACCCCGGGCGCGCACTGCAACGGCACCTGCCGCTTTCTCCTTGTCTCCTACGACAAGGATGTACGGCAGCTTTTTCATCGAGTGCTCTCGTATTTTATACGTAATTTTCTCATTGCGCAGGTCCAGGTTGACCCTAAGCCCTTGATTTTGCAGCGTTTTGGCAACTTCCCGGGCATATTCGGCCTGGGAATCGGTGATATTGAGGACTGAAACCTGTTCCGGAGCCAGCCAGGTCGGCAGCGCGCCGGCATGCTCCTCGATCAAAATCCCGATAAAGCGCTCCAGGCTGCCCACAATCGCGCGGTGTAGCATCACGGGACGGTGACGGTTGCCGTCCTCCCCGACATATTCGGCGTCCAGGCGCTCCGGCATCGAAAAATCAACCTGCATGGTGCCGCACTGCCATTGCCGGCCAATCGCGTCTTTCAGGGTGTATTCAATCTTGGGACCGTAAAACGCGCCGTCGCCAGGGGCGATTTCAAACTCGCAGCCAGAAGCCCGCAGGCTTTCCATCAAAGCGTGCTCGGCCTTGTCCCAGCTTTCGTCGGAGCCAATGCGCGCCTCAGGACGCGTGGCGACCTTGTAGATGATGTTCTTGAAGCCGAAATCGGTGTACACCTTCTGCAGCAAGGTCGTGTAATCCACGCACTCCTTGAGGATCTGGTCTTCGGTGCAGAAAATATGGCCATCGTCCTGCGTGAAGCCACGCACGCGCATGATGCCGTGCAGCCCACCCGAAGGCTCGTTGCGGTGGCACTGGCCGAATTCACCGTAACGCAGCGGCAGATCACGGTAGCTCTTGATTCCCTGCTTGAAGATCAGGATGTGGCCGGGGCAGTTCATCGGCTTGAGCGCGTATTCGCGCTTTTCGCTCTCGGTCGTGAACATGTTGTCGCGGTATTTATCCCAGTGGCCGGTTTTTTCCCACAAGGTCTTGTCGATGATCTGCGGGCCTTTGACCTCCTGGTAGCCGTTGTCCTGGTAGACCTTGCGCATGTATTGCTCCACACCCTGCCAGACTGTCCAGCCTTTGGGGTGCCAGAACACCAGGCCGGGCGCATGGTCGTCAATGTGGAAAAGGTCCAGCTCCTTACCGAGCTTGCGGTGGTCGCGCTTTTCCGCCTCTTCCAGCATCGTCAGGTACTGCTGGAGCTCGTCCTTGGTCGCCCAGGCCGTGCCGTAGACCCGCTGCAGCATTTCATTGCGGTGGTCGCCGCGCCAGTACGCACCGGCCACCTTCATGAGCTTGAAGAACTTCAGTTTGCCCGTGCTGGGCACGTGGGGGCCCCGGCACAGGTCTTCAAAGGCGCCTTCGCGGTATAGCGAGACGTCCTCATTGGCGGGAATGCTCGCAATGATTTCAGCCTTGTAATGCTCCCCTATGCTCTTGAAATGCGCCACCGCTTCATCGCGCGGCAGCACCCGGCGCGTCACTGGCTCATCCTTGGCCGCAAGTTCCGTCATGCGCTTTTCGATCGCCACCAGGTCTTCCGGCGTGAACGGGCGCTTGTAGGAGAAATCGTAGAAAAAACCGTTTTCAATTACCGGGCCTATGGTGACCTGCGCATCCGGGAACAGTTCCTTGACGGCGTAGGCCAGTAAGTGGGCCGTGGAATGCCGGATCATGTCCAGGCCATCGGCGTCCTTGGCTGTGATGATGGAAACCGAGCTGTCCTTATCAATCAGATGGCTGGTGTCGACCACCTTGCCGTCAACTTTGCCGCCCAGGGCCGCTTTGGCCAGGCCGGTACCGATTGATGCAGCGACTTCGGCCACCGTGACGGCCCGGGGGTATTCGCGCTTGGAAGCATCGGGGAGCGTGATTTGAATCATGGGAATAACTTTTATAAACAGGCTGGAATCAGGAAAAACAAAAAAGCGCGGAACCTGCCGCGCTTTGATGGGGGGATATGGATTTAAGCTATGAAATCAGTAGCTAACAATCACCAAGGGGTGCGGACTAGCGCCCTGGATGACTCCAGAAAACGGACGAGGGTGTAGTTCGCGGTGTCATAACCCGAACGATCCTTCCTGTTTCCAGCTTGATTGATTGCATGCGGCTATTTTACGGCAGCTTGCAAAACTCGTTGACAGGCCTGTTTGCTGCGCGCCACAAGCCTCTCCCCCACAAGTTCTATTGCGGCGAAGCCGGCGGTAAAAAGCCTAGCCCCAGGCAACGCGGACACTCAGTGATCACCGTCTGTTTTTCGACCTCAAAATGCTCATTGATATTTTCACTTTCAATGCGCAATTCGCCGGTGCCGTTGCAATCGGGACAGGGGACGCGTTTAAAACCCACGGTTAATTCCGACACGGCAACTTCCTCCGGTTAATGTGCACATTGTGTTTTGTGTAACAAACTGCACTCTACGCTAAAACTGGGCCACAAAAAAGCCCGGGCAGGCCCTAAGTTCCTGTCCGGGCTAAAGCTGTACCTGTGAAGGCACAAGCGTCTGGGTAATTTATCGGGTTGAAGTCAATTCAGTGGAACTGCTCTTCTTCGGTCGAGCCAGTCAGCGCGGTTACGCTGGACTTGCCGCCCTGAATTGCGGTGGTCACTTCGTCGAAGTAACCAGTGCCGACTTCCTGCTGGTGCGACACAAAGGTGTAGCCGCGATCACGTGCTGCGAATTCGGGCTCTTGCACCTTCTCAATGTACGCTGTCATGCCGCGCTTGACGTAGTCTTGCGACAGGTCGTACATGTTGTACCACATGGAGTGAATGCCGGCGAGCGTGATGAACTGGTACTTGTATCCCATGGCGCCGAGCTCGCGCTGGAATTTGGCGATGGTCGCGTCGTCGAGGTTTTTCTTCCAGTTGAAAGACGGCGAGCAGTTGTAGGCCAGCATCTTCCCTGGGTGAACCTTGTGCACGGCGTCGGCAAACTTCTTGGCAAAGTCGAGGTCGGGCGTGCCGGTTTCGCACCACACCAGATCGGCATAGTGGGCATAGGCGTTGGCACGGGCCACGGCTTGGTCCAGACCTTTGCGGGTCTTGTAAAAACCTTCGGCCGTGCGCTCGCCGGTCAGGAAAGGTTTGTCGATTTCGTCGTAGTCGGAGGTCAGCAGGTCGGCCGCTTCCGCATCGGTACGGGCAATCACCAGCGTAGGCACGCCGCAAACATCCGCCGCCATACGGGCAGCGATCAGCTTCTGGCACGACTCGCGGGTTGGCAGCAGCACCTTGCCGCCCATGTGGCCGCATTTCTTGACAGAGGCCAACTGGTCTTCCCAGTGCACACCACCGGCGCCGGACTTGATCATGGCCTTCATCAGTTCGAAGGCATTCAGGACCCCGCCAAAACCTGCCTCGGCATCCGCCACGATAGGGGCGAAGTAGTCGATGTATTCTTTGTCGCCTGCGTCGATTCCCTTGGAGTGCTGGATCTCATCGGCACGACGGAAGGTGTTGTTGATAGTTTCAACGACCTTGGGCACGGAATCGACCGGATACAGCGATTGGTCGGGGTACATGGCGGAATAGCTGTTGTTGTCGGCAGCAACCTGCCAGCCGGACAGGTAGATGGCTTTAACGCCAGCTTTCACCTGTTGCATGGCCTGGCCGCCGGTCAGCGCACCAAGGCAATTCACATAGGGCTCGTTGTGCAGCAGGTCCCACAGCTTTTCAGCGCCGCGACGGGCCAGCGTGTGCTCGATAGGGAAGGAGCCGCGCAGGCGCACCACGTCGGCGGCGCTGTAACCGCGCTTGATGCCTTTCCAGCGCGGGTTGGTGGCCCAGTCTTTTTCCAGAGCGGAAATTTGCTGGTCGCGGCTTAATTGTTCAGTCAAGGTTTGCGGCATGGTGGCTCCGTAGGTTGAAATAAAGAAGTGGTGAATTCGATGGATTAACTTTAAGTCTTCTACAAGACCTTGTGAAGCTCTTATGTCTTATATAAGACAAAAATTAAATTCAATAAAATCAATGTCGTTTGAGCAACTTATCGCAATACGAAATTCTATCTCTCATATTGAGAAATAATTTTGCACTGCAGCATTTATTGATTCCACATTACGGAATCGATTTATTGAATTATGAAATGGCAACATGCAGCTTGCCATTGGCATCGAAGGCTCGGGACGCCGGTAGCTGTCCTCCCTTGGCCGCACGCTCTCTGCTTATGACTCTGCTACACCCGTACCACCCGTGCGGTGCAATACCCAGTCGCCTAAAGTAATCACGGGTTTGCCGTGAATCCGTTCCGGCGCGATTTCGTAGAGGAAGCACACCAGCTCACGCAAGCGCGGCGGCTCGCCTGCCTCGGATGCTGATTCCAGTTGCACCGCCACCTCACGCTTGGTGTATTCACCGGTTTGCTGTGGCCAGACCTCCTCGATCTCGTCCAGCACCCGTTCCAGCTCAGGAGCCACGGCATACACCTCTCCCTGCACGGTACCCGGACCGGTCAGGGTCAAGCCAGGGTAAGAGCCCAGGTGATGCATCACGCCCGCCACGCTGGCGCGCCCTATCCAGCGGGGCGGGGGCTGCAGGCGATTGATATCGCGCTGTTCACCCTTGCGCAGGGTGCCGTAAACAAAAACATAACGGACTAGAGGTTGAGACATTGAAGAAGGTATGTCAGTGTTGTCGCCGAATGTCATTGCATTGATGGCTGTCAGAGTTCCATGTAAGCCGGGATACTCATTATGAAATTAAGGCATGATTTCAACCTCTGCCTGACCGCTTCCGGCCAGCACAACCGCAGGGCCCCGCGCTGGCTCCGCACCACAGGAGCTTCCAGTTTAATGAACCGAATCGTGGCCTATGCCTGTCTGGCGCTCAGCATGTCCCTCGTTGGCAGCTATGTGGCGCTTTCCAAACCCCTCGTTATTGCCTTCCCCGTTTTTTTGCTGGCCTGGCTGCGTTTTGGCATTGGCGGCACCGCCATGCTGCACTGGCTGAAAAAACCGGCAGGTGAAGTCCCCATGAGCCGGCAAACCGGGCGTCTGCTCTTCCTCGAATCCTTCCTGGGCAATTTTCTGTTCTCCATTTGCATGTTGTTCGGGGTGAGCATGACGAGCGCAGTTGCGGCGGGGGTGATCATGGCGTCCATCCCGGCTGCCGTCGCACTGATGAGCTGGTTCTTCCTGCGGGAGCGAATCGGTGCGCGCGTGTGGGGTGCCGTCGCCTGCGCGGTGATCGGCATTGGTCTGGTTTCGCTATCAAAAAATGAGCTGTCTGGGCACGCCGTTCCTCGGGTGGAGGCTGATTTGGCATCTCAAAACGCCTGGTTGGGCAATTTATTGCTGGTGGGTGCGGTTTTATGCGAAGCTGCCTACGCCGTGATCGGCAAGAAACTGACCGGTACGCTCAGCCCCAAGCGCATCACCGCTTTGATCAACCTCTGGGGTTTTGCCCTCGTCACCCCTTTCGGTCTCTGGATGGCCTGGGGATTTGACTTCGGCAAGGTGGCTCCATCCGCCTGGCTGCTGCTGCTGTTTTATTCGCTGGCAGCCAGTGTATGGACCGTCTGGCTCTGGATGACCGGGCTCAGGAACGTTCCGGCGAATCAGGCAGGCGTATTCACCGTCCTGCTGCCTGTGAGCGCCGCAGCCATCGGTGTGATCGTGCTGGGAGAAAAGCTCAATGGTCCCCAGATCGGCGCCTTTGCCATCGCACTGACCGGGGTCGTGCTGGCTACTTTGCCCGGACGGGGTCCGGGAAAGCCTGTTCCGGTCGAGCCGCCGCACTGATTTCGCGATCCAGCCGCTTTTGCCGGCGCAAGACAGAGATGCTGTAGGCGATGATGCCCAGCGACACCACCGTGATCAAAATCGTGGCGGCCGCATAAATCGACGGGTTCACGCCACGGCGTGCATAGCTGAAGATCACCTGCGGCAAGGTCGTTACGCCAGGACCTGACAGGAATTCGGAAATCACCACATCGTCAAACGAGAGCGTGAATGTCAGCAGCCAGGCCGACACCAGCGCCGGCGCAATGCTGGGCAAGGTCACCAGAAAGAAGACCTGGATGGGCCGGCAACCCAAGTCCATGGCGGCCTCTTCCAGCGTGCGGTCCATTTCACTAAGCCGCGACTGGATGACTACCGTGGCATAGGCCATGCCCAGCAGGGTGTGGCCCGTTACGATGGTGATGAAACCGCGGTCCGGCCAGCCCAGGGTGCGCTGCACCGCAACCATCAACAGCAGGAGCGCCAGGCCGATAATGACCTCAGGCATGACCAGCGGCGCATTGACCAGTCCGTAGAACAACGTGCGGCCGGTAAAACGCAAATAGCGCACCAGCACAAAGGCGGCAAAGCTGCCGAGTACCACGGACAAGGTGCCCGTAATCAGCGCTACCTTCAGCGACAGGAAAAAACCTTCTACCAACCGTGAATCGGACAGAAGCGCCTCATACCAGCGCAAAGAGAAGCCGGTGAAGACGCCGTCTTGCCGGGTGCTGTTGAAAGAAAAGACGATGAGAAAAATCAGCGGGATGTACAGGAACAGGTAAACCAGCCCCATCCAGATCCGGCCCACGTTGTTTTCAAGAAAACGCAGAAAAGTTCTCAGCAGGTTTTTCATGTCAATGCCTTCCCTGCGCATCGCGGTCGCTGCTGGACCGGTAATAAAACGCCAGCGGCACCAGAATCAGCAAAATCATCACGACCGCCAGCGCCGACGCACGCGGCCAGTTGTTGCTGCTGAACATCTCGTCCCACACCACACGGCCAATCATGATGTTCTCTGCACCGCCGAGCAAAGAAGGAATGACGAACTCCCCAACGCTGGGGATGAACACCAGCATCGAGCCGGCAATGATCCCGGATTTGCTGAGCGGCACGGTGATCAGCCAGAAGGCCTTCCATGCGCTAGCGCCCAGGTCGTGGGCAGCCTCCAGCAGGCGGAAATCCATCTTCACCAGGTTGGCGTAGAGCGGCAAGATCATGAACGGGCAATACACATAGGTCATGCCCACCAGCATCGACACATCGGTGTAGAGCATCACCATAGGCTCCTGGATGATGCCCAGAGCTATCAGCAGGTTGTTGAGCACGCCCTGGTCGGCCAGGAGGCCCTTCCAGGCATACACGCGCAGCAGGAAGGATGTCCAGAACGGCAACATCACCAGCATCAGCAAAGCCGGGCGAATCGCCGGCCGCGAGCGGGCGATGAAGTACGCAAACGGATAGCCGATCACCAGGCACGATAGCGTGGTCAACAACGCATATTTCAGCGAGGTCTTGTAGGCCTCCATGTAGATGGTGTTGCCAAACCCGCCGACAGCATCGGCCGCGCTGTCGATAAAAATGGACGCGTAGTTGTTGTAGCGCAGCATGACATGCCACGAGCCCTCGACCGTCTCGATCAGCGGCGCAAAAGGGTCCACGCCATTGCCCATGTCTGTCACGCTGATGCGCAGAAGGATCAGGAATGGCAGCACAAAGAAAAGCAGCAGCCATGCATAGGGCACGCCGATTACAAAGCGCCGCCCAAGGTTGAGTTGAAGCCAGGAAGGGATTTTCATCGCCGTATCAGGTCGGTTGTCGTTACGGCAACTTATTGGGTCAGCACCACAGGCGCCGAATCATCCCACCAGAGGAACACCGCGTCCTCCCAGGTGATCAAGGAACTTTCGTGGCGCGTGGTATTGGTTTCGGTGATCTTCACCCTGCGCCCACCCGGCATTTCGACAATGAAAGTGTTGTAGCTGCCGAAATAGGCGATCTCCCTCACCTTGCCGGTGAAGAGATTCACATTCACATCCGGCCGGGTTTTAGCGATGTGGATCTTTTCGGGCCGCACCGCGATGGCCACCGACATGCCCAGTGTGCCGCTGATGCCGTGGCCCACATTCACCACACCCTGCTCCGTCGTCACTTCGCAGCGGTCGGCTTCGTCCAGCGTGAGCTCGCCTTCAAACATGTTGACGTTGCCGATAAAGTCGGCCACAAACCGGCAATTGGGGTGCTCGTAGATTTCCTTGGGCGTGCCAACCTGCAGCACGCGGCCGTGGCTCATGACAGCGATGCGGGAAGCCATGGCCATGGCCTCTTCCTGATCGTGCGTCACCATCACACACGTCACGCCCACGGATTCCAGGATATTGACCAGCTCGAACTGTGTACGCTCGCGCAGCTTTTTGTCCAGCGCACCCAATGGCTCATCCAGCAACAGCAACTGCGGCCGTTTGGCCAGGCTGCGCGCCAGCGCCACGCGCTGCTGCTGGCCGCCCGAAAGCTGGTGCGGCTTGCGTTTGGCAAAAGTTTCGAGCTGGACCAGTTTGAGCATTTCCTGCACGCGCGCCTCGATCTCACCCTTGGGCATGCCTTCGCGCTTGAGCCCGAAAGCGACGTTGTCCCATACCGTCAGGTGGGGAAACAGCGCGTAGGACTGGAACATCATGTTGATGGGCCGCTCGTAAGGCGGAAAGGAGGCGATGTCCACGCCGTCCAGGATCACAGAACCCTCTGTGGGTTTTTCAAAACCTGCCAGCATGCGCAGCAAGGTCGACTTTCCGCAGCCGGAACTGCCTAGCAGCGCGAAGATTTCACCCTTGTGGATGGACAGGGACACATCGTCGACCGCAGCCACGCCATCAAAGCGCTTGACCAGCTGGTCTGTCCGCAAAAATCCGTCGCCGGCCGAGAGGGGTAGATTCATGAACAGGGTTTCCTGTCGCCTAAGGCCTGCCAGCAGGCCCTAGCAAGATGAAAAAAAGCTGCGCACACAACGCATTGCATGCACAGCCGGGTTCACACTGAAATCAGCGCTTGCCAGAGATCAGTAAAACGTCACTTGCCTTTTTTAAAGGCAGTGAACACATTGCTCATGGACTCACGCGCCTCGTTGCTGAAACTGGCCGGAGACACCATTTTCTTCAGGTTGTCCGCATCGGGGAAGACGGCCTTGTCCTTGGCAATTTCGGGCTTGACGTTGGCCAGGCTGGCCTTGTTGGCGGTGGCGTAACCCAGCTCGTTGGTCAGAGACGCAGATACCTCGGGACGCAGCGAGTAGTTGATGAACGCCAGCGCGTTGTTCGGGTGCTTGGCATCCTTCGGAATGGCCAGCGTATCAAAGAAGATCAGGCCGCCGGTGCTGGGCAACAGGGCCTCGACGTCGTTGCCGCTCTTGTTTTCGATAGCGCGGGCGCGGGCGATATTGATGTCGCCAGCCCAGGCCAGAGCCACGCAGGCCTTGCCGCCGGCCAGGTCGTCAATCATGGTGCTGGAGAACATGCGGATGTGCGGGCGCACCTTGGCGAGCATTTCAGCTGCAGCCTTGTGATCGGCCGGGTCATTGGAATAGGCATTCTTGCCCACATAGTGCATGGCAGGCGGCAGCACTTCGGTTGGCGAGTCAAGGTAGGCAATGCCGCAGGACTTGAGCTTGGCGGTGTAGACCGGGTTGAACACCAGGTCCCATGCGTTTTCAGGCATGGGGGTGGAGCCCAGCGCCTTGGTCACTTTGGCCTTGTTGATGCCGACGGTGGTAAAGCTCCAGGCCCACGGGACGAGGTAGGCATTGCCCGGATCGATGGTGCCCAGTTTTTCCATGATGGCCGGGTCAAGGTTGCCATAGTTGGCGACCTTGGACTTGTCGAGCTTGGCGAGAAGGCCGCCGTCGATTTGAGGCTTGGCGAAGACGGCGCCCGGCACCACGATGTCGTAACCGGTGTTGCCTGCGACCAGCTTGGCATGCAGGGCCTCGTTGTTTTCAAAGGTCTGGTAGTTGACCTTGATGCCGGTTTCTTTTTCGAAGTTGGCAATCATGTCCTTGGCGACATAGTCAGGCCAGTTATAGACATTGAGCACCTTCTCTTCGGCGGGAGCAGCGGCCGGTGCACTTGCAGCAGGGACCGGAGTGGCAGCGACGGGTGCCTCTTCTTTTTTACCGCAGCCGGCCAGCACTGCCAACAGGATGCCGGAAAACGCCAAATACCCAAGATGCTTTTTCATAATGTCCGTAACTCCTCTTAAAACTTGGAAGTAAAAACCGGGAAAATACAAGCAAAAATCAGACCGGAGCAATTGTATAAGAGGGCCGAAGCTACGGGGACTTTTTCACCCCCAGGTTTGGGGCTCCTTCCAGGTCCGGCAACGAGGCAAATCCCGTCTCCAGCCCCGATAGACCGCGAGGCGCCTCATGCAGGGGTTTTGCCGCGTACGCAAAAGCTAGCCATTTATCCCCCCAAGCGGAGCCCCGGCCTTGAGCCCAACCAGCGGCGGGACCGATGGCCGCGCCCGATTGGCGTCAGAGACAGCTAAGGACCCCGGTAGCGCTCAACCACGGCACGCACAAGCAAGTCCATGGCAGATGTCGGCAGGGCGCAAGCCAGTCTGGATGGGCGCTGACCGTTGTCCGCCCGGGCTGACCGGGCGGTCCAGGTGAGGGCTTCGCCCTTAAGCTGCAGCCCGGATAAACAGATCCTTGTACTGGTCACGCAGCAAATTCTTCTGCACCTTGCCCATGGTGTTGCGCGGAAGCTCGTTGACGACAAAGCACTGCTTCGGGATCTTGAAGTTGGCCAGCTTTGATTTCAGCTCGCCCACGATCTGCCCACCCTCAAGTGCCGCGCCCGGCTTGGCAATCACCACGGCCACGCCGACTTCGCCAAAGTCCGGATGCGGCACACCGACCAGGGCGCTTTCCGCCACGCCGGGCATGTCGTTGATGTAGCCCTCGATCTCCGCCGGATAGACGTTATAACCACCGCTGATGATGAGGTCCTTGCTACGGCCCACGATGACGATGTAGCCGCGCTCGTCGATCTTGCCGACGTCGCCGGTCTTGAAGTAACCGTCTGCCGTGAACTCTTCTTTGGTCTTCTCCGGCATGCGCCAGTAGCCCTTGAAGATATTCGGGCCGCTGACCTGGATGCCGCCGATCTCACCGGCCGGCAAAGACTTGCCGCCCTCATCCTGCACACGCAGGCTGACACCCGGCAAGGCAAAGCCTACCGTGCCGCCGCGCCGCTCCGCCCCCTGATAGGGATTGGACGTGAGCATGACGGTTTCAGACATGCCGTAACGCTCCAGAATGGTGTGACCGGTGCGCTCCTTCCACTCGTTGAAGGTTTCGATCAGCAAAGGTGCAGAGCCCGCCACGAAAAGCCGCATGTTCCGGCAGGCGTCGCGGGTCAGGCCCGGCTCGGCCAGCAGGCGCACATACAGCGTGGGAACGCCCATGAACACCGTGGCTTCTGGCAGTTTTTTCACGACGAGTTTGGGATCAAATTTCGCCAGCCAGATCATCTTGCTGCCGTTGATCAGTGCGCCGTGAATGGCGACAAAAAGGCCATGCACATGGAAGATCGGCAAGGCGTGAATCAATACATCGCCCTTTTTCCAGCCCCAGGCGTCTTTGAGTACCAGGGCATTGCTCAACATATTGCCGTGCGAAAGCATGGCGCCCTTGCTGCGTCCCGTGGTACCACTGGTGTAGAGGATGGCGGCCAGGTCGTCCGCCTGGCGCGCCACCACCTCGTGCTGATCACTGCAATGCGCCGCGCGATCCAGCAGTGAACCTGTGCGGTCATCGTCCAGGGTGAATACGCTCTGCGTCCCGGCCTTGAATGCGATCTTGCTGACCCAGCCGAAGTTCTTGCTGCTGCAGACCATCACGGACGGCTCTGCATTGCCGATGAAATATTCAATCTCCGCGCTCTGGTAGGCGGTATTGAGCGGCAAAAACACGTAGCCCGCGCGCAGGGTGGCCAGGTAGAGCATCATGGCTTCCACCGACTTTTCAACCTGCACAGCCACCCGGGCCCCTTCAGGCAAGCCCAGCGAGGCCAGCAGGTTGGCCATCATCGCCGTGCCGCGTTCAAGGTCACGCCAGGAGTAATTCAGGCCGGTGTCGGTTTCGACGGCAACTTCGTCAAGGGAAGAGGGAAAGGCGGCCCGTAGCGCGGCGAACAGGTTATGGTTTTTCATAGTCAAACTGTCGGTAGTAAAAAGGTCAGCAGAAGTTAGCCTTGCGGGGGCACAAACCGGGGCGGGCGTTTTTCATTGAAAGCTGTTACGCCTTCCAGGTGCTCGGGCGATGCAGCGTATTGGTAGGAATTTGCTATCAAATCAGTAGCTGATTTCCCATAATTCACCTGGGCTAGAGCCCTAAATGCCTGTTTATTCAAACGTGCCGCGCCCGGCGCCAGCGTTACGCACCGGTCGGCATAAACCATGGCCGCAGGGCCTGCATCCCCGGCCGGCACTGTCTGGTTAAGGAAGCCCCGCTGCTTCATCTCCGCGGCGCCCAGCACAGCAGCCGACAGCAGCATCTCACGCGCTGTCAGCTCGCCAGCTACACGCATCACCAGCGCGGCCTCGCGCGGCGCCATCGGAAAGCCGAGTTTGGCGATGGGCGCGCCGAACTTCGCTGTGTCGGCCGCAACGCGGATGTCGCAGCAACTGGCGATTTCGATGCCGGCGCCCATGCAGTTGCCTTCGATCTGCGCGACGATGGGCACGTCGCAGTCCAGCATAGCCTTCAGGCCACCCCAGACATCGCCCTCATGAAACTCGCGCAGGCCGGTCTCTTCAAACCGGAAGCCGGCGTATTCGGAAATGTCGCCGCCCGCGCAAAAGTGCCCGCCCTCCCCCCGCACCAGCACGCAGCGCAAGGCTGCGTTTTGCTGGATGCTTTCAAACACTGCACGCAACTCGCGCCACATGACGCGGGACATGGCATTGAGCTTGCCGGGATGAGACAGGGTCACGAAGGCAAGGGGGCCCTTCACTTCCAGTAAAACGGCACCGGTCATCCGGAAATCAGTCGAGTTTGGCGCCGGAAGCTTTCACCACAGCCGACCAGCGTTTGACCTCGCTACTCACAAACGCGCCGAATTGCTGAGGCGTGAGGGTGCCGAAGTCCGCGCCGTTGCTGGCCCAGATGGCCTTGAGCTCATCCGAGGCACCGGCCTTGCGCAGCTCCTCGGCAATGCGTACCTGCACGTCGGTGGGTGTGCCCTTGGGCGCCCACATGCCGTACCAGGTGGTGACTGTGTAATCCGGCAATCCGACCTCCGCAGCGCAAGGAACATCCGGGAACGCCGGGTTGCGCTTGGTGCCAGACACCATCAGGGCCTTGATGCGGCCGGCCTTGATATGCGCGGCTGATGAACCCAGGCCGTCAAACATCATGTCGACCTGGCCGCCCACAAGGTCCCGCAACGAAGGGCCGGCGCCGGTATAAGGGATGTGGGTGATAAAGGTCTTGGTCTGCTGCTTGAACAGTTCTCCCGCCAGATGGTGTGAAGTGCCGGCTCCTGCAGAGCCATAGTTGTACTTGCCGGGTGCCTTGCGCACGGCCTCGATAAAGCCCTTGAAGTCGGCAAAGGGCATATTCTTCGGATTGACCACCAGCACCTGCGGCACATTGGCGAGCAATGCCAGCGGTACAAAATCCTTCTGGATGTCATAGTCCAGCCGGGGGTACATGGCCGGTGCAATCGAATGGTGCACAGCACCCATGAACAGCGTATAGCCGTCGGGTGCGGCCTTGGCCGCGATGCTCGCGCCCAACGTGCCACCGGCGCCACCGCGGTTGTCAATGATGAGTGTCTTGCCCGTCATTTTGGAAAACTGTGCCGACAGGGGCCGTGCAAAGGCATCGGTACCACCTCCCGCCGGGAATGGCACGACCACCGTCACCGGTTTGGTGGGCCATGCGGCCTGCGCATGGCTGCCAAGGGAAATTGTGGCGGCCCCAGCTGCTACCACACGCAAGATGTCGCGGCGGGATGCTTGCGCGTGAAAGTTATATGTCATGTGTGTCTCCTGTCGTTGTTGAAATCAGAAGGGTAAAACCCAGAGAAAGCCATAGAAGGCCAGATAAATTCAGATGAACCAGCCAACATCACTGCCTGGATACGATGCTAAGTACACGTTCAAATGTACAAATCTTCGATGCTGCCTGATACGGGGATTTTCCCCTGTGCAAGCAGTGCGCGATGCCTGTCCAGGCGCTTGAGGTCATAGAGGTAATTCACCATCAGCCCGTACGATTGCTTGAGCCCCTTTGGTGTCGGGTCCCCTGCCCAGTTGATGCGCTCTATGCGCGCGCCGTTGCCCAGGTGGAAACGCGCCACCGGATCCAGCGGCTTTCCCTCCTCCAGCTCCTGCCCCAGGTAATGAGCTGCACAGTGCAGCAGCATTTTTCGTACCGGCGACTTTTCAGCAAGCGCCAGTGGATTTTCGGCCGCCGTCAGCAGATGCCCTGCGGTGGGCGGTTCAAACCCCACTGCCCGGCCCAGAGCGGAGAGCTCCTTCTCGCCCAGCTTTTCAAGCATGGCGCCGGCATTCTTGCCCAGCCAGTTGCGAAACCCCGGAATCGGTGAAAGTGTGGCAAAGGTCTTGAGCTTGGGAAATTCCTCTTTCAGGCTCTCCACCACGCGCTTGATCAATGAATCACCGAAACTCACACCGCGCAGGCCGGTTTGGGTATTGCTGATGGAGTAAAAAATCGCAGTAGTCGCGCGGCTCAAGTCCGACGGCGCAGCCAGCTCATCGAGCAAGGGCATGATGTCGCCGGCAATCGTCTCGACCATGGCGACCTCGACAAATATCAACGGCACATCCGGAAGGCGCGGATGGAAAAAACCATAGCAGCGGCGATCGCTGTCAAGCCGATTTTTAACGTCAGCCCATCCCTTGATGTCATGGACCGCTTCGTACTTGATCAGCTTTTCAATGAGCGACGCCGGCGAGTCCCAGGTGATGCGCCGCAGGTCGAGAAAACCGACGTCGAACCATGTCGAAAACATGTATTCCATTTCGACATCCAGAGCCAGCAGGCGCTTGTCGGCTTTGAGGCTGGACTGCATGTCAGCACGCATTTCGACCAGGAACTGGATGCCACCGGGGTAAACACTGAAGCGTTGCAACAGACGCCGACGCGGCGAAACGGTGGCGCGGCGGTAACGCACCTCCGCCACCGCTTCCTCAGGTGTTCCCACTGCGGCGGCGAATTGCGCCTGCGCGGCCTTGACCTTTTGCGGGTTAGCAACGAACTGCTCGCTCATCAACATCCAAAGGTCGCGGCGACGAGCCGGGGTGGCGCCCTGATACCAGGCTGCGATGGCCATGGCACGCCGGCCGCCTTCCACCTCGCTCACGCGCGGATCAATGATTGCTTGCAGCTCCTGCAGGGTACGGCGAAGCACGCGCGGTGACAGCGCTTCATCCTTGTGGCTGAGGGTCGCCTGGAGCCGTTCGTGTGTACTCCGCACAGGCAAGCCGGCACTTGTAGCTACCTTTTTTACAGCGGCTTGCGAAGGTTCCGTATGCCCGGCAGCTGTTTTTTCTGTCAGGCCCTTCTCGCCCGCCGTGAGCCGCGAAACACTGCGGGTGAGCCAGTCTGCGGCGCTCATGAGGCCACCCTGGAACGTTGGCTGCGGGCCAGGTCACGCAGCGCTTCCCGCTGACGTGTCAGGTGGGTGCGCATGGCGGCCTCGGCGCCTTCGCTGTCGCGGCTTTTCAGGGCCGCAAACACCGTCATGTGTTCCGAGAGGCTTTGTGCCAGCCGGCCTGGCGCATGCAGTTGCTGCAGCCGGGCAAGCTTCAATATCTTGCGCAGGTCGGCGATAGCCTGGGCCAGCCAGCGGTTGTCGGCCAGCATGATGATGGCCTCGTGAATGGCGAAGTTGGTGGCGTAGTAGTCGTTGATCCGCCCGGCGCTGGCGTGGCTGTTCAGGCGCTCATGCAGATTGGTAAGCGCCGCCAGATCGGCGTCGGTGGCGTTGCGGGCGGCCTCGTATGCGCAGCGCCCTTCCAGCAACGCAATGACCGGGAAAATATCGTCGAGGTCTTTCTCGGTCACTTCGTTGACGAAGCATCCGCGCCGGGGTTCGTGGCGCAGCAGGCCTTCCGAGGTCAATACCTTGAGCGCCTCTCTCAGGGGCGTGCGGGAGATTTCCAGGCGCTCGCACAACGCGACCTCATCGAGAAAGCTGCCTGGCGCCAGCTGGCCCGTGAAGATTTGCTCTCGCAGTGTGTCGGCAACTTCCTGATGCAATGAACTCTGGACAAGACGCATGGCAAGACCTTTTGATGGACCTATAGGCCGTTAGAGCGGCCGCTCCTTGCTGAAACCCACCTGCTACCTGCTGAAACTGGATCACCCGACAAGTTTGTGTTGATCGTGCGCATAATTTCAAGTAATTACGTGTAATTATGAAAAAACAAGGCAATTCGATCAAGGGGCTTTGCTGTAAATATGCGTTAAAACGACAGGGAGAAACCCGTAGCGGATCAGCCCCGCCCACGCTGCCCGCTACGTCGCCGGCAGTCGCGGTTCCGCGCCACCAGACCAGGTCCTTCAGCCAAGGCCGGCACACCGGACCCTGTGATAAATATCGACGCTATCAAATAGATAGCTACACTCCAAATAAACGCCTGGGCTAGGGGCGTTTTGAGGCCCAAGTCCAGAGCCAGGCACCGCCCACAATCATCGGCACACACAGCCACTGACCCATGCTCATGCCCAGGGCCAGGATTCCGAGGAACTCGTCCGGCTCGCGGAAAAACTCCGCAATAAAGCGGAACACGCCATAGCCCAGCAAGAATGCGCCGGAGACCTGACCTGTCTTGCGCGGCTTGCGCGCATACAGCCAGAGCAGCACAAACAGTAGCAGGCCCTCCATCAGGAACTGGTAGACCTGCGAGGGGTGGCGCGGCTGCATGGAGCCGCTGTGCGGAAATACCATTCCCCACGGTAATGCCGGGTCGCTGAAACGGCCCCAGAGCTCACCATTGATGAAATTGCCGACACGCCCCGCCGCCAGCCCCGTCGGCACACAGGGCGCCACAAAATCCATCACCTGCAGCCAGGGCCGCTGGCGCGAGCGCGCAAACCACCACTGCGAGGCCAGCACGCCCAACATGCCGCCGTGAAAGCTCATCCCGCCCTGCCATACAAAAAAGATCTCCAGCGGATGCGACAGGTAGTACCCAGGTTTATAGAAGAGGCAGTAGCCAAGCCGCCCACCGATGACCACCCCCATGACACCCAAAAACAGGATGTCTTCAATGTCCCTGCGCGACCAGGCGCCCGGGCCGGTGATAGACGCGTAAGGCTCGTGGCGAAGGCGCCGCGTAGCCAGGAAAAAGAACAGGCCGAAAGCCGCCAGGTAGGTCAGGCCGTACCAGTGAATGCCGAGGGGGCCGAGCTGGAGTGCAACGGGATTGATTTGGGGATGGATGAGCATGGGCGGTATTTTGCACGCAGCCTCGCGGCGAAGCCGTAGGAACGGGCTTACGCCAGTCACGCTGAATTAGACTTCGCTCACCGCTGCAAATAAACACACCATGCGCAACCCTTCCCGCCTTGCCCTCGTCGCCAGTTTATTGAACCTGCTTTTTATGCAACAGGCTGCGGCGCAGGTCTACCAGTGTCTGGATGCGGGCGGCAAAAAAGTGTTCTCACAATTGCCCTGCGCTACCCAAGGCGGTAACGGCGAACAACTCATCATGCGAGCCCCTGGCGGTACCCCTGCACCGGCAGCTCCTGCCGCGGGCATGCCGTTGAAGGGTGAGCCGGGCGTGCTCTACGGTAACGGTAGCGCTGCCCCAGCGCCAAAAGACTGGGCTGCAGAAAATGCAGCGGCCAATGCCCGGGCAGCGGCCGCCGACGCCTCCGCTGGCCGCTCTGGTCAGGCCGCACCTTCGGCCTTGGGCGGCCTGCGGAAACCAACGCCAACGTCTGCCGGCGCCACTGACAAGCAGATCATTGCCCATTGCGAAGCCAATCACGGTGCGCGCTGCAGCAGCGCAGGCGAAATCGCGCAACGCCGAATGGAGCAACGTGTCCTCTCGCCATCTGAACGCGAACAGCAGCAACGCGCGGTTTCGGACCGCAGGCAGCGTGAGCGCGAGGAAGCCTTTAACCGGATCATTCGTCGATAAAAGCCATAAAGCGCGCCAGCGCCGGATTCGCGCTTGCGGCGGGCCAGACAAGGCTGGTTTCGCAGCCCGGCACGGCAGCAGCGCCGCGCAACGGCGCTTTGCCCACAGACACGCCGCGATACACCACACCCGGCCGCTGAAACTGCCGCACGCTTTCCGGCACCCAGGCCACACCCAACCCGGCCGACACCAGGTTGACGATGGTCTGCATCTGGATTGCCTCCTGCGCGACACGCGGCAGCTTGCCCGCGGCGTGGTACATCGCAAAGATCGCGTCGTAAAGCGAAGGCAGGATGCGCCGCGGAAAGATCACCAGAGGTTGCTCAAGCAGATCCTTCAGGGCAAGCAGCGTCTGGCCGGCGAGTTCGCTCTGCTCCGGTATCGCCACCACCAGCGGGTCCTGGCTGATGCGGCGGCATGCCAGGCCGGGCGGCGCGAACCCGGGTGAATGCAGAATGAATCCCGCATCGATTTCGCCGCGCTCAAAAGCCTGTAGCTGCACGTCGCCGGTCGCTTCGATCAATTCGAGCTGTACTTTGGGGTATTGCTCGCGGAACGCCCGCACCCAGCGCGGCAGCAAATCAAAACCGGCGGTCGAAACAAACGCCAGCCGCAGGCGCCCAGCTTCGCCGTCGGCGCTGGCGCGCGCATAGGCCGGCAGCGCCTGCGCGCGGGCCAGCAGGTCGCGCGCCTCGGGCACGAGGGCCGCGCCTGCCGCCGTGAGCTGCACGCTGCGCTTGGTGCGGTCAAATAGCCGAAGCCCCAACAGCACTTCCAGTTGCGCGATGGCCTGCGTCAGCGGCGGCTGGGTCATGTTCAGGCGCTGGGCTGCACGGCCGAAATGAAGTTCTTCGGCTACGGCCAAAAACTGGCGCCACAGCCGGAGCTCGATCAGGGGCGCTTTACGGGGATCCATGGCATCACTCATATGCCAAGCATATTAATACACCATAAATAATGGATTGGAAAGAATCAGTCAAAGCACGCATACTCTGCTTTTCTCTGCTTTTCCTACAACAGCCCAAGGCCGCATGCCCGGGCATGCAATTCATCCACGAGACACCCCCAATGAACACCAAAACCGTCAACATCGTTGCCAACCCCCGCAGCAAAAACATCACCGAAGGCAAATCGCGCGCGCCCAACCGCTCCATGTACTACGCCATGGGCTACGAGGCTGACGATTTCAAGAAGCCGATGATCGGCGTGGCGAACGGCCACAGCACTATCACGCCCTGCAACAGCGGCCTGCAAAAACTGGCGGACGCAGCGATTGCAGGCATTGAAGAGGCCGGTGGCAACGCGCAGGTGTTCGGCACACCCACCATCTCTGACGGCATGGCCATGGGGACAGAGGGCATGAAGTATTCCCTCGTCAGCCGCGAAGTGATCTCGGACTGCATCGAAACCTGCGTGCAGGGCCAGTGGATGGACGGGGTGCTGGTGGTCGGCGGCTGCGACAAAAACATGCCTGGCGGCCTGATGGGCATGCTGCGCGCCAACGTGCCGGCGATCTATGTTTACGGCGGCACCATCCTGCCGGGCACTTACAAAGGCAAAGACCTCAACATCGTCAGCGTGTTTGAAGCCGTGGGTGAAAATGCCGCCGGCCGCATGAGCGACGAAGACCTGCTGCAGATCGAGCGCCGCGCCATTCCAGGTACCGGCAGCTGCGGCGGCATGTATACGGCCAACACCATGTCCAGCGCTTTTGAAGCGCTCGGCATTTCGCTGCCCTATTCCAGCACCATGGCCAACCCGCATGACGAGAAAATGAACTCGGCCAAGGAGTCGGCCAAGGTGCTGATCGAAGCCGTCAAGAAGGACATCAAGCCGCGCGACATCGTCACCAAGAAGGCGATTGAAAACGCCGTAGCGGTGATCATGGCCACTGGTGGCTCGACCAATGCCGTGCTGCACTTCCTGGCCATCGCCCACACCGCCGGCGTGGAATGGTCGATTGATGATTTCGAGCGCGTGCGCCAGCGCACACCGGTGCTGTGCGACCTGAAGCCGTCCGGCAAATACCTCGCCGTTGATCTTCACCGCGCAGGCGGCATTCCCCAGGTGATGAAAACGCTGCTGGCCGCAGGCCTTCTGCACGGCGATTGCCTGACGATCTCCGGCCAGACCATCGCCGAGACGCTCAAGGACGTGCCGGAGGTGCCTCGCGCCGATCAGGACGTCATCCGTCCTATCAACAACCCCATGTATGCCCAAGGCCACCTGGCCATCCTGAAAGGCAACCTCTCGCCCGAAGGCTGCGTGGCCAAAATCACCGGCCTGAAGAACCCCGTCATGACCGGCCCGGCCCGGGTGTTTGACGATGAGCAATCTGCGCTGGCCGCCATTCTGGCCGGCAAGATCAAGGCCGGCGACGTGATGGTGCTGCGTTACCTCGGCCCCAAAGGCGGCCCCGGTATGCCTGAAATGCTGGCCCCGACCGGCGCTCTGATTGGCGCGGGCTTGGGCGAGAGCGTCGGCCTGATCACCGACGGACGCTTCTCGGGCGGCACCTGGGGCATGGTGGTCGGCCACGTCGCCCCAGAGGCCGCAGCCGGCGGAAACATCGCCTTCATCCACGAAGGGGACTCCATCACCATTGATTCGAAACAACTGCTGCTGCAGCTCAACATCAGCGATGCCGAGCTGGCAAAGCGCAAAGTGGGCTGGAAAGCACCGGCACCACGTTACATCCGCGGCGTGCAGGCCAAATTCGCGTTCAACGCGTCAAGCGCCAGCAAGGGTGCAGTGCTGGACGACTATTGAGACGGTCGATTTCGATCACCTGAAGAACAAAGAGCCCGTGAAGTTACAGACTTCACGGGCTCTTTGCACTACGGCTACGTCCCCGCAAAAAAGAGCGGTTAAATTGGTAGCTAGAGAGGAATTTGTGCAGGAGACTTACGCAAACTGAAATGAAAAGTCCCAGGATCCAAGAAGTGGTCTGGTTTCAGACTATTTCTTTTTCTTCTTGGTTGAAAGCATGCCCATGGCATCACGCTGCTTGTCGATGCGGTCTTGCCTTCGCTTGTCCATTTTTTCAACTTCCTTGCGCTTGGTGTAGCCCGTCGCATCAGCGTACCACCACCATACCGCAGCCAATGCAAACGGCGACAGCACGATGAACCAGCTCCATGTTGCGACGGGTCCGATCTCCAGGTACTTCAGCGTCAACGCCACAATGCCAATCAATAAAAAAAACATGCTTTTCTCCCGAAAATATCGACCAGGCCAACGGGTATCCCCCTTGAAATAGGGGTCAACCGGCACTACTACAATCACGTTAATTGACTGTAACCGAATCCACAACTCCCCCACGAGGACTCTTCATGAAACGCATTCTTCTGGTACTCGCTTCCATGGCTGCAGGTCTTGCAGTGTCGACCCCTGCCCTGGCCGACCTGCAACTGGCGACGGCCAAGAACTGCATGGCCTGCCATGCAGTCGACAAAAAACTGGTGGGCCCTTCTTACAAAGACGTCGCCACCAAATACGCCGGCCAAAAAGACGCCGCTGACAAGCTGGCCGCCAAGATCATCAAGGGTGGCTCAGGTGTCTGGGGCCCTGTGCCCATGCCTGCCAATGCGCAGGTCAACCCTGACGAAGCCAAGAAGCTGGCGGCTTGGGTCCTGGCAACCAAATAAGCGGTTTACACCCCCCGCAAAAAAGCCCGTCTTTGACGGGCTTTTTTATGCCTGATTCAGCTCACATCACTGCTTTTCAGACAGCTGATCCAGGATGGCGCGGTTTTGTGACCACACCACATCGCTTCGCGATATGAGTGGCCCCCAAACCCTGCCCCAGCTTCGCTGACGCGGCTTTGCCGCGCTCTCGATCACTGCTTTTCAGACAGCTGATCGAGAATGGCAGGGTTTTCCAATGTCGACGTGTCCTGCGTGATGGCCTCACCTTTGGCGATGCCGCGCAGCAGGCGGCGCATGATCTTGCCGCTGCGCGTCTTGGGCAGGTTGTCGCCGAAGCGGATGTCCTTGGGTTTAGCGATGGGGCCGATTTCTTTGCCAACCCAGTCGCGCAACTCTTTGGCAATCGCTTTGGCCTCGTCACCCGTGGGGCGTGAGCGCTTGAGCACCACAAAAGCCACGATGGCCTCACCGGTCAGATCATCAGGCCGGCCCACTACGGCGGCTTCAGCCACAAGCGCAGAATGCGCGACCAGCGCCGATTCGATTTCCATAGTGCCCATGCGGTGGCCCGAGACGTTCAGCACGTCGTCAATGCGGCCGGTGATGCGGAAGTAGCCGTTCTCGGCATTGCGCACCGCGCCGTCGCCGGCCAGGTAGATCGTGCCGCCCATCTCTTCCGGAAAATAGCTTTTCTTGAAACGGTCTGGATCATTCCAGATCGTGCGGATCATGGAGGGCCACGGCCGCTTGACGACCAGCATGCCCCCCGAGCCGTTGGGCAAATCCTTGCCCGTCTCATCCACGATGGCGGTCATGATGCCAGGCAAAGGCAGCGTGCAGCTTCCAGGCACCAATGGCGTGGCGCCTGGCAGCGGCGTGATCATGTGGCCGCCAGTCTCGGTTTGCCAGAAGGTATCCACGATGGGGCAGCGCTCACCTCCCACATTTTTGTAGTACCACATCCAGGCTTCAGGGTTGATGGGCTCACCGACCGAGCCCAGGATGCGCAGGCTGCTGAGGTCTGAGCGCGCCGGATGCACCTTTTCGTCACCTTCGGCGGCCTTGATCAGCGAGCGGATCGCTGTGGGCGCCGTGTAGAAAATCGTGACCTTGTGCTTTTCGATCATCTGCCAGAAGCGGCCCGCGTTCGGAAAGGTGGGGATGCCTTCAAAGATGATCTGCGTCGCGCCGGCCGCCAACGGGCCGTAGGCCACATAGGTGTGGCCGGTGATCCAGCCGATGTCGGCTGTGCACCAGAACACGTCCGCGGGCTGGATGTCGAAGGTCCAGTCCATGGTGAGCTTGGCCCAGAGCAGGTAACCGCCCGTGCTGTGCTGCACGCCCTTGGGTTTGCCGGTCGAGCCCGAGGTGTAGAGAATGAAGAGCGGGTGCTCAGCGCCGACGAACTCGGGCTCGCACACCGGCGCTGCCTTGGCTGTGATCTCGTGCATCAGGCTGTCGCGCCCGGCCACCATATTGCAGGCCGTGGCGGTGCGCTGATAGACGATTACGTTTTTGATCGATTCGCAACCACCCATCGCGATGCCTTCATCCACGATGGCCTTGAGCGGTAACTCTTTGCCGCCGCGCAACTGGTAGTTGGCCGTGATGACCGCCACCGCGCCTGCGTCCTGGATACGCTCCTGCAGACTCTTGGCCGAGAAGCCGCCGAACACCACCGAGTGCGTGGCGCCTATGCGCGCGCAGGCCTGCATGGCCACCACGCCTTCAACCGTCATCGGCATGTAGATGATGACGCGGTCGCCCTTCTTGATGCCCGCGCCCTTGAGCGCACTGGCGAACTGGCTCACCCTGGCGTGCAGTTCCTTATAGGTGACGTTGGTGACCTTGCCGTCATCGCTTTCGAAAATGATGGCTTTCTTGTTTTCGACCGGCGTGCCGAGGTGGCGGTCCAGGCAGTTGTAGGAGGCGTTGAGCTCGCCGTCGGCAAACCATTTGTAGAACGGGGCTTTGGACTCGTCCAACGTCTGGGTAAACGGTTTTTTCCAGCTGAGATTTTCGCGTGCCAGTCGGGCCCAGAAACCTTCAAAATCCTTTTCAGCTTCGGCGCACAGGGCCTGGTAGGCCGGCATGCCGGAAACGCGCGCGGCCTTCACCGTGGCGGGAGCAGGCGGAAAAATGCGATTTTCAACCAGGGTCGATTCGATTGCGGATTGGGGGGCGCTCATTGTTGTGTCTCCTGTTTGTCACTGAATGCGTGGTACTGTCTTCTGTCGCACTTACAAGCCACTGACTGGCTTGAACCTTACAAAAAGGCATCGAATCGGGGGTGGCCGCCGCCCCTCTTACAATGCCGCAACCCTACCAGCTTACGCCATCATGACTGAACCCACCCAGACCCCAAGCACCGGCAAAATCTCCCCGCTCCGGCCCCTGCCCAACCTGATTTTCGCCAGCCGCTGGCTGCAGCTGCCGCTCTATCTGGGGCTGATCGCCGCACAGGCGGTATACGTGGTCCATTTTCTGGTCGAACTGTGGCACCTGATCGAAGCGGCCTTTGGCAGCCAGACCGCCCTGCAGTCGCTGATCACCAGCATCGGCTACAAGACCGCGACGCCCATCGTGACGCTCAACGAGACGGTCATCATGCTCGTGGTGCTGGCCCTGATCGACGTGGTGATGATTTCCAACCTGTTGATCATGGTCATCGTCGGCGGTTATGAAACCTTTGTGAGCCGCATGAACCTCGAGGGCCACCGTGACCAGCCAGAATGGCTGAGCCACGTGAACGCCTCGGTGCTCAAAGTGAAGCTGGCCACGGCCATCATCGGCATCAGCTCCATCCACCTGCTCAAGACTTTTATCAACGCCGACAATTACACCGACAAGGTCCTGATCGCGCAGACGGTGATTCACATCGCCTTCCTGTTCTCGGCACTGGCAATCGCGTACACCGACAAGATCATGTCGGGCATCGCCGCGCAAAAGCACTGAGCCTTATTCGGACGCCATGGCCGGCCCCCTGGGGCTACCGCGCAGCAGCAACAGCGTGCCCGCCACGCCGGAGAGCAGCGAGCCGCAAAGCACGCCCAGCTTGAGCTGCGTCTCGTAACCGGCGTCCTGCCCGGCGAAGGCCAGCGTACCGATGAAAAGGCTCATGGTGAAGCCCACACCGCAGAGCAGGCAGACACCCATAAATTGGCGCCAGCTGGAGTCAGCCGGCAACCGTGCGCCGGCAAAGCGGATCAGCAGCCACGAAGCGCCAAACACCCCCACCGCCTTGCCCACAAGCAGGCCGGCCGTGATCCCCAGAGGGATGCTCTGAAGCAGCGTTCCCATCGTCACGCCTTGCAGCGAGACCCCCGCGTTGGCAAACGCGAACATGGGCAGCACCGCAAAAGCCACCCAGGGATGCAGCGCGTGCTCAGCCGCCTTCAGCGGCGAGCCGCCCTTTCCATCCGACAGGGGAATCGCCAGCGCGGTGAGCACGCCCGCCAGCGTGGCATGAATCCCCGACTTGTAAACAAACAGCCAGATCACCAACCCCACCGCCACATAAGGCCCTATCGCCATGACCTTCGCCCGGTTAAAGGCCAGCAAAATCAGCGCGCCCAGGCCCGCAGCCAGCAGTGCAGTCACTGATAAACCGTCGGTGTAGAAAAATGCAATGATCAGAATGGCTCCCAGGTCGTCAATGATGGCGACAGCCGTCAAAAACACCTTGAGCGACGCCGGCACCCGGCTGCCCAACAGGACCAGGATGCCCAGCGCGAAGGCAATGTCCGTGGCCGCCGGAATCGCCCAGCCGCGCATGGCGATCGGATCGCCGGCGTTGATGCCCATGTAGATCAGCGCCGGCGCCACCATGCCGCCCAGCGCGGCGCCCGCGGGTAGCAGGGCCTGGCTACGCGAAGCCAGTTCGCCATCCAGCAATTCCCGCTTGATCTCCAGCCCCACCAGAAAGAAAAACACCGCCATCCACAGGTCGTTGACCCAGTGCAGCAGCGACTTGGAAAGCACCAGCAGGTCGCCGCCCACGCGTACCTCCCCCGGCAGTTGCACAAAGCGGGTGTAGGCCTCGCCCCATGGCGAATTGCTGACAAGCAGCGCCAGCACAGCCGCCAGCGCCAGAACTACGCCAGAAAGCGACTGCGAATGGATGAACTGGTTGAGGGTGCGGTGAACGAGTTTCAGCATGGCCCATTGTCCCAGACACACAGGCGACCGACACGCCCGGTCCTCTCATGCCAGCAGGCGCTGCGGAGCTGGCTTCGCCAGTCCGCAGGCACGCCCCCTGCAAGGGGGAACAGGCTACACCGAGTGAGGCTGGACGGGGGTGTGCCTACTTTACCGGCCGACCATGTCCCCTGGTATTACCCACTGATCGAATTGCTCACCCGTGACATAGCCCGAGGCCAGCGCTGCGTCGCGCAGGCTGCTGCCTTCCTTGTGCGCCTTCTTGGCAATGAAGGCCGCCTTGTCGTAGCCGATGTGAGTATTGAGTGCCGTCACCAGCATCAGCGAGCGATCCACCAGCTCGGCGATGCGTTCCCGGTTGGGTTCTATGCCCACAGCGCATTGGTCGTTGAAACTCACCATGCCGTCAGCAAGCAGGCGCACGCTCTGCAAAAAGTTGTGAGCCACCATGGGCCGGAACACATTGAGCTCGAAGTTCCCTGAGGCGCCGCCGAAGTTGATCGCCACATCGTTGCCGAACACCTGGGCCGCCAGCATGGTGACGGCCTCGCTTTGCGTCGGGTTGACCTTGCCCGGCATGATGGACGAGCCGGGCTCGTTCTCGGGAATGCTGAGTTCGCCGATGCCGCTGCGAGGCCCGCTGGCCAGCCATCGCACGTCGTTGGCGATTTTCATCATGCTGGCCGCCAGGGTCTTGAGGGCACCGTGCGCATGCACCAGGCCATCCACCGAGGCCATCGCTTCAAATTTGTTGGGCGACGTGACAAAAGGCAGGCCGGTGAGCGCGGCCAGCTCGGCCGCTACCTGTTCGGCATATCCCTTTGGCGCATTCAGCCCCGTGCCGACGGCGGTGCCGCCCAGTGCCAGTTCATACAGGTGCGGCAAGGCCGCGCGCACGTGCTTTTCGCCGTGGTCCAGCTGCGCGACGTAGCCCGAGAATTCCTGGCCCAGGGTGAGCGGAGTCGCATCCTGCAGATGGGTGCGGCCTATCTTGACGATGCCGTCGAAGTCTTTGGCTTTCTGCGCCAGCGTGGCCCGCAACTTCGCAATCGCCGGCAACAGTTTGTGCGTCATCGCTTCCACCGCCGCCACATGCATGGCCGTGGGAAACACGTCGTTGGACGACTGGCTGCGGTTGACATCGTCATTAGGATGTACCAGCCGGCCTTCGCCGCGCTCGCCGCCCAGGATTTCGCTGGCGCGGTTGGCCAGCACCTCGTTGACGTTCATATTGGTCTGCGTGCCCGAGCCGGTCTGCCACACCACCAGCGGGAACTCGTCTGCATGCTTGCCCGCGATCACTTCGTCGGCGGCGGCCACGATGGCTTTTGTTTTCTTCTCGTCCTGCAGGCCCAGCGCATGGTTGACCCTGGCCGACGAGCGCTTGACCTGGGCCAGCGCCTTGATGATCTCGCGCGGCTGCTGCTCGCCCGAGATATCGAAGTTCTGCAGCGAGCGCTGCGTTTGCGCGCCCCAGAGTTTGCCGGCGGGTACCTCAATCGGCCCGAAGGTGTCGCGCTCGGTGCGCGTGGTGCTGCTTGTCGTCATGGAGTGTCCTGCGCTGTCAAAAACAATGGATTGAACGCTCAGTATGACGGCAGACGAGAAAGATTCTCATCTGAGGGGTTTTGCCCCCTCCATCCCGTTCTGTGCGTACCGCTGGCCCGAGGACGGATAATTACAGGGTTTGGCCTCAATTCCCCGAAACGATCCTCATAACGACCACCCCCACCATGACCACGATCAAGCAAGCCGACCTCATTGAATCCGTAGCCGCCGCATTGCAGTACATCAGCTACTACCATCCCGCCGACTACATCGCCCATTTGGCGCGCGCCTATGAGCGCGAGCAGAGCCCCGCGGCCAAGGACGCGATTGCGCAGATCCTCACCAACAGCAAGATGAGCGCCACCGGCCAGCGCCCCATCTGCCAGGACACCGGCATCGTCAACGTGTTCCTCAAAGTTGGCATGGACGTGCGCTGGGAAGGGTTCACCGGCAGCCTGGACGACGCCATCAACGAAGGCGTGCGGCGCGGCTACAACCACCCCGACAACACCCTGCGCGCCTCAGTGGTGGCCGACCCGCAGTTCGACCGCAAGAACACCAAGGACAACACACCGGCCGTGATCTTCACCGAGCTGGTGCCCGGCAACAAGATTGACGTCACCGTGGCCGCGAAAGGCGGCGGCAGTGAAAACAAAAGCAAGCTGGTGATGCTCAACCCCGGCGACTCGGTGGTCGACTGGGTGCTGAAAACCGTACCCACCATGGGCGCCGGCTGGTGCCCGCCCGGCATGCTGGGCATTGGCATTGGCGGCACCGCCGAAAAAGCCGTGCTGATGGCCAAGGAAAGCCTGATGGACGACCTCGACATGTACGAGCTGCAGGCCAAATCGTCCTCGGGCGCTAAACTGAGCAAAACCGAAGAACTGCGCCTTGAGCTGTTTGAGAAGGTCAACGCGCTGGGCATAGGCGCGCAGGGCCTTGGCGGCCTCACCACCGTGCTCGACATCAAGATCAAGATGTACCCGACGCACGCTGCCAGCAAGCCGGTCGCGATGATCCCCAACTGCGCCGCCACGCGCCACGCACACTTCGTGATGGACGGCAGCGGCCCCGTCTACCTTGACCCGCCCTCACTGGACCTCTGGCCCAACGTGAACTGGGAACCCGACTACAAGAAGAGCCAGAAAGTCGACCTCAACACGCTCACCAAGGAAGAAGTCGCCAGCTGGAAACCCGGCCAGACCCTGCTGCTCAACGGCAAGATGCTGACCGGCCGCGACGCCGCGCACAAGCGCATCGCCGACATGCTGCTCAAGGGCGAAAAACTGCCGGTTGATTTCACCAACCGCGTGATCTATTACGTCGGCCCGGTCGATCCGGTCAAAGGCGAAGCGGTTGGCCCCGCCGGCCCTACTACCGCCACGCGCATGGACGGGTTTACCGAGATGATGCTGGCGCAGACCGGCCTGATTTCCATGGTCGGCAAGGCTGAACGCGGCCCGGTCGCGATTGAAGCCATCAAGAAGCACCAGAGCGCCTACCTCATGGCAGTCGGCGGAGCGGCCTACCTCGTCTCCAAGGCCATCAAGCATGCAGAAGTGGTGGGATTTGCCGACCTGGGCATGGAAGCGATTTATGAGTTCGACGTGGTCGACATGCCGGTCACCGTCGCGGTCGATGCGGGCGGCACCAGCGCCCACATCACCGGCCCGGCAGAGTGGCAGAAGAAGATTGCTACCGGCGAGTTCAAAAACATCCCCGTCGCGGCGGCGTGACCGAAAGCCATGCCGGAGCTGCCCGGCCGGTCGGTGTGTTCGACAGCGGTGTAGGCGGCCTCAGCATCTTGAGGTCCTTGCGGGCGCAGCTCCCCGCCGAATCCTTTGTTTACCTGGCTGATGCGGGCTTCGCGCCTTATGGCGAGCGTGGCGACGCCTTCGTGATCGAGCGCACACGCGCCGTCGTGCGCCAATTGCGCGACGTGCATGAGATCAAGGCGCTGGTGATCGCGTGCAACACCGCCACGGCAGCCGCCGTCCACCTAGTGCGCACGGAGCACCCGGACCTGCCGCTGGTTGGCGTGGAGCCGGCACTCAAGCCGGCCGTTGCACTGAGCAGGACCCGCCGCATCGGCGTGATGGCAACGCGCGGCACGGTAAACAGCGGCAAACTGCGCGCATTGCATGACTCGCTGAAAGACCAGGCGGAGTTCATCCTGCAGCCGTGCGACGGCCTGGCCGATGCGATCCAGAACCACGATACGGCAAAGATCAACGCCTTGTGTGAGCAGTACACAGAGGCGATGGCGCCTTGGGGCGGCCTGCCCGGGCAGGTCGATACCCTGGTGCTGGGTTGCACGCACTACGCCTTCGCATGGAACACGCTGCAAGCGCTGGTGGGCCCCGATGTCCGCCTGATTGAGACCGGCGAGCCGGTCGCGCGGCAGACCCGCCGCTTGCTGGAGGCCGCCGGGCAGGCGCAGGCGGATGACGCACCCGGCCGCGTTACCCTGCTGACGACAGGCTCGCAAGCGCCGCTGGAAGCTGCCGCGCACCGCTGGCTGGGCCTGTAGCACAAGCCTGAACGCCGGGGCGGCAGGCCCAACCAACCTGGAAAACTTTGAAAAGCGCCCCTGGAGGCTCAATCCCACGCAGGTAACGCGGATTAGCTACAGTTTTGATAGCAGCCTGCGCCGATTTTAAAAGGGCTACAGCCCTAAAACGCTTAAAAACGTTAAACCAGCAGGCAGGCTGCTTCCGTCTGATCGTCCAGGCGGCGAAGTTCCGGTACCTCCTCCGCGCAGCGTGCGATGGCCTGCGGGCAACGCGTGCGGAACACACATCCCGAGGGCGGAGACATGGGCGACGGCAAATCGCCTTGCAGCAGCTGGATCACCTTCTTGCGTTCCAGCGCCGGGTCAGGGATCGGAATGGCCGACAGCAGTGCCTGCGTATAAGGGTGGCGCGGCGACGCGTAAAGCGCCTTCTTTTTTGCCACCTCCATTTCGTGCCCGAGGTACATCACCAGGATGCGGTCGCTGATGTGTTTGACCACGGCCAGGTCATGCGCGATGAAGATCAGCGCCAGGCCCATCGATTTTTGCAGCTCCTTCAGCAAGTTGATGATCTGGGCCTGGATCGAGACATCCAGCGCCGACACCGGCTCGTCGCAGATGATGAGCTTGGGCTCCAGGATCAGCGCCCGCGCGATGCCGATGCGCTGGCACTGGCCGCCTGAAAATTCATGCGGGTAGCGGTTGATCTGCTGCGCCATCAGCCCGACGCGGCCCATCATTTCCTTGACGCGCTGCATCACCTCGGCCTCCGCCATGCCCGGCCGGTGCGTGCGCAGTGGCTCGGCAATGATTTGCGCGATGGTCATGCGCGGATCCAGCGAAGCCAGCGGATCCTGGAAGATCATCTGGATGTCGGCCCTGACGCCCAGCCAGGCCTGGCTCGAAGCACCTGTCATCTCCTTGCCCATCCAGACAATGCTGCCGGCAGTGGCCGGGATCAGGTTCAGGACGGCGCGCGCCAGGGTCGACTTGCCGCAACCCGACTCACCCACGACGCCCAGTGTTTCACCCGCATGAATGTCGAAGGAAATACCATCCACGGCTTTCAGGGTGCGGGCCGGTGACCAGGGCCAGGCACCGCTTTTGATCCTGAAATGCACCTTCAGGTCGCGCACCGACAAAATGGGCTGGGTCTCATGCATGGGCTGCCCCCTTCACCACCAGTTCGGCCACGGCTTCGCTTGAACGATGGCAAGCCCTCAGCACAGCCGGATTGTGCGTGGCAGGCAGCAACGCGGGCATCACATCCGGACACTGGTCGCTGGCCAGCGTGCAGCGCTCGCTGAACGGACAGCCCTTGGGGAGTCGCGCCATATTGGGCGGCGCACCAGGAATGGCAACCAGCGCCTCATCGTCGGCGTCCAGGCGCGGTATGGCGCCCAGCAGCCCCACGGTATAGGGATGCGAGGCACCGTAAAAAATGCTGTCGGCACTGCCCTGCTCCATCACGCGCCCGCCATAGAGCACCATGACCTCATCGCACAAACCGGCCACCACGCCCAGGTCATGCGTAATCATGACGATGGCGGTGCCGAAGTCGCGTTGCAAATCGCGCAGCAAGGCGATGATCTGCGCCTGCACTGTCACATCCAGCGCGGTCGTGGGCTCATCGGCAATCAGCACTTCAGGCTCGCACAGCAAGGCCATGGCAATCATCACACGCTGGCGCATGCCGCCCGAAAACTCATGCGGGTACATGGTGATGCGGCGGGCGGCTTCAGGGATCTTGACGGCGTCCAGCATTTGAACCGACCTTGCTCGGGCGGACTTCCGGTCAAAGCCCTTATGGAACTGCAGCACCTCGGTCATCTGCCGCTCCACCGTCAGGTAGGGATTCAGCGAAGTCATGGGGTCCTGGAAGATCATCGCCACGCGATTGCCGCGTATCTTGTTGAGCTCGGCCGGCTTCATGGCCAGCAGGTCCTGGCCCTTGTACAAGGCCTGGCCGGTAGCCTTGCCGTTGCTCGCGAGCAAACCCATCATGGCCAGCACGCTCTGGCTTTTGCCGGAGCCGCTTTCTCCTACGATGCCCAGGGTCTGGCCGCGCTCCAGCGCAAAGTTGATTCCGTTGACGGCGTAGATCAATCCGTCCTGGGTCCGGAACTGGACCCCGAGGTTCTTGACGTCAATCAGGCTCATGGTGTGTTCATGGGTTTAGAGCTTTCCGGGCGTGCCGTGGAAGTCAGCGGTCCTTGGGGTCGAGTGCATCCCGCAGGCCGTCACCGATGTAGTTAAAGCAGTAAAGCGTCAGCGACAACATCCCCGCGGGAAACAGCAGCATCCACGGAGAAACTTCCATGACGGACGCACCGTCGTGGATCAGCACGCCCCAGCTTGTCATAGGCTCTTGTATGCCCAACCCCAGGAACGACAGCACGGACTCGACGAGGATCACCGCCGGCACGGTGACCGTGGTGTAGATCGCCACAATGCCCAGGAGATTGGGAACAATGTGCTGGAAGATGATGCGCCGCGTGGGCACACCCAGTGCACGGGCGGCTTCGATAAACTCCTTGGAGCGCAGCGACAAGGTCTGGCCGCGCACGACGCGCGCCATGTTCATCCACGAAAACACCGTGATGGTGATGACCACCAGGTAAAAAGCCCGCCCGAGGATGGTCACCATCAAAATGGCGATCAACAGGTAAGGCACGGCATACATCATGTCGACGACGCGCATCATGAAGGCGTCGACCCTGCCACCTATAAAACCCGCCGTCGCACCCCAGACGATGCCCAGCGTCACGGCCGACAAGGTCGCGAGGAATCCCACCATCAGCGAGACGCGGCCGCCAACCAGGCTGCGCACCAGCAGGTCGCGGCCTGACTCGTCAGTGCCGAAAAAATGCCAGCCCTTGAGCATGGGCGGCAGACTCATGGCATCCCAGTCAGCGGTATCAAACGCATTGGGAAGCAACCAGGGGCCGGCGATGCAGCACAGCGTGATGAATGTGAGCAGGCACAGGCTGAACACGGCGGCCTTGTTGCGCATGAAGCGCGCGCGCGCATCCGCCCAGGGGCTACGGCCCTGGATGTCGGCCGCGGCCAGCGCCTGGCCGACGGCCGCCGCGAGCTTGTCCTGCTTGTCTTTATGTTCGAACAGCATGCTTGTCTCCGCTCAGTACCGTATCTTCGGGTCGAGCAAGGCGTAGGCCAGGTCCACCAGCAGGTTCAGCGTGACCGCAACCACAGTCACCAGCACCACAAGGCCCAGGACCAGTGTGTAGTCACGATTGGCGGCGCCGTTGACGATCAGCTTGCCGAGGCCGGGCAGGGAGAACACCGACTCGGTCACGATGGCGGAGGTGATGGATGAGATTGCCAGAGGACCCATGACGGACACCACCGGCAGCAGCGCGGGTTTGAGGGCGTGGCGCAGGATGACGGTACGCATGGGCAGGCCCTTGGCGCGCGCGGTGCGGATGAAATTACTGTGCAGCACCTCAATCAGGCTGCCGCGCATGACACGGCCGATGGTGGCCACATTGATGAAGATCAGCAGCAGCATCGGCAGGATCATGAAGCGCGGCGCAAAGTCATTCCATCCGCCGGCAGGCGCCACCTTGAGCCAGACGGCAAACACCAGGATCAACACCGGACCGATCACGAACGAAGGAAACACATGCCCGGCATTGCCGAGCAGCATCACGAGGTAGTCGACCGCACTGTTCTGGCGCACGGCGGCCATCGTCCCGAGGAACACCCCGAGAAAGAAGGAGATGATGATGGCGCCCCCGCCTATCGCCGCCGACACCGGCAGCGCCTTGGCGACCAGCTCATTGACCGACCAGTCGGCATAACGGAATGAGGCGCCCAGGTCGCCGTGCAGCAGGCTGTTGAGGTAATACAGGTATTGCTGCCACAGGGGTAAATCGAGGTGGTACTTGGCCTGGAGGTTGGCCAGCACCGCGGCGGACACCTTACGTTCGTCGTCAAACGGCCCGCCCGGTGTGCCGTGCAGCAGGAGATAGCAGACAGTGACGACGGCCAGCAAGGTGGGGATTGTCGCCAGGATGCGCCTGAAGGTGTAGGACCACATGGGAATGACTCCGGGCTATGTCTATGTCAGTAAAAGCGCATGAATGGGAGGCCGGGTACCGCTTCGCCCTGAAAGGCCCAAGAGGCATCAGAAAATTCAGGAAAGCGGAAGGAGAAGACCGGAAGCAGGCAGGCGCGCGACGGCGCCTGCTCCATGGCCGTCATCAGTGCTTGATGATGTACAGGTCCTTGCCGCGGTAGCGGTCCAGTGCGTTGGTGGTCGAATAACCGCCCACATAAGGCTTGACCAGCCGCGGCACGGTGTACTGCAACAGCGGGATGATGGGGTAGTCTTCCATGATCATCTTCGCCGCCTGCGTCAGCAGGGCCTTGCGCTTGGCCGGGTCCATCGACTGGTTGCCTTCGTCGATCAGCGCGGAGGCCTTGCGGTTGCAGCTGTTGTGGTAGTTCTGGTCAGAGTCGCACTGCACCAGGGTCAACCAAGTAGTGGCATCGTTGTAGTCGGCAATCCAGCCGTTGCGGGCGATCTGGTAATCCTTGTCGGTGCGCTTCTTGATCAGCACCTTGAATTCCATCGCTTCGAGTTCAACGTCCAGGCCCAGCTTGGTCTTCCACTCGGAGGCGGCAAAGATCGCCATTTTCTTGTGGTAATCACTGGTGTTGTAGGAGAACTTGAGCTTGGTTCCGGGTGGAAGATTGGCTTCCTTCAGCAGCTTCTTGGCTTCGGCAATGCGCTTGTCGGCGGGCCACTTGGCCCAGTCATAGGCGGTGACGTCGGCGCCCGATGTGCCCTTGACGATCACCCCGTAGGCCGGGGTCTGCCCGTCGGCCGTGACGCGCTGCGCCAGGATGTCCCGGTCCAGCGCCATGGACAGCGCCTTGCGCACACGGATGTCCTTGAGGGCCGGGTCCGCATTGTTCAGCGAGTAGTAACGCAGGCCCAGCATGTCGGTGTTGCGGATCTCCTTGGGGTATTGCGCCTTGTACTTGTCGTAGGTGCCGGGCGGGAGCTGGTAGACCCAATCGTTTTCGCCGGATTCATAAAGCTTGACGTCGGCATTGCCGTCCTCGACAGAGAGGTAGGTGATCTTGGTGAGCTGGACGTTCTTCGCATCCCAATAGTTGGGGTTTTTGGCCAGGAGGATCTTGCTGTTGACCTGCCAGTCTTTCAGCGAGAAGGCGCCGTTGTTCACCATGTTGGCGGGCCGGGTCCAGTCCTTGCCGAATTTTTCGATGGTGGCTTTATGCAAGGGGGCCAGCTGGGGGTTGGAGACGACTTCGGGGAGAAAGCTGACCGGGAAAGGCGTCTTGATTTCCAGGGTGTAGGGGTCCACCGCCTTGACGCCCAGTTCGGTAAGGGGCTTCTTGCCTTCAATGATCTCTTTGGCATTGAGCAGGAAGACACCGTAGGTGGAGGCGTATTTCGAGGCGGTCGCCGGATCGACGAAGCGGCGCATGCTGTAGATGAAGTCGTCGGCGGTTACGGCATCGCCGTTGGACCACTTGGCGTTCTTGCGCAACTTGAAGACCCAGGTCTGCGGGTCGACCTGCTTCCAGCTCTCGGCCACGCCGGGGACGATCTTGCCATTGTTGTCGGCGGCGCACAGTCCTTCGAACATGTCGCGGATGACATTGTTGGCGGGAACGCCGGTCGCCAGCGCAGCATCCAGTGTTTCAGGCTCGGAGCCGTTGTTGCGGACCAGCTCTTGCGTTTCATGCAGCTTCACGCCTGCGGGCACCGTGGCCGCGGCAGCCAGGCCGGCCGAAGCCAGCAGCACGGCGCTTGCCAGCGCCTTCATCGTCCAGTTTGAGTTCATGCTTGTTGCACTCCCATATAGAAAATTAGCGGACTTGTGGTCCGTCATGGTTGATGGAACGCTTCACCTCCCATGAGAGAGTCCACGTTTGCCTGTCAGTCGGCAGCGAATATACCGCCGCGCCAGGCGCGGCCCCGTAGGGAGTAACCCTTCAGCAATTACCGTGCCTTACGAAGCCGTTGAAGGGGCAAAAGGCGGGTGGATACATCCGGAACACTTGCTCACAACTGAGGGACTGGCAACGCCTGCTGCTGATCGTGGGCAGGTGTCGCAGTGGAGACAATGTGGTTGGCGGCGGTGCTTGTGGTGCACACGCGCACGTTGGTGATTCGAGCCAGATCGCTATAGTTTTGATAGCGCCTTGTGCCCATCCTGCTTGGACCGCAGGCACAAATCACATTGCAAGTGCAAGATAGAAACGGATAAGGCCCACATACCGTTACCCGAAAATTTATATCAAACCAGCCAGTACCCCTCAGCAGACGGTCGCAAGCAGCTATCAAATAGATAGCAAATCCTGCTCGCCAGGGTGAACCGGGCAGGCTCCCGGTGATCAGCGGCTGAGCTGGCGGGACGCCTTCAGGCTCAAGGCTTCTTCGGGCGGCGCTTCCTTCCAGCCGCCACCCAGGGTCTTGTACAGCGTGACCTGGCTTTGCAGCTGGGCCAGGCGGGTTTGCACCACGGCCTGGCGTGCCGCAAACAGCGAACGCTGGGCATCGAGCTGGTCCAGGTAGCTGGCGACGCCGTTCTGGTAGCGCAGATCCGCCAGTTTGAAGCGCGTCGCTTCGGCATTGGCCTGGGCCTGCTGGGCGCGCAATTGCTCGCCCAGGGTGTCACGGCCTGCAAGCGCATCGGCTACTTCCCGAAAAGCCGTCTGGATGGATTTTTCGTACTGGGCAATGGCGATATCACGCCCGGCATTGGCCGAGTCCAGGCTGGCCCGGTTACGGCCCGCATCAAAAAGCGGAAGGATCAGCTGCGGCGCCAGCGTCCAGCCGTAGGATCCGCTCTTGAACAGGCCCGACAGGTGCGAACTGGCACTGCCGGCGGAAGCCGTGAGCGAGATACGCGGGAAGAACGCTGCCCGGGCAGCGCCGATATCGGCGTTGGCAGCCAGCAGCTGCTGCTCGGCCTGGCGGATGTCAGGGCGGCGCGTCAGTAAATCGGACGGCAGCCCCGCGGGCACATCGACCATCAGGGGAGCATCGGACAGGCCCTTGCCGACAGGCAAAGCTACCGCAAGATCACCCGTTAGCGGCTGGCCGATCAGCAGGGTCAGGGCATTCTGGTCCAGCGCGCGCTGGCGTACCAGCTGGGCCAGCGATGCGCGGGCCGCTTCGGTCAATGACTCGGCCTGGCGGAAATCCAGCTCGGAAGCGACACCATTGTCAAAGCGCAGCTTGCTGAGCTTGAAAGATTCTTCCCGCGTGGCCAATGTCTGCTGCGTGATGGTCAGCAATTCTTCGTCGGCCAGCAGGCTGAGGTAGGTATTGGCCACCGACGCAATCAGGCTGATCTGCGCCGTCTTGCGGCCCTCTTCCGTCGCCAGGTACTGTGCCAATGCTGCTTCTTTCAGGCTGGCAACGCGGCCGAAAAAATCAAGCTCATAGGATGGCATCAGCAACCCGGCGGTGTAGGTGCTGGTGATGCTGCCGTTGCCGTTGGGATTGGGCTGGCGCGAACCTGTGATGCCGGCATTGATCGTGGGGAACTGGTCGGCACGCCGGATTCCGTACTGAGCCCTGGCCTGCTCGATGTTGAGCACGGCAATGCGCAGGTCGCGGTTGTTGCGCAGCGCAGCCTCTATCAGCTGCCGCAATTTGGGGTCACTGAAAAAGGCCTGCCATTCGATATCGGCCGCAGCGACCGCAGGCGCATTGGCGCCGGCAGGCTGCGCTTGCGCGGACGCGGTGGTGAAACCGGAAGTAGCCGGCCACTGGTCCGCGATAGGCGCTGCCGGCCGCTCATACTTCGGAATCATGGAACAGCCGGCAAGCAGTGCCGCTGCACTGACTGCCAACAGTTGCGGGAACCGGGGCTTCACGGCGAATCCAGCGCCGGATTTAACGGTGAATTTATTCATGGGCTTTACCTTCGCGTCCTTCTTCTCCGGTGATGCCTGCTGCCTTGGCATGCTCCGAGTACATCCTGTTTTGCCGCTCGCTGCCCTTGAAGAGGCCGCGCACCACCACAAAGAACACCGGAACGAAAATCACCGCCAGGACGGTGCCGGTGATCATCCCGCCGATCACGCCGGTGCCGATGGCGCGCTGGCTCGCGGAGCCGGCGCCCGAGGCCAGCACCAGGGGCAGCACACCCAGGCCGAAGGCGAGCGATGTCATGATGATGGGACGGAACCGCAGATGCGCGGCAGCCAGCGCCGACTCGATCACGCCCCTGCCCTGGGCCTGCAGATCCTTGGCGAATTCAATGATCAGAATCGCGTTCTTCGCCGACAGGCCGATGATGGTGATCAGGCCCACCTGGAAGTACACGTCGTTGGCATACCCCCGGAACAAGGTGGCAAGCAGCACGCCGATCACACCCAGCGGCACCACCAGAATCACTGCGAGCGGGATGCTCCAGCTTTCGTACAGTGCGGCAAGGCACAGGAACACCGCCAGGATGGCGAAGCCGTACAGCAGCGTAGCCTGCGCGCCTGCGAGTTTTTCCTCGCGCGACTGGCCTGTCCATTCAAAACCAAAACCCTGAGGCAATTGCGCTGCGAGTTTTTCCATCTCGGCCATCGCCGCACCCGTGCTGTAACCCGGTGCGGCACTGCCGCTGATACGCATGGCCGGGTAACCGTTGTAGCGCACTGTCTGCATCGCGCCCTTGATCCATCGCGTACTGGCAAATGCCGACAACGGAACCGGCAGACCGCGGCTGTTGACGGCGTTGAGCCGGAGCAGGTCGTCGGGCTGCATGCGCGAAGGCGCATCGGCCTGGACGACCACGCGTTGCAGGCGTCCCTGGTTGGGGAAGTCGTTCACATAGCTGGAGCCCAGCGATGTGGACAGAACCGAATTGATCGCATCAAACGACACACCCAATGCATTGGCCTTGTCGCGGTCAATGTCGAGCTGCAGCTGCGGCGCGTCTTCCAGGCCGTCGGGTCGCACCTGCGTGAGCACCGGGCTCTTGGCAATCATGCCCAGCAGCTGGTTGCGCGCATTGACAAGCGCATCATGACCCGCACCGCCGCGGTCTTGCAGGCGGAAGCTGAATCCCGACGCCGTACCCAGCTCGGGAATGGGGGGCGGGCTGAGCGGGAAGATAAAGGCATCGCGCACCCCCATGAGGGCACCGAATGCACGGCCCGCTACCGCTGCGGCCGAATGCTCCTCGCCTTCGCGCTCATCCCAGTCCTTGAGCGTCACGAACGCCAGCGCGGCATTCTGGCCTTGGCCTGAAAAGCTGAAGCCAAGCACGCCGACCATGCTTTGAACTTCAGGCTGCTTGAGCATGAAACCCTCGACTTTTTCCATCACGGACAGCGTGCGCTCGTAAGTTGCGCCTGGCGGCAACTGTACGTTGACCAACAGGTTGCCCTGGTCTTCGTTGGGCAGGAAAGATGTGGGCAGACGCAGGTACACCACGGCCACGGCCGCAATGATGGCCACATAAATCACGAGGTAACGCGCCGCCCGCTTGAGAATGCGTGCAACCATGCTTTCGTAGCTTTTGGCGGTACGCGAGAAACCCCGGTTGAACCAGCCGAAAAAACCCTTCTTTTCGTGGTGGTGCCCGGCCTCAACCGGTTTCAGCAGCGTGGCACAAAGTGCCGGCGTGAGCGACAGCGCGAGGAAGGCGGAAAAACCGATGGACGAAACCATCACAGCGGAGAACTGGCGGTAAATGTTGCCGGTCGAGCCCGCGAAGAACGCCAACGGCACGAACACGGAAATCAGCACCACGGTCACGCCAATGATGGCGCCCGAAATCTGGCCCATCGCCTTGCGGGTGGCTTCGAGCGGCGGCAAGCCCTCTTCGGTCATGATGCGTTCCACGTTTTCGACGACCACGATCGCATCATCGACCACGATACCGATGACCAGTACCATGCCAAACATGGTGAGCACATTGATCGAAAAACCGAGCGCCAACAAGGTGGCAAAAGTCCCCAGCAATGCAATCGGCACCACAATGGTCGGGATGATGGTGTAGCGCCAGTTCTGCAGGAACAGGAACATCACCAGGAACACCAGGGCTACCGCTTCAAACAGTGTTTCAGCTACCTGCGAAATCGATATCTTGACGAAGCGTGAGCTGTCGTAGGGAATGCTCCACTTCATGCCTTGCGGAAAGTAGCGCTCGAGTTCGGTCATTCTGGTTCGAACGGCCTTGGCCGCAGCAAGCGCGTTGCCACTGGGCGCCAGCTGAACGCCGATACCGATCGCCGTCTTGCCGTTCAAACGCGCCGACGTGGCATAAGTCTGGCCGCCCAGCTCAATGCGGGCAACGTCTTTGAGGCGCACCGACGAACCGTCGGTGTTGGCACGAAGGACGATATTGCCGAATTGCTCGACATTGGCAAGCTGGCCATTGACCACCACAGTGGCGGCAATGCCCTGGCCGGCGATATTGGGCCGGTCGCCAATGCTGCCGGCTGAGACCTGCGCATTCTGTGCGCGGATTGCTGCGTTCACGTCGGCGGCGGAAAGGCTGAAGCCTGTGAGTTTGGCCGGGTCCAGCCAGATACGCATGGCGCGTTCGCTACCGAACAGCTGGGCCTGGCCAATACCGGGCAGGCGCTGCAGTTCAGGCACGATGTTGCGCGAAGCATAGTCGCCGAGCGCCACAGGGTCATGCGCCGGGTTGTCGGAGGACAACATGGTGAACAGCAGGAAGTTGGCACGCGACTTGTCGACGCGCACGCCTTGCTGCGTGACGGCGGCGGGCAACCGCGGCGAGGCGCGCGACAGGCGGTTCTGCACATCTACCTGTGCCAGGTCAGGGTTGGTGCCGGGCTGGAAGCTCAACGTGATGCTGCCGGAACCGTCAGCTTGGGCAACGGACTCCATGTAGATCAGGCCGGGTGAACCGTTCATTTCACGCTCAATCACCGACAACACGCTGTCCTCCAGGGTCTGGGCAGACGCACCGGGATAGGCGGTGTTGATGACAATGGCGGGCGGCGCCACGGGCGGGTACTGGGCAATCGGCAGCTGAGTGATTGCCACACCGCCGACCACCAGGATGAACAGTGCGATCACCCAGGCAAAGATCGGCCTGTCAATGAAAAACTTGGCCATGCGGTTGGCTCCTTACTTCGCTGCTGCAGAAGCAGCGGAGGCAGCGGGTACGGCGGTTTTCGCGCCAGAGGCGGCGGCAGCAGGAGCGGAGGCGGCATCAGCCGGCTTCGCGCCGGCAGGCTGCCATGGCACCGGTTTCACCGTTGCGCCTGGCTGCAATTTCTGGAACCCATCCACCATGACTTTTTCACCGTTCTTCAACCCATCAAGAACCACCCACTGGTTTCCCTTGGCGGAACCGATCTTGATGGGGCGCGGGCTGACCTTGCCATCGTCCCCCACCACCATCACGGTGTCGCCCTGTGCGGTGCGCGTGACAGCCTGTTGGGGCAGGGTGATGGCATTGCTGGCCTGCGCCTGCTCCAGACGTACGCGCACATAGAGACCGGGGAGCAATTGGCCGCCGGGATTGGGTACTTCGGCCCTCAGGGTCACCTGCCCCGTTGTGGAGTCGACCGTCAAGTCGGAAAAGAGCAAACGGCCCGGGCGGGCGTATTCAGTACCGTCTTCGAGAACGATGCGCACGCTGGCTGCTTCGGCGCCGGTGGCACGCTTGAACTGGCCGCTTTCCATGGCCGCACGCAACTTCATGATCTCCGGGGCGGATTGCGTGAAGTTGACGTACATCGGGTTGATTTGCTGGATCACGGCGAGCTGGGTGGCCTCGCCCTGGCCAACCAGGGCGCCTTCGGTGACCAGCGCACGCCCGATGCGCCCGGAGATGGGCGCCGTCACCGCGGCATAGCCAAGATTGATGCTTGCGGTCTGCACATTCGCCTTGCCCACTGCGACGTCAGCCTCTGCCTGTTTTTGCGCGGCAACGGCGTTGGCATATTCCTGTTTGCTGATGGCGTTGGCCTCGACCAGCGGCTTGTAACGCTCGGCCAATGCGGTGGCCTGCGCCAGGTTAGCCTCGGCACGTGCCTGGCCAGCTTTTGCGCTTGCAGCGGCTGCTGCATAGGGGGCGGAATCAATCGTGAACAGCGGCTGCCCTTCTTTCACGTCGCTGCCCTCACGGAACAATCGTTTTTGCAGAATACCCGCGGCGCGAGCCCTGACCTGAGCCACGCGTGAAGCCTCCAGGCGGCCGGGCAGTTCGGTCACCAAACCGACGTCACCCTGGGTGACTGTCACCACACCCACTTCCGCAGGCGGAGGCGCTCCGCCGGGAGCGCCTCCGCCCTTGCCACATCCGGCCAGGAACAATCCGAGTGCGGCAACCAGGACAAGGGGTTTGTATGGCGCAGGCTGAGAAAAAGAAAATAACTGGGCAACGCGGAACTTGGGCATGCTGATCCTCAATAGGGGAAAAAAGCGCAAAGCAGAAATGAGAGCGGCATTTGATGCAAGTCATCTTTGCCGGAGCAGAAAAGAATATGGGGTTTTTACGAGTGGTATAGTTTACATACATTTATGAATGTATAACGACAACCCGCGAATTGCCGTGCAGGAGACATTGATTGGCCCGTCGAACAAAAGAAGAAGCGATGGCAACCCGGCACAGGTTGCTGGATGCGGCTGAGCATCTGTTTCAGGCTCAGGGCGTCTCACGCACAAGCCTTCAGGACATCGCACGGCGCGCCGGCGCCACCCGTGGCGCCGTTTATTGGCATTTCAAGGACAAGGCAGACCTGTTCAACGCCATGATGGAACGAGTCACCCTACCCATGGAAAACTCGTTCAACCATGAAAATAACCCGCAGCAACAACTGGATGGGGACCCTCTCAACTCGATGGACAGGATACGGCTTTCCACCATCAATGCGCTGCGACAAATTGTGACGGACGCACAAACGCGGCGCGTCTTTGAAGTCGCGACCCAAAAAGTGGAATATGTTGAAGAGCTTCAGGCGGTTCGCCTGCGCCATCTGGCAGTGCGCGGGGGATTTTTATCCGGCATCCAGCAGGGCATGGAAACGGCAGCGGGACAGATGCGTCTCAAATTGCCTGTGCCGGCTTCAGCAGCGGCGCAGGGACTGCATGCGATGATCGACGGACTGATACAGAACTGGCTGCTGGATCCGGAGGCTTTTGACTTGCTGGGAGTTGGCCAGCATGCGATCGACATTTATCTGCGCGGGCTTGGTTTTCCCGGCTCACAGCCAACCCCAAGTTCACCCAAGCCGGCTTAGTGCAAATGACGGGGCTTGCGGCCACCGCCGCCATGGCCCGAACCACCTTGCGGTCCGCCCAGGCCGCGCGGCGGCTTGCCAAGCTGCATGGAATTCACCAGCGCATCAAAACGCTGCTCGAACAGCTTGTCAACGGCCGCGACAACTTCCCCAAGCTCCGAGCCGTCAAAGTGACGCTCCATCAAACCGATCATGTCCTGAACCAGGAGATCGCGCTGAACCTGCATGATGGCGGCCGGCGTGGGCCCCACAAAATACATGGCGAAGTCATCGCGCGCCTCTTCATCGCCGGCACCGTCGTCTTCGTCGAAGTCGGAGTCGTAGAACGTCACTTCAATGGGAGCACCCGCTTCGGCGAGGTCGTTCAGGCCCATGCACATTTCGTCTAGCGCCTGGCGAAAGTCTTCATCGCCCGGTACTGTCCAGCACATCTGCAACATATGCTTCTGCGCGTCGAAGCGAATGCCCGGCTCTTCCTCATAAGCGCTCGCAGCGCCGGCAGCCAGGGACTTGGAGCCCGAGTACTTCCACAGTGGCTTGAGAGCCTCCTGCAACTGTTCAAAGGTGACTTCCGCACGCAAGGGTACTTCGCCGTGAACGTGGATCTCAAAAGGTGTGTTGTAGCGGGACATGATGGAATTTATCTTACCCAGTTTTTTAAAGCGCGCCCGCGCTTGGGTGAGCCGCACAATCGTGGTGCCTGAGACCGGAATCGAACCGGTACGCCCGTTATTCACGAAGCGGCGGATTTTAAGTCCGCTGTGTCTACCTATTTCACCACTCAGGCTCAAACGCCGCATTCAAACGTCTTGCAGCGTATTGTCAAACAAAAAAGCCCCATTACGGGGGCCAATGACAGGAGCTTTGATGGAGGCGCGGCCCGGAGTCGAACCGGGCTAGCCGGATTTGCAATCCGGTACATAACCGCTTTGTTACCGCGCCGTATTCTGTCTTACTGATAAAGCCCAACAGCTTTACCAACTAAATTCAATGCAATCCCCAATGAAAAAGGACAGCATTTTAACGTGCTGCCCTTTAAATTGGAGCGGGAGAAGAGTCTCGAACTCTCGACCTCAACCTTGGCAAGGTTGCGCTCTACCAACTGAGCTACTCCCGCGATTACAGCCTCAAATTATAGCTTAACTTTTTGGCCTTTTCCAGAACTTCGAAAAAACTTCTGAATTAATGTTTCACGCTACCAGCAGCTTGCGCAGGCGGAGCCACTGCAGCAGCCGCTGCAACGGCAACTTCTTCATCGGTAAGCGGGACCGGCTGACGCTCGAGCGCCACCTGCAGAACCTGGTCTATCCATTTCACCGGAACGATTTCCAGACCACTCTTGACGTTGTCAGGGATCTCTTGCAAATCCTTGGCATTTTCTTCCGGGATCAACACGGTCTTGATGCCGCCGCGCAAAGCCGCCAGCAGTTTCTCTTTGAGCCCGCCAATCGCCGTTACCTCTCCACGCAAGGTAATCTCGCCGGTCATGGCGACATCACCACGCACCGGAATACCGGTCAAGGCGGAAACAAAGGCCGTGGTCATCGCGGCGCCGGCGCTCGGGCCATCCTTGGGCGTTGCACCATCCGGCACGTGAATGTGGATGTCGCGCTTTTCGAACATCTCATCCTTGATACCAAGCACCTTCGAACGGCTACGCACCACCGTGCGTGCAGCCTCGACGGATTCTTTCATGACATCACCCAGCGAGCCAGTGCGCGTGATCACGCCCTTGCCGGGCATGATGGCGGCTTCAATGGTCAGCAGATCACCGCCGACTTCCGTCCAGGCCAACCCAACCACCTGGCCAACCTGGTTTTGCTGCTCTGCCCGGCCATAGTTGAACTTGCGCACGCCCAGATATTCGTTGAGGTTGTCTGGCGTGACGATGACCTTGGGCGTCAGCTTCTTGAGCTGGATTCCCTTGATGACCTTGCGGCAAATCTTGGAGAGCTCGCGCTCCAGCGAACGCACGCCGGCTTCACGTGTGTAGTAACGCACGATGTCGCGCACAGCCTGTTCCTGGACCTCGAGTTCGCCGTCCTTCACGCCATTGTTCTTGACCTGCTTGGGCAACAGGTAACGCATGGCGATGCTGGTTTTCTCGTCTTCCGTATAGCCGGAGAGCCGAATGACTTCCATACGGTCCAGCAGGGCTGGTGGAATATTCATCGAGTTCGATGTGGCCACAAACATCACGTCACTCAGGTCGAAGTCGACCTCAACGTAGTGATCACCAAAGGTATGGTTTTGTTCGGGATCCAGCACTTCGAGCAACGCGCTGGAGGGGTCACCGCGAAAATCCGTGCCCAGCTTGTCGATTTCATCGAGAAGGAAAAGCGGATTGCGGGTACCGGCCTTGGTCAGGCTTTGCAAAACCTTGCCGGGCAAAGCGCCGATGTAAGTGCGGCGATGGCCACGAATTTCCGCTTCGTCCCGCATGCCACCCAGGGCCATGCGCACATACTTGCGCCCGGTCGCCTTGGCAATCGATTGGCCCAGTGAAGTCTTGCCGACGCCTGGAGGTCCGACGAGGCACAGAATCGGCGCCTTGAGCTTGTCGACGCGTTGCTGCACCGCGAGATATTCAACGATACGATCCTTGACCTTCTCGAGGCCGTAGTGATCTTCGTTGAGCACGTTCTCGGCATTGCCCAGGTCATGCTTGATTTTGGTCTTCTTGCTCCACGGCAACCCGGTGAGCACATCAATATAAGTGCGCACCACCGTCGCCTCGGCGGACATGGGCGACATCAGCTTGAGTTTTTTGAGTTCGCTCTCGGCCTTTTTACGGGCCTCCTGCGGCATCTTGGCGGTCTTAATCTTCTTTTCGATCTCTTCGATGTCAGCGCCCTCTTCGCCTTCACCCAGTTCCTTCTGGATGGCTTTCACCTGCTCATTGAGGTAGAAGTCGCGCTGGTTTTTCTCCATCTGGCGCTTGACGCGGCCACGGATTTTTTTGTCGACGTTGAGGATGTCTACTTCGCGCTCAAGTTGCTCGTAGAGGTTCTCAAGCCGCGCCTTGACGTTGTCAAGGTCCAGGATCACCTGTTTCGCATCCAGCTTGAGCGGCAGGTGCGCGGCAATCGTGTCGGCCAGACGCCCCGCATCGTCAATACTGGAGATCGACGTGAGAATCTCCGGCGGAATTTTTTTATTGAGTTTGACGTAGTGGTCAAACTGCTGCATCACGGCACGGCGCAAAGCTTCGATTTCGCTGGTCTTGTCGCCTGCGATCACGACAACCGTTTCAACCGGTGTGACATTGGCCGTGAAATGCTGCTCACCCTCTTCGATCTTGTTGACGGTGGCGCGCTGCTGACCTTCTACCAGCACTTTTACAGTACCGTCAGGCAGCTTGAGCAATTGCAGGATGGTTGCGACGCAACCCACCTCAAACATGTCTTCGACAGATGGCTCATCTTTGGCGGCAGCTTTTTGTGCCACCAGCATGATGCGGCGCTCGGCTTCCATAGCCGACTCCAGCGCCTTGATGCTCTTGGGACGGCCCACGAACAGCGGGATCACCATGTGAGGAAAGACCACCACGTCCCGCAGAGGCAGGAGAGGCAGGTCAATCGGGGTGGAAGGCAATGAAGTTTGTCCGGACATATAAACCTTAAACGTTAGCCGTGACGGCCAGTTGCGTGGCCCGGCGAAGCACAATCAACCCAGACATGGGGCGCAGGGGAGCGCTTTTCAAGCATTCCGGCCAGCCTTTGGGTACTCAGGCTTTTTTGGCCGCTTCACGGTACACGAGCAGGGGGGCCTTGTTTTCTTCGATTGTGGACTCGTCCACAACAACCTTGTCCACATTGCTGGCATTGGGCAGGTCAAACATCGTATCGATCAGTGACTGTTCGAGGATGGAGCGCAAGCCCCGGGCGCCGGTTTTGCGGGCAAGCGCCCTGCGGGCAATGGCTTTCAGCGCAGACGGGCGAATCTCCAGATCGACCCCCTCCATGGCCAGCAGCTTGCTGAACTGTTTCACCACAGCATTCTTCGGCTCGGTCAGAATTTGCACCAGCGCGTCTTCACTGAGTTCTGCCAGCGTGGCAACCACGGGCATGCGACCCACTAGTTCGGGGATCAAGCCAAACTTGATCAAATCTTCCGGCTCGACTTCCTTGAAGGCGTCGGTCAAGGTGCGCGATTTTTTGCTTTTAACAGTCGCTCCAAAGCCCATGCCTGACGCTTCCGTGCGGTTTTCAATGACTTTTTCGAGGCCAGCGAAAGCGCCACCACAGATGAACAGGATGTTGGTGGTATCCACCTGCAGGAAATCCTGATTGGGGTGCTTGCGGCCGCCCTGCGGTGGTACCGAGGCCATGGTTCCTTCAATCAGCTTGAGCAGCGCCTGCTGAACGCCTTCGCCGGACACATCGCGGGTGATGGACGGGTTGTCGGACTTGCGCGATATCTTGTCGATCTCATCAATATAGACAATCCCTTGCTGGGCGCGCTCCACCTCATAATTGCAGCTCTGCAGCAGCTTCTGGATGATGTTTTCAACGTCTTCACCCACGTAGCCGGCTTCAGTCAAAGTCGTGGCGTCGGCCATCACAAAGGGCACATTGAGCGTGCGCGCCAGCGTCTGGGCCAGAAGCGTTTTGCCGGAGCCCGTTGGTCCGATCAGCAGAATGTTGCTCTTGGTCAGCTCGACGTCATCTTTTTTGGCTTTTTCTTTGTGACGCAGGCGCTTGTAGTGGTTATACACAGCCACGGCCAGCGTTCGCTTGGCCGGTTCCTGACCTATCACATAACCATCAAGCGTTCCCTTGATTTCGAGGGGTGTGGGCAGGTCCGTGCGTGTTTCGCGGACATCTTCGCCGGCGGGAAGCTCGTCGCGAATGATCTCGTTGCAGAGATCGATGCACTCGTCGCAGATAAAAACCGAGGGACCAGCGATAAGTTTTTTGACTTCATGCTGACTTTTACCGCAAAAAGAGCAGTGCAAAGTCTTTTCGCTGGAGGAGCCTTTTTTCTCGGCCATTGGTGGGGATGCCTTTAAGGTGCCTGGAGGGAACTGTTACCTAATGATAACCAATAAAAAAACGGCGTTTCTGTTACAGAAAACGCCGTTGTTGCAGAGCAACTTGAGAGAGTTTCAAGCCCTTCGAGCGACTGTGTCACCCTGGAAGTTGCCTAGGGGCGCTTGGAAATTACCTGGTCAACCAGGCCGTATTCCTTGGCCTCGTCCGCAAACATGAAATAGTCGCGTTCGGTATCGCGTTCGATCTTTTCAACCGGCTGACCGCAGTTGGCCGCCATGATCCGGTTGAGCTGGTCACGCGTCTTGAGGATGTCGCGGGCGTGGATTTCGATGTCGGTGGCCTGGCCTTGCGCGCCGCCCGAGGGCTGGTGAATCATCACGCGCGAGTTCGGCAGCGAGAAGCGTTTGCCCTTGGTGCCGGCCGACAGCAGGAAAGCGCCCATGCTGGCAGCCATGCCGACGCAGAGCGTGGAGACATCAGGCTTGATGAACTGCATGGTGTCGTAAATGGCCATGCCGGCCGTCACGGAGCCGCCCGGGGAGTTGATGTAGAAAGAAATGTCCTTGTCGGGGTTTTCGCTTTCCAGGAACAGCAGCTGGGCCACTACCAGATTGGCTGTCTGGTCATTCACGGGGCCGACCAGGAAAATCACGCGCTCCTTGAGCAGGCGGGAATAAATATCGTAGGAGCGCTCGCCCCGGCCGGACTGCTCAATCACCATGGGCACCATGCCCAGGCCTTGCGCATCCTGGGCGCCAGCTTGCGGGCCTGTGTAGGCGCCGCCGTAAATACTGTTTCGAACCATCATGTTTTCTCCAGAGATGTTTGTACTGTACCTAAAAACTCCATCAGAGTTTTGGCGATGGCTGGCAACAAGCTCGCGCGCTGTTGTGCCGTAGCCCAATGAAATTGGGGCCTGCGCCGCAAAGCACAAGCCCCAGATCAGGAAAGCCGCGAAGAAGAATCAGTTCTGACCCATCAGGTCGTCGAAGGAGATGGCTTTTTCCGTGACCTTGGCCTTGCTCAGCACGAAATCGGTCACATTGTTTTCGATGACAACAGCCTCGACTTCCGCCATGCGGCGGTTGTCGCTCAGGTACCAGCGCACCACATCTTGCGGCTTCTCGTAGCTGGCAGCCAGCTCTTCAATGTGGGCCTTGAGCTGTTCGGGCTTTGCCTGCAAGTCGTTGCTGCGCACCAGCTCGGCGACAACCAGGCCAAGGCGCACGCGCTTTTCGGCTTGAGGGCGGAAGATGTCGTCAGGGATCGGGGCCTTGTCAGCGTCCTTGATGCCACGCTGCTTCAAGTCGGCGCGGGCGCCTTCTATCATGCGGTCCAGTTCAGCCTGCACGCTGGACTTCGGCAGGTCGAGCTCGGCATTGGCGACCAGCGCATCCATCACGGCGTTCTTGTTACGCGCCAGCAGGCGGAACTTGACTTCGCGCTCGAGGTTTTTCTTGATGTCGGCGCGCAGGCCTTCGACCGTCGCGTCGGCAATGCCCAGTGACTTGGCCAATGCTTCGTTGACTTCAGGCAGGTGAGCGGCTTCGATCTTCTTGACCGTAACCAGGAAGTCAGCCTGTTTGCCGGCCACGTCCTTGCCGTGGTAGTCGGCTGGGAAGTTCAGAGGGAAGGTCTTGCTTTCGCCGGATTTCATGCCGCGGACGGCGTCTTCGAACTCCTTGAGCATCTGGCCGTCACCGATCAGGAACTGGTAGTCCTCGGCCTTGCCGCCGGCGAAAGGCTCGCCGTCGATCTTGCCTTCGAAGTCGATGGTAGCGCGGTCGCCGTCCTGGGCCGGCGCATCGGCTGCGCGCTGGGCAAAGGTGCGGCGCTGCTTGCGCAGGATGTCCAGGGTCTTGTCGATAGCGGCGTCGCTGACTTCTGCGCTGACCTTTTCGACTTCGGCGCCCGACAAATCTGCGATCTTGACTTCAGGGTAGACCTCGAACACCGCATCGAACACCAGTTCGCCCTCTGGCGCGCCTTCTTTTTCGCTGATGCGGGGCTGGCCGGCAACGCGCAGCTTGGCTTCGTTGGCAGCCACGGCAAATGCTTCGCCGACCTTGTCATTCATGACTTCGTAGTGCACCGAATAGCCATAGCGCTGGGCCACCACGTTCATGGGGACCTTGCCGGGACGGAAACCGTCCATCTTGACCGTGCGGGCCAGCTTCTTCAGGCGGGTGTCAACTTCCGACTGGATGGTGTTGACGGGCAGCGTGAGCGTCATTTTGCGCTCGAGCTTTTCAAGGGTTTCAACAGTCACGGCCATGATGGTTCCTAAGATCAAAAATAGTCAAAACAGGTTTTCACCTGGCATGTTGCGGGATTTGCCGCAACGACTGAAAGCCAAAAGGGCAAACGTATGCCGCCCACGGGCTTCAGGGTGGTGCGCGGGGGGGGACTCGAACCCCCACACCATTGCTGGCGTCAGGACCTAAACCTGGTGCGTCTACCAATTTCGCCACCCGCGCGCCGGAAACAAAAACGGGAATCCGAAAAAACCTCCGAATCCCCGCTTGAAATCGGTCAACTCTCTATTTTAGCCGGTATCGGCCCGGTTTTTACGCCCAGGCCGGCGGCCACAGAGAATCAGGCCGGCAGTGGTGGTTCAGCCGCGTTTGGCCTGCTTTCCTGCTTATCTTCGCGTTTGACGCGGAACCAGGCCGCATACATGGCGGGTAAAGCCAGCAAGGTCAGCACCGTCGCCACCACCAGGCCGCCCATGATGGCAACGGCCATCGGCCCCCAAAACACGCTGCGCGACAGTGGGATCATGGCCAGAACGGCGGCGGCGGCTGTCAGCACGATGGGGCGCAAGCGGCGCACGGCGGATTCGACAATTGCATCCCAGGCCGGTACCCCGCGCGACCGATCCTGTTCTATCTGGTCGATCAGGATGACGGAGTTGCGCTGGATCATGCCCATCAGGGCAATCACGCCCAGCAGGGCAACAAAGCCGAACGGCCGTCCCAGCAGAATGAGTGCAGCAGCCACGCCAGCAATGCCCAGCGGTCCGGTCAAAAAGACCAGCATGGCTCGGCTGAAACTGTGCAGTTGCAGCATCAGGAGTGTGAAGGTCAGAAACAACATGATGGGGATGCCGGCGGCGATCGACGACGAGCCCTTGCTGCTTTCCTCCACTGCGCCGGCCACCTGGATGCGGTAGCCCATCATGCCGTTACCCTGCCATTTCGCTTCCAGTGCCTTGAGCTTGGGCATTAACTCCTGCGTGACCGTGGCGCCCTGCAGGCCTTCGACGATGTCACTCTGCACCGTGATGGCGTAGTCGCGGTTCTCGCGCCACATCACGCCCGGCTCCCAGGTGAACACCGGCTTGGCAATCTGCGTCAGCGGGATTGATTTGCCCGATGCCGTGGGCAAATAGGCGTTGCCGATGTCGGTGATGGCATTGCGCTCGTCCAGCGGCTGGCGCAACACGATGTCGATCAGTTTGTCACCTTCACGGAACTGGCCTACGGGTGTGCCCGCCAGGATGGTGCGTGAAGCCTGCGCAATCGACTGGCTGGTCACACCCAGTGCGCGGGCCTTGGCCTGATCTACCTCGAGACGCAGCACCTTGACTGACTCATTCCAGTTATCGTTCACGCCGCGGGTATTGCTGCTCTCCCGCATCACCGCCTTGACCTCGTCGGCGCGCTCGCGCAGCACCAACGGGTCTATGCCCACCACGCGGAACTGCACCGGGTAAGGCACCGGCGGGCCGTTGGGCAGCAGCTTGACGCGGCCGCGCACTTCGGGAAATTCAGTGGCCAGCAAAGCCGGCAGCTTGATGCGCAGCGACTCACGCACCTTCAGGTCCTTGGGTAGCACGATCATCTGCGATACGTTGGTCTGCGGGAAAACCTGATCCAACGGCAAATAAAAGCGCGGCACGCCGGAGCCTATCCAGGTGCTGACGGTAGTGACGCCCTCCTCCCGCATCAATCGCTGCTCCACCCGCTTGGCGGTGGCTTCATTGGCGGCAAAAGAAGTGCCTTCGGGAAACCAGATGTCGACCATGATTTCAGGGCGGCTGGAATCCGGGAAGAATTGTTGCTGCACCTTGCCCATGCCGACGATGCCCAGGGCAAATATCAGTACGGTAGAGCCGATGGTGATCCAGCGGTGCTCCACGCACCAGTTCACGGTTTTGCGAAAGGTGTTGTAGAACGCGCTGTTGAACATTTCATGCGGACTGTCCTTGCCCGCAGCGACTTCCTGCACATGAGGGGGCACCTTCAGGAATAAGGTGCCGAGATACGGCACAAAGTACACCGACACGATCCAGCTGAGCACCAGTGCGATCACCGTCACCGCGAAAATTGCGAAGGTGTATTCACCGGTCGTGGACTTGGCCAGACCGATAGGCAGAAAGCCCGCGGCGGTGATCAACGTGCCCGTCAGCATGGGCATGGCCGTGATCTCATAGGCAAAGGTTGCGGCCCGCACCTTGTCGTAGCCCTCTTCCATCTTGCGCACCATCATCTCGACGGCAATGATGGCGTCGTCCACCAGCAGGCCCAGCGCGATGATGAGCGAGCCCAGCGATATCTTGTGCAGGCCGATGCCGTAGTACCACATGGCCAGGAAGGTCAGGCTCAACACCAGCGGGATGGTGATGCCCACCACCAGCCCGGGTCGCATGTCAATGTAATAGCGCTTCCACAAGGGCAACTGGCCCGGGCCATCGTACGGCCGTTTGTGAAAACCCAGGCTGATGAAACTGACCGCCAGCACGATAATCACGGCCTCAATCAGCACACCCACAAACTCGTTGACGGAAGTGGCCACTGCCTTGGGCTGGTTTTGCACGTTCACCAGCTTGATACCAGCCGGCAGGGTTTTTTCGATGCGGCCCGACAGCGCGGTGAGCGATTGTCCCAGCTCGATGATGTCGCCGCCTTTGGCCATGGACACGCCCAGCGCGATCACCTCCTTGCCCTGGTGGTGCACCTTCACGGAAGGCGGGTCCACATAGCCGCGCTTGATCTCGGCAATGTCACCCAGCTGGAGCTGATTGCCCGAACTACCCCTGATCGGCATGACGCGCAACTGCTCAATGACTTCGAACTGGCCTGCTACGCGCACTTGCACGACGTCCAGCGGTGTCTGCACCGCGCCGGCCGATTCGATCGCGTTTTGCTGGCCGAGCTGAGCCAGTACCTGGTTCAGGTCCAGCCCCAGCTGCGCCAGACGCTTTTGCGAAATCTCGATGAAGACTTTTTCGTCCTGTACGCCGAAGAGCTCAACCTTGCTTACGTCGGGCACACGCAGCAGCTGCTGGCGCACGTCGTCTGCGAAGGTCTTGAGTTCGGCGTAATTGAAGCCATCGGCTTCCAGCGCATAGATGACGCCATACACGTCGCCGAAATCGTCATTAAAAAACGGCCCCTGGATTCCGCCCGGCAACGTACCGCGCATGTCGCCGACCTTCTTGCGGACCGAATACCAGACGTTGGGCACGTCCGCAGGCTTGGACGAATCCTTGATCTGGAAAATGATCTGCGACTCGCCCGGCTTGGAGTAGCTGCGTATCTTGTCGGCAAAGGGCACTTCCTGCAGCGTGCGTTCCAGCTTGTCGGTTACCTGCTCGGCCACCTGCTGTGCCGTGGCGCCCGGCCAGTAGGTACGCACCACCATGGCGCGAAAGGTAAAGGGCGGGTCTTCGTCCTGCCCCAACTGGAAATAGGACGCAAAGCCCAGGATCATCAGCACCAGGAGCAGGTAACGCGTGAGCGCCGGATGGTCCAGCGCCCATTTGGAAAGATTGAAACGGCTGGAGGGCGAAGCAAGTTCACTGGCAGGATGGCTGTCGTGTTCGGGTTGCGTCATGCCGGCCTCACTTCGCGGCCGAAACGGCAGACGCAGCAGACGCCGGGGCAGCAGGCGCCGCTACGGAATTAATAGCGGTCTGCGCAGGTGTAGCACCGGCCAGAGCCACACTTGGCTGATAAAAACTGACTTTCTGGCCAGGCGACAGTACATGCACACCGGCGCTTACCACCAGCATGCCGGGCTGCAGGCCGGAAGCCACCACCACCTCATTGCCGTCCGCCGTGGCGACCTGGATCGGCTGCGGCTTGATAGTCATGGTGGCCTTGTCGACTACCCACACGGCTGTGGCCTTGCCCTCCTGGCGCAACGCCGTGGTAGGTAATTTGATGACGGGCGCACCCACAGCGCTTCCGGCTTGCGGCACCACATACACCGTGGCTCCCAGCGGCGGCGGCTCCTTGGCGTCGATGGAAACCTTGACGGTGTAGGTCCGTGTGACCGGATCACTGCTGGCTGCCACCTCCCTGATTTTTCCGGTGAGCTCGGTCGCCTGCGACCAGACCCGGATGCTCACAGGCGAGCCAACCCGAAGCCCCGCCACCTTGTCTTCGGGCACGGCAAACACCACATCGCGCACGCCGTCTGCAGCGATACGGACAACGGGTGCTCCAGCCGTCACAACCTGGCCTGGCTCCGCCTCAATGGCAGTCACGACACCGGACACGTCGGCAACCAGCGCTGTGTAGTTGGCCTGGTTGCCCTGCACCGCCAGTTGCGACTGCGCCTGCTCCAGCTGCGCCTGAGCCGCCTTGAGTGTGGTTTCGCGGCGCTCCAGCTCGGCACCGCTGATGAAATTTTGCTCTTTCAGCTCCTTGTAGCGCTTGAAATCGGCCGCAGCAAGGTCACGGTTGGTGGTGGCCGCGGCTACCTGTGCACGAGCTGAATCCGCCGCCAGCCTGAAATCCTGGGGATCGAGATTAGCCAGTACCTGCCCGGCTTTGACACGTTGCCCAAGTTCAGCCTGCCGCTTGATGATCTTGCCGCCCACCCTGAAGCCCAGCCTGGACTCAACCTGAGCCCGGACTTCGCCCGCGTACTCATGGCTCGACGAAAAGGCATTGGTTCCCACGGTGACCACCTTCACGGCACGGACCGGCTCCTCGGGTGGGGCGGATTTGGAACAGGCGGCCAATAAGAAGGCGGCACCCACCACGGAGAAAACGGTTTTGTTCATGATCTGATTCGGATGAAACCCGCACAAAGTCGGGCGATAAAGAGCGTCAGGAATCCTGTTACTGACTGACCGGTTAGTAATCTAGGGTAAATGCCCATGCTTGTCAAGCGACAATCGCCCGCATGACCCAAGGCCCCCCACCGTCAGGTGCCCCGACCCCATCTCTTCAGGGCGTGGCGCATTATGAGAACTTCCCCGTAGCGTCAGTTCTGTGTCCGCCAGTCCTGCGCCCACCCATCGCGGCGATTTACTGGTTTGCCCGAACAGCGGACGACATTGCCGATGAAGGCGAGGCTGCACCGCAGGCTCGCCTGGACGACCTCGCCGCTTACCGAGCCGACTTGATGGCGGTGGCGGCAGGCTTATCGCCGTCGCCACGCTGGGCTGCGGTTTTTGGGCAGCTGGCGCCAATGATGGCGCAGTTCCAGCTACCCGTAAACCTGCTGGCAGACCTGCTCAGCGCTTTTGAGCAGGACGTCGTCAAGCAGCGCTATGCCAGTGAAGCCGAGTTGCTGGACTACTGCAGCCGCTCCGCCAATCCGGTGGGCCGGTTGCTGCTGCACCTGTACGGCATCCACGACACCGCTTCGCTTGAGATGAGCGACTGCATATGCTCGGCCTTGCAGTTGATCAACTTCTGGCAGGACCTCGGTGTGGACATCCCGCGCGGGCGTATTTACCTGCCGGCCGATGCCTGGGCCAGCCACGGCGTCAACGAAGCGCAGCTGCTGGCGCTGGACGTGAATTCATCTACTATCAATTTGATAGCTGCTTGCGCACGTTCTGCTAGGGCCAGGATGCTAAAAGGTTCACAACTGGCAAAAAAAGTACCGGGAAGGGGCGGCTGGGAGCTGCGTCTGGTGGTGCAAGGCGGACTGCGCATCCTCGACAAAATCGAGGCCCAGGGCTTCAACACCCTGCAGCGGCGCCCCAAGCTCGGTCCCTGGGATGTCGCGGTAATGGGCTGGCGCGCGCTGTTCATGTGAATGCGCGCCGATCACACAGGCGACATATGCAGACAACATAGAGCAACCATAGCGATCAACCAGAAAAACCAGAACAGCGGGGATAGCGATCGCATGGCAACTTCACGGGCCGCACAAACTCCACCGGCCAGGAAACCTCCTTCGGCCACCTACCGCGTGCTGGTGTGGGGCTTGGTCTTTTTTTGCATCAGCTTCGCACTGATTGGCGGTGTCATCGCCGAGCAGGCCATGGCCGCGCTGAATTGCCAGTACAACGCGAACCCCACAGCGGGCTCCTGTTCCTTCCTCCAGAACGCCCTGGCCTCGCGGTTTGCGCCTTTCCTGTCAGCCGAAACACCGCTGGACTATCCCTTCATGCTGCTGCACAGTTTCTGGGGCTTTATCCTCGTCTGGCTGGTGGCCATTGGCTTTGCCCGCCATGCATCGCACAACCTACGCTCGCCCGCTGCAGCTCCCGCCTCCACGATCCCCACAACTGTTTCGCCGCTGCAGACACTGCACGCCACACTGCAAGCCAGCTTCTGGATCCTGCTGGTGGGCCTCATCGCCTTTTGCATCGCCTTCGGCACACCGTTTCTGGGCACCTACGTGTCGCGCGAAGTACTGCAGGCTCTTGGCTGCAGTCCCGGCGGCTTTGACCCCCTGGTGTCTGCCTGCATGGCCTCGCCTGGTTTCTGGACACCGCGCCTGCAGCCTTTCCTGCTTCCATTCCTGGGCCAATTGGGCTCACCGCTTTGGCTCTTCTGGCAGTTCGGCGATGTGCTGATCATTTGGGTCACCATGATTGCCGTGGTATTTGTACTGAAGCTTTACGTCGCCCAGCACATCGCCGCCAAAGCACCGTGACTCCATCCGGCCCCTCAAGTCCCATGGGACAATTACCGCATGACGCCTGAGCAATATGTCCAGCAAAAAGCCGCCGCCTCCGGCAGCAGTTTTTATTACGCCTTCCTGTTTCTACCCAAAGAACGGCGTGCCGCCATCACGGCGTTTTATGCCTTTTGCCGCGAGATCGACGACGTGGTCGACGAAATTACCGACCCCGGCGTGGCACGCACCAAGCTCGCCTGGTGGCAAGGCGAAGTGTTGCAGGCCTATGCCGGCAACCCAACACATCCGGTGATGAAGGCGCTGATGCCGCTGGCGCTTACCTACGGCATCGAAGCGCGTCACCTGCAAGCCGTGATTGACGGCTGCCAGATGGACCTGGAACAAAACCGCTACCTGGATTTTCCCGGCCTCAAGCAATATTGCCACCTCGTGGCCGGCATTGTGGGTGAAGTGGCTGCACGCATTTTCGGGCAGGCCGATGAAGCTACCACCGCCTACGCGCACAAGCTCGGCCTGGCATTCCAGCTCACCAACATCATCCGTGACGTCGGCGAAGACGCAATGCGCGGCCGCATCTATCTACCCGTCAACGAGCTGCAGCAATTTGATGTGAAGGCCCACGAAATCCTCAAGCGCCAGTACTCTGACCGATTCAGCGCGTTGATGAAATTCCAGACTGAACGCGCGCTTGCGCTGTATGACGAGGCGCTCGCCCTGCTGCCCGAAGCTGATCGCCGCGCGCAAAAGCCCGGGCTCATGATGGCTAGCATCTACCGCACCTTGCTACGGGAGATTGCCGCAGACGGCTACCAGGTGCTACATCAGCGCGTGAGCCTTACGCCGCTGCGAAAGTTCTGGTTAGCGTGGAAGACCCAGGCCTTCGGCAAGGTGGTCTGATGGCTTCCACGCTGGAAGTGAAGCCCCCACGGTCGCTCACTGCGTGTAGCTTCCTTCCCCCCGAGGGGGCCGCTGCGCCTGCGGCCCGGCAAAGCCGGTTCCGCGGCCCCTGCTGGCATGTCCCTGTGGCGATTGCGCAGCGCGTGTGCGGGTCATGAGGGTTGCCGTGATCGGCGCCGGCTGGGCCGGCTGCGCTGCGGCTGTGGAGGCCACGCGCCTGGGTTACCAGGTTACGTTGTTTGAAACCACACGCGTCGCCGGCGGACGCGCGCGCCGCGTTGGCGGCACTGTGGCAGGCAAGCCGGTTGTGCTCGACAACGGCCAGCACATCCTCATTGGTGCCTACGCAGAAACGCTGCGCCTGATGAAGGACCTGGGTGTTGACGTGGACGCATCCCTGTTGCGGATGCCGCTGACGCTGCGCTTTCCTGATGGCAGTGGGCTGAAGCTTCCGCAGTTGCCGCCGCCTTTCGATGCGTTGAGCGGTATCCTGCTGGCGCGCGGCTGGTCCTGGGCCGACAAACTCTCCCTGCTAAAAGTCGCCACAGGCTGGCAACTCAGGAAATTTCAGTGCGATCCCGGCGCATCGGTGACCGACCTGTGCCGCGGCCTGACGCCCGGCGCCATGGCGTCATTGATTGAGCCGCTATGCGTGTCGGCCTTGAACACGCCCGCCGAACGCGCCAGCGGCCAGGTCTTCCTGCGCGTAATGCACGACTCGCTGTTTGCCGAGAGCGGCGGCTCCAACCTTCTGCTGCCGCGCGCTGACCTCAGCGCCCTGCTGCCCGACGCCGCCCTGCGCTGGCTGACGGCCCAGGGCGGCACCGTGCGGCTGGGTGCCCGCGTGCAGTCCATGGCACCCCTTGGTTCGAGCTGGGTGGTGAGCACCGACGTCAGCACGGCATTCGACTGTGTGGTGCTGGCCTGTCCGCCCCATGAAGCAGCGCGGCTGGTGGAAGGCAGCGGCCTGCAGCCCGGCGACTGGCTGGCGCAGGTGAAAAGCCTTCAGCACGAAGCACTGACCACCGTCTATGCCTGGGCACCAGACGCGCGCCTTGAGCATCCCATGCTGGCATTGGCCGCGAATGCCGACTCACCCGCGCAATTCGTGTTCGACCGCGCACAGCTGGGCGGCCCGGCCGGCCTGCTGGCTTTTGTCATCAGCGCCAGCACAGGCGATGGCGCGAGCCTCGCCACACAGGTGATGGCGCAGGCGGCGCAGCAACTGGGCCTGGATACATTACAGGTGGTGCAAACCATTGTGGAAAAACGCGCGACATTTGCGTGCACGCCGGGCTTGCTGCGTCCGGCTGTTGAGGTGGCGCCGGGGCTCTATGCCTGCGGCGACTACATCGCCGGGCCTTATCCGGCCACACTGGAAGGCGCCGTGCGCTCGGGCCTGGAAGCGGCTCGCCGCCTGCATTGACATGTACACGCACATGCGCCTCGCGGCGATGGCTTGACGCAGCAGCAGCAGCAGGCATGCTATCAATTAGATAGCTGATTGCGCCGGTTTGTAAAGGGGTTCAGGCACTTTTTGCCATTAATCGTACCGCGCGGTAGGCCGGCCGTGCGAGACAGCGCTTGAGCCACTCATCCACTGCCGGGCACTGCGCCATCAGGCTCGCGGCGCCCTGCACCCACGCCAGCACCGATGCCACGCAGATATCGGCCACCGTGAATCGTTCACCGGCCAGGTAACTGCGCCCTTGCAAATGCTGCTCAAGCACGCGCAGCGGGCCCAGCAGGTGCCGTTCGGCATCCGTTGCCAGCTGGGGCTTGCGGCGCTCTGCTGGCATCATGATGCGGTGCATCAAAAATGCCAGGGCGTCCTTCTCGCACTCGGTGACCACCCAGAAACTCCAGCGCAGGATGTCCGCCTGCTCCGCATGGTTTTGCGCGGCAAGCAAGGGCAGACCGGGAGCCTTGAATCGCTCGGCCAGGTAGAGCACGCAAGCCATGGACTCCCAAACCAGCACACCGTCGTCATCCACAACAGGGATGCGGCCATTCGGGTTGATGGCAAGAAACTCCGGCGTACGCGTGGCGCCACCCACGTACGGCAACGCCACGTGCTCATAGGTCAGGCTCATTTCGTGCGCTACCCAGAGAGGCCGCGCCGCGCGGGAGGCTGCAGTTCCGTAGATCTTGAGTGTCATGGGGGCGCCTCTACTGAAAATGAATCCGCTCAGCGCGGGAACAAATCACACAGTTCGGTCAGCGTGGTCACCGTCTCGTGCGGCACTTCGGGGTGGGCCCACAACTGGTCGGATCGATTCACCCATACCGTCTGCATGCCGCAATTGAGCGCACCCAACACGTCCAGCGTTGCGTCGTCACCCACGTGCAGCACCTCTTCGGGCTGCACCTCCACCGCTCCCGCAGCCGCATGAAAGATTCGCGGATCGGGTTTGCCCACACCAAACTCCTGGGCGCTGATGCTGGCCTTGAAATACCGGCCAACGCCGATACGTTCGATGTCGGCGTTGCCGTTGGATACCGCCACCAGCGGGTAACGCACCGACAGGAATTCCAGCGCCAGCACCGCATCTTCAAACAAGGTGACCTTGTTGCGCTCATCAAAGAAAACGTTGAATGCGGCTTCGGCCATCAGCGGATCTTCGCCTGCGCGGTACAGCGCCAGCCGTATGGCCTCCCGGCGTATGGCGCTCAGGTTGTGTTTAAGCTCCGGCCGCGAACGTATGACGTGTTCCCGGATCTCATGCCGCGTCGCCGGGTTGGAAAACAGCGCCGCGGTCATCGGTGCATGCTGGCTGAGCCAGTCGTCCAGTGCTTTCTCGGCCCTTTCAATGGCGGGCCAGATGGGCCACAGAGTGTCGTCAAGGTCGAATGTGATGGCTTTAATGGTAGACAGGTCGAGCATAGGCAGAATCAATGGGATAGGCGAGAATAACCCATGTCTTTTTCCACGCGTTTTGCCCCGGAGCCCCCCTTCACGCATGGCACAGCGCCGCCCAACTCCCCGGCATCCGGCACCGCCGTCCTGCTCTGCAACCTGGGCACGCCCGATGAGGCGACGGCGCCCGCATTGCGCCGTTACCTCTCTGAGTTTTTAAGCGACCCCCGCGTGGTGGAAATTCCCAGGGCGCTCTGGTGGCTGATCCTGCACGGCATCATCCTGCGCGTACGGCCCAAAAAGTCCGCGGCCAAGTACGCCAGCATCTGGATGAAGGAAGGTTCACCGCTTCGGGTGTGGACACAAAAACAGGCCGTCATGCTGCGCGGTTACCTGGCTGTGCGCGGCACACCCGTCGAGGTTCGCTATGCCATGCGTTACGGCAATCCGTCCATCGCCTCGCAGCTTGACCAACTCAAGGCCGACGGTGTCACGCGCATCCTGATCCTGCCGGCGTATCCGCAGTACAGCGGCACCACCACGGCCAGCGTCTTTGATGCGGTCTACAGCTGGGCCGCGCGCACCCGGCGCATTCCCGAGTTCCGCTTTGTCAACCACTACCACGATCACCCGGGCTATATCAGCGCCCTGGCTGCCCGCGTGCGCGAGCACTGGCGCACCGCCGGCCGCGCCGAACAGCTGGTGATGAGTTTTCACGGAGTGCCCGAACGCACACTGAAACTGGGCGACCCGTATCACTGTGAGTGCTACAAAACGGCCCGGCTGCTGGCGACTCAGCTAGGGCTGCAACCCGCGCAATACAAGGTCACATTCCAGTCGCGTTTTGGCAAAGCCAAATGGCTTGAGCCGTATACCGAGCCCACGCTGGTGGCCATGGCCCAAGCCGGGGTGAAGCGGGTCGATGTAATCTGCCCCGGCTTTACCGGTGACTGCCTTGAAACGCTGGAAGAAATCAGCATGGAGGCCCGCGAGGCTTTCCTGCATGCGGGCGGCAAGGAATTCAACTACATCCCCTGCCTGAACGACAGCCACGAATGGATTGCGGGGCTTGCCGAGTTGGCGCTGCAGCATCTTTCAGGCTGGCCGGCAGGCAGCGAAGAAAACGCGGAAGCACTGGCCGGCACACGCCAGCGGGCCCTTGCGCTGGGCGCCACACAATAAACACCCACCGCGGGCGATTTCAAGCCTTGAGCTTGAGCAACTGCATCATCAGCTGTGTGGTCTTGGTGTCAAAGTCGATGAAATTGGTAAGGTCCGCTCCGGATAACCAGGACTGCTCCCAATAACTTTGTTTGAGCGTCTTTTTCCACAGCTCATACGCCAGCGACGCCTTGACGGCCTCAACCATTTCCAGCTGGCGTGCGGGCGTGACGCCCTGGCCGGTGAAGACCGCGCGCCAATTCGCCAGGTCCAGATCCAGTCCCTGCTCCCGCACCGAACGTACACCGTAGCTTGTCTTCTTCGATGACACACCCACCGCGCGGAGCTTGCCGCTGGCCAGCTCCGCACTGAACGTGCCGTATCCGGAAACGCCGGCCACTGCCTTGCCGGCCAATACCGCATCCACCAGTTCAAAATTACGGGCAAAAGGCAGGTACATCGGGTCTTCAGGGCGGCTGCCCGCCGATTTGGCCAGCAGACCGGCAAACACGTGATCCACACCTCCGACAGAGCCTATCGCAATGGGTGTCAGCCTGGGGCTGGTGCGCAGGCGCTCGGCCAGTTCGTTGACTGTCTTGATGGGCGAGTTGCCCGCGACCACCACCACCAGGTAGTCGGTGGTCAGCCTGGCAACCGGGCGGAGCCGGGTCAGGTCCACCACTGGCTTTTGCAAAGCCACGGCACCGACCAGGTTGCTGTCGCCCATGAAGAGTGCATTGGGATCAGTGCCGTACTTCCCGGCATACCAGGCCAGCCCCGCGGTGCCGCCATTGCCCTCTTTGTTTTCATATTCGATTTCGTCGCTCAGGCCCAGTCCCACCAGGGCATCGCCCAGCGCGCGGCCTGCTTCGTCGAGCGTGCTGCGAGAAGCTGCAGGTATGACGATGCGTAATTTGGGCGCAAGCTTGCCCTTCACCGCGGTCTGCGCCCGCAAAGGTATGGAGATACCTCCAACGGTTGCCGCACCCAGGCACGTAAGCCCATGAAGAAGAGTACGTCGTCGGACAGTCAGCATGGTGTTCTCCAGCACAGGTGGCATATATCGGGCAACACGGAGGCATGGCACCGTGCCTGGTCCAATACGACACAGCACGTTCCATGCCATCCGTGAATGGCGATCAGGAGAAAAGCGGGTGCCCCCGCATAGGCGCCTCCGTTGGAGGCTATACAGCAGGGCCTCAGGCCTTGAGTTTGAGCAAATGCACCATGACCCGCGAGGTCGTCAGGTCAAAGTCAATGAAACTGGCAAAGCCTGGGCCTGAGAGCAGCGAAGACTCCCAGTGGTTCTGCTTCAACGTTTTTTGCCACGACTCATGCCCCGCAGCAGCTTTCACCGCTTCGACCATTTCAGCCTGGCGGGCGGGTGTCACGTTCTGGCCGGTGAAGATGCCACGCCAGTTAGCCATATCGACATCGAGGCCCTGCTCGCGAATCGAGGGAATACCAAAAACCGTCCGCTTGGACGACACACCAATCGCGCGCAATTTTCCGCTGCTGAGCTCGTTGCTGAATTCGCTGTAGCCTGATATGCCGGCCACTGCCTTGCCGCCCAGCACAGCCTGCACCACTTCAGTTCCGCCGGCGAAGGGTAAATACACCAGTTCTTCCGGCTTGCTTTGTGAGGCACGGGTCAGCACCCCTGCAAACACGTGGTCGACGCCGCCAGCCGAGCCGCCGGCGATTGGCACGTCTTTGGGGCTGGTGCGCAGCCGGCTGGCAAGGTCGGCCATGGTGCGGATGGGCGAGCTCGCAGCCACCACCACCACCAGGTAGTCACTCGTCAGGCGGGCAATCGGCTGAATCCGCGACATATCGACGGCGGGCTTTTGCAAGGCCACCGCGCCCACCATGACCATACCGCCCATCAGCAGCGTATTGGGATCGTTGCCATACTTTTCGGCGTAGTAGGACAAACCGATGGTGCCGCCCTTTCCACCCTTGTTTTCGTATTCGATTTCGTCGGCGGCGCCCGCACCCAGCAAGGCCGTACCCAGTGCGCGGCCAGTCTGGTCCCAGCCTCCACCGGCGTTGGCCGGTATCACGATACGAAGTTTCGGAGCAAGTTTGCTGGCCTTGGCCTTTGGAGAAGTGGCAGCTGTCGGCGCTTTGGCAGATTGCGCCAACGCGGGGAATGTGCTGCCCAGTGTGGTCAGTCCCAGCCCGGCGAGCCCACCCAATGCGGTGCGTCGTTTGATATTCAGCATGTCATCTCCTTTTAGTGAAACTTAACTTACAGGTCTTTTCGCCTTCCAGAACTTGGCCAGACGCGGAAGCACCAACACCGCCACCACAACTATAACCAGCGTGATCGACATCGGGCGCTGGAAAAACACGGCAGCGCTGCCCTCCCCGATCGACATGGCATTGCGCAATTGGGCCTCTGCCAGCGGGCCGAGGATCATTCCCACCACGACTGGAGCCGTCGGAAAGTCAAAGCGGCGCATCAGCACACCCAGCAGTCCAATGGCATACAACAGGAAAAGGTCAAATGCGCTCTGCCGCATGCCGTAGGCACCCACCGTCGCAAAAATCAGGATACCAGCATAAAGCTGTGGCTTGGGAATTTTCAGCAACTTGACCCAGAGGCTCACCAGGGGCAGGTTAAGTATCAGCAGCATCACGTTGCCGATGTAGAGCGAGGCAATCAACGCCCACACCAGCGCTGCGGAGGTGGTAAACAGCTGCGGGCCCGGCTGAATGCCGTAATTCTGGAAGGCACCCAGCAAGATAGCAGTGGTGTTCGAGGTCGGAATGCCGAGTGTAAGCAGCGGGATCAGCGCCGCCGTGACGGTCGCATTGTTGGCGGCCTCGGGGCCTGCAACCCCTTCGATAGCGCCTTTGGTACCGAACTCTGCGCTGTGCGCCTGGTTTTTCGCCAGCTTCTTTTCCGTCGCATAGCTCAGGAAGGTCGGGATCTCGGTGCCGCCCGCGGGGATGCAACCGAAAGGCGTGCCGATGGCGGTGCCGCGCAGCCAGGCGGGAATCGACCGCTTCCAGTCCGCCTTGGTCATGTGCACGCGGCTGAGCTTGTTCTGGTCTTCCACCAGACGGCCTTCGTAGAGCACCGCATAAAGCACTTCGGCCACCGCAAACAGGCCCACCGCCACCAGTACGATTTCAATACCATCGAGCAGTTCCGGAATACCGCCGGTGTAACGGCCCTGGCCGGATATCTGGTCCAGGCCGATACAACCCGCAGCCAGCCCCACCAGAAGTGCCGTCATGCCGCGCACGGTGCTCTTGCCCAGCACCGCGCTCACTGTGGTGAACGCCAGCAACATCAGGAGGAAGTATTCCGGCGGGCCCAGTTTCACCGCAAACTCCGCGACAAAAGGCGCAAACAGCGTAACGACAACGGTGGCAATGGTGCCCGCCACAAACGAGCCGATGGCCGCCGTGGCGAGAGCGGCGCCCGCCCGTCCGCTCTTGGCCATCTTGTTGCCCTCCATCGCCGTGACCATGCTGGCCGTCTCGCCGGGCGTGTTCAGCAGAATGGAGGTGGTCGAGCCGCCGTACATCGCGCCGTAATAAATGCCCGAGAAAAAAATCATCGAGGCAGTGATGTCGACCTTGCCAGTAATGGGCAGCAGCATCGCCACAGCCACAGCCGGGCCGATACCGGGAAGCACGCCAACTGCGGTGCCGAGGGCGCAGCCTACCAGGCACCAGATCAAATTAACCGGCGTGATCGCCGTGGCGAAACCCGCCATCAGGGCATTAAAAATTTCCATGTCAGATCCACCCTGTTGATGTCAGGCCTGGAAGATTGATCGCCAGGAACTTGGTAAACATCCAGAACACGGGTGCGGAAATCGCGAGGCCCACACCAAAATCCGTGACCCAGGTGAGCGGCGCATTGACACCGGCCTGGCCGCCCGCACGGCGGAGGCCCTGCACAGCCAGCAGGTAGCACAGCGTGCAGCTCAGGATAAAACCGATGGTAGTGATGAGGGCCGCATTGAGAAGCAGCCCGGCTGAGACCCATACAAAGCCCGGCCAGTAAGCGCGCGCTGCGCCAGATGGCAGATCCATATCCCGAAAGCCGCCGCTGCGCGCCTCCCAAACGATGAAAGCGCCGCAAATGGTGAGGCCGATGGACACCACCCAGGGCAGAAAATTGGGGCCTACGCCGCTATAACCCGCCTCCGACGAAATGCTGATGGCACCAAAGGCCAGCGCCAGGCCAACCAGGAGCACACCGGCACCGACCAGAGTTTGCGGCCAGACGGCCGAGGGATCTGAAGTTGTCATCGTTATGAGTTCCCGTAGGACGTGGGAAGATGGAGCCAGACATGGGAAGTCTGGCGGCACGCGGGCCTTTCGTCAAATTTGCATCAAATCAAATTTGCACCAGGGCCGCGTGCCGCTGACACGCGAAGGCGTGGAAGGCTGTAAAAGCGGGAGGTCAGACCATGCCGGACTTGACCATGGTCGCGCGCAGGGCGGCAAAGTCGTCGTCGACGAACTTGGCAAACGCTTCGCCCGACAGCACCGCAGGGGTCCAGTTGTTTTTCTGGACGGCCTCGGCCCAGGCGGGCGATTTGAGTGCGGCCAGCACCATGTCGGTCAGTGCCTTGCGCTGTGCAGCGGAGATGCCGGGGGCGCCGTAGACGCCGCGCCAGTTGCCGATTTCAACGTCAATGCCCTGCTCCTTCAGCGTGGGCACATCCACGCCGGGCAAGCGCTTGCCGGAGGTGACCGCAATGGCTTTCATCTTGCCTGCCTTGACGTATTCGGCGAACTCGCTGTAACCACTGCCGCCCACGGTGACGTTGCCGCCCAGGATGGCCGCCGTGGCTTCGCCGCCGCCCCGGAACGCGACATAGTTGATCTTGGAAGGATCGACGCCGACATTCCGCGCGATCATGGCCGCTGCGATGTGCTCAGTTGAGCCGCGCGAGCCGCCGCCCCATTTCACGCTGCCGGGGTCTTTTTTGAGCTGATCAATCACTTCTTTCATCGATTTGAACGGTGAGTTGGCGGGCAGCACAAACACGTTGTATTCACTGGACAGGCGGGCAATCGGCGTGGCCTGCGAGAGGCTGACCGGTGGCTTGCCGGTAATCAGGCCGCCCAGCATCACGGCGCCCATCACCATCAATGCGTTCGGGTCACCTTTGGAACCATTCACGAACTGGGCCAGACCCAGCGCACCGGCAGCGCCGCCCTTGTTGTCGTAGGTAACGGTGTCCGCCACCTTGGAATCGGTCAGGGCCTTGCCAAGCGCGCGGCCCGTTGTGTCCCAGCCACCGCCGGGATTGGCGGGGATCATCATCTTCACGTTGGCAGCAGCAAAAGCTGGCAGGGGCAAGGCGCCCGCAGCGGCCAGAGCGGCCATGGACTTGAGGAAAGTATCGCGACGCATGAATGTCTCCTTGAAATAGGACTTGGAAGTGGTGAAGTAGCCGGGCTGGCCAAGGTAGCCAGCCGATCACGCGCTTATCATGCGCTTCCTTTCTGTCAAACGGCTGTCCGCAAACATTGGGGAAAGTGCTAATGTCTAGGGCCTGCTGACACTGTGTTTCCAACTACGGATGGGGCGGGCAAGCCCCCATCAAGGCCTTTTTGACTCGCAACGCATTTTGCAAACACAGCGTTAGCTGGCCCTAACCCATGCCGCCTCCATGAAACTGTTACTGATCGAAGACGATGCGTCGATGCAGGCTGCGCTGCAGCGGGCCCTGAGCCGGCGCGGCATGGAGGTCTTCAGCTGCACCGATGGCCGCCAGGCGCTGGCGCAGTGGACGGCGACACAGCCCGATGTGGTCGTACTGGACCTGAGCCTGCCCGGAATGGATGGCTTGCAGGTGCTGGAGCAGGCGCGCCTCAAAGGGCTGGCCACGCCGGTGCTGATCCTCACGGCGCGCGGCACCGTCGGCGACCGCATCATGGGCCTGAACACCGGGGCTGATGACTACCTGCCCAAGCCTTTTGACCTGGACGAACTTGAGGCGCGCCTGCGCGCCCTGAGCCGGCGGCGCGCAGCACCTTCGTCCCCTCCGGAAAACGATGCCGGAGCGCAAATCGTGGGCGAGCTGCGCTATGAAAAAGACAGCGGGGCCATCTATCACCGCGACCAGGTGCTGGAACTCACTCCCCGCGAACTGGCGCTGCTGCAGGCATTGATCGCCAAGCCCGGCCATGCGGTATCCAAAGAGCGCCTGTTCGAACTGGTGTTTCCAGGGGAAGCGGATGTGCAATACGAAGCGGTGGAAGTGGTGGTGTACCGCCTGCGCAAGAAGCTCGCGCAAACCGGCGTCACGCTGGTGACGCTGCGCGGCCTGGGTTACCTGCTGAAAGTGGATGCATGAGCTCCCGGCAGCGCCCGCTGAACGCATCGCCAGACAATACAAATGCCAATGCGCTGGCGGCCGCACCAGGCGCTGCGCCGCATGCCGATGGGCGGCCATCGGGAAGCACGGTTCACGATCCCTCCCCGCCGCCTGACACTGCCAGCACCGGAGCCATCTCCCTTCGCAAGTACCTGCTCGTTGGCATTCTTTTGCCGGTGGGCCTGCTGGTGGTGGCCAACACCTTCAGCCTGTACCGGCAAGCGCTGGACGCAGTGAACACGGCGTACGACCGCACACTGCTGGCATCAGCCAAATCCATCGGCGAGCAGCTCGACGTCACCGGCTACGACGAGCAATCCGAGCTGCGCGTCACAGTGCCCTACGCGGCGCTGGAGGCTTTTGAGGCCGACAACCAGAGCCGGCTTTTTTACCGGGTGTCCAGCCTCAACGGCAAGATGGTATCGGGCTTTGCCCAGCTGCCTTTCTGGCGCGGCACCATCCCCGCCAGGCCGCCCTATTCGGCGCTGGTGGACTTTTACGACGACGCCTTCATGGGTGACGATGTCCGCGTCGCGGTTTTGCTGCAGCCCGTGGCCAGCGCGAAGGGCCGCGCCATGGCGGTCATCCAGGTGGCTGAAACGCTGGAGCTGCGCAAGACGCTGGCCCGCAAGATCCTGCTGGACACGCTGTGGCGCCAGGCCCTGCTGCTGGCGGTGATCGCCCTGGTGGCGGTCATTGTGGTCCAGCGCGCGACGCGGCCGGTGCGCCGCCTCAGCGCGGAGTTGCAAGGCCGGCCCGAAGGCGACCTGACGGCGATTACCGCGCCTGATGCACCGCGTGAGCTGTTGCCGCTGGTGGACGCCACCAACGAAGTGATGGGCCGGCTGCAACACCTGCTGGACAACCAGAAGCGCTTTGTCCGGGATGCGGCCCATCAGCTTCGCACGCCGCTGGCCGTGCTGAAGGTGCAGGTGCAGTCCGCGCTGCGCGGCGACATGGAAGCGCGCGACGCGCTGGTGGAAATCAACCAGACCGTCGACCGCGCCACCGTGCTGGCCAACCAGATGCTGGCGCTCGCCAAGGTGGAACAACTGCGCCAGCAAGCCGACCTGCAGGCCATCGACCTGGCCCAGGTCGTGCGCTCCGTGGCACTGGACCTGTCACCGCTGATCGCCGAGAAAGACATCGACTTCGAGATCGAAACCGTGCCGGCACGGGTGACCTCGCATGAATGGATGCTGGGCGAGCTGACGCGCAACCTGCTGCACAACGCCATCAAGCACATGCCAGTCGGCGGCACCCTGGCGGTGCGCATCGTGCGCGACGCCAGTGTGGTCGCCATGACGGTCAGCGACAGCGGTCCCGGAATATCGGCCGAATTGTCGGCACGGCTGTACCAGCCATTTTCCGCAGGCAACGTGCGCCATGGCTCCGGCCTGGGGCTGGCCATTTGCCGCGAAATCACCGAGACCATGCACGGCAGCATTTCGCTGGAAAACCGCGTCGTGCACGGCCGTGTGGTGGGGCTTGACGCCACGGTACGCCTGCCCACGACGTAATCGCGGGATGCCATCCTACGCAGCCCTCGGCGCCTTGGTACAAAATAGGCGCCAATGGACAAACTGCGAATCGACAAGTGGCTTTGGGCCGCCCGCTTCTACAAAACCCGTGCACTGGCAGTGGAAGAAATTGACAAAGGCCGTGTGCACGTCAATGGCATCGAAGCCAAGCCCGCACGTGAGGTCAAATCAGGCGACACCGTCACACTGCGGCAAGGCCCGTACACCCGTACCCTGGTGGTGCGCGGCATCAGCAAGCAACGCGGCGCGGCACCCGTGGCGCAGCAGCTCTATGAAGAAACCGGGGAAAGCCTGCGCCTCAAGGCAGAAGCCATGGAGCAGCGCCGGATGGCAGCCGATCCTGCCGGCAGCCTGGAACATGGACGCCCCACCAAACGCGACCGGCGCACGCTCGACAAAGCCTGGAACAACCGCTGGAGCGCCTCGGCAGACTGAAAACTGCCCCAGCCGATTTTTCAGGCGTGGACCGGACGCTACTATATTGATAGCTGCTTGCGCCCAGAAATATTGGGCTCGAGGCCAATTTGGCTGCATAAAACCCAGCTGCAGGAGGTGTAGTCGCGCGGCAGAGCGTCCCCCGCCAGCTCAGGCATAGGCGCGTTGCGCCAGCGCCTGTGCGAGCAGAGCCGCCGGGTCGACCAGTTCAAGCGCATCCATTCCTGGCACTGCGCTGAGGGCCAGCGGAATCTCGGTACAGCCCAGTACCAGCACGGAAAGGCCATGCCGCTTGGCAAGCGCACCGGCCACACCGGCAAAACACGCGTGCGCCAAAGCCATATCGCCTGCTTTCACGCCGTCATAAATGCCGCGCATCACGCTTTCCCGCTCCTCTTCAGAAGGAATGTGGCACTGCAAACCCGCCTGGCGAAAGGCCTGGTCGTAGAGGCCTGCCCGGTAGGTGCCTTCGGTTGCCAATAAGCCTACTTGCCGTACACCGCGGCCGGCCAGGTTGTGGGCGACTTCCCGCGCCACATGCAGTACCTCAAGTTGCGGAAAGCGCTCCTGCAATGCGCCATGCCAGGCATGGGCAGTGTTGCACGCCACAGCAACTGTGGTGGCACCCAGTGCGGCCAGCTTTCCCATGGCCTGCAGCATCGGGTCCAGCGGCTGGTGGCCGCCCGGTCCTGGCGAACCGAGCGCGGTGCTGCGGTCGGGCACCGGCACCTGCGCCAGCCAGTGCTCGGGAAATGCCTGGTCAGACATGGGAATCTGCAGGGACCGCATGTGGTCCGCACAAGCCTGGACAAACAGCCGCGCAAAGTCCGCGCCGGCCGCAGGGCCCATGCCGCCCAGGATGCCGACCACGCGGGTTCTGTGGAGGGCCTGTCTTTCAATGCTGCTCATGGCTCAAGCTCCAATCAAGGTTCGAGGCGCGCACCCATCCACTGGAGTGAAAAGCTCCGGGCTGGGGATATGGGGGAGATGCTGCCGGCCTGACCAGGCGCGGCAGCTGTGAAAGCAAGCTGGCGAAGCGGCGCGCGGCGCTTCGCCAGTCGCTTACATCGCTGGCTTGTCGCTCAGCGCCTTGAGGTTGGCCTTCAGCTCATTGCTCATCGGCAGGTTCAGGTTCACGCCCTTGGGAGGGATTGGCGAGGTGAACCACTTGGCATACATCTTGGCGAAGTCGCCCGACTTGATCAGACGCATGATGGTGCCATCGACCAGCTTCTTGAACTCAGGGTCGTCCTTGCGCAGCATGCAGGCATAGGGCTCGACCTGCAGGGAGTCACCCACAACTTCCAGCGACGCCGGATTCTTGGAATTGGCCATCAGGCCGAACAGCAGGATGTCGTCCATGGCGAAGGCCAGCGCGCGGTCATTCTCTACCAGCAGCAGCGAGTCGTCGTGGTCCTTGCCCAGGATGAGCTGCATGTCGAGTTTCTTGTCAGCGCTGTATTTGCGGATCACCTGCGCGTTGGTGGTGCCCGTGGTGCTGGCGACCGTCTTTTTGGCCAGGTCGGCGTAGTTCTTGATGCCGGACGATTTTTTCACCAGCAGGCGGGTGCCGGTATAGAAGTGGTTGATGGCGAAGGCCACATCCTTGCCACGTGCGCTGTTGTTGGTGGTGGAGCCGCACTCCAGGTCATACGTACCGTTGACCAGCAGCGGAATACGGTTTTGCGACGTGACGGGCATGTACGAGACTTCAAGGTTGGGCTTTTTCACCTTCTTGCGCACGTCGTCGATGATGGCTTCGGTCAGTTCCGCCGAAAAACCCACCGAGGTCTTCGAACCGATCAGGTAGCTGAAAGGCACCGAAGCTTCGCGATAGGACACGGTGATCTTGTTGGTGTCGGCGACTTTTTTCAGTGTCGGCACAGTTTGCGCACCGGCGGTGGTGGCCAGGCCAGCTGTCAACAGCACGGCGGTCATGAGGATAGTGAGTTTCATGCTTGTCCTTTCGGGGGCGGTGGATAGGTAGTTTCGGAAACTGGGTGCTGGCGGAAACCGGCATCGCTAGTGTAGGAACACCAGCACGATACGTGCCATTCATTTTCGCGGCAAACCCATGACGGAAACTCATGGTTTACCCAGAACCCTCCCCTGCGCCGCTTCGGTGGCAGGCATAACCACAGGTCATGGCCTGCACGCATTCAGCATTGTTCAAACGGCCGGCGGCTGCGTAAAGTGGCGCTCTTTCAATGACCAAAGAGGCTTCCATGCATGTGTGTGTGCTCGGCGCAGGAATCGTGGGACTGGCAACCGCCTACAGCTTGCGGCAAGCCGGCCATGAGGTGACCGTTATAGACCGCATGCGTCCCGGCAGCGGTGCCAGCGGTGGCAACGGCGCGCAACTGAGCTACTCCTACGTGCAACCTCTGGCGGATCCCGCCATCTGGCGGCAGCTTCCCCGGTTGTTGCTGTCGCCCTCCTCGCCGTTCAAGCTGCGGCCTCGCCTTGACATACACCAGTGGTTGTGGGGTGCGCAGTTTCTGGCGGCCTGCAACAGCAAGACCTCACGCGATACCACCCGCCATCTGCTTTCGCTCGCGGCGCTCAGCCGCGAGTCTTTTGACGCGATGATGGCCAGGGAAAAACTGGACTGCGACTTTTCGGCGAGCGGCAAACTGGTGCTTTACTCCAGCGATTCAGCGTTTGCCGCGGCACGCCGGCAGATGTTGCTGCAGCGTGAACTGGGCAGCACCCAGGAGGCCGTCAGCGCAGACCGCTGCGTGGAGATAGAGCCCGCCCTTGAAAGCCGGCATGGACAAATTTCCGGCGCAATCCATACACCCGGCGAGTGCGCCGCCGACTGCCAGAAAACCTGTGATGCCCTGCTGGCCATACTGCGCCGTGATGGCGTACGGTTCCTGCTGGACACGCCGGTCGAGCACCTCGTGCAGCGAAAAGGCCTGATCGCCGCTATTGCCACGCCACAGGGGCCCATCGAAGCCGATCGCTATGTACTGGCCCTGGGCGCAGAGTCAGCCCGTATGGCACGTCCGCTGGGGGTGCATCTTCCGGTCTACCCGCTGAAGGGTTACAGCATCACGGTGGATGTTGCCGCCGGCGACAGCGCAGCGCCGCATGTCAGCGTCACCGACAGCGCCCGCAAAGTGGTGTTCGCCCGCATCGGTTCGCGCCTGCGCGTGGCGGGCATGGCCGAGCTCTCAGGTTATGACACCGCCATCGACCCGGCCCAGATAGCTTCGCTCAAAGCATCCACCCAGACGGTTTTCCCCAACTGCAGCCGCTTTGAAGATCTCAGCCCCTGGGCCGGCATGCGCCCTGCCACGCCGACCGGCCTGCCGATCATTGGCCCGCACGCCAGAGGCCCGGCCAACCTGTTGTTCAACACCGGTCACGGCGCTCTGGGTTTTACCTTGGCCTTCGGTTCTGCGCAACGCATCAGCCGCATCCTGGAACGCTGACCTTCAGGCTTATGCCGCGCAGCGTGTCAGGCGCGCTGCTTCAAGGCTTGCTGAAAGCAGCGCACAAACGATCGCACAATGACCGAGCCCGGCTTGCCGGCGGGCAGCAACGCATTGATGGGCACGGGGATCAGGGGCTCCAGCTCCAGCAGGTCTACACGCGTGAGGTCGGCGGAAGCAGCTGTACAAGTGTCAATCACTGCAATGCCCAGCCCGTGATGGGCCAGCGCCAGTGCCGAATGATAGGTCTGCACGGTGATGTGGAATTCGAGGCCAACGCCTGCTTCGCGGCAGGCCTGGTTGAGGCTGCGGCCCACCGGGTCCATCACATCAAGCCCGACCACCGGCACTTTGGTGAGATCTTCCAACGTAACGCTGCCTCGCTTGACGAGGCGCGCGGGCAGCATGCCCTTGGGTGCCACGCACACCATGCGGCCATCGGCCAGGTGTTCCTGCGCCAGCGCCGAATGCGCCGCCGGGCTGAACAGGAAACCGACATCGCCCTCCTGCAATGCCAGCGCCGAAATAATCTGCGGCGAATGCAACGCCCGCACGGTAATCGCCACGTCAGCATGCTTGACCTGGAAAAGCTTGATCGCATGGGGCAGGATTTCGTAGCTCAATGCCAGCACCGTCAGGATACGAAGTTCCCTGGCGCTTTCGCCCGTCTTGAGGTTGGCGGCCAGGCGCTGCACCTCATCGAGCTGGGCGAACAGCCGTTCAATGTGCGGGTACAGCGTCAATGCTTCGGAGGTCGGCGTCAGCCGGCCCTTGCTGCGCTGGAAAAGCGCAAAACCCAGCTGCAGCTCGGCATGCTGCAGGATGCGGCTGACTGCCGGCTGGGTGACGTTGATCAGGCGCGCCGCCCCGCTGACGCTTCCGGTAAGCATGACCGCGTTGAAGACTTCGATATGGCGCAGGCGCATGGGGTGATTCCGTGGTCCGTTCAGGCAGGATGGTGCAGATTCAGCACAGCAATTATCGTGCGCATGCGCGTGTCAGCCAGTCACGGAAAACACCCATGGCCCCAGTCAAGCGCCGGGACTTGAGCCGGGTCAGCCAGTAGCTGCCGTTCTGGATTTCCAGTGAAAACGGCCTTGCCAAACGTTCTTCCTGCAGCTCCCGCGCAAACAGGCTCACCGGGAGCAAGGCAACGCCAGCGCCCTGTGCGGCAGCTTCCGCCATGGTCAGCGACGAATCAAACACAGCACCCCTGACCACCGGACAGTCCACCCCTGCCTCGGCAAACCAGCTGACCCATTCATCGGACCGGTAGGAGCGCAGCAACACTTCACCAGCCAGGTCTGCCGGTTTACGCAGGCGGGACGCCGTTAGGGGCGAACAAACGGGCGACAGCGGCGACGGGAACAGCAGGTCAGCCTCAGTACCATGCCACGCGCCATCGCCGAAGCGGATGGCGTAGTCCAATCCCTCACCGGCCAGGTCCACACGGTTGTTATTGGTAAACAGCCTGAAATCAACGAAAGGGTGCGCTCGCTGGAACTCCGCCAGCCGCGGAATCAACCAGCCTACCGCGAAGGTACCGACAGCCCCGACACTGAGAACCTCCCGAAAACGGCCATCGCGAAATTGCTCCAGCAGCGCGCCGATGCGGCCGAACGATTCCGCCAGGACAGGCAATAACGCCAGGCCTTCGTCCGTCAACGCCAGGCCACGCGGAAGCCGCCGAAACAGCGGAACGCCCATGCGTTCCTCCAGGTTTTTAACGTGCTGGCTGATCGCGGTTTGTGTGACGTTCAACTCGTCGGCGGCCCGCGTGAAGCTCAGATGGCGTGCGGACACCTCAAAGGCGCGCAAGGCATTCAAAGGAAGATGCATCTGTTCAAGCCCAAGATTTACTTATGAGTTACCCCGATTATTGCCATTTGCACGAACTGCAGTCATTCCATATCGTTACCGTCCTCACATCACCCCTAGAGGAAAATCATGCAAAGACGACAATTTACCGGGACACTGGGAAGTTTGATGCTGGCCGGTATGGCTTCAGCTCAAGCCCAGAATTTATTGGGCATTGGCACCGCACGACAAGTCACAGACGCAAGCGCTGTTACCGCACAGCTCAAAGCCCTGGAACAGGAAAGCGGCGGCAGGCTGGGTATTGCCATCCTCAATACCGGTACCGGCGTGCAGTATGGACACCGTACCGGGGAACGATTCCCCATGTGCAGCACTTTCAAGCTGCTGGCAGCCGCGCTGGTGCTGCACCGGGTAGACACCGGCAAGGAAAGCCTCGACCGCCAACTGCCTGTTGACGGCGCAGCACTGGTTGCCCATTCACCCGTCACCGGGCCAAGAGCCGGCGGCAGCATGTCTCTCGCGGAACTGTGCGAGGCGACCGTCACTGTGAGCGACAACACAGCCGCCAACCTGATGCTGGCCAGCTTCGGCGGACCCATGGGCCTGACCCGCTACGCACGCTCCCTCGGCGACCGCATGACGCGGCTGGACCGTATTGAAACCGCGCTGAACGAGGCCAGGCCCGGCGACCCGCGCGACACAACCACACCAGCCGCGATGCTGGGCACCGTACAAAAAATCGTGCTGGGCAATTCACTGTCAGACGCCTCGCGCCGGCAGATGCGCCAGTGGCTGACCGCCAGCAAAACGTCCGACCGGCGATTGCGCGCGCTGCTGCCACGGGACTGCGAGGTTGGCGACAAGACAGGGACCGGAGCTCACGGCACGACCAACGATATCGGCGTCCTCTGGCCTGCAGGGCACGCCCCTGTGGTGATCACCATGTATTTGACGGAGAGCCAAAAGCCCCTGGAGCAACGAGAGGCCATCGTGGCAAAGGCCGGTCAGCTGGCGGTTTCGCTGGCCACGCCAGCTTGAAAAAATCGTGACCACACGTTGACCATCGCCTGAAAGCCAACTTCCGGGCGGCTTTGTACGCCGGTGGGAGGTGGACAAGTCCCTCTCAAACAGCTCCGCCAGGTGATGCGTTGGGAAGCTTGCAATTTATTACCAAGGTCCGGCTGCAACAGCTTGACCCTCCTACTGTGGCAAGGTCTACATTCAACTGATGACCCCGGCCAGACCGGACGCTGCCGGCAAAGCAGGGCCTGAACTTCAATGCCCTGGAGACATCCATGATTGCCCAACCCATCGACTACTTTTTGATTGTCTGGTTTGCCCTGGCCCTGGGGTCAACGGCCTATGTCGCCTGGGACCAGTTTCGCCATAACCCGGAACCAGTGGTCATGAAGTGGGGTTTCGTGCTGGTCACCCTGTATATGGGCCCGATAGGCCTCTTGCTTTACGTCATGGCCGACAAGGAACCGCATCCAGGCCAGCATGAAGCGTTCATCAAACCGTTATGGAAGCAGGGAGCCGGCTCGACCATCCACTGCGTTGCCGGTGACGCGACCGGCATCATCCTCGCGGCCGTCATTACCGCAGCGTTGGGCCTGCCGATGTGGCTGGACCTCATTGTGGAATACCTGGCGGGCTTCGCGTTTGGCCTTTTTATCTTCCAGTCGCTGTTCATGAAAAACATGATGGGCGGCACCTACATGGAGAACGTGAAGAAATCCTTCATACCCGAATTCATCAGCATGAACGCCATGATGGCCGGGATGGCGCCGGTGATGTCCCTGCTGATGATGGGGCGCGACATGCGTGCGATGGACCCCACTGAACTGATTTTCTGGGGCGTCATGTCTTTGGGGGTTGTGGCCGGTTTTGCCATTGCTTATCCGGTCAATGTCTGGATGGTGTCCAGAAAAATGAAGCACGGCCTGATGACCCGGCGCGGCGACGGCAAACACGGAGCGCCGGCAACATCAAGTGCCCATGGGAACCATCACAGCGCCAGCCCGGCCGAAAGCGGGATGGGGCATGCCGGGCATGCCATGCAACCCGATGTGACTAAACCCCAACTGGCAGCCGTCTGCATGACCACTTTGCTGATGCTCGCCGGAGGAATGACGGTTCCCGCACTGTTCGTGAACATGACCCTGTCGGCCCGGGATGTCGGCGGCGCCATCATGCCGCCGGGAATGATCATGGGATGGGACACGCCCGGCGAGGCCATGAAGGACATGGCCGCAATTCATCCACGCCTTGTAACCCGCGAAGCCGGAGCCATTGCACGGGGAGATAGCCCCCTTGAACCCACGTTGAAAGACGGCGTCAAGGTTTTTGAGCTGGAAACGGGTGTAGCGCGCTGGAGCATCCTGCCGGATGTCAAAGTGGAAGCCTATGCCTTCAACGGCCAGGTGCCCGGGCCACGCCTGCGCGTCACCGAGGGGGACAAGGTTCGTATCAGGGTCACCAATCGGCTTCCCGAATCCACCACGGTGCACTGGCACGGCCTGATTGTCCCGAACGAGATGGACGGCCCGGCCAAGATCACCCAGCCGCCTATCCCGCCCGGAGGTAGCTATACCTACGAATTCACCACCGGGCAGCCCGGAACATTTTTCTACCACACACACGACCATGCAGATCGCCAGCAAGCCCTGGGCCTGTATGGTGCGCTCATCATCGATCCCAGGAATCCCGCCCAAGAGCTGAACGCCGACAAGGAATATGTCATTCAATTGCAGGAGTGGCTCAAGCGCGAAGGTCTTACCTACCCTGCCATGTTGATGGAGGGCGCCCTGCCCAATTACTTCACCATCAACGGAAAAGCCTATCCCGAAACCGAGACCATCAATATGCGTGTAGGTGAAACCATCAAACTACGGTTCATCGGTAGCCATAACAATTTCGTGCATCCCATGCATGTCCATGGCGGGCCATTTACCGTTGTAGCGCGGGATGGCTATCCACTGGCTGAAGCGGCGCGGTTTGAAGCGGACACCGTCAACGTAGGTCCGGGGCAACGCTATGACGTCATCTGGAAAGCCCGCAACCCCGGCAAATGGGTCGTGCATTGCCACATACCGCACCACACGACGAACAATAATGTCGAGCACCAAGGCGGAGGCGGATTGACCATGATCCTGGCAGCCAGCTGAATTCGGTATCTGCCCCTTCGAAATGCTGGAGTGGCCCAACATTCAGCAAAAACCTTGATTTTCGGGTTTTTAGCATTGCATACTGTTGAAAACAAAATACCTCAGTACCCGAAAGCTGGTTACAACGAAAATCGCACAATGTAATACTAAAGATAGATAATCGGGAGATTCCCAGAAGAATTCACCCGCAACATGAAGATCAACCCGCAGGTAGTGGTCGATGGCCTCATCAACCAGATCACCGCCGCCGTTCTCACCACGCCTGAAGTTGAAGAATTACTGCAGCGAGGGAAAAAGGACAAGTTCAACCGGGCTGGCCATCAGCTTCTTGGGGCGCTTCCCGACGGCCCCACAAGGCTCGATTTCATCTGCGAAATAACATTTCAGGCAGAGAAGCAACGCAGCTCCTTCCTCGTGAAGGTCCTCGGCCAGGCGAGCCATGACAGCTCGCACTGGAACATCACCCAGATTTATGGCGTTGAGGTTGATCCGCTGGACCGCGAGGGCACGGGATTTCAAGCGTGATGTGAAACGGACCGCGCGGAGCAGATCGGCAACAACTGCGTGCCGACCAGGTCGGTGAAACACGGCTGCCCGTCCGCTAGCCGCCCCTGTCGTGGCGTCGATAAGACTTGCATTCACAACCGCAGCGCGGCGAGCACGGCAGCACCGAAGGCAATGAGATTGAGCACCGCGGATGCGGCGTGGGAGTACTCCCATTTGCGACGTAGTGCTTCCCAATTCGAGGGGGCCGCCGTCCAGTTCTGTGTCGCCCTATTAACCGGAAAGGTAAACATCCAGAACACCGCCTGTGTGGCTGCCACGCAGAGAAAGGCAACAATGGCCGCGATCTCCGCTCCGGATCCGGCAGTTCTCGCACGGACGAACAGCACAGCGGTACTTACCATGGCAAGGATGACAACCGGCGCCACAAAGTGCCAGCCACGGTAGAGCTTCTGGGCAACGAGATACTCTTCTTTGCTCAAGTGAATCTTGTTGGGTAGCTCCATGGCATGGGCAGCGGCCGGGATGAGCGCAAGACCGCAAAAGAAAATGGCAACAAATGAAACCAAATGGTGTGACATACAAGGTGCCTCACATTGAATATGACCCGGCAGACAACAGGTGAGCAAAGTCGCCGGTAGGACGTCTGTGCCGACTGACCTGGTAGACCTCTTAACCGCAGGATAGCGAGTGCCAGTTCGATCCTTTGAAAAAGTCTGAGTTCATCAAATTTTTTAAAAAAAGTGATCAGATGGAGATGCCAGGCGGCGGCGCATAAAAAGTGCTCGCCCTACTCCAGCCAGGCGACACTTTAGTGGTCTACAAACTGGACCGCATTGCACGTCTCTGAAGCACCTACTGACGTTTCTCGACCGCATCAATGCCCAGGGTGCCCAGTTTCGCAGTCTTACCGAAACCATCGATACCAGCACCGCAGCGGGTCGGATGATGATGCAGATTGTTGGCGCCTTCGCTGAGTTCGAATTGGAAATGATTCGGGAACGCACAAGGGTCGGACTCCACGCGGCCATGCGACGAGGCTCTAAGCCCGGCGGGTCCAGGGCTATGGCCGGACAATGCGATATCTTTCCAGAGCCGACCTGTTAGACCTCAGCGCATCGTCACGGATCACGACCGAACTCCTGTCTGAAAATCTCTGAGCTGGAACGCAGTGCATTCTCCGCGCGTTCGCCTGTCAATAGGGTGAGATAGCCTGGCTGACCGGCTGTGCAGATGAAGAGAAAGTAGCGTCCTTCTGTGGACCGGTAGATGCGATGGGTCTGAAGCGGGTAGTCGCCGGTATCTTCGTCTCGCTTTCGCACGAGAACAGCCTCGCATAGTTCTTGGTATGCCTGTGCGCGATTCGCGAATGCGGCTTCCACCTGTTCTTGCTGCGTCGGACGGGTCACTAACGTATCCCTGGGGTCTAACGTCGGAGTTGACCGGCTCGCTGCCGGTGCGTGTCCGTGTCCGTGTCGGTCGACCTGTTAGACAGCGTTAGCAATTGCATGACTACTGAACTCCAAGCCGTATTCCGCCTCCGAACGCAGCTATCCCGGCGAGGATAAGAGCGAACTCAATGGCTATGCGGAAACGGGGACCGAGCGCGACAAAAAGGCCGTGCCGTACCAGAACACCCATGTACAGCAGTACCGGGCCGAGAGTGACTATCCAAGCGGCGAGCCCCCGCAAATGAAGTCCTCCCTCGCCGCGCTTATACGGGATGTACTGGTCTCCAACGATTGCCCCGTATGCCAGGTACACGATCATTCCGCCGAAGACGATTACCCCAACAAGATGGTCACGTGGACTGAGTGAGCGGTGCATCTGCGGTCTAACGTCGGAGGTGAGCGGTGACCAAGGAACAGGAGCGGCGTAGCCGCGGACGCCATTGGACGTCCGTCTCGACCGACTTGTTAGCGTGCATGGCCTGGAACCTCTCTTTCACGCGCCATCCAAATGACCGTGAGCAAGCTAAGCGCCAGGGCCACAGGACCCCAACGCGGCATGACTACAACGAATACGGTAGGTGACAGCACAAAGACGGCAAGCACAAAAGCGGCCACCCAAGGTTTAGCACCCGCTGCATTCAGCCAACGCCAATACAGATGGCCCGTGAAGAGGACTCCCAACGCGACGATGATTGTCGCAGCAGTTACCGCCAGGCTTTCGCGAGCGTGTGGCGCACCGAAGATGAAGATGAGGGCTGCGAATCCGAATGCCGCAGCAACCGTGGCGCCACAGAAGTGGACGAGCATTGGGAGAGCTTGCCTGGGAATTACGCGCCAACGCATATCTGCTAACGCTTGACATGTGAGGCGTCGCCCGGCTCGCCGGGCGACCTCCTCTCGATGGAAGGGTTAGACCGCACTTCTAGGAGAGCCACTGAATGACCACATCTCCGCGAGCAGCGGCGTCTTGATAGAAGACCTGCAGTTGCCGGTAGTTCTCGAGGGCATAGTCCAGCGCTTCCTGTCCATCCCGAACCCAGATTGCGTCGGGGTAAATTTGCTTGGCTTCCATGTCTTTCGGGTTGAAGCGCTGCGACAGCGCTTCTTCGGAAATGCCCGACAACGATGTGGCTACGCTTCGGACTTGTTGGGGAGTCAGAAAACGAGCCGGACCGTAGCCAACCTCTGGGCCAAACTCTTGGCCACCGATGACCGCGAGAGATTGCGGCTGCGTACCGCCATCGGCCAGGCCGGTGAGGAGATAGTGAATGCCGTGCCAAGCCTTGTCTAGGTCAAGGTAGTTTGGCGGCTCACTCTCGCCGTCGTCAGGAGAGAGGTACGCCTCGATCCGATCTGGTTCTTCCTGTAGCTCCAGGAGCGCTTCAGATGACAGGGATGTGAAGCAGGCAACCATTCCCATGTGACTAATCTCCAAAAGTTATGTGTGCGGTGTACCGTTGGAGATGATCGGCGGACAGTAGGCGGGCAACGCCCACCGATAGGACGTCCGTGTCGATCGATTTGTTAGGCTGCATCGCTATCCCGGAAATAGAAGGTATACCCTGTTGCCCTAAAGAAAATACATCGAGGAACGACGTCCGCCGAACCCACTCAATCGATAGCTTTGGAGGTGCACCCAGATTGGTATGCGCATACTTCCCCGTTGTCCAGTGCACCTCCACATTTCGACGTGCGCTCCTCTCGGCTTCTGATTCAGACGAGGCGCGGACCAAGCGTGTCGTGTAGAAGCCAATGATGTCTTGCCCAGACTCCTTGCTGGGCACTCGAATGCCGGTTCCGTGGGGCATGACGCGGTAGTAGGACATCGGGAGTTCTGTGCAGTCTAATGTAGAAATGACCGGACGGCCAACACGAGCGGCGAAGCCGCCTCTTGCTGTTGTGGATCCGTGTCGATTGACCAGTTAGATGTGCACGCAGAAACCAGCTTGCTCATTGAGTACCTCCTGGCATTGGATCAGAACCATCACCCGGCGGAGGCGTTTTGCGTCTGCGAGACCCCGCGTCGGTCAAGTGCACAAGAAAAACGCAGACTGCTCCAAGGACAGGCACTAGCCACACAATCAGGCATTGAAGGATCTTCTGAGTCGTGGTCAGTGCCGGCGAAAGCACAACCCACGCAGCGACGGTAAGGTTCGCCACGACCAGAACGACGACGCATATGCCGAGTGTGTTGATCATCTAACGTTGCCGCTGACCGGAGCACAACCGACGCGGCGAAACCGCAACGTTCAGTTGTGTTTCCGTGTCGAGAAAAAAGTTATATGCTTTTAGCATTTGAGTCCCGTGCTTTTGCTGGATCGATATACAACTACAGCAATAATAGAAAACACTACTGCCATAGCAAGCGAGCCAACATCCATGCTTTTCGCAAAAAAGTATGAAAGGCCGGCCACAATCCACATAACGGCGGAAAGCAGTATCCAAACCCACACTCCGCTAGCTAATTTGCTCGTCTTGTAGTCTCCAATACCGTATAGCTTTTTTGCACGCTCATTCATTTCCACCAACTCTACAGCGTCTTTTAAACAGGCATCAGAACAAGCCAGACCTTTTGGAAATGATATTGCACACGTCCTGCATATAGCCTTATTACATGACTTACAGATGCCTATTGCGGGCATAGCACTGTGCTCAAAGCATTCCATGTCTTCTCCCAGATGTATAACGTAGAAATGAGCGGCGACCAAGCATAGGTGCCAACGCCGCAAGTGGAAGCACCTGGGCGTCCGTCTCGATTGCCCTGTTAGGTCTCTGCTGCTCAGTCATACGTGAGGTCGTGAAAACTGGTGGAGGGCGCGACTTGCCCAAGTTCTTCGCCTAAGTGGTCGATAGACACAAGCCACTCTTGAAGTGGGGCATCGGAAGTGACAACTTTACCAAGAGTAGCCGCAACTTTACGCCGAAATTCCAGCAGCGTTGAACCCGAAATCGGTTTGTGCAAATGCACGTAGATAACGACGTCATCCTCCCTCCAGTCGTAACTCATACGCTGGACATCTACCTCAGCCGCGTTGCCAACAGAATCCACTAGGGCCAAACGAATGGACTCCTCGATTGGCTGTCGGCCAAGATGGCGTTTGCGTTGCTTCGACACCTGAGACCTAACGTCGGCCGCGAGTGGACCGCAACGGCGCACCCAGTTGCGAAGAATGGCTGAAGCGCATCCCGCCGTTGTGGGTCCAATCGACGAACCTGTTAGGACTTAGCCGGCTCAACACGCAGTCTTCCTTTCACTGCTGAAAGATGAGCGCGATCTTGAACGGTCACATACCACTCCGGCTCTCCCCTTTCCACGTCAGTCAATAGACGAATACCGTTCGAGAACCCCACCAACAATTCAGAGTTTGACTGGACTTCGATGTTGATAATCTCTGCCCCCAAGATCTCCGTGCCTTGAGGCTTCTTGATGTCACCTTGCCAGTGAAAGCCAGCATAGAAGGTGACCTCGCCTTGAGGGTTGTTTCGCTTCGGCGGTGTTAGCTTCCCAAGCTCGATGTACATGGCCCTGTAATCGCCGAACCAAACGTGCGACACGGTCTTGCCTTTCGTTGCGTTCAAGATATCCACGGGCGTCAAGCTGAGTCCTAACGTAAAGGTGACCGGCACGTTAGGTCTCAACGTCACGCTCCTCGCCTACCCTGTCGATCAGAGACAAACCTTCCGCGGCAGCTGCGGCAACCTCAGAAGTGCCGCTCATCGCAGGTGACCGAAGCATGCGCACTGACTCAGGATGCCGGAAGAACGGCAATGTCAACGCGACGTCTTCTTGCATTGACACGGAGCCCGTCGCAAGGAGACCGGCCAGGAAAGCTGGATCAGTGCGGCGATGCTTCCTTCGGAGAGCCCAGAGCAGCTCTGTGACATCGTCCTCATCGAGCGCAGCCTCGGCGAGACGGGCCTTCACTTCAGGAAGTGAGGGCAGTTTTGGCTGTGGTTCCAAGCGCTCACGGATAGCCTTGGACCTGGCGCTTCCCCGCGGGAGGCAAACCGGACACCCGCAGAGCGGTTTGCCGTGAGCGTGAGGTTTATAGCGCCAGCCCACACCATGCGGCAGGCTTCGCACCTTTTCGATTTCGCTCGGACCAATTTTCCGGGCTACGAATACCTCATACCCCAGAGGGTCCGACAGCGCTCGTAGTTCCTTCACCGCGTCAGCCAGCGGCATCTCTCGGTGCGGCTCGTGGTACTTTGCCGCCCACACGGTTTCGGTCGACGGCAAGCGGAAGTAGACGCCCGCAAGCACGCGCGATCCGCGCCTCCGCAACTCGCGAATCCACTGGTGCGAAATGAAATGGCTTTGAAGCATCGGCATGAAGTAGATCGCGCCCGTTTCCTTCGGCAGCCGAATGCCCGCGCGCAGCACAGAGGCCGCGTTCTTCTCGTCGGTGATGTGAACGACTACCGGCACTTCAGATCTAACGCTGGAGTTGACCGGCGACGGGGAGGAGTATGCGCGAAGCGCACTGAAGCACCTGGGCGCCCATGTCGAACGACCCGTTAGGCCGCAGTGGGGGCTCGCCTAGAAGCATTCGCATTTCCCTCGGTAGGAGCCTTTCGCAGACATTGGGTAATCCTTGTCTGGTACGACTTTCGAAAACCTTGGCGAGCATTGGACGCGACATTCCGCATGCGCATCCCGAGGCGGCGGCAGAACGCTCCCGAGAAGAAAGCTGCCGCCGGCTAGGAGGCCAAGTACGGCCACGAGCACGAGTGGTCGAGGAACACGGGCCAAGAACTGACGGAGGCACGATCTGACTTCCATGCGGTCTAACGTTGGAGTTGACCGGCACGCAGCTGCATTGCGCCGCGAACCGTGCGCGGAAGCATACGTCTCGCGGCGCAATGCAGCTGCGTGTTCGTGTCGAATGACCTGTTAGGTCTCATTTCTGTCTAACTCCCTTCCACCAATGCCACAGGCCAGGCAAGACAAGCGCTACGTACGCAATGCCGCCGAACACTGCCTCGATCTTGCCCTGCCAAATGCCGAAACCAATGCCTCCGAGACCAACTAAGGCGAAAAGCGCAAAGAACACAGCTAGGACGGCCGGCGGAAGGAGGCGCCCGTCGGATTTTCGACCGCGACCGGTTAGTGCGCGGTAGGTGAGCAAGCACAGGAAGTAGGCTAGCACCGAACTGATACCGAAAGCGACTACGAAGAACCAATCAAATTTGCTGGGCTCTCGAAAAATCGTTTCGAGCATCCCATAGCAGATGAACAAAGGCACGTACGCAAAGACCGCGAGGATGGCTGCACCGAACCAGCGTATGACGATCTCCAGGATGTCAGTCATTGAGACCTAACGTCGGCGTTGTCCGGCGAGCAGCACACGCCGCGCAGCGGCCTTCCGCTGCTTGTCCGTGACGAACAAAATGTTAGGTGTCATGGCGCATCAACAAAGAGGAAATAGATAACGCAGCCAATAAAGACGACGAAAAACATCCCAAGACCGCGCCTCATGGCTCTTGGCGTGACGAATCCAAAAAACCGGAATGCAGTTGCATGAAACACTTTCCCGCAACCTGGGCATTTGACGCGCGTATCCAAGTCTTGCAATGCTGGCGCGATCATGAGGCCTGTCATCGTCCGGCTTGCCCACGCCCCGTTCGCGGGGAATTTGGAACCACACTTTGGGCACTGTTCGTCGGTCATGAAAGGAGACCTAACGTTTGACTTGAGCGGCGCCGTCAGGCGTCCGCTCGAAGGATGGGTTAGCCAGCACGGCGCTCACCGTTCGCAAAACTCAGCAGCATGGTTCCAGCGACCACCACTATCGAGACAGCCGTCAATTGCCACGAAGTGTAAAACAGGGCCAAGGGTCACAACACCAATGAGGACAAGGGCGACCACCATTAGCGCCAGCCAAAGACGTCGGTTTCGGATCGGACGGAGGAGCGACTTTTCCATGCTGGCTAACGTAATGTATACCGCAAGGTCTGCGGTATAACCTGGCCGCCAAATCCAGCCAAGTGCTTGTTATTAAAAGACTTATTACCCATTTTGAGTTTCACTCAGGTCGATAAAAAGGGAGCAAACCCCGCAAGCCGATTCTAGGCGGACAGGGGTGGAAACCGCCTCCTCAATATGGACGAGCGCAGCCCAAACAGCCAATTTCGTTGTGTTTGACCATCGCTAGCTTTAACCCGGCCCGGCTGCGCTTGGTGTCATGTCGGCTGCGGGCGTCAGGCCTGCCCTGTGAAAAGTCGCGCTGCCTCTCCTCCTACTTGGCACGGACCATGACATCAGTAGGGCTTCGATGACAAAGCGTCCGCCAAGGCCGTAAAGCACTGGGTTATTGTGGCTGAGGCTGAGCAGCTACCGGATGCAAAGCGCGACTGGCTTTTTAACGCCATCGGCATCAACCCAATTCTTCTACGTCGGGATGTGGCTTTGCATGAGGCAGAAACACAAAAGCCGCCCGAAGGCGGCTCTGTGTCTTGGCGGAAACGGAGGGATTCGAACCCTCGATGAGGCTCTACACCCCATACTCCCTTAGCAGGGGAGCACCTTCGGCCACTCGGTCACGTTTCCAATAAATCGATTATCTCACGACTTCCCGGCCATTTTCAGGCGGCTGGCTGGTCCAGGTCAAAAGCCTTGTGCAGGGCGCGCACGGCGAGTTCCATGTATTTCTCGTCTATGACGACGGAAGTCTTGATTTCGCTGGTGGAAATCATCTGGATGTTGATGCCCTCTTCGCTCAGCACGCGGAACATCTTGCTGGCGATGCCCACATGGCTGCGCATGCCGATGCCGACGATGCTGACTTTGCAGATCTTGGCGTCGCCGGTGACTTCTTGCGCGCCCAGTTTGGGCAGGACCTGGGTTTTGAGCAGGTCGACGGCTTTGGAGTAGTCGTTGCGGTGAACGGTGAAGCTGAAGTCGGTTTTGCCGTCTTTGCTGATGTTCTGGATGATCACGTCCACTTCGATGTTGGCGTCGGCCACGGCGCCCAGGATCTGGTACGCAATGCCGGGGGTGTCGGGCACGCCGAGCACGGAGATTTTGGCTTCATCGCGGTTAAATGCGATGCCCGATACGATGGCTTGTTCCATGTTTTCGTCTTCCTCAAAGCTGATCAAAGTGCCTGACTTGGCTTCTTCGTTGATGTCGATGTCCCATTCGGTGAAGCTGGACAGCACGCGCAGCGGCACCTTGTACTTGCCGGCAAATTCCACCGAACGAATCTGCAGCACCTTGGAGCCCATGGAGGCCATCTCGAGCATCTCTTCAAAGCTCACGGTGTGCAGGCGGCGTGCCTCGGGCACCACGCGCGGGTCGGTGGTGTAGACGCCATCGACGTCGGTGTAGATCAGGCACTCATGCGCCTTGAGCGCGGCCGCAATCGCCACGGCCGAGGTGTCGGAGCCGCCGCGGCCCAGCGTGGTGACGTTGCCGCCCTCGTCCACGCCCTGGAAACCGGTGATGATGACGACCTTGCCGGCGTCCAGGTCGGCGCGCACGCGCTCGTCGTCGATCGACTCGATGCGGGCCTTGGTGTAGGCGTTGTTGGTCTTGATGGTGACTTGCCAGCCGGCGTAGCTCACGGCCTGCATGCCTTCGGCCTGCAGGGCAATGGCCAGCAGCGCGCTGGAGGCCTGCTCGCCGGTGGCGGCCAGGGCGTCAAGTTCGCGGCTGTAGGCGTCGCCGGGCTTGCCGGGGGCCAGTTCTTTGGCCAGGCCCAGGAGGCGGTTGGTTTCGCCACTCATGGCGCTGGGAACGACGACCATCTGGTGGCCGGCCCGCGCCCACTTGGCCACGCGTTTGGCCACGTTGCGGATGCGCTCTGTGGAGCCCATCGAGGTGCCGCCGTATTTATGAACGATCAATGCCATTGCAGGGTTCAATCAGGAAGTTGTTGCGAGTTTCTTGCGGGCGGTTAGCGGCAAAAGCGCTTGCCAAACGCTGTTTAGCAGGCTTTTGGCGGCTCTTCTGCGCCAGCAAAGCCTTCAATTATACCTAGGCCTACTACCTGGTTAGGCTGGCTTATCCACTGCTGCGGCGTACTGCAGCACCGCGCCGGCCCGCGTGACATGCCCGGTTGCCACCTTGAGGTGAATCTGGTGGCCGCGCGTGGTGCAGGCGGCGATTTGCGACAGCAGTTGCTCCAGTTGCGCGGCGCTGGGCGTGGCCTGCTGTTGCAACAGCCAATGGCGCAGCACATTGGCCTGCCGTGGCTCAGACAAGGCCTGCAGGGCCTTGATGACCGGGGGCGAACCAACCGTTGCAAGGTCCTGCTGCGCGACTTCCAGCAACAGTGCCTGGGCCTGGGCGGCATGCCGGGCGCTGCGACCGAATGTTTCGCGGAACTGCGGAAAAGCCTCTTCGAGCGCGGGCAGCAGCCGCGCGCGGATGCGGTTGCGCGTATAGCGTTCATCCGTGTTGGTCGGGTCTTCCACCCAGGCAATGCCACGCTCACTCAGCCACGCGCGCAACAGCGCCCCCGGCACAGCGAGCAGCGGTCGGTGGTAGGTGATGCCGTCCCGCTCCCAGCGCGCCGGCATGGCGGCAAGCCCCGGCAGCCCGGCGCCGCGCGAAAGCGCCAGCAAAATCGTTTCAACCTGGTCGTCGGCATGCTGGGCGACTGCTATATCTTTGATAGCGCCTGGTGCGCGTCCTTCCTTGGCCGCAGCACTAAAAGCTTTGTAACGCGCCTTGCGCGCCGCATCTTCGGGGCTTTCACCAGCGGCATAGCGGGCATCCACACGCTGAATGATCAGCGGCACATTCAGTTGCGCGCACAGGGCAACGCAATGCCGCTCAAAGTCGTCGGCCGCCGCCTGCAGGCCGTGGTGGATATGGATGGCATACACCTGACCCGGCCATTTCCCGGCGCAGGCCACCAGCAGGGCAACCGAGTCGGCGCCGCCGCTGAGCGCGACGGCCAGTGGCAAAGAAGGCTGAAATTGGGAGATTGCAGCGGCGATCACGGCGCTGTCACTCTCGGCCTCAACTCCATGGGCTTTCGCATGGTGGCGGACCATGGTCTTGACGCTCCAGCGTATGCCGGGGCGCTTTACTTGCCGGCGTCGGCCTTGGTGTCTGTGAAGCGGCCGTAGCTTTGCAGGCGCTCGTAGCGGCGGTCCAGCAGTTCCTTGACCTTCAGGTCGCTGACCTGGCGGAAGGCGTCGTTGAGGGCGCGCTTGAGGAAAGCCGCCATCTGCTTGTGGTCGCGGTGGGCGCCGCCCACGGGCTCGTTCACGATCTTGTCGATCACGCCCAGGGCCTTGAGGCGGTGCGCGGTGATGCCTAGGGCCTCTGCGGCTTCCTGCGCCTTGTCGGAGGTCTTCCACAAAATGGAAGCGCAGCCTTCGGGGCTGATGACGGAGTAGATGGAATACTGCAGCATCACAACCTGGTCGGCCACCGAAATGGCCAGCGCGCCGCCGGAGCCGCCTTCGCCGATGATGGTGGTGATGATGGGCACTTCGAGCTGCGCCATCTCGAAGATGTTGCGGCCGATGGCCTCGGACTGGCCGCGCTCTTCGGCATCGATACCGGGGTAGGCGCCGGGGGTGTCGACAAAGGTGAACACCGGCAGCTTGAACTTCTCGGCGGTTTTCATCAGGCGCAGGGCCTTGCGGTAGCCCTCGGGCTTGCTCATGCCGAAGTTGCGCAGGCCGCGCTCTTTGGTGTCGCGGCCCTTCTGGTGGCCCAGCACCATGCAGGCCGTGCCGTTGAAGCGGGCCAGGCCGCCCACAATGGACAGGTCATCGGCAAAGTGCCGGTCGCCGTGCAGCTCGACGAAATCGGTGAAGATTTCGTTGACGTAGTCCAGCGTGTAGGGGCGCTCTGCGTGGCGCGCGATCTTGGTAATCTGCCAGGGCGTCAGGTCGCTGTAGATGTCTTTGGTGAGCTGCTGGCTCTTTTTGGCCAGCTGGTCGATTTCTTCGGAAATGTCGACGGCCGACTCGGTCTGTACGTAGCGCAGCTCTTCAATTTTTCCTTCAAGCTCCGCAATCGGTTGCTCGAAATCGAGGAAGGTCTTCTTCGCCATGTGCTGCTCCTCAAGGCTTCATGAAACTTAAATTTGCTCGGTACCCGCTGGGGTACCCAGAACCGGTAATGGGTCCAGAGAGCGCCAAATATACCAAGTTGCCACGCTGCAGTAGGGCGCCCAGGCGGCAGCCACCTCGCGCGCGTCGCTGCGGCTGACGGATTCACCTGAAAAGTAGTTCTGGCTGATGCCGGTGATCAGCCCCACATCGTCCAGCGGCAGGACGTTGGGCCGCATCAGGTAGAAAATCAGGAACATCTCGGCCGTCCAGCGGCCAATGCCACGAATGGCCACCAATTCCGCAATGATGGCCTCATCGTCCATCGACTCCCAGTCCTTCACGTGGACGGTGCCGGCATCGAAGTGGATCGCCAGGTCCACCAGGTATTCGACCTTGCGGGCGCTCAGCCCGGCGGCGCGCATGTCGTCGACCTTCAGGCGCAGAACGTTGCCGGGCGTCACTTTTTTAGGCAATGCCGAAAATTTTGCCCAGACGCTTTGCGCCGCCTTGACCGAAATTTGCTGGCCCACAATGCTGCGCGCCAGGGTACCGAAAGCATCGCCGCGTGCCTGCAGACAGGCGTCGCCGAACTGTGGAATCAGCCGCTTCATCACGCGGTCTTTTTTGACCAGGTGCTTGCAGGCGTCGGCCCAATATTCCGGCACGGTGGTGGCCGGCTCGGGAACGTCGGCCAGCTCGGCGCTGGCCGGGCCGCTTTTTACTATCTTTTTCATAGCTGCTTGCGCACGCCTTTATTGGCCTGGAGGCCGAAATGGCATGAAAAACAGGGTGAAAAAACGACTTTCAAGCTCACGACTGCACCTCCCAGGTGGTACCGCTGGGCGAATCCTTCAACACAATGCCGTTGGCCATCAGGTCCTTGCGGATGCGGTCGGCTTCGGCGAAGTCTTTTGACAGCTTGGCGGCTGCGCGCTGCGCAATCAACAGCTGGATACTGGCGTCATCAAGGCCGGCGCCAGCCTGAAGGTAGGCCCCAGGCGCGCCCTGCAGCAGGCCCAGGCAGCCACCCAGGTTTTTCAGCAAGCCGGCCAGCTCGGCAGAGCCTGTCCGGTTGACTTCACCTGCCAGCTCAAACAGCACGGCGACAGCTTCCGGCGTGCCGAAGTCTTCGTCCATGGCCGCCTTGAAACGTGCTGCAAATGGCTGGCTCCAGTCCGTTGCGAGCTCAGCAGGTTTGACCAGGTCGAGCGACGTATAAAGCCGCTTGAGCGAGCTGCGCGCGTCATCCAGGTGGGCGTCGCTGTAGTTCAGGGCACTGCGGTAGTGCGCGCGCACGATGAAGAAACGGATGGTCTCGGCATCGTACTTGGCCAGCACTTCGCGGATGGTGAAGAAGTTGCCCAGCGATTTGGACATCTTCTCGTTGTCGACGCGCACAAAGCCGTTGTGCAGCCAAAAGCGGGCCAGCGGCTTGCCGTTGGCACCCTCGCTTTGCGCGATCTCGTTCTCGTGGTGCGGGAACTGCAGATCGGCACCGCCGCCGTGAATGTCGAAGGTATCGCCCAGGGTGCCGCGGCACATGGCCGAGCATTCAATATGCCAGCCTGGGCGGCCGGGGCCATAGGCGCTGTCCCACTTGGCATCGTCCGGTTCAGTGGGTTTGGCGCTTTTCCAGAGCACGAAGTCCAGCGGGTCGTCCTTGCCCTCCAGCACCGCGACCCGCTCGCCGGCGCGCAGCTCGTCGAGCGACTTGCCCGAGAGCTTGCCGTAGCCGGGAAACTTGCGCACCGCGTAATTCACGTCGCCGGTGGCCCCCTTGTAGGCCAGGCCTTTTTCCTCGAGGGTGGCGATCATGCCCAGCATCTGCGGCACGTACTCGGTAGCGCGGGGCTCCAGTGACGGCGGCTCGATGCCCAGCGCGCCGATATCCTGGTGCATGGCCGCGATCATCTCGTCGGTCAGCTGGCGGATGGTGATGCCGCGCTCAACCGCACGTTTGATGATCTTGTCGTCGATGTCTGTGATGTTGCGCACATACGTAACCTTCAGGCCACTTGCCTTGAGCCAGCGCTGCACCACGTCGAACGCCATCATCATGCGCGCATGGCCGATGTGGCACAGGTCGTAAATTGTCATTCCGCACACATACATGCGCACGTGGCCGGGATCAAGCGGGGAAAATTCTTCCACGGCACGCGACAGCGTGTTGTAAATGCGAAGGCTCATGAAAATTATGCTGCGGTGTCCGGCATCGCCGGAAGCCGCCGATGCTCGGGCAAAGGAAAGAAAGCTTTATCTCACGGACGCCGCAGGCGGGCAAGGGCCAATTGGCGTACGCGCAAAAACATGCGATAAAAACGGAAAGTACGGAATTCCGGGGGACATGAACTATACCCCCCTCAGTTACAATCAAGCAGTATATCCAGCCCATCTGACAACGTTCAGCCCGCTCGCGGAGCGCACTGAAAAGCCGGGCTGTTTAGTTGACTTTCTGCCCAACAGCGGCCCAACAGCCGCCGGGGCTCTAAAACAAATCGCGAGAGTGCCATGCCCACGCCAAACTTCCTTACACGCCATCGACTGTCTGCCGCCCTGCGCATGCTGGCGGTGGCGGCCACCCTGTCGGTGTCCGTGGCCCACGCCGACGACTATGCAGATGTCAGCCGCCTGATGCGTGCCGGCCAGTATGCCGAGGCGCAGTCCAAGGTTGACCAGTACCTTGCCAGCAAACCGCGCGACCCGCAGATGCGTTTCTTCAAGGGCGTGATCCAGACCGAGACCGGCAAGACGAACGAGGCCATTGCGACCTTCACCAAAATCACCGAGGACTATCCCGAACTTCCAGAGCCGTACAACAACATGGCCGTGCTGTATGCCGGCCAGAGCCAGTTCGACAAGGCCCGGGCAGCACTGGAAATGGCCATCCGCACCAACCCGAGCTACGCCACGGCACACGAAAACCTGGGTGACGTCTACGCCAGGCTCGCCAGCCAGGCCTACAGCAAGGCCCTGCAACTGGACGGCGGCAACGCGGCCGTTCCGCCCAAGCTGGCACTGATCCGCACCCTGTTCTCCGCCGAGTCCAAAAACCTGGCCAAGCCCGCGGCAGCAGCACCGGCCGCAGCTCCAGCGCCCGCTCCCGTCGCCAAGCCGGCACCCGCCCCAGCACCCGCAGCCCCTGTGGCCGCAATACCCACGCCCCCGGCGGCCGCCATACCTGCGGCACCGGCTGCCGCAGCAGGCGCTGAAAAAGAAGTCGAAGCAGCCGTGCGCAGCTGGGCCCAGGCCTGGTCCGACAAAGACATGAACGGCTACCTCGGCAGCTACGGCCAGAACTTTGACCCTCCAGGCAAGCAGGCACGCAAGGCCTGGGAAGAAGACCGCCGTGCGCGCATCGTCGGCAAGTCGCGCATCAGCGTGAAGCTTTCCGACATGGCCATCGCCGTGCAGGGCGCCAAAGCCACGGCCCGGTTCAAGCAGGACTACAACGCCGACTCCATCAATATCTCCAGCCGCAAGACGCTGGAGATGGCCAAGGCCGGTGATCGCTGGGTCATCGTCAAGGAATCCACAGGCGGTTGATCGCCAGCAGCCTGCCTGACCCAAGTGCATTGTTCCGCCTGTCCTTGCCCGTTCCGTGTTGACCGGTAATCTTTCGTGGAAGTCCGCATGAAAAAAGCGGCCGCAGCGCTTCTCTTCATCGCCCCCTGCCTCGTGCTGGCCTTTTCGCTGGCGCGGGCAGAAACCCGCGCGCACGCCAACGGCAAACGGCCCTCTCCGGCACCAGCCACCGCCCCGCATGAGGCGCGCGGCGGCGAGGCAGAAGCCCGGCTGATTGATATCTACAAGTTGATCGGCCAGTCAAAACCACGCGAAGCCCTGCGCAGGGCCGAAGGCCTTGTCAAGGACCATCCCAATTTCCAGCTGGCGCAACTGGTGTACGGTGACTTGCTGGCCAGTTTTTCGCGTCCCGTGCGCACGCCCGGCGATGTTCCGGATACCGTCGGCAAACCCGGGGCCGCCATGCTGGCGGAGCTGCGGCAGGAGTCGCAACTCCGCCTGCGCGCGCTGCGCGAGCGGCCAGCTCCTGGCATGGTGCCCTCCCAGTTTTTGGCGCTGTCACCGCGCAACAAGCACGCCATCGCCATCGACGCGTCCAGGTCCCGCCTGTACCTGTTCGAAAACACCAGCGCAGGCCTGAAGCTCGTGGCGGACTACTACATCTCGGTCGGCAAATCAGGCATCGAAAAATCCGTCGAAGGCGATCTGCGCACGCCCGTCGGCGTCTATTTCATCACCAGCAACCTGGATCCCAAGTCGCTGCGAGACTTTTACGGCTCTGGCGCACTGCCCATCAATTACCCGAACCAGCTGGACATCAAACGCGGCAAAACCGGCGGCGGCATCTGGCTGCATGGTACGCCGCCAGCGCAATTTTCCCGCGCGCCCCTGTCCACCGATGGGTGCGTCGTGCTTGCCAACCCCGACCTGGAGCGCATCATCCGCACGGTCGAGGTGCGCAGCACGCCCGTGGTGATAGCCCATAACCTCAAATGGATGGCTCCGCAGTCGCTGGCAGCTGACAGCAAGTCATTCGAAAACGTGCTGCAAGGCTGGCATCACGCCAAGTCCAGCGGTGACATGGCCAAACTGACTGCCTGGTACGCACCCGATTTCCTCAGCTACGGCAAGACGCTGGCCGAATGGACGCCGCTGCTACAAAGCGAGATCAAACAGCTCGGCGGGCGCGACATACAACTCAAGGACGTGTCTTACCTGCGCTGGACCGACAGCACCGATACGATGGTGGTAACCTTTGGCGAACTGATCAAGGGCGCCAAAACCGGCCGTACCAAACGCCAGTACTGGGTCCGCCAGGGAAGCCAGTGGAAGATATTTTTCGAAGGAACCATTTGATGATGGCAGTTCACAAGATGCTTGCCGTGTTGACGGCACCGTCCGCATTCCAACCCCTGCGCCGCGCCGCATTCGCCCTGGCCGCCGCAAGCTTTGCCTTGCTGTCCGGCCCGGCGCTTGCGCAAAATGCGCCCAAGGTCAAGTTCGCCACCAGCGAGGGCGACTTTGTCGTTGAGGTCTATCCCGACAAAGCGCCCAAGACAGTTGAAAACTTCCTGCAGTACGTCAAGGACAAACACTATGACGGCACGATTTTCCACCGTGTGATCAGCAACTTCATGGTGCAGGGCGGCGGCTACGACGCGACTTATGCCGAAAAGAAAACCCGCCCACCAGTGCCGCATGAAGGCCGCGAGGCGCTCGCCAAGGGTGGGCCCAAAAATGTGGTCGGAACCCTGGCCATGGCACGCACCAATGATCCCAATTCCGCGTCGTCACAGTTCTTCATCAACGTGAAGGACAACGACTTCCTGAATCCCACGGTAATCCCTCCCGGTGACCCGGTTCCGAAGTTCGAATACCAGGGGCGTGTCTATGAAAACACCCCACGCGCCCAGCTCGTCAATGCCCCCCAGCTATACGGCTATACCGTGTTCGGCAAAGTCGTGAGCGGCATGGATATCGTGAACAAAATCAAGGCCGTCCCCACTGGCGCCGGCGGTCCCTTCCCGACGGATGTCCCCAAGACGCCCGTCCTCATCAAATCTGCCACCCTGGTCAACTGACCTTTCCATCTTTTAACCCCTCAGAGGACCACCATGAGCAATCCCAAAGTTGAACTTCATATTGCCGAATACGGCGTCATTACCCTGGAACTGGACGAGGCCAAGGCGCCCAAGACCGTTGCCAACTTCCTGAACTACGTCAACAAGGGCCACTACGCCAACACGGTGTTTCACCGCGTGATTCCCGGCTTCATGGTGCAGGGCGGCGGTTTCGAACCCGGCATGAAACAAAAGCCCACCGACGGCGAAATCGAGAACGAAGCCAACAACGGACTGAAGAACGACAACTACACCGTGGCCATGGCGCGGACCAACGCACCGCACTCGGCCTCCTCGCAGTTTTTCATCAACGTGGCTGACAACGGCTTCCTGAACCACACCGCACCGAACGCGTCGGGCTGGGGTTATGCCGTGTTCGGCAAGGTTGTTGCCGGCACCGATGTCGTCGACAAGATCAAGGCCGTCAAGACCGGCCGCAAAGGCTTCCATGATGACGTCCCGATGCAAGACGTGATCATCCAGAAGGCCGTTGCGCTGGCCTGAGGCGCCGGCAAACCGCGCTAGCGCCCTGCCCCTGCCGGTGAACACCCCACAGACCGTACCCCAGCCGGCGGAGCTTTTGGCGCCGCCGTCCTGGCGTACGGTCGATTTCATTTCGGACCTGCACCTGCAGGCCTCGGAGCCCGCTACCTTCGCGGCCTGGGAGCACTACCTTGAGACCACGCCGGCCGACGCGGTCTTCATCCTGGGTGACCTGTTTGAAGTCTGGGTCGGCGATGACGCCGTGGGGAATGACCTGCTGGATCCCGCCGCCGGCTTTGACGCGCGCTGTGTACAGGCCATGGGCGATGCCGCCAGCCGGCTGGCCCTGTTTTTCATGCACGGCAACCGCGACTTCCTGGTGGGCCAGGCCGTGATGGACCTGTGCAACACCACCTTGCTGGCAGACCCGACCGTGCTGGTGTTCCCGGCACTCACGGAACAGCGCTGGCTGCTGTCGCACGGCGACGCGCTGTGCCTGGACGATGTCGACTACATGAACTTTCGCCGCCAGGTCCGCAGCCCCGAATGGCAGCGCGCCTTCCTGGCCAGGCCGCTGGCTGAACGCCAGGCGATTGCGCGCGGGCTGCGCGAACAAAGCGAAGCGCGCAAACAGTCCGGCGCGCAATATGCCGATGTCGACCCCCAGGCTGCGCGCCAATGGTTACAAGCCGCCAACGCCCGCACGCTGATTCATGGCCACACACACAAGCCTGCCGTGCACGACCTGGGCGGCGGCGTCTCCCGCGTAGTGCTGAGCGACTGGGACCTGGGCGCTACGGTGCCGCGCGCAGAGGTGCTGCGCCTGACGGCCGGAGGAATGCAGCGGATTACGCTGTGCTAACCCTTGTTTCATTTCGTTTAACCACAACCTCCACTTCATGCTGAACTGGTTACGAACACTTGGCGGCGCCAGGGCCCCTGCCAAAACCATCCCCGATACCCTGTGGATGGATACCCTGCTGCAATTTCCCTTTCTGGGCCGGCGGCCCGTCGCCGAGCTGCAGGAGTTGAACGCATTGACGGAAAAATTCCTGAAGCAAAAGGAATTCACCGGCGCACACGGCCTGAAGGTCACCGATGAAATGGCAGTCGCGATTGCCGCGCAGGCCTGCCTGCCGGTGCTGCACCTGGGCCTGCGCTGGTACGACGATTTCAAGGGCATCGTGGTGCACCCCGGTGCCATGCTGGCGCGCCGCAAGGTCACCGACCACGCCGGCGTGGTGCACCACTACAACGAAGAGCTGCTGGGCGAAGCCATGCAGGGCGGCCCCGTCACCCTGAGCTGGCAGGACGTGGCCAGTGCGGGTGACTCGGCCGAGCATGGGCACAACGTGGTGATCCACGAGTTCGTCCACAAGATCGACATGCGCGACGGCATGGCAGACGGCTGCCCGCCCCTGCCCACGCGCAGCGCCCACATGTCCTGGCATGGGGTCATGCAGCCGGCTTACGACGAGTTTTGTGAAAAAGTCGCCATGGCCACGCGCTTCGGCGCCGAGGCGCCGTGGCTCGACGACTATGCCGCGAAGTCACCGGCGGAGTTTTTTGCCGTAGCGTGCGAAGCCTATTTCGTGAACCGCACGCGCTTCACACAGGACTTCGCGCCCCTGACAGCGCTGTTCGACAAGTTTTTTATTCCCAAATAAGCTGCCGGCGATTTTTTTGGCTCCAGCGGCCAAATTCATCATCAATAACGCTGTCAGCCCAATATATATGGGCGATTATAGCTATCAAATTGATAGCACCCGAAAAATCTGACCCGGTGATTTTCGGGCCGGTTTAACCCCGTTTTCCCCGCCCTCTCGTTTCAACGGACTCCACCACTTCCTGGAGTCCCCATGAAAACCTCGCTTCTTGCCTCCTCCCTCCTGCTGGCCACCTGCACCCTGGCCGCCCTGCCCGCGCACGCCATCGGCCGGCTGGCCGATGTGACCGTGATCGACCGCAACACCGGCGCCACGCTGCCGGTGTACCGCCACCGCGGCGAATATTGGGTAGCCGGCCAGTACGGCGCCAAGTACGCGATCGCGGTGCGCAACAAGCTTGGTGAACGCGTGCTGGCCGTCACCGCCGTCGACGGCGTGAACGTACTGAGCGGAGAAACCGCCGCCTGGGACCAGACCGGCTATGTGTTTTCGCCGTGGCAGCACTACCAGGTCACCGGCTGGCGCAAAAGCAGCAGCGAAGTCGCGGCCTTTGAGTTTTCCGCGCTCGGGGATTCTTACGCAAGCCGCACCGGCAGGCCCGGCAACGTCGGCGTGATCGGCGTGGCGCTTTTCAAGGAACGCCTGCCGGAGCCAGTCGCCCAAGCGGCGCCTGCCAGCCCCGCCCGCGCAGAACGCGCTGAACGCGAAGCCGACGCACCCGCCAACCTCAAAAGCGCCCCGCAAAGCGGCGCCGGCAGATCGGCCCTGGCCGACCAGAGCAGCAGCGAGGCGGAAACCCCTGCGCAGGCCCCAAGCGCCTCTGCGGGACTTGAAGGCATGGCCAGAAGGGCGCCGGTCCCACCGCCTGCCGCCCTGCCCGCACCCAAGCTGGGCACAGGGCATGGCGCCCGTGAAACCTCGATGGTGTCCCACACTTCTTTTGCCCGCCTGCAATCGCAACCCAACGAGGTCATCCGCATCCGCTACGACAGCCGCGAGAACCTGATTGCGAGTGGCGTGATCCGTGAACCGGTACGGCCACTTCCCGGCCCCAATCCTTTCCCCGAATCCCGCAGCTACTCCTATGTTCCGGATCCCTATTAACGGAGCAAGAAGCTGTACGCAGTGCGCGACCGCAGCGGCTCTCCTTCACCAGCATGAGCCGCGGAACCGGCTTTGCCGGGCCGCAGGACGGGCGGCCCCCGAGGGGCTGGAGCCCACGGCTCCAAGCCTGCCTGCGCAGGCTTGGACGGGCGACAGAGGCGAAGCGTCTCGCGAGCCGCGGCCTGCAAGGCCTCGGGAGCTACACGCAGTGAGCGACCGTGGGGGCCATAATCTGGCGCATGCCCAGCGCCACGACAGACAACGCAGCCGACGACAGCGACGAATCGCTGATGCTGCGCTTTGCGGGCGGCGACATCGGCGCGTTCGATGTGCTGTATGCGCGTCACGAACTGGCGGTGTGGCGCTATGTGTTTCGCAGTGTGCGTGTGCAGGCTGTGGCCGATGACCTGCTGCAGGACGTGTGGTTTGCCGTGGCGCGCAGCGCGCCTACTTATACCGTGTCGGCGCGCTTCAAGACCTGGCTGTTCACCATGGCGCACAACCGGGTAGTCGACCACTTCCGCACGGCCAAACAGCACGTGAGCATTGATGCACAGGGAGACGACGACGAAGGCCTCGGCCTGGGCGACACGCTGGCGGCCGATTCGGGCTTCGGCCCGGTACGCCGGCTGGAGTCCAGTGAACAGGCCGCGGCACTGATTGCCGCGGTCGAGCGGCTGCCTCTTGAGCAGCGCGAAGCCTTCCTGCTGCAGGCCGAGGCAGGCCTGAGTGTGGAAGGCATCGCTGAGGCCACCGGCGTGAGTTTTGAAACCGCCAAGAGCCGCCTGCGCTACGCACGAAACAGCCTGCGCCAGCAGCTACAGGAGTTTGCATGACAGAGCCCGATCACAGCCCGCACAGCGACGAGCTGCTGCAGCGCTACCGGGAGGCCAGCGCAGAGGACACACGCCGCCCCGGCGCGCATGTGCGCGAAGCCGTGCGCGCCCACGCGCAGATGGTGATCAACGCCGGCAAGCAGCCCGGTGTGTCGCAAGCCGGCGCCACCGCCAATGCAGTGCAGCGCCCCGCAGCCAACCAGTCACGCTGGAAAATCTCCGCGCTGGCAAGCGTGGCGCTCGTGGGCTTGACCGGGCTGTTGATGCTGCAGTTTGACCGGGGTAACAACGAGGAAAAAGAACTGGCCTTCGGTCGGCCCAGTCCCACGGCGCAACCGTCGCCGGCAACTTCACCTTCGGCAGCAACGGCAACGGCACCAACGCCTTCACCACCAATGACCGCAATTCCCGGCCCTGTAGTGCGGCAAACACCTGCACCGGAACCCGACGCCCGGAAGCGGTCCGTCGAAACTGCCAAGCCGGCGTTGAAGTCGCCGGCCCCTTCGGCGCTCGACAAATCAACGGCCTCGCCCTCGGTCAACGAGGCAGCCGCGCAGAAGAAAGAAGCGAAGGCGCCACTGGGCGGTGTCGCAGCCCCTCCCCCTGCGCCGTCTCCCTTGCCAGCGCCCGCTGCTGCGCCTGCGCCTCCCGCCACCGTGCAGGACAGTACCCAGCCTCCGCCGGCACCATACACGGCAGGCGCACGGATCGGATCGTTGACAGCGTCACCACCACCATCGCAGGCGGACACGCCCGCCGCAGCGCCGGCTGCGCGGCCTGTACCTGCCGCGCCTTCTGCGCCAGGCGCTGCGGCGGCCCCCGCGCCTGAAGCGCGCGCCGCAGCGGCTCAACAAAAACAGGAAAACGCCCTGCAATTTCGCGCACCGCGTGCGGAAACGAATGCAGGGCCCAACCGCCTGGCCGGTGCGCTGCAGGACGCGGCCCGCGCAGGACGCCTGGAGCTGCTGGAACGCCTGCTGCAGCAGGGCGCCCCCGTCAACGCAGCCGATACGGCAGGCCGCACACCGCTGGTCCTCGCCGTCATGCAGGGCCACACCGCCGTGGTTCAGCGCCTGCTGGCAGCCGGGGCCAACCCGGCACTGGTGGATCAGGACGGGCTTAACGCCCTGCAACATGCACGGCGGCTGGGCTTTGACGGCATTGCCCGCCTGATTGAAGCAGCATCCTGAGTGTCAGAGCCGCATTGCGATGGAAAATTACAAGGAAATCGGTCTCTAGCCCAAGAATAAAGGGCATCAGCAGCTATGCTTTTGATAGCAACTACAGACCGCAGATCTCAGCCGGCGTAATACAGTACCGCCACAAAATGGCAAACCGTGCCAGCCGCGACAAACAGGTGCCACACAAAGTGGCCGTAGCGGACGCGTGAATCGGTGGCGAAAAAGCCCACCCCCAGCGTGTAGAAAAGCCCGCCAGCGACCAGCCAGAACAAACCCCAGTTCGGGATCAACTCCAGCATCGGTTTGATGGCGATGAGGGCAATCCACCCCATCGCCACATACAGCGCGGTAGAAACACGCGGGTAACGGATGCCCGCCACCGCCTTCACGGCGACACCCGCAATTGCCATGACCCACACCAGTCCGAACAGCGTCCAGCCCCAGGGCCCGCGCAGCACGCCCAGCGTGAACGGCGTGTAGGTACCGGCAATCAACAGGTAGATGGCGCCGTGGTCCAGGATCTGGAAGACACTCTTTGCGCGCGCCGCACGCACGGCGGGCAGCGCGTGGTAGAGCATTGAGGTGAAGTACAGCAACACCATGGTGGCCGCAAACACGCAGGCGGCGGCGATGTCGATGGCATCGCCGTTGCGCACGCTGGCCACCACCAGGAAAGGCGCTGCAATCACGGCGGCCAGCAGCGCCACACCGTGGCTTATGCTGTTTGCGATTTCCTCGCCCAGCGTTTGCTGGCGGTCTAGCACCGCCACCACAGCAGCGGCGTCTTCCTTCATCGCTTGAGCAGCGCCTTCAGCACGTTCTGCACACGCCGCGCCTTGGTGGGGTCAAAGTCGGCGGCCAGCACCTGGGCTGCGTCTTCGCCCCAGGTTTCAGCCGGCGCCGGCGCATTGCGCTTGGTCAGCAGCTGCAGTTGCAGCATGCGGCGTTCGCTGATGTGCTCGGCCGGCGTCGGCAACTCGGCGGCGATTTCCAGGCGCAGCAGCGCTTCGGAAGCATCCTTGCCCGACGGGGTGCTGACGGCTTGCACCCAGCGGTTGCGGACAGCGGGCGGCACGGCTTTGCCGAGTTCCTGCGCGCTTGGCAGTTGTTCCGGGTCGCGCTTTTCCCAGGCAGTCAGCAGGTTCGTCAGCACCTCGCCGTGCGCCTGCATGGCGAGCTTCTTGAGCGCCTGGTTGGCGGCCTCAAAGGCTTCGCGCTGGGCACGGAAAGCCGCATCGCCCAGTCGCGGGCCGCGCTCTTCAAAGGCCGGACGCGCGTTGCGGTCACCACGGTCTCCCCGATCATTGCTGCGGGGGCCGCGGTCATCACGGCCTTCGCGGCCTTCCCGGTAGGGCTCAAACTTGTTGTCGGTGCTCTGGCGCGGGCCGCCGGGCTTGCTGCCTGGGCGTGCGTCCTTGCGGTCGCCGAACTTGCCGCCGCGCCCAGCCGCTGCGGGCTCGGCTTTCTTCATCCCGGGACGGTCGTCGCCGCGCCGCGCCACCACGGGCTTGGGTGCGGGCTTGGGCGCAGGTGCCGGTTCGGCGGGAGCACTGGCCGGCTCGCCTGCTTCAGCAAATTCAGCGGCGGCAGCTTCCGCGGCGCCCTCGGTCACCGGCGAATCTGCTACGTTTTCTGTAGCTGCTTGCGCAGATTCTGCCTGGGATGCGGGCTCATTTTCTTTTGAAACCGGGATGGCATTGGTATCAGCCAGGGCAGCCTCAACCGACTGCGCCGCTGGCGCTGCGGTTGCCGCGGCCGGTGCTGGCACAGGCACTTGCCCGCGCACAATCGCTTCGAGTGCCTTGGCGGCGGCGTGGATTTTTTGTGCGTCGCCACTGGCGGTGGCAGCTTCAACAGCTTTGGAAGCTTCCAGCACCATGCGGTCGTATTCCCCCAGGGCAGCGGCAGCTTTTTCACGCTCGGCGGTCTTGCGCTGGAAAGCGTCGTCGATGGGTTTGCGGAAGGCGTCCCACATCTTCTGCTCTTGCTTGCGCTCGATGGGCACGGCCTGCGCCTCATGCTGCCAGCGCTGCTGCAGCGACTTGACGGCGTCGATGCGCAGCATTGGCTCGGCACCCAGCACATTGGCTTCTTCAATCATGGCCTTGCGGCGCGCAATGCTGTCGTGGCGCGCAGCGGTCAGCGGGGCGTCTGCAGCGTCCATCGCGGCTTTCCACACAGGCTGGATTTCAGCAAATGCCTTTTCACCCAGGTGGCCGGCTTCACGCCATTTTTCGACAAAGCCATTGAGGCTGCGGATGTGGTGCTTCCAGTCGGTGTTGCCCTTGTTGGCTTCGGCCCAGGCCAGCACTTCATCAATCAGCAGCTTGCGCTCGGCCTTGACGGCTTCGCTCTGCTCTTTGACTTTCTCGAGCCAGGCTTCGACGACCTTGTGCGCTTCATTGCATGCGTCGTCAAAACGCTTCCACAGCGCGTGGTTGGGCGTGCCGCCCTGGTCGCTGGTCTTCCACTGCTCGCGCATGGCACGCAGGGCTTCCTGTTGTTTGCGCCCGCCCAGCGGCTTGGCCGCCAGGGCCTCGGCTTTTACGACAAGTTCTTCGCGAATCTGGTCGGCGCGCCAGCGCTGCCAGCCTTCGAGTTCACCGGCGGCCGTCAACGCGGCGTGCGCGGCGGCTTCGAGCTTGCTGTCGATGTTGCGGATATGTTCTTTCAGCGCATGGCGCAGGTCGGCCGCGACCTTGGGGGTGGACTTGCCATGGCCTTCGGTGACCTCATGCTCAAGCTTGGCCAGCGCGGCCTGCACGATGGCCGACGACTTCTCGCGCATGTCTTTGAGCACGGCGGGATCGATCTTGGCCTTGGGCGCGCGTGCGGGCTGCTCACCCGCTGCGGGCGGCAGGCCGCGTGCGGCGCGCAGCTCATCGGCCCACACAGGTACGGCGGGCAAAGGCGCGGCGGTATCTTCAGCGGCTTTCTGGGCTTGGGCGAGTGCGCCCTGGAAGGCCTCCCACACGGCAAGCAACTGTGCGCGAGATGCGTCGAGCAGCGGCGGAAATTTTGCGTCCACGCTGGCCCAGTTGGCGTCGTGCGTGATCTCGTCGGCCTGCGACTGCCAGTGCGTGACGTCACCGCGCAGGGATTCGAGGGCGGCTTCGGCATCGCGCCAGGGCTTGAGCGACAGCACCTCGGTGCGCTGGGCCAGCAACACGGCCGCTTCGCGCTGTACCTGGGTGCGGTGCTGCAGGTCTTCAATCGTCTTGACGCGCTCGGCGAGCTGGACCTTCAGGCCGGCGAGAGGTTCCTTGGACAGCGGTGCGCCAGCTTTGGCGGCGTCACGCTGCCAGGCCAATGCATCGGCCAGGTTGAGCTTCGGCACGGCCAGCAGTGCCTGGGCTTTTTCGGCCCACTCGGCGGCCACGGCTTCCTGACCCTTGCTGCGCTTGAGTTCGTCGAGCTTTTCTTTCAGCGGCTTGGCGGCGCCCTTGTCGCGATTGGCCAGGTCTTTGTAGACCTCGGCCATCTGCTCGGCCGAAGGCTCGGTCGCCAGCCAGGTGCGGATGCGCGCGGTGCGCTCGCCCGAGGTCGGCGCGGAGAACGCGCCGCCGGTCAGGCCGTCCAGCGGATGGGCTTCTGCCTGCTTGGTGGTGGGCGTTTTCACGGCAGGGGTTTCGGGTTTGGAAGATTTAAACATGGGGGCGCAAGGTCAAAAAATAAGTGCCGCCAGCCACAAGGCACCCCGGGAATGAGGGACTTTGCAGGCGGCAGCGGGTGTTGGGATTGGATGGGGAGCCGGCGCCGCAACCCGTGTTGCGCGTCCAGGCCCAAAAGCCCCATAAAAGCTTTATCAATAAAGCGCTGCCGCTATTTTCGCTGTTTTTAAGGCATCGCCAAATTCAGCTCCGCGCGCGGTGTCCATTTGGCCTCCGGCGGTATGGCTTTGGCGGCGCCGAGAAAGAGTCTTTCAGGGGGCAAATCACGCGATGCAAGGTAATCTTTCACCGCCACACCCCGCTGCACGGCCAGTTCGCGCATGGCGCTGTCGTTGACCTGGATATCGGCCAGCAGCAGCTTTTCCATCTCGGGCACGGGCAAATCCCTGGCCAGGCCTACCAGATTGCGCGGCTTGGGCATGTCAGCGCGTTTGTAGACCTCTTTAAGCAGGGCGGGGTATTCGGCCGGGCTGATGCTGATGGCGGCGGAAGTGGTGCCGCCGTCCTTCACGGTGAGGCGGCGCTTTTCGGCGCGCACCAGCGAATCAAGCCGCTCGCGTTTAAAACCGTCCCGCTCGGCATCCACGCTGCTGGTGCCGACCACGGTGAGCCGCAGCGCCGGCCGCTCGGCCAGCGCCTTGGCCACCTTGTCGAGGCCGGCTTTCGCTTCAGGCCCCAGCTCGGCGCTGCCGGCGTTAAAGCCCACAGTGCTGAGTTCTTCCCCACCGCCGCCGAACGCATTGGCCAGCAAGCTGAATGGCGCGGTGACGGCCTTGACGATCACATTGAGGATGACCTTGACGATGACGGGCCCGAGGCTGAACTGCGGATCATTGAGCGAACCGCTGATGGGCAGGTCGATGTCAATCACACCGTTGCGGTCGGCCAGCAAGGCCACGGCCAGCTTCACCGGCAGGCTCGCGGTCGAGCCTTCCACCTTGTCGCCAAAACTGAGCTGGTTCAGGATGACCTTGTTGGTGGCAGTGAGCCGCCCGTCGGGTAGCACCACATAACCCACATCCACACTGAGCTTGCCGCGGTTGATGCCATAGCCCGAGTACTTGACGGAGTACGGCGACAGCGGCGGCAGCTCCAGGTCGCGCACCCTGCCTTTGATGTCGAGCGCCAGCGGCTTGGCCAACGGGTTGAGCTTGCCCAGGATTTCCAGCGAAGCCGTGCCCTCGGCCCGCCCGCGCAGCTCCAGGTCGGCCATGTTGGGCACGGGGGCGGTGGTACCCGGCACCGTGGGTGTGACGGAAGAAAAAGCGCTGAGCTTGCCGGTCAGGTCGCTCAGGTCAGCCGAGTAGTTGGGCTTGACGAAGCGGTCGGAGAACAGCACCTTGCCGTTGATGAGGCTGATCGGGCCGAAGTTGACGATGGGTGGCGGTAAGCCGGCTGCCGCTGTGGCGGAGGCCATCGGGCTGACCGGTGCTGTCGATATAAATTTTGAGCCTTTTTGGCCCCCGGCCGGTAATGGTTGTGCGCCAGCCGCTATCGTTTCAGGAGCAACCGAAGGCAGTGATGATACCGGCGACTGGGCTGGCGTGGCGGGGCCGCTTGTTGCACCGGCATTGACAGCCCCCGTGTCCTTGCCGTTCTTCACCAGGTTCTGCAGGTTGATGCGGCCGTCGGGCAACACGATCACGCGCGCAAAGAAGTCAGTGAGCACAGTCTCCCGTACATCCACCCGGGTGGCCCTGGCCGGGTCCAGCGCCACATTCAGGCCGCGCAGGTTCAGCGCCTTCCAGGCGAGCAGATCTTCGCTGGGTGCCAGGGTGTTGGCGCGGAACTCTTCCAGCGACACGTCCCCTGTCACCTGCGCCTGTGGGCCGGCTGGTGCCTGCCGGTAAGACACGCGCCCCTTGAAGCTGGCATCTGCGCGCAGCAGCTCGATGTTGAGAACGTCGGCAATGTAGGGCTCGAACGCCTGCATCGGCAACCGGTCGACCACCAACCGGCCCTGGGCCTGGACCGGGCTCAAGCCAAGGCTGCCGTTGAAGTCGACCTTGCCGGGCTCAAATCGCCCGGTGGCCAAGCGCAGCGAGGCCGTCAGCGGCATGGGTTTGGCGGCCGGGGTTTTGGCGTCCCGCCTGTCGTCCAGCGCCAGCCCTCCCAGTTGAGCCCTGGCGGCGGTCACTTCAAACACCACCGGCTTGCTGCCCGACTGGTCGGAAAAGGACATGGCACCGCCGTCGAGCTGCACGTCTGCGATGGCCACGGCCCATGAAGGTGCCGCCGCAGGTGCTGCCGCGTCGGTAGGCCGCGGCGCCGGCGTTGCCGTGCCCGGGCTCACCATCCACCGCTGGTACATCCAGCGCTTGTCGGCATCACGGTCCACCTTGGCCTTGGGCTGGTCCAGCACCATTTTTCCGGCCTTGAAGGACTGGCCCGTCACGTCGATATCCACCTGCGCAAGCTCGGCGCGTTTGACGGACACCAGCGAGACCTTGCCCTGCACCAGCTGGATGTCACTGACAGCCAGCTGCGGGGCGGTGAGCTGCAGCTGCTGCGGCTTGTCACCGCTGGGCGCCCGCCAGTCCACACCGAGCTGGGCATCCAGTTGCCCATTCAGCGCCGGCAGCAGGAACTGGCCGACGTATTTGGCAGCCATGCCTAGGGGCCACGCCGCCACGGTGGCCGTGGCCCGGGCGGCCTGGTCGGTGGCCGTGCCGCTGAAGGTGAGCAGCGCGGGTGTTGCAAGCGCTTGAGTGGACGGCGCCGGTGTCTTGGAGGGTTGTTTGGCGCCAGTTTTCGCCGGTAGCGGCGCCGGCGCTGCGGGTGGCGGCTCCAGTCCGATTGAGCCGTTGAACTGCAGAGGGGCGCCGGCCGCAAAGGGCATGGCGATATCTGAAACATCGAGCGTCAGTCCGGCAAGGCGGATGTCGGCGGGTGACGCCAGCGTTTCGTCCAGCCAGTTCACCCGGCCGGCACGCACCGCCACACGAGCTACCTGTATCTTCCAGGGCGCGGCTGAAGGAGTTGCCCCGGCTGAAGGCACAGACGCCGGGGTGCTGGCCGAAGCTACCCCAGCCGGCGCCTGGGCCTGGGCCTGGGCCTGATTATTTGAAGCATTTTGGCCTGTAGCCCCTTCTGATTGGGCGCCAGCAGCTCCTTTTTTAATAGCACCCGGTGCATCGGGCGGCAGCAGGTTCAGCCGCCCTGACCGGTCGCGGGCGATGGACAGCGTTGGCGCTGTGAGCTCTACCGCCGAGAGTTTGACGAACTGTTCCAGCGGACGCACGTCGTCCATCGCAACCTGCAGGCGCTCAAACGCCAGCAACTCAGCGCGGGCTGCCGGCTGGGCATCGGTATCTGCAGCAGGCTTGCCGGCGGGGCCGGGTTTTGCGGCCCGGGCAGGCGCAGTCGCCGGCACTTGCCCGGCCGCTTGCACGGCCAGCACACGCACCTTTTCCGCTGTCACGGTTCCGGAAATCCGCACCACCGTGGCGGGCGTCTGCTCGAAGGCGACCCTGGCGTCGGCATGCAGCACTGCGCTTTGCAGCTTGATTGGCAGGCTGGCCGGCCAGTAGCCAAGGTAAGGCGCCAGGTCCAGCCCGCGCAAGGTAAGGGAGGCATCGGTTTTGTGGGTCTGGGCGAAGGGCGTGCCTTCGGCGGCTGTGTCGAAGCTGCTGCCGTTGAGCTTGAAGGCCAGGTGCGGCGAGGTCTTGACCTCGCGCTTGGAGGCGAGGTTGCTCAGGAAGGGCACCGACAGGCCTAGTTCCCGCAGTTCATGGGTCTTGCCGACGGCCTGGTCGGTGAAGTCCATGCGCCCGCCGCTAGCCACAATGTTGTAGACCGCAAACCGCAGCGGGCTGCCGGCCGGTGCGTCAGCGGGCGTTTTGAAACGCTCCAGGATGTCGTCGACGTCATAGCGCCCTTGTCCCTGGTGCGTCAGGAAGGCCACGGGTTCCTCCACCACCACGGCGTCGGCCACCGGGGCAAGCCGCAAGAGGGACGCAAGTTCGGCATCTATATATATGCGCTTGACGGAAAACTGGGGAGTTCCCTGGGGAGATGCCTGGGAGGATGAGGCGGAAACGCCGCCTCCAGCCGGCCCGGCCCTGGCGATGGCCAGGTCATGAAGGGTTAGTTCGAGCGACCAGGGTTTGAAGTCGACCCCACCCACCGTGACGTGGCGGCCCAGCTTCTCAGAGGCGATTTTCTCAAGCTGGGACTTCAGGATGGGCGGCACAACGGCATAGGCCACTGCCCAAACCAGAAGCAGCGCGCCGACGGCCCACGCGGCGCGGCGCTGCCAAAGACGCGACCGGCCCATAGCCGCCGCCCGTCCCGGCAAGGTTCTAGCCGTCTCCTTCCAGTTGATCTCTCGCCATTTGATTTCCCACCATCTGTTTCTCAGTTCATGACTTGCCATAGGCGTCGAGTTTTTAACGCGACAGCCAATCGGTCAATGATTTATTTGAAAAAGACAGTCACTCAAAGGCTGCCCGCGTTCGGTCGGGCGCATCGGATGAACTGGGTGATCGGGCCGAATGTGATGGCGTGCCGCTGGCTACTCAGTTTTTTGGGCAGCGAGCGGAATGACCATCCAAAGGCATACCCGTGCCGGGCTTGCGCCGACAGGCAACACAATGGGCTCCCCAAATAAAAACCCCGGTCAGTAAAACTGGCCGGGGCTGACGGCGGGCATTTATGACCATGCCGTCGGGGTTCCGCAAAGGAGAGAGTAATCGTCTCACAGTGCGATGAAAGCAAGTGATTGCTTTCGGTTTTACCGGGGTTGGTTACCTGGTTGGATGCCTGAATCAACAGGCAATTGCAGGTTAAACCTCTTGGGCGCCCCAGGCAAGACCATCTTTTCAATCGCAGCGCCTGATGTGATTGCCACTGCCTTTGGAGACCCGCCAGGAGCCCAGGGTCGGTCTAAAAAGACTACATCAGCCGTCGAAAACGGCCTACAACCGGACCCGTGAAGGGCTGATCCCACTTTTTATGGGCTAAACCTAACTTAGAGCTTGGTCTCAAAAAGCGCCCGTAAATGCCTTGATTCAGACCGGTTTTGCCGGGAATCAAGGTTTTTATTTGCATTTTTGATATAAAGAATCAATTTGTTATTATTGACAGGTTATTAACCAACCCCATAGAATCCCGCCAGTCCCACGAATCCTAGGGACAACCCGAACCCGCTGCCCTATTCTTCCAAGAAGCCGGCAACGTCAAACAAGGGTCAACACCCACAAGGCTTGCCTTGGTTTGATGGCGACCCAATCAAAGCCTGCTTGGCCCCCAAAGGGCCTGCAAGCGTAGAAAGGAGTGCTATGACAGCGCTAGGACAATTCGGCCTTAACCTGAATGTCGCTGCACACGTGAAAAATGTGCAAAGCAGTGTTTCCAACATTGTTGATGACATCGCCCAAGGCTTTTTCGAGATTACCCACAACAGCTTTGCCCTTTTGGGCCTTGCCGTCGTGTTTGCGGTGATCACCCTGACAGCCCGTCCCGACTTGCGTCAGGCCGGTGAACTCAAACTCATGACCTGGCTGCAGGAGCGCCGGGAAGCCGCCATCGGCTTTACCGAGCCTGGCGCCATTGAGCGTGCCACGGCGTCCAACCCGAAAGACCTGCCGTCCCAGCAGGCTGCGGTGGCGTACTGGCTGAGCAAAAAATACGGCGTGGCCCCGGAACCGCTGAGCGTGCTGGTGGCCGAAGCCTTCGAGATCGGCCAGAAAGCCAAGCTGGATCCCACCCTGATCCTGGCCATCATGGCAATCGAGTCCGGCTTCAACCCGTTCGCGCAAAGCCCGGTGGGCGCCCAGGGGTTGATGCAGGTCATGACCAAAGTGCACCACGACAAATACGACAACTTCGGCGGCAACCTGGCGGCGTTTGACCCGGTGACCAACCTGCGTGTCGGCGTCAAGGTGCTGCAGGAATGCATCGCCCGCGCCGGTTCCATCGAAGGCGGCCTCAAATACTATGTGGGCGCAGCCAATATGGACGACGACGGCGGCTACGCCAGCAAAGTGATGAGCGAGCACGCCCGCCTGCTGGCCGTGGTGGCGTCTGCCTCCAAACGCGGGACACCAACGCCTTTCTTTGCCGCACCCGGCACATCGCGCCCGGTCCCGGCCTCCCTGCCGGCCAAACCGGAAGCTGAAATCAAAACGCCTGAAAAGGTGGCGCTGCTGAACCAGTCCTGATGGGTCGCTTGCCGGCCTTCGAGCCGCATTCACCGCCTCAAAGCCGGGCCGCAGCCAAAGCGCCCCGGCTTTTTGCTTCCCGGGCCGCAGTGAGTAACCTGGAAGTGGCGGGTTTCGGGCGCCCTCAGTTACACTAACGAGGTGCGCAACTGGCGATAGGCTCAAGGTTTTCGCAACCATTGGAGCTGACGTGGGACACCACTGGGAAGCGCACCGCTGAAAGCCGTTGGGCCGAAGCGTTCAGCCGTTCGCCTGGGCAGCCCTTGCTTCCTTTCACCAAAGGACAAGGATTCAAGTCTTGAAGGACTGCCATGTACCACCGCAACATCCTGGTTGAACAAACCGACCCCGAAATCTTCGCCGCCATCCAGGCCGAAAACGCCCGGCAAGAACACCACATCGAGCTGATCGCCAGCGAAAACTACGCCTCGCCCGCCGTCATGGCCGCACAGGGCTCACAGCTCACCAACAAATACGCCGAAGGCTACCCCGGCCGCCGCTACTACGGCGGCTGCGAGCATGTCGACGTGGCCGAGCAGCTCGCCATCGACCGCATCAAAACCATCTTTGGCGCCGAAGCCGCCAACGTGCAGGCGCATTGCGGCGCATCAGCCAATGAGGCCGTGTTCCTGGCCTTCCTCAAGCCCGGCGACACCATCATGGGCATGAGCCTGGCCGAAGGCGGCCACCTGACCCACGGCATGGCGCTGAATATGAGCGGCAAATGGTTCAACGTCGTCTCTTACGGCCTCAACGACAAGGAAGAGATCGACTACGACGCGATGGAGCGCAAGGCCCACGAAACCAAGCCCAAGCTGATCATCGCCGGCGCCTCGGCTTACAGCCTGCGCATCGACTTCGAGCGCTTCGCCAAGGTGGCCAAGGCCGTCGGCGCGATCTTCATGGTCGACATCGCCCACTACGCCGGCCTGGTGGCCGCGGGCGTGTACCCCAACCCGGTGCCGCATGCCGACATCGTGACCTCGACCACGCACAAGAGCCTGCGCGGCCCGCGCGGCGGCATCATCCTGATGAAGGCAGAGCACGAGAAAGCCATCAACAGCGCCATCTTCCCCGGCCTGCAAGGCGGCCCGCTGATGCATGTGATTGCCGCCAAGGCCGTGGCCTTCAAGGAAGCCATGGCGCCCGAGTTCAAGGCTTACCAGCAGCAGGTCGTGAAGAATGCGCAAATCGTGGCCGACACCCTGACGCAGCGCGGCCTGCGCATCGTCAGCGGCCGCACCGAAAGCCACGTCATGCTGGTGGACCTGCGCGCCAAGGGCATCACCGGCAAGGAAGCCGAAGCTGTGCTGGGCAGCGCCCACATGACGATCAACAAGAACGCGATCCCGAACGACCCGGAAAAGCCGATGGTCACCAGCGGCGTGCGCATCGGCACCCCGGCGATGACCACCCGCGGCTTCAAGGACGAAGAAGCCCGCGCCACAGCCAACCTGATCGCCGACGTGCTGGACAACCCGCGCGACGCAGCGAACATTGAAGCCGTTCGCGCCAAGGTCCACGCCCTGACCAGCCGCTTCCCGGTCTATCGCTGACCATGGCGGACAGCACAGGCACTATGATTTTGATAGCTGTTTGCGCACGTCCTGATTGGGCTGAAGGCCGATTTGCACCTTCAACTTCGGGCTACATCCCATGAAATGCCCCTTCTGCGGCCATCTCGAAACCCAGGTTGTCGAAACCCGGGTGGCCGAGGATGCCGACTTCATACGCCGCCGCCGCCAGTGCGGCGCGTGTGAAAAACGCTTCACCACTTACGAGCGGCCGGACGTCACCTTCCCGTCTATCGTCAAGAAAGACGGCCGGCGCATCGAATACAAGCGCAGCAAAGTCCTGGCGTCCCTGAACCTGGCACTGCGCAAGCGCCCGGTGAGCACCGAACAGGTCGACTCGGCAATAGAGCGGATTGAAGAAAAGCTGCTGAGCCTGGGCCTGCGCGAAGTCGCCTCCAACCGGATCGGTGAACTCGTCATGCGCGAGCTGAAGAAGCTCGACAAGGTGGCTTATGTGCGCTTTGCCAGCGTCTACCGCAGCTTCGAGGATATTGACGAGTTCAAGACCCTCGTGGATGAAGTAAGGCGTTAAAAAAGCAAGACTTGGCACGACGGATGGCGCATTAGCCGCGATGGGCGGCGGCAAGCTTTGGACAGGGCTTGCTTACACTTTGCCAATGAATTCTCACACACTACGCATCGGGCGCCCTCAAAAGGGTTTCACGCTGATCGAGTTATTGATCACAGTGACGATCTTGGGCGTTTTAATGGCAGTAGCACTGCCAAGCATGAAGTCATTCATTGTCAGCAACCGTCTTTCTTCCAATGTCAATGGATTCGTGGGGCTGATTAATTACGCGCGCAGTGAAGCCATCACCCGCAATCAATCGGTGATCATCTGCCCAAAAAGCAACGCCGCCATCACCTGCGCAGCTTCCCAGTTCTGGAATGAGTATGAAACCCAGGTATTTGTGGATGTCGATGGCAGCGACACCCGAAACGCAGGAGACGTTTTGCTCAAAACCGTACCTGCGATGGACGTCAATGGGACCGAAATGGCTTTTGTCAGGCCGGCAGGTGCTGCGAACATAAAGTTTGGCGCAGTCGGCATGTCACAAACTGCCCATCGATTTAACATTCACGCAGTTGCAGCGTCGGATGTCGACTACGAATACAAATACGGAAGATCAGTTTGCATCAGCAAACCAGGGCGTGCCAGGGTTATTTCGTACTCTGCCAACCAATGTGACGCATTTTGACCATGACCTCACCATGAAACTGAAAAATATCACCCAGTTGCGCCGCCACGCGCGCGGCGCCACGCTGATTGAAGCGCTGGTTTCCATTCTTGTCCTGTCGCTGGGCTTAATGGGTATCGCAGGCTTACAGTTAAACGCAATGGCATACCAAAAATCCTCGTGGGCGACGCACCGGGTTGCCGAACTGACGAGTGACATTGGTGAGCGAATAAGGGCGAACCCTGCCGGAGCAACCAACGGCAACTACACCTACACCGCCAACTATGCGACAGCCAAGACCGCAGCCATCGTCAGCAACAGCTGCCGGACCTCTGGCGCCGCCTGCACGACGGCACAGATTGCCAATGACGACCTGTCCGCATGGATCGCAAAGGCTCAAACAGCGCTTCCAGGCGGTGCAGTGAACCTTGAAGGTGCCAGCAATACGGGGTTTACTGTCACGGCCATGTACATGGACAAGGACTTTGTTAACAACACCGGCGTCCTTCAGTCCTCAGCCGTTTGCACCACCGCAACCGTCGGCATCGCCTGGCGAAACTGTTGCCCGGCGGCGGCTGCCACGCCCGCCGGAGTCCGGTGCTCCAGATCCGACATCATTCCATGAGAACAGCCATGCGTTCCATACAAGTCCCGCAGGGATCCCGGCCTAAGCAAAACTTGGGCTTGACATTGATCGAGCTGATGGTTGGCCTAGTCATTGGGCTGGTCCTGGCAATTGTTGCTTCATCGACTTATCTGTACTCCAAGCAAGCCTTTAACGCCGTCTCCGAAAACTCCCAAATGGAGGAAAACGGCCGATTTGCTCTCAACCTCCTCGCACGAAACATACAAAGTGCCGGGTACGTTTCAATCGACCCCAAGGCCAACGGCCCCCAAGGTCCTAGCGACCTGAAAATTCGCGGCTGTGACTTTGGAATGACCAACCCCAAATCCGCCACCTCGACAGCAGACCTGGCTTGCCTGACATCTACCCCCGCAGGGACTACGCGGTCTGCCTCCATTGGCGTTTACTACGATACAGACGCGTACGATACATCTGGCGCGAAATTTCAAGGTTTCGACTGTCTGGGTAACGCGCCTGTCACCGTTCCCAGTAATCCTGCGGGTGGCAGCCCGACCTATGAAGTAAGGTCATATTTCTTTATCTCCACCGCCACCGCCCAGACGCCCTATGGAACTACCACGATGGGTCAATTGAGCTGCGTCACCGACCCCACGACAGCGGCGGGAGCCACTGCGACATTCCAGGCACAGCCGCTCATCCCTGGCGTCCACCAGATGGCAGCAACCTACCTGACCCCATCCGCCATCGACAAAAATGCCGCGCAAGGCGGCAACACAGCCACGGCTCTCGAAACCGCAGGGACGTGGTCTCAGGTAGTGGCCGTGGAGTTGTGTGTTCTGACCAAATCCATCCAGCCCTCCGGCAATGACACCGCAACGCAGGTAACTGACTGTTATGGCAATAGCTTCACGCCACCACCTTCGCAGAGCTTTCGACGGTTTACAAGCATCGTGAACTTACGAAACAGGACGCCAGCATGAACAGCTTTCATCGTTTTCGTTTTGATATGCAGCCGCGAATGCCAGGTCAGCGAGGAATATCGCTCGTTATTGTCATGATTTTCCTTGTGATCCTGAGTGCCCTCGGGATTACTGCCATGCAAAGCTCGACCTTCTCTTCACGCATTGCACGAAATGAATCTGACCGCAATCTGGCTTTTCAGGCAGCTGAAGCCGCCTTGCGCGATGCGGAGCTTGATATTAAAAACTTGCGCGTCGATAAATCGTTGTGCACACCAACAACGGCCGGCTGTCGGACTGAACTGATTAACCGCGGTGACGGCTTCGACGCCACTTGTCCATTGGGCAGATGTGACTCCTCAGCGATCGCAACACCTGTCTGGGAGGATGCCGCCAAGTGGACCACTACCGGTGCAAGCGTCGCTTACGGCACCTACACAGGTGCAGCGGCGCTTCCCGTCGTGGCACAGCAGCCGCGTTATTTACTTGAGTACTTCCCCCTTGGCGACTCAACCGTGTATCGCATTACGGCCGTAGGTTTTGGCGCGAACACCTCCACACAGATCATGCTTCAATCCGCTGTTAAGGCACTCCCCCTATGAATACTACTCACGGAATATCTTGGTTTAAAAAACAAACCGTTTATGTCTGGATCAGGGAGCGTTTCAAGTTTTTCCTGTTATTTGGCAGCGCTTTGCTTGCACTACAAACGCACGCGGTGAATTTCACACCTTTGCCACCTTATCTTTCAGAGATTAAGGGTGCGCCAATGGTCATGCTCAACTTGTCACGGGACCATCAGCTTTTTTACAAGGCCTACAACGAATATTCCGACCTCGACGGTGACGGTGCTCCGGAGACCCAATACAGGCACGCCTATAAGTATTACGGTTATTTTGACAACCAGCGCTGCTACCAGTACAGCACCACCAACAACCGGTTTTTCCCGACCAGGCAAGTTGCCAGTGACGGCTATTGCAACTACACCGGCGGTAGCTCGGAATGGAGCGGCAATTTCATGAACTGGGCAACCATGACCCGCATGGACGTGGTTCGCCGGATTCTCTATGGCGGGTTCAGAAGCACGGATGATTCGATCGTTTCAGGCACCTCATTAACGGTGCTGGAACGCGCCCATTTGCCGACAGATGCCCATGCATTCGCGAAATACTATGTGGGCGCCGACATCAGCAAGCTGACGCCCTTTAACAAGGCGGAAATCACGCTGTGCAACGCCTCCTTCAGCAATACTGCTGCACCGTCCATTCTTGTTGCGGACGGAAACTATTCATTGTGGAACGCCAACGAGCGCTGGCAATGTTACTGGAGTGAAGACAAGGCCGCCTCCAACGGAAATGATCCTGCATTGACCGGCTTGAACGCGGCGAGTTCCAATCCGTCCCGTGCAAGCAAAGGACTCGGAACGGGCTACGCGGCAGGCAGCTATACCGCCAGGGTGGAAGTTTGCAAAACCGGCTTGACCGGCGGGCTCACCGCAGACGAAGAAGCGCGCTGCAAACTTTACCCGCTGGGAAATTACAAACCCATTGGACTGCTCCAAAAGTATGGAGAAAGAAATGAAGCTGCTTTCGGGCTAATGACAGGAAGCTTCGACAAAAACATCTCGGGCGGCGTGCTGCGCAAGAATGTGGCCTCCTTTACCGACGAGGTCGATATTGATGATGGTCAGTTCAAAAACTTCAACGGCATTGTGACCGCGCTCAACAAACTCAAAATTTACGGATACAGCTACGCCGATGGCACTTATGAAAACACTGTCGGCAGATGTAATTTCCAGCAAATTGGCTTGGTAGACGGGGAGTGTTCCAGCTGGGGTAACCCTTTGGGTGAGATGTACCTGGAGTCGCTCAGATACCTTGCGGGGAAAACAGCCACCGCTGCTTACGTGGCCTCCCCGGCAACCAGGGACACCAGCCTGGGCTTGACGATCACGGCATGGTCGGATCCTTTTGCAACGACCACCGTCGCGGCTTTTGGCGACAGGTTGTGCCGCAGAAGCAGTGTCGTGAATTTCAATGCGAGCGTGACATCGTTTGACAACGACCAATGGACCGGGGCGTCAAGTATTTCAGGCTTATCCACGACCACGGTGGACACCTACACGAATCAGATTGGTGCAGCGGAAGGTTTGTTTGCTGCTGGCAAGACGTGGCCGATTGGCCGCAATGGAACGAACAATAACGGCTATTGCAGTGACAAGGCGCTGACCTTTACCGGAGTCACATCGTTGGCAAATGCGACGGGTGTCTGCCCTGAGGCTCCGACCCAGTTCGGAGGGTACAAAATGGCCGGTGCTGCGCTGTACGCGCACACCACGCCGATTCGCAGCGATTTCACAATTCCGGCCAATAACAGGCGCGCGTTCAGGGTGGATACCTACGGCGTCGCTCTTGCCACAGGTAATCCCCGCATCAAGGTTCCTGTGCCAGGCCAGCCTGGAAAGTTTGTATTTATTTCACCCGCCTACCGTCTGGATGTCGGCACCGGTGGCGGCGGAACACTGGTCGATTTCAAAGTCGTTACCCAGACCCCAACGGCCGGCAAATACCTCATCAACTGGGAAGACTCCGAACAAGGCGGGGACTATGACCAGGACGTTTTGGGCATTCTTGAATACTCCGTGGTTGGTACAACCATCAGCATCAAGACCTACGTTGCCGCCGAGGCCACTGGCCAACCACAAGGTTTTGGCTACGCCATTACCGGTACGAACGGAAAGGACGGGATCCACTTCCACTCCGGCATTGAAGGTTTCGACTACAACGATCCGCGCAATATCACCGTAACACCCGCCACGAACGTAAATGGCACCGGCGGTTGCAATAATTGCCAGGTCGCACAGACCGCAACCACAGCCGCCTATTCCATGGTGGGTGTCAGTGGGGAAGAACTTCAGGATCCGCTGTGGTATGCCGCCAAATACGGCGGCTTTGATCGCGATAAGACGACCACATACACCCTTGGCTCTGTTCTTCCCATCGATTCCTGGGATCTTAAGAAAGCCGATGGATCGACGGGTACAGATGGCATTCCCGATAATTTCTTTTATGCCGTCGACCCTGCGCAGCTGGAAAAATCACTGGAGCAGGTCTTTTCAACCATCCTGAAAGCCGGCGGAGCAGCTCCTGCCGCTACATCCGCACGAACCGATGCAGGGGGCTTTGCCTACCAGAGCTCCCACAGCATTAAACCTGCCGGCGGAGGGGCCGATGCCGACGCCAGCGGCCAGTTCCAGCGGTTCAGCTTTCAAAGTAACGGTTTGCTTTCCGCGTCACCTGACTGGGACGCTGGTGCGAAACTCACCATCCAGAACTGGGATACAGGGCGAAGAATACTTTCCTTGAACGGTACGGGAACGATTCCATTCAGGTGGACCAATTTGGACGCAGCGCAGCAAACGGCATTGCGAACCAACCCGCAAACCGGCGCTGTTAACAATGTGGCAACCGGTCAAAACCGCCTGAACTGGCTCCGGGGCGACAACACGAATGAAACTGCAGCGGGTGGGTTACGGGCCCGGCCCGCGACCAAACTGGGCGCAATCATTAACTCCACACCATGGTTCGTGGGGCCGCCATCTGCCGGCTATACCAATTCGGCCTATGGGGGTGGATACAACACCTTCCGAACCAACAATACGGCTACCAATGCTGTGTTTGTGGCCGCCAATGACGGTATGTTGCATGCCATCAACGGAGCAACAGGAGATGAATTGTTTGCCTATGTGCCACGCGCGCTCTACACCACTTCAGCTACTGCGCCTTATTCCAAGCTTTCAGCAATTACCGCCAAGGATTTTGCGCTCAATTCGGGAACAAACAGTATCAATGTGGACGGCAGCGTGATGGCTGCCGACATGAAGGTCGGAGGCACCTGGTCGACCTATCTCTTCGGCACGTTGGGACGGGGTGGTAAAGGGGTTTATGCCCTGAATGTCACCAAGCCCCAAAACATCACGGAAGCGTCCACTGCGGTAGCTAAATGGGAATTCACTGAAGCCACGGGCGATCCGGATATGGGCTATATCGTGGGACGTCCTTCCTCCCGGTCAAACGGGCAGCCTTTTCAAACCGGCTATATGGCCAACGGTAAATGGGCGGCTATTTATGGCAACGGATATAACAGCACCAGTGGCAAAGCAGCACTATTTATCCTCTTCGCTGATGGCCCAGCCAGCGCCGGAACAACAACATGGACGGCGGGAACACATTACATAAAAATCCCGACAGGAACCGCGGGTAATGGACCCGACAACGGACTGGGCATACCAATTGCCATCGATACCGATAACAACGGTGCGATCAACGTCGTTTATGCAGGCGATCTGAAAGGAAATGTCTGGAAATTTGACGTAAGCAATAGCGACCCGGCGCTCTGGAAAGTTGCGACCACAAGCAACGTACCGCTGTACCAGGCCAGCACAACCATCACGGGTAGTACAACCGCCGTGGTTCAACCTATCAGCACGGTGGTTCAGCCCTTCCCTCATCCGAATGGGGGGTACCAGCTTGTATTTGGAACCGGTAAGTCACTTGAAAGTACCGACTATCCAATGTCAGTGTCCTTCACCAATACTATTTATGGTATTTATGATCGTCCTGGCAATACGTCCACTCTCACAGTGGGCCTCACTGACCTGGTTCACAAGTCGACTACTTTTTCGGCTCCCACCCGATATATTCAGAACAACACCGTCAACTACACCAACAAAGATGGGTGGTATGTGAACCTTCCCTTACCTTCAGAGGGGATAGTGTTCAATTTGCTGGCTGAAGATAGCAACAGGGTGTCAATAAAGTCTATTGCGCCTGACGGGACGTCAGATGGTTGCCGTGTGGATAGCGTAAGCATTACTATGGATCTGGACCCCATCACTGGAAGCCCCATACCCAACGCAGTTGATGGCGCACCTGCGATAAACGGCTTTTTGGCGGCAGGAACCACCTCCAATAACAGTTTTGAAATTGGTAGAGGTGGTATCTATAGAAAACCGACACCTCCAGCCAGCACCACTGCTTGCATTCCAGGTAGCCCCAACTGTGTGTGTAACCCGGCGGCCGCGACCGAGTGCGTGCTCTGTCTGGATCCGGCAACGTGCAACCCGCCGTGGGCCCCGAAAGATGCCAATCAATGTGTATTCCGTAAGCTGTCAGCTCTTGGTACAGGTGGTGTGGAAACCACGTTGCGTTACGGAAGTTGTAGCGACGGGCGCCTGACCTGGCGTGAAATTCTCCGCAATCGCTAAACATGCAACGAGGAAAAGCTATGCATACTCAAAAACTGCGTGGATTCACGCTGATCGAGCTGATGGTGACGGTGGCTATCATTGGAATTCTGGCTGCCGTAGCGCTTCCATCGTACTCAGAGTACGTCAAGCGCTCAAAGCGCGCGGAAGCACGTGCCGAGGTATTAAAGGCCGATGGGTGGCTGGAGCGGTTCTACACTGAAAATAACAACTACGCCAGCAACCCGCCAACCAACAATGTGAATGCAGGTTTCAGCGCACGATTTTCAGCAGTCCCCAGTACAGGCGGGGCCAATTACACAGTGACCCTCGCCGTATCAGCTGCGGCGTACACCGTTACGGCAGCACCCATAAATTCGATGGCTGGTGACAAATGCGGTTCATACGTGAAAACGAATTTTGGTTCGATTACCGTCCCGACTGCAAGTGCCAGCGATGCTCCGAAATGTCTAAAGTGACATAAATGTCTTGGTGGTGGAGATGTGTACTCCTGGTGCTGGTGTGCGCCGCTCATATTTCAGTTTTTTTTGTCTTTAACTCAGCGCACCGCTCTCCTCCAGCAAGAATATCTCGAAGCGCTTCGGTGCATTCGATGACCCTATACAAAATCCCCACTTTGAGTGCTGAGGATAGCCGGCAAAGCAGTTACGAGCCCGCAAGGGCTCGTAACATTACGTCGATCAAACCACTCCACGCCCTACATCCGGGCCTTCATCCTGATGAGCTATCCATCAGTGCCGTGGCCTTCTCCAGCACTGACAGTCAAGGCGCAGCCTTAGACATCGAGAATTTTCTGGAGGCCGATGCGGTGGACGAAACAGCGCTACCAGAAGAGCGGTTTGAAGAGATTCTGAAACAATCTTTGCCATTAGGCTTGCAAGCCATAGAACTGGAACTCTGGATTGATCACACTGGAAACACGGTGCTCGTACGATGTCTTGATCAGGATAACTGCGGTGACTCCGCCGATAGCCTTAAACAACTGCTAACGTTACGTTTCACACCAGCCGTTAAAGACGGCATCTCGGTTTCGAGCCGCAAGCATATTTCTATTCACATAGACCCGCCGCCAACTTTTGGTCTTTAATGATAGGTCGAGTCCTTCAATGGGAAAGCTTATCGATCCAAATGACCGACGAAATCCAGAACAACTTATCAGCAGCACTCCACACACTGGCAACACAGGCTTCGGGCCTGTGCTCACCAAATCCTGCGGTCGGATGCATCATCACTGACAAGGCATCCAACGTGTTAGGTCAAGGCCACACCCAGCAGGCAGGCGGCCCGCACGCCGAAATCATGGCCATGCGCGATGCCGCGAACAAAGGCCATTCACTCAAGGGCGCAACCGCCTACGTCACGCTTGAGCCCTGCTCCCATCAGGGGCGAACAGGCCCCTGCTGCGATGCGCTGATCGCGGCAGGCATCAAAAAGGTGGTTGCATCGATCGCCGACCCCAATCCGCTGGTGTCCGGCCAGGGTTTTGAGCGCCTGCGGGCAGCGGGCGTGGAAGTCGAAGTTGGCCCCGGCGCGGCAGAGTCGCGTGAGCTGAACATTGGATTTTTCAGCCGGATGATCCGCAAAACCCCTTGGGTTCGATTGAAAGTCGCGGCCTCGCTGGACGGCACCACGGCATTGGCCAACGGCCAGAGTCAGTGGATCACTTCGCCTGAGGCGCGGACCGATGGCCACGCGTGGCGGGCCCGGGCCTCCGCCGTGCTGACAGGCATCGGCACCCTGCTGGAGGACGATCCGCAACTGGACGTCCGGCTGGTGGAAACACCGGTGCAACCCTTCCGCGTGATTGTCGACAGCCTTCTGCAGACGCCGCCTGGCGCGAAGATATTCCAGTCGGGTGGGCCGGTCTGGATCTACACCGCCACGCAGGGCTCACCCCAGGAAGCCGCGCTGGCCGCCAAAGGTGCGACGGTAATCTGCCTTCCCGACGCCCGGGGGAAAGTCGATCTGGCGGCCATGATGAAAGACCTGGCGATGCGCGAGATCAATGAACTGCACATCGAGGCCGGCAGCAAACTCAACGCATCCCTGATCCGCGGCGGGCTGGTGGATGAATTTCTGGTTTACCTGGCGCCCAAACTGCTGGGGCCGGGCCAAGGCATGGCCGCCCTGGAAACTTTGCAAACGCTCTCAAGTGCGCTCGAACTGCAGTTTCTGTCTACCGAGAAAGTCGGACCCGACCTGCGTATCGTCGCCCGTGTGGTGGGCCGCGACGCTTTTTAGCCCAAGATGGACGCCGGCCTGCCTGGTGACGGCATGCGAGACGCCACAGCATCGCTATCAAAACAGTAGCTACTCGCGCCCATCAATCTTGGGCTACAGCTCTCTTTCTTGTATAAAACTGCCTGATTTGGCCCGCGCGCGCCACTGCCAGCCCTGTGAATCACAGGCTGGACGCCCCCTTTTCCGAGGCCTTTGGCGCCGGTCGGCGGCGCCGCACCCGGAATCCCTGCGAAAATGGTGCCATGTTTACCGGAATCATTACCGGCTTGGGGCGGATCGTCGCCATCCAAAGCCTGGGCAGCTCTTCAGACCATGGCAAGCGCCTCACCATCGAGGCGCCTGCGGGTTATCTTGATGACGTGGGCCTGGGCGACAGCATCGCACTCAACGGCGCCTGTATGACGGCCACGACGCTGGACCTTCCCCTCAATCGCTTCACCATCGACATTTCCGCAGAATCCCTGGCCAAAACCACCGGCCTGGCAGAAACCGGCCCCATCAACCTCGAAAAGGCCCTGCGAGCGCATGATCGCCTCGGCGGCCACATCGTCTCGGGCCATGTGGACGGCATCGGCAGCGTGACGCACTTCGCCCAGGTGGGTGAAAGCTGGGAACTGCGCATCCGCGCGCCGCGCGAGCTGGGCAAGTACCTGGCGTACAAGGGTTCCATCACCGTCAACGGCGTGAGCCTTACCGTCAACCGGGTCACAGACCTGGCCGATGCAACGGGTGGTGCGGGTGGCACCGAAATCAGCATCAACCTCATTCCCCACACCGTGCAGAACACCGCACTGGGCCGGCTGGCCGCAGGCTCCCACGTCAACCTCGAAATCGACCTGATCGCGCGCTACGTTGAGCGCATGCTGGGCGACACCCATAACAACACCTCCAAAAAGCCCTGAACATGACCACTGCCATTTCTCCCGTTGAAGACATCGTTGCCGACATGCGTGCCGGCCGCATGGTCATCCTGATCGATGAAGAAGACCGTGAAAACGAAGGTGACCTGGTATTGGCAGCAGACCACGTCACGCCAGAAGCCATTAATTTCATGGCGCGTTTCGGGCGGGGACTGATCTGCCTGACCCTGACCCGCGAGCGCTGCGAGCTCCTGCAGCTGCCGCCCATGGCCACGCGCAACGGCACCAAGCACTCCACCGCTTTCACGGTTTCCATCGAAGCCGCCGAAGGCGTGACCACCGGCATTTCAGCCGCCGACCGTGCCCGTACCGTGCAGGCCGCAGTCGCCAAGGACGCCAAGGTCACCGATCTGGTGCAGCCCGGCCACATCTTTCCCCTGCAGGCTGTTGACGGCGGCGTGCTGATGCGCGCCGGCCACACCGAAGCTGGCTGCGACCTGGCCGGCATGGCCGGCTGCTCGCCGGCTGCCGTGATCTGCGAAATCATGAAGGACGACGGCACCATGGCCCGGCTGCCGGATCTGCTGCTGTTCGCGGCGGAGCACAACCTGAAGATCGGCACCATCGCCGACCTGATCGAACACCGCAGCCGCAATGATTCATTGGTGGAAAAAATCGGCAGCCGCGCGCTGCAGACCGCCTTTGGCGAATTCACCGCCCACGCCTTTCGCGACAAGCCCAGCCAAAGCCTGCACCTGGCCCTGGTCAAGGGCGCCTGGTCAGCCGACGATGTTGTGCCGGCACGGGTACATGAGCCTTTGTCAGTGCTGGACGTCCTTGAAACAGGCCGCTCCATGCACTCGTGGAGCCTTGACCAAAGCCTCAAACACATCGCAGAGCAAGGCAAGGGCGTTGCCGTACTGCTCAACTGCGGCGAAAGCGCGGCGCAGTTGCTGGCACAGTTTGAAGGCACCGCGCGTGCCAGCCAGGCGCCCGAGCGCGGCCGTATGGACTTGCGTACCTATGGCGTGGGTGCACAAATCCTGCGTGAATGCGGCGTGCACCGGATGAACCTCATGGGCAACCCGCGCCGCATGCCCAGCATGACGGGTTACGGCCTTGAGATCGTAGGCTACACGGCCAAAAACTGAGGCTGTCTTTCCGCTATTTCATCCATCAATAAACCAACAAATCAATCAAAGGGATTCATCGTGTTTGGAGCAGAAAAAGGTTCAGGCGACAAGCTTGACGGCAAAAAACTTTCCATCGGCATTGTTCAGGCTCGCTTCAATGAAGGCATCACCAATGCACTCGCGGAAGCCTGCAAGCACGAGCTGTCCGCGCTGGGAGTGCAGGACGACAACATCACACACATCAAGGTGCCCGGCGCACTTGAAGTCCCCGTTGCGCTTCAGGCCCTGGCGGAAAGCGACAAGTACGACGCATTGATTGCACTGGGTTGCATCATCCGCGGGGAAACTTACCATTTCGAACTGGTGGCCAATGAAAGCGGCTCAGCCGTCACACGCCTGGCGCTTGACTACCAGTTGCCCATTGCCAATGCCATCCTGACCACGGAAAACGTCGCGCAGGCCGAAGCCCGGCAGGTCGACAAAGGGCGCGACGCTGCCCGCGTTGCCGTCGAAATGGCCAACCTGATCAATGAAATTGCCTGAGCGCCCGCTCCTGCATCCCTAACCCGACTGGCACCTCATGGCAGACCCCATCACCAAACCCAAACGCCCGCCTCAAACCCGTACCGGCCTGACCGACACCGGTGTCAAAAAAGCGGCAGATAAATCCGCCCGCACACGTGCACGCGAGTTCGCGCTGCAGGCGCTCTACCAGCACCTGGTGGGCCGAAACGAGGCCGACTCCATCGACGCCTTCACCCGCGACCTGGTGGGTTTTCACAAAGCCGACTCCGCCCACTACGACGCGCTGTTGCATGGCTGCATCGAGAGCGCCACCACGCTCGACGCGCACATCACGCCGCTGCTGGACCGGCCCATGGCCGAAATCTCCCCGGTCGAACATGCCGTGTTGTGGATAGGTGCCTATGAGTTCACCCACTGCCTGGACGTGCCCTGGCGCGTCGTGATCAACGAGTGCATCGAGCTTGCCAAAGCCTTCGGCGGCACCGATGGCCACAAGTACGTCAACGGCGTGCTGAACAAAATGGCGCCCTCGCTGCGCGCCGCCGAAGTTGCCGCCGACAAATCCCGATAGGGGCTTGCCCCGCGAAAGGCCAGCCTTGAAAATCGCCCAGCGGGCTCAGCGGATTGAGCCCTTCTACGTCATGGAGGTTGCCAAAGCGGCCTCCGCAATGGCGCAGGAATTTGCGCACAGCGCGTCGCCGATGATCTTCCTGAACATCGGCGAGCCCGACTTCACGGCACCGCCCCTGGTGCAGCAAGCCGCTGCCCGCGCCATTGAACACGGCACCACGCAGTACACCCAGGCCACCGGCTTGCCGGCCTTGCGTGAACGCATCAGCCAGTGGTACGCCTCCCGCTTCGGGGCACAGGTGGCCCCTGGCCGCATCATCATCACTGCGGGCGCCTCCGCTGCCTTGCAGCTCGCCTGCCTGGCCTTGATTGAGGCGGGTGACGAAATCCTGATGCCGGACCCCAGCTATCCGTGCAACCGGCATTTCGTCAGCGCCGCAGAAGGCAATGCGGTGCTGGTCCCTACCACCGCCGAAGAGCGCTTTCAGCTGACCCGCGAGAAGGTGGAAGCGGCATGGAACCCCAAAACACGTGGCGTCCTGCTGGCTTCCCCGTCCAATCCCACAGGCACCTCGATTGCGCCGGAAGAGCTGCAGCGCATCCACGAATTTGTGCATAGCCGCGGCGGCATTACGTTGATCGACGAGATCTATCTGGGCTTGAGCTATGAAGAGCATTTCGGCCATTCGGCGCTCGCCATGCCCGGCGAGCTGGGCCAGAGCGTCATCAGCATCAACAGCTTCAGCAAATACTTCAACATGACGGGCTGGCGCCTGGGCTGGCTGGTGGTGCCCGAGGCGCTGGCGCCGGTGATCGAGCGCATCGCGCAGAACCTGTTCATCTGCGCCAGCACGGTCGCCCAGCATGCCGCCCTCGCCTGCTTCGAGCCGGAGAGCCTGCAAGAGTACGAACGCCGCCGCGCCGAATTCAAGGCGCGCCGCGACTACTTCATTCCTGAACTCAACCGCCTGGGCCTCACGGTTCCGGTGATGCCGGACGGCGCGTTTTACGCCTACGCCGACTGCACGGCCGCGGCCACCCGGCTGGGCGTCAGCGGCAGTTGGGACTTCGCCTTCGAACTCATGAAGCGCGCCCACCTGGCCGTCACGCCGGGCCGGGATTTCGGGTACGCCGCGCCTGAACAGTTCGTACGGTTTTCCACCGCCAATTCCATGGACCAATTGAAGGAAGCTGTGGCTCGCCTGGAGGCTGCCCTTGCCTAGTCAGAGGTCGATCAAGTCAAACGTAGGCGGCATTCCTTTCAAGCAGGGGCCGCGGGACTGGCTTCGCCAGACCGCAGGCGCAGCGGCCCTCTCGGGGGGCAGCGCATTACACGAAGTGAAAAGCGTGGGGGCCACATTCAGCTGGCCCGTACGGGTTTATTGGGAAGATACCGACGCCGGCGGCATTGTTTTTTACGCGAATTACCTGAAATTTTTTGAACGTTCGCGCACCGAATGGCTCAGATCCCTCGGTGTTGAACAGCAGCGCCTGCGGGAAACTACCGGTGGCATATTTGTGGTGGCTGAAACCACCATCCGCTACCATCGCTCTGCCCGCCTGGACGATGAACTCATTGTTACGGCAAGCCTGATTGAAGCAGGCCGCGCGTCCATGATAATTGGCCAGCAGGTGCTATTAAAAACAGAGCAAGAAGGACAAGCACCCATCCTGCTCTGTGAAGGAAGTATCAGGATCGGCTGGGTCGACGCCGCCAGCCTGCAGCCCAGGCGGATTCCTGCTGCCATTCTTGACAGCCTAAAAACTTGAGCAAAGCTTCAACATGAATCAAGACCTTTCCATTGTCAGCCTCATCCTCAATGCCAGCTGGGTCGTTCAGGCTGTGGTTGCGCTGCTGGTCGGTGTGTCCATTGCCAGCTGGGCCGCCATTTTCCGGAAAATCATTGCCCTGAAAAAAGTGCAGAAGCTCAATGACGAATTCGACCGCGAATTCTGGTCGGGTACGAGCCTCAACGACCTGTTTGCCGGCGCCGCACAGAATGCCAAGCATTCCGGCCCGATGGAGCGGATCTTCGCCAGCGGCATGCGTGAATACCAAAAGCTGCGCGAGCGCCGTATTGTTGACGCGGGCACCTTGCTGGACGGCGCCCGCCGCGCCATGCGCGCGAGCTACCAGCGCGAACTTGATGCCATTGAGGCCAATCTTGCCTTTCTCGCCACGGTGGGTTCCGTCTCGCCGTACGTCGGCCTCTTCGGCACGGTCTGGGGCATCATGCACGCCTTCACCGGCCTGGCGGCCCTGGAGCAGGTCACGCTGGCCACAGTGGCGCCGGGCATTGCCGAGGCGCTGGTAGCTACCGCCATCGGCTTGTTTGCGGCTATCCCGGCTGTCGTGGCCTACAACCGCTTCTCGCACGACATCGACCGCATTGCCAACCGGCTCGAAACCTTCATCGAAGAGTTCTCCAACATCCTGCAGCGCAACCTGGGCGCCCAATCACCTTCGGGCCACTAAAAATGTCGGCCCCCACGCTTTTCACTTCGTGTAATACGCTGCCCCCCCAGGGGGCTGGCCTTGCTCGGGGCGGCCCTTCGCTGCGGCCGTCCGTCTAGGAGACCGCCATGCCAGCAGTCAACTCCCGCCGCGGCCGTGGCCGGCGCACCATCAGTGAAATCAACATGGTGCCGTTTATCGACGTCATGCTGGTGCTGCTCATCATCTTCATGGTGACGGCGCCGCTGATCACGCCCAGCATGATCGCGCTGCCCAAGGTCGGCAAGGCGCCCAGCCAGCCGCAAAACCCGGTGCAGATCCTGATCAGCAAGGATGAAACCGTGCAGATCAAGATCAAGACCGACAGCGTGCCCAGCAATGTGCGCAACGTCGCAGGCGATATCGCCCGGCTGGAACCGGCCGTGAAAGCCGCCGGCGCCGAAGCGGTGCCCGTGGTCATCAGCGCCGACAAATCGATCAAGTACGAAACCGTGGTCCAGGTCATGGACAACCTGCAAAAAGCCGGTGTGTCACGCGTGGGTCTCTCGGTGCAAACCGGCAACAAGTAGCCTCCCGCACCCTCGCCATGCCCAGTGCCGCAGACCGCCTCGAATTCGGACCACCTCGCGACAGCGGGTCGCTGCGCGCATTCGGACTGGCCCTGCTCGCCCACATCCTGCTGATGGCCGCGCTCACCTGGGGCATCAACTGGAAGCACAGCGACAAGGCCGTGTCGTTCGAGGCCGAAATATGGTCCAGCGTACCGCAGGCAGCCGCTCCCAAACTGGTGGAAGCCCCTACCGCGCCTCCTCCACCGCCTGCTCCTCCCACACCGGAAGTAAAGACGCCGCCGCCGGCGCCCAATGTCGACATCGCCCTGGAGCAGGAGAAAAAGCGCAAACTGCTGCAGCAGCAAAAAGAGGCTGAAAACCAGAAGCAGGAAAAGCTCAAAGCCGAACAGCTCGCGAAAAAAGAAAAAGAACAGAAGGCCAAAGAAGAGCAGGCCAAACGCAAGGCTGCCGAAGAGGCCAAAAAGGCCGAGGCGAAGAAGCAGGATGCGAAAGACGACGAGAAGCAGAAGCTGGCCGACGCCGCAGCGAAGAAGCAACGCGAAGACAACCTCAAACGGATGATGGGCCAGGCGGGCGCCACCGGCAGCGCCGACGCCACCGGCACGGCACAAAAGGCCGGCGGTCCATCAGCAAATTACAAAGCGCGACTGGCGGCCTTGTTCAAGCGCCACGTCTACTTTCCAAATTCTGGAAGCATCGAGGGCAATCCTAAAGCCATTGTCCAGGTGCAAGTCTCTTCCACGGGTCTCATCCTAAGTTCGAAGCTGACAAAATCTAGCGGGGTGCAAGCTTGGGACGACGCTGTTCTCCGAGCAGTAAAGAATACAGAACGCATTCCTCCAGATGAAAACGGCAAGGTGATTACAGACTTTCCCGTTGAATTCGGGCCCAAGGACTAGGTGCTACATTTTTATAGCATACTTCCCCCGCTTTTACTGGGCTGAAGGCCTGTTTCACTCGTAAACAATCTGTACCAGCCCCTTGTCGGCTTGCGCCATCCAGCTGGCCAGCGCTGCATCGGTCGGAAAGAATTTGGCCGCCTCACCCAGATGAAGTTCCGCTGCCACACCGCCAGCCTCGCCCTGGCGCCTGAGGCTCAAACGTACCGGCAAGCCGCGGCTCAGCTCTCCCTGGTCTGACATCTCGCGGCGTGGCGGGAAATCCCTGACCAGCCTGGAAATATCCGGTGCCGTACCGTTGACCGCCACGCGCAGGTACTTGCCAAATTTGCAGCGGGCAGTTTCCAGGTCCCATACCTGCGTGACCTTGAAGCGGCGGCCGAAGCGCTCCGACGCACCCTGCAGCGTGCCCTGCACGATCACCAGTTCGTCGTCCTTGAGCAGGTTGCGGTTGGCATTGAATGTCGCTTCGTCCACCGAGGCCTCGAGCACGTCGGTCTTGTCATCAAGTTTGAAGATGATCAACTTGCCGCGGTTGCCGTTGATGATGCGCAGGTCGCTCAGGATGGCAGCCAGCAGCTGCGGTTCACGCGAGTCGATCAGGTCTTCTATCTTGCGTTTGGCGAACTGGCGGACTTCGGTCTCCACCTCATCAAACAGGTGGCCTGACAGATAAAACCCGATCGCGGTTTTCTCCTGCACCAGGCGTGCCTTCACGCCAAAGGGCATGGCCTCGACCAGCGGTGGCTCCTGGGTGCTGGCAGCGTGCGAATCGGACATGTCGAACAGCCCGCCCTGGTTGGCGTTGGCTTCGGTCGCGGCGGCGAATTCAAAGGCACGGTCCACCGACGCCAACAGCGACGCACGGTTGAGCTGCAGGTTATCAAACGCGCCACCCTTGATCAAGGCCTCCACCGTGCGCTTGTTGAGGCGGCTGCGGTCCACGCGCACGCAGAAGTCGTACAGCGAGGTGAAAGGGCCGCCTTCCTTGCGCGCCGCGACGATGGCAGCAATCGCCTGCTGGCCCGTTCCCTTGATCGCGCCCAGGCCGTAGCGCACCGAGGTCGCGCTGATGGGCTCGAACCGGTATTCGCCGCGGTTGACGTCGGGCGACTCGAACTGGATGCCCATCTTCTGCGCGTCGCCGAACAGGATCTTGAGCTTGTCGGTGTCGTCCATTTCCACCGTCATGTTGGCGGCAAAGAATTCGGCGGTGTAGTGCACCTTGAGCCAGGCCGTGTGATAGGCCAGCAGCGCGTAGGCGGCGGAGTGCGACTTGTTGAAGCCGTAGCCCGCGAACTTTTCCATCAGGTCGAAGACCTCGTCGGCTTTCTCTTCGCTCAGGCCGCCCTCGCCCGCGCCCTTGCGGAAGATCTCGCGCTGGGCGTCCATCTCCTCTTTTTTCTTCTTGCCCATGGCGCGGCGCAGCAAGTCGGCGCCGCCCAGCGAGTAGCCCCCCAGGATCTGCGCGGTCTGCATCACCTGCTCCTGGTAGACCATGATGCCGTAGGTCTCTTCAAGGATGGCCTTGACGCGCGGGTCCGGGTATTCGGGCACTTCCTTGCCCTGCTTGCGCGCGATGTAGGTCGGGATCAGCTCCATCGGCCCTGGCCGGTAGAGCGCATTCATGGCGATCAGGTCTTCCAGCCGGTCCGGCTTGGCGTCTTTCAGCATGCGCTGCATACCGATACTTTCAAACTGGAACACGGCTTCGGTCTGCCCGCGGCCGAAAAGCTCATAGACCTTGCGGTCGTTGAGCGGCAGGTCCTCGAATCTGAAGTCTTTTTGCGCCGGGTGGCGCGCAATGATGAACTCCCGGGCGATTTCCAGGATGGTCAGCGTCGCAAGGCCCAAAAAGTCGAACTTCACCAGGCCGATGGCTTCCACGTCGTCCTTGTCGAACTGGCTCACGGCGGAGTCGCTGCCGGGCTGCGCATACAGCGGGCAGAAGTCTGTCAGCCTGCTGGGCGCGATCAGCACGCCACCGGCGTGCATGCCGACGTTGCGGGTCAGGCCTTCGAGTTTTTGCGCCAGTTCCAGCAAGGTGCGCACATCCTCTTCCTTGCGCTCGCGTTCGGCCAGGACGGGCTCCTGCTCCTTCGCCTGTTCAATCGTGATGTGCTGGCCTGGCTTGTTCGGGATCAACTTGGAGATGCCGTCGCAAAAGCCATAGGGGAAGTCGAGCACCCGTCCCACGTCGCGAATGGCGGCGCGCGCGGCCATGGTGCCGAAGGTCACGATCTGGCTCACGGCCTCCTTGCCGTACTTGTCCTTGACGTAGTCGATCACGCGGTCGCGGTTGCTCTGGCAGAAGTCGATGTCGAAGTCGGGCATGGACACCCGCTCCGGATTCAGGAATCGTTCGAACAGCAGGTTGTATTGCAGCGGGTCCAGGTCGGTGATCTTGAGTGAGTACGCGACCAGCGAACCAGCCCCCGAGCCCCGGCCAGGGCCGACCGGGCAACCATTGTTCTTGGCCCAGTTGATGAAGTCACCCACGATCAGGAAGTAGCCTGGGAACCCCATCTTCAGGATGGTGTTGATCTCAAACTCCAGCCGCTTCACATACTCCGGCCGCTTCTGGTCGCGCACCGCCACGTCGCGGTACAGGTGTGCCAGGCGTTCTTCCAGTCCTTCGAAAGACGCATGGCGAAAGTATTCATCGATCGGCATGCGCACGCCGTTGACTTCCGGCGTCGGGTAGTCGGGCAGCATGGGTTTGCCCAGCTCCAGCGTGAGGTTGCAGCGCCGGGCAATTTCCACGGTGTTGGCCAGCGCGGTGGGTACATCGGCAAAAAGCGTGGCCATTTGGGCGGCCGACTTGAAGTACTGCTCTCGCGTGAACTTGCGCACGCGGCGTGTGTTGCCCAGGATTTCGCCTTCCGAAATACACACCCGGGCCTCATGCGCCTCGTAATCGTCGTAGGTCAGGAACTGAACCGGGTGCGTCGCCACCACCGGTAGCTTGAGCCTTGCCGCCAGCTGGACGGCCGCCGCCACATGGCGTTCGTCGTCGGGGCGCTGGGCGCGCTGCAGTTCCAGGTAAAAACGGTGGGGGAAGAGCCCTGCAAAGTACAGTGCGCACTCCACGGCGCGGGCGCTGTCGCCTTGCAGCAGCGCCTGGCCCACAGCCCCGCCCTGCGCCCCCGACAGGGCAATCAGGCCTTCATTCAGCTCCTGCAGCCATTCGAGCTTGACGACGGCCTGGTCGCGCACCACGTTTCTGGTCCAGGCGCGCGTCAGGATCTCGGACAGGTTCAGGTAGCCCTGGCGGTTTTGCACCAGCAGCAGCAGGCGTGCAGCGGGCGCCCCGGCGTCCTTGCCTGGCGCCTGCACCCATACATCAGCCCCAATCAGGGGTTTGACGCCAGCGCCGCGGGTTTCCTTGTAGAACTTGACCGTGCCGAACAGGTTGGACAGGTCTGTGATGGCCAGTGCAGGCTGGTGGTCCGCCGCCGCCGCGGCCACGACTTCATCGATGCGGTTGGTGCCGTCGACGACTGAAAATTCGGTGTGAAGGCGCAAATGAACAAACATGCGGATCATTTTAGGGCCGGGGCTGACCGCTTGGCCGGCACTTTGCCAGGCAATGCCTTTCAGGCCTGCCTACAATTCACCGCATCATGCAAATTCTGAACATTGCAGCCTATAAGTTCGTCACGCTGGCCCAGCCCGAAGTGCTGCAGACCAGCATCGGGCAAGCGCTGGAACAGCGCGCGATCAAGGGCACGGTGCTGCTGGCCGAAGAAGGCATCAACCTCTTCCTGGCTGGCCCCGCCGGCGATATTCATGATTTTTTGGCATGGCTAAAACAGGACGACAGATTCGCGGACCTGCAAGCCAAGGAAAGCTGGTCCGGCGCCCAGCCGTTTCGCAAGCTGCTGGTCAAGGTGAAACCGGAAATCATCCGCATGAACCACCCCGCCATCCAGCCGGCCGCCGGGCGCGCTCCGGCGGTGGACGCAGCCACGCTCAAGCGCTGGCTGGATGCGGGGCACGACGACACCGGCCGCCCGGTGGTGACGCTGGACACCCGCAATGACTTTGAGGCCGATGTCGGCACCTTCAAAAACGCCATCGACTGGCGCATCAGCAAGTTCACCGAATTCCCAGAGGCCCTGCAGGCGCACAAAGAGGAGCTGGCCGGCAAGACTGTGGTGAGTTTCTGCACCGGCGGCATCCGCTGCGAAAAAGCCGCCATCCTGATGCGCGAAGCCGGCATTGAAAACGTCTGGCAGCTCGAGGGCGGCATCCTCAAGTATTTTGAGGAAAGCGGGCGGGCGCATTTTGACGGTGAATGTTTTGTGTTTGACGAACGGCGGGCGCTGGACCCTGAACTGAAGCCTCAGGTCAATCCTGTGGCCAAGCCGCTGTCGAGGCCCACTCTCCCAGCCGTCCCCACAGCACTCGGGGTCTTGTCTGACAGCTGAGGGATATGTGCCGTGCGAAGCTTTCACCTGCTCACCGCCATCACCATCACATCGCATCGACACCCCTGCCTTACTTTTTGTGCATGCCAATGAGGCGTCCCGCGCCTCCAACACACGGTAGCCATCATGCCCCTAGAGTCATCCCATTCGCGTATCCCCTCCCCCCAGGCCCGGCCATCCGCGTTGGCCACACGGTTCAGCGCGGTGCGCCAGCAAACCGAAGCCCTGATCAAACCCCTGAGCCCCGAAGACTGCCAGCTCCAGTCCATGCCGGACGCCAGCCCCGCTAAATGGCATCTGGCTCACCTGACCTGGTTCTTTGAAACTTTTATCCTGGAACGCTTTGAACCCGGCTTCAAGCCGTTTGACGCTAGCTTCAGGGTGCTATTCAACAGCTACTACAACGGCGTGGGCGACAAGTACCCACGGCCCAAGCGCGGACTGATCAGCCGCCCTTCCCTGGAGGAGGTGCTCGCCTACCGCGCTCAGGTCAACCAGCGCATGCTGGAGGTGATCGCACAGGTGGCAGCCGGTGCCGACACCGCGCAGCAAAGCGAGTTGGCCGAGCTGGTCACCCTTGGCCTGCACCATGAGCAACAGCACCAGGAGCTGCTGCTGACGGACATCAAACACGCGCTGTCCTTCAATCCGTCGCACCCCGCCTATGCCACTCATTGGCCCCTGGCGGGCATCCATCCCCAACCTGTGAACTGGATACGCCATGACGGCGGCCTGGTCGCGCATGGGTTTGACGCCGGGCGCGACGGTGAGTTTGCCTTCGACAACGAGACACCCCGGCACAAGGTGTATGTGGCAGCCTTCGAACTGGCCAGCCGGCCCACCACCAACGGCGAACTTATGGCTTTTATCGCCGACAAGGGCTATCAGCGCCCGGAACTGTGGTTGTCCATGGGCTGGGACTGGGTGATGGAAAACCACATCAGCCTGCCCTTTTACTGGCAAGGCCGCGAAGGGGCTTACCAGCACTTCACGTTGCAGGGACTGATCGATGTGGATCCGAACACGCCGGCTTGCCATCTCAGTTACTTTGAGGCCGACGCTTTTGCACGCTGGTCCGGCGCACGCCTGCCGACTGAATTTGAATGGGAGCTGGCAGCACGCGGTGTGGCCGCCAGCGCCGCGCTGCAAGGCAACTTTGTGGAGAAAGCCGCCTACCACCCCCTGCCGCAGCAGGAGGAGAGCCATGGGGCGTCAGCGCAAATGTACGGTGATGTCTGGGAATGGACACAGTCCAACTACAACCCCTACCCCGGCTACAAGCCCTGGGAAGGGTTGGTGGGCGAGTACAACGGCAAGTTCATGTGCAACCAGTTTGTACTGCGCGGCGGCTCCTGCGCCACCCCGCAAAGCCATATGCGTGCGAGCTACCGTAACTTTTTCCCGCCCGATGCGCGCTGGCAATTCAGCGGCCTGCGGCTGGCGCGTGACCTGCCGGGCGGCCGGCCCTGAGAAGAACTATTTGCGATTACTCACGCAGCACGTCCAGCACGTCCGAGTTGAATTCACGGTTGTACAGGATCAGCACCACCACGGCAGTGGCCAGCGCAAACGCAAAGGTGGAAAAAAACCAGGCCATGATGGCAAAACTGAAGTAGTAGCCGCGCAATCCGTCGTTAAAGGTTTCAGCCGCCAGGCTCACCATGCGGCTGGCACGAGTGGCGAACGCTTCACGGTCGAACTTGCCCACTTCAAATTCCTGCGGTGACGGCAGGGAGCCGATGAGCAGGGCGACAAAGGTGTACTGGCGCATGGACCAGCTGAAGCGGAAAAACGCGTAAACAAACACCGCCACCATCAAAAGCACCTTGAGGTCGAATATCAGCACTGAGGTGCGCACGGCAAACGGGATTTCGCGCACCAATTCGGCCGCCTTGTCGGTGGTGCCCAGCAGCGCGAACAAGCCACCAATAATGATGATCGTGGTCGAGGAAAAAAAGGCCGGAGTGCTCGAGAGATTCTGCGTGATGATGCCGTCGATCACGCGCGGGTCGCGTGATGTCGCCTGCATCAGCCAATGGTGCCGGTAGCGGTTGGTAGTACGTAACAGCGAAGGCCGTTTTACACCATAGTGCCGGGCAAACCACGCATAGCCCATCCAGCCACCAAAGAACCAGACGATGGCTAACCAGTCCGACCAGGGAAGCAGGGTGAAAATTTGCATCGCGTGATCTTAAACGCAGCGCTTTTCTCAAAAGGCTTTGCCGGGCTACTGGTCTTCAGCCCGCGGTGAACTTCCGCTCGGGCAACGGAATGAATTCAGTCTCTCCGGGCACCTGCCCCATGGCCTGGGCGGCCCAGTCCTCGCCGGCCTGCACGATGCGCTCCTTGCGGCTGGAGACAAAGTTCCACCACATGAAGCGGTGGGCATCCAGCGCGTCGCCACCGATCACCACCAGACGCGTCGCGGTGCTTGCACTGAGCTGCACTGCGGTGCCGGGCGAGAGGGTCGCGAGCGTGTGCATCGCCAGGGGTTCCCCGTCCAGCAGCAAGTCACCGTCCACCGCATACAGCGCCATCTGCTCCGCTAGCGGCGGCAGTATGAAAGGCGTATCCGCTGCGAGCGCTATATCCAGATAAAGGGTTCTGGAAAAAGTCTTGACGGGAGAGACCTTTCCGAATGCGTCTCCGACCAGCACACGCACCACCGCACCGTCCACAGATACTTCGGGAATGCTATCCGCAGGTGTGTGTGAAAACACCGGCGCAGTTTCTTCAAACTCTGCGGGCAAGGCAGCCCATAGCTGCAGGCCATGGTTCACATAGGCGGTGTCACGCAGGTCGTCGGGCGCGCGCTCCGAATGCACAATGCCCCGTCCTGCCGTCATCCAGTTGATGGCCCCGGGCTCTATGCGCTGGGCAGAACCGATGCTGTCACGGTGCATCATGGCGCCTTCGAACAGATAGGTCACGGTAGCCAGGCCAATGTGCGGATGCGGCCGCACATCGTGGTCGGCGCCGGGCTGTTCAGTCACCGGGCCAAAGTGATCAAAGAAAATGAAAGGGCCAACCGATTGCTGCTGCGCGGAAGGCAGCAGGCGCCGCACCATGAAGCCGCCGCCCAGGTCCTTGTGATGCCCGGTCAGTTTCAGTGCAACGCTCACGCCAGCCGCTCCACATCAGTCGTGATTTCCGTCGTGACCGTGCTCATGAGTTTGTGCACGGGGCATTTCTGGGCAACGGTGTGCAGTTCCTGTAATTGGGCGTCTGTCAAGGCACCCTTGATCTGGAGTTTGGTGGCAAGCTTGTAAACGCCGGCGCGCTCCTGGGAGTCGTCCCGCTCAACCTGCGTTTTTATCTCGTCGACAGGGATGCCCTTCTTGCGGGCGTACCACATCACCGTCACGGCCTTGCAGGCGCCGAGCGCCGCGTCATACAGGTCATGGGGTGAGGGGCCTGCGTCGTCGCCGCCTTCTGCCAGGGTGGCGTCGGTAACCAGTTCGTGGCTGCGTATCTGCAGATGCTGGGCCAGCTCCGCGGGAAGGTTGCGCCTGAGTTCAATGGTCATAACAATTCCTGAAAAGAAAAAAGGATCAGGGAGCGAATCTCGCCGCTATACCGGCCACGCGCTGCCCAAAATTGCGGGCGTTGTCCAGGTCGCCTGCGTTCATTTCGCCGGCGCCTGCATCCGATGGCGATTGTGCGACAGCGCCACTGTAAGAGCCGAGATAGTTGGCGTCGCTGCGCTCCGCGGCCTTGCTGTTGCTGGGCATGACGCCCTGGCTGATCCAGATGCCGCCATGCTGCATGGCCAAAGTAAAGAGGTAATTCAGCGTCGACATTTTGTCGCCGCTCATGGCTGCGCTGTTGGTGAAGCCGGCAAACAGCTTGTCCTTCCAGGCCTGGGTGTACCAGGGTTTGGACGAAGCATCGGCAAACTTCTTGAACTGCCAGCTGACGCTGCCCATGTAGGTGGGAGAGCCCATGATGATGGCCGTGGCGGCATCAAGCGTTTCCCAGCCGCCTTCGGGCAGGTTGCCGTCGGCATCAATGGCCACCAGTTCGGCGCCCGCCCCTTCGGCGATTGATTGCGCCATGCGCTGGGTATGGCCGTAACCGGAGTGGTAAATCACGACAACTTTGGACATTCGTGTCTTTCGCGGCAGAGTTGATATCTGGAGCAGGCAAACAAAAGGGCTGCAGCTTTGGGCATGAACCCCTGCTGCAGCCCTGTTGACGAATCAGCCCTTGGTCTTGGCGTCCACGCTCCAGGCGCCACCACCAAAAGCCGCGATGCTGAACAGGCCGCCAACGATGGCCATGTTCTTGAAGAACGCCATTTGTTGCGTGGGGTCAACCCAGAACGCATGGAAGATGCAGGTGATGACAACCGTGAAGACGCCGATGGCCAGCGCCGCCCAGCGCGTCTGGAAGCCCACAGCCAAAAGGATGCCCAGGCCGAGCTCCACCACGATGGCAATGGCGGCTGCGACTTCAGGCAGCGGCACACCCTTGGACGAGATGTAGCCTACGGTGCCTGCAAAGCCGGCAATCTTGGAAAAGCCGGCAGGTACAAACAGCAGGGCCAGCAGCAGACGGCCAATCAGCGACAGCGGGTTTTGCAGGGAATTGAGCATGGTGAGTCCTTATAAATAAAGTTAACGGGGGAAATGATGGATGAAAAAAACACTCTGGGCAAGCGCCATGTGCTCATGCGCATGGCGTTGCACGGGGTGTAGGTTGGCGGTGTTTGCTCCGGGCCTTAAGGCGCCAGGTCAAACACCAGTACTTCGGCGCCCTGGCCTCCGGTCAGTTGCAAGGCGGCTTCCGACTGAAGTGCGGCGGCGTCGCCGGCCTTCAGCTCCCGGCCGTTGACTTCAAGCTGTCCACGGATCAGGAACACGTAGGTTTTGCGCTTCGCATCGAGCGGCAACGTGAAGGTTTCCGCGCCGTCAAACAGGCCCGCATACAGCCTTGCATCGGCATGGATCAGCACCGAGCCCTGGCTGCCGTCAGGCGAAGCCACCAGGCGCAAGGTGCCACGCTTTTCCGCATCGGCAAATGTTTTTTGCTCGTAGCTGGGGGGAATGCCGGTGACATTGGGCTCGATCCAGATTTGCAGGAAATGCGTGGTCTGCCCATCTGCGTGGTTGAACTCGCTGTGCTGTACGCCGGTGCCAGCACTCATGCGCTGTACATCACCGGGCGGGATGCCCTTGATGTTGCCGATGCTGTCCTTGTGCGCCAGCTCACCGCTCAGCACATAGCTGATGATTTCCATGTCCTTGTGGCCGTGGGTGCCAAAACCCCGGCCGGCGGCAATGCGGTCTTCATTGATCACACGCAGGTTGCCAAAGCCCATGTGCGCCGGGTCGTAGTAGCCGGCGAACGAAAAGGAATGAAAAGACTTGAGCCAGCCGTGGTCGGCGTAACCGCGTTCGCTGGAGGTTCTTAAAGTCATCATGAGGTGCTCCTTTCAAGGTGCGTTGAACTGCGTTTGCAATGACTCCAATGTAGGCGTGGGAGCCCTGCTTTCCATTGCTGTACTTTGATGGCATCATTCAAATTATTTGAACGTTATTCACTCCAATGACCAATAACCGCATACGCGACGCGCTGACGCCCGAGAGCATCAGCCTAATTGGTGCCGTGCACCGGGCCGGCAGCATGGCGGCTGCCGCGCGCGAGCTGGGCCTGGTTCCCAGCGCCCTCACCTACCGCGTCCGCCAGGTGGAGGACGCGCTCGATGTGCTGTTGTTTGACCGTTCATCACGGCAGGCCAAACTGACCGAGGCCGGCAAGGAACTGCTGCGTGAAGGCAACCGCCTGCTGGCTGAACTCGACGCGGTGGCCAACCGCGTCAAGCGCGTTGCCACTGGTTGGGAGCCGCAGCTCACGCTGGCGGTGGACAGTGTGATCTCACGCACCACCGTGATGGAGCTGTGCGAAGCATTTTTTGCCCTGAACCCGCCCACCCGCCTTCGGATCCGCGAAGAAGCGCTGTCGGGCACGCTGGAAGCACTCACGTCCGGCCAGGCCGACCTGGCGATTGGGGTGGCTATGGAACCGTCCACCAATACATCGGTGCAGCACAAGACACTGGGCAACATTCATTTCATCTACGCCGTGGCGCCGCACCACCCGCTGGCAAAGGCGGCCGAACCGGTGACGGACGCCATGCTGATGCCCCACCGTGCGGTGGCCGTGGCGGATTCGGTGCAGCGCGGCAGCGGCATCACCGTGGGCCTGCTCGGCGGGCAGGACATCTTTACGGTGCCGGGCATGCAGGAAAAACTGCATGCCCAGCTGCGTGGCTTGGGCGGCGGCTTTTTGCCTGAATACCTTGCACGCCCGCATGTTGCCACCGGCAGGCTGGTCGAGAAAAAAATGCAGCGTGCACCACGCCTGGTGCCCATGAGTTACGCGTGGTTGCGATCCGTTGACGGCCATGGCGGGCGGGCGCTGCAGTGGTGGCTCAAGCAACTGGAGAATCCCGCCACGCGAAAAGCCCTGCTGGAGCGCGACCAGTCTGCATGAAAACCCGTAGTGGCGCGCAATAACTGCGCATGCACCGCGGCTGCGTGTAGAGTGTGCGTAGAACAGCTTCCTGAAGTTTTCGTTTATGGTTGAGATGTGATGACCTACACCGGGACGCCGCAAACCGTTTGAATGACCCGCAGCACGCCCATTCGTCAAACCGCACAAATAAAGTACAAAGACATGACAAAAAAATCCATCCGCCCCCCTGAATCCGCGGCTCCGCGCCGCATTGCTGTCATAGGCGCCGGTATTGCGGGCATTGCCTGCGCCCGCACCCTGGTGCAAGCCGGCCACCGCGTCACGGTGTTTGAAAAAAGCCGGGGCGCGGGCGGCCGGATGGCCACGCGCGAAAGCGAATTCGGCGGCTTTGACCACGGCACGCAATATTTCACCGTGCGCGACGCGCGCTTTGAGAAGGCCCTGGCCACCGCCCCGGGGCTGGTCCGGCCCTGGAGCGCCAACACCGTGCGCATCCTCGATGAGCTCGGCCGTGTCGTGGCTTCTGCGCTGCCGCCCAAGGAGGCCCACTGGGTTGCCACGCCGGGCATGAACGCACTGGTCCGGCTGTGGGCCCAGCCATTGGCTGCTACGGGCCAACTCGCGCTTGAAACAGAAGTCATGCGGATCGAACCCGACAAACTGCACGCCGGGCAGTGGCAGCTGCAAACCGAAGGGCCTGGCGCAGACAACCGCGTGCATTCAGGTTTTGACACCGTCATCCTGGCGGTACCGTCTTCGCAGGCGCAGGCCCTGCTGCTCAGTTCACAGCAGGCCAAACCCCTGGTGGCCGAGCTGTCGGAAGTCAGCGTTGCGCCTTGCTGGACGCTGATGCTGGCTTTTCCGCAAGCAATGCAACCCACCATGGCGCACCTGGGTCCCCACTGGAATGCCGCGCGCAGCACGCACCACCGCATTGCCTGGCTGGCGCGGGAGTCTTCCAAACCCGGGCGCAGCCCGATCGAACGCTGGACCGTGCAGGCCAGCCCGGAATGGTCGGAACGCCACCTCGAAGACGATGTCGAGCGCGTCAAGGCCAAGCTCCTGAAGGCTTTCACTGAAGTGACCGGCATCCGCGCCCAGCCGCCGCATGCGGCAGTGCACCGCTGGCGCTACGCCCAGACGCAGCAGCCCCTGGGCAAAACACACGCCTGGGACGCCAAATCCCGCATCGGCGCCTGCGGCGACTGGTGCCTGGGTCACCGCGTCGAAGACGGTTTTGTATCGGGCCTTGAAATGGCCCTCGAAGTTTGTTAGCCCCCACGCTTGTCGCTTCGCGTACAGCGCTGCCCCCCGAGGGGGCTGGCCTTGCTTGGGGCGGCCCGGCGCGGCGGCCGTCAGGTTAGCCTTCTCATAGTTCCCTCTGTTTATGGCCTCTGGCTACAAAGGTAGATTTGCGCCCTCTCCCACAGGTCCGCTCCACGCGGGCTCGCTGGTAGCGGCCCTGGCCAGCTGGCTGGATGCCCGGGCTCACCACGGCCGGTGGCTGGTACGCATTGAGGACGTCGATACTCCGCGCTGTGTGCCGGGCGCAGACCGGGTCATTCTTGAACAGCTCGCCTGTTGCGGCCTGGTACCCGATGAAACGCCGGTTTACCAATCACAACGCGGCGCCCCGTACCAGAACGCGCTCGACTCGCTGATTGCCCAGGGCCTCGCCTACCCCTGTGCCTGCACGCGGCAGGACATTGCGCAGGCGCTGGCAGCTTCCGGGCAGCCACGCGAACGCCATGGCGAGCTGGTGTACCCCGGCACCTGCCGCAACGGGCTGCAGGGCCGCGCTGCGCGTGCGTGGCGGTTTTTGACGCAGAATTATGGGAAAAATAGCGGTATTGCCCAAGCAAAACGGGCGCAAGTAGCTATTAATTTAATAGCAACTGGCGCCACACCGCCGACTGCCACACAGGCCGAAGTCCGCTGGAACGACCGCCGCCTGGGCGCACAGATGCAAGACGTCGGCCGCGAGGTAGGCGACTTTGTCCTTAAACGCGCGGACGGCCTCTGGGCCTACCAGCTGGCCGTGGTGGTCGACGACGCAGCCCAGGGCATCACCGACATCGTGCGGGGCGAAGACCTTGCCGACAACACCGCGCGGCAAATCCTGCTGCAGCGCGCACTCGGCTTGCCACTGCCGCGCTACCTGCACACGCCGCTGGTGCTGGGCGCCAATGGCGAAAAGTTGTCCAAGCAGAACGGTGCCCAGCCGCTGGACACCTCCCAACCGCTGACGCTGTTGGCCCAGGCAGGCCAAACACTGGGGCTGGAAGTCGAGCGCATGGCCAACGCGCGGACGCCCGCAGAATGGCTTCAGCAGGCCATACCGCTCTGGGCGACTAAAATTGCCGGGTGATTGAAACCCTTCCCCCCGTACCGCCTGCCTCGCCTGAAGGCGCGCCCGCCGACACCCACCCGCCCCACAACATCCGCAGCTTCGTGCGCCGCACCGGCCGCACCACCGCAGGCCAGGCCAAGGCCTTTGCCGATGTGGGCCCGAAGTTTTTGTTGCCGTATGCCGATGCGCCGCTTGATTTCGAAAAAACCTTTGGGCGCAGCGCCCCCACCATCCTCGAAATAGGGTTTGGCATGGGCGAGGCCACTGCGCACATTGCCGCGCTGATGCCCGAGAAGAACTTCCTCTGCTGCGAAGTGCATACGCCCGGCGTAGGTGCCCTGCTCAAGCGCATTGACGAACAAAACCTGTCCAACATCCGAATCCTGCAGCACGATGCGGTCGAAGTGATTGACGACATGCTCCCGCGAGCCAGCCTCGATGGCGCGCACATCTTTTTCCCCGACCCCTGGCACAAGAAGAAGCACAACAAGCGCCGGCTGATCCAGCCGCCGCTGATCACCAAGCTCGCGGCGCGCCTCAAACCCGGCGGCTACCTGCATTGCGCCACTGACTGGCAACCTTATGCCGAGCAGATCCTGGAAGTCCTGGGCGCAGAACCGTTGCTGAAAAATACGGCAGACAACAGCGCCGGCGGCTATGCCCCCAAGCCGGCGTACCGGCCACTGACCAAATTTGAAAATCGCGGCATCAAGCTAGGGCATGGCGTGTGGGACGTCGTGTTTGTGCGTGCCTGATCTTGCGGCCGCGCGGGTGTGAGCAAAACACCCAAACTTGGACTGCACGGCATGCCGACGCGGGCCGGCATCAGCCCCAGCTGCGTCGGGCTTCCGGCCGGCAGCTGGCCCAGCATCACTGACTTTCTGGTGGAACGCTTCCCGGCGATATCGCGCGAAGTATGGCTGCAACGGATGCGAGACGGCCTGGTGGTCGATGAATTCGGCGAAACCGTTACCGCCGAACGCCCCTACCGCGGCCACATCCGCGTGTACTACTACCGCGCACTGGACGAAGAACCCCGCATCCCCTTTGAAGAAACCGTGCTGTTCCAGGACGAACACCTGGTGGTGGCCGACAAGCCGCATTTCCTGCCCGTCACACCCTCGGGCCACTACCTGCAGGAGACGCTGCTGGTCCGCCTGAAGAACAGGCTCGGCATCGACGGCCTCGTGCCCATCCACCGCATCGACCGCGAAACCGCGGGCCTGGTGCTGTTTTCAGTCAACCCGGCTGAACGTGATGCCTACCAGTCGCTGTTCCGCCGGCATGAAGTGACCAAGCATTACGAAGCCGTAGCCCCATGGCGCGGCGACATCGGCTTTCCCCTTATCCGCAAAAGCCGCATCGCCGAAGACGAGCCTTTTTTCCGGCAACGTGAAATTGCGGGTGAGCCTAACAGCTACACGCAGATCGATGTGATCAAGGTGCACGGCAACCACGCGCTGTATGGACTCAGTCCCGTGACAGGCAAGAAACACCAGCTGCGCGTGCACATGAACGCGCTCGGTCTGCCACTGCTGAATGACCGCATGTACCCGCCGGTAGACGTGACGCCTGACGACGACTACCGCTACCCGCTGCAGCTGCTGGCTAAATCCATTGCCTTTACGGACCCGGTAACAGGCAAGCAGCGGCACTTTGAAAGCCGGCTGGCGCTGCGAGACCTGTAGCGCTGACCTGGTGTATGTCACCCATGACGCCAAGCCGAAGGCGGCCTGCTGGAATGATGGGGTCAGGCGCCGCGTTGGACCACGACTTCCCACAGCGCTTTCTTGCGAACGTACTTGTTGGTCGTCTGGTGTTCCCTGGACAAGACCTGCCATCCGGCTGCGAACAGTTCGTTGACGCTTCCCTCATCGAAAAACCTCTTGGCCTGGCCGTCAACAAGGTAGTAGTTGGGCTCAATGGCAGGATGCCCAGTGGCTCCAAAGTTCTTATCCTCGACCGAGTTCAGCCGGCACAAGAGCAGCCCACCCGGCTGGAGCGTCTGCCTGATCCGGCTCACCAGTCCCAGGGTTTCATGCCATGGAAAGTAATGCAGGGTGAGGCTTGCCACAACGGCACCCGCTTCGCCAGGACGGAGGGGAAACGGATCCCTGATGTCCTGGCATGAGATGCATGCTTGAGGTGCCCGGAGCCTCGCAGCGGCGACAGAAGCGGCGGAAAGATCGAAGGCAAGAACAGAAAGGCCGGCATGGATCAAGGTGGACGTGTCTGCGCCGGTTCCACAGCCGATCTCAAGTACCGGCAATGAGCCGGCGGACTCCTGGAGCATCGGAAGCCATCGGCTAAGCCATGGGTCGTGGAGCATGCGTTCGTCGACTCCTACCGTTTGACATGACGGCGACGCAAGGGCTCAGCCCTTGTGACGTCCTCTCAATGGAAGGGTTAGGCCTCATGGAGAAGTACCTCCCTTCTTCAACACCTTGAAGTTGTCGTCAATGTAGACGGAAGAATTCGTCATGCCGTAGCCTGAACAGACAAATCCATTTAAAGGCAATACGCCGGGGGCATCAATGAGCCGGCCTCTAACTTCCTTGTGCCTCTTTCCAGCGCGCCGTGAGTGAATGGCAGCCCTGGTCAAATAGTTAAGGCTCACTTTATAGTGGGAGTTACTGGAATAGTCTTCATCGTCTTGCTGCTCTCCGATATGTTCAAGATCTTTGATACCGGCGTTGTAACGGAACTGCAGGGTGAAGCCCGAGAACCGGGCGGCGTCTGCGTAGTACACCGCCTGAACGACCAAGGAATTGTTCTTGATGTCCAGGTTGTAGAACTTGCTGGGGTGACAGAACTCACCAGACGTTGAAAGAACTTGATAGCTGCCATCCGCTCTTCCAATGAGAACGAATAACCGCTCCTCTCGCGGATCTTCGCCTTTGCGTCCAGTCAGCAGCAAGGACAAGTCGAGAACTCCGTCGCCATTCAAGTCTCCCTCCGCAGCTGCAGAGACGAAGTCGAGATGTCGAAACTCGGGTGCAATTGCGAGCAATGCCTTTTGCTCCTTGGATGTAGGTACGCCTGCGACACATACGTTGCACACACACAGGAGGACTTGAACGGCGAGTAGTCGAAATGCAGTCATGAGTGACGCCTAACGTGTATGTGAGCGGTCGCCACAGACGATCCATTCGACGGACGTGTCAGGAATCATCCTTTTCGAATACTTCATTCGTGAGTTCCTCGTCAAGTATCTCGTGCATCCAAGAGCCACCACCAGAGTAGATCAACTCCGCGTAGTCTGGCTTCTTACCGATGCCTTTTGTAAAAGCCAGTACAGGGTGCACATATTCCGCGCCAGTATTCATCACCCTCGACCCATCGACGATGCATGCCAAATGGAAGGCCAGATTCTCGGTCAACTCGCGCAGCCTCTTCTCCTTTTTCACTCCAGCTTCGACGAAGCCATCGCGGACGGTTATCAGGATCTCCAGCAGCATTCGTCGTTGGTGCGCCTCGAAAGCTGAAGAATCCTTCGCAAGGGTGCTCATTAATGACTCCTATGTAAGGTGACCGACACGTTAGACCGTACCGGCGGACCCTATGTCGATGGCTTTGAGCTTAACCGCTACGTTCAACCGAGCGGAAGCAGGCAAGGCGCCAAGGCCCATGACCTTCTCCTCAATGAAGCACAGGTGCCGAGAGATAGATTCGACCGACTCCTTGCGGGCAAGCATGACATAAACATGACCGATGTACGAGTCGTATTCGTCTCGTGGCCAGTCCGGATCATCCATCACTCCAATGGGGTCCCAATCAAATACAAGGACGTGCCGAATTGCGTCGGTTATCTCCATGGCGCGGCGGGCGCGAGTCGGCATGCTGTGCCGTCTAACAGCTGAGCGGGGCGACACGCGTTCGGTTGCACAAGCTTTCACTTGCCTTGGGCCACCCAACGCTTGCAGCGCGACGAAGACTGGCTTTCACAACCTGGCGATGGAAGGGAGCAATGACCGATAAGTAGGTTCGGCCCAAAAGGTTGTGGCAGTGAACGACGGTTGACAGGGTCAGTTGGTTACCGGTATTTGGCGGCAAGCCTGGCATGCAGAGAATTGACAGCCGGAAGTCAAGATGATTGTCATCCTCGCCCAGGACGACCTCAGTTTCGGTAGTGCCGAAGACCCTGAAGATGCTGATGCGGGGGACTGTAGCGTCACCAGAGAGCGTTGCGAGGTGTTTGGCGGTCTTTAGGCCAAATCCCGCAACGATTGCATCTCGAACGTTGAGGAGCGCTCCGATCCAGGATGGCTGCACCGAGAAGATGAATCGGGCCAAGACATCCGGATTTATAGAGGAATCAGAAGGAAGTTGAATCGAGAACGCGTCCGCGAGATTCACCGACTTGAATGCAGTAGCAACGGCAGACTGCGACGGGATGGCAACCTGTATTACCGGCGTGATTTTGCTTGGCATGGACGAACTTTCTGAGGTCTGACGTGGAGAGGGCCGGACTACGATAAGTAGCGGCGGAACAGCAGCCTGCTGTTGTAGGGCCGCGTCGATCGTCATGTTAAGCGTCACTGCCACTGCCGACCAGACTATTGAAAAGTGCTGCGACGAAGCCGACGACTAAGCCCGCAAAGGCAAACGGAAGAGGCCACCAGAGAGCGACTACAGCATACAACGTCCCGCAGGCACCAGCGTCAGCGAGAACGACATGCAGGCGAAAGGCTCGGTCAAAGCCTCCGTGCATTTTGTAGAGCGCCACGGTGCGACCGATGTTCGGAAGACAAACGGCGCAAAACAGAACGGCGAGCACAGCAGATAACGCCCACAAAAGCCACGGCTGCGAAGTGAACGATAGTGCAACCAAGCCGCCCAATGCCACCAGCCAGACAAAGATGAAATTTACGCCGGTTCGCCGCAAGCTCGCGAACAACCGGATGCTAAGTTCTTTGTGAGGATCGGCGACGGTCATTCTTTGATGTTTAACGTTTGATATGAGAGCCTTTGACCCGGCTTGCCGGGACAAATCCTCTCGATGAAAGGGTTGAGCTTCTCGTGCATTGTGTCAGTGATCTACGATCACGCCAAAGCCGGCCAACTGGCGCTGAAGCTCAGACGCGCCGTTTGAGCCAAAGAAGACCATTGCATTTAGTCCTGCCTGCTTTGCAGCCTTAACGTTTTCAGCTCTATCGTCCAGGAATAGCACGGCGCTTGCATCGCAGCCGAGTTGTGCAACGACTTTCTCGAAGAAGGCAACCTTGGGCTTAGCTACGCCAACAACGCACGAGTAGAACTCGGTGTCAAATAGAGACCTGTAGTTCAGCCCCTCAGACATATGCTTTGCGCGCGAGGTCTGCTGATTGCTCCCGACGTGGCACCGAATGCCCGAACGGCGAATGGATTGGACGGATTGCATGACATCTTGGTGAATTTCGATTGCATGAATAACGCTCAGCGCTTCGGAGAGAAAGCCTGATCGGCCCCATTTTGAGAGCACTGCATCGAGCCGCTCAGCGAAACCGCCTTCGGCTTCGAGCACTTCGGTTTCGGCTTCGAACACGTCAGCTAGAACGGCTTTGGCTTGCGTCTCATCTTCGAGCTTGAGAATGGACTGAAGCGCAGGTTGCCAGTGCCTTGTTGCGTATTGGAGAACGCCATCAGCATCAAAGAGGATGTTTTCTATGGCCACGAAACACTCAGAGATTTTGGCAAGTGAGATAAACGACATGACCCGGCTTGCCGGGGTATGTCCGGCTGATTGAAGGGTTAGACGCCATTGTTAAACGACTCGACTGCTGTGCGATACGCCGCCAGGGGCTCCGAAGCACCTGCTATGGCGCGGCCGATGACGATGTGAGTGGCACCTGCTTTGGCTGCCGCAGCAGGAGTGGAGATGCGCACCTGGTCTGCAGCCGTCGGCTGGGAAAGCTGAATGCCGGGGCAGACGATGAGTACTCCGGCAGGCAAGGAACCACGCAAATAGGCGGCCTCCTGGGCAGAAGCCACGACACCATGGCAGCCTGACCTGCAAGCCAGCGAAGCGAGGCGGAAAACCTGGTCCTTGATTGATGGTGCGAGACCGATCTCTGGGAGCTCGGCGTCAGAAAGGCTTGTGATGACCGTAAGGCCAAGGACTTTTAAATTCGGGTATGACTCGGCAGCAGTAGCAGCCGCTCGCAGAACAGCCGAACCCGCTGACGTGTGGACCGTAACCATTGAAGCCCCAAGTTTGCCAGCGGCTTTGACTGCATTCGCTACAGAGTTCGGTATCTCATGAAGTTTGAGGTCAAGGAAGACCTGTTTTCCTGATGACACCAGCTCTCGAACTACCTGCGGTCCAGACTCTGTGAGCAGCTGAAGGCCGACCTTGTAGTGATCGGCTTCGGGGCCGAGCCGATCGACCAACGCTAACGCCGCAGCCGAGGATTCGAAGTCAAGCGCGATGATGACTGGTGATGGCATATCTGAAATGGCTTCTAACGTCGGAGTTGACCGGCACGCAGTGGCATTGCGCCGCGAGACGTATGCTCTCGCGCACGGCTCGCGGCGCAATGCCGCTGCGTTTCCGTGTCGAACGACCTGTTAGACCGCATACGCGCAATCATCGCTCAAGCAGCCACGACAGCACAGGGGCAAGGAGCATGACGGCGCCGACCAGTGCCCACCCGAACAACTCTCGCCGGCGCAGCCGGTACCCGCGTTTCTCCAAGTAGGCGTGAAGCGGCCCAACAAGGCTCCAACCCAGCGCCATCCGCTTCGGCCCGGAGCTTGTCCGCACAAACCAGAACAGCAGCGCCCACACGCCGAAGCCAGCGCAGACAAGGAGAACGTAGACGGCGTAACCGGGCATGGCTTTGCGGTCTAACGTTGGACCTGAGCGGCGCCGGGAAGCGTGGGTAGCACGCTGGAAGATGGCCGATCGATCGAAGGGTTAAGGGGCTTTATGCGCCGCGTTGGCGGCAGGCCGCGATCGCTAACCTCGTCAGCCAGCAAGCCAAACAGCGCCATGCATATCAAGAGCGCCAAAGCCCACGGCAGATTGCTACGTATCCCCCCCGCAGTTTCTCCAAAGAAATGAAGCCAATAGTTCCTTTGCTTTGAGGGAAGAAGCACCAAACAAATCGGAAGAGCAACACCCGTGAGAACGATGAGCCCGGTGGCCCAGAACCAATCGCGAAAGTAACGGAAGAAGGCTTCTGAATTCTCCCCGTACGCATATGCCATGTACGGATTACTGTTCTTTCTTTTAATGAGCACCTCACCATCAATGAACGTTTCCCAGCCGAGGTAAAAAAAATAGCTGCCAAAAGCGACCAATAGGGCAGACGCAATGAGGAGCCGTACGATCCCGCCCCTTCGGCTTGAAATGACTGATCGTGCCATAGCAGCCACCTAACGTCGGCCGTGAGTGGACCACGACGGCGCACTCAGCCTTGAAGAATGGCGACCACGTTGGCCGCCGTTGTGGGTCCATTCGACGAACCTGTTAAGTCTCGCCGTCCAACCGATCACACCGTTCAATTTGCACTCCTCGGCTTGTTCGCGTCGTCTTCATTCCAAAGACTGTACACGCGACCAAGCCCATATTCACTCTCCAGCCGTTCCGTCGCATCGTCGAGACTTCTGGCCACTACGGTGACACGAAAGACAGCGGCAAGCGGGCCTGGATGCGAGATTAGCGCTTCGTACGGTCGTAGTTTCAGGTGCGCGTCCATCGCGTGATTTCTCTTGAGACTTAACGTTTGACTTAAGTGGCCTGCCGAAGGCAGGTCCGCTTGAAGGAAGGGTTAGAGCGCTTCACGCAAAGAGCTCAATTGCGGTTTCGCGCCACTCGTGGCCTTGACTTGCCCAAGCACCGGCGGGAGACGGCGGAGGAAAGCCAGTGCGACAGTAGCCTTGCTTTGCCGCGAAATCAAAGACTGCATGAGGATGTCCGTTGATTAGCAAGACGGCCTTCTGGTTGTCGAGCGACCAACCGATCTTGACCGTCGATGGCTTGGCGCGGTCAGAGACATTGGTGACATTGTAGATTTGGAGGGCATCCTGAATAGGTTGCCCTTCGTGCGATGTGTCGAGCGCGTAGAAGTAGCCAGTACTCCCGTCGTCTTCAAAGACTACGACGAGTGAACCTTCTGGCGCTGGCCCCTCGATGACGGTTGGCTGACCTACGAGGAACTCGTGTTCTGAGGTGATTTGGATTGGCATCGGGAATGACTCGTGCGCTCTAACGTTGAGTTGAGCGGGCTGCGCGGCTGTTTGCGCAGCTCCGCTCGACCATCGGGTTAGGTGTCCTACTCTCGCGTTCTTGGTTTACGTGTTTCATGATTCTTCTGAAGCCTTTCTTTCTCAAGATCAAAATTAGCTGCATTGCTCTTCGCCACCATCGCATCCCAAGCGTCTTTATCGCATTTCCTTCGCCAAGTAATGAGTGCTTCATTTCCCAGATACCTGTCAATATGCATGCGCAACGGAAAGCCGCCAGGGAAGTCGCCGAATGTGGCGCACAACGGACCGCCATATATTTGCAGTGGGTCAGTTGTCCCGATAACGTCAACCTTGTGCTTACCTAGTAATGCGTACTTCTCAACGCAGGTTACGGTCTTGATGTAAAGCGGTGAATCTTCAGTAGGCTGGTAATGCTGCTCAAACAACAGCGGTTTAAGGTCTGACATATCAATGTCCACCAACTCATAGAGGCTCTTCTTTACAAGCCCAGTCGTAGCAATGTGGCTAGCTTCTGACTTTGGAAACATTGGCGAGAGCGAGAAGCGATCAAGGACGATCGCACATCCCCAATACCCATCGTCTGGATTGGTTCGAATTACATCCCCTGGTTGTAGCGCGGAGACAGCAACTTTCATAGACACTTAACGTTGGCGATGAACGGTCGACAACGGCGTGCCGCGCTCCGAAGAATGAGGCATGCAGCCACCGCCGTTGACGATCCGATCAATCAACAAGTTAAGCCTTACTTCTTTCACACCATCTACCTGCTGCTGAGCGCTGCGCCTAGCACCGCAAAAACAACAAATGCCAAAACCACGATAACGGCGCAAAACGCATATGCGAAGAACAATGGCACTTTACCTTTCGCCATGTACAGCCAACACGCAAGCGCCAGGCCAACAAGTAAAAGTAACCCGCCACGCCAAACGCTCAATAGGCCAAGAATAATCGCAATAATCTTATTTATGGTGATGGATTGCGGCTCAGGAAGTCCTTTCGCGGTTAGCTCCGGTGACGAGGGCAGAGGTGCACCACATACAGTGCAAACAATCGCATCGTTATCGCCTGTCGTGGCGCACTTTGGGCAGAACGGCATAAGGTTTAATGTTTGACATGAGAGGCGCTTGGAGGCCGAAGGCCGGAAAGCGTCCTCTCGATGGAACGGTTAGGCCGCATTGCCAGGTGGGATGCGCGGCGGCTTTAGCGTGGGGAATCCCAGGCGTTCCGCTCTGACGAAAAGTTCGTTGATCTTCCCTACGACTTCCGAAAGCGAGAGCATTTCCGCCGCTTCGGCCTCTTTCATAGGGTACAGCGCGACGTCAATGTCTTGGCCGCGCCTGTATGGGCCAGGATAGCAACCTACCCATGTATAGGAGATCGTGTCTTGAAAGGTAGGTAGCAGTTCGCCTTGGGAGGACTCATGCATTCCTGAGAAAACAAGCGGCTCAATCCCTGGGATAGTCATCTCAATGTCCGCAAACGTAAGACGGTAGTACGTTTGCCCTACGACGAGCGATGAAGTTTCCATGCGGTCTAACGTTTGAGATGAGAGGCGTGACCCGGCTTGCCGGGGTACGTCCTCTCGATTGAAGGGTTAGGCATTTTTGCCACGAGAACGCTTCATTCTGCTAGCGACAAGACGACTTCACCTTCATTGAAGGCTACGTTGATCACGAGTTCTTGCTGAAGCTCGACGATGAAGTACAGGGTATTCGACTCTTGCCGGTGTTTCTTCGTCGGGTCTTCCTCTCGAACGACAACGCGGTGCTCACCTTTTGGAAGGGTTGCGTACCACTTCAATGGATCGCTTCTTGTTGATCCAGGACCACGGCGGTGAGAGTTTCCATCTATGTAGACGCTCCAAGACCAAAGCTCACCCGGAATGTTCCCGTCTTCGCGCAGCATCAGTTTGCATAGATGCTCGCCTCGCTCTGCCAGAGCGGCGTTGCATAGGTTATCTGCGGTCATCAGAGACTCCCAGATTGCAAAGTGCTTCGAATGAACTTCATGAGTTGTGCCACCAACGCGGAAATTAAATGCCTAACGTAATGTATGCCGCAAAACCTGCGGTATAACCTGGCGCTTGCAATCTAATCTGGACATTCAAAACTCCTGTAAGCCGCTTGTATGCTGGGCCTCAAGACAACATACTGTAAATTAATACAGTTATAAAAATTCTGTGAAACCCCGCAAATTTTCAGTCCAGTTTCACACAGCTTTTGACGTTGGGCAAATTGATGACGCCGATCCAAACAATGAAGCGCTTTACAGCAAGCCGTCCTGACAACGCCGGCTCCCATCGCGGTTTCATTGTTTCCTGCATCATCAGCCCTTGTCAGGCTGCACGCAGCCTAATGCTCAGGCCATGACCTCTTTTGCCGTGATTTGATATTTGAAATCATCCGGCGCGTAAGAATCAAAACGGCCGGCTGCGTTTTCAGCCACGGGGTACATGAAGAAGCCAAGCTTCTCGCCGCTGGCCTTGGGCAGCGCGACGTCATGGGCGGTGTTGTAGGCCATCCAGTTGCCTTCCCAGCCGCCAAACAGCGCCTTGTTCACGGGCGCGACCACCGGGTTGGTGGTAGTTTTGATCCACTCGGCTGTTTCGAGGCGCATGACCTTGGCCACGTCGGCCGGATCCATCGCCACCCAGCCGTAGCCCTTGAGGTAAACCTCTGAGCGGCAATGCTGCGCGCCCTTCAGGCTTGCCGGGTTGCCCGAGAGCTCCTTGTAGCCGAATGCCGACGGTACCAGGCGAATGCCGTAGACGTCACGTGCCGGCAGGCCAACCGAGCGGCACAGGCCCACAAACAGCGCATTCAGGTCGGCGCACTTGCCGCCCAGGTTGCCGGTTTCGAGCATGGTCTTGATGTCGCCCTCACCGCAACCGCGCACCTTGGGTTCGCGGTAGGTGTTGGCCACGATCCAGTCGTAGATTTTTTGCGCTTTTTCAACATCAGTCTTCACGCCCTGGGTGGCGGCCTGTGCGGTCTTGCGCACAATGCCGTCGGTCGGGATGAGGACCGTGGGACGCGTGAAGTAACGCAGCGTGTCGGCGCTTTCAGCCGGGGCTGTCTTCTGCGACCAATCCATCGCACGGCCTTGCGTCTGTACGCGGCTGGTCAGCTCCACGTAGGGTTTTGGCTCGCCCGCTGCAAACTCCACATACAGCATCTTGGCGCCATCCTGGCCGTCTTGCATGAGCTGGGTGATGCCGTTACTGGAGAAACCATTGTCCAGCGAACGCTGGTAGTCGCTGTTGACCGAGGGAATCGGCAGCCACACCTTGGTCACGCCTTGCGGTTTGAGGATGTCGACACGGGTCGTCACATCAAAGGTGCGCCAAGTACCGCTTTGGGGGGCGAAGTTGCTGCGGCTGGGCGCGGCAACGGGTGTCTGGGCAAAGGTGATGGCGGGCAATGCCGCGGCTACGGCAGCTGCCGCGGTATTTTTCAGAAAGGCTCGGCGTACGGTGGTCATCAAAAGATCTCCGGATGGGGTGAGGGCGACGTGCACCGCGGCAGGTAAAGATGCCGCGGGATGTCTGGGCCGCAATTATCGCCTCTGCCCTCGCCTTGCTCCGGGGCCGGGTTTGCCTGCGGGCACTGTCAGGCCCTAAGCAGTCCCGCAATCAGCTTTTCAGCCGCTGCACCGGTCCAGTCGACCTCCCCCGTGACCCGCTGGCGCGGCCGGCCGGTGCGGTCGATCATCAGCGTAGTCGGGAACACCTTCACGCCCCAGCCTCTGGCCACTTTGCCGTCCAGATCGAGCAGCACCGGCAGCGTGACACCGGTGGTTTTGGCGAACTGCAGCGCGCGCGCCGCCGGCTCCTTGAAGTTGATGGCCAGTACCAGCAGTTTGTCGTCGCCGTAGAGATCGGCAATCTGCTGCAGCGTCGGCATTTCAGCGCGGCAGGGCTCGCACCAGCTGGCCCAGAAATTCAGCAGCACGGCCCGCCCACGCAAATCCGCTGGGCGCCAGGTCTTGCCGGTTGTGTCCACCAACGAGAACGCTGCCAACGGACCAGCCCAGGGGGCGACTTCATACGCCGGGCCGGTGAGCCCCTGCGACATGGCAGGAAGCATGGCCGCACCTGAGCCGGCGGCGACTGTCTGCTTCAGGAAATGGCGGCGGGAAATAAACAGGGTCGGCATGGGCCTGGCGTTAATACGCTGATACGCAGGTTGATGGGTAAATGGGATGGGTGGCTTCTATCGCCGCAAGAACAGCAAGATTGCGCAAGGACAAGCACAGCCTGCATTTTAGGGACCGTATAGCATCTGCTGCAGCGCCCCGGCGTCTTCCAAGAAATCACAGTACAGGAACTTTCATGAACATCAACATCCGCGACGCGCAAGCCAGCGACGCCGCAGTGATCCACGCCTTCATCGTCGAACTGGCCATCTATGAAAAAGCAGAGCACGAAGTCATCGCGAGCGTCGCGGACATCGAGCGCAGCCTGTTTGAGCCGGGCACGCCCGCCCGGGCCCTCATCTGCGAGATAGACGGCCAGGCCGTGGGCTTTGCGGTGTACTTCCTCAGCTACTCCACCTGGCTGGGCCGCAAAGGCATGTACCTGGAGGACTTGTACGTATCGCCCCAACATCGCGGTAGCGGCGCCGGCAAGGGGCTGTTGCGTCACCTGGCCCGGCTGGCTTTTGACAGCGGCTGCGGACGGCTTGAATGGAGCGTGCTGGACTGGAACGAACCGGCCATCCAGTTTTACCAGTCGCTGGGCGCCAAGCCGCAAGCTGAATGGGTGCGCTACCGCATGGCCGGCGAAACCCTGCAGCGCTTCGCGCAAGGGGACACAAGCCATGTTCAGCCAACGCCCTGAACTGATCGTGCAGTATCGGTGCGGACCGGCTTTTTGTAAGAAAAGGAAGCATTCAACGACCAAGTGACACAGGGAGTACAGATGGCGATGGTTGACCGCGTGCAGCTCAGTTGGCGGTCCGCAAACCCTATATAGGACAGCATTTGGCCGATGTCGCTTGCACCCGAAGCGGTTCAGTCCTACAAAGGTGCCTCGCTATCTGCTTTTAAATCTGTCGATATCACTTAACTGGCTGATCCAACGTGAACCTGCCCCTCAAATTTCCCGGCCTCGTTGAGGCCCTTCCAACGGCATCGCCGCAGTTCATCAACCTCTACAACGAGTCACAGCCGGGCCAGACCCAGAGTGTGGCGCAGGAACTGGAAGAGGGATTGCTTGAACCTTCGGCCACCATCAGCCCCAAATTCTTTTACAACGAGCTGGGCTCGAAACTTTTCGAGGCCATTACAGGCCTTGAGGAGTACTACCCGACTCGCACCGAGGCCGCCATCTTTGCGGCGTCTTACCCGCAGATCGCTGCCACGCTGAGCGAGAGTGGTATCCACCACGCCTGCCTCATCGACCTGGGCGCCGGCAATTGCGCCAAAGCTGCAGCGCTCATTCCGCATCTTCAGCCGCGGCAATATGTGCCGGTCGACATCTCGGTGGAATTTTTGCGCGATGCCGCCGCGCAGGTGCAAAACAGTTTTCCCGCACTCGACATCGTCGGCCTGGGCATGGATTTCTCGTCCGGCCTGGTATTGCCCCGCGAAGTGCAAAGCCAGGAGCGAGTGTTTTTCTACCCTGGCTCCAGCCTGGGCAACTTTCATCCAGCAGAGGCCCTGCGGTTCTTGCAGCACATTGCCGACCCGGCGCAGGGCAAGGCGCGCGGCCTGCTGCTGGGCATTGACCTGGTAAAGGACACCGCACGGCTGGAAGCGGCTTACGACGATGCACTGGGCGTGACGGCCGCTTTCAACAAAAACCTGCTGCTCAATGTCAACGGGCTCCTTCAGGCGGATTTTGATGTTCGCCAGTGGCGCCATGTGGCACTCTTCAATGCCGCGGAGTCGCGCATCGAAATGCACCTCGAAGCCCTGTCGGAGCTCACGGTGCGCTGGCCTGGGCATGCGCGGCGCTTTGGCGCTGGCGAGCGTATTCACACCGAATGCTCCTACAAGTACACCGTGGAAAGCATGACGGCACTGCTGCGGCAAGCCGGATTCGGGCAGGTTCACTACTGGACCGACCCGCAAAGCTGGTTTGCGGTGTTCTGGGCCGCCGTGGAGTGAAAAAGGGATGAAAAAGGCCAATTTCTTGAATGAAATTGGCCTTTATCCCTTTAATAATCGGCGCGGGCAGCTATCAAATCAATAGCAATCTGACGTGCATCGGGGGCACCTCAAGACCGCCTTAGGCACGCTCGGTCACCCAAGCCTGCACCGACTTCAGCGCATCGCCCAGCTTCGAGGCGTCCGTACCACCGGCCATGGCCATGTCGGCCTTGCCGCCGCCCTTGCCGCCCACTTGTTGGGCCACAAAGTTCACCAGTTCGCCGGCCTTGACCTTGCCCACGCTGTCGGCCGTCACGCCTGCAGCAATCTGCACCTTGTCGCCATCCACGGCGGCCAGCACGATGACAGCGGTTTTCAGTTTGTCTTTCAGCTTGTCCATGGTGTCGCGCAGCGTCTTGGCATCGGCGCCTTCGAGCTTGGCGGCCAGCACCTTGAGGCCCTTGACGTCCACCGCCTGCGTGAGCAGCTCATCGCCTTGCGAAGACGCCAGCTTGCCCTTGAGCGCGGCGATTTCTTTCTCGAGCGACTTGACCTGGTCCAGCACCTGGCCGATGCGGCCCTGCAGTTCCGAGGGGCTGGCCTTGAGCGAGCCGGCCGCGGCCTGCACCGTGGATTCGAGCGACTGCAGGTAGGCCAGCGCGTTCTCGCCGGTCACGGCTTCCACGCGCCGCACGCCCGTTCCCAGGCCGCTTTCGGCGACGATCTTGAAGAGGCCGATGTCGCCGGTGCGCGCCACGTGCGTGCCGCCACAGAGTTCCTTGCTGGAGCCAATGGTCAGCACACGCACGCTGTCGCCGTATTTCTCACCGAACAGCATCATGGCACCGGTCTTCTGCGCGGCTTCCATGTCCATCACGCTGGCATCGGTCGCCACGTTGGAGAGGATTTCGGCGTTGACACGGGCTTCGATCTCGCGGATCTGCGCGTCGGTGACGGGTGCGTTGTGCGCGAAGTCAAAGCGCGTGCGCTCGGCGTTCACCAGGCTGCCCTTTTGCTGCACATGGTCGCCCAGCACTTCGCGCAGTGCTTTGTGCATCAAGTGCGTGGCGCTGTGGTTGCGCACGGTAGCGTGGCGACGCGCCATATCGACGCCGGCCTTGACAGTGTCGCCAACGTTCAATGTGCCTTGGGTCTGTGTACCGAAGTGGCCGAATACGTCAGCCTTGATTTTTTGGGTGTCATTCACCCCGAACTGCACCCCTTCGGCTGCCAGAACGCCGCTATCCCCCACTTGGCCGCCACTTTCGCTGTAGAAGGGGGTCGTATCCAGTACCACGATTCCTGTTTCCCCTTCTTTAAGCTGCTGTACCGGAACGCCCTCTATATAAAGCGCAAGCACGCGAGCCTGCTCTTCAAGCCTTTCATAGCCTGTGAATGCATTTGCGTTGCCTGAGTAATCCAGGGAGCCCTTCATCTTGATCTTGTCTTTGTTCGCCTCCCGCGAAGCGTCTTGCTGCTGCTTCATCGCGGCATTGAAGCCGGCCTCATCCACCTCGACGCCGCGCTCGCGGCAGACGTCGGCCGAGAGGTCCAGCGGGAAACCATAGGTGTCATGCAGCTTGAAGGCCACGTCGCCAGGCAGCACCTTGGCGCCGCCTGCCAGCGCCGTGTCCAAAATAGTCATGCCGATTTCCAGCGTTTCAAAGAAGCGCTCTTCCTCGGCCTTGAGCACGGCGGTAATGCGGGCTTCGTCGGTCTTGAGCTTGGGATAGGCGTCGCCCATCAGGCGAGCCAGGTCGGCCACCAGCTTGTGGAAGAAGGGCGTCTTCTTGCCTAGCTTGTAGCCGTGGCGGATCGCGCGGCGGATGATGCGGCGCTGCACGTAGCCGCGGCCTTCGTTCGACGGGTTCACTCCGTCGCTGACCAGGAAGGCGGTGGCGCGGATGTGGTCGGCGATCACGAACAGCGACTTGTTGCCCAGGTCCTTCTCGCCGGTCTCACGGCTGGCGGCCTTGATCAGCGCCTCGAAGATGTCGATTTCATAGTTGCTGTGCACGTGCTGCAGGATGGCGGCCAGGCGCTCCAGGCCCATGCCGGTGTCCACGCAAGGCGCGGGCAGTTTGGTGACGCTGCCGTCGGCCGCCATGTCGAACTGCATGAACACGTTGTTCCAGATTTCGATGAAGCGGTCGCCGTCTTCATCCGGGCTGCCGGGCGGGCCGCCGGGGATGTGGTCGCCGTGGTCATAGAAGATTTCCGAGCACGGGCCGCAGGGGCCGGTGTCGGCCATCATCCAGAAGTTGTCGGACTTGTAGCGGCCGCCCTTGTTGTCGCCGATGCGGATGACGCGCTCGGGCGGCAAGCCGATCTCCTTGGTCCAGATGTCGTAGGCCTCGTCGTCTTCTTCATACACCGTGGCCAGCAGGCGCTCGGGCGGCAGCTTGTAGACCTCGGTCAGCAGCTCCCAGGCCCACTTGAGCGACTCGCGCTTGAAGTAGTCGCCGAAGCTCCAGTTGCCCAGCATCTCAAAAAAGGTGTGGTGGCGCGCGGTGTAACCCACGTTCTCCAGGTCGTTGTGTTTGCCGCCGGCGCGCAGGCAGGCCTGTACCGAGGCCGCGCGCACGTAGGGGCGCTTGTCGGTGCCGAGGAACACGTCCTTGAACTGCACCATGCCCGAGTTGGTGAACATCAGCGTCGGGTCATTGCCCGGCACCAGCGAGCTGGACGGCACCACAGTGTGGCCCTTGGACGCGAAGAAGTCGAGGAAAGTCTTACGAATGTCTGCGACGGTGAATACGGGCGTTGAAGCTGACGTGGAGGCTGACTTGGAAGTGGGATGGCTCATGGTCTGCAATAGTGGTTTTGGCAAGGCGGACGCCCTCGGGCTCACCCGCTTTGGCTAAGCCTTTGATTATAGGTTTGAGGGGGATGCCCCCGCTTATTGGGCCGTCTGCCGGCCCAGATCAATGCGGTGGGACAAAAAGCGCCATATGCGCTCATCGTCGCTGAAAGCCACGTTAAAGCGGAGCCAACCCGTCGGATGGGGCTCCAGCAGAAACAATTGTCCCGGGCCGAGCATGATGCCCTCGGGCGTGGCCTCTTTGGACAGGACGGCTCCATCGGGAAGGTCTGGATGCCGGGCCCACAGGTACATGCCGGCGCCTGGTTCATGGAACAGCTCGAAGCCCAGGCCGGTCAGGTTCTTTTCAGTCTTGCGGTGCGCTACCGCCAGCTTCTCGCGAAGTGACTTCAGGTGCTTGCGCCAGCGGCCGTCGGTGACCACCCCGAAGGTCAGCCGCTCGGAAATATCTGACGAGGTAAGGCCCGAAATCATCTTGAGCTGGGCCAGGTCCTCGATCAGCTCTCCTCGCGCCAGCAGGTAGCCCACGCGTAAATTGGGCGAGATGGTTTTGGAATAGCTGCCGATGTAGACCACGCGCTGCAGCTGGTCCAGGCTGGCCAGCGTGGACCGCGAGACCGGGTCCATGTCGGCATAAATATCGTTCTCCACCAGCGTGAAGCCGTGCGTCTCAGACAGCTGCAGCAAGCGGTGCAAATGGGCCGCCGAAGCAATCGAGCAGGTCGGGCTTTGCAGGCGGGGCTGCGTAAAAAAAGCCTTGGGCTTGTGCACGGCCAGCAGCGCCTCCAGCGCGGCCAGGTCATAGCCCGTGGGGGTACGCGGCACGCCAACGAGGTTGGCGCCCAGGAAACGCAGCATGAACATCAGGTTGGGATAACCAGGGCTGTCCACCAGCACGGTGTCCCCCGGTTTGATCAGTTGCCGGGCCACCAGGTCCAATGCCTGGCTGGAGCCTTGCGTCAGCAGCACCTGGTCAACCTCAACCGATATCTGGTTTTCGGCCAGCGCCTCCGCGATGACCATGCGCAAGGCCATATGCCCATAAGGCAGGCCGTAACCTTCAAGTGAAGAGCCGTCCGTCGACAGGTGCCGCATGCTGCGGCGAAGCGCATCCCCGAACAGGAAATCATGCGGCAACCAGCCGCAACCGGGTTTCATCGGCAGGTTGCGGTTCTCGAAAATCTGCTTGAGGTACCAGCGCGCGTCAAATTTCGGCTGCGGGGGCTGCGCGTACGGCGCGCCGGATGCACCATCATCGCCCCTGCGCTTGACGAAAAACCCGGCATTGGCCCGGGAAACCAGCCATCCCTGGGCCACAAGCCGGTCGTAAGCCTCTACCACCGTGAAAACGCTGACGCCATGCATGGCGGCAAAACCGCGGATGGAAGGCAGCTTGACGCCCGGTTTCAGCGCCTGCCCGGCAATCATGCCCCGCAGGCCGTCGACGATCTGGCTCACAAGGGGGGTCTGCAGTTCCGGGCGAAGTGTGAGCATCAAAAAACCAAAAAGGGCAGATTGTGCATCGCGGACCTCATGCACCGGGTTGGGGAATCCATGTACAGGATTCTAGACCCGCACAGTGTGTTGAAAACAGCGCGGTGGTGTACATGGACGGGCCTGGCGCGGACTTCTAAAGTCCACCCATCTTCTTCTTTCAACCTGAAATCACCCGAACATGCAGCCAAACCAGACCTCCAGCAACGCCGCCCTGATGGCGCGCCGCCAAGCCGCCGTGACACGCGGCGTAGGCCAGGCCCACGAGATTTTTGTCAGCCGGGCCAAAAACGCCGAATTGTGGGACGTTGAGGGCCGCCGCTATATCGACTTCGCCGGCGGCATCGCCGTACTCAACACCGGGCACCTGCATACTGAAGTCATCGCCGCCGTCAAGGCCCAACTCGACCTCTACACGCACACCTGCTTCCAGGTCGTCGCCTATGAGCCCTACGTTGAACTGGCGGAAAAGCTCAATGCCCTGGCACCCGGCAACTTCGCCAAAAAGACCCTGCTGCTGACCACCGGCGCCGAAGCGGTCGAGAACGCAGTCAAGGTAGCGCGTTCCTACACCAAGCGCCCCGGCATCATCGCTTTCACGGGCGGCTACCACGGCCGTACCAATATGACGCTGGGCATGACCGGCAAGGTAGCGCCCTACAAGCTGGGGTTCGGCCCCTTCCCCGGCGAAGTGTTCCATGCCGAATACCCCAACGCCCTGCACGGCGTGAGCATCGACCAAGCACTGCATTCGGTTGAACAGATTCTGAAAAACGATGTGGAACCCGAGCGGGTGGCGGCCTTCATCATTGAACCGGTGCAAGGCGAGGGAGGCTTCTACATTGCCCCGCCCGAGTTCATCAGCCGCCTGAAAGCGCTGGCCGACAAGCACGGCATCCTGCTGATCGCCGACGAAGTCCAGACTGGCGCAGGCCGCACCGGCACCTGGTATGCCAGCGAACAGTGGCCGGTAGCGCCCGACCTGATCGCCATCGCCAAATCCATGGCGGGCGGTTTCCCGATCTCGGGCCTGGTCGGCCGCGCCGAGGTCATGGATGCGCCTGGCCCTGGCGGCCTGGGCGGCACCTATGCCGGCAGTCCTATCGGCTGCGCGGCAGCACTGGCTGTACTCAAGGCCTTTGAGAAAGAAAAACTCCTGGCACGCAGCAAAACCCTGGGCGCCCACCTCATCAAAGGCCTGCGCGCGATTTCGGCCCAGGAAACCGCCATTGGCGACGTACGCGGCCTGGGCGCCATGGTGGCGATTGAGCTGTTTGAAAACGGCGACCCCGCCCGCCCTGACGCGGCATTGACCAAACGGGTGGTGGCCGAAGCCGCCCGGCGCGGGCTGATATTGCTCTCATGCGGCACCTACGGTAACGTGATCAGGATTCTGGTTCCCCTCACCGCGCCGGACGCCTTGCTGGACGAAGGCCTGCAAATCCTGGCCGACAGCTTCACCGCATCGCGCTGATCTTCGTGGACAGCTCAGGAAAACCGATGACTGATAACGATGTGCTTGTGCGCTTTTCCGGCGTACAGAAAACCTATGACGGCGAACAGCTGGTCGTGCAGCAGCTTGACCTCGACATTCATCGCGGGGAATTCCTGAGCCTGCTCGGCCCTTCCGGCTCGGGGAAAACCACCACGCTGATGATGCTCGCTGGTTTTGAGTCGCCGACGGCCGGGGAAATTTTTCTCGACGGCTCGCAGATCACCCGCACGCCGCCGCACAAGCGCAACTTCGGCATGGTGTTCCAGAACTACGCCCTCTTCCCGCATCTCACTGTGGGCCAGAACGTGGCCTACCCGCTCACGGTGCGCAAGGTGTCAAAAACCGACCAGGCCAGCCGCGTGCAGCGTGCGCTCGACATGGTTCGCCTGTCGGGCATGGCTGACCGCCTGCCCGGGCAGCTTTCAGGCGGCCAGCAGCAGCGCGTGGCCTTGGCGCGGGCGCTGGTGTTCGAGCCCCAACTGGTGCTGATGGACGAACCGCTGGGCGCGCTCGACAAGCAGCTGCGTGAGCACATGCAGATTGAGCTGAAGGAGCTGCACAAACAACTGGGCGTCACGTTCGTGTATGTCACGCATGACCAGGGCGAGGCGCTCACGATGAGTGACCGGGTGGCGGTGTTCAACGACGGCGCGATCCAGCAGCTGGCGCCCGTAGAGGCACTGTATGAAACACCTTCCAACCGTTTTGTCGCCGGCTTCGTGGGCGACAGCACGGTCCTTAAAGGCAAGGCAAGCGCCACCGGCATTGAGCTGCCGGATGGCCGTGTTCTCAACGGCACCAACGTCAATCACGCGGCTATCAGCGCGCAAGTGGAGGCCTACATCCGGCCGGAGCGCATTGTGTTGCATCGACAGGCAACGGGCTCATCTGCCGGCGTGCTGCCGGCCCGCGTGGCCCGCATCATTTATTTCGGCGATCACCTGCGCTTGTTATGCGACATCGGTAGCGGCCAGGCGGAAGCCACGGTCAAGCTGCCCCTCACCCTGTTGAACGGCCTGGCGCCGCCGCAACCGGGTGAAGTTGTGCATCTCGAATTTCCCGCTGCATTCACACGAATCTACGCGGCCTGAAGGTCCCCGTTCCCCTGCACCTTTCAACGTTCACCTTGCCCTTTATCAACCACCGAGGAAATAGCACCATGAAGAAAAACATCATCGCCCTTGCCATGGCTTCTTGTCTGGCCCTGCCTGCGCTCGCGCAGCAGCAGATCACCGTCGTCAACTTCGGCGGGGCCAACGCCAATGCGCAGAAAAAGGCCTACTACGAGCCCTTCGAAAAAGCCGGCACCAAAGTCGTCGCTGTGGAATACAACGGCGAGCAGGCCAAGATCAAGGCCATGGTCGAGACGAAAAAAGTCACCTGGGATGTGGTCGAGGTCGAGGCACCTGATGTGCAGCGCGGTTGCGACGAAGGTTTGTTTGAAAAAATCGACTTCAGCAAGATCGGCCCCAAGGCAGACTTTTTGCCTGCTGCGGTCAAGGAATGCGGCGTAGGCGTTTTTGTGTGGTCCACCGTGATGGCCTGGAATGCCGACAAGGTCAAAACCGCCCCCACCAGCTGGGCCGACTTCTGGGACGTCAAGAAGATCCCCGGCAAGCGCGGCATGCGAAAAGGCGCCCGCTACAACCTCGAATTCGCTTTGATGGCCGACGGCGTCAAACCTGCCGACGTCTACAAGGTCCTGGCCACCAAGGACGGCTCTGACCGCGCATTTCGCAAGCTCACAGAACTCAAGCCCAACATCCAATGGTGGGAAGCCGGCGCCCAGCCCGCCCAGTTCCTCGTGGCTGGTGATGTCGCCCTCAGCACCGTCTACAACGGCCGCATCGACGCCGCCAACCGCGAAGGCCGCAACCTGAAGATCTACTGGCCCGGCGGCATTTACGACCTGGACTACTGGGTCATTCCCAAAGGCGCGCCCAACAAGGACGCATCGATGAAATTCATCGCCTTTGCCAGCCAGCCCGCCACCCAGGCCGTCTATGCCCAGAACATTGCCTACGGCCCGGTCAACAACCAGGCTTTGGCCAAGCTCGACAAGAAGGTACTGGACGATCTGCCAACGTCGCCTGCCAATGCGAAAGAGGCCATCCAGATGAATGTCGGCTTCTGGGCCGACCAGGGCGAGGCACTTGAAAAACGCTTCGCCGCCTGGGCCACGCAATAAGCTGACGGAGCAAGCACGCGATGAGCAGTATCACCAGCCAGGGCGCATTTCAGGGAAATGACGCCGCCGCGTTGCGCATCGCGCTGTCGCGCGCGGATGCACGACGAAAATGGCGCGCCTTTGCGCTTACCGCGCCTTTGCTGGTGTTTTTACTGCTGACCTTGCTGGTCCCGATTGCGGCCCTGCTGCAACGAGCTGTTGAAAACCCGGAAGTGGTGGCGGCGCTGCCCCGGACAGTGCAAAGCCTGAAAGACTGGAACCCCGAGGCTCCACCGAAACCCGCGAGTTACGCGACGCTGGTAGAAGATCTGGGCCATCTCTCCGACAGCTCGGACGCTGGCGCGCTGGCACGTCGCCTCAATTCTGAAGTCCCCGGTGCGCGCTCCCTCGTGATGGGAACGTACCGCGCACTGCCCATCCCGGGCACTCCTGAAGAAATACAGGCCAGGCTGCTCCAGCTCGATCCGCGCTGGGCGGAGCCGCTCTTTTGGCAGGCGATTGCCAAGAACAGTTCCCGCTGGACGCCCGACTATCTGCTGGCATCGATCGACCTGCAACGCGACAGCAAAGGCAAGGTGGAACGCATGCCACCAGACCAGCGTGCGTTCGGCGCCATCTTGCTTCGTACCTTCCAGATCAGTTTTCTGGTCACCGTTTTTTGCCTGGCGCTGGGTTACCCGCTGGCTTGGTGGCTGGCCTCCTTGCCGGCACGCAAGGCGAACCTGCTGATGATCCTGGTGCTGGTGCCCTTCTGGACATCGATTCTGGTCCGGGTAGCGGCCTGGATCGTCCTGCTGCAATCCGAAGGGCTGGTCAATCGCGGGCTGATGGGTATCGGCCTCATCGACAGCCCGCTGGCGCTGCTGTTCAACCGCGCAGGCGTGGTGATTGCCATGGTGCACATCCTGCTGCCCTTCATGATCTTGCCTCTTTACAGCGTGATGAAAAACGTGCCGGCAACTTACGTCCGGGCCGCCGTTTCATTGGGCAGCGCCCCACTGTCTGCCTTCCTTCGGGTGTACGTGCCGCAGACCTATCCCGGTATCAGTGCCGGCGCGCTGCTGGTGTTCATTCTCTCGATTGGTTATTACGTCACCCCCGCCCTGCTCGGCGGCGCCGATGACCAGATGCTGAGCTATTACATCGCCCGGTATACCAACGTCGAAGTCAATTGGGGCATGGCCTGTGCGCTGGGTGCTGTGTTGCTGATGGCCACCATGGTTCTTTACAGCGTTTACCGGCGCATCGGCAAGGCCGAACTCAGCATCGGCTGACATTCCTTTTCTTTTTACAGACGCAAACACCGTTCACCATGTTCAAAATCAAAGGGCCCGCCTTTCCCCGCTATGCCAGCCTGGCAGACAAAGCCGGCTGGTGGTTGGTGCGCGCCGTGTGCGTTGCCATTCTGGTCTTCCTGCTGGCACCCATCCTGGTCATGGTGCCGCTGTCTTTTTCCGACAGCTCTTTTCTGAGCTACCCGATCCCGGGCTGGTCACTGAAGTGGTATCGCAACCTGCTCGATTCGCCGGAATGGGCCAGGGCTGCGAAAAACAGTTTCATCGTCGCCCCCGCTGCAACCTTGATCGCCACCACGCTGGGAACCTTGGCGGCCGTTGGCTTGTCCAGAACCAACTTCCGGTTCAAGAGCCTGCTCATGGGCATTCTCATCGCGCCCATGGTGGTCCCCATCGTCGTGGTCGGTGTGGCCACCTATCTCTATTTTGCGCCGCTGGGTCTTGCTGACAGCTACTTCGGACTGATCGTGGTGCATGCCGCGCTGGGTGCGCCCTTTGTACTGACCACCGTACTTGCAACGCTCGCCGGCTTTAACCACAACCTCGTCCGCGCATCGCTCAGCCTGGGGGAAACTCCGTTGCGGACGTTTTTCAGGATCACCCTGCCGGTCATTGCACCGGGTGTCATCTCCGGCGCACTGTTCGCTTTCGCCACGTCGTTTGATGAGGTGGTGGTCACGCTGTTCCTGGCAGGCGCGGACCAAGCCACGCTGCCGAGGCAGATGTTCACCGGCATCCGGGAAAACATTTCGCCGACCATCGCGGCCGTGGCGACATTGCTGATTCTTTTCACCACGGGGCTTTTGCTGTTTCTCGAGTGGTTACGCGGACGCCGGGACTGACAAGGCATTTGTGATGCCAGGCCCCAGCAGGACCGCCAGCAGCAGCCAATAACACCCGTCCCTCCCCGGAACTGGGGAACGTGCAGTCACAAAACACCCCGGCCCGAAAGCAGTCAAAATCAGTCCCATTGCCCAGATACCCGCAAACACATCCCACCTTTCAGGACATATCCATGGACATGAAAACCTCCCCCATCTCCTTTCTCAAAGATCCGAGCATTTTCAAAACCGACGCCTTGGTCAACGGCCAGTGGGTCGCGGGCAAGGCCCGCTTTGACGTGAATGACCCGGCTACCGGCTTGAAGCTGGCCGACGTGGCCAACCTGGGCCCCCAGGACGCCGAGACCGCCATTGCCGCCGCCAACGCCGCCTGGCCCGCCTGGCGCAACAAGACCGGCAAGGAGCGCCACGCCATCCTGCTCAAGTGGTACCAGTTATTGATGGCCAACCAGGAAGACCTGGGGCGCATCATGACCGCCGAGCAGGGCAAGCCCTTTGCCGAAGCCAAGGGCGAGATCGCCTACGGCGCGAGTTTTGTGGAATGGTTTGCCGAAGAAGCCAAACGCGTCAACGGCGAAACCCTGCCGCAATTCGACAACAACCGCCGGCTGATGGTCATCAAGCAGCCCATCGGCGTGTGCGCGGCCATCACGCCGTGGAACTTCCCCCTGGCCATGATCACGCGCAAGGTCGCCCCGGCGCTCGCCGCAGGCTGCCCTGTGGTCATCAAACCCGCCGAGTTAACCCCGCTCACCGCCCTGGCCGCCGCCGAGCTGGCCATTCGCGCCGGCATCCCGGCCGGTGTGCTCAACGTGCTGACGGCGGACAGCGGCAACTCGATCGCGGTAGGCAAGGTGTTTTGCGCCAGTGACATCGTGCGCCACATCAGCTTCACCGGCTCCACCGAGGTCGGCCGCATCCTGATGGCGCAGAGCGCACCCAGCATCAAGAAGCTCGCGCTCGAACTCGGCGGCAATGCGCCCTTCATCGTGTTTGACGACGCCGACGTGGATTCCGCCGTCGAAGGCGCGATGGCCAGCAAATACCGCAACGCCGGCCAGACCTGCGTCTGCGCCAACCGCATTTATGTGCAGGACGGTATCTACGACCAGTTCGTCGAAAAGTTTGCCGCCAAAGTCAAGTCACTCAGGGTAGGCAACGGCTTTGAAGATGGCGTGGTGCAAGGCCCTCTCATTGAAGACGCTGCCGTCGACAAGGTGCAGCGCCATGTGGATGACGCGATGGCCAAGGGTGGCAAGCTGCTTGCGGGCGGCCACAAGATCAAAGGCCAGTTCTTTGAACCGACCGTTATCTCCGAAGCCACAGCCGACATGCTGTGCGCCAGGGAGGAGACATTTGGCCCCTTCGCGCCGGTCTTCCGCTTCCACAAAGACCAGGAAGCGATTGACGCAGCCAACAACACGGAGTTCGGCCTGGCAAGCTATTTCTACAGCCGCGACATCGGCCGCATCTACCGTGTGGCTGAAGCGCTGGAGTACGGCATGGTCGGCATCAACGCCGGTGTCATCGCCACCGAACATGTTCCGTTTGGCGGGGTCAAACAATCCGGCCTGGGCCGCGAGGGTTCCCGCCACGGCATGGACGAGTACCTTGAGATGAAGTATTTGTGCCTCGGGGATATCAGCAAGTGAACCGCAGGTTTTTTATCCAGTTCGGCGCCATGGGGTCGCTCGCCCTGATTGCTCCTTTTTTGATAGCTGCGCGCGCACAGACAACAGGGGCAGCAGGCACAAAACGCCACAAAATGGTGATCCAGGTCAGCGACAACGACCCAGCGAAGTGGAACCTGGCTCTGAACAATGCCAAAAACCTGCAGGACGACGTAGGCGCCGCCAATGTCGACATTGAAATCGTCGCCTACGGCCCGGGCATAGCCATGCTCAAACTGGAGTCACCCACCGGCTCGCGCATCGCCGACGCCGCCAAAGCCGGCATCAAGGTCACCGCTTGTGAAAACACCATGCGCGGCCAGAAACTCAGCAAGGACGACATGCTGGCCGGCATCAGCTATGTGCCAGCCGGCGTTACCGAAATCATGAAGAAGCAGGGTGAAGGCTGGGCTTATTTACGGCCCTGATTTTCGGGTTTTAAAACTGCTGGCCAGGTGGTTTTACAATCAGGTACGAATAGGTACGAATCGCGGGTGTAGTTCAATGGCAGAACGGCAGCTTCCCAAGCTTCATACGAGGGTTCGATTCCCTTCACCCGCTCCAGTATTCCTGTCTTGAGGCCTTAAGCCGCCCCCCAGCGGTGACTCACACGACGCCGTGCTGCGCAGCACCGCTTCCTCATCTCGGGTGATCCAGCCGAATTCCTGGCCTGCCGTCTACGAGGGCACCCGCCCCCCACCAAGTGCGTCACAATGCCGACTCATGAGCAACGACACGCAAAACATCCTCCGCCATTGGCGTGAGGCCGTTCCCAATGACCGCCTGGCGCACCTGGTCCGCGATGCATCACGCGCCTTTCACCGCGCGCTGCAAGTGCGCCTGGCAGAGCATGGCGTGCCTTTTGGCCACTGGACTTTTCTGCGGATTCTCTGGGAGTCGGACGGCCTGACGCAAAAGGAACTCAGCGAGCGTGCCGGCGTGATGGAACCCACTACCTTTACGGCAATGAAAGCCATGGAGTCGCTGGGTTACATCGTCCGCAAGCAGCTGCCCACCAACAAAAAAAACATGTACGTGTACCTGAGCGACAAAGGCCGGGCACTCAAGGGGCTGCTGGTGCCCCTGGCCGAGGACACCAACGCCGTTAGCGTCGAAGGCATTGCGGCTGAGGACATCAAAACCACGCGCGCAGTGCTGCTGGCGATGATTGAGAACCTCGCGAAAGATGAGCTGCTGCAGACGTCGCTTGAAGTCAAACGCAAGCTTGCCGCCAGGCCTGCCGCTACGGCTGCTTCGCCTGCTTCAACCACCCGCAGCAAGCGGGGTAAAAAAGCCGCGCCCTGAAAGCCGCGGGTATCTCCGCCTGAGCTCATTGCTCCCGCCACCGTTTTACCGGGTTACCGGGTTACCGGGTTACCGGGTATAGTGTTTCCATGAACACGCCCTTTTCACGCCATGCCACCGCGCCAGCCCTGCTGGCCGGCGACATGCGCCTGACGGGCGGCTTTACTGCTCCCCCACCTGCCGCACCTCCGCGCAACGTGGTCGCTTCCGGCGCTTATCCGCCGGCCGCGCACGTTCCCGGCTGAGTCCCAGCCGGTCCAGCTCTCCAGCCTCGTTTGATTCAGCCACTGGCGCAGCCGCGCCACGTGCGCTCGCTGGAGCTTGTCCTCTTTTCGGCAGGTAATTTCATGATTTCAAAAAACACGGCCTGGGCCACCTTCGGCCCGACTTCCCTTTTCGTCCTGATCTGGAGCAGCGGCGCGCTTTTCTCCAAACTCGGGCTGCAGCACGCCAGCCCTTTCGCCTTTCTGGGTTTACGGTTTGCCCTTGCGCTCAGTGTTCTGCTCGCGCTTGGGCTGGCCGGGCGCCGCTGGCTGCCGGCGCCCGGCACGCGCCTGCATGTCGCACTCACAGGACTTCTGATGATCGGCAGCTATTCCATCTGCCATCTGCTGGCGCTCGACCACGGTCTCACGCCCGGCGTACTGGCTACTGTGCTGGGCGTGCAGCCCATCCTGACGCTGGCATTGACGGAGCGGCAGGCCTTTTCAAGGAGGCGCCTGGCAGGCCTCGGACTGGCTCTGGGCGGGCTGGTGCTGGTGGTGTACGAAAGCATTGCGCGAGCGCACTTCACCGCCACCGGAATACTGTTTGCTTTCGGCGCATTGGCTTGCATGACATTGGGCGCCATTTTGCAAAAGTCGGTCAAACAGGCGCCGCGCGACGTGCTGCCACTGCAGTTGGCCTGCAGCCTGCTGCTATGCCTGCTGTTCGCGCCGTTTCAGCCTATGGCTGTCGACCTGAGCACCGGCTTCTGGGTGGCATTGGTATGGATGGGCGTTGTGATGTCCGTGGTGGCCACGCTGCTGCTGTACCGCCTGATCCACGCCGGTAACCTGGTCAACGTCACCAGCCTGTTCTACCTGGTGCCCGCAGGTACGGCTGCCCTGGACTACCTGGTGCTTGGCAACCGCCTGGCGCCCTGGAGCCTGGCTGGCATGCTGGCGATCCTGCTGGGCCTGATGCAGGTTTTCCGCAGCTCCGCACAGCGCGCAACCGCACGCTGAAAGTTGCCGGGCAGCGGCCAGAAGGCCGCTGCCCGGCTCGCATGTCAAAAAATCAGCGGGACACCCGTCTTGGCCTGCAACACCTCGCGGGTCACGCCGGGGGCGAGTTCCGCCACCTTGAGGCCCTCCGGCACCACGTCCATCACGGCCAGGTCGGTGATGATGCGGTCGACCACACCGACGCCCGTCAGCGGCAGGGTGCACTTCGGCAGTATCTTCATGTCTTCGGTGCCGTCTTTCTTTTTGGCAACGTGCTCCATCAGGACAATCACGCGCTTCACGCCCGCGACAAGGTCCATCGCGCCGCCCATGCCCTTGACCATCTTGCCCGGGATCATCCAGTTGGCGAGATCGCCTTTTTCGCTGACCTGCATGGCACCGAGGATGGACAAATTGATCTTGCCGCCGCGAATCATCGCGAAGCTTTCGTGGCTGCCAAAGATGGACGACCCCTTGATGGTGGTCACCGTCTGTTTGCCGGCGTTGATCAGGTCGGCGTCCACTTCGTCTTCTGTCGGAAACGGGCCAATGCCCAGCATGCCGTTTTCGGACTGCAGCCACACTTCCTTGTCACCGGTGAAGTTCGCCACCAGCGTCGGGATGCCGATGCCGAGGTTCACATAAAAACCGTCTTCGAGTTCCTGGGCGGCACGCGCCGCCATCTGGTCTTGGGTCCAGGGCATATCAAACTCCCGCTTTCTCGGTAAGGGTCCGCTTTTCGATGCGTTTTTCCGGGTTCGCATTCAGCACGATCCGGTGCACATAAATACCCGGCAAGTGGATGTCATCAGGGGCCAGCTCACCGATCTCAACAACTTTCTCCACCTCGACGATGCAGATCTTGCCGGCCATCGCGGCGGCCGGATTGAAATTGCGGGCCGTGAGGTTAAAGCGCAGGTTGCCGGACTTGTCCGCGGTATGCGCCTTGACCAGCGATACGTCGGGCACCAATGAACGCTCCATCACATAGGTCTCGCCGTCGAACTCACGCAGTTCCTTGCCATCGGCCACCTGGGTGCCCACGCCTGTCTTGGTAAAGAAGGCCGGAATGCCCGCGCCGCCGGCGCGCAGCTTTTCGGCCAGCGTGCCCTGGGGCGTGAAGTCCAGCTCCAGTTCGCCCGCCAGGTACTGGCGCTCGAACTCCTTGTTCTCGCCGACATAGCTGGAAATCATTTTTTTGATCTGCCGGGTTTCCAGCAGCTTGCCGAGCCCGAAGCCGTCAACGCCGGCATTGTTGGAAATCACGGTGAGGTTTTTCACCTGGCTGTCACGCAAAGCGTCAATCAACGCTTCGGGGATACCGCACAGGCCGAAACCGCCGACGGCCATCAACTGGCCGTCCTGGACGACGCCCTTGAGAGCCTCCGCGGCGGAGGGATAAAGTTTTTTCACAAATAGTCTCCTTGTGTGGTGACGCTGGCAAATGCCATCCGCAATCCACTACGATACTACTTATCAGGTTACGTAGTTTTCCGTAAAGGTAAGTACTGTGGAAGTCGATTACCAGCTTGCATTCGATTTGGCGCCGGTGGGGTTGGTGCTGTCCCGCAACCGCTCGATTGTGGACTGCAACGAGCATTTGTGCGAGATGTTTGGCGCCACACGCAAGCAGCTCGCCGGCCAGTCATTCATGATTCTTTATCCCAGCGCAGACGAATACGAACGCACAGGCGCGCGCATGATTCCCATCCTGAACGCCAAGGGCCTGTATTCCGACGACCGCATCATGAAGCGCGTGGACGGCCGCAACAAAGGCGAGACTTTCTGGTGCCACGTCACGGGGCGGGCGATCAATCGCAGCGCACCGCACGAAGCCGGCATCTGGACCTTCGAGGACCTGAGCTCGCGCAGGCCTGTCACGGCCGAGCTCACCGCACGTGAGCGCGAAGTGGCCGCACACCTGATGGACGGCATGACCTCCAAGGAAATCGCCCGCGCGCTGGTGATCAGCCACCGCACCGTCGAAATTTACCGCGCCCGCCTGATGCGCAAGTACAAGGCATCGACCACTGCAGACCTGGTACACCGGCTCATGGCCGGGTCCTGAGCGAGCCACCAGTTGCTATGTTTTATATAGCGCTTTACGCCCAAAAACAAAGGGCTTTAGGCCTTTTTTCTTAAACCATTGACGCGTTGATGCCGGCCAGCGTCGGCTGAGCTGCCTCCTCATTCGCCAGTTGCTCAAACGGCAATGCCTGCTTCACCAGGATCACTGTGCAAGGCGCGGCCATGGCGACCTTGATCGGCACTGTCGCCAGCAGGCGCTGCATCTGCAGGCCATGCGTCGCCGCCCCCATCACGATCATGCTGACGTGATTGCCCTGCGCATAGTGCAGCAGTGCCTGGGCGACATCGCCCGACTCGATGACGTGGAAAGACACCGTCTGGCTGTCCAGTTGCAAAGGTTGCGCCCATTGCCGAAGCATGCCGAGGTAGCGCCGGTGCACGGTGGTTTCGCTGGTTTGCGAGTCGTGGCCCGGTGTGGTGGCCGGATCAATCACCGTCACGCAGGTGAGCCGCGCACGCGGTGTTGTGCCCAGCACCCGCATCACGGCGCGCCGCAGTGAATACAGCGTGACGTCGCTCACGTCCAGGTAGGGCACGGCCACCATGACAATGGGCGCCGCATCAATTTGCCGGGATGGGAGCGGGCTGGGCTGGTAGTCTTTGCCCGCGGCGCGCAGCCACCTCTTGAAGTGGCCCCAAAAGCCCACGGGCCGCAGACGCCGCCCCAGTCCGGTTACGGCGATCTGCTGCGGGTCTGAGAGGTCCAGCGCCAGATGTGCGGCCGACGCATAGCGCCTGTCGGCTTCGTTCTGCAGGCAATGCAGGATCACTTCCTGCAACCATTCGGGCAGGTCGGGCCGCAGCGCCCGCGGCGGCGCCGGATCCATCCACAGGCGCTGCCGCAGGCCACCGCGGGTCTGCGGGTTACCGAAGGGCAGCTCGTGCGTAGCCAGCTCGTACAGCATCACCCCAATGGCAAAGATATCGCTGCGTGGGTCACCGCGCACACCCACCACCTGTTCGGGCGCCATCCAGGTGGGAGAACCCACAGCGGGACGCAACTCTTCGGCCAGCAGATCCGGGTAATGCGCATGGCGGGACAGCCCGAAGTCGAGCAGCACAACCCTGCCGTCGGGGCGTACCAGCACGTTCGCCGGCTTCAGGTCCAGGTGGCAGGCATCCTGCAGGTGCAAGCTGTGCACCGCCTGCGCCACAGCCGCCCCCAGGCGGGCAATTTCTTCCGCAGGCAGCGGCGCCCCCGCTTCGTCCAGCAATTGTTGCAGGGTGCGGCCGGGGATGTATTCCATCACCAGGTAGGGCAGCTTTTCAAGGTCTCCTGCGGCCACCAGCCGCGGCACATGCGGCCCCGTCAGTACCGACAGCAGCAACAACTCCACCTCAAAACCCACGATGTTTTCCGCGCCATCGCCGGGCGTCATGCGCGGCACCTTCATCACCAAGGGGAAAGGCACGGCGCGCGCCGCGTCGGCATATCCCACCTGGTAAATTTGCGCCATGCCGCCGGCGTGCAGGCATTCGCCCACCACAAATCCGTCCATCACAGTGCCAGGTGCCATCAATCTCAAAGACCCGCCTCCAGTCGCTGTGCAAAGTATTCGGGTAGACCCGCCGCGCGTACGTCGGCCGCAGCCGCCAGATGGTCATAGGCCACGCGGTGAAAAGTCAGCTCGGCTTGCTCCGGGTCAAACATCGCATACATGGCTTTGGTATTGCCGTCGCGCGGCTGGCCTACCGAGCCTACGGTGGCGATCCAGCGGCGATGCGCCGGCACCGGGATGGTCACACCAGGCGTAGGCTGAAAGCGCATCAGTCCCTGCCCCGCACCCCGGAAATACAGCGTCTGCTGGTGCACATGGCCGCAGAACACATAACACACGTCCGGGTCGAGGGATGCCGCGTCAAGGCTCGCCTCGGCGCGGCGTTCGTTGTCTACATAGTGCCAGCGCCCCGGCGAGTCGGCACTGGCATGCACCAGCAGCGCGGTGCCGAGCGTAGCCGTCAGCGGCAGTGCCTCCAGAAAATCCAGCGCATCCCTGCCCAGCCGTTCGTGGGTCCAGGCGGCGCCACTCTGGTCGAGCGTACGGACCTGCGCGGGTGGCGTCACGGTGTGCTGGTCATGGTTGCCTCTGAGCACGACGGCACCTTCGCTGGCCAGGCCGCGAATCCGATCCACCACCTCGGCCGGCTGCGCGCCATAGCCCACCAGATCTCCCAGCACAGCCAGGCGGCCAGCGCCCTGCTCCGCCGCGTGGGCAAGGCAGGCTTCCAGCGCACGCAGGTTTGCGTGCACGTCCGAGAGCAAGGCAATTTTCATAGGGTGGCTGCCGTTCTATTCCGCAACAGGCAGTAGCAAGAAAGCACAACCTCATGCCATCCGTTGCGGGACAGTACAGTTTGCCGGAAAAGGAAGCGACGTGGCTGCTTTATGTCATGACGCGGCCGGTGTGCGGCCTCAGGTAAGATCTCGGCCGGCAAATTGCTATTGAAGTTATAGCATCCTGCGCCCGTTCCGACTGGCCACAGGTCAAAATAACGCTAACTCTCTGGTATCCCCACTCATGCTTGTCCGGCCTTACAGGGATTCTGACCTTGCCGCTGTCGCCCAGCTGTTCACTGATGCGATTCATGGCCTGGCGGGAAGCCACTACGACGCTGTGCAGCGTGAGGCCTGGGCGCCCCGCCCACCCAACCTGGGCCTATGGAAAACGCGGCTCATTCCATTGCACATTTTGCTCGCGCAAGGCACGGAAGGCGGTAATCCGCTGGGCTTTATCGGCTATGAGGAAAGCGGCCATATCGACCTCCTGTTTACATCGCCCGGTGCTGCACGCCGCGGTGTTGCTTCACAGCTTTACGGTCACGCCGAAGCTGCGCTGCGCAGTCTAGGCGCCGTGGAGCTGTTTACCGAGGCCAGCCTGGCAAGCCGGCCATTTTTTGAGCGCCAGGGATTCGTGGTGAAGGAAGAACAAAGCGTTGAACGGCGCGGAGCCGTGCTTCGCCGCTTCGCGATGGCCAAAGCCTTCGGCCCGGGGGCCGAGGACTAGCCGGCGACTCAGAGAGCGTCTGGCTCGTGCCGGATGGTTTCGCGGGCGCGGTGATGATCGCGCAATTTCCCCAGCGTGTGGTCAAGCATCCGTTTGAGCTTGTCGCTTGCACCGCGGAAGGCTTCATCCTGGCTGGGCGCGTGGTGGTTGACGGCCAGCGGTTCGTGGTGCGCCAGCCGTGCTTCCATCACGCAGCGCTTTTGGTCCGGACTGATCTTGTCGCTGTTTTCATCGCTCATATGGACTTCAATGCGTGTGATATCGCCCTTGAAGCGGCTCAATGAGCTGTTGAGTTCGGTGCTCGCCCAGCGCTCGAATGCTTCGCCGGTATGCATGGTGTGATTGGAATTGACTTGGACTTGCATGGGTTTTGTTTTCCTTTCAGAACGGTTTCAGCGAAGAGGCCTGCCGGCCGGGCTGTGTCGCAGCGGCCTGGATAGCGGCTGAAAATTCATTGTGCGCCCTGTGCCCAGGCAGGCGTGTAGTCCTTGACCCCCACTCTGAAGTAAAGGCGGGTATTCCGCATCACAAGTTGCGATTCGGTAAAAGTATGTACGGCGAGTATGTACGGCGGCGACGCCACGATTCGTCACTCCGTGCACACTGCATCGGCGCCGTCACATCCAGTTGCGGTTTGCGGTTCTTCCTGGTGTTTACTTGTTCGCGTTAGGAAAAAACAGCTGCTCGCCGTTGATCTTGTAGCCAGCGATCACATTCTGGCCCGCGGGCGAAATCACCCAGTCGACAAACTTCTGTGCTTCCACCACTTTGGCCTGCGGGTGCCTGGCGGGGTTCACCACCATCACGCCATACTGGTTGAACAGCCGCGTGTCACCTTCCACCAGGACGGCCAGGTCGCCGCGGTTCTTGAACGAGAGCCAGGTGCCGCGATCGGCCAGCACATAGCCGCCGCTGCTTGCTGCGATATTGAGCGCCGGGCCCATACCGCAGCCGCAAGCCTTGTAGTTGCTGAAGGCGGGCTTGTCGGCCGGCGTTTCAACGCCTGCAGCTTTCCAGTAGCGAAGCTCGGCGGCGTGGGTCCCGCTCTTGTCGCCGCGCGAGATAACGTTGGCGTTCGCTGCGCTGAGTTTTTTCAGCGCATCAACAATGTCCTTGCCCTTGGTCCTGGCTGGGTCGGCCGCCGGGCCGACCAGCACGAAGTCGTTGTACATGACGGGAAAGCGCTTGATGGCAAAGCCTTCGGCTACCACTTTTTCTTCGGCCACCTGGTCATGCACAAACAGTACGTCGGCGTCCCCCCGGCGGCCCATGTCGATAGCCTGGCCGGTGCCGACCGCCACCACCTTGATGTCGATGCCGGAAGCCTTTTTGAACTCAGGCAGCAGGGCGCCAAAGAGCCCGGATTGTTCAGTCGAGGTGGTTGACGCCATCACGATTGGCTGGATCTGTGCCATCGACAAAGTGGCGCACAGTGCAATCGGGAAAAGAGCCGCGGTCCGGATGGATTTCAAACTACGCGACATCATGCTCAAACTGTTCATGCAAGCTCTCCTTTTAAAAATGCTTCGGCCGCCGCGGGGACGGCGCCATTGAAAAAATCCACAGTGGGCATGTCGGCTACCAGCCGGCCATGCTCGAGGTAAATCACACGGCTGGCCAGCCGCTTGACCTGCCCCAGGTTATGGCTGCTGAAAACAAGGGTCATACCGGCATCGGCAAATTCCGCCATCAGGCGCTCCACCTCGCGCTTGGCCGTGGGGTCCAGGCTGGCTGTGGGCTCGTCGAGCAGCAGGACCTGCGGCTTGAGCGCCCAGGCGCGCGCCAGCGCCACACGCTGCTGCTGCCCGCCCGACAGCGCCTTGGCGTTGCGGGCGGCCAGGTCTTGCAGCCCTACACGCTCCAGGGCGGCCAGTGCCTGGGCCCTGGCTTCCTGCCAATGCATACCGCCTAGCCACAGCCCCAGCGCCACGTTGTTTTGCACGCTGGCGCGCAGCATGTAGGGCCGTTGGAACAGCATGGCCTGGCGCAGCTGCACATCATGCTGAAAACTGCCGGCACACGGCCTTACAAGGCCGTTGAGGGTCCGCAGCAGCGTGCTCTTTCCGCTGCCGTTGGCGCCCACCAGCGCCAGTCTTTCGCCCGCGGTAATGCGCAGGCTGCAGCCGCTGAGCGCCTGCACCTGGCCGAACTGCACCCCGATGGCGTGCAGATTGAAAACCTGTGTCATGGCTGGGCGCCTCCGGCGGCCAGTGTCACATCCGGCAGCCGGTCATCCAACTGCTCCCGCCAGCGCCGCACCAGCGCGATCAGGATGTTGAGCAGCAGCACCACACCCAGCAGCACCATCCCCAGCGCGAGCGCCAACGGCAGGTCGCCCTTGCTGGTTTCCAGCGCAATTGAGGTCGTCATCACACGCGTGAAGCCATCGATGTTGCCGCCGACCACCATCACGGCGCCAACCTCCGAGATTGCACGGCCGAACGCGGCGATCAGCACCGTCAGCAGCGCGTAACGCTCGTCCCACAAAAGAATGAGGCCGCGCATGAAACGCCCCGCGCCCAGCGACTGGAATTGCTCGCCGTGGCTGCGGTCTGCGTCTTCAATGGTCTGGCGAACCAGGGCCGTGACGACCGGCAGCACCAGCACGGCCTGCGCCAGCACCATGGCCTTGAAGGAAAACAGCCAGCCCAGGAAACCGAGGGGACCGGTTCGGGAGAGCAACAGGTACACCACCAGCCCCACCACAACCGATGGTAAGGCCAGCGCCGTATTGAGCAGGGCCAGCACCGCGCCGCGGCCGCGAAAGCGCGACACGCCCAGCCATGCACCGAGCAGCAGGCCACCGCTGCAGGCAATAAGACAGGCGCTGGCGCTCACGGCCAATGAACGGGCCACGATGCTGGCCAGCATGGGATCGAGCGAGGTGATGAGGGTGAATGCCGTGGCGGCGCTGTCTGAGAAGGTGTTCATGTGTGAGGCAGTACCAATCGTACGGCCTAAGTCCTTGATTTGCATTGGGAATCATCGCTATGAATGCATTTGCATAGGCCGACCGGAGGAATCCGTCTATCCGTGCCGGCCTGTTCTTTCCCATTCGTTCAGGCACTCACCGATGCGCCATCGAGGCGCGCACCGGTGCACTCATAATCCATGCACTCTCTGCCATGCCATGCATAAAGTCGAACTTTCTTACCTGCTCACGCCACAGCGCGGCAAAAACACGCTGATACGCAACCCGTTGATGGACCTGCTCCATGCCGTGCGCGAGCAAGGCTCCATCTCCAAAGCCGCCAAGGCGCTCGACCTGTCATATCGGCACGTGTGGGGCGCCCTCAAGGACTGGGAACAGACCCTGGGGCGCACACTCATCATCTGGGACAAGGGCCAGCGGGCGCGCCTCACCGAGTTTGGCGAGAAGCTGCTGTGGGCCGAACGGCAGGCGCAGGCTCGGCTGGCGCCACAGATCGAAGCCTTGCGCGGCGACATCGAGCGGGCTTTTTCCACCGCCTTTGACGACAACGCCCATGTGCTCACGATGTACGCCAGCCACGATACGGCGCTCTCGGCCCTGCGTGAGCAGGCTGGCCCGCACGGGCTGCACCTGGACATCCGCTTCATGGGCAGCGTCGATGCCATCGCGGCCCTCAATGCAGGGCGTTGCATGATGGCCGGCTTTCACACCCAGGACCGGCCCGACAGCCAATCCGTCACTGCGCAGACTTACCGCAAGCTGCTCAAGCCCGGGCTGCACAAGCTGATCGGCTTCGCCCATCGCAGGCAGGGCCTGATCGTCGCCAAAAACAATCCACTACACATCACCAGCATCACCGACCTCGCGAAGCCAGGTGTGCGTTATGTGAACCGGGCGGAAGGCACCGGCACGCGCGTGCTACTAGACGAGCTATTGGACAAGGCCGGTATGGCGGCTTCAGGTATCCAGGGCTACCCGAGCCAGGAGCCGTCGCATACCGCCGTGGCGCAGGCGATCGCCAGCGATGTGGCCGATGCTGGCCTGGGTATTGAAACAGCAGCGCGCGAGAAAGGCCTGGGCTTTATCCCCCTGGCCGAGGAGCGCTACCACCTGGTTTGCCTGAAATCCGAACTGCCCACGCCGCAGGTGCAGGCACTGCTCAAGGAGCTCCAGAGCCGCGACTGGCAGGCCACGCTGGAAGAATTGCCCGGCTACAGCGGTGAAACAGCCCAAAGCGGCAAAGTGCTGTCCCTGCGCGCCACCTTGCCCTGGTGGACGTACCGCAAGGAAAAACCAGAAAAATACGCCTGAAGCCCTTTCATAATGGGCGCAACCAGCTATTGTTTTTATAGCAAACAAGACCTGAAGCCACAGAAAATATCGTCACGCCCCGGCAGGCAGAAATTGCGGAACCGGGGGTGCTTCAAGCGAGCACGCGTTGCAAAAGAGGCGCCGCGCAGCACCTTATGGGTACCAAAGCAGGGTTCGGAATACTCCCGGTACGGGCCAGGCACAAAACCGGGGTAGGCGCGAAATGTGGTCGCCGTCCATTCCCACACATCACCCCAACGAAATCCCCTGCGCGCGGCAGTATGCGCGGCGACCTCCCATTCCACCTCTGCGGGCAGCCGCCGTCCCGCCCAGCGGCACCACGCGTCAGCCTCCCACCAGGTCATGTGCATGGCCGGCTGGTTGCCCAGCATGCGCATCGCCGAACCGAACCGTGTCTGCATCACGGCACCACTGGCCACACCGATCTGTTCAACGTAGCGCGGGCCGCGCCTGCCTTCGCTTTTCACCGTGGCCTGCAACCAGTCCCATCCCGCAGCTTGCCAGAACTCAGGCCGGTCATAACCGCCGTCATCGACAAACTCCACGAATTGCGCCCAGCTTACGGGCTGCGCGTCAATCTCGAACTCCGGCACCTCGACGTCGTGCTGCGCCAATTCATTGTCAAAGGCAAAACCTGTGGCGTTTGACGGCGCGGCCGAGCCCATTTTCCAGACGGTAGCCGGAATCAGCAACGCGTCGCGCAGTCCCATGGCTGGGGGCGTGAAGGCTTGGAGCAATTCCCTGTCCATGGGCACACCCAATAGTTGCGCGGCATGGATCAATGCTTCGGCCCGCATGTCTTCATGAAACAGGCACAAGCGGTAGAAATAGAGCGCGTCATCGTCCTCCCCGGCTTTGTCCAGCAATTCCAGGGTGCTTTCCAGCGTAGCGAGCAGGTAGGCCCGGCATCTCTCCACATCCGGCAGGTCAAGCGACCAACGCTGGCTGTGCGGCAAGCCTGCCGGATCCCACCAGCGGTCAGCATTGGGCTCAATGGACGCGAGCCGTGTGGGCCCCGGCGCGCACGACCAGCCCTGCGCACGCTGCACATTGCGGCCAATCCACCACTCCTGGAACCAGCCCACCTGGCCCAGCATCCACAGCGGAGGGCTCAGCAGCGGAGATACCGGTACGGCAAAGCCGACGGACTCCAGCGCCTGCTGGTACTGGCCAAAAACCCGCAAGGTGTGGTTACGGGCATCCATCAGCGCCAACGACAGGACATCACGGCCGGCGCTGCGCATCAAGGGTGAGTCAAACAGGCTGTTCATGGTGACGAATGTTTGAGGGCGTAATAAATGAGGTGATGGATGAGGCCGGTACGCCGATAAAGACGTCGGTAAGGCATTGAATGAGGCGAGTAATGAAAAGGTGTAGCGCCCGCATCCCGGACAAAGTTGTGGCGAGGCTGCCGGGGGATGGACACAAACAAGGCACCACCATGTCAGGCGCCGGCTAAAACCAGAATAGCAGACGGGGACCGGCGGCACGTCGCATAAGTGATTAGGTTGCATGTTGGCCTGGAGTACAAATGAGGGGCCAGGCCAGGCATTGCCACGCCGCCAAAAATATTGATGAAAAGGTGTCGCGCCATGGCGACTCACCCCCTTTTGTAACAACACGTACACGGATAGACTCCGGCGAGTCGCGCTGCATATTAATAAGAATGCGTACTGGTCTTGAAGACGCACCGACTGACCCTTCCCCCCCCGCTCTTGACTTATCCACCGGCATGCCACTTATGCAACCACACGATCTGAACTCATCGCCCGCCGAGCTCGACATGACGCTCCTGGACCTCGGGCCGCTGGCATGGGTGCTGGAAGAACTGCGCAAGTCGCTGGAAGGCGCCAATAAAGCGCTGAAGCGCTTTTTGCGGGAAGCCGAAGGCGTCAGCAACTCTGATCTCGCCGCACTCGATGCCGGCCAGCTGCGCACAGCCCGCCAGCAATTGCACCAGGCGGTCGGCGCGCTGGAGATGGTCGGCATGAGTGCCCCCGCTCTGGTGCTGCGGGCGATGGAGACGGCCGTGCAAAAGTTCATCCAGACACCGGGGCAATGCACGCAGGACGCCGCCGCCAAGATTGAGCTGGCCGGTTTTTCCCTGACGCATTACCTCGAAGACGTGCTGGCCGGAAAACCGGTGTCTGCGGTATCTCTCTTTCCCCAGTACCGCGACATCCAGGGCCTGGTCGGCGCGGATCGTGTTCACCCGGCGGACCTATGGGTGTTTCAATGGCGCTGGATAGAGCCGGTCCTCAATATCACCGTCGATGCCCGGGTGTACGGCGGCGAATCCCGGCAACTGCTGGACCGGCTGATGCTGACACTCATCCGCACGGGTGATGCCGAAGCCGCGCAAAGCCTCAGCGACGTGTGCCTGGGGTTTGCACAGGGCCAAACCGGCATTGAACCCAGGACCTTCTGGAAGATTGCGGCCGCGTATTTTGAGGCGCTGGCAAAAGGCCTGCTGAAGATCGACCTCTACGTCAAGCGCGCGACACTGCGCATCCTGCTGCAGTACGTCTGGCTGGCCAAGGGCACGGAGGCATCGGCCAGGCTTGCGGAGGATCTGCTTTTCCTGTGCTCCCAGGCGAAGGTGCCGCGCTCCAGCGACGCCCCGGTGCTGTCGGCGGTCCGTTCAAGTTATGGCTTGACGCGGTTCAAGCCGGTTGACTACGAGTCGGTCCAGTTTGGCCGCTTCGCCCCGGCGCTGATCGCGCAGGCCCGCAAGCGTATCGGCTCGGCCAAGGAAAGCTGGTCCGCGGCCACGGCAGGAGACCTGGGCAAATTCAAATCGCTGAATGACCAGTTCAGCCTGGTGACGGATTCTCTGGTCAAGCTGCATCCCCCGAGCGAATCGATGGCGCGCGCGCTGACGCGTGTGATCGCCACCACGGTCAGCTCTGGCCAGGCACCCAGCCCCGAGCTGGCGCTGGAAGTGGCAACCGCCGTGCTGTATCTGGAAGCTGTGTTTGACGATTTCGATCCCAATGACCCGCGCTTGTGGGCCCGCACGGCGCGGCTCGCGGAGCGGCTTGAAAGCGCCAGGACCGGCGGTCAGCCGCAACCCCTGGAGTCGTGGATGGAGGAGCTGTACCAGCGCGTCAACGACAAACAGACAATGGGAAGCGTGGTGGGTGAACTGCGGGTGGCGCTCGGCGTGCTGGAAAAATCCCTTGACAGCTTCTTCCGCACGCCGGAGGACAAGAAGCCCCTGGCCGTGGTGCCGGGCCAGCTCGCGCAGATGCAAGGCGTGCTGTCCATGCTGGGGGTAGACCAGGCTGCATTGGCAGTCATGCATATGCGCGAGCTTGTAGAGCAAATGCTCAAACCCGACGCCAATGAGCAGCAGGCCCGTATTGCCGGATCGTTCGACCGCCTTGGCAATAACCTCGGGGCCCTGAGCTTTCTCATTGACATGCTCAACTACCAGCCCGCCCTGGCCAAAAAACTGTTTGTGTATGACGCGGTGAAGGGCGAACTGAAGGCGGACAAGGACAACTGAACCGCAAGGGCGCGGCCAGAGCGGACCTGGGGATGGCAGGTCACATGCGTGAGCAAACATCCTTGTTTTAAACTGGTTGCTACGCCAAAAAACCCGCGTACCGCGCGGTACCGCGGGAAAGCCATTGAAAGCGCCTGCCATGAACGCCCCTGAAATACGTCCGACTACCCCGCCCCGGCTCACGAGCCTCTCACATGGCGGCGGATGCGGATGCAAGATTGCCCCGGGTGTTCTGAGCGAAATTCTCAAGAACTCCAGCAACCTTCCCATTCCGCCGCAGCTGCTGGTGGGCATTGAAACAGCCGACGACGCAGCCGTTTACCTGCTCAATGACGAGCAGGCGCTGATCGCGACGACCGATTTTTTCATGCCCATCGTCGATGACCCCTATGACTTCGGCCGTATCGCCGCCACCAACGCGATCAGCGATGTCTACGCCATGGGCGGCACACCCATCATGGCCCTGGGACTTGTGGGCATGCCCATCAACGTTCTGCCGCTGGAAACCATAGGCGCCATCCTGCGCGGCGGGCAGGATGTTTGCCGCGAAGCAGGCATTCCGATTGCAGGCGGCCACACCATCGACTCCGTGGAACCGATCTACGGCCTGGTAGTGCTGGGCCTGGTGCATCCTTCGCGCGTCAAGAAAAACTCGGGCGCGCAACAAGGCGATGTACTGATCCTGGGCAAGCCCCTGGGTATCGGAATCCTGTCGGCGGCACTCAAAAAAGAAATGCTCGATGCCGAGGGCTACGCGCGCATGGTCGCCCTTACCACGCAGCTCAACAAGCCGGGCATTGAACTGGCGCGCATGGAAGGCGTGCACGCGCTGACCGACATCACCGGGTTTGGCCTGGCCGGCCACGGGCTGGAACTGGCACGCGGGGCAGGCGTCCAGTTGCACATCGACTGGCCAAGCGTGCCGGTTGTGGCAGGCGCGCGCGCACTCGCAGCACAGGGCTGCGTGACGGGCGCTTCAGGACGCAACTGGGCCAGCTATGGCGACGAGGTGCGTTTGCCTGCCGGCTTTTCCGAAATGGACAAGGCCTTGCTCAGCGACCCGCAAACCTCAGGAGGCCTGCTGGTCTCCTGCAGCGCGGATAGCGCCGCCGGGGTGCTGGCAATTTTCCACTCCCAGGGGTTCGGGGATGCGGCTGTAGTGGGGGAAGTGACGGCCGGGAAGGGAATGATTGTGCGCTGAGCGAAGGCGAAAAGCCCCCTTGAATCACGGACAAAAGTTCAATGCCACATGTTCGGTACATGCAGCTGGAACGGCGATGGGAGCAGGACCCGGATCGGCAGCCAATGCCGACGTCAGCAGGCAGTGGATCTGGAGCCGCTCCCTGGCACCAAAACAGAGGACGAACAGGCTATCGGCTTGAAAAGCTCCCAAATCCGGGCGAACCACGCGTTTACCCCTAGGTATCCAGGGGCCTACCGTCAAAATGCTGTCAGCTTGCCTTTTATAGTTCTTTATAAAATTCCGTGTCGCACGAATCCATCCGGACTCCTCGCTTAAAGCGGGGGCTCTGGATGAATTTTTATGCGCATCCCTTTACCCTGGAGACAAACAATGCGCGCATTACTGAAGTTTTCAAATGCGGTGGACTGGCTCAACACGCAGATTGGCAAATACGTCATCTGGCTGATATTGGCCTCCACCGTGATCAGCGGCCTTAACGCCATCGTCCGCAAGGTGTTCAACGTGAGTTCGAACGCCTACCTGGAAGTGCAGTGGTACCTGTTTGCCGCCTCCTTCCTCATCGCGGCCGGCTATACCTTGCTGCAAGGCGAGCATGTCAAGATCGACGTGATCTCCAGCCGGCTCTCCAAGCGCGGGCAGATCTGGGTGGACATCATCGGCTTCATTCTCTTCCTCACGCCGGTATGTGTTGCCCTGCTTTACTACGGCATTCCGTTTTTTGTTCGCGCCCTCCAGTCTGGCGAAGTTTCCGGCAACGCGGGTGGCCTGATCCGCTGGCCTGTGTACGCGATGATTCCGCTCGGCTTCACCCTGCTGCTGCTGCAGGGCTGGTCGGAGCTGATCAAGCGAATTGCCTTCCTCAAAGGCCTGATCGAGGATCCGACCGTCAGGAAGGTGGAAAAAACCGCCGAAGAGGAACTCGCCGAAGCCATCCGCAGGCTTGCTGAAACCAAAACCAGCGCCAGCTGATCGGGAGACACATTCATGGAATTTTTCATTCAAAATCTCGCCCCGATCATGTTTCTGGGGCTCATCGTCTTCCTGCTGATGGGTTTTCCGGTTGCTTTCAGCCTGGGTGCCTGCGGCTTGTTCTTCGGCTTTATCGGCGTTGAACTGGGTGTACTGCCGGAGGCACTTTTACAAGCCCTGCCGCTGCGTGTTTTTGGCATCATGCAGAACGATACGCTGCTGGCGATACCGTTTTTCACGCTGATGGGGCTCATTCTTGAGCGAAGCGGCATGGCGGAAGATTTGCTCGACACCATTGGGCAGCTCTTTGGCCCGATTCGGGGCGGATTGGCGCTGGCGGTGATTTTTGTCGGCGCGTTACTGGCGGCAACGACAGGCGTGGTAGCCGCATCGGTGATCTCCATGGGCCTGATCTCCCTGCCCATCATGTTGCGTTATGGCTATGACAGGCGCATCGCCGCCGGCGTCATTGCCGCATCCGGAACCCTGGCGCAAATCATCCCGCCGTCGCTGGTGCTGATCGTGCTGGCGGACCAGATGGGCCGCAGCGTCGGCGAAATGTACAAGGGCGCCTTCATTCCCGGCTTCGTGCTGACCGGCATGTATGTCCTGTATATCGTGGGTCTGGCCGTCTTCAAGCCGCAATGGGTTCCGGCCTTGCCCGCAGAAGCACGCACCATCCGTGAAGACAATGGCAAAACTGGCCTGCTGTCGCTGGTCATCCTGTCAGTGGTTGCCACTTCCAGCGCTGTGTACCTCGGCCAGAATTACGCCGCGGTGCAGAGCTGGATGACCGGCGTGACAGTAGCCACCGTGCCGACAGATGAAACCATTGTGATTTCCATGTGCGCAGGCGTCATATTCGCGTTTTTGATTGCCGTCATCAACAAAATTACCCGCTTGAACCTGCTTTCACGCATGGCCGAGCGCGTAACTTTTGTGCTGATCCCACCGCTGCTGCTGATCTTCCTGGTGCTGGGCACGATTTTCCTCGGCATTGCCACGCCGACGGAAGGCGGAGCGATGGGCGCATTGGGAGCCTTCGTCATGGCCCTGGTACGCCGCAGGCTCAGCTTCTCGCTGCTCAAGCAGGCGCTGGCCACCACAACGAAGCTGTCGTGCTTTGTGGTGTTTATCCTGATCGGCTCCACGATGTTCAGCCTCACTTTCCAAGGTGTTGATGGACCCATATGGGTTGAGCACTTGCTCACCGGCCTGCCCGGTGGCCAGACCGGCTTCCTGATCGTGGTCAACGTGCTGATTTTCTTTCTGGCTTTCTTCCTGGACTTCTTTGAACTATCGTTCATTGTGGTGCCGCTGCTGGCACCCGTTGCGGAAAAGCTCGGCATTGACCTGATCTGGTTCGGGGTACTGTTAGCAGTGAATATGCAGACTTCGTTCATGCATCCGCCTTTCGGATTTGCGCTGTTCTACCTGCGTAGCGTGGCGCCCGTTAAGGCCTATACGGACAAAGTCACCAAGAAACTGATCGAGCCGGTTACGACCATGCAGATTTACTGGGGCGCCGTGCCGTTTGTGTTGATCCAGATCGTCATGGTCGGGTTGATCATTGCATTCCCCGGCATCGTCTCCAGCGGCCTGGACAAAAAGGAGGTCTATGACCTGGACAAGGTGCGCATCGAGATGGAAAACAACATGCCCGCCATGGAGCCGGTAACGGATCCTTTCGCAACCAACCCCGACGCCCCCGCTTCGGACGCCGCGAGCGGCATGCCCGCGCCCGAGGCCGCACCCGCTGAAATCGACCCCATGAAAGCACTTGAAGAAGCCGCCAAAAAGAAATAGGCGAGCGCTTTCTTCCCCAGCCCCGTTTTTACGGGGCTTTTTTTTGTGCTCACGCAAACACCAGCGTGCGGTTTAAAACCAGCGTGCCGTTAAATCGTGCGCCGGACGCCGCCGGTACGCCGGGGATGGGCGGATAGTCTTCGACCTCTGTGCAGACCGGCAAAGGAAATGATGAGCGAGGCAAGGTGGGGCAAAAAAAAGCCCCGCCAAGCGGGGCTTTTGGGCGAAACGCTTGCGTCTCTTACATCTTGCGGCTTTGCATGAAAGTGTCGAAGCGTGATTCAGCAAAACGGAACCAGAGGATCTGGTCGCGCTGGAAGGCACGGTAGTCGCCGTAAATTTTCTTCCAGTCCGGGTTCTTGGCAGCGATTTCTTCGTACAGGTCCATGGAGGCCTTGAAAGAAGCTTCCAGCACCGCGGAAGGGAAAGGCAGCACTTTTGTGCCTGAGGCCACCAACTGCTTCAGCGCGCCGGGATTGCGTGCGTCGTACTTGGCCTGCATGTCGATGTGTGCATGGGAAGCAGCGGCCTCCACGATGGCTCTGTATTCCGCGGGCAGAGCATCCATAGCCTTGTTGTTGATAAAGAAATCAACCTCGGGGCCGCCCTCCCACCAGCCGGGGTAATAGTAGAACGGCGCCACTTTGGCAAAACCGAGCTTCTGATCATCGTAAGGCCCGACCCATTCGGCGGCATCCAGCGTCCCTTTTTCGAGGGCCTGGTAGATTTCGCCGCCCGGCAAATTCTGGGGCACCACACCGAGTTTTTCGACGACTTTGCCGGCAAAACCACCGATGCGGAACTTCAGGCCCTTGAGGTCGGCAACCGTCTTGATTTCCTTGCGGAACCAGCCGCCCATCTGGGTGCCTGTGTTGCCGCCGGGGAAGCTCACCATGTTGTACTTGGCGTAGAACTCGTTCATGAGCTTGCGGCCGTTGCCTTCATACATCCAGGCAGACATCTGGCGGGAGTTCATGCCGAAAGGAATGGCGGCGCCAATGGCGAACGCCTCGTTCTTGCCGAAGTAGTAGTAAGGCACGGTGTGGCACATCTCCACGGTACCCTGCTGCACGCCGTCAACGACGCCAAAGGCGGGCATCAATTCGCCGGCCGCGTGCACGCTGATCTGGAACTTGCCGCCGGTCATCTCGCTGACCTTCTTGGCGAACACTTCAGCGCCGCCGTAAATGGTGTCAAGCGGCTTGGGGAAGCTGGAAGCCAGGCGCCAGCGGATGGCGGCCTGCGCGTGAACCGCCGGGGCGATGCCAGCAGCGAGAACGCCGGCAATGCCGGCGTTTTTGATAAGTGAGCGACGATCCAAAATACTATCTCCTGAAGGGTTTCGAATTTGCGGGCCCTGAAAGAGCACCCGCCGGACCGCTCAAGCCGGAACGCCCCATACAGGCCGCCCCCTCAAGCAAAGGTCAGCCGGCGATTCTGTCAGTTTTCATGCGCAGTCCCACCCGTTTTTACCCGTAGTGTTTGAGGCAATAAAAAAGCCGCCTCTGGGAGGCGGCTTGCAGAAAGCTGACGACTCTGAAGGATCGCCAGTTTAAAGCTTCTGGCCCTGCATGAACCGATCGAAAGTGGCCTCCGTAAAACGGAACCAGAGGTTTTGGTCGCCGCGGAATTTGGCGTAATCGGCGTAGACCTTCTTCCAGTTCTCATTCTTGGCACTGAGTTCGTCATACAGTGCCATGGACTCTTTGAAGGCCGCATTCAGCACGTCGACCGGGAAAGGCCGCAGCTTGGTCCCTGCGCCCACCAGTTGCTTGAGCGCTCCGGGATTCTTCGCGTCGTATTTGGCCTGCATGTCGCCATGGGCCTGGGCCGCGGCGGCTTCCACAATGGCCTTGTTTTCAGGCGTCAGCGCCTCGAAGGCCTTGTTGTTGATGAAGAAGTCCAGCTGAGGGCCGCCTTCCCACCAGCCAGGGTAGTAATAGAAGGGAGCTACCTTGCTGAAGCCCAGTTTCTGGTCGTCGTAAGGGCCCACCCATTCAGCGGCATCAATCGTGCCCTTTTCCAGCGCCTGGTAAATCTCGCCGCCGGGAATGTTTTGCGGCACGCCGCCAATGCGCTCAAGTACCTTGCCGCCGAATCCGCCGATGCGCATCTTCAGGCCCTTGATGTCCTTCAGCGACTTGATTTCCTTGCGGTACCAGCCACCCATCTGCGCGCCCGTATTGCCGCCAGGAAAGTTGATGATGTTGTATTTGGCATAAAACTCGCGCATCAGTTTCAGGCCGTTGCCCTCATACATCCAGGCACTCATCTGGCGGCTGTTCAGGCCGAAAGGAATGGCGCATCCGAGCGCAAACGTTTCGTCCTTGCCGAAGAAGTAATAAGGCGCCGTGTGGCATGCCTCAACCGTGCCCTGCTGGACGCCGTCCACCACGCCAAACGCTGGCATCAGCTCGCCGGCAGCATGGACCGACACCTCAAATTTGCCGCCGGACATGGCTTTTACCGCCTTGGCGAACACCTCGGCAGCGCCGAAGATAGTGTCAAGCGATTTTGGGAAGCTGGATGCCACACGCCAGCGAACAGTAGCCTGCGCATGAACGGCGGGTGCTACACCCGCTGCCAGTACACCGGCGATGCCGGCATTTTTGATTAGTGAGCGACGATCCATAAAACTCTCTCCTGAAGTTATCGAATTTTGCGTTGATCTGCCTGATCGGTTCGGCGTACTGCAATAGTCGCATTGCCTTGCTTGACTCGGCGGCGCATCGACACTTTGTCATTCTTTTGCATAAAAGCACCCCGTTTTTACCCGTAGATTGACCACAAATAACCGTTTGCCAGGCAGCGTATGGACGAGCAGCCTCCCGCAGCGGCATTGCCAGGCGCAAGCCGCTCCCCTTGCCTGATCAAACTGACAGCTTTAGAGCTTCTGGCTTTGCATGAAACGGTCAAATGTCGCTTCGGTGAAACGGAACCACAGGTTCTGGTCACCGCGGAATTTTGAGTAATCCGCATAGACCTTGCGCCAGTTCTCGTTTTTGGCTGACAACTCCTCGTACAGCTTCATGGACTCCTTGAACGCCGCGTTCATGACGTCCGCCGGGAAGGGGCGCAGCTTGGCACCCGAGGCCACCAGTTGCTTCAAGGCGGTGGGGTTCTTGGTGTCGTACTTGGCCTGCATATCGACGTGGGCCGCTGCGCTGGCGGCTTCCACGATAGCCTTGTACTCGGGCGACAAGGCGTCGTAGGCTTTCTGGTTGATGTACAAGTCCAGTTGCAGGCCGCCCTCCCACCAGCCGGGGTAGTAGTAGTTGGGCGCCACTTTGTTGAAGCCCAGCTTCTGGTCGTCATAGGGTCCGATCCATTCGGCCGCGTCAATGGTGCCTTTTTCCAGCGCCTGGTAGATTTCGCCGCCGGGGATATTTTGCGGAACACCGCCCAGACGCTCGATGACCTTTCCGGCAAAACCGCCGACGCGGAATTTGAGGCCTTTCATATCGGCGACGGTCTTGATTTCCTTGCGGAACCAGCCACCCATCTGGGCGCCGGTATTGCCGCACGGAAAGCTGATCATGTTGTACTTGGCATAGAACTCGCGCATGAGCTTCAGGCCGTTGCCTTCGAAGGTCCATGCGCTCATCTGGCGACTATTCAGGCCGAAAGGAATGGCGCCGCCGATGGCGAAGGTCTCATCCTTGCCGAAGAAATAGTAAGGCGCTGTGTGCGCTGCTTCAATCGTGCCTTGCTGCACACCATCAACCACGCTGAACGCAGGCATGAGTTCACCGGCGGGATGCACTGAAATTTCGAATTTTCCGCCCGAGATGGCCCTGACGTGCTTGGCGAAACTTTCCGCGCCGCCGTAGATCGTGTCCAGCGATTTGGGAAAGCTGGACGCCAGGCGCCAGCGAACAGCGGCCTGCGCGTGAACAACTGGCGCAACGCCTGCTGCAAAAACGCCGGCGATGCCGGCGTTTTTGATAAGTGAACGACGATCCATCAAGTTGACTCCGAAAGAAAAAAAAGAAAATTCCACTCAGCGCTGGCATCCGCCAGGCAGCTTTGCAGACCTTCAAGAATTCTAAAAATGAGAGGGGATCGACCCGGCCGGGTTTACCCTTGAAGAGCTGACGGGAAGCTGTCTATGTGGTCCCCACGCTCCCCCACTTTGTGTGGGTCGCTGCCCCGAGGGGCGCGGCGTCTGCGGCCCGGCAAAGCCGGTTCCGCGGCCCCTGCTGGGCTGGAAGACTTCAGGGCCTCGCTGGATCCGTGCTCAGGCGACGGACTTGAGTGCTGGTTTGCCGGATTTCAGCAGCGCGCCAAACCGCGCCGTGACGGCCGCTTCGATGCCGGCGGCATCAAGGCCTTGCAACGCCAGCAGTTTGGCTGGGTCGCCGTGTTCGATGAATTCGTCCTTCAGGCCCAGATGGAGCACCGGCTTGGTGATGCCCGCGGCTTGCAAGGCTTCGCTGACAGCGCTGCCAGCGCCGCCCATGATGGCGCCCTCTTCAACCGTGACGAGGGCTTCATGGCTGGCTGCCACCTTCAACAGCAGTTCGGCGTCCAGCGGTTTGGCCCAGCGCATGTTGACCACGGTGGCGCCGAGTTTTTCGGCGGCTTGCAGGACCGGATAGAGCAGAGTGCCGAAGGCCAGGATGACAACACCTGCACCTTCACGGCGGACCTCGCCCTTGCCGAAAGGCAGTGCTTCCAGTCCGGTCCCCGGCTCGATGCCGGCGCCGGCACCACGCGGATAGCGCACAGCGACCGGATGGTTTTGCTCGAAGGCCGAGCTCAGCAGCTTGCGGCATTCGCTTTCATCGGCAGGACAGGCCACGCTCATGTTGGGAATACAGCGCAGGTAAGGAATGTCGTAGGCCCCCGCATGCGTGGCGCCGTCGGCGCCGACCAGGCCGGCACGGTCCAGTGCAAAAACGACGGGCAGGTTCTGCAGGGCCACGTCATGGATGAGCTGGTCATAGCCGCGCTGCAGGAAAGTCGAATAAATTGCGACGACGGGCTTGAGTCCTTCACAGGCCATGCCGGCGGCAAACGTCACGGCGTGTTGCTCGGCGATGCCGACATCGTGATAGCGCTCGGGAAAGCGTTTGTGGAACTCCACCATGCCCGAACCTTCACGCATGGCAGGCGTGATGCCAACAAGCCGGCCGTCGTGCTCGGCCATGTCGCACAACCACTGGCCAAACACCTGGGTGAAAGTCTGCCTGGCGGGGGCGGCTGATTTTTGCAGGCCCATGGCCGGGTCAAATTTTCCGGGTCCATGGTAGGCAACCGGGTCGGCTTCAGCAAGCTTGTAGCCCTGTCCTTTTTTGGTGACCACGTGCAGGAACTGCGGCCCTCCCTTGCTGTCCATCAGGTGCTTGATGTTTTCCAGCGTGGGGACGAGCGACTCGATGTCGTGGCCGTCGATGGGGCCGATGTAGTTGAAGCCGAAGTTTTCAAACAGGGTGGCCGGCACCACCATGCCCTTGGCATGGGACTCCAGGCGCTTGGCCAGCTCAAGCAGGGGCGGGGCCACACGAAGAACCTGCTTGCCCACCTGTTTGGCGGACGCATAAAAGCGCCCACTCATCAACTGGGCCAGGTAGCGGTTCAGCGCACCCACCGGTGGGCTGATGCTCATGTCGTTGTCGTTGAGCACAACCAGCAGCTTGCAATGGTCGTGAACACCCGCATTGTTCAGGGCTTCGAAAGCCATGCCCGCGCTCATGGCGCCGTCGCCGATGATGGCCACGGCATGGCGGTCCTCGCCTTTTTGCTGGGCAGCCAGTGCCATCCCCAGCGCGGCGGAGATCGAGGTTGACGAGTGGGCGGTGCCGAAGGTGTCGTATTCACTCTCGTCGCGGCGCGGAAAACCCGACAGCCCGCCAAATTGGCGCAGGCTGCCCATGCGCTCGCGCCGGCCGGTCAGGATTTTGTGCGGATAGGTCTGGTGGCCCACGTCCCACACCAGGCGGTCTTCGGGTGTGTTGAAAACATAGTGCAAAGCCACCGTGAGCTCCACGGTGCCGAGGTTGGAACTCAAATGCCCACCGGTTTTTGAAACACTGTCGAGCACATAAGCCCGCAGTTCGTCGGCAAGCGGTTTCAATTCGGTACGGGGCAGGCTCCGCAAGTCGGCGGGGCTGTTGATGGTTTCAAGCAATGGGTACATCGTGGTGTCGCTGTTTATGGCAAGGCCGGCTTCCCGGTCCGCAGTATTCATTCCGGATGACGGCTTCAATGATGACGGTTTACAAGCATGTCTGCCAACGCACGCAGGGCTTCGGTGTGGCCCAATTCGCTGGCATCCAGGCTGCGCAGCGCCTTGCCCAGCAATTGCTGGGCATAGGCTTTGGAGTCTTCAAGCCCCATCAGCGATACGAAAGTGGGTTTGTCCTGGGCGGCATCCTTGCCAGCCGTCTTGCCCAAGGTGGCGGAATCAGCAGTGACATCGAGGATGTCGTCAACTACCTGGAAGGCCAGGCCGACGGCGGCGCCATAGTCACGCAAAGCATCCTGTGCGGCTGGCGTTGCAGCGCCACAGGCCGATCCCATCATCACACTGGCCTGCAGCAGTGCGCCGGTTTTCAGGCGATGCATCTCGTGCAGCTGCTCAGAGGTCAGCGGCATACCCACGCTCGCCAGGTCAATAGCCTGCCCGCCGGCCATGCCCTGAAAACCGGCCGCCTGGGCCAGCATGCGGCACAGGCGCGCCTGGGTAGCCGCATCCACGGAGCCGTCAGGTGGCGTGAGGAATTCAAACGCCAGCGCCTGCAGGGCGTCACCGGCCAGCAGCGCCTGGGCCTGGCCGAACTTGACATGCACCGTCGGCTTGCCTCTGCGCAGCACATCGTTGTCCATGCAGGGCATGTCGTCGTGCACCAACGAATAGGCATGGATCAGCTCCACCGCGCAAGCTGCCCGCAGTGCGGCCTGGGCATTGCCCTGGACAGCCTCACAGGCCGCCATGACCAGCAGGGGCCGCAGGCGTTTTCCGCCATCAAGCACGGCATAACGCATGGCATCACCCAGCCCCGCAGGCGCAGGGGCGTCACTGGGGCAAGCCACCCAGCGCGACAGTGCGTTCTCAACATTGGCAAGCTGCGCTGCACTCCAGGCGCTCAACGTGAACAGGGGCAGTTTTTCAGGGGCGTTCAATCGGAAGTTCTCTTGTTGTGTCTATATCAAATGGGGGGTGGAGCCGCGTCAGCGCCGGGCCTATTCCTGCGTCCAGGATTTGAGTTCCGAGCCTTCCAGTACCTTGATCTGGGTTTCCACCGCCTCAAGCTTGTCCCGGCAAAATTTCAGCAGCTGCGCGCCGCGCTGGTAGCCGGTAAGCAGTTGATCCAGCGGTAGCTGGCCGGACTCCAGGCTGTCGACCAGCCCTTCGAGCTCCTGCAATGCGGCCTCATAGCTGGCAGGCAATGCCGCAGCGGCGGAAACAGGGGCAGCAGCAGATGAAGGACTTTTTGCCATGATGATTGGATGAGGGCTGATTTTAGGCCGTTGCTGGCAGAAAACGGCCCCGGCCATCGGGGGCCATGAAACCATATGTCCCCATTATCCGGTGGCCGCGTGCAATGACCGGCAAAAAGGCCCGCGCGGGTACAATTGATAACAGTTCTCGATAACGGCAGTACCCCTGCTGTGGGATATTCGGCCTTGTTTTACCCGTGGGCTGCCGCTCAGCCTGCCTTTCCGCCTGTCAAGTGCTTCACCGCTTTTGCACGGCGGCATGTTCACCGAAATTTGCATGTCTGATCTCAGCCTCCGTCTCCTGCAGGCCACCAGCCAGCTCCCCATTTCCAGCTATTTTGATGCGGGCCTGTACCAGCGGGAGCAGCAAAAACTGTTTGCCCGCGGGCCACGCTACCTGGGCCACGAACTCGCAGTGCCCAACCTGGGCGACTATTACGCCCTGCCACACGAGGGCGAGGGCCGCGCACTGGTGCGCAATGCCTCGGGCATTGAGCTGATTTCCAACGTCTGCCGCCATCGCCAGTCCACCATGCTGCAGGGCCGCGGCAACACCGGCAGCAACATCGTCTGCCCCCTGCACCGCTGGACGTACAACACCTCGGGTGAACTCATAGGCGCGCCGCATTTCGAGATCGACCCCTGCCTGAACCTGAACCGCTACAAGACCACCACCTGGAACGGACTGGTGTTTGAAGACAACGGCCGCGATGTCGCCGCCGAGATGTCGCAGCTGGCGACCTATGCCGACCTCGACTTCACCGGCTACCAGCTCGACAAGGTGCACCTGCACGAGTGCAACTACAACTGGAAAACGTTCATCGAGGTTTACCTGGAGGACTACCACGTCGGCCCGTTTCACCCCGGCCTGGGCGGCTTTGTCACCACCGATGACCTGCGCTGGCAACTGGAGCCTGAGTACTCGGTGCAGACCGTGGGGGTATCGGACAAGCTGGGCAAGCCAGGCACCGATACCTACAAGAAATGGCACGACGTGGTGCTGCAGTACCGAAAGGGCGTACCGCCCAAATATGGGGCGATCTGGCTGACCTACTACCCGCACGTGATGGTCGAGTGGTATCCACATGTGCTGGTGGTCAGCACGCTGCATCCCCAGGGGCCTGATAAAACGCTCAATGTGGTCGAGTTTTTCTACCCCGAGGAAATCTGCGCTTTCGAGCGCGAGTTCATCGAGGCACAGCAGGCCGCCTATATGGAAACCTGCGTGGAAGACGACGAGATCGCCCTGCGCATGGACGCCGGCCGCAAGGCCCTGATGGTTCGCGGCGACAACGAGTTTGGGCCCTACCAGAGCCCCATGGAAGACGGCATGCAGCACTTTCACGAGTGGTACCGCCGCGAAATGGGCGCCAGCAAAACCACGCAGATGATTTGAGGGAACGCACGGCACGCTATGAATTTAATAGCTGCTTGCGCCCGCCCTCTTTCGGGCCCAGCCATTTTTCACTTCCATTCACCTCCAATAACCGCCGTCTGAACGATGCAAGCTGTCTGGATGATTCTTTCCTCCTTCCTGTTTGCGACGATGGGCGTCTGCGTCAAGTACGCGTCGGAGCATTTCAACAGCGCTGAACTGGTGTTTTACCGCGGCATCCTGGGCATTGCATTCATGGCCGCCTACGCCCGCGCGCGTGGCATCACACTGGCCACACACTATCCGGCGATGCATGCGTGGCGCAGCGTGATCGGCGTCATGTCACTGTCGGCCTGGTTTTACGCCATCGCACATTTGCCGCTCGCAACCGCCATGACGCTCAACTACATGAGCAGTGTGTGGATCGCAGCCTTCCTCGTTGGCGGCGCGCTGATGCTGGGCAAGGCCGGCCAGAAAGGGCCAAGCCAGGGGCCTTTGGTGCTGGCCATCCTGGCAAGCTTTATCGGCGTCGTGATGCTGCTGCGCCCCGCCATCGACCAGAACCAGACCTTCGCCGGGCTGGTGGGCCTGATGTCGGGCCTGGGCGCAGCCTTTGCCTACATGCAGGTCATGGCCATTGCCCGCATGGGCGAGCCCGAAACGCGCACCGTGTTTTACTTTGCCGTGGGCACGGCAGTGGCTGGTGCGCTGGGCATGCTGGTGATGGGCATCACACCGTGGAACTGGCAGCATGCGCTGTGGCTGCCGCCCTTGGGCATCCTGGCCTCGCTGGGCCAGCTGGCCATGACCAAGGCTTATTCCATGTCTGAAAACCACGGCGGCACGTTGATGGTCGCCAATCTGCAGTACTCGGGTATTGTGTTTGCAGCCCTCTACAGCCTGATCCTGTTTGGTGACAATATCCCCCTGATCGGCTGGGCCGGCATGGCGCTCATCATCGTGAGCGCGATTGCGGCCACCGTGCTACGCGCACGTGCCGCGCCCAATGCACCCGCCGAAGAACACTAAGGAGCTTTCCATGAGCTACACCACGCTGATTTCCGTAGAACAGCTGCAGGCCCTGATCGCATCGGCCAAGCCCCTGCGCATCTTCGACTGCACTTTTGACCTGATGAAGCCCAACGCCGGGCAGGAACAGTACCTGGCCTCGCACATCCCGGGCGCGGTGTATGCCAATCTGGATACAGACCTGAGTGCCAAACACGGCGTGCCGGGCGCCCACGGGGTGATCACGGCCAAAGGTGCCGACGCGCCTGCATCGGGCGGGCGGCACCCGTTGCCCAATCGCGAGAAATTCGCCATCTGGCTTTCCAGCGTCGGCTTTGCCAACAACATGCAGGCAGTCGTGTACGACCGCAACGGCGCCAATTACTGCGGGCGCCTCTGGTGGATGCTCAAGTGGGCGGGCCATGAAAACGTGGCTGTGCTCGACGGCGGACTGCAGGCCTGGCAGGCAGCGGGCGGCGCGGTGAACAGCGGTGAAGAGCCCGCGCACTTTCAGAGCAGCTTTTTGCTGGGGCCGGAAAAAACCGTGCTGGTATCGGCCGAAACCGTGGCCGACCAGCTTGGCCGGCCGGCACAGACGCTGATCGACGCACGCGCCACACCGCGCTTCAAAGGCGAGATTGAGCCGCTGGATCCGGTCGCGGGCCACATCCCGGGCGCACTGAACCGCCCTTTCAGCCTGAACATCGGTGCCGATGGAAAATTCAAGCCGGCTTCCGAACTCAAAGCGGAATTCGAAGCCTTGCTGGCGGGACGCAACCCGGCCACCGTGGTGCACCACTGCGGCAGCGGCGTCAGCGCTGTCCCCAACCTGATTGCCATGGAGCTCGCCGGGTTGGGGAGAACCGGTCTTTATGCCGGCAGCTGGAGCGACTGGTGCAGTGACCCCAAGCACCCGGTCGCACAAGGCTGACGCTCACAGCGCGTCAAAAGCAGGCTCTCCCGGCCAACGAACGTTTTAGAACACAAAAAAACCTGCAGCGTTGATGCCTGCAGGTTTTTTTTTGCGCCGGGGCCGGCCCTGCGGGCCGATCAACGCACTCCGAAGAAGGCCGGGTTTATTTGGCCGGGGCGCTGGCTGCCATGCCGGGTGCGTCGCCCCCTGTATTGGGTGATGACATGGTGCTGGTTCCCGTTGTGCTGCTGCTTGTGGGGGTACTTGTAGTTGAGCTGCTGTCCGTAGGGGATGGTGTGGGCGAAGGCGTGGTGGAAGGTGTGGCTGCGGGAGCAGGCGTCGAAGGCGATGCGCCGGTATCTTCCACTTTTTTGCCACAAGCGCCCAATGCCAGCAAAGCAGTCAAGGCGACGGCGGTAAGGGCAACGGGTTTGAATTTGGATGCGTGCATGTCGGTTCCTTTTTGTGAAAATGAATTGGCTGAGCGGTGAGTGGCTGAACGTCAGCCGGAGTTCAATTTAGCCCGGGACGCCGCGCTTTCCCCATGAGACGGTGTCCCACAGGGCTGTAAGAGTTTTTCCCCTGATGGCCCACGAATGCGTTGAGAAAAAACGCCTGCGTCAACACGCGCGGGCATGGCCGGACAGCCGGATGCGCTTGTGCGGGTTGTCAAGGCGTGAGCCCGATGAAGGGCCTGCACCGCGGCTGCTCCGGGAGCCGTTGTCCGGCCTGTCACCAACGCGCCCTTTGGAAGGGCTGGGTTCAGGCCTGTGGGACTGATGAAGTATCTCTGCGGTGGTTTTCATGGCAATCTCCTTGAAAGGCATCCCGGTTCGCGGCAAAAAACCGTTGCGAGGTACGGACTGTGGGGGTGGGTTGTGGCGCTTGCGCGCCTGCTGCGCACCTGTGCCTGCCTCTTAACTGTAGGCACCATGTAAATCCGCCTATGTAGTCAATGCCTGCGGAATTCGTAGGAGAAGACCTACAAGGCCGCTTCCTACCAGCGAATGCTGGCGCTCATGCCCCCTGCGCGAGTGGAAAAAAGTCCGGTCAATGAGCAAGCAGGCACTTCCAGGAAATGACCGAAAAAGTCGACAAAACATCACCCCGTCCTGATGAAATGGGCGCAACCAGCTATCAAATTAATAGCAACCAGCATCTAGCCCACAGCGGCATCCACGGGCCTCACCGGGGAGCTCACGTGCTCAGGCCGAACACCGACACCGACTGCGTAGGCCGGTAAGGCCTGTAGCAGCGGCCAGCGGCGCATCAGTTGGAGCGGCCAGGGCAACGCCATGGGCGGGCCATCACGGCCTCGTGCAGCCAGAACCGGGCTGAGCAGGCGATTCTGGATCGCCACTTGCGCCGCCTGCGTGAGGCGGGTGGGAAACAAGCGGCGCTTTTCCACCTGGGCCAACAGCGGGGTCAACGCAACGGGGTCCACCTGCGAACTGGCCAGCGGCGCAGCCAGCGTATTGGCCGCCGCCACCGCGTCCTGCACTGCCAGGTTGATGCCAACCCCGCCCACCGGCGACATCGCATGCGCAGCGTCGCCTATGCATAGCAAGCCGGGCTTGTACCAGCGTTCCAGCCGGTCGACCGTGACACTGAGCAGCTTGATATCGTCCCAACTGGCCAGGGTATGGATGCGGTCAGCGAAGAGCGGTGCCACTTTCACCATGTCGGCCCTGAATGCTTCCAGTCCTTGCGCGCGAACCGCCTCGATGCCGCCTTTGGGGATGACGTAGGCACATTGCCAATACGTGCGGCGGTCAATCATGGCCAGGAAAATGCCGCTGGTGATGCGCCCTCCCGTGACCGATGGATCGCCCGGCATTTTGGGCAGGCGCATCCACAGCACATCTATCGGCGCGCCGAGGTCCCGCACCCTCAGGCCTGCAGAACTTCGCACGGTGGAGCGACGGCCATCCGCGCCGATCACAAGGTCTGCCATTACCCGCAACGGCCCCTCAGGCGTGGTCGCCTGCACACCGGTCACGATGTCGCCGCTCTGGACCACTTCGGTTACCTCGGCGTTCTGGATCAGGCGAAAACCGGGGTACAGCTCTGCTTCATCGCGCACGAAGTCCAGGAACTCCCATTGGGGCATCATCGCGATGAATTTGCAGCGCACACGCAAATGCCTGAAGCTGGCCAGCACGGTTTCGGTGTCGCCGACCATGGCGCGCAACTCGCTCACCTGGTCATGCGGGCGCGCCAGGAATTTTTCAAGCAAGCCCAGTTCGTGAATCACCTCCAGTGTGGAAGGATGCACCGTGTCGCCGCGAAAGTCGCGCAGGAAATCCGCATGCTTTTCCAGCACCAGCACTTCCACGCCGGCGCGTGCCAGCAACAGGCCCAGCACCATGCCGGCAGGCCCTCCCCCGGCAATACAGCAGCGAACGCTTAAAACCCCGGTCATGGTGTCGTCTCCTCAGGGGGAAAGTCTCTGACCTTATAGAAGCTTGCATCCCGGTGCAAGCCAGACAGCGCTACGAGACGCTAGCGAACGGCGTTGCCGGTACTGTTGTTCGGGCTGCTGTTTTTGCTGCCGCTGGAAGTCGGCATGCTGCCAAGCTGGCTGGCCGGAAGCCCACCATTGCCGGTCACACCCGCAGGACTGGAGGCACCGGCAGAGGGAGCTGACGCCGTCGTGCCGCCGGGGCCCGCGGCGCTGCCACCTGTCGCCGCGTTTGATCCGCCTGTTGACGGCCCACCTGAGGCATCAGGCGCCGGAACGCCTCCCTTGAAGCCGCTGCTGCCGCCCGCCGGGCTATCGCCGGCCGCAGGGGCACGGGTATCGGCGCCCATGGCAGCTGGAGGTGTAGAACCGGAGCCCGTGCTGCCGGGCGTCGTTCCTGGGGCGCTGCTGTCCTCTTTGCCGCATGCGCTCAAACCCAGGGCTGCAGCGACCACGACGGCGAACACGCTGGACCGTGACTTAAGGGACAGGGCGGATAAATGCATCTGGTTTCTCATTGGGTTGGCTGGGAGATAAGCAACGAGATAAGTGACCGGGGGACCGGGGACGGAGTGGGCACAAGGAGGACGCGCGGGAAGAACCCACTGCCATCACGTAGCGCGGGCGCCGCGTGGCCCTACCTGCCGTTCACTCCATCGGCATGGGTGTGGTCTGCACTTCGCCCGGCTCCGGCGGGGTTTCAAGAGGCGGAACGGGCTCTGGTGGCGGCACATCAGGGCTGGTGGCCATGTTTGTTTATTTCTCCTTTTTTCCTGCCTTGCGAGGCAAGTCGCGGATCATGGCTTCGCCTTTCTCGTCGCGCCCGTCGGAAGGCAGGTCTTCTTCAAACGCCGGCTCGGGCTCCTCGTTGCCTGGGCGCTTTTCCTGGCGCTTCCCGGAGCGGGATGACGGCTGCGCACCCGCGGGTCTGGCAGCCGGGACTTTGGTGATTTGTGCCGGCTCGGCAGGCAGCGTGTGGGCGGGCTCGTCAGGTGAGCCTGCCCCCAAGGGGGCGCCTTCCGGAGACCGTCCACGCGCGGCGTTCATCACAACAGGCCTACCATCATCAGCGGCAGATCATGCGTAGCCAGCGCGGCCGCGGCGGCCATGCTGGCAAAGACGGTGATCAGGAAGGCGATATACGCGGCGGCCCGCGGACGGCGAAAAGTGCGAGGCTTGCGCTGTTGCTGCTGCGGCGGCTGGAGCAACTCACCGCTGAGATCGTAGGCGGACGGACGGAAAGCGCTGGAAACCGTGGTGGAGTCTGAATGGAAATTCATGGCGGGCCTGCCTTTGCACAATGGTTTGCACAACGGGAACTCGGAAACTCGGAAGAATCTTTGCCTTGATCTTCCCGCTTGGCCCGAAGTCCGCCTATAGGCCGCCAGGCCCTGACCTTGTCAGGCGCCGTCTGACAGTAGCGCCGCCGGTTTCAGTGGTGATGCGCCATGCTGCTGATCAGCGTCACCAGACCAATGCCGATGGCCAGCCAGGCGATTTGCGCCACGGTCTCCCGCGCGGTGACGCGCTTTTGCAGCTGGGGAATCAGGTCGGCCAGCGCGACATAAATGAAGCTGCTCGACGCCATGATCAGAAAGAACGGCAGGTAGTCATAGAGCTGGTCGACCAGCGCATAACCGACCACCCCGCCCAGCGCCGTGACGGCGCCGGCCAGCGACACCTTGACAAAGGCGGCGCGCCGGTTGTTGGAGGTCTGGCGCAGCACCACCAGGTCGCCCATGTGGTGCGGCACCTCGTGCACCAGCACCGCCAGGGCGGCGACCACACCCAGCCGCAAATCAGCCATGAAGGCCGACGCGATCAGGATGCCGTCACCGAATGCGTGCACGCTGTCGCCGGCCAGCACGGCCCAGCTGCCGCTTTTGGCTTCAGCATGGCCGTGGCCATGGTGGCTGTGCGCGGCATGCACGTGCTCCGCATGGTCATGCTGCGCATGCGCCGCCACTTCAGGGCCGTGGTGCTCGCCGCCATGGTGTTCATGCCCGTGGTGCCACAGCTCGGCCTTGTCGAGCAAAAAGAAAAAGACCAGCCCCACCAGCAAGGTGGCAAACAGCTCCTTGGCGCCGGCCTGGCTTTCAAAGGCCTCGGGCAGCAAATGCATGAAGGCCGTGGCCAGCAATGCGCCGGCAGCCAGGCTGAGCATGTGCTGGGTGTAGCGCGCCAGAATGCCAAAGCTGAGCAACGCCGCCAGCCAAACGCTGCCAATGCCGGCGGCCAGGGTCCCGACCAGGATTGCTATCAAAGTCATAGCTGCTTGCGCTCGTATTTATTGGGGCTAAGGCCCGAAATCATTCAAAAATATCCGCAGAGGTTACACCACAGACGACAAAACCCCGGGCGCGGCATCCAATGCCTGCGGCCGGGGTTGCTTTGATCTTATCAAGCGTGTCAAGCGGTTAGCCCCCACGGTCGCTCACTTCGTGTAGCTCCCTGCCCCCCGAGGGGCCGCCCGCCCTACGGCCCGGCAAAGCCGGTTCCGGGGCTCATGCTGGGTTTAAGAGCTCTTTGGGTGCAACCAGCGACCGCAATAAAAAAGCCGCCGGCGGGGTCTTAGGCCACGCCGTGGGACTTAAACCATTCCAAAGCACGCTTGAAGCCGTCATCCGCCGCATCCTTGCGGTAGCTTGGGCGGTAGTCGGCGTGGAATGCGTGGGGCGCTTGCGGGTAGACGACGAACTCGGAAGCGGCGGCTGCCTTGTTGCCTTTGGCGGCCGCTTCGGCCAGCGCGTCTTTCATCTGGTTGACGGTGGTCAGCGGAATGCCGCCGTCCTGCCCGCCGTACAGGCCCAGCACCGGCGCCTGGATGTTGGCAGCCAGGTCCACGGGGTGCTTGGGCGTGAGGGCTGATGGCTGGCCGACCAGGCGGCCGTACCAGGCCACGCCGGCCTTGACGTTCTTGCTTTGCTCCGCATACAGCCAGGTAATGCGCCCACCCCAGCAGAAGCCGGTAATGCCGACCTTTTTGGCATTGCCGCCGTTAGCGGCTGCCCACTTCACGGCGCCGTCCAGGTCGGCCATGACCTGCGCATCGGGTACCTTGGAGACGACTTCGGCCATGAGCTTGGCCATTTCGTTGTAGGTGCTGGGGTCGCCTTGGCGCGCGTAGAGTTCCGGGGCGATGGCGAGGTAGCCGGCCTTGGCAAAGCGCCGCGCGGTGTCGGCAATGTATTCGTGCACACCGAAGATTTCCTGGATCACCAGAACCACGGGAAGGTTGGTCTTGCCTGCGGGCGCGGCGAAAAACACCGGCACCTTGAAGCCATTGACTTCATACGTTGCTTCGCCGGTCTTGAGCCCCTCCGAAGTGGTCTTGATGGCCGTCTGCGCCATGATCGGCATCGCCGTGGCTGCGTAACCCACCCCGAGAGCTGCTTTGAGCGCGGTACGGCGGCTGGCGCCGGCTTCGGTGGTTTGCCCGGGCAAGAGGGCATCGAAGTCATTTTTCTGGTCGTGTGCAAGCATGGCAATTTCCTCAGTAAATAGGTGGAGGGGCAAAAAGCAAACAGTCGGAGTCTATGCGGCGCCAGAAGTTCTTGCCGCAGCAAGGCGATGACAAGGGCATCCTGGCTTGCGGGGGCCGTACACCTCACAACCAGGCTCAGGGTTCCAGACATCTCAATCCCCCGGGACAGCCCATTGTGGGCACTCGATGAGTTTCTCCCCACTGACCAGGGCTGCGGCTGTTGCCCTGCACACGGGGTAAATCAGCGTCGCGTCACACCCATGCACGGCCATGGCGGTGGCGATGCGTGAGTTTCGCCCAGTGAAGGATTGTTCGCCGATCTTGCGGTTGCACCACTTTTCGAACGGGGCAGCGCCGCAGAAAAATCAATTCGCGAGAATATTTTTATATTTCCGTCTTGACAGAAATTAATGAAAGCGTATATTCGAATCCATGGAACTCAGCACTGTCGCTCGCAAATTTGTCGTCCACTGGGGAGAAATGGGCACCGCTTGGGGCGTGAACCGCACCGTCTCGCAAATTCACGCCCTGCTCTTTTTCCATGGCCGGCCGTTGCATGCGGAAGAAATCGCCGACACGCTGGCGGTAGCGCGCTCCAATGTGAGTACCAGCCTCAAGGAACTGCTGAACTGGAACCTCATCCGCACCACCCAGGTACTGGGCGACCGGCGTGACTATTACGAAACCTCGCTGGATGTGTGGGAGCTGTTTCGCACTGTGGTGCGCGAGCGCAAGGAACGTGAATTCGATCCCACCGTTCGCATGTTGCAAGGGCTGGTGAAGGAAGAAGGCTTTGAGGCCGAGTCCGCCGACGCGCAGGACCGCGTACGAGAAACCCTGCGTCTGATGGAGTCGCTGGGCCTGTGGGCCGACGAGATGCTGCGGCTGTCGCCCACCACACTCGAGAAAGTCTTGCGCATGGGCGCCAGCGTGCAGAAGTTTGTGCGCGGAGACAGCGACGCCAAGCCCATGGACCCTTCTGAACTTTTGCCGCCTACTTTTTGATTTGAGGACACGGCCAGCTTTGGCCCTTTTTTTGACTATTAATTTCTGTTTGTACTGAAATTTCTAAAGGAGAGAAATATGAGCAGCATCCACAGCATCCCTGATCTTGGCAACACCCGCTACGACAGCTTCAAGGCGGGCCTGGATCCGACTGTCTATCCGTTGACTTTGTTCTACGAATCCGCCTGCCCGCTCTGCAATGCGGAGATGAGTAATCTCATGCTGCGCGACACCGAAGGGCATCTGCGTTTCTCCGATGTCTCGGCACCAGATTTCAACGACGTGCCCGCCGGCGCCACGATGCAGGATCTACTGGACTTGATCCATGCGCGCACCGCAGATGGCCGCGTGCTCAAGGGTGTGGAAGTGTTCCGTCTGGCTTACAAGGCCGTCGGCCTGGGTTGGGTCAGCTCTGCCATGCGCATGCCGCTGCTGCGCCCGCTGGCCGAATGGGGTTACCCGGTGCTGGCGCGCAACCGCCACCGCATTCCGCGTGGCTTGGTCCGCCTGATGTTTGAAGGTGCCGTGCGGCGAGCAGCCGAGCGCTCGGCCCTGGCGCGCTGCGACGCCGAAAGCTGCCTACGTTAAGCGGCCCATCACCTTTTATTTCTTCATCCAACCATCCCGAGCAAAACGAAAGGAAATCATCATGAGTACCAACCTGTTTTTTGTCTCCCTGCTGATCGCATTGGTCGGCCCCGTCATCGCCATCACGTACCTTAAGCCCATCCTCTACAAAGTGCTTCGCATGCTCTGCGACGCCGACGGGGGCGCAGAGTTCTGGATACGCTGCGCCTACCTGCTGGCGGTGTCGGGCACCTTGCTGCTGATGCTGAGCTTCGGTGAATTCAATGAACGCAACAGCGTCATCGACACGGTGCGGCGTTCCCTGTGGCTGGTGTTGGCAGGCGTGTTTGTCACCGTGGCGGTCATCTCGCGCAATGTGTGGATGCAGGTGCGGCAATGGCTGGCGGCGAAAGAACTGGCGGCTCATGTGCAAAGTGCCCGCATCGACAAGCCTGCCGTATCCGCAGGACCCTCCGCTGCTGCCCGGCCGGCCTGAAAGCACTGATAAACGGAGAGCAAAAATGATCACCACAACGCCTTCCGCTCACCCTGCAGCCAGTCCACAAATCAAAGCAACACAAGTCCGGCTGGCAGAGATCAGGTCTTACTACAACGCCGTGGCCGATGACTACCGCGCCTGGAGCCCCGGCATGAACATGCACTTCGGCTATTGGTCCCTGAAGGTCAATCCCTTGGGCCGTGAAGCCATGCTGGAGCGCATGAACCTCGAAGTGCTTCACCGGCTGGCCCTGCCAGACAGTGGCGCCGTGCTGCTTGCCGACCTGGGCTGCGGCGCCGGCGCCACGGCGCGATCCATCGTCCAAAACCGCAAACACAGCACGGTAGACGCCGTCACGCTGGTGGCGCGGCAAATCGTCCAGGGAGTCGCACTCAACCAGGCCGCGGTCTTGCCCAACCAGGTTCGCTTTCACCTGGCCGACTATGTAGACACCGGCTTACGCACGGGTGTTTACGACGGCGTCTATGCGCTGGAAAGCGCCTGCCATGCGCCGGGGGCTGACAAGCGCGCGTTGGTGCGGGAGGCGGCACGCTTGCTGCGGCCGGGCGGCACTTTGGTCATCGCCGACGCCTTGCGTCGCAACAACAGCCCTCTGCCGGGATTCATGGAGCGAATCTACAGGCTGTGGTGCCGTCACTGGGCAGTGAACGAGCTGGCCGAAAAAGAAGCGCTGCACAGTGCACTTGCAAGCCAGGGGTTTACCGACATCCGGTTTCAGGACATCAGCCTGCGGCTGGCACCCAGTGCCTTGCAGATTCCGCTATTTGCCACACGCTTTGCCTTGCGTGAACTCTGGCGAGCCCGCTTTCGCCTGTCGCCGCTGCGCCGCGGACACATCGTGGCGTCCTACGCGGCCTTCCTGCTGGGCATGTGGTTGCCGGGCTTTGGCTACTACATGGTCACTGCGCGTAAACCAGCGGATAACCAGGTATCGCACTAAGCCGTCAACGCACCCGCGATTGCAGAACAAAACAAGCCAGCAACTGATCCCCATGGCGCGCGATGGCTTCCTCACACCGAAAGAGGAATCATCGTCTCCGCCGGGAACGCGGCACTGTCTTGACTGCCACCGTGCCGGCCAATCACCTGTCTGAACCAGGCGAACCGGCAGCATGTGGTAGCGCCGGAACAAACTGCGGTGCAGGTGCCGGAAGCGATAAAACTAGCGTGCGGGCCCGGCAGCTGCGGCGTGCCGCATGACCACCGCACGTACGCCGTCGACGACTTTTGCCATGCGCCGGTAATCCAGCCTGTCCGCGGTGTCCTGCGGCGTGTGGTAAGCCTTGTTCCGGTAAAAAGCCGTGTCGGTGACCATCATTCCGACATAGCCTTCATTCCAGTAATTGAGGTGGTCCGAGAAATCGACCCCCACCACAAAACCCGGCGCATTGATGGAATACACCGGCAGGTCGGAGGCCGATTTCATCGCCGCCTTCACCTGGCGAGCGACCTCGCCGTCCTGGTAGAAGCCCACCAGCGAGATGAAGTTTCCGGTGGTCGGGTAGATCGCATTGAGAAGCCGCATGGGATGGTCCTGGCTTCCCGGCTCGTCACTGAAGTAGCCGATGCATTCGAGCGACAACATGAGGGACGCGCGCTTGCCGGATTCAGTGAGTGATCGTGCATGAATGGCGCTGCCCATATAAGGCGTGCGGAAAAACGGAGGCTCTTCATTCGTGTAGACCACCAGCTCCACCCGCTGGCGGAAAGACTGCCCCTTGAGCAGCCGCGCCAGTTCAACGAGGCCCGCCACGCCGCTGGCGTTGTCGTCCGCGCCGGGCTGCTCCCCCGCGACGTCATAGTGGGCGCCCACCACCATCACCTCAGGCGTATCGGGGCCTAGCTTCACGACCAGGTTGCGGTAGGGCCGGCCCTCGGCGGTGAAGCGCTGGCTCTCGACCTTGAGGCCCAGCGCGGACAACTGTGACTCCAGATAGACGGCGGCGCCATTCAGACGGGTCGCATTGTCAAAAGTGCGGTCCGGAAAATCGGTGGAGAGCTTATGGACCAGCTGTTCCAGCCTCGCGGCGGATGCAGTTTGTGCTGCCGGGGCCGCCGTTTCGCCGGCCGAGACAAAGGGTTGGGTCAGGCGGTACCAGGCATACCCCGCCGCGGCACCAACCACCAGCAAGGTCAGCACGATGCCGGCGACGAGGGCTGTCCAGCGCCTCCTCACGCGCGAGCCCACCGCATTGGCGGGGAGCGGCTTAATGGGCCTTGTCCCAGTTCGGCCCAATGCCGATCTCGGCCAGCAGCGGCACTTTCAGGTCCGCCACGCCGGCCATCAGGCGCGGGATCTCGGTGCGCACCCATTCGACTTCCGCCTCTGGCACCTCGAACACCAGTTCGTCATGCACCTGCATGATCATCTTGGTGGCGCGTTTTTCCTCGTCAAGCACCTGCTGCACCTTGTTCATGCTGAGCTTGATCAGGTCGGCCGCCGTGCCCTGCATGGGCGCGTTGATAGCCTGGCGCTCGGCCGCCTTTTTTCGCGGGCCGTTGCCGCCGTTGATTTCCGACAGGTACAGACGCCGGCCGAAGACGGTTTCGACGAAATGGTTTTCCTGGGCAAACACCACGGTCTGGTCCATGTAGTTCTTGACACCGGGATAGCGCTGAAAGTATTTGTCGATATAGGCCGCCGCCGCCTTGGTTTCTATGCCGAGGTTGCGCGCCAGGCCGAAGCTGCTCATGCCGTAGATCAGGCCGAAGTTGATGACCTTGGCGTAGCGGCGCTGTTCGCTGCTGACCTGCTCCAGCGGCACGCCGAACACTTCAGCGGCCGTCGCGCGGTGCACGTCCAGGCCGTTGGTGAAGGCGCTGAGCAGCGCCTCGTCGCCGCTGATGTGGGCCATGATGCGAAGCTCGATCTGCGAATAATCGGCGCTGGCGATCACGCTGCCCGGGGGCGCGATAAAGGCTTCGCGCACGCGCCGGCCCTCGACCGTGCGTATCGGAATGTTCTGCAGGTTAGGGTCGTTACTTGAAAGCCGCCCCGTGACCGCAACGGCCTGCGCGTAGTGCGTGTGCACACGGCCCGTGCGCGGCAGCGCCAGCTGCGCGAGCTTGTCGGTGTAGGTGCCCTTGAGTTTGCTCAGCGAACGGTGTTCAAGCAGCTTGGCCGGCAGCGGATAGTCCTCGGCCAGCTTTTCGAGCACCTCCTCGTCTGTGCTGCGCGCGCCGCTGGGGGTCTTCTTGATGACCGGCATGCCGAGCTTGTCAAAGAAAATCTCGCCCAGTTGCTTGGGGCTGCCCAGGTTGAAGGGCTGGCCGGCGATTTCGTAGGCTTCGGTTTCCAGCTGGATGATGCGCTGGCCCAGCTCATGGCTTTGCGCGGCCAGCGTGGGCGCGTCGATCATCACGCCGTTGCGTTCGATGCGGTACAGCGTTTCGCTGCTCTGCATTTCCAGTTCGTAGATAAAACGCAGCTTTTCGTTGGCCTGGATCTGCGGCCACAACACGCGGTGCACATCCAGCGTCTGGTCGGAGTCTTCGCACGAATACTCGGCGGCCTTGGCGATGTCGACCTGGTTGAACTTGATCTGGTGCGCGCCCTTGCCGCACAGGTCTTCATAGTTGATGCCGCTGCGGCCCACGTGCCGCTCGGCCAGACTGGCCAGGCCATGCGGCTTCGTCACTTCCAGCACATAACTTTGCAGCATGGTGTCGTGCGCATACCCCTGCACTTCGATGCCGTGGTTGGCGAATACATGGCGGTCGTATTTGACGTGCTGGCCCAGCTTGGGTTTGGCCGGGTTTTCCAGCCAGGATTTGAGGCGCGCCAGCACCTCGTCGCGCGGCAGTTGCGCGGGTGCGCCGGGGTAGTCGTGGGTGAGCGGGATATAGGCCGCTTCGCCGGGCGTGACGCTGAAACTCAGGCCGACGATTTCGGCCAGCATTTCGTCGAGCGAGGTGGTCTCGGTGTCCAGCGCGACCAGTTCGGCCGCTTCGATCCTGGCCAGCCAGCGGTCGAACGCCTCCCAGGTCAGCACAGTGTCGTAGTTCAGGTTGCTGGTGCGCTGGGCCGGCGCTGTGTCGGTGAGCGGCGCCTCATCGAACAGGCCCGGCGAATCGGACCGGCCGCCTGAGCCGCCGGGGGGCGGGGGCTGGTGCCGGCCTTCGGGCCCGCCTATCAGTTCAGGCGGCGTGCTCTCAATCTCGATCTGCTTGACCAGGCCCTTGAAGCCGTACTTTTCGTAAAAGGCTTTCAGGGCTTCAGTCTGCTGTCCGCCTATGGTGATTTCGTCCAGGGCGGGCAGGCCGGCGATGTAGTCATCCAGTTCGCAATCTTTCTTGATAGTCAACAGTTCACGGCCCTTGGGCAGCCAGTCCAGCGACTGGCGCAGGTTTTCGCCGACCACGCCCTTGATCTCACCGGCACGCGCGATCAAGGCGTCCAGCGAGCCGTATTCGAGCAGCCATTTCACGGCCGTCTTCGGGCCGACCTTGGGCACGCCGGGGACGTTGTCGACCGCGTCGCCGACCAGGGCCTGGTAATCGACCATCAGCCGCGGCGGCACGCCGAATTCGGCCTCGACCCCGGCCAGGTCGCGGCGGCGGTCGTTCATGGTGTCGATGACGGTGATGTTTTCGTCGACCAGCTGGCTCAAGTCCTTGTCGCCGCTGGAGATGATGACTTCAATGCCCTGGGTGGACGCCAGGCAGGCCAGCGTGCCGATCACGTCGTCGGCCTCCACGCCGGGCACGTCCAGCACCTTCCAGCCCAGGAGGCGCACCACTTCATGGATGGGCTCGACCTGGCTGCGCAGGTCATCCGGCATGGGCGAGCGCTGCGCCTTGTACTCCGGGTAAAGGGCATCGCGGAAGGTCGGCCCCTTGGCGTCGAACACGCAGGCGGCGTAGTCGGCGCGCACGTCCTTGCGCAGCTTCTGCATCATGTTGACCATGCCGCGTATGGCGCCCGTGGCCGGGCTGGCCGGGTCACCCGGATTGGCGCGCAAATCGGGCATGGCATGGAAAGCGCGGTACAGGTAGCTGGAGCCGTCCACCAGCAGGAGCGTTTTTTTGTCGGTACTCATGAAACCGATTGTCGGGGATATCGGCCGGTCGCTGCCTGGAGGCCAACTAGAGCCTCACGCCTGCTCCAGCGGAAGCTTTCCGCCTACAGCCCCACCCCCTGTATTACGACATGCAGGGCTTTATTCACGGGCACGTGCAGCCTACAATGCAGTCATGAACCACGTTACCCGCCCCCTTCTTGCCGCCGCGTTTGCGGTGCTGCCGCTGGCTGCGGCCATGGCCCAGGCGCCCGCGCAGAATGTGGCGCCTGCCACCAAGGCTGAAGCACAGGCGCCGTCGGGCCGACCTGACCAGAAGATCCAGCGTATCCGCACTGAAGATGCGGGCAGCCGTATTGACGAGTTGCGTGTGGGGGGCCAAACCCAGCAGATCACCGTGCAGCCCAAAGTTGGCGGCGCAGCTTACGAAGTCAAGCCCGCGGAAGGCGCCAAAGGCACAGCACCAGCGTCCACCAACAGCGACACCAACGGTTCGCGCGTCTGGAACGTGCTGAAGTTCTGATTTTCGTTTCCAACCTCCAAAAGATCCCAGGGTTCAGTTTCAGGCATGGCCGTATACACCGAAGTCTCGTTTGACGAGGCTGCAGCGCTCTTGAACGCCCTGAATCTGGGGCAGCTGCAAAACATCAAGGGTGCCGCGGGCGGCATCGAAAACACCAACTATTTTGTCGACACCGACCAGGGCGAATATGTCCTGACGTTGTTCGAGCGTCTGACGTTCGAGCAGTTGCCGTTTTACCTGCACCTGATGCAGCACCTGGCGGCGCACGGCATCCCGGTACCCGACCCGGCAGGCGATACCAAGGGCAACATCCTCCACCAGCTCAAGGGCAAACCCGCTTCTGTGGTGAGCAAACTGCGCGGCCACAGCGAACTGGCCCCTACCGCTGACCACTGCGCCAGCGTCGGCCAAGCCCTGGCGCGCATGCACCTGGCCGGCCTGGACTATCCGCGCCGCCAGCCCAACCTGCGTGGCCTGGACTGGTGGAACGAGACCGTGCCGGTCGTGCTGCCCCACATCACGCCTGAACAGGGCAGCCTCATTCTGAGTGAACTGGCCTACCAGAACCACATCACGGCCTCCTCTGCCTGTCGGAGCCTCCCGCGCGGCGTGGTGCATGCGGACCTCTTTCGCGACAACGTGATGTTCGAGGACGGCCAGCTCACCGGCTTTTTTGACTTCTACTTTGCCGGGTGCGACACCTTTTTGTTCGACATCGGCGTCTGCCTGAACGACTGGTGCATTGACCTGGCAACCGGGGTCAAGGACGATGCGCGTTCCGCGGCCTTCATGGACGCCTACCAAAGCGTGCGCCGCCTGACCGCGCAGGAACGCAGCCTGCTTCCGGCCATGCAGCGGGCCGGTGCCCTGCGGTTTTGGCTGTCGCGCCTGTGGGACTTCCATCTGCCGCGTGAAGCAACGGTGCTCAAGCCACACGACCCCAGCCATTTCGAGCGTGTCCTGCGCGAACGGCTCACGCAGCCTTACGTTTTGTAGCGCCCGGCAGAGATTGATTCAAGCAGCTGCTGCGGCACCCTGCCGCTTTGAGGCACACTGCCCCTGCAGTCCCCTTGCAATTTCTGCCCGGTCCCTCACCCGGCAACCCTCCCTGCAAACACCATGAAACTCAATATCGTTCCCGCGAGCACCGGCATGACCTGGGTCCGGCTGGGCATCAAGACCTTCCTGCAACAGCCCCTGGCGATGTCCGGGCTGTTTTTCCTGTACATGGCGGCTGGAACACTGCTGTCGTTGCTGCCTGTTGTGGGCTGGGTCCTCGCACCAGTCATCGTTCCGGCTGCCACTCTGGGGCTGATGGCGGCCACGCAGGAAGCGCTCAAGGGGAAATTCCCGATGCCTACGGTATTGATCAGCGCTTTTCGCGTTGGCCGCCAGAGAATGCGCGCCATGCTGGTCCTTGGAGTCCTGTATGCGGCGGCCTGCCTGCTGGTCGTGATGGTGGTAAGCCTGCTGGTGGATGCACCGCCTGCCCTGCCCGCCAATGCGGGACAAGAAGCCATGATGACGCCAGAGTATCAACTGGCCATGATGAAGAACATGTCCGTCACACTGTTGGTGTACTTTCCCGTTCTGGTGCTGTTCTGGCACGCACCCGCCCTGGTTCACTGGCACGGTATTTCTCCCGTAAAAAGCCTGTTTTTCAGCCTTGTCGCCTGTGCCCGCAACGCAGGTGCCTTTGGGATGTACGCCCTGGGCTGGACCGCAGTGTTTCTGTCCATGGTCGCCGTGCTTGGCTTGGTTGGCGGCCTGACCGGCAACGTTCAATTGGCCGCCGTGGCCATGCTTCCCGTCATTTTGATCCTGCCTGCCATGTTTTCCACCTCGATTTACTTTACGTTTCGTGATAGCTTCGTGGCCACGCCACCCGACGATTCGGCGGGGAGCGCTGAGGACGCCCAAAACATCAACGACAACCCCTGACGGCCCCACCGTTATCCCAGGAGATCCTTCATGACCCAGCACCAGCTGCAAGGCCGTAGCGAAAAAGAGATTTTGTGGTTTCAAAGGCGTGACACGCTCAAGGCTGCAGCCGCCTGGGTCGCCATGGGCGGGCTCCCTGCCGCGATGGCTCAGCAACGCAGCAACATCGTCGAACTGCGGGGCGACGCGCTGCTCAACGGCAACCGGCTGCAAACCGGCCAAACCATCATGACGGGCGACCAGATCCAGACGGGGCCCGGCTCAAACCTGATGTTTGTCATCGGCAATTCGGCCTTCCAGGTGCGCGAGAACTCGATGATGAAGGTGGAGCGCGGCAGCTCGCTCAATGCCGTGAGCCTGCTTCGCCTGCTCACCGGTGCGGTGGTCAGTGTGTGGGGCAAGGGCGGCAATCGCTCCATCGTCCTGCCCACCCTGACGGCGGGCATACGCGGCACGGGCGTGTACGCCGAAGTGTTCGCCAACCAGGACAACCGCAGCTATTTTTGCAACTGCTATGGCACGGTCGACATGGAGTCGAGCGGCGAAAAAACAGTGTCGCAGGCCAGCTACCACCAGTCATTCTGGGGCGAAGTGGAGCCTAAAAACGGCCGCCGGCTGACCCCCGCCAATGCAATCAACCACAGCGACGAGGAGCTGGAGTTCCTCGCGGGCCTGATCAACCAGCAAACCGCCTGGCAGATCGCCGGCAAAAAAGGCGTCAAGGACGGCAGGGGCTATATGGACGAGCAGCCTGGGCAGGCTCATCCCGCGCAATCGACGCGCATGCCGGTCCGCTAAGCGCCTGACAGGCTGCGCGCCGGTGGTGCCAGCTTGCAAGAGCCCACTCGTGATGCGCCCCGAATTCTTAAACCCAGCATGAGCCGTGGAACCGGCTTTGCCGGGCCACAGGCGGGCGGCCCCCTCGGGGGCAGTGAGCTACACGAAGTGAGCGACCGTGGGGGTCTAGCTTCTGCGCACTTCGAGGATTTCGTACTCCATCGCTTCCTCGTAGGTCTTGGCGTCGCTGAGCGCCAGGTGCAGCAGTATCTTCGGCGCGTGGGCCTTGATGACCCGGTGCATCAAAACGCCGACGACGATCATAGGCAAGCCCACCCACAGATAGCCGTAAAGTGAAAGCACGACGCCGATGCCCAGCAACGGCAACGAAATACCCACCACAAACAGCCGGTGCTTGACGTATTTTTGTGCACGCTCCGGATTCACGATCACGCGGAACTGGCCATAGGGCAGACCGGTTTTGAACTCCTGGTGCGGAACGTAAATCGCTGAATTGCTGTCGGGGGCGTTTTCAGCGCCTTCAGTGCCCTCATTGATTTTTCCGGTTTCGATTCCGGTTTCAATTCCGTTTGTGGAATTTGTCTCTGTCATTTTTTTCTCACCAGGATAAGTTCACCAAAACGCCGCAGCCGGCGCAGCCACTACACCACTGTCAATTTGGCCACGCTCAAGGCCAGCCACTTCACCCCGTGGCGCGTGAAGTTGATTTGAGCACGGGCATCGTCGCCGCTGCCTTCGAGCATCATCACCTTGCCTTCGCCAAATTTGGCATGGAACACTTCCATGCCGCTTTTCAGACCATGCGAAGGTGCGTTCTTCTGCGGCGGCACCGGCGGGTTGGCAAAACGTTCGGCCGAACCAGATTTTGAAGAAAAAACGCTGCTAGCCCAGTCGTTACGTCCACTTCCCGCTCCTGAATTACTAGCACCACCCCAGGATCCGGACCCCATGCCTGACGCAAAACCCTGGTTCTTCGGTGTGATCCATTTGAGCGCGGCTTCCGGCAGTTCATCAAAAAAGCGGCTCTTGAGGTTGTAGCGTGTCTGCCCGTGCAGCATGCGTGTCTGCGAATAGCTGAGGTACAGGCGCTTGCGCGCGCGCGTGATCGCCACATACATCAGGCGTCGCTCTTCCTCCAGGCCATCGCGGTCGCTCATGGAGTTTTCGTGCGGAAAGATGCCGTCTTCCAGTCCTGTGATGAAGACGCAGTCAAACTCCAGCCCTTTGGACGAATGCACTGTCATGAGCTGCACAGCGTCTTGCCCGGCCTGCGCCTGGTTGTCGCCCGATTCAAGCGCGGCATGCGTGAGAAATGCCGCCAGTGGCGACAGTGTCTCGCCAGTTTCAGTGTCTGGCGCCAGTGCCTCCGGCAAAGGCTCGTTCACCAGCGGCGCTGACGCATCCAGCCCCTGGCTGGCCGGCGACTGCGTAAGCCGTACGCCCAGCTCATCGACCGGCAGCGCCACCGCATCGCGGCCAAAGCCCTCCTGGCTTACGAAGGATTCCGCGGCGTTGACCAGTTCGGCCAGATTCTCCAGCCGGTCCTGGCCTTCTTTTTCGGTTTTGTAGTGCTCTTCAAGCCCGCTGTGCTGCAGCACCAGCTCGATGATCTCGCGCAAGGAGAGGCCCGTGGTCTGCTCGCGCAGCACGTCGATCCTGGCGACGAAAGCGCCGAGGTTGGCGCCGGCCTTGCCAGTCACCGCACTCACGCTGTCATGCAGCGAGCAGCCCGCGGCTCGCGCGGTGTCCTGCAATTGCTCCAGGCTGCGCGCACCAATGCCGCGCGGCGGAAAGTTGACGACGCGCATAAAACTGGTGTCATCGTGCGGGTTCTCGAGCAACCGGAGGTAAGCCAGCGCGTGCTTGATTTCAGCGCGCTCGAAGAAGCGCAGGCCACCGTACACACGGTAAGGCACGCCGGCATTGAAGAGCGCGGTTTCCATCACCCGGCTTTGCGCATTGCTGCGGTACAGCAGCGCGATCTCCTTGCGCTCGGTGCCGTCACGCACCAGCTGTTTGACCTCGTCGACAAACCACTGCGCCTCGGCAAAGTCTGTGGGCGATTCATGCACGCGCACAGGCTCACCCGGGCCGGCTTCGGTGCGCAGGTTCTTGCCCAGGCGCTTGCTGTTGTGGCTGATGAGCTCGTTGGCCGAGTCGAGGATGTTGCCGAAGCTGCGGTAGTTGCGCTCCAGCTTGATCTGGTGCGTGACTTCAAATTCACGCACGAAGTCGGCCATGTTGCCCACGCGCGCTCCGCGAAAGGCGTAAATGCTCTGGTCGTCGTCGCCCACCGCCACCACCGAGCCGCCCGGCATAGCACCAGCGCCCTGAATGGCATCCGGCCCCTGCCCCGCCAGCATCTTGATCCAGGCGTACTGCAGCTTGTTGGTGTCCTGGAACTCGTCAATCAGGATGTGGCGAAAGCGCCGCTGGTAGTGTTCGCGCACCGGTGCATTGTCACGCAGCAGTTCGTAGCTGCGCAGCATCAGCTCACCGAAATCGACCACGCCTTCACGCTGGCACTGCTCTTCATACAGCGCATAAATCTCGACCTTCTTGCGGCCTTCTTCGTCGCGTACCTGCACGTCTTTGGCGCGCAGGCCGTCTTCCTTGTTGCCGGCGATGAACCACATCAGCTGCTTGGGCGGAAAGCGCTCGTCGTCAATGTTGAACTGTTTGCACAGGCGCTTGATCGCCGAGAGCTGATCCTGCGTGTCCAGGATCTGAAAGCTCTGCGGCAGGTTGGCCAGTTTGTAATGCGCGCGCAAAAACCGGTTGCACAGCCCGTGGAAGGTGCCGATCCACATACCGCGCACATTCACCGGCAGCATGGCCGACAGGCGCGCCATCATTTCCTTGGCCGCCTTATTGGTGAAGGTTACCGCCAGAATGCCGCCCGGCGACACCTGCCCGGTTTGCATCAGCCAGGCGATGCGCGTCGTCAGAACCCGCGTCTTGCCGGAGCCAGCTCCCGCCAAGATCAGCGCGTGCGTGGCAGGCAAAGTTACAGCGGCGAGTTGCTCCGGGTTAAGATTTTGTAAGAGCGGGGATGTTGGCGCGACTTCTGAGAACATCCCTCATTGTAGAAAGCCCCGATGAAACCATTTGTGCACCGTTCTTCAGCCCTGGCGTTTACGTCGTTAATGCTCGCCGCCCTGGCACCCGGCGCCGTCTGGGCCCAGTCGTTTTGCGCCAGCGATGGCCAGCCCAGGCCTGCGCAGTTGCTGGAGCGGTTTATCAACGCCGACTGTGACAGCTGCTGGGCTGATCCGGCCACGCCCAAGGCTGGCGCCAATACGCTGGCGATTGACTGGGTGCTGCCGGGAAGCAAGGGCGACGATGCTCCGCTCTCGGCCGTGGCGGCCCGCGAATCGCGCGACCGCCTGGCCGCGCTGCGCCAGAGCCCGCCGGCGCAGACCTTTGCCAGCACATTTCCCGTCACCGGCCTCAAAGGCGCCACGCTGCGCGTCGCACAGGGCCTTCCGCTTAGCGGCTATTTGGGCACGTCGATCGAACTCAAGCCCATTCCGGCTGCCGCCAAAGGCCGCCAGTGGACGGCCTGGCTCGCTCTGGTCGAAACCCTGCCCGCCGGCACCGAAAACTCCCCGGTAGAGCGAAATCTGATCAGAAATGTGCTTCAGTCCAATTGGGATGGGCGCAAGTCGCTATCAAAAACAGCGCAGAACCGCTTTTTTGACGCACGCTCCATGAGCATCGCCGAAGGCGCCAACCCCGAGCGCATGCGGGTGGTGGGCTGGGTGGAGGACGAAAAAGGCCAGGTGCGGGCCGCCGCGCAGTCCCGCTGCACCCCCGCGCAAAAATAATTCGCTGCATTTAACCCCGTTGCGCCGCGCGCCCCGTTCAAGGGTGCATCGCCAACAACAAAGGGGTTTTCATGCCAAACGGTTTTCATGGTTTCACCGCACTGACCGCCATTCGCCTCCTTCAGGCCGCCATCGCGGTCTGCTTCAGCCTTCAGGCGCTGGCGCTCAGCCCAATCCCCCAGCCCGTCTCCAGCGGCAAATTCGCGCCACCGCCCGACTGGCGGCCACCCGTTGTCGCGCTCAACAACGCATCGGGCCAGCCCATCGAGTTGCGGGCGGCGTCAGTGGAGGTCGATCTTTTTGGCGACCAGGCGCAAACACGCGTCGAGCTGCGCCTTTTTAATCCCAATCCGCGTGTGCTGGAGGGCGAATTGCAGTTTCCGCTGCAGGAAGGCCAGGTGGTGACGGGCTTTGCGCTGGACGTGAACGGCCGCCTGCGTGACGCCGCGGCGGTGCCCAAGGCGAAGGGCCAGGAAATCTTTGAAGACATACGCCGCCGGCGCGTAGACCCCGGGCTGCTGGAAGCCACTGCCGGCAACCAGTACAAGCTGCGCGTCTACCCCATACCCGCGCAGGGAGAGCGCCGCGTCGTCATCACCATCAACGAAACCCTGCCACGCCAGCAGGGTGCCGGCGTGCTGCGGGTGCCGCTGGCATTCGCGTCGGTGGTGGGACAACTGCAGGTGAGCGTGCGTGCGCACAGCGCTGCGCGGCAAGACGTGCAACTGATCCAGGCCCCGGCGGATGCGCAACTTACCTCCGGCATTGCGGGCACCGAATTGCATTTGCAGAAGAGCCAGTGGCTGGCGCCTCAGGGCCCGACAGGATGGCTGCAGATTGCCGTGCGCCATTCCGGCAAACCACAGGTCATGGTGGGTGAGTCCGGCGGCAAGCCGTTTTTCGCTGCGCAGATGGACTTTCGCGATGAACTGGTGAGGCGCCCCACACCATCGCACGTCGCACTGGTGTGGGACGCATCGGCGTCGGCCGCCGCGCAAGCCCGGGTGCTGCCGGTGCTGGAGGCTTACTTTCGCAAGCTGGACAAAACCATCAAGGTGAGCCTGCTGGTCGTGCGCAACAAGCCCGAGCCGGTGCGCACCTTCACGGTGGCGCCGGGCGGTTTCGGCAACCTGGCCGATGCCTTGCGCAGCGAACCGTTTGACGGCGCCAGCAACTTTGACCACCTGCCTATTCCCGCTGACGCAGACATCACATTGATGGTGACGGATGGACTGATGACGGACGGAAAGAAAAGCATCAACTACCTGCATACAGCACCCGTCATGGCGATCAACGGCGCTGCCGCCGCAGACACCGCGCGCCTGACGCGCCTGGCCGACCGCACCGGCGGCGCGCTGGTAGACGCCACACTGCTGACAGCCGAGGGTGGCGCACAGGCCATGCTGCTGCACGGCTGGCGCATTGAACGGCTGGGCAGTTTGTCGGCGCAACAACTCGTGACGCCCACAACCCGCGTACAGCAAGGCCGCATCGCTGTGGCAGGCCAGTTGCAGGACACGCAAGCACGCGTCGACATCGCGCTGGTGCACCCCGACGGACGCAAGCGCACACTGGCACTGAACATCAACACCAAAGCATCTACCGGCCGCTGGCCCGGTCAGCAGTGGGCGCAATGGCGCAGCGCCGAGCTGGCAGAAAACGCCGCACTGCACAGCAGCGAACTTCAACGCATTGCAGCGGCGCATGGCATCGTAGGCCCCAACAGCTCACTGATCGTGCTTGAGCTCGCAAGCGATTACGCGCGCTACAACCTGCCGGCACCGCCCGAGCTGGCCGATGAAGTGGCGCGGATCAGCCAGCAGATGATGGCGCAGGCCACCCACACACGGCAGGCGCATATCGAGGCCATGGCCAGACAGTTCGACAACAGGCAGCGCTGGTGGGACAAGGACTTTCCCAAAGACGCACCCAAACGGGTTGAGCCCAAGGGAGAAGTGCACGGCGCCATAGGTGCGGCAACTTCGACGGCTGCCACTGCGCGCTTGCGTGAGCAGTCCGATGCCAGAAAGGGCCAGGTATTCGCAGGCGCTCCCCTGGCCATGGCCGCGCCTGCGCCGGCCGCGCCTGTCACTGCTGCGCCTGCCGCACGCATGGCCGAGGCGGAAAACCGCCAGGCGAAAACCACATCCTCCGCAATGGTGCCCTCTCCCACCATCGCCCTGCAAGCCTGGGTGCCCGACGCGCCCTACATGAAGCGCCTGCAAGAGGCCGACAAGGCCCAGCTCTACCACGTCTACCTGGACGAACGCGCCGCTTACCTGAGCAGCAGTTCCTTCTACATGGACGCAGCCGGCGTGTTCTTTAACCGCGGCCTGCCTGAGCTTGGCTTGCGCGTGCTCTCCAACCTGGCAGAGATGAACCTGGAGAACCGCCAGTTGCTGCGCCTGTATGCCTACCGCCTGGTGCAGGCAAAACGCAACGACCTGGCCATTCCAGTGTTCGAACGCATCAGCGAACTGGCACCCAATGAGCCGCAGTCGTGGCGCGACCTGGGCCTGGCGCTGGCTGACAACGGTGAGCCGCAGCGTGCCGTCAACGCCTTGTGGGAAGTGGTGTCGCGTCCCTGGAACGGCCGCTTCGCCGGCATCAACATGATCGCGCTGGCCGAACTCAATGCGATTGCCGCCCAGGCCGCTGCAGCCGGCCAGACTGCAGACATGGCGCCGCTGGACATGAGCCGCATCGACACACGCCTGCGCCGCAACTTGCCACTGGCCCTGCGCGTGGTGATGGCCTGGGACAGCGACGACACCGACATCGACATGTGGGTGACAGACCCGAACGGCGAAAGAGCCAGCTATGCGAACCGGCTGACCCGCCAGGGCGGCGCCATGAGCCCGGACGCCACCGGCGGCTACGGGCCTGAGGAGTTCTCCTTAAAAACCGCCAAAGCCGGAAAGTACGCGGTGCAGGCGCAGTTCTACGGCCACCGCCAGCAGGTGCTGTCGGGCGGCACCACAGTGATGGTGCGCGTCACCACCGGTTTCGGTACACCGCAGGCGCGTGATGAATGGACGACCTTGCGCCTGGCCAACGGCCAGGAGACCGTGCGAGTGGCCGAAGTCGAGGTGCGCTAAGGGCTCCGCAAGATGCCTGGATGCATATAAAGGCTATACCGCTTTGCAGAAGGCAGTGCGCATGACAAGCGCATAGAATCAATCACCGGGCCCAAGCAATTGCGCCCGGTTTTTTGTTTTTTTCTTGCCTCGCGCAGGTGCCTGCAAAACAAAAACCGGTCCAGTCCAAGTGCCTTCTGTTTCTTCAACAGTTTTTAAAAGGCTTGGGAATCATGGAAATCTTCGACTACGACAACATCCTGCTGCTGCCGCGCAAATGCCGCGTGGAAAGCCGCTCTGAATGCGACGCCAGCGCCACGCTGGGCGGGCGCAGCTTTCGCATCCCTGTGGTGCCGGCCAACATGAAGACGGTGGTCAATGCCGAAATCTGCGCCTGGATGGCGAAGAACGGCTACTTCTATGTGATGCACCGCTTTGACCTCGACAACGTGCGATTCGTCAAAGACATGAAAGCACGCGGCGCCTACGCCTCGATCTCGCTGGGCGTGAAAAAGCCCGACTACGACACGGTGGACCGGCTGGCGGCCGAGGGCCTGGTGCCCGAATACATCACCATCGACATCGCGCACGGCCATGCCGACACGGTGCAGAAAATGATCGGCTACCTCAAACAAAAACTGCCGGCATCTTTTGTGATCGCCGGCAACGTGGGCACACCCGAAGCGGTGATCGACCTGGAGAACTGGGGCGCCGACGCGACCAAGGTCGGCATCGGCCCCGGCAAGGTTTGCATCACCAAAATGAAAACCGGCTTCGGCACCGGCGGCTGGCAGCTCTCGGCGCTCAAGTGGTGCGCGCGTGTGGCGACCAAGCCCATCATTGCCGACGGCGGCATCCGCGAGCACGGCGACATCGCAAAATCAGTGCGCTTTGGCGCAACCATGGTGATGATCGGCTCCATGCTGGCGGGCCTGGAAGAAAGCCCGGGCAAGACCGTCGAAGTGGACGGCAAGCTCTTCAAGGAGTACTACGGCAGCGCCTCTGACTTCAACAAGGGCGAGTACAAGCACGTAGAAGGCAAGCGCATCCTGGAACCCGTCAAGGGCACGCTGGCCGACACGCTGCGCGAGATGGAGGAAGACATCCAGAGCTCCATCAGCTATGCCGGTGGCACCAAACTGCTGGACATCCGCAAGGTCAACTACGTCACGCTGGGCGGTGACAACGCGGGTGAGCACCTGCTGATGTGATTCCATTTCTACTTCAAAGCGATAGGTCGTTGCGCCGCCTTGCCGTGCTACAGCACTGTCTGCGGCGGCGCGCCTACTCTCGCATTGAATTAGAAATGGAATGAGTGCGGAGATCTGCGCTATTCGTGCACTGTTGAAAGACCCAACAACCCAAGCGCCAGCAGGTGCAGGCGATGGGTGTGCTCCGTCAGGGCATCAAGCACGCTGAAGTGGTTGCGGCGCAAGTGCGATTCACACACCGGCACCACACGCGAACCCCAGGCCTGCTGGATCAGCAGGTTCTGGCGCAGGAACTCGGCGCTTTCGTCGGCACCCGCCACGCTGTAGAGCGTCCCGCACGCCGGGGCCGGCAGCAGCGCCGGGCTGGCCTTGGCTGCATCCTGGGGCGTGAGCTTGAGCGAGTCTTTGAGAAAAGGCGCGTGCCGCAGCGGTTCCAGTTCGTACAGGCCTGAAATCGACAGCGCGTTCTTGACGAGGTCTGCCGGCAAGTCGCTGCCGTAGGCCTTCCAGTTGCAGGCCAGCAACATGGCCGCCAGATGGCCGCCGGCCGAGTGGCCGACTACTGTGATGCGGTTCGGGTCGCCGCCGTAGCGAGCAATGTGGCGCCAGGTCCAGGCCAGTGCCTTGACCATCTGCATCGTGATGTCCGGAATGGTTACCGCGGGGCACAGCGCGTAGTTGGGCACCACGATGCAGGCGCCCGCCTGTGTGAACTCGGGCGCAACAAACGAGTGCTCGGATTTGTCGAGCGCACGCCAGTAGCCCCCGTGGATAAACACCAGCACCGGCGCACCCGCCTGGCCCGGCTTGCCGCCCTGCGCACCAAACCCGCCTGCGGGAAACACGTCCAGCATCTCGCCGGCGCGGTTGCCGTAGGGCACATCGATCTGGCAGGGCAAGCGCTTGCGCACGCTTTGCGACGCTTCGGCCCAGCGCGCGAAATACGCCGCGTGGTCGGGCACCAGCGCGCGGTTGTTGTACATGCGGTCCAGCCAGGCGGGATCGGGCGAGGTCATCGGGTTCTCCTGAGAAAAATCAAAACAGTACGCACGGCGCTGGCCGAAGGAAGGCGGGAAAGACGGCGGGAAACAGCGGCAATAGCTGCCATCTTGGCACAGCCAGGCGAGCATTCAGCCAGCGCGCGGCCTTACCCGGGTAAACCCGGGCTACGCAATTTTTTCGTTCGACGTATTCTGTATACAGAGTACCGAACCATGAACCCCCAACTCATCAAAATCGAAACCACTCCCGACCTGGTCGACCAGGTTTACCGCAGCCTGCTGGACGCCATCAGCGAAGGCTCGCTCGCGCCGGGCGCGCGCATCATGCAGGAAGACCTTGCTGCGCAGCTGGCGGTGTCGCGCCAGCCCGTGCTTCAGGCCCTGCGCCTCCTGAAGAAAGATGGTTTTGTATTGGACGCCCCGGGCCGCGGCGTGCTGGTCGCGCCGCTGGACGTGGCCTGGCTGGTGCAGATTTACCAGGTGCGGAGCGCGCTCGATGCGCTGGCCGCACGGCTGGCGGCGCAAAGCCGCTCCCAACTTGACCCGCAACTGATACGCCAGGGCCGCAAAGCCGCACGCGGCCACGACGTCAAAGCCATGATGGCGGCCGACGCGCAGTTCCACGCGGCCATTTACGCCGCCTCGGGCAACCCCTTGATCGCCCAGAGCGCGCAGTTGCACTGGCACCACATCCGCCGTGCGATGGGCGCCGTGCTGCAGGTTTCGACCATGCGCGAATCGATCTGGGACGAGCATGAAGCGATTGCAGACGCCATTGGCGCCGGCGATGAAACCCGGGCCGAAGCGCTGATCCGTGAGCACGGCGAAGAAGCCGGCCATAACCTGGCCAGGCTGCTGTCCAGTGCGCTCGGCCAGAGAGCGGAATCAGCGGCGAGTTCTGCCACCTGAGCTTCCTGAATCTTCCCGAACAAGCAACCCGAAGACCCTCGAACAATTTACAAGGAGACATGGGATGAGACTGACCCCCGAGCAACTTGCGCAATTCGACCGCGATGGTTACCTGTTCTTCCCTGGCCTCTTCACGCCCGAAGAAACCCACACGCTTAACGAAGCCGTGCCCGAGCTCTACAGCCGGCGTGAAGACTACAACGTGCGTGAAAAAGGCAACGACGCTGTGCGCACCAATTTCGCTGCGCACATGTACAGCGAGCCTTTCGCACGGCTTGCCCGGCACCCGCGCATGATCGAGCCGGTAGAAGACCTGCTGGGCGAAAAGCTCTACATGCACCAGTTCAAGATCAACGGCAAGATGGCCTTTGAAGGCGATGTGTGGCAGTGGCACCAGGATTACGGCACCTGGCTGAACGACGACATGATGCCGACCGAGCGCGCGATGAATGTGGCCATCTTCATGGACGACGTGACCGAGCACAACGGCCCCCTGATGTTCATCCCCGGCAGCCACAAGAAAGGCGTGGTCGATGCGAAACATGACCTCACCACCACCAGCTACCCGCTCTGGACGGTGGACAACGACCTGATCCGCCAGCTGGTGCAGCGCGCCGGCGGCAAGCAGGGAGGCATCGTGAGCCCCAAAGGCCCTGCCGGCTCGATGATCCTCTTCCACTCCTGCCTGGTGCATGCCTCGGGCAGCAACCTCTCGCCCTTTAACCGGGTGAGCGTTTACCTGAGCCTGTGCGCGGTGAGCAACCACATCCGCCGCCACAAGCGCCCTGAATACATCGCCCACCGCGACTTCACGCCCATCATCTGCCTGCCCGACGACTGTCTGCTGAAAGGCTACCCGGTGGACTTGCCTTGGAAAGACGGTGTGCCAGCGAGCGCATTGCAAACGTCGATGGAAGAAATTGCGCCTGAGCGCAAGGTGGCCTAGCCCTCCCCTACCCGTTCGGGCTAAGGTATCGAAGCCCCGCGCTGGGTAGCACTTCGACAGGCTCAGTGCGAACGGGGTCACACACAAAGCACCATGAATCTCTTTACCAAACTCCAGCAACGCGCCGCCGAAAACAAACCAGTTCGCATCGGCCTAATAGGCGCCGGCAAATTCGGCTCCATGTACCTGGCGCAAGTGCCGCGAACACCCGGCGTGCACCTGGTCGCGATTGCCGACCTGTCGCCTGACGCGGCTCGCGCCAATCTCGCGCGTGTAGGGTGGAATTCGGCTGTAACCCAGGCAGAATCGGCACAGGAAGCTATTAAAACAGGAGCAACCTGGATCACCGACGACTGGCAGGCCGTGGTCACGCATCCGCAAATCGACATCATCGTGGAGTGCACGGGTAACCCGATTGCGGCGGTGGACCATTGCCTCAAAGCCTTTGAACACGGCAAGCATGTGGTCAATGTCACGGTAGAGGCCGATGCCTTTTGCGGCCCGCTTCTGGCGCGCAAGGCGGCTGAGGCCGGTGTTGTTTACTCGCTGGCCTTTGGCGATCAGCCGGCGCTGATCTGCGACCTGGTGGACTGGGCGCGCACCTGCGGCTTTCCGGTAGTGGCGGCGGGGCGTGGGCACAAATGGCTACCGCATTTTTGTGAATCGACACCTGAAACCGTGTGGGGCAACTACGGCCTCACGCCCGAGCAGGCGGCGCGCGGCGGGCTGAACCCCAAAATGTTCAACAGCTTTCTCGACGGCTCCAAGCCGTCCATCGAATCCACCGCCGTGGCCAACGCGACCGGCCTTACCGTGCCCAGCAACGGCCTGCTCTACCCGCCGGCGAGCGTGGAAGACATTCCCTATGTGACACGCCCTATCAGCGAAGGCGGTGTGCTTGAACGCAAAGGCATGGTCGAAGTGATCTCGTCACTCGAAGCCAACGGCCGCAAGATCCCTTACGACATCCGCATGGGCGTGTGGGTCACCGTTGAGGCCGAGACCGACTACATCAAGAACTGCTTTGAGGAATACAACGCCCACACCGACCCGAGCGGGCGTTACTTCACGCTCTACAAACGCTGGCACCTGATCGGGCTGGAAGTAGGCGTGTCGGTGGCCAGCGTGGCACTGCGCGGCGAGCCCACGGGCGTGGCAACTTGCTGGAATGCCGACGTGGTGGCCACTGCCAAACGCGACCTGAAGCCCGGCGACATGCTGGACGGCGAAGGCGGCTACACCGTGTGGGGCAAGCTGCTGCCGGCCGACACGTCCATGAAAATGGGCGGGCTGCCGCTGGGCCTGGCGCATAACGTCAAGGTCGTGCGCGCGGTCACGAAAGGCCAGAGCCTGAGTTGGTCCGACGTGGCGATGGACACATCCACCGGTGCGTACAAGGTACGCCATGAAATGGAAACCATGTTTTCGCCGGCGCTGAAAAAAGCAGCCTAGAAAGCTCGCTGACAGCCTTCTCCCCGCAGCTTCCTTCATGATGATTCAAGAGCCATTTTGAGGATATGAATTGACCATCACCAGCGACACCTCCCTGCCCCGCATTGCTTTTTTGGGTACGGGCATGATGGGTCTGCCCATGGCCAGGCGCCTGTGCGAAGCAGGCTACACGCTGCAGGTGTGGAACCGCACACCGGGCAAAGCCGGCCCGCTCACGGCGCTCGGTGCCACGATCCATGCACAAGCCGGCGCCGCAGTGGCCACGGCGGACATCGTCATCAGCATGCTCGAAAGCGGTCCCGTGGTGCAAGACGTGCTGTTCACGCAGGGCGCAGCCGCCGCGATGAAACCGGGCGCGCTTTTCCTGGACATGGCTTCCATCCAGCCCCGCGAAGCGCGCGACCATGCAGCACGCCTGGGCGCGCTGGGCATCGCCCATGTGGACGCGCCAGTCTCGGGCGGGCCGGGCGGCGCGGAAGGCGGCACGCTGGCCATCATGGCCGGTGGCAAGGCGGACGACTTCGCGCGCGCCGTGCCCGTGCTCAAGCACTTCGGCCACGCGGTGCATGTGGGCCCGCACGGCAGCGGCCAGCTCACCAAGCTGGCCAACCAGATGATTGTCGGCATCACGATTGGCGCGGTGGCCGAAGCACTGCTGTTCACCGCGCGCGGCGGCGCCGACATGGCCAAGGTCAGGGAAGCGATTACCGGCGGCTTTGCCGACAGCCGCGTGCTGCAATTGCACGGCCAGCGCATGCTGGACCGCGACTTCGCGCCGCGCGCGCGCATGGACATACAGCTCAAGGACATGCGCAATGCGCTGGCCACCGCGCAGGAGATCGGCTTTGAAGCGCCTGTGACAATCCTGTTTGAAAAACTCTATGCCGAAGGCGTTGAAAACGGCCTGACCGACCTGGACCAGTCGGCGCTGTTTGTCGAGCTGGCCAGCCGCAATGGCATGAGCTGACAACGGCCGGGCCTGCTCGGAAGCTCAGCAGATTGACGTGCGGCAACAGAGCTGGCGAAGTTTCATGTTTCTCCCTGGGCGCCATCGATACGTACGGCGACTCCTTGATGCCTGCCTGATGGCTGCCCGAGGTTTACTTGATGGCGACCGCATCGGGTGCGCGGGGCAGAAGATCTCCTCGATAAACGAGATGAATCTTGTTCCCGTCTGGGTCGCGTATGTACGCACCGTAGTAGCCTGCGCCGTACCTGTCTCTAGGGCCTGGCTTGCCATCGTCAGTCCCGCCTTCCTTGATCCCGTTCTCGTAGGCGGCATCGACAGATTCGGGATTCGGAGCGACGAATGCGACCATGCTTCCGTTGCCGGAGGTACAAGGCCTACCGTCGTAGGGAAGATATATATAGAAGCGCGGTAGCTCCGCCCCGGGCATAATCCAGCACGACCAGAGTCGCCCAGGACGGGGCGGGACCAGACGCCTGACGAGGCCCAACGGCAGCAAAATCGCGTCGTAGAAGCGACTGGATATGTCAAGATCGCTGCAGCCGACGGTGATGTGACTGAACATCGGTGTTCCAAAGCAGTTGAAAGTTGGAGCATAGCTGGGCATGTCAGAATATTCAAATAAGTGTTCTAAGCACATGCCCAGCCCCGCTGTTCGATACTCGCAACTGGTTGACTGTGTGGATCTGCCTCAAAATGCGCCGCTCGCCACAGATTCCGGTTTGCCGGGTTGCCAGCCGCCACCTAGCGCCTTGAAAGCAGCCACCGCTGCGCGTGCTGATTCCGTTTGCGCATGTGCCCGCGCATCGGAGGCACGCAGCAGGTTTTCATCGGCCTGCAAGACTTCGATCAAACAGCTTCCAGAATCCCGGCCTACGACCAGGAGCGCAGCGTCGTTGCCCAGGCCATTCAAAGAAAAAGTCCATCAAGCGCCGGAGCCCGACGGGGTGGCCACCACGATTGTCGATGCCGCTTTGGGTACATGGAAATGCGGCGTACGCCCAAAGGCGAGGCCTCTCTTCTGGCCAGGTTGCGCCGTTTCATGCCCAGCTGGCCCTGTCGAGGCAGGCCTGAGGAAAACGTTCGGCCTGGCCTGAACACCTCGCTGCGAAAGCAGGTGCGCCTGTTCTGGGCCATGCGGGCATGAAAAAGGCCGCTGCAGACAGTGTCTGCAGCGGCCTTTGTTTACCGCAGCGAGGGCGCTAAAGATTAGTCGCGCGCTGGCTTGGAAAACTTGCCGGACTTCTTGGCCGCATCACGGGGCACAAATACCTTGCCAGCTGGCTTGGCAAAGCCGCCTGGCTTGCGATTGGCAAAGTCAGGGCGCGGAGCAAAACCTTCGTTGCGGGCGCCGAAGTTGCGGTCTTCACGCGGCGCGAAGCCGGTGTTGTTGCCGCCACCACCAAAACCACGGTCATCCTGACGGCGCGGGCCGCGGTCGTTGAAACCGGAACGATCGCCATAACCACCTTGTGGTCCAGGAGCGCGTCCCTGGAAAGGAGCGCGGTCGTCACGGTCGTTGTGACGAGGTGCGCCGAAGCCGCCACCGCCGCCAAAACCACCGCCAGCACCACCACCAAAGCCACCTGCCGGCTTGCGGCCGGCATAGCCGCCACGATCACCGCCGCCGAAGCTGCGGCCACCGCGGTCGCCACGGTCACCACCGAAGTTGCCGCGAGGGCGATCGGAAGTTGGGGCAAAGCGCTGTTGTGGCTCCAGGCCGGCGATCACGCTGGGCTTGAGGTTCTGCTGCATGTAGTGCTCGATGTCCTGGATCTTGCGGCGATCACGGAACTCGGCGATCGTCACAGCCTTGCCTTCGCGGCCGGCACGGCCTGTGCGGCCAATGCGGTGCACATAGTCTTCGGCTTTCATCGGCAAACCGTAGTTCACCACGTGGGTGATGGTCGGAACGTCGAGGCCGCGGGCGGCCACGTCAGTTGCCACCAGGATTTGCACGCGGCCGTCGCGGAAAGCCATCAGGCGGCGGTTGCGCAGGCCCTGGCCCAGCGCGCCGTGCAGCGCCACAGCGCTGAAGCCTTCCTGCACCAGGTCATTGGCCAGGCCGTCGCATTCAACCTGGGTGCTCGCGAACACGATGGCCTGGTTGATGGTGGTATCGCGCAGCAGGTGGTCCAGCAGCTTGCGCTTGTGGGTCATGTTGTCGGCCCACAGCAAAGACTGGGTGATCGACGCATGTTTTTCATGCGGCGAGTCGATCTCGACACGCTGCGGCTGGCGCATCACGCGCGTGGCCAGCTGCATGATGCGGGGCGCAAACGTGGCGCTGAACATCATGGTCTGCTTGCGCTCGATCGTGAGCTGGTTGACTTCGGTCAGGTCATCGGCGAAGCCGAGGTCAAGCATGCGGTCGGCTTCGTCGACCACGAGGAACTGCACCTGGTCCAGCTTGATCTGCATGCTGCGCTGCAGGTCGAGCAGGCGGCCAGGGGTAGCCACCACGAGGTCGGCATTTTGCAGCTTGGCAATTTGCAGCTGGTAAGGAATACCGCCCACCACGTTGGCAATGCGCAGGCCGCGGCAATGGCGAACCAGGTCGATGGCATCAGCGCAAACCTGCTGGGCCAGTTCGCGCGTCGGGCACAGGATCAGCGCGCCGGGCGTGGCGGCCTTGAAGTTGCGGGGGCTGGTCGGGTCCTTGCGCTTGGGCTTTTTCAGCGGTGCTTCGCCGCGGGCGATGGCTTCTGCGCTCAGGCGTTCAAACTCGGAACGCTCAAAGCGCTCGGCCTCTTCCTGCTGCTTGAGCAGAGTGTGCAGCACCGGCAGCAGGAAAGCCGCGGTCTTGCCGCTACCGGTCTGGCTGGAAACCAGCAGGTCGGTGAACTTGGCTTTAGGGTCGCTCTTGGCGTCGTGGTCCAGGGCCTGCATGGCCTTGGGGATGGTGGCCATCTGCACGGACGTCGGCTGGGTGAAACCCATGTCGGCGACTGCTTGCAGGAGTTCCTTGGCCAGGCCCAGCTTCACGAAACCATTGGGTTCGGGCGCTACGGTTTCCAGGGAGGTAGGGGCCGCCACAGGTGCGTCCGAAGAAAAGTCCGGAATCACGTGGATCACGGCGTCAGCGGCGGTATCAATATTTGCGTCGGGCAAAACGTCGCCACGAGCCTCAAAAGAGTCAGTCATGTTTTTTCTCACTAATCACCTGTCCGCAACGCTTTTGGCGAGGGAACAGGAAACTTCACCCCCGCGATGCGGAGGATTCGTTCATGGTTAATAAAACATCAACCATCAAACGAATATGCGGTCCAGGCTGCAGAAATGTGCCCGAAGCGGTGACTCCGTTGGTGGAGTCCAAAAGTGTGAGGTAGATGTACAAATGCAGGGCACCCAGTGCACTGCAAGCCCACGATTATAGCGTGCTTTGCGGGTTTCTACCAGTCCCCCATCTGTCCGGGGGTGCTGCCGCGTCCTTCCGGAACCCGGCAGCGCCAGCTATTGCTATTATTTCAATAGCTGGCTGCGCCCGTCTTGCCTGGCCAAAGCCCCGAAATAGCCCTTGTGCAGATTTATTTCAGGAAGTGTTGCCGGTAGTGCTCAAGTTCGTCAATCGACTCGTGCACGTCGGCCAGGGCGGTATGACTCTGGCGTTTTTTAAACGCGCTGTAGACCTCGGGGCGCCAGCGTTTGGCAAGTTCCTTGAAGGTGCTGACGTCGACGTTGCGGTAATGAAAAAAAGCTTCCAGCTTGGGCATGTACTTGACCAGGAAGCGCCTGTCCTGGCTGATGGTGTTACCGCAAAGGGGCGATACGCCTTTGGGCACATACCGTGCAAGAAACGCCAGCAGTTGCGCCTCCGCATCCGCTTCGGTCACCGTACTGGCCTTGACCTTGTCGATCAGGCCGCTGCGCCCATGGGTGCCCTTGTTCCAGTTGTCCATCTGGTCCAGCAATTCGTCGGTCTGGTGGATTGCCAGCACCGGCCCTTCGATCCGTGGCGTGAGTTGCGGGCCGGTGACGATGACGGCAATTTCAATAATGCGCTCTTTTTCCGGGTCGAGGCCCGTCATTTCGCAGTCCAGCCAGACGAGGTTCTGGTCTGATTTTTTAAGTAGGGGTTCAGTTTCGGGCATCCTCCGATTCTCGCTGATCGCCTAAACTGCCAGCCATGACCGACTATTCGCTTGTTTTCACTGGGGTGTTTGCCGCCTTCCTGGTACTGGGGCTGCTCACGAAGTTCTACCTGGCTTCGCGGCAAATCCGCCATGTGGCGCAAAACCGCGACGCGGTGCCCGCCGCTTTTGCGGCCACGATTTCCCTGCAGGCGCACCAGAAGGCAGCGGACTACACCATCGCCAAAGCGCGCTTTGGCATGCTGGAAATGGCCTTCGGCGCGGCCGTGCTGTTGGGCTGGACGCTCCTCGGCGGCATTGACGCGCTGAATCAGGCAATCACCGGTTCCGGCCTGGCTGCCTACGGTGTGCTGGTACCGCAACTGGCCCTGCTGGCTGCTTTCGGCCTGGTCAGCGGCTTGCTCGACCTGCCCTTTACCCTTTACAGCACCTTTCGCATTGAAGAGCGTTTCGGCTTCAACAAGATGACCTTCAAGCTCTGGCTGGCGGACCTGGTGAAATCAACGCTGGTCGGCGTGGTGATTGGCCTGCCCATCGTGGCGCTCATCCTGTGGCTCATGGGCAGCGCGGGAAGCCTGTGGTGGCTATGGGCCTGGGGAGCCTGGATGGGCTTTAACCTGCTGGTGCTGGTGCTCTATCCCACCGTCATTGCGCCGATGTTCAACAAGTTCAAGCCACTCGAAGACGAAGCCTTGAAAGCCCGCGTCACCCGCTTGATGCAGCGCTGCGGCTTTGCGGCCAAAGGCCTCTTCGTGATGGACGGCAGCAAGCGCTCGGCCCATGCCAATGCCTATTTCACCGGCTTCGGCGCAGCCAAGCGCGTGGTGTTTTACGATACCCTGCTCAAGCAACTGAGCCCCGGAGAAGTTGACGCCGTACTCGCGCACGAGCTGGGCCATTTCAAACACAAACACATCATCAAACGCATCGTCTCGATGTTTGCCATGAGCCTGGCTGGTTTTGCCTTGCTGGGCTGGCTGTCATCGCAGGTGTGGTTCTACACAGGCCTTGGCGTGCGGCCCAACCTCACCGGCGCCAACGACGCGCTCGCGCTCCTATTGTTCCTGCTGGTCGTGCCGCTCTTCAGCTTCTTTGTCTCGCCGGTCTTCGCCCAGTTTTCGCGCAAGCATGAGTTCGAAGCCGATGCCTATGCCGTGGCACAGACGGACGGCAAAGACTTGCAGAGCGCGCTGCTCAAGCTCTACCAGGACAATGCCAGCACCCTCACGCCCGACCCGGTGTTTGTGAAGTTTTACTATTCGCATCCGCCCGCCTCCGAACGGCTGGGCCGCATGATTCCTTCCATTGAAAGCACCGCGACATGAACCCCATCCACCAGAACCGCCGGGCGCTGAGCGCCACCGAAATCGTCACCCAGCTGAGCAAACTCAACGGCGAGCAAGCCTTGGGCTGGCGCCTGATCGACGGCTCGCTCGAAAAAACCTACTCCTTCAAAAATTATTACGAAACCATCGCTTTTGTGAACGCGCTGGCCTTCATCGCCAATGCCGAAGACCACCACCCCGATCTGGCGGTGAGCTACGGAAAATGCACCGTGCGCTTCAACACGCACGATGTGGATGGAGTCTCCGCCAGCGATTTTTTTTGCGCGTCGAAGGTTGACGCCCTGCTGGCTTGAGCAAAACGGCACGCCGCCCCGCAGCGCCCATCGCAGGGACACAGCCAGGGCTGGTGGTAGCCGGTTTCGGCCGCCATGTATTGGTAGAGACTGATAGCGGTGAGCGTGTCATCTGCCACCCCCGCGGCAAGAAAAGCCAGGCCGTGGTCGGCGACCGCATCCGATGGTTGCCCTCAGAGGATGAAGGCACCATCGAAAAGATCGAAGAGCGCAGCAACCTCTTTTATCGCCAGGACGAGATGCGCACCAAGTCCTTCGCGGCCAACCTTGACCAGGTGCTGATCCTGATTGCGGCCGAACCCGAATTTTCGGAAAGCCAGCTGACACGCGCGCTGATCGCGGCCGAAGCCGAAAGCATCACACCCGTCATCGCACTGAACAAACGTGACCTGACGGAGCCCTTTGGGCGCGCCTGGGCCAAGCTGGCGCCCTACCGGGCCATGGGCTACAGGATGCTTTCACTGGCCATCAAGCCCAAGACTGCAAACGATACCCAGACCAGCAGCCAGGCGGCCGAACTGCAGGAACTGATTGAGCTGCTGCGAGGTAAAAAAACGCTGGTATTGGGGCCCTCAGGCGCCGGCAAGAGCAGCCTGACCAATCTTTTGGTGCCCGATGCACGGGTATTGACGGCAGAGATATCCCAGGCCCTCAACTCGGGAAAACACACCACCACCAGCACCACGCTGTACTGGGTTAACACGGGGGACGGAAATACACGGGGGACGGCCCTGATTGACTCTCCCGGTTTTCAGGAGTTCGGGCTGCACCATATTGACCCGATGCGGCTGGCGGGCTACATGCCTGACTTCAGGATCCATGCGCAGGACTGCAAGTTCTACAACTGCACCCACCTGCATGAACCCGGCTGCGGCGTGATTTCAGAGGTCAAATCGGTCGATCACCCAAGCAGCATCAGCGCAAGCCGCTATCGTTTATATAGCGAGTTATTTGCGGAGCTGTCGCAAACCCGTTATTGAGGCTTCGGCGAAACGCGCCGCTCAGCCCAGCAAGCGGGCCAGGGTCAGCAACGCAAGAAGCACCATCCACAACACCACGGAGCGCCACACCAGCCCCACGATGCTTCGCAGGTGCGCGACTTCCGGCTCGCGTCCCGGCGTGGCCGCGGTCGCAATGCCGTCTTCGGCATCCAGCCCTCCCGCCTGGAAACCTTGAGATGCGTTCGGAGAGAAAGTTGTCTTGAGCGCTTCCCCACCGAGCCGCACATTTACTGCACCCGAGGTAGCCGCCAGAATGACGCCGTCGTTGCGGTTCTCAGCGGTCACAGGCGCATTGGCTGGAAACCGCTGGGTATAGTTGCGCCAGGCGTCAATGGCATCTTCAAAACTGCCGACGACCGCAAACCCCAGCGAAGTGACACGCGCCGGTACGAAATCGATCACACCCCAGGCCCGGCTGGCGGCGAGCTGAAGCGCCATGCTGGCCCCCTCGCCCGCAGCGGCGGCCGATTTGCGTTTGTAAGCCCAATAACGCGAGACAAACTCGCTCATGCGGTAGAGCACCGCACCCGCAGGTCCCAGCCCCAGCGCAGCAAGCACGGAAAACCAGCCCAGAACCCCAAACACGTGGCGATGGGCGGCCAGCACCGAATACTCAATGACGTGGCGGACAATTTCGCTGCGCGGAAGTTCGCTGGCGTCTACCTGGCGCCACTGCGCCAGCAGCTCGCGCGCCGTTGTTTCGTCGCCGTCATCCAGCGCATCGCGTATGTCCGTGAAGTAGTGACTGAATTGCCGAAAGCCCAGCGTGACATAAAGGATGGCCACGTTCCAGGCAAAAGCCAACACAGGATTGATGTTCCAAAACAGCCAGTGGATCAGGAAAGTGACCAGTGCCGGCACCAGCACGGCGACGGTCCATGCAATCCAGCCGTGGTGCGGTTTGCCGGCATCCAGGCTACGGTTGGTCCAGCGCGCCCAGCCGCGAAAGCCGGCGTGAATCCAGTTGCCGCGGGCCAGGGGCCGGGCCTGTTCGATGATGAGTGCAAACAAAACGGCAAAAAAGCTCATGAGGAATCATAACGTGGCCCCCACGGTCGCTCACTTCGTGTAGCTCCCTGCCCCCCGAGGGGCCGCTGCGCCTGCGGTCTGGCGAAGCCAGTCCCGCGGCCCCTGCTGGGTTCAAGAGTTCAGTTCGTAGCCAGTGCGGGGTATTTCACAGGGGTGCCGCGGAACCGGCTTTGCCGGGCCGCAGGCACCGTCCCCTGCAAGGGGAAAAGGGCTACACGAAGTGAGCCCGATAGGGGTGTGCCAATTTTTCGGCTTCGCCGGCCGCAGGCGCCGTCCCCTTGAGGGGAGAACCGGCTACACGCAGTGAGCCTGGACAGGGGTGGGCTATGCGCTCAGAAAGCGGTAGAGGTTGCGCAGCATACCGGCCGTCGCGCCCCAGATATAGCGCTCCCTGGCGTCGTTACCATCACCCCCCATGGAGGGGTCGGAGTACGGCATCGAGAGCCACTGGCGTATGGCGCCGTCAAACTCCATCTCGTGGCGGCGATGATTTGCCGGGTTCATCAAGTAGCCCAGCGGCACTTCAAAAACATCAGCAACTTCATTCGGATTGGGCTGCAACACGAAGCCGGGCCTTACCAGCGCCACAACCGGAGTGATGATAAAAGCCGTCCCGGTGACATAGGTTGGCAAGGTCCCCAGCACCTCCACATGGTCACGCGGCAAACCGACCTCCTCGTGCGCCTCCCGCAGCGCAGTATCCACGGCATCATGGTCAGTGTCGTCCGTGCGGCCGCCCGGCAATGCGACCTGGCCTGAGTGCGTGGAGAGATTGGTGGTCCGCTCGGTTAGCAGCAGCGTCAGTTCGTCGCGCATGACCAAGGGAATCAGCACGGCAGCCAGCGCAGGCGTGCGGTCGGTGAATTTTTTTTCCACACTGTGTTCGGGTGTCCAGACGGGCGGGTGCCGAAAGCGCTGGCGCAACGCTTCCGGTGAAAGGTGCGCCGAAGGGACTCCCGCCAGATGGTCATCAATACCCAGCACCGGGATGCTGCGCGGATCAAACTTCGGCAGAGGCCGGGTGTTGTTCATGGTCAGAGGTTAGCAGGCAAAAAAAAGCCGCTCGACAGAGCGGCTTTTCAGGGCGGAGGTGCTTTTAGGCAGCCTTGGCGCCCAGCTTTTCCTTGATACGTGCGGATTTGCCGCTGCGGCTACGCAGGTAGTACAGCTTGGCACGGCGCACATCACCACGGCGCTTGACTTCAATCTTCGCGATCAACGGGCTGTAAACCTGGAACGTACGTTCCACGCCTTCGCCATTGGAGATCTTGCGAACGATGAAGCTGGAATTGAGGCCGCGATTACGCTTGGCAATCACCACACCTTCAAAAGCCTGCACACGTTTACGCGTACCTTCCACCACATTGACGCTCACGATCACGGTGTCGCCGGGAGCGTAAACGGGAATGGTTTTATTCAAGCGGGCAATTTCTTCCTGCTCAAGGGTCTGAATCAGATTCATGATATTTCCATCTAACTTTTTTCGTTCATTCACGCGCTACGCTAAAGACCGCAAATCCATGGAATCACCCGCAGGTGATCAGATGGTTGCAGTGGCCGCCAGAGGATCGAAAAGCCTTTGATTATAGCAAGCTGGCGCTTTCTCAAGCATCTTTGTCCGGGTTTTCGACCAGATCCGCCAGAAAAGCTTCGTCGCTTTCGCTCAAATGCCCACGCTGCCGCGCCATTTGCACCAATTCGGGGCGCTGACTTTGCGTCAAAGCCAGGCGCTGCTCACGGCGCCAGCGCTCGATGTGGGCGTGGTTTCCCGACATCAGGGTCTGCGGTACCGGCTGGCCGCGCCAGTTTTCCGGCCGCGTGTAATGCGGGCAGTCGAGTAGGCCGTCGAGCGCAGGATTAAAACTGTCCAGCTGGTGACTGCCTTCGTCATTGAGAACACCGGGCTGCAGCCGGGCTACCGCGTCGAGCAGAGCCATGGCAGCGATTTCCCCTCCTGACAGGACGAAATCACCCAGGCTGACTTGCAGGTCGACATAAGCCTGGATAAAGCGCTGGTCCAGACCTTCATAGCGGCCGCAGATCAGCACAGCACCGGCGCTGGCCGCCCACTCTTCCACACCGGCATGGTCCAGGGTTTTGCCTACCGGGGAAAAAAGTACGGTCGGAACTTTGGGCGCATTGCCCGCAACGCGGTCAGCCTGGATTTTTTCAAGACACAGCGCAAGCGGCTCGGCCATCATCACCATGCCCGGGCCACCCCCGAAAGGGCGGTCGTCCACACGGCGGTAGTTGCCGTCGGCAAAGTCCCGTGGGTTCCAGAGCTTGATCTCGACGAGACCTGACTCGTAGGCACGGCGAGTCACGCCGCTGACAAGAAAGGGCGCGAAAAGCTCAGGGAAAAGGGTGACGATATCGAAGCGCATGAAGGCTATTGTGTGCGAGCCCGGCGCTTCAGGGCAACAGCCCCTTGGCCTACCAAAATCAGTAGTCCGGCTGCCAGTCAACCGTGATGCATTTGCCGGCAATATCCACCGTGTCGACATAGACAGAGACAAATGGAATCATGCGTTCGGCGGGGACGCTTGAGCCGTCTTCCTGCTGGGTGGTGTACTCGACGCAAAGCACCGAATGCGGACCGGTAGCCATCAAATCACGCACCTGGCCCAATGGCACGCCTTCGCGGTTCACCACGTTCAGGCCGATCAGGTCGACCCAGTAGTACTCGTCCTTGGAAGCCGCAGGAAAGCTGCTGCGGGGCAGGAAAATGCGCGCGCCACGCAAGGCCTCGGCCGCATTGCGGTCGTCCATGCCAATAAATTTGGCCACGACGGTATCGGAGTGGATTTTGGCCTCGTCCACACTCAGTGAAACGGTGCCGGAAAATACGGTAAACCCCGGACGGAATTTGGCGTCAGGCGCCTGCAAAAACCAGGATTTAGCCGAAAAAAGCGCTTCTGGATCGGTGCTGTGCGGCAGGATTTTCACCCAGCCCTTGACGCCCCAGGCATCCAGGATGCGCCCGACTTCGATGGCGTCGTCCGGGAGGCTTGAGGGTGTCAAGCCTGCCGACGACTGAAGGCCGGGCTGCATCAAATCTCTAAATCAGACCGGTTTTCAGGCCGTTTTGACGGCAGCCGCGCCTTGCTTGACCAGGCGCAGAACGGTAGGAGACGGCTGTGCGCCCACACCGATCCAGTGGGTCAGGCGGTCTTGCGCAATGCGCAGGCCTTCTTCGCCACCTTTGGCGATCGGGTTGTAAAAACCGATGCGCTCGATGAAACGGCCATCGCGGCGAACGCGTTTGTCAGCCACAACGATATTGAAAAAAGGACGGTGCTTGGAACCGCCGCGTGCAAGTCGAATGACGACCATGATTTATCCTTCGGGTGGTGGGGCTTACCGGTAAAGTAGATACCCCAATGTTCTGCAGCGCTTGAGACACACGACATGGCCACCCGGCCAGCGAATTGCTGCAAAGCCTGAGATTATAGCCTGCGGAACCGTTTTAGCCCAAATTCCTTCGCCGCGTCTACGTCCAAGCCCGAACGCCCGCCTGAATCCGTCCCCTTCCTTCCCGAATCACCCGACATGCCCCTCATACGACCCAGCCGCGAAGAAGACCTTCCTGCGATCACCGCCATCTATAGCCATCACGTGCTGCACAGCACAGGGACCTTTGAGACCGAACCACCCAGTGTGGCCGACATGACCACCCGCAGGGCTGATGTGCTGGCCAAGGGCCTGCCTTACCTGGTCGCCGAGCAGGACGGAAAGATCGCCGGCTTCGCCTACGGCAACTGGTTCAAGCCGCGCCCGGCCTACCGGTTTTCCGTCGAAGACTCGATTTACCTGGCACCTGACCTGCACCGCAAGGGATTGGGCCGTGCGCTTTTGGCCGAACTTCTGGCGCGGCTCGAAGCCGTGGGCATCCGCAAGGCCATGGCCGTGATCGGCGATTCGGCCAATGCAGGTTCAGTGGGCGTACACCGCTCGCTCGGTTTTACCGAGGTAGGCACGATTGCCTCATGCGGCTGGAAATTCGGCGCCTGGCGCGACATCGTCATCATGGAAAAGACCTTGGGCGCGGGGGACACGTCGCCGCCGCAGGGACAGGCGCACGAACGGTCCGCCGCATAATCGCCGCATGCACCCCCCCACCTCCCAAGCTCCCAAAAACAAAACCCTCGCGGCCTGGCTGGCCTTCATCGGCGGCCAGCTCGGGCTGCACCGTCTCTATCTTTTCGGTCTGGGCGATGTCTGGGCCTGGGCGCACCCGATTGTTGCGGCCCTGGGCTGGTGGGGCGTCGAACGCGTGCGGCTTTACGGTCAGGATGACCATCTGGCCTGGGTACTGATTCCGCTGCTGGGCTTCACACTGGCCGGTACCGCGCTCACGGCCATCTACTACGGCCTGATGTCGACGGACAAATGGAACGCGCGCTACAACGCCGGTGCGCCGGGAACGATGGCCGGCAACACCAACTGGCTCACCATAGGCGCGGTGGTGTTCGCCCTGCTCTTCGGCACCATTTCACTGATGTCCAGCATCGTCTTCAGCTTCCAGCGCTACTTCGAATATCAGGTCGAGGAAGCACGTAAGATTTCCCAGTAGGAGCCGATGGATGGACCAAGCCACAACAGCAGACATTCTGATCCGGGCCGCCGAACCCGGCGATGCTGCTGCCATTTCCGCCCTGCTCGGTCAGATCGGCACCTTCGAAGGCACCTTGCAGCTCCCCGACATGCCCGTGGCCTCGCGGCTCGATTTCCTGCAGCGCGTTGACGCGCACAGCTGCAATCTGGTGGCGCTCGCCGGCGGGGAAATCGTCGGTATGGCTGGCTTGCACCCTCAGCAGCCCAGCCTGCGGCGCAGTCATGTCCGTGGCTTGGGCATCGGCATCTCGCCCGGCTGGCAAGGGCGCGGCTTGGGACACCAGCTCATCACGCGTCTGCTGAACTGGGCTGACGGCTGGGCCGGCATTCTTCGTATCGAACTGCATGTTCACGCTGACAACGAACGTGCAGTAACGCTCTACCGCAGCCTGGGCTTCGTCGAGGAAGGCCGGCACAAGGCCTACGCCCTCAAAAATGGCCTCTATGTAGACGGCATCTCCATGGCGCGCCTGCACCCGAACCCGCCACGTATTGCGGATTGATTTTTCAGAACATCTGCAGGCTGACCCAGTACGCAATCGCTGCAACAAAAGCCGAAGCCGGAATCGTGAAAATCCAGGCCCAGACGATATTGCCGGCCACGCCCCACCGCACGGCAGACGCGCGCTGTGTAGAGCCGACACCCACGATGGCGCCGGTGATGGTGTGTGTGGTCGACACCGGAATGCCCAGCGCGGTGGCCAGGAACAGCGTCATGGCCCCACCGGTTTCCGCGCAGAATCCGCCTACCGGCTTGAGCTTGGTGATTTTCTGGCCCATGGTTTTGACGATGCGCCAGCCGCCGAACATGGTGCCGAAGCCGATGGTGATGTAGCAGACGATAACCACCCAGACCGGCAGGTGCTCGGTGGTCGCCATCATCCAGGTCGGCAGGCCCTGCACATTGCTGGTGGTGGCAGCGATCAGCAGCAGCCAGATGATGCCTGCCGTCTTTTGCGCGTCGTTGCCGCCGTGGCCCAGACTGTAAGCACCTGCGGACACCAGCTGAAGCCGGCGAAACCACCGGTCGGCCTTCGACGGGGTCGTACTGCGGCAGACCCAGGCCACCGCCACCATCATCAGCGAGCCGAGCAGGAACCCGAGCAAGGGCGAGACAAAGATAAATGCCAGCACCTTGAACACACCTGAAGCGATCAGCGCGCTCGCACCAGTCTTGGCAATCACAGCCCCCACAATGCCGCCAATCAGCGCATGCGAGGAACTGCTGGGGATGCCGTAATACCAGGTGACGATATTCCAGGTGATGGCGCCCGTCAGTGCGCCAAACACCACATGTGTGTCCACCACACCGGGCATCACGATGCCCTTGCCAATGGTCGCGGCCACGCTCAGGTGAAAGATGAAATACGCCAGGAAGTTGAAAAAAGCGGCAAAAAGCACCGCCTGCCCTGGCTTGAGCACGCCGGTCGACACCACGGTTGCAATCGAGTTGGCCGCGTCATGAAAGCCGTTCATGAAGTCGAAAGCGATGGCCAGAAAGACCAGCAGGAACACCACCCACAGGGCGGCCTGTACGGTTTGCATGGTTCAGCCGCCCGTGATCAGGAGTTCTCGAGGACGATGCCCTCGATCAGGTTGGCCACGTCCTCGCACTTGTCGGTAATGGTCTCCAGCAGTTCGTACACCGCCTTGAGCTTGATGACCTCCCGCACATCGGGCTCTTCGCGGAACAGCCGGCTCATGGCCGAGCGCATCACGCGGTCGGCGTCAGATTCAAGTTTGTCGATTTCCTCGCAGGTCTTGAGCGCGGCTTCGGCCGTCGCGGCGTCGCTGACTTTTTCGATCAGCGCCACGGCGTCTTGCAGGCGCTCGCAGCATTTGACGCTGAGGTCGGTCAGCCGCACAATGTCTTCGGTCATGTGGCGCACGTCATACAGCGCCATGGTTTCAGCCGAGTCCTGGATCAGGTCGGCCACGTCGTCCATGGTGTTGATGAGCTTGTGGATCTGTTCGCGGTCGATGGGCGTGATGAAGGTCTTGTGCAGTGCGCGGTTGACTTCATGCGTGATGCGGTCGGCGGCGCGCTCGGCATGGTCAACCTCGCGGTTGAAGGCTTCGCGCTTTTGCACGTCACTGTAGTTGGCGACCAGCTTTGAAAACGCATGGGCAGCTTCGACAATCCGTTCGGCATGCTGGTTGAACATCTCGAAAAAATTGCCTTCGCGGGGCAGCAATTTGCCAAACAGCATGGGAACTCCTGGGGGAATGTGTCAGAAATATGACGTTTTTGTGACAGCCGGGAGTTTAACCGCCCAGGATTTCAGGGTAGTTCGGATATCTGATGGTCTTGCTGAGGCTGCTGGCCGGGGTTGCCCGGCATGCAACTCACTTTCTCTTGCTTCGCCAAGAGAAAGTAAGCAAAGAGAAGGCGACCCTGCTGTCTGCGTCCCTTCGCTTCGCTGCGGGCAACCTGCGGTGCTCGGTCCAAGCGGGGTCTCGCTCGAACTCGCTTCGCTCAGACAATCGCGATCCCTGATCCGCCTGGCCCTGCGCTCCTCGGCGCATACAGAAGGGGTGGGGAGAGGAATATCAGATACCAAACAGCTGAATACCAATCCGATAGCGGATATTCAGGCACTTCGGAAAATGAAATACACCGCACCCACCATGCACAACGCAGCCCACAGGTAATCGAGCTTTAGTGGCTCATTCAAATAGAACACCGCAAAGGGCACAAACACGCTGAGCGTGATGACCTCTTGCATGATCTTGAGCTGCCCCACGCTGTATTGGGTAAAGCCGATGCGGTTGCCGGGTACTTGCAGCAGGTATTCAAACAGCGCAATACCCCAGCTGACCAGCGCCGCGATGTACCAGGGCGAGGTGGCCAGGCTCTTGAGATGCCCGTACCAGGCAAAGGTCATGAATACGTTGGATAGCAGCAGCAGGCCGATGGTTTGCGCCGATACAGGCAGGGACTGAAGGAACTGCATCAATGGCTCCGTAAATGATGTCTACACAAACCGCCCGACCAGCAGCAACACCACGGTGAGCGTCACCAAAGCCAGTGCGGTCGACACCACCACACTGGCAGTGATGAGCTCTTCAGCGACCTTGTAGCGCTGGGAAAACAAGAACACATTGGCGCCGATCGGCAGGGCCGAGGCCACCACCATCACCGCCATGGGCACGCCGCTCACGCCCAGCAGCCGGCACAGGCCGAACACCAGCAGCGGATGCAGCAAATTCTTCACCCCGGCCAGGGCCACCGCCTGGCGCCAGTGCTCGCCCACACGCGTGTTGGCCAGCGTCACACCCACCAGCACCAGTGCCAGCGGCCCGAAGGCGTTGGCCAGCAGTTCGAGCGGTTTGTCGATCACGGCCGGAATCGTGAACCCGGTCTGTGCAAACAGCAGGCCCGCCATGATGGGCAGCGGCACCGGGTGCAGCAGCGCGTTCTTCACGGCCATCAGCACCGTCGCCACCGGGTGCCGCGGCGCGGTGGTGACCTCGTCGTGGGTGCCCAGTTTTTGCTCATGCGCTACGGCCAGCTCGAGCACCACGGTGGCGCTGGTCAGCAGCACCAGCGAATGCACCGAGACCAGCGTGAACAGCGTGACCAGCCCTTGCGGCCCGTACATCAGGCCGACCAGCGCGATGCCGATCATGACCGTGTTGGAAAAGGTATTTGCCAGCGCGAGCACAGCTGCCCGGCGGTTGAACCCTTGCAGCAACAAGGTGCCGCCAAACAAAATGATGACTGCCAGGAAGTACGCCAGCACCGGCTTGAAATCCAGCGCTTCGACATGCACCTGGCTCATGGTGCGAAACAGCAGGGCCGGCGTGAGCAGCAGGAAGATCAGGTTTGAAAGATCTTTTATCGCGTCAGGCCTTATCCACTGTGCGCGGCCAGCTATAAAACCTGTAGCAATCAACAACACGACCGGAAACAGGGACACAAAAACAAGCTGGTTCATCACGCAATCTTAGCGTGCGAACTACCGCTCCCCTCCTCGCGTCCGGCTCCCATTTACAGCCGGCGAGTGCCTGGAAAGCGGCCTACCGGCCCATTTCAGGCTGCGCCCGGGCAGAGGTGTCCTGAAACGCGGTGACCGCCAGCACCAAGGCCGCGCTGCCCTCCCGACAAAGCCAGTTGCCGATGTGATGCCTTCGCGGCCACCTCGGCATCATGCGTCACCAGCAGCACCGCGCACTCGAACTCCGCCGCCGCATGGCACAGCACCTGAATGGTCTCGCGCTGGGTAATCGGGTCCAGCCGCGACGTGGGTTCGTCCGCAAAGATAAACCTCGGCCGAAGCAGCAGCAAGCGCAGCAATGCAAAGCGCTGGAGTTCGCCACCTGATATTTCGGCCGGTTTGCGCGCCAGCAAGGCTTTGGACAACTTGAGTTTTTGCAGCAGGGGAAAGACGGCTGACGCGTCCAGGCCGTGCAGCGCCACCAGGTCCTGCAACGCTGTGTTCAGGCTGCTCTGCGGTGCGAAGGCCGCGGGCGGGTCCTGGTAGAGCTTTTGGTACTGCAAACGATTGCTGTCCGTAGCGCGGCGTACCTGGCCCTTGTCCGGTGGCACCAGGCCCAGCAGCATGTTGCCAAGCGTCGTTTTGCCACAGCCGCTGGGGCCGACGATGGCAACCACTTCGCCGCGATGCAAGCTGATATTCTGGTTTTCAAACAAGGAGCGGGTGCCGTAGGCTTTGCCCAAACCGCAGCCTTCAATCACGCGTGGCTGAGACGCGTCGAAGGTGCCCAGCATTGACGGCCACCGTGCCGGTTGTGCCGCCAGCAGCTCGCGGGTATAGGCATGCTGCGGCGCGCGCAGCACGTCCGACGCGGTGCCAAATTCCACCACCTTGCCCTCGCGCATCACAGCCAGCATGCCGCCCAGTTTTTCGGCCAGCACGATGTCGTGGGTGATCGTGAGCAGGGCCTGGCCTTCGTTTTGGCGTGCCAGCAACAGCTCGGCCACCTGGTCGCGCAGCTCGGCATCGAGTCCCTTGGTCGGCTCATCGGCAATCAAAAGCCGGGCCTCGCTCAACTGGGTCGTGGCCAGCGCAACCCGCTGTGCCATGCCGCCCGAAATTTGATGAACCCATTGGCGCGCAGCATGCGCCACCCCCAGGCCACCCAGCCGCTGATGCGCCTGCGCGCGGGCTTGCCTCCAGGGCAGGCGGGTGCCAGGGCGGTAATGCGCAGCTTCTGCCACCTGGGGCAGCACGCGCATCAGGGGATTCAGCGACAGCCAGGGCTCCTGCGGCAGCATGGCCACTTCGCGCCCCCACAGGGCACGGGTCAGCTCACGCCGCCCGTCTGTCGGCACACCCTGAATACGCACTTGCCCGCTTGCCTGCAAGCCGGCGGGCAAGGTGCCCATGATGGCCTGCGCAAGAATTGATTTTCCCGAGCCAGACTCGCCCATAAGGGTCAAACGCTGGCCGGCGTGCAGTTCAAAACTCAGGCTTTGCAAAAGATTGAGCCCGGTACTTTGCACTCGGACTTGCAGGCCTTCAACAGCCAATGCGGGTAAATGGGTCATGCGTTCTCCCTGGCAGGGTCAAAAATCCGGGCGCGCGGCTCGCTTGAAAGCGCTTGCAGCGCCAACACCACACCCAGCAGTAAAAGCACCGGGGCAGCCAGCAGCCAGGGCGCCTGTTCGTAATAAGGCAGGGCCTCGGTCATCAAGATGCCCAGTTCAGCAGCCGGCGGGCGCAGGCCCACGCCGACAAACCCCAAGGCCGCCACGGCCAGCACGGCATTGGCCACCGCGTAAGCCGCCAGAGTCAACAAGGCACCCAGCATGGGCGGCGCCAGATGGCGGCGCAAGATGTAGCCAGCTCCAAAGCCCAGCAGGCGGCTGGACTGCACCTGCGGGCTGGCAAGCAACCCGTTCGCGGTGGGACGCACATACCTGAAAAACTCGACCCAGGCCGTCAGCACCAGGCCCAGGTACAGCGGCCACTTGTCGCCCGGTGCCAGTGCAGCCAGCAACAACACCCACAGCAAGCCCGGCAAGGCAGCCACGGCGTCGGCCAGCAGGCTGGCCAGCCGGTCAACCCAGCCGCCGCGCCAGGCGGCGAGCAAGCCCAGCGCGGTGCCCAGCGACACGGCGAAGAACGCCGAAACGACCGCCAGCCCCAGGGAAAGCCGTGCGGCCTCACCCAGACGTGCCACCACACTGCGCCCCAGATGGTCGGTGCCCAGCCACGCGCTGGCACCGGGCGGCTGCAATGTGGCGCCCAGGTTTTGCGCATGCGGGTCCGGGGCCAGCCACGGCGACAAACCCATGAACAACATCAAAAGAAACAGAAAAATCAAGCCATTTAGGGGCCCACCCCTTACAGATTGGGCGCAGACAGCTATTAAATTGATAGCATTCACGATGTCACCCCTCCGGCCTGGAGCCTCAGCCTGGGGTCAAGCCGATGGTGCAGTGCGTCCAGCACGGCGTTAAGCAGCACAAAGAGCAGGCCCATCACCAGCGCCGTCGCCTGGATCATCGGCACATCGCGCGCGATGATGGCGTGCACCAGCGCGTGGCCGATGCCCGGCCAGGCGAAAAAGCTTTCGACCACCACAATGCCCTCGACCAGCAGCACCAGCTGCACACCCATGTAAGCCAGCACCGGAACGGCAACATTGCGCGCGGCATGCCGCCAGAGCGCGGCACGCATCGGCAGGCCTTTGGTCAGCGCAAATTCGAAGTAGTCGCTTTGCAGCACGGCGCGCAGCTGCGTCCGCGTGACCTGCGCCAGCCCGGCGCTGAGCGCCAGCGCCACGCTGAGCGCCGGCAACAGCACATGCTCGGGCCCGCCATGCCCCGCCGCAGGCATCCACTGCAAATGCACCGCCAGCAAAAGCGACAACAGCAGCGCGCTGACGAATGCCGGCGAAGCCTTGAACAGCGTGGCCAGCGTGTCGATACCGCGGGCCAGCCAGGAACCGGGCCTGAGCGCAGCCAGCAAACCCAGGCCGAGCCCCATCAACAGCGCCAGCCCCCAGGCTACGGCCGCCAGATACAGGGTGTGGCCGAGTTGATGCGCCACCTCTTCCAGGACCGGGTCGCCCGAGACCATGGAGTTGCCCAGGCGCAAATGCAGCAAGTCAACCAGCCAGCGGCCGAGTTGCTGCAGCAGGGGCTGGTCCAGCCCCAGTTCGCGGCGCACCGCATCTGCGGCGACGCTGTCGACCAGGTCGTAGCCGTACCGTCCCGCGGCGATGCGGTAGGCGGCATCGCCCGGCAGCGCCCATGTCATGAAAAAACTGATCGCTCCCACAGCGCCGGCAACCGCCACGGCCTGGCCCACGGTGCGCGCCATTGGCTTGAAAAAGCCCTGCAACATGGCGCCCGCGCTCATTGGGCCCACCGCATTTGGCTGATGCGGTAGCTGCGCTCCATCGGGTCAATGCTCACATTGCCCAGGCGCTTGCTGCTGGTGGCGGTGTGCTGGTACCAGGCGATGGGAATCACCGGCAACTCAGCCTGCAGCACCGTCGCCAGGGAACCGCGCAAGGCTGAGCGCCGCGCCGGATCGACCTGGGTGCTCAGGCTTTCCAGCGACGAACGCACCGAGGCACTGCTCCACCCCATGGCCCCCCAATCACCGCCGTTGGCAGCAAAGTCCTGCAGCAGCGTGCCCAGCGGGTCCGGCACCAGCGAGTAGTTGCGCGCCAACAGGGCAAGTTCCAGCGTGCCGTCCTGGTGACCGGCCGGGATTTCGCTGCTATTGCCCACCGACACCTGCAAATTGATGCCCACCTCCTTGAGCTGCGCCTGAATGGCAGCAGCCATGGGCGGCAGCTCCGGGCGGTCAGAGAAGGTCCGAAGGGTCAGGTTGAACGGCTTGCCGTCTTTGCGAAGCAGGTTGTCAGCGCCGCTTTGCCAGCCGGCGGCCTGAAGCAGCGCGCGTGCCTGGGACAAATCGCGCTTGAGCGGGGGCAAGGCGGGTACCGACCACTCCGCCAGGATCGCCGGGAACAGCTGAGTGGCTGCCGCCTTGGGCTCGCGCAAAATGGCGCCGGCAATGCCATCGCGGTCAATCACCAGGCTGATGGCGCGCCGCACATTCACGTCTTTGAGCAGGGGATGGCCCGCGTTGACTTTCAGGTAAATGGTGCGCGGAATCGGCAAGGTGTGGAAAGTGACGCCGGGCTTTTGTTTCAAGCGCGCAATCGCCGCCGCGTCATGTGTGAACACCAGGTCAACCTGGCCGCTTTCGGCCAGCATGCCGCGTGTCTCGCCGCGCCCTGCCGCCAGGTAGCTGATGCGCCGCACCGCAGGAGCCGCACCGTCATAACCCTCAAAGTACTGCACCTCCAGCTTTTGCGGTGGGCTGAGGCTTGTGATCCGGTAGGGCCCGGAGCCGATCACGGCTTTGACAGAACCATCCGGATTGAAAGACGACAGCGCCAGAACTTGTGTGCTGGTATGCGCCAGAAAAGCCGGCAGAGAGGCAAACGCCTTGCTCAGTTCAATGACCACCACATCGCCTTGGGCCGTCATGCGTTTGATGGGTGTATTGCCGAGCACGCCGGGGTTGGCCTTGGCGCGCTCCAGGCTGCGCAGTGCCACCTCGGCGGTCACGGGCGTGCCGTCATGAAATTTTGCGTTGGGCCTCAGCTTGAAGCGCCAGGTGAGCTGGTCTTTTGACACCTCCCAGGTACGGGCCAGGCCGCCTGCCAACGCGCCTTGCGCATCGACATCGACCAGGGTTTCGCTCACTTCAAGCCGGCTGAAGACATAACCGGCCTTGGAAGGATCCAGGCTCCCGATTTCCCAAGGTGCGGCTACGCCAAGAACACGTGTGTTACTGCCCTGGGGAACCTGGGAAAAAGCGCTCGCGGGGACCAACACGATGGCAGCAAGCACAAGCGCCGGCATGGACCTGGGGAATAGAGACTCCGATAGAAACTGCGATAGAGATTGCGGTAGAGATTTCATGCTGACTTTCAAAAAACAATGTGATCCGCGCACCCGTCCTGGGGGAACGTGTGGTGGTCAGGTACTGCTCACGCCCGGCAAGCCGTCCAGCGTTTCACCCAACGTGGTTTTGGAGCGAAATAGCAACCTGACCCTTGAATACTGTGCGGCAGGTGCTATCAAATCAATAGCGCCCAACGGATTGCCGGTGACCGTGATTTCACTGGAGCTGGAAGCGGCCATGGATGCCGGAGCGGGGGCTGACTCGCTGAATCGGGAAAACCAAAGAGAGCAAAGCTGCGCCCTGGCCTGATGGCCGGCACAAAGCAGACGGAAGGATTCAGCGAGAGGAAGGCGGGCCGCGCGCGTCAAACAACGCCGCCCAGCGGGCGAGTGCTTCGCCGCGGGAGATATCAAAAGCCACGCTGGAAAGCACCAGCGGCAGGCTCAGCATGGGCAGCACAGGCGCCGCCTGGCCGTGGCTGGCCTGGTCAAACAGGCGGCAGTCCGAGTCGTCGCCATGTGAAGAAAACAGGGACTCTAGCCAGCCGCTGCCGTGCTCATCCTGCACAGTGGCTGAGTGATCGTGATCACCATGGTCGTGCGAAGCATGCGCAGAGGCAAACTCGTGATCCACGGGAGAATCCAGATGCGCCTGCGGCACGTGCACCACACCGTGCATCAAACCCAGCAGTTGGGCCAGCAGCAGTGTGGCAGCCAGCAGCCACGGCAAGGCCCTCGCCGGAATACGCGGCAAAGCGGTCATGGGCTCTCGCTCCGGCGCCTGGGGCGGCTCTCACTTGACGCTGGTGGCATCCGTGATCCGGTAGTAAAGCCCGTAAGAGTCGTCGTTGAGCACCAAAAAGCGCCCCTCCACCACCACCGGCTCCATGCTGTACTTCACCGGCGTTTTGGTTTTGACTTCAACCATGCTCTCGGGCCCGCCCGGCAGGCAGAAAGCGCAGGTCAACGGCACCGACGACAGCAAAAAGTGCTTTTGCTTTTCGCCGGGGTCCAGCGGCATCATGAAACCCTGGATGCGCTGGGTTTTCTGGTTCAGCGCCAACTGGTCAGGGTTAAAAACAGGAAGGATGCGGTTCTTCTCGGTTTTGGTTTTCACCGCCGTCAGCACCGACCAGGGGATCACATCAGTACGGGCTGCGAGCGGCGGAAACGGGCTGTTGGCGCCGTGCACGCCCGGGCCCTGTCCGGCCGGCAAATCAAAACCCGAAGCAACCGCAGCCGGTTTTGCGCCCGCGGGCGCGGGGGCAATCGGCGAAGACAAGGTCTGCGCCGATGCGCCGGCCACCGCCAGCAGCGCGCCGCAGGCCAGCGCCCGCCTCAGGCCGGGCAGGTAATCAATGCGTGCGCGAAGAATGGTCATGCGGGTGCTCCAGAGTCCAGAAGAAAAAAGCAGAACAACGCGCCTCAGTGGGCGTGCTTCATGCCGCAGTATTTACCGACGGCAAGCCCTTTGCAAGCGGCCTGCAATTCCTTCATGCAGACGTCTTCTTTTTTGCCGGACTCCAGGCATTTGGCCGCGCCTTCGTGCGCAGCAGCCAAGGCGCGGTGGCGCTGGATGTCTTCCTTGGTTTCCTTGTCGCTGTGCTGCGCGTGGGCCATGGAAAAAGTCGCGCTCAGCACCAGGGCAGCGAAGGTCGCCAGGAAGGGGTTTGCGGCAGGGTTTTTCATAGGAGATTTACCTTGATTGGAGAAGTTCAAACACACTGACCCGGTAGGCTTCCCAGGCGGGCAGCAGCGCGGACGCCAGCGCCACCCCGAAAGCCAGTACCGGCACACTTACCAGTTCGACCGGCCATGACAACGCACCGATCAACACGGATTTTTCAAGCTGCAGCGCCCAGGCCAGCAGCGCCGTCAGGCCCTGCCCGGCCAGCACGCCGAGCACGGTGGCCAGCAGTGCCAGCCACAGCGCTTCGCACAGCAACAGCCCAGCCACCTTGGCCGGCGGCGCGCCCAGCATGCGCAGCAGCGCCAGGTCGGCCCGGCGCTCGCGCACGGCACCCCATAGCGCGATAAAAACGCTCAGGCCCGCGGTCAGCAGCAACACGCCGGCCAGCGCGCGCAGCACATCGGTGCCCACGCCCACCATGCTCAAGAGGCGAGTGATCTCCAGCGCCGGCGCGGCGGCCTGCATCTCGGTGCTGCTGTTGATGTAGCGTGGGAAAGTCACCGCCGCCAGCGGCGATTTGTACTGGATCAGCGCCAGCGTGATTTCCCGGTCTTCTTCCAGCACCTTGCGGTCGTCGTCGTCCAGCGCGGTGTCGGTCTCATGCACCTGCCAGACGGATTCGGTGGACGTCAGCACCAGGCGGTCGAGCACGGTGTGGCTGTCAGCCAGAACGCCTGAGACCACATAAACGCTCGAGTTGTGCTCTTCTCCACCACCGCCGAGGCCGTGCGTGCCGGAAAAAGTGTCGCCCACTTTCAACCCCGTTTGCCGCGCCACCTGCGCACCGGCCACCGCCTGCATGGGCTTGGCCCACAGCGTGCCCTGCGCCAGTTGCGCGTCGTAGTGGCTGATGTATCCAGGCGTGGTGCCCACGATGCGATAGCCCCTGAAGCTGTCGCCCAGGCTGATCGGGATAACCTTGGCCACCTGCGGGTTGGCCTCGAGCGCCCTCACTGCCGCCAGCGGCACATTACCCGTCGGCACGTCGAGGTGGAACACGCCCGACAAAATCAGCTGCATCGGGCTGCCCTTGGCGCCCACCACCACGTCGATGCCGGCCACGTCCCGGTCAAAGGCCTGGCTGATCTGGTGGCTGACCAGCAGCAAAAAGGTGATGGAAGCCAGGCCCAAGGTGAGCAGCAGCAGGTTCAGCGTGGCCGCCAGCGGCCGCGACCACAGGTAGCGCCAGGCAAACGCAATGGTGTTAGTCGCTATGATTTTCATAGCGCGCTGCCCATTATTTGCAAGGACTGCAGATCTTTTTTACCCTTAAAAAATTCCGCCACACGCGCATCGTGCGTAGCGATCACCAGTGTTGCGCCCTCCCGGCCGGCAGCAGCACCCAGCAAGGCGAGCGAAGCGCGGGCCGCATCGTCGTCCAGGCTGGCCGTCGGTTCGTCCGCCAGAATCACGCGCGGCTTGAGCAGCACCGCCCGCGCCAGCGCCACACGCTGCGCCTGCCCGCCCGAAAGTTGAGAGGGCCTGCGACCGGCCAGCGCACGCACATCCAGCGCATCCAGCGCCTCGGCGATACGGCCTTCATCGGCTGGCTGGCCGGCCGCCCATTGCGCCATGGCCAGGTTGCCCTGCACCGTCAGCGCCGCACTCAAATGCAATTTTTGCGGCAAAAACCCGATGGCCTGCGCGCGCCAGGCATCACCCGCACGCGCGCCCAGCGCCTTGATGGATTGACCCGCCACCGTGATGTCGCCTTCGGCGGGCGTCAGCAAACCCGCAGCCAGCGCCAGCCAGGTTGACTTGCCCGAGCCCGACGCACCGCGCAGCAGCAACGTGCCCCCCTGCGGCACATCGACATCCGCAAAGCGCAAATCGGGGCCGTTGGCGTAGCGGTAAGCCAGTTGGTGTGTGCTGATCATGAAGAGGCCGTGCCCGGCGCGCCAGTCGCGCAATCGGCGCACACACCGCGCACCGCAAAGTCCATGCTCATGCCCTGATAGCCCAGCGCCTTCAACGCTTCCAGTGCGGTTTGCGCGGCGCGCTCCAGGTCTTCGGCGCTGGCCTTCAACGCGCCCGAGCGCTTGCCCGACAGCGCGCCCGACAAGGGGCTGTCGCGGTGGCAGCTCTGGCATTCAAAGTGCGGAATTGCATGCACGCTGCTAGGCATGGCCTGGTAGCGCCGCACCCGGTTGGCATCGACCCGGCACAGCAGCAAACCCACCTGCGTGAGCCGGTCGATCAGGCGGTACAGCGTGACGCGGTCCAGCGGCGATTCGGCGTCGTCCGACAAAGCTTCCTGCAATTGGGCATGGGTGTAGCTGGTGTCAGGGTGCGCCAGCAGCCATCCCAGCACCAGGCGCGCCGCTGCCGTGCGGCGCAGGCCGTGGGCGGACAAGAGAGTGTCTATGGGATCTGCCAGATCACGGGCGGCGTCGCTGCCTGCATGGCTTGCGCTGCGTTTGCGACTGCTGGGGGGCGAAACTGCGGGCATGGAGGTGGAAATCCTGAATCGGTCATAACGCAACCGGGTTGCATCAGAATATACCGCAACTTGATTGCATTATGCGGCGCGCAGCTATTTCACATAAGTCAACTGAACCATTCTTTTCATGTCTTTGGACCACCACTTCAACGTGAAGGCCTGGTCGTTAAAAAAATAGACATCTACGTGTGCATAGACAGCCGAATTAACAGACTCGTCAGTGCGCCAGGTAACGCGATGGCTTTTGCCTTTCCATTTTCCAAGACCCATGGCGATCGGCTCAGTGCTGTTCACCGCCCGCCTCCCAAAATAGCGGTTGACCCGTTCTTCCGACGATTTCGCCGGGATGCCTTCCAGAAGCGCTTCAACGAAAGCAAGCTCCTCTTTGCTCAGGTCAATGTGCTTTTCATCATCACATGAGGTGATGTATTCGCAGATCCGTACACTGGGATCCTTCATCCACTGCTGCGCGTTCACCGTCGCATGCATCATCACCAAGGCAATCGGCAATACGAGGTTCCGCGTAGACCGTTCAAACACGAAGCAAAGAATTTCACGGAGATTTTTCAAGTTTCTTCCCTTCCAGCTTCTGAACAAATTCTTCACATTGCGCGGCCAGTTTTTGCCACGAACCGTCAATCGCCATAATGGCCTCCCTCCGCCTGAACGCCGTGGTGATATCGCGCGCCTTCATGGGCTTCGGCGATGTGAAGTTCATTGAAACGATGGGAGGATTTTGCGGATCACAGCTGTTAGTCGGCTCGCCTCGGTAATACGTACATTCCCGCAAGGCCCAGGACCCATTCACCCGCGTGACGCGCCCGGAGGAGGAGTACATCTGGCCCCACTCGCTGCTCACCCGATAGCCATCACCGTCACGCTCGACCGAGTACAGGCTGTACGGGGTGCGGCCGATTTCCGGGATGCAGGTGAGCCATACCCCCTCAACTGGCTCGCCTGCGAATGAGCCCAGGCCGTGGCTTGCCAAAATAAGAAGCACAAGAGTATTTCGCATGATTTTCCCGTCTATTAAACAGCAGCCAAGCCACGCACAGATTCAGCCAAGAAACGGCTCTTGGCTTCGGCGCGCACCCGGCCGCCGCGTGCCCGGCCACTGGCGGTAATGGAGGCGCCTTCTCAACGGTAAATCAAACCCGACAGCTGCCACGCCATGCGATTGCGCATTTTCGGCAGACGCGACACCAGCGACATCACCAGGTTGCGCAGCGCGCGCAGCCCGGGCCGAACGGTGGCCAGGCGCGTCAGGCGGTCGGCCAGGGCGACGATCTGGCGCGCCACGGGCCGGCGCTTTGCGGCGTAGGCGTCGAGTGAGGTCGTGCTGCCCGCCAATGCCTGCTCTAGCGCATCCGCCAGGCTGATCGCATCGAGAATGCCGGCATTCATGCCCTGGCCACCGGCCGGGCTGTGTACATGGGCAGCGTCGCCTGCCAGCAGGATACGGCCGGCACGGTAGCTTTCGGCCACGCGATGATACACACGAAAGCGCGAGCCCCACACCACCTCGTGCACCACGGCGCGCTCGCGCTGCGGCCCGCGCGCATCCAGCAGCGCCTGCACATAAGCCGCATCGGGCTGCTCAGGCGCGTCGCTGACCGTCGCGACCACACGATGCACGCCGTCTGGCAAGGGGGCCAACACCACCATGCCCGCCGGTGAGAAGTAAAGGATCACCTCGTCAGACGGAGCGCCGCCGCTCAGGCGCACATCGGCCAGCACAAATGATTCACCGTAGCTGCCGCCGTTGAAGGCGATGCCGGCACTCTCACGCACGGCACTGTGCATGCCGTCCGCGCCCACCACATAGCGCGCGCGCAGGCAGCTGCCGTCGTCCAGCGTGGCCGTCGCGCCTGACTCGTCTTGAACCAGCGCAGCCAATGTGCGCGGACGCAGCACCTGCCCGCCCAGCTCCACCAGGCGCTGCAGCAACACGCTTTCAGTGACGGCTTGCGAAACCATCAGCGTGTACGGGTACTGCGTGGGCAAGTGATCGAAACCGATGGGCACAAGCACCCTGTCCCGGTCACGGATGGTGAAACGCCGGGCCTGTATGCCCAGCGCGACCAGGCGGTGCGTGACGCCCAGGGGCTCCAGCACCTCCAGCGTGCGGGCGTGGACGACCGCCGCGCGCGAGGTGTTGGCGCCTTCGGCCTGCCGGTCGATGACGCAGGTGCGCACGCCGCGTGCCAGCAACGATGCCGCCAGCGTCAGGCCCGTGGGGCCGGCGCCGACGATCAGGACGTCGGCGTCAAAACCCGCGGATGAGGCGGGGGAAATGGGATTGCTCGAGGGAAAGGTCATGGTTTGCTCCAGTAAAAGTCAACAACCGTTGGTCAACAACTGTTGGCAATCATAATTGGCATTTTTTAAAAAGTCAACACGTGTTGGCCTATACTTGTTGACATGACCGAAACACCCCCCATTCCATCGCCTCCACCCCGCCGCTCCGACGCCACCAAGTCCGCCATCCTGACGGCCGCGCGCGAGCAGTTCGCCGCGGTGGGCTATCAAGCGGCGACCATCCGTGCCATCGCCACGGCGGCCGAAATCGACCCCGCCATGGTCATGCGCTATTTCGGCAACAAGGAAAAGTTGTTTGCGGCAGCCGCCGAGTTCGATCTGCGCCTGCCCGACTTGAGCGATATGCCGCGTAAAGATGTGGGCGCTGCGCTGGTGGAGCACTTCCTCAACCGCTGGGAAGACGACGAAACGCTGATGGCGCTGTTGCGCACAGCCGTCACCAACGAGGCGGCCGCCGAGCGCCTGCAGGAAATCTTTGCCACCCAGATGGCGCCGCTGATTGCCAAACTGTGCGGCGAGCCGCGCGCCGCAGCCGCCATGCGTGCGGGGCTGATCGCTTCACAGATCCTGGGTTTGGCCTTGTGCCGTTATGTGCTCAAGTTACCGCCGGTGGTCGGGCTCAAGCGCGCCGACATCGTGCGCCGCGTGGGCGCTACCGTGCAGGCCTATCTGTACGAGAACTGAGCAAGAACTGAGCGAGAACTGAGAGGCTAGCGACGCTCCGCCACCGGGCGCCCGAACGTCACCGCGTGGTTGACCTCCGCCGGCGCCGCGGCGGCGAGCTGCCAATCCGGGCTCACACCCAGCGCGTCGTTGATCGTCGAGAACGCCAGCCGGAACGCCACGAAGGCTGTGGCTTCGAAAATCTCGCGTTCTGAAAATCCCGCCGTGCGCAGCGCTTCAACATCCTGCGGTGTCGTGGCATTGGGGTTGCGCACCACCTTGCGCGCCCAGATCGACAGCGCCTGGTCACGTGCCGTGAGGTCATCGTTTTCAGTGGCCTGCAAGACAGCAGCCGCTGCCGCAGGGTTAGCCGCCGCAGCCAGCTTCTTGCCCCAGGCCAGCGCACAGTAAGAATCGCCCAGGCTGGCAGCGGTAGCGCAGACGATTACCGCCAGTTCACGGTTGGACAAAGATGAATTGCCCGTCAGCTGCGTGCGCAGCGTGCCAAAGGCTTCACATACTTCCGGTCGCCAGGCCCAGAGGCGGCTGAGGTTCATCACGAAGCCTTGCTGCGCCACGTCGCTTTTGTAGAGGCGGTCAGTGGCTTCGGTGTGAGCGGGGGTTTGCAAAAACATGGAGCGCCCTTTCTATCGGCAGATATTGCCAAATGATAGGTATCAAGGCGAATCCATGCCATCCCCCAAACACATGAGGGCCAGACCCGCAAAGCACTTCAGTCCCCCCATAAACCGCTGTATAACCAAGCCATCAACGCCACCCACGTTCACCACCCCAGCGGTGCATTACCCATGACTTCTACCCCTACCCCACACCCCACCCATCTACGCAGCCACACTTTTCACGGCCTGGCGCCCGGCCCTCGCCTTCTTGTCACTGGCGCCGTACACGGCAACGAGACCTGCGGCACGCGGGCCATCACGCAACTGCTGGAAGAAATCGACAGCGGCCAGCTCGGCATTGAACGCGGCACCGTGACTTTTGTGCCGATTACCAACCCGCTGGCTTACCGGCTCAAGCAGCGCATGGGCGAGCGCAACCTCAACCGCAACATGGCGCCCAGCGCAATCCCGCAAGACTTTGAAGACCGCATCGCCAATGTGCTGTGTCCGCTGCTGGATGCGCACGACGTGCTGCTGGATCTGCATTCATTCCACACGGGCGGGGCGCCGTTTGTGATGATTGGCCCGCAGAACAACACAGGAGCGCTGGAGCCTTTTGGTCACGCCGCGGAAGAAATGCAGCTGGCGCTGCATACCGGGCCGCACCGCATCGTCGAAGGCTGGCTGGACACCTATGCACGCGGTGTGAAACGGCGGGCGGAAGCCGCCTCCACCAGCGCCGGTGACCGAAAACAGGCCTTGGTGACCGACCCGAACTATGGCGTGGGCACCACCGAATACATGCGCTCACGCGGGGGCTACGGCGTGACGCTGGAGTGCGGCCAGCACGATGACCCCGCGGCCGTGGGCGTGGCACGGCACGCGATCCTGCAAACACTGGGTTTGCTGGGCCTCATCGCGCAAGCACCATCGCCCGAACCTGCGGAGCGCGAGATCCTGCGGCTGGTGGAGGTGGTGGACCGCGACCACGCCGGCGACACATTTACCCGCGAGTGGCGCAGTTTTGACCCGGTGAAACGCGGCGAAACCATCGGTACGCGGCATGGCGGCGAACCCATCACCGCACCGGTCGACGGCTTTGTGGTGTTTCCCAACCCGCGCAGCGAAGCGGGCCAGGAATGGTTTTATTTCGCCCAGCGGCGAGCCTGAAGCGATTGCGCACCCAGGCCGGTGCACAGGCAACAAAAAGGCCCGACAAGGGCCTTTTTAGTGAACAAATCGGGGCTCACCCCAACAAAAACGGGCGCAAGCAGCTATCAATTACATAGCAATACGCCGCCGCAAGGCGAAGCTGCAGTCTCAGTCTTTCACCCGCGACGCAAAAGTCTTGCGGAATTTCTCGACCTTGGGGCCGACCACAAACGCGCAGTAACCCTGGTTGGGATTGTTCTCAAAATAGTCCTGGTGATAGGACTCGGCGGGCCAGTAGTTTTGCAGCGGCAGCACTTCGGTGACGATGGGCTTGCCGAAGGTCTTATCCTGGCTGACCTGGCGAATGAAGTCGTCGATTTCTGCTTTTTGCTCCGGCGTTGAGTAATAGATACCGCTGCGGTATTGCGTACCGGCATCGTTGCCCTGACGGTTCAGGCTGGTCGGGTCGTGAATGACGAAGAAGATCTCGAGGATTTCCCTGAGCGTGATTTCTGCCGGGTCGTAGGTGAGCTTGACGACTTCGTTGCTGCCGGTGCGGCCGCTGCAGACTTCCTCATAGCTGGGCCGCGCAGCCTGGCCATTGCTGTAGCCGGACTCGACGTCGGTGACGCCGCGAACCTTGACATACACCGCCTCGGTGCACCAGAAGCAGCCGCCGCCGAGGGTGATGGTTTGGGGGGAAGAAGGCATGGAGATCTCCGCTGAAATCCGTTGGTCGTATGGGGATCGGCAATCTTACGTCGCAGCCTGCGGTGCCTGCGGCGAGGCCGACATTGCCCCCCGAAAAGAGCCGGACTACAAGGAAGGGAGAAGCACCCGTTCAGTCGCGCCGGCGCGGGCCTTTGGTGACATGCTGGGGGCCGACTGCGCGCCGCATCAGCCGCAACAGGCCCAGCGCCACAACGGCCCCGCCAATGGCCATGCCGAGCGAGCTCATGCTGAAGACCGTGTCATTGGTTTTGCCACCGCTGAGAATGGACGCGACAAAGTCACCGCCGATAAAGGCACCGAACATGCCGACGCCGACGCTTTCGAGAATGAGGATTTTTTCGCGGATGCCCGCGATCAGGCAGGCAGCTCCGCCGAGAAGAGCACCCACCAAACACCAGATATACGGGTTGATGCCGTTCTCCTGAAGACTATGAACCGCCCCATGGTGACAGCTTTACGCCGCCAGCAGTGGACATACTTTTACCAAGGTCATTCGCCAGGGCACTTGGGCGAGATGGAGTCTTCAGACTTTCGCGGCCGGGGCAATCGCACGCACCGCGTTGACAAACGCTCCCAATGCCTGGTGGTCACGCGCGGTTTTCCAGAGGCAATGGGTGTCGTAGGGCGTGGTGGTGGCATCCAGCGGCACAAAGGCAGCCCCGGCCATGGCTGACTGCTTGAGCGCCGCCGGCACCAGCGCGACACCCATGCCCTGCGACACCAGCGACACCACACTGAGCCAGTGCCGCAGCTCATAACGAATTTCAGGATAAAAGCCCGCTTCGGTGCATATCGCCAGGATACGGTCGTGGTAGTCAGGCGACACCGTGCGCGACACCACGGCAAACGGCTCGCCCTGCAAGGCCGAAAGCGACAGCGAGCGCTTGCGCGACAGCGCATGCCCAGACGGCAGGCAGCATACAAAAGCCTGGCTGGAGACGAGGATTTGCGACAGCTCGGGCGGAACCCGCGTGGTGTGCACAAAGCCCAGGTCGAGCCGGTCATGCGCCAGCTCAATCAGTTGCTCGCTGGAGCTGAGCTCTTTCAGCGTCAGGCGCAGCAACGGGTGCTCAGCCTGAAAGCGCTCCAGGATGTGCGGCAGGCCACTGTAGAGCATGGTTCCTGAAAAACCGATGGCCAGGCTGCCGGCCATGCCCTGCCCCACGTCGCGCGCATGGCCGGCGGCTTGGGCGGCTTGCTCCAGCAAGGCACGTGCCGCCGGCACAAAGGCCTGGCCTGCGGCAGTGAGCTGCACGGATTTGCTGTTGCGGGTAAGCAGCTTGGCGCCGACCGAGGCTTCAAGCTGCTGGATGTTCAGTGACAGCGGCGGCTGCGAAATCGACAGGCGCCGTGCTGCCCGGCCGAAATGCAGCTCTTCGGCCAGGACGAGAAAGTAGCGCAGGTGGCGGAATTCCATAAATCCCCATGAATATGTTTTTTATATCATTGAATCGTTATTTGATATTAGACAACTATTCATGCTTGTCAAACAATCAAGCCACTCGCATGGCGCAGCGGCCAAACCGGCCTGCGCCCTACACTGCAACCCGGCCCCAAGGAGACATCCCATGAAAACCCAATTCAACTGGCAAGACCCATTTTTCTTTATGGACCAGCTGAGCGACGACGAACGAGCCATCAGCGAAGCCGCCCACGCTTTCTGCCAGGAAAAGCTGCAGCCCCGCGTGTTGATGGCCGCGCGCCACGAGAAATTCGACCGCGAGATCATGAATGAGGCCGGCGCCATGGGTTTCCTCGGCTCCACGATTGAAGGCTACGGCTGCGCCGGCCTCAATTACGTGAGCTACGGCCTGGTGGCGCGTGAAGTCGAGCGCGTCGACAGCGGCTACCGCAGCGCCATCAGCGTGCAAAGCTCGCTGGTCATGCACCCCATCAACGCCTACGGTAGCGAAGCGCAGAAGCAAAAATACCTGCCCAAGCTGGCCACCGGCGAATGGGTAGGCTGCTTTGGCCTGACCGAACCCAACCACGGCTCGGACCCGGCCAGCATGCTGACGCGCGCCAAGCCGGTGACACGTGACGGAGTGGACGGCTTCATCGTCAAGGGCGCCAAGATGTGGATCACCAACAGCCCGATCGCCGACGTGTTCATCGTCTGGGCCAAGCTGGAAGACCCCGACGGCAAGGTCGGCGGCCAGGAAAGCATCCGCGGCTTTGTGCTGGAGAAAGGCATGAAGGGCCTGAGCGCTCCCAAGATCGAAGGCAAGATGAGCTTGCGCGCCTCGATCACCGGCGAGATCGTGATGGACGACGTGTTTGTCCCCGAAGCCAACTTGCTGCCCAACGTCAGCGGCCTGAAAGGCCCGTTCGGCTGCCTGAACAAGGCACGTTACGGCATCGCCTGGGGCGCGCTGGGTGCGGCTGAAGACTGCTGGTTACGCGCCCGCCAGTACACGATGGACCGCCAGCAGTTCGGCCGCCCGCTGGCGCAAAACCAGCTCATCCAGAAGAAACTGGCCGACATGCAAACCGAAATCACGCTGGGCCTGCAGGGCTGCCTGCGCGTGGGCCGGCTGATGGACGAAGACAAGTCGGTGCCCGAGATGATTTCGCTGATCAAGCGCAACAGCTGCGGCAAGGCGCTGGACATCGCCCGCCTGGCGCGCGACATGCACGGCGGCAACGGCATCCATGACGAATACCATGTGATCCGCCACATGATCAACCTGGAAACCGTCAACACCTACGAAGGCACGCACGATGTGCACGCGCTCATCCTGGGGCGTGCGCAAACCGGGCTGCAGGCGTTTTATTAAAGTCTTTTAGGGCTCCAGCCCCATTAAAGCGTGCGCGAGCAGCTATCTTTTTCATAGCAATACATACCACGCATGGAATCCGGCGCACTCAAGCCCCTGTTGACCGCCCTGGCATTGCCGCCGGCCTCGCTGCTGTTGCTGGCCCTGCTGGGCCTGCTGCTGGCTGTGCGCAAGAAGAAAGCAGGGCTGGCGCTGGTTACCTGCTCCGTATTGCTGCTGGCACTGCTCAGCTGCCATGGCACGGCCGTGTGGCTGTCGCGCACCATGCTGCCGCAGTTCCCAGCCATGCCGGTCGCCAGCCTGCAGACTCACAAGGTACAGGCGATCGTGGTGCTCGGCGGTGGCGTGTTGCCCGAAGCGGCGGAATACGGCAACAGCCAGCCGGGCGCACACACGGCGGCGCGACTGCGCTACGGCGTCTGGCTGGCACGGCAGTCGAGCCTGCCGCTGGCCTTTTCAGGTGGCATGGGCTGGGCGGCCAGCAGTGCGCAGACTGATTCCGAAGCCGTGGTGGCCGCACGCATGGTGCAACAGGACTACGGCATGACACTGCGCTGGAACGAAGCCCAGTCGCGCGACACAGCGGGCAATGCCCGCCTGCTGGCGCCGCTGCTGCAACAAAGCGGCGTGCAGCGCATTGCGCTGGTGACCGACGCCTGGCACATGCCGCGCGCCGCCCTGGCTTTCGAACGGGCCGGCCTGACGGTAACTCCCGCCCCCATGGGCCAGGTGCAGCCGGCACGGAATGACTTGATGGAATGGATACCTTCTGCGTCAGGCCTGATCATTTCGCAGCAGGTATTGCGCGAATGGCTGGCGTTGGCCATTGGCCGGTTCACGCCTGTGTAGGCAGACGACCCTCCCCGGCCCTGTCCCTTCTGTCGCCAGCCCTGACCGCAGCGGCCAAACATGGATGCAGGTCCTGGGCTTTACCGCGGGTTTACCTTTTTAAGGGCTTTCCGCTCCCTCGCCACGGTGTAGCCTAGCCGCTTTGGGTTGACGGTCGGAAAGTAAGCAGATATATTACTAACCAGTCAGTCAGTAACTATGTCACTTTCCAAACTCTTCAGCGACAACACCGCCATTGCCGGCAAACGCGAACGCCGCAAGGAAGCACGCCCCGGCGAGTTGCTCGACGCCGCCCTGGACCTTTTCGTTGAAAAAGGCTTTGCCGCGACCCGCGCCGAGGAAGTCGCTGCCCGCGCCGGCGTCTCCAAAGGCACGCTGTTCCTCTACTTCCAGAGCAAGGAAGAGCTGTTCAAGGCGGTGGTGCGTGAAAACATCTCAGGCCGTTTCACGGAATGGCGTACTGAACTGGACACCTTTGAAGGCACGACCCCCGAATTGCTGGCTTACTGCATGAACAGCTGGTGGGAGCGCGTGGGCCTGACGCGCGCCTCGGGCCTGACCAAGCTGATGATGAGCGAGGCCAAGAACTTCCCTGACATTGCCGCCTTCTACCAGCAGGAAGTCATCATGCCGGGCCACACCCTGATCCGCGCCGTCCTGCAGCGCGGCGTGGACCGCGGCGAATTCCGGCCCATGGACCTGGACTACGCGGTCTACCTGGTGGTTGCTCCCATGATTTTCCTGATCCTGTCCAGGCACACCGCCGGCATCTGCATCAGCAGTGAAACGACCCTGGATCCGGAAAAATACATCGCCTTCCAGGTGGAAACCATCCTGAACGGTATTTCCGCACCGGCCAACAGGAAAGCAACCACATGAAGCGATGGATCAAGTGGGCGGTCGCCGGGCTCATCGTGCTGCTCATGGTGGGCGGTGTGCTGCGTGCGTTGTCCGCGCGCAAGGCCCAGCAACAGGCACTCGCGGCCAGCACGGCCGTCAAGGACATCGGCCAGGTTGAGCTGGCCGCCACCGATGTGGTCAAGGCCCAGACGCGCGAAGTGATCCAGGGGCTGCCGGTGTCGGGCTCGCTCAAGGCCGTCAACTCCGCCGTCATCAAGGCCAGGGTCGCCGGCGAACTGCAGGGACTGGCCCTGCGCGAAGGCGACGTGGTCAAGGCCGGGCAGGTGATTGCGCGCATCGACGCCACCGAATACCAGTCACGCGTGCGCCAGGCCAGGGAGCAGGCCGAATCGGCCAAGGCGCAGGTCGATGTGGTGCAGCGCCAGTACGACAACAACAAGGCGCTGGTCGACCAGGGTTTCATCTCAAAGACCGCGCTGGATACCTCTTTGGCCAACCTCAACGCCGCGCAATCCACCTACAAGGCGGCGATGGCTGCCACAGAGGTTGCAGCCAAGTCAGTGGACGACACTGTCCTCAAGGCGCCGATCTCCGGCCAGGTGTCGCAGCGCCTGGCACAGCCCGGCGAGCGCGTGGGCATAGACACCAAAATCATCGAAGTGGTCGACCTGAGCCGTCTCGAGCTGGAAGCCACCCTGAGTGCCACCGATTCCATGGACGTACGCGTGGGCCAGACTGCACAGTTGCAGATTGAAGGCAGCCGCCAGCCGGTGACGGCCAAAGTGGTGCGCATCAATCCCACGGCCCAGGCCGGCAGCCGCAGCGTGCTGGCATACCTCAGCATCGACAACCCGGGCGCCGCCGGTGACGCCGGCGCGGCGCCTTTGCGCCAGGGGCTGTTTGCGCAGGGCGCGCTCGGTACGGCCAGCGCTTCGCTGTTGTCGGTGCCGGTCAGCGCCGTGCGCACCGACAAGCCAGCGCCTTATGTGCAAACGATTGAAAACGACCTGGTGGTGCACAAAAGCGTCGAGCTCGGCGTGCGCGGCACCGCGGGAAAAGACAGCGTGGTCGCCGTCAAGGGCCTGGCCGATGGCGCGGTGGTGATCCGCGGCGAAATCGGCGCATTGCGTGAGGGCACCAAGGTGCGTTTCACGCAACTTCCGGCTGCGGCGCAAGCAGCCAGCGCACCCGCCAAACCGGCGCCCTGAGGACTCACGCGCATGTGGTTCACACAGGTCAGCCTCAGGAATCCCGTGTTCGCCACCATGGTCATGCTGGCCATCGTGGTGCTGGGGCTATTCTCTTACCAGCGCATGCAGGTCGATCAGTTCCCCAACATCGACTTCCCGGTGGTCGTCATCACCGCCGAATACCCGGGCGCTTCGCCCGAGATCGTTGAAAGCGAAGTCACCAAAAAAATTGAAGAAGGCGTCAATTCCATCGCCGGCATCAACGCGCTGACCTCGCGCAGCTACGAAGGCCAGTCGGTCGTCATCATGGAGTTCCAGCTCTATGTGGACGGCCGCCGCGCCGCCGAAGATGTGCGCGAAAAGATCGCCGCCATCCGGCCCACGCTCCGCGATGAAGTCAAAGAGCCGCGCGTGCTGCGCTTTGATCCGGCGAGCCGCGCCATCTGGTCGGTCGCCGTGCTTCCGGACGCCACCAAAGGCAGCGCCGCCATGTCGGCCGTGGAACTGACCAACTGGGCCGACCAGGTCCTGAAAAAGCGCCTGGAGAACGTGCGCGGCGCGGGCTCCGTCACGCTGGTGGGCGGCACCAAGCGCGAGATCAATGTCTACCTGAACCCGCAGGCCATGGAGTCGCTGGGCATCACGGCCGACCAGGTGGTCAACGCCGTGCGCAATGAAAACCAGGACTTGCCGGTGGGCGCCATCCGTTCGCTGCAGCAGGAGCGTGTCGTCAAGATCGACGCGCGCATGAAGCGGCCTGAAGACTTCGGAAAAATCATCGTGGCACGCAAGGGCAGCTCACCGGTGACGGTGGACCAGGTGGCGCGCATTGCTGACGGCGCGCAGGAAATCGACAGCCTGGCGCTGTACAACGGCCAGCGCACGCTGCTGCTGTCGGTGCAAAAAGCGCAGGACGAAAACACCATTGCCGTGGTGGACGGGCTCAACCAGGCCATCAAGGACATCCAGCCGCAATTGCCGCCCGGTGCACGGCTGGAACTCATCACCGACGGTTCGCGGCCGATTCGTGTGGCGGTTGAAAACGTGCGCCGCACGCTGATCGAAGGCGCGCTGCTCACCGTGCTCATCGTCTTCCTGTTTCTGAACTCCTGGCGTTCCACCGTGATCACCGGGCTGACGCTGCCGATCTCCATCATCGGCACCTTCCTGTTCATGAACCTGTTCGGCTTCACCATCAACATGATCACGCTGATGGCGCTGTCGCTGTGCGTGGGCCTCTTGATCGACGACGCCATCGTGGTGCGCGAAAACATCGTGCGGCATGTGCAGATGGGCAAGGCGCCCTACCAGGCCTCGCTCGACGGCACACAGGAGATCGGCCTGGCCGTGCTGGCCACCACCTTCTCCATCGTCGCGGTGTTCCTGCCGATCGGATTCATGGGCGGCATCATCGGCAAGTTTTTCCACGAGTTCGGCGTCACCATCGTGGCAGCCGTGTTGATCTCGATGTTCGTGAGCTTCACACTGGACCCGATGCTCTCGAGCATCTGGCACGACCCTGCCATTGAGGCTCATGGAAAGCGCGGCGCGCCGGTCACCTTCTATGACAAGACCATAGGCCGCGTCACCGGCTGGTTTGACCACGCCACCGAATCCCTGAGCGACAGCTACCAGGGCATCCTGCGCTGGTCGCTGGGCCACAAGCTGTCCACACTGGCGTTGGCCGTGGTAATTTTTATCACCAGCATCTTCATGGTGCCGCTCCTGGGCACCGAGTTCGTTCCCAAGGCCGACTTCTCGGAAACTTCGCTCAACTTTTATACGCCGGTGGGCTCGTCACTGGAGACCACCGAGGCCAAGGCGCGGCAGGTGGAAGCCATCATCCGCGAGTTTCCCGAGGTGAAGTACACGCTGGCCACCGTGAACACCGGCAATGCCCAGGGCAAGATGTACGCGAACATCTATGTACGTATGGTGGACCGCAAGGCACGCACGCGCAGCGTCGACGAAATGTCGGGCGTGCTGCGCGAGCGCCTCAAGCAGGTGCCTGGCATCACGGTGACGCACGTCGGGCTGCTCGACGCCGTGGGCGGCAACAAGCAGGTGGAGTTTTCCCTGCAGGGGACGGACCTGAAAGAGCTGGAGCGCCTCACGCGCGCCATCAACGACAGGATTCGCGGCATCCCCGGCCTGGTGGACCTGGACTCCAGCGTCAAGGCCGACAAGCCTGTGATTGAAATTGATGTGCGGCGCGACGCGGCCTCCGACCTGGGTCTGTCGGTGTCGCAGATCGCCGCATCGCTGCGTACCCTGGTGGCCGGGCAAACCGTGGGCAACTGGCGCGCGCCCGACGACCAGACCTACGACGTGAACGTGCGCCTGGCGCCCGATGCACGCAACGCACCGCAGGACCTGGAGCGCCTGCCCTTCATGAGCACCCCCGGCAGTGGAGCTGGCGCCGCCGCGCACATGGTCCGGCTCAACCAGGTGGCTACGGTGAAGGAATCCACCGGGGCCAACCAGATCAACCGGCGCGACATGGCGCGCGAAGTCGCCATCAACGCCAACGTCTACAACCGCTCGGCCGGCGAAGTGTCCAACGACATCAAGGCGGCGCTGGAGAACTTCAGCTTCCCCCCCGGCTATCGCTACCAGTTCAGCGGCTCCACCAAAAACATGGCCGAGTCCTTCGGTTATGCGGTGTCGGCACTGGTGATGGCCATCCTGTTCATCTACATGATCCTGGCCAGCCAGTTCAAAAGCTTTCTGCAACCCATGGCGCTGATGACCTCCTTGCCGCTGACCTTGATCGGCGTGGTGCTGGCCCTGCTGATGTTCCGCTCCACACTCTCGATGTTTTCCATCATCGGCGTGGTGATGCTGATGGGCCTGGTGACGAAGAACGCGATTTTGCTGGTCGACTTTGCCATCCGCATGCGCGCCGACCAGGTGGACGTGGACGGCCACCGCGTTCCCGGCATGAACCGCAGCGATGCGCTGCTGCACGCTGCCAAGGTACGGTTGCGCCCCATCCTGATGACCACGCTGGCGATGATTTTCGGCATGGTGCCGCTGGCCTTTGCCCTGACCGAAGGCTCGGAGCAGCGCGCGCCCATGGGCCAGGCGGTGATCGGCGGTGTCATCACCTCTTCGCTGCTGACCCTGGTGGTGGTGCCGGTGACGTATTGCTACCTGGACGACCTGGGCCAGTGGTTCAAGCGCAAATTCGGCCCCAAAACACCGTCGCAAAACCCTGCGGACATGCATGCAGCAACGCCGGCCGCCGTCATGGGCGACCGCTAAAATCAAAGGTTTATCTCGTGTACAGCCCAACCTCCCCCATTTCGCCAACTTACAGGTCCGCCATGAACTACGAACAAGCCCGATTCAACATGATTGAGCAGCAAATCCGCCCCTGGGAAGTGCTGGACAACCAGGTCCTTTCCTTGCTGGCCGTGGTCAAGCGCGAAGACTTTGTCCCGGCCGCCCACAAGGCGCTGGCCTTTGTCGACATGGAAATTCCGCTGGGCGCAAAACCAGGCCAGTGCATGCTGGCACCCAAGGTCGAGGCCCGCATCCTGCAGGAACTGGCCGTGCAGAAGCATGAAAAAGTGCTTGAAATCGGCGCCGGCTCCGGCTACATGGCCGCACTGCTGGCCCACCGCGCGCAGCAGGTGATCACTATGGAGATCGACCCCGGGCTGGCACAGACCGCACGCGACAACCTGCAAAGGGCCGGCCTATACAACGCCGAAGTACGCACAGGCGACGGCACGGCAAAAATTGCCCAGGCCGTCTCCAGCAGCGATCCGCTGCGTGGACCGTTTGACGTGATCGTGCTCAGCGGTTCAGTTGCCGAAGTACCTGCCAGCCTGCTGTCCCTGCTGAAAGTGGGCGGCCGCCTGAGCGCTATCGTGGGCTTTGAACCCATGATGCGCGCCACGCTGGTCACGCGCGTGGCCGAAGACGCCTGGCGCACCACGCAGGCCTGGGACACCGTGGCGCCACGCCTGCTGAATTTCCCTGAACCTTCGAAGTTCAGTTTTTGAGCCCGGCCGTCCGCAAGACTTCATCACCCCAAGCACTCGCACACCCAACGCAGGACAGCCGACCATGATTCCCCAATTGAGCCCCGCCGACTTCGCCAACTGGCGCAACAACGCCGGGGAAGGCGCGCCTGCATTGCCGGTGGTGCTGGACGTGCGCGAGCCCTGGGAACTGCAGACGGCGTCGGTCAAGGAAGACGGCTTCAGGCTGGTGCATATCCCGATGCGCGAGATCCCCACCCGCCTGGCCGAGCTGCAGCAGACCGAAGCCGGCACCGGCCAGCCAATTGCGTGCCTCTGCCACCACGGCATGCGCAGCCTGCAGGTGGCCAACTTTTTGATGCAAAGCGGCTTTACCGAAGTCGTCAACCTGCAGGGCGGCATTGATGCATGGTCGCAGCAGGTGGACCCGTCAGTCCCCACGTACTGAGCCCGCAGCAGCCGCACGCCGTATTCACTTTCCTATCGCCAACTCATTCATTCCTCAGGACCTTTATGACCACGCCCAAGAAACCGCCGGCGCTACGCCTGTCGATGCTGCCCCTGTCGATTGCGATCACCTCGGCGCTGATGATGGCGGCACCGGCCGCGCAGGCACAGAGCCTGGTGGAGTTGTATGAGTCGGCCCGGGCCTTCGACGCTGCCTACCAGTCAGCCCAACGGCAGTACGACGCCAACCTGGCCAGGGCGGCCCAGGCCAAGGCCGGCATTTTGCCGACGGCGGGCATTTCGGCGGGCGCGTCGCGCAGCAATTTTGAAAACACCGCGCCGGTAACGGACCGCAGCTTCAACACGCAAAACGCCACGCTCAACCTGTCCCAGCCGCTGTACCGCCCTGCCAACTGGGCCACGTACGAGCAAGCCGCCAAACAGGTGGAGCAGTCCAAGGCACAGCTTGAAACCGCCAACCAGGACCTGATTGTGCGGACCAGCCAGGCGTACTTTGACGTGCTGGCCGCGCAGGACACACTGACCTTTGTGCGTGCACAAAAAGCTGCGGTGGCCGAGCAGCTGGCCTCGGCCAAGCGCAATTTCGAAGTAGGCACCTCCACCATCACCGACACCCGTGAAGCGCAAGCCCGCTACGACCTGGTCATTGCCCAGGAAATCGCCGCCGAGAATGACCTGCGCGTCAAGAAACTCGCACTGGACACACTCGTCGGGAAAGTTGAAACGCAACCCAAGCCCTTGCTGGCGCCCGTCAATTTGCCCGCCGTGGAGCCGGCCGATGTGAACACCTGGGTGCAGCAATCCGAAGCGGTGCATCCGAACATTCGCCTGGCCCAGAGCGGGCTGGAGATCGCCGAACTGGAAGTCAGGAAAGCCGAAGCCGGCCACAAGCCCACGCTGGACGCGACAGCCAGCTACAACGTCACACGCAATCCGCAAGGCACGGCAAGCACCAATCCGCCGTTCGCCTTCCGCACCAACACCACCACTGTCGGTGTGGTGCTCAACGTACCCCTGTTCGCGGGCTTTGCCACGCAAAACCGCGTGCGCGAAACGCTGTCGCTGAAAGAAAAGGCACAAAGCGATCTTGAGGGCGCACGCCGCAACGTGGCCCAAGCGACACGCGCAGCCTACTTCGGCGTGCAGTCGGGCCAGGGGCAAGTGAAGGCGCTGGAAGCAGCCGAACTGTCGAGCCAGAGCGCGCTGGACGCCAACAGGCTGGGCTACCAGGTCGGTGTGCGCATCAACATCGACGTGCTCAATTCGCAAAGCCAGTTGTTCCAGACCAAGCGCGACCTGGCGCAGGCGCGCTACAACGTCCTGCTGGGCGACCTCAAGTTGCGGCAAGCCAACGGCACGCTGACGCCGGAAGACCTCCAAAAAATCAACGCACTGCTGGCCCGGTAACAAGCAACCCAGCGACCGGCACCGCCACCGCACGACGCAACACCAAAGATCCAACGTTTCCATGCTGATGCCCACCCACGACCTGCTGTCGCTTCCCATCGAGGCCGAGCGGGTAACCGACGCACCTCGCGATATCCCGACAGGGCCGGGCTTTCAGTTGATTGAAGAAACCACCTGGGAAGCACTGGAGGCTTCAGGGCGGCAGCTGCCTTTTGAACGTCCCGTGCTGGTCAAGGGCGGCGTGAAGCATTGGCCGGCTTTCAGCAAATGGTCGTTTGAGCATCTTGCGGGTGTGTGCGAAAGCAAAGGCTCCGAAGCGCCTGTGAAATTCACCGACGGCCTGGTGGAGCAAGGCGTGACCAAGGGCCGGCCTTTTCTGCCGGTGGCGCCCTACCTGCGCGAGCTCGGCAAGGCGGCGCTGATCGCCCCCAACCCCGCCGCAGGCCTGCTGCCCAAGGCGCGGCTTGAAGAACTGCGCAAGCAACCCGGCGCGCGTTTCCACCTGAACTGGGCGCACATGCAGTCTTTCAAACCCACCACGCTGTACCTGGCGCAATGGGACATCCTTGAAACATTTCCAGAGCTGCGCAACGATTTGATGATCAAGAGCCTGTGGCCCGGCCAGCGCCTGACCTGGGAATATGTCTTCATGGGCCCGGCCAACACCGTGACCGGCCTGCACAACGACTTTCCACACAACTGGTTTTGCCAACTCAAGGGCACCAAGGAGTTCATCCTTTTCCCGCCCGACCAGCGCCAGCACATGTGCCCCGCCAAAAAATACGACTGGGGCGCCACGCTCAGCGACATCAACGTGTCGCGTCTGCCTGAGCAGGCCAGGGAACTCGCCTCGTTTGAAAAAGCCAACGGCCTCTACGCCCGCGTGGAAGCCGGCGACGCACTTTTTGTGCCCCGCCGCACCTGGCATTCAGTGGTGTCGGCAGAGCCCTCCATCAGTCTGGGCATGTTTGGCCTCACGCCATACGAAGTCGCCACCGGCGGTGCCTGGGCTACGCTGCGGGATTGGGCGCATCACTTGCGTATGTACGCCTGGGGCAATTGCACCTGCCATCAGGTGATCAAATAGCCCCCACGGTCGCTCACTTTGTGTAGCTCCCAGCCCCCCGAGGGGGCCACCCGCCTGCGGTCTGGCAAAGCCAGTCCCGCGGCTCATGCTGGCATGAAGAACTCTTTGAGCACTACAAGCGGGCAGCCGCGGAACCGGCTTTGCCGGGCTGCAGGCGCCGTCCCCGGCCAGGGGAAAAGGGCTACACGAAGTGAGCCCGATAGGGGTGGGCCAATTTTCCGGCTTCGCCGGCCCCAGGCGCCGCCCCCTGGGGGGGAACAGGCTACACGCAGTGAGCCTGAACGGGAGGTGACGCCAGATCTAGATCAGCGTGAGGATCACATAGGCGCCGAAGCCGAAAAGACATGCGGCCATGAAGAGCAGCATCCAGAACCAGATGGGTACGCGCAGCTTCGGTCTGGTTGGCTCGGTCACGGTGCCTCCTTATCGCGCAGGCGCTTTCAAGAAACCTTCGAGCGCACTCACCGTCTTCGCTGTAGCACCCCGGTTGCGGTCGGCGAAGGCCTGGCCCGCAGCCACAGCGGCGGCGCGTGCTTCGGGCCTGTCCATCAGTTTTCTCGCGGTGCGCACGCCCTGCTCCATGTCGACCACGCGCCGGGCTGCACCTTCTTCCACTGCCAGTTCGGCGGCTTCGGTGAAGTTGAAGGTGTGGGGGCCCATGACGACCGGGCAACCGCAAGCGGCGGCCTCGATCAGGTTCTGCCCGCCCAGCGGTGCGAAGCTGCCGCCCAGCAAGGCGACATCGCTCATCGCGTAATACAGCCCCATCTCACCGAGCGAGTCGCCCAGCCACACATCGGCCTGCTGCGCATCGAGGCTGGCCGTCGGGCCGCCTGCGGCATCGTCCCAGCCAGAGCGCCGCGACACGCGCAGGCCATGCTGGACCACCAGGGCCTCGACTTCATTGAAGCGCTGCGGGTGGCGCGGCACCAGCAGCACCTTGAAGCGGCTTCCCATGCCTTCGGGCTGCTGCGTTTGAGATAAATCCGCTACATTTTTGATAGCGCCTTGCGCACGTTCTGATTGGGCTACAGCACTGATTTCTTTTAGAAACAGCGCTTCCTCGCCTTCACGCGAACTGGCGAACATCAGCACAGGCTGCGCCAGCATGCGGCGCCAGGATTTGCCTTTTTCCTGCTGGGCATCATCTGGCGAAGCATCAAATTTCAGGTTGCCGAACACCCCCGCCACGGCAGCACCCGCCTGGCGAAAGCGCCGCGCATCGTCATCCGTCTGCGCGTACACCGCCGACAGCGCAGCGTATGCGGGCATCGACAGTGGTGACATCTTCAGCGCCTGCCGAAGGGATTTTTCAGACAACCTGCCGTTGACCAGCACCAGCGGCATGGCGCGGGCCTGGGCCGCCGCAACGGTGTTGGGCCAGATCTCGGTCTCCATCAGCAGCCCCAGCCGCGGCTTGAAATGCCCAAAGAAGCGCGCCACCGCGCCAGGGGTGTCCCAGGGCTGCCACACCTGCACATCGCCGGGTTGCAGCAGGGCTACGCCTTCCGCGCGCCCCGTGGCCGTGCCATGCGTGAGCAGAACGCGCAGGCCCGGATGCTGCGCGCGCAGGGCCTTGAGCAGCATGGCGGCCGTGCGCGTTTCGCCTAAAGAGACGGCATGCAACCAGACCAGCTCCGATGCCGTTTCCGGGGGCTGCGTGTAGTGGCCAAAGCGCTCCTGCACGGCCTGAAGGTAACCGGGTTCCTGCTTGCCGCGGCGCGCCAGCTTGCGGCGCAGCAGCGGCTGGCCCAGCCACATCAGCAGTGAATAAAGCCTCAGGGCCGGCGCGCTCATGGCGCGCTTCCCGCGCTTCCCGCGCTGGCCGGGCTGCTCACGGACCAGCATCCCAGCCACGCCTGCCAGACGGTTTCCACTGTGGGAACCGGCTGTGCAAACACGCTGACTTGCCGCCCTCCATGGCCGGCTATGCCGGGCCCGGTACGCCAGGCCGTGTCGAAGTTGTAGATCTGCACATGCGGCAAATCCAGCGCCACGGCGATATGGCTCACACCGCTGTCCACCCCGATCACGCCGGCGCACTGTGCAAGTTCTTCAGTGAGCGCGTCAAGCGGCAGCAGCGGCAGCACCAGGACGGTGTCCGCAGTGGTTCTGTTCAACGCATGGGCAATCGCCTGGCTGGTGAGCAGTTCGCGTGCATTGCCATGTGCCAGCGCCACCGGGTAACCCGCTGCACCCAGGCGCCGGCCCAGGGTGATCCAGTGTTCCAGCGGCCACTCCTTGTCGGCGCGCGACGTGCCATGGACCAACACCACCCGGCCTTTTGACGTCGAATCTGCTATCTTTTTAATAGCTGCTTGCGCCCAAAAATCATGGGATTCAGGGCTTTTTAATCCAAAATCCGGGGTGATTTTCGGGATGTACCCCAAAGCGCGCGCGGCCAGCTCCCGTGAGCGCTGCACGGCGTGGATGTGCGGCTCCACGGTAATGGCCACGTCGGCCACCCAGCGCGTTGGGGCCTCATAGCCGGAGCCCTCGGTCTGGTTGGCCAGGGCATAGCGCTTGCCGCCAGGCGCCAGCACGGCCAGCCGGGCGACCAGCGCGGACTTGGTCAAGCCTTGCAAGTCAATCACGGCATCGTAGGCTTCCCGCTGTAGCTCACCCATGAAGGCGCGCCACTCCTGGCGCGTCACGCCGGTCCAGAATGATTTGCGCCAGCGCCGGATCTCACAGGGGATGACCCGGCGCAACCCACTGCAGCGCGCCAGCAGCGGTGCGAATGACTTTTCCACCACCCAGTCAATTTCAGCCTCCGGCAACGCAGTGCGGATGTCCTGCACCACCGGCAGGGTGTGCACCACATCGCCGAGCGAGGACAGCTTGACCAGGAGAATTTTCATGAAGCATTTTAGACCCCCACGGTCGCTCACTTCGTGTAGCTCCTGCCCCCCGAGGGGGCCGCCCGCCTGTGGCCCGGCAAGCCGGTTCCACGGCTCATGCTGGGTTGAAGATTCAGGACGTAACGGAGTAACGGGTATTCCACCAGTGGGGGCCGCGGAACCGGCTTTGCCGGGCCGCAGGCGCCGCCCTGAGGGGAGAGCAGGCTACACGAAGTGAGCCTGAAAGGGGGTGAGCCTAATGCGCGGCGGCAGCGAAGCTGGCATCAGGCTTGACGCTCCGCAACAGGGCCAGCATGTCGGCCTCGATGCGCTCCAGCGCCTGCTGGGTATGACCCTCAAACCGCAACACCAGCACCGGCGTGGTGTTGGAGGCGCGGATCAGCCCAAATCCGTCCGGCCAATCCACACGGACACCGTCAATCGTTGAAATCTTCGCGGGCGCCGCAAACTTCGCCGACCTGGTCAAGGCCTCCACCACCGTATGCGGCTCGCCTTCCTTGCAGGCGACGTTCAATTCAGGTGTGCTGAAGCTGGTGGGCAAGGCATTGAGCACGATGCCGGCGTCGGGCACGCGGCTCAGGATTTCCAGCAGGCGCGCGCCGGCGTAGGTGCCGTCGTCAAAACCGTACCAGCGCTCTTTGAAGAAGATGTGACCGCTCATCTCGCCACCCAGCGGCGAGTTGATTTCTTTCATCTTCGCCTTGATCAGCGAATGGCCGGTCTTGTACATCAGGGGCGTACCGCCGGCCGCCTCAATCTCGGGCGCCAGGCGTTGCGAGCATTTCACGTCAAACAGGATCGTGCCGCCCGGTACGCGCGACAGCACGTCACGCGCAAACAGCATCATCTGGCGGTCGGGGTAAATGTTCTGCCCGTCTTTGGTCACGATGCCGAGGCGGTCGCCGTCGCCGTCAAAGGCCAGGCCCAGTTCAGAATCGCCGTTCTGCAGGGTCTTGATCAAATCCTGCAGGTTTTCGGGCTTGCTGGGGTCGGGGTGGTGGTTGGGAAAGTTGCCGTCCACTTCACTGAACAGCTCGATCACCTCGCAGCCCAACGCACGAAAAATGGCGGGCGCCGACGCGCCGGCAATGCCGTTGCCGGAGTCGATGACAATTTTGAGCGGGCGTTCAAGCTTGATGCCCGACACGATGCGGTCGCGGTATGCCGTTTCCACGTCGACCTGGCGGATGGCGCCGGGCTGCGACGGCAATACCCAGGTTTCACCTTCGATTGTGCGGCGCAGCGCCTGAATTTCCTCGCCATAAATCGCACGGCCGCCCAGCACCATCTTGAAGCCGTTGTAGTCCTTGGGGTTGTGGCTGCCCGTGACCTGGATGCCCGAATCCGTCACCGTGTTCGCCGCAAAATACAACATGGGCGTGGTCACCATGCCAACGTCGATCACCTCCACACCCACCGCAGCCAGGCCCCGCATCAACGCCGCGCTGAGCGACGGGCCGCTGAGGCGCCCATCGCGGCCCACGGCAACCGATTTCTCACCTTCAGCCAGCGCCGCCATGCCAAAAGCCTTACCCAGCGCCTCTGCCATTTCCTCATGAATGGTGGACGGCACAACACCGCGAATGTCGTAGGCCTTGAAGATGGAGGGGTTGATTTGCATCGGGCGGGATTCCTGTGAGCTTGATGGCTTTGATTGTAGGGGCGGTCTTTTCAGGAACTGTAGGCCGCAGTCGTTTCCAGGGGGCCCGTTCAGACTATGGAAAGCCGATGCAAACTGGTATCTAACAGGAGCTCGCGGAAGGCCACGAGGGGCATTTTTGAGGGGGATTTCCGGCAAAAGGGACATGTCCGAAAACGGCTAGTAAGAAGCACCCTGCGGCGTATCATTTCTTCCATGGACCGCGAAAACACCTCTCTTGCCGACGACGACTGCTACCTCGCCCTGAAGGCGCGGGACGCGCGTTTTGACGGCAGTTTTTTCACCGGCGTGACCTCCACCGGCATCTACTGCCGGCCGGTCTGCAATGTAAAAACGCCCAAGCGGGAAAACTGCCGTTTCTTTCACCATGCAGCGCAAGCGGAAAACGCGGGCTTTCGCCCCTGCCTGCGCTGCCGGCCCGAGCTGGCGCCACATTCGGTCGTGTGGTCTATCCAGGATGCGTCGTACATCCTGGCGCATCAGGCGGCGCGCTTGCTGGACGAGTCTGAAGTCTGGGCTGAAGAAGGCCCTTCGGTCGAAAAGCTGGCCGCCAAACTGGGCGTGAGCGACCGCCACGTGCGGCGCATTTTCGAGGCGCAGTTCGGCGTCTCGCCCATGCAGTATTTGCAGACGCACAGGCTGCATACGGCCAAGCAGTTACTGGCCGACACCAACCTGCCGATCACGCAGATTGCACTCATCAGCGGTTTCGCCAGCGTGCGGCGCTTTAACGCCGCCTTTGTAGAGCACTACAAACTCAACCCCACGCAGTTGCGGCGCCAGGGCCCGGCTCGCGTCGGCGAAGTCGGCGAAGGCGTCACCGTGCGGCTGGGCTACCGCCCGCCCTATGACGTGCAGGCCATGTTGGCCTTTTTCAGCAAACGTTGCATCAGTGCCATTGAGTTCGTCACGGCCGAAGCGGCACATCCGGCGTTGGGCCGGACTTTCAGCATCGAATCAGGCGGCAAGCTGCATGCAGGCTGGCTGCTGGCAAGCTTTGACGAAAGCCGCTCACAGCTGGTGCTGCGCGTGAGTGACTCGCTGCGCGAAGTGCTGCCGCTGGTGATTCGCCGGGTACGCACCACCTTTGACCTGGACGCCGACCCGGCCACCATCAACAGCGTGCTGCATGCCAGCTTTCCGGAAGGCGACGGCTTGCGTGTGCCAGGTGCGCTGGACGGCTACGAGCTGGCTGTCCGCGCAGTGCTCGGCCAGCAGATCACCGTGGCCGCGGCCCGCACACTGGCCCAGCGCATGGTGGACCGCTTTGGCGAGCCGGTGGAAACGCCCTGGCCGGAGCTGACGCGACTCTTTCCCGCGCCAGCCGTGCTGGCTGCGGCCAGTGGCGACGCATTGGGGCAATTGGGCATCGTCAGGCAACGTCAGGCTGCCATCGTGGGAATTGCGCAGGCGGTGGCGGACAAGCGGCTACAACTGCACAGCGGCGCAGACATCAGCACGACGGTGGCGGCGCTGAAGGCGTTGCCCGGCATCGGCGACTGGACGGCGCAGTACATCGCCATGCGGGCGCTGCGCTGGCCCGACGCATTTCCAGCGGGGGACGTGGCGCTGCACAAGGCCCTGGGCGTGCAAGACACGAAGAACCCTGCGAAAGAGGCCGAGAAAGCCTCTGCCGCCTGGAAACCCTGGCGCAGCTACGCGGTGATCCGCGCCTGGAGCGGAACGCTGGAGCGCCCCGGCTGAGAGCAACGCAGTGATTCATGCGTTCGGGGAATGAATGCAACGCTTCGATTTCATTGGACGGTACGGCGCCCTGGCGCGAACATCGACAGTGAATGATCGAGCCAGTCTTCGCCCGCAAAGAGACAAGTCCATTGAAGCCGCCCATTCAGGGCTGAAAAAGACCTGATAAGGCAGAAACTCGAAACCATTCAAAGGGGAACAAGATGAAATTCGACAACTCCATCGTCCAGACAACCTTCTCCAGCCCTCTGGGGGAAATGATCATTGCAGCGACGGACAAAGGCCTCGCCGGCACCTGGTTTGCCGGCCAGCGCCATCTGCCGCCACAGCTCGTGAAACCTTACGTATGGCGCGAAGACCCGAACCATTCCGTGCTCAGGCAAGCCATTTCGCAACTGACGGAATACTATGCCGGCACGCGCAGGATGTTTGACCTGCCCCTGGACCTGGGCTACGGAACAGCCTTCCAGCAGTCGGTATGGCAGGCGTTGCTGGCCATTCCGCAAGGCGGCACCCTCAGCTACGGCCAGGTGAGCCAGCGTATCGGCAAGCCGGAAGCTGTGCGCGCCGTAGGCGCCGCCGTCGGGCGCAACCCGGTCAGCGTCATCGTGCCCTGCCACCGGGTGCTGGGAGCCGACGGCTCACTCACTGGCTACGCAGGCGGGCTGCACCGCAAGACCGCCTTGCTGCAGCTCGAAGGCGCACTTCAGGGGAGCATGCAGTGAGCTCCACTCCTTCTGGTATCGCAGCGCCAGCGGGCGCAACTCTTGCCACCCCAAAAAGCTGGGCTGCTGATTTCGTAATGCTGGCGGCCATCTGGGGCTCGTCCTTTCTTTTCACGCGCATCAGTGCGGTGGAGTTCGGTCCCCTGCCCACGGCCGCTGTGCGTGTCGGGATTGCGGCGCTGTTCCTGCTGCCCATCGTGTGGCTGCGCGGCCTGCTGCCCGAATTGGGAAAGAGCTGGAAGAAAGTTTTCTTCATCGGCATCCTCAATTCGGGCATTCCGTTCGCCTGCTTTGCGTTCGCGCTGCTGTCCATTACCACGGGGCTGTCGGCCATTCTGAATGCCACGGTGCCGATGTTCGGCGCGCTGATCGCCTGGCTCTGGTTGAAAGACAAACCAAACGCCTCGCGCATTCTGGGCCTCGTCGTCGGCTTTGCCGGCGTCGCCATGCTGGCCTGGGACAAGGCCACCTTCAAACCCGACGCTTCGGGCATCGCACCCGGCTGGGCCGTGCTGGCCTGTCTTTTTGCCTGCGTGTGTTACGGCATCTCGGCCAGCTACACCAAGCGCTACCTGACGGGCATGCCGCCGCTGGTGACAGCCGCCGGCAGCCAGATCGGCGCCACGCTGGGCCTGGCCTTGCCGGCCGCCTGGCTGTGGCCGGCACAAATGCCAGGCGTCAATGCCTGGCTGGCGCTGCTGGCGGTGGGCGTGGTCTGCACGGGCCTGGCCTACATCCTCTTTTTCCGGTTGATTGAAAATGCCGGCCCGCCACGCGCGCTATCAGTCACTTTTCTGGTGCCGGTGTTCGCGGTGATCTATGGCGTGCTGTTCTTGGGTGAGAGCGTGACCGCCTGGATGGTGATCTGCGCCGTGGTGATTGTGTGCGGCACGGCGCTGTCGACCGGCCTGCTCAAGCTTGGCCGCCAGGCCCCCGTACAGCGATGACCTCGGCCCGCAAGACCAAACTCAAAATCAAGCTGGCTGTGCCCAAGCCGCGCAACCCGCTGGTGCCGGCCGCGGCACAGCGCAAGGCCGGCTCGCACCGTAAATCTGAAGCCAGCCTGCGCAAGAGGGAGAAGATGGCGCTCAAAAAGCAGCTGTTTCAGCTGTAATGCGCATGCCGCAGGTTCGCAAATGTGAATTCGGCGTGGTAAAAGATCGCGAAACGGCGGCTCTACCCTGCGGTGGAGTCTCCGCAGACCGACCTAAGCCGAGGTCCCATGGAATCAAGCACCACGCAACTTCGCATCACGTTTGGAGACGATGACCTTCCCGAGGTCCTCATCGCCATTCCGAAGATGTCCGACCCGGACTTCTATTCCCTGGGCACGGAGCAACTGCTTACCCTTCCCAATGGGGAGATTCTGGACGTGTACGCCGAAGTCTCGCTGGCGAGTGTTGTCGCCGACGTTTCACTGTCCATTGTTGAGGATGGAAGGCTGTCGGCGATCCGTTGCGGGTCCGGGCTCGTCTTCAGCTACACGACGCGGGGTGGACTCGAGCTCCTTTTCCAGATTGGCACTGGCCCGTGGGACGAATAGCGGCCCTGGTGAAACCACCACCCTTCACGGGTTCTACTGCAGCGAGCCCGCCACCACATTGATGCTGAGCGCCAGTATCAGCATGTTGAAACCGAAAGACAGCACGCTATGGATCAGCGTGAGCCGGCGCATTTCGCGCGAGGTGACCTGTACGTCGGAGACCTGCGACGTCATGCCCACGACATGGGCGTGGTAAAGAAAATCAAAGTAATCCGGATCCATCCCGCCGGGGAACTGCAGGCCCGGGCCATCAGGCTCATTCTGCTTTTCTTCGAAGTAGTAGCGGTGCGCATATCGGAACGCAAAGATCGTCTGGATAAAGAGCCATGAAGCCGCCAGCGCCGCAATGGCCAATGCGATGTGCAGCGTACGTTCCATCCCCGACAGGCTGCGGGACTGCTGCATCATGACCGTGATGGCCGCCACGCAGGCCATGGTGGCCAGCAGCATCAGAAAAAACAACACCACGCTCGGCTCGTCCTGCGCCTGTGCGCGTTCGCGTGTGCGCTTGGCGTCAAAACGCACACACAGCCACCAGGCCAGTGCCAGGTAAATCGCAACACCTACACACCAGCCCAGCAGGCCGCGAAACTGCCAGACGGTGGGAAGTGGCAGCGCCGCGGTAGCCAGCCCGGCCGCCAGGCCGGCGATCAGGCGCTGGAGCGCGCTGGTTTCGGACAGGTGTTTGCGCATGGCGCATTGTGAGCCAGCAAAGACCCCTCTTCAAGGCATGGATGTTGGACAGCCTTGAGAACCGCATCGCTGACTTTTGTGCGTCTTTGTATCCGGCCCATATGAGTGCGGATACAGCCGCATGCCCGTTACATCGTCGATGTAGCCGCAGCCCAGTCCCTGCGGCATTTTCCACAACGGGACGCCCAAAGAAAAAGGGCTAGCAAGTAAGTTCTTGCTAACCCTTTTAGAGACTGGCGGAGTGGACGGGACTCGAACCCGCGACCCCCGGCGTGACAGGCCGGTATTCTAACCAACTGAACTACCACTCCTGGTAGTGACAACATTCGCTCTTTCGAGCCAAGTCGCTGGCCATTGCGGGCCGGCGGTTGTCAACTTGCGCCTTGGGCATCACGCGCTGGGCGTGATGAATGCTGGCGACCCCACGGGGATTCGAACCCCGGTACCTACCGTGAAAGGGTAGTGTCCTAGGCCTCTAGACGATGGGGTCAAAACCTTGGAACTTCCGGACAGGCCTTTGTTTTTACACATTGGCCTGCAAACTCTCAAATTCTTCGCGACTAACTTTTGGTGGAGGTAAGCGGGATCGAACCGCTGACCTCTTGCATGCCATGCAAGCGCTCTCCCAGCTGAGCTATACCCCCGTCAAGTTATTGAGGTTTCCCTGCAATTGTCGAGCCTTGAATTATAGCCCGAAAATTTGCTCTTTTTCAAATCCTCAAACAAGCTTCAACCGGGAGACCACATCTTCACGCTTCATGAGCTCCAGAATCGCGTCGAGAGACGGGGTTTGCGGGGTACCCATGACCAGCACGCGCACGGGCATGGCCAGCTGCGGCATCTTCAGGCCCGTGTCGGCCAGCACCTGCTTGATGGCGGCCGAAATCGCGGCCTTGTTCCACTCGACAGTGCTCAACGCCTCTGAGAGCTTGGCGAGCGCCGGGCGCACGGCATCGGTCACATGTGTCGCAATATCCTGCGCACTGGGTTCACCGCCGGTCACCAGCAGCTTGAGCCAGCCGGCCAGTTCAACCAGCGTGCTGCAACGGTCCTTGAACAAGCCGCAGCCACGAACAATGTGCGCGGCATCCAGGCCGGTCACGCCCTGCGCAGCAAGAAAAGGAGCGACCGCCTCGGCCAGCTTGTCGTCGGCCATGGCCTTCAGGTGCTGGGCATTGACCCAGCGCAGCTTGGCTTCGTCAAACTGCGCGGCGCTCTTGCCCAGGTGGTCGAGGTTGAACCACTCAATGAATTGCTCGCGGCTGAAGATTTCGTCGTCACCGTGGCTCCAGCCCAGGCGCGCCAGGTAGTTGACCATCGCGTCGGGCAAATAACCTTCGGCGGCGTACTGCGTCACCGGTTTGGCGCCGTTGCGCTTGCTGAGCTTTTCGCCTTGCTCATTGAGCACGGTCGGCAGGTGCGCATACACCGGCGGCTCTTTGCCGAGGGCCTTGAAGATGTTGATCTGGCGCGGCGTGTTGTTCACATGGTCGTCACCGCGGATCACGTGGGTCATGGCCATGTCGATGTCGTCGACCACCACGCAGAAGTTATAGGTCGGCGTTCCGTCGGGCCGCGCGATCACCAGGTCGTCGAGTTCGTCGTTGCTGATCTCGATGCGGCCCTTGACCTTGTCGTCCCACACCACACTGCCGCCTTGCGGGTTCATGAAGCGCAGCACCGGCTGCACGCCCTCAGGCACGGGCGGCAAGGTCTTGCCGGGCGCGGGACGCCAGGTGCCGTCATAACGCGGTTTCTCTTTGGCAGCCATCTGCTTCTCGCGCAGGGCGTCGAGCTCGGCCACGCTCATGTAGCAGGGGTAGACGAGTCCGTCGGCGCGCATCTGCGCAAGCACGGCCTTGTAGCGGTCCATGCGTTGCATCTGGAAGAAAGGCCCCTCGTCGTGATTGAGCCCCAGCCAGCGCATACCTTCAATGATCACGTCGACGGCTTCCTGGCTGGACCGCTCGACGTCGGTATCTTCGATGCGCAGGATGAAGTCGCCGCCGGTGGCGCGGGCAAACGCCCACGGATACAGCGCGGAGCGAATGTTGCCGAGGTGGATAAATCCGGTCGGGGAAGGGGCGAAACGGGTGCGGGTCTTTTGGGTCATTACTGCAGTCATGCGATGAGGCTAAGGCCGCGGGACAGGTCGGCCTTGATGTCGTCCACGTGGTCCAGCCCGACGGCTACGCGCACCAGGCCCTGGCCGATGCCGGCGGCCAGGCGCTGCTCTTCGCTGAGGCGTCCGTGCGATGTGGTGGCCGAATGGCTGATGATGGTTTTGGTATCGCCGAGATTGGTTGCAATGCTCAGCACCTGTGTGCTGTTGATGACCTTGAAGGCGTTGGCACGCGCCGTTTCCGGTGTGTCGCCGCGCACGTCGAAAGACAGCACCGCACCGCCCAGCCCCGATTGCTGGCGCATGGCCAGCTCGTGCTGAGGATGTGATTCGAGGCCGGGGTAGTACACACGCGCCACGGCGGGCTGCGTTTCCAGCCACCTGGCAACTGCCAATGCATTGGCACTTTGCGCCTGCATGCGGATGTTCAGTGTCTCCAACCCTTTGAGCACAACCCAGGCGTTGAAGGGCGCCAGCGTCATGCCGGCGGTGCGCACGATGGGGCCGAACACGTCGACGATCAGTTTGGACGGTCCGCAGAGCGCTCCCGCCATCACACGGCCCTGACCGTCCAGGTATTTGGTGCCCGAATGCATGATGAGGTCGGCGCCGAATTCCGCCGGGCGTTGCAAGGCGGGCGAACAAAAGCAGTTGTCGACTGCGAGCAGTGCGCCCACGCTGTGCGCCAGGTCAGCCAATGCCCGGATATCGCAGACCTCGGTGAGCGGATTGGTCGGCGTTTCGGCGAACAGCAGCTTGGTGCCGGGACGCAAGGCAGCCTTCCACTCGCTGATGTCGGTCTGCGACACAAACGTGGTCTCAACGCCGAACTTGCCGAACTCACGGCCGATCAGTGCAATCGTCGAACCAAACATCGAACGCGAACAAATGACATGGTCACCGGATTTCAGCAGGCCCATGCACATCATCAGGATGGCGCCCATGCCGGTGGACGCGCCTATGGCGGCTTCCGTGCCTTCCATAGCCGCAAGGCGGCGCTCAAAACTCGTGACCGTGGGGTTCGAGGTGCGGCCGTAGGTATAGCCCTCCGTCGGGTCCGCAAAACGCCGCGCCGAGGTTTCGGCGTCGGGCTGCACAAAGCCGCTGGTCAGGTACAGCGCTTCGGAGTTTTCACCGTGCTGGCTGGGCTCCAGCGCCACGCGCACGGCCAGCGTGTCGCGGTGCAGGTTGCGCGGCAATTCTCTTTTTTTGGTCATGCTCAGGCTTCCTGCGGATTAGGCAATGCCAGGCGGGACACATCGACGTCGCTGTCTTCGCCGATTTTTTCGGCGGTATCGGCGCGCTGGGAATTCATCGCGGCAATGGTTTCGGCCGTGACGTCGCCCGTGATGTAGACGCCGTCGAAGCAAGAGGCGTCAAAACCATCGAGCTTGCCGTTGAGCGAGCCGATGGCGCGCTTCATGCCTTCGACGTCCTGGTAAATCAGCGCGTCGCAGCCAATGACTTCGCGGATTTCTTCGACGGTGCGGCCATGTGCCACGAGTTCGCCCGGGGTGGGCATGTCGATGCCGTACACGTTGGGGTAACGCACCGGCGGCGCGGCGCTGGCAAGGTAGACCTTGCGCGCACCGGCGTCGCGCGCCATCTGCACGATCTCGCGGCTGGTCGTGCCGCGCACGATGGAGTCGTCTACCAGCAGCACGTTACGGCCTTTGAATTCGCTGGCAATCACGTTGAGCTTCTGGCGCACGGACTTCTTGCGCACGCCCTGTCCCGGCATGATGAAGGTGCGGCCGACATAGCGGTTCTTGACGAACCCTTCGCGGTACGGAATGCCCAGCAGGTGCGCCAGCTGCGTCGCGCTCGGGCGGCTGGATTCGGGGATTGGGATGATCACGTCGATCTCGCTGGGCGGAACGGTGGAGACCACGCGCTTGGCCAGCGTCTCGCCCAGGTTCAGGCGGGCCTGGTAGACCGAGATGCCGTCCAGCACGGAGTCGGGCCGCGCCAGGTAAACAAATTCAAAGATGCAGGGGTTGAGCTTGGCGCTGGGCGCGCACTGCTCGGCATGCACCACGCCTTCGAGGTCCACGTACACCGCTTCACCGGGGGCGATGTCACGTTCGAACTGGTGCGAAGTACCCTCCAGGGCCACCGATTCGCTGGCCACCATCACAGTCGTGCCGTCTTCGTTCTGCCCGTGACCGATGCACAGCGGGCGAATGCCGAACGGATCGCGAAACGCCAGCAGGCCGTGGCCGGCGATCAGTGCCACCACGGCGTAGGAGCCCTTCACACGCTTGTGCACGCCGCGCACGGCGGCAAACACGTCCACTGGTTTGAGCGGCAGGCCGCGTGTGGTTTTTTCCAGCTCATGCGCCAGCACATTGAGCAGCACTTCGGAGTCGCTGTCGGTGTTGATGTGGCGATGGTCGGTATTGAAGAGCTCGGCCTTGAGTTCAGCCGCATTGGTCAGGTTGCCATTGTGCGACAGCACCAGGCCAAAAGGCGCGTTGACGTAGAACGGCTGGGCTTCGTCTTCGCTGTAGGCGTTTCCGGCCGTGGGGTAGCGCACCTGGCCCAAGCCGACCGTGCCCGGCAACGCACGCATGTTGCGCGTGCGGAAAACGTCGCGCACCATGCCCTTGGCCTTGTGCATGTAGAACTTGCGCCCTTGCTGCGTGACGATGCCTGCGGCATCCTGGCCGCGATGCTGCAGCAGCAGCAGGCCGTCATAAATCAGTTGATTGACCGGGGCTTTGCTGACGACGCCGACTATCCCGCACATGGTGTTCCGATCATGATGAGTTGACTCTTGAAAGTTAAATTAAATACTTGGCAAACTGTTCTGGCAGCATCGGCTTCAGGGCTTTGAGCATGACCGTCAATATCGGCGCACCGTTGGACTGCACCCACCAGTCGCTGGACTTCAATGCCGTCATGTTGATGACCACCGTGGCGGCCAGCAACAAAATAATGCCGCGCAACACGCCAAAACCAGCCCCAAGCACCCGGTCTATCGGCGCCAGGCCGACGGCTGCCACCAGTTTCTTCAGCAAAAAAGCCAACAAACCCGCGGTAAACACCGCTGCAATAAATATCAGCACAAAGGCCGCCGCATAACGCACCGGGTCGGCGGCGGACTGCAGTGGCAGCCTGGCGGCAAGATCCGGCGCAAACCATTGCGCCACATAAAACGACACCGCCCACCCCAGCACCGACAACACCTCGTACACCAGCCCCCGCCAGGCACCCAGGAGCATGGAAAAAACCAGCACTCCCAGCAAAATCCAGTCAACAGCTGTCACGAATCACCAGAGTACTTATTACAAGGTCAGGATGGCCGCGGGTAAATCAAGGGCCTTGATCTTGGCCGCCGCCTTGTCGGCCTCGGCCTTGCTGGCAAACGGGCCCACGCGAACCCGGATGCGCTTGCCGTCTTTGGTTTCCGCAACTTGCGTATAGGTTTTCATGCCGGTTTTTTCCACCTTCAGGCGCGCTTCACGGGCCTTGGCCACATCGGCAAACGCGCCGACCTGAACCACAAAGCGGCCTTCCGCGTCACTTGGGGGCGGTTTGGCGGCGGCTGGCGCGGCGGTGCCATTGAGCAAGGCGGCAGCGCGTGAGGCATCGTCGCCCGCCGCAGGCTTGGCCGGTTTGGTTTCTGGCTTGGTTTCCGGTTTGGCCGGAGGTTTCACGTCCGGTTTGGTCTCAGGCTTTGCTTCGTTTTTGATAGCTGCCGGCGCAGATTCGACTGGGGCTGACGCCGGTTTTGATGCAAGAATTTCTTCCTTGGGCGCCAGGCTGGCGTCCGCGGCCACTTTTTCGGCGGGCTTGGGTGCAGATGCAGGGGTGGCCACCGGGGCGCTGGCCGGCCCGGGAATCACCAGCGGCTTGACCGTGCCCTTGCCGGGAATTTCAATCGGGATATCGACCGGAATCGGCCGGGGCTGGGTGTCAAACAGCAGCGGAAAACCCAGCACGCCGATCAACACCAGCACCGCAGAGCCGATCAGCCGGTGTTTGGCACGCTTGCGGATCACTTCCACGCTTTCCGTTTGAGCGGCTGACCCGGCAGTGGAGGCAGCGTTGGAGCCGCCCCGGCGGAAGTTGAAAAACGGCATGGTGTGGCTTGGATCCGATAAGGGGTGACGTTAACGGTGAACGTGGGCTGGCGGCCCTTTTGTGAACGCGTTGCGGGCCGGCTTGTCCGGCTCAGGCGGCCAGGTGCGGGGCCGAAAGACGCGGTACACCGTCCTTCAAAATGCCGCCCACCGTATAGAAGGAGCCGAACACGACAATTCTATCAGCGGGGGTTGCGGCCTTGACTGCCGCCTGTAGCGCCGCTTCGGGGGATTTGTAAGTGCCGGCGCTGGCATCAGGCCGGGTATTTGCTGCCTGCCACTTCGCCTGCAAATCCTCGGCAGTAGCAGCCCGGGAAGTCGGCAAATCAGTGAAGTACCACTTGTCGATCAACGGGCCCACGCGCGCCAGCATGGGCGCAAGGTCCTTGTCGGCCATGGCGCCAAACACCGCGTGGGTACACGGGTAAAAGCCCATGGCGTCGAGGTTCTCGGCCAGCGCGGCCACCGAATGCGGGTTGTGCGCCACGTCCAGCACCAGCGTCGGCTGGCCGGGCACGATCTGGAAGCGGCCGGGCAATTCGACCATTGACAGGCCATTGCGCACCGCCTGGGCCGTGATCGGCAAGCGGTCGCGCAGGGCTGTCAGCGCCGCCAGCACACCCGAGGCATTGACGAGCTGGTTGGCGCCGCGCAAGGCCGGGTACGCCAGGCCGGCATACCTGCGCCCGCGCCCGGCCCAGCCCCACTGCTGCTTGTCGCCCGAGAAATTGAAGTCCGTACCAAATCGCCACAGGTCAGCCCCCACTGCGGCCGCGTGGTCAACGATGCTTTGCGGCGGCACCGGATCGCTCACGATGACCGGCTTGCCGGCGCGCATGATGCCGGCCTTTTCGCGGCCAATACTTTCGCGGTCGGGGCCTAGGTATTCCATGTGGTCCAGGTCGATGCTGGTGATCACCGCGCAGTCGGCGTCCAGCATGTTGACGGCGTCCAGCCGGCCACCCAGGCCGACCTCGAGGATGACGACGTCCAGCTTGGCATCGGCCAGCAGTTGCAGGATGGCCAGCGTGGTGAACTCGAAATACGTGAGCGAGACCGCTTCACCCTGCGTGCGGGCCGCCTCGACGCGCGCGAACTGGGTCACCAGATCGGCGGCCTTCACGATGTCACCCCGCACCCGGCAGCGCTCTTCAAAATGCACCAGGTGCGGCGACGTGAAAACGCCGGTGCGGTAGCCCGCCTCCAGCAGGATGGCTTCAAGCATCGCGCAAGTCGAGCCTTTGCCGTTGGTGCCTGCCACGGTGATGATGGGGCAGTCAAAAGCCAGGCCCATGCGCTTGGCGACGGCGCTGATGCGGGTCAGGCCCATGTCGATACCGACGGGGTGCAGGTGCTCGCAGTAGGCCAGCCAGTCGTCGAGAGTTGTGAGGTTTTGCATACAGCCTCCTATTGTCGCAGGGCATGTACACCCCCGTTGACGCTCACTGCGTGTAGCGCCCTCCCCCCTTGCAGGGGGCGGCGCCTGCGGCCGGCAAAGCCGGACCGCGGCCCCTGCTGATAAAGAAAACGGGGGTCAGCCTGCGAAACGGTCGGTGGCGGCGATCAGCTGGCGCAGGATGCCGGGCTCATTGAAGGCGTGGCCGGCGTTATCAATCATGTGGAATTCAGCCTCGGGCCAGGCGCGGTGCAGGTCCCAGGCCGTTTTGGCCGGCGTAGCCACGTCGTAGCGGCCCTGCACGATGACTCCGGGGATTCCGGCCAGCTTGTGCGCATCGCGGATCAGCTGGCCTTCTTCCAGCCAGCCTGCGTGCACGAAATAATGGTTTTCGATGCGGGCGAACGCCAGGGCAAAGGCGTCGTCGCCGTGCTGGGCGGTAAAGGACGGGTCGGGCAACAACGTAATGGTCTGGCCTTCCCACAGGCTCCAGGCCCGGGCAGCCGCCAGTTGCGCAGCGCGGTTGGTACCCACCAGCCGTTTGCGGTAGGCGGCAATCAGGTCGCCGCGTTCTGCCTGGGGAATGGGTTTGACAAACTCTTCCCACAGATCAGGGAACAACCAGGATGCCCCCTCCTGGTAGTACCAGAGCAGCTCAGCCCGGCGCAGCGCAAAAATGCCCCGCACGATGAGCGCGGACACCCGGGCTGGGTGAGCCTGCGCATAAGCCAGCGCCAGCGCACTGCCCCAGGAGCCGCCGAACACCAGCCAGCGTTCCACACCCAGCAGGGTTCGCAGCCGCTCGATGTCGGCGACCAGGTCCCAGGTGGTGTTGTTCTCTAGCGAAGCACTGGGGCGGGAGCGGCCGCAGCCGCGCTGGTCGAACAGCAGCACGCAATAGCGTTCCGGGTCGAACAGGCGGCGGTGCTCGGGCGAGCAGCCGGCGCCCGGGCCGCCATGCAAGAACACCGCCGGCTTTCCTTTGGGATTGCCGCACAGCTCCCAGTACACCGAATGGCCGTCGCCGGTTTCAAGAACGCCGGTGCGAAAGGGCTCCAGGGGCGGGTAAAGAACGGCGGGGGCAGTGAGCGTGGCTGAAGCAGCGGTCATAAGGCAGGGCATCCATGCAAAAAGATGGCAAAAAGGTTGTGCCGGTCGGCGTTCTTCATTATTCCAGCCTTGCCAAAGGCCTGCCCGCGCACCCAGGCCCTCACCGGCCTTTGCGATAACGCTATAAATTTGATAGCTGCTCGCGCCGGTACTGCTTGGCCAGAAGGCCTTTTTCTCTTAAATCTGCGAAAATCAGGCCATGATCATTCTTTACGGCATCCCCAATTGCGACACCGTCAAAAAAGCCCGCGCATGGCTCGGTGAGCAAGGTATCAACTACCAGTTTCACGACTTCAAGAAACAGGGCGTGCCCCCTGACCAGCTCGCGCGATGGGCCCAGGCGGCAGGCTGGGAAAAGCTGCTGAACCGCCAGGGCACCACCTGGCGAAAGCTGGACCCGGCGCTACAGGCCAGCGTGCATGACAGCGCCAGTGCCCAAACGCTGATGCTGGCCAACCCCAGCGTCATCAAGCGGCCAGTAGTGGACTGGGGCAAGGACGTTACCGTCGGTTTTGACGCTCAGGGCTGGGCAGCAAGGGTTTGAACGCACAACCGGCCAGCCGGTCACGTTTTGCAGCCTGTTTTGCGTCCAAAGGTCAGCTTTACCGTCGATTTACCGAACTCCGAGCCCCAAAATGACTCTGACTTACTAAAATTACGGTTGCCGCCCGAGCCAACGCCCAACCACGGGTGACTTCTCCGGCGGCGCAACTTCAGCCACTTGCTGAAAAGGGTTTGATCATGAAAAAAACGCTTGTTCTCTCTGCTCTTGCTGCCGCCTCCGGGCTGGCAGCCGTGCCCGCCTCCGCCATGGACATCCTGGCGCGGGTGATTTCCAGCACGCCGGTTGTGCAGCAAGTGGCTGTACCGCGCCAGGTTTGCAGCAACCAGCCCGTCGTCGTCCAGCAGCCGAGCTCGGGTGCTGGCGCATTGATGGGCGCCATTGCCGGCGGCGCAGCCGGTAACGCCATCGGCAACGGCGGCGGCCGTGCCGTCGCCACCATGATCGGGCTGGTGGGCGGCGCCATTGTTGGCGACCGCATCGAAGGCTCGAACAACCAGGTCCAGAACATGCAGCAATGCACGACGCAGACCTATTACGAGAACCGCCCCAGCCACTACAACGTGGTCTATGAATACCAGGGCACGCAGTACACCACGCAGATGGCCAACGACCCCGGCCAGTACGTGCGCCTGCAGGTCACGCCGGTCGGCGCCATGACACCCGCGCCCCAGACCTTCCAGTCCGCGCCCCAGCAGCCACAGCCCCAAACTTATGTGCAGCCGGCGCCGGCGCCCGTCTATGTACAGCCCGCCGTTGTCGCCCCCGTGGTCTACCCGGCTTACTACCCTCGCCCCTATTACCAGCCCTACTACGCGCCTATCGGCCTGTCGCTGAACTTCGGCTACAGCCGGGGCTATGGCCACGGACACGGACACCGTCACTGGCGCTAAGGCCAGCGGTTCCGGGTTAACCAAAAAAAGGGCGCTATCAGCGCCCTTTTTTGTTGCCCGCTTTTTTAATGGCCCTTATTTCGGCGTCTCGATCAAGGCGCCCTTGAACAGCACCGGCCCGGTAGGCCCGCTGCCAGGCGGTACCCCGCCCTTGGGCTCCAGCGTGATGGCCAGCGTCGGCACCTGCCGCATGTCGGTGCCCGCAGCGGCCAGGCGCACCACCGGATCCGCATTGAGCACCCCCAGCGACTTGGGCGCCGCGCCGGGCGGCAAGGCCCACAGCTCCAGCGATTTGTCGGGTTGCTCCCGGAATCCGCCCACGCGCTTGAGCACCAGGGTTTTGTTCTTCGGGTCAAACGTCACCAGCAGCGAGGCCGACGCCTTGTCATCCGTCAGCACGGCCACGTACTCGATCTCGGGCGTGGCCGTGAGTTTGGCCGTCAACTCATTCACCTGACCGCTTAAACGGCCGTTCACATTCAGTCCGACGACGATGGCCGCGACCGTGGCGATCAGGCCCGCCGCAGCACCACCGCGCCACAAGCCCAGGCTGGACCACCAGCCGCCCGCAGCAACCGGAGGCGCAGCGCCGCGCGCAGCCTGCATCGCGCGCGCCTCCTTGTCGGCCCTGACGAGGTTTTCAATGCGCTTCCACACGGCGGGGCTGGGAGCTTCTAGTGGCTGGAGCTCGGCCACGGACGACAAGCGGCTTTGCCAGACCAGCGCCGCGGCGCGCAAGGTCGCGTTGTCGCGCGCTAACGCTTCAAAGCGGCGGCGCGCGCCGCCGCGTAGCGTGCCCAGCGCGTAGCTGGCCGCCAATTGGTCCATGAGAGCGGAGTTATTTTGAATATTCATCAGGCAAACCTCGCCATGCAACCGCGCAGTTGCTCCAATCCGCGCCGGATCCAGGTTTTGACGGTACCCAAAGGCAGCTTCAGCTGCTCAGCCAGCTCGCCGTGGCTCAAATCTCGCAAATACGCCAAGCTCACCACTTCACGCTGCTTGTGCTCCAGCTTGCCAAGGCACTGATGCAGCGCCCAGGCCTGCTCGCTGGCCTGCGTCGTATCCATCGGGTTGGGTGAGTCCCCGGCTACGGTGTCGGAAATCACATCGTCCAGCTCCTGCATCAGGTCGGCGCGGTCCGAAGTGCGGCGCCGCAGGAAATCCAGGCCCCGGCTGCGCACCACCAGCCCCATCCAGGCCATGGGCGGTGACAGCGTCGCCTTGTAGTCGCCCGCGACGCGCCAGATCGTGATGAATGCCTCCTGCAGCACGTCTTCGGCCCATTCACGGTTACTCACCACACGCACCGCCACGCCGTAGAGCTTGGACGAGGTCAGCTCGTACAGCTCCCGCAAAGCCAGCTCATCGGCCTGGCCGACCCGGTCAATCAGGGCGATCAAATGACTATCCGGGCTTTCTGGTTTCATAAACGACATTCTCCGGTATCCGGGGAATACGCAGTGAATCGCCAAACGGATTCAACGCACCCGCAGGCGCGGGGCCGCGTGACCTAAAATCAACAGCTTTGGCGCCATCCGGCGAATCCGCGGTTACACCCTGGCCAAGGCGGCCCACCTACTTTTTCAGCCCTTACCCATGCCTACCGAAAAAATCGACAACATCAGCGTGACCACCAAGGCCAACGTCTACTTTGACGGCAAATGCGTGAGCCACGGCATCACCTTCGCCGACGGCAGCAAAAAATCGGTCGGCGTGATCCTTCCGGCCAGCCTGACCTTCAACACCGGCGCGCCCGAGATCATGGAATGCGTGGCCGGCGCCTGCGAGTACAAGCTGGCCGGCACTGACAACTGGGTCAGGTCCTCGGCCGGCGAAAAGTTCAGCGTGCCCGGCAACGCCAAATTCGACATCCGCGTCTCCGAAGCCGACCAGGCCTACCACTACATCTGCCACTTCGGTTAAAAAGCGTCTAAGTCCACCCCCTACCGATCCTTCGCTCCTTTATTCATAGCTGCTTGCGCACATTTCACAAGGGCTAGAGGCACTTTTCATGTCAAACACCATTCTCCAAAACATCCCCGCCAACCAAAAGGTCGGCATCGCGTTCTCTGGCGGCCTGGACACCAGCGCCGCGCTGTTGTGGATGAAACAGAAGGGCGCCCTGCCCTACGCCTATACCGCCAACCTGGGCCAGCCCGACGAAGCCGACTACGACGAGATTCCGCGCAAGGCCATGGAATACGGCGCCATCAAGGCCCGCCTGGTCGACTGCCGCCCGCAGCTCGCCGCTGAAGGCATTGCCGCGCTGCAAAGCGGCGCCTTCCACATCACCACCGCCGGCGTCACCTACTTCAACACCACGCCGCTGGGCCGCGCAGTGACCGGCACGATGCTGGTCAGCGCGATGAAGCAGGACGACGTGAACATCTGGGGTGACGGCTCCACCTTCAAGGGCAACGACATCGAGCGCTTTTACCGCTACGGCCTGCTGACCAACCCCGCGCTGAAGATCTACAAGCCCTGGCTGGACCAGCAGTTCATCGACGAACTGGGCGGCCGCGCCGAGATGAGCGCGTTCATGACGGCCAACGGCTTTGGCTACAAGATGAGCGCCGAAAAAGCCTACAGCACCGACAGCAACATGCTGGGCGCCACGCACGAAGCCAAAGACCTGGAAAACCTCAACAGCGGCATCAAGATCGTCAACCCCATCATGGGCGTGCCTTTCTGGAAAGACGACTGCGTCGTCAAGGCAGAAGAAGTCAGCGTGACCTTTGAAGAAGGCCGCCCCGTTGCACTTAACGGCGTGCACTACCCTGACCTCGTGAGCCTGATCCTCAAGGCCAACGAAATCGGCGGCCGCCACGGCCTGGGCATGAGCGACCAGATCGAAAACCGCATCATCGAAGCCAAGAGCCGCGGCATCTACGAAGCCCCCGGCCTGGCGCTGCTGTTCATCGCCTATGAGCGCCTGGTCACCGGCATCCACAACGAAGACACCATCGAGCAATACCGCGACAACGGCCGCAAGCTCGGCCGCCTGCTGTACCAGGGCCGCTGGTTCGACAGCCAGGCCATCATGCTGCGCGAAACCGCCCAACGCTGGATCGCCAGCGCCATCACCGGCACCGTCACGCTGGAACTGCGCCGCGGCAACGACTACTCGCTGCTCAACACCGAATCACCCAACCTGACCTACGCGCCTGAGCGTCTGAGCATGGAAAAGGTGGAAGACGCGCCGTTCTCGCCGCTGGACCGGATTGGGCAATTGACGATGCGCAACCTGGACATCACTGACACCCGTGCCAAGCTGGGGATTTATTCCAATGCTGGGATGTTGGAGTTAGGCAAGGGGGATGATTTTTTGAAGTTGGGCAAGTAAGCCAACTCAAGCCGTAAAGACAAAGCCCGCCAAGTGAAAGCTTGGCGGGCTTTGTTGTTCTGGACCTATCGCTTCGGCTGGCTAGTCTGCCAATACATCTGGGAAAAGAAAGTGGTTGAAGTTAAAGTGAGACCAAATCACATAACCAAATTAATGCCCCCCATGACAGACTCGCTACGCGACCTAGCCCTCCATCTTGAACAGTTTGCAAAAGAGCGCGAGTGGCAGCCCTTCCATTCACCAAAGAATCTCGCTTCTGCTTTGGTTGTGGAGGCCGGCGAATTACTCGAACATTTTCAATGGCTCACTGAAGCCCAAAGTCGGGAGGTGTCCGTCGAGAAACGAGAAATCATAGGATCAGAGATTGCAGATGTTTTGTTGTATTTGATCCAACTCTCCACTGCACTTGGCATTGATCCAATCGCGGCAGCACAAGAAAAAATAAGAGCCAACGCTCTCAAGTACCCGATCGACAAAGCTCGAGGCACCAGCAAGAAATACAACGAGCTTTGATCAATGATCATCTATCAGGCGAGTAAGAGCGAGTTTTTACATCATGCGCTGCACGATGACATTGAAGACGTCATGTCTCGCCACTTCCTCAACGCCACTGGCCACGGCGTCGGGCAATCTGAAGTTCGATCATGGAAAAACTCTCTCATGGAGATGGCCAAGGTATTAAACGACGATGAAATTCCGTCGGATGTCGGTGTAGCCATCGAATATCAACTCCCCCTTCAAAACAAGCGCATTGACTTCGTCATCACCGGTGAGGACGCACAAGCCAGGTCTAAAGTAGTTATCGTTGAATTGAAGCAATGGTCAGAGTCTCGCCGCAGTGATAAAGATGCAATCGTGTGGGCAAGACGAGGTGGAAAAGCTGGAGAAACTGAGGGTCCACACCCGTCCTATCAAGCCTGGTCCTATGCGGCCTATCTAGAGGATTTCAACAGGGCTGTGCATGAGGGTGACATGAAGCTTCAGCCTTGCGCCTATCTGCACAATCACCCAAGAGACGGGGAAATCGATCACCATCACTACCAACAACACATCGAACGAGCCCCGTTATTTCTGGCGCGTGAACGCGAGAAATTGCAACAATTCATTCGAGAGCATGTCAGATACGGCGACCGTAAGGGGATTCTCTACGCCATCGAAAATGGACGCATTCAGCCGTCGAAGATGTTGGCTGACAGCGTCGTCGCCTTACTTCAGGGAAGAAACGAATTCATTCTTCTTGATGATCAAAAGGTAGCGTACGAAACCATCCTACAGATCGAGACCAAAGCAGCGCAGCAGAAGCAGGTTGTGATCGTTCAAGGTGGTCCAGGTACGGGCAAATCAGTGATTGCCATCAACTTGTTAGGCACATTAATAAACCGCAAGCGTAACGCGCGATATGTCTCCAAAAATGCAGCCCCACGTGCCGTCTACGAGGCTCGACTGGCTGGCACTTTCACAAAGACACGCATAAGCAACCTTTTCTCTGGTTCTGGCGCTTTCGTCAACACAGAGCCCGATATTTACGATGTACTTATCGTTGATGAGGCCCATCGTCTGAATGAAAAGAGCGGGCTCTATGGCAACTTGGGTGATAGCCAAGTCAAGGAAGTGATACGTTCGTCCCGCTGCACGATTTTCTTCGTTGACGACAACCAGTGCGTGACGCTTAAGGATGTTGGAAAAGCCGAAGAACTTCGATTCCGAGCGCGGGAATTGGGAGCTGAGGTAACAGAGTTGGAGTTGACATCCCAATTCCGTTGCAACGGTTCCGATGGGTACTTGGAGTGGCTGGACAACACTCTTGATATCCGAACCAGTGCCCATCAAACTCTTGACTCTCGAGAGTATGACTTTCGTGTTTTCGACAATCCAGCCGACATGCATGCGCTTGTTGCACTAAAAAACCGAGCCAATAACCGATCTCGCGTCGTGGCTGGCTACTGTTGGACATGGCCTAGCAAGAAAGATCCCAGCGCATGGGACATCCAGCTGCCAGAATTTGACTACCGACGCCGCTGGAATTTGGACAAGGACGGCAGCTTATGGATCATCACTCCGGGGTCTGTAGACCAAGTTGGGTGCATCCATACCTGCCAAGGGCTTGAACTCGATTACGTTGGCGTAATCATCGGCCCCGACCTTGCATATAAAGACGGGTGCATTGTTAGCGACTCGGGCAAGCGCGCATCGTCAGACAAATCAGTCCGTGGATTGAAAAGCTTGCTCAAGACTGAGCGTGAAAGAGCGCATGCATTCGCCGATGCCATAGTAAAAAACACCTACCGTACGCTAATGACTCGGGGTATGAAAGGTTGCTATGTCTATTGCACCGATCCATCACTTAGAGAATTCCTCCGCAGTCGATTGCGTGCGAATGGTGTCGGGCTTGACGATGGCGTTCCCACCGAAGCAACTGAGCCTTCAAACGTATTGCCGCTAAAGCGCGTTTCCAAGCAGGAGCGGGACGCAGGGGTCGTCGCCGCACCGTTAATAGATCTCCGCTTTGCTGCGGGTAATTTCTCTGAACCGCAGACCTTCGCGCACGAAGCAGATGAATGGATTGCTTTGCCGGATTGGGTGAATCCACAACCAGGGCTTTTCATAGCCAAAGTTATCGGGGAGTCAATGAACCGCAGGATTCCGAACGGCGCTTGGTGCCTCTTCCGGGCGAACCCATCAGGAACACGGGAAGGCAAAGTGGTAGTAGTACAGCACCGCAGCATTTCGGACCCGGAAACGGGAGGGCGCTACACCATCAAACTTTATTCGAGCGAGAAGGTGGAATCTTCTGACCACGAATGGAGACATAGCCGGATTACTCTCCGGCCAGACTCAACTCAGGCCGAGTTCCAGCCGCTTGTAATTGAGCGACCGGACGAGGATGAAGATTTCGCTGTCGTAGCGGAAATGCTGATGGTCTTAGCAGTTCCAACAAAATAGCGACAGGCAGGTCCAAAACCCGAGTCGGAGGCCCCGAAAAATGGCTATAAAAAAATTTGCGGCTTTTTAAGCCCTTTTTTAAGCTATCAAAGTACTAGAACCCCCCGTCTAATGGGCGCAAGCAGCTATCAAAAACATAGCAATCATCAAAAAAAAAGCCGCCTTCTGGCGGCTTTTTTCGTTGGCTTTTCGTCCCTCGCCACGCGCTAGTCGCCACCCCCACCACAACCTCCGCCGCATCCACCACCGTCGCTACCGCCATCACTGCCTCCGTCACCGCCGCTACTGCCCTCAGAGCCGCCAAACCCGTCCGCATCACCGCTGTAGCTGCCGTCGGAAAAGCTTTCGCCGCAATAAGCGCCCGCTGATCCGCCTGTTCCGTCATCACGCTGGGGCTTGCTGCAGTCGGGCAGGTAATGAAAGCCGTTGGGGATCGCCAGCTTCGCGTCCAGCGCAAACAGCAGCGGCAGGCGGCTGGGTGAGCGTGGCTTGATGGCCTCGTCGCGGCAGGCCCAGTACCAGGCGCGCCGCAGGCCGTCGTTGCTCGAAGCCCGGCTGCCCAGCACTTCGGCCGGCACATGGTCCATGAAGCGGCCCAGCACCAGGTCACACCATTCGCGGTAGGCGCGTGTGTGCAGGATGAACTCGTGCCACATGCTGTCGACCACGCGCGACGGCATGGCCACAAACTTGCCCCTGCTGCGCACGCAAGCCAGGAAGAACTGCCGAAGCCCGCGCTCGACCAGCTCGGTGTCTTTGGCGCTCAGGTGCGGATAGGTGTCGCGCAGCTTGCGCTTGAGGAACTGCGGCAGCGGCGCCTCGCGCACCAGGCGTTCGCGTTCACGTATTGCCCACACAGCCAGCACCACCATGGCGGCGAAGAGCCCGAATACGCCGGTTGCCAGCCCGGTCGGCTTGCGCCAGCCGGCCACGCCGGCCATCATCAGCAACACCCACAGCGCAATCAGCACGCCCGCAAGCTGCCGCGCATGGCGCAGCGCCAGGCGGCGCCAGAGCGCGATGTCGGGCCCGGTGTAGAACTTTCCGGCGGTCGCCATCAGACCACCACCGGTTCAGGCTCCAGCAGGATGCCAAAGCGTTCGTACACACTGGTCTGGATGGCCTTGGCCAGCGTCATGACCTCGCCGCCCGTGACGGGGTCAGCCGTGCCGCCGCGGTTGACCAGCACCAGCGCCTGTTTTTCATAGACACCGGCGTTGCCGATGGTCTTGCCCTTCCAGCCGCAGACATCGATCAGCCAGCCAGCAGCCAGCTTGACCGTGCCGTCGGCAAGGTGGTAATGAACGATTTTGGGCTCCCTCTGGATGATGTCGGCGCATTGCTCGGGTGAGACGGTCGGGTTCTTGAAAAAGCTGCCAGCGTTGCCGATCACCTGCGGATCAGGCAGTTTGGCTTTGCGGATCTCGCAGATCCAGTCGTAAATTTGCTGCGCACTGGGCGCCTGGATGCCGGACTGCGCCATTTTTTTGTCGATGTCGGCGTAGCCCAGCACCGGTTTCCACGCCTTGGGAAGGGCAAACCGCACCCGCGTGATGAGGGCCTTGCCTTCCAGCCCAAAACCATGGGTGGCCGACTCCGGCGCCGAACTGCTGTGTTTGAACACCGAATCACGGTAGCCAAACGCACATTGCGCGGCATTGAGGGTAAATGGCTGGCCCGTCGTCAAATCAATGGCGTCCAGCGACTCGAAGCGGTCTTGCAGCTCCACGCCATAGGCGCCAATGTTCTGCACCGGCGACGCACCGACCGTTCCGGGAATTAATGCCAGGTTTTCCAGGCCGGGGTAGCCGTTTTGCAGCGTCCAGGTGACAAGGTCGTGCCAGTTTTCCCCGGCGCCGGCCTCGATGATCCAGGCCTTGGGGTCTTCCCTAAGCAGCCGTTTGCCCATGATTTCGACCTTGAGCACCAGGGGTTTGACGTCCCCGGTCAGCACGATGTTGCTTCCGCCGCCCAGCACAAACTTGGGGGCGGCTTTCAGGGCCGGATCCTGCAAAGCCGCGGCGATATCGGCCTCCTGGGCCACCCGCACCAGAGTCAGTGCCTTGGCGACGATGCCAAAGGTGTTGGAATGCTGGAGTGGAACGTTTTTCTCGACTAACATCCGGGTGATTGTCTCACCCCATCTACCGTAAAAAAGACTTGCACCATGCCCTCTTTCGACACCGTTCTTGAAGCCGATCTGGTCAAGGTCAAAAACGCCGTGGAAAACACCTCCAAGGAAGTCGGCAATCGCTTTGACTTTAAGGGCACCTCGGCTTCCATCGAACTGAAGGACAAGGACATCATCCTCGTCGGCGACGGTGACTTCCAGATCGACCAGATCAATGACATCCTGCGCTCCAAGCTCGCCAAGGCAGGCGTTGACGTGCGCTTTCTGGACACCGGCAAGATCGAGAAAATCGGCGGCGACAAGGTCAAGCAGACCAACAAGGTCCGCAATGGCATCGACACCGAAACCGCCAAGAAGATCCAGGCCGCCATCAAGACCAGCAAACTCAAGGTGCAGGCCGCCATCCAGGAAGAAAAAGTCCGCGTCACGGGCGCCAAGCGCGACGACCTGCAGGCCGCCATGGCGCTGATCCTGTCGGAGATGAAGGACTTTCCGCTGAGTTTTGACAACCGTCGCGATTAGGATTGCCATGAATCTTCTGCCTGCCCTCACCCACGCAGCATTTTTGCTGTCCGCGTCTTTGCTGCTGCATGGCGCGGCCGAGGCGCAGAACGAAGTTCAATCATCCGTCGCGCTGGCCGGCATGATGGGCACTAAGGCCCTGCTCGTGGTCAACGGCAGCGCGCCCAAGAGCGTCGCACCCGGCGAAACGCACCAGGGCGTGAAGATTATTTCCACCACCAGTGACCAGGCTGTGATTGAGCAGTCTGGCAAGCGGCACACGCTGCGGGTGGGCGACGCACCTGTGAACTCCGGCGGCAGCACCGCCTCTGCCGGGCGGGGCACCCGCATCACCATCACCGAAAGCGGTGGCGGCCACTTCATGACGGCCGGGCAGATCAACGGCAAGGCCGTGCATTTCATGGTCGACACCGGTGCCACCACCATTGCCATGAGTATGTCGGATGCAGAGCGCGCCGGTATCAAATACAAGGATGGGCAACCGGTGCGCATGTCGACGGCCAACGGCGCCGCGCAGGGCTACCGGATCAAGCTCAACACAGTGCGTGTGGGCGACGTGGAGATATTTGACGTGGATGCGGTGGTCACTCCGCAGCCCATGCCTTTCCTGCTTTTGGGTAACAGCTTTTTGTCGCGCTTTCAGATGAAGCGCGAAAACAATTTGATGACGCTGGACAAGCGTTACTAGCCTGCGCTATGTGCCTGGGGCTTCGGCCTATTTGGCGGCCTGTTTTGAACCGCCCAGCTTTGACTCTGTTCCCTTGATCAGCTTGTTGATGTTTTCGCGGTGGCGATAGATCAGCAGCGCGCTGATGGCAACCATCACGGCCATCAGGCTCTTGTCGACATACCAGGCCGTACGGTCGCCAAACAGGTAATACAGCGGCGCAAAAACAGCCGCCACCAGTGATGCCAGCGAGGAATAGCGCGAGAAGAAGGCCACGATCACCCAGGTCGCCAGCGTGGCAACGCCCAGCACCCAGCTGATGCCCAGCAACACGCCAGCCGCCGTCGCGACGCCCTTACCGCCCTTGAACTGGAAAAACACCGGATAGAGGTGCCCCAGGAAAGCCGCCAGCCCCACGGCCGCCATAGTGCCCTCACCCAGGCCGTAGTCGCCGCCAAACCACTTGACGAGCACCACCGGCAGCCAGCCTTTCAGGCCGTCCAGCAGCAGAGTCGTTACCGCCGCCGCCTTGCTGCCGGAGCGCAGCACGTTGGTGGCACCGGGGTTCTTGCTGCCGTAGCTGCGCGGATCACTCAAACCCATCACGCGGCTGACGATGACGGCAAACGACAGCGAGCCAATCAGGTAGGCCAGCAACGTAGCGCCGGCTGAATACACGTAGTCCAAATCTATCTCCCTTGTTATGTGGGGGCCACCGGCATTTCAGCCGTGGCCCGTTGCGTTGTCGATGCCGAGAACCTGTTCTAAGGCACAGTTGACTGATTTTGCACCCAGCAAGGTGACACAAACCTGCGGGTCAATACCAATCAGGTAGCCCCGCCGCCCGCCGTTGATGGCGATTTTGGGCAGGGCCAGGATGCTTTCCTCAATATACACAGGCATCGCCCTGCGCGTGCCGAATGGCGATGTGCCGCCGACCAGGTAGCCGCTGTGGCGGTTGGCGACTTCAGGCTTGCAGGGTTCGACTGATTTGGCACCGATCTGCCGCGCCAGGTTTTTGGTGGAAACCTTGCGGTTGCCGTGCATCAGCACCAAAAGCGGTTTGGCATCCTGGTCCTGCATGACCAGCGTCTTGACGACGGTGAAAGGGTCGAGGCCCAGCACTTCGGCGCTGTGCTGTGCGCCGCCGTGTTCGAGGTACTCGTAGGAGTGCTCAGTGAAGGCCACCTTGCTGGCTTTCAGTAACTGTGTGGCGGGAGTTTCGCTGACGTGCCGTTTCATAAACTAGGAAGGTTTGAAGCCCTCACCGCAAGAGTCCAGTACCGGCTTCCCCCTGAAACCCTGAAAGAGAACTTCTACTCTTTTTCGATTTCCTGTGTCAGCCAATCTTGGCGAAAGACCACCCACCCGATTGATACCGACAAAAAGATACTTCCTGGGTATGCCGATTTCCTCCAGTGCCGCAGCCACTTTCGAGGCCCTTACCCATGCCAACGCATTGCCATCGCGCTCGGAATCCTCAGCGTCGCCCACCACGACGATGGGTTCAATCGAAACCCCACTCGCCTGAGCCCGGCAAAGGTGCTCTTTCAACGCGGCGATGGAGCGCTGATCGAACGAGTATTCGTTGGTCCTGAAATCGATGGTTCGTTCTCCCGTGAATTTCGACAAGGCGACGCTCAGGGAGGCAGCAGCCAGCAAGCCAAAGAAGATGGCAGGCTGTGCGAGCCTTTTCACAATGCTGGATCCCGGCTTTCCCAACGAATCTTGTCAATCTCGGCAAGAATTTCTGGGGTCAGCTTGGTGCCCCAGGCACCAATGTCCTCATCCAGCTGCGCGACCGAAGTCACGCCAATGATGGTGCTGGCCACCTGCCACTTGGTATAGCAGAACGCCAGTGCCAGTTGTGTGGGGGTCAGCTTGTTGTCGCGCGCCAGGGCGTTGTAGCGCCGGGCGGCGGCCAGCGCCTCGGGACGGCCCCAGCGCTGCTTGCGCACCGACTCGAATTTGGCGATGCGCGCGCCCTTGGGTGCGGCCGGGCCTTCAATGCCTGATTTGTCGTATTTACCTGTGAGCAAGCCAAAACCGAGCGGCGAATAAGCCAGCAACGACACGCCCAGGCGGTGCATGGTTTCATCAAGGCCGTTTTCCACCGTTCGGTTGACGAGGCAATACGGGTTCTGCACGGTGGCGACACGCGGCAAGCCATGCTGCTCGGCCAGGCGCACAAACTCGTGGACTCCATACGGGGTTTCATTGGAAAGCCCGATGAACCGCACCTTCCCGGCTTTCACCAAAGCACCGAGCGCCTCAAGCTGCTCGCGGATCGACGTGGCCGAGCGTTCCTGCTCGGGGTTGTAATACAGCGCGCCGAAAGCTGGCACATGGCGCTCGGGCCAGTGAATTTGATAAAGATCGATGACGTCGGTTTTCAGCCGCTTCAGGCTGGCATCGCACGAAACCAGGATGTCCTTGGCTGTCATGCCGCTGCCTTCACGCACCCAGGGCATGCCGCGCGAAGGGCCGGCCACTTTGGTGGCCAGCACCAGTTTGCTGCGGGCTGAAGGATTTTTCGCGAACCAGTTGCCGATGATGGTTTCGGTCGAGCCGCAGGTTTCGGCGCGAGCCGGCACTGAATACATTTCCGCAGTGTCAAGAAAGTTGACGCCGCGCTCGAGCGAGCGGTCCAGGATGGCATGGGACGTTGGCTCATCCACCTGCTCGCCGAATGTCATGGTGCCCAGGCAAATGGGTGTCACCTGGAGGTCGCTGGAGCCGAGTTGAACTTTATTCATGAGGAGCCACATGTGAGAGTGAAGAGGCCGTACGACAGCAAAAACGCTGTGACGGAATTCACGGAATTGAAAAACGGCTAGTTTAAGGTCTCCGTAAACAGCGTGCAGGCGCGTCTATCTCGCGCCCTTGTCTTACAACTGCTCACCTTTTGCGTGCCTAGTATTCACACACCCGCGCTTTAATGCGCTGCTGATTGAAATGAGGCCGACACCGGTTCTCCTTCACTCCCGTCCCAGCATTAACTACATTAACTTTCCGAGGAGCACTCTATGAACAAACTGACCATCACATCCATTACCTGCGCGGCGCTGGCCGCATTGACCATTTCTGGCTGCGCCAACATGAGCGAAACCCAGCAGGGAACCGCCAAGGGCGCCGGCATTGGCGCTGTGGCCGGCGCTGTGCTGGGTGCGGCAACTGGCGGCTCCAAGGGCGCAGCCACGGGTGCGGTCTTGGGCGGCGCGGTAGGCGCCGGCGGCGGTTATATCTGGTCCAAGAAAATGCAGGACCAGAAAGCCGCCATGGAAAAGGCGACGGTTGGTACCGGCGTGGCCGTGAGCCAGACGACGGACAACCGCCTGAAGCTCGACATCCCCAGCGACGTTTCTTTTGACGTGGGCCGTTCTGCCATCAAGCCGAACTTCGCCCCTATCCTGAACCAGTTCGCCACCAGCCTGAATCAGAACCCTGTGACGACGGTGACCATCATTGGCCACACGGACAACACCGGCTCTGATGCCATCAACAATCCGCTGTCCATTGACCGCGCCGATTCAGCGCGCGATTACCTGGTCAGCCGCGGCGTGGCACGCACCCGCATCGTGACGGACGGCCGCGGTTCGCGCGAACCGGTGGCCGACAACAGCACGCAGCAAGGCCGTGACAAGAATCGCCGCGTTGAAATTTACGTTGCCGAACAAGTCGCGACTCGCTGATTGGCACACCCCTGTTGAGGCTCACTTCGTGTAGCTTCCTCTCCCCTCAGGGGACAGGCGCCTTGGGACTGGCAAAGCCAGCTCCCGGCCCCTGCTGGCATGAACTGAACACCCCTATCGACGCTCACTGCGTGTAGCGCCTTTTCCCCTTGCAGAGGACGGCGCCTACGGCCTGGCAAAGCCAGTTCCGTGGCGCCTGCTGGAATGAAAAGCACTCCTTGGAGTGCTTTTTCTATGGCTGGGTCAGTTTGATGACTGCGCTCTGAATCTTTCCTCTTCCTGCAACCGCAGCACTCGCCTCTGCACCTTGCCCGTCGTCGTCATCGGCAGTGCATCAATGAACTCAATCTCCTTGGGGTACTCGTACGGCGCGAGCATGGTCTTGACGTGGGCTTGCAGCTGCAGCGTCAATTCATCATCAAATCGGGCCGTACCCCCCGGATTACGGGCGCGAGCAGCTATCAAATCAGGAGCAAGAACCACGTAGGCTTTGACGACTGCACCGCGCTCGCGGTCGGGCTTGGGCACTACGGCGGCGTTGGCGACGGCTGCGTGCTTGACCAGGCAGTTTTCAATCTCACCGGGGCCGATGCGGTAGCCGGCTGCCTTGAACACATCGTCGGCACGGCCTTCGTACCAGAGGTAGCCGTCGGCGTCCCGCGTTGCCAGGTCGCCTGTGCGGCACCAGTCGCCGGTGAACTTGCCGCGTGTGGCTTCGTCTTTTTTCCAATAGCCCAGAAAGAAGATCGGGTCGGGGTCGCCATGGATGTCGTAGCGGTTCACCGACACATCGCCCGGCACGCCGACTGCGCATTCATTCCCCTCCTCATCAATGACCGCCACGCGGTGGCCCGGATAGGCCTTGCCCATGCTGCCTGGGCGCGCAGGCCAAAGCCGGCTGCAGTTGCCGACGACGTAGTTCATCTCGGTCTGGCCAAACATCTCGTTGACGGTGACGCCGAGCTGCTCCTTGCAGTACGCAAACACGGCATCGCCCACGGCTTCACCGGCACTCATCATGGCCTCAAGCTTGAGTTTGAAGTGCTGTTTCGGCTTGGGGTAGGCCTTCATCATGGCCTTGAGGGCCGTCGGGAACAAAAAGGTGTGCGTCACACCCTGCTCTGCCATCAGGCTGAAGGCCAGCTCGGGACTGAAGCGCCCGTTGAAGGCGACGATGGGCCGGCCGAAATAAAGGCTGGGGAGCAAGGCATCCATCAGCCCGCCTGTCCACGCCCAGTCTGCCGGTGACCAGAAAACGGCGTCGGATTTTTTGTTGGTCTTGCCGTCGAAGCCAAACCAGTTGTGGCTGCAGATAAAGCCCGGCAGGTTGCCGATCAGCGCGCGGTGCGGCAGCAGCGCACCTTTGGGTGGGCCGGTGGTACCGCTGGTGTAGATCAGGATCGCGCCTTCGTCGGCTTTGGTTTTCACAGCAGTGAAGGCATTTTTCTGGGCGGCCAGTGCGTTTGCGTAGTCGAGGTCTCCCTTGCCTTTCGCGGCGCCGGCGGCCACCACCGTGCGCAGCGCCGGACAGCTGCCGCGGATCGAATTCAGGCTGTCGATGGAACTCTCGTCACAAATGGCCACCACCGCATCGCTGTCCTGCAGCCGGTATTCAAGTGCGTCAGGGCCGAACAGCATGGACAGAGGCATCGCCACCGCGCCCATCTGGAACACCGCCATGTAGGCCACCGCGGTCTCGAAGCGCTGCGGCATCACGATGGCGACGCGGTCACCGCGCTTGACGCCCAGACCCTCCAGCACATGGCTGAGTGCGTCGGCGGCCTGCTGCAGCGCCTGGTAAGTATGAGAAACAGTCGCAGCCCCCGTCCGATGTTGGCGGATAGCTATTCTTTTTATAGCATCAGGTGTCTGGCGCTCAGCCCGCGCCCAGCGCCCACAGCAGACCTCGGCGATGTTGAAGTGTTCATCCACCTGCCAGCGAAAGCCGGCGTGTAGGGCCGCGTAGTGATCGGGTTGGGATGGAGAGCCTGCCGGCTTGTCCCTGCGTTGACTGCGTGTCAGGTCATGTCTCTTTATCATGGGACCAATGTACAAAGAAAAACGATCTTCCCGCAGCGAGTTTGTCCCTATACGCGGGCTCAGCTATCACGTATGGCTCTGGGAAAGCGCTTCAGGCGCCAACCCCGCGCTGCCGCCACTTGTTCTGGTTCACGGATGGATGGATGTGGCGGCCTCCTACCAGTTCATGGTGGACGCGCTGTCGGATGCTTTCGTCCAGGGTCGCACCATCATTGCTCCCGACTGGCGCGGTTTCGGGTTGACGGATGGAAGCCGACAATTTTCCGCCGGGCCGCCCCAAGGAAAATTAGCCCCCTCGGGGGGCAGCACAGTACGCGAAGCGACAAGCGTGGGGGCCGCAGATTGTTACTGGTTTGCCGATTACCTGGCCGACCTGGACTTTTTGCTCGACCATTACGTGGGCGACAAACCCGTCGACCTGGTCGGCCACAGCATGGGCGGCAACGTCGCCATGCTGTATGCCGGGGTTCGGCCCGCACGCATCCGCAAGCTGGTCAACCTCGAAGGTTTCGGCCTGCCGCCCAGCAAACCCGCGCAGGCACCGGGCCGTTATGCCAAATGGATAGACGAGCTCAAAAGCCTCCACCGGGGCGAGCTGTCGCTCAAGGCGTATGACGACGTGGCCGGCGTGGCGCGCCGCCTGATGAAAACCAACCCGCGCCTGTCTGCCGACAAGGCCGGTTGGCTGGCCAGCCACTGGGCCCGGCCAAACGCTGAAGGCAAATGGGAGATCCTGGGCGAAGCCGCCCACAAGATCACCAGCGCCCAGCTCTACCGCGTCGACGAGGCCCTGGAGATTTACCGCTGCATCAGCGCCCCGGTGCTGGCCGTCGAGGCGTCCGACGATTCACTGGCCACCTGGTGGCAGGGCAAGTACACCTTGGCCGAATACCACGAACGGCTCAAAGAGGTGCGCCAGGCGCAGGTCGCCGTGATCCAGGACGCCGGCCACATGCTGCACCATGACCAGCCGGAACAACTTGCCACACTCATTGAGGGCTTTCTGGAGTCATAGCCCCCACGCTTGTCGCTTCGCGTGCTGCGCTGCCCCCCGAGGGGGCTGTTTCACCTTGGGGCGGCCCGGCGGTGAAACGGTTCCCTCAACACCCGCCGCTTCGGATACCACGCTACTCCTGAGAAGGTTGTTTCATCTTGAGGCGGCATGATGCTGAAACGGCCGCCTGATCATGAGAAAATGACGGGTTACGCCGCCCAATGCGGCTCCCACCATTTCAGGACAGAAAAATCATGGAAGCAGAACGCATCAATCTCATCGGTAACCAGCTCGTCGACCTGAGCAACCGGGTCAACGAGCTTCGGGGGTATCTTTGACTACCCTGCCAAAGAACGTAAGCTGAACGAAGTCAACGCCGCACTGGAAGACCCGAAGGTCTGGGACAACCCCAAGCGCGCGCAGGAACTCGGCAAGGAAAAGAAATCGCTGGAAGACGTGGTCCATGTGATCGACCGCCTGAGCTCCGAGCTGGCCGACAACACCGAACTCTTCGAGATGTCCAAGGCCGAAGGCGACGACGCCGGCATGCAGACGATTGAGGCCGAAGCAGCCAAGGTGGCCGTGGAAGTCGAGAAGATGGAATTCCGCCGGATGTTCAACAACCCGGCCGATCCCCTGCCCTGCTTCCTCGACATCCAGGCCGGCGCCGGCGGTACCGAAGCCTGCGACTGGGCCAGCATGCTGCTGCGCCAGTACCTCAAGTACGCCGAGCGCAAGGGTTTCAAGACCACGGTCGAAGACGAATCCCCGGGTGACACGGCCGGCATCAAGGGCGCGACGATCAAGATCGAAGGCGAGTACGCTTTTGGCCTGCTGCGCACCGAAACCGGCGTGCACCGCCTCGTGCGCAAGTCGCCGTTCGACTCCTCCGGCGGGCGCCACACCTCGTTTGCATCGGTGTTCGTCTACCCCGAGATCGATGACTCGATTGAAATCGAGATCAACCCGTCGGACGTGCGCACTGATACCTTCCGCGCCAGCGGCGCCGGCGGCCAGCACATCAACAAGACCGACTCGGCCGTGCGCCTGACGCACATCCCGACCGGTATCGTGGTGCAGTGCCAGGACGGCCGCAGCCAGCACAGCAACCGCGATGTCGCCTGGAAGCGCCTGCGCTCACGCCTGTATGACTTCGAGTTGCGCAAGCAGCAGGAAGCCCAGCAAAAGCTCGAAGACACCAAGACCGACGTGGGCTGGGGCCACCAGATCCGCAGTTACGTGCTGGACAACAGCCGCATCAAGGATTTGCGCACCAACGTGGAAGTCTCGGCCACGCAGAAAGTGCTGGACGGCGACCTGGACGTGTTTATTGAGGCCTCCCTTAAACAGGGTGTGTGAGGGCGCGTAAGTGCCCTACAACCCACTCCGGATATTGTGATTTTGGATTTTCAGGAATTAACCCATGCTGCAAATGCTTGATGGATCAACCCCCGGGGCCGCAGTGGTCATCAACCGCGCCGACTACGTCGCACCCGCTTACTGGATAGACACCGTCGACCTGTGTTTTGACCTGGACCCGCAGAAAACGCGCGTTCTGAACAAGATGACATTGCGCCGTAACCCGGACGTGCCGGCCCAAGCCCTGAAGCTGGACGGCGAGGAACTCAATCTCTCCCGCGTGCTGGTCAACGGCCAGGGCACTTCCTTCAAGATGGAAGGCAACCAGCTCGTGCTGGAAAACCTGCCAGAAGGCACCGAGCCCTTCGAGCTGGAAATTTTCACCACGACCTGTCCGGCGAAGAACACCAAGCTGATGGGCCTTTACGTCAGCAACGACTCCTTCTTCACGCAGTGCGAGGCTGAGGGCTTCAGGCGCATCACCTACTTCCTGGACCGCCCGGACGTGATGGCCAGCTATACCGTCACCCTACGCGCCGACAAGGCGCAGTACCCGGTGCTGCTGTCCAACGGAAACCTGGTGGCCCAGGGTCCGTTAGAGCCCGGCCCCAACGGCGCGCGGCATTTTGCCAAGTGGGTAGATCCGCACAAAAAGCCGAGCTACCTCTTTGCCCTGGTGGCCGGCCAGCTGGTGGCCCGCGAGCAACGCATCACCTCCCGCGCAGGCAAGGAGCACGTACTGCAGGTTTATGTGCGCCCCGGCGACCTCGACAAGACCGAGCACGCCATGACCTCGCTGATGCATTCGGTTGCCTGGGACGAAGCCCGCTTCGGCCTGCCGCTGGACCTGGAACGCTTCATGATCGTGGCTACCAGCGACTTCAACATGGGCGCGATGGAAAACAAGGGCCTGAACATCTTCAACACCAAGTACGTGCTGGCTAACCAGGCCACCGCCACCGATGTTGATTTTTCCAACATCGAGAGCGTGGTCGGCCATGAGTACTTTCACAACTGGACGGGCAACCGCGTCACATGCCGCGACTGGTTCCAGCTCAGCCTGAAGGAAGGCCTCACGGTTTTCCGCGACCAGGAATTCAGCCAGGACCTGTGCGGCGAGGCCTCGGCCCGCGCCGTCAAGCGCATTGAAGACGTGCGCGTGCTGCGCACCGCCCAGTTCCCCGAAGACGCCGGCCCCATGGCCCACCCGGTGCGGCCCGACAGCTATGTCGAGATCAGCAACTTCTACACCGTCACCATTTATGAAAAAGGCGCTGAAGTCGTCCGCATGATGCAGACCCTGGTCGGGCGTGACGGTTTTGCCCGCGGCATGACGCTGTACTTTGAGCGCCACGACGGCCACGCCGTGACCTGCGACGATTTTGCGCAGGCCATTGCCGACGCCAACCCGATGTCGGACCTGGCGCGCCTGTTGCCGCAGTTCAAGCGCTGGTACAGCCAGGCCGGCACGCCGCGTGTGCACGCGCAGGGTGTTTATGACGCGGCCGCGCGCACCTACACCCTGACCTTGTCGCAAAGCTGCATGCCCACGGCAGGCCAACCCGTCAAGGAACCGTTTGTCATACCGGTCGGCCTGGGCCTGCTGGGTGCGGACGGCCGTGACTTGCCGCTGCAGCTGGCCGGTGAGAGCCATCAGGGCCAGGCCCTCGCCAGCACACGCAACGTGGTGCTGACGCAACCGAGCGAGACACTGACCTTCGTCAACATTGATGCCGAACCGGTACCCTCCATCCTGCGCGGCTTTACGGCGCCGGTGGTGCTGGAGTTTGACTACACCGACGCCCAGCTGCTGCACCTGCTGGCGCATGACAGCGACCCGTTCAACCGCTGGGAAGCCGGGCAACGCCTGGCCGTTGCACGCGCTATCAAATCTATAGCTGGTGGCGCAGATTCCGCACCGGCTACAGTGCTGGATGATGCCTATCTTGATGCGATGCGCCAGGTGCTGCGCCACCCAAGGCTGGATTCGGCGTTCAAGGAACTGGTGCTGACGCTGCCGTCTGAAACCTATCTGGCCGAGCAACTCGACGTGGTGGACCCGCAGCGCATCCATGCGGTGCGCGAGGCCATGCGCGCGCAGCTGGCCACCGCGCTGGCGGCCGACTGGCAAGCCGTGTATGAGGCCAACCATGACACCGGCGCCTACACGCCCGACCCGGCCTCCAGCGGCCGACGCGCGCTCGCGGGCATGGCGCTCACTTATCTGTGCCTGGCGGCGCAAAGTACCGGCGATACCGTCTGGCCAGGCAAGACCCTGCAGCGCTTCAAGGATGCCGGCAACATGACCGACCGCTTCAATGCGCTGGCGGCCCTGGTCTCCAGCGGCCATGCCCTCGCCGCTGAAGCATTGCCACTGTTCCACGCCATGTTCAAGGATGAAGCCCTGGTCATCGACAAATGGTTTGGCCTGCAGGCCGGCGCGCCTGACCGCGGCGGCAACATTCTGCCGGCGGTGAAGCAGCTCATGAAGCACCCCGACTTCAGCCTGCGCAACCCCAACCGCGCGCGCAGCGTGGTGAGCACCTACTGCCAGGGCAACCCCGCCGCGTTTCACCGTGCAGATGCTGCCGGCTACGTGTTCTGGAGCGACCGCGTGATGGAGCTCGACGCCATCAACCCGCAAGTGGCTGCCCGCCTGGCACGCGCGCTGGACCGCTGGAGCAAGCTGGCCGAGCCTTACCGCAGCGCGGCGCGTGAAGCGATTGCACGCGTAGCGGCCAAGACAGACCTGAGCAAAGACACACTCGAAGTCGTCTCTCGCGCACTGGCCGACTGAACGCGAACGGCGCCCGCCATGGCACTCTTCACATTCAATACCCCCGCACAGCGGTTTGCGAAGAAGTTCAACCCGCTGCGCGACACGGTGTACGACGCCAGCGGCATGTTCAGCGGTTCGCGCATGTCAGCCGACCTGGCCGCGCTGGAGCCCCTGGCCGAGGCCCTTGGCGCCGACTCCGCCGAGCAGGCTGACTTGCTATGGTTGCAGTTCGTGGTGTTTCGCAAACGCCAGCAGCATGCCGAGGGCCTGCCCCTGGGCTTGCGCGCCCTGGCCATGCGCGCCGCCAAAGGTGGCCTCACACCCACCGATCGCTACGAACAGCATTACGCCATTGGCGAGTCGGCCCTGGAAGCCGAGGAGTACGACACTGCCGTTGAGCACCTTCAGCAGTCGGCCCACTGGGCAGCGCACGAAGGCGCCACGCTGGGCACCGACCAGAAGCTGGGCATCCGCGAAGAGATCGGCTATGCGCTGCACGAGGCCGGCCGTTTCGCCGAGGCGCTGGCGCACAACCGGCAACTGCTGGCCGATGCACAAAGCGCATTCGATTCCGGCACGGACAAACGCCTCTCCGGCCTTATCAACAACCTGGCGCAAAACGCCTATGAGCTGGACGACCATGCGCAGGCGCAGGCCTGGCTGCAACAGCGCATGGCGCTGGGCCAGGCCTTGCAGGACACGGACATCGTGCTGGACACCTTGTTCCAGCTCGGCGTGCTCGCGCATGAAGCGGACCAGCCCATCGAAGCGCGCGCCCTCTTCCAGCAACGCGTGGACATTGCCCGTGCGAAGGACGACGAGGACCTGCTGAACGACGCCCTGGCCACGCTCGCCGAATTTGAACAACGCGAACAGCAAGGCGAGCCTGGCTGAGTGCCCGCCCAGCTAAACCCAGCCACATCGCAGCCCAAACGAACTATCTTCAACCGAACGGAGCACCCTATGTCCCAAAAAATCTCCCTGACCCGCTACCTGGTGGAGCAGCAGCGCATGGACGGCCACATCCCGTCGCAGCTGCGCCTGCTGCTGGAAGTGGTGGCCCGTGCCTGCAAAAGCATCAGCCAGGCCGTCAACAAAGGTGCGCTGGGCGGCGTGCTGGGCACCGCCAGCAGTGAAAACGTGCAGGGCGAAATCCAGAAAAAGCTCGACATCATCGCCAATGAAGTGCTGATCGAAGCCAACGAATGGGGCGGCCACCTGGCGGCCATGGCCTCGGAAGAAATGGACAGCATCTACGTGGTGCCCAACCGCTACCCGCAAGGTGAATACCTCCTGCTGTTCGATCCCCTTGACGGCTCCAGCAACATCGACGTCAACGTCAGCATCGGCACCATCTTCAGCGTGCTCAAGAAGCCTGAAGGCCACGCCGGTGTGGAAGAAAAAGACTTTCTGCAGGCCGGCAACAAACAGGTCGCGGCCGGCTACTGCATCTACGGCCCGCAAACCACTCTGGTGTTGACGGTGGGCGACGGCGTCGCCATGTTCACCTTGGACCGCGAGCAAGGCTCCTTCGTGCTGACCGAGGAGAACGTCAGGATTCCGGCAGACACCAAAGAATTCGCCATCAACATGAGCAACATGCGCCACTGGGACGAACCGGTCAAGCGCTACATCGACGAATGCCTGCAAGGCAAAGACGGCCCACGTGGCAAAGACTTCAACATGCGCTGGATCGCCTCTATGGTGGCCGACGTGCACCGCATCCTGACCCGCGGCGGCGTCTTCCTGTACCCCTGGGACAAACGCGAGCCAGAAAAGGCCGGAAAACTCCGCCTGATGTACGAAGCCAACCCCATGAGCTGGCTGATTGAACAGGCCGGCGGCGCCGCCACCAACGGCAAGGAACGCATCCTGGACCTGCAGCCCACCAAGCTGCACGAACGGGTCAGCGTCATGCTCGGCTCCAAAAATGAGGTCGAACGGGTGACCGCCTACCACTCCGGGCTATAATCGCGGGCTGTATTTCATACAAAGCCGGTGTAGCTCAGTCGGTAGAGCAGCTCATTCGTAATGAGAAGGTCGGGTGTTCGATTCATCTCTCCGGCACCATTTACCGCAGTCAAATGCGCTAGTGGTTATTTAATAGAAAACAGCTGATGTCAAATTCGATGGCAGTTGGTTTTCATTCAAGCAGAAGCCCTCGATTGAGGGCTTTTTGCTTTCCTGGTTGCTGAATGACTTGATCTGGATCAGCGCTGCCGGGACCAAGCCCTCCGATACTTACAGCAACGCGTGATGCTTAGCTGGAATACCTCCGGCGCCATGTCGCCGTTCGCGAACGGTTTTCCAATTGAATACCGCCGCTCCGCGAAGTCCGCTAAATCACGATAGACCAGCCGCGGTCCGTACCAGCCCCAGCTCTCGCGCAACCATCCGAGCCCCTGCTCCGCAAGAACAAGGTCTTTTTCATTCATTCTTTCAGATGGCCATGGCGCAATGAGTTCCTTGGTTGTACCGGGAAAGTCATCCCTCAGCATTGTTTGCGGATTAAGTCCTTTTACATAAGAATCAAACTCCACTACCGGGGATTCGCATGGGGATATTTCCGCTTCGTCCTTTTTGGCGACGGCTCTTTCCAGCCGTTCTGGCTACAGCGGCGGTCACCGTGCCGCAATGGGCCCAGGCCCAGGCGACCCTCGAAAAAATCAAGAGCCGCGGGCAGATCAACGTAGGCTACCGCGCAAACTCCGCGCCCTTTTCATTTCACCAGACAGCAGAAAAGCCCCTGGGCTACAGCATTGAATTCTGCAAGCCCATCATCGAGCGGCTGCGCCAAGCTGCTGGCAACCCGAACCTGCGGGTACGGTATATCGAAACGTACGTGGACGCCCGTACCCGCTTGCTGTCTGAAGGCAGCGTGGATCTGCTGTGCGAGAACGTGACCGACACACCGGAACGCCGGGCGCGGATGGATTTCTCGACACCGATTTTTATCGAAGGCGTCCAGGTGGCGGTGCGCACCAAGGACAAACTCAGCGCGCTTGACCAACTGCAAGGCAAAAGCATTGTGGGCATTGCCGGCACTACCGTAGTTCCCGCGTTGGATCTTTATGCGCAGCAGCATTCATTGAAGTGGCAACACGCCAAAGCGGTCAACGCGGATGCCGCCCTCGGACAGTTGCAACTGGGCTGGGTGGCAGGGTACGCCCGCGATGGTGTAGCGCTAGCCGCGCAATTGGCGAGCCTGCCCAATGCAGGCGACTATCTGATCCTGCCGGAACGCCTGTCAGTCGAACCTATCGCCATCGCCTACCGCAAGGGGGACGCAGCCATGGGCGACCTGGTCAATGCGTCTATCAAGGAATCCATACGTAGCGGCGCAGCGCAGGGCTGGTATGAACAATGGTTTTTAAAGCCCGTGAAACCAGGCGGCAAACCGCTGACAAGCGTGATGCCGGCGGAAACGAAAGCGTTGTTTGACGCCGCGAAGGCCAATTGAATTAACCCTGAAAGAAGCCGCAGCACTGGTGCGGCTTTAAACGTTCAGGCGTTGGTGCCGTTCGGCGTATCCGACTCTTCAGGCGTGATGAAAGAGTCTTCCCATTGCACTGCGAAATTGTGGTCGGCGTTGTCGTGAACAATGCCTGAACCGGTGCTGAGAGGGTCGAAGTTGGTAAACCGTATCTTGCGGTTGCGCTCCAGCTTGGCCCGCAGGCTGGTGCGGGCGGCCGCTATGGCTGTCATGTCAACATGCTGCGCATCTGCCACCAAAGCGCCGCCGTCGGCCGCACGCATGGTGTCGGGCACGGTGGCCATGGCGTCGACCTCGACGTCCACGGGCATCGCAAGGGGCGGCTCCCCGAGCACGGCGAGTGGCGCTTCTTCGTCGTCGGACAAATCGATTTCACCCAGGAAGGCTGCGCGCACGTCCTCCAGCGAGGGAAGGTTGCTGCCCCGCACCACGGCGTAGGCGATGCCACACTCTGCAAACAGCTTTCGCTTGAGGTCGCGGTTGCTGGCCCTCAGCCCATTGGGGCCGGGGACGTCGAGGCAACCGATGACGGTACCGTCAGCGGCACATACCGTGAACGTGCAATACACACTTTTGAGCAGCTCAAACGAGCGCTGCCCTTCGACTTCAGTGCGCGGCGAGACGAACCGGATAACCGGGACTTTAACCAGCACATGGTGTTCAAAAAACGCGCGCTGCAACCAGTGCCACACATCCTGCTCTGTTTCGAGCAGTAGGGGGCGGGCCTGGAGATGCCATTGCGCGGGGATACGCCTTTTGTTGCGCGCAACGCGCGCCAGCCAGCCATGATGGCAAGCCGCTCCCGCCGCCATTGCCAACACAGCCGTGGCGGTAAGCGCCAACACGAAAACATCAAACATGGGTACCTTGCTTTTTTTCCCCAGTTTAAACAGAGCATCTTCAAGTTACAACTATTTACGTATCGGGTGTTGCATGGGCGTCTCACATTGCGACGTCTCTTCCCGTTAAATAGGCTCTGAATCACGGAATTGGGCCACAAGTTCCAAAAGCCGCAGCCCCAAAAAAGTAACAATAATTTACAAATCGGAGGTGCCTGACATCGGGCTGGCCAGTACTTTGTCAATGCGCTTCCCATCCAGATCGAGCACTTCGAATCGCCAGCCAGCGCATTCGACATGCTCAGCGGTCTTCAGCAGCCGGCCTGAAACGCTCTGGAGGAGGCCGGCCACCGTGTTGTAGCGTCCGCGGCCTTCTTCGGGCAAATCCCGGATATCCAGCCGCGCCTTGAGTTCTGCCACCGGCATGACCCCGTCGATAAGCCAGCTGCCATCCTCCCGCTCGGTGGCCCACGCGTCCACTTGCGCGCCCGGTTGCAGTTCTCCCGTGATGGCTTCGAGCATGTCCATGGGCGTCATCAGCCCCTGCACCACACCATATTCATCGACCACAAAAACGATGCGCGTAGAGCGGGCCCGGAACTGTTCAAGCAACTCCATGCCGGTCAGCGTTTCCGGAACAAATACCGCAGGCACCGCATAAGCACCGATGCGGTCAGTTACAGAGGGCACCGCATCACCACCCTGGGCCGACGGCGAAGGCTGGATCTGGCCGCGCAGGGCAAGGAGTTTGGCCACGTTGACCACGCCCACCACATCGTCCAGGCTGCCGCGGCACACGGGATACCACGAGTGGCCCGTCGCGCCCGCCTTTTCGATAGCCTGGGCGACGGTGTCGGAGGCATCGAGCCATTCGATGTCGGAGCGCGGCAGCATCAGCGAAGTGAGCAGGCGGTCGTCGAGCAGGAACACGTTTTGCACCATCTGGTGCTCATGCTCTTCGATCAGGCCCGCATCGACGCCCTCTTCAAGGCTGGCGGCAATTTCCTCTTCCGTCACACCCCGCCCGGCGGTGTTGTCAATGCGCAGCAGCTTGAGCACGGCCAGCGTACTGATGGACAGTAACCTGACAAAAGGCTTCGCAATGCTGGCCACCCGCATCATGGGCCGCGAGACCATCCGGGCGACGGTTTCAGGATAGAGCTGGCCTATGCGCTTGGGCACCAGCTCGCCGAACACGATGGTAATGAAGGTGATGATCGTCACCACCAGTGCGGTCGCCGTAATCTCGGCTGCACGCGGCGACGCGCCAAAGCTTTGTATCCACAGCGAGAGGCCGTCGCTGAAAGCCGCCTCACCAATAATTCCGTTGAGCATGCCGATGGAGGTGATGCCCACCTGCACCGACGAGAGAAACTGTGTGGGGTTGTCCAGCAGGCCCAGGGCCGCCTGCGCGCCCTTGTCACCTGATTCGCCCATGGCGGTGAGCCTTGCCTTGCGGCTGGAAGCCAGGGCCATTTCCGACATGGCAAAAACGCCGTTGAGCAGCGTCAAGAAAGCTATCAGAAAAAAGTCCATGAGGCCTGGCGCAAAATAAACACATGTCACTTTACTTCATTGGTGACATGGCTACATCAACGATTTAGAACCTCTCCCCGAGCCATTCAAGTAACGCCCTAAGACGGGCGTTTTTTTTGCCGTCACGCGCTCCGGAAATCTCCGGGCCACAAACGCACGCGTAACAGTTGACTCACTGCAATCAAACATCTCCGCAAGCATTGACTTTGTAAATAGGCCCGTGGACCTTAAAAGGTAAACCTCCTGGGCGTCTGCATCAGATAGGGCGCGAGGCTGACCGCCCCAACGAACGCCCCTTTGCCAAGCCGCGACCTGACCGGCAATAGCTCGTTCACGAATCAAATTGCGCTCAAACTGGCCGACAGCGCCAAGAATTTGAACGATGAACATGCCCACCGAGCTGGAAGTGTCGATAGGCTCTGTGAGGCTTCTAAAACCTGCGCCACGCTGTTGTAGCGTTTCAAGTATCCCGAGCAGGTCACGGAGGCTTCTAGCCACCCTGTCGAGCTTCCAAACCAGCAACACATCGCCCTTCTGCATGGAAGCCAACGCAAGCCGAAGCTGTGGCCGATCACCGATCGAGCGTGCTTTCTCCTGATAGATTTTCTGAACCCCTGCTTTTTGCAGTGCATCAAGTTGCAAGGCCGTTTCTTGTGTCCTGCTGGACACTCGCGCGTAACCAATCAACACCCCTACACCCCTCCCGCTATTATTTGAATAGCGCAAGGTATCGGAATAGTGCGGCTTTGTGGAAAAAAGCCTGTCAATGTTGACAGGGTGGAAGTGGCTCTACTTCGCGAGCTGCAAGACCACCCGGGCGACCACAAGCAGCAGCAGTCCGAGAGCAAGGCCTCCAAGAATGAGCCAAGTCGCGTGAAGCTTAAACGGTTTTTTAAGCTCCGATTCACTGGCCGGGAGGCGAAACGCGGAGCGCTCCACGTAGCCCGTGCGCTTGCGGAGGAGGTCCCTGTACCAGTGCCGTGTGTCCATTGCCATGTGGTGATCATATATTCGGGCGGGGGCGTCTGGCCAGACGCGCTTTCCATCAGGGGCGAGGCCCCCGATACCCCAACAGCCTGCCTATCAATGAACGGTGGCAGTTTTGCCCGATGCGACCGATAGCACGGGCAGCTTTTCGCGAAGGATGTACACAAGCTCCCGTGAGGCAGTACGGCAGCTGTGATCTGACATTTCGACCTTGAGCCCGGTTTCGTCGTAGCACGCACACCGATCTTTCGTCGATATGCAGCCCAAGGGCCTGATGAGCGCGGCGGCTGTTTCCGGTACTTGTCCAGGTGGAACGTTTGCAGGCGCTGGCGGGTTGCCTAGCGGCCCCTCCGCCTTCCGCGCCTGCTTTGTGTCTGATGGCTGATTCTTGGTGACAGCCGCCGTGGGGTTGTACCGCTCGGACAGGCGTGCGGTGATGGTGGGCACACCATAGGCCAAGCCGGCAGCAGCCAGCAGCATGACGAGGAGCGCAGCAGGCAATCGGCGCGGTTGCTTGGTGTGAGCCTCAGCGGATTTATAGAGCTTGTACGCGCCCTTTGGATAACGCCAAGGTCGCGTGGTGATTGCGCTCTTGACCATCGACGGATTTGAGGCGTGGTCCCACTCGTACACAACGGCCAACGGCATGTTTGCAATGCGGCGCACGTGCAAATGACGACCGACCAAACGCCGGATATTCTGATCGAGCAACATGGGATGCTGCGTGATCAACACGAAGTCCACCGCCATGTGTCGATGAATTTCCAGCTTGGCAATGCACTCCGGCGTCTGTGCTCCCATGGAGCGCGGCCGCCACACCTCCTGAACCTCATCGAAACAGATCAGCGCGCCGGGCTTGGCCCATGTGTGCCATTCGTTGAGGTTTTTAGCGTCGATGTGGACGTGATCGAGCAGCAGGTTTTTGATGTTGGTGTGCAGCACCCGAGGGACCTTTTCGCCCTCATGCTCAACCGTTGCGCCCTGCATGGGCAACAGGAGCTCAGCGACAGCGTGCAGGCTCTTGCCGGACCCGGGAACGCCCGTAATCAAGGTAATCATGTGTTCACTCCCAGAATCTTCACGCTCGATTGAATCTGCCAGAGCAGTAACCGGGTCGCCATGGCTCCGAAGATGATCCCGAGGGCTACCCCACCACCACCCAGCAAAAAGAGCTGCAGCATGCCCGCAGGCATCGCGTTAGCGGCAGAAATGAACTGAGCCTTGAGCCCTGACAGCGCGGCCTCCATGCCCACGACGCTGACCACCGAGAAGCCGAGCGAGACGAGAATTTTTGCCAGCATGGGCTGCATGAGCGTCAGGAGCCAAGTTCCAAGCTTCATACCTTTGCCCCCGGGAGAATAATGAGGTAGGCCATGTACAGCGCAATAGCGATGATCATGGGCCGGATGTAGACCGAGAAAGCGTCACAAGTCGGCTGATAGCTCAAAACAATCTGCTTGCCCGCACTCGTTGTAATGGTGTGATTCGCGGGACAACTACCGCCACCAAACAGGTTCTCTGGCGAATAGGTAATGTTTTTTGTCGACTTGGGGATTTCGCCCTCCGGTGTATCGAGCTCCGAGCAGTTGAGCGACTGCGGATTTTTCTCGCACTCACCGCGTGTGTCTTCGGGTGGCGTTTCGGTTTTCGTTTCGTTGGAAATTACGTCGCCGAGATTGTTGGTAATCACGGTGTTGGTGAGCGTGGTGGTCGTGATCGTGTCGCCCTGATAGGTGTGGTTGTGGGTGGTCGTCTCGGCTTTGGTGGTGTTGTTCGTGGTGTTGTTGGTGGTGGTCGTCGTGCCGGGTGAGGTGGCGGGGCCAGAGACGGTGATGGCCTGAGGTTGCACCTTGGGACCGCCAATGGTGTTCGACTGCGCGATCACCTCCGCGATCGCCGAGGTGGACGGCCAGCCACTTTTAGCAGCTACTGCATCGAGCAATTCCTGCTGACTCGCTGGAACCGCGTTGCTTGGCGCCGGGTCAACAATTCGAGTAGCGAGGTGATAAGCGTCTTCGCCAACATCACCCGAAGGCGTCGTGTAAGACATCACACAAATATTTCCAGACACAGAGCCGCTGAAACTGTAGGTGGGAATATTTGCCTTCAACGAATTCGCCAACGCTGTGCAAGCAGAAGCTCTCGAAGTTCTCCAACCGCTGGTAATAGTCGAGCTCTGTGAATACAAATATTCACTGCACGGCGAAACGGTGCAAATGTCGGGGTCTTCTCGCGTGATGGTGATCAGACCACTGTCCGCGGTGCGGCTACAGCCAAAGCCCAACTCTTTGCAGACCTCCCATATGGCCATCCCCGCAGCGACTGGCCCAACCACTCTACCCAGTGCGCGACCGACGGCTAATGCTGTCTGAACTCCGGGAATCCTGCCGGTGACTTTGACGGGGACAGCATTACCCGACGGATTGCGAACATTGCCAGTCTGCTCGACCTTGGGTAGGCCGCCGTCCGTGCTGACCTGGGGAACGCCGGGCGCAGCCACGGGGGTTCCGTCTTTAGCAAAGTCCACCGTGGTCTTACCGGCACCAGTGACCTTCTGCATGAACTGTTCGAAAGCACCGGGAGCAGCTACAGGCCCCTCAGCATATGCAGGTGCTACCTGAACAAGAGCCACAAGCCCAAAAAGAGCAGCCCAAAGGGCGCGAGTGTATGTATTGCTTGCCATGTTTGAAAGTCCATATTTAGACGACTTCGTGTCGGCCTCGGAATAGGTTGTGGAGCTGCTTAGCGCCCCATAGGACGGCGCAAAAGCCTAGCGCTAAGTACCAGTAGTCCAGCGCCATCGAAACGCCGCCATCGTGCTCGCATGGCGCGAAGGTCGGAGCCGGTACGTTGACAGTCGCTATCGTTGCGCCATTGAGTCTTTCGACTGTGGCGACACCCCCGGAAACGCCGGTGCAGCGACTTGAAATCAAGTCGCCGGTTGACGAAAGTCCGGTTTGCGTCCAGGACTCGCAGTAAGCCGTCTCGGCCTGCTGTTCAGTCGGGTAGCAAATGCCTTTGTGTGAATAGCCCATTGGAAATGGGGAGAGCTTGTGCCCTCCCCGGTCCTTGGTTTAACCGAAAAACTTGCGCTTGAGGTACACGGCACCCCAGATCAGGGCGACCATGGCGGTCAGCGTGCCAGCCACCGACAGGGCGTCGGCTTGAGCGTCGGTCATTGCCGTGGTGACAGCAGCGGGAACGGCTGCATATGCAGCACCCGAGCTTGCCAACACGAAGGCAGGGATAGAAGCCAGTTTCAGTTTCAGAGAGCGTTTCATTTCCGATTTCCTTGGTAAAGGTAGCGGTGCGAAATTGCACCGGAAAGAAGCTCGACGTTTCACAACGCTGGAGCCCTTTCCGTCGCAATCTGTCAATGAACCGTCACCCCCTGCGGAGCGGACCGTACCCAAGAGAACGGACCAGCGGCGTCCACTTCCCGTGGGTGGGTATAGACTCTAAAAAAGGTCTTGTGAGAATTGCCGACTGGCTGGAATTCAGCTCTGAAGAATTCGCCAGTGTCATGATTTGTATAGCCGCCTCCAACCGCAGGTTTGAAGCGGTCACCGGCTGCAGCATTGCCCTGCAGATACGCAGGCCAAAGTACCCAGCGCTTAATGTCGCGACCAGTTTTATCGAGGCCACCAGAACCAGAGATACGAGCGCCATGGGGGAACTCCATTACGTTTTTCGTTTCGATTTTTGAGAGATAGGACATGAGGTAGCCGATGGGCTTCTTTGCCGCTTCGGTCTTGGTCATGCCATGCGGCCACCAGCCGCGTTTGTCGGCCTTGGGCATGGTGATGCCCTTCTTGAGCCAAAACACAGCGTGGTAGTGGATTACGCCCCGGTCCTGCAGCTCTGCAACCCAGACATAGCGGAGGTTTTTCCCGGTGAGACGCTTGTACCAATTGCGGACGTTGGTCATGTACGCGGTAAGGTGCGTAGGCTTCCAGCTGCTGTTGTCACCAGCATAGGTCAGGGTCACCATGACTTTCTGGGCACGATCACCTGCAGCGTTATGCAGCAGCTTGGCCGCAACACCTACGCCCTTGCGGAGCCGGGTCACTCTGGCTTGCTGGCGATCAATGGTGATCCCATTGTTTGCAAGCCAGATCACAGAAGCTAACCCTTCGGGGTTGAGACACCCCGTATGGGTTGTTGATACTGAGACAAGCCCAGCCGCTGCGCGGCTCTCAGTGCGTGCGGCGGGGGTGTTCATGCGAGACCTGCAAGGCGCTCGAACTGCAGCGCCATTTCGCACACAGCAGCTTGCTCTTCGGCGTGTTCGGCGTAGCCGATGCGTGAAGACGCGGCGGACGAATACCCGGAGGTTTCGAGGTTCACGGCAACTCGACGCTCAAAGGCGGCGGTCTTGCTGTGACCAGCCACGAGCTCAGCGAGTTTGGCCCCCTCGGGCTCAAACATCTGGAGTTGATCGGCGGACCTCATAGCGATGAGCCCGCCAAAGGCATATCGTCCAGGGTGATGACGTAACCGATTTCGCAGTGGTCATCATCGAACTCAGCAGTAATGACGAGTGTGTCAAAAGGCGACTGGTCCTCGATCATCGACACTTCGTAGAGAAGCGTGATCATCGAAGCCCGAACAGCGGCCTTAGCAGCTTGAAGTTGCAGGGCGCGGGTCATGGTTCACCCGGACTCAGGCTTTTTTCAGGGGGACGAGCTTGGGAGCCACCTCAAGGCCGAATTTGCCCACATAAAGACTGGCCGGGTGAAGCTGGTATTCGCCGGGTTGATAAACCTTCGGCATGTTGCTTTGCTGGTCCACATCAAGGACCAGTTCGATTTTTTCGGGGAAGGGGTTGAGCGCGCCGTCTTTGGCGTGGGTGTGGGCATAGCCGTTCTGGAAGAACATGTGATACGGCTTGCCACTGGTTTTGCCGATACCCTTGTTTTCGCGGGTGTTGGTATCAATGATGGTGACTTTGATCATGGTGTGGCTCCTATTAAATGCCTACAATGCGTAGGCAAGCCAGAGGATGCCGATGACTACACCTTGTAGTCAAGAGCTTTGATACCATGACTACGCTCTGTAGGCATGAATACAACATGTAGGCAATACCAATATGCAAACCACAATGAATCTGCTAGACGACGCGTTAGCCCGGGAACCAGCTCCGTACTGGACCGAAAAGCTACGTCTGTCGAGGGGCGCACTTCATACCGCCAAAACGCGCGGCCATCTCAGCCCAGCAATAGCGGGAGCGCTTGCGCGGCTGATCGGCGAGCCGGTAGAGAAGTGGATTTGCATCGCAGCGCTGGAGTCTGAAAAAGACAGCGCGTGCAAGACGATGCTGGTCAAAGAAGCCGGGAGATCGTGGCTCAATACTTGATTGGCGACCTGCAGGGTTGCGATGCGCCCTTGGGGCGACTGCTGGACAAGATGGATTTCTCGCCCAGCCGCGACACCCTCTACCTCCTCGGTGACCTCGTCAATCGCGGCCCCGAGTCGCTCAAGGTGCTGCGCCGTCTGTCCGCCCTGGGTGACGCGGCACAGTGCCTGCTGGGCAACCACGACCTGCACCTGCTGGCCGTATGGCAAGGTGTACGCAAGCCCGGACGCAGTGACACCGTACAGGACATTCTGGAAGCCCCGGACAGCCAGGCACTGCTCGATTGGCTGCGCCACCGGGCCATGGCGCTGCACCGCCACGGTTGGCTGATGGTGCATGCCGGCGTGCTTCCGCAATGGACTGCAGCGCAAACCATGGCGTTGGGGTCGGAGGTGGAGCAGGTGCTGCGCAGCGGGGACCTTAAAGACTTTTTGCAGGCCATGTACGGCAACACACCCGACCACTGGGACGACAGCCTCCAGGGCGCCGACCGGCTGCGGGTCATCGTGAACGCGCTGACCCGCCTGCGCTTCTGCACGCCCGAAGGCGTGATGGATTTCAGCAGCACCGACGGCCCCGGAAGTGCGCCTGAAGGCCATCTGCCGTGGTTTGATGCCCCGGGCCGCGCTACCCTAAAGACACCCGTGGCGTTTGGCCATTGGTCCACCCTGTCCAGCGGAAAAAACAGCACACCTGCCCTGCGAAACAACACCTTGCCGCTCGACACCGGTTGTGTGTGGGGAGGCTGTCTCACCGCCGCCAGGCTGGGCGCAACAGCCGGCGAGTTTGAATTGATCAGTGTGAAATGCGAACAGGCACAAAAGCCTGGCAAGCACGGAAAGTCGGCCTGAACCGTGCACATCGGCCTTTACCCGAGGCAAGAGCAGCAGGCACTATGCAGCGCGCGCACCCGCCGCAGCAGCGCCCGGGGGTAGCCCAGCCCGCCGCGCGCTGGCCGACTCGTCGGCCCATGCGCGAGCCACGCTTGCGGCCAACAAGAGCACGGCCGACGAAAAGTAGATCCACATCAGGATCACCACCAGAGAGCCTGCTGCGCCATAAGCCGACACAACCGCAGCGGTCGAGAGGTAAAAAGCCATCAGGTGCTTACCGACCGCAAACAGGATGGCCCCCACGGCGGAACCCATCACCAGATAGCGCAAAGCGGGCTTGGGGCCCACGCTCATCCTCATGAGCGCGACAAACAGTACAACGCAGAAGCCGAAAGACACAACTTCATTAAGGATCCAGGCGATCTTCTCGATCGGCAGATAACTGCCCGCCCAGCCCGACAGGAGGCTGAGAAAAGTCGAAATCACCAGCGAGACCAGCAACAAAAAACCAAAAGCCAGGATGTAAGCCACCCCACGCAGGCGCAGGGAGGCGCTGTGCCACCACTTCTGCTGCGGTTCTTCGCCGCTGCCTTGCCGCCACAGCCGCTCAAACGCGTCCTGCAGCTCGGCAAAGACGCCGGTAGCGCCAAACAGCAACAAGGCAAAAGCAAACAGTGAAGCCGCAATGCCTTCCGATGGCTCCTGTGCGCTCGACAGCGCCTGCTGCACCACCTGCGCGCCCTGCGCGCCGACCACGCTGCGGATATGGTCCACCAGGCTGGTTTCGATGTACGCGCGATCCAGCCACCAGCCCAACACGGCCACAAGCAGAACCAGCAGCGGCGCCAGGCTCAGGATGCCGTAGAAAGACATGGCGGCGCTCATCCGCATGCCGTCTGCGTCTATCCAGTGATCGACGGCGCGCCACAAGGGGCGGATGGTTTTCAGGATTTTGTGGAAGCGCGCGGGAAGTCCCAAAGCCGATGGAGGCCTCAAATGCGGATCGGTATTCGCCGTCATGGAGACAGCGTAGAAGGCGCGCCACAAGCGCCGCACCGGACGGCCCCGCAACCCGCCGTAGGCGCTCGCCGACGGTTGCTACCTGCCCGCGGGACCGGGTTTAACCGGCAGTCTTGAACAGCGCCGCGACTTTTTTCTTGGGCTTGATGTTGGCCGACACGCTGCTGCGCGCGGGAGCTGCCTTGGCGGCGGCTTCCCAGGCGGGTGTAGCGTCGGGCGCTACGGCGGGCTCGTAAGGCTGGTCGAAGAATGGGTCACGCGGCGCAGCGGGCTGGCGGTGCGGCGGGTGTTCGCGGCGCTCGCGCGGCTGGCGTGCTTCGCGCGGGCTTCCGCCGTCTTCAGCGTCGCGGTACATACGGCGGCCGTCGTTGATGCGGCCCTGCTCGCTGATACGCGGGCGGTCTTCTTCAAATTCAATGGGCTCAAGCTCAATCTTGGTCTTGATCAGCTTTTCAATGTCAGCCACCAGGCGCTGGTCGCTGCTGGCGACAAAGCTCACGGCCAGGCCCGAGGCGCCTGCGCGCCCGGTACGGCCGATGCGGTGCACATAGTCTTCGGCATTGAAGGGAACGTCGAAGTTGAATACCGCCGGCACGTCCTTGATGTCGAGGCCGCGGGCCGCAACGTCGGTGCAGACCAGCAAATCCACTTCGCCTTTCTTGAAGGCTTCCAGCGCCTTGAGGCGCTCATCCTGGCTCTTGTCGCCGTGCAGCGCGGCGGTTTTAAGGCCCTCGCGCTCCAGTGAACGGGCCAGGCGTGCACAGCCCAGCTTGCTGTTGACGAAGACAAAGGCCTGCTTCATGCCGCGCTGTTTGAGGATCTGATGCAGCGCGCGGCGCTTGTCGTCGGCGCCTACGCTGTAGAAATGCTGCTCGACGGTCGAGGCCGTGGCGTTGGAGCGCGCCACCTCGATGGTGACCGGATCCTGCAGGTAGCTGGAGGCCAGGCGCTTGATTTCGGGCGAGAAGGTGGCCGAGAACAGCAGGGTGATACGCTGCTTCGGCAGGTAGCTCAGGATCCGCTGCAGGTCGGGCAAAAAGCCGATATCCAGCATGCGGTCGGCCTCGTCCAGCACCACGTACTCGACCTGGTTAAGCACCGCGTTCTTCGCTTCAATGTGGTCCAGTAGCCGGCCCGGCGTGGCCACCAGCACCTCGACGCCTTTTTTGAGCTCGGCCGTCTGGGGCTTCATGTCCATGCCGCCAAACACTACGGCGCTGTTCAGGTTGGTGTATTTAGCGTAGAGCTTGACCTGCTCAGCGACCTGCACGGCGAGTTCGCGCGTGGGCAGCAGTACCAGCGCGCGCACCGGGTGGCGCGCGGGCGAGGTCGAGGCGTTCTCATGCTTCATCATGCGCTGCAGCAGCGGCAGCGAGAAAGCCGCGGTCTTGCCGGTGCCGGTCTGCGCGGCGCCCATGACGTCTTTACCCTGCAGGACGACCGGTATGGCCTGTTCCTGGATGGGGGTCATGGTTTCGTAGCCCATCTCGGCGACGGCGCGGGCCAGCGGTTCGGCCAGCGAAAGATTGGAAAAGGAGGATGTCATAAGGAAACTCAGCGTATCTCTAGCGGGTGATGGCGCGCGCGGATCCAACAGGATGCCAAGGCGCGTCTTGCAGCCAACGGCACCGCCATTGGCAAGAAAGGTAACACCGCAAAGAACCCGGGCCCGCCCGGTCACAGACCGCAGGACAGGGGTTATGCAGAGCTTCCTTAGCCCGCTATTGTCGCACTTTGGGTGAATTGGCCGGTTTTAAACGCCAATCCTGGCTTCAGGGCTGTTACAGATGAGGACAACCCGCCACAACATAGCCTTGAATGCTATCAATTTTATAGCTGCTTGCGCCCATCAAGCTTGGGCTGGTGCCGGTTTTTCTATATATTTCTGGCACTGAAGGTATCGCAGGCCTTGACGCTGCCGGTTTTCAGGCCGGTGTCAAACCATCGCTGGCGCTGGGCGCTGGTACCGTGGGTGAAACTTTCAGGCACCACCGCGCCGCCGCCGGCCCTTTGCAGGGCGTCGTCGCCGATTTTGGCGGCTGCGTTCATGGCTTCTTCAACGTCACCCTGCTCGAGGATCTGACGGGCGTTCTGCGCGTTGTGCGCCCAGACCCCGGCGAAACAATCGGCTTGCAGTTCCAGCCGCACACTCAGCGCGTTGAACTCGGCCTTGCTGACGCGGCCGCGCATCTGCTCCATCTTGCCGCTGATGCCCAGCAGGTTTTGTACGTGGTGGCCGACTTCATGGGCAATGACATAGGCCTGTGCAAAGTCACCCGGCGCACCCAGGCGGCTACGCAAGGTTTCGTAGAACCCCAGGTCGATGTACACCTTCTGGTCGGCCGGGCAATAAAACGGGCCCATTGCCGCCTGCCCCTGGCCGCAGGCCGTTTGGGTGGCGCCGCGAAACAGCACCAGCCGGGGCTCCTGGTAGGTAGCGCCGCCTTTGGCAAACACATCTTTCCAGACGTCTTCGGTATCAGCCAGGACGGTCGAGACGAATTTGGCCATGCGGTCATCAGCCGGCGGGCGCTGCGCAGGCGCCTGCTGCACCTGCGCCGGCGGTCCACCGCCGCTGAGCACGCCCAGAATCGTGAGCGGGTTGATGCCGAAGATCCAGCCACCGACCAGCGCCACCACAATGGTGCCGATGCCGATGCTGCGGCCTCCAAAGCCGAAACCGCCGCCGCCACCACCATCCGCACGCCGGTCTTCCACGTTGTCAGACTCACGATTGCCTTCCCATTTCATGGCATTCTCCCAATCCCGTACAGTGGTAGTGATTTAGCCCTGACCGCTTCCTGCCGGCTGTCAGCGCATGCGCCGACTTTACTTGAGCCGGCCCGATTCACGGAACAAATTGAACCCTGATGTATCCATTCCTCATGACCCGCTTCATGCCTTTTTGCTTGTCGCTCCGCAGCTGGCTCGCGCTGGCGGTGGTAGCCCTGCTGACCGCCTGCGCCAGCCCGATCACCACGCGCGTGACCAGCTTCAACCAGTGGCCCGCAGACGCAGCGGGCAGCACCTTTAGCTACATCACGCCGGTAGACACTACCCGCCAGCTGGAGCAAGCCACGTACGAGGGCCATGTGCAGGCCGAGCTCGAAAAACGCGGCCTCAGGCTCGCGCCTCCAGGCCAGGTCGGGCGCCTTCAGGTTGACGTGGCCGCCAGCAGCCGCAGCGAGGAAAAAACCTGGATGCAGCCGGTCTACCAGGACAACATGGTGTTTGTGCCGCCCTACCGCGATGCCGCGGGCCGCCTCTACGGCGGCGGCTGGGTGCCGGATCCTTTCGGGCCGCGCTACGTCGGCGACCGGCCGGTGAGCATGACGCTCTACACCCACAGCCTGCGCCTGCGGCTGCTCGACACCCAGGGCACCCCGCCCGGCAAGCCGCCCCGGACGGTGTTTGAGTCGCGCGCCTTCTACGAAGGCGGCAGCAGCGACCTGCCCTTGGTGGTGCCCTACCTGGTGCGCGCGGTGTTTGACGACTTTCCTGGCCAGAATGGGCAAGTGCGCGTGGTGAAGTTCGACAGCAAAACCGGTGCGCTGATCAAAAAATAAGCCGGAAGACGATTCAGGATCTTCCTTAGAACAGCAGCCTGAAACTTATGAGACGCCTTCGGCCATCCCTGGTCGTGGTAGCTATAACCGGCCTCCATCCTTCACAATGCCTGCATGCCTGCCGACTCGTCCACTCGTACCTCTTCTGCCTTTTCTACCTCTTCTGCCTCTCCTGCGACCGCCCTCCCCTGCGTACTGCTCACCGGCTTCGACCCTTTTGGAGAGGCCGGGCGCACAGGCCCGGCTATCAACCCCAGCTGGCTTGCAGTGAAGGCGCTGCGCGGCAAGCGCATTGCCGGCCACCGCGTGGTCGCGGCGCAGCTGCCCACCGTCTTTGGTGACTCCACACTTGAACTTGTCCGGCTGCTGAAACTGCACAAGCCGGCACTCGTCATCTGCGTCGGTCAGGCCGGCGGGCGCAGCGCGATCTCGCTGGAGCGCGTTGCCATCAATGTCGATGACGCCCGCATTCCCGACAACACCGGCAGCCAGCCTGTCGACACATCCGTGGTGCCCGGCGGACCGGCGGCATATTTCACCACCCTGCCCATCAAGGCGATGCTGCAAGCGCTGCAAGACGCCGGCGTCGCTGCCGAGGTGTCACAAACGGCGGGCACCTTTGTCTGCAACCATGTCTTTTATGCGCTGATGCATGCGCTGGCTACACAACGAGGCTTCAAACGCACACGCGGCGGGTTCATCCACGTTCCTTATGTTCCGGAGCAAGGCGTGCCGAACCTGCCATTGCCAGAGGTAGTGCGCGGGCTGCGAACGGCCGTGGCCACGGCGCTGACCACCGGGCGCGACATATCAAAAGTTGCCGGAGCCGTCAGCTAGTGGAATCGTTGCCCGCGCCAGGAGTTTCCTGCGCAGGCGCGGCGGGCTCCTCCCGCAACAGGCGCCAAGCCAGCCACATGCCCAGCAACGCATTGCCTATCGCAAAGCAGGTCACCACCAGCGTGGCCACCGCGTTCAGCGGCCGGTTCTGCACCACCCAGGCCAGCAGGGGAGACAGCCCGTTAAGCACGAGCATGAGCCAGAACAGGGGGTTGCGCGGCTGGTAAATACGTGAAACGTTCATCCTGGCCCCATGCTAACCGCTGCGGCCGTTGATTCCGTCCCCCAAGCGTGAACTAACGAAATGCAAAGGATGCGGCCATGAAGCCCTGTGCAGGCTGGGTTGGCAGCATGCCGCTGACGCCGGTTTCATTGCTCGCCATCACGCCGTTCGACTCATCCGGCGCATCCGCCAGGGCTTGCGCTTCGGGCGCGGCACCCGCGGCCGGCGGCACAGCCGAACTGGCCATAACGCGGGCTTCCTGGATGCAGCGTTGGCGCGCGGGGACCGGGGCGGTTTCCATGCATTGGGCAATCGCCTGGATTTCGACAGTGCGCTGGTAGTCGCGGATCTTCGCTTTGGTGACTTGTGCATCCGCCACAAACGCGAAAGCTGCGAGCTGACAAACAAAAACCAGCCCGGCCGCTACCATTAGCAACGTCCTGTAAGGCATTTCGTCGAATTTTTTCAAGTGATCAGAAAACATGACAGGCCTCCCGGTGAACCCTGGTTCATCCTGAGGGGCCCCCCGGGGGTTTCCATCCAGCGCTTTTCCCGGGACTCTGTAGGATAAAAACCTTTCATTTTTTTACGCGGCGTAACGCCAGGGTCTCGCGTCCCGCACCGCCTCCCGTTGCCTCCTTCTCCCTTCGCCGCTTACCATCGCCCCATGATGCCCACCGCGCTCAACCCCGCCCAGACTGCCGCCCGGCTGCCTTACCCGCTACTGGTCGGCGAACTAACGCTGCTACTCAAAGACACCACGGTGCAGGCGCCTTCTCGCGTAGTGCAGGCCTTGCCCGCCGGCGGCAGCCTTTTTGTGATGCCCGCGCTGGACGCCCGGATCGCCATCACCAAGCTCATCACCTTCACCCCCGCCAACGCCGGCACCGGCCGGCCCGCCATCCAGGGCGACGTGGTGGTATTTGACGTGGCCACCGGCCAGCGTAGGCTGATGCTGGACGGCCCCACCGTCACCGCCCGCCGCACGGCCGCCGTCTCGCTGCTGGCGGCGCAGCGGCTGGCACCCAACCCCAAGGGTCCGATGCTGATCGTGGGCGCGGGCGTGCAGGGCCTGGCCCACCTCGAAGCCTTTGCCGAAGGCCTGGGCGTGCGCGAATTCCGGATCGCTTCGCGCAGCGCGGCCAGCGCCCAGGCCTTGGTGCACCACGCGCAGTCTTTGGGCTTGAACGCCCGCATGGTGTTTGACGCCAACACCGCGCTGGCCGATTGCCCGCTGGCCGTCACCTGCACGCCCGCCAGCGGCGTGGTGCTCAGTGCCGTACCACGCCCGGACGGCTTTGTCAGCGCAGTAGGCGCTTTTACGCCCACCATGGTGGAGCTGAGTGCGGCGCTATGCCAATACTTCGCCGCAAAGGGCTCGGTGTTTGTCGACACCTCCGACGCCGGCCACGAAGCCGGCGACCTGCTTCAGGCCGGGCTGGATGTGAGCCGCTTCGCCACACTCGCCGACGTGGTGCGCCAGGACATAAAACCCGCGGCCGGTCCGGTGTTGTTCAAGAGCTGCGGCTGGGCAGGCTGGGACCTGGCGGCGGCGCGCGTGGCGCTGGCAGCACCGGGCCCCGTGGGCTGACACAGAAAGCCGCTCAAGCGCATACAGCGGCGCTCGCCTACAAAGAGTTGCCGCCCCCGGTGCTACGCTGAAGGATTCACATTGTGGAGACGCGCATGAAGATCCTGTTCGCAGCCGATGGCAGCAAGTACACCAAAAAAGCCCTGGCCTTTCTGGTCAATCACGAGGATCTGGTCGGCGCCGACGGTGAAGTGGTGGTGATCAATGTGCAGCCACCCGTTCCAGGGCGGGTCAAAAGCATGCTGGGTTCCGCAGACGTCGCCGCCTACCACGCCGAAGAATCGCAGAAGGTGCTGACGCCGATTGAACGGTTCCTTAAACGCCAGAAGATTGCGTTCCGTACGACGGCGGTCATAGGCTCGCCCCCCGCCGAAATCCTGCGTGCCGCCAAGCGCGAAAAAACACACATGATTGTCATGGGCACCCACGGCCAGGGCCTGCTGAGCCGGGCACTGATGGGCAGCGTGGCCCAGCGGGTCATCGCCGAATGCGAAATTCCGGTGTTGCTGGTGAAGTAGCAGCAGACGTTCCCCCGGTAGCGCCCTGCCGGTGGTTCACCCGTTGGGCGGCTTGCGGAGCCGGGCGCTTCCCATCACAACAGGGAGATCAAATGGAGACACGTATGGCATTCAGACCGATCCGCAAACTGTTGGCCTGGCTACTGCTGGTAGTCGCTGCGGCCGTTGCATCTCCGTCACTTGCCGGCGAGGTCACCGTCAGGTCCTTCAGTTCAAAAGCCCTGAACACAGATTACCGTTACACCATCTACCTGCCGGATGGTTATGAAAGCGGCCGGCTGCGTTACCCGGTGATTTTCCTGCTGCACGGCAATGGCGGCGATCACAATGACTGGCTGGTCAAAGGCCAGGTCCAGTCGACCATAGACACGCTGGTGCGGGAAGGCCGCGTCCAGCCGGCCATCATCGTGATGCCGGGCGGCGGCACAAGCTGGTGGGTGGACGGCAACAAGGACAAGGCGGAAACCGCGCTTATCAAGGAACTCATCCCGCATATCGACGCCAGCTTCCGGACCATCAATGCCCGAGAAGGCCGCATGATCGGCGGGCTGTCCGCCGGCGGCTTCGGCACGGTGAATGCCGTTTTCAAATACCCTGAATTGTTTGTTTCCGCCGCAGCGTTGAGCCCGGCGATCTATGCACCCACCCCACCGGCCCATTCTTCGGCCATGCAGGTGGCGCCGTTTCAGGCAAATGGCAAATTTGACCAAGCCACATGGGACCGCCTGAACTACACCGCGAGCTGGGAAGCCTACAAAAGCAAAAAAGTTGTGGTGCCGATGTACATCAACAGCGGCGACCACGACACCTTTTCCATCGCCTACCACTCGGCCGGGTTGTTCCAGAAGCTGTTTGAATACCAGCCCAAGCTGGTGGAGTACCGTGTCGTCGATGGCGACCATGAATGGCCGGTCTGGCGCGACACCATCGGTGATGCCATCAAGTACATGAGCGGCTTTGCCAGCCGTCCCCAAGCCGTCAGGCCTTGACTGAAGGCAGAAACAAAACCGGACGCTCTTTGCCGGAGCCCGTTCGAAACAGGCGCGCGGATTTCCGCTACGCCTTGGGCAGCGTCACCCCAACCTGCCCCTGGTACTTGCCGCCGCGGTCCTTGTAGCTGACTTCGCAGACATCGTCCTTGTCGCTCTCGAAGAACAGCACCTGTGCGCAGCCTTCGCCGGCGTAGATCTTGGCGGGCAGCGGTGTGGTGTTGGAGAACTCCAGCGTGACGTAGCCTTCCCATTCGGGCTCGAAGGGCGTGACGTTGACGATGATGCCGCAGCGGGCATAGGTGCTTTTTCCCAGGCAGATGGTGAGGACGTTGCGCGGAATGCGGAAGTACTCCATGGTGCGCGCCAGCGCGAAGCTGTTGGGCGGGATGATGCAGCTGTCGCCGTGGAAGTCGACAAAACTTTTTTCGTCGAAGTTTTTCGGGTCTACCACGGTGCTGTGGATGTTGGTGAAGACCTTGAACTCGGGCGCGCAGCGGATGTCGTAGCCGTAGCTGCTGGTGCCGTAGCTGATGATCTTGTGGCCGTCGCGCTGGCGGATCTGGCCGGGTTCGAAGGGCTCGATCATGCCGTGCTGCTCGGACATGCGGCGTATCCATTTGTCGCTTTTGATGCTCATTTCAGGGGATTCCTCGGTTGCCTAGATTGTAGGCAAGCCATGGGCCGGAAGACACTGGCCTGAAACGCTATCAATTCAGGAGCTTATTGCGCCCATTTTTAAAGGGCTGGAGCCATATTTAGCTTAATTCAGGCTTAACTGCCGCTGGCTTGGGAGATCACCGTTTTTTCGACCAGGCGGTCGTCACCCAGCACGATCATCGCGAACAGCAGTTCATCCAGGTTCACGGCCTGCGCGGTCTTGCGCGCCAGCAGCGGCGTGACCTGGGGATTGAGCACCACAAAATCTGCCTCGCAGCCGGGCTGCAGGTTGCCCACCACGCCTTCAAGCCCCAGCGCGCGCGCCGCGCCCGCCGTGTGCTGCCACCACAGCGCCTGCGGCTTGAGCGACAGGCCCGGTTTGGCCTGTCCTTCGCGGCCGACGTAATAAGCCGCAAGCATGGTGTGAAACGGACTGAAGGAAGTACCGCCGCCCACATCGCTGGCCAGGCCGTAGGGAAAACCCACGCGCTCGGCGCCTTCATAGTCAAAAAATCCGCTGCCCAGGAACAGGTTGCTGGTCGGGCTGACGGCGGCCGCCGTGCCGGTGGCGCGCATCAGCGTGCGGTCTTCGTCGTCGATGTGTATGCAGTGGGCATACACCGCGCGCGGGCGCAACAGGCCGAACTGTTCGTAGACGCTGAGGTAGCTGCGGGCCTGCGGATACAGCTGGCGCACCCAGGCGATCTCGTCCTTGTTCTCGGCGACGTGGGACTGGATCCATACATCGGGGTACTTCGCGGCCAGCGCGCCGGCGCCGCGCAGTTGCGCTTCACTGCAGCTAGGCACAAAGCGCGGCGTGATGGCGTAGCCCAGCCGGTCCACGCCATGCCATCGCTGGATCAGTGCTTCGGTGTCGATGAGGCTTTGTTCGGTTTCGTCGCGCACGCCGTCGGGTGCGTTCTGGTCCATCAGGCATTTGCCGGTCATCAGGCGAAGGCTGCCTTTTTGCGCCTCGGTGAAGAGCGCGTTGACCGATTCAACGTGCGAGGTGGCAAAGGCCAGCGCCGTGGTGACGCCGTTGCGCAGCAGCTCTGCTATGAAAAAAATAGCGGCTTGCGCACTGTGATCCTGGGCTGCGAAGCGTTTTTCTTCTGGAAAGGTGTAGTTCTCCAGCCACGGCAGCAAGCCGTCGGCGGGCGAGCCGATCACATCCAGCTGCGGGTAGTGGATGTGCATGTCGACAAAACCCGGCGCGATGATGCGGCCCGGAAAGTGCTCGGTGGGCACATTGGCAAAACGCGGCGCCAGGGCCTGGTAGCTGCCCACGGCCTCTACGCGCTGGCGGGCTTCGGTGTCTGGGCCCACCACGAGCAGGCCGTCGGATTCGAAATGGGCTTGGGCGGGCCCGGTGAAATAAAGGATGGCTGCGCGATAGGCTTTCATGACGGCAAGGGTAACGCAGGAGCCCCGGGGCGGCGATATTTGAATCCCGATAAGGTGTATCGCCCTGGCCTGAGAACCTAACGGCTCACGCGGCAGCCGTCACCCAGCGAGGCGCGCCAGACGCGTACCGAGGTCAGGCCCGGCAGACGCGCATCGAGCTTGCGGAAGATGAACTGGCAGAGGTTCTCCAGTGTGGGCGGACCCAGGTCCTTCACGTCGTCGAGCAGGTGGTGGTCCAGCTCCTCGCGCAGCACGGCGATTTCGCGCCGCACCAGGCCCAGGTCCATCACCATGCCGGTGGCCGCGTCGGGCTCGCCGGTCACAAAGACCTCGGCGTTGTAGGTATGGCCGTGCACACGTTTGCTGCTTTCGGCCTCAATGGCACGCTTGAGCGTGTGGGCCGCGTCAAAGTAAAAGGTCTGGCTGATTTCGCAGCGCATGGGGACTGCTGTCGTGGTTTTTTTCGTGCTCATCGGATGCCCGTGATCTTGTGGGTCTGCAGGCTGAGCCGCCACGCGGGGCGCTCCATGCACAACTGGATGCAGGTTTCGGTATTCTGCTGGCGCTGGGGGTTGTCCATGGGCTGCAGGTAGCGATGGGTGAAGTCGGCGGCTTCGAGTTCGGCCAGGTCAAAGCTGGCCTGAGGCCACACCACTTTCAGCTCGTGCCCCGCGCGTTGCACCCAGGGCGCGCCGGCCTTGGGGCTCACGCAGATCCAGTCGATGCCCTCTGGCGCGGCAATGGTGCCGTTGGTCTCAACCGCGATCTGAAAACCGCGCGCATGCAACGCCGCAATGAGTTCAGCATCGACCTGCAACAGCGGCTCGCCGCCCGTCATCACGACAAAACGGTGGCTGCTGTCGCCCGCAGGCCATTGCGCGGCGATGCGATCGGCCAGTGCGTCGGCATCCCTGAACTTGCCGCCCAGGGTGCCGTTGGTGCCGACAAAGTCGGTGTCGCAAAACTGGCACACGGCCGTGGCGCGGTCCTGCTCGCGGCCCGTCCAGAGGTTGCAGCCGGCAAAGCGGCAGAACACCGCCGGGCGCCCGGCATTGGCGCCCTCGCCTTGCAGCGTGTAGAAAATTTCCTTGACCTGGTAGCTCATGGCGCGGCCTGCGCAGGCATCTGCGGGTGCAAGGTCAAAGGGAAAGAAAGAGAGATAAAACAGGCGCCCACACAAGCCGAAAGACCGGGGGTCGCGAGGTTTTTATACATGGTAGTCCTCTACATGGCCCCGGAAGAAACAGGATGCGGGCGCGCCGGGACAGCACGCCAAAGGGCCTGATTTTAGCGACTCAGGGACTATGGCGGGTTTTCAGGGGATTTGCGGGCAGTTTCAGTCTCAAGGCACTGGCATCTCGCGCGCCTGCGCCTGCAGCCAGCCGCAGAAGCTGTCCAGCCGCGCATGTGCCCCGGCCCGGCGCAGAGCCACGTACTGGTAGGCGCTCTCGTCAAAGCCCAGCGGCGCGACCAGGCGGCCGGCCCGCAGGTCGTCCATCACCAGGTGCCAGGGCGCAATGCAGACGCCCAGCCCGCCCACCGCGGCTTCCAGCGTGAAGTAATAGTGTTCGAAAGCCGGGCCGCCCTGCACGGGGAAGCTGGCGCCGCGTGATTCGCACCAGGTCCGCCATGCGTCGGGCCGCGTTCGGGTGTGCAGCAGCGGCAGGACCGCCAGGTCCTGGGGCTTGCGCACATCCGCCCTGGCCGCCAGCGCGGGCGCCATCACAGGCCCCAAGCGCTCCACAAACAGCGGCAACAAGGTGGCCGAAGCCTGGGCACCGCGTTCGGCCACCGTGATGACGAGGTCGTGGCGGCCGCGGTCCAGGTCCGCCGCCTGCTCAGCCGCGCTGAGGCGGATTTCAGTCTCCGGGTGCAGCGCGTTGAAGCCGTACAGGCGCGGAATCAGCCATTTGACGGTGAAGGTGCTGAAGCAGGACACATCCAGCATGCCGGCCTCGCCGCTGCGCACCTCGCGCACCGCCGCTTCCATCTGGTCGAGTGCGGCGGACAGCGCCGGCCGCAGCGAAGCGCCGGCGGCCGTCAGCTGCGGCTTGTTCTTGGTGCCTTCGAACAGCGGCACGCCAAGCGCCTGTTCGAGCTGCCGCACCTGCCGGCTGATCGCGCCGGGCGTGACCGAGAGTTCTTCGGCCGCCGCTGTCATGCGGCCCAGCCGTGCTGCGGCTTCAAAGGCGCGCAAGGCGTTCAGGGGTGGGAGGCGGCGCGTCATGATGTGAGTTTATGGCACATATAGCGTGCGAACAAATCGTTTGGCCGGATCACATTCACTTGGGAGAATTCGCGCAGTTCCTGGCGAATCCAACTCGCAGTCGCTTTAATTTCAATTGAGGAAAAATCACATGCCTTTTATCCGCACCAGCGTCCACCAAAGCACCAGTACCGAACACCGGCAGGGCATCGTCGACGGCATACACCAGGCCCTGGTCGACAGCATTGGCATGCCGGAAGACGAGCTGTTCAACCTGGTGAACGACTACGATGCGCGGCAGTTTTTCTTCAACCGGACCTTCAATGGCATGGCCCGGTCGGAAAAACCGGTGGTCGTCGAGATCACGCTGCGGCGCGGCCGCAGCGATGCGATGAAGCGCGCGCTCTATGCCGCCATCGCGCGCAACCTGAAAGCCAATGCCGGTGTGGCGCCTGACGATGTTTTTATCTTCATGCACGAGAACGACTACTCGGACTGGTCGGTGGGCGGCGGCAAGTTCGCCATGGCGCTGGTGCAGCAGCCCGGCCCGGGCTGAAGAAATACCGCCTATTTGCCGACGGCGGCAGGGCCCGCCGGCAGCGCTTGCAGCACCGGATAAGCCCTGGCCATCCACAGGTACATCACGGCGCCCACGAGCAGTGAAGCGGCGGCGATCTCCAGCGACAGGGTGAAGCCCGCGCCCGCGTTGGGTGTGCGCTTGAGCAGCAGCGCGACAAGCGGCGGGCCGAGGATTTGCCCCACGCCGTAGGTGGCGGTCAGCAGGCCCATGAAGCTCGCAGCAGTGGCGGGCTTGAGGCGGCGCACTTCCTGCATCGCAAAAAAGGTGATGGCGGTGAACGGCATGCCCAGCATCAGGCTGCCCAGCGCAAAGCCCGCGAGGCTGGGGCTCCAGAGGCTGGCGGCGATACCCAGGGCCTGCAGAAAGTAGCAGCCCGCCAGCAGCAGGCGGAAGTCCTTGCCCGGCGGCAGCCGTGTGGCCAGCAACGCGCCCATCATCACGCCCAGGCCGAAGATGGGCCAGAACATGTCCAGCCAGGCCGACCCCGGCAGCGCCGCGCGCGCGATTACCGGCAAAAAGGTGGCGGTGATGATGTAGCCGAAACCGGCGAGACCATAGGCCAGCGTAAGCAGGGTCATCTCTGCGTGGCCGTGGCGCTGCAACGAATCGCCCGGCTGGATGGCACTCCGCGGCGCCAGTGCGGTCAGGCGTTCGTCACCGCCGCGCAAGACCTGCCACACCGAGGCGGCCAGCACAAAGGCCAGCGCGCCGAAAATCATCCAGCCCGTGGCGGCTCTCCAATTCCAGGCCACCATGCCGGTGGCAAACAACCCGCTCACCACAATGCCTGCTCCGGGGCCAACGTAGATGATGCCGCCCATCGCAGGCACGCCCCGCTTGGCGAGCTGCGATAAACACCAGCCAGATGTGAAGACAAACACCACCGCGCTGGTCACACCCGCGGCAAACCGCAACAGCGGCCACACCGCAGGAAACTGCCACGCCATGGCCAGGGTCAACACGCCGGTGGCAAGCAGTCCGGCGCGCACCAGCGAAGAGTAAGCCAGCGATGGCAGCCACTTGAAACGCGCCCAAAGCCAGGGCTGTAGCGTGCAAAGAATCGCACCCAGCATGTAGCCAAAGTAGTTGGCGCTTGCCAGCCAGCTGGCCGTTGGCAAATCGACCACGCCGTCGTTAAGCATCATGGGCAACAGCGGCGTAAAAGCAAAGCGGCCGAGGCCCATGGCCACCGCCAGCGCCACCAGCCCCGCCAGCGCGATAGGCCAGGGGCTGTGGGCTACGGGAAATTGCCCCTCTTTTGGCGTTAACGCCATACACAGGTCTCCGTCAATGCTCGTTCAGCCCCGCCAGGAGTCAAGGCGCACGGCTTACTGGAATGCTTCGAAGGTTTCATTCAGGCGATTGATGTAACGGGATTTCGCCGAGGCGTCGATAAAACTCGCCTCAAAGCTGTTGCGCGCCAACGCATAGGCATGCTTCGCTTCCAGCCCCGTCGCGGCAAAGGTTTGCGTGAAATTCTCGTTCATATAGCCACCAAAATAGGCTGGATCGTCCGAGTTGACGGTAGCGGCCAGCCCGGCATCGAGCAGCTCGCGCAGGTTGTGGCTGGCAAGGTCCGGGAACACGCAGAGCTTGAGATTGGAGAGCGGACACACGGTCAGCGGAATGCGGTCTTTGGCCAGGCGTTGCATCAACAACGCATCGCGGCTGGAGCGCACGCCATGGTCCACACGCTCCACCTTGAGCAAGTCGAGCGCGGTCCAGACGTATTCGGGCGGGCCTTCCTCACCTGCGTGGGCCACCAGGTGAAAACCCAGTTCGCGGCAACGCGCGAACACGCGGGCGAACTTTTCCGGTGGATTGCCGATCTCGCCCGAATCGAGCCCTATGCCGATGAATTTGTCGCGATGCGGCAGGGCCTGCTCCAGCGTTTCAAACGCGTCTTCCTCGCTGAGGTGGCGCAGAAAACACAGGATGAGCGAGGCGCTGACCCCCAGCTCAGTTCCGGCGTCCACGCAGGCCCGGTGCAGGCCGTTGACAACCGTTTCCATGCTGACACCGCGTGCCGTGTGCGTCTGCGGGTCAAAGAACATTTCGGTATGTACCACGTTGTCTGCGGCGGCCTTGCGCAAGTAAGCCTGCGCCATGTCATAGAAGTCCTGCTCGGTGATGAGCACGCTGGCACCGGCGTAGTAGATGTCGAGAAAGCTTTGCAGGTTGGTGAAGGCGTAGGCGCTGCGCAGCTCTTCGACGCTGGTGTATGGGATATCCACGTTGTTGCGGCGGGCCAGCGCAAAGATCAGTTCGGGCTCGAGTGAGCCTTCGATGTGCATGTGCAGTTCAGCCTTGGGCATGCGCTTTAACAGCGCGGGCAAGCGGTCTGCGGCGACGGTTTTTATCTTGACTTGTGCGGGCGTCATCTCAGCTCCTGAAGCGCATCAATACCTGAACAAAAAAGCTGCCCGAAGGCAGCTTTAAAACTACGTTGCGAGCGCTCCGGCCCGGGGACTTTGCCTCGGGCACGGCGCTCCGTCCATTATCCTCAGTTGCCGGGAACCTTGCCTTCGACGCCTTTGACGTAAGTCTTCAGGCCACCGAGAAATTTGTCGTCTGCCACCACATCCTTGGCCAGCAGTTCCTTGCCGGTGTTGTCGGTGATAGGACCCTTCCAGATCGAGAAGCTGCCATCCTTGAGCCCGGCCTTGACTTCCTCGACGCGCTTCTTGGTGTCGTCCGGTACGTCGGCGGCGACGGACACGATGTCGATCGCGCCTTCCTTGACGCCCCACCAGGCGGCGGTGTTGCCCTTCCAGGTGCCGTCCAGCGCCTCACCCACGGCTTTGACGTAGTACGGGCCCCAATTGATGATGGCCGATGCCAGGTGGGCTTTGGGGCCGTAGGCGGTCATGTCCGAATCCCAGCCGAATGCGCGTTTGCCCATTTTTTCGGCGGTCTGCAGCACGGCGGAGGAGTCGGTGTTCTGGAACAGCACGTCAGCGCCGCCGTTGATGAGCGCCGTGGCGGCTTCGGTTTCCTTGGGTGGGTTGAACCACTCATTGACCCACACCACTTTGGTCTTGACCTTCGGATTGACCGACTGCGCGCCCAGCGTGAAGCTGTTGATGTTGCGCACCACTTCAGGAATCGGCACCGAGCCGACCACACCCAGCGTGCCGGTCTTGCTCATCTTGCCCGCGATCACGCCGGCCATGTAGGCGCCTTCGTAAGTGCGGCTGTCATAGGTGCGCATGTTCTCCCCCTGCTTGTAGCCGGTGGCGTGCTCGAACTTCACGTCCTTGGTGTCGCCCGCAACCTTGAGCATGGGCTCCATGTAACCGAAGGTGGTGCCGAAGATCAGCTTGTTGCCCTGGGCCGCCATGTCGCGGATCACGCGTTCGGCGTCAGCCGACTCGGGTACTTTTTCCACGAAGCTGGTGACAACCTTGTCGCCATAGGCCTTTTCCACGGCCTTGCGGCCGTTGTCGTGCGCAAAGGTCCAGCCGCCGTCACCTACCGGGCCGACATAGGCAAACGCGATTTTCAGGGGCTCGACCTTGGCAGGCGCTGCCGCCGCTGGTGCCGGTGCGGCAGGCGCCGCTACCGGCTCTTCCTTCTTGCCGCAGCCCATCAGGGCCGCCCCGGCCACAGCCGACAGGGCCGCCAGCTTGAGCAGGGATCGTTTTTGCAGGTCAGTCATGTGAACTCGCTTTCGTTGTTGGAAATGGCATTGAAATGAAAAGTGGCGCGGGAAGGCGAAAAAAGGCAATTATGCGGCGGATTGGCCGCCAATACATCATGAAATAACCATCAGGCCCCCGGGTAAAAAGGCTTGCCGATGGAGCTGGGCATGTTGACGCGAATCCACAGGGGGTTGCGCGAGATCAGCACCAGCACCACGATGGTGGACAGGTAGGGCAGCATGCTCAGGAACTGCGTGGGCATATTCACACCCAGGCTTTGCAGGTGAAACTGCAGCATGGTCACGCCGCCGAACAGGTAAGCACCCAGCAAAACCCGTGCCGGGCGCCAGGTGGCAAAGGTGGTGAGCGCCAGCGCGATCCAGCCCTTGCCCGCGATCATGCCTTCGACCCACAGTGGCGTGTAGACCACCGACACATAGGCCCCAGCCAGCCCGCACAGCGCGCCGCCGGCCACCACCGCCGCCAGCCGTATGCGCCGCACCGGGTAGCCCAGGGCATGCGCCGACTCAGGGCTTTCACCGACCGAACGCAGCACCAGCCCGGCGCGCGTACGGTACAAAAACCAGATCAGTCCGGCCGTGAGCGCCATCGCGATGTAGACCATGGGATGCTGACGGAACAGCGCCGGGCCCGCGAGCGGAATGTCCGCCAGGAACGGAATGGGGTACTGCGACTGCTCGGGCAGCTTCTCCTGCACATACTTGATGCCGGCAAAGGCTGAAAAACCCGCGCCGAAGAGGCTGAGTGCCAGGCCCGTGGCGTACTGGTTGGTGTTGAGCCAGATCACCAGCACACCGAAAACCGCCGCCAGAAAAGCACCCGCCGCCATGCCGGCCGCAAAGCCCAGCCAGCTGTTGCCGGTATGCACCACGGTGGCAAAGCCTGCAATGGCGGCGCACAGCATCATTCCCTCGGCGCCCAGGTTGACAATGCCGGCCTTCTCGTTGATCAGCAGGCCGAGCGCGGCGATGGCCAGCACGGTACCCGCACTGAGTGTGGCCGCGATGAGCAATGCGGTGGAGTCCATCAGCCGGCTCCTTTCACAAGGTCGGTTGAAGCCGGTGTGACCACCGGCATGGGGATCGGCCTGGCCAGCCTGAGGCGGTAAGCGATCAGCGTGTCGCAGGCCAGCAGGCTGAAGAGCAGCAGGCCCTGGAACACACCGGTGATGGACTTGGGCAGTCCCAGGCGCGACTGCGCAAGTTCGCCGCCGATATAGAACATGCTCATCAGGATGGCCGAGAACACCACCCCTACCGGATGCAGCCGCCCGACGAAGGCGACGATGATGGCGGCAAAACCGTAGCCCGCCGGGACGTAGGGCGTCAGCTGGCCGATAGGGCCGGCCACTTCGAGCGCACCAGCCAGGCCCGCCGCGGCGCCCGACGTCAGCAGCGCCAGCCACAACGCCCGGCGTGACGAGAACCCGGCATAACGCGCGGCCGCAGGCGCAAGGCCGCTGACTTCATGCCGGAACCCCGCATGCGTACGAAACATGAACAGCCACAGGCCCGCCACGCCCAGCAGTGCGAGGACGATGCCGATGTTCACACGCGAACCCTGCATAAGCCGCGGGATCTGGGTGACGGCTTCGAAGGTTTTGGTTTGGGGAAAGTTGTAGCCGTTGGGGTCTTTCCACGGACCGAAGACCAGGAAGTTCAGAACCATCTCCGCCACGTAGACCAGCATCAGGCTGACCAGGATCTCATTGGCGTTGAAACGGTCGCGCAGCAAAGCGGTGATGCCGGCCCACAGCATGCCGCCCGCAAGGCCTGCCAGCAAAATGGCCGGGACAATCCAGGGACCCGTGGTTTTTTCAGCCAGAAGCGCGACGCCGCCTGCGGCGATCGCGCCCATGACGAACTGGCCTTCGGCGCCAATGTTCCAGACGTTGGAGCGAAAGCACACCGCGAGGCCCAGCGCAATGATGAGCAGCGGTGTGGCTTTAACCAGCAGCTCACCCAGGGCATAGGGAGTCTTGATGGGCTCCCAAAAGAAGACCTGCAAACCCTTGACCGGGTCCTTGCCCAGCGCCACAAACAGCGCCACGCCAATCAGCACGGTGATCAGCAGGGCCAGCACGGGGGAGGCGTAGCTCCAGAAAGAAGACGGCTGGGGACGGATTTCGAGTTTCATGCCGAAGCCCTTCCCAGATGCAAATCAAACACCCAGTGAAGAGAACCGGCAGTCAACAGCTGATCAACAAGCGCATCCGGATCGACCTCGTATTCAGGTGCCTTTTTCAAGGATGGGCTAAAGACTCTAGCCAGCAATTTTTCTCCAGCGAAGGCAAAGAGGGAATCATGTGAGGCGGAATATTGCAGAAAGCCGGATGCCTCAATCCGATCAATCAAGGAACGCAAGGATTCCTCCTGTATTTTTGGATATGTAATAGCCAGCGGGCCGGCTTGATCGTCCGCACTACAGCACGCCTGACGATGTACTTCTATGACGGCAGAAGTGCGTCCGGCAGACGATTCGACATCCGAATTTCCAGTCGACGCCGTCCACAATCCGCTCATCCACTGCCCCACGAGCTCCACCGTGGCATCGGCGCGCGGCAGCGACGGTGAGAGCTGGCCCTTGGCCATCACATAAAGCCTGTCGCAGATGTCAAACAGTTCTTCGAGCTCTTCGCTCACCACCAGCACCGCACAACCGGTGTCGCGCAGCTTGAGCAGCTCGCCCCGTATCTGCGTGGCCGCACCCACATCGACGCCCCAGGTCGGCTGCGAGACGATCAGCAGTTCAGGCCGCGCATCAATCTCGCGGCCCATGATGAATTTCTGCAGGTTGCCACCCGAAAGGGATTTGGCCACTGCCTGCGGACCGCCGGACTTCACCTTGTAGTCAGCAATGATGCGGGCGGCCTGCGCCTGCAAGGCACCTCGGTCGAGCCAGCCGCCCTTGCCCACAGCTTCCTTGCGCGTCAGCAAGAGGTTGCGCGCCAGCGAAAGCGACGGCACGGCGCCGCGGCCCAGGCGTTCCTCAGGCACAAAATGCAGGCCCAGCGCACGCCGGCCGCCTGGCCCGAACTTTCCCACAGGCTGTCCCTTGACCGTGATTGCCTCGCTGGCTGCGCGAGTGTCTTCGCCCGACAACGCATAGAGCAATTCCTTCTGGCCGTTGCCCGACACACCGGCAATGCCGACCACCTCACCGGCCCGCACCTCCAGCGCGACCTGGTACAGGTCGACACCGAACTGGTCTTCCTTTTGCAGGTCGAGCTGCTTCACGTCAAGCACTACGGCACCGGCGCGCACATCGCGGTGCTCCAGCGCGGGCGGCTCGGCGCCAATCATCAGACGGCTCAGCGAGGCATTGGACTCCTGGCGCGGATCGCAAAAGCCGGAAACCTTGCCGCCGCGCAGCACCGTGCAGGCAGTGCACAGCGCACGGATTTCATGGAGCTTGTGGCTGATGTACAAAATACTGCAGCCCTGTGCGGCCAGGGTCCTCAGCGTCACAAAGAGGTTCTCGACCGCCTGCGGCGTCAGCACCGACGTGGGTTCGTCCAGGATCAGCAGCCGCGGATGCGTGAGCAGCGCCCTGACAATCTCCACCCGCTGGCGCTCGCCCACGCTCAGGGTGTGCACGGGGCGCGTCGGGTCCAGCTGCAGGCCATAGGCTTGCGTCGTCTGCAGGATGCGCTGCGAGACTTCGGCCAGCGTGAGGTGTTTGTCCAGCCCCAACCAGACGTTCTCGGCCACCGTCAGCGTGTCGAAGAGGCTGAAGTGCTGAAACACCATGCTGATGCCCAGCGCCCGCGCCTCGTTCGGGTTGCGAACAGCCACCGGTTTGCCGTCCATCTCCACGCTGCCCGCGTCGGGCTTGACCGAGCCGTAGATGACCTTCATCAGTGTGGATTTGCCCGCGCCGTTTTCGCCCAGCACGGCGTGGATTTCACCGGGCTGCACCACCAGCGAAATGTCGTTGTTGGCGACCACACCGGGGTAGCTTTTGGTGATGCCGGAAAGCTGCAGCCGCGGCGGCCGGCCGGGCAGGCTGTCAATCTGGGGCGAGGCTGCGGTCATTGTCTCTGGGTATCCGGTGTTGTCTTGAATTTATAGGTATTCTGGCTGCACCCCATGTAAAACGGGCGCAAGCAGCTATTCTTTTCGTAGCATTGAAGCCACGGACTTGACACGCTCGCGCAGCCACCGGGCCGAGTTGGAGGCGTGTGTGCGTTCGTGCCAAAGCTGGTAATACATCATGCGGGGAAAGGCGATCGGACTGGGCAGTATTTTCACCGGCAACAGGCCGGCAAAACGTTCGCAATACTGACGGCCAGTGGTCATCACCAGCAAGCTTGATGCCACCATGGACGGCATGAGGCTGAAGTGCGGGCAACGCACCGTGATGTTGCGCACCATGCCCAGGGTGTCAAGATGCTCGTCAATCACGCCTTTGGCGCCGGGGTGGGTGGCAGTGGGTGCAATGTGTTCGGCCTCGAGCCAGGTCGCGGCGTCCCAGCCGCGGCGCACGGCCGGATGGTCTTTGGCGACCAGGCAGACCACTTCGTCGCCGAAAAGCCGCGCCATGTGAAGGTCGTCGGGCGGCGCAGCCCAGTTGCCGATGACGATATCCGCCTGGCCTTGCGCCAGATGCGTGCGGTAATCCGATTCAGCGGACAGCGGGTGAATTTCAATATGGCAGCTGGGCGCCTGGGACTTGATCTGCGCCACCAGCTGCGGCAGGAAGGACGGATCCAGGTAGTCGCTAGCCGCCAGGCGAAAGGTAGTCTGCGCCGTGGCTGGGTCAAACCCGCGCGCATCGCTGAACAGCATGCCGGCTGCACGCAAAATGCTGGCCGAGGGCTCGATCATCCGCAGGCCCGCGTCAGTCGGCACCATGCCGGAGCCGGACCGCACCAGGATTGGGTCACCCGCCAGCGCGCGCAGGCGCTTGAGCGCCGCGCTGACAGCGGGCTGGTACATGCCCAGGCGGAGGGCGGCGCGTGATACGCTGCGTTCGGTAAGCACGGTGTTTAAGACCCTGATGAGATGGAGGTCTATCTTGTCGAAAAGCGCCTGGTCTTTCATACCTTTTCACCCATGCGGTTGATATGCACTTTTGTATGCCGGCCGCAGCAAGGCTGTTTTAACCTGAAGCATGGCTGTCCCATCATTTTCCAGACCCATCCGCTTCGTCAGGCGGGGTGAAGTTGTTTCCGTCAGCAATGTACCACCCAGCCGCACCCTGCTGGAGCTGCTGCGCGAGGACCTGGCCTGCACCGGCACCAAGGAGGGCTGCGGCGAAGGCGACTGCGGTGCCTGCACCGTGGTACTGGGCGAGGCGGCAGGCGGCAAGCTTGAATACCGCGCCATCAACAGCTGCATTCGCCTGGCGCATTCAATAGACGGATTGGCCTTGTGGACAGTAGAGGATATTGCCCCCACGCTTTTCACTTCGCCTTCGGCTTCGTGTAATGCGCTGCCCCCCGAGGGGGCGCTGCGCCTGCGGCCCGGCAAAGCCGGTTCCGCGGCCCCTGCTGGCGTGGGAGAAGACACCAAACCAACACTGCACCCTGCCCAGGAAGCTATGGTTCAGTGCCACGGCTCCCAATGCGGCTTTTGCACCCCCGGCTTCGTGATGAGCCTGTTTGGCATGTACCAAAACCACGTCTGCAGGGGCGAACCCATCACGCGTGAGCTGGCGCAGGAAGAACTCTCGGGCAATCTCTGCCGCTGCACCGGCTACCGGCCCATCCTGGAGGCTGCGCAGACCATGGGCAGCCTGCCTTCGGTGCAAATTGACGAGGCGAGTTTGCTACAAAAATTGGAGCTGCTTGCGCCCGTCCCTCTTGGGCGGGAGGGCGATTTGGCTTACAAATCACCCACCACGCTGAAAGCCTTGCTGCAGGCCCGCGCCGCCCACCCCAACGCCCAGCTGGTGGCCGGCTGCACCGATGTTGGCTTGTGGGTCACCAAGCAGCACATGCAGTTTGACAAGGTGCTGGACGTCACCAAAGTACGGGAACTGCGCCGCATCGAAGACTACCCGCATCACACCGCCATAGGCGCGGCCGTGACCCTGGCTGACGCCTACGCGGCACTGGTCAAAGACCGACCGCAGTTGCACAACTTCGCAGCCCGCTTTGCCGGCCTGCCGGTACGCAACTCAGGCACGCTGGGCGGCAATGTTGCCAACGGCTCGCCGATCGGCGACTCCATGCCCTTGCTGATTGCGCTCGGCGCCAACATCGTTTTGATGAGCGTGCGCGGCCACCGCGAAATGCCGCTGGAAGCGCTTTACACCGGCTACCGTAAAAACGTGATGGCGCCTGACGAAGTTCTGGCCTGGGTCAAGGTGCCCAAGCCGCAGCCGCTGGAAGCCATGAAGGTCTACAAAATCTCCAAGCGCTACGACGACGACATCTCTGCCGTCTGCCTGGCCATCAACCTGCAGATTAAAAATAACACCGTTATCACCGCTTCCATTGGTGCGGGCGGCGTTGCAGCGACGCCGGTGCGCGCCATCCAGACCGAGGCGGCACTGAGGGGCCAACCCTGGACGCAGGCCACCGTGCAGCACGCCATGGCGGCGCTGCGCGCCGAGTTCTCGCCTATTTCAGACATGCGGGCAAGTGCCGCCTACCGCAGCCAGGTGCTGGGCAACCTGCTGCAGCGCTACTGGCTCGAAAGCCAGGGCCTGCAACAGATCAACCTGGCCAGCTTCCGGCTGGAGGAAGCCGCATGACTGCCGCGAAAGACATCTCCCCCAGCCGCGATGCGATGGCCGACCCGGACGTGCAATCGGCCAATGCCCGAGCCGACAAGGCGTCTGAAGCCGGCCCCACTGAAAAAGCATCGCTGGCCCGCAAGCCTGCCAGCGTGCAGGCAGCGGGCCGCTCCACACCGCATGAAAGCGCGCGCGCGCAAGTTGCCGGCGCTGCCACTTATATCGATGACATCCCGGAAGTGCGCGGCACCCTGCATGCGGCACCCATTCTTTCGACCGTTGCGCACGGCAAGCTGCTGGGCGTTGACACCACTGCCGCGCTGGCCATGCCGGGCGTGCGTGATGTGATCCTGGCGCGCGACATTCCGGGCGACCCGGTGCTTGGAAACTTCTCACACGACGAACCGGTGTTTGCCCAAGACACGGTGCAGCACATCGGCCAGGTGATTGGCGTGGTGGTGGCCGATACCGTCATGCAGGCGCGCCGCGCCGCACGCAAGATAGTGTGCAGGATCGAGCCCCTGCCTGCCCTGCTGACCGTGCATGACGCACTCAAAGCTGAGAGTTATGTATTGCCGCCGGTTTTTGTGAAACGCGGTGATGCGGCAAGCGCCTTGAAAAATGCCCCGCACACACTGCGCGGCACGCTCGAAGTCGGCGGCCAGGAGCATTTCTACCTCGAAGGCCAGGTTGCCTACGTGGTGCCGCAGGAACAGCAGCAATGGCTGGTGTACTCCAGCACCCAACACCCGGGCGAAATCCAGCACTGGGTATCGCACGCACTGGATATCGCCAACCACGCGGTGCGGGTTGAATGCCGGCGCATGGGCGGCGGCTTTGGCGGCAAGGAAACGCAGTCAGGCCAGATGGCCGTCTGGGCCGCCGTCGCTGCCCACAAGCTGCATTGCCCAGTCAAGCTGCGGCTGGACCGCGACGACGACTTCATGGTTACCGGCAAACGGCATCCGTTTGCCTATGAATACGACGTGGGTTTTGACGACACTGGCCGGCTCAGCGGGCTCAAGCTGACCATGGCGGTCAACTGCGGCTTCAGCGCCGACCTGTCGGGCCCGGTGGCGGACCGCGCGGTCTTCCACGCTGACAACGCCTACTTCCTCGAAGACGTAGAGATCGCCTCTTACCGCTGCAAGACGAACACGCAAAGCAACACGGCCTTCCGTGGCTTCGGGGGGCCGCAGGGCATGATCGTGATTGAAACCATCATGGGTGACATCGCGCGTACGCTGGGGCTGGATCCACTGGAGGTGCGTAAACGCAACCTCTACGGCATCGGAGAGCGCGACGTCACGCACTACCAGATGAAGGTCGAGGACAACATCCTCAATCCATTGCTATCAAAACTGGAGCAGACTGCACAATACCGACGCCGGCGAGAGGCCATTTCTACCTGGAACAAACGCAACCCGGTGATCAAGCGCGGCATCGCCATCACCCCGGTGAAATTCGGAATTTCCTTCACCGCCACCCTCTTCAACCAAGCCGGCGCGCTGGTGCATGTGTACACCGATGGCAGCGTACAGGTCAACCACGGCGGCACCGAAATGGGCCAGGGGCTCAACACCAAAGTCGCGCAGATCGTGGCCGACGAGCTGGGCGTGCCGTTTGGGCAGGTGCTGGCCACGGCCAGCGACACGAGCAAGGTGCCGAACGCGTCGGCCACCGCGGCGTCTGCCGGCACCGACCTGAATGGCCGCGCCGCCCAATACGCCGCACGCAATGTGCGCGACAACCTGGCGCAGTTTGTGGCAGGTCTGGACCGCTGCGGCGCGGGCGCCGTGCGTTTTGAAGGCGGCGAAGTCATCACGCCCGCAGGTGCTCGGCCCTTCACTGAGGTCGTGAAGCTGGCTTACGCCAACCGCATCCAGCTGTGGAGCGACGGCTTTTACCGCACGCCCAAAATCCACTACGACAAGACCACCCTCACCGGCCGGCCTTTTTATTACTTCGCCTACGGCGCCGCCTGCACGGAAGTCGCCATCGACACACTGACGGGCGAAAGCCGCGTGCTGAAAGTCGACATCCTGCATGACGTGGGCACGAGCATCAACCCGGCCATCGACATCGGCCAGATCGAAGGCGGATTCATACAAGGCATGGGCTGGCTTACCACCGAGCAACTGGTGTGGAACGACAAGGGCCTGCTCACCACGCACGCCCCCAGCACCTACAAGATCCCCGCGACCGGCGACGTGCCCGAACACTTCAAGGTCGATTTGTGGCCCGAACCCAACCGCGAAGACAACGTCTTCGGCAGCAAAGCCGTCGGCGAGCCGCCGCTGATGCTGGCAATCAGCGTGTATGAGGCTTTGCGGGATGCGGTGGCTTCCGCCGCGCAGCCAGGCGAGTGCGTGTTGCTGGAGGCACCGGCGACAGCCGAGCATGTGCTGGCGGCACTTGGCCGCGTTGAGCGCTGACGTCAAACCCGGCTGTAAAACCCCGAGTCACCCCGTACGCCCAGCTTTCGGCGGAAGGTGGCCGGGTCAAACCCCTCCTCCTCAAACCTCCCTTGCATCACGGCCTGCGCCGAGGCCACCGCCTGGGCGTTGGCCCATTCGACCACCGTCACCACATTGAACTGGCCATCGCCACCCGTCTGCGTCAGCACGTGTTTTTGCTGGCAGCCCGGCAGCGTGGCCAGGATTTGATGGGCGCGGCGCAATTGCGCGACGAACTCGGGAAGCGACTCTGCGGGTACGACAAATTTATCGACGCGAAAGACAGGCGCGGATGCATCGGTGTGAAGGACATCGGGCATTGAGGAATCTCCTTGAAAGTTGCAGGCCGGGATTGAGCACCGGAACCAGCAGCCTAAGACCTCAAGTAAAGTTGAGGTCAAGGACTATCTGCAAACATTTCAAGGAGCGCCTGATGAGCACAAAACTGGAAGATGCCGGCTTCGCCCCCACACTTTCAGTCGGCGACATGGCACGCCGCAGCGGCGTGGCGGTGTCTACGCTGCATTTCTATGAGACGAAGGGGCTGATCAGCAGCAACCGCACCGACGGCAACCAGCGCCGCTATGCGCGAGAGATGCTGCGGCGCGTGGCCTTTGTGCGTGTGGCGCAGAGGGTGGGCATTGCGCTGGCCGATATCGAGGCGGCGCTGGCCACACTGCCCGCCAAAGCGGCGCCCAGCCGGGCAGACTGGGCGCGCCTGTCGGCCGCCTGGCGCAAAGACCTGGACGAGCGCATGGCGCAACTCAAAAAACTGCGCGACACACTGGACGACTGCATAGGCTGCGGCTGCCTGTCGATCGACAAGTGCAGGCTGCGCAACCCTTATGACAAGCTGGGCGACAGGGGCGCCGGGCCGCAGCGGCTGTGGGTCAAGAAGGCAGCTTAAATCGGGGCAATTACACGGCCCGGTTCAAATCCACTTCCAGGCCGGCGCGCTTCATCTCGCGTGCCAGCAACAGGCGCCACAAGCCTTCCTCGTCGACCGAAATGCTGGTCGCGCCCTTCAGCACGTCCGGCAAGTTGTCGTCTTCAGAAAGCAGGCAGGCAATGCGGCCGCGGCCTATCGCCGCGAGCATGAAGCCTATGGCCAGCATGGCATCGGGTGCGTTGGATTTGTTACCCGGCAGAAGGAGCAAAAACGCCACATTGCGCAGGCCTTCGAGCTGGTCGATGGAGACGGCGTCGAGTATGGCCGCCTCCAGTCCCAGTTGCTCCACGAACTCGCAGGCGTCACCCACGGCATCGCCGCCCAGCCCAAGGATAGCTACGCGAGAGCCGGAAACGGCTGGGGACGCAACGGCAGAAGAGGAAGGGGAATCGGTCTTGGACATGGGCATCCTCGCTGGAGTGGAAGGTGTAGGCGCGGAAGGCGGTTCCGGTTCCGGTTCCGGTTCCGGCGCTGGCGCTGGCGCTGGCGCTGGCGCTGGCGCTGGCGCTGGCGCTGGCACAGGCACAGGCACAGGCACAGGCGGTGGCGGCAGTGCAGGTGCAGGTGCAGGTGCAGGTGCAGGTGCAGGTGCAGGTGCAGGTGCAGGTGCAGGTGCAGGTGCGGGTGCGGGTGCGGGTGCGGGTGTTGGTGCGGGTGTTGGTGCTGGCGGCGGTGACACCGGTTTTGGCTCCGGCACCGCGATGCCATTGAGGAAGTCATTCAATAGTTTCTTCGCCGCATTCGTCCGCATGATGGCCAGGTCTATCCCCTGCTTGACCTTTTGCTGACGTTCGTCATCCGAGAATCGGTCACCGAAAGTTTTGTCCAGCAAGAAGTCCTGGATCGTCACGGCGAATTGACGGTACTCGGTTGTGCCCGTGCCGAAGGCGTCAGCCAATGTGGTGTTGACTTTCTTTTGCAGGGACTCCACGCTCGAATCCCAGCCCGTTTGTGTCACCGATATTTTGAAGGCCCGCAGAATCTTGATCTGCCGGTTGACCTTTTCGATCGAGTTCTCGATCTGGGCTTTGTCGGGGGCGCCGGATGGTAGTGTATTTTTGCCATTGGACATGCAGGTTCCTCGTACGACCAGCCCATACTGTAAAGCTTCTAGGGTCTGGGACTAAAACGCCAACTGCACGACAGTTTTTCATATGGGCATGTACCAGCCCGGAAATGACCAAGCCCCCTTCACACCTGCAGTGAAATCACCGTTCCGCCATCGCATGGCTCGTATGAAAACTTCACAGGCAGGAAGGCCTCAATGGTCCGCGCGTTGGTGCGGGTGTGCTCGGTAAGCTCTGTCGCCCAGTAGCGGCCCACCTTGCCCTGCAGGCCCGCCAGTGCCATGGGAATCATCAGCTGATCCGCCAGGTGTGGGCCCACTGGCGCCTGGTGCGACAGGTAGTCCTTGACCTCCTGCAGCACGCGGCGTGCAACCTGCTCGGCACTGACACTTTTTTCGCCATAGGCCGCAAAGACCTCGGTGATGTGTTCATAGCGCAGGACGGCCACCAACGCATTGCCCGGCCCTTCGTTGCTGCGCAGCCCGCGGTTGCGCAGGCGGCTTTCGTCCCAACCCAGCCCCTGCCGAAGCACAGCCAGCTCGCGCTCAGCGACGCCTTTGGGAAGGCCGGCATGCAGGCACTCGGCATAGGACTCCAGCAGCTCGCCGCGCTCCATGAGATCGATAGGCGCGAAGCCTTGCGCAGGCGGACTCAGGCGCACGCGCACCTCTCCGCCGCCTGCCGGATAAAACCCATGGCGGCGCAGTTCGATCTCAAACAACACCTGCCGGTTACCGGCGAAATACGGCGCCAGCAGGGTCAGAAAAGAGCACGACGGCGCCATCGGGTTGTGTGTCCCCCCGCTGAGCAGCAGCGTGGAGGCCGCCTTGGCATGCAGCAGCGGCCACAGCACGGTTTGCAGCACCAGCATGCAGCTGCCCGCCGAGCCGACGGCAAATTCATAGTCGCCCGCACGCACCTCGCCGGGTGTGAACAGCAGCGTGGTTTCACCAATCCGCACGGCCTCGCCGGCGGAATTGACAGCAGAGATCTGGCCAGCGCCGCCACCTACCGCCACAGCTGCATTCACGCAGGCCAGGTGCTGGCGCATCAGGCCCGGCTTGGGCCGTTTGGCACGGATGTTGTCCATGCGGAACGCCTTGCCAGTCACCAGGCTGAGGGCCAGCGCCGTGCGCAGAATCTGCCCGCCGCCTTCGCCCTGCGAGCCATCGAGTTCAATCATGTTTTTAACTTCAGTTTTCATTGTTCTTCTTTTCCATCTTCAATGCCAAACCCGCCTGGCTCACGCGCCGCGCCTCTTCGACCCGCGCACGCTCCAGCAGACGGCAAGGACGGCAACGCACGGCGCGGGTCTCGATACGGCCTTTGGCAATTTCGTACCACCACTTCTGCTGCTTGGCCGTCCATATCTCGTGTCCGCCGCAATCCTTGCAGACAAAGGGCGTGTCGATGTAGAACGAGGGCAGCGCACTCCAGGTGGTGTTGTGCGCCAGTTGCGCAAGGTCCACCGCCACGCCGCCCAAAGGCACTGACTTTGTCGGAATAGATGGGTTAGATGCCCGCGCGGCGCTCAGGCGTACCAACCGCCTGGCTTTGATTTCCTCCCGCCGTTGCTTCCCGCTCTTCATCACATGTTCCTTTTTTCAGCTGTCCTGGCGCAGCTGTCGATCACTATCCCTTCACACACACCACCTGCTTGAGCGTGTAGACCACTTCCACCAGGTCGCTCTGCGCCAACATCACGGCGTCGATGTCCTTATAGGCCATCGGGATCTCGTCGATCACGTCGGCGTCCTTGCGGCACTCAACGCCTTCGGTCGCCTTGATCTGGTCGTCCACGGTGAATTGTTTCTTCGCTTGCGTACGGCTCATGGTGCGGCCAGCCCCGTGGCTACAGCTCATGAAGCTGTCGGGGTTGCCCTTGCCGCGCACGATGAAACTCTTGGCACCCATGCTGCCGGGAATGATCCCGAGCTCTCCCGCCTTGGCGCTCACGGCGCCCTTACGGGTCACAAACACCTCTTGCCCGAAGTGTGTTTCTTTCTGCACATAGTTGTGGTGGCAGTTCACCGCTTCCAGGTGCGTCTCGAAGGGCTTGCTGATCACCTTGCGCAGCGCGCCTATGGCCGCCTGCATCATCACCTCGCGGTTCAGGCGCGCGAACTTCTGCGCCCAACCCACGCCGCGCACATAGTCGCCAAAGTACTGCGAACCTTCTTCGAGGTAAGCCAGGTCCTTGTCAGGCAGGTTGCGCTGGTGCAGTTCCGCGTCCTTCTTGGCGAGTTCAATGAAGTGGGTGCCAATGGCATTGCCCACCCCACGCGAACCGCTGTGCAGCATGATCCACACCCCGCCGCTTTCGTCGAGGCACACCTCGACAAAATGGTTGCCGCCACCCAGGGTTCCCATGTGGCGGTGGTTGTTGGTGTTCTTCAGGCGCGGATAGTCCAGGCATAGCGCTTCAAACTCATCCACCAGCTGGCCCCAGGCCGCATCGGCCGCGCCCGGCGGATTCGTCCAGGCCCCGACTTCGCGTACCGAGCCGTTACGGCGGTAAGTCTTGGGCGCGGATCCGTGCGGCACGGCTTTTTCGATTTCCGTACGCAGCGGCCCGAGATTGTCGGGCAGGTCTTCAGCGCGCAGCGTGGTCTTGCAGGCCATCATGCCGCAGCCGATGTCCACGCCGACCGCCGCCGGAATGATGGCCTTGAAGGTCGGGATCACGCTGCCGATGGTGGCGCCCAGGCCGTAGTGCACGTCGGGCATCACGGCCACGTGCTTGAACACGATGGGCAGGCGCGCGGAGTTCTCCAGCTGCTTGAGGGCCTGGGCTTCCACCGGCACGCCGTTGGTCCACATCTTTACCGGCACACCGCCGGTGACTTCGTGTTGTTGATAGTTCATTTTTTCTCTCTTTTTAATTCTTTGTCGTCATCCGTTCCAAATCGATCAACCAGCACCCACCTTCGTGGTTGGTAGCCAGGGCCAGTTGGCCCGGTATGAGGGATACAAAGCCCTCCAGCAAGGCCCCTTCGGAGCCCCGCTCGCACGAGCACAAACGTGCCCTGAGCTGCGAAAGCGCCAATGTTTCGACACTCTCACGGCTATGGCCACAGGCCAGCACATGCACTTCGCGCACCTTGCGCGCCTGCGCCAACCTTATCGCCTGGTCTACCATCGCAGCCCACTCCATGCGCGGCGGCAGGCTTTCGTACACGTCGCAAGGCCAAACACGCCAAGGCAGGATTTTTCGCCATTTCTCCGGCTTGCCCTGCAATAGCGAGACCCAGCGTTCGGCATAGGCCGGGGCTACGCGCGCGAACAGCGCGGTGAAGTCTGCCAACTGCGCGTCGGTGACAAGCCTGCTCGCAGCATCACACATTGCTCTGGACAGTTCCGGCAGATTCTTGTTCGTTTTCATCTACTTCTTTTCACGGCTTCAATTTTGGTGGACGCGGCGGGATTCGAACCCGCATCAATACGGCGACCACGGTGTTTTACGCCTGTGGCCCAGCTGACTGTTGGAAACGCGCGCCAGTGACAGACCCGTCATCGGAGCCAGCACCTGCATCCTCAACCTTGCCCGTCAACCGGCTTGCCCGCCGCACCCGGTGTTACCCGGCCTGCCGGCAATCAACATTTTTGGCAGTGGCGCTCCCTTCTGTGCCAGCGCGCCCTTGTTCTCGTTCAATAGCTCAACGCAGCTTCACCAGCCCGTTGAGCACCTGATCAAGGCCTCCGAACACGGAGATCTTGTCGATACGCTCGGCCACGCGCTCCAGCGTCTCCAGCTCCTTCATGCGCAGGACAATCGGGTTGTCCTCCATGATTCTGGCCGTGTTGAGCAACGAACGCGTTGCGGCGGTTTCCTCGCGGCGGCGGATCGCATTGGCCTGGGCCGACTTCTCGGCTTCCACCACCTGCGCCAGGATGGCCTTCATCTCGCCGGGCAGGATGATGTCTTTCACACCCAGGGTTTCCAGCTTCAGGCCGGCGCCTGCCAACCGCGCACGGGTGTGCTCAGCAATCACGTCATCCAGTGCGGCCTTGTTCTCCAGCAGCTCATCGAGCGTGCGGGTTCCTACAGCCACGCGCAGACCCAACTGCAGTTCGCGGTAGATCTGCTCAGACGGCTTTCCCCACTGGGCAAAAGCCTTCAGCACATCTTCATAGCGCCAGGTGGCCGACAGGTTCAGGCGCAGGCTCACCTTGTCGCGGGTGAGGATTTCCTGCCCGCTGACTTCCAAAGCCTGCGAACGCAGGTCGATGCACTCGACGTCAACCTTGCGGCCGTAGCGCCAGAAGCCATAAGCCCCTGCGCTTAGCAGCCCGGCTACCTTGCCGTCCAGCGTCAACACGCCGGCATGGAAATCAGGTACCTGCACCAGAAGCACGCCGTCCAGCCCCTTCACCGGGCGCTGGCGCAGTTGCGTCTGGCCCAGAGTCGCCACGAGGCCGGCGGGCAGCTTTTCGCTGTTCGCCACACCCTGGTCGATATCGACCACGTCGATACGGATGTCGTTCAGGCCCTTCCAGTAGAGCTTGCGGGTTGCGGGCGCCAGCACTTCGACCAGCAAGCCGTTTTCATAGCGCAGGCCTGCCTGCGAATCCGACAGCGCGGCCAGCACAAATTCCTGGGCCACAACAGCGGGCTCCCTGGCCATGAAGTAATCGGCCAGGCAGTGCGTGAAAGCCGCCTGCTCCATCGCGAAGGTTTCCACGCGGACCTGGTCGGCGCCGGTATACACCCAGTGTTTACCGGGCTGCAGCACGCGTTCGAAATCGCCATTGCGCAGCAGCAGGCCGCGTTCGTTTTTCTTGATCTTGTATTGCTTTAATCCAAACATTTTTCTTCTTCCTTATTCTTTTGCGTTATTTTTTCAATTCAACAAACCAATAGTCCGCACCGGCAACAGTGGCGGACTTGGGGTGCGGGCACTTTCGGGTGAGGAACCTCGACGTGAATCCTTCGATGTCACGCCGGGCGTCTTCACTGTCCGGTGTCGCAGTACCTTCGCACTGGCCACTGTTGCCGGTGGGTTCTGGCCCCGCAAGCCGCGGCGGTTTCCCGTCGCACCTTGCATCCACTTTTCCCACTCGCGGCACGTCTCACTTCCAATAAGCTGATTTTTTACGTCAGCGTTCGGCGGGAATCGAACCCGCGACAGTCGTGTGATTAGCACGATGCTCTACCTTCTGAGCTACAGAACAATGGCACCCGGGAATCGAACCCAGCGGGGCGGCTCCTCTATCCGAGCCGCCCCTTGACCACATGCCTTGGTGCCAGCGCATCGGTTGTCGCGGCATACAGGAGACCCAAGACAACCCGGGGCTTCCTGCACCAGCGGGGCCCGGTTTTCCGGAAACCCCTGCTTGTGAGCGAACAACTTTCTCATCTGACATCCTCTTTATTGCAGGCGCCGTGCCAGCTTGCCCAAAAGCTTTTCGCCAAATCGGAAGTGGGTTGATTTGATTGGTTATTTTTCTTGTTCACCGCAAATTTCCTCCGAACTACAAGCATCAAGATTCCTATTTTTCTATCTTTAAAGCTAGTACATTAGAAAGATGAAGAAAAAGGTCGTGATAGGTTTTCTGGGTACTCAACTGGATTCGGGCCTGAGTACTTCGCGTTGGGAGAAATGGCGGCCCACGGTTTCCATCGCGCAACATGAAGACCTGGTCGTCGACCGGCTGGAGCTGATGCACGACGCGCGCAACAAGGCACTGGCCGAGCGGGTGCGCGACGACGTCGTGCAGCTCTCGCCCGGCACCGAGGTCCGACTGGTCGAGATGAACCTGGCCAATCCCTGGGATTTCGGCGAGGTCTACGGCGCGCTGTATGACTGGATGGGCGCTTACGCCTTCGACACCGAGCGCGAGGAGTACTGGGCTCACATCACGACCGGCACGCACGTGGCGCAGATCTGCCTGTTCCTGCTGGTCGAGGCCCGCTTTATTCCCGGCGTGCTGTTGCAGACGGCGCCGCCACGTGGCCGACAAGGCCAGGGCGCAGGCAGTTACGAGTTGATCGACCTGGACCTCTCACGCTACGACGCCATCAATGCGCGGCTGGCGGTGGCGCACCAGGATGCCGTGTCCTTCCTCAAAAGCGGTATTGCCACGCGCAACACGCGCTTTAACACGATGATTGAGGAGATCGAGCGCATTGCCGTCCAAAGCAAAGCGCCCATTTTGCTGACCGGGCCCACGGGCGCAGGCAAGTCCATGCTGGCGCGGCGCATCTTCGAACTAAAAAAATCACGCCACCAGGTCAGCGGCAACTTTGTCGACGTGAACTGCGCGACGCTGCATGGCGACGGAGCTGGCTCCACATTGTTCGGCCACAAGAAGGGTTCGTTCACCGGCGCGGCCAGCGACCGCCCTGGCCTGCTGCGCACGGCCGACAAGGGCGTGCTGTTTCTCGACGAGATCGGCGAGCTGGGCCTGGACGAGCAAGCCATGCTGCTCAAGGCTGTCGAAGAAAAACGTTTTCTGCCCGTAGGCGCAGACAAGGAAGCTGAAAGCAGCTTTCAGCTGATTGCCGGCACCAACAAGGACTTGCGCCTGGAGGTGGCACGCGGGCGTTTTCGCGAAGACCTGTTTGCGCGCATCAACCTCTGGACCTACACCCTGCCCGGCCTCTCCCAGCGCCGCGAAGACATCGAGCCAAATATGGACCACCAGCTCATGCTGGTCTCCGAAGACCTTGGCCGCAAGATCCGCATGACCACCGAAGCGCGCGCCGCTTATTTGCGCTTCGCACAGTCGGGTGAAGCTGTCTGGACCGGTAATTTTCGTGACCTCAGCGCATCGATCACGCGCCTTGCCACGCTGGGCGACAACGGGCGCATCGGTGTAGGCCTGGTGGAAGCCGAGATCGCGCGGCTGCGCTGGCAGTGGCAGGCGACGGAGCAGGAAACCGGCGAAGCCGCTGTATCACTCGCCGAATTAATGGGCAGCGCCGCGGACACGCTGGATTATTTTGACCAGCTGCAGCTTCAGGCCGTGATCGAGGTGTGCCACAAAAGCGCGTCCCTCAGCGATGCCGGGCGGGCCTTGTTCAATGTCTCGCGCACGCAGCGCAGCGTGGTGAACGACGCCGACAGGCTGCGCAAGTACCTGCTGAAGTTTGACCTGAGCTGGGAAAAGCTCTCAGCCTGACCAGCACTGGATCAGCACTAGACCGGCACTTAGATCGGCAATTGCGTGGTGGAGAGCACCTGCTTGAGCACCATGAAGGTACGCACCTGCCGTACGCCCGGCAGATACAGCAGCTGCTCCGCATGGAGGCGGTTGAAGCTGTCGTTGTCGCGGGTTCGCACGAGCATGAAGTAATCGAACTCGCCGGTCACGACGTGGCATTCCATGCAGCCCGACACCGTCTGCGCCGCCTTTTCAAAATTGGCAAACGACTCGGGTGTTGACCGGTCCAGCACGACGCCGATCATGACCAGCATGCCGACGTCAAGCAGGTGCGGGTTGAGCAGTGCCACCACGCCCTTGATCAGCCCCAGCTCCTTGAGCCGCTCCACGCGCCTCAGGCATGCGGGTGCGCTCAGGTTCACCTTGGCCGCCAGCGCCACGTTGGACACCGAGGCATCGCGCTGAAGCGTCCTGAGAATCGCCCGGTCTGTACGGTCCAGCGCCTCCCTGAGGGAAGCTGGTTCGGTGCTTTTTGCGCGTAATTTTATTGTGCTCATTCTGATTTTTACAAAATAAATATCATAAATACCTACTCTAAAGACACCTTAGTTTTGAATTTTAGGGAAACTTTGCAACCACCATTTTGCCATTTGTTTTTAGTATTGGCTTCATCGGAGCATCGATAGAGCAATTGAAGAAAGGGGTGGGCATGCCGTCTTTATTCGCCAGTCTCGATGCCTGGATATCCGCCTTAAACCCAGGAGCCATTTGCATGAATCTCAAGAAATTTCCCCGCCACTCACTGACCTTCGGCCCCACGCCGATCCAGCCACTCAAGCGGCTCAGCGCCCACCTGGGCGGCAAGGTCGAGCTTTTCGCAAAGCGTGAGGACTGCAACAGCGGGTTGGCTTTCGGCGGCAACAAGACGCGCAAGCTCGAGTACCTCATTCCTGAAGCGCTGGAAGGCGGCTACGACACGCTGGTGTCCATTGGCGGCATCCAGTCCAACCAGACGCGCCAGGTGGCAGCGGTGGCGGCGCACCTGGGCATGAAGTGCGTGCTGGTCCAGGAGAACTGGGTGAACTATTCCGACGCGGTGTATGACCGCGTGGGCAATATCGAGATGTCGCGCATCATGGGCGCCGACGTGCGCCTGGACGCGGCCGGTTTTGACATTGGCATACGCCCCAGCTGGGAGCAGGCCATGGACGACGTACGTAAAGCCGGCGGCAAACCCTTCCCGATCCCGGCCGGCTGTTCGGAACATCCGCGCGGCGGACTGGGATTCGTCAGCTTCGCCGAAGAAGTGCGCCAGCAGGAAGCCGAGCTGGGCTTCAAGTTCGACTACATCGTGACCTGCTCCGTGACCGGCAGCACGCAGGCCGGCATGGTGGTGGGTTTTGCGGCGGATGGACGCGCCGACAAGGTCATCGGCATCGACGCCTCGGCCAAACCCAAGCAGACCTTTGACCAGATCCTGCGCATCGCGAAGGGCACGGCGGAATTGGTCGAACTGGGCCGCGACATCACAGCCAAGGACGTCGTGCTGGACGACCGCTTCGGCGGTCCGGAGTACGGCCTGCCGAACGAGGGAACGCTGGAAGCCATCCGCCTGTGCGCCCGCATGGAAGGCATGCTGACCGACCCGGTCTACGAAGGCAAGTCCATGCACGGAATGATCGAGAAGACGCGCCTGGGCGAGTTCCCGGCAGGCTCGAAGGTGCTGTATGCCCACCTTGGCGGTGTCCCGGCGCTCAACGCCTACAGCTTCCTGTTTCGCAACGGCTGAAAGAGCCGCGGTGACCCGCCCCCCACCGCAGCGGTGATCGATCCACCGATCGATCACTGCTGACACGCCACCGACACCGATACCGACATTCACACTGACCCAGAGCCTTTGATTTTTTCCTGATGAAAGCAAGCCATGAAGCCAGCCCTAAAGTCCCTTCGTTTCCTTTCCGTACTGTTGCTGGCCATGCTGGCGGCAACGGGAGCCTGGGCGCAGGCCTATCCGGTCAAACCCATCACGCTGGTCGTGCCTTTCCCTGCGGGCGGCGCGACCGACATCGTGGGCCGGCTGGTGGGGCAGAAGCTCGGTGAACGGCTGGGGCAGCCCGTCGTCATTGAAAACCGCGCCGGCGGTGGCACCATCGTGGGCGCCGGCTATGTGGCCAAAGCTCCGGCGGACGGCTACATCCTGCTCATCAGTTCGGGCTCGACGTTCACGGTCAACCCGGCCATCAACAACAGGCTTCCCTACGACCCCGTCAAGAGCTTTGAGCCCATCGCGCTGACGGCGCGCGTGCCGCTGATCCTCGTGGCCAATCCGCAGGTGCCTGTCGCCAACATCAAGCAGCTCATCACGGCCGTGCAGGCGTCGCCGGGAAAGTACATGTACGGCTCGTTCGGCACCGGTACCACGGGCCACTTTGCGGGTGAACTCATCCTCAACGCCACGGGTCTGAAGATGGAGCATGTGCCCTACAAAGGTAGTACGCCCGCCATCACCGACCTGGTCGGCGGGCAGATCCCGTTTTCCCTGGACACGGTCGCGGCCACGCTGCCGCACATCAAGGCCGGCAAGATCAAGCCGATAGCCGTGACCGCCGCCAGGCGCTCTACCTTGCTGCCGAATGTGCCGACTGTCGCGGAGGCCGGCTACCCGGGCTTCGACGCGGACTCGTGGCTCGCCATCGTGGCGCCGCGGGGCATTCCGCGCGAAGTGAGGGTTCGCCTTGAACTGGCGCTCGCCAACACCATGGCCGACCCGGAGGTCAGGGACAAGCTGCTGGCCAGCGGCCTGGAACCCGCTTACGCCCCGGCCGCCGCGGTTGCGGCCTTGATAGACCACGACCTTCCCCGCATGCGCGCCACTGCACAGCGCGCCAATATCCGCTCGGAATAAAACGCTCCCCACGCATTTCTCACCCTTCCGACCCATGAGCAGAGACGATGCACTGGCCAGGGCGGCCGCCTATTTCGATGACGGCCATTTCCTCGAAGCGCTGTCGCGCCGCGTCGCCGTCCGGACCGAAAGCCAGAATCCGGCCAGTGGACCGGTGCTGCACGCCTACCTGGGCGAACACATCGCGCCTCAACTCACGCAGCTCGGATTCACGCACCGCATCCTTGACAACCCGTATGCCGGGGGCGGGCCCTTCCTGCTGGCTACACGTAGCGAGCCCGACGCGGCCTTCAGCGTGCTGACCTACGGCCACGGCGACGTGGTGCGCGGCCAGGAAGGGCAATGGCGCCAGGGCCTTGACCCCTGGCGTGTGTCGGTGGAAGGAGACCGCTGGTATGGCCGCGGCACCGCGGACAACAAGGGCCAGCACACCATCAACCTCGTCGCGCTGGCGCAGGTGCTGGCCGCGCGCGGCGGAAAGCTCGGCTACAACGTCAAGATCGTCATGGAGACCGGTGAAGAAACCGGCTCGCCGGGCTTGCGCGAGTTCTGCGCCCTGCACCAGGAGGCGCTGGCCGCCGACGTATTCATTGCATCCGACGGTCCCCGCGTGGCCGCCTCCAGCCCCACCCTGTTCCTGGGTTCGCGCGGTTTTTTCAACTTCAGCCTGCGGGCGCACTTGCGGGATGGCGGCCACCATTCCGGCAACTGGGGCGGCCTGCTGCGCAACGCCGGCACACGTCTGGCCCACGCCATCGCCAGCCTGGTGGACCCCAAAGGGCGCGTGCTGGTCAAGGGGCTGCTGCCTGCCTCACTGCCGGCCAACGTCAGGGATGCCCTGCAGACGATCACCGTCGGGGGCGATCCGGGTGACCCGGCCATCGATAGCGACTGGGGTGAACCCGGCCTCACACCCACCGAGCGGGTTTACGGCTGGAACACCGTGGAAGTGCTGGCCTACAAGACCGGCAACCCCGACGCACCTGTCGGCGCCATTCCCGGCCACGCCTTTGCGCTATGCCAGATACGCTTCGTCGTGGGCAGTGACAGCGGTAATTTTGTGGCGCATATCCGCGAACACCTTCTCGCCCAGGGCTTCGACGACATCGACGTACAGCCCGAAGGCGAGCCCATGGCGGCCACCCGGCTTGATCCCGATGACGCCTGGGTACGGTGGGGCCTGGATTCCATCCAGCGCAGTACCGGAAAAGTCCCTTCACTGCTGCCCAACTTTGGCGGCTCACTACCCAACGATGTCTTTGCCGAACTACTCGGCCTGCCAACCCTGTGGTTCCCGCACTCTTACCCGGCCTGCAGCCAGCACGCCCCCAATGAGCACCTGCTGGGCAGCGTGGCGCGCGAGGGCCTGCAGATCATGACGGGCATTTTCTGGGACCTGGCTGAGAGCGGCCATGACGTCGTCCGGCATCGCGCCGGCTTTCAGTCTCCCCCGGCCGGCCCTACATAAGCCAATGCGCGGATGCCGCGGCTACTCGGTCATCACCACCAGCACCTGGGCATCGCTGCGGCTCAGGGAAAGATAGATATGGCCGACGCCGCTGTCGAAGTAAGCCGACTCGTGGCGCCCCACCTCGATGATTTCACCGGTTTCGAATTCGATCCGCACCCGGCCCGACAGCACTGTGAGGAACTCCTGCCCCGGATGCCGGACGAAATCGGAGAACTGGTCGCGCGCCCGGGCCAGGATGCGGCCGTGCATCGGCGTCATGCGCTTGCCGGGAAAACCGGCGGCCAGCGCGCGGTAGTCGTAGTTACCCGATCTGTAGGCCGGCGCATCGCCGGCATCGGACCAGACCACCACGGGTCTGGCCGCACCAGGCTGAGGCGACGCGACCCGCGCATCCAGCAACTGCCCCACGTCCAGCGAGAGCGCCCGGGCCACAGCGGCCAGCTTTTCATAGCTGACCGAAATCTGGCCCAGTTCCATCTTGGACAGGGTGGACAGCGCCACGCCGGAACGCCCGGACAAGTCCTTGAGAGTCAGCCGTCGCGCCTTGCGGTGCGCGCGCAGGCTCAAGCCCAGTTGCACCCTGTCCGCTTCAGGGGCGGCAGCGGGCGGGCGGGCAGGACGTGGGGCCATGGTGTTTTCCCTTTGTTTGGTGCAAATCAGGCCGGAACCCGGTAAATCGGCTGGACAGGCATGATTCTCGCATGTGAGAATTCTCAAATGCGAGAATTTGGTGAAAGAGTGAATGAAAGAATATGACATCCTGATCGTCGGCGCCGGCATTGCGGGCGCTTCCCTGGCCTGGCGCCTGGCCGGGCAGCGCAGCGTCGCGCTGCTCGAGCGCGAGTCCCAGCCGGGTTACCACTCTACGGGCCGCTCTGCCGCCATGTTCATGGAAAGCTACGGCCCGCCCATGGTGCGGGCGCTGACGCGCGCCAGCCGCGCCTTCTACGAGCAGCCGCCCGAAGGCTTCGCACCCGACCTGATGCAGCCGCGCGGCGTGATTTACCTCGCCACCCACGGCCAGGAAAAGGAACTGGCCCACACCCGCACGGAGCTGTCGCCAAGCTGCACCGGCCTGGCGACCCTGGACGCCGGCACCACACTGGCCCACGTGCCCTGCCTGCGTCCCGATCTGGTGCACGGCGCACTGTACGACGCCGGCGCGCAGGATCTGGACGTGCATGCCCTGCACCAGGGGTTCCTGCGCGGCTTTCGCCGCAAGGCGGGCGCCGACGGCGAAGTGCGCACCAGCGCGGGCGTGACCCGGGCCACGCACGACGGCCGCTGCTGGACCGTGGAACTAGCTGACGGCCGGACGCTGCGCGCGCGCACCGTGGTAAATGCCGCGGGGGCCTGGGCCGACGAGCTGGGCGCCGTGTTCGGCGCGCGGCCCATAGGTCTGGTGCCGCACAGGCGCAGCGCCTTCACCTTCAAGGGGCCCGAGGGCGTGGACGCCTCGCACTGGCCTGCTGTGGTGGGCGTGGACGAAAGCTATTACTTCAAGCCCGACGCTGGCCAGTTGCTGGGCTCGCCTGCGAATGCCGACGCTACAGTGCCACACGACGTGGTGCCCGAGGAACTCGACATCGCCATGGGCATACACCAGATTGAAAGCGTGTCGACCCTCACCATACGCCGGCCCGCAAGCACCTGGGCCGGCCTGCGTTCTTTTGTGCCCGACGGGGAAATGGTGATAGGGAACGACGGCGAATGCCCCGGCTTCTTCTGGCTCGCAGCGCAGGGCGGTTACGGCATCCAGAGCGCGGCAGGCGCCAGCGCGCTGGCCGACGCCCTGATTCGCCAGGCGGCACTGCCCGAAGAGTTGGCCCGGCAAGGCGTCGATGCCTCCAGGTTGTCACCTGCGCGGTTGCGTTAACCCTGGAACCGCTTTTCAGAATCTCTCCCTCTCCACATACCCACTTTCCCACTTCCGATTGATCCAATCTTCAACGAGGCCTACCATGCAACACATGTCCTTTAAAGCAATGCGCCGCACGCTGATCGCCAGCGCCTTCTTTTCCTGCGGGCTTGCCGCTACGGTTGGGCCGGCCCAAGCCGCCGATTTTCCTGATCGCCCCGTCACGCTAGTAGCACCCTTCCCGGCTGGGGGCGCGGCCGATGTGCTGACGCGCATCCTGGGCAAGGCATTGGGGGACCAGTTGGGCCAGTCCGTGGTGGTCGAAAACAAGCCGGGCGCCGGCACCGCCATTGGCGCGGCCGCGGTGGCGAGCGCCAAACCCGACGGCTACACCCTGCTTGTGAGCTCAAACTCCACGTTCACGCTGAACCCGGCGTTGCAGCCCAAGCTGAGCTACGACCCCGTCAAGGGCTTTGAGCCCATCGGCATGGTCGGCTCGGTGGCGTTGGCCTTGCTGGCGCATCCGTCAGTGACGGCAACGGACGTGCGGCAACTCGTGGCCGCGGCGAAAGCCAGCCCGGACAAATACCTCTACGGCAGCTTCGGCAACGGCACCAGTTCCAATTTCGCCGGTGCGATGTTCAATACGGCAACGGGACTGAAAATGACCCACGTGCCATACAAGGGCTCAGCGCCCCTGATGACCGACCTGATGGGCGGACAGATTCCGGTTTCTTTCGACACCGTGGTGGCCGCGTCACCGCAACTGAAGGCCGGCAAGGTGCGCGTCCTGGCCGTGGCCATGAACAAACGCTCGGCCTTGCTGCCGAATGTGCCAACCATGGCCGAAGCCGGGTACCCCGCCGTCGACATGAATGCGTGGCTGGCCGTGGTCGCACCCAAGGGCCTGCCAGCCCCGGTGAAGGCGCGGCTTGAAAAAGCGCTGGCGACGCTGATGGCCAACCCCGAGACAATAGAGAAGCTCAAGGCGGCCGGCTTTGAGCCCGGGTATGCCGCCATTCCCGATTGGGCTGGCATGGTCACAGCGGAAATTACGCGCATGAAAGCTTTGGCCGAACGTTCGCAAATCAAAGTCGACTGAACAAAACATTGCCATGCCATCCACTCTTCCCGACCTCTCCGCCGTTGAACTCCGCCGACTGATCGGCAACCGCGAGGTGTCGCCGGTGGAGCTGATGGACGCCTGCATAGGCCGCATCGAAAGCCTCAACCCCGCCATCAACGCGATCTGCGCGACCGGCTTCACACAGGCACGCGAGGCTGCGCGCGAGGCCGAGGCGCAGGTCATGCACGGCGGCCCGTTGGGACCGTTGCACGGATTGCCGCTGGGTGTGAAGGACCTGCAGGACACCGCGGGCCTGCTGACCACCTACGGCAATGTCGGGCTGCGCGGCAACATTCCAGTGAAAGACAATTCGCTGGTGGCCAAATTGCGCGCAGCGGGTGCCATCGTCACGGCCAAGACCAATGTGCCCGACATGGGCGCCGGTGCCAACACCCGCAATCCGGTGTGGGGCGCAACGGGCAACCCCTTCAACCCCGCGCTCAACGCCGGCGGTTCTTCCGGCGGCTCGGCCGCCGCGCTGGCCGCCGGCATGCTGCCGATCTGCACGGGCTCCGACACGGGCGGCTCGCTGCGCATTCCGGCGGCGCTTTGCGGTGTGGTCGGCCTGCGGCCTTCACCCGGTCTGGTGGCCAATGACGCGCGGCCGCTGGGCTGGTCCGTGATCTCGGTGCTCGGGCCGATGGGGCGCAATGTGGCCGACACGGCGCTGCTGTTTGCCGCCAGCGTGGGGGCGAATGCACACGACCCGCTCTCTTATCCAGTGGACGCCTCCACCTTCTGGCCCCTGAAGCAGGTGGATCTTTCAAGCCTGCGCGTAGGCACCACGGAAGACTTCGGGATGTGCATCGTGGACCCGGAAATCCGGCGCGTGTTCCGCCAGCGCGTGGAAGCCATCCGGCCACTGGTGGCCAACTGCGAGCCGGTCGACCTGCAACTGGGCGACGCCGACCGCGCCTTCGACACCTTGCGTGCCGAAAGCTTTGTGGCCGCCTTCGCCGAGACCTATCGCAAGGCCCCTGAAACGCTGGGGCCCAATGTGCGGGACAACATGGAGATAGCCGCCGCCATCACGCTGGCGGACCGCGCCTGGGCGCACCTGGAGCAGACACGCATCTCGCGCCGCTTTGCCAAAGCCTTCGAACAGTACGACCTCATCCTGGCGCCCACCACACCGGTGACGCCCTTCCCCTGGACGGAGCTGTATGCCGGCAACATCGACGGCCAGGCCATGCGCAACTACTATCACTGGCTGGGCCTGACTTATGTGGTGACGCTGGCCACCAACCCGGCGCTGGCCCTGCCCTGCGGCAAAGACGAACACGGCATGCCGTTTGGTTTGCAGGTCATCGGGCGCCTGCATGGCGATGCGCAACTGCTGGCAGCGTGTCAGGCGCTGGAAGAGGTCTTTGAGACCGATGACAGCTTGCGAAGGCCCCAAGCCGACTTGCAGGTTTTGCAGGAGGCGCGGCCGGAACTCAAGTCCATCGTCACGCATCCGCCGGAAATCAGCGCGGCGCCCGGCATGGGTGGTTTCACGGCTGTGTGAGGATTTTTTTGCCCGGTTTATGCACCAAACAGGCCCGCAGCGCAGGCAGAATCTGCGCGAGCAGCTATAAAATCAATAGCGCACGGAAGTCATTGACATTGGTGTGCGTCGGTCCGGGAATCACCAGCCCACCCAGCGGTTCGAAGTAGCCATAAGCGTCATTGCGGTCCAGGTACTGGTCCAGCTTCATGCCTTTGGCAAGTGCGCGCTGCAAGGTATCGGGCGCCACATAGGCGCCCGCGTTGTCTTCCACGCCGTCAATGCCGTCTGTGTCGGCTGCCAGTGCATACACACCGCTCTGGCCTTGCAGGGCCAGCGCCAGGCCCATACAGAACTCGCCGGCGCGACCGCCTCTTCCACGTTGTTCGCGTGGCGTGCCTTCGGGCTGCTTGCGCACTGTCACGGTGGTTTCACCGCCGCTCAAGATCACGCAGGGCTTGCTGAAGGGCTGGCCCTTCATCGCCACTGCGCGGGCCAGTGCCGCATGCACCTTGCCGACTTCGCGGGACTCGCCCTCCATCTCGTCGCTGAGGATGTAGGTCTGCAAACCGGCTTCGCGCGCCACGGCGGCGGCGGCCTCCAGGCTTTGCTGGGGCGTGGCGATCATGTGTACTTCATGGCCTTTGAATGCCGCGTCACCGGGCTTGGGCGTTTCCAGCGCGCCCTGCTCCAGCAGGCTCATGATGGCGCCCGGCACTTCGATGCCGTAGCGCTGAAGAATGGCCACTGCGTCGGCGCAGCTTGTCGCGTCGGGCACCGTGGGGCCGCTGGCGATGATGGAGGGGTCGTCGCCCGGCACATCGCTGATGGTGAGCGTCACCACACGCGCCGGCGCGCAGGCCGCAGCCAGGCGCCCGCCCTTGATGCGCGAGAGGTGCTTGCGCACGCAGTTCATCTCGGAAATGTTCGCGCCGCTGTTGAGCAGCGCCTTGTTGATGCGCTGTTTGTCTTCCAGCGTCAGGCCTTCGGCCGGCAAGGTCAGCAGCGCGGAGCCGCCACCTGAAATCAAACACAGCACCAGGTCGTTTGCCGTCAGGCCCTGCACCATGGCCAGGATGCGCTGGGCCGCTTCGAGGCCGGCCGCGTCGGGCACGGGGTGCGACGCTTCGACGATCTCAATGCGTTGCTTGAGGCCTTCAGGCCGCGGCGGAATATGGTGGTAGCGCGTGACGACCAGGCCTTCAAGCGGCGCATCGGACGGCCACAGGGCTTCGACCGCCTGCGCCATCGAGCCGCCGGCCTTGCCCGCGCCGATGACGATGGTGCGGCCGCCGCTTTCGGGTGTGGGCGGCGTGGGCAGGTAGCGCGCGGTGTTCTCCAGCGGCAGTGCGCGCCTGACGGCGGCCTGGTAGAGATGCTCCAGGAATTCGCGCGGCTGCTTTGCCGGGTCGGGTGTGGGGGCTGGGGTGAAAGTCTTTGCTGCAGTCATTGAAATGTCTCCACCCCGGATTGTGCCGTGGTAACCGGGCAGTAACCCGGCAGAAGGGGAGGGTGTTTTAAGGGCAATGCGCTGAAGCCCGTCCCTAGAATCGTTCGTCACCACCACCCAAGAAGAAAGCAGCATGAACTCCTACCTCGCCTTGGGCATCGCCATCATTGCCGAAGTCATTGCCACCACGGCCCTGAAGTCCAGCGACAGCTTCTCGCGGCTGGTGCCTTCCTTGATCAGCATCGCCGGCTACGGCATTGCACTTTATCTTTTGACGGTAGCGATGAAAGCCATCCCCACCGGCATCACGTATGCGATCTGGTCGGGCCTGGGCATCGTGCTGATCAGCATCACCAGCTTTCTCGTTCACAACCAGAAAATCGATCTCTGGGGCATGCTCGGCATGGCGCTGATCATTGCGGGCGTGGTGGTACTCAACCTGTTCTCGAAGTCGACCATGGCGTGATGCGCCAGCCTCAAGGTCAGGCTCAATCTGTTTTAGCGCCCGCTTCAAACCAGCTCTTGACGGCCAGTCGTTCGGCGTCGGTCATGCCGGTAGCGTTGTTCATGGGCATGAGTTTGCTGACGACGGCCTGCTGGTAGACCTGCTGCGCGTGGCTCTTCAGCGCAGCAGGTGAATCAAGCCGCACATTCTTCATCTGCAACTGCGCGCCGTGGCACATGTAGCAGCGCTGGGCCATGATGGCCTGCACATTCTTATAGTCATGTTTGCCGCTAGCCATTTCTGAACCTTGGGATGTAGCTACCGAATTGATAGCAATCGGTGCGCCCGTCGTGGCAGCTGTTGCGGCGGACGGCTCCGGTTTCATCCACACAATCACGCCGATGATGACAGCCACCCCCACCATCGCATAGGCCAGCGGGTGCCGGTTGCGGCCCAGCTTGTAACCGTGGCGCAGCACAAAGAACTGGCGGACGGCCGCACCGGCCAGCATCATCAGGATCAGCACCAGCCAGTTTTGCGGATGGCTCCAGGTGAAGCTGTAGTGGTTGCTCAGCATGGCAAACAGTACCGGCAAGGTGAAGTAGGTGTTGTGCACACTACGCTGCTTGCCGCGCTGGCCGTGCACGGGGTCGACCGGCTCACCGGCCTTGATGGCGGCCACCACCTTGCGCTGGCCTGGGATGATCCAGAAGAACACATTCGCGCTCATGGCAGTGGCCATCATGGCGCCCACCAGCAGGAAGGCGGCACGGCCGGCGAACCAGTGGCAGGCCAGCCAGGAGGCTGCACAAACCAGCACCGCCACCAGCGCGCCGACGATGGCATCACCATTTTTCTTGCGCCCGAACAGCTGGCAGATACCGTCGTACAGCATCCAGAACACCACAAAGAAAGACAGCGCCACGGCGCCGGCCGCACCGGGCGACCAGTTCATCAGCGATTTGTCGATGAGGTACGTGCCGGCGTTCCACAGATAAGAGATCGTGAAAAGCGCAAAGCCCGACAGCCAGGTGCTGTAGCTTTCCCAGTAAAACCAGTGCAGGTGGGTCGGCAACTGTGGCGGCTTGACGGCGAATTTGACGGGGTGATAAAAACCACCGCCGTGCACGGCCCAGAGCTCGCCGCTTACGCCCTGCTTTTTGAGGTCTTCGTCTTCGGGCGGCGTGAGGCTGCTGTCAAGAAAGACAAAATAAAACGAAGAGCCAACCCATGCGATGGCGGTGATGACATGGACCCAACGCAGCAGCAGGTTGGCCCAGTCGAGGAGGTAGTTTTCCATTAGCGCTCAACTTGTGCAAAGCTGCTCACCACTGCGGGCGCTGTAAGCAGAAAACTTCGGTCACGAACAAGAGAAAGTGTGGGTTGTGGCCCTCCTTCTTTCCCGGCTCCGCTGCGACCTCGTGATCCGAGTTTATCGGCTTTGGGCTTTAGCGCAAAGCCTGCGCGGCCTCCTCTTGGGTCGTATTGATGGTTTGAAGGAGCTGAGCTGCCACGGCGACGGCGATGACTTCAGGCTCTTTGCCGGCGACGCCTGGCACGCCGATGGGGCTGGTGATGTGCGCCAGCTCCTCGGGCGTAAACCCTCTGGTCTCCAGCCGATGGCGAAAGGCCGCCCATTTGGTTTTGCTGCCGATCAGGCCGATGTACGGCAAGTCGGATTTTTCGCGCTGGCGCAGCAGGCAGGCAGCCACGATGTCCAGGTCTTCGGCGTGGCTGAAACTCATGATGAGCACACGGGACTGCGGAGCCAGTCCTGGCACCGCGGCTTGTACCGGGTCCGAATGTTCGGCCTCCACGCGCGGTGGCAAACTGGTCGGAAACACGCCGTCGCGGCTGTCTATCCAGGTGAGTGAAAAAGGCAAGGGTGCCAGCACTCGCACCAGCGCATGGCCGACATGGCCGCCGCCGAACAGGGCCACCGGCGTCAGCGCGGCCTGTCCCAGCCGCTGAGCCAGCACTGGCGTGTCAACCGCACCGACACGTTCAAAGCGCAGCTGGACCACACCGCCGCAGCACTGGCCCAGCGACGGGCCCAGCGCCACGCGCTGTGTTGTCGCCTCGCCCTTGCCCTGGACGGCGCGCTCAGTGTCATCCGCCAGCAGCGCCCGCGCTCTGGCGATGGCGTCATATTCCAGGTTGCCACCGCCTATCGTGCCTACCAGCGCATCGGCAAATACCGCCATCCAGGTGCCCGCCTCGCGCGGCACCGAGCCTTGCGTCTGCGCGACCTGCACCAGCACCGCCGATTCTGAAATCAGGCGGGTCAGAAATTCATCGAGTTGCAGGCTGGAGACACTGGAAACCATTGGTGACGAGTTGGCGAGTGGGTGGACAAAATATTGGGCAAAATGCCTTGGACCCCACCTTAGCACCACCTTGGCGCCGGGCAGTTACCGGGCGTGATGGCAGGTATACAAAGAATCCAATGGGCCGGCCACCAGAAAAGCCGGCAAAGGCAAGCATGATGAGACACGATATGTCCGATTCCACACCACGCCGCTTCTGGTTGATGGCCCTGCTTTCGGCGGCCGCCGCAGCCGTTGTAAGTGCCTGCAAGACCGCGCCGGAACCCGCGGCTCCTACGCCCACCAAAGCCCCAGAACCCTCTTCTCCGGTGGTAGGACCCGTCGCGGGACCGCAAGGTTCAGCCAGAAGCTCCGGGGCGACTACGCCACGCGCTTACCGGGAAGACGGTGCCACACATATCTACGGGCTCAATTCAGACCGCATCTACAAAGGCCGCATGCCGCCGCTGCTGTATGCCATTGGGGTGCTGAATGTAGAGATCGACAGGGTGGGCCGGGTGACCCGCCTGGACTGGATGCGGGCGCCGCGCCATGCGCCCGAGGTGATCGCGGAAATCGAACGTACCATCCAGCAGGCATCTCCCTTCCCGGCGCCTGCGCGCATGGGCAAGGTGGTTTATACGGACACCTGGCTTTGGCACAAGAGCGGCAAGTTCCAGCTCGACACGCTGACTGAAGGGCAAGACTAGCCCCCACGGTCGCTCACTGCGTGTAGCTTCCTGCCCCCCGAGGGGGCCGCCCGCCTGTGGCCCGGCAAAGCCGGTTCCACGGCTCATGCTGGCCTTGTTACGGCTCGCTTCGCATCGCCTTTCGCGTCGCCTCAGCAGCCGTTCACATCACTCTATCTTTAAGTTCTGGGTTTTGACGACGTTGCGCCAGGCGCGGTAGTCGGCTTCGATGAAGTGGCCCAGCAGTGCGGGTGAACCGGGGGCTGGCTCTACCGCGTCGGCCTTGAAACGTGCGATCACATCGGGCTGGGCTACGACCTTGTTGATCGCTGCGTTCAACATGTTGACGATGGCCGGTGGCGTACCAGCGGGTGCAGCCAGGGCGAAATAGTTGACGACGTCGATGCCGGCCAGGCCGGCTTCGGTCATGCTGGGCACATCTGGTAGAGCGCTGGAGCGTTTGGCGCTCGTTACGGCCAGCGGCTTGATGCTGCCGTTCTTGATGAAGGGCAGCAAGGCCGGGATGGTACCGGTGATGAGCTGGATTTGCCCGCCAATCATGTCCATGGTGGCAGGGGCCACACCGCGGTAGGGAATGTGCGTGATGAAGGTGCCGGTACGGGCCTTCAGCAGCTCCAGCACCAGGTGATTGACACCACCCGCGCCGGCCGAACCGTAGTTGAGTGCGCCGGGCTTCTGCTTGGCCAGCGTGACCAGCTCTTTCATGGTGTTGGCGGGCAGCTTGGTATTGGCCGCCCAGACCAGCGGACCACTGGCGATCATGCCGACCGGGGTGAACTGGCGCAGCGGATCGTAATTGGCGCTGGGCAAGGAGGCCGCCACCGTGGTGAAAGGTGAAGCTACCAGCAGCAGCGTGTAGCCGTCAGCCGGCGACTGGGCCACATACTGCGTGCCGATGGCGCCCGAGGCGCCGGCCCGGTTGTCCACCACAAAGGTGGCGTTCAAGGTTTCGCCGAGTTTTTGCGCGATCAGGCGGGCCATGGCATCGGTGCCGGCACCGGGCGCAAAAGGCACCACGATCCTGACGGCGCGGTCGGGATAAATGCCGGAGGGGGCCGACGCGGCGCTTGAGGGAGCCTGGGCCAAGAGTGCAGAAGCAGGAACTACCAGGCTGGCAGCAGTACCTGCAGACAACAGCAGGGCTTGACGGCGACTCAGGGCGCTCATTGGCTTGACATTCATGGGAGGAGAGGAATAGTTATCAAAACACTCGATTGTCGCCGCGACGCATGACGCCGCGGTGACACGGTGGCGACCTTCCCCCAAGTCCCAATGTCCGGAGAGTCTTCAGCTGCCGCGGTAGGTGGAGTAGCTCCAGGGGCTCACCAGCAGAGGCACGTGATAGTGCAGCCCGGGGTCGGCCACGCCGAAGTCCAGCGTCACCTTGTCCAGAAAAGCCGGCTCGGGCAATTTCACGCCGCGCGCCGTGAAGTAGCCCGCCACATCGAACACCAGGCGGTAGGTACCGGCCTTCAGGCTGGCGCTGTCATACAACGGACCGTCCGGGTTGCGGCCGTCTTCATTGAGGGTGAAGTGCTTCACCAGTGTGGCCTGCCCCGCGTGTGTGGTGTAGAGCGACGCCTTCATGCCGCCCGCCGGCACGCCGTGCATGGTGTCCAGTACATGTGTGCTCAAGCCCATGGCAGTCCTTGAAGAGTGTTTAATTTCGGTTCACTAAAAGTGTATACACTTTTTGGCATTCCGGCTATTATCGAACGATGGAATCGTCCACCACCCATAGCATCGTCGAAGCCCTGACCAAGGCCATTGTGGAGCACAGGCTGCATCCTGGCACCAAGCTGGCCGAGCAAAAGCTGGCCGACCATTTCGGCGTGTCGCGCACCCTGGTGCGGCAGGCCCTGTTTCAGCTCTCGCAAAACCGCCTGATCCGCCTGGAGCCGGCCCGTGGCGCTTTCGTGGCCGCGCCATCCGTGATGGAGGCGCGGCAAGTCTTTGCCGTGCGCCGCATGCTCGAAGCCGAGATGACGCGAGCCTTCGTACGCGAGGTCACCCCCGCCAAAATCAGGGCACTGAAAGAACACGTCGCTCGCGAGAAATCCGCGGTCGACCTGGGCGATATTTCCGGCCGGACCGAGCTTCTGGGCGACTTCCATGTGCGCATGGCCGAGCTCATGGGCAACGAGGTGCTGGCGCAGATGCTGGGAGAACTGACCTCGCGCTGCGCGCTCATCACGCTCATGTACCAGACGGCTACCGCAGCTGAACACTCCAATGACGAGCACGGGAACATCGTCAAGGCGCTGGCCGCCAGGGACGAAGACCTGGCTGTGCGCCTCATGAACGAACATCTGCTGCACGTCGAGGAAAATCTTGCTTTCGACCGCAAGGTGCCTGGCAACGACATTTCAATGGCGCTCTCATGAATAAAGATAACAAGCAATTTTCCGCCGGGCCGCCCCAAGGAAAATTAGCCCCTACTTCCGCTGAAAGGGGCAGCGTACCGCCGCAGGCACGCGAAGCGACAAGCGTGGGGGCCATATACCCGCGGGATCTGATTGGCTACGGTCGCAACCCGCCGCAAGCCAACTGGCCTGGCAGGGCCCGCGTCGCCGTGCAGTTCGTGCTCAATTACGAAGAAGGCGGTGAAAACTCCGTGCTGCATGGCGACGCCGGCTCCGAACAGTTTCTGTCCGAGATGGCTAACCCGCCCAGCTTTGCCGACCGGCACCTGAGCATGGAAGGCATCTACGAATACGGTTCGCGCGTCGGTGTGTGGCGCATCCTGCGCGAGTTTGAAAAGCGCCGCCTGCCGCTCACAGTCTTTGGCGTGGGTATGGCCCTGCAGCGCCATCCCGATGTGGCTGCGGCTTTCACCGAACTCGGCCACGAAATCGCCTGCCATGGCTGGCGCTGGATCAACTACCAGCAGATCGACGAAGCCACCGAGCGCGAACACATGCGCCTGGGGCTGGATGCGATTGAACAACTCACCGGCACGCGCCCGCTGGGCTGGTACACCGGCCGCGACAGCCCCAACACGCGCCGGCTGGTGGCCGACGACGGCCGGCTGGAGTACGACAGCGACTACTACGGCGACGACCTTCCTTTCTGGACCGAGGTGACACGCACCGATGGCCAGATGGTGCCGCGCCTGGTGGTCCCTTACACGCTGGACACCAACGACATGCGTTTTTCCCTGCCGCAAGGCTTCTCGCAGGCTGATGATTTTTTTATCTACCTGCGCGACAGTTTTGATGCGCTCTATGCCGAAGGCAGCGCGTCACCCAAGATGCTGAGCATCGGCATGCATTGCCGCTTGCTGGGACGGCCGGGCCGCATTGTGGCGCTGCAGCGTTTTCTGGACCACGTGCAAAAGCATGAGCGCGTATGGATCTGCCGCCGCATCGACATTGCCCGCCACTGGCAGGCCCACCATCCCTACAAGCCCCGGCAGGAAAGCTGACCATGGCCATCACCCTTGAACAGGTCAACACCGCACCGCGCGCCGAAGCGCTGCAACTGCTCGACGGCCTTTATGAGCATTCCCCCTGGATTGCCGACAAGGCGCTGGACGCCCGTCCCTTCCAGTCGCTTGCCCACCTGAAGCACACCATGGCGCAAGTACTGCGCGAAGCCGGCAGGGACGCGCAGGTCAAGCTCATCCAGGCCCATCCCGAGCTGGCGGGCAAGGCCATGGTCAGCAAAAGCCTGACGGCGGAATCCACGAATGAGCAAGGCAAGGCCCGCCTCACCGACTGCACGCCCGAAGAATTCGCCACCCTGCAAAAACTGAACGCCGACTACAACGCGAAGTTCGGGTTCCCCTTCATCCTGGCGGTGCGCGGCCCGCGCGGCGACGGTTTGGGTAAGCAGCAAATCATCGAGACCTTCACACGGCGCCTGCAGAATCACCCTGACTTCGAGCTGCAGGAAAACCTGCGCAACATCCACCGGGTGGTCGAGCTGCGGCTCAACGACAAGTTTGCTGCCGCAACCGCACCAGGCGACGATGTATGGGACTGGCAAGAAACGATGTCGCAATACAGCGACCCTGGCTACCTTGAAAAAGGCCAGCTCACGGTGACCTACCTCACCGACGCCCACCGCGCCTGTGCGGCCTACATCAGCAAGACCATGCGTGCGTGCGGTTTTGACGAAGTGAAAATTGACGCGGTGGGCAACGTCGTCGGTATCTACAAGGCAGCCACGCCTGGCGCCAAAACCCTGCTCACCGGCAGCCACTATGACACCGTACGCAACGGCGGCAAGTACGACGGCCGGCTCGGCATTTTTGTGCCCATGGCCTGCGTGCGCGAGTTGCACCGCCAGGGCAAGCGCCTGCCCTTCAATTTTGAAGTCGTCGGTTTTTCCGAAGAGGAAGGCCAGCGCTACAAGGCCACCTTTTTGGGTTCAGGCGCATTGATCGGCGACTTCAAGCCCGAGTGGCTGGACCAGAAAGACGCCGACGGCATCACCATGCGCGAGGCCATGCGCAACGCCGGTCTCAAACCCGAAGACATCGGAAAAATCAAACGCGACGCAGACAACTACCTTGGCTTTGTCGAAGTGCATATTGAGCAGGGACCCGTCCTGAATGAGCTCGACCTGCCACTGGGCATTGTCACCTCCATCAATGGCAATGTGCGCTACCAGTGCGAAGTCACCGGCATGGCCAGTCACGCCGGCACAACTCCCATGAACCGCCGCCGCGACGCCGCTGCGGCCGCGGCCGAGCTGTTGCTGTATGTCGAGCGGCGCGCGGCGCAAGACGGCGACTCCGTTGGCACCGTCGGCATGCTCCAGGTGCCCAGCGGCTCCATCAACGTGGTGCCGGGGCGTTGCTTCTTTTCCCTGGACTTGCGCGCACCTGTCGATGCGCAACGTGACGCACTGGTAGCCGACGTGCTCGCCGAACTCAAAAACATTTGTGAGCGGCGCGGCGTGCACTTCACAACGGAATTAACCGAACGCGCTGCAGCAGCCCCCAGCGCGCCCGTCTGGCAGCAACGCTGGGAAGCTGCCGTGCAAAGCCTGGGTGTACCGCTTCACCGCATGCCCAGCGGGGCAGGACACGACGCGATGAAGCTGCACAAGGTTATGCCGCAAGCCATGCTCTTTGTACGCGGCCAGAACTCCGGCATCAGCCACAACCCGCTTGAGAGCACCACGAGCGACGATATCGAACTTGCAATCCAGGCCTTGATGCATCTGCTCACCCATCTTTCTCCTGAAAAACAATGACCCTCACTACCGACTACGCCCGGCTCGACAGCTGGATCGACGCTCATTTCAATGAGGAAACAGCCTTCCTGCAGCAGCTCATCCGCGTGCCTACCGACACGCCCCCGGGCAACAACGCGCCGCACGCGGAGCGCACGGCCGAGCTCATCAAGGCTTTTGGTTTTGAGGCTGAGAAACACCCGGTACCCGAAGCGGATGTGCGCGGCTATGGCATGGAGTCCATCACGAACCTGATCGTGCGCCGCCACTATGGCAACAAGGGTGAAGGCATCACCATTGCCCTCAACGCCCACGGCGACGTGGTGCCACCTGGCGAAGGCTGGACCAAAGACCCCTATGGCGGCGAGATTGAAGGTGGCAAGATCTATGGGCGCGCATCGGCCGTCAGTAAGTGCGACTTCGCCAGCTTCACCTTCGCGGTGCGTGCGCTCGAATCATTGGGCGTGCCACTCAAGGGCAGCGTCGAGCTTCACTTCACCTACGACGAGGAATTCGGTGGCGAAATGGGGCCGGGCTGGCTGCTCAGGAAGGGCCTGACCAAACCCGATCTTCTGATCGCGGCAGGTTTTTCTTATGAAGTTGTGACGGCGCACAACGGCTGCCTGCAGATGGAGGTCACGGTGAACGGCAAGATGGCGCACGCCGCGATTCCCGACACGGGCATCGATGCGCTGCAGGGCGCCGTGCATATCCTCAACGCACTGTATGCACAAAACGTGCACTACCAGCAGGTGACATCACACGTGGAGGGGATCAAGCACCCCTACCTCAACGTGGGGCGCATTGAAGGCGGCACCAACACCAACGTCGTGCCAGGCAGGGTGATGTTCAAGCTTGACCGCCGCATGATTCCCGAAGAGAACCCGGCTGAAGTCGAAGCCAGCATTCGTAAAGTGATTGCCGATGCGGCCGCCGGCTGCAAGGGCATCACGGTCGATATCAAGCGGCTGCTGCTGGCCAACTCGATGCGGCCGCTGCCGGGCAACAAGCCCCTGGTCGAGGCGATCCAGAAGCACGGGAAGGCGCTCTTCGGCCAGGTTATCCCGGCCATGGGCACGCCGCTGTACACCGATGTTCGGCTCTATGCGGAAGCCGGCATTCCCGGCGTGATCTACGGCGCCGGGCCGCGCACCGTGCTGGAGTCGCACGCCAAGCGCGCCGACGAACGCCTCGAGCTGGAAGACCTACGCCGCGCGACCCAGGTGATTGCGCGGACGCTGCTCGATCTGCTGCAGCCCGGCCCGGGCTGATGGCAAGTCACTCGCGCGTGTAGTCCAGCAGCGCAAGGTATTCCTTGCGATCAGCCTTGACCCACTGCTTGACGCCGATCTCGGACATGATGCCGGCGGACTGGCTGTTCATGGCCAGCAGGGAATCCGTCAGCCGGCTGATCATGTCCGCCGGCACACCAGGGGCGGCCAGCACCGACCAGTTCACCACCGGCTGGGTTTCACCAATGACACGGCCTCCGCCTTCCTGCCATTTCCTGGCGATGGTTGGATTGACCGCACCCACCTCGGCAAGGCCTGCCGCCACCTGTGCCGACACGGAATCCTGATAGCGCGTGTAGGAAATATAGGGTTCGCGCACGTTCAGGCGGCGCATCTCGGCACGCGCGACCGCCACCGTAGCGGAAGACTCGTCGGGCATCAGTATCTTCTTGCCGCTCAGTTGCCCGACGTTGTTGATGGGCGAACTGTTGTTCACGATAAAGGCGGCCTTGTAGGGCTCGGGCCTGCGCACCAGGGGTTGGTAACCCCCGTCGCGAACCAGCTTGGACAGCTGGTTGACGGATTTCCCAAACACCATCAAGGGCTTCTGCTCCGACGATGCCTGCCGGACGAAATTCTGGATGTCGATGACGGGATCTACAACCACCTGCTTGTTGCGGATCTGCCCCCCCAGGTAATCGGCCAGGCCCCGGTAACGCAGGGCCAGCATCGAAATACTGAGGTCTGCCGTGACAGCCTCATTGATCAGGAGCCTCCAGCGATCCGCCCCTCCCAGCAGGCTCGCCGCCTGCTGGCTCCAGCTGAACATGGGAAAGCCAGCCACGGCAACCGCGGTGCCCATCACACCGCGAAGAACCGCGCGGCGACCGGTAACTTGTGACAGCAACGGAGTATTCATTTGATCACCTTCAAAGGGTTAATTGCAGATTGCACAGTCTTCTTCGCTGCCTCGTCTTCCCATTGCCTGGCAGCTGTCAAGGTCGCCTTGAATGCCAGCGCACTCTCAAGCAGCCATTTCTTGTTGTCTTCAGACAGGGCGTAGCTCAACCTGAACTCGTCCATCGGCATGCGGTCTTCCCGCACGGCCCTGATCAACCGGTCAACCTCTGCCGCGGCGTGCGCGGGCGTCGACAGCAGCACGAGGCGGCTCATCTTGTCGGGGTTGTTGGGTACATGGCAATTCACGCACTGCGACTCGCGCATCTGCAGCGCCAGGTCCCGGTAGCGCTTGTCGACGTTGCCCAGGTACGGGTTTTCCGGCCGGTACAACCCGTCGAACAGGGTCACAGCAGGCTGGGTGCGGCCTTTGTCGTCGGTCCACAGCCACGGCCCCTGGTATTTCTCATGCTGCACCGCCAGCACCGGCTGCAGCATTGGTGTGGGCGCCACGTCGGTGAATTGCGCCACTTTGATGGTGCTCGTCTCAGGACTGATCCACAGCATCATGCTGCGGGCGTTTTCGTACATCGCCCACTTGGCTTCCTCATGCCAGAACGGGTAGGGAAACTGTCCCGGCGGCAGCCGGTTGCGAAAGGCCGCCTCGAGCCGAACCAGGAACATCCTCTCGTCAGCCACCCATTCCACGGTATGCCGGCCGTTGAACATGAAAAGTGGTGCGTACATGCCAGTCCACGTGTCCGGAGCAAACTGTGTGAGGTTGGTCTGGCGCAGCGTCGCGTTGTCTTTCTTGTTCTGCCGGCCCCACAGCATGACGGGCGCCACATGCGCGCGAAGCTGGCTGGCGCCAAACAGGGCTTGCCGGCACTGGGTGTAGGCACTGACGTCGCCGGCCGGCGCCAATGGGCAATTGCTGGCGAGTTCCGCGGCAATTTCCGCCGCAGCTTGCGCAATGTTGGGCGGTATCGCCCTTTTTTCCTGGGCTTGCACGCCGCAGGAAAGTGCCAATGTGGCGGCCAGAAGTCCGACCCGCCATGGCGAAAGAAAAAGTGAAAATCGACTTGATTGAATCAACGTAGCCATTTTTTACTCCCTCGTGTAGTCCAACAAATCCAGGTAGTCCTTCCGTTCGGCTTTAGCCCAGGCCTTCACGCCCATCGAAGCCATCACTGCAGCGCTTTCTGAATTGGTCGCCAGCAGTGCGTCGCGCAGCTGCTGCACCATGTCCGCGGCCAGGCTGGGCCCGGCAAGAACCGACCAGTTCACCACCGGTTGCGTTTCAGCCACGACACGCCCGCCCTCTTCCGTCCACTTTTTGGCAATGGTCGGATTGACCACACCGATCTGGCCCATCCCGGACTTCACAAACTGCGCGACTTCCTCCTGGAAGCGAACATGTGTGACCCGAATCTGGCCCAGCTTTTGCCGCCGCAGCTCCGCCAGGGCCACCGCGCTGGTGGCGGCAGACTCGTCGGGCATGATGACCTTTGCGTCAGCCGCATCCGCCAGGGTTTTGATGGGCGAATCTTTGGCCACGATGAAAGCTGCCTTGTAAGGGTCGGCGCGCCGCACCACCGGCTGATAACCGTTGTCGCGCACCAGTTTGGCCAGCTGGTTGACGGACTTTCCGAAGACGAACTCGGGCTTGCTGGCGCCTTGGGCCACCGCCATGAAGCGCTTGATGTCAACCATGGGCTCCACGACGATAGGCCGCCCCTTGAGCTGGGCGCTGATGAAGTCGGCGGCGGGCCGATAACGGTTGGTCAACAAAAACGAGTTGGTATCGCCTCCCACTGCTTCATTGACCAGCAGGCGCCAGTTCGCACCGCCAACCCCGGCAGGCTTTTTGACCGCTGCCGCTGTCGCAGCCTGGGCCCAGGCACTGCCCGGCCCACCCATTCCCCCTGCGAGGGCACCCAGGCCCAGGATTGACAACAACTGACGGCGAAGCTGCGAAGAAGGAGTTTTCATGAAAACCTTGTTGTGGAAAGCCCTACCCAATACATCGTGGCTGGATGACTTCGCTACCGCCCAAGGCTTTGTCAAGGCTTCGGAACTGCACGGCCTTGCGGCTTAATCCTTGTCACCTGCTCGATACCACTCTATGGACGGGCCGCAGAAATAGTCAAAGACTGTTCATGGCGCCAACCCTGTCAGGACTGACAGGGGAACCCTGCCAAATGGCGCGGGACGTCGCAGTCCATAGCTCCAAGCAGTCCGCCTGTCCAGTCCGAACGTAAACAGTTGTAACGAAAGCTGCCTCACCCCGTCTTCCTGGTGGAGCTTCGAATACGAGCGCGTCCCAGTCCCTTTTGAACAGGTGTCGTCTCTGGGTATTCCGTTGATTGGCAGGGACGACCAGGTAGAGGAGTCATGACCTGTCAAGCCATTCGGACTCCATGGAAAGTTAGGGCTCTAATATCACTAAATGCATCTGGTGAGTAATTACAAGGTGCGAACACTGACAGCGCCTGAGCTCGCTATTTGTTGCTCTTCGGACAAACGGCGTCACCAACCTGCAAAACTCGTCCGTACGACGCAGAACGTCGAGCTAGCCAAGGCAATGCCAAAGTTCTACTCCGGGGCGTGGCAGGCATTGTTTTTGCTGTATCGTTTTAGGGTTCGCCTCATTCCCATTGAATTCCGCCCTGCCATCCACCCGTAACCTCCTCAAGAGATCTCCCCCATGAAAAAAAGCGCACGTGCTCTTCCCAAACTTGCAGTCAAGATGACCGGCACAGTGATTGCCCTGGCAGCCCTGAGCGCCCATGCGCAAAACACGCCGATCAAGTTCCAGCTCGACTGGCGCTTCGAAGGCCCGGCCGCCCTCTTCCTCACGCCGGTGGCCAAGGGTTACTTCAAGGCCAACAAGCTCGACGTGACGGTGGACGCCGGCAACGGCTCGGGTGGGGCAGTCACGCGCGTTGCCTCGGGAACCTACGACATGGGTTTTGCCGACATGGCCTCGGTGATGGAGTTTCACGCCAACAACCCGGACGCACCGAACAAACCCGTCGGCGTAATGATGGTCTACAACAACACGCCGGCCTCTGTCATGGCGCTCAAAAAATCGGGCATCAAAACCCCCGCCGACCTGAACGGCAAAAAAATGGGCGCACCGGTGTTTGACGCCGGCCGCCGCGCCTTCCCGGTCTTTGCCAAGGCCAATAACATCACCGGCTTCCAGTGGACGGCCATGGACCCGCCACTGCGCGAAACCATGCTGGCCCGCGGCGATGTAGATGCCATCACCGGTTTCACCTTCACCTCGCTGCTGAACCTGGAAGCGCGCGGCGTGAAAGCTGAAGACGTGGTGGTGCTGCCCTATGCAGAATTCGGCGTGAAACACTACGGCAACGTGGTGATTGCTTCGCCCAAACTCATCAAGGAAAATCCGGCCGCCATCAAGGCGTTCCTGCAAGCCTTCACCAAGGGCGTGAAAGACGTGGTGACCGACCCGGCCGCGGCCATCGAGTTCGTGAAAGCGCGCGACGGCATCATCAATGTGCCGCTGGAAACGCGCCGCCTGCGCCTGGCCATCGACACCGTCGTCAACAGCCCCGACGCACGCGCTGAAGGCTTTGGCCAGGTCAAGGCCCCGCGTCTCTCGCTGATGGCCTCGCAGGTGTCGGACGCCTTCGGCACCAAGACCCGTGTCAACCCCGACGCAGTGTGGAACGGCTCTTTCCTGCCCACAGCTGCCGAGCTCAACGTGCTGCCGAAGAAATAAGAGGGATTCAGGCTCCGCGCCCGCCGGCGCTTTGCCTGTCCGGATTGCTACACTTTTAATAGCTACTAGCGCACGTTCTGACTGGGCCAGCAGCCATTTTCATACCTAAAACATGCCCCTCGCAGCCGCTGACAGCCCTTTTGTTGACTTTCGCGACGTCTGGCTCGCCTACAACGACGAGCTGCTGGCACGCAAGCAGTTCTCCGTCGAGGCGATTGACCTGCAGGTGCGCCAGGGCGAGTTCATTGCCATCGTCGGGCCCTCGGGTTGCGGCAAGTCCACCTTCATGAAGCTGGCGACCGGGCTGAAGATGCCTTCGGCCGGGAGCATTCTGATTGACGGCCGGCCCGTTACCGGGCCGCTGAAAATCTCCGGCATGGCGTTTCAGGCGCCTTCATTGCTGCCGTGGCGCACCACGGTCGACAACGTGCTGCTGCCGCTCGAAATCGTCGAGCCCCACCGCAGCCAGTTCAAAGCCAGGCGCAGGGAGTTCGAGGAACGGGCGCGCAAGCTGTTGCAAAAGGTCGGCCTGGCCGGGTACGAAGACAAATTTCCGTGGCAGCTCTCGGGCGGCATGCAGCAACGCGTGAGCATCTGCCGTGCGCTGATCCACGAACCCAAGATGCTGTTGCTCGACGAGCCCTTCGGCGCGCTCGATGCTTTCACGCGCGAAGAACTTTGGTGCATCCTGCGCGACCTGTGGACAGAGCAGCGCTTCAACGTGATTCTGGTCACACACGACCTGCGCGAATCAGTCTTCCTGGCCGACACGGTGTATGTCATGAGCAAAAGCCCGGGCCGCTTCGTGGTGCGGCGCGAGATTGATCTGCCGCGCCCGCGTGACCTGGAAGTCACTTACACCCGCGAATTCAGCGACATCGTGCACGAGCTGCGCGGCCACATCGGCGCGATGCGCGGAGCCGCCGTATGAACATGAATAACAAACAGCTCGAGCGCTGGGCGCCGTGGGTGCTGCTGGTGATCGTCGTGGCGCTGTGGCAGGCGGTATGCGCTGGCTTCTCGGTGCCGGAATTCATCTTCCCTGCACCACTCACCATTGCCCAGGCCATGGCTGAATTTGCCGGCCCGATTGCCGAAGCCGCCTGGAAAACCTTCTGGGTCACCATGGTCGGTTTTGGCCTGTCCATCGTGGTCGGCGTGTTGCTGGGTTTTCTCGTCGGTTCGTCGCGGCTGGCCTATGCCGCGGTCTATCCACTGCTCGTGGCCTTTAACGCCGTACCCAAGGCCGCGATTGTTCCCATCCTCATCGTGTGGTTCGGCATTGGCGTGGGCCCCGGCATCCTCACGGCTTTTTTGATTTCGTTTTTCCCCATCACCGTGAACATGGCCACGGGCCTCGCCACACTCGAACCCGAGCTGGAAGACGTGCTGCGTGTGCTGGGCGCCAAGCGCTGGGACGTGCTGGTCAAGGTCGGCCTGCCGCGCTCCATGCCTTACTTCTTCGCCTCGCTCAAAGTCGCGATCACGCTGGCTTTTGTCGGCACGGTCCTGGCCGAAATGACGGCTGGCGATTCCGGCATTGGCTACCTGATGCAGAGCGCTGGGTCACAGCAACGGCTGGCGTTGGCCTTTGCCGGCCTGGTGGTGATTGGGGCGATGGCCATGGCGATGTATGAGCTCTTCAGTTATATCGAGAAGCACACTACCGCGTGGGCGCATCGGGGATCGCAGGCCGGCTAGCACCTTCATTCACGCCGCCAGCCCGTTCCCGGCCGGGATAATCCGCCGGTACGCCTCCACAACCCGCCCATGAAAATCACCTTCGTCGATGACAGCCCGCTGATGCGCCAGACGATTGGCCAGGTCCTGGCGCAGGGCTTCCCGGACGCGAAGATCACGTCGTTTGAGACCCTGGGTGCCGCAATGGCGTTTGCCCGCGAAGAGGAACAGGACCACTGGTTGATCGACCTGGGTTTGCCAGATGGAAGCGGCATCGACCTGATCCGCCAGGTACGCGAAACCTTCCCTTTGACGCATATCCTGGTCATCACCGTGTTCGCGGATGCGGACAACATCGTCAACAGCATTCAAGCCGGCGCCAACGGCTACCTGCTCAAGGAAGACATGCAAAGAGCCCAGTCGCTGGCCTCTTCGATCGAGGCGATTCGCCAGGGCGGCACGCCGCTTTCGCCCTTGATTGCCAGCCGCCTGCTGGCGCGCATGCAAATACCCGGCCTCCAGACCCTGGCAAAAAGCGAGCCTCTCCCCACGTCCTCCCCATCGGCACCGCCGGACACGCCGGCCCATGGCCTGGCGCCGCGTGAGGTCGAATTGCTGCTCCTGCTGGCGCGCGGCTACACCTACCAGGAGGCAGCCAAGCTGATGGCGGTGGAACTGGGGACCGTGCAAACCTATGTGAAACGCATCTACACCAAGCTCGCTGTGAATTCGCGAACCCAGGCGATTTTTGAGGCCCGCGCGTTGGGTATCTCGTTGTGAGGTTTCTGGCCTGGCTGTCTCTGGCTTGGGGCCTGCTGGCAAGCGCGGCCTTCGTGCAGCCTTTGCCCATCACGCTGGAGGAAGCCAGGCTCTCCGTGACGATTTCCCCCTCCCACCGCGAGCAAGGCGAGTTGCGCGAACTGGGACGGCAGCCCTTGCCCTGGAAGTGGGACCAGAATTTTCCCCGGCAGCAGGGCGTAATGCATTTCACGCTGGATGTGCCGATAGAACAAACCCTGCTGGCGCAACTGAAAGCCGACGGCCGCCAGGGCCTGGGGGTTTCATCGCTGCAGATGGGCAACCGTTATCGCTACCGCATCAACGGCAAGGCCTGGCACCACGTAGGCTGGAACCAGCCGAACACGCAATTCCGCACCGGCCCGCGCTGGCAATTGCTGGCAGCCCAGGACCTGCAGGAAGGCGTGAATATCCTGGAAATCGACATCCGCGCGGAACCCGCCAGCAACGCCGGGCTGGCCCGCATTGAGGTCGGGGATGAATTCACGTCGCTGGCCGAGCATGAACGCGAAGTCAATCACCGCAAGGGACTGGCCTTGATGTCCGGGACCCTGTCGGCACTCATAGGCCTGATGGCTCTTGCGCTGTGGTGGCAAAGCCGCGACAAGGCTTACCTGGTCACCGGCCTTGGGCAAGCTTGTTTCGTCCTTTGGCAAGTCGATTTTTTTATCGACTATCCACCGGTTCCCACCTGGGTCTTCAACGCGGCCAGGTCGGCGATGTATGCCTATTACGCCGGGCTGATGTGCTGGGTCAGTGTGCTGCTGGTCAGGAAACCCGCGCCGTGGCTGAACCGATTGCTCCAGGCATACCTCTGGACGGCCTTACCCACCTTGGTGGCCGGTGCCGCCTTGCAGGACTACCGCGTTTACGAGCGCTTCTGGATACCTGCCAGCCTGCTGCTGGGCGCGGTCTGCATGGCCCGTTACACCCACGTCATGTGGAAGAAGTCCGACGGCACGGTAAGGCTTAACGCATCGTTGGCGGGCATCACGGTCGCCTTCGGCCTTTACGACCTGGTGCTCACCTTCTCACCCTCTGGTTTCGGCAGGGCCAACCTGCTGAATTATTCGTTCCTGTTCTATAACTTTGCCGTCGGCATGATGATGGTGCGCAATTACTGGAGCATGCAAAACAGGATTTTGAAGCTGCGTTATGAAGGCGCCCTGAAAGTCCGGCAAGCGACCATGCTGGAACGGCAACGCCTGATGCAGGATATCCACGACTCGGTCGGCTCCCAATTGGTGGCGCTGGTGAGCCTGGTCAACAGCAGCGCACCGCGGGAAGTATTGCGGACGCACACATTTGAGGTCCTTGACGAACTCCGGATCGCGGTGGATGCCATCGAGAACGTCGACGGCGACCTGGCGGTCGTCCTGGCCACCATGCGGCACAGGCTGCAACCCAGGCTTGATTCCGCCGGTGTGTCCCTGGTGTGGGAAGTGGACGCCCTGCCGCGGTTTGAACTGCTGACGCCCAAGGATATCCAGCACATCCAGCGCATCCTGCTGGAGGTGTTTACCAACATCATCCAGCACGCCAAGGCGACACGCGTGGTCTTTGCGGCCCATTGCGAGTTGCCAGATAGCACCGAGGGTTCTCCGCCAAAGGTTGCGCAAGGACCCCGCCGTATGATCCGCGTCAGCATTAGCGACGACGGGATCGGCATGGGCAGCACGACCACCCGGGGGCGCGGCCTTGCCAACATGCAAAGCCGCGCCGAAATGCTGGGAGCGACGCTCGCGGTGACGGCAGGAGAGGTACGGGGTACTACTGTCAGTTTGGCGATTCCACTGCACTAGAAAACCGGGCCGGGGTTGCCCGGCCAGCAGACCTCAGACGAGCACGCCCAAGCCGGAGCAAGAACCGGCCTAAAGAAACCGCTCCAGCAACCGCCGCGATCCCCGGTCCAAAGCCGTCATATCCTTCACGCTGTACTGCACCCCCTGGCTACCGGCAATCAGCAAACCCGTGCGCCCCAAACGGCGAATATCTTCTTCGCCCTTGAGCACGAAAGACGTTTCGCCCCGGTCGGTTTCCACTGTCCACACACTGGGGGTGGCAAAGGTCGAAACACTTTTCAGCCGTGTGACTTCAGGCACAAAGTCGCGCAGGGCCAGTTCTTCTTCCAGCAAGGTACGCGCATCCGCCGGCAAGGCCTGCAGGCTTTCGACCCAGGCGACTTCATGCCCTTCGGTATTAACCAGTGAGATGCCTTCATCAGGCGCTGCAAGCGGAAAGGCCCGCACAGGCACCACGCCGGGATGCTGCTGGCCGCCGGCATCGATGAACACCAGCCGTCCTGACGCCGTGCGCTGCAGGGAAAACGAAGATGAATGAGAAGAGGTCGTTGTCATGTGCGGTCCTTGCCTCAAGGGTTGCCGGCGTGCTGCGCGGTGTGCGCCAACTGCGCGGTAGCCAGCGCGATGCGGCTTTGCTCGGTTTCCTCACCAGCCTCATCGCTGTCGACCTGGCGGGCCTGGGCTTCGTACAGGCGCCAATAAGCGCCCTGCTTCGCCATCAATTCATCGTGCGGGCCCACTTCGACCACCTGGCCGCGGTCCATCACCACCAATCGGTCGGCCTTGCGCAGCGTTGAAAGGCGGTGCGCAATGGCAATCGTGGTCCGGCCCTGCACAAGGTTATCAAGCGCGCGCTGGATTTCTTTTTCGGTTTCAGTGTCCACCGACGACGTGGCTTCATCCAGGATCAGGATGCGCGGGTCGATCAGCAAGGCCCGTGCGATCGAGATGCGCTGGCGCTCGCCGCCCGACAGGCCTTGGCCGCGCTCCCCTACCAGCGAGTCATAGCCCTGCGGCAGGCGCAGGATGAACTCATGCGCGTGGGCGGCGCGCGCCGCCGCGACGATTTCAGCGCGGGTGACGCCGGGCTTGCCATAGGCGATGTTTTCCGCGATGGTGCCAAAGAAAAGAAAGGGCTCCTGCAGCACCAGGCCGATGTTGCGGCGGTAGTCGGCCACGCCGAAGCGGCGGATGTCGGTGCCGTCAACGCTGATGGAACCATCGCTCACGTCATAGAAGCGGCAGATCAAATTGACCAGCGTGCTTTTGCCCGAGCCGCTGTGGCCCACGAGGCCAATCATCTCGCCGGGCCGTATCTGCAAGTCCAGCCCTCGGATGACAGAACGGTTGCCGTAGCGGAACCCCAGGTTCTTCATGTCGATACGGCCTTCGAGCGTGCCAATCTTCACCGGATTGGCTGTTTCGGGCACGTTGGAGACATGGTCGAGGATGTCGAAGATGCGCTTGGCGCCGGCCGCCGCCTTTTGCGTGACCGACACGATCCGGCTCATCGAATCAAGCCGGCCGTAGAACCGGCCGATGTAGGCGATAAAGGCCGTCAGCACGCCCACGGTGATCTGTTGCCTGGACACCAGCCAGATGCCGAAAGCCCAGACCACCAGCAGGCCCACTTCGGTAAGCAGCGAGACGGTAGGGGTGAACAGCGACCAGGTCTTGTTGAGCTTGTCGTTCACGGCCAGGTTGTGCTGGTTGACCTCCCGAAAGCGCTGGGCCTCGCGCTTTTCCTGGGCAAAGGCCTTCACCACGCGGATGCCGGGAATCGTGTCGGCCAGCACATTGGTCACATCCGACCAGACGCGGTCGATTTTCTCAAAACCGGTGCGCAGCTTGTCGCGCACCACGTGGATCATCCAGCCGATAAACGGCAGCGGCAGCAAAGTCACTACCGCCAGCCACGGATTGATGGAAAACAGGATGACCGCCGTCATCACGATCATCAGCACGTCCGTGGCAAAGTCCAGGGCATGCAGCGAGAGAAACACGCAGATGCGGTCGGTTTCCGAGCCGATGCGCGACATCAGGTCGCCAGTGCGTTTGCCGCCGAAGTAATCCAGCGACAGATCCAGCAGGTGGTCAAAGGTGGCGGTGCGCAGGTCGGCGCCGATCCGCTCAGACACCAGGGCCAGCAAATAAGTGCGCGCCCAATTCAGCGCCCAGCCCAGCACGGCCGCGCCCAGCAGGCCGCCCAGCAGCGCACCGACCTTCCAGGGCTCGATCTGCTGGCCGTTCTGGAATGGGATCAGGATGTCGTCCATCAGCGGGATGGTGAGGTAAGGCGGCACCAGCGTGGCGGCGGTGGACGCCAGGGTGAGCAAAAAACCGGCCAGCAACTGGTAACGGTAAGGATCAGCAAACCGCCACAGGCGCAGCAACACCCACGTCGAAGGCGGCGTATGCAGTTCACGGGCGCAGGCGGGGCATTCCTCGCTGTCGGGCGGCAGCGGCAGGTCACATTCGGGGCACAGGGCCACATCCTCGGACAGCCCCGCGGACTGGGCTCCATCGGGGTTCCGGGCTGGTACCTGGGCTTGCTGCTGGGCGAACAGCCGCACCAGGCGCAAGGCCTGGACATTGGCGCCCAGCGTAAATCGCCAGCTTGCCAGCCGCCTGCCCCCCTCGTGCAGCTCCAGCGTGCCCACGCCGGCATGGTCGAAATGACGCAGTGAAAGCCCCTGCAACGCCGTACCCGCCGCGTCTACCGTGGGCCAGCTGGCCCAGGCGCCTTCAGGGCCGCGGGCCAGCAGCCGGCGATCGGTCAGGGCCAGCAAACCCTGGGCAAAATGAAGTTGGTTATTCAGGTCAACCACCAGCGTGCACAAAACGTTCTCTTGAGTTGCAAGTTGCGAGCGAAGTCCCGCCAAAGCGGGATCGGTAAGGCTGGAGTCGTCTGCCGGGTGGTTATGTTGCATTGTGTTGTGAAATCTTGGCGTCCCGCATCGGGTGCGGCAGGGTCTTCGCAGTTTCGTATTTGCGCGAATGGAGCCCGAAACACAGGGATTTTCGCCGAATGCGGCCTGAAACGACGGAGTATGACCATTTGGACCTCCCGAAAATGAGGAAACCGTCAAAATCGACCCTTGGCAACCCATCGCCCGCAACAAGAACAACTACATAACGAGACTCAGGGACCCACCGAGACCTTGACCGGCCTCACACTGAAATCCAACGGCCAGGCCGAACCTTGCGCCTCAGGCGCCAGAGCCATGCTTTGCCGGCACTTTTGCGAACAATGAGCCCACAGGACGATATCAAGCTGCTGCGCATCAATTACCTGCGCGGCCCCAACATCTGGACCTACCGCCCTGTACTTGAGGTATGGCTGGACCTCGGTAGCCTCGAGGACTTCCCCTCCAACCTGTTGCCAGGGTTCAATGACCGCCTGGTCGCCCTGCTGCCGGCCCTGCTGGAGCACCAATGCGGCGTGGGCGAGCGCGGCGGCTTCATCCAGCGCCTGCAGGAAGGCACCTGGTCCGGCCATGTGCTGGAGCATGTGGTCATCGAGCTGCTCAACCTTTCCGACATGCCCACCGGCTTCGGCCAGACGCGCAGCACCTCCCAACGCGGCGTCTACCGCATGGTGTTCCGGGCACGCGACGAGCAGGTCGCCCGCACCGCCCTGGCCGAAGGCCACCGCCTGCTGATGGCCGCCATCAACGGCACGCCCTACGGCCCCGCAGACGTGCAGGCTTCGGTCGACAAAATACGCGCCAAGGTCGACGACTGCTACCTCGGGCCCAGCACCGCCTCCATCGTGGTGGCCGCCACCGACCGCCGCATTCCCCATATCCGCCTGAATGACGGCAACCTGGTGCAACTGGGCTACGGCGCCAGCCAGCGCCGCATCTGGACGGCCGAAACCGACCTGACCAGCGCGATTGCCGAGGGCATTGCCCACGACAAGGACCTCACCAAAAGCCTGCTCGCCACCTGCGGCGTGCCGGTGCCTGAAGGCCAGATCGTCAGCACGGCCGAAGAAGCCTGGGAAGCCGCTGAAGACATCGGCCTGCCGGTCGTCGTCAAACCCTCTGACGGCAACCATGGCCGGGGCGTGTCCCTGGACCTCAAAACCCAGACCGAAGTTGAAGGCGCATTTGAAGTCGCAGCCCGGCACGGCAGCGAAGTCATGGTCGAACGCTTTGTGCGCGGCAATGAACACCGCCTGCTGGTAGTGGGTGGCCGCGTGGTGGCCGCCGCGCGCGGCGAGGCCGCCTGGGTCACCGGCGACGGCGCCTCCACCGTCTCACAGCTCGTGGATGCCCAGCTCAACATTGACCCGCGCCGAGGCGTCGGTGAGGACTTTCCCCTCGGCCGTATCAACACCGCCAGCGACGGCGCCATCATCCTTGATCTGCAACGCCAGGGCCTCAGCCCCGAAGCCATACCGGCGGCCGGCCGCGAAGTGTTGATCCAGCGCAATGGCAATGTGTCGATTGACTGCACCGACCAGGTTCACCCCGACGTTGACCACATCGTGTCGCTGGCCGCGCGTGTGGTGGGCCTGGACATCGCCGGCGTCGACGTGGTGGCACAAGACATCTCACGCCCGCTGCATGAGCAGGGCGGCGCCATCGTCGAGGTGAACGCCGGCCCCGGGCTTTTGATGCATCTCAAGCCGGCTGAAGGCGCACCGCGTCCGGTGGGCCGTGCCATCTGCGACCATCTTTTCCCCGTCACCGAGTCCGACGAACCCGACGGCCGCATTCCCATCGTCGGCATTGCCGGTTCCAGCGGCAACCAGCGCGTGGCGCGCCTTGTCGCCTGGCTACTGCACCTGTCCGGCAGGCACACGGGCCTGGCCTGCCGGGACGGCCTCTTCCTGGACCAGCGCTGCGTGGATGCGACCGACTGCACCAGCTGGGAAGCCGGCCAGCGCCTGCTGATCAACCGTGCCGTGCAGGCCGCCGTGTTTGAAAACGGCGCCGACACCATCTTGCGCACCGGCCTGCCCTATGACAAATGCCAGGTGGGCGTCGTCACCGACCTCGGCGGCGCAAAAAGCCTGGCGGAGTTCGACATCACCGAAGACGACCAGATGTTCAAGGTCATGCGTTCGCAGATCGACGTGGTGCTGCCCAGCGGCGCCGCCGTGCTGAACGCCGGCGACGCGCGCATCGTGGAGATGGAAGAACTGTGCGACGGTGAAGTCATTTTCTACAGCACCGACCCGAAGGCTCCCGCCATTGCGGCGCATTGCGCCAAGGGCGGCCGTGCGCTGTACCCGCGCCAGGACCAGGTGGTACTGGCCACCGGTACCAGCGAGGCTTTTCTCCCCGGCCTGGGCAAGCTCGCCGCCTGGCGCGAGCGCCGCGGACTGTCCGAGGGCGCGCTGCTGGCCGCTGTAGGCGCCGCCTGGGCACTGGACATACCGCTCAACCTGATAGGCGCAGGCATGGAAGCTTTTGAAACCACCCCTAAGAACACCGGGAGTGCCGAATAATGGAAGTGTCCCGTATCCGCGCGCTGCGCGGCCCCAACCTCTGGAGCCGCCACACGGCCCTTGAAGCCATCGTGGCTTGCACTGCGGTGGAATGCAACATTGCCGGGTTGCCCGGTTTTGAACCCCGCGTGCGCTCACTGTTCCCCGAGATGGGCGCCTTCCGCCAGACCGGCCATGCAGGCCCCGTCTCGCTGGCGCACGTGCTGGAAGCCGCCGCGCTGGCACTGCAAACCGCCGCCGGTTGCCCCATCACCTTCAGCCACACCGCCGCCACGATTGAAACCGGCACCTACCAGGTTGTCGTCGAATACAGCGAGGAAGCGGTCGGCCGGCTCGCCGTCGAGCTTGCACAAGCCTTGATCCACGCCGCGCTACGCGACACCGCGTTTGACCTGGACGCCGCCATTGCCCAGCTGCGCGAGCTCGACGAAGACGAGCGCCTGGGCCCAAGCACCGGCGCGATTGTCGACGCCGCCGTGGCACGCGGCATTCCCTACCGCCGCCTCACCAAGGGCAGCATGGTGCAGTTCGGCTGGGGCTCCAGACAACGCCGCATCCAGGCCGCCGAAATTGACGCCACCAGCGCCGTGGCCGAATCCATCGCCCAGGACAAAGACCTCACCAAAAAGCTGCTGCGCGCCGCCGGCGTGCCGGTACCGCTGGGCCGGCCTGTCACCGATACGGACGACGCTTGGGCTGCCGCCCTCGAAGTGGGTTTGCCGGCCGTGGTGAAACCGCTGGACGGCAACCAGGGCAAGGGTGTCACGGTCAATATCACCACGCGTGACCACCTGGACATCGCCTACAAAGCGGCCGCTGAATACGGCGAAGTCATGGTCGAGAAATTCCTGCCCGGCAGCGACTTCCGTTTATTGGTGGTCGGCAACAAGCTGGTAGCGGCCTCGCGGCGCGAGCCGCCGCAGGTGGTGGGCGACGGCCTTCACACCGTGCGCGAGCTGGTCGACATCGTCAACCAGGACCCAAAACGCGGCGAAGGCCATGCCACATCGCTCACCAAGATCCGTTTTGACGAGATCGCTGTGGCGCGGCTCGGCGTGCAGGAACTCACCCCCGACTCCATCCCCGCCAAGGGCCGCCGCGTCATCCTGCGCAACAACGCCAACCTGAGCACAGGCGGCACCGCCACCGATGTGACCGATGACGTGCATCCGGCCGTGGCCGCGCGCGCCGTGGCGGCGGCGCAGATGGTCGGCCTGCATATCTGCGGCGTCGATGTGGTGTGCGAAAGCATGCTGCGCCCGCTCGAATCGCAAAGCGGCGGCGTGGTGGAAGTCAATGCCGCCCCTGGCCTGCGCATGCACCTGTCGCCTTCCTACGGCAAGGGCCGCGCCGTCGGCGCAGCCATGATCGACGAGCTCTTTTCGCCCGGTGACAACGGCCGCGTGCCGGTGATCGCCGTGACCGGCACCAACGGCAAGACCACCACCACACGCCTGATTGCCCATTTGCTGGCCGCCGACGGCCTGCGCACCGGCATGACCAACACCGACGGCGTGTACATCAACGGCCGGCAGACCGACAGCGGCGACTGCAGCGGCCCCAAGAGCGCCCGCAATGTGCTGATGCACCCCGATGTCGATGCGGCCGTGTTTGAAATCGCCCGCGGCGGCGTGCTGCGCGAAGGCCTGGGTTTTGACCGCTGCGAAGTCGCGGTCGTCACCAACATCGGCAGCGGCGATCACCTGGGCCTGAACTACATCACCACGGTGGAAGACCTGGCCGTGCTCAAACGTGTGATCGTGCAGAACGTGTCGACCAACGGCTACGCAGTCCTCAATGCTGCCGACCCCATCGTGGCCGACATGGCCGCCACCTGCCCCGGCAAAGTCATATTTTTCGCCGCAGACAGGCACCACCCCCTCATGGCGACGCACCGCGCGCAAGGCAAACGCACCGTGTATGTCGACGGCGGCATGCTGGTGGCTGCCGAGGGCGCGTGGGTCGAGCGCATCGCGCTGCAGGGCGTGCCCCTCACGCGCGGAGGCACGATCAGCTTCCAGGTTGAAAACGTCATGGCAGCCGTTGCCGCCGCCTGGGGCGCCGGCCTCAACTGGGACACCATCAAGCGCGGGCTCTCCAGCTTCGTCAACGACGCGCACAACGCACCCGGCCGCTTCAACGTCATGGACTACAAAGGCGCCACCGTGATCGCCGACTACGGCCACAACCCCGACGCCATGCGTGCGCTCGTGTCGGCCGTGAACGCCATGCCTGCCACGCCTTCACAGTGCCGCAGCGTGGTGATCAGCGGCGCGGGCGACCGCCGCGACAGCGACATCCGCGACCAGACCATCATCCTCGGCGCCGCGTTTGATGAGGTCATCCTCTACCAGGACGCTGCCCAGCGCGGCCGCGCCGACGGCGAAGTGATGTCCTTGCTGCGTGAAGGTCTTGAAGGTGCTCACAAGGCACGCCGCACGAAGCAGATTGACGAGATACGCGGTGAGTTCCTGGCCATCGACACCGCGCTCTCGCGCCTGCAACCCGGCGACCTCTGCCTCATCCTGGTCGACCAGGTGCAGGAAGCGCTGGACCACCTCGCCGCGCGGGTGAAAGAAGCAGCCAAAGAGAAGGTCACGAGTTGACTCCCCAGGCCTGCAGTCGGCAAAAATGAGGAGCGGAAGACGCCAGGGGCATCACCCTGCTGCCTTTCGCCGCCTCCGAAGCCTGAGAGACGCGAAAATCACTTCCAGAGCTCAAAATTTAAACAAAAAGAGGCCGCAGCCCAAACAAAACCTGCGCAAGCAGCTCCTGAATTGATAGCAAATTCAGGCTGCCTGCCCGACGTTAAACTTCTCCCATGACCTGGAACGCGTCCCTCGCCCTCGACTACACCCACCAGGCCGGCAAGACCCTTGCCCACTTTCGCCACAACGGTCCCCTGCGCATCCTGCAAAGCCTGTACCCCGAAGGCGACGCCATCTGCCACAACGTCATCGTGCACCCACCCGGCGGCCTGGTCGGCGGTGACACGCTGGACCTGACCTTCACCGCAGCGCCTGGGGCGCACGGCCTGGTCACCACACCTGGCGCCACGCGCTTTTACCGCTCCGCCGGTGAGCCCGCCCTGCAGCGCACGCAGCTCGACCTGCAAGCCGGCGCACGCATGGAATGGCTGCCGCTCGAAGCCATTTGCTACAGCGGCTGCCTTGCTGAAAACCGCCTCACCATGACGCTGGCGCCGGGCGCCGAGCTGATCGGCTGGGACGTTACCGCCCTGGGCCTGCCCGCGGCCAGCCTGCCGTTTGAGAGCGGCAGCTTTCGCCAGCACATCGAAGTACCCGGCGTGTGGCTGGAGCGTGCGCGCATGGATGCGTCGGACACCTTGCTGATGAACAGCCCACTCGGCATGGCCGGCCATCGCTGCGTCGCGTCGCTCTTTTTTGTGGCCGGCAGCAAGCTGGAGCGCAATCGCCGCCAGCAGGCGCTTGACTGCGCACGTGAAGTCATAGGCGCCCATTCACTGAGCGCCACGGCAGGCGCCACCAGCCCCGACGGCCAGGTCGTCGTCGTGCGGGTACTCTCGCCCGTCGTGGAGCCGGCCATGGCCTTGCTCAAGCAGGTATGGCAAACCTGGCGCACACAGCTGTGGCAGCTGGCGCCTTCTACGCCCCGCATCTGGTCGATGTAGGACAGCACAAGGCCGGTAAGGCTTGGGGGACAGGCTGTACATAAAACCATTTCCGGAAAATTCGCTACGCATAACCCGCTTTCCCCCGGATCTTGTGGCCTTTAGTTAGCTATAGGCGCACGGATTCCAGGCCCATCCAAGGCGCTGAAAGACCTGTCCTACAGGTGAATAGGCATAGGGCACGGTTTACCCGGACCTTTTCCTTTCACTGCCGGTTCATGCTGCGGCCCAGACTCCCTCTATCGATATCCATCGAGTTTCGAACAAGGAGTTTGACCATGACCTCATCCCTTAATTTCCGCCTTGCGCGCATTGCAACCTGTTGCGCTGCCGCCCTGCTTTCCCTGGGTGCCACTGCCCAGATTGCTTCCGGCACCACCGGGATTGACGCCACAGGTGACGCCAAAAGCGAAATGAACGCTTGTAAAACCGGCAAAACGCAGCAAGACCGCGAGACCTGCATGATCGAAGTCAGAAACGCCAATGCCGCCAAGCGCGCCGGCAAGGTCGACAACGCCAATGGACAGTTTGCCGCCAACGCACTGAAGCGCTGCGACGTCTTCAAGGGCGAAGACCAGGTTGCTTGCCAGGCCCGCATCGTGGGCTACGGCAAGACGGAAGGCAGCGTGGCCGGCGGCGGCGCCATCCGTCAGGTTGAGACCGTCGTTGTCCCGGCAGACGCCACGAACGTGCGCGTTCAGCCGCAGACCTCGACAGACATTGTGGTGATCCCGGGACCTGCCGCAGCACCGCAATAACAGTTGCCACTCGCTCCGCCGGGGTTTGATGAATTCACCGGATGGAAGCAGAAGCAAAGGTGGGCCGCTTGCGGCCCACTTCTTTTTTGTGTGCTCGCAGCGCTTCTGAAAAAACGGGTTTGTTGTGGCGTTGCGCTTTTTTCTGAGGGCGGTTGGCCGGGGGTTGCCCGGCAGCAAGTAACTTTTCTTTGCTTCGCCAAAGAAAAGTCACCAAAAGAAAGGCGACCCGCAGTCTGGGTCCCTACGCTGCGCTTCGGGCAACCTGCGCTGCTCGACTCCGGCGGCGGTCCGCAGAACTCGCTACGTTGCACTTCGCTCAAACAACTGCGGCCCGACCTTCCGCCTCCGTCTGCGCTGCTCGGCCCAGCCAGGACGGGGGAAGTCCGAATTCGAATTCAAAAACCAATACCAACAAGGACACGCCACGGCGTGTCCTTGTTTCTTCCGGTTTTGGTATTCCTTCCCCACCCCCTTCTGTATGCGCCGAGGAGCGCAGGGCCAGACGGATCAGGGCAAAAACTTGTTTGAGCGAAGCGAGTTGTTTTTGACCCCGGCTGGACCGAGCACCGCAGGTTGCCCCGGAGCGCAGCGTAGGGGTCGCAGACAGCAGGGTCGCCTTTCTTTTGCTTACTTTTCTTTGGCGAAGCAAAGAAAAGTGAGTTGCATGCCGGGCAACCCCCGGCCAGCAGTCCTCAGCAAAAAGCCCCGCGCCGGAACAAGCACCAGGCCCAGAGAGAAATTAAACCGGTCTCACCCCATCAGCCTTAAACATAGCCTTAATCCCCCTAACAGCCTGCCGAATCCGCGCCTCATTCTCAATCAGCGCAAACCGCACATAGTCATCCCCATGATCACCAAAGCCGATGCCGGGTGACACACACACCTTGGCCTTGTCCAGAAGCTGCTTGGCAAACTCCAGCGAACCGAGTTTGCGATAAGCCTCCGGAATGCGCGCCCAGATGTACATCGATGCTTTCGGGCAGTCCACTGGCCAGCCCGCTTCGATCAAGCCTTTGTAGAGCACGTCGCGCCGGGCCTGGTACTGGGCCGCGATGTCTTTCACGCATTGCTGGTCGCCTTCCAGCGCGGCGATCGCGGCTACCTGCAGCGGCGTGAAGGTACCGTAGTCGTGGTAGCTCTTGATGCGCGCCAGCGCGGCCACCAGGTCGGGGTTGCCCACCATGAAGCCGACGCGCCAGCCCGCCATGTTGTAGCTTTTCGAGAGCGTGAAGAACTCCACCGCGATGTCCTTGGCGCCCGGCACCTGCATGATCGAAGGCGCCTTCCAGCCGTCGAACACGATGTCGGCATAGGCCAGGTCGTGCACCACAAAGATGTCGTGCTTGCGCGCCAGCGCGATCACCTTCTCGAAAAATTCCAGCTCCACGCACTGTGCGGTGGGGTTGGAGGGGAAACCCAGCACCATCATCTTGGGCTTGGGGTAGCTGCCGCGAATGGCTTTTTCCAGCTCGGCAAAAAAATCCGTGTCCGGTGTCAGCGGCACCGAGCGGATGTCGGCGCCTGCGATGACCGCGCCATAAATGTGGATGGGATAGCTCGGGTCCGGCACCAGCACGGTGTCGCCGCGGTCCAGCGTGGCCAGCATCAGGTGGGCCAGGCCTTCCTTGGAACCGATGGTGACGATGGCCTCGCTGTCCGGGTCAATCGCCACCTGGTAACGGCTTTCATACCAGTGCGCAATGGCACGCCGCAGGCGGGGAATGCCCTTGCTGGCTGAATAGCCGTGCGTGTCGGGCCGCTGCGCGACCTCGGTGAGCTTGCTGACGATGTGCGCCGGCGTGGCCCCATCGGGGTTGCCCATGCTCATGTCGATGATGTCCTCACCACGCCGGCGCGCCGCGAGTTTCAGCTCGGCCGTGATGTTGAAGACGTAGGGAGGAAGGCGGTCAATGCGCGCAAAGCGGCGCTTGCCTGAAGAAGAGGCGGACATAAAAGACTTTCACGTAAGCGCCCGGAACCGTCCGAGCGACGTGGCCGGCAATGGGGCCGGCCCGAAAGCATCCTAACCGATGACGCGGCGGCTTGCCACCCCGGCCTTAGCGCCCCGCAGCAGCTGAATCCGGGCACGAAGGAACTCAAACGCCAGAACCAGCAGGAATCCGCAGGCATACGCCAGCATATCCATCCAGTCGGCCACCGAACCCAGCAGGATCTTCAATACCCGGTTCTGCACGTGCCAGCCATTGGCGGTTGCGATGTATTGGGCCAGCTCGACCAGGCAACCCACCGCAAACGCAGCCAGCGCCAGGCCACTGGTATTGGCCTTGACCACAGCCCTGAGCAGGAAGTACACCCACACCACAGCCAGCACATCACCAACAAAACCCCGCACCCAGCGGTGGTGCGACCACACGGTGGCAATCAACACTTCAATGACAAAAATGAAGAGTGCCCACAGCGCCGCTTCACGGTCAAAGCGCAACGTCGCGCGGGGCGCAACCGTCTCAGTCGGGGACATGGATGCGCGCCTTCACATGCTTCAGGTTGGCCACAATGGTGAAGGTCATCACTACCAGCAGTGACCAGGAGCTCCACTTGCCCACATGGACAAGGGACCAAGCACCCAGCTGGTTGGGGTAGTGCCACAGGCTGAAGAACGTACTGATGTTTTCAGCCACCCAGATAAAGAAGCCGATCAGCAGAAAAGCCAGCAACAGCGGCATGCTCCTGTCCCGGTCGTAGGGTCTGAAAATCACCGAAGACCTGGCATATAAACCGCCCAGACAGGCGGCGATGTACCAGCGGTAGTCGTCCCAATAGTGGTGCGTGAAAAAGTTGCCGTAGATCAGTAATGCGATCACCACGCCCATCCAGTAAGGCGGGTGATGCCGGATGCGCAGGTCAAACAGCCGCCACGCCTGGATGATGTAGCTGCCGACGGCCGCATACATGAAGCCCGAAAACAGCGGCACGCCAAACACCTTGGTATAGGCAAAGTCAGGGTAGCTCCAGGACTGGATGGAGCCGGACGTCTTGAAAACCTCCAGCGCAAAGCCCACCAGATGGAAGAGGCAGATGGCTTTCAGTTCATCCAGGGTTTCCAGCTTGGCCAGCACCATCCAGCCTTGAATCAGCAGCGCGATCACCAGCAGGAGGTCGTAACGCGGAACACCGGCGACGCCAGCCCGCGGCACCAGGAACACCGCCGCAAAAAACAGCCCGGCAAAGAGGCACGCCCTTGCTTCCTTCAGGCCGAAACAGCCGAACTCCACCAGAAAGCGGCGAAAACCCGATAAACCCTCGTGAGATTTCGTCCGTATCAGCCAGTTGTCCAACGCAAGCAAAGCCATCGGCATGTACCTTTTTGTGATTGTTTTTAGCCGGCTTGTTGCGCTCCGGGGTGGTGACCCTCCCCCCTGCGACAACCGATTCAGCGACCGCAGCGATTCTACGTTCGAAGAATTGATATGAATATCGGTATGCCAGGCACAAAAAAGCCCGGACCAACCGGGCTTTGAGTCACAGCAGCGGGAGGCAGCCTGCTTAAATCGCCACCAGCTGCCGCACGCCGTTGGTTTCCATGTCCTTGCCCTGCCCGCGCGCAATGAACTCGCCGCGCTCCATCACCAGGTAGTCGTCGGCCAGCTCCTGCGCGAAGTCATAGTACTGCTCCACCAGCAGGATCGCCATGTCTCCCCGATCCGCCAGCATGCGGATCACGCGGCCGATGTCCTTGATGATGCTGGGCTGGATGCCTTCAGTGGGTTCATCGAGGATCAACAGCTTGGGTTTGGCCGCCAGTGCGCGCGCAATGGCCAGCTGCTGTTGCTGCCCACCCGAGAGATCACCGCCGCGCCGGTTCAGCATCTGCTTGAGCACCGGGAACAGCTCATACAGCTCGGTGGGAATGGGCGTCGATGCGCTCTTATAGGCCAGGCCCATGCGCAGGTTTTCTTCCACCGTCAGGCGCGCGAAGATTTCGCGACCCTGGGGGACAAAGCCTATCCCTGCCCTGGCACGTTCATACGGAGTGCTGGCTTGAATCTGTTTTCCGTCGAATTCAATGGTGCCGGTCTTGATGGGCACCAGGCCCATCAGTGACTTGAGCAGCGTGGTTTTGCCTACGCCGTTGCGGCCTAGCAGAACGGTGACCTTGCCGAGGTGGGACTCCAGGCTCACGTCTCTGAGGATGTGGGAGCCGCCGTAGTATTGGTTGATGTTTTTTACTTGAAGCATGAACGGCCTCCGTCGAGAAATGTGCCGATTCTTGCTCCGGCGGGAGTGCTCTTTTTGGAGTGTTGCTGGCCGGGGGTTGCCCGGCGACAAGTAACTTTTCTTTGCTTCGCCAAAGAAAAGTCACCAAAAGAAAGGCGACCCGCAGTCTGGATCCCTGCGCTTCGCTCCGGGCAACCTGCGGTGCTCGAGGCAAGCGGGGTCTCGCTCGAACTCGCCTTCGGCTCAGACAATCGCGATCCCTGATCCGCTTGCCTCTGCGCTCCTCGGCCCAGCCAGGACGGGGAAGTCCGAATTCGGGTACCGAATTCAGAAATACCGCAAACCAATACCGACAAGGACACGCCATGGCGTGTCCTTGGTTCTTCTGGTGTTTGGTATTCCTCCCCCACCCCTTCTGTATGCGCCGAGGAGCGGAGGTTCAGGCGGATCAGGGATCGCGATTGTCTGAGTGCAGCGCAGCGGAGCGAGTTCGAGCGAGACCCCGCCTGAACCGAGCACCGCAGGTTGCCCCGTAGCGCAGCGAAGGGGTCGCAGACAGCAGGGTCGCCTTTTCTTTTGCTTACTTTTCTTTTGGCGACGCAAAAGAAAAGTGAGTTGCCGCCGGGCAACCCCCGGCCAGCAATCCGCAGACGAGAGCACAACGCCGGAGCCAGCACCGGCGAAGAGAAAACTTCACCGGCCAAGGTACACCTCAATCACCCGCTCATCGGCCTGAACCTGATCCAGCGTCCCCTGCGCCAACACAGACCCATCACACAACACGGTGACGATCTCCGAAATCGTTTTGATAAAGCTCATATCGTGCTCCACCACCATCAGCGAATGCTGCCCCTTGAGCGTCAAAAACAGCTCCGCCGTGCGGGCCGTCTCTTCATCGGTCATGCCAGCCACCGGCTCGTCAAGCAACAACAGCTTCGGGTCCTGCATCAGCAGCATGCCGATCTCCAGCCATTGTTTTTGCCCATGGCTCAGGTTGCCGGCCATGCGGCCCACGCTATCAGCCAGATGAATCGTCACCAGGATCTCGGCCAGGCGGTCGCTCTGGGCCGAGTCGAGCTTGAAGAACATCGAGTGCTTCACGCCCTTGTTGGTCTTCAGCGCCAGCTCCAGGTTTTCAAACACCGTCAGCTGCTCAAACACCGTGGGCTTCTGGAACTTGCGGCCAATGCCCAGCTGGGCGATTTCGGCTTCCTTGTGGCGCAGCAGGTCAATCGTGCTGCCGAAAAACACCGTGCCTTCATCAGGCCGGGTCTTGCCGGTGATGATGTCCATCATGGTCGTCTTGCCGGCGCCATTGGGGCCGATGATGCAGCGCAGCTCGCCGGGGGCGATGTCCAGGCTCAGCTTGTTGATGGCCTTGAAGCCGTCGAAGCTGACGCTCACATCTTCCAGGTACAGGATGCGGCCGTGCGTAACGTCCACTTCACCGTGCGGGTTGGCAATGCGGCTGCCGCTGGCGCTGCGGCCGCCGGATTCCGTGTTGCTCTTGCCGGCTTGCAGCGCGGCGAGGCGCTCCTCCACGCGGCGTGCGCCTTGCTCCAACAGATCGGGCGTCATTTGGCACCGCCTTTGCGAAGCTTCTTGACCAGGCCCACCACCCCATCCGGCAGGAAGAGCGTGACGCCGATAAACAAGGCGCCCAGAAAGTACAACCAGAACTCCGGATACGCCACCGTGAGCCAGCTCTTGGCGCCGTTGACGATGAAGGCGCCCACAATCGGCCCGATCAGGCTGGCGCGCCCGCCCACTGCGGCCCAGATGGCGATTTCGATTGAATTGGCAGGGCTCATTTCACCAGGGTTGATGATGCCGACCTGCGGCACATACAAAGCACCGGCCACGCCGCACATGATGGCCGAGATGACCCAGATGGTGAGCTTGTAGCCCAGCGGGTTGTAGCCCGAGAACATGACGCGCGTTTCCGCATCACGAATGGCCTGCAGCACGCGGCCAAACTTGCTGCCGACCAGCCATTTGGCAAACAGGAAGAATCCCAGCAGCGTCAGGCCCGTCATGACGAACAACGTCATGCGCATCGAAGGTGTGGCCAGCGGGATGCCGAGAATGCGCTTGAAGTCGGTGAATCCGTTGTTGCCGCCAAAGCCTGTCTCGTTGCGAAAGAACAGCAGCATGGCCGCAAACGTCATGGCCTGGGTGATGATGGAAAAGTACACGCCCTTGATGCGCGAGCGGAAGGCAAAGAAGCCAAACACAAAGGCCACAATGCCGGGCACCGCCACAATGAGGAACAGCGTCGCCACAAAACTGTCGCTAAACGTCCAGTGCCAGGGCAGTACCTTCCAGTCAAGAAACACCATGAAGTCCGGCAAGTCACTTTTGTAGTTGCCGTCACGGCCGATCTGGCGCATCAGGTACATGCCCATGACGTAGCCGCCCAGCGCAAAGAACACGCCATGTCCCAGCGAGAGGATGCCGGTGTAACCCCAGATCAAATCCATGGCCAATGCGCAGATGGCGTAGCACATGATCTTGCCGAGCAGCGCCACGGCGTAGGTGCTCATGTGGAAGATGCTGCCCTCGGGCACCCACAGGTTCAGGATGGGCGCGATGGCGCAGACGGCGATCAGCGCCATCATGAAGGCGCTCCAGCCGCCGCGCGTCAGCAGCGGGCCTTTGGAGGGAAGCTGCACGTGGGAGGCCGCGGTATTGGGGGTAGCCATGGGGGAATGGGTGGAGGTGCTCATGCTCAAGCCTCCGCCGATCTACCCTTCATCGCGAAGATGCCTTGCGGCCGCTTCTGGATGAAGATGATGATGAAGACCAGCACGGCGATCTTGGCCAGCACGGCGCCCGTCCAGCCTTCGAGGAATTTGTTGAGGATGCCCAGGCCCAGCGCGGCATACACCGTGCCCGCCAGCTGGCCCACGCCGCCCAGCACCACCACCATGAATGAATCGACGATGTAGCCCTGGCCCAGATCAGGCCCCACATTGCCCACCTGGCTCAGCGCGCAACCGGCCAGGCCCGCAATACCGGAGCCCAGCGCGAACGCATAGGTATCGACCCGTGCCGTGTTCACGCCCATGCAGGAAGCAATCGGCCGGTTTTGCGTGACGCCGCGCACAAAGAGGCCCAGGCGCGTCTTGCTGATCAGCCACGCCACGCCCAGCAACACTGCAACGGCAAACACAATGATGACCAGCCGGTTGTACGGCAAAGACAAGTTGCCCAGCACCTGCACACCGCCGCTCATCCATACCGGGTTTTCAACACCGACGTTTTGCGCACCGAAGATGGAGCGCACCAGCTGCTGCAGCATCAGGCTGATGCCCCAGGTGGCGAGCAAGGTCTCCAGCGGGCGGCCGTAGAGGAAGCGGATCACGCTGCGCTCCAGCGCCGCGCCCATCAGCGCTGAAGCCATAAAGGCCACCGGCACCGCGGCCAGCAGATACCAGTCAAAGGCGCCGGGAAAGTATTTCTGGAACACGCCCTGCACCACATACGTGGCATAGGCGCCAATCATCATCAGCTCGCCATGCGCCATATTGATGACGCCCATCAGCCCGTAAGTGATCGCCAACCCCAACGCCACCAGCAGCAAGATACTGCCCAGGCTGATGCCGCTGAAAATCGCGCCCAGCCGGTTGCCCCACTCCAGCGAAGCATCTACCTTGGCCAACGCAGCCTGCAGCGCCACCTTCACGTCGGCATCGGCCTCGGTGCCAAGGCGCTCAATCAGCACCGTCTTGGTATTGGGGTTCTTGCTGGCAGACAGCAGTGACGCTGCCTCCAGGCGCTTGGCTTTGTCCGTGCTGCCCAGCATGATGGCGGCGCGCATCAGCTCCAGCTGGCTCTTCAGCTCTGGCACCGTCTCTGCCGCGTAGGCTTTTTCGATCAGCGGAAGCCGCGCTTCCTCGGTGTCGCCGCCCAGCGTCTTGATGGCGTCACGCCGCTGTGCCTCGTCTTTGGAAAACAGCTTCAGCGCCGCCAGCGCGTTGTCGAGCTCGCTGCGCATCAGGTTGGGGTTGATCACGTCTTCGGCATCGGCCGGCAAAGGCACTTCGGCGCCGGTGATGGGGTCAAAGGCTTTGTCGTCCTTGACCACAAACACCTTGTCGCCCTTGGTCTTCACTGCGTCATCAGACAGCGCCTGGATGAACGCAGCCGTCTTGTCATCTGCCGTGGCGGCAGCCTTGCCCAGCGCCTCCACACGGGCCTCCGTCTCTCCAATTGCCATGCCTTTTACCTCCTCAGGGCTCAAAGCATGGGCGCTAGCAGCTATCAAAAGCGTAGCAAGAAGGAGGAAGCGGTGAAGTGGGTGACGGAGCATAAGGGGGAAAGAACCTGTAGGTTGGGCGCAGCACGCTCAGCAAAAGCGTGGAGCGCCCAGACTGCAACCTCCTGAAAGGATACCGGCCTTGCTTACCTAAGAGCAAGTACCGGACCGTAGACGCCAAACGGCGTCAAGATTGGAAGAGGCGTAGCGAGCGGGCCAAGGTGGGTTCTGCGGCGCGGAACCGTACATCAGTACGGTGAGCACCGCAAAGCCCAGATTGGCTCGCGCAGTAGCTTCTTACTTCTTCACCGGCTCATCAGGCTTCTTGTCGTTGCCTTCAATGTACGGAGACCATGGCTTGGCCTTCACAGGGCCAGGCGTCTTCCACACCACATTGAACTGACCGTCAGCCTTGATTTCGCCGATGAAAACCGACTTGTGCAGGTGATGGTTCTTCTCATCCATTTTGCTCACGATGCCGGAAGGCGCGTTGAAGGTCTGGCCGGCCATGGCGGCGATCACTTTGTCGGTGTCGGTGGACTTGGCCTTTTCAACAGCCTGCTTCCACATGTTGATGCCGATGTAGGTGGCTTCCATCGGGTCGTTGGTCAGAGGCTTGTCAGAGCCAGGGAGCTTCTTGGCTTTGGCATAGGCAGACCACTTCTTGATGAACTCGGTGTTGGCCGGGCTCTTGATCGACTGGAAGTAGTTCCAGGCAGCCAGGTGACCGACCAGGGGCTTGGTGTCCACGCCGCGCAGCTCTTCTTCACCCACGGAGAAGGCAACCACTGGCACGTCTTTGGCCTTCAGGCCGGCATTGCCCAGCTCTTTGTAGAAAGGCACGTTGGAGTCACCGTTGATGGTGGACACCACAGCCGTCTTGCCGCCTTGCGAGAATTTCTTCACGTCAGCCACGATGGTTTGGTAATCGCTATGGCCGAAGGGGGTGTATTTCTCGTCGATGTCGGTGTCTTTCACGCCCTTGCTCTTGAGGTATGCGCGCAGAATTTTGTTGGTGGTGCGTGGGTACACATAGTCAGTGCCCAGCAGAACCCAGCGCTTGGCACCACCGCCGGCTTTGCTCATCAAATAATCGACTGCAGGAATAGCCTGCTGGTTAGGCGCCGCGCCCGTGTAGAACACGTTCTTGGACAGCTCTTCACCTTCGTACTGCACGGGGTAGAACAGCAGGCCGTTCATTTCTTCAACCACTGGCAGCACCGACTTGCGGGACACCGACGTCCAGCAGCCGAAAATCACGGAGACCTTGTCTTGGCCGAGCAGCTGTTTGGTCTTTTCAGCAAACAGGGGCCAGTTGGAGGCCGGGTCAACAATCACGGGCTCGAGCTTTTTGCCCATCACGCCGCCCTTGGCGTTGATCTCTTCAATCGCCATCAGCACGGTGTCTTTCAACACGGTTTCAGAGATGGCCATGGTGCCCGACAGGCTGTGCAGGATGCCAACCTTGATGGTGCCGCCCGCCTGGGCAAAAGCAGCAGGCATGGCGCCAAGGCCAGCCAGTGCGACGGCGGCGGTCATCGCCTTGAGGGTAAATCGACGTTGTTGCATGTGAATCCTCGCTCCGGTAGATAGGTGTGTGAGTCGCGTTTCGCTGCGCCAAACCCTGGGGAACCCAAGGCTTTTACACAGCGATGAACCGATTCTGGGGACCGGAGGGGGATTGGGGAATACGCCGGGTGGCGTATGTGGGGTGGGCGCTATGCTGTGGGGTACCGGTGGAGGCCGGCATCTGCGGGGAGGCTACAGCGCCTGTTCAGCGCTCCCCTATCAAATCAAAAAGAACGAGGGCTCTCTTATATGAACGCGCCGATTTCCCGCACGTCACACCTGGCCATCCTTGCCTTGACCGCCGCAATCCTCGCCGGGTGCCAGACCACCCAGCCCGGCACAGGTGCAAGCAATCCGGAACCCGTGATTGTTTCCTCCTTACGACAAGGAGGAAAAGGCGTCCCCAACGGCCGATCAGATTCGACAGCGCCCTACTTCCGGATAGTCAAGCTGCCAGTCTCCACCGACCCGGCCTTCGGCTACTCAGCCGCCAAACCCATCAAGACAGGCCCAAGAGACAAGAGCTTTCACCACCTCTACCTCAACTCACTGCGCGGACCCAAAGGCGAGCCCGTGACCTATGAACGCCGAGGCGCCTGCTGCGAATACCAGGACAAATCGATCCCGACGGGTGGCGGGCTCCCCTCAGGTGGCGGACTGCTGGATGTTTACGACATTCAGGTTGACGGAGGCAGCAAGAAGATCACGATTTACGTGGATATGTACCGGTCGGGGCCGCCGGTTTTGCCGGTTGGGTTTACGGGTCGGTAGTGACTACAGCACCAACTCACGCATATACGCGACTGGAACGATAGGTGTTAGCCTCTCTTGAACAAATCCGGACCAGCCAAAATGCAGAATAAATCAAAGGGTACAAAACGAACGCCTGCGACCCTAAGATCAACGAGTGGCGCAGGGTTTGAATTTGAAGATTTGATCAGTGCCTGGCTTAGCGTGAAGATGCTCACGGGTGAACAAATCCCCGCAATCGGCGGTACCGGCGTCCAAATTCAGGCACAAGTTTCCAGCCTAGGTTGGCGCATTGATGATCTGCTCCTGACGACCGAAGAGCAGTCTGGAAGAACTGGACACCTTGCCATCTCAGCGAAAGGCAATCTACAGGTCAGTGGTTCGGGCCTTCCAGCAGATTTCGTGACACGCGCATGGACTCAGCTGCTAGATTCAAAGGGCCCAATGCAGTCAGATGGTGATGGTCTAGCCCTGATAACGCTTGGCACGCACGACGTTTTTCATCCGAATTGGAGAGAAGTGAAGAACGCTTGTAGCGGTTCCGATGTAGCACTCGCCTTAAACCGAATTCGCGGCAACACTAATCAGTCAAAGATATTTGACAGCGTGAAACATCCCGACAAAAGCGTTCCCGCTGCATCTGACGAAAAGACAATTGAACTCATTCGTCGACTGCATGTTTTGCCCGTGGATCTGCAATTCGCATACTCTGAGACTGAGATGCAGTCAATTGCGCAATGCCGACAACTTCTGAGGAGTGGAGCCGCGACTGAGGCACAACTGCTGTGGAAAGAGCTCGTCAATGCGGCGAGTGAGGTACGGATCCGAAGAGGTACCAGAACCCTGCAAGAACTCTGGTCGCTGCTCCGTACCAAGTTCGAACTTCGACTACATCTAGACTTCGAGCGTGATTGGGAAACACTCATTTCCATCACATCCGATTACAAAGCTCGCATAGAAACAAAGCTTCCATCGGGTTACAGCATCCCACGGACTAAAGAGACATCGAAGCTCGAAACTGCGATTTCGGAGACATTACTCACCGTGGTATTTGGGGATTCAGGATCTGGGAAATCCGCACTCCTGAAAACCGTGCTCGACTCCCGATTCGGAGCATGGACGCAAGTTTGGTTCGGACCCGAAGAACTGAAAACCGCACTCAGTGCAGTGCGTCGAGGCACGCTGCCCCTTAAACATGAACTCGCGCGAACTCTCAATGCAGCAGCGAATCTGAAGAATATCCTCGTGATCGACTCCGCTGAACATATCGATCCAGCGGAGTCCGGAGCGATTCGCCAACTTCTCAGTTCGATTCTAGGTTCACCCGGGCAACTCGATGGCTCGACTTGGCGGATTGTCTTCAGCACGCAGGCCCAGAGTGGGGTCTCAGGCGTCGAGGCCATGTTCGGCGCTCACCGGGCGACACAGGTGGAAGTGGGATCTTTAACAAGTTTAGATGTGAAATCAGCGTTAGGGGCGTCGCCCTCACTCGCTTGGTTGACGGGACATGACGAAACGGTCGCTGCTCTCGGGAATCTACGGACACTAGCCTGGGTGGCTAAGGCCGGCACTGCTCTGGGCTCTAGCGAAAATGGCCTAACCTCTCACACAGCGATTGCAGATCAACTCTGGACATACTGGACGGCTAATCGCATCGACTTAAAGGCGCTCATGATGCGCCTTGCAAAACGCGAAGCATCCTTCGAAAGAAGCTTTGCGCTAACCGAACTGGATGCGGCTGACGCCGCGACGCTAACGCCATGGCCGGACAAGCTACCACTTTATTTAAATCAGCGAACCAACCGTATCGAATTCGAACACGATCTAGCGGCCGATTGGGCACGCTTTCAGTTTCTCAAACAGGGCTGGACTGACACCGCTCAATGGGCGGCATTTGCTGAGAATCCTCTTTGGACTAATGCGCTACGAATGCTAGGCCAATTCCTGCTTCGCCAGGCCGCGGGGCATGGAACGGCATGGGATGATGCATTTAGAGCAGCGGAGAGGTCTGGGTATACCTTGGCGGGAGACATTTTGCTCGATGCACTCTGCCTTGATCCTGGGGCTGAACGGTTTCTGACAGAGCGCATCGACCTGCTTTTGACGAACGGCGCAGTACATTTCACTAAGCTGCTGATTCGATTTCACCATATCGGTACCGTTCCGAGTGGTGGCCTAGCCGATAACACGTCATCGCTCGCGTTATACCTGGAAGCACAACATCGCTCGATCGTCATCAGCCGCTGGCCTCCGATTCTCCGATTCCTCATCTCGCAACGAGAAAAACTGAACGGATTGGTTTCTTCTCCTCTAGCAAAAATAGTCAAAACTTGGCTAACCGGTACTCCTCGCCAATTCGTCGATGGAACTCCGATGCCATTTCGTCGAGATCTTGCTGATTTGATCTTAGCCATGGCGCGGACCGTTCAGGTGGAGAAGGGGCACGGCGTCATGTACTTGATGGATGACCCTTTGATCTATACAGCTGCGCTTTCCGGGGCCGAAGATCTACCAGATGAGATTGGAGCTTGGGCATTGGAGCTCGCTGGCAGAAGAAAGATCGATGACGGAGTTAGCGCACGAATCGCCAAAACTCTCCGCCAACAGGCAGAGCAACATGAAGAGCGTCTGCGCACTGATCAGAAATACAAAGAGCGGCATGAGAGAACGCGAGAAATCTCACCGGTAATTGGGTCTTTCCGGCGAAAGTTACCCGCTTGGCCGCTTGGGGCAAGTAACAAAGTCGATAGAGACTTTCGAACGGCCTGCTTTAAAGAAAATAGTATTCAATTTTTGATGCGTGCGCGGCCGGGCGTAGCGTCGGAGGTCCTGCTTGCACTTATTATCGAAAACAAGCCGGAGCGAGATGGCGGTTCAGGCGGGCACGAAGTCGAGCTAGGCCTTGAATTTTTTCCGGATTGCTATCCGACTATTTTTTGGAAAAGCCCCTTCTTTCCATTTCTTTATATCGCGCCAACTGTAGCTCTTAAAGCGCTTATCGAACTTGTCAATTTCTGTACCGAAAGATGGGTCGCGGAAGTCGTGGGTAGGGGCGACAGAAAAAAACCTGTACCCGGGCTCACGCTTCGACTATCGGATGATACAGAGAAGGTCTTCGCTGGCCCGTGGCATGTCTTTGACTGGACGCAGACCAACTCTCATCATCATGGGAGCTTGTTTTGCTCGCTTGACGGACTAGAACGTTGGCTTGTACTTCAACTTGATGCTGGCATCGATATCACGCCACATCTCAACCAGATACTGAAAGAAGGTGAGTCAGCAGCTTTTATTGGTCTATTGGTCAATATCGGGAAATACCGTCCGCCACTTCTCTGGGGTGTATTGGCTCCATTGTTATCGGATCCGTACATATTCTTCTGGGATTCCAATCGCGTCAAGAATATTGGTTTTAGTTTCGATAGTTTCACCTGGAGCCGTAGTGGTGAAGAGTTGTTTGATATTGCACGTTCTTGGACTCTCGCTCCACACCGGAAGATGACGTTGCAGGATATTGTCATTGAACAACTCGCTAACAATGTTGCTCTATCAGAGCTACTTCAGACACTAATTCCTAGTTGGGTTCTCCCGGTGGATCCAAAAGAACGTTTGGAGAGCAAGCTGCTCTTCGCACTATTGAATCGCGATAACCACCAAACAGTCATCGATGCTGAAACGGGAGATCAGGTTTCGGGTTTTGTTTGTCCCGAAGATCTTCGACTAGAAGTTCAAGCGTGGGAGAGTCAGCACGCAAAGCCTCTCGAATACTTTTTGCTCCCCGGGCGCTGCGAGAAACTTCTGCAAGCCAATCGACCCGTAGAAGAAGCCGAGGCCGTTGACATGTACAGCCTTCTGAAGCACTGCGAAACTGATGAGGCTGGAGATGATGTACCTAGAAGAACGTGCCAGCTCGCCCTAGCGGCAACGCTTGTTGTTCTGGCGGATGGTTGGTTGGCACAAACGCCGGAGGCACAGGAACATGTGCACTCGATCATCCAAACAGCTGCTGCGGAGGCCCCATCCACATCAGAAGACATTCGCAAGTTTCGTATGGGGAACTACTCCAACGACCTAAAGTTCGTCGCGTATGCAGTGATGAAGCTCTGGATGAAGCACGATGAGGACGTCGTCAAGTGGGAGTCATTAGTGCTTCGGCTTTTCACAAGCGGCAACTTTGCAGCTGCCGGCTCGATTGTCGGGATTGCATATGGTCATCGGCAACAACTTGGCTCCTCTTGGTGGCGGCTACTTCAAATTGGCGTGTTTTGGTCTGGGCTCACTTTATTGTCACCTCGCTACGGCGACGATGCTCAAGCGGAGCGAACTTGGGGAGTTTGGCTAGCAAGACTGAGAGCTCTCTCCCTTAGAGGTGAAGATGTGACGATAGCGAATCTTCGCATTGCGCGTACTGCCGCAGGATGCGAACGACTGGATTTTCAACGACGAGTGCGTGCGTTCAAATCAAGCAAAGATACTTGGCAGTCCGAACCAGAGCGTCGGATGGGAATGGGTCTCGATGGCGATTTTCTCAAGGTACTGTTTAGTTGGCTTATTGATGGATCCGGAACAGGCCATTGGTCAGATGACAGTCAACTCGTAATGAGGCTTTGGGCCTATGAAACAGAGCGAGCCGGAGCGCGGGCTAAAGAAGAGAATGGTGAGTACGACCTCCCTAGTAGCCTCGGATACGAAATACTTCAAAAACTAGCTGAATTCTCGATCGCAGCACCGTCGACAGAAGCGCGGGCGATATGGGAGCCTGTTCTGAGGCATGGACCTGAAGCACATTATGCGATCGGTCATTTCATCAGCAGTCTTTTCCTTAGTCTCTCGAAGAGGGCGGACCCAAATGCATTCGAGCAGATCTGGCGAGCAATGGCGGAATACGCACTTGAGAGAGCTGAAAATCAGAATAATCAACGCTTATTGTTTCGTACGGAGAGTTTGCTTTGTGCCTTGCTCGGCTTTGGCAATGCAGACGCGCTTCTTAAATTGAATTCAGGTGCAGCAACGCGGATGCATGGCATCTACGAGAAGTGGGCAGAACTTCATTTGAGGCGTGACGAAGAATCTCTCACTAAGTTTTGCTATTTCCTTTCGACTGTGTTTGGTGCGCCATTACGTCTTTCCGGTTTAACCTGGATTTCCAAGACCTTAAAGGCAGGCGGTTCGTTGGAAAAATGGTATCGCGATAGCACCGGAGAGGCGCTCGTTGAATTGGTCAATACTGCTTTGAGCCAAAACTCTCAAGATCTCGTAAAAGATACTCAGGCACGCGATGCGTTAGTAGAAATCACAGGTACGCTAGTAGCGAGAAATATTCCTATCGCATTATTGCTTCAGGAGCGGATTAAGTTGTTGCGGTAGATCAGGCATGAGCTAATGCAGTACAACACAAAACAACCTCACACTCGCAACACAGACAAAAGCCACTCCTCAAAGCGCCGAATATTCCGCTGCTCCCGCCGCTCAGGCGGGTAGGTAAGGAAATAAGCATTCCCGCTGTCGACCTCGATGTCGAAGGGCTTCACCACTTTGCCCGAGGCAATCAGATCGGCGAACAAGGCGGCATCAGCAATGGCAATACCCTGCCCCCGCTCTGCACTCTGGACGCACATGTCCAGCGTGTCAAACAGTTGTTCACCTGTACCTTGCAGATCGGGCAGGCCGGAGCCGCGCAGCCAGGTCTGCCATTCGTGGCGGTTGGCTCTGGCGTGCAAAAGGGTGACTTTCGCCAGGTCGGCGGGCTGGCGCAGGCCGGCGGCAAGTTGCGGGATGCACAGGGGCACCAGACGCTCGCGCATCAGCGGCACTTCAACCACTTGCGCCCAACCGCCTTTGCCGTGGGCAATGATGACGTCTGCATCGGTGCTGCTGAAGTCGGGTGCGTCTGTCCAGTGGGTGGCGACACGAATCTCTAGCCCCGGCAGGGCCGCCTGCAATGCCGGTAGGCGGGGCAAGAACCACCTGACGGCCATGGTCGGCGGAAACTGCACTCTGAGGACATCGCTGCCGCGCCGCACGCGTGCGCTGGCTTCGGCCAATGTGGTCATGGCTTGGCGCACTGGCACCAGCAGTTGCTGGCCCTCCGCCGTGAGCGTTAGGCCGCGGGCTACGCGCACGAACAGCGGGCAACCGTAATACTCCTCGAGCAACTGCACCTGCCTGCTCACGGCGCCTTGGGTCAGGTTAAGCCGGGTGGCTGCGCCTGTGAAGCTGCCGCAATCAGCAGCCGCCAGAAATGCCTGCAAGGCATACAGGGGTGGCAGGGCCTGCATGGCTCAGGCGCGCAACGTGAGGTGGGAAGGAGTGGCTATCATGCGCGCAGTTTATCGTGGCGGCCCGCCGCGGCAGCAGCCCATAGCAACCAGTACCAGGCATGCATGCCACGCATGGCTGACCCCAAAAACTTTCGATGGTGCCGATACGCGGGTACTCCTACGATGGCGCCCTGTTCATTCCTTCCCACACACGCCCCACACCATGGTTATCAGCTCGAACGCGCTCGCCTACATAGACGTCATCAACAAATACCTGGCCCTGCTGGCCAAAGGAGACGTGCGCGGCATCGTGTCGCTGTTCAGCCCCCAGGGCATGGTGAACTCGCCCTTCCTGGGCGTGCAGCCGGCGGGGGCCTTCTTCGACCAACTGAAGGCGGCGACGCGGCGTAGCGTGCTTGAGAACCCAGAGGTGTTTGTCAGCGGGGTCGGCTCGCGCCGGGCTACCGTCTGTTTTACCTACCAGTGGGAGCTGGCCGACGGATCGCATGTGAGCTTTCGCTGTGTCGATCTTTTTGATTTCGATGAGCAGGGCCTGATAGCGACCATGACCATCATTTACGACACGGCGCCCATACGCGCGGAAGTGGGCGACAAGTACCGCCGCGCGGACGCTTCATGATTGATTAATACATTCACCACAACGCCAACCCAACCCCAAGGAGAACCACCATGCCCAAGATGATTTTTGTCAACCTGCCGGTAAAGGACCTTGCCGCATCGACGCGCTTTTACAAGGCGATAGGCTGCGAACAGAACATGCAGTTCAGCAACGACCAGGCCGCCATGATGGTCTGGTCGGAGGCGATCAGCTTCATGCTGCTGACGCATGAGTTTTTCGGGAGCTTTACCTCCAAGCGCATCGCCGACGCACAGCAGACCTGCGAAGTGCTGCTGGCCCTCTCGCGCGACAGCCGCGAAGAGGTGGACGCCATCACGCAGGCTGCGGCATCCGCCGGCGGCAAGGCCGACGTTCGCCCACCGCAGGACATGGGCTTTATGTATTCACGCGCCTTTCAGGACCCGGACGGCCATGTGTTTGAGCCGGTGTGGATGGACATGAAGGCGGCACAAGCCGCTGCGTAGGCGTTCACGTATTCGCCTACGTAGCCAGGTTCTGTCGAATTCGCCAACTCCGTTCGTCGTGATAGGGAAAGCAAGCCAGGAAAGCCCCATTGGGCGTCTTTCCTGGTTTGCCTGTTCTTAACTCAAGGAGAAAATCGATGAAGTTCCTGCGCACTTTTTTCGCCACGCTGCTCACCGCCGCAGTGGCCCTTTCCACCCTCCTCCCTGCCGCCTCCCACGCCCAGGAAAGCAAGCCGGTCAAGAGCGGCTACCTCAGCGTCAACGGCGTCAACTACCACTACCAGGTCCACGGCAAGGGCGAGCCGCTGCTGTTGCTCCATGGCGGCCTGGGGCAGTTCGACATGCTGGGCCCGATGGTGGCCGCGCTCACCAAAACGCGCCAAGTGATAGGTGTGGACCTGTACGGCCACGGCCGCACAGCGCTGACCGACCGGCCGGTCAGCCTCATCGACATGGGCGATGACATGGCGCAGATCGTCCAGCAGCTCGGCCACAAGCAGGTGGACGTGATGGGTTATTCCATGGGCGGGGGTGTCGGCTTTCGCCTGGCGGTGCAACACCCTGAGCGCGTGCGGCGCCTGGTGCTGGTGTCGGCCGGCTACGCGCAAGACGGCTTCTTCCCCGAAATGCTGCCGATGCAGGCGCAAGTCGGCGCGGCGATGGCCGACATGATGAAGGAAACCCCGATGTACAAGTCCTACGCCGCGGTGGCGCCGCGCCCGCAGGATTTCCCGAAGCTGCTAGACCAGATGGGCGCCTTCATGCGCAAGCCTTATGACTATTCGGAAGACGTGAAGAAGCTCGCGATGCCGGTGATGCTGGTCTTTGGCGACAGCGACATGTACCGCCCCGAGCACATCGTGAAGTTCTACCAGCTGCTGGGCGGTGGGCTGAAGGACGCAGGCTGGGGCCGGGAGCACATGGCCAAGAACCGGCTGGCGATCTTGCCGGGGTTCACGCACTACGACCTGTTCCTGGCGCCGAATCTGGCGCCCACGGTGCTGCCCTTCCTCGAGGGGAAGAGCAATACGGCCAGCTGGGCTCAGCAGGTTGCGGGGCAGAGGTAAGGAGAGCAGCGGGAAAGCCGGAGCTCTTTATCGAGACTCCGGCCTGGCCTTGGCGTGATGGCTATCGGTCATTGCAATATTGTCGTTAGTGAGCGACGTTGTGAAGCTGTTTGCGCGTGTCACTAGTGATGATCATGTGTGTGATGCGCATCCGGAACGTGCGCATGGCTATGCCGGGCCGGTTGATGGCGGTGAGAATGGCTATGAGACCCGGCTGGCATAACCTCGTGCTCGTGGTTGTGATGCCCATCGTCATGCGTATGGGCGTGCTCATGCTGCATGGCCTGGTGCGTATGCTCATGCTGATGGCGTTCCAGCAGATGAACAAGCACGCCTGCCAGCATCAAGACTCCACCTCCTGCCATCATCCAGCTGGCTGAGCGGTCACCTAAGCCGAAAGCAACCAACGCTCCGATAAAGGGGGCAAACGCAAAGACTGACCCCGTCCTTGCGGCTCCGAACTCCCGTTGTGCAAGCAGGTAGAAGCGCAGGCTCAGGCCATACCCGGTCGCGCCCACGGCCAGCAGCACCAGCCCGGCCGACAGGCGGGGCAGCGGTTCCCCAAGGAGCCATGCCGCGATGGCCGTGGCTGTTGCTCCCAGCGCCGCCTTGGCCATCACGACCTGGCCGGGATCGCGCTCAGCCAAGGCCCGTGACAGCGTGTTGTCCGCACCCCAGGCGGCGGTTGCTACGAGGACGGCAACCAGGCCCGCCAGCTGCGTTCCGCCGAAACGGCCCTGGTCGAGTACCAGGGTGGCGCCACCCACCAAGAGCAACGCCATGGCGGCCCAGACCCTGCGGTCCATCGTCTCCCGATAGAGAAGCCAGGCCAGGACGGCGGTGAACAGCGCTTCCAGGGTCAGCATCAGGGATGCGCTGGTGCCACTGGTGCGCTGCAGTCCCCAGGCCAGAGCGACTGGTCCCACCACAGCGCCAAAGGCCGCCACCGCCAGAAGTCGCGGTGTGTCCGAGGCCATGAGCCTGGCTTCGCGCTCGATGGGCTTGCGCAGCAAAGCGCCTATGGCGGCAGCGCCGGCGTAAAGGAGGGCCGCCGTGGTGAACGGCCCCAGCCCGACCCCAAAAGACTGGACCAAGGGCGTGCTGATGCCAAACAGCGCTGCCGCCAGCAGCGCCAGTGCCCCACCTCGAAGCGCGGGAGCGTTCATGCTGTGCCTGGCCTTATTTGCCGGTGAAGTTCGCAGCGATGAAGTTGCCGGGCAAGGTGAAGAAAACGTACAGAGTCTCTTTGGCCTTGTCCTTGGCCGCCGGGTCCTTGAAAGTCACCTTCCACTCTTTACCCTTCTTGCCGTCCACCTGCTCGACCTTGTCGTGTTTGATGGCCTTCCAGGCGGCGTCGATCTTGCCGTTGGCGACCAGGCCGTCCTTGCGCTGCATGGCACAGCTAACTACGGTTTTTTCTTCAGCTGGCTTGCTGCCGTGGAAATGGCAGCTGCCGCCCTCGGAGGCTGCGACTGGCGTTGCCACTGCGAAGGTAGCGGCGGAAGCGATGGCGATAAGGATGTGTTTCATGAAAATTCTCCTGAAGGGTTGAGTCAAGGGTTATCAAGGGTTAAAGGTTGTTCCGCGTGGGGTCTTCGCTCTTGTCGATATCCATGTCCTGGTGGATGTGTTTGTGCTCTTCGGCCGGGAACCTGAAACTGTTCGGGTCCGAGTCATGCGAGTAACCGTGTAGCTGCATCAGCAGCAACAGCCCGCCCGCGTAAATCAGGGTCACATTGGCAGCATAGGCAAAGCGCTTGAACGACGGACCTTTGCGCCACAGCGCAAGGACCGCCACCATCACGCTGAGCGCCATGATCTGCCCGACTTCCACACCGACATTGAAGCTCAGGATGCGGCCCAGCATTGCAACGCCTTCGTCTCCTAACGGCAGTTGCTGCAGGCGCGTTGACAGCCCAAAGCCGTGCAGCAAGCCGAAGATGAAGACCGCGCCCAGCAAATTGGGTGATTTGGCGTCGAAGTACTTCTGGAAGCCGCCGTTGTTGTCGAAGCCCTTGTACATGACGCTCATCGCGATGACGGCGTCCACCAGGAAGTAGTTCCAGGTGATCTTGAGGTACGTTGCCGCGATCAAGGTGATGCAATGGCCCAGGGTGAACGCCGTCACGAATTTGGCGATGTCCTTGAACCCTGTCAGGAAGAACACGACACCGAACAGGAACAACAGGTGGTCGTAGCCGGTGAGCATGTGCTTGGCGCCCAGCATCATGTACAGGAAGTAGCCACCGTCGAGCATGTGCTGCTGGTCGGCTTCGGAAATGCCATGGGCAGAGGCAGCCAGAGGCAGCCACAGCGCCAGCAGGGCCAGTATGGGAATGGTGAAAGGTGTTCGTTTTTTCATTGGATTTCATTGGAAATAGGTAGACCTCGGTCTATATGGGTTTGTGCTCGTGGGGACGTAGCGGCAGTGCCGGCAATTCATCCATCCAGCGGTTCACGCCATCGTTGCACCAAGCGCATTGCGGTGGCCGCAGCGCTGGCTGTGCTGCCTGCGCGATCGTCTGGATCGTCGTACAGATTGGCTTCGCCTACATGACGCTCGACTGAGCGCAACGGGCGCAGCTCGCGGGCGTAAGCCCGACTCAGGCCTGGGTTCTAGGCGGGCGCAGGAGGCCCTTGGGTACCAGCGACGGAAACGGCAACAAAGTTGCCATCGCGGGTGAAGTCGAAGGAAACTGGGGAATGTGTAGCCGGTGCGTGCTCAGTATTCCGGCTGCGTTGCTCGCTCCGTCAGCATGCATGTGATGGACGGTGCCATTGGAATCATCCGCATGAAGCGTGCCGTCTTCATGGTGGTGATGGTCGGAATCCTGCCAATGCATCACGGTGTGGCCCAAATCCTCAACGCCTTCAGAGGACATGCAGGCACCGGCCGTCGAGACAGAGGACCAGCCTACCGAGAGCATCAAGAGGAGCGACACCAGCCTGCGGAACATCGAAGCATTCTAGGGCCGGCCGGAAGCTTGGACGTGTCGAAGTGTGAATCAGGGGCATTGAAGACGCCTTTGCACGGCCGAACCAGCGGCCATGATTGACATGGTGAAGGAAACCCCGATGAAGTTCCACCAGCTGCTGGCGGCGGGCTGAAGGACGCAGGCCGGGGCCGCGAGCACATGGCCAAGAACCGGCTGGCGATCTTGCCGGGATTCACGCACTACGACCTGTTTCTTGCGCCCAGCCTGGTGCCGACGGTATTGCCCTTCCTTGACGGGAAGAGCAACACGGCCAGCTGGGCGCAGCAGGTTGCCGAGAAGAAGTAAGGAGAGCAGCGGACAAGCCGGACCTCTTTATCAAGGTTCCGGCCTGGCCTCCGGCTGTGGCCCCTTAATTCCGGCTTCGCCAGGGGCGCTGAATCGATCTGTACTGGTGAATCGATGGCGTCCTACAGGTCCTGCCCAGCCGGAGACCTAACATCCTGACTCTTCAATCAAGGAGACAACCATAGTCGTGGTTGCTCGAAGGCAAACCCCATGACAACCCCCATCATCAAGACCGCCACGGAGTCGGATGAAGCTTCAGCCATTGCCGCGGTGGTACTGGCGTTCAGTGCGGACCCCGCGGCGCGTTGGACATGGCCTGATCCAGATCAGTACCTCAAGCATTTTCCGGGCTTCGTGAAAGTATTCGGGGGCCAAGCCTTCACCCATCAGAGTGCCTATTACGTGGACGGCTATGTTGGGGCAGCACTGTGGCTACCGCCAGAGGTCCACTCTGATGAAGACGCGCTGATCGCACTGTTGCAACGCACCGGATCCGCGCAGTTCCAAAAGGATGGCGTGGCGGTGTTCGAGCAGATGGGGCGTTACCACCCGCAGGAGCCACATTGGTATTTGCCGTTCATCGGGGTCGATCCGTTTCACCAGGGCAAAGGCTGCGGCGCGGCGTTGATGCAACACGCACTGCTCCCGTGCGACCGCGACCACACGCTGGCCTACCTGGAGTCCTCCAACCCAAAGAACATTCCCCTCTATGAACGGCAGGGGTTCGAGTTACTGGGCACTATTCAGGTGGGGACGTCGCCGCCTATCTTTCCGATGCTCCGTACACCTCGGCGCTGAGGTCACGTGAACAGGCCTCCATGCCAATGAGGCAAGGCGGCAAGCTGGAAAGCAATTCGAGCAAGGCGACCCGTTTGACGTTGGGCGTACCAATATCGCTTTGCCAGACTCATCGACGCCGTGTACGGCAAAGACGTTCTTGGCGAGATCGATTCCAACAGTTACGATTGCCATGATTTCCCTTTTCAGGTGAGTTGATGAACAGTTTGACCTCTCCATCGTGGCACTCAGTTGCCTTAAACCGCAAGCCCAATAGCTCGCGGCTCGCTTGGGACGGGGAAGTCCCTTTCATTCGTTAAACCCCTACCTATGCCTCGCACCCTCTACTGTTGGCGCTGCAAGATGGAGCTTCCGATGCTTACTGACGAAGAGTGGCAGACCGTTTCGCCATTTCTCAGCAACGGGGTAGCGCAGATTAAGGCGTATAGGGAGCTGCATGGGTGTTCATTGGCTGAGGCAACATCGGAGGGCTTCGGACGGGTTGCCCTTGATGCATACGAAAACCTCACAGGCTTCAAAGAAACGAACGCAAATGCGCTGTTTCATCATCGCCTTAGTTTGTATGGTCCGCCTTGTCATTCGTGCGGGAAACCGTTGCGCACCCCGCAGGCTCACTTTTGTGCTGCATGTAGTAGCGAGCGGGCGAGTGACATTAAGGGGGTAGCATGTTCTTGAACTCTGCCGCTCAGACGGGGTTTAACATTTCGCCCGGCGCGGACACGCAGCAGCAGAATGCCGCTTTGCGGCGCTTGCTGCGTGCCGGGCAGCTTTGACGTCAGGCCTCATCATGACAACCAGCACACCTCTGTTTGTGGTCGACGACGAGATGGAACTTCTTGCCTTGTGGCGGCTCGTCGCAGAAGCCAGGTTTGCCGAAGATCCGGACGACACGGATCTCTGGGGAAGTCGCTACGTAAATGAACTTTCAAAGCGGATCGGCGCCGCGATGCGGGAGGCAGCTCGGCGGAGTTCCCGGCCTGGAGAGATCGAAAAGCACGAACGCTGGGTGTTGTCCCTGCGTGAGAACATCGCTCTCCCTGTGGTGAAGCGGCGCCTACGAGAAGATGCACGATCCGCGTGGTGGGCCGAATGGAGCCAAGAAGAAAAGCAAACCTACGTCCGCGATTGCGTGTCTCCCTTCCGCCCGGACAGCGAGCTCGTGGAGGAGTTGATTTATGAAGCTGAGGCCTAATGGATCGTTCGACACAGACACGCAGCGGCATTGCGCCACGAGGCGAGCTGGCGAGGCACCCCATGAGCAGCCAACTCCGTTTCGTTATGCATTCGAGTGACGAGCGCGACTTCGCGGCCCATCTGCTTTCTGACAATAGCGTTCGATTGGTGGACGGTCCACGCTGGAAAACCTCGATTCCCGAGACAGTTCGTTCGCTTGAAGAAGTCACAGGAAGCTACTGCATCATCTGGTCCCCGCAAGATCGCGTGTCGCTAAGCGCTCGCTATGTTCCCACTTGCGACGACTGGTATTGCGAATCCGAATCGGTGACCATTCAGTTCCTTCGCTCTCAGATCTTTGGCTCCGTCATCACAGAAGGTCGCATCGCAATAAGCACTTCGGGTGCCACAGAGAGCGAAGCAACGGGTGTAGAACGGCGCTTCAAATCATTGGTCCGATTCTTCAAGAAACGCTACACGAACTCAGCAGTTCAGTGGAGCAACCCCAGCCTCCCATTCGCACCGGCAGGTCCGGGGCGGTCGGCCAACCCGAGCAAGCCTGATGCTCAGGTGTGGGTCGGCTCCCACGCACTGCGCTGGCTACAGCAAGATCACGGCCGCTGCATCAAGCAATTCACGAATTCCCTGGTCGAGGCACGCCTTGTCGAAGCAGCGGCCTAGCGGCCTGTCATGCCGCAACGGGCTCCATCAGGCGCGTTACCTTGCCGTGGATGCTTCGTGATCAGGAAGATCGCGACGAAGAGGCAACTGCTCAAGGTTGAGGCTCGCCAAAGTCAAAATCGGGAAAGTTGCTGAAGTAGTCCGTCAGCATTTCCCGCCAGGTCTCCGTGTCCTGCATGAGCGCTTCGTGATCGGTATCGGGGTTGCAGTTTGGCCCGGCTGCAAGCTCATTCCGGTGCTTCCACCTGCGCCTTGGACAGATACAGCGCTTTGCGCATATAGCCGCGCCACAAGCTCCGCGTGAAAAGGCTTACCAAGGGCTTCAAAAGTATTGATCGGCTGATGAACTCGTAGCGCCAGCGAACAGACGTGGCGGAACGGCCCGGGACGCTCTCAAACCACCACTCACCGCGAGCCTCGGTCGCCAGAAACCGCAGCACCCCCGTGAACTCTGTAATGCGGTAGGCGAAACGGCTCGGGTACTCGTAGTTTGTCAGTGTCTCCCGGGCCGAACTCCCGTCGGAGAAGACCACGGTCCGGCTCCGGCCCGCAGCGTCCCACGGACCCGTTTGGTTCAGCGACCCCGTCACCGATGGGAGTGGTCCAAATCCCGTGAAGATCGTTGTGAGGTCGATGGGAACGATGTGCAGGAAGGTCTTTTCCCGGGATGCTTCGACCGTCGTGACTACTGTTGCTGCGGCGGATTTCATGGTTAATTCCTTGTCTAGAGTTGGTTTTACGGGTGTGGATCAAAACGCGATCAACTACCCGGTTAGTGAGACGTGCAGCTCACCAGGTAATGAGGGGTGAACGGCCCAGCCAGGTGTTGGTGTGCACCTGGTCCAGGACGAAGTTCGCCACGTCCGCCCGCGCGATCGTTCCTCCGTGGAAGCCGGAGAGATCCGTGAGGGCCCGGATTTCGTGCCTGGCAGGTTTGTCGTTCAGGACCGAAGGACGCACCAGCACCCAGTCCAACCCGCTGCCCCTGACGATGGCTTCCTGCCGGTTCTTGTCGGCATACACCTTGCGCAAGAGGACGGGAAGAATCAACCGGTCAAATACAAACCCTCCGTGACCGGCGCTGTCGCCCGCCCCGATACCGGTGATGCACACGAGGCGCGAAACTCCGGCGGCCTTCATGGCGCTGACAAGCGCGCTCGTTGCCGAGGACAGCACGGTCACTTCACGAAACGGACTGACCGGCGTGCCCAGGGAACTCACCACGGCATCCATGCCTTGCAGCGCCTTGCGCAGCACGGCTTCGTCACGGGCGTCGCCGATGAAGACTTCGGTGCCTTCCAGGCCGCTTGCCTTTGCGGAGGAGCGCACGAGCGCGCGAACCTCGAACCCGCGTGCAAGCGCTTCCTTCACGATGAGCCGACCCGTGCCGCCTGTGGCGCCGAGCACCAGGATCTTCGGGCGTGCAAGATCGGAATGCAGAGCGTTGATGGAGTTCATTGCACATCTCCTTGCAGCTTGCCTTGCGCGAGCAGTTCACGCGTACGTTTCAGCGTTGACAGCAGGGCTGCCTTGTAGCCTTTGTCGCTGTCGAATTGCGCCTGCTCGGCCTGCTCTTCTGGGCCATTCGGCTCTTTGCCGCGAAGGCCAATGTAGCAATAGAAACGAAGCTGAAGCTGGCCCGCGTCGTCTTCAAAGAGCTCGTTGACAATCGCGCCTTCGCGCGGGCCAGTGGCCTGGAAAAATGTCACCTTGCTCTCGGGCTCGAAAGCGATGATTTCACGCAGGTCGGTGCCGGCGATGGTGGCTTCGCGGACGATGTGGGTTTTACTCTCTTCCACGACTTCGCAGTAAGTGCAAAGGCCGGGCGGAAGGAAAAGCCGGGCGTCGCGCGCCTTGAGGACCAGGCCGGCCCACGCCTGGGATCGCGTGAGTGGCACCTCGCCTTGTGGGTTTACCTGAACAGTGGCGGTCGAATAGATCATGATGATTTCCTTGATTGAGGTTTCGAAGTGTTCAAGTTATGAAGGCCCGCGCTCAGGCCGGTGCCGAAATTTCGGCGGCGAAGTCGCGGTACGAGCGCAGCGGGCGGCCCAGCAGCTTCGTCAGGCGCTCGACGTCGCCCGCTTCAGGCGCCATGCCGTCCGTCAGGAAGCGCTCGCTCATCAGGCGCATGTCATACGCCATCCATGCAGGCATGAAGTTGCGCAGGTTCTTCTCGAAGCCGGCCGTGTCGTCGCCGCCATAGGTGATAGGGCGATTCAAAACGCCAGACCAGATCGCGGCGACAGACTCGCCGGTCAGCGTATCGGGGCCTACCAGGTTGATCCGCTCCAGCGGCAGCGGCCCGGGCGCACGTTCACGGCGCAGCAGCTCAATGGCTGCGATCTCGCCGATGTCACGCGCATCGACCATGGCCAGGCCCTTGCTTCCGATAGGCATGGGGTAAACGCCGTAGCCCATCACCACATCTTTGATGGTGTGCTCGTTGTCCATAAAGTAGGCCGGCCGCAGGATGGTGGCGCCGAAACCCATCTGCTCCAGCATCCGCTCGACGCCGAACTTGCCGGCGAAGTGGGGAACGTTCAGGTACTTGTCGCTGTGGATCACCGACAGGTAGACGATCCGGTCAATGCCCGCCTCGCGTGCCAGATTGAGCGATATGAGAGCCTGCGTGAATTCATCGGGCACCACCGCATTGAGCAGGAACAGGGTGGAGACGCCTTTGAAGGCGGCGCGCAGGGAGTCCACATCAAGCAGGTCGCCCTGCACGACGTTCACGCTCGCCGGAAAGTCCGCCTTTGAGGGGTCCCGGACAAGTGCGCGCACATCTGCGCCCCGGTTGACGAGTTGTTGGACAACGTTGCGGCCGATGTTGCCGGTTGCGCCGGTGATAAGAATGGTCATGAAATTACTCCGTTTGGGTTGAAAGAGCCTTGATCTTCATCGTTTCAATTAATTCCGAATAGCCGTTATATTTAGACCATCTGTCTCATTGGTGGAACACATGGACTTATTGGCACTTGCCGACTTCACGCTTGTCGCCCGCCACGGCGGCTTCGGACGGGCGTCCCGCGAATCAGGGCGCCCCAAGGCCACCCTGTCCCGCCGGGTGGCCGACCTGGAAAGCGGCCTTAACCTGCGGCTTTTTGAGCGGGGAGCGCGCGCGCTGAAGCTCACCGAAGAAGGCCGCGCGCTGTTCGAGAAGACCTCCGTGCTGCTCGCCGAGCTCGATGAAACAACGGCGGCAATCTCCTCTGGTGGGGACGTGCCGCGAGGACGGTTGAGGGTGAGTGCGCCACTGCTCTTCTCGCAAGCGGCAATGGGGAAGCTGGCGGCCCAGTTCGCCATGAAATACCGCGACATCCGCCTGGAGGTCACGACGGAAGACCGCTCCGTCGACATGGTGGAAGAGGGGTACGACCTGGTGATCCGGGTGAATCCGGACCCCGACGAAAGCCTGGTAGGCCGGATCTTCCTGAGGGACCAGATCGTGATGGTGGCTCACCCCGGGCTTCGCCGGCCCGCGGGCGGGAAACCCATACCGGTCGTGGTGCGCGGAGGTGGAGTCAGCGAACAGACGGCTGTCTGGGAACTGACGGAGAAGGGAAAGAACAAGCGCCTGACCGTCCAGCCTGTGCTGAGCTTGTCATCGCTGTTTATGGTCCGCGATGCGGTGCGCGCGAATGTCGGCGCGGCGCGCCTTCCCTTGTCGCTGGTGATCCCCGACCTGGCGGCCGGAACGCTGGTGCAATGGGGCGACGCCGGGGGGCCCGAGGTTGCGCTGTGGGCGCTCTACCCTTCTCGCCGCCTGCTAAGTGCTCGTGTTTCAGCCTTCCTGAACTTCCTGAAGGAAGCGTTTCCTGAAGGAACACCGGATGAATTGGCCGCTTACATCCGGTGAGTCAGTTCTAGCGCTTCACTTCAAAGATCAAATTGAATGGTGTCTCTGCAGCCCGCCGGAAATGCGTGAAGCCGGCTTTGCGAAACACCTCCGCCAACCTCGCCTGCCCGGCCTGCGCGCCCAGCACCAGCTTGCCGCCTTCTGAAATTGCATGCGCGCAGCAGATCAGGCATGAGCCTGTGTAGTACAGCTGCCCTACCGGGTTGAGGTTGTCTTCAATCTTGTCGTTGGCAAAGGGCTCTACCAGCATGATGGTGCCGCCGGGTGCGAGTGTTTCTGCGGCGTGTTTGGCTGCGGCTACCGGGTCGCCCAGGTCGTGCAGGGTGTCGAAGAAGCAGATGAGGCTGTATTGCTTGTTGGGGTAGTCGGCGGCGCGGGCGGTGTCGAAGTGCACGCGCTCGGATACGCCTGCCCTGGCCGCATTGATGCGGGCATGGGCGATGGATTCGGCATGGGTGTCGAAGCCATGAAAGCGTGAGTTGGGAAAGGCTTCGGCCATGAACAAGGTTGAATGGCCGTGGCCGCAGCCTATGTCGGCTACATCCACACCAGCTTCCAGCAGCTTCTGCACGCCTTCCAGGGCGGGCAACCATTCGGCCACCAGGCTGGCCTTGTAGCCGTTGCGGTAGAAGGCGGCGACGCCACAGGCCAGGCGTTCGTGGTGGTCGCCCCAGGCCACGCCCTCCCCTGTGCGAAAGGCGTCGATGGCTTTGTCTTCGTCAAACCACATGGCGGCGGGCACGTTCCATGCAGGTGGGATGAAGAAAGGGCTGCTCTCGTCGGCCAGCACCAGCGCGTGTTCGTCGCACAGCTCATAGGTGTCGCTCACGGCGTGGTAGCTGATGTAGTGGCCGGCGGCCTGGGCGTTAAGCCATTCGCGCACATAACGCTCGGCGCAGCCTGCGCGTGCGGCGAGTTCTTTGGCGCTCAGCGGGCCGGCGTGGGCCATGGTTTTGTAGAGGCCCAGCTTTTCGCCGATGCTGACCATGAGGCCGGTGTAGGCGGCGGTCAGGTCGCCGATGGTGCGCATGACGAAGGTTTCGAGCTTGGCCTGGTCGAGGGTGGCGGTGGTCACGGTTGTAGGTACTTTCAGGATGGATAAAAAGGGTTGAAGAAAAGACCCACGGGGTGAGTCCAAGCCGCAATGATCCGCGTCAGTACGCAGAGATGGCAGAGCTAAACTTGCCCTGAAACGGTCTGTTCATGCCATGCAGCGTGACTTCAGTGGTTTTCCTATGGCTTTTGGCCCACACTCCTGCCCACCATGACCCACTTCGGATCCAACACCCTGCACGTGAGCCTCGTGGCCCTGCCCGATGCGGTGATCTCCACGCTGGCGGGCATCCTCGACGTGATGAACGGCGCTGCGTTGATGGGCCTGGGTGACGCCAAGGCGCAGCCACCGTTTCAGATCGACATCGTCGGCGAGCGGGCCGGCCCCTTGCCATTGGCCAGCGGCGTGCCGATCGAAGTCCAAAAATCCATTGACGACATTGAGTCGACCGACATCGTGATCGTGCCGTCGGTGCTGCTGGCGTCCGGGGGCTGGCAGAAAGGCCGCTACCCGCGCCTGGTGGCCTGGCTGCAGCGCATGCATGCGCGCGGCGCGATGCTGTGCTCGGCGTGCTCAGGGGTTTTCCTGCTGGCTGAGACAGGCATCTTTGACGGCAAGGATGCGACGGTGCACTTCGGTTATGCCGATGCTTTCACGACTCTTTACCCTTCAGTGACTGTGCACCCCGAGCGCGTGCTGGTGATCTCGGGCCTGCGTGAAGAGCTGGTCTGCTCGGGCGCATCGACCACCTGGCACGACATGGTGCTGTACCTCACAGCGCGGCACGCAGGCGCCACCACAGCACAGGCGGTGGCGCGCATGTTTGCGCTGCAATGGCACCAGGACGGCCTGGCGCCCTACATCGTGTTTGAAGGCAAGAGCGACCACGGCGACGGCGAGGTGCTGAGCGCGCAGCAGTGGCTCGCACAGCACTTTTCAGTGGCCAAGCCGGTGGAAGAAATGATCAAGCGCTCCAAGCTGGCTGAGCGCACCTTCAAGCGGCGCTTTACCGCCGCCACCGGCATTGCGCCGCTGGAATATACACAACGCCTGCGCATTGAAGACGCCAAGCGCCGCCTGGAGCGTACTGATGCGTCGATCGATGAGATCAGCTGGCGCGTGGGATATGAAGACCCTGCGTTCTTTCGGCGCCTGTTCAAGCGCACCACGGGCATGGCGCCTGGGGCATATCGCAAGCGCTTCTGCATTCCGGAGTTCGCGCGCTCTTGAGGCTCAGCCACGCGCTGATGCGCCCATGAATAAAAAGGTATGCGTTTCGCCTCAGTAGCCACGGCGCAATGACAACCAAAGACGGCTCGTCCAATCCTGCCAATACTGGCAAGATCAACGCAAGGGCCATTGGGGCAACGGCAACAAACCAGAACAAAACGGGCTTCCCCGCCTTCCGTTAAACCTGTGGGAATACGGCGCACCGGCCAACGGGCGCGCTGCACCTCCCGATACGCCGCAAAGAAGGGTGGGTTTCACACGCTGACTACGTAGAAGTCCCCATCCCCGCCCTCTTCTTCCGACCCGGCACTCAAGAGAGAATCATGGATATCGTTGCTGCCCGCGCTCCCACCTCGCCCACGGAAGAATCCTCTCTCAATGACGTCCACCCCGCCAGCAGCCACCGGAAGCACTCATCGATGAGCCCGCGCGAGGCCTGGATCAGCGGGCAACTGGTCCACACGTTCATGCGAAATGCGGAGCCCACGCTGCATGCGGCCGTGCTGGTGATCGGAGTGATCGTGGTGATGCTGCACAAAGATGTGCCGTCATGGGACCTCTGGGTATGGGCTGTGGCCGCGGGCTCGATCACTTTTCTGCGCTACGCCATCCTGCATGCGTACCGCAAGCGCCTGGCTGAGGCCGACGGTGTGGCGTTACAGGAGTTCATGTCGCTCTACGGATGGGCCTGGCCCTTGAGCGCGGCGGTCTGGGGCTCGCTGATGTTTGTGGTGTACCGCCAGGCGCCCATCGAAGACCAGCTGGTATGCATTTTGATCCTGGCGGCCACCGCGGCGGTCACAGTGGCCTCGTCCCCGCCGAGTTTGCCCAGCTTCACGGCGTACTGCAATTGCCTGAGCGGATCAGTGCTGGCAGCCCTGGCCTGGCGTATAGACCTGACGGGAGGCTTGCCTTCGATGCTGGATACCGGCGCCGAGATGGCGGTGGTGCTGGTCTTCCTGTGGATTGCCCATGTGACGGGCCGGCGCATGTACCGGGCCAAGCGCATCAGCCTGGAGCGGCAGTTCGACCGCCAGGAGCTGATCGTGGCCCTGGAGGAACGCAAACAGGCGCTGGCGGACGCCGAGGCCGTGAGGAGCCGCTTTATCGCCAGTGCGGCGCATGACTTGCGCCAGCCCGTGCATGCGCTGGGCCCCTATGCCGACTGGCTGACCAAGGAGCCGGAGTTCGCGGTGCAGATCGCACGCAAGATTGCGGAATCCACGCGCAAGATCGATGAAATATTCGAGTCGCTGTTCGACCTTGCAGGGTTGGACCCGGCTTCGCTGAACGTCCACCTGCAGCCCGTGGACCTGCCCGCGCTGATCCACACGCTGACCGACAAATACACACCGCTGGCGCACGAAAAGCACCTGCGCCTGCGCACACGGTCCGCCGCAGGACGGGCGCTGTCAGACCCGGTGCTGCTTACACGGCTGGTGGGTAGCCTGCTGTCCAACGCCCTGCGCAACACACATGGCGGCGGCGTGCTGCTGGCGGCACGGCAGCGCCAGGGCAAGTGGCGCATAGAGCTGTGGGACACAGGCACAGGCACGGCGCATGAGCGGCAGCAGACTTTTTCCCAAGGCATCCCGCAGCAGGGCATGGCCGAAGGCTTCGGGCTGGAGCTGGCCGCTGTCTACCGCTTGAGCCAGCTGTTGAAGCATCCCGTCGGCATGACGGACCGCCGGGGGCGGGGCAGCGTTTTCTGGGTAGAACTGCCCTGGTATGAAGAAGGCGGGACTACGCCGCCAGCGCTCACCCCTCCATCAGAGGCATCGCCTTCCGCAGCCGGCCGGGCGAAACACCATAGAGCTGTTGAAAATGCCGGATGAAATGCGAAGCATCCGCGAACCCGCATTCGTAGGCGATGGTGCTCACTGGTGAATCCGTTGAGGTCAACAACCACCGGCCATATTTGAGCCGGGAGCTGCGGTAAAACTCCGAGGGCGAGGTGCCAGTTTCCGCCAGAAAAACCCTTTCCAGCTGCCGGCTGCTGGAATCCACAATTTTGGCGATGACGGCAATTTCGAGCGGCGTGGTGATGTTCTTTTCCATCAGCACAATTGCCTGCCGGAGCTTGTCGTTGTCGGCGGATGCGTAGCCCAGCGCGCGCCGGCGTGCGACATGCGAGATGGCGGATTTGCGGGTCACCGTCATCTGGTGCACTACCTTGGCGGCACGGTCCGGGCCACAGTGCAGGCGAATCAGCTCGGTGGCCAGCTCGATGATCGAGATACCCCCCGCGCAGGTAATCCGGTCGCCATCGAAGACGTAGTCGCAGTTGGTCGTGTAGGGCAGCGCGGGGAAAGCCTCCTTCCAGTCATTGACATGGAAGGGATGAACGCAGGCCATCCTGCCTTCCATCAGCCCATGCCTGGCCAGCACAAAGCTGCCGGTGCAAATGCCGATCAGCGGCACGCCACTCTTCGCGGCATGGTTCAGGAACTTCACCCCCCTGGGGTCAGCCGTTTTCATGAAGGGCAGCAAACCACCGATGACAGCCACGTAGTCAAAGTGGCAGTCCGATGAGGCTGCGGCCAGCGTGGGCACTTCCACTCCGCAACTCGAAGTTACTGGCTCACCTGCAGCACTCAACACGGTCCACGTGCAGCGAACCTGCCGGCTCTGGTCGCCAAGGTCCGCCGCATGGCGCAACGCGTCGCACAGCCCCGCCAGAGACAAGAGGGGAAACCGTGGCCAGAGAAATATACCGACCCTCAATTCCACGCCGGTTTTGGGAGCTGTTTTTACCTTGGCCGCATCCAGCCGGTCCACCAGCTGGTTGCCCTCATCTTGTACGCCAGTCCTCTTGCCCGACCTGAGTGGCGCGCTCCGCGCTCGCTTCGGTGCCGCGGTTCCGGGCGCGGAATCGCCCTTCGTTGGTAATTTTTCCGAATGTCGCATACGTTCAATTTACACGCCAAAGCCTCCTATGACAAGTTGACAGCGCTTCATACCATCCACCCCGTCAGTTAGAGATTCGTCAACTACCAACAGGAGTTCTTCGTGAAGAAAACATTCATCGCACGCCTCTTATGCATGCTTCTAACCGCAGGGACGATGCTGCCAACCGCCAACGCCCAGGCATTGCAAACCGTCGAGAAAGACGCTTTGACGATCGCGTTTACCGGTGACATGCCAGGCACGGGCTACCAGGACGGCGCCATGATCGGCTACGACGGCGAAATCCTGCAGCGCGTGGCGGAAGCCGTCAAGCTCAAGGTAAAACCGGCACTCATGGAGTGGTCGGGCACCATTGCTTCAGTGCAGGCCAAGCGTGTCGATGTGATGGCCGGCACCATGGGCTGGACAGAGCAGCGCTCGAAGATCATGACCTTGAGCGACCCGATCCATTACTTCAAGAACGGCATTACCCAGTCGAGCAAGACCAACTGGTCGCGCCTCAAGGACCTGGAAGGCAAGAAGGTTGGCACGATCACCGGGTTCTCGTTCATTCCGGAGCTTCGCAAAATCACCGGCCTGCAACTGACGATGTATGACACATCCGACGCGGCGGTGCGCGACCTGCTGGCCGGCCGCATCGATGCCGTCATCGGCGACCCGCCCGTCATGCAATACGCCATTTCGCGCAACCCGCAATGGAATCTCAAGTTCAACGCTTTCACTGACAACAACCCGGACTACCCCTTGCTCACCGGGCTCGGCCAGGTGGTGTTTGGCCTGAACAAGGACAACCCGGAACTGGCCAAGGCCGTGAATACGGAAATCGCCAGGCTCTGGCAGGGCTGTGAGCTGAAAAAGATCGGCGGCAAATACGGCCTGGTGCAGGACGTCTGGTACATGCCCGTGGGCCAGAACTTCCGCGCCGGTGTTGACCGTCCGGCCGACTGGAAACTGCCGTCCTGCAAATAGCCCTCCGAAGCCCGGATACAGGCGAATGTGCGGGGGTCCGCGCGTACGTTTGCCTGCACCAAAGAAACCGATCCAATGAACAACACACTGTTAAAAGTCGATGGGCTGAAGAAGAGCTACGGTCCGCTTGAAGTGCTCAAGGGGATTTCCTTTGACCTGAGCAAAGGCGAAACCCTTTCGCTGATCGGGCCCAGCGGCTCCGGAAAGTCGACCTGCCTGCGCTGCCTGAATTTTCTGGAACAACCAGGTGAAGGCGCCATCGTGCTTGATGGTGAGCGGATAGGCCAGGTGCCAGATCGACGTGGCGGCTTCCGCTTCATGAATGACCGCGAGCTTGCGCCGCAGCGGCGCGAGATCGGCATGGTGTTCCAGCTGTTTTATTTGTGGCCGCACCTGAACGTTCGCGACAACGTCGCCCTGGGCTCCATCAAGGCCGGCGGCATGTCGAAACCCGAAGCCTATGAGCTTGCAGACGCCATGCTGGAAAAAGTCCACCTTTCCAACAAGGCCGGGGAATACCCGGAACGGCTCTCCGGAGGGCAACAGCAGCGCGTGGCCATTGCAAGGGCATTGGCCCAGCAGCCCAAGCTCATTCTTTTTGACGAGCCGACCTCCGCGCTTGACCCGGAGCTGGTTGGTGAGGTGCTGACGGTAATCCGGGAGCTGGCCGAAGAAGGCCGCTCGATGATCCTGGTCACGCACGAGATCCGCTTTGCCAGGGATGTGGCCGACCGCGTGATCTTCATGGATGGCGGCCATATCGTCGAACAAGGTCCCGCTATCGATGTCATCAACAACCCCCAGCTGGAACGCACCCGCAGCTTTCTCGGCCAGGTGGCGGACAACCCGGGGTTGGCCGGGTGATGGAACAGCTTGGAATTTTTGGTGGCATTCTCGCCGTGCTGATGGGCGGCGCGGTGACCGCCGCGGTGGTGGCACTCGGTGCTTTTGCCATGGCGCTGGCGGGCGGAATGCTGCTGGCGGTAACGGTGACCTTCGCGCGCTTCCGCCTGCTGAAGTTGGCCATTGCCGCTTACGTCGAATGGATGCGCAATGTACCGGCATTGGCCCACCTCTTTGTGATCTATTTCGGGCTTGCGGCCGTGGGCATCCGGCTCTCGCCGCTGGTGGCGGCCATCCTGGGCCTTGGGCTGGTCGGTGCGGCGGTGTTGTGCGATGTGTTTGCCGCCGGGCTCAAATGCCTTCATGCCGGGCAGCGCGAGGCGGCGCTTTCGGTCGGCATGACGCCGCGGCAGACGCTGGTTCACGTCCTGCTTCCTCAAATGCTGCGGGTGACCTGGCCATCCCTTGGCAACTACACCAGCCAGCTGCTGAAAGACACCTCCATTGCGTCGGCGATTGCCGCGCCGGAAATCATGTTTTTTGCCAGGAACCTGGTGACCTCCACGTTTGAGACCACCTTGATTTACCTTGCCGCCATGCTGTTGTACGCAGCCATGGTGCTGCCGATCAGCTGGGGATTTGCCAGGGCCGAAAGCCGTATGGAGAACAAGCGATGAACAGCTTTTTTGCGGTGTTCCTGCAATACTGGCCCGAGTGGGCGCCCCGACTTGCCGAAGCGGCCAAAGTGACGGCAAAGCTGTCGTCTGCGGGCTTTGTGATGGCCCTGCTTCTGGGCGCCGCTTTGGTGGTCATGCTCCGCAGTGGCCGGCCGGCCCTGCGTTTTGCCGCGAACTTTTTCATCCAGTTCGTGCGCACCGTGCCCCTGCTCGCGTTGCTGCTGGCGCTCTACTTTGCGCTGCCGCCGCTCGGCCTCACGCTGCCGGGCTTCTGGGCCGGGGTGATCGGGCTGGGCCTGCACGGCGCGGCGTATGTGGCGGAGATCCTGCGTGGGGGCCTGCAGTCGATTCACCGCGGACAGCGTGAAGCGGCCCTGGCCGTTGGCCTGGCGCCGCGCCAGGTGTTCATGCATGTCGTGTTTCCCCAGGCTCTGCGCGTCATGCTTCCGCCCCTGCTGAACACCTATGTGGCGCTGCTGAAAGACAGCTCACTGTGCGCATTGATCGCAACCGACGAACTGATGCTCACGGCGCGGGCCATGTCCAGTGAGTTCTTCCTGCCCCTGCACATCTTCCTGCTGGTGGGTGCCTTCTATTTTGCGATTGCTTTCCCGCTGTCAATGGTTTCGCGGGCGCTTGAAAAACGCCTCTCGCGCGGCCGGCGGGTCATGGGCACCACATGAGCTCTACCTCCAATATCACCGATATAGTCAACCCCTCGCTGAGCTACGCCTCGATGGAGCAAACCCTTGAAGCGCTTGCCAGCGGGGAGATCAACAGCGAAACGCTGGTCGAAAACCAGCTGTCGCGAATAGATGCCTTTGACGCCAAACTTCACGCTTACGTAGACGTGTATGCGGACGAAGCCCTGCAAGCCGCCCGCGGCCTGGACAAACTGAGGCAGGCCGGTTTCACGGTTGGCCCGCTTCACGGTGTGACCATCGCCGTCAAGGATCTTTTTGAAATCAAGGGCCATGCCATCACCGCAGGCTCCAAATCGCTCCCGCCGCGGACGTCCTCCATGACGGCCACGGTGGTTGACCGTTTGAGGGCCGCAGGCGCAATCGTCCTGGGAAAAACCCACACCGTGGAGTTTGCCTTTGGCGGCTGGGGCACCAATACCTCAATGGGCACACCCTGGAATCCTTGGGACCTTGCAACCCACCGCGTGCCCGGCGGGTCAAGCAGCGGCTCCGCAGTCGCGGTTTCTGCGGGCATGGCCTCTGCCGCCCTGGGCACGGACACCGGCGGCTCCGTTCGCATCCCGGCCGGGCTCTGCGGGCTGGTGGGGCTGAAGACGACGCATGGCCTGATCAGCCGGTACGGCCTGGTCGACCTGTGCCCCACCCATGACACGGTGGGGCCCATCACACAAACCGTGAGGGACTGCGCGACGATGCTGGACGTCCTGGCAGGGCCGGACCCGCAAGACACGGCGTCCCGCTTTTCGCCCGTGCGTTCGGTTTCAAAGGAGATTGAAAAAGATGTCAGGGGAATGCGGGTCTGGACCTTGCCGACCGCTGAACGTGAGGAAGTGGACCCGGAAGTCCTGAAGGCCTATGACAGGTCTCTTGGCGTGTTCGCTGAGTTGGGCATGACCATGGTGGACAAGCCGCTCCCGCAAAGCCTCGCGCAATCCATGCGCATTGCAGGTAGTTTGATGAGCGCCGAAGGCTATGCCAGTCTCGGCACGCTTTTTGAGCGCAACGAACTGGAGTTTGACCCGAACATCAAGCGGCGGATCATGCTGGGCCGCGATATCGGCGCCAGGCAGTACATCAACCTGCTGCGCGAGCGCGAGTCCGCAAAGGCCGAGATGCTGGAAGCCATGGACGGCGTGGATGTCTGCGTATTCCCGACCAACGCGATCACGGCCATTCCCGTGAGCGAAGTCGACGAACTCAGTACGCCGCTGTCACGGTTCGGCCGTTTTGTGAACCTGCTGGATTTGTGCTCGGTTGCCGTTCCTGCGGGGCTTTCTGCCAATGGCCTGCCGGTTTCCATCCAGGTCATCGGGCGCCCTTTCGCCGAGCCCACGATCTTGCGCGCGGCGTTTGCCTTCGAAAAAGCAACGCCCTGGAACCGCCTGTACCCCGCGGGGCTTGAGCTGAAGTCCTGAGCCCGAAGGCCCAGCAACACTCGCGGCCAGTACACGGCCTGGTTCAATCCATCGTCGGTTTTCGCCTACAAAAAGCAGCGCCAGCCTCGCTGGAACTTCCCCTGCCGTGTACGGAAAATGGCAGTCATCATGCCCAGCAACGCGGCCCCGGCCTCGGCAAACCCGCTTTTCGCTTTCGCTTCATCCCTGTGGCCGCACATACGCCGCTGGGGCTTGCCCGCGTTCGCCATCATCGTGCTGGGCCTGCTGGTGTCCCATGCCCACAAGGTGGACTGGGCGGGCGCCTGGCAGGCGCTCTGGCGTTATTCGCCTCTCCTTCTTCTTGCCGTGCTGGGCCTGGCTACCCTCAGCCATGCGCTGTATGGCTGCTTTGACCTGATTGGCCGACACCACACGCGGCACAAGGTGCCAGCCCTGCAGACCTGGGCGATTGCGGTGACCAGCTATGCCTTTAATTTGAACCTGGGATCCCTGGTCGGCGGTGTGGCGTTGCGGGCGCGGCTGTATACGCGTGCGGGGCTGGATGAAGCCACCATCGCACAGGTGGTGGGCCTGAGCCTCGCGACAAACTGGCTGGGTTATGGCCTGGTGGCAGGCAGCCTGTTTGCCGCCGGCGCCATTGCGCCGCCCAGCCAGGCGCACATTGGCGCGACAGCGCTCCGTGTGCTGGGTGTGGTGATGGTGCTGCTTGCACTGGGCTATGTGGTGGCGTGCGCGTTTGCGCGGGGGCATGAATGGCGGGTGCGCGGGCGGCGGCTGCAGTTGCCTTCAGCGCAACTGGCCGCCCTGCAACTGGGTATTTCAGCGGCCAACTGGGCGCTGATGGGCGCTGCGATGTATCTGCTGCTGGGCCAGAAAGTGCCTTACGCCACAGTGCTGGGTGTGCTGATGGCGGCTTCAATCATAGGGGTGATCATGCCGATTCCCGGCGGGCTGGGGGTACTGGAGGCGGTGTACCTTGCATTGCTTTCGGGCAGCGTGCGGCAAGGAACGGTGATGGGCGCCGCGCTGGCCTACCGCGCGCTTTACTATCTTTTGCCGCTGCTGGGCGGGCTGGTGCTGTATGCGTTGCTGGAACGGTATGCACCCGCTCATGCGGACACCGATAGCTGACACGGATTCATCTGGCAGCCGAGGCAGCATTTCCCTACCACCGGACCAGGGGTACGCAGCCTGCAAGCGCCGCTCATCGTATTGGCCTACGATGGCCCGTTGTTCGCCGCGCGTCCTGCCGTCTTCCTGCGTTTTTTTCTTTTTCTTTCTCTTTTTCCTCATCAAGGATCACCATGTCACAAGCACTTGCCTACGCCGCCCAGTCGCCCACCAGTCCACTCGCTCCCTTCACCATCGAGCGGCGGGCGCCGGGGCAGACGGATGTGGTGATCGATATTCTTCATTGCGGCGTGTGCCACTCGGACCTGCACACGGCACGCGGTGAATGGGCGGGCGTGAATTTTCCTGCGGTGCCCGGCCATGAAATCGTCGGGCGGGTCACCGCCGTGGGCAGCCTGGTCAGCAAGTTCAAGGTGGGTGACACGGTGGGCGTCGGTTGCATGGTGGACAGCTGCCAGCACTGCCGGCCCTGCGCGGACGGCCTGGAGCAATATTGCGACAACGGGTTCACCGGCACCTACAACGGCCCCGAACAGGGCACCGGCGCCAACACTTATGGGGGTTATTCCAGCCAGATCGTGGTGCGTGAATCGTTTGTGCTGAAGATCTCGCATGATGCAGGTAGCCTGGCCGCAGTGGCGCCGCTGCTGTGCGCCGGCATCACCACCTATTCGCCGCTGCGCCATTGGAAAGTCGGCCCCGGGAGCAAGGTAGGCGTTGTTGGCCTGGGCGGGCTGGGCCACATGGGCGTGAAGATCGCCGCCGCCATGGGTGCGCATGTGGTGCTGTTCACCACATCGGCCCGCAAGCGTGAAGACGCCTTGCGCCTGGGCGCCAGGGAAGTGGTGGTGTCAACAAATGCCGATGAGATGGCGGCACATGCCAACAGCTTTGACTTCATCCTCAACACGGTGGCCGTGCCGCATGACCTGGACGCCTTTCTCGTTTTGCTGAAGCTGGATGGCACCATGACGCTGGTGGGAGCGCCAGCCAGTCCGCACCCTTCACCCGGCATCTTCAACATGCTGTTGAAGCGCCGGCGCCTGGCGGGCTCGGCGATCGGCGGCATCAGGGAAACGCAGGAGATGCTGGACTTCTGCGCAAAGCACGGCATCGTCTCAGACATTGAGCCCATCCGCATGGACGAGATCAATACCGCGTATGAACGCATGCTCAAGAGCGATGTGAAGTACCGCTTTGTGATCGACATGGCCAGCATGGAAGCGGCCCGCTAACGGAAGACGTCTGGCCTGCCGTTGCATGACGGCGGCCGGTAAATCCCTGGGGTCAGTCGCCGCTTCCGATGAGGTCTTCGAGTTGCTGTGGATCAACGGGTTTGGTGAGGTGCTGGTTAAAACCTGCGTCAGCGGCTCTTTGTTTGTCATCCGACTGGCCCCAACCGGTCAGGGCGACTATCGTGGCTTGCGCGGCTTGGCCCTCGAGCTTCCTGATCTGCCGGCAGGCCTCATAACCATCCATGCGGGGCATGCCGATGTCCAGGATGACCAGGTCCGGCCCGAAGCTGCCGGCCACATTCACCGCGTCCACGCCGTCACCGACGGTACGCACCTCGTGGCCCATCACGGTCAGCAGCTGCGCCAGTGTTGCAGCGGCGTCGGTGTTGTCGTCCGCCACCAGGATACGGCGTGGATGAAAGGACGGCCTTGCCGAAGCTGCCGGTTGCAGGGCACGCACCGGCAGCGTGGCCACACGCGGCAGCCAGACCGTGAATCTGGTGCCCCGGCCCTCTGCGCCCGGCTCCACCCGCACGTTGCCGCCGTGCATTTCAACAATTTTCTTCACCAGCGTCAGACCGATGCCGAGCCCGCCCTGCGCCTTGGGCGTGTAGGGGCTGGGTTCGCCCTGCACAAACATGTCAAAGATGCTGCTGCGCAGATGCTCGGGGATGCCGATGCCGGTATCTTCGACGGTGACTGTCACGCCGTCGCTGCCGGTTTGGGTTTTGAGCTCGACCACGCCGCCTTCGGGGGTGTACTTGGCGGCGTTGTTCAACAGGTTGGTAAAGGCCTGCGACAGGCGGACTTGGTCGCCGTCGACCGTGACCTCATCGTCCGGAAGCGCCACGCGAAGCTGGTGCTGCCTTTCGGCCAGGGCGGGGCGGCTGGTTTCCACCGCGCTGCGCAGGGCGTCGGCCAGCCGGGTCTTTTCCAGGCGCAGCTCCAGCTTGCCGCGGCTGATGCGGCTGACGTCCAGGAGATCGTCGACCAGGCGCGTCATGTGGGCCAGCTGGCGGTCCATGATGGCGCGGGTCTTTTCGAGCCCCGCCGGATTGGCGGCGACACGACGCAGTATCTCCACGCTGTTGCGCAAGGGCGCCAGCGGGTTGCGCAGCTCATGCGCCAGCATGGCGAGAAACTCGTCTTTCATGCGGACCATCTGCTCGGCTTCATTGCGCGCGGCGCGCTCGTTTTCGAGCAGCTTTTCGCGCTCCTGGGCGGCTTGCTGGGCGCGCTCATAGAGCCGGGCATTGTCGATGGCCACACCGGCCTGGGCGGCGATGCTGGCGACCAGCCTTTCTGCACGTTCATTAAAAACACCGGCCTCCGGGTGCCCCAAAAACAGCCCCCCTATCACCTCGCCGGAGCCTGAGGCCACCGGCACCGCCAGGTAGCTGCGCACCGGAAGATGCCCGGCCGGCGTGCCATGGTGCTGCGGCGATTGGCCGTAACGCGGATCCTTCCATACATCCTCAATGCGGATGGGCGGCGCACCAGCAAGGGTGGGGCCAAACAAGGCGGTGCTGCGCGGGTCGACGAATTTTTCGAAGTCTTCACGCCGCACACCGGACAAGGCATGGAGCACGTAAGCCTTGCCGCCCTCGCCAGGGGTGTTGCAGAAAAAGGCGCCGAACTTCGCGCCGCTGATTTCAGTGGCCGCATCGGTGACGGTCTGCACCAGGGCCTTCACCTCGAGCTTGGCCGTCAGGGCTATGCCCGTCTGGTTCAGAAGTTCCAGAACCCGTGTTTCTTCCTTCAGGTTTTCTTCGGCGCGGCGTTGTTCGGTGATGTCGCGGAACACCCAGACGCGGCCGACGTTGCGGCCGTCGACAAACTGGATCTGCGAAGTGCGCTCGTAAATCCGGCCGTCCCGCATACGGAGCAGGTCAAAACTCTCGGCGGGCGACTCGCGGTAAATGGCGTCCACCCTGTCCATGAACTCGCGCGCATTGTCGAATTGGCGGCTCACCACCGGCAGGATTTTGGCGTGGTGGCGCGAAGCCATGACCTCTTCGTCCAGCCGCCACATCCGCGCATACTGCTGGTTGAAGCCGGTGACCCTGCCCGAGGCGTCGGTCGCCAGGATGCCGTCGCGGCTGGCTTCCAGCGTGGCACGCATCATGGACAGGGACAGCGCGAGTTCCCCGGTTTTTTGTTCCAGGTCAGCCTTGGCCGCATGCATGGCGTCCTCAGCCCTTTGCCGCGCGGCCAGAATGCTCTGGGCGTTCTTGATCGCCACTGAGCGAAGCAGGCTGTCTTCGTCGTCGCGAGGGGCTTGCATTATTTCTTCTCAAGCAGGGCAGCGGCACGCGCGGTGCCTTCGACGCGTGCGCGTATCTTCTCGAACGCGGTATCGCGGCTGGTGGAGGTGTCGTCACAAAAAGGGGAAAAACCGCAGTCGTCGGTGGTGCCCAGTTGCGCCAGCGGTATGTAGCTTGCGGCCTGCAGCACACGTTCGCAGACCTCTTCGGCCGTTTCCACCTCAGCCCGTATGGGCGCCACCACGCCGACGAATACCCGCTGGTCGGCCTTGAGGTACTGGCGGATGATCTTGAGCACGCGTTCGGGTTCTTTTTCTCCGGCCAGCGCAACATAGAAGTTGCCGGCCTTGAGTTCAAACAGGCTGGGCAGCAGCTCTTCGTAGTCCACATCGGCGCTGTGGGTGGAGTCGCGGTCACCGCCGGGGCAGGTGTGCACGCCGATGCGCTGGCGGTCCGCTGCGGAAAAGCGCGCGAGTGCGAGGTTGTTCAGGTCGATGAAGCTGGTGAGCAGGCCGCCCGAAGGATCGATCTTCATGGCGAGCCGGCCTTCCGTGAAGTCGATCTGCACCTTGTGCGCGCCCTTGTCCAGGCAGCGACGCATCTCGGTTTCATGCTCACGGAGCAGGTCTTCCAGGAATTGCCCGCGCGGATAACCCGCAATGCCCTCGTCCGGATACATCAGGCTCAAGGCGGATGGGGAAATAACGGCCTGCTTGACCGGCACCTTGCTGTAGCGCATAGCCACATCAAGGTAGCTGTCGGCATAGCGCCTGTAGCGAAAAGGCCCTTCGGTGAGCCGCAGCATGCGGCGGGTATGGCCGGCGGCGAACGGAATCCGGAATCCGTCAGGCGAAGTGTTGGGCAGGCCATGGACGCAGTAAGTCCAGAAGTTATGGTACTTGCGCTGCTCGCCATCCGTGATGACCGGAGACCCGGTGGCCTCAAAGCGCCTGATGGTGTCGCGGATGGCTTCCTCATACAGGGGTTGCAGTTCGGGAGATTCGGCATTGCTGTCGCTGATGGCGTCCAGCAGGCTGGCAGGACGCGGAATGCTGCCTATGGGTTCGGTGGGGATCTGCATGTTGCGACCACTATAAGTACGCACACCATCCGGCCATGTCGGCTAAAACCGATAGTTGCAGCTGGTGACAGGCCCGCCTTCGCGATACAGGGTTTTCCTGGGGGTGACGGGTTCTGCGAGGTTTCAGGCAACCCGCCCCGGCCCGCCCGGTCTGTAAACCGCTATCAATTACATAGCTGTTCGCGCCGGTTTCACAAGGGCTGGAGGCCAAAATCACTCATAAATCATCGCCACCAAGGCTACTGGGGGCGTTGAAGCCGCCCCTCCGTGCAGCTTCATGTCCAATACGGGCATGGAACCGACGAACGACACACCCCACACCGACCAGCGCCTGACGGCCCTGGAGATCAAGGCCAGCTTTACCGAAGACCTGCTGGACCAGCTCGACAAGGTCATCGTGCGCCAGCAGCAGCAAATTGACGCGCTGGTGCGCGAAGTGGCGGCGCTGAAAACCGGCCCGGCACGCGATGGCGATGTGACGGCAGGCCGCAGCCTGCGCGACGAACTGCCGCCGCACTTCTAGGCCCGCGCGCGTCTTCGTACCGTTCAACCATCCAGATGGCCGGCGAGCTGGTCGAGGGTGCCGCCGTAGCCCTCGGTGAGCGACGGCTTCAGCGCTTCAAAGTACTGGCGTTCCGCCGCCACCTCGCCGAAGGGCTGCGCGCGCAGGGACACGATGGTGTTTCCGTTTTGCTCTTTGAAGGTCACCGTGTTTTCAATTTCCAGAGGACAAGCATCGCTGAACGGTGCGCGCGCAATGCCGCAGTTTTCATTGGCGAAGGAGTTCAGCCACACGATGCGTTCACGCGGATCGATTTCGCGGTAGTTGAACCTGCCCCACATCGTGGACGCGCCCGGGAACTTCATGGCGTAGTGGAAAAATCCGCCGGGCCTGAACTCAAAGCGGAGCATTTCAATGGTGCAGCCCTTGGGCCCCCACCACTGCTGGATGCTGGCGCCTTCGCTCCACGCTTTCCATACGCGTTCACGCGGCGCCCTGAACAGGCGGTCGATCACGAACGGGGAAGCCACGGCTGACCGGGTGTTATTTGCGAACATTTTTCTTTCCTTTTTTTGCGGAAGTTGGTGGGACGGACGTGTCCGGCTGCAGAAACGCGTCGAGCTTGTCAAAGCTGTCTTCCCAGACATTGCGGTACAGCGCCATCCAGCTGGCGACTTCCTTCAGGGGTGCCGCCTCCAGCCGGCAGGGCCTGGTTTGTGCCGCACGCCCGCGTGAGATCAAGCCGGCCCGTTCGAGCACCTTCAGGTGTTTCGAAATGGAGGGCTGCGTCATGTCGAAGGGCGCCGCCAGTTCATTGACGGTGGCCTCGCCTGAAGCAAGCCGGGCGACGATGGCCCGGCGCGTCGGGTCCGCAAGGGCGGCGAACGCCATGTTGAGGGTGTCGGGGTTCATTAATCGCCTTAAATTGCCAATCGTTTATATAGCCTGATGGCTATATTAAGGTGACGACTACACGATGTCAACCGCGCGTCGCACGGACGCCCGTGACCGCTGTTCTATTCAGCTACCAGAGGTTCTTGCCGTCGATCACTGTGACGGGGGCTTCGGCCGCGTCAAAGCCGTCAAAGAGCCGCGCATTCACACCGATGCTGCGTGTGGTGCCGTCCCAGCTGCCATCCATCTCGAAGGCGGGGCTGTCTGAATAGGTGTACACCCCACATTCGGCGCAGAAGTGGTGCGCAACCTGTTTGGTTTGCCAGCGGTAGATGGCATCGCCGTCAGGGGGCGAAGTGACGTGGAACTGCTCGGGCCTGTAGTAAGCCCGCAGCGGCGCGCTTTTGGCACAGAACGAGCAGGTGCAGCGTGTGAGCTGCGCTGGAATGTCACCCTCAATGCGGAAGGTATTTTTGCCGCAATGGCAGCTGGCCGTGATAGTCATACAAGGCTCCCCTTTAAAGCTGAGGCACGTCATGATAGTTGCGGTTGGTCATATCGCAAACGCACAAAAGCCCACCGGCGTTTCCACCGACGGGCTTTCAGCAAACCATGAAATGCGTTACATCGCGCTCATCAGTTCCTGTTTACGGGCGGTGATCTGCTCGCCCAGTTCCGTCATATCCAGTTTGGTGGCGCGGGCCTTGGGGAAGATTTCGTTCTGCTCTTCCTTCACGTGGTGCTTGACGTATTCGGACATCACCTTGATCTTGGCGTCAAACATCTCGCCGTCAGGCTCCAGGCCTTCGACCTGCGCAATCAGATCCTTCAAGGTAGCGTGCTCCACGTTGGCTTCGGGAATCAGCTCATGGTCTTGCAGGGCGGCCTTGACGGCGGGGTAGAAAATTTCCTCCTCAACCTGGGCGTGCACCGTCAGCTCCTTGCAGATCTGCGCTACCAGCTCCTTCTTCCTGTCGGTAGAACGGCTTTTTTCGTACTGCTCAAAGAGGTCGCTCACCAGTTTGTGGTCGGCCCGGAGCATGGCGGTTGCTTCTCTGTGAACGGGCGCCTTGGCGGGGTTCTTCGTCGCTGTGGACATGATGTTTCCTTGATGTGTTGCCTGTAGTGGATGGGTGGATAGTGGATAGGTAAGGGGCTTTCGCCACAGCGGCCCGGAAGCACGCTGTCTGGCGATTTTTCCGGGCCCCGGAAAACGGTGAGGTAGGTAAACCGAGCCACGCCTTGTAGGAAATTGAGAGAGCCGGGACAGCGGACTGCCCCCTCACATCCGCCCTGCATAAAAAGACGACGGCGACACATCGCACTTCAGCACGCGCTCCATGTAAGCGATGGACTGCTTTTTGTAATCCGCCGATTCGGCGGCGGTGCAATCGACCGGCACCTTCAGCTTGTACTCGCGCAGGAACCCATCCATGGCGGTCAGTTGCACGCAGATGTCCGTGGCCAGGCCGGTGATGACGATTTCCCGGGCCTGCATGCGTGACAACAGCAAATCCAGCGGTGAGCCGAGGAAAGCCGAGTGCCTGGGTTTGAGGATGGTGAGGTCGTCGCTTTGCGGGCGCAGCAGCTTTGCCATTTCTGCGGACGCACCGTTGCCGGCCGCGCAACGCGCCACCAGGCTTTGAAAGTCCGACTGCCAGCCGCCGTAGTTGTCATTGGCATAAATGGCCGGTACGCCCGCCTTGCGCAACGCGGCTTTCAGCGCCGAGGTAGCCCGCGCGGCCTCCACGGCCGTCGGGGCCAGGTCTTTGGCCTCCGGAAAATCCAGCGGGTTGATGAAGTCAATCAGCAGCAGGACGGTGCGGCTGCGCGGAAGTTCGTCAGCTCTCACGTGCACCCGCCGGCAAGGGCAGAGATTCAGGAGAAGCTTCCTTCAGGATGCTGATTTTTCCGTCAGCCTCCAGGCATGCGTACTTCATGTCGGCCTGCGCACAGTCTGCCTCACGCAGGGATTGCTCAACATCGGACAGCGGAACGCGGTGCCGTTTCAGGACATCCTGGAATATTTCGCCTTTACGCCCGATCAGCACCGCGCGCCCTTCCACCAGGCCTTGCATCTTCACACTGCGCGAGGTCAGGTAGGCGATCACCACGTTCAGCAGGACCAGGGTTGCTGCCGCCAGCAGTCCTCCGGTTACAGACTCCTCACCACCGTTCAGGCCGTTGGAAACCGATTCACTCAGCAGCATGACGACCAGCAGGTCAAAGGGTGTGAACTGCCCGACCGTACGCCGCCCGGACAGGCGCACCATGGCCAGGAGGGCGAGGTAAATCAACACGGCGCGTACCGGCAGTTCCCACCAGGACGCCTGGAGGTCAAACATGTGTGCCTCCCCAACCGGGGTGCAGAGGTTGATAAAGGGCTGATTGCGCCATAAACGTCACAGGCTGCCTCTTGGGAAGTCCATGGGAATTCCTGGGAAATCTCAGGAATCTTAGGGAAAGAACTAAATGCTAGGGTTGCCGGCCTGGACTAAGCTGTAGGACGAAAGCCAGTTAGCAAGCCAGTGATTCGGGCAGGTCCGGCTCGCGCCAACCGCCCTAGCCGTCTCCTTTGTTCAATTTCTGCCAGGCCCCGACAAAACCGCCCGGCAACCCGCCCGCAGGTGCACAAACATGCCACTTCCCCCTGATTTCAAGCCATCGGATTTTTCCATCGGCTCCATTTCGGACAGGCAACTGGTGAACCTGGCCAAGCTGGCCGGGGCCATGGACGAGGGCGACGCGCTCACACCCGAGCTTCAGGAGTTCACGCTGCTGATCATGGAGAGGTGTGCTGACGTGGGCGACAAATACACCAGCACCAAGCACGGGCGCACCGCAGGCGACGAGATACGCGCGCTGTTCGGCGTGTATTGACCGCCCGCCTTCCACTATCAAAAGGATAGCAAGTTGCGCCGGTTTTAATTGGCCTGGAGGCCAATTTGACCCATTTATTGGTACTGGTCAGTGGCCGGCTTGCGCGGTGGCGGCATCTGCGGCGCCGGTCCCGGCAGCGGCACTGGTGCGCAGCAGCACCGCCGCCAGTACAGCGGCCAGCGCCGCAAACACCGCGCCCACCACAAACGCCATCTGATATCCGCCATTCAGCGCTGCCACCGCATCGGCGCCGCCCGCGGCCAGGGATGAGGTGCGCGCTGCCGCCAGGCTGGCCAGCACGGCCAACCCCAGGGCCCCGCCCATCATGAAGGAGGTGTTGACCACGCCTGAGGCAATGCCCGATTCGCTTGGGTCGACGTCGCTCATGGCCGCCAGCAGCACGGGGTTGAACGCCACACCCGCACCCAGGCCCAGCAGCAGCATGCCGGGCAGCACATCGGCCACAAAGCTGCCGCCCACCGGCGCACGCGCAAAGAGCGCCAGCCCCACCGCCGCCAGCAGCAGCCCGGCGGCGAGCGGCGCGCGTATGCCAAAGCGCATCACGATCTTTGCAGACAGGCCCAGCGAGAACGCTGCCATGATCAGGTTGGCCGGCAAAAACCCGAGGCCAACCTGCATGGCGCTGTAGCCCAGCACCAGCTGCATGTACAGCGCCGAGATAAAGAACCAGGCGAACATGGCGGCCGCCCACAGCACGCCCACCACATTGGCGGTGGCCACATTGCGCAGGCGGAACATGGCCAGTGGCACCAGCGGCGTTTTCACTTTGGACTCAATGACCAGGAAGATCGCCATCAACACGGCGGCCACGCCCAGCAGGCCCAGTGTCTGACCTGAAAGCCAGCCGGCCTCGTTGCCGTTGACGATGCCGTACACCGCCAGCATCAGCGAAGTGGTGACGGTGATAGCTCCCCATACGTCCAGCTTTGCGCCGACGGCCTGGCCCTTGCCGCCGGGCAGCAACATGACACACAGCGCAAACACCGCGGCGCCAATCGGCAGGTTGACCAGGAAGATCCAGTGCCAGCTCAGCGAATCGGTCAGCACACCGCCCAGCAGCACGCCGATGCTGCCACCGCCCGCGCAGACAAAACCGTACACACCCATGGCCTTGGCGCGCTCGGCCGGCTCGGTGAAAAGATTCATGATGAGGGAGAGCGATATCGCCGAGACCACCGCGCCGCCCAGGCCCTGCACGGCACGCGCCACCACCAGCAGCACCTGCGAATTGGCCAACCCGCAGGCCAGCGAGGCCACGGTGAACAACGTGAGTCCCGCCAGGAACAGGCGGCGGTGGCCATACAGATCACCGAGCCGCCCGCCCAGCAGCAAAAAGCCGCCAAAGGTGAGCATGTAGGCATTGACCACCCAGACCAGCGAGGTCTCGGTAAAGGCCAGGTCGGTGCGGATGGAAGGCAGGGCCACATTCACGATGGTGGTGTCCAGCACGATCATCAGCACGCCCAGGCACAGTACCGTCAGGGCCCACCAGCGCTTGCGGCTGTCCATGTCTTTTGTCATTTTCGGTCTCTCCAATGTTCTTTCAATGTCTTTCAATGTTCTTTCACTGAGTTCGGTCAATCCCTCAATCAGACCTTGCGCTGCAGAGTTTCCTCGCGCCGAGATGCTATCAAATCAGTAGCTGCTTGCGCACATTCTCCTTGGGCACGAGGCTTTTTTTACTATAAAACAGGGCGAAAAATGGCGCCGGAGCCGCGGGCGGCCTCCTGCACATGAACGATGCGCCCCCTTCGGGTGCGCCTGTGGATGTGCCGTGTCCTACACAGGCAACCGCATTTGGCGGATAGCAGCGGCATTTCCGGTTGATTAATTTAGCGCTCAGGAACGGGAGCATCGTGGCCCTCCCCACCTGGCACCCGGGCATCCAACACAGGCCGCTGACCTTTCCCATGGGACCTTTCATGCTTTTGACTCCATTCCCCGGTCGGGGCGCCAAAGTTGCCACCCTTGCCGCGCTGAGCCTCGCCGCGCTGCCGGTGCTGGCGGATCCTTCGCCCGCGCTGGACCGCGCCAGCCTGTCGATCGGCGCCTTTCATGCGGACCCTACCTTCAATGCCGCGGTGGACACCCGCTTCGGGCGGCTGGACTCGGGCGACGTGAACCGCAGCAGCGTCACCATGCCGCGCGTCAAAGCCGATGTGCTGCTGTTTGACAGCCAGGGTTTGTCGCTGGACTACTACCAGTACAAGCGCGGCTACTCGGACTCCCTGGTCAGCAACACCAATGTGGGCAGCGGTACCGTCACCACCACGGGCAGCGCCAACCTTGACGTGAAGCTGGACTTTGCCAGGCTGGCCTACAAATGGTGGCTGGGCTCGGGCAATACCGTGCTGGGCCTGGGCGCGGGCGCTGCTTACTACCGCGCCAACCTGGACTTGCGTGCCACGGCCGCGGTGGGCGGCACCACCGGCGCCATCAACGAAATCTACAGCGACGACGCCGTGGCGCCACTGCTGGAAGTGGGCCTGCGCCACGCCATCACACCCGACCTGCGGCTGTTTGCCGATGCCTCCGGCGTGAAAAAAACCGGTGGCAGCGTCCGCGGCGAAATCTACAACGCCGCGGTAGGTGTGGAATGGTTTCCCCTGAAAAATGTGGGCGTGGTGCTGGACTACGGCCTGACCGACATTGACCTGCACCGCGACAGCAGCAACGCACGCTTTCGCGTCAAGCTCAAAGGGCCTTCGGCTTTCCTGAAAGTGCGGTTCTGAGGTTCCCATCACCCTTGCTCCGATTTGCTCAGAATTTTCTCGAACCTGCTGCGTATCTGGTCAGGCGGCTGAGCCGGCGCGGGTCTGCCGCAGCATGACAGCGGCGAGGATGGCCGTGCCCAGCACCAGTGCAGCGCTGATGCCGGCGGTGACCTGGAAGGCCTGGGCATACGCATCGCGTGAGGTGCCGAGTAAGGCCGCGCCACTGGTGCCGGGTAATTCAGCCGCCACCGCCACAGCGCCGCCCAGCGTGCTGCGTGCAGCCTCCGCCGCCATGGCCGGCACATCGCTGAACACGCTGCCTTCCATCGCATGGCGATACACCGCCGTCACGACGCTGCCCAGCACGGCGATGCCGAGCGCGCCACCGAACTCCGAGCTGGTTTCCGAGATAGCCGCGGCGGCGCCGGCACGCTCCGGTGGCGCGGAACCCACAATCAGGTCGGTGCCCAGGGTGACTACCGGCGCCAGGCCCAATGAAAAAATCACGCTGCCGATCACCAGTGTGGCAAGACCCGAGGCGCCGCCTACCTGCGTCAGCACGCCAAAGCCCACAAAGGCCAGCGCCAGCCCACCCGTGACGGCCAGCCCGGCACGGATGCGCCGCGCAATGACAGGCGCCAGCATCGAGCCCACCACAAAACCCAGCGCCGACGGCACCGACCACAGGCCCGCTTCCAGTGGAGAAAGGCCAATCACGAGCTGCAGATACTGCGCGATGAAAAGAAAGGCGCCAAACGCACCAAAAAAACAGAAGGTGTTGATGGCCAGGGCCGCGCTGAAAGCGGGCACACGAAACAAGGCCAGGTCAATCAACGGACTGGCCAGTGTGCGTTGCCTGTGCAGAAAGGCCGCACCAATCGCCAGCCCGGCAAGAATGCAGCCAACGGCCAGCCAGCCCAGGCCGCCTTCTGCAATGCGCTTGAGGCCGTAGATGACGGCCAGCACGGCCGCCAGCGACTGCGCCGCGCTCAGCAAGTCAAGCCGGCCGGCGCCGGGGTCACGGTATTCGGGCAGCAGGATGGGGCCCAACACCAGCAGCAGCACCATCACCGGCACGCTGACCAGGAACACGGAGCCCCACCAGAAATGCTCAAGCAGCACGCCGCCGACCAGCGGGCCTATCGCGCCGCCCACCGAATAGCTGGTGATCCACACGCCGATGGCCACGGTGCGCTCGCCCGCATCCAGGAACATGTTGCGTATCAGCGAAAGCGTGGAAGGCGCCAGCGTCGCTCCGGCAATACCCAGCAGCGCACGCGTGGCGATCAGCATTTCAGCTGTAGTGGAAAACGCCGCCAGCACCGACGCGGCACCAAACGCGGCGGCGCCCATCAGCAACAGCCGGCGCCGGCCGATGCGGTCGCCCAGCGTGCCCATGGTGATGAGTGAGCCGGCAATCATGAAGCCGTAGATATCGACCATCCACAGCAATTGCGCGCCGGTAGGCTTGAGGTCGGCGCTCAGGTGCGGCACCGCGAGGTTCATCACGGTAAGGTCCATGGAATACAGGAGGCACGGCAGGGCGATGACGGCCAGCCCTATCCAGTCGCGGCGCGTGGCTTTGGGCGAAGCCGTCATGCAGCGCCGGCCTCGGCATGGCAGCACGCCGGTGCGGACTGGGTGGCCGGGGCGCTATGGACCGCTTTGTCAGCGCTGTGTGTGTCAGGGCTGTTTGTGCTGGCGTCATATTTATCATGGTGGCGCACCCATGCCATGGGGAAGGGCAAACCGCCTTCATCGCGCCCCTTGGGGGTGAGGTCCATGTAGCTGTAGGCGCCCACCAGCATGTCTGCGCCGCGGGCGTAGCTGGAATAGGTATGGAAAATGTTGCCCTGGCCGTCCTGGTAGAAAACGCTGACACCATGCAGCTCCTGCATGCCACCGCCCTCGACTTCATTCATGCGGTAGTTGTAGTCAAACTTTCCGCTGGCCAGCTCTTCGGGCGTGAAGGAGACGTGATAGTCGTGGTTGAAGTCATTGCCGAAGGATGACACCCACTTGAAGCGCCAGCCCATGCGGCGGTGGAAGGCGGCAAGGTCGGGCTGCGGCGCGTGCGACACCACGGCCAGCGTGATGTCGCGCGCCGCCAGGTGCGGCAAGGCGCCGTCGATGTGGTCTGAAAGGAAGGAGCAACTGGGGCAGCCTTCCTTCCAGCCGGGCCCAAACATGAAGTGATAGACCACCAGCTGGCTGCGCCCCTCGAACAGGCCGGCGAGGGTCTCCTTGCCCGTGGGGCCGTCGAATACATAGGGCTTGTCGACCCTGAGCCAGGGAAGGCGGCGCCGTTCGGCGCTCACCAGGTCCCGATGGGCGGTGAGTTCTTTTTCACGGGCCAGCAACAGCTGGCGAGCGGCAAGCCATTCACCTTTGGACACCACGGCGTGGAAGGCGGGGTTGGCAGCGTTTGCGGGGGGGGTTGCGGGGAGTAAGGTCATGGTGGAGGTTCCCTGGAGATGATCAGTTCAGTGATGGGTCGGGTTGCTGGAACAGTGGCCTACTGGTTCAGGATGTGCAGGATGTTGCCGTCAGGGTCTTTGCACCAGGCGCCCTTGAAGTCGCCGGCCACATGCACATCACCCTCCAGCCGCATGCCCGGCATGTCGTAATGCTCAAACACCACGCCCTTGGCCTTGAGTGCTTTCATGATGCTGTCGAATTCATCGCCTACACCCCAAGTGGCGGATGTGGCCTTGTTGGTACCGGCAAAGTCAGAGACATACACCAGGAGGACGGCAGTGCCGCTCTGGTAGGTGAGCACATCCTCTTCGGTGGTTTCAAGCGGCGTGAGGCCGAGCTTTCCTTCATAGAATTTTTTGGCGGCGGCGAGGTCCTTGACGGCGATGGTCGCCATGACGTTTCGGTTGGCAAGCATGGTGAGATCCTTTCATCAGGTGGTGTTAAAAAATGGTGGGAAACGGAAAGATGGCGGTGCCTTCAAAGGTGCCGCGTTTCGGCGGGCGGACGTTCCCAGTGGTTGTCACGACCGTCTTCAAACGTGACGGGCGCCCCGGCCATTTCGGCGTCGCTGGCATCAAGGCAGGCGACGTTAATGGCATATAACTCGCCGACAGGGCTGTCGGCATGCACGTGGCCGAATACTTTCACACCGCAGCGGCTGCAAAAGCTGTGCGTGATCATGTAGCCACCAAACTCGTAGGCCGTCAGCGTGTCTTTGCCCTGGAGCAGCCGAAAGGCCTGCGGCGCCAGCATGGCTTTCCAGAAGCGGGACTTCAGGCAACTTGAGCAGTTGCAGCGGCTGGTGCCCTCTGCCAGATCCAGATCGCATTCGACGCGCACGGCGCCGCAGTGGCAGGCGGCGGTGTAGGTTTTTTTCATGGTTCAGCCTTCAGCGCCTTCAGGCCATCAACAACCTGTCGAGCTTGCGGAAAGCGCCGCCCCAGCCCTCGTTATGACTGTCGCGCGCGGCCTGGTCGTAGAAGCGCTCGTGCTTGAAGACCAGTTCGGTGCCGGCGCCCGACGGCCTGAGCGTGATCGTCACCAGGGAGATGCGCTCGGGCGTGCTCTTCCAGCCCCAGTCAAACACCAGCTTGCCGTAAGGCGCAACTTCGAGGTAGGTGCCTTCCACGTCATGCGTTTCCTGGCCAGGCACACCGAACTGGATGTGGTAACGGCCACCCGCGCGCACGTCCATGTCGGCGATGGTCACCCTGCTTTCCTCCTCAGGGCCGAACCACTGCGCTAGCGCTTGCGGGTCGGTCCACGCGCGCCAGACTTTTTCGGGGGCGACGGGGTAGTGCCGGGTGAAGTCGACGGACTGTTTTCCTTGCGGTTGGTTTTGGGACTTGCCTTGCGTTGTGCTTCTTTCCATGGCGGGTTCAACTCCTCTTGGCGGTAAAGGTAACGGCCCAGTGCGTCCAGGCGCACAGACCAGAATTTCTCGTATCGGGAAAGCCACATGGCGGCCTCCTGCATGGGCTCTGGCGAGATAGCCAGGTTCACCACCCGTCCGTCTTTGGCGCGGGTGACCAGGCCCGCGCCCTCCAGCACCCGCAGGTGCTTCATGAAACCAGGTAATGACATGCCGTGCGGCTCTGCCAGTTCGCCCACCGAGAGATTGCCCTGCTCCAGGGTCTGCAGCACCTTGCGGCGGGTCGGGTCTGCGAGTGCGGCAAACACGGCATTGAGGGTGTCGGTTTCCACATCGCTTTCAACATCGTTTTTATACTTAACCATTTGGCTTAGTATTAACAAGGCAGCGACTCTTGTCAACCCGCCCACGGTAGAAAACTGTTTCTTTGTGTTGAAGTTGAACAGGCTGTCCACATTGGTGAGCCGGTGGGTACGGCAAATCAATGCGTAGCGGGCGTCTCGTCACCAAACCGTCACAAGAAAGCCTCACGCTGATACTTCAATTAGAGGATGCGACACGTTCCGGCGCTGCCTACACTGCCCAACGGATCACCATCACCACTACCCTGGGAGGCGTGCCATGCTGCTGTGCAACTTCAACGTCAACAACCTGTTTGTGCGCTACAAGTTCGGGAAGACATTTCCCGGTGACCAGAGCGGCAAGAGTGCCGTGGCAGGCGCCGCCTCCACCAACACCGGTTACCTGCCGCTTTACCAACCGGGCGCGTTCGAGATCTTCAACGCCGAGCAGCGCGAGCTCGCGGCGCTGGCCATCACGCAGGGGGGTGATGTCAGTCCCGACGTGGTGTGTGTGCAGGAGGTCGAAAGCCTGATCGCGCTGCGGGAATTCAACGACAGCTTTCTGGACGGCGCCTATTCTTACGCGGTGGTGCTTGACTCGCGCGACCTGCGGCAGATTGACGTGGGCATCCTCTCCAAATATCCGATAGAGAGCATCACCACACATGTAGACGACCTGTCGAGCGACCCGACGACAGGCCCATACACCTTCAGCCGGGACTGTCTGGAGGTGCGCGTGCGTGTGAGGAAAACAACCTCCGTGACCCTGTTCATCAACCACTTCAAGTCCAAGCTGGCCATGGGCAAGACCGAAGAGGCGAGAGCCAGGGAGAAGGAGAAGGCCGACCGCAAGCGCAAGCTGCAGGCGGACACGGTGGTGAAGCTGCTGAAAGAGCGCTTTCCGGGCCCCGAATTCAAGTCCGGCTATTTCGCGGTGCTGGGTGATTTGAACGACACACCGCTGGCGCCCCAGCTTTCAGGCCTGTGCGTGAAGGCCGGGCTGATAGACGCGTTGGCGGCGCTGGAGCCGGCGGAGCGATGGACGCATTACTGGAAGGCCAAGAACAGCGTGTCGCAGCTGGACCATGTGCTGCTGTCGCCGGCGCTAGCCGGCAAACTGAAGAAAAATGGCATCCATATCGAGCGCCGCGGCATCGGTTTCAGGTCTGAATCCAAAAAAGTTGATGGCGGCTATTTGCCCAGGCAGGTCCGTGTCGAGGTCATGGAGGACGACCCGAACCCCGAGCACATCGATTTTCAGTTCGAGCGCTTTGCCGAAGTTTCCAGCGGCAACGTAGCTTCGGACCATTGCGCCGTTTTTCTCGAATTCAAGCTCTAGGCCAAAAATGCCGCGGGATATCGCGCAAAGAAATGTGTCCGGCACCTGCCTGCATGTAAACCGGCGCAACACCCTGCAAGAACGCTGGCATCAGGGCCGGGGGTAGCATCCAATGATGCTTATGACTGACTACTCCCGCAGGAAACCCATGAACCAGCCCACGACAGCAACATCCTCCAACACTTTTCCGAGCCTGGACCGCCCCCGGATTTATGGGTTGTGGTCTTTACTGGCCCTGGCTGCCGCCGCCACCCTGCTGGCTACGCAGGTGCAAGCCCAGCCGGCGGAGCCAGCCGCCGCGGCTTCGGCGACCTCTGCTGAGTCGACAACAGCCGCCAAGTACGATCCCAAGGATCTGGAACGCGCATTCAACTTTATGGATAAGACCAGTGACGGCAAGGTCAGCCGCGACGAAGCGTCAAACTTTCGCGGTGTCTCCAAGCACTTTGACCAGGCGGACCTCAACAAGGACAACTTTCTCTCACGCGAGGAGTTTGACAACGCGATGAACCGCAGCAAGGCGCATTAGCCCTCAGCCTTAAAGCGGCATCAAAGTGCCCGGGAGCGCGGAGCATGCTGGCCGAAGACGTGGCAGGCGCGCCATCAACTGCGTGAAGAACACCGGACCCAGACCTGCTCCCTGACCTCACACTACTCAGCGCCGAGCCATTGCTTTTTGGCGGCGGGGGAGCCAGGATATGACTATTGCGTCGGCCGCACGCGTCATTTTTTCAAGGCCGGCGCAGGGCTCCCCGCTAGACTTGCTTTTTCATCTCCATGCCAGGAGGCGATATGGCCACCCACGAACTGTTTGCATACATCCACGTTAAAAATGCCGTCGAGGCGATGGCGTTTTACACCTCGGTTTTCGGTGCCACCGAAAAATTCCGGCTGACAGAGCCCGGCGGGCGCATTGGCCACGCCGAACTGGATTTTGATGGCGCCACGCTGATGGTTTCAGAGGAATTCCCGGAGTACGGTATCGAGGCACCCGATGCCAACGCGCCCGCCACGGTCACGCTGCATCTGCATGTTGACAACTGCGACGAGGTGATTGAGCGCGCCCTGAAAGCCGGTGCAAGGCTGGAAATGGCGGCACAGGACCAGTTCTATGGCGAACGCTCCGGCAGCTTTCGCGATCCGGCCGGCTACCGCTGGAGCGTGGGACACAGCATTGAAGCGGTATCACCTGAGGAAATGCAGCGCCGGTACACGGCGATGATGAATTCACCGCCTGCTTGAGGATGCTATTAAAAATATAGCAACTCGCGCCCGTTATTAACGGTCAGAGGTCGAATTTCATGGAAATCCCCGCAGCACTGTGACGGTTCAGGCGCCGTCTTGCGGCGAGGCGGCCGGCAGGCCCTGTCCAAGCACGCGCCGCAGCGTTTCGAGGAGCTCGGTGTTGGAGGTTTTGGCTTTGACCAGCACGGCGGCTGCCCGCGTCGCCTGAGCCCTGTCCACCTCCAGCGCCGAGAAAATCACCACCGGCGGCGGGCCGTTCATTCCCTCGATGTCTTTGAGCAAATCCCAGCCCGAGCCGCCAGGCAGGCTGAGGTCCAGCAGGACCAGGTCGAAGCGCTGCTCCTGCAACCGGTCGCGCGCTTCCTGCACCGTGTCGGCAAAAACGAAGGTTGCAAACCCCTGGGCAATGGTCGCCGCGATGCGCTGGATATCCGGGTCGTCTTCAACGTGCAGGATGACAGCCCGGGCTTCGGTCGAACCGGCAATGGCGCGCCGCACGCCGAGCACGAGCATGTTTTCGTCGATGGGCTTTTCCAGCCAGTCCGACACCGTCAGGGACTGGTCATTGAACTGCACCCGGCCTTCAGCCGCCGAGGCCGACACCACGACGATGGGCACGTCGCGTGTGTGCAATTGGGCGCGCAGCGCCCGGATCAACGCAATGCCATCCTGGTCGGGCAGTTTCAGGTCTATGGTGACGGCGGCGTACCGTTTTCTTGCCAGCTCCGCCATGGCCTGCTTTGCCGTGAATACCGTTTCAGTGTCAAAGCCGCCCTTGTCGAGCATCATGCTGATCAGGCGCGAGATGTCCTTGTCGTCCTCGCAGATCAGGACGCGCTGCCGCTGCTCAACCAGGGCGGAGAACCCGGAGGTGCGGACCGGCGAATCCACCCATTCGGGCAACTCGAAGAAGAAGGTGGTGCCGGCCCCGGCCTCGGTATGAAAACCGATGCTGCCGCCCAGGCGCTCGATGATGGCCCGTGAAATATTGAGGCCCAGGCCTGTGCCGCCTTTCTGGCGGGTGTCGGAGGAGTCGGCCTGGGAGAACTTCTGGAAGATGCGGTTGCGGAACTCCTCAGGGATGCCAGGCCCGTGGTCCCGCACTTCGACCCTTATGCCGGCATCGCTGCGTGACACCTGGATATCTACCGTGCCGCCTTCGGGTGAAAACTTCATCGCATTGGAGAGCAGGTTGGTCACCACCTGCGTCAGCCGGTCGCTGTCCACCCTGACCTGCAACTCCTCGTCCGGGAAATCAAGCCGAAGATGCACATTTTTGGCGGCACCGTATCCCTCGTTGGCAGCCAGTGCCTGCGCCAGCAAGGGCTCGAGCTCGACAACCTGGAAGTCCAGCGTCATCTTGCCGGACTCGATCTTCTCGATGTCCAGGATATCGTTGATCAGCCGGATCAGGCGCTCACAGTTGGTCTTCGCGATACCCACCAGCGTCTTGACGGTATCGGGCAACTGGCCGGCGACACCGCCGGAAATAAGGCCCAGCGAACCCCGGATCGAGGTAAGCGGCGTGCGCAGCTCATGGCTGACCGTCGAGACGAATTCGCTTTTCATGCGGTCTATGCGCTTGAGTTCGGTGACGTCGTTGGCCAGCGTGTAGAAACCGATCACCTTGCCCTCATCGGGGCCGTCGCCGTAGCGCGGGAAATAATTGACCACATAGTCGCGCATGCCGCCACGGGCTGTTTTTTGCGCGCGTTCGTAGACAACGGGGTAGCCCTGCAGCACTTCGTCCACCCGGGGCTTGACTACCGCATACATCTCATCACCCAGGATTTCACGGATGGTCTTGCCTTCGAGCTGCTCATTCGTCAGGCCGAAGACTTCCTCATAGGCCCGGTTGTGAAAGCGTAATTGCTGATTGGCGTCGGCGTAAGTGATCCAGGCCGGCACGGTGTCGGTGATCTCGCGCAGCTGCGCCTCGCTGGTGCGCAGGGCCTCGGTGACACGGCGCATTTCGGTGGTGTCGCGGCCCGTGCCGCGATAGCCGGTGAATTTCCCGTTAGCGTCGAATTTCGGCACGCCACTGATGCTGAAGTAGTGCAGCCGCCCCTTGGAGTCCAGCCGTGTACTTTCAAGGTCGCGGAAAACCTCGTGCCGGGCTATCGTGGCCTTGTACTTGGCCAACGCGGCGGCTTCGATGTTGATGTAGTCGAGTTCCCATGGAGTTTTGCCATGGGCCGATTTTGTGATGCCCGTGGCGCTTGGGACTTCTCCGGGAACTTCGACGAAGCGGAAATTCTCGTCCTGCTCCCAGAACCAGTCGGACGACAGCGCGGTGAGCGCGCGAAAGCGCTCCTCACTTTCCCGCAGGACCTGCTCGGTCTCCTTGCGCTCGGTGATGTCCTGGATCTGCGCGATAAATTGAAGCGGCTTCCTGTCCGCATCCCGCACGAGGGAGCAGCTCATGTAGCCCCAGACAATGCGACCGGACTTATGGATGTAGCGCTTTTCGACGTGGAAGGATTCGATCTCCCCGGCCAGGGCCCTGCGGCGCTGCTCCAGGTCCCATGCGATATCGTCGGGATGCGTCAGGTCATGGATGGTGCGCGAAAGCATCTCCGCCTCTGAATACCCCAGCATCTGGCAAAAAGCGGTGTTGACCTTGAGCCGGCGGGAGTCAATGCCGATCAGCGTCATCCCGATGGCCGCATGCTCAAACGCGTTGCTGAACTGCTTGTCGCTAACCGTGAAGACATCGTTGTCCGTGCTGATGGACTCGTTCACCCTGAGGCTTGCGCCTTCCGAGTCATTCACTGCAGCGGCGCTGCCGCTCAGTGCGATGCCTGAATCCTCAAACGAGGACTCCCCGGGCGGCATGGCGCCGGCCTGCTCACCTCCGAGTGTGAAGTAAAAAGTGCTGCCCTCCCCCACTGCCGAGTTGGCCCAGATCTTCCCGCCGTGGCGGGTGATGATGCGCTTGACGGTCGCCAGCCCGATGCCGCTGCCGGCGAACTCATCGGGTGAATGCAGCCGCTCAAAAGTCCCAAAGAGCTTGTTGGCGTAGGCCATATCGAAACCGGCGCCATTGTCCCGCACAAAGTACACCGTCTGGCCGTCAGGCCCCGCTTCCTTTCCGACCAGGATTTCGGTATGCGGTTTTTTGGACGTGAACTTCCAGGCATTGGCGATCAGGTTCTCCAGCACCTGGCGGAGCAGTGCCACGTCCGCCCGGCCCCAAAGGTTGGGCTCGACGGTAATGCGCACCAGGCGCTCGGGATCGTTTTCTATCCATTGCTTGATGATCTTGGCCGCCTCGGCGCTGATATCGACAGATTCCCAGTTAAGGCTGGTCCGCGACAGCTGGGCCAGAGAAAGCAGGCCATCGGTCAGCTCACCCATTCGATGCACACTGCTGCGGATGCGGCCCAGGAAGTGATGCGCGCGCTCACCGGATTCGCGCGGGACCGCTTTTTCAAGCAGCGCGCAGAATCCATCAATGGTGCTCAGCGGTGTGCGCAGGTCATGCGCCACGGAGTACGAGAAGGCCTCGATCTCCCGGGTGGCGGCTTCCAGCTGGGCGGTCCTTCGCAGCACGCGCTTTTCCAGGTTGACGTTGAGCTGGACAATCTCCTGCTCCGCCTGCCTGCGTTTGCTGATGTCGGTAATGGTGCTGACATACCCCGACGGCGCGCCATTTCCCTCCACCAACGGCTGCACGTTGATCAGTGCCCAGAATTCACTGCCATCGGACCTGCGGTGGCACACCACACGGTTCAGCTGCGGCTGGCCGGTGCGAACGGCGGCAACACTGGGCCACTCTTCCCTGGGCATTGGCGTGCCGTCTTCACGGAACCTCAGCCATTCCGGCTCAACTGAAGTCTGGCCTTTCAGCTGGGCCAGGGTCCTGCCAAGAATGCGCTCGGCGCTGGCATTGCAATCAACAATGTGGCCCTCTGCGTCCCGCAGCACCACCCCCTCGACCAGCGCGCCCACCACCGCACGGAAGCGGGCCTCGCCCACCCGCAACGCCATCTCCACTTCCTTGCGCGACGTAATGTCGGCACCAACGCCCCGATAACCCTCAAAGACGCCGTCGTCGTCAAACATCGGTTCGCCGCTCACGCTGCGGTAAATGACGCGACCATCCTCATTGGTCAAACGGTATTCAAAATTGCGGAACGGCAGATGCGCCTGCAAGACAGCCTTGTGCTCTTTCCAGGTGCCGACAAGCGGTGCAGAGTTGGGAAGATCCCATCGGCATTGCCCCTCTCCAATGACCTGGGTTCCCAACGCGAAACGTTGCGGGTCATTGGAAACAAAGACATTGCGGAAGTTTTTATCCTGCTCCCAATACCAATCGGACGAAAGACCGGTGAGGCTGCGAAAACGCTCTTCGCTGCGACGCAGTTTGGCTTCAGCCTCAAGGCGCGCAGTGATGTCGGTACCCACGCCGTGGTAGCCGGTGAAACGGCCATTGGCATCCACCATGGGCTCCCCGCTGATGCTCAAGGTCACACGGCTGCCGTCTTTTTCTTCGCGTTCGTATTCAAAGTTGCGGAAAACTTCGTGGCGTTCCAGCTGGGCGCGGTGGTTGGCCCAGAGCTCCTCGTTGGCCGGACTGTGATCGATCTCCCAGCGCGTTTTACCGATATGCTCACTGATCACACGCCTGGCTTCTTCCGTCTTGCCACCGGACAGCTTGGTGAACCGGAATTTTTCGTCGGTCTCCCAATACCAGTCGGACGAAAGGCTGGCCAGGCTGCGGAATTGCCGCTCGCTGCTGCGCAGGCGCGCTTCATCGGCCAACTGCTGGGTAATGTCTTCAGCGATGACCAGGACATGCGTCACCGCACCGCTGGAATCCTTCAGCGGGACCTTGCGCATGTGGACGTGAATAGCGCCCCTGTGTTTTGTATAGGTAAGCCGGTCAGGGAACTCCTGCATCTCACCTGAGGCAATCAGGCTCAAGTCCGCCGCATACATATTGTGGGCATGGGCCTTTGGCCAGAGATCATGAACCGTGCGGCCCAGCGCTTCCGCGCGGGTGACGCCGTACAGCTCTTCTGCCGCCCGGTTCCAGGCCATGAAGCGATGGTCCTTGGCGGATTTCATGTGCAGGGCGACGGGGAGGTTCTCAACGATGTCGTCGAGCAGGCGGGCAACCTTGCGTTCTTTTTCCTCGGCACGCCTGCTTGCCGTGACATCGCGTGTGATACCGCGATAACCCACGAATTCCCGATGCTTGTCGAACACCGGCACACCACTGATGGAAAAATAATGCGCGACGCCGTCGTCCAGCACGCGTATGTACTCGAAATCACGGAAGGGCTGGCGTTCGGCCAGCACGGCCCGGTGGTCTTCCCAGGACATGGTGACCGGAAGTGCACCGGGCAGTTCCCATCGGCATTTGCCGACGGAGCTGTCGAGATCCTTATCCCGTGATCTGTTGCTGAACTCGGCCGCGAAATCGGTGAACCGGTACTGGGCATCCTGCTCCCAATACCAGTCTGACGAGATGGTGACAAGGCTGCGCAGGCCGCTGATATCGTCCCTGAGCGCTTCAACCATGTGCCGCTGCTCGGCGATTTCGAGCTTCAGCGCATCATTGGCGGCTGCCAGCGCAAGCGCTTCATCCTGCATGCGCTGCTGGGCTTGTGCGGGGGTCTCATCACGCTTCATTGCGGCACCTCCCCAGCGGCAACCGCTCTGCCCGGGGAAGGCGTGGGCGTTCCCATCAGGCCAAGCTCACGGTGGACTGGGGTGAATGCGCTTGGCAAACTGAGGTTCATCCGCCGATGGTGACTTTCTTAGCAAAGGGGCGGCTCTACAGGCCCCGCCTTGAGTAGTTGCCGCACTGCAAGTGTGTAATGCTGCATTTATTTACGCTATAGGACAACACCCTGATTTCTTTCGGACGTGTCTTCCAGCAGACTGGCTCATTTTTTGCATACTTAAGACCTCTTAAAAAGAGATCAAATAGGTCCTCCGAATTACATGAAGTACGGACCTGCACCTTGGTAATTATTACCATCACGCCGCCCAAATAGTCTGGGGGTATTCCAGCGGCAGCCCGGTTGCTTGCAGAGGTAGTTCCCAGCGGGTTGCGCTACCATGAACCCCCTCCTCCCCCGTCTCCCTGACCAGAGAGCGACTACCGATTGAAATACCTTGTGGCCGTCAGGGCCCTGTGCGAGTTCACGGCCAAGCATGGCGACCTGGACTTGCGCTTTACGCCGTCGCCTTCCGCGCAGGAGGGTATGGCCGGGCACGCCTTGGTGGCTTCGCGCCGCGGAGGGGCTTATGAGGCCGAAGTCAGCCTGGAGGGAGAGTACAAGACCTTGCGGGTGCGCGGCCGCGCCGACGGCTATGACCCGGAGCACAACCAGCTTGAGGAGGTCAAAACCTTCAGGGGCGATCTGCACGCCATGGCCGACAACCGGCGGAACCTGCACTGGGCGCAGCTGAAGATTTACGGCTGGCTGTTGTGCGAGTCCAGAAAATTGCAGGACATCAACCTGACGCTGGTGTACTTTGACGTGGCCAGCACGCAGGAAACCCCACTGACCGAACATTTTTCCGCGGCGTCGCTCAAGGAGTATTTTGAAACGCAGTGTGAACGTTTCCTCGCGTGGGCGGACCAGGAGCTGGCGCACCGCCAGGCGCGCGATGCGGCGCTGGCCAGGCTGGCCTTTCCGCACCCCACCTTCAGGCCCGGCCAGCGCGAACTGGCCGAGGCGGTTTACAGAACCGCGCAAGCCGGCACCTGCCTGATGGCGCAAGCGCCCACCGGAATCGGCAAAACCATCGGCACGGTGTTCCCGCTGCTCAAGGCTGTGCCGAAAAAACAGCTCGACAAACTTTTCTTCCTGGCGGCTAAAACACCGGGCCGCAAGCTGGCGCTGGATGCCCTGGACCGGATCAAGGGCAGCGCCGGTACCCATGAGCAGCCCCTGCCCTTGCGCGTTCTGGAGCTGGTTGCGCGGGACAAGGCCTGCGAGCATCCGGGCAAGGCCTGCCACGGCGATGCATGTCCACTCGCCAAAGGTTTCTACGACCGCCTTCCCCTGGCTCGCAGCGCGGCGGTAAAGCATGCTGCCACACACGGCACACTGGACAAAAGTGCGCTGCGCGAATTGGCGCTGGCCCACCATGTGTGTCCCTACTACCTGAGCCAGGAGCTGGTGACATGGTCGGACGTGGTCGTGGGCGACTACAACTATTACTTCGACACCAGCGCATTGCTGCACGGCCAGACCGCCGGCAACCAGTGGCGCGTGAGTGTGCTGGTGGATGAGGCGCACAACCTGGTAGAGCGGGCGCGCAAGATGTATTCCGCCACCCTTGACCAGGCAGAGCTCCAGCAAGTGCATGCCACGGCTCCCCGTGCCGTCAAGGGAGCGCTTGAGCGGCTCAACCGGAGCCTGAATGAATTGCAGCAGCCGCAGCAGGCCGCGGACGAACACTACCGGGTCTATCCGGAGCTGCCGGCTTCTTTCCTGAAAGTACTGGGGCAGGCGTTGACCCAGGTCACCGACTTCCTGCTGGCCAACCCCACACGCATGGACGGCGCGCTGCAGGACTTCTACTTCGAGGCGCTGCACTTTTCGCGCATGGCCGATGCCTTCGGCGAACATTCACTGTTTGATGTAACGCTACTGCAGGACAACGGTAGCAATGAGAACAGCGGAAGCGTCTTCGGCGGGCAGGTCACGCTGGGCGCCGGAGCTGGACAGAGCTGCGCCGTACTGAACATTCGCAACGTGGTGCCTGCGCCTTTCCTTGCGCCACGCTTTGCCGCTGCGCAATCAACAGCGCTGTTTTCCGCCACGCTGAGCCCGCAGAATTACTACGCCGACACGCTGGGCCTGCCCGCCGGCACGGTATGGTCGGACGTCCAGTCGCCCTTTCTGGCCGAGCAGCTCCGGGTGTCGGCGGTGAGCGATGTTTCCACGCGCTTTCAGGACCGCGATGATTCGCTCTCACCCATCGTGGACCTGATGGCGCGGCAATACGATGCCAAGCCGGGCAACTACCTGGCGTTTTTAAGCAGCTACGACTACCTGCAAAAGCTCGTCAAGCTGTTTCGGCAGCGCTACCCGCACATCCCCGCGTGGGAACAGACGCGTGGCATGGAAGAAACTGCACGCGATGCCTTCCTGGCGCGGTTCACGCCGGCCTCGAAGGGCATCGGTTTTGCGGTCCTCGGTGGCTCCTTTGCCGAAGGCATCGACCTGCCAGGCGACCGGTTGATTGGTGCCTTCATCGCCACGCTGGGCTTGCCGCAGGTCAACCCGGTGAACGAACAGATCCGGGAACGTATGGGTGCGAACTTTGGCGCCGCCCAGAGTTACGACTACACCTACCTTTACCCCGGCCTGCAAAAAGTGGTGCAGGCCGCAGGGCGTGTCATACGCACCACCTCGGACCAAGGTGTGGTGTATCTCATGGACGATCGCTTTACCCGCCCCGAAATACAAAACCTGTTGCCCGGATGGTGGGAAGTGTCGCGCGTGCGCGCCCGGCACAAGCAAACATCAGTGGTCTGAACCCCGCTCGAGGCTACCCAAATTAAAAGGCCCGCAAATGCGGGCCTTTTGATGGGGCGAATAATTGCCCCGCAGAAGCTGACGGCATTTAAAACACGCCAAACAGCATCAGCAGCAAAATCACACTGAGGGGAACGCCGAGTAGCCAGGCAATGATAGGCATTTGATTCTCCTAAAAAGTTGTCATGTCTGGAAGACAACTTCAATGTAGATCCCCGCTCAGGGCGCCCATGCCAGTAGCAATGCCTGATGCAGGTAAGGAATGGCTGACGCGCTTGTAGTAGCAGGCCCTGCCCCTTGCAGGTCAAGAAGCCGTCACCCTCAAATTGAAGCTAGATGAGCTTGCGGGCCAATCAAAACAGGCGCAAGCAGCTCCTGAAAAGATAGCACCCTGCGCGGAGTGTGCCCGCCGATGCTGCTAGCATCACCGGACATCAAAAAAGTCACTGCTGGCTCAACTGGAGCGCGCCCAGCATGTTCTGCAGCGGCTGCGTTTCAGGCAGGACATACACCACACCATAGCTCTTGCCGAGCATGGGGCCCACGACGGTGTCGTAGAAGCTGGCAGGCACCACCACGCAACCCAGCGAAATGCGGTTGTCGTCAGGCGTTTCGGAAGCCAACCGGTCGGCACGGCGCTCTGCTGCGGGCGCGGGCCGAAGCCGGTGAATGGCGAGTTTGGCCGCGTAGTCGATCCACACAATGGCTTCGCCGCTAAGGTTATGGCCTGGCTCGGAAACAAAGCGCCCGGCCGGCGTGGTGCGCTCGTCCGCGCGCAAACTGGCTACGCTGCGTTGGGCAAGGCCGGGCACGGAATGGTCGCCGGGCGTAAGGCCCGTCAGCGCGGGCGATGCACCGCGCAGCTGGCCCGTGGATTCGAATACAAAAATCCGGCCGGCCTTTTTATCGACCACCACGAAGGGCAGGCCCTGATTGTCTCGCGCGTCCATGATCCACCGCAGTGCATGACGCACATCGGCGGACGCCGATACCAAGGGCATCTCGGGCATGGAGCTGGCGGCTCGTGGCGTTACCGCATCTGGGCTGTGCTGGGGCTGAGGGTCAACGGAAATGGCGGCTGCCCACATCGGTGCAGCAGCAAGGACGGCAAGAGCCACTGTACGAACAGCTTTTGAGTGCAATGCCTTGCCTGTGAACAACATTCTGGTCCTGTGGGTGATTCCATGACATGTGCAAATGCACATGAAAAAGCCGGGCCTCAAACCTTCAGGGGAAGAGCCCGGCCGTGGTTGCACCATGTTAGTGATGCAAGCAAATGTTCACAATGGAAAAACCCTTAAATACCTCCGCCAAATTGCTATGTTTTTTGTAGCAAACGATTATTTACTGATCTGGGAATACCCCCGTTTTTTTGTTCAAAAATCAGCGCCATGGAATTTGGTAACAACAGCTTCTTGTGCGCATTTTTTCGCATCAGAGATGCGGGAACGCAACAGTGGCAAAACGGAAGTGGCGATCCCTGTTACAAATGAAGAGGGGGTCTTCAGTTACGCGGGGGCACGGGTGTCTACGTCGCAGGCTTGAGGCCTTGCCTTGCGGCAAGCTGATGGGCTGCCGGAAAAACCTCGGCAATGGATTTGACCTCTGGCAAGACATAAATCACGCCGTAACTTGCGTTGAAGGCGGGCTTCAGTACATTTTCAAAAAAAGCCACCGGCATGTTGATGCATCCGTAGGAGATGCGGTTGTCGCTGGTGTCTTCTGACGCCAGCCTCTCCAGCCGGCGTTCGCTGGGCTCAAGGGTACGGACGCGGTGCATGGAAACCGCCGCGTCATAGTCCACCCAGACAACATCTTCCCCCAGCGTATTGCGGCCAGGCTCACCCATGAACCGGCCAGCCGGGGTGGTGCGTTCATGAGGCTCCACCTGCGCGATGGGCCGTCCGCCAATGCCGGTCACCGAGTCGTCGCCCCGGGCGGCCCCGATCAATACCGGCGTAGCACTGCGCAGCTTGCCGGAAGGTTCAAAAACAAACACCTTGGTGTTTATCTTGTCGAGGATGACGAAGAAGAGCCTGCGGTTGTCCCCGGATGCCACCACCCAGTTGGCGACCTGCCGCGCCTCATCCGACGCGGGTTCTTCGCCGAAGTCGGCGAAGCGCAAAGACGGTGCGAATTGCAAGGCAGCGAAAGGGCCGGGATTGATTGCGGAAGAGGAAACTGGACGGGCGTGAAAAAGTGGCAATGTCAGGACAAGCAGCGCCGCGCCCAACAAAACGCCCTGTTTGATGCCATCGAGAAGTTCTGCGCGGCTGGTACCAGCCCCTTCGCCGGCCGGGGGCTTCCCGTCACCGGGCGGACAAGGCTTCGATACAGGCGAGGCAAACGTGTTCATAAAAACTGACGCATGGCCTTATGCATGGGCAATAAAGTTTTTACCAGCCATGTAAAACGCTCCGGAAGCCATGCCCGTAAAGGGCATGGCAGATCCGGAGCGGCGTCACACCAAGGCGCATGACGGGCTGAACTTAGTTACGGTCAGCTTGTGCCGGGCGTTCGGTCTGGAAGCCGGCCGTATTGCTGTCGGTCGTGGTGGCCGGTGCTGCCGAAGTTTCCGGAGTGGCCGTACCCGTACCCTGGTTTTGCATGGTGGTCTGGCCTGTGCTGTCTCCGGTAGTCGGTGGTGTGGAGGTATCCGTCTGGGCGTATGCCAGACCAATGGTGCCCACCACAGCGGCAGCGGCTACGGCAGAGGTCAGGGATTTGGATAATTTCATGTCTTGCTCCTTTAGTCATGCCATCACAGGCATCGGTTGGTAAATGGCTGGCCGTATTGCCAGCTAAGTCCAATTTACGAGCGGGGCACGGGGCACGGCGTCGGCCCGATACGGACCATCGTGTAGGACAAGCGAGGTCACAAAATGCTACGTCCTGAACCAATACAAACACTTATCGATCGCCTTGCGGAAACGAATCCACTCGGGAAATTCCCACAACAGCGATCACCGCACGGCGCTCGAAATACGACGGAACTGATACCCGTGGCTGAAACACGCATTGCTCGCCACTGCCGCAGCATTCAGTTCGTTGGTCAGCGCATCAGACTTATTCGTTGGGGTTGTTGCCCCGCACGCCATGCTCGGCCTTGATGGCAAGTTGAATTCGTTCGAGCTGGTCAATGAGTTGGTCTATGCGCGGAAAATCCTTCACCGGCGCTTGTTGCAAGGCTTCGAGTTGCGCACGAAGCCGGGCGTACTCCGATGACAGGTCAGGTTTCACACCGGCACCGCATTCGGTTTGGCGTTGGTGTCATTCAAGGAGTGGATTTCTGACGCGCCGAGCTTGGTATTTTTCTCTTGGGAGGAGGCTGAAACGCCGAAAAGATCAACCTGCTGCACCCCTTCGCTGCGCGGGCCATATTGCAGGTCCGGACCGATCAGACGCTGCAGTTCTCCATAGCCGGTAGCCAGCGCTGTGTCATAAGCAGCAAAACTGATGTCAGAGCAGGAAACCGACTCGAATACCAGGGGGTTCGCGTGACTCTCCAGAATGCGCCAGCAAAATTCGCCGGGCGCTGGTTCTTCAACTGTCAAGGCCAGGGAGCGCAGGGGTACATTGAGTTGCGCATTGACCAGTGTGGAATAACTCATGAAGCAAACATCCTAAAAAAAGGCCATGGCGGCCGGGCATGACGTTCTTGCGCAGTTGAGAGCGTGGCCGAAAAATATCAAGAGAATTAAAAGTAACTTTCAGCGTCGGCACCGCCCATGATGCAAACAAAATGTGGACGGAAATATGAGACTCCAGATTCATGTCAGCGTGATGATTTCATTGAATTGGGAAGAACTTTTTTGCATCAGGATGAACTGGCAACCGGCACCGATTCGACCGACAAATTGACCACCGAGTCCGCTGCACAGTTTACGCATGAGGCAGCAGCACGCAGCGGTGATTAGTACCGGAAAAATGTAGGAGAAGACCGACAAACATCAGGTCGGGCCGCGTCATGCGAAATGGTTATATTGCAGGTTGGCCAGCCAGCGCATGGTGCGCAGCGGCACACAACGAAAAGCCCATGAAAAGCCTTTACAAATATTTTTTTCGGGGCCTCATCACCGTCCTGCCGGTGGCATTGACGGTATACCTTCTCTATATCTTCCTGGCGTGGATGGAAACCGCAGCCTTGTGGGTCCTGCGCCCGCTCATCGGAAGTTTTTACCTGCCAGGTATGGGCTTGGCAGTCGGCATTCTGACCATTCTGGCCATTGGTTTCCTGGTGTCCCAGAAAAGTGCACGCAAGCTGCTGTCTTTTGTGGAGATTCCCTTCACCAACCTGCCTGTCGTCAAAAGCATTTATTCGTCGCTCAAGAGTTTTGCCGACTACTTTGCGCCCTCGAGCAAACAGGGCGAACAAAGCGTGGTGATATTACGCATGCCAGGGCATGCGATGGAAATCGTGGGCCTCATCACGCGCCGCAGTTTTGCCGACCTGCCGTCCGGATTTTTGCCGGGTGAGCGTGTTGCGGTTTATTTACCGATGGGCTACATGATCGGCGGCTATACGGTTTTTGTACCTTCAGAATGGGTGCAACCTATCGACATGTCGGTGGAAGAAGCCATGCGCTCGTCGCTGATTGCATGGATGGCCCGCCCCCCGTCGACAGCAGGGCGCGATCCGCAATAAAGACCAGGCACATGACCCCCCGGCCGCCACTGAATCGCCCATAAAAAAGCCCGGCAGGCGGAGAAAACTCCACCTGCCGGGCTTTGTCGAGCCGCCCCGTTTTATCGGGCCTGGCGCGGTGCCGGGCCTGGGCCACGACCGGCGATGTGCCGGAAAGTAATGCGGCCCTTGCTCAGGTCATAAGGCGAGAGTTCCAGCGACACCTGGTCGCCGGCAAGGATACGGATATGGTTCTTGCGCATCTTGCCCGAGGTGTAAGCCACAAGCTTGTGGCCGTTGTCGAGCGTGACGCGAAAGCGTGAATCCGGCAACACCTCATCTACCAGACCGTGCATTTCAATCAGTTCTTCTTTGGCCATGATGTAACTCCTAGGGAATTGGAAAAATTGTCCGTGATGTCTGTCGTAAGGGCTGGCAAGGCTTTATGCGCAGGCCGGCGTTGAACGCTCGTGAATCCAGCCCAGGGCGTGTTCCGTCGCGTAATGCACGGCCGCGGCCGCGCTGTCAAAAAGGCCGCTGAAGCGCATCACGCGGTCATGCGTTGCGCTGCCGCGTCCGGAGCGGATGGAGACCGATGCAGCGTAGCCATCGCCTTGCTGCTTGGCCAGTGGTGAGACAAGGTACTTGCCCACCGCGATTTTGGTTTGATCTATGTTCATAAAATTCTGCGCCGGGTATGTTTCCCAGCTTGATAAATAAGGAGTAATCGGCTTGCGAGCAAGCCGGCGGGTGTTCGGTTTCCACCCGCCAGGCCCTTTGTCAAGGGGCTGGGCTGGTTGAGCCATGCGTGGGCACTGTCGGGAATAGTGCTCGCCGGGAAAACGGAACAGTGTTGAGAAGTTCAGCGCTGTATGGGCACTGAAAACACTGTGGATTCGGGCTCTGGGAAGCGCCGCAATTGAGAAGGAAGCCTGTTGGGAAAAGGCCTCGATGTAAAAAGCTGATGCTTTACCGAAGCTCTTATTGTAACCGCCTGCCAGAAAACACGCTTTTACCCTGCCGCAGACAATCGCTTGCCCCATCTTTTGCAAGCAGGAGCCGCGGAACCGGCTTTGCCGGGCCGCAGGCGCAGCGCCCCCTCGGGGGCAGCGCAGTACGCGAAGCGACAAGCGTGGGGGCTCTAGTTTTAGCCCTCAAATTGCGGGTGAAGCTGCTTGATGCGGTTCATCGCCATACCCGCAGCAGCCGTACGGGTTTCGACGCCCAGCTTGGCATAGACCCGCTCCAGGTGCTTTTTGACGGTGGCCGGGCTGGAGCCCAGGATGTCGCCGATATCGCGATTGGTCTTGCCCTTGACGACCCAGTACAGCACTTCCGCCTCCCGCGCCGTGAGCTTGAAGCTCAGACTCATGGCCTCAACCACGGCATCGTCGGAAATCTCTCGCATGACGATCAGCCAGTCAGCGCTGCCATCGCCGTCACCGGTCTGTTGATGCAGGCGGAAGGTCAATCGGCGCGGCCCGAATTCCACGGCCAGGCGCGGCGGCTCAATCCGGCGCTCGGCCTCCACCAGATGGCGGCGCAGCCAGTTCAGCACCGGCTCTGGCGTTTGCGGCGCCGATGTCCCGTAGTACCGCATCAAAAGGTCGCGGGCCAGCGGCGTTTGCCAGACGAGTTTACCGTCGGCCGCGCCGCCCATGCGCACGGTGATGCTGGCGTAGCCGAAAGCGTCGAGCGCATTGCGCGCCTGGCCTGCCTGCCGCGCTTCCTGCCGGGCGCGCCGGGCGCCTTGCAGATGCACGCCCATCCGGGCCATCACTTCCTTGGGCTTGATTGGCTTGGTCACGTAGTCCACACCACCGGCCTCCAGCGCGGCCACCAGGTGCTCGGTTTCGGTGAGGCCCGTCATGAAGATGATGGGGATGTGGGCTGTCTCTGGCATGGCTTTCAGGCGCTTGGCGACTTCAAAACCATCCATGCCAGGCATCATGGCGTCGAGCAAGACAATGTCGGGCAGAGCCTGCAGCGCGCGCTGTAGCGCCGCTTCGCCGCCGGTGGCCACCAGCACGGTGTAGCCCGACTCATCGAGCGCGTCATGCAGCACCGAGAGGTTGTCGGGCACGTCGTCAACAATCAGCACGACGTCGCTGTTGGCCCGGTCCAGCGTCCGGTCCAGGCGCCCGCCCTGTAGTGATACGCCTTCAACTTCAAGCACGCTGCTCATGGCCGGTCTCCTGGTTGGCTAGCTGGCGCCCCATGGCCTCGAACTGGAATTGCCGCGCTAGCACACGCATCTCATTGACAAAAGCCGCAGTCGCCGGCTGTTGCCGTTCGATCTCTGCGAGGGTGTTCATGATGCCCCGGTAGAAACCGAGGTTGACGACTTCAAGCAATGCGGCGAGCTGGGATGCGTCTGGCAATGCACGCGGCGGCGCAGGCCCAACAACGGTGGGGCTGACCTCTTCCTCTGCCACCTGATAGACCCACTTGAGGGCCAGCCGCCGCTCCAGCCAGTCGATCAACTCGGTGTGCCGCACCGGCTTGAGGATGAAGTCCTCAGGCAGGATGCCGGCATCGTTGTCCATGCCCTTGTCAAATGCATTGGCCGAAACAATCGCCAGATGGATTCCGGTGTGCCCGGACCCGCGTACACGGCGCAGGGTTTCCCAGCCATCGATGCCAGGCATGGCCAGGTCCATGAAGATCACATCAGGCTGGTAGCCGGCCGCCAGCAGATCCAGGCAGTCGTGGCCGCTGGCGGCCGTGCGAAGCTCGAAGCCCATAGGCTCCAGCAGTTGCACCAGCAATTCCCGGTCAGGCTCTTCGTTGTCTACCACCAGCAGCTTGCGGCGGTCGCCCTCATACCCGCGCGGCTGGCGCCTGGCCGGCTTGTCGATGGCGCCTTTCGCGGCCCCCGCAGCCACGTGCACCTCTGGCAAAAACAGCCGGATGCGAAACGCCGAGCCTTTTCCGGGCGTGCTGTCCACCGTCATTTCGCCGCCCATCAAGTCGGTCAGCATCTTGGCGATCGTGAGGCCCAGCCCTGCGCCCGGTGTGCCTTCGGCGCTTTGGCCTGCCGTTGCGCCACGGGCAAAGGGCTCAAAAATCTGCGCCAGCTCCTCTTCACGCATGCCGGGGCCTGTGTCTTCGATGTCAATGTGGGCCATCTCGCGCGCATGGCGCAACCGGAAGGTCACCTGGCCTTGCGATGTGAACTTGATGGCATTGCCCAGCAAGTTGATGAGAATCTGGCGAACTCGCTTTTCATCTGCGCGCACCAGTTCCGGCAAATTGCCGCTGGCCTCAAAGCTAAAGCCCAGGCCCTTTGCGGCCGCCTGCAGCTCAAACATGCCCGCCATCTCATGCACGCAATCGGCAAAGTGCATGGGCTTGACGTTCAGCGTGAGCTTGCCGGCTTCGATGCGGGCAATGTCCAGCGTGCCCTCAATGAGCGACAGCAAATGCTCGCCGCCGCGCTTGATGACGCTGACGGCCTGCTTGCGGTGCGGCGGTATGGCGCTGTCTTCACCCATGAGCTGCGCATAGCCCAGGATGCTGTTCAGGGGCGTGCGCAACTCGTGGCTGATTGCGCTGATGTAACGGCTCTTGGCCTGGTTGGCCTGGTCGGCATGGTGGCGGGCCTGCTCCGCCACCACCCTGGCCTGCTGCAGCGCTTCGTCAGTCTGGCGGTGCGACTCGATTTCGCGCATCAGCAGGTGCGTCTGGCGATTGGATTCTTCTTGCGCCACCTGCCGGCTTTTGTGCGCCAGCACCAGCCACCAGGCGACAAGCCCCGCGATGACCAGCAAGGCCATGTAGGCCTTCAAAAAGCCTGAGCGCAAGGCGGCGGCCGGTGCCTCCATCATGTCCGTGTCGGCAGCGGCCATCAGCAGTGCAGTCAACTCCTGCCTGTATAGCAGCCCGAACACGCTGGCCAGCAGCGGGACGATGACCAGCATCAATAAAAGGAAGTGGCCTAGCCCTGTGTCCAGGTAAGGCCAGGCGCGGCGCGGCAACAGCCAGCGCAGCGCGCCCGACCATTGGGCCGACAAGCTGGCCTGCGGTTTGCACAAATCGCCGCAGCGCGCGTCCAGCGTGCAACACAGCGAACAGATGGCGCCCTGGTAGGCCGGGCAATGCGCCATGTCCGGGCCTTCGTAATCGCGCTCGCAGATCACGCATCGCTTGAGCACATACGGCTTGTAGTTGCCCTCGGCATCCGTCTCAGGCGCTTCGCCATGGCGGGCGATGTAGTAACGCCCCTTTGTTGCCCATGCAATCAGCGGCGAGGCCACAAATGCCGTGCCCAGCGCGATCAACGCCGAGAAAGCCTGAGCCAGGGGGCCGAACAGGCCCAGATGGGCGGCTACCGATAGCACCGACGCCAGTGCCATCGCGCCCACACCGACCGGGTTGATGTCGTAGAGGTGGGCGCGCTTGAATTCGATGCCCTTGGGGGACAGGCCCAGGGGTTTGTTGATGACCAGGTCGGCCACCACTGCCATCATCCAGGCGATCGCGATATTGGAATACAGGCCCAGCACGTCGCCCAGCGCCTGGAACACGTCCATCTCCATCAGCATGAAGGCGATCAGGGTGTTGAACACCACCCAGACGACGCGCCCAGGGTGGCTGTGCGTCAGGCGCGAAAAGAAGTTGGACCAGGCCAGCGAGCCCGCATAAGCGTTGGTGACATTGATCTTGAGCTGCGAGATCACGACAAACAGCGCGGTCGCGGCCACGGCCCAGCCGTAATGCGGAAACACGTATTCATAGGCCGCCAGGTACATCTGGTTCGGGTCCACCGCGCGGTCCAGCGGCACCATATGCTGGATCGCCAGATAGGCCAGGAACGCGCCGCCCAGCATCTTGACCACACCGAGCAGCACCCAGCCGGGGCCGCCGGCCAGCACGCTGGCCCACCAGCGGCGAGTGTTGCCGGCGGTGCGCGCGGGCATGAAGCGCAAGTAATCGGCTTGTTCACCCATTTGCGTGATCAGCGCAATGCCGACCGTCAAGGCGGCACCAAACAAGTGCAGATCAAATCCCGAAGTCGTGCCTTTTTCACCTTTGTAGTGCGTGATTCCAACAAAAGCCCCGGGATCTCGCACCAAAACATAGATAAAGGGCACAACCAGCATGACCAGCCACAGCGGCTGGGTCCAGATCTGCAAGCGGCTGATGACGGACACCCCATAGGTCACCATCGGGATCACGACCAGCGCACAAATCAGGTAGCCCCAGCTGGGCGGAATGCCCAGCGCCAGTTCCAGCGCGTAGGCCATGACAGCCGCCTCCAGCGCGAAGAAGATGAAGGTGAAGGACGCGTAGATCAGCGATGTGAGCGTTGAGCCGATATAGCCGAAGCCGGCCCCGCGCGTCAGCAGGTCCATGTCCACACCGTAGCGGGCGGCATAAATGCTGATCGGCAAGCCGGCCATGAAGATGATCAGCCCCGTGGCCACGATGGCCCAGAAGGCATTGGTGAAGCCATACTTCACCAGCAGGGTAGCGCCGACGGCTTCGAGGATCAGGAAGGAGGCTGCGCCAAATGCAGTGTTGGCGACCCGCCATTCCGACCATTTGCGAAAGCGCTGCGGCGTGAACCGCAAGGCGTAGTCTTCCATCGTTTCGCTGGCGACCCAGCTGTTGTAGTCGCGCCTGACCTTGATGACGCGTTGCACCGGCGCATCGGGATCGCCGGTGGCAAGCGGCGCTGGCGCCCACGGGGGCACGGCCTGCGCAGGCAAGGGCAGCGGAGCGGCCGGGGTGTCCATGGGGGTGGCGTCAATACGTCATAAGGCGAAGCCTGCTGAAGTGCAGATTCCATGCCACAGCGGGAAAACCAGTGCCGCGCGCACCATCCTGTGGCACCATTCTTGCACCCCGTTCCCTACACATCCTGCCGCAGCCGCCCCCGGAGAACCCATGGAATTGACGCCGAGAGAAAAAGACAAGCTGCTGATCTTCACCGCTGCGCTGCTGGCCGAACGCCGCCAGGCCCGCGGCCTGAAGTTGAACTACCCCGAAGCCGTCGCGCTGATCAGTGCCGCCGTCATGGAAGGTGCGCGGGACGGCAAGTCCGTCGCCCAGCTCATGAGCGAAGGCCGCACCGTGCTGACCCGCGCCGACGTGATGGATGGCATCCCTGAGCTGATCCCCGACATCCAGGTCGAAGCGACCTTTCCCGACGGTACCAAGCTGGTCACTGTGCACCAGCCGATCGTTTAAGCACTACCAAGATTGCCACCATGCCGACCAAAACCAAAACCGCTCTTTTTTTGATAGCTGCTTGCGCCCTATCGACTAGGGCTAGTGCCCATATTGACCATGATTTCGGTGCTGCGGTGCATGGCCACGCCGGTGCCCTCCTCAGCGGCGCCCTCCACCCGTTGACAGGCATGGACCACCTGGCAGCGATGGTGGCCGTGGGCCTCTGGAGCGCCTTGGCTGCGCGCCGCGCGGGCCCTGGGCTGTTGTGGGGCCCGCTGGGCTTTGCCGGCATGCTGCTGGTGGGCGCCCTGCTGGGGCTGCAGGGTGTGCATATTCCCGCGGTCGAGCCCATGATCGCCGCTTCGCTGCTGGTCACGGGGTTGCTGGTCGTGACGCGCTGGCAGGTGACTGGCATCGCGGCCGCGGTGATCGTCGGTGCGTTCGCCCTCTTCCACGGTCTGGCCCACGGCCATGAACTCGCCGGAGCGCCCAGCACCTGGGCAACCCTCTCGGGCATGCTGGCCGCCACGCTGCTGCTGCACCTGGCAGGCCTGGGTGCGGGCTGGGCGCTGCGCAGTGCCAATGTATGGCTGCCGCGCGCCGCAGGCGCTGCCGTCGCCGCCTTTGGCGTGACCCTGCTCGCCCAACTGGCTTGAGGCACATCATGATTCCAGGCGAACTCATCACCGATGGACCAGACCACACACTCAACGCAGGCCGGCGCACGCTGACCGTCGTCGTGCAGAACACGGCCGACCGCCCCATCCAGGTCGGATCGCACTACCACTTCGCAGAAACCAACGGCGCACTCGGCTTTGACCGCGACGCAGCGCGGGGCATGCGGCTCAACATCGCGTCGGGCACGGCCGTGCGCTTTGAGCCGGGGCAGCAGCGCACTGTGGAATTGGTCGAATTTTCCGGGGACCGGAAAGTGTTCGGCTTTCGCGGCTTGATTCAAGGGAAGTTGTGATGCCCCCACGTTCATCACTTCGTGTATTCACTGCCCCCCGAGGGGGCGCTTGCCTCCCTCGCGGCGGCCCTGCGGGAGCAATTTGATGGCAACGATTGGACGCCGCGCCTACGCGGAAATGTTCGGCCCTACGGTGGGTGACCGCCTGCGTCTGGCCGATACGGATTTGATGATCGAAGTCGAAGCCGACTACACCTTGCGCGCCGGCAGCTACGGCGAGGAAGTCAAATTCGGCGGCGGTAAAACGATTCGCGACGGCATGGCCCAGTCGCAAAAGACGCGGGCCGAAGGCGCCATGGACTGCGTGATGACAAACGCGCTCATCATCGACCACTGGGGCATCGTCAAGGCCGACATCGGCCTCAAGGGCGGACGCATTGCCGCCATCGGCAAGGCCGGCAACCCGGACACGCAACCCGGCGTCGACATGATCATCGGCCCAGGCACAGAAATCATCAGCTGCGAAGGCATGATCGTCACAGCCGGTGGCATCGACTCGCACATCCACTTCATCTGCCCGCAGCAGATTGAAGAAGCGCTCACCTCCGGCATCACCACCATGCTGGGCGGCGGCACCGGTCCGGCAACCGGTACATTCGCCACCACCTGCACGCCCGGCCCCTGGAACATCGAGCGCATGCTGCAGGCCGCCGACGCCTTTCCCATGAACCTCGGCTTCCTGGGCAAGGGCAATGCCAGCCTGCCCGCCGCGCTGCACGAACAAATTAACGCCGGCGTCATCGGCCTGAAGTTGCATGAAGACTGGGGCACCACGCCCGCAGCCATCAGCAACTGCCTGGATGTGGCGGAAGAAACCGACACGCAGGTTGCCATCCACAGCGACACGCTCAACGAATCCGGTTTTGTCGAAAACACGATTGCCGCCACCAAGGGCCGCAGCCTCTGCGCCTTCCATACCGAAGGCGCCGGCGGCGGGCATGCACCCGACATCCTGCGTGTGGTGGGCGAGGAGAATTTCCTTCCCTCCTCCACCAACCCGACCATGCCCTACACCGTCAACACACTCGACGAGCACGTCGACATGCTGATGGTGTGCCACCACCTGGACGCCGGCATTGCCGAAGACCTGGCGTTCGCCGAAAGCCGCATCCGCAAGGAAACCATTGCGGCCGAAGACGTGCTGCACGACCTGGGTGCGATCAGCATGTTCAGCTCCGACAGCCAGGCGATGGGCCGCGTCGGCGAAGTCATCATCCGCACCTGGCAGACGGCGCACAAGATGAAACTGCAGCGCGGCAAGCTGCCCGGAGACAGCGATCGCCACGACAACTTCCGCGCCAAACGCTACATCAGCAAATACACCATCAACCCCGCAATTGCACACGGCATCTCGCACGAGGTAGGCTCGGTCGAATTGGGCAAGTGGGCCGACCTGGTGGTGTGGAAACCCGCCTTCTTCGGCATCAAGCCTGCGGTGATTCTCAAGGGTGGCTTTATCGCCATGGCCGCCATGGGCGACCCGAATGCCTCCATCCCCACGCCGCAGCCGGTGCACTACCGGCCCATGTTCGGCGGCTTCGGCGGCGCGATTGCCAGGGGTTCGCTGACTTTTGTTTCCCAGGCCGGGCTGAACGCCGGCGTCAAGGAACGCTTCGGCCTGGCCAAAACCCTGAGCGCAGTGAAAAACATCCGCGGCGTGCGCAAGCAGCACATGGTCCACAATGCCTACCTTCCCAAAATGGAGGTTGACGCCCAGACCTACCTGGTGCGTGCGGACGGCCAGCTACTCACCTGCGAGCCGGCCACCAGCCTGCCGATGACGCAACGCTATTTCCTGTTTTAAGGTTCCATGCTCCAGGTTTCCAAAGTCATTTCGCAGGGCGCAGGCCTTGCCCCTGTTCTCGTCAAACGCGCCTCCACCGTCGAGCTGGACTGGGACGTGCGCCAGAAAAGCCGCTTTGACGCGACCGATTCGCTGGGCCGCCAGCTGGGCGTGTTCTTGCCGCGCGGCACGCTGGTGCGCGGCGGCGACGTGCTGGTGGCCGAAGACGGCTCCATGGTCAAGGTGATTGCCGCGCCGCAGGAGGTGCTGCGCATCACCGCCTGCACGGCACACGGCTCGCCCTTCGACCTGACGCGTGCTGCCTACCACCTGGGCAACCGCCATGTGCCGATAGAGCTCAAGCCCGACCACCTGAAAATTGAACCCGACCATGTGCTGGCCGACATGCTGCGTGCCATGCACCTGATCGTGAACGAGGTGGAAGAAGCCTTCGAGCCCGAAGGCGGCGCCTACAGCGCGGGCGGCCACAGCCATGGGCATGACCATTCTTCCGGCCATTCCCATGGCCATGCGCAGCCCGCCCCCGCACCCCACGTGCATGGCCCCGACTGCAACCACGGCCACGACGACCATGCCCACGAGGCCAAGCCGGTCGCCATCCAGATCCACAGGCACAAGCCGCACTAGGCCGCAGATGGATATGTCCGCCCCGCCTGCAGGGCAATTACCGGCTTCCAGCCTGCTCCAGCTGATCTGGCTGGCCTCCCCGGCCTTGCCAGTGGGCGGGTTTTCATACTCCGAAGGGCTTGAAACCGCCATGGAACGGGCGCAACCCGCTACAGAAATGATAGCGAGCGACTGGCTCACCGACCAACTCCAGATCAGCCTTGCACGCGGTGACCTGGCGGTGATTGCCCAGGCTATCCCCGCCTGGCGCTCAGGCGACCTGCCACGCGTGCAGCAACTTAATGCCTGGGTGCTGCAAACCCGGGAAACCAGCGAGCTGCGCGCCCAGGCCGAGCAGATGGGCAGATCCCTGCTGGACTGGCTGCGCAACCATGACGGCGCCAATGCGGCGCACATTGAGGCCTGCGCGCAGATGCAACCCACCTTCCCCGTCGCCTTTGCGCTCGCCGTTTCGCAGACCGAGGCCGGCGTGCGCGACTGCCTGTTGGCCTATGCCTTTGGCTGGGCCGAAAACATGACACAAGCCGCCATCAAATCCGTGCCTTTGGGCCAAAGCGCCGGCCAGCGCATGCTGGCGCGCCTGGCTGGCGCCATACCCGCAGCGGTTGAGGCCGCCATGCAGCTGCCCGATGATGAGCGCCAGGCCTTTTCGCCCATGCTGGCCATTCTTTCGTCGCAACACGAAACCCAGTATTCGCGGCTTTTCCGCTCCTGACATCTCCTCGCAAACTACCGCACCCCCACAAAGCCATCCATGAGCCTGCACCACATCGCCAACCGCACCAAAAAACTTCCCCCCCTGCGCGTAGGCATAGGCGGCCCGGTCGGTTCCGGCAAAACCACGCTGCTTGAAATGCTCTGCAAAGGCATGAAGGCCAAATATGACCTGGTCGCTATCACCAACGACATCTACACCAAGGAAGACCAGCGCATCCTAACCGTCAGCGGCGCACTGGACGCCGAGCGCATCATGGGCGTGGAAACCGGCGGCTGCCCGCACACCGCCATACGTGAGGACGCCTCGATCAACCTCGAAGCCATCGACCGCATGCTGGTGGACTTCCCCAACGCCGACATCGTGTTTGTGGAGTCGGGAGGCGACAACCTGGCCGCCACCTTCAGCCCCGAGCTGAGCGACCTCACGATCTACGTGATCGACGTTGCCGCCGGAGAAAAGATCCCGCGCAAGGGCGGCCCAGGCATCACCAAAAGCGATTTGTTCGTCATCAACAAAACCGACCTGGCACCCCACGTCGGCGCTGACCTGGGCGTGATGCAGGCGGACACCATACGCATGCGCACCACGGCCAAGGGCCTGAAGCCCTTTGTCATGACCAACCTCAAAACCAACACAGGCCTTGCGGAGGTCATTGCCTTCATCGAAACAAAAGGCATGCTTCTGGCCCAGCCCGAAGCCGCATAGCCGCGGGCAGGCAAAAAAAAGCCCGGAAGACCGGGCGGTAAAACTGGCTTCGCCAGTGGAGGGAGGTGCGACCCAGGACGGGCCGCAAGGAAAGTTTAGCCAGCAGCCAACTCGCGCTGTGTAGGACAAAGCCGTAAATGCCGCTTCGGCCAAAGTCTCAGCGGGCAATCCTGACCATGGCGGGTTGCAGATTCATATGCAGAAAGCGGTATGGCAAGCGCCTCTGCTCTTACAGTTCAAACTCGCTGGGGTGAACGGTTTCAAACATCTTCCCTTCGCGGAAGAAGACCACCATCCAGCTTCCAAACTGTTGCGTAGGATGCGGCGGGATAACCTGGTTCAAGGCTTGGGCAATGGATTTCTTCACGGGTAACTCAATTTCATGAATTTCCGGGGAAAGTGAGTCCACGCTGATCAACATGAAGGTTCCCCGGTCCTGGATTTCTACACGGGGGAACGACCAGCGGGCGCCGGTGGCATGCACAAACGCCGTAGTAACCTTCTCTGCCGCCTCGGGGGAAAATGCTTGAGCAGTCATATTTGTGTCCTCAAAAAGTGCTGTAACCGAATGTTTCAATCATGGCTACGACAGCGCCTTTAGTCACCACTCTTAAAAACGTTTAGCGAGCGGAGAGGAAATAGTTCCAGGAAATAAGTCCGCTTATTTGGGCCTATTTGCTTGACACCACAAAACAGCCAGCGGCGATCCAAGGGGCCGATGTTTTAGCCCCTGCTTTCCAGCGGCGTTCCCCGCCTTGCAGGTAATCAGTATTTTGGAAGGCATCAGTGCGACGGACGCGCCTGTTATTGAGGCGGTGAGACCGCATTTACCGTCATTGATTTACCAAAGGACCAGATGACCGCTGGCGAGCGGTTAAACTATGCGGCTCGGAAGCGTGGCAGAGCGGTTGAATGCAGCAGTCTTGAAAACTGCCGAGGATGCAAGTCCTCCGTGAGTTCGAATCTCACCGCTTCCGCCACTTGTTGGCACTCACTTTTAGCTGCTCTAAAAGCGTACTATCCGGCTCTGCCTCAAGAGCCGCAATAGCAATCCAGTGCTCTGGATTTTCTCCCAAGTCGATAGCAAGGCCGCTGCAGCATTGGCATCCAGCATGCCCTGGGCCTTCAGCAATTCGACCACAGCCCCAGCAAGTCGCCTTCTTCCAACCCAGACGCAGTCTCCACCGGCGGCTGCCAGTCCATCGGATCCAGAAGCGCGGCCGGTTTCGCATGCGAAACGCCTGCATCGGCCACAGAAACGGTTTCGGTAATCACAGCAGTGATGGGAATTCTCCAAAAGGAAGTTGATGAACGAGGGAAGTTGAAAAACATCCTCTCGCTCGGGCTTCCTCGTTCCCCCGAGTAGGGGACGGAGGGGGTGCGGGTCGATCAACAAGAAAAAAACCGGGATGACCCGGTTGCCGCTGTATTGAAAATCCCCCCCCACAAGTGCCCCTCACACCGGGACGGGGTCTTGTGGGGGGATTCAGCGGCGACCGGGGCAGCGCGGTTTTTTCACAGGGAAGGCCTGGCGCCCGCAGCCGACGTGACACCAAGCGCAGCGACTGGCACCCAAGGGTGCAGCCAGGCCGGGTTATGGGTAGCGATGGTCAACACAACGAAACCGGCTGTTTGGGCTGCACTCGTCCATATTGAGGAGGTGGTCTCCACACTGTCCGCCTAGAATCGGCTTGCGGGGTTTGCTCCCTTTTTTATCGACCTGAGTGAAACTCAAAATGGGCAATAAATCTTTTAATAACAAGCACTTGGCTGGGTTTTCAGTGGCCAGGTTATACCGCAGGCGCGATGTTATACCGCAGACCTTGCGGTATACATTACGTTAAGCATCATGGGTGAAGAGTCATTGCATCCCATCGCCGCCGAAGCGCTCGTTGCTTTCGCGCCGGACACACGTGGTGTACCACCTCTCTCCTTGCGAGGGGGCAATGCGCTCGATGACTACCAAGCTCCGCCCGCTTTTGATTGCGTGGCAGACAAGCTCACTGACGAGTACCTTGAGAACTATCACTGGGGAATTGCTTACCTCGATCCCGCTTCGTTCCGTCACTACTTGCCACATCTCATTGAGTACGCGCTTCGGCGCACTGAAGCGGGCAGCAATGTAGTGGATGCACTGCTTAATGGCCTTCGCCCACCCGATCGGGAGCCACCGCGGTTGGCTTCGTTTTCCTCGGGGCAGGAGGTGGTCATCGTTAAATTTCTCGATGCGCTGGCTTTCTCGGACGGGTCCGCACATACAGAACTAGCATCGCAGGTGCTAGAAGAGTGGTGGGCGCCCGGTGCGCTTTACCGTCCCGCTGCGAATGATGCTTAACATGTCAATCGACACGGACCCACAACAGCAGGCTGCGGCTCCGCCGCAGGTTGTTGTGGTCCGGTCATTTTCACGTTAGATTGCATGCAAACCCCCGCGCCACTTTCCGATGAAGAGGCCTTCAGGAACGCCCTCCAATACTTCGGAGAAGCCTTGCAGGTGTTGGCTGCTGCGCCAGATGCGCAGTGCGAAGCAGTCGGGGACTACAACGTAGCTTGGGAGTTGAAGGACGACGTCATGGCGGGTAGGTACTTAGTTGGGCGCGGATATCTCACTCCCGCGCAGGAGAATGCCATCACACACCTCGCAGACGCTCTTGAACGAGTTGACGTCACGCGCTTGCCGAGCGGTGAAGGCAGAGAAGAGAATCTCAAGGCTATGTCAGATCCTTCTTGGGAGCCCGTGAGAAGCCTGGCACCTCGAGTCTTGGACGCACTGGTCGTTCCAATGGCTGACACGGCGGCCTACTTCGCCAAAGGGAATCATGCAATCTAACTGGTCGCCCAACACGGACCGCGTTGCGGCAGGCGTCGCCTGCCTTCGCGCGGCCGGTTGCCTTCAACGTTAGATGCGCATGAACTTCCCGCAAGCGCTCGGGCTTCTCTTTCTGGTTGGTGGCATCGTGCTGCAACCAATCGGGTGGGCCTATGTGCACTGGCTGACTCCGGCATCCTTCGTATTGATTGTGTTCGGAGTGTTCTTTCTGTTCATGGGTTGGCGAGACGCGCGGAAAGACCGTATGCGTAAACTGGCGCCAGAAGGTGGTGGTCCTGGCGACATCCATGGCTACAGCGGGCAGATGCATGGTGGTCGCTCCACTTCTTGGGAAGCAAGCCATGACGGCATTGATGGAGATGGAGGAGGCGATTGATGCGGAGTTTGGTTTCGGACTACGAAGGCACATCTAACATATCAATCGGCACGGACACGCAGCCTCAGAAGGCGGCTTCGCCGCAAGTGCTGCGCGCCGGGCAGCTTCAACGTTAAATCTCACCGATGAGTGTTGCCTTTCCGCTTCAATGTCCTGCTACTGGGGAGGGGCGCTTCATCCGTCAGCAGGGGTCGCCTGGTCGGTACGGGCACGTCTCGCTGCTAGTGGAACCAGCGGAGGGGGGAGAACCTTGGGCACTTTTATGGGAAGTCCAGCCATTCCAAATCCCCGATCACTTTGAGGAGGCGGTTCGGCGAGGCATTGCTTCTCTTTTCGTGGAAGATGCTCCCCTGGGGAGATGGCCTCTTGAGGGCTTCTCAGTCCGAGTCATCGGAGGTTCGTTTCACGACACTGACTCGAACGAACTCAGCTTCGTGATGGCTGCCGGCTACGCATTCCTCGATGCACTGAAGAATGGAGGGTGGCAGGGTGAGACTTAACTGGTCAATCGACGCGGACCAACAACAGCAGGCTGCGGCTTCACCGCTCGTGTTGGTGGTCCGGTCATTTCTACGTTAGCCGACACATGCGCACTCGCTGGCTTTTCTCACCCTGGAGGTTCGCGATGGTCGCTCCCCCCATCGCAGGGGTGCTGACATTGATAACGACGCCTCTCGGCCAAGTGGCGTTTTCCTTCTTTCCAATCTCCTTGATATTTGCTGCACTGGTTTCAACGTTGTTCGGTGTGCTGCCGGCTTTTGCGGCTGGTCTTGTTTTTGCGTTCCTTGCCCTGGGATGGGAGGCAACGGGGCGCGGTAGGTCTGTAGGCCCCCTGATTGGCGCCATCTTTGGGCTATTGAGCACAATAGGACCTATGGTCGTTTTTCTGCGAATAATAGGTCCGGGGCAATTGGAGCGAGTTGGTCCCGAGCTGCTTCTATTGGGTATTGGTGCGGTAAGTGGGGCCGTGGCAGGCGCGTGGTGCTCCCGTTCTGAAAGCGTCGAGCAATCGGCAGGTACCGACTAACATGGCAGTCAAGAAACATCGCCTTCGGCATCCATTTACTTCCAACGTTAGACCGCAGAATTGATGTCGTGCCCGTACTGCAAGACTGTGAACGCCCTCTGCTTCTGGGGGCCTCGTCCCGAAGCGCGGTGGAAACGTCCGTTCCTGTTCGTGTGCTCCCTCGCACTCGTAGCTGGCTTCGGCTGGGCGCTTTGGCACTTTCGGGGCCGCACGGATGCGTGGCTGTACTTGGCGCTCACGACATTCTTGGTCCTCATGGGAGGTCTCGGCTTGGCGGTCTCGGTTCACGGTTGCAGCGCCTGTGTAGCTCGCCTAACTGGGGAGGCCTGAGCATGCGCGCGCTTCGGCCTGGTTTGCCAATCGACACGGCCCCACAGCAGCAGGAGGCGGCTTCGCCGCAAACGTTGTTGGTCCGCTCATTTTTACGTTAGAGTTCACTTTTGAACCAAGTCATTGCATTCATCGTCGTCGAGGTTCATACGAGCCCGTGGGAAGCTCACGTCGCTCGGGCACTTCTGGAGTCTGAGGGCATTCCGGCCTTCCTTGGAAGCGAGCATATCGTGGCGGCTTGGTGGCCCATGTCTATGGTTTTCGGTGGCGTCCGCTTGCTCGTTCGTCGCGAGCATGTTGAGCAAGCGCAGGATGTCCTGACATTGCGTGATCGCGGAGAACTTGAGGCTGCCTTAGCCGAGTCCTATCCATCTGAAGTCATGCAGTGCACGCTCTGCGGGTCGGAGCAGTTTGTAGAGCGTAGGAGTTGGCCCGCGATCACGCTCGCGGTTATGCTGTTGTTCATCGGCCGTGCAATTTTTCCGCCGGCGAAAGAACTTCGGTGCGTTTCGTGCAATGAGATCAAGTGATGAGCTCTAACAGGTCAGTCAAGGCAGACCCTCTACTGCAGGCTGTCGCTTGCATCGGGTCCGCTTACCTCCAACGCTAAACGGCAATCATGTTCGGTCCTAATGCACTCGGCCACTGGAGCGGGATCAAAGCGCCAAATGCGGGTGGCGGCTATCGCTTTCTGAAAGTAGGAGAAAAGTATCGCGTTGTGCGTCCATTTACGGACCATGACGGCGACTTGCACCAGGAGGGCGAGTCGTGGACCTTTCTTGGTTATGCATTCCTGCCGTACGACGATGGGCTCTCTTTGTTTGTCTCGCTAGATGGAGCAGGTGAGTGGCATATCCCTATGCAGTGCCGTCCTGAGGAACAGGGTGGAGTGGTTGATGAATTCGATGACTATGTGCAGTCGGTTTAAGACATTGACCTCCGGCGGCTTGGCGTTTAACAGGTCAATCCAGACGGACGCCTTCGGCGCCGCTGGTTTCCAACGTTAGGCTGAATACATGGATCCCGGGGACATTCTGCGCAGGGGGCAACTGCATGCATCTGAAGGGCGGCATGGGGAGGCCCTGAGCGACTATCTTTGGTTTCATCAGCATGCGTTGAAACACGATCGCGCCTACTATGGAGTGAGACTTTCATTCGCTCTGATGTACTGGAAGGAGCTTTCCGAGGTCTATCCCCCGGCGGCCGAGACCCTGATCAACGTCAGGAACGAAGCCGCCTTCGCAGTGCTGGAAGCCCAGGGAGATACCTGGACGCTCTTCGACGAGGCAGTGGCGATCGACCGCGAACTTGGTCGCAGCCGAGACACCTACGAGCTGTTTCTTTCCTTAATGGCGAAGGATCAAGAGCGCGCGAAGAGATGTGCCGCAATTGCGATGCCCAGCATCGTCGAAGCCGGAGATTTCGCTCTCGCCACAAAGTTTTTTCCGCACCCTGAGCACTACCTTCTACTCAAAAGTGATCGTCTGAACGAAAACCTCGAGCGCAATGTTGCACCACGCAGCAGGGCGCTGGCAGAACGTGACGCATTCGTGCACATCTACTGCGAAGACGTAGAACTGCTGCTGCGCGTGATAGATGGAGTCGGAGAGAAGTCGTGGCACCGCGCTGCTACGCTGTGGGCCATTGCGTTGGTGCGGCCACGGAAAGCTCGCTCGATGGTTGCTAGTCTCTTGTTGCCTGGTGGCGCGCCCAAGGAGAGCGCTCGTGGCGCTGCAGCCTAACAGGTCGGTCGACTCGGACACGTTGCGGTCACCTTTACGTTAGATAGCTGGTGGACACACATGAAATCAGGGTTCGAAGACATGATCCGGCAATATCCAGATGATTGGAACAGAAACGTGTACGCGAAATTCGCATGTCAAGCTGGTGACGTGGATACGTTTATTGCCATGGAAGACGTCTAGCCTGGCAACTACTTTCAAAAATGCAAAGAGTACGCTGCGAAGCTGCGGCCAAACGCTCCACTATGAAGCGCATATTCATTCTCCTCCTCGCCCTCTTGTTCACCCTGTCCGGCTGCTCTCCGGTAGCAAATACGGCAGCGGCGGAGCAAGCGGTTCCACAATTCCATCAACTGCTGGATGCAGGTCACTTTTCCGAGATCTACGAGCTATCTTCCGAAGATCTCAAGAAGGTTGCGAGCAAGCAGGACTTTCTCGTCCTCCTTGAGGCAGTGCATCGAAAATTAGGAAACACGAAGTCGTCCGAAATGCAAAGCTTGAACATCACCTATAAGACGTCAGGCACTTTTGTGACCCTGGTGTACAAGACGAATTTTGCAGAAGCCGAAGCTTCTGAGAGATTTGTATTTCGCATGCGCGACAAGGCCGCGCTCCTCGCCGGTTATTACATAAATTCAAATGCGCTGCTCAAATAGAGTCGGTTCTAACTGGGGTACTCGGAACGGAAACGCAGCTGCAGGAAGAACTAACGCATCGCTTGGCCGGACGGGAGAAGCCTGCGAATAACCAGGCAAGTCAACGTTGCCATCCCCTGCAGTGCGCTGGCCTGGACAAGTGGATAAAAAGTATCGACGTCATAACGAGAGCCTCTGTTCACGAAGTCTGCGCCAAAATAAACTGCAGCCGCGCCAAGCACGGTCAAAAATCCCACCCCCCCACAAGTGATCAATCGACGCTCTCGAAAACACGTCTTCTGTAGAGCTAAGAACTGAAAATACAAGATGGACGGCATTCATAAGAATCGGAATGCCCAAAGCTATATACAGCGTTAAGGGATAGGAATCCTCTCGGTACATCCGCAACATAACGAAGCTGAGTCCCCAGCTAATCATCCTCAGGTCAAAGAAGGTACTGCGATTCATCAGTTGCTTTGAAGTGGATCGGCCACTAAAACTGCTCGATCAGTTCGCTCATCGCGACAATGCCCGCGGTTAAGCAGCCAAAAATGGAATGGCTTGAATGCTGCAATAGAGCCATCTTGCACCGAGTTGAAAAGATTCAATACATCTGCCAAAGTCAGAGCCCGATCAGAACGGGAAGTGCGGCGGTTTTTGTCATCGTGGCATCGTATCAATAACTCATTCGCATGCGAAATGGGGTCGTCTTAATGCAGCACTAAGTGCTAGTTACTAATTGCCCAAGCGCAGCGACTGGCATTCAAGGGTGTAGCCAGGCCGGGTCACGGGAAGCGATGGTCAAACACAACGGAATTGGCTTCTTGGGCCGCGCTCGTCCATATTGAGGAGGCAATAACCAAACTGCCCGCCTAGAATCGATTTGCGGGGGTTCAAGCAATTCAAACGTGCGCCTGAGGTCTCTAACATGGCAATCGACACGGACGTGGAGCTTGCAGCGTCCCGCGGCTTCGTCGCGTCCTAGTGCAAGTCGCTGGTTAACTCTACGTTAAACATCAAGGAGGTCCGCATGGAATGGCACGAGGGCATTACACAGGTTCACCCGCACATCGTTCACATTTCGACCCCTCGCGGGTCCGGCACCGGTTGGTTGGTCTCGACGAGCAAGACTACGGATTTGTGCGCGATCGCTACGGCCGCCCATGTCGTCGATCACGCACACTACTGGGAAGCACCTATTCGAATTCTCCATCCTGAATCGGGGAAATCTGTACTCTTTCGGGCCGACGAGCGTGCCATCCATCTTGATCTCTCGATAGACTCCGCGGCAATCGTTATCCGTCGCGGAGAGCTACCTTTACCTGAAGAGCCGCTGAAACTCGTGGAAGACGGGTACTACATCAAGTCTGGCGTTGAAATTGGTTGGCTTGGATTCCCCGCCGTCCATCCATCGCACGCTTGTTTCTTCTCTGGCCGCATCAGCTACTACGACGAGGCGAAGAAGCACTATTTAGTCGACGGAGTAGCGATAAACGGCGTTAGCGGCGGACCGACATTCCGTTTGACCGGAACCGCCGAACTTCTCGGCATTGTGTCCGCATACATGCCAAATCGTGCGACTGGTGAGCCGTTGCCGGGTTTGGCGATTATCCAGGACGTATCTCAGTTCTACGATATCGCCCAACGATTCAAGAATCTTGATGACGCGAAGGTAAACGAAACACCGGCTGAGGAGACAGCTGAAGCTGAGCAACCCCAGCCCGAACCTCCGCCGGCTCAAATTGGACAGAGTTAATGCTTAACCTATCAATCGATGCGGACCCACAACAGCAGGAGGCGGCTTCGCCGCTTGTGTTAGTGGTCGGTCATTTTCACGTTAGCCCCCAATTCGCATCGAGGCTCGTCTATGCCTTTCCCTCGTCAAGTTCGTGATGAAGTGCTCGTCAAGTCGCATCGTCGATGCTGCGTCTGTCATGAATTTGGTGGGCGCAGTGTAAACGTGCATCACATCGTTCAAGAGGCAGATGACGGGCCAAACACCATCGCCAACGCTATCTGCCTCTGTTTGCGATGCCACGCCGAGGCTGGCCACTTCAATCCGAGACATCCAATGGGCACGAAGTACTCGCCCGACGAGCTTCGCGCTCATCGCGATCAGTGGTGGGCTCACTGCCAAGCCCATCCCGACGAGCCTCCCGGGCTGTTCCTTGACGTTCGATTCAGAGTAAGGTCTCGCGCCGCCGATGTTCACAAGTACCGTCTGGTCGTCAACTACACGAATACTCTTTCCGAAGCACACAACGGTTGGAAGGTCCAGATCTACATCCCTGTTTTCGTACCGGTCGAAGTGGGAGACCTCGACCGGTACGAAGTCCGGGTCGACGGTGAAGCCTACGTAGAGCTTGAGTCTCGGTCCTCAGAGAAGGTCTTTCCCGGAGAGCCAATCGAAGTTATTCCCGACACTCGGCACTTCTTCATCGAGTACGAAGTTAACCATGCCAACTATCATCGCGTTCTGCGCGAGGGTAAGGTCATGTGGAAGTTCTTTACCTCCAATGCTCCGGTAATTGAGGGCGAGAGGCCCATGACGGAGCTCCAAGAGTTCTGAGGCATGGGAGCTAGCACCTCCATCGAGCGGACATGCCACGGCAGCTTCGCCATCCCGCTCATGTTGAACATTAAATGGATCTTATGGACAAGCCAACTTTCCGCGAGCGTCTCGACATGACAAACAACGAACGCGAAGTTCGGGAGCGCATAGCGCGCGGCCTCTACCACACCCAACACCTGGCAGTTGCGAAAGAATGGGTTCGCGAAAGAGAGGACGCGAGAAATCGAGAAGCAGAGGCCCGCCGCGAATCTCGAGAAGAGCAGGCGCTGGCAGTCGCCCAAGAAAACATGGAGCTAGCGAGAGCCAGTGCTGACGCCGCTTCTACCAGTGCTCACGCAGCTCGATCACAGGCAACTTGGGCCAAGTGGGCCGCAATCATCGCCGTAGTAGCAGCAATCGCAGCAGCGAAGGACATGCTCTATTCGCTGTGGCAAGCGCTCCGGTTGTAGTCATGAACATCCCTGCGTATGTACCCACATCCGTTCTGGCTTTCTTCGGTTCTAGGAGCAAGCCAAGCTACTCGAAGTGCAGTTTTATCTTTTTGGCTTGCTGACCTCGTGCCCAATCACGCCGCCCACTGCGGCGCCACCGACAGTACCCAAGGCACTGCCACCGGTTAGAGCTGAACCGGCCACGCCGCCTACGCCGGCGCCGATGGCGGTGTTTTTCTCTTGCTGGGTCATGCCGCTACAGCCCGCCAGGCCGGCGAGTACAACCACGCAAAGCGCGCTACGTTTAATGCTGTTCATTTTCAATCTCCTTAAGAAAGTGATGAAGGCTATTGAAGAGCAAATGCCGCGCAATCACGCCATCAAACCCTTCTTCACGAGAATGAATCGTCGTCTGCCGTTCCTGGTCCACCGTTCATGGAAACAAGCCACGGCGACGACTTTTCATTGCTGGTGTGTTCATGCTAGGACGCTGCTCAATTGCGGTTCTGTAGGACGGATTCCCGATACTCCGTCCAATCTCGGCGGGCACGCTTGCACGTGAAACGGACGCAGGAGCGACGGAAAAGAAGGCTAGCTAACAGCAACCTGGTGTCGTGGATTTCTCCAGAGAAGCGCTGTCAAAGCACTTTCATGAAGATTGGGCTGGATGGGAGTTGAAGTGCTTTGAAAACTTCGTAGGCTCTTACCGAGGTCCCAAAAAGAAGTCTGCCGACAGAAGGAGATATCTAGCTTGCCGATGATGCAAATATGCGTTCCCTGTTTCACTGCCTTCTACTCAACCGGGAAGAGTTGACTGGCGAGGTGACGCCCATCCCGAATGCTGCGCAGGTAATGGACTCTCGATGCAGTGCGCCGCGGCGGCCTTAAGTCAAAGTTGAGGTCAAGAAATGCATAAGAGCCGCCTGGCAACTATCGTCATCGACTGCCAAACCGACCAGCTAGATGCGGCGGCCGCTTTCTGGTCGGAGGCGTTGGGCTGGCCGTCGAAAAAACTCTCTGATCCTGACGATCAAAACTATCGACAGCTGCGCACCCCACCCAACGAGCCTACTGTCCTGGTGCAGTCTGTCTCTCATCCCAGCCGTGTGCACATTGACATTGAGACTGACAATATTGATGCCGAAGTCGAACGGCTGGAGCGGCTGGGGGCACGCCGCGTCGCACAGATCAAGCGATGGTGGGTCATGGAAGCGCCCACGGGGCAGCGCTTTTGCGTCGTACGCCCCCAGCGGAACAATTTCGAGAGTGAGGCGAATGTCTGGGGTTGATACTTTGTAGAGATTTGCAATGCTGTTTGGTGGAAGGCCCTCAACGCGTAGCGGCCCCCTTCCCTTGTAGCTCATGCCATCTTTTTCTCTTTATGCTTTCAGTCGATCGCCACCGGTTAACGGGCTGATGATGGCTTGCACAAACTCAACGCACATCATCCTGATGGGATGGACCTCGGCTTCGGTCACGCTGGCCTTGGCCATTGCTGCTTTCTCGATGTCTTCATTTTCCAGTTCTACAAATACGTTTTCACCGTCGTGTGTGCGGAGATGAACGCGCAATTTGATTCCGGTGCTGGACAGCAGCATGTTGAGATTCCTTTGTGGTCGGGTTGATGGGATTGGTTGTCGAGGCAAATGAGGTGGGCGCCGAAGCAAGGGGCCAGCCGTTCGCTCTTCGATGACTTCATTTCTGGCTGATCGCCAGTCAATCCATCGACGCATCGGCCAATCGGACCACTTCGCCACCGCGTGAGCACCTGGCTCCTGATCTACGGCAACTTCTAAGCCGGGCGGGGTTTTGCAGTCGGGGGTGACGCCGTAACTCAGCCGGCTTGTCTGGTGGCGGCTTTCCACAAAACTACCAGCCTCCAGCATGTCCATGGCTTGCTGGACATCATGAGGCTCGTATGTCGGCTTCCAGTGAGAGCCCAGCGAGTTGAGCGTCCACCAACCGCCGGTTGCGTGTAGCTGCAACCACAGGGTACGCACATCGTGGGTGAGAAGGTCGCCCATGATTGGTCGGGATCTTGTTCAGCTGCTCAGGTAACGATCAGGTCTTGGACTGCGGAGGTCCATCCGCAAGCTGGCCGAAGTTGCCTGGCGTCAGCTCATGTGCCGGCTTGCGCGGTGTCTGGTTGCGCTGATGCGGCATGGTGACGGCGATCTTGCGTGTCTGCTGAAAGGCCAGTGCGCGGTTGGCCGGATTGACATAGCGCGACGGCCACAATTCTTCGGGCCTTTTGTCGAGGGCACGCGCCACAAGCTGCTCAGCCGCCAGCCAAGGGCTGGTCAACACGCGTTGTATGTGGCTGTAACCATTTTCGATAGCAATTTTCCGCAGGCTGGTGCCTCGTTTGCGGAGGGCGGCAATGACATCGGCTGGATGCATATCGTCTTGTGCGTCTGTCGATTTCTTTGGGCTCATACCCATTATTTTCAGCACAAAAGAGGGCAAGTCAAACGGTTTTTTTGAGATGTTTCAATTTGTGCTACTTCCATGGTATTTATTACCAAAAAAATGGGTGTTATGTTTGCCTATTTTGTGCATGAAGACACAAAATAGTGTTCATGAACACAAAAGAAACAGCACAAAAAACAGGAATTTCCCGCCCACTTGGTGAGCTCCAGCCCTATTCTTTGACCTCGGTATTGCCAGCCAAGGTAGAGGAGCCAGTTGCCTGGTACCTGCATGAAGCCGCAACAGCGGCTGACAAGGCCGGGGTCAAGTCGGTACGAACCGAAGCCAGGACGGTTTTCATGCGCCAGTTCGGCCAGCGCTGCCGGATGGCCCGGGGCGCCAGGGAAATCAATGAGGTCGCGGCCACGGTCGGGGTTCACCGCAATACCATCTGGAACATTGAACGCGGCGACAGCCTGCCAGATGCCTTCGAGCTTGAAGTACTGGCCAGGGAATACCACCTGACGCCCGAGCAACTGCTGGGCCGGGAGCCTCAAAACCCAACCCGACCCGTCGCCACGGTGGCCCGAGATGTGCGCGCAGTTGAGGCCGGTACGTTTGTCTATGCGCCGCTGTTTGACCTCCGTGCCCCTCCGGATAGAGACGTCTTCAGCGATGTTGGATCGGTCGTGTCGATGCGCCCCTTTGACGCACAGTTCATCCGGTATGACCTGGGAATAGCCCATAACGACATCGTCATGTTCGTGGTGACGGGCACCTCCATGGAGCCATGGTTGCACTCGAAAGACGCAGTGCTCGCTGACCTGCGGGATCGCGATGCACTGACGGAGGGTGTGCACGTGGTAAGGCTTGACGGCGCCCTGCTGGTGAAAAAACTTCAGCGCCTGCCCGGAAGAATATTGCGTGTCAGCAGCTACAACCCGGCGTATGAGCCGTTTGACATACAGGGCTACGAAGGTACGGACCGGGATTTTGCCGTGCTTGGCCGTGTGCGCTGGGCGGGTGTGACGTTTAACTGAGCGTAAGTCCCGAGACGCCAGTGCAACAGGCGTGCGTTTCGGATGGTATTGCGGCCGCGGATGCGACGTAAACTCGGCTTCCATGGACCACCCCTTAGCGATCCGGCCTACCCAGAGCGCATCAGATATTTCGCGCGAGGATTGGGTCGAAATGCGGCTGATCCATACCTTCATGCGATATGCACAACCTGCCCTGCATTCGGCGTTGGTGCTGATCGTGTGCATGGCGGCCATTCTTTACCAGCACGTGGATTCTCTTACCCTGGGGATCTGGGCATCTGCGGCCACGGCGGTGACCTTTGTGCGCTACCGCATCATCCGCATTTACCAGCGGTCCCTGGTAGGTGTCAGCGGCCCGCCGCTGCGGGCGTTCATGGCGCGTTACACCTGGACATGGCCGATGAGCGCCGTGGTCTGGGGTGCATCGATGTTTGTGCACTTCCTCAAAGCACCTGTGTACGACCAGTTCCTCGGCATGATCGTTCTGGTGGGCATGGCCGGGTTTGCGGTGGGCACTTTTTCTTCCTGGCTGCCCTGCTTCAAAGGCTATGTGAATGGCCTTGGATTTTCCTCAATGACTGTGCTGGTTTCGCAGCTGCTTCTGGAAGGAGGGATCCCGTCCACCTTCAATACCTATGGCATGGTCGTGCTGGTGATGATTTACTGGATCGTCATTCTGATCTCCGGTCAGCGTTTTCACGAAGTGCAGCGAGCCAACCTTGAGCTGCAGTTCGACAATTCAGAATTGATCAGGTCCCTGACCGAAAAGAGCCGCGCTGCGCTGGAGGCAGTGGAAATCAAAAACCGCTTTATTGCCAGCGCCGCCCACGACTTGCGCCAGCCTGTGCACGCCCTGGACCTGTATGCCGGCTGGCTGGCTGCGGAGCCCGAATTTGTGACGCAGATAGCGCCCAAGATCGTCCGCTCCACCAAAGCGGTCAATGACCTGTTCAATTCTCTCTTCGACCTGGCGGGACTGGAGTCCAACCCGCTGCGGGTCCACCTGCAGGATGTGGATCTGAGCGGGCTGGTGCAAGACCTGGAGGCACAATACGCGCCCTTTGCCCGGGAGCGCGGCCTGCGGCTCAGGGTACGGCCTGCGGCAGGGCGAATCAGATCTGACCCCGTGCTGCTTCAGCGCCTCGTGGGCAACCTTCTCTCGAATGCGCTTCGAAATACACATCGCGGTGGCGTGCTACTGGCTGTGCGTAACAGGCGTGGCGTGCCACGCATCGAGATATGGGACACCGGGGTGGGCATTGCGAAGGAGCACCAGCAGGCGATCTTCCAGGAGTTTTACCGGATTCCCCTGCAAGGCACCGAAGAGGGCTTCGGGCTGGGGCTGGCTATCGTCGCCCGCCTGAGCGAGGCGTTGGGCCACCCTGTGGGGCTGGCCTCAAGGAGTGGCCGGGGCAGTGTCTTCTGGGTGGAGCTGCGGGAACCTGGCTAGTAACGCAGCCGTGGGATCAGGTGCTGTTAAAGCAGGCCCTGAGTGCGCGCGAGGTGGCTAGCCTGTGACCGGCTTTTCACATTCAGGCGCCGGAAGAGCCGCCACAAATGTACCTTCACCGTGTGCTCACTGATCTGGAGTTCCTCGGCGATGTCGCGGTTGCTCATGCCCTTGTCGAGCATGACCAGCAACTGCTTTTGCCGCTTGGACAACTTCTCCGTCGGCGTGGCGGGTTCGGGATCAAGCTCTTCGCTCAGGAAGACACGCAAGACGTTGGAGATCTCAGTGGCGCCCGCGGACTTCTGGATATACGCATCAGCCCCCGCCTCAATGGACAAGTCCTCGTAGTCCTGGGCCGGTGCTGCTGACAGCACCACCAGGGGAACGTTGGGGAATTGGTGTTTGAGCTCACGCACACCTGAAACACCATTGGTGTCAGGCAGCTTCAAGTCGAGGCAGATCAGTTCAGGGGTACCGTATTGCTGTACGGCGGGCATCACGGCGGCGAGCCGGTCCAGCTCGGTCACGGTGGCCTTGCTGCTCAAGCGGCGAATCAGCATGACAACTGCTTCGCGCATCAGCGGATGGTCATCTATTACAAAAATACTCATTAGTTCACATCTAAAGTATCGTTCCTGTCACCTGATGAGCATAACTGGTGAATGTCAACTTTGGGGCACTAATAAACTTGAAATTGCGGTATTTTTTCAGGGTGGTAGTACCCGAAAACAACAGCCAATAAGTCTTTCGTACCAATGTGATTCCGCTGAGGCCTGTTGCACGCGGCCTCAATTTTTGGCGGCGAGGTTGGCGTGCATCAGACGCTCAAGGCGTTTCAGATGTAAAGAATCGTAGCGTTGCTTGCACTTCTGTTACCTCGATACCGGGCGATATTTGAAGCTGATTTTGCAGTGCAGCAAACGCATTCACGCCTTCCTTCTGCAAAGCCGAAATCATCACGGCCGCCTCCCGGGGAGAGTCAAAACCATGGCTCTGCAGTAGTACCCGGCTGTCGGCATCCTGCAGCTTGAAATAAAACTTGCCGTCCTTCTCGCGGTACTGTTTGAAGGCAGGAGCAATACTTTTGACTGACTTGCCTTTCGTTGCAGCAGCGGATTTTTTTGTTGCTAGATTGCGCAAACCCACGGCGCGACGCAATTCGCCCATAAAAGGTGTCGCCTCTGCGCGTGCCTTTTGCGCACCCGCCTGCAAAGTCGCTTCGATTTTTTCCGGGTCGCTGATGAGATCGTGATAACGCTCGCGCATAGGTGCCACTTCACGGTCGATGCGTTCGAACAGTAATTGTTTGGCGTCACCCCAGGCAATGCCCTCGGCATATGCCTTGCGCAGGGCCTGGGTTTCATCCACGCTGGCAAAGGCCTGATAAATCTGGAACAGCGCCGAGCCTTCGGTTTCTTTGGGCTCGCCCGGCGCGCGTGAATCAGTGACGATGCCGGCGATCAGCTTGCGCATCTGCTCGCGCGGCGTAAAAAGCGGGATCGTGTTGTCGTAGCTCTTGCTCATCTTGCGCCCGTCCAGGCCGGGCAGCAGCGCGACGGACTCTTCAATCACCGCATCGGGCAGCACCAGGTGCTCACCATAGAGGTGGTTGTAGCGTTGGGCCATGTCACGCGCCATCTCGATGTGCTGGATCTGGTCGCGCCCCACCGGCACCTTGTGTGTCTTGAACAGCAGGATGTCCGCGCCCATCAACACCGGGTACATGAAGAGGCCCGCCGTCACGTCCGCATCCGGGTCGTTGCCGGCCGCTTCGTTCTTGTCGACAGAGGCCTTGTAGGCATGGGCACGGTTGAGCACGCCCTTGCCCGTCACACAGGTCAGCAGCCAGGTGAGTTCGGGGATTTCGGGAATGTCCGACTGGCGATAGAAGGTGACGCGCTCCGGGTCCAACCCGGCCGCGAGCCAGCTGGCGGCGATCTCGAGTGTGGACTGCTGGATGCGCGCAGGCTCGTCGCATTTGATCAACGCGTGGTAGTCCGCCAGGAAATAAAAGCTGCGGACGTCGTTGCGAAAGCTGGCCTGTACCGATGGCCGGATCGAGCCGACATAGTTGCCCAGGTGCGGTGTGCCTGTGGTGGTGATGCCGGTGAGGAAGCGGGTAGGAGAAGCCACGGCGGCGCCGGGTTGGAGGTCTTGGGTCATTTATTTCACCAGCATCGCCAGCGGCGTCAAAACGGTTTGGATCACGGTGTAGGTCACGTCCATTAAGGGGCGCATCCAGAGATTGCTGATGACACCGGAAATCACCAGCGCCATCACAATGAAAAACCCCCAGGGCTCCACGCGAGAGACCAGCAGCGCCTGTTTGTAGGGCAGCAGGCCGACCAGCACACGGCCGCCGTCCAGCGGCGGCAAGGGGAAAAGGTTGAAGACAAACATCACGACGTTAACAAGAATGCCGGCCTGGCACATCTTGATAAAAAACGGCTCGGTCACACCAGCGCCCGCGAGAAAGTAAAACAGGATGCCCCACAGCAAGGCCTGTGCGAGGTTGGCCCCAGGGCCTGCCAGCGCCACCCAGATCATGTCCCGCTTGGGGTTGCGCAGATTGCCAAACTGCACCGGCACCGGCTTGGCATAGCCGAAGAGAAACGTGCCTGCGGTTGCAAAGTACAACAGTAGCGGCATGAGGATGGTGCCGATGGGGTCAATGTGCTTGACAGGGTTGAGCGTCACACGACCCATCATCCACGCGGTGTTGTCGCCGAGATAGCGGGCAATGTAGCCGTGCGCGGCCTCATGCACGGTGATGGCGAACAGCACCGGAAGCGCATAGATGGCAACGGTTTGAATCAGGTTGGCGATATCCATGCCTGATTATCGCCCCCGCGGTCGCTCACTTCGTGTAGCTCCCTGCCCACCGAGGGAGCCGCTGCGCCTGTGGCCCGGCAGACCCGGTTCCGCAGGCCCTGCTTGAAGGGGAAGGAGAGGTACGTGACTGGAATCCCGTTCGGCGCGCTAAAGGCCCAGCGCGGCCAGCTCGCCCCTGCCCTGCCGCACCACAACAGGCTCGCCGCCATCGCCCATGGCTGTCAGGTCGATCACCGTGGTGGGCTCCTGGTGACAGGCACCCGCGTCGATCACGGCGGCCAGTTCGTGCTCCAGCAACTCGCGAATCTCGTGCGCGTCATTCAGGGGCTCGGTGCCGCCGCGTGGAATCAGTGTGGTGGCCAGCAGCGGCGCGCCGTGCAGCTCCAGCAGCGTCTGAAGCACCTTGTGTTCAGGCACGCGCAAACCGATGGTCTTGCGTGACGGATGGCTCACGCGGCGCGGCACTTCCTTGCTGGCTTCGAGGATGAAGGTGTACGGCCCTGGCGTGGCAGCCTTCAGCAGCCGGAACTGCTTGTTGTCGACCCGCGCGTAGTTCGCCAGCTCGCTCAGGTCGCGGCACAGCAGCGTCAGGTGGTGTTTGTCGTCCACACCGCGAATGCGGCGCAGGCTGTCGGCCGCGGCCTTGTCATCAAGATGACAGACCAGCGCGTAGCTGGAGTCTGTCGGCACCGCCGCAATGCCGCCGCGCTCCAGCAGTGCCACCGCCTGTTTGAGCAGGCGCGTGTGGGGGTTCTCAGGGTGAACTTCAAAAAACTGTGACATGGTGACTCAGGTGGCCTGGATGTGTGCAGACAGGTTGAACTCAAGACTCAACGGGCTCGATGGAGACCCGACTGTCACGCACCGCGAGCCATGCGCCTGTTGCGCCGCAAATGGCGATCATGGCCATGCCCAGCATGGACCACCGGTCCGGCACATGGGAGAACGCCAGCCAGCCGCCGATCATGGCAAAGCCGATCTGGGCATACAAAAACGGCGTGAGGGTCGATACCGGCGCACGGCCATAAGCCAGGATCATCATGAAATGGCCCACCGTGCCCAGCAGGCCCATCAGGCAAAGGCCGGCCCACAGCGTCCAGGCGTCCAGCCATGTCCAGACAAATGGCAGGGCCAGCGAGGCCACCAGCGTGCCGACCCAGCCGGTATAAAAGTGCATGGTGAAAGGATCTTCGGTGCGTGCCAGCCGGCTGGTCAAAATCTGGAACCAGGCGTTGGTGCCCACCAGGCCCAGCGGCAGCAGCATGGCCCAGTTGAAGTCATCACCGTCCGGCCGGATGATGATCAGCGTGCCGGCAAATCCGCCTATGACCAGCGCCCAGCGCAACCACGACACCCGTTCTCCCAGGGTCAGGGATGCCAGGAGTGTGATGACCAGCGGCGTGATCATGACGATAGCCGTGAACTCGCCAACCGGCATGTGCTTGAGGCTGAAAAACGCGAGCATGCTGCTGCACAGCAACAGCACACCGCGCAGACACTGGAATTTCGGATGCGCGGTACGCAGCACAGACCAGCCGCGTGACGGGAGCACAGCCACCGTGGTGGCAATGGCCTGGAAGGCATAACGAAACCACAGCGCCATCAACAACGGCACGCTGGCGGAAATGAACTTGGTGGTGGTGTCCAGTACGGCAAAGCAGGCAACTGCGGCTACCAGGAGCGCAATACCGGTCGGGGCGTGGGACTGTTTGTTTGCGAAGCCGGCCATCACTGGATGCGGTCCGCCAGCAGTTCCCACACAGGCGTCAGTTCACCGGGCAGGTAGGGTAGCGTTCCCAGGTCAGTGTGGCTTTCATCAGGGCTATGGAAGTCGCTGCCGCGCGAAGCGGCCAGGCCGAACTCTTTGGCCGTTTCGGCGTACTTGACGTATTCCTGCGGGGTGTGGCTGCCGGTAACCACCTCCACGCCGCGCCCGCCATGGGCCTTGAACTCGGTGAACAAGGCGTATTCCTCGTTGGGGGTGAACTTGTAGCGGCCCGGGTGGGCAATCACCGCAACGCCCTTGGCTGAGGTGATCCAGGTCACGGCGTCGCGCAGGTTGGCCCAGCGGTGCGGCACATAGCCGGGCTTGCCCTCGGTCAGGTATTTGCGAAAGACTTCAGGCGTTTCGCGGCACACGCCGGTTTCGACCAGAAAACGGGCAAAGTGCGTGCGCGAAATCAGCTCCGGGTTGCCCACAAACTTCAGCGCGCCTTCGTAAGCGCCCTTGATGCCCGCCTTGGCCAGCGAGTCCGACATTTCCATGGCGCGCTGTTCGCGGCCGCCGCGCGTGGCGCGCAGGCCCTGCTGCATCGCTGGGTCCTCAGCGTCAAAACCCAGGCCGACGATGTGCACCGTCTGGCCTGCGAAGGTCACGGACACCTCGGTGCCGGTGAGGTAGTGCATGCCGTGCGCTTTGGCAGCGGCTGCGGCGCGGTACTGACCGCCAATTTCGTCGTGATCGGTCAGGGCCCAGAGTTCGACCCCGTTGGCCTTGGCCCGTTCAGCCAGTGCCTCCGGTGTCAGCGTGCCGTCTGACACCACAGAGTGGCAGTGCAGGTCGGCATTCAGAATGTTTTTGGGAGTCACTGGGCCATTTTAGGCGTTGCGGGCTGTTGGCGCAGGCCAGCCGAAATCTCCCTGACCCCAGAAGGCCCGCCGCGTGTAGATGTCCAGCCTCCTGGCGTGGAAGACGGTTTTTATGCATTTTCAGCCTCCAGCCCAATAAAAGCGGGCGCAACAAGCTATCAATTTAATAGCGCCGGCAACCTGGCCTGATATGCGTTCCTACGCCCGAAGCAACGGATTGCTATTAAATACATAGCATCTTGCGCCCAAGTTCATTGGGCTATAGCCCCAAGGAAGTGATTTCTTTAGAGAGATTTTCCCAGGGAACATCGAAGCCGGCCTTGCTGCGCTGCGGTGGCGGTGCATGGCTGCGCAGGGCCCAGTGGGCACCGGCCAGCACGCTGTCGATCAGCGGCACGCTCACCCCCGGTTGCAGCGCCGCAGCCATGCCGGCCAGGCCCGCGCCGCCCAGAATGACGGCCTGCGCGCCCAGCTGGCGCACCGCGTCGCGGCAGGCCTGCGCAAGCAAGGTGCGCGCAGCGGCAGGATCGGCCGCAAGCTGCGCACCGGTCGGCGCGACGGTGTGGATGCCGGCCAGCGATGGCGCGTGGCCCAGCGCCTGCGCCAGCCGCTGCAGCATCGGCCCCCAGCGCTCACCCCCGGTGACGATGGCAAAACGGCCGTGGCGCGCCGCCTCGATGAACGCCGCCTCGGCCAGGCCGGTGACGGGCACCGGGCTGCTTTCGCGCAGCGCCAGCAGGCCAGGGTCACCAAAGCAGCCGATCAGTACCGCATCAGGCGCTTCTGATGCTTTTTGGGCGCTACCCGTTTCACCCGCACCGGCCAGCGCAGCGGCCCACGCGTCCAGCGTGGCGTGGGAGGCGATAGCGTAACTGGCTTCGTCCGAAATATAGGGTGCGCCGAAACGCGCGGTCACGGTGCGTACCTGCACATGCAACCCGGCGGCGGCCTGCACATGCGTTTGCAGCAGGGCACTGACCGAAGCAGACGTGTTTGGATTGATGACCAACAGCTTGCGCATGGTTAAAAATTCACCCCTGTCCAGGCTCACTGCGTGTAGCCTGTTCCCCCCTCAAGGGGGCGGCGCCTGCGGTCTGGCAAAGCCAGTCCCGCGGCCCCTGCTGGCGTGGAACCCGGCGCGAAGCGGCAAGCTTGGGGCGCATGTCAGGCAAAGAGCGTGGACAAGTCGGGCGCATCATCCGCTGGCGGCGTGAACTGCAGCTGCGACTCCAGCCGCGTCAGGTGCTCGCGCATGTGGCGCGCGGCTTCGCGAACGTCGCGCAGGCGAATCGCGTCCAGCAGGGTGCGGTGCTCACGGCAGCCGCAGGCAGCGGCTTCGTCGCGGCTGTCCTTGTGGGCCGTGCTGTAGGTCATCAGGATCAGGGACGTGCGCGAGGTGAGCTCGCGCAGGATGCGGCCCAGCGTCTGGTGGCCGGCGCGCTCGGCGATCTGCAGGTGAAAGTCGCCCGACAGCCGGATCGCGCGGTGCATGTCGCCGGCCAGGCGTGCGGCTTCCTCGTCGTCGATGCAGCGTTTGAGCTGCTGCATGTCGGCCTCGCTCGCCTTGGCAATGAAGAGCTCCACCAGCGTGGGTTCAATCAGCCGGCGCACCTCAAAAACTTCGCGTGCTTCCTGCTCGGTGGGCTGGGCCACGGTGGCGCCACGATTGGGGATCAGTGTGACGACCTGCTCATTGGCCAGGCGCACCAGCACCGGGCGGATGCGCGTGCGCGACACGCCGAAGGCGCCCGCCAGCTTATCTTCGACCAGCTTGGTGCCCGGCGGCAGGCGGTGGTCCAGGATGGCCGAAATCACGCGTTCATACATTTCGGTGTCGGTCAGGGGAGTTACCTGCGTTGTCTCGCTCATCGGGTGCCTTTCTTTTGCCGGCGGCCCAGCCACCAGGCCAGGCCCAGTGCCAGCGCCATGACCAGCAACGACACCACGGTGGTGACGGTACCCAGAGCATAAATGGACGGCGTGGTGACGGTGGTCGTCAGGCCCTGCAGCTCCAGCGGCAGGGTGTTCACGTCGCCGATGGCCTGCGAGGTGCGGGCGATTTCGTCCCAGCTCAGGGTAAAGCCAAACATGCCGATACCCACCACCGACGGCGCAATCAGCGGCAGCACCACATGGCGAAAGCCCTGCCAAGGCGTGGCGCCGAGGTCGCGCGCGGCTTCTTCGTAGGCCGGGTTGAAGCGGTTGAAAATCGCGAACATGATCAAGAGGCCAAAGGGCAAGGTCCAGGTCAGGTGCGCGCCCAGTGCCGACGTGAACAGGCCCAGTGAGGTGCCGTAGCCTTCCAGCGCATCCGTCATGCCGAAAGCTTCCAGCACATTCTTGACGCCGGTATCGAGCAGGCGAAACTCCAGGCCAATGCCCAGCGACACGATGATGGACGGCATGATCAGGCTGGCCACCACGACAAAAAACAGCGTGTTGCCGCCCGCCAGCTTCTTGCGAAAAGCCAGACCGGCCAGCACCGAGAACACCACCGTGAAAGCCATCACGGCCAGGCCCAGGCCCAGTGAGCGCTGCAGTGCCGCGCCAATATCCACCACGCCCAGCCCTTCGGCCAGCTTGTAAAACCAGTGCAGCGAGACACCGCGCAGCGGAAATGTCAGTCCGCCTTCAGGCCCCTGAAAGCTCAGCACCACGATGACAAACATCGGGCCGTACAAAAAAAGCACAAACAGCGCAAAGAATGCGGCGAGGAACCAGAAGCCGGCGGTGCGTTTGTCGGACATAGTTAGAACCCTCCCAGAAGGGGCCGCAGCGCCGGGCCGCCCCAAGCAAGGCCAGCCCCCTCGGGGGGCAGCGCAGTACACGAAGTGACAAGCGTGGGGGTCATAGTTCCTTGCGGATGTCGACCAGGCGGGTCAGCGCCCAGATGATCATCAGCACAATGGCCAGCAGGATCACCGCATTGGCCGCTGCCAGCGGAAACTGCAGGTAAGAGGTCTGCACCTGGATGATCTTGCCGATGGAAGCGATCTGCTGGCCGCCCATCACGCCAATAGTAACGAAGTCGCCCATCACGATGGTGATGACGAAGATGGAGCCGATGATGATGCCCGTGCGCGACAGCGGCACGATGACATTCCACAGCGTTTGCCAGGCCGAAGCGCCGCTGTCGTTGGCCGCTTCAATCAGGCTGCGGTCAATGCGCATCATCGAATTGAAGATCGGCACGATCATGAACATGGTGTAGAGATGCACAAACGCCAGCACCACCGAAAAATCCGAAAACAGCAGCCACTCCACAGGCTGGTTCACGATGCCCAGCCCCGCCAGGCTCTGGTTCACCAGGCCATTGCGGCCCAGCAGCGGCACCCACGAGATCATGCGGATCACATTGGATGTCCAGAACGGAATCGTGCACAGCACGAACAGCAGCGTCTGCACACTTTGCGAGCGCACATAAAACGCCAGGAAGTACGACACCGAAAATCCCGTCACCAGCGTGATCAGCCAGACCAGGAAACTGAATTTGAACGTCGAAAGGTAAGTCTTGAAGGTGACGCACAGCTCCGACGTATTGCCGCAACCCTCAAAGACCGCCAGGTAATTCTTCAGCGTGAAGCCCGGCAGCAATTCATATTCATTGAAGTCCCAGAAACTAACCATCAACACCAGCGCCAGCGGCACCAGAAAGAACAGCACAAACACCGCCGTCAACGGCGTAGCCTGCCACCAGGCCGCAAGGCTGCGCCCCGGCGCCTTGGCCGGGCTCGGATGGGCAGTGATTGCAGGTGAGTTCATGACGATCTAAAGTTAAAGCTATTCAAAAATCCTGTTTCGCAGACGGCGCAGAACCGGCTTTGCCGGGCTGCAGCGGTCGCCCCCTGCAAGGGGGGAGGACGCTACACGCAGTGAGCGGCAACGGGGGTGTGCCAAATCCACGGCTTTGCCAGGCCGCAGCTGTCGTCCCCTGTAGGGGAGAGGCCGCTACACGAAGTGAGCGACCACAGGGGGGTGCTTATTCAGGCCGCGACGAACTCATTCCACTTCTGGACCATGTAGTTGTTTTCGTCCATCACCGCGTTCCAGCAAGCGATGCCGCCCATGCGCGACTCATAGCTGCCGCCGTCGCGCACGGCGCCGGTTTTGGCCAGCACATCGCCGTTGGGGCTCTTGATGTCCTGCGAGGCCGGCTTGCCTTCCATCCAGTAGGCCCACTCGTACGCTTCCATCTTCGCCTTGGCGGTTTCCAGCACAGCGCTGTAATAACCCTGGCGGTTCAGGTAGGCGCCGGCCCAGCCGTCGAGGAACCAGTTGATGAACTCATACGCGCCGTCCAGCTTCTTGCCCGACAGCGTGGCGGGCAGGCCGAAGCCGGCAGCCCAGGCACGGTAGCCCTCTTTCAGCGGCTGGAAGTTGCAGGCGATGCCTTTGGTGCGCACCGCCGTCACAGCGGGACTCCACATCGACTGGATCACCACTTCGCCGGAGGCCATCAGGTTGACGGACTCGTTGAAGTCTTTCCACAGCGCGCGGAACTGGCCGGCCTTCTTGGCTTCGATCAGCGTGGCGATCGTGAGGTCGATCTCCTTCTTCGTCATGTTGCCCTTGTCCGGGTATTTGTAGATGCCCTTGGCTTCCACCACCATGGCAGCGTCCATGATGCCGATCGACGGAATGTTCAGGATGGCCGCCTTGCCCTTGAACTCAGGGTTCAGCAGTTCGGCCCACGAGCTGATGGGACGCTTGATCAGGTCGGGGCGGATGCCCAGCGTGTCGGCGTTGTAGACCGTGGGGATGAGCGACATGAATTGCGTCGGGCTCTTGGCGAAGACCTTGCTTTTTTCGCCTTCGAGGTAAATCACTTTCTTGGGCGCGGTGCCCTGGTCGCCTACGGCCTTGCCGGCCACAGTACCGGTGGTGAAGAGCGAGGTGATCTTGTCGGCGTTCTTGATGCGCTTGGTATCAATGCCCTTCAGGTTGCCGGTGGGCACGATTTTCTTCAGCGAAAAATATTCGGTGTCGATCAGGTCAAAGCTGTTGGGTGCGGTCACGGCGCGCTTGGTCACGTCGTCGGTGGTCACGGCCACGTACTGGATGGTGATGCCAGTGTCGGCTTTGAACTTTTCGGCAATCGCCTTGTCCTGGTTCACCGCGGTGCCCAGGTAGCGCAGCACGATTTTTTCCTGCGCGTGAACGGCCGGGAACAGGCCCGTGGCCAGGATGCCGGCTGTGCCCTTGAGCAAAGCGCGGCGCGGTACGCCGCCCACAGAGGCGTCGGCGGTGGTGTCTTTTTGATCAGGAAGAGCGTCGGACATGGTGAAAAACTCCTGGTGGCTTGGGTAAAAAATCTTCTTGCGAAGGGACGGTGGAAAACTCTGTGCTTCTGCGTTCTGTTTGGATCAGGCACTAATGACGGCAGGAGGGGCGGCCTGCAGCGTGTGCGCCGCCTCCGACGCCCATGACAGCTGCACGCTGTCACCCGGCGCATAGGGCCGGGCCGTAAACGCTGCCTCCGGCACCATCACCGACAACTCGGCCGTGGTGTGGGCTGTGGGTGAAACGCCCGGGTTCTGCAAGCCCAGCAGCACATAGGGGCCCTGGTATTCGACATCGGTCACCACGGCGCGCCGGTTGTGCGGCGCGTCGGGCGCGGCCTGGCCGGCCGGGGTGATCTTCATGTGGTCGGTACGCACGCCGATCTTGCCGGCGGGTGTGTCCAGCACGTTGTGCCCACCCATGAAGCGCGCCACAAATTCACTCGCGGGGCGGTTGTAGATTTCGTGCGGTGAACCCACCTGCTCGATCAACCCGTGGTTCATCACCACCATGGTGTCGGCCAGCGCCATCGCTTCTTCCTGCGAATGCGTGACGTGGATGAAAGTCAGCCCCAGCTCTTTTTGCCATCGGCGCAGCTCGGCGCGCATCTGGATGCGGAGGAAAGGGTCGAGCGCCGACAGCGGTTCATCGAGCAGCAGCACACGCGGCTGTGTGATCAGCGCGCGCGCCAGCGCCACGCGCTGCTGCTGCCCGCCTGACAGCTCGGCCGGCTTGCGCTCTGCCAGGTGGCCCATGGCCACGCGTTCCAGCAAGTCTTTGGCCTGCTGGCGGCGCGCCGCCTTGTCCACGCCTTTCATCTTCAGGCTGAAGGCGACGTTGTCGAGTGCCGAAAGATGCGGAAACAGCGCAAAGCTCTGGAACATCATCGCCGTACCGCGGCCGGCGGCGGGCAGGTCGGTGATGTTGCGGTTTTCCAGCAGGATGTCGCCGCTGGTGACGGACTCATGCCCCGCCATCATGCGCAGCGTCGTGCTTTTGCCGCAGCCCGAAGGCCCGAGCAGGCAGCAGTAACTGCCGCTGGCGATGCGCAGGTTAATGCCGTCGACCGCAGGCTTGTCTTGCTGCGCGTACCGTTTGGTCAGCGCGATGGCTTCAATGGCGGCTGGGGTCGGGCTGGCAAGAGCATTCATGCCATCCTTCTTGCAAAGCCTGTGCCAGCTTTGTATGCGATTTATCTAAGGATTGTGTACAAAATGCATGATTCTGGTGCTTGGACGGCCCAAGCGGCATGCCATGCTGGTGCATGCTGTCACCAGAAGTTTCCGTGAGCGTGCGATTGTGCGCGGCAATGAAGCCACCAGAATTGCTATTAAATAGATAGCATGCTGCGCCCGTTTTCAAAGGGCTGAGGCCGCTTTTATTTGATATTTTCGGCTTGCGGCGTGAGCGGCAGGCTGGTTGACGGGATGGGCGGAAAAGGCGCCTGCCTGCTGCGCACAAACTGCATGGCCTGCGGCTGGCCGACCAGTACGCACTGCTTGCCGGTGCGCCGGCAGTGGTCCTGCACGCGCCAGTAGGCGTCGTGGCTCACGCAGCCGGTCTGGCAGATCACCAGGTCGGCGGCCACCAGGCTGGCTTCAAGTGCGGCCGCGTCCTGCACGTCATCGCCCGCATGGTGCAGGAAGTGTCCTGCCCGCCATTTCAATGACATGCTGGCAGGCGGTGGTGCCGGCGCCCTGCTGGCCAACGCACAGCACGGACTTTTCGTGCAGGACAGGCGGGGTGTGCGAGGTGGACAAGGCGTCCGCCAGCGTTGCCGCGGTTTGCGGGCTCACCGCACTCCTCTTCTGCCGGCGCAGGCGCTCCCGCACCAAAGCCTGTAAATCATGGACACGGCCCAGCAGCCATTCCACCCGACGCGCCAGCGTCAGCCGCTTGGGCAGGCCGGGGATAGCCGCCTCGACTGCCTGGCGGTCTTCGCGCTCCCAGGCCAGCGCAGTCTCCCGCGCCATCGCCGCTGCGCGCAGGCGCACTGCCTGGGATTGCAGGCGCGCAATTTCTGCGGCCTGCGCGGCAATCACGGTGCTGCAGCGCTTCTGGATCTCGCCGTATTGGGCAAGCAAAGCGCGGTGTTCACGGTCAAGGCCGGGCAGAGCGTTACAGGGTCCTTGCATGTCGGGTCTCCAGAAGATGAAGGTGCCCCACTCCACAACCGGCGATCCGCAGCCGAAGGAAGAGGGAAACCCATCTTAAATGAGAATTGCTCTCATTTGGAGTAAGAATTGAAACCCGATTTGCTATGAATTCAGGAGCGGCTCGCGCACGTTCCTGTTGGCCTGAGCCCCGATTTCTTGAAATTTCAGCGAAAACCGAAGTAAGACAGGACGGCGCCGATGATGACAACAAGGCCGACGATATAAATGATGGTGTTCATGGATGCCTCAGGGGTGGTAGGCGGCGCACCGGGTTGGGCACCTTTGCGTCATCATTCCCGCCGCGTCGGCGGCCAGCTGTAGGTGGCTCCACCCGGCCATCGTCGGACAAGCGCTACAGCGCGAAAGGCCTGGGGGGTCTGGGCGGCAGAAGGCACATCGGCTGCCAGGCGAGCGCAGCGGTCCGCCTAAAGCTCCGCCGCTTCCACCAGGAACCGCACCCGCTTCACGCCCTGCCACTCGTCCGCATCCAGCCGGAAAGCCAGCTTCACCCGCGCGGGCAACGATTCGGTATGCCCAAACCAGATGCCGTCGACCGGCTGGCCCTGGTGCTTGAGCTTGAGCGCCAGGTGCTTTTCACCCACCAGCCGCTGTGACACCACTTCCACCACTTCGCTGAAGGTCGGGGCCGCAAAACCCTGGCCCCAGACTTCCCTGTGCAGCGTATCGACCACGTCGGTACGGCGATATTCGGCCGGCAGCGGGCCGTCGGTGTCCATGCGGCGCGTCAGCGTGGCGGCGTCCAGCCATTCGTGGGCGACCTGCTGCAGCGCTCTTTCGAAGATTTCAAAATGCTCTTCGGCAATGGTGCAGCCGGCCGCCATGGCGTGGCCGCCAAAGCGCAGCAGCACGCCGGGGTGGCGCTTGGCAACCAGGTCCAGCGCGTCGCGCAGATGGAACCCCGGGATCGAACGGCCAGAGCCCTTGAGCTCATGCTCCTTGCCATCGGCCTGGCTGGCGGCAAATACAAACGTCGGGCGGTGCAGCCTGTCCTTGATGCGTGAGGCCACGATGCCGACCACGCCTTCGTGAAACTCCGCATCGAAAATGGCGATCGCCGGCGGCGGCTCTTCGTCCTCGTCAATCATCGCGTCGGCCGCCAGCTGCGCCTGCTCGCGCATGCCGGCTTCGATGTCGCGGCGCTCGCGGTTGATGCCGTCCAGCATCTGCGCCAGCTCGTCGCCGCGCCCCACGTCGTCGGTCAGCAGGCATTCAATGCCCAGCGTCATGTCGCTGAGCCGCCCTGCCGCATTGATGCGCGGGCCCAGCGCAAACGCAAAGTCAAAGGTGGTGGCCACCAGCGTCTGGCGGCCCGCCGCCTTGAACAAACTGGCCAGGCCTGCAGGCAGATGGCCCATGCGTATGCGCTTGAGGCCCTGCGCCACCAGGCGGCGGTTGTTGGCGTCGAGCTTCACCACGTCGGCGACCGTGCCCAGCGCCACCAGAGGCAGCAACGCATCGAGCTTTGGCTGTGTGGCGGCATCAAATGCCCCCCGCGCACGCAGCTCGGCGCGTAGCGCCAGCAATACATAAAACATCACGCCCACGCCGGCGATTGATTTGCTTTCAAACGTGCAGACCGGCTGGTTCGGGTTGACGATCACGTCGGCCTCGGGCAGCACCACCTCACCGTCTTTCAGCGCGGGCAGGTGGTGGTCAGTCACCAGCACCTGCATGCCCAGGGCGCGCGCGCGCGCCACGCCGTCGATGCTGGCAATGCCGTTATCCACCGTCACCAGCACGTCGGCGCCAGCGGCTTTCACGCGCTCGGCAATCGGCGGGGTGAGGCCGTAGCCGTCGGTGACGCGGTCGGGCACCAGGTAGCTGACATGCTGCGCGCCCAGCAGCTTGAGGCCGCGCAAGGCCACGGCGCAGGCGGTGGCGCCGTCACAGTCGTAGTCGGCCACCACGCAGATCTTTTTTCCGGCTGCCATCGCGTCGGCCAGCAGCTGAGCCGCCTGCTGCACGCCATGCAGCGACACCGGCGGCAACAACCGCGCGAGGCCGTCGTCCAGCTCGTCCGCCGCACTTACACCGCGCGCGGCATACAGCTGCGCCAGCAGCGGGTGAATGCCGGCTTGCTGCAGCGCCCAGACGCTGCGCGGGGGCACGTCGCGTACCTGTATTTTCATTATGCTTACTATCTTTTTTATAGCTGGTTGCGCTCATACCATAAGGGCTGAGGCATCAAAAGGCTTGAAATTCTGGCCATCAGGTCGGCCGGGTGCGTTTCAAAGGTCTGCCAGCCGCGCTCGCCGCACAGCGTCAGCCGCACGGCCTCGCCTGCACGCTGGCGGGCCAGCAGCTGCGCGATGTCGCCCGCATCCAGCGCCGCCCAGGCCTGGGCATAAGCTTCCCAGTCGTCTGCAAAAACGGCTTGCGCCAGGCTGCGCGGCACGGTCGGTCTCTGGCCGCCGGGTGCGTACCCGGCAGGCAGGGCGCCGGTGCCGCTCAGCCAGAATGAATTGACCGGCAACTGGCGGCGCTCGGCGCGTTCATCGTTCAGCGCGTGGGTGTACAGCAGCATCTGCATTTCGTTCTGCAGCAGTTTGATCTTGCGGGCCGTGCTGTCCTTCGCCTCGGTTTTTCCGCCCGGCAGCCATGGGTCTACATTGCGGCCCATCACGCGGTCGAGCGAAGCGGTGGGCAAGGCACGAAACAGTTCGCCCTCGGCCAGCCACTGCCCTGCCCCCAATGCAGGCACATAGCGCAGCGTGATGCCGTCACTGTCAAAGTAAGGCTGCATGGCCGCCAGCAGCGCGCGGGACTCCGCATCATCAAGCCCCAACGCGGCCGGGTCCGTCAGCGTGGCGTGCTCGCGGCCCATGGCCCAGTGGCAAGGCGTTACCCAGGCCCAGGCTTTGCCCGACTCGCCTTGCAGGTGCTGCGCCGCATCTTGCGCCGCCCACGGAATCAGCCCATCAGGCGTGTCGGCCGTGGCAAGGCCCAGCGCAAGGGCCAAGGCCCGCTCGTGCGGCGTCGACAGCGTGTGTGCATCTGCTGTATCAGTGTGCACTGACTTCATGCCCTTGAGCAGCTGGTTGAGGTGGCGCGTGCTTTGCGCCGGCAGCGCCTTCATGGTGGGCAGCCAGGCCTCAGCGCTGCAAGCCGCAAAGGGAACCAGCAGGTGCGGCCCTGTGAAAGGAGTGGCGGAATTGGCTGACATGGGGCTATTGTCCGGGATGCCACAATTGGCCTTCAAATTTGGCGCGTAAATCGCACCGTATAAGAATCCGTTCGGGCGGGCCATCAATGGCCCGCAACGACAACCAGGTTGAGTATGCAAATTCCTTATGAGCTGATATTGGGCTGGCGCTACACCCGCGCCGGCCGTGCCACCCGGCGCAACGGCTTTATCTCTTTTATTTCAGGCGTGTCCATGCTGGGCATCGCACTCGGTGTGGCCGCGCTGATCATTGTGCTCAGTGTGATGAATGGCTTCCAGAAGGAAGTACGCGACCGCATGCTGGGCGTGATCTCCCACATCGAGGTGTTCGCCCCCAACGGCGCAGCTCTGCTAAACCCGCAAAAAACGCTGGCTGAAATCAAGGCCAACCCGCAAGTCACCGGCGCCGCCACCTTTATTGCTGCGCAGGCCCTGCTGGCACGCGGTGAAGACATGAAGGGCACCGTCGTGCGCGGCATTGATCCGACGCTTGAAGGCCAGGTCACCGACCTCGCCGCCACATCCGGCCCCACGCTGGCCAAGCTGATCCCCGGCGAATTCGGTGTGGTGCTGGGCGGCGAGCTCGCCCGCGCCATGGGTGTGCGCGAGGGCGACAGCGTCACGCTGATCGCACCCAGCGGCCAGGTCACCCCGGCGGGCGTGGTGCCGCGCCTCAAACAAATGACCGTGGTCGGCACGTTTGACTCCGGCCATTTTGAATACGACTCGGCGCTGGTGATGATGCACCAGGAAGACGCCGCGCGGATCTTCCGCCTCGAAGGGCCCACCGGCATCCGCATCAAGCTGAAAGACCTGCACCAGGCGCGTGAGGTCGCGTTTGAGCTGTCACGAAGTTTGAGCGGTGACCTGCTGATCCGCGACTGGACGCGCCAGAACAAAACCTGGTTCGCCGCCGTGCAACTCGAAAAACGCATGATGTTCATCATCCTCACGCTCATCGTTGCGGTGGCGGCTTTCAACCTCGTCAGCACGCTGGTGATGACGGTGACCGACAAGCGCGCCGACATCGCCATCCTGCGCACGCTGGGCGCCAGCCCGAAAAGCATCATGAAAATCTTCATGGTGCAGGGCGCGCTGGTCGGCGTGATCGGCACGCTCTCGGGCCTGCTGCTGGGTCTGGGCATCGCCTTCAATATCGACGTTATCGTGCCTGCGATTGAGCGCGCCCTCAACGCCAGCTTCCTGCCCAAGGACATTTACCTCATCAGCCGCATGCCGAGTGAGCCGCAATACGCCGACATCATGCCCATCGCCGTCATCTCCCTGGTGCTGTCCTTCCTGGCCACCATCTACCCCAGCTGGCGCGCCAGCCGCGTCAACCCGGCGGAGGCCCTGCGCTATGAGTGAGCTCAAAAAAGATATGACCCCCACGCTCCCGACTTCGTCTGGTTCGCTGCCCCCCGAGGGGGCCGCTGCGCCTGCGGTCTGGCAAAGCCAGTCCCGCGGCCCCGACTTGAATGGGGAGGTCGTCCTGACAGCGAGCGCTCTCACCAAACGCTTCCACGAAGGCATGATCGACCTGACCGTGCTGCACGGCGTAGACCTGCAAGTCCACGCCGGCGAAACGCTGGCCATCGTCGGCGCCTCGGGCTCCGGCAAAAGCACGCTGCTGCATTTGATGGGCGGGCTGGACGCGCCGACCAGCGGGCAAGTCGAACTCAAGGGTCAAACCCTGTCGTCGTTGTCACCCCAACAACAAGGCGACCTGCGCAACAAGCACTTGGGTTTTGTCTACCAGTTCCACCACCTGCTGCCCGAGTTCAGCGCGCTGGATAACGTAGCGATGCCGCTGTGGATCCGCCGCGAATCTCCTGCGGAATGTGCACGCGTCGCCACCAAGATGCTGGCGGCTGTTGGGCTGCAAGATCGCATCCACCACCGCCCTGCAGAGCTTTCAGGCGGCGAACGCCAGCGTGTGGCGATTGCACGCGCGCTGGTCACGCAGCCTGCTTGCGTGTTGGCTGATGAGCCGACCGGTAATTTGGACCGATCAACGGCCGACGGCGTGTTTGAATTGATGCTGCAACTCGCACGCGACTTCGGCACAGCCTTTGTGCTGGTCACGCATGATGAAACGCTGGCCTCGCGTTGCGGGCGGCGGTTTAGGTTGGTGTCGGGGCGGCTGTCGGAATGGGGTTGATCTGCGGCGTTGATAAGCGACTTGCTTGTCGAGGGTCGTGTTCTATATCGTTCTCAACATGAGGTAACGTCGGACTTGACCGGCGCGCACAAGTGAGGTGCGACCGAAGGGAGTGGACGCACTTGTGCGTCCGTGTCGAAAGACTTGTTAGAGCGCATCTTGCGAGTCTAGCCGCCTGACGATTGATACGAGATTTCGGATGGACGCGCCAAGTTCTTCGCTATCCACGGCAAGCGAGTGGTCTTGCCCAATGTACACAGCCGACGGTGGCTTGCGCCGGGATGCATGAATTCGCAACGCCGTGTTCACAGTTTCGACGGACAAGTACGTGCAGTTCTCCTCAAATGCTCGCCCCGACTTCGCGCCGGAGACAACAAATGCGGGCCAGTCAGACAATTTTGCGTCCGTGTGCGACGGCACAGGATGCAAGTAGGTTTGGAGGAGTAGCTCGCGAACCGCTTGGCCAAGATCATCGTTAGAAACAGAAAACGGCAGCCTAACCGGCGTACCTGCCTCGGAAAATCCTGACGTCGCGCAAGCAATTAAGGCTTCCTCTCCGAACGCATACAAGGCTACGCGCAGTTCGATTTGGCGTTTGGATCGAAGCTTGGCATTGATTTCGTCACGCCGGTCAAGGAAGCTGCGCGGCGTGAGTTCTCGATCGTGAAACATGGCGTCCATGCGCTCTAACGTTGGAGCTGACCGGAACCCAACCATCGCGGCGAAGCCGCAGCCTTTGGTTGTTTTTCCGTGTCGAGCAAAATGTTAGACAGCACGGTCACTTTAACTCCCACTTTTCCAAGAGTTCACGACCTTGCGAAGAAATCTCGTACGCTGCATCAATCGGAACTTCCTTTTCCTCCTTCTCATCACTTGAGCACCACGACAGGTCTTCGACGTGCCTTAAGTAGCCCCACTCGACGAGATGATCGACTGTGAAAGGACTCGCAACGACTCTCGGGTTTCTGTAGGCGCGCTTCAGGGCGTTCAGCCCCAGGCGAGTGAGTGTCTTCACAATGAGCCGGCGCTTGATGTCGCGGATCTCATCGTCGCTCGGGCCTTTGCCGTTGTGATGGCACGTGTGACAGTTGTGGCATAGAACGATCTTATTGTCATAGTTCTCGTTCTTCGGCTTAGTCTGCTCGATGTGGTGAATCGTCAATGCCCGAACATCACGCAACCCGCAGTTTGCGCAGGCATCTTCAGTCTCTATATAAAGTAGGTCGTCAGTACGCGCCATAGCAATGTGGTCTAACGTGAAGGTGACCGGACGCCGTAGGCGGTCCGCTTGACTGACATGTTAAGCATCATGCTTCACCCGCTGGTACTCAATGAAGCCGCGTGCCACTTCTCTCAGACGTTCGTCCAAGTCTGGACGCTGGGCTACTTCGGTCAGGAGGTCGAGTAACGGCCGGTCCCCGCAAGCCGTGATTCCAGCGTTTAGCAATCGATTGACCATAGCGAGGCTCAGTTCGGCCGGTTGTCTTCCGATAGATGCGAGCAGAGAAGGTTCATAGCCCTCGCATGCCTCTAAGAAATGAACGATTGACCAGTATGACTCGAAGCCATCATCAAGCGGCGCTCGTTCCAACACGCCCAGTAAGGCCTCGAACTCCTCCGGCCCACAGTTATCTGGCTCCAGCTCTGGAATCAGAGACTCCAGCGCCTTCAGATGTTCGACGCTCTGCGCATCAGAGATTCCCCTAAGACGCTCGAGCTGGTCGCGTGTGGCCGGCATGATGTTTAACGTTGGCGCTCAGCCGCGGCCGAAGGCCGTCGGATGGAACAACGAGTTAGGCCGCATGTAGGTCAGACAAGAGTTTCCTCATGTCAGTGAGTTCGATCGATTCGCGGGCGGCTTCCTCCACTCGGCGACCAGGCGGAAACGCTCGGAAACCCCAGGCAATGACTCCACTCACCAGTTCCACACGCTTGCCGTCGAGTAATACATCTGCTTGGTAGACGATGCCGATTGCCTTGAGTTTGTAATCAGCTTCGAATCGAAGCACTGTGCCCGAATAAGAGTGCACATGTTCTCCAACGATGGTTCGAACCGCCATATGTTCGCGTTCCCTTATGTATGCGCTGCTGGTTCGACTGCGGCCTAATGTTTGACATGAGAGGCGCTTGGAGGCCGAAGGCCGGAAAGCGTCCTCTCGATGGAACGGTTAGGCCGCATTGCCAGGTGGGATGCGCGGCGGCTTTAGCGTGGGGAATCCCAGGCGTTCCGCTCTGACGAAAAGTTCGTTGATCTTCCCTACGACTTCCGAAAGCGAGAGCATTTCCGCCGCTTCGGCCTCTTTCATAGGGTACAGCGCGACGTCAATGTCTTGGCCGCGCCTGTATGGGCCAGGATAGCAACCTACCCATGTATAGGAGATCGTGTCTTGAAAGGTAGGTAGCAGTTCGCCTTGGGAGGACTCATGCATTCCTGAGAAAACAAGCGGCTCAATCCCTGGGATAGTCATCTCAATGTCCGCAAACGTAAGACGGTAGTACGTTTGCCCTACGACGAGCGATGAAGTTTCCATGCGGTCTAACGTCAAAGCTGCCCGGCACGCAGCAAGCGCCGCGCAGCGGCATTCTGCTGTTGTGTGTCCGTGCCGAGCGAAATGTTATGTGTCACTGACGGTCTCCATGGTTGCCGCCAAAAATGTGACACCTGGATCTTGCTCGAAGTTTCTTACTTCAATTCGTGCAGAGTCCCACTGGCGATCGGAGATGTCCACTATCTCCATTCCAGACAAAGAACCATTAAAACCTTCGTCTATTCTCAGATTGGACACACCTGAAAAGCGCAGGTGCCGCTTTCTTCCTTGGCCTTGGGCAGTCAGCTCAATGTAGCTGCCTTTCCAAGACTGCCAGTCGATGTGGTAATGAAAATCAACGAGGTCCATATTGCTAAAGCCTGCAAGGAGAACAGCGTCATTCATTCATTTCCCCGTGACACATAACGTCGAAGCTGCCCGGCACGCAGCAAGCGCCGCGAAGCGGCATCCTTCTGCTGTGTGTCCGCGCCGAGCGAAATGTTAAATTGCATTGGCAGCCCACCCCTTCAATCCTTCGCTAAAACGAAGGTAGGAAAACGGACTCTCTCGCAGTTGGTGTGACAGTTCAGGACTGGCGAACAGGTACTCACCGTTGAGACCCAACAACCTGCAACCGTCAAGATTCAGATCGTTGATTTGGTCGGGGAAAAACTGCTGTCCAACGACAAGGCGCTCGTGAGTACGAAACTCTTGACCAGTGCGCCGATGCCAAATGGTCGCAGGCACAAACCTCACACGTTCCAACTGAAATTCTCGTAGATGGTCTGCAAGTCGGTTCTCAACCAACACATAACCAGGTCCAACCATAAGTGGTGCGATTGGACCATCTTCGATAAGCTGAAAGCGACCGTCGGCCAACTCATACAAGCCGACCGCGGATTCACTGCAAGAAACGTGGAAAGGCAGCACCATACTTGCAATTTAACGTAGAAATGACCGGCGGACAGTAGGCCGGCGAAAGCCGGACGATAGGACGTCCGTGTCGATTGTCATGTTAGACGTCACGGGCGCGAGCCTTCAAGGTACGAAACACCCACAGAACGAGGCCTCCAGCCAAGACCGACTTGTTCAATCCCCACCTCCGCAGGAACCACCGTCAGCAGCACATCCGCCGTCTGAGGATCCTTCTGACCCGCTGACATAAGCCCAGCTGTCACCACTAGACGACGGCGGACGCTCTCTGGCCTTGCGCGCGAGTTCTTCGGCTTCCTCTTGAGTTCGAAGTACGGCAACCTCTTCGCCTGAATGACGCATTCTCTCGGGCAGTTGCACCCCGCACTGCTCACACTTGGGGTAACGGCGATTGAATACGGCAAAGCCGCAATTGGGGCAGTTGAAGCTTGGCGAGCGGCGCATGGCTAGGTATAGAGGGGTGCTTTGTTGGGTGAACCGCAAAATTGACGTCTAACGTAATGTATACCGCAAGGTCTGCGGTATAACATCGCGCCTGCGGTATAACCTGGCCGCTGAAAACCCAGCCAAGTGCTTGTTATTAAAAGACTTATTTCCCATTTTGGGTTTCACTCAGGTCGATAAAAAAGGGACTAAACCCCGCAAGCTGATTCTAGGGGGACAGTGTATTGATCGCCTCCTCAATATGGACGAACACAGACCAAATCGCCGATTCCGTTGTGTTTGACCATCGATACCCATACCCCGGCCCGGCTGCCCCCTTGGGCGCCAGTCGTTGCGCTCGGTGTCACGTCGGCTGCGAGCGCCAGGCCTGCCCCTGTGAAAAAACCGCGCTGCCCGGTGGCCGCTGCCCCCCACAAGACCCCGTCCCAGTGTGAGGGGGGATTTCAATACAGAGGGCAACCGGGTCATCCCGGTTTTTCTTGTTAACTAGCTTCCCTCTCTGTCTGCGACCACTCGGGCCTCACCTGCGGCTCGAACTTCGGGCGGCAGTACGGGACAAAGCCATTTCCCGGCCGCCAGCCTGCACGGCCCCAGACGGGCATAATCCTTGATCCCTCCGCCAAGCGCGCAGGCGACTCCCCCTCACCTCGTGAGCCTCCCAACATGCCGTGCAGCTCCCTGCCTGCGGTCCAGGACACAGCCACTTTCGCATGACTGATCACTACACCGCCCTCGGGCTGGACAGCGCGGCAACGCTGGCCGATGTCAAAAAAGCCTTTCGGCAAAAGGCCTCCTTCTGGCACCCCGACAAAAATGCCAGCCCCGAGGCGCCCGAGCGTTTCAGGGCGGTGCAGCAGGCCTATGAGGTGCTGTCGGATGCGGACAAGCGCCAGGCCTATGACGACAACCGCCGCCGCAACCTGCTTGACAGCCCGATAGGCACGGCGCATGCCATCTGGGCCGACTATCTCAACCCGCTACTGTGACCCTTGCTGACCGAAAGAAAAGCACCCCATGAAAAACCCAGCAGCATGAGCGTCTCCCCCTACTTCATCGACCTGCGTTCGGCTTACCAGTCCGAGATGGATGACCTGCGATTCGACTCTGAGGGGCGCGACGTGCTGCACCAGCGCCTGGCGGGCAAACGCCAGGAGATGGCCTTTCTGGTCCAGATGATGGACACCAGCCCCGAGATGGTGGCGGTGGTGTTTCACCAAGGTTTTGACTTCACGGAGAAAACCGTGATGGACCATCTGCTCACCCACGATAGCCACGACGCCGATGGCTTTCCGGCCTGGAGCAGCCTGGCGGATGGCTTTGTGCTGGCGCCTTGGGCTCAGGACCTGGCGCACATCGTCCTGCAGGCGCCCGGCGGAGAGAAATTCCTGACGCTGACGGCGGGGCTGGAATACATGGCGGGCATGCCTGTGGCCGCGTCAATGGTGAACGCCGAAGAAGATAGTGACGGCGACGACGGCGATGACGAAGAAGACAGTGATGAGAACGGCGACGGCGCCGTGGTGATGTTTGAGGGCGATGACGATCGCGAGCAAAGCGCCGATGCCCGGGCACGCCACGAGGCAGGTTCCGAGTGGCTGGTCCAGCAGGGCTTTGATGCCAAAGACTGACGCAAGCAAGCATGACCTGGAAGGTAAAACCCTGATGACAAAGCATCTCGCCCTGATCGAAAAAACCCAAAGCCTGATCGCGGCCGGCGACATCGTCGGCGCTGAGGCTGCGCTGGTCGCGCTGGCCGACGACGAAGGTGATGCTGCGCTGATGGTGGTGCTGGAGCAGTTGCCGCCCAAGGACGTCCTGGCGGTCATTCGCGAGTACGACAACTCGAAGGAGTCGGTGGTCAGCCTGCTGGTCACGCCCGCGCAGTTTGCCCGCGCCGTGGTGATTGAAAAGCTCTACAAGGACCTGACCCGCACGCATCTGCGCGGCATGGTCAATGCGGTGATCTTCCGGGAGGACGCGGATCCGCTGGAATTTCTCACCGCGATCGGCGACCTGGAGGGTGGGAGCGAAGCCCTTGCCGATTATTTTTCCGACCAGTGGAGCCGTGTTGAAGCCTTTGCGCGCAGCGGCAGCTTTGAGCTGGCCGACGAGTACGGCAAGATGCTGTCCCAGTCCGCGCTGCTGGCCTCGGCCTACGAAAGACCGCGTGTCCAGCTGGATGAAATTGCCGACCAGGACTGGATGCAGCTCGCCTGGCTGCTGCGTTACGAACTGCCGGACCTCTTCATTGAAATGCTGATGGTGCTGCGTGCCAAGGGCACTGCGCACAAGACGGCTTCCGATGAGGAGGACGAAGAGGATGTGCAGGACGACGACGGCAAGGTTGAGCCCGGCGACACCGATCGCGGCAAGGCCACGCCGACGGCACGCGAGTCCGATGAGGAATCGGCGATCTGAACTTGCAAACGCCCATGTCCTCGCCTTCCGCCATCTCACTCTACGATACGCGCGCCTTTTTTGAAAAGGCACTGCAGTACGGCGTGCAGCACGGCATCATCGGTGCCGAAAAAATCGAAGCCATGCGGGTTGAAGGCCCCAAGGGCATGGTGCAGATCGCGCGATATTTCGGTAATGAGTACTTGCGCCCGGATCTTGAAAAAGCCCGCGATCGCATGGTGAACCTGATCAGCCTGTACCTCGAACATTCCTGTCAGGGCGACCTCCGGCAGGCGGCTGAATCGCTGCGCGATTTCTCGCTGTTGTCGCGCTCCAAGGGCGGCTCGGACATGCTCAAGGCGCTGATCGCCATGCCACAAAACAGCCACTTCGGCATGAATGAAAGCGCCGGCTTCACTGACGAGCACATTCCGCTGCTGGCCAAATGGTCACTGCGCAACCTGGCCGACTACCGGGCCGAACTCGCCAGGCGCAGCCATGTCGCGCGGGTGGTGGATGCGGCCATCTGGTTAGCGGGCGAACTGGGTATGGACGCCGACGAGCTCGAAGAAGCCGGCAAGGATGCGGAAGCGGTGATTCGCACCGCCTTGCTGGTGCTGGCGACGGGCCGCACCGAAATGCCCGACTGGGTGGCGTTCGAGAAGATGATTGCCGCCTTGCGCAAAAAACACGGGGCCGCGCCGGCTGCGCTGCCGCTCGCCGTTCCGAAAAAGCTGCCCGCCCACCTGCGGGATGTGGTGGAGGCGGTGCGACAGTCCGTGATGGCCGATGCGTCAAAAGTGCTCGATCCGGCGTTACCGCCGCGCCAGCTATTTGACCGCAGCCCGGCCTTCATGGGCCGGTATTTCTGGGTGGAAGACGGGCTGAACGAAGTCGATCACCATGACCGTCAGGCTTCCGCTGTGTGGAGCAAGGTGACCGGCGGCAATGCGGACGATGGTTCGCTATTGACCCTGTTCCTGTGCGTGGCCGCCGGCTCCGCGCCCAAGACCCTGCTGACCGAGAAAAGCGCCGCAACCCTGCTGCGCAAGATCCGCAAATCCGGTTTCGATCCCGCGCTGGCCCACCAGTACATCATGGACCACGCGCCGGTGCAGCACCAGGATGCCTACGCGAGCTTGTGGGATGAGTTTGTAGAAGAGGCGCAGGCCACGCTGCAAAGCGATGCCGTTCAAGCGTTCGACGACGCGCTGGCGTTGCTGCGGCGGGAATGCCACGTGCAATAGGCGGTTTGTGCCCGCGGTAGCGGGAACGCCGGTTTATATGCTTTTCGATTGATTCAAATTGCCCGGTTGATGAACTCGTGCGATGGAAGCCTGGGCCGTACAGGACGCTATTCCCGGCCTCGAATCGCGACCCAGAACATCAAACCGGCGAGCGCAAGCAGAAGCCCGCGTATACCCCAAGGGCCAAGAAAATAGTAGGCTGCGCTGAAATAGCGGCTCGAGCAGATTGCCGCAACCGGTTGCACAGAGAGTTGGCCTGGCGAAGCTTAGCAAGGCAACGCAGAGAAGAAAAACTCCGAGCAATGCGGCGATGAGTCTCAAATTCATGACTGAGTCCTAACTTCTCAGATGAACGAACGCCGCACTCATAACGGGCGTAGATTCAATCGAAAATCCGGGGACCCGCCAACTTCCAGTTGGGCCACCCAACGTGCCACAGATTTATCGTCCATTTCCCAGAAGCGCTTTACCGCCTTTAGATAAGCGATGACTTCTTTTCGCTTTCCTATCTTCACAAGCTCGTCGGCAAGGAGCATCGAAGGACCAAATGTGTCGAGCTGAGGGGAGCCCGTTGACTTACTTGCGGCGGCCAGAAACTGTACCGCCTCATCAGTGTTCCCCTGATGCAGCGCGGCTAATCCGAGGGCGGTGTTTGCATCGTGTATCGCGTTTCCAAAATTCCAGTTGCAGCGGAAACTTTTTGCGGCTTCCAGGTACTGCTTCGCAGCAGTCACGGATTGCGCTGAATTCCCATCCTTGTGCGCGGCGGACAGCCGATCTCCAAGGTCGTAGAAGCGTTTCAGTTGAGGGGAAACCGCGGAATTGGGAGGGTTCCACCTTTGATCGGGGGGAAGAGACTTGTCGCCGCACGCAACTACCTGGGCATGTGCCTGCGAGCACAGCGACAAACCGAGGACGAGCAAAAAAGAGGCAATCTTTTTCATGGCGACTTAGGTAAAAGCAACGTTGACCATAATTCGGTACCCAAGGCGGGTGCTATTCGCCAGATAGAACTTCCCCCCAACTTTCTCGATTTCTGTGAGCATGACGTACCCCTTGCACTTAACACGTGAGATGAGCGGTTTCCGTTGCGATCGGATCCGGGTGATATTGGAAATTGGGAAGAGCCATTGCCGCTACTTTGGCATAGCTAACGTTAAGGTGACCCGTTGGGGATGACCGTCGGACGGCAAGCGGGCGAAGCCGGCCGATAGTACGTCCGCGCCAATCGACTTGTGAGTCTGCATGCTATTCAAAGTCGCACCCCACGGGAAACGCCCCGGGCACGTCCTTGGCCGCAGCATTACGGAGCTTTGCAACGCAACCGGGCGGAAAGGACTTTGCCAGCAAGAAATCCGGATGGGCACAGTCCGCCTTGTTTCCCGACACCACCTTTCCGTTCTGGTATCGGCATGCCGCGTAGGCCCCATCAGGAAGCCAGATACGCACAGGATCGCCAGAGAGAATCTCCGTTTTCACAATTGCCTTCCACCTTGCACCATCTGCAACCCATGTGGTTTGGCAACCGCTGTAGTCAGGGCCAATCACTTTCGCACGCGGGAACACTCTCAGCAAAGCTCCGTGGCTTTGACTCTCTCCGGCCGCTGCCGGGGGTTCGTGCAGAAGGCAGTTGCTTCCAGCGAGGTCCTGGGCAAAGGCATTAGCACTGCCAAGAACGAGTAGTGCGGTGATGGTTAACGAACGCATCGCGAGGTTTAACGTTGAAGGTCGGCGCCAGGTGCAATGCCTTGCTCCAACAGGCGCCGAGCTTTGAAAGCTTCGGGAAAAAAGCCTCCTAGCGTGAGCAGGATGCCGAACAGGAACATACCCGCCGGGGCAAGCACAGATTGGAGGCTCCTATTTTCGGAAATGAAGGCATTGAGTGCGCCGACACCGACGCCTCCAAGCCACACCAACAGAAAGACAACGACAAGAGGATGCAGATGCATTCGTACGAATATTCTGGAACCAGCTGGAATCGATATCACAGAACCATGCACTCGGGGCAAGAATGAGTTCCGATACCGAATGTCGCGGCGCATCTTGAACACAGTTCCGTTGACGTTTCCGACGAAGGGCGGACCTTCTTGCGGACGTTTCTCGAAAGACTCCTTGATCGACTGAAAAAAACTCGGTGATTCGCGCATGAGTCCGCGCACGCGAAGCAGTACGGCTCGCGTTGCGAACGGGGAGTCAATCTGGAAGCGGTAGAAGGGCATCGTTATGGCGAGTCACTTGAGTTATCGAGGTATTCCCCCAGAATTTGTGCCTTCCGGTACTTGTCAGGCCCGTTGATGTCTTCCTGCGGCTCGTCGAACTGTACCCAGTGAACGAAGGTCACACCCAGAAGCGTCTCGGTAGCTTCCGGCTCATCCATGACCGTCCCCACGGAAGATCGCTTCCACCCACCACTGGTGAGGACGCGAACCCTGGAACCAGCGGGGAATCGCAACTGCTTCTGAGGAGGCATGGTACCCATTCGGTGCAAAGTGACGTTGGAGTAACCGCTCGATTCAGCCCGCGGCTGAATTATCGGCATTGAACAACCTGTCAGGCATAACTATCGAAGCTTGGGATCCGGAAACGGCAACTTATCTTGCGAACTGCTCGGCTGCGCCACCCACTTATTGCCGCGACGGTAAAAATCCGCCTGAGTTGCAGAAGTGCCGGCCCCAATCTTCAATGCGACCCCGCAAGCCACCTGACCCGGGTGTTTGGCATCAACAGCCGGGATGCACGTGCCAAGCTTGAGTTCGGCGTTTTTGTACTCTTGCATGTCCATCATCACGAGGAATGCCTGCGTAGCCTCTTTGGCATCCGGTAAGACGAGTGCAGCGGCCGTGGCAGGAGCAGGTGCGATGGTTGACACTGCGTTTGGGGTGACGGCTGGTTGCGATGATGTTTCGCTGCAGGCGGAGCAAAGAAGCAATGAGGACAAGATGACTGTGTAACGCATGAAGAATTCTTTGTGTTTTAGTTCGATAAATGAAGGGCCCAGGCCCAGCGACGATTCTAGGCGGCCGGTCTTCCCACTGCGTCCTCAATATAGACGAGCGCACGTGAACAGTCGATTCCGTTGCGTTTGATCATCAAGACCTCCAGCCCAATCCGCAGATCATTGTCATGAAATACGAAGGGCTAGCGATGCGCCCAGGAAAAATCCGGCCATGGCAAAACTTAGACGCCAAGTCACCCGCCCAACAACCACGGCTGCGCTGAGTAAGCCGTCATGAAGCTCCCGAGCGCGAGAACTATGGATGAATTTCCTGAATCTGCGAAAGGCATCGCCCATTCCCCACGATAAGTCCTCATTCGTCGCCGCGATTTCTCTGTATATCTTCGGATGGTTATTCTTTAAGCGATAAAGGATGAAGTGGAAGGATACAAAGCCGGGAACCATAAGCAGCACAACGCCGCCTATAAATACCTTTTCCAAGACCTCCGGGAACCCAATCGCGGCAACCATCACGCCTATGGCTACGCCGACCAAGGCGGTGACGAATTCTGTACGGTCCATGGGCTTTACGTGCCACCCAGGGTGGACGATACAAGCCGGATTTCAGAGTAGCGCATTGACCAGACGTGGCCAACGATCTCGACCTTGCCCATGTCTTCCAGTTCATCCATGCGTGCCTGTATGTAGGCGAATGGCAGGTGAGCGTATGCCTGATCGAATTCTTCAATCAGATCCCCGACGATCTTGGCAACCTTCTGCCAGCGGTCTGAGCACTCCCGAAGGATCAATGCGTCTACCGCGGCGGCTTCAGCGGGTGAGGCCGCGCGCATCGAAGCAATCTCTTCATTGCTTGGTTCGTAAGGCGCGGAATCCGGGTCGTAATCAGAATTTTCATTCATGGCTCAAGCGTAACTGGTCGGACCCCGGGAAAACTACTACTACTCAAATCCGCCTGAGCATGTGGTCTGGGTCATTGCCAGAACAAACACACCCAAAGAAAAGAGAACCCCACGCAGAGAGAAGAAAGCAGCAAGGACCGGCATTTCCAATGCCCGAACAACAAAAGCCACAGGACGTCGCCGCTCAAACCCATGGAAGAAAGGTAGCTGTCCCAGTTTAATTCGTGCGACAAGCTTGGGTACCGTGAACGTATCAACCCATACAAGCAGCCATGGAGCACGCCCTGGCAAGCGAAAGCACCCCACAACATCCATCCGCAAGTCGTTTTTTATATCATCAGACATCGACTTTCGCTTTCTGTGCACAGCGGATGCCCAAGAGATGAATGAGCGCGCTGACCGCCTCTGGGAGCAAGAAAACAAAGACGACCGAATCGCGAACAACGAGATAGCAGACGGCGAAAACAAGGCTATGTGCCGCCAGGGAGAGCTTCCACGTGCGAAGCCTTCGCCGCGCACCGTGGCGACCAATAGTGCCTAGATAGTGGACTTGGAGCAGGTAGACCGTGAAGACAGCTGAGGCCGCCGCCGCTCCCAGCCACATGCCGAGGATAGACGACCCCGTGAAGATAAAAAAAGCGCAAAGCAGGATGATGGAGCTCGACATCGCCGCCGATGCCGAGCGGCCAAGACTCGCCTCTTGAGGTGCCATGATCGACGTTGTAAATCGCATAACGGGCGGCTACCTTTAGATGTAACTGGCGGCATCTACCAGGTAACAGCGAAGCGAAGAAGTCGTCTGCACAAGTCGAGTAGCCAGTTAGATGCCATGTATGGCAATGTACCCCGCAAATGCGATGGCAAAAAGCGCTGCGACCTTCCAGAGGAGTCTCAATTTTGACTCCGGATTGCGCTTGGCGCGCATGCTGCCGGCAAGCAGCGCGGCGATCATGGCTAGGACAATCGTTGGCATCGAGATCGCTTGATGCTCGACGAACAAGTACCAATAGAGCGGCTCCAGTGCAAACGTGTTGGCGGTATAGCGCAGGTAAATCTCGCACGTCATAAAGCCAACACCGAGAACGAGGAAGAGCCACGTCATGCTGCTGCGCAGCACACTTCGGATGCGCCCTTCTTCAGGTTCGCTGTCTTTGTGCATGGATTCCATCGCCTCAGCCTCCCGCCAGTTCCGCCAGTTTAGCAAGTACATCCGTTACCCGCCTTCGTTGTCGACCGACGCAACACCAGGCTATAGCTGTCACCCTGGCTTCGGTGCTGCCCATCGGGCTTCTTCCACGTCTCCGGTCGCCACCACGTCCTACAGCATCACATTCAATACCCTTACAAAGTAGCGCATAAAGATCGGATGCAATAGCCTTAACCGCTACTGCGTAAAGCTAGTCGGTAAACCTACCGCTTGTCGGCTGAGTGACAGCCCTCCGTCGAGCCCGTGGCCATGTGCCACTAAACCTCTCTCGAAGGGAATCAGCATGTCTACAAGCGAACGCAAGGAATGGCGCAGAAGTTTTACCGAAAAAATCATGGAACTGGCCAACGGCAGGATCGACGTACTTGAGGCAGCCAGCTGGGCGATGGAAGCGCAGCACATCCAGGGCTATCGCGATCCGCAAGAGGTTGCGCGGGAACAGTTCAAAAGCATCGATACACCCGTTTTGGTTGGCGACGATGTTTCCGGCCAGATGCCAACACGCGTCACAAGCCAGGAGTTTCTTCTGACCAGGCCGGATCAGAATCTGCTTGACGCCGGGCCTCCGTAGAAATTGTCCTACAGCGGAGCAGGCCGCTGTGCCCATACGATCTTTTCTTTAAAGGAGACCGTATGGACAGCTACCACATCAAATCGCATGACGGGCATTGGGATCTGACCAAACAAGGCGCTGATCGCGCCTCTATCAGCAAGCCCACCAAGGCAGAGATCCTGCAGGCGACCCGGGAATTCATGGTCGGCAAAACTGCCTCGGTGAAAATCCACCGCGCCGACGGAACGTTTGAGGAAGAGCGAACCTATCCGGGTTCGGCCGACCCTTCCAGGTCCAAGGGCTAGGGATAAGCTCCGAACAAGGCCCCCGGCTCTTGCGCTGACTCTTGCGATGAGTACGATGGCCGTTCTTCGCGCCATGGCGCATGCCGGGCGTTCACCCCCTCAGGAGACACGAAATGGCCAGCAAGAAAATCAGCAAGAACACGATTTGCCTTTGGTACGAACACGACGCCGTTGAGGCCGCGAACTTCTATGCCAAAACCTTCCCCGACAGCGCTGTTGGCGCCGTCTTCCACGCACCGGGCGACTACCCCGACGGCCAGCAAGGCGACGTCCTGACAGTCGAGTTCACCGTCGCCGGCATCCCGTGCATCGGACTGAACGGCGGCCCGCACTTCAAGCACAACGAATCTTTCTCTTTCCAGATCGCGACAGACGACCAGGCCGAAACCGACCGCCTGTGGAATGCCGTCGTCAACAATGGCGGCCAGGAAAGCGAGTGTGGCTGGTGCAAGGACAAATGGGGCCTGTCATGGCAGATCACGCCGCGCGTACTCATCGAGGCCATAGCCGACCCCGATCGCGCAGCAGCCAAGCGCGCTTTCGACGCCATGATGACCATGAAGAAGATCAACATCGCCGCGATAGAGGCGGCCCGGCGCGGCTGAAGGCGCGCGGCGGATCGGTCTTGCCGGCATCACCGTGCGTCCCAGACTAAAGGAGCTGCAGCGTGCGGCCACGCTTCGGGCCGCAACGCACCAGGGACGCTCACTCCTTGAAGACTGGGATCGAACCGCCAGCGTTTCGCCGGTCTCCCGCGGCGATCAGGAGTTTCCGCAAGCGCTCAATGTTGGCCTCCCCTTTAGCCAGGGAATCTGCCGAGGTGTGGACCGAGTAGCTCCCGAGATGCAAGTCATGGGGATGCGGTGTGGCGGAACCAATCACGAAGATGGCGTCGCCAGTGGGGCCGGCCTTCAATTTCACAGGCTGAACTCCCTGCTCAAAAATGACCATTTCGCCGGCATCGGCTGGAGTTTCTCCGGTCAAAACACCGCTTGAGACCGCCATCCAGGCGAGCGGCTGTGTCGGAGGTGGCGTGAACGTCCACTCCGTGCCAGCGGCCAGCCTCACCAGCAGATAAGTCACACCCTCAGGGGCGCGTGCCGGGCTGCGGGCACCTTCGTAGCTGCCGAGAATCACGCGCGCGGGCCCGGCAGTCGGCACATGCCTGGCTTCAACATACTGGCTGTCTACAGCCTCGTGCTCAAGGTCGGGAGGCAACGCTATCCAGAGCTGAAATCCCTTGGCTCTTGGCGTCGTCCCGCCGGACAGCTCTTTACCGTGCCACACGCCGTTGCCCGCGCGCATCCACTCGAAGCCGCCAAAGCCGATATGACCAGTTCCGTCTGTGGGGTCATCGAATCGCAGGTCTCCGTCTGTGATGACTGTGATCGTCGCAAGCCCTGAGTGCGGATGGATGGAGAAGCCTGCTCGCGGATCGTGGAGATCGACGTTAAACAGGTCGAGAAACACGTAGGGCTTGAGCATGTGACCCAGGTCTGATGGGCTCATCAAGCGGGTGACCGGACCGTGTGTATTGCCGCGCGTCCTGAAGGTGACGCGACGAACGCTTTCGTCGGCAGAAATCGGCAGCTCGTTGACTGAATTCATGGTTTTTCTCCTTTTAAACTTCCGCACCTCATCGGGTTTGGCGATAGCCGCCGAAGTGTTTGATCGGTGACCAAGCGGGCAGGATCTCGGGCAATGCAGGCGAAAGCGACTGGTAGTCCTGCGCGCCGTACACCACCGGGCCATCCATGACGGTCAAGACCGAGGCGATGGATTTGATCTGGGATTCAGCAACTTCGAAGTAGTCCCTGTCGAGCAGCACGAAGTCGGCGAGGTGGCCAGGGGCGATCATGCCCAGCTCGGATTCGGCGTTCATGAACCACGCTGCATTGCGGGTAAAGAGTTTCAGCGCTTCGGCGCGTGACAGACGGTTGTCCCTGGCCAGCACTTCCGCTCCGGAGACCGACTTCCCCGACACCATCCAGCTGATACCGACCCATGGATTGAACGAAGATGCACGGAAGGCGTCAGTGGTCATGGCCAGGGGGATGCCGCTGTCGACGAGCTGGCGCAGGCGCGGGGTCAGCAAGGCTTTGTCGCGGCCATGCGTCTTGATGAAACCGTCGCCGTGCATCGCCATCTTGGCGTCCAGGGCGATGCCACCACCCAGTGCCTTCACCCTGGCGATGTTCGCGGGACTGATGGTCTCGGCGTGTTCGATGCTCCACCGCAGGCCGTCGAGCGGCGTCTTCTCATTCAGCTTCCCAAGGGCATCGAGGAAAGGCGTGATGTTCTCGTCGTAACTGATGTGCTCGCGGAAAGGAATTCGCCGCTGCACCAATTTGGAAACGTCCCGCTCCACCAGTTCCCGCATCTTCTCCGGCTCGATGATGACCGCCGGACGGTCGAAGTTCTCGTGGTCGTGGACCTCCGCCGATAACAACTCGCCGGCGCCGCGGTAAACATGACCGTGCGCGAGTTGCGGGTGCAGGTTGTGCCCCGGGCCGATAGGCGCAGTCTTCGTGATCGCCTTGATCTGCCCGTCCACCATGTTCACGGAGCCGTCTCCAAACTGCAGGTCCACGAAGGGCATGCGGATGTTGAGGCGGTTGTCGCGGGCGAGGACGTTGACGGTGGCTTGGGCCTTGGGGTACTCCCGGAACCCGGTACCCGCATCGACGATGGACGTGACCCCAAATCGGTTGAGATGGTGGGTCGTCTGGATCAGCGAGCTCACCTCTTCATCGAAGGAGAGCTGCGGCACCATGGTCTCCAGGGCGATGAACAGGAACGTGTAGCCATGGACCACGCCGGTATACCTGCCTTGCGCGTCCTTCTCGAACTCGGTGCCTGGAACCTTGGGAAATTTTTCAGTGCCCACGCCGAGGGCATCCATCGCCTGCTGGTTCATGAAGGCGCGGTTGTAAGCGTACTGCACGATCAACGGGCGATTGGGCACGGCCCGGCGGAGTTCATCCATGGTGGGGAAGCGGTTCTCCTCGAACTGGTAGGGAGACCAGCCGCCAATCACCTTGACCCAGTGGCCTTCCGTTGTTCGTTTGGCTTGCTCGTTCAGCATCGCCAGGGCCCGGCGCAGCGTCGGCACGCCTTCCCATCGCAGGGTGTAGTTGTATCCGCCCTCGTTGAGCACATGGGTGTGCGCGTCGATGATGCCCGGAATGAGCCGCCGGCCGCGGGAGTCAATGACCCGGGTGTTGGCGTTCTTCAAATCCAGCACCTCGGCATCCGTACCGACCGAGTAGATGCGGCCGTTTTTGACGGCCAGCGCAGACGCCGCGGGTTGTGCTGCATTGCCGGTGAAGATTCTGGCGTTGTGCACGATCAGGTCCGCGCCTGGCGCCACTTGCCTGGCTTGTGCATGGACGTTGGCGAAGCCAATCGTCGCCATGAATCCAATCAATATCAATTTCACTGTTATTTCTCCATTCGAGGGATCTGAAGACAGCCGCTGGGCGCCAGTCTGGATCACCCCGCTTTGGCCGGCACGGGCGTGTTGAGGAGTTGCTGCTCCCACAGGAACGCAATACCGCTGCCGCCGGCATGCTGAACGATCACTGGCGTCAGTGCGGCGGCTTGTTCGGCCCTGGCCCAGTCGCGCTGCCATTCGGCAGCCAGCGCCAGCCAGGTCATCATGTTCGCGCCGGCTGCGATCATGCGCTGGATGGCGACCTGGTGGGCTTCCACGGAAACGGCGCCCGACGCGTCGGTGATCACAGTAACGTCCCAGCCTTCGCCGAGGGCCTGGATTGTCGGCATCGCGACACACACCTCGGTCCACAGGCCGGCGATGACCAGCTGCTTGCGCCCTGTCGCCTTCACCGCGTCCACTACTTTCTTGTCCTCCCAGGTATTGATGAACGTACGGTCAATCACCTCCTGGCCGGGGAACACATCGGTGATCTGGGGAAAGAGCAGTCCGCCCCTTTCGACGATCACCGACGTCAATATGGTGGGGACACCGAAGGCTTTGGCGGCCTTGGCCAGACCGGCCGTATTGTTGATCACCATTTGCGGCTCGTGGCTGTTCACGTTCGCCAGCTGGTAGGGCTGGTGGTCGATCAGAAGAAGTACGGAATCTTCCGGACGAAGAAGCGAAGCAAGACCGTTGCGAAAAGTCATTGGTGAATCCTTTGTTGCGGTTGTGAGGGGTGGTTCCGACGGAGATTGCGCCGGCGGCCACGTCCCTGAAGGTTATTTTGCTGTTCCTCTTCTCGATGCGGTAGTACCATTTCGTGGCGAGCTGTGTCGCGAAACAAGGAACACCGAAGTGGACATCGAAGAGCTGCAGACATTCGTGGAAGTCGCCGATGCCGGGGGGATTTCGCCTGCTGCGCAGCGGCTCGGCGTCGCCAAGTCCATCGTCAGTCGCCGGCTCTTGCGGCTTGAAGCGGAGCTTGGTGTTCAGCTGCTTTCGCGATCCACGCGCGGAGCTGCCCTCACGGAAGCCGGGGCCACTTTCCGGGACTATGCTGCGAGAGTCTGCGCGGAGATCGACGCGGCCAAGGAAATGATCCTGCCCGCCGGTGACCTTCGCGGACGCTTGCGAATTGCTGCACCGCTTTCTTTCGGCCCGACTCACTTTGCGCCAGTACTCGCGGAAATGGCACGACGCCACCCGCAGCTTCACATCCAGACCTGCTACAGCGACCGCTTTGTTGACCTCATTGCGGAAGGTTACGACTGTGCGATACGAGTTGGCTATCTTCCCGACTCCAGCATGATTGCAAGGCGCATTAGCCCGATCTATGGGAAGCTCGTCGCAAGTCCAGACTATGTCAAGGCACATGGGTCGCCTGAGACGCCTGAAGAACTTCTCGTTCACGAGGCGCTGATGCAGGGCACCGAAGCATGGCAACTCACGGATGGCGACAAAATCATTACGGTTCGTCCACAGGGGCGCTTTAAGGCCGACAACGGCACAGCGTTAGTCAGCGCTGCGGTAGCAGGACTCGGGATCGCCTACTTGCCCGATTGGCTCACCCATGAATATGTGGCCTCTGGAGCACTCGTGCCGATCATGACCCGGCATCCGCCTCCGCCAGCGGGTGCTTATGTCATTCGCCCGCCAGGTCACCATCCCGCACGGAAGATAAGGGTTCTCACCGAACTCCTGATCGAATACTGCGAGAGCTTTGTACCCTTTGCGGGAGCTGTCACTGCATGAGTGGTGCTCCGACTTTGAACTCCATCCAATTCGACCACAAGCCTACCCGCACATGAACAAGTCCACACATCCTTCGGCACCATTGCCCCCGCGCTCTGCAGCCCCTGTGCCGCGTGAACCGCAGTCGCCTCCATCTCCAGCGCCGGTGAATCTTGAGGAAGAATCAGTCGCCGGCGAGGAGGACCCGGGAGCCGCGCTTGACTTGCCTACCCCGACGTCTGTCAAGCCGCCTTTAGATAAACCAGAGCGCTGAGACTTCCTGAGTATCTGGTTGTCATCGAAGGCCTCTGATCCTGCACTTCCCGACGATGACCTGGTGAGGTAATCGAGGGCGCCGCTGATGCTAAATCTCGACGACGTAGGCGTGCAGCGCAGCCATCTTGCCGTCACGAAAGCGCCAAATGTCGCAATAGGCATTGCGGGTCGCTGTCCCTTGTTCATTCCGCAGCGTGATTTCGCCAATTGCCGCGACGGTATCACCTTCGGCAATCATTTGATGGACCTTGAACTGGGGCGGCTCTTTGTACGTGGTTACCATCCACTGGCGAACGTTTTCCTTCCCGCTGATAGCTCTGTCGCCCAAGAAGGTCCACTGCGTATCTTCGGTGCAATGGACAAGAAATCCTTCAAAGTCACCCTCTGAGATTGCCGCGTTGGCCTTGGCCAATATTTCTTTGTGAATCTCAGACATGCACTTGCTCCTCGTAACTAGAACCGCCGCTTCCAGATAAACCAGCGCGTTTACGGCTGATCTTGCTTAGATCTGCCTCATTGGCAAAGGGGAAGAATTCTTGATTAGCCGTAGGAAGCGATGAAGGCTCATCCCTCTGGATACCGCCGCGAGGCATTTGGGGAACTGGCGAACATGTGGAAATTTCTTCTCGCCGTTCTCCCAAAAAAACCTGGATGCCAAAAAACCAATCCAGACGAGCGGAAACGAAAAAGCCCCGGCAAGCGGGGCTTTCAAGGCATTTCTCAGATTCGTCGGAACTTGTCTGGATGCATGTTGGCGGAGAGGGTGGGATTCGAACCCACGGTACCTTGCGGTACGCCTGATTTCGAGTCAGGTACATTCGGCCACTCTGCCACCTCTCCAGTGTGGAGCCGATATTCTATCAGCCCAAAATATAGCCCCCACGGTCGCTCACTTTGTGTAGCTTCCTGCCCCCCGAGGGGGCCGCCCGCCTGCGGCCTGGCAAAGCCAGTTCCGCGGCTCATGCTGGGTTTAAGACGCCCTACTTTGCGGCCGGTGCCAGCACCTTGATGCCGCCCATGTACGGTTGCAGTACCTCGGGCACGGTGACTGAACCATCGGCCAGTTGATAGTTCTCCAGCACCGCCACCAGGGTGCGCCCTACGGCGAGGCCAGAGCCGTTGAGGGTGTGCACAAACTCGTTCTTGCCTTGCGCGTTCTTGAAGCGCGCCTGCAGGCGGCGTGCCTGAAAGGCTTCGCAATTCGAAATGGAGCTGATCTCACGGTACGTGTTTTGGGCGGGCAACCAGACTTCGAGGTCGTAGGTTTTGGCGGCGCCAAAACCCATGTCACCGGTGCACAACAGCATCACGCGGTACGGCAGGCCGAGCTTTTGCAGGATGGTTTCTGCGTGGCCCGTCATGGCTTCGAGCGCCTCGTAGCTTTTGTCGGGATGCGTGATCTGCACCATCTCGACTTTGTCGAACTGGTGCTGGCGGATCATGCCGCGCGTGTCGCGGCCGTAGCTGCCGGCCTCGGACCTGAAGCACGGCGTGTGCGCGGTGAACTGCAGCGGCAAATCAGCTTCAGCAACGATTTCATCGCGCACGAAGTTGGTCAGCGGCACTTCGGATGTGGGGATCAGGTACAGGGCCGTGCTTTCGGCTTCGGCCGCGCCCTCTTGCCCGCCCTTTTTCGCGGCAAACAGGTCTTCTTCAAACTTCGGCAACTGGCCGGTTCCGCGCAGCGAATCTCCGTTGACGATGTAAGGCGTGTAGCACTCGGTGTAGCCGTGCTCTTGCGTCTGCACGTCAAGCATGAATTGCGCAAGCGCGCGGTGCAGGCGCGCGAGCTGGCCCTTCATCACGGTGAACCGCGAACCCGTCAGCTTGGTGCCCAGTTCAAAGTCCAGCCCCAGGGGCTGGCCCACGTCGACGTGGTCTTTCACTTCAAACGCAAAAGCCGGAGGCTCGCCGCCCGGCCCTTCAATCGGGGCCCATTTGCGCACCTCGACATTGCCGGCCTCGCCTGCGCCCTGCGGCACGCTTTCATGCGGCAGGTTGGGCACGGCCAGCAGCAGGGTCTGCATGTCGGTCTGGATCTGGTCCAGGCGCGCAGCAGACGATTCGAGTTCGGCCTTGGAAGCGCTCACCTGCGCCATGATGGCGCTGGCGTCTTCGCCCTTGGATTTGAGCTGGCCGATCTGCTTGGACAGCGTGTTGCGCTGGTTCTGCAGCTCTTCGGTGCGGATCTGCAGGGCCTTGCGTTCGGCCTCCAGTGCCTGGAAGGCTTCCACGTTGAGGAAGCCTTGCGGGGTTTTACGGGTCTCCAGCCGGGCGATAGCCGAAGGCAGGTCTTTGCGAAGCAGGTTGATGTCTAGCATGGGGCCATTGTATTTTGTGCAGCTGAGATGACCAGAGCCCGTTCAGCTCAGTTCAGGCTGGCTGGGTCCAGGTTGGCGCCGCAGATGATGAGGCAGACTTTTTCGTCGGCGCGGGGCGTGTAGCGGCCGCTTTGCAGCGCGGCCAGCGGCAGGGCCGCGGCGGGCTCAACGGCCAGCTTCAGTTCTTTCCAGAGCCACAGCTGGGCGGCGCGTATCGAGTCATCCGTGAGCAGCAGTGCATCACGCACATGGGCCTGCGTGGCGTCCCAAGCCAGGCTGCCGATGCGCTTGGCACCCAGCGAATCGGCTGCAATACCGCTGACGGCCACATCCACCGGCTCACCGGCCTCGCGGGCTTTGTAGAGCGTGGGAGCCAACTCAGGCTCCAGCGCCACCACACGGCTGCGCTGCTCAAACCAGCTGGCCACGCCGCCAATCAGGCCGCCGCCGCCCACGCTGACGAGCACGGAGTCGGGCACACCGCCCTGCTGTTCGATTTCGGCCGCCATGGTGCCCGCGCCGGCCAGCACTTCGGGCTGGTCATAGGCATGCGTCAGCAGCGCGCCGGTTTCCTGCTGGCGGGCCAGGCAGGCCTTGAGCGCGTCGGCATATGCCGCGCCCGTGACCACCACCTCGGCACCCAGCGCGGCCAGCTTGGCTCGCTTGGCGGGGGTGGAAACTTCGGGCACAAAGACTTCACAGCGCACACCCAGCTCACGCGCGGCAGCTGCGGTGGCAATGCCGGCGTTGCCGCCGGAGGCCACGATGACACCGCTGGCGGGAATCGGGTTGGACAGCAGCCGGTTGAGCATGCCGCGCGCCTTGAAACTGCCGCCGGTCTGCAGGTGCTCAAGCTTGAGCCACACTTCGGCACACTCCACGCCCAGCGCCTTGCCGGGCAGCTTCCACAGCGGCGTTTGATGAATAAAGTGGCTGTAGCCCGCTTCGAACGTGCGCAAGCAGCTCTCAATTTGATAGCGATTGGTCATTGCAAAGACAGGAGGTTCAAATCAGAGCTGATGCAGCTGGCTGTCGCTGACTTCCAGCACCTGGCCTTGCGCGTCCAGCTTCAGGCCCTTGGGCAACGGGAACTTGATGGTTTCCTCGATCCCATCCATCTTGCGCACCGACACCGCGCCCAGCGCCTTGATGCGGTTTATCACCTGCTTGACCAGAATCTCGGGCGCCGAGGCCCCGGCCGTCAGGCCCACGCGGCTCTTGCCGTCAAACCACGACTCTTTGAGCTCGCTGGCGTCGTCGACCATATAGGCCTCGGTGCCCAGCTTGGCGGCCAGCTCACGCAGGCGGTTGCTGTTGGAACTGGTCGGGCTGCCGACGACGATGAGAATGTCGACCTGCGGGCTCAGCACCTTCACGGCATCTTGCCGGTTTTGCGTGGCGTAGCAGATGTCCTGCTGCTTGGGCTCGCGCACCTGCGGAAAGCGCTGCTTCACGGCCGCGCTGATCTCGGCCGCGTCGTCCACGCTCAGCGTGGTCTGCGTGACGACTGCCAGGCGTTCGGTCTGGGCAGGACTGATGCGCCAGACATCGGCCACGTCTTCCACCAGGTGGATGCCGCTGTCGAGCTGGCCCATGGTGCCTTCAACTTCAGGATGGCCCTTGTGGCCGATCATGATGAATTCGTAGCCCTCTTTGTGCAGCTTGGCGACTTCGACGTGCACCTTGGTCACCAGCGGGCAGGTGGCGTCAAAAATCTGGAAGCCGCGGCGCTCAGCCTCTTTCTGGATGGCCTGGCTCACGCCGTGGGCGCTGAACACCAGCGTGGCGCCCGGCGGCACGTCGTCCAGCTCTTCAATGAAGATGGCGCCTTTTTCCTTGAGGTCGTTGACGACATAAGTGTTGTGCACGATCTCGTGGCGCACATAAATCGGCGCGCCGAATTTGGTCAATGCGCGCTCGACGATTTCGATGGCGCGGTCTACGCCTGCGCAGAAACCACGGGGTTCCGCGAGCAGGATCTCCTGGGGTAACAGTTTGGATTCAGTCATAACACCCCAATCACGTAGACTTCAAAAACGACCGGCTGGCCGGCCAGCGGGTGGTTGAAGTCAAACTGCACCGCGTCGCCGTCAGGGTTGACCTGCTGCACCGCCCCCGCGTACTGGCCCGCGCCGTCCGGCGTGGGGAACTGCACCACATCACCGACCTTGTATTGCTCGTCCGGGTCACCCAGCTCGTTGAGCAGCTTGCGCGCCACCCACTGCACCAGCTCCGGGTTGCGGTCGCCAAAGGCCTCGCCGGCGGGCAACCCGAACGTTGTGCGCGTTCCTTCCGGCAGGCCGATCAAGCGCTGCTCAATGGCCGGCGAAAGCTCACCCGTGCCCAGGCTCAGGGTGGCGGGCTTGCCGTCAAAGGTGTTGATGATGTCCGCACCCGGTTTGCCATCCACGGACGGCCCGGCCATGCGGTAGTGCAAGGTCAGGAACGAGCCTTGCTGGACAAGGGTTGCGTCAGGGGACTCCACGGTGGGCATAAGACTTTCTGCGGCCGGGCTGGCGCCGGGCAAGTGTTTGTAAACTGCCCCTATTGTAGAAAGTACGGCTTGACCGGGCCAAATCAGGCTTAATCCGGCTCAAACAGGTTTTTCGCTCCTCGCCGGCACCGGCTTTCCCCTTCCACACAGCCCACAAGCCCACTCATGCTCCTGAAAGACCTCCCAGAGGACGCCCGCCCCCGCGAAAAACTCCTCGCCCGCGGCCCCGGCGCACTGAGCGATGCCGAGCTGCTGGCCCTGCTCCTGCGCACCGGCCTGCCCGGCAAAAATGCGTTGCAGATGGGGCAGGAGCTGGTCGACACCTTTGGCGGTGTGGCCGGGCTGCTGCACACCGGCCCCGAAGCGCTGAAAAGCATCAAGGGCCTGGGCCCGGCCAAGCGCGCCGAACTGGTGGCCGTGCTGGAGCTTGCCCGGCGAGCGCTTGCAGAAAAGCTCCGTGAAAAGACCCTGTTCGACACGCCGCAGGCGGTACGCGACTATTTGCAGCTGCAGCTGGGCAGCCGGCCGCACGAGATCTTTGCGGTGCTGTTCCTGGACAGCCAGCACCGGCTGATCGTGCTCGAAGAGCTGTTTCGCGGCACCTTGACGCAAACCTCCGTCTACCCGCGCGAAGTGGTGGTGCGCGCCCTGGCGCTCAACGCGGCCAGCGTGGTGCTGGCCCACAACCACCCCAGCGGCACCGCCAAACCCTCGCGCGCCGACGAGGCATTGACGCAAACGCTGAAGTCAGCCCTCGCGCTGGTGGACGTGCGTGTGCTGGATCATTTCGTCGTGACAAGCTCCCAAGCGGTGTCGATGGCTGAGCTGGGCTTGCTGTAAGGTGCCTTTATGAAAAAAGCGCCCGCCCTCAAAAGCCTGCAGGACCTCAAAGCCGTCAAGCGCGACATCGAAGCCCGTGCGAAGCTGGAGAAAGAACAGGAAGCCGCGCGGGTTGCTGCCGCAGCCAAAGCCAAAGCCGAGAAAGAACTCTTCTCCCGCGCCGTCGGCCCCGTCAAAGCCCTGCCGGCCAAACACCTGCCGGGCCACAAGGCAGCATTGGCGCCGAACCAGGCACCACCCATCCCTGTGCAACAGCAGCGCGATGAACTCGCGGTGATGCGCGAAGCGATCTCCGACGAGTTTGACGTGGAGACGCTGCTCGATACCGACGAGGCGCTGAGCTTCAGGCGGCCCGGCATGGGGCCTGATGTGGTGCGCAAGCTGCGCCGCGGCGGCTGGAGCATCCAGGGCCAGCTCGATCTGCACGGCCTGCGCAGTGAAGATGCGCGCGAAGCGCTGGCTCACTTCATCAGGGACGCACACAAGGTCGGCTGGCGCTGCGTACGCGTGGTCCACGGCAAAGGCCTGGGGTCACCCGGCAAGACACCGGTACTCAAGGGCAAGGTGCAAAGCTGGCTGATCCAGAAGCAGGAAGTGCTGGCCTTTGTGCAGGCGCGGCCGGCGGAAGGCGGGGCCGGGGCGCTGGTGGTATTGCTGGAAGGCTAGCAAGGCCCATCAGCTGCTATCAATTTAGTAGCTGCTTGCGCACGTAAGAATTGGGCTAGTGGCCTATTTGATGCCTGAATTGACCTAACCATGCGCAAGGTGATCCGGTTCGCATGGGGCATGCCACAAGGCCGGTCAGGCATCGCGAAGGCACTTTCTACAGGCAAAAAGTGCTTTTAGCCCAATTGTTGCGTGCGCAAGCTGCTATATTTTTAATAGCACAGCAAATTCAAAGCCCAGGCCTGATTCGGCCGCTTCCCGGCTTAAAGTCCGAACCCCGCCCGCCCGGCTGCCGCGCATTCATAACCGTGCCTGAACAACAGCTCATACATCGGCAGTGGCATCTTCTTCAATGAGGTCGGGTAGGCAGCTGCCACCCTGACGCTCTCCGCGTCCAGCCATTCGCCGGCCGGGCAGTCGGCACCTGCACGTTCGGCGACCTCCTGGGCGGTGGCCCCTATGCGCAGGTAGGAAGCACGCCCGGGCTCCCGCGCGGCGTAAGCCATAAGTCCCCTGGCGCGCAGCGCGCGGACCTGGTCGGACATGATGTCTGCGACATGCTTGAGCCGGTACAGGCTGAGGCGGCCCATGGCAAAACCCACCGGCAAGGGTGCACCGGCGTCGGACGCAATGATGACGCCGTCGATTTTGGGTTTGGGGCCAAAGCCGGCGTCAAAGAACGGCTCCAGCCCGAGGTTGTCGTACACACCGCCGTCGTAGAGGTGGATCCGGGCAAAGCGGTCTTCGGCTGGCCGGGCGTCGTCGCCGGAAGCGAACATCGGCAGGTTCCAGTCAAAGCTGTCGGTGGGCAGGACATAAGGGCCAATCAGCCCCGGGAAAGCCGCCGACACGGCCATGGCGTCACGCAGCGGCAGCTGCTTCAGGCGTGTGGAGCCCAGCATCCAGTCGCGCAGTGCATCGCCTTCGAGGCTGGCGCGCTTGCCGGTTTCGGCCGTGGTGGCATTGACCACCCAGGCCGGCGAAGCGGGGATGTCCTCCATCAAGGCGTCAATCCCCCAGGTGCTGCCGATGGCCGACGCCAGCACATTGGCGCGCGACAGCACGAAGCGCCAATTGCGCGGGTGCAACATGGCGCGCATGGCGGCGTTTTGCAGGTCTGTGGTGGTGAGCAGCGTTTTCACGCGCGGAAGCAACACTTCCAGGCATTCCTCGCTGTCCGGCCAGCGCATCGCGTTGAGCTGCAGCAAAAGGCCCACCAGCAGGCTGCCGCCCGATACGGTAGATACCTTGCTGACCCGCTCCAGCGCGTGGTGTTCGGCCAGGAAGCTGAGCACGCCGCAGTGAAACACCATGGCGCGCGTACCGCCGCCCGACAGGGCCAGGTACACGGGCTTCATGCCGCGGCCCTGCTACGCGCAGGCAGAGTAAGCGGGCAATGCGCAGGGATCGCCATGGGAAAGCCGTGTTGCATATTTTCTTCGTGGGTGGGCTGGCCAGATTGTCCTACGCCTGCCGCCTTGATGCCCAAGCCGGCCCGGCTCGGCCCTGGGGGCGAGCCTCACAGCATTTTTGAGCAGGCGTTCAGGAAGGAGCTGCCATTCATGGATGTGACCGAATACTCATTTGCGTTGGCCTCAGACCACTCGCGCGTGGAATATACCGCCGACCTCTTCTTTCTCTTCTTTAGTTGCGCGGGGCATCCGCGCAATGCGTCTCAATCTCGTTAGAGTCGCCTTACTAAAACAAAGAGGAGTTGTCTGGATGAACGCGCTGCACAGGAAAAAACTTGGCATTCAAGAGGGCCACCGGATCGTCCAGAGGGACATCAAGGTGCAAGCCAGCGAGAGTCAGGTCACATCGACGTACTGGTATGACGAAATTGACGAGCGGGGAGAATTTGTCCGCGGCCATGTACTCAGGGAAACCAACTTCATCCAGAAAGACAGGCAAGCCGAACCCGCCAAGGCACCCGAAGCCCCCCGCAACGGCGACAAGGAAAATCCGGATGATTTGTCTGCCAATTCGCTGCGGGCACACATCCGCGAGCGCATGTGGCTTCACAACGTGCTGCCCCACGGGCGGCACCGATGTGCCATCTAGCGGGGATCAATACCGCTGCAGCCCTTTTCATTCGGGGCAAGCAGCTATACCTTTCATGGCATGCAGCGGTCCGGCATTGCGCCGGACCGTTGAGGCATCACTCGCCCCGGTTGCGCATCCAATCCGCTGTCTGGAAAAACGAGGTATTGAGCCGCGTGCGCAGGCCTTCGTCAACGCCGGTCTCGCGCATGGCCTGGTCCATGCAGGCCAGCCACTGGTCACGCTCGGCAATGCCGATGGAGCCGCCACCGGTTTGCTGCGGCATGTGGCGCATGCGCAGGCGCGGGTGGCCGAAGCGGTCGGTGTAGTACTGCGGCCCGCCCAGCCAGCCGCATAAAAACCAGAAGAGGCGCTGGCGGGCATTGTCCAGCGTGCTGCCGTGCGCGGCGCGCAGCGCTTTGTAGCCAGGCTCCAGATCCATCAGGTCGTAGAAGCGCTCAACCAAAGCTTTCACGCGCTCTTCGCCGCCTATCCAGGCGTAGGGGGTTTCGAACGGGGGGTTTCCTGGGGGCTTTTCTTCTATCTGCATTCTGGGATTATCGAGCGTTGAGTTTTTGGGTAGATTGAGAGGGTTTTAGGTTGTTGGTGATTTGGGTCTTTGGTGATTTGGGATTTGGGATTTGGTGGGCGTGCTCTTTGCATGGTTCTGCTGGCCGGGGGTTGCCCGGCGGCAAGTAACTTTCTTTTGCTTCGCCAAAAGAAAGTCACCAAAGAAAAGGCGACCCGCAGTCTGGGTCCCCTACGCTGCGCTACGGGGCAACCTGCGCTGCTCGACCCAGCCAGGACGGGGCAGTCCGAATTCGAATACCGAAAACCAATACCGACAAGGACACGCCGTGGCGTGTCCTTGTTTCTTCCGGTGTTCGGAGTTTTGTCTTCGGCTGTTGGCTGCTCGGTATTCCTTCCCCCACCCCTTCTGTATGCGCCGAGGAGCGGAGGGCCAGACGGATCAGGGCAAAAACTTGTCTGAGCCGAAGGCGAGTTGTTTTTGACCCCGGCTGGACCGAGCACCGCAGGTTTCCCTGAAGCGAAGCGCAAGGGACGCAGACAGCAGGGTCGCCTTTTCTTTGCTTACTTTCTTTTGGCGAAGCAAAAGAAAGTGAGTTGCATGCCGGGCAACCCCCGGCCAACAACCCTCAGCAAAAAACCCAACGCCCGAGCAAGCACAGGGCAAGGGCCAAGGCGACCTTATTGAGCCTTCCGCAAAGTCTCCACCACAGGCGTATTCAAAACCGACCTCAACCCCCACCACCCCGCCGCCAACGCCAGCACCGCCCCGGCAAGGCTGCCCATCAGCGGTACCGTCCAAGACCCGGTCCAGTTGAAGTCAAACACAAACCGCGCCAAGCCCCAGCCCACCGCCAGTGCGACGATGGAGGCGAGGAAACCGGCCAGCAAACCAACCCCCGCCAGCTCGGCACGCTGCACCTGCCGCAGCAGCGAGGCGCGAGCCCCTACAGCGCGCATGATGGCGAACTCACGGGCGCGCTCTTCGCGTGTGGCGGTGATGGCGGCAAACAGCACCACCAGGCCGGCGGCCAGCGTGAAGCCGAACAAAAACTCGACCGCGCGGATCACCTGGTCGAGCACACGTTGCACCTGGGCCAGCGTGCTGCTCATGTCGACATTGGTGATGTTGGGGAAGGCCTTCACGAGGGTGTTGTCAAAACTCTGGGGCGGTGGCTGGCCGGCTGCCGCTGCAACCGGGTCCGGCGAGCGGAAGGCGCTGATGAAAGAGACCGGTACATCGGCAGGCAACTGGGCCACCGGGTACATCACAAAGAAATTAACGCGCATTGATCCCCAATCGACCTTGCGCAGGCTGGTGATCTTTGCTTCACTGAGCTGGCCGCCGATGTCAAAGCGCAGGGAGTCACCCAGCTTGAGGCCCAGCGTTTTCGCCAAACCATCTTCAACACTGATCGCGTCTTTTTCACCGCCCGTCCATTTCCCGCCGGTTACCTGATTGTGCGTGGGCATGTCGGCGCTGTTGGAAAGGTTGAACTCGCGGTCCACCAGGCGTTTGGCGCGATCGTCCTCAAAGTCATCCGGCGTGACGGCCTTGCCGTTCACGGCCACAAGGCGCCCGCGGATCATGGGATACCAGTCGAACTTCTTCACGCCACCGTCGCGCAACGCTTTCTGGAAAGCTTCGCCCTGCTCCGGCTGCACGTTGATGACAAAGCGGTTGGGCGCATCGGGCGGTGTGGCTTTGCGCCAGCTGCTGATGAGGTCGGTGCGCAGCAACACCAGCAGCATCAGTGCCAGCAGGCCGACTGCCAGCGCGCTGGTCTGGACTACCGCATACACAGGGCGCGCCGACAACTGGCGCGTGGCCAGCACCAGCCAGCGCGGGGCGGTGGCTTCGTTCACGCTGGCGCGCAGCAGCTTGACGGCGGCAAAGCTGGCCACCGCAAACACCAGGACGGCGCCGGCAAATCCGCCCACGGCAATCAGGCCGAGTTTGAGATCGCTGCTGGCCGCCACCAGCAGGGCGGCAAAACCAGCCACCCCCACACCCAGCACTGCCAGTGAAGCGGGTTTGAGGTTGCCCACATCGCGGCGGATCACGCGCAGCGGCGGCACTTGCGCCAGCTGCAGCACCGGCGGCAGGCCGAAGGCCAGCAGCAGTGTCAGGCCCATGCCCATACCGAAGGCGACAGGCCACAAGGTGGCGGCCGGCAATGCTGTTTCAACCAGCCCGGCCAGCAGCACCACAAAGCCGTAGTGCACCGCAAAGCCCAGCGCAACACCAAGGGCGCTGGCCAGCATGCCCGCCACGACAAACTCAAAGGTATAAGCCAGCGCTATGGTGCGCTGGGGCTGCCCCAGCACGCGAAGCATCGCGCAATCGTCCAGGTGTTTGGCCGCAAACCCGCGCGCCACAATCGCCACCGCCACGGCACTCAGCAAGGCTGCAAGCAGCGCCACCAGATTGAGGAATTTTTCGGCGCGGTCCAGGGTCTGGCGCATTTCGGGGCTGCCCGATTCGAGCGATTCCAGGCGCACGCCACGTATGCCGGATTCAGCGCCGGGTTTTTTGATCTCGTCCGCGGCCCATTTCACGTAGGCCTTGACGGCCTTGTCGTCGCCGGCCACGGCAAAGCGGTAGTTGGTGCGGCTGGCCGGCTGGATCAGGTTGGTGGCGGCAACGTCGGTCTGGTTGACCATGACGCGGGGAGAAAAACTGATGAACCCGGCACCGCGGTCGGGCTCCTGCACGATGATGCGGGTGACCTTGAAGCTGGCATCGCCCATCAACAGTGTCTGGCCCAGCTTCAGGCCCAGCGCATCAAGAAGCGACGCATCTGCCCAGGCCGTGCCGGGCGCCGGTACCTCCTGCGTGTTCTGGCCTGCGCCGTCCAGGCTGTCGGCGACTTTCATGCTGCCGCGCAGCGGATAACCCTCTGGCACACCCTTGAAAGCCACCAGCTTGCTGGCACCACCGTCTGCGTCGGTCGCGCGGCCCATGGTGGGAAAGGTAACGGTTGAGACGCCCTTGAGGCCGAGGGCCTGCGCTTTGGCGATGAAGGCGGCGGGCGTCGCACCATCGCTGCGGACCACGGCATCGCCGCCCAGCAGTTGGCGCGCGTCGCGCTGCAGCCCGCCTTTGAGGCGATCGGCAAAAAACCCGACCGCCGTGAGGGCTGCGACGGCCAGGGTTACCGCCACGATCAGCAGCCGCAGCTCTCCCGCACGCATATCACGCAACAGGGTTTTCCAGCCGAGTTTGAGGAAAAGGGTGTTCATGGGCAGACCATAACGCAAAGTCCACGCCCCGGCACCCTGGCCTGGATTTACAAGGGGTTCTGCGAGGGGTTATGGCGACGTTTTGAAGCCAGCGCCAGGCAGCGGGACCGGCGTCGGAGCCGGGACCGAAGCCGGCGCAGCCGCCAGGGTATCCAGCCGCTGCTCCAGCGCACGCAATACGGGGCGGATACCGGTGCCTGCGCTGATCTGCGGGTTCGAGAAACCGTCGTCCTTGCCGGCGTCGATCTCGCGTTGCTTGATCAGGGGGACGGCACTGGCAAAGGCCTGCTCGAACGAGCGCGTCTTGCGCAACTGCTCGTCAAAGAGCGCCCGGCCAAAGAAGGTGAGCTCGGACAGGCTGCCGCAACCATAAGAGGTATGGGTGGCATCCGCAGCGGTCATGACGAGGGTGGTGTCGCCGGCAAGCACATCAACCCAGCCGCCTGAGAAACAGGCCGATATGGCGATCACGCGGTGACGAATGCCGGCGTTGTCGAGCGCTTCACGCAGCTCGCCGGGACTCAAGGGCGGTACCTGCAAGGGCCAGTGGGACGCGGCCAGCTTGAAATCGCTTGCGCCGTGCGAGGTCATGTAGATCACGAGCAGGTCATTCTCACGGTCCATGCGCTGGGCCAGCGCATCGATGGCGCGCTGCAAATTCAGCGTGGTGGCCCAGGGATGGCTCTGCACCGTGCTGGCGTGATTGACCAAGTGCACCACGCGGCCTTCGGCATCGAAACGCTCGGTGAGCACGCGGCTGACCATGGTGCTTTCCCGCAGGAACACGTCTTCCCCGGCATAAGGGGCAAACACCAGGCCGTAGACGTCAGTGACGCCGCGGCGCTGCGGCGCGATGGCTGCCATGGTCTTTTCCATCAAAGCCTGCTGGTGCTCGAAGGTCTGCTGGCTCAGCTGCAGGCGGGGGCTGTCTTCGGCGCCGGTCTGGCTCGCATAGTCCGGCCCCCAGGTACGCGCGTGGAATTGCCAGGCGGACAAGCCTGTCGTTGTCAGAAAGACCAGCACAAAGATTGCAGTCCGCCAGGTCCATCCGGCGAAACGAACAAAGAGGAAAAGGCCCACGCCAAGCGCCCAGGCCGTCATCGCCAGATAGAACGCCCAGTAAAACCAGGGGGCGGAAAACACCGCCGCCTTGATCCAGCCCTGCGCAATCGCACCGACCACGCCCTGGGCGACGAACACGTTGGGCAGCGCTGACGCCAGCCATAGCGCGATAAAGGCCGCCACACCGCGAGGCGCTTGATCAGGCACCGGCTCGCCCGCGTCAGGCGCAGGCGCAGGCAAAAGAGGCGAGGCAGGAAAGGCCCACCAGGCCAGGCCAATCCCCAACCCGATGGTCCACCATGTCGACAACCAGGCCTGCAGGTTAAAAACCGCAGGACCTGCAACTTCCAGCCTCATCAATGCAACTTCCGTTGCGGAGACCAGAACCGCAATGCCCAACACTTGCATAGGCGTTGGCGTTTTGCCTGCCACGCGAACAGGCAGAAAAAACGCAGCACGGAGCCCCTCCACTATCCAGCGCAATGTGCTCAACCCCCCAGAGGTATCAGGAGGGCCGCGGTCCGCGGGGCTCAGCAAAGGCTCCGGGATTCCAGGCAGGGTGTGATGAACTTGGGAGTCGTGCATGGCGGCATCATGCCACGGCAGTTTCAGGGCTCAGCGCCCACATTGCGAGGGCGAGGGCCGGCCAGTTCTGGCTGCAGCTTGAGCCGCTGCGGACTGGCATAGCAGACAAAACGTTTGTTGGTGGCACGACCGATAGCGCACAGGCCCACCGTCTGCGCGACCTGGTGCCCCATCTGCGTGATGCCGCTGCGCGAGACGACGATGGGGACCCCCATCTGCGCGGACTTGATGACCATTTCGCTGGTGAGACGGCCAGTGGTGTAGAAGACCAGACCTTCCCAGCCGGGATCCGTCAATGAAGCGCCGACGACGCCCTTCCCCTCTTCACCAGCCGGGGCCGCGGAACCGGCTTCGCCGGGCCGCAGGCGCAGCACCCCCTCGGGGGGCAGCGAACCACACGAAGTGGGAAGCGTGGGGGCTCCATCTTCATCAGCCGGGGCCGTGGAACCGGCTTCGCCGGGCCGCAGGCGCAGCGCCCCCTCGGGGGGCAGCGAGGACACGTCAGTGCCGAGCGTGGGGGCCATATTGATAGCCATCCAGCCTGCGATGGTGTCGATGGCGTTATGACGGCCGACATCCTCCACGAAGAGCAGCATTTCAGGATCGCCCCCGGTCATCGCAAACAATGCGCAGGCATGCACCGAACCGGCGGATTTGTAGGTCGTCTCTTTGAGCCGTATGGTGTTGACGAGCGAATACAACTGGGCTTGCGTCATCTGCGCCCCGGCAGGCAGCACGATGCCGTCGACCTCGTCCATCAGGCCGCCGAACACACTGCCCTGCCCGCAGCCCGTGGTGACCACGCGGCGCGAGGTTTTTTCTTCAATATCTTCAATGCCGTGGCGCGTCTTGACGGCGGCCGCGCCCACATCCCAGTCGACCGTAATGGACTCGATGTCTGCCACGTCTTTGACCAGCCGCTGGTTGCGCAGGTAACCCAGCACCAGCAATTCGGGGTGGGCGCCCAGCGTCATGAGCGTGACGAGTTCACGTTTGTCGACGTACACGGTGAGCGCACGCTCGGCGGGGATAGCGATTTTTTGCACCTCGCCGTACTCGTTGACGGCGTCGACCTCGCAGGTCAGCGCCGCCTGGGCATGGGTCATCCGAGGCAGGCTTTGCAGGCGTGAAGAAGGAGGTGTCGAAGCGCGCATGAGGGAAGACTACAACAAAAAAGCCGGCCCCTCGCGGGGTCGGCTTATAGAGCCTGTCTACGATCTAAAAGGGGCCGCGTTGGAGTGCAACCGGGATGAGTGGGCCGACCGGGAACGCCGCATGGGCTCATGCCCATGCAAGGGCTCGGGTGGCTCAATCGCCCGATTTCACCCCAACCCGGAGGGCAAGTGCCTTCTCGGGCGGTCTGCGGCGTTGCGGCGCTAGCCCATAGCTGGCTATGGGCGTCGCACCGCGCCTTGCATCCCATCCCGAGAAGGTGCTTGCGCGGTCCCTTTTAGATCGTAGACAGGCTCTATACCGGGACGGATCAGGACTTCTTGGCCGGGTTTCCGACCGCATCGGGTTGCTTGGTACTGGGCGGGCTACCGGCAGTGCCTGCGGGCGAATGCGCGCCGGCCGCTTCAATCGGCTTGGCTGCGGGCGGGGTGTAGGCGAAAGGGCCGGGGTCGGCGCAGGCGGGTGCAGCAGCGGCTGGCTTCGTTTCCTTGCCGGCGGCTTTGGCCGTCTTGTAATAGCTGGCGGCAACCTTGTCTTGCGACTTGCACAGCAGGTAGGCCTCCACCTTGCCCGTCCACGCGGTCTTGGCGGCGGCTTCAGCGGCCTTGGCCTTGGCTTCGTCACTCAAAGGAGGCAGCTTGGCCAGCGATGCGGCTGACGCGACGGCCAGCAAGCTCATGATCAGGAGTTTTTTCATCGTTGAATCCTCATTCGGGGTCTGTTAACGCTATGCCTGGACCGTCTGACCGGGCGGATCAACAGGCTTGGTGCGCTGGGCCGGGATGGTTCCGGCCTTGACATCGTCATACCAGTATTCGTGGTGCTCGCGCGCCCAGGTCTCGTCGACATAACCGGTGCGCATGGCCTTGTATGCGCCCTGCATGCCGATGGTGCCGAGGTAAATATGACCGAGGAACATGCACATCATGAGCACGGTGGCCACGGCATGCACCATGTGTGCAATCTGCATGGTGGAGCGCTCGTAGATCAGGCCCGGCAGCAGCTTGTCGAGCACAAAACCCGAGGACACCACCACGATGCCGAGGAAGAACACGCCGCCCCAGAAGATGAGTTTTTCACCAGCGTTGAAACGGTTCGAAGGCGGTTCTTCGCCGCCCGTGATCAGGCCACCGCCTTTGGCCAGCCAGTGCAGATCGCCCTTCTGCGGCCAGTTGTCGCGCAGGAAGGTAAAGAACACGATCACCAGCGACACTGCGAACAGCGGGCCGGCAAAGTTGTGCATGGTTTTTAGCACCCATGTGAGCCAGCCGAAAATCGCACCGCCGAGCACGGGCAACAGGAAGAACTTGCCAAAGGCCATCACCAGCCCCGAGATGGCCAGGATGGAAAACGCGATCGCATTGGACCAGTGCGCAGCGCGCTCAAAGGGCGTGAAGCGCTCGATCTTGCGGCCGGTATCGGCGCCGTGGGTCTTGATGGTGCCCTTGCTGTAGTAAAAAATCGCGATGGCGAGCAGCACGATCAGGAAGAGTGAGCCGCCGTAGGGAATGATCCAGTTGTTGCGCACCTGGCGCCAGGCTTCGCCGGCGTTGGTCAGGCGTGAGCCGGGATACTGCACAAAAGGCTGGATCAGATTGCCGGCTTCGGGGGCCTCGCTTTTAGGCAGGCTGCTGTAGCCGGTGACGCCTTCGCCGACCTGGCGCCACATGGGCGCGTTGTTGCCGGGCTGTACCTTGGCTCGTTCGCCGTTGGACTGCTTGGCATAGTTCGGGTCGGCGCTGGCCTCGGGCTTGACTTCAAAGATGTTCTGGCCCTGGATACCACCGGCCGCAGGAGCAGTTGCCTGCGCGGGTACGGCAACCCCCGCAGCCTGCGGAGCGGCGGCGGGCTGCTTTGCGGGTGCCTGCGCCACAGCAAACCCCGCCAGGCTACTCGCTATCAAAAATATAGCTGTTCGTGCACGAAACATAAGGCCTCCGGTCACTATTTCGAGCTGCCGATCTTGTTGTACTCGTTTTGGCTGTTCTGCGCGCGGGCCTTCAGGCTCTGCTCCCAGCTGGTCTTGTCGCCGGCCTTCCAGCCGGGCGCTGCAAACTGGTTCTGCACGCCCTGGTAGGCTGCGCCGTCGGTTTTGACGCCGCTACCCAGGGTTTGCGGCTTGTCGCCGCAGGCCGACAAGCCTGCAACCGCGATGGTCAATGCAAGAAGGCGCATCATGATTTGGCTCCTGCAGGTGGCTGGCCAGCTTGTTTAGAGCCGTAGGCGGTGCCCCAGCCCCAGACCTCGGCGCCCTTGCCGCGTTGGACCACGCGGTTACGGAAGATGTCGGCAACCACATCGCCGTCGCCGGCCAGCAGGGCCTTGGTCGAGCACATTTCGGCGCACGCCGGAAGCTTGCCTTCGGCCAGGCGGTTGCGGCCGTATTTTTCAAACTCGGCCTGGCTGCCATTGACCTCGGGGCCGCCGGCGCAGAAGGTGCACTTGTCCATCTTGCCGCGCACCCCGAACGTACCGGAGGCCGGGAACTGCGGCGCGCCGAAGGGGCAGGCGTAAGAGCAGTAGCCGCAGCCGATGCAGACGTCCTTGTCATGCAGCACTACGCCCTCGTCGGTGCGGTAAAAGCAGTTAACGGGGCAGACGGCCATGCAGGGGGCGTCGCTGCAATGCATGCAGGCGACCGAAATGGATTTCTCGCCGGGAACGCCGTCGTTGAGCGTGACCACGCGGCGGCGGTTGACGCCCCACGGGACTTCGTTTTCGTTTTTGCAGGCTGTGACGCAGCCGTTGCATTCAATGCAGCGCTCGGCGTCACAAACAAATTTCATTCTTGCCATGGTTATGCCCTTTCGACGTTGCAGACCGTCGTTTTTGTTTCTTGCATCATCGTGACGCTGTCGTAGCCGTAAGTCGTTGCCGTGTTGATGGCCTCGCCGCGCACAACCGGTGCTGCGCCGTTCGGGTAGTACGCCAGCATGTCGGCGCCTTGCCAGCGGCCGGAGAAGTGGAAAGGCATGAACACGGTATCGGGCCCGACGCGGTCGGTGACCAGGGCCTGCACGTTGAGTCGGGCGCCGGTGGGGGTATTGACCCAGGCGCGTTCGCCGTTGCGTATCCCTTTTTCGGCCGCGACCTTGGGGTTGATCTCGATGAACATCTCCTGCTGCAGCTCGGCCAGCCAGGGGTTGGAGCGGGTTTCCTCGCCGCCGCCTTCGTATTCGACGAGCCGGCCCGAAGTCATGATCAGCGGGAATTTCTCATGCACCTTGTCGGCGATGTTCTTTTGCTGGATGGTTTTGTACAGCGTGGGCAGGCGCCAGAAGGCTTTCTTGTCGTCGTGCGTCGGGTACTTGGCCATGAGGTCGGCCCGATTGCCGTAAAGCGGCTCGCGGTGCTGCGGAATGGCATCGGGGAAGTTCCAGACCACAGCGCGCGCCTTGGCGTTGCCGAAGGGATGGCAACCGTGGTTCTTCATGACGACGCGGATCAGGCCGCCTGAAGAGTCGGTCTTCCAGTTCTTGCCCTCGGCGGCGGTTTTTTCGGCGTCCGTCAACTCGTCCCACCAGCCGAGTTTTTTCACCAGCAGGTGGTCGAACTCGGGGTAGCCGGTCTGGATGTCGGCACCCTTGGAATAGGAGCCGTCTTCCGCCAGCAGGTTTTTGCCTTCGCGCTCCACGCCGAAGTTGGCGCGGAAGTTACCGCCGCCTTCCATGACATGTTTGGAGGTGTCATACAGATTGGGCGAGCCCGGGTGTTTCATCTCGGGCGTGCCGTAGCACGGCCATGGCAGGCCGAAATAGTCGCCCGTGGTGTCGTAGCCGGTTTCCTTGTCGACGCCGCCTTTGGACTTGAGGGTCTTGACATCGAACAGGTGCATGTTGCGCATGTGCGCCTTCAGGCGCTCAGGGCTCTGGCCGGTATAGCCGATGGTCCAGCAGGTCTTGTTGATCTCGCGCAGGATGTCTTCCGGCACGGGCTCGTCCATGCCCTTGACCTTTTGCATCTTGTAGTTCTTGGAGAGCTCCTTGGCGAAGCCCAGCTTCTCGGCGAACTGGTGCATGATCATGTGATCGCTGCGGCTCTCCCAGAGCGGCTCGATCACTTTTTCGCGCCACTGGATGGACCGGTTGGACGCCGTCACAGAGCCGCTGGTTTCAAACTGCGTGGCGGCCGGCAGCAGGTAGACCGCGCGGTTGGGGTTGAGGTCTTCGGCCTTACCGGGCATGGCGGCCATGGCGGCGGTGGCCGATGGGTAGGGATCCACGACCACCAGCAGATCCAGCTTGTCCATGGCCCGCTTCATTTCCAGGCCACGCGTCTGAGAGTTGGGCGCATGGCCCCAGAAGAAGACGCCGCGCAGGTTGGAGTCCTGGTCGATGAGTTCGTTTTTCTCCATCACGCCGTCGATCCAGCGCGAGACCGTGATGCCGGGCTTGCCCATCATGGCCGCCGATGCATAGCGGCCCTTGATCCAGTCAAAGTCAACGCCCCAGGTTTTTGCGAAGTGCTTCCACGAGCCTTCTGCCAAGCCGTAGTAGCCGGGCAGCGAGTCAGGGTTGGGGCCGACGTCGGTGGCGCCCTGCACGTTGTCATGCCCACGGAAGATATTGGTGCCGCCGCCGGACACGCCGACATTGCCCAGTGCCAGCTGCAGGATGCACGAAGCGCGAACCATGGCGTTGCCGATGGTGTGCTGGGTCTGGCCCATGCACCAGACGATGGTGGACGGCCGGTTCTTGGCCATCATCTCGGCGGCCATGTAGACGCGCGCTTCGGGCACGCCGCAGGCTTCTTCCACCTTGTCGGGTGTCCATTTGGCCAGCACGTCTTCCTTGACCTTGTCCATGCCGTAGACACGGTCGTTGATGTACTTCTTGTCTTCCCAGCCGTTCTTGAAGATGTGGTACAGCATGCCAAACAGGAAGGGGATGTCGGAGCCCGAGCGGAGGCGGATGTATTCGTCCGCCTTCGCCGCGGTTCGCGTGAAGCGCGGGTCAACCACGATCATCTTGCAGCCGGTTTCCTTGGCGTGCAGCATGTGCAGCAGGCTGACGGGGTGTGCTTCGGCGGCATTGGAGCCGATGTACAGGGCGACCTTGCTGTTTTGCATGTCGTTGTACGAATTGGTCATGGCGCCGTAGCCCCAGGTGTTGGCAACGCCTGCCACCGTGGTGGAGTGGCAGATGCGGGCCTGGTGGTCACAGTTGTTGCTGCCCCACAGGCTCATCCACTTGCGCAGCAGGTAGGCCTGCTCGTTGTTGTGTTTGGACGAACCCACAACGTACACGGAGTCAGGACCGCTGGCCTTGCGCAGCTCGAGCATTTTGGCGCTGATCTCGTTCAGTGCAACGTCCCATGTGATGCGCTCGTACTTCCCGTTGACCAGCTTCATCGGGTAGCGCAGGCGGAATTCGCCGTGGCCGTGCTCGCGCAACGCGGCGCCCTTGGCGCAATGGGCGCCCAGGTTGATGGGAGAGTCGAATACCGGCTCCTGACGAACCCAGACGCCGTTTTCAACCACCGCATCCACAGCGCAGCCCACCGAGCAGTGGGTGCAGACGGTGCGCTTGACTTCAATCTTGCCTGTGCCGTCAGACGTCGTGCCGGGCGCGGCGGCGGAGGCCTTTTTGACCAAGGTCAGCTGCGTGGCCGCGAGACCCACACCGACGCCCAGGCCGGAGCGGCGCAGGAAAGCGCGGCGGTCCATGGTGGGCAAGGCGTTGGACAGGCCCCGCGAGAGGCTTTGCACAAAGCGCGCGGAACCCGCGCGATGCACGGGATGGACATCAGAGGATTTTTTCGTGAGCAGCATGAAGCTCTCCGTAGAAGGTGAAATCGGGGGCTGATCGGGCTTGAGTCGAACGCCTGCGGCTACTTGGGTGCTAGATGCGGGTGGTCTTGTAGTAGCGCTTGACGTGTTCTGAGAGGGTGTAGCCGCCCCCTTTTTCAGGAGCCGGCTTGGGCGCCGGAAGCTCGGCTTGAAGTGCCGGAGCACCCGGCAGGGCCACAATGGCCGCGGCTGCCGCGCCGGTGGCGGCTGCGCCGAAAAAGAATCCCCTGCGTGAGGGTTTTGGCTGGCTGTCCTGCATGGTGATCTCCAGGGAAGGCTTGCTGGCTATGTAACCGTTTGCATAGTACTGTAAGGCAGAGTGCTGTGCACCACAATCTTTAGCGTTGCTCAACGTCCAAGTCTAGGGAAAACGATAAGCGATCTTATTGTCTGGACGGCCTGTCAGGGTTCTTGCACCGCACGAAGCTGTCTCAATTTGAGAAAAAAGCTTTCGGCTCGACGCGCGGCGTTCAAGCCAGCATGTCGAAGCCTTGGGCCTCGACGCTGATAAAAGTCTGGGTAAAGGCCGCCAGCGCCGCATAAAACCGGGCCTTGGGATGCGCGGTGATGGCATCACACATCAGCGGCACCCAGGGCTGAACATGCCGCGAAAAAAATTCGCGCTGGCGTGTGAGATTGGCAACCTCCACATCGTCACCGGCGATCAGGTAGCGCATGACCTCGCACAAATAGGCCACATGGTCTTCCGTCTCGGGCATGGTTTCATCGCGCGCCAGGCCCAGTGCGGCAATGTCGTTGCGCAAGGCGGCCAGGGGCTTCTCGTTCAAGAAACCGCTGAGGTAGTGCGACCCAAAGAGATACACCTCGGGCTTGCCGACGCCGCCGAACAGGGCATCGTGCTCGCGCGTAACGTCGGCCAGGCTGTGCGCGCGGGCAGCGGCAACCAGTTCGCTCCACGAACTTTCGAGCACGCCACCCGTCGCGGGCGCCTCGGTCACGGCTATGCGGAGGTTTTCATGAAACTCCGCAGAAGGCGCTGCGTAATAAAGCGCGGCCAGCAAGCCATAGACTTCCGCCCGCGCGGTTTCTTCGTCCAGGGTGGAAGCGGTCAGTTGGGCTTGCGTCATGGTGGTTTTGGTCGTTTTTGCTTAGCGGATGTCAGTGATCTTGATCTCGTTCTCGGCCGAATAGATGTCTATGACCCGGCAGTCACCGCACATCTTGAGGCGGTCGGCCGCCGCGCCCTGGAACATCGCATGCCCCGCGAGCTTGCCCAGCATGGACTCGATGGCCTTGAGCGTGCCGAAGGGTTTGCTGCAGCGTATGCACTGGTATGGCTGGCTTTCGTTGAGCACACGCGCTTCCTTGCGCTGCGGTGTGAGCAGCAGGCGCGGCTGCAGTGTGATGGCGTCTTCCGGGCAGGTGGTGGCGCACAGGCCGCACTGCACGCAGTTCTTTTCGATGAACTTGAGCTGCGGGCGATCAGGGTTGTCTTGCAGCGCGCTGGCCGGACAGGCGCTCACGCAGCTCAGGCACAGTGTGCAGCTGTCGGCATTGACGGCCAAACTGCCGAAGGGTGAGCCTTTGGTGGGCAGCCCGATGGCTTCGGGCAAGGCGGCGGGCGCCTGCCCAATGAGGTGGTCCAGCGCCATGTCGAGCGTGCTGCGCTTTTCCTGCGCGACAGCAAAACGCGCCGCACTGGCGGGTACTGTGGGCCGGCCGCGCGAAAGTAGCTGCAGGTTGGTGTCCAGCGCGGCGACCGCATCGCCCCCCTCCCCGGCCTGAACCAGATGAAAATGAACGCCTGCATAGCCGAGGCCATTAAGCAGGGTTTGCGCCACACGCATTTGCTGTGCCAAACCTTCAAGATAAGCAGGAGCCTCTTCACGCGTCACCAGCACCGCCACCTGCGCCGCACCGAAGGCGATGGCGCTGAGCCACAAGTCCAGGCCCATGCTGGCCGTGTGCCACAGCGCTTGCGGGATCACGTTGGCGGGCACACCCCGCACGGTTTTCTGCAGGCGCGCGGCGCGGCCCAAGGCCTCGATGGCTTGCTGGCCGCTGGCCTGGCTGTGGAACAGCAGCACCGGTTGCGTGCCGCCAGCTTTGGCGTATGCCGACAGCAAGGTCTTGATGCGCACGCCCTGTTCGCTCGCGCGAGGGTAGGCATAGGTGAGTGCGCCTGTGGGGCACGCCGTGGTGCAGGCGCCACAGCCGACGCACAGATTGGGATTGACGACGATCTGTTGTCTGTTTTTTTCGCTGCTGACAGCGCCGGCCGAGCAGATGTCGATGCAGGCATTGCAGCCCACGGTTTCGTTGCGGCTGTGCGCACAGAGTTTTTGTTTGTAGGCAAAAAATTTGGGCTTTTCAAACTCGCCCACCATGTCGCGCAGCTTGACCACGGTAGCCAGCAGGCCGGGCGAAGCCAGGCCGGCAGACGCATCGAGGGCGAAGTAGCCTTGCGGGGGGGCATGCAGCGCTACCAGCGGTTGCGCGCCAAGGTCGAGCACCAGGTCAAATGCCTCTGTGAGTGTTTGCGGCGCACGGCTGAAGTCGATGGCGCCGGCCACCTTGCACACGGCCACGCAGTCGCGGTGGGATGTGCATTTGTTGGCGTCGACCTGATAGCTCAGGTCGATGGCACCTTCCGGGCACACGGCGACGCAGGCGTTGCAACGTGTGCAGAGATCCAGGTCGATAGCGTTGGTTTTGTCCCAGCTTGCCTCAAAAGCGCCCAGCCAGCCTTTGAGCGTGAGCCGCTCGCCGCCGATCACGGGATACCTGCGCTCTTGTGAGGGAAAACCGGCCTGCGCCTGAGGCGACACGCCCTGCGCGAAGATCGTCACGTCCAGCGTGTCGGCAACAAGAGCCGCAACCTGCTCAGCCTGGTCAAGTGCGCCCACGATAAGCAGGCGCCCTGCGCTCTTGTAGGTGATAGTGGATACCGGCTCGGCATCAGGCAAGTGCGCCGCCGCCAGCAATGCCGCGATTTTCGGCATGGCGCTTGCAGCATCTTTGCTCCAGCCGCCGGTCTCGCGGATATTGACGAACTTCACCACCGAGGTGACGCCCTGGGTTTGTTCACCCACTTCGGCAAACAGCCGCTTTTCCTGGGTGCAGGCGACGACGACATCGTCACCGGATTGCGCGGCTTTCTGGAAGGCGCCTACCTCGCGGCGGCACAGCGCCGAATGCAGCGTCAGGGTTTCATTAAGTGCCGCGCCGAGCCCCTGGGGCTGGAGCGGCATGGTCTGGTTGCAGTCGCAAATCAGTGTGGGCATGGTCTTGTTGGCTGGCACCGGCCGGGTCGGGCTGGGATTGGCTGGTTGATAAAGCGCCTGGCGCCTGCGATGAGGCTATGTCCGGGTTTTCATAGGACTGTGCCACGGTTTCGCTCACGGGGTTATTGGCGCTTTCCCGTGGCGGGTTGGCGGGGCCGTCTTGCGAGCCGGTGGCCTGCGCTTGGCCTTCGCCTTCCGCCGCACCCTGCTGGTCTTTCTCCTTGTCCTCTTCGTCATCAAAGAGATTGAGAAATTTCGCGCTAGTCATCTGCCGCAGCATGGACTCAGGGATGGGGTCGGACTTGGAGTAGTCGTCGATGTAAATGTCCAGGCCGTCCATCACATTGAAATGCGGGTCGGTAAAGAGCTGCTTCATGGCCGCGTTGCGCACATCGGGCGTCACATCGCCAGCCATGAAAGGCTTGAAGTCGGAATCTTTGGTCAGCACTTTGGCGTCAGCCAGCGTGAGCACCTTCTTTTCTGGCGGATTTTCCAGCGGTGGTTGCGGCTCTTGTGACACCGGGCTTTGCGCGGCAGGCGCATCAGACGTGTTCTCGCTCATCGCAGGCGGTACGGCCGCCACCGGCTCTTCCAGTGGTTTTCCTTGTGCGATGTCAGTCTTGCGGCGGGACCACCGCCCCAGAAAGCCGGTCGGCTCGTCAGCCATGCTGGCCTCCACCGGTTTTCTTTTCTGTGCTCACCCGCGCCGGATTGCCGAAGCGATCAGTCAGGGGCTTGAAGCTCTGCGGGCGTTGGCGGCGCTTGGCTTCGATGACGTAATGCTGGTCCACAAACTGCTGGAGCCACTGCACGATTTGAATCGGCGCAGGCACCTGCTCCACCGTTTCCTGCGCGTCGAGCCAGCGCCCGGCGTCGTGGTAGCTCAGGGTGACAATTTGCGGCACGGCGATGGGTTCATCAGCCAGCAAGGCCTCTTCTTCCATGCGCCAGACCACCCAGAAGCAGGGCTGCCCGGTGCTGGCATTGAGGTAGTAGCCTTCGGCATCGTCGGTAAAGAGCTCGACCTTGAAGCCGGGATGCAGCCAGCGCTCTTCGCGCTCATCCTTGAGGAGCAGGCGCGGCGCGGCACCAAAGGCCTCCTCGTGAGGCACGATATCGGCCAGCTCCCAGCGCCAGGGCTGCCAGCGGTTGTCGATGCGCTCGCGGCGCATGACCACGGCCACCGCGGTGCAGGGGCGGTGGACGGTGGCGTCTGTTTCAGGGGACTGCAGCAGGAAATCCGACATGCCCGCAGTGTACGGCGGCGCATAAGCCCCTGAACCAGGAAGGTCCGGCCAGCGTGAATGCCTTAGGTGTTTTTGGAGATCGTGATGGTCGGGAATTTGGCGGAGAAATCCTTGGCCTTGGCCGCCACCGTGACAGCCATCTTGCGCGCCACGGCCTTGTAGATGCCGGCGACTTCGCCGTCCGGGTCGGCCACCACGGTGGGGCGGCCGTTGTCGGCCTGCAGGCGGATCTGCATGTCCAGCGGAAGCGCGCCCAGGTAGTCCATCTTGTAGTCGGCCGCCATTTTTTTGCCGCCGCCTTCGCCGAAGATGTGCTCGGCATGGCCGCAGTTGCTGCAGACGTGCACTGCCATGTTTTCGACGATGCCCAGGATGGGCACACCGACTTTCTCGAACATCTTGATGCCTTTTTTGGCGTCGAGCAGCGCGATGTCTTGCGGTGTGGTGACGATGACGGCGCCCGTCATCGGCACGCGCTGCGACAGCGTGAGCTGGATGTCGCCGGTGCCGGGCGGCATGTCGACGATCAAATAGTCCAGGTCTTTCCAGTTGGTCTGGCGCAGCAGTTGCTCCAGCGCCTGGGTGGCCATGGGGCCGCGCCAGATCATGGCTTCGTCCTGCGCGACCAGGAAGCCGATGGACATGACCTGGATGCCGTAGTTTTCCATCGGCTCCATGTTTTTGCCGTCCACGCTTTCCGGCCGGCCTTCGATGCCCATCATCATGGGCTGGCTGGGGCCGTAGATGTCGGCGTCGAGCAGGCCGACGCTGGCGCCTTCAGCGGCCAGGGCCAGCGCCAGGTTGACGGCGGTGGTGCTTTTTCCCACGCCACCCTTGCCCGAGGCGACGGCGATGATGTTCTTGACGTTGGGCAGCAATTGGACGCCGCGCTGCACGCTGTGGCTGGCGATCTTGAACGTGACGTTGACGGAGACATTGCCCACGCCCGGCACGCCCTTGACGGCGGCAATCAGGCTTTTGCGCAGGCCGGCGATCTGGCTTTTGGCCGGGTAGCCCAACTCGACATCAAAAGACACGTCGCTGCCGCTGAGCTGCAGGTTTTTCAGGGCCTTGGTGGTGACGAAATCTTTGCCGGTGTTGGGGTCCAACACGGTTTGCACGGCGTTCAGGACGGCCTGTTGGTCCAGGGACATGGGGAAATACTCCGTTGAAACTCGTTGAATCTGACTGGGCGGGGCCGGGCGCCTTTGGGGCGGCAAGCCGGCGGGGGTGTTGGCGTGAAGTCTAACGCCGCAGCGCCCAGCCCTGGGGTCATGGGGGCTTGGCGGGGCGCCCGGCAGCCCGGGAGACTTAAAATCGCGGGTTAGCCCTTCTCATAGCCTAGAGCCACCAAAGCACCCTTATGTCCCAGCGCCGCCTGTTTGTCACCACCGCCCTGCCCTATGCCAATGGCAATTTCCATATCGGCCACATCATGGAATATATCCAGGCCGACATCTGGGTGCGGTTTCAGCGCATGCAGGGCCATGCGGTGAACTTTGTGGGCGCGGACGACGCCCACGGCGCGCCCATCATGATCGCGGCTGAAAAAGCCGGCAAGACGCCGCAGCAGTTTGTGGCCGACATCGCTGCGGGCCGCAAGCCCTATCTGGACGGTTTTCACATCAGCTTTGACAACTGGCATTCGACCGACGGACCGGAAAACCACCAGCTGGCGCAGCAGATCTACCTGGACCTCAAAAAGGCCGGGCTGATTGAGACCAAGACGATTGAGCAGTTCTTTGACCCTGAAAAGAACATGTTCCTGCCGGACCGCTACATCAAGGGCACCTGTCCCAAGTGCGGCACCAAAGACCAGTACGGCGACAACTGCGAAAGCTGCGGCGCGGTGTATGCGCCCACAGACCTGATCAACCCATATTCAGCTTTGTCCGGCGCGACGCCTGTACTCAAAAGTTCTGACCACTTTTTCTTCAAGCTGTCCGACCAGCGCTGTGTGGACTTTCTGGAAAAGTGGACGCAGGACGGCAAGCTGCAGCCCGAAGTCGCCAACAAGGTCAAAGAGTGGTTCAGCGTCCGCACCAACCCTGACGGCACTCAGAGCGAAGGCTTGGGCGACTGGGACATCAGCCGCGACGCGCCTTACTTCGGCATTGAAATTCCGGACGCGCCGGGCAAGTACTTTTACGTCTGGCTGGACGCGCCCGTCGGCTACCTCGCATCGCTGAAAAACTGGTTCGACAAGGGCGGCCCCAAGGCCAAACACGGCGACACCCGCAGCTTTGACGAGTACATGGCCGCGCCCGACACCGAGCAGTACCACTTCATCGGCAAAGACATCGTCACCTTCCACACGCTGTTCTGGCCGGCCATGCTGCACTTCAGCGGCCGCAAGACGCCGGACAACGTGTTTGTGCACGGCTTCCTGACCGTGAACAACGGCGAGAAGATGAGCAAGAGCCGCGGCACCGGGCTGGACCCGCTCAAATACCTGGGCCTGGGCATGAACCCCGAATGGCTGCGCTACTACCTGGCCGCCAAGCTCAATGCGAAGAATGAAGACATTGACTTCAATGCCGATGACTTCATGGCGCGGGTGAACAGCGACCTGGTGGGCAAATACATCAACATCGCCAGCCGCGCCGCAGGCTTTATCGCCAAGCGCTCTGCAGGCAAGCTCGGCGAGGTGTCGGCCGACGGCGCTGCCCTGCTGGAAGCGCTGCGCGCCGCGAAGGAAACGATTGAGCCACTGTATGAAAGCCGGGAATACGCCAAGGCCCTGCGCGAAACCATGCTGCTGACGGACCGGGTGAATGCCTATGTGGACCAGAACAAGCCCTGGGAGCTGGCGAAGCAGCAAGGCATGGATTCGCGCCTGCAGGATGTCTGCACGGTGTGCATCGAGGCCTTCCGCCTGCTCACCATTTACCTGAAGCCGGTGCTGCCTGCACTGGCGGCGCAGGTGGAAGAATTCCTGAAAGTCAAACCGCTGACGTTTTCCGATGCTGCTTCCAGCTTGGGTAACGGCCACCTGATTGGCGACTACAAACACCTCATGCAGCGCGTCGACATCAAGCAACTTGAAGCACTCTTTGAGCCTCCAGCCCAGGCGGAATCTGCGCCAATCGCTACCGATTTGATAGCAGAGGCCACAGTCCCTGGCGGCGAGGTGATCGCCCCCACCATCACGATTGACGACTTCGCCAAGGTCGACCTGCGCATCGCAAAGATCGTCAACTGCGAAGCGGTGGAAGGCTCAACGAAGCTGCTGCGCCTGACGCTGGATGCCGGCGAAGGCCGCATGCGCAATGTGTTCAGCGGTATTGCCTCGGCCTACAAGCCTGAAGACCTAGTGGGCAAGCTCACAGTGCTGGTGGCCAACCTGGCGCCGCGCAAGATGAAGTTCGGCATCAGCGAAGGCATGGTGCTGGCCGCCAGCCACGCCGATGAAAAAGCCCAGCCGGGGATTTATGTACTGGAGCCCTTGCCGGGCGCTACACCGGGCATGCGCATTCACTGAGTGTGTTGCGCGAGGCCCGCCTGCATCAGGCTGGCGCTACGGTCCTGGCATCCGTCCCGCCCGCAAAGCGCAGGCCGGTCCCCGAGCGGCTCGAGAGTTCGCCGAGCACAAGGCCCAGCGAGTGGAGCAGTTGCGTGGCGTCGCCTTCTCTGAACGGCGCTTCGGCCACCGCAACCTTGAACTGCAGCACGGTGTTGACTGGCAAGCTGGGGCTGTCGGCAAGTCCACGGGCAATGAGCCGCTGGCCGATGTCGGTGAGCGCCCCGCGCGTCAGGTGCCCCTGCAGGATCAACACAAAATCTCCATCGCGGTGGCGGGCAACGGTATCGCCTTCCTGTGCGACGCTTGTCACGCAGGCACCCGCCTGGACCACCGCGCTTTGTGCTGCCTCCATGCCGTAATCTTGCCGGATGTCGACGGAATTGCCCAGCCGGATGCGTACCACGGCGCCCGCACCCGGGTCGCGCTGCTGGCGGATCAACAGGGCGTCCAGCCGTTGCAGCAGCACGCGGTGGTTGCCCAGGCCGGTCAGCGGGTCCACACGTGTCAGTGCACCCACCCGCACCTGGTTGTCGCGCTTTTCGCGGCTGCGCAGGTACAAGGCCATCAGCAGGAAAAGGATTTCCAGGGCGGCGCCGATTTGCGCGCCGAATTGCGTGGCCGTATTCAAAGGCATCATGCCCTGCGTGCGCAGGATGGGGAAGATGGAACCCACTGTGAGGCATAGCATCGCGGCCATCACCCAGATACCCACACCGGGCCGGCGCCACGTATACCAGACGGAAACGAACAGATAGACGAGGATGCTTCCCAGGTAATAAGGCGTGGCCAGGTTAAAAGACGATTTGTTCCCCAGGATCAGGAAGGCCAGCATGATCGCAAAGCCCAGAAAGGTCATGACCAGCAGCCCGCGGGACAGCCAGGGCACATCGCGGTCAACCACCATCTGGCGCAGCAGGAGATGCAGCAAAGCAGCCGTTGCCAGCGACAGCGCCACGGGGGCGCAGTCGTTCCACCATGCATTGCGGGGCCAGAAGAATTCCCCCGCCAGGCCAGTCAGTGACAGCTGGCCAAGCGCCACGACCAGCACATAGCCGGCATAAAACAGGTGGATGGAATCACGCCATGAGACCGCGTGAAAGCCGCTCATCAGCGCCATCAACAAGACCAGGCCTATGTACACCCCCAGCAACAGGTGCCACTGCTTGGACTGCTCGTGAAAGCTGCCCGGGTCCGACAAGACCCAGTGCATGCTGATCGGGTAGTTGTGGGTGACCCGGAGGTAACTGGGCTGTGTTTCACCGGGCAGCAGCAGCAGCTCGAAAGCCGGCGTCAGGTGGCGCACCGGCCATTGTGCCACCGGGACCACATCGCCAGAACGTTTGATCTGCCATTGCCCTGCAGTGAGAGGGTCTTGTGAAGGCCGATACAGGGAGACGCTGTCCATGTTGGGATGCGGCATCGTGAGCATGAGCCGGGTGGGCTGGCTGACCGCAGGTAACGCAAGGCGGTACCAAAGCGCGCGCCCGTCCCCGGTCTGCATGATCTGCGCGGGCCTGACCGGCGCGCCCTCGCCGGCTTCAAAACGGCTATGGGCCTGCTCGAATGTCAGCGTACCGGAATTGTCGAGCAGTACCCAACCCTGCCCGATGAACCCATTCCCCGCGGGCGGCACGCTTTGTGCAACAAAGGTTGACGCTTCGCCGGTGCTTGTGACTGGCGATTCCTGCGCAATAGCCGCGGCGTGCGCCAGCAGCAGACCTGCCACGCAGGCAGGAAGGCCTGGCAGACGCAGCACAGTCGCTAGCAGAAAACCCAAAAACCCCAACAACCACTTCCCCCCAAGAAACCACAGTGCGATGATCGAAACGGAACGACACTGGCAATTCGGCCCTAAATCGCACCAAAAGTAAGCATTTTGAACTAACTTAACTTCTAATGTAACGAATGTTTACACCTCGAGCAACGGAAAAAAGTCACGAGGAGCGCCTGTTGAGAAGCCAGGTGCAACTTTGCAACTGATCAGCATGATGCATCTACCTGCCTATCTCGCGCCTTTTCGTCCCCGCATGCTGTCTGCGCTCGCCGGCTACAACCGCGAGCGGTTTTTCAGGGATGCCGGCGCGGGCGTCACAGTGGGTATTGTGGCCCTGCCGCTGGCCATGGCATTTGCCATTGCCTCGGGCCTCAAGCCAGAGGCCGGCATCTGGACAGCGATCATCGCCGGCGCGCTGATCTCGGCGCTCGGCGGCTCGGCTGTGCAGATCGGCGGGCCGGCCGGCGCCTTCATTGTCATCGTCTACGGCATCCTTGAGCGCTACGGCCTGGCCAACCTGCTGATCTCCACCGTCTGCGCCGGTGTGTTGTTGTTCCTCCTGGGGTTTTTCAAGATGGGCACGCTGGTGCGCTACGTCCCGGTCAGCATCGTGGTGGGTTTTACCAACGGCATCGCGGTGCTGATCGTGCTGTCGCAAATCAAGGACCTGCTGGGACTGGTCGTGCCCAAAATGCCGGCCGATTTTTTCTCGCAGCTGCGCGTGATCGGGGCGCACCTGGACAGCTTCAACCCTTACGCACTGGGGCTCGGGCTGGTCTGTCTGCTGGGCCTTTTTGTGTGGCCCAAACTGTTTGGCGCGCACACACGAAGCGCCGGCGGTTTCACTACCCGGCTGATCAGGCTGATGCAGGCCGTCGAAGGCGTGCAGCTCAAGCGGGCCACGCGCATGGCTTCCCGCATGCCGGGGCCGATTGTGGCGCTGGTGACGCTCACCGCATTTACCTATTTGCTGAGCCTGCCGGTAGAAACCATCGGCACCCGGTTTGGCGGCATACCGCGCGCCCTGCCGTCCTTTGCGCTGCCTGACTTTTCCTGGGAAACGGTGCGCCTGCTGGTGGCGCCCACCATCACCATTGCCCTGCTGGGTGCGGTGGAGTCACTGCTTTGCGCGCGCGTGTCAGACCAGATTTCCGGCCTGCCGCGCCACGACCCCAACCAGGAGCTGATGGCCCAGGGCGTCGCCAACTTCGTCGTGCCGTTTTTTGGCGGCATGCCGGCCACCGGCACCATTGCCCGCACGGTGACCAACGTGCGCTCAGGTGCCACCTCTCCTATCTCGGGCCTGGTGCACGCCCTCACGCTGGTGGTGGTGGTGCTCGTAGCGGCCCCGTTGGCGGTACACGTGCCACTGGCGGTACTGGCAGGCATCCTGCTGTATGTGGCCTGGAACATGGGGGAGTGGCGCGAATTTGTCCATCTTCGCCAGGCCAGCAGCCACTACCGGCTCATCATGCTGGGCACCTTTTTGCTCACGGTGATTTTTGACCTGACGGTCGCCCTGCAGGTCGGGCTGATCCTGGCTTGCGTGCTGTTTGTGCGGCGCATGAGCACCCTGTTTCAGGTGGTGGAGGTCTCACGCAGCGCGGACGGCGCCAGCTTCCAGCTCTACGGCTCGCTGTTCTTCGGGGCAGTCGCCAAGCTCGACCCCATCCTGAACGTGGTGGAAAGCGCGCCCAAGGGCCTGGTGGTCCGGCTGGACGTACAGTCGCTGCAACTGCTGGACACCTCCGGCCTGGATGTGCTGGAACAACTGCACAAGGCCATTGTGCTGCGCGGCGGCAGGCTGGTGATGGCAGGGCTCAATGCCCAGCCGCGTGCGGCGATGGAGCGCTCCGGTTTTCTGGCAAAAATAGAAACGCTATAAAAACAGGAGCTGCCGGCGCACGTTTTGCCTGGGCTACAGCCGTGTTTTATTTGAAATTCAGCTTCAGCGGTTGTCACCGGTGGAGCCGGCGCTTTCCTCATCCACCGAGCCCGTGCTGACCACCCTCAGGTCCCGGTCAAACACCACCGTGAAAATACGCGCTGTCGACGGCGGATTCAGGTAACGCCAGTCGTAATGGGTTTCCTGTTTCAGCGCATAGGGCGTGACCTTCATCGGCTTGCCCAGCATCTTGCGCACCTGCTCCATGCGCATGCCGGGCTGCACCTTGGCGAAATTTTGCGGCGTCAGCACCTGCCGCAGCGCACTCATCTTTCCGTCCGCGCCGATAGTGATCATGTAATTGACCTGGCCTTGCGGCTGGCGGTTGTATTCGAAGGTGCGGGCGCCGGGCGCCGCCGCAGCGCCGGGCAGCGGCGTTTCGGCCATATCGGCCGCTTCCCAGATTTTTTCAGGCTCACCGAAGCGGGCGCGCACGTCGGCTTCCGTGGCCACGCCTTCTTCCAGTTCGGCGATGCGCTGCGGGTCGCACGCCACCAGGCCCAAGGCCAATGGCAGCAAAGCCATACAGGCAATCGTCCTTATGGAAAAAGAGAGGGAAAAGCCCCCGAGGGCAGGTAATAGTGGACGCAAGGCAGACCCCGGTAAAATCAGTCAACTACACGATTCAGGCAGCTTAGACCCATGTCCCTCCTCAACTTCTTCCGCCGCTCCGACTACACCTCCGACACCACGCAGTTCATTGACGAGCTCAAGGCGAAAAAACCCACCCTGGAAGCCGAGCAGCGCGCCGGGCGCGCCCTGTTGTGGGACAAGAACCTGAGCCGGGCCGAACAAGAGGAATACGGCGAGGCGCGGGTCCCCCAGCAACCTTACGTGTACGGCACCAGCAGTCACCCGAACGGAAAATAAGGGCCAAACAGGCCTTCAGCCCTTGCAGAATGAGCGCAAGTAGCTATCTTTTTTATAGCGACTTTCAACGCACTCACCGCAACGGCTTTTGCCACGGTTCCTTTCCTCACCCTTCCCCCCATGTCCCAAACCCCATTCTTGCCGTCTCCCCAGGAGCTGCCGCCGGCTGCGGGGCAGGAGCTGTCCGCAGCCTTGAGCCCGGACATGCCCGCGGTGATTGACCAGGTGGCGCTGGCCCGCCTGTACGGCGAGCCGCTGTTTGCCATGCCGCAGGACCTGTACATCCCGCCGGATGCGCTGCAGGTTTTCCTGGAGGCATTTGAGGGGCCGCTGGACTTGCTGCTGTACCTGATCCGCAAGCAGAACTTCAACATCCTCGACATCCCGATGGCCGCGGTCACCCGCCAGTACCTCGCCTACGTCGATGAAATCCGGTCCACCAACCTGGAGCTGGCGGCCGAATACCTGCTGATGGCGGCCATGCTGATCGAGATCAAGTCGCGCATGCTGCTGCCACCCAAGAAGGTGGCCGAGGGCCAGGAGCCTGAAGATCCGCGCGCCGAACTGGTGCGCCGGCTACTGGAATACGAGCAGATCAAGCTGGCGGCACACAAGCTCAACGAGGTGCCGCAGTTCGGCCGAGACTTCCTGCGCGCGCAGGTGTATGTCGAGCAGTCGCTGCAGCCGCGGTTTCCGGATGTGCACATCGTGGACCTGCAGGAAGCCTGGCGCGACATCGTCAAACGCGCGCGCCTGGTTCAGCACCACGTCATCAGCCGTGAAGAACTCTCGGTGCGCGAACATATGAGCATCGTGCTGCGCAAGCTGCAGGGCCGCAAGTTCCTCGAATTCGAAGATCTGTTCGATGCCACGCGCGGCATGCCGGTGCTGGTGGTGACCTTCATCGCGCTGCTGGAGCTCTCCAAGGAAGGCCTGCTGGAAGTCACGCAGGCCGAGGCTTTCGCACCGATCTACGTGCGGCTGGCGTATACCCCCGCCTAAAATATTGCCCCCACGGTTCAATGGAGCCCCACGGTCGCTCACTGCGTGTAGCTCCCTGCCCCCGAGGGGCCGCTCCGCCTGCGGTCTGGCAAAGCCAGTCCCGCGGCTCCTGCTTGGCTGGATAGTCCACTCCGCCAGAACCTGGTTCCATTTCAACGATGAATGAGTTTCCATGACTTCCGACAGCCTGGGTTCACATAACTTCGACGTTCTCATCATCGGCAGCGGCCTGGCGGGCCTGTCTGCTGCGCTGCTGCTGGCGCCTGACCGGCGTGTGGCGGTGGTCACCAAGCGCGAACTCAACGATGGCTCCAGCAGCTGGGCGCAGGGTGGCATGGCCGCCGTGCTGGCCGAAGGCGACTCCGTGGAGCAGCATGTGAACGACACGCTGGTGGCGGGTGCTGGCTTGTGCGACCTGCCGGCCACACGCGCCGTGGTGGAGGGTGCGCCGGAAGCCATCAGCTGGCTGCGCGAACTGGGCGTGGCCTTTTCGGAGGACGGTGACCACCCCGGCGAACTGCACCTGACGCGTGAGGGCGGCCACAGCCAGCGCCGCATTGTGCATGCGGCCGACGCCACCGGCGCAGCAGTGCAGCGCACCCTGATGGAACAGGTACGGAGCACGCCGAACATCACGCTGTTTGAGCACCACATGCTGGTTGACGTCATCACCGACCGGCAGCTCAAGCAGCCCGGCAAGCGATGCTACGGCGCCTATGTGCTCGACACCGCCAGCGGCAAAGTGCTGACCTTCAGCGCCGGCCACACCATCCTGGCAACCGGCGGTGCGGGCAAGGTCTACCTCTACTCCACGAATCCCGACACGGCCACCGGCGACGGCATTGCCGCGGCGTGGCGGGCCGGGTGCAGCGTGGGCAATATGGAATTCATCCAGTTCCACCCGACGTGCCTCTACCACCCGGAGGCCAAATCGTTTCTGATCACCGAAGCCGTGCGCGGCGAAGGCGGCAAGCTGCTGCTGCCACCCTCGGCCGGCGGCGGGCGCTTCATGCCCGCGCATGACGAACGCGCCGAGCTCGCGCCGCGCGACGTGGTGGCGCGCGCCATCGACTTTGAAATGAAGAAGCACGGCCTGGATTGCGTCTACCTGGACATCTCACACCAGAGCCCGGCCTTTCTGCAGGAGCACTTCCCCAACATCCTCAAACGCTGCCTCGAGCTCGGCATCGACATCACGCGCCAGCCCATTCCGGTCGTGCCCGCCGCGCACTACACCTGCGGCGGCGTGATGACCGACCTGGCGGGACGCACCGATGTGGCGGGTCTTTATGCCGTTGGTGAAACCGCTTGCACCGGCTTGCACGGCGCCAACCGCCTGGCCAGCAATTCACTGGTGGAATGTGTGGTGCTCGCGCGCGCCACGGCCCAGGCGATTGAAGCCCTTGCACCGGCAGCGGCTCCCGCCCTGCCGGCCTGGGACGAAAGCCAGGTCACGAATGCCGACGAAGCGGTGGTGATCTCGCACAACTGGGACGAACTGCGCCGCTTCATGTGGAACTATGTGGGCATCGTGCGCACCACCAAACGGCTGGAGCGTGCGGCACACCGCATCGCTTTACTCAATGCCGAGATCCAGGAGTTCTATGCCAACTTCCGCGTCACGCGTGACCTGCTGGAACTGCGCAACCTCGTGCAGGTAGCGGACCTTATCGTGCGCTCCGCGCACGGACGGCACGAAAGCCGCGGCCTGCATTTCAGCCGCGACTTCCCCCGCACGGCTGAACAGGCCATCCCAACAGTGCTGATACCGCCTGCAAGCTGATGCTTCCTGAGTTTTTTACCACTTACATCCGGAGCCCCTATGCCTCACCTGACCGTTGAATATTCCAGCAACCTGATCGGCTTTCCCAAAGCTGAAGTGCTCCAGGCGCTGAACCAGGCCGTTGCCGGCAGCCCTGAAATTCAGAACGAATCCGACCTGAAGACGCGGCTGGTCGCGCTGGAGAACTTTGAAATCGGCACGGCACCGGCCGCACGCGCTTTTGTGCATGCCCAGCTGCGCCTGTTGTCGGGCCGCACACCGGAAGCCAAGAAGGACCTGGGTGAGCGCATCGCCGGCGTGCTGCGCCGCCTGACGCCGCAGCCTGCGGGCCTGACGGTGCAGCTGAGCGTGGAAATGGTGGACATGGACCGCGCGTCCTATGTCAAGGAAAAGCTTTAACGGCTCACACGAGCGGGGGCTTAGACAAGGGTCGCGTCAATCCAGCCCCTCAGGCTGTTCACAAACGCCCAGGCCTCTACCGCGGCCAGCGCATCCACCCGCACGACCGCCTCGGTCAGCCGGCCTTCCCGCAAGGCCAATGCACGGCCTACACCCGGCAGCAGCCCGCAGGCCAGCGGCGGCGTTACCCAGCGGCCGTCCACCCGCATGGCGATGTTGCCGCGTGTGCATTCGGTGATCTCACCCTGCGCATTCCACAGCACGCTGTCGAATACATCAGGCGCGGTCGGCGTGAAAGCATCGTAATGGGCGCGTCGCGTCGTTTTGAAACGTACAAATTCGCCATGCATGGCATCCAGCGGGTTGCCGGCCAGTTGCAGGCGCACCTCAGGCGGTGACGGCTCCATGGCATAAGCCTGGGCGGTGAATTGGCCGCCGGCACTGAGCAGCAGGCGCACACGCCAGAGCCCCTGCGGGTGCCCCTGCGCCAAAGCCTGCAGGCACGCGCGGGCTTGCGCCGCATCCCATCGGTGGCCAAAGTGGGCCGCAGAAGCCGCCATGCGTGCCAGGTGGTCTTCCCTGTGGCGCAGCCGGCCGGCGTCCAGCGCCAGGGTTTCCAGGATGTCAAAAGGCTCGCTGGCACGCGCCAGAAAGGCCTGCTTGTGGCGCCACTCCTGCCATTCCCCTCCAGCGACGGAGCCCGAGGTGATGCCGCTGCCGATGCCGCACCGCGCCTGGGCACCGCGCAGGCTGACCGTACGGATCGGCACGTTGAAAGTCGCCGCGCCGCCGGGCTGCACTACGCCAATGGCCCCGCAGTACACACCGCGCGGCCCGGCTTCCAGCGAACGAATCGCCTGCATGGCGCGCACCTTGGGTGCGCCAGTGATCGACCCGCAGGGAAACAGCGCGGCAAACACATCGGCCAGGCTGCAGCCGGGCCGGGTGCGGGCCTGCACATCGGAGGTCATTTGCCAGACCGCGGGAAGCGGCTCGGTGTGGAACAGGCGCGGCACATGCACGCTGAAGGGCTCGGCAATGCGCGACAGGTCATTGCGCAGCAGATCCACGACCATCACGTTTTCGGCACGCTCCTTGACCGAGGTACGCAGCGCATCAGCGTGGGCGGCATCGCTTTCGGGAGTCGACCCACGCGGCGCCGTGCCCTTCATCGGCCGTGTCAGAAGCTCCCCATTACGCCAGTCAAAAAACAACTCGGGTGACACCGACAACAACTGCTCATCGCCGGTATCCAGAAAGGCCGCATAACCGCCGGGTTGTGCGCGCTGCAAAGCGCCAAACAGGACTTGGGCTGGTGCAGCTTCCTGGCCCGGCAACAACAGGCCGGTCATCTGGGCCGTGAAATTGACCTGGTAGTACGCGCCGTCGGTTATCGCCTTTTGCAGCGTGCCGAGGGCTTCGTCAAAAGCCGGTCGCTCCAGCCCCGGTTGCCACTGCACCTGCACGCCAGCGTCCGGTCCGGTCGCCGGACTGGTTGGCGGCCAGGGCAACGCTTCGTCATGCACCGCAAACCAGGCCAGCGGGCCATCCGCTTCGTGCACGGCCAGCGCGGTGTCAAAAGCCGGTGCGGCCTCATAGCGCAGGTAACCCACACACCAGGCGCCCTGCGCAGCTGCGGCCTGCACGGCATCCAGCACCGGCCGTACCTCATCAGGCGTGCGGGCGACCAATATTGATTGCGGGGTGCCGAAGGCACGGCGCAGACGCGGCGCGGCACGATCATGCGGGTCCGAGAAGTCAATACGGGCCGTTATAAGGCTCATATCAGCCTCCAGCCCCAATAAAACAAGCGCGAGCAGCTATCAAAACAGGAGCGTTTTCCTGCCCGGAGCCGGCCTCATGCCGCTCCGATATGCGGCACCAGCCCGGCGGTAGGCTGGCCTTTTTTCAGGGCGGCGGTAAAAGCCAGCATGCGGTCAATCGGCAGCCGGGCGCGCAGGCCCAGTGCAGGGTCTATCTGTACCTCATGCGCACCGGTTTCCAGCACATGGGCCAGTCCGGCCAGGCCGTTCATGGCCATCCACGGGCAGTGCGCGCAGCTTTTGCAGGTGGCGCTGTTGCCGGCAGTGGGGGCTTCAATAAACACCTTGCCAGGGTTAAGCGTGCGCAGCTTGTGCAGCATGCCGTTGTCGGTCGCCACAATGAATTCCTGCGCATCCATCTCGCGTGCGGCTTTCAGGATGCCCGAGGTGGAACCCACGGCATCGGCCAGCGCCACCACGTCGGCGGGCGACTCGGGATGCACCAGTACCTTGGCGCCTGGGTGTTCTGCTTTCAATGCCTGCAATTCAAAGGCCTTGAATTCGTCATGCACGATGCAGGCACCGTTCCAGAACACCATGTCGGCACCGGTTTCGCGCTGGATATAGCCACCCAGGTGCCGGTCGGGCGCCCAGAGGATTTTCTGGCCCTGGTCCTTGAGCTCGCGCACGATGTCCAGCGCGCAGCTGGAGGTGACGACCCAGTCCGCGCGCGCTTTCACGGCCGCGCTGGTATTGGCATAGACCACCACCGCGCGGTCCGGGTGGGCATCGCAAAAAGCGCTGAATTCATCCACCGGACAGCCCAGGTCAAGCGAACAGGTGGCATCCGGGTCGGGCATCAGCACGCGTTTTTCTGGTGAAAGAATCTTCGCCGTTTCGCCCATGAAGCGCACACCCGACACCACCAGCGTCTGTGCTGCATGGTCCCTGCCAAAGCGCGCCATCTCCAGCGAATCCGATACCAGGCCGCCGGTCTCTTCCGCCAGGTCCTGCAGGTCGGGATGCACGTAGTAGTGCGACACCATGACGGCGTTGCGGGCCTTGAGCAGCTCGCGGATGCGGGCCTTCAGTGCAGCGCGTTCGGCCGGCTTGGGCTCGGCCGGCACACGGGCCCAAGCCTGGTGTGTGCTGCAGGCAGCACCCTCGGGCTGCTCGTAGTCGACCCGGATGATGGGCAATACCTCGCTCATGCCGCCTCCGCGCTTTCCGCATCAAAACGCATGGAAAAATCAATCGCCCGCACGTCCTTGGTCAGGGTGCCGATGGAAATCCGGTCCACACCGGTTTCGGCCAGCGTACGCAGGCCCTCCAGCGTGACCCCGCCTGAAATTTCCAGGATGGCTCGCCCGTGGTTAATGCGTACGGCTTCTTTGAGGTCAGGCAGGCTCATGTTGTCCAGCAGCACCATGCGTGCGCCGGCGTTCAGCGCCTGCGCGAGCTCGTCCAGGTTCTCGACCTCAATCTCCACAAAGTCAGCCTGTGCGGCGGCATCGGCGGCACGTGCCAGCACCTGCGCAATACCGCCCGCCGCCGCGATGTGGTTTTCCTTGATGAGCACGGCGTCGTACAAACCGACCCGGTGATTGGTACCGCCGCCCGTGGCAACGGCGTATTTCTGCGCCAGCCGCAAGCCGGGAAGTGTTTTGCGTGTGTCCACGATGGCAGCCCGCGTGCCTTTCACGATGTCGACATACAGGGCCGTTTTACTCGCCACGGCGCTCAAGAGCTGTAAAAAATTGAGCGCCGTCCGTTCAGCCGACAGCAGGGCACGGGCCAGGCCGCGCACCTCGAACACAACCTGGCCGGCTTCACAGCGCTCGCCATCCAACACATGCCAGACCAGTTGGGCCTCCGGATCCAGCTGCCGTATCGCAGCCTCGACCCAGGCCCCGCCGCAAACCACTGCATTCTCACGTGCCACCACCTGAGCCCGCGACTGGCGGGCCGGGTCAATCAGCGCCGCGGTCAGGTCGCCGCTGCCGAGGTCCTCCGCCAAGGCACGCGCCACATCTGCCCGGGCCAGCACGGCAAGCGATCTGGGTGTGAAATCAAATGACTTTTTCATAAGCAATCTAAGAAAAAAACCGCGCAGTACCCTGCACTAAACTATTGAGCAGACCTCAAAACTGTCGCAAATGTTACAGCGACATCTGTCGGCGCCACCTGCCGGCCCTCCCGCCCCTTTTGGGTGTTTCCTTTTGCCGGAGTACACCTCCGCACAAAACATGTTCAGAACCCTGCTCAAATCCAAAATCCATCGCGCCGCGGTGACCCACTGCGAACTCAACTACGAAGGCTCCTGCGCCATCGACGAAGACCTGCTGGACGCCGCCAACCTGGCCGAGAACGAACAGGTGCACATCTGGAACATCAACAACGGTGAACGCTTCATCACCTACGCCATCCGCGCCGAGCGCGGCAGCCGCATCATTTCGGTCAACGGTTCCGCCGCACGCCGCGCCGCGGTGGGTGACCTCGTCATCATCGCCGCATTTGCGCAGGTGCATGAAGAGCATGTCGCAGGCTTCAGCCCCAAGCTGGTGTTCGTGAATCCGGACAACCGCATCAAGGAAGAGCGCTCGACCATTCCGGTGCAGAAACCCTGACCCGCGCCCGACTCGTGCTTTAGTCCCCGGCCTGCAACGCAAGAGCAGCCTGGGCTTTCGCTTCTTTCTTTCACCACGGGCCTTCATGGACAACCTCTCAATGACCCAGCGCAGCCTGCGCCATGTGTGGCATCCCTGCACGCAGATGAAGCTGCACGAGGCGCATCCCCCCGTGCCCATCGCCAGGGCCGAAGGCGTGTGGCTGTATGACTTTGAAGGAAAGCGCTACCTGGACGGCATCAGCTCCTGGTGGGTCAACCTGTTCGGCCACGGCCATCCGCACATCAAGGCTGCACTGCGCGACCAGCTGGAGCGGCTTGATCACGTCATGCTCGCAGGGTTCACGCACGAACCGGTGGTGGAGCTGTCTGAGCGGCTGGGCGTGCTGACCGGCCTGGGCCATGCGTTTTACGGCAGCGACGGCGCCAGCGCCACCGAGATCGCACTGAAGATGAGTGCGCATTACTGGCGCAACACCGGCAAGCCCGAAAAGTGCCGCTTCATCGGGCTGGCCGGCGGCTACCACGGTGAAACCGTGGGCGCGCTGGCCGTGACGGACATTGCCATTTTTAGGGAGGCCTATGCGCCGCTGGTGCGGTTGGCAGCCACTGTGCCCAGCCCCGATGCACGCGGCGCGCAGCCTCGCGAAAGCGCCGCGGATGTAGCGCACCACGCGGCTGCCGGGCTGCAAAGCTGGCTGGAGCAGCACCACGCGCAGACTGCCGCACTTATCCTGGAGCCCATGGTGCAGTGCGCCGCCGGCATGGCCATGCACGATGCCGCCTACCTGCGCGAGGCCCGTGCGCTGTGCGACCGCTATGAGGTGCACCTGATCGCCGATGAAATCGCCACCGGCTTTGGCCGCACCGGCACGATGTTCGCGCACCAGCAGGCGGGCATACGGCCTGACTTCATCTGCCTCTCGAAAGGTCTTACGGGCGGCACGCTGCCGCTGTCGGCGGTGCTGACCACCGACACGGTGTACGAAGCGTTTTACGACGACGACGTGGCGCGCGGCTTTCTGCATTCGCATTCCTACACCGGCAACCCGCTGGCCTGCCGCGCCGCGCTGGCCACGCTGGAACTGTTTGAACAGACCGACGTGCTGGCCCGCAACACCATGCTGGCAAACACCCTGGACCAGGCTTTTGCGCCGCTGACACAGCACCCTGCGGTGCGAAACGCGCGCAGGCTGGGCATGATCTGGGCCTGGGATATTGAGCCCGGCGCCGCTCCCAACTTCGCACGCCGCTACACGCAGCATGCGATGGCCAACGGCGTGCTACTGCGTCCTATCGGCCAGGCGATTTATGCCATGCCGCCCTATGTGATGGACGAGGAAGCGGTGGACCACCTGGCACGCGGCGCGCTGGCGGCACTCAAGGCCACGCTGGCCGAAGAAAGCAGCGCACATGGCTGAAGCGGCGCACAAAACGGTTTCGCTGTTTGTGACCGGCACCGACACCGGCGTCGGCAAAACACTGGTCAGCACCGCACTGTTGCATGCGCTGGCCCGGCGGCACCTGCGTGTGGTGGGCATGAAGCCGGTGGCGGCAGGCACGATGTCCGTTAATGGCATGGATACCAATGAAGATGTGCTGGCCCTGCGCGCCGCGTCGACCTGCCGTGTACCACCCGAACTCGATAACCCCGTGCTGCTGCCCGACCCGATGTCCCCGCACATCGCGGCGGCCCGCGCCGGTGCACGCATTGACATCGCCCACCTGGCGGCCTGCCACCGCCAGCTCGCGCAACTGGCCGATGCGGTGGTGGTGGAAGGCGCCGGCGGCTTTCATGTGCCGCTCTCGCCGCTGGAGACGGGCGCTGACCTGGCCCAGGCGCTGGGCCTGCCCGTGGTGCTGGTGGTGGGCCTGCGGCTGGGCTGCCTGAACCACGCGCTGCTCACCGCCGAAGCCGTCCGCGCGCGCGGCCTCACGCTGGCCGGCTGGGTGGCCAACCACATAGCCCCCGACATGCTGGCGCAAGAGGACAACATCGAATTTCTGCAGCAACGGCTGCAAGCGCCCCTGCTGGCCAGCATCGCCTGGCAGCCGGGCATGGACGCACACAACATCACCATCAACCTTCCCGCTGAATGGCAATGAACATGACTTCCTCCTGGCTCGACGAATTCCCGGCGCGCGTCGCCGAACTGGACCGTGCCCATCTGCGCCGGCAGCGCCGCGTGGTGGTGCCCGAAGGCGGCGCGCGTCTTTCGATTGACGGGCAAAACATGCTGGCCTTTTGCAGCAACGACTACCTGGGCCTGGCCACACATCCGGCGCTGGTGCAGGCCGCTTGCAAAAGCGCGCAAGCGTATGGCGTAGGGGCCGGTGCATCGCCGCTGGTCAGCGGCCACAGCGCCGCCAACGAAGCACTCGAACGTGAACTGGCCGCCTTCGTGGGCTTGCCGCGTGCGCTGTATTTCTACGCCGGCTACGCCACCAACATCGGCATCGTGCCGGCGCTGGTGGGTGCGGGCGATGCGATTTTTTCGGACGCGCTGAACCATGCCTGCCTGATTGACGGCGCCCGGCTCTCGCGTGCAAAAATCCACCGCTACGCCCATGCTGACCTGGACGCGTTGCAGCGTGAGCTCGCACAAAGCGATGCGCCGCGCAAGCTGGTGATCAGCGATGCGGTGTTCAGCATGGATGGCGACATTGCCGACATCGCTGCCCTGGTGGCGCTGTGCGAGCGCCACGACGCCTTGCTGCTACTGGACGACGCGCATGGTTTTGGCGTGCTGGGGCCACAGGGACGCGGCAGCCTGGCTGCGGCTGGCCTGCATGGCGCGAAAGCTTCGCGCCGCGTGCTCTACATGGCCACGCTGGGGAAAGCTGCCGGCGTGGCTGGCGCGTTTGTGGCGGGCGACGAGGCGCTGATCGAATGGCTGCTGCAAAAAACCCGCAGCTATATCTTTGCGACCGCCGCGCCTGCACTGCTGGCCAGCGCGCTGCGCGCCAGCCTTGAACTGATTGAGCAGGATGAATGGCGCCGCACACATTTGCAAAAGCTGATCACGCGGCTGCGCAACGGTTTGTCGGCTGGCCTGAAGGGCAGCCACTGGCAGCTGCCTCCATCGCGAACGGCTATCCAGCCGCTGCTGATAGGCCGCAACGACGAAGCGCTGGCCGCGATGGAAGGCCTGCGCGCACGCGGCATCTGGGTGCCGGCGATTCGCCCGCCCACCGTGGCTGAGGGAACGGCCCGTTTGCGCATCGCATTGTCGGCTGCTCACAGTGAAGCCGATATTGATCTGCTGGTCGAAGCCCTGACAGCCTTGGTCAAACAGCGACCGCAAGCATCACAACAACTGGCATCACCAATACCGTGCTGAAGAACGCTTCAGCTAGACTCAAAAACCCAGTCCCCCGAAAGGAAAAAGACCATGTCCCATGTCGCAGAACAATCCATCACGCTCCACCGTCCACGCCCTCAGGTTTCACATGCCGAACCAGCAGGCGAGCAGCGCTGGAGTGTGGACGCCATCGAGGCTTTGTTCAACCTGCCTTTTCCGGAATTGATGCACCAGGCACAAACCGTGCACCGCGAAAACTTCGATCCCACACGCGTTGAATTCGCCACCCTGCTGTCCGTCAAAACCGGCGGCTGTGCCGAAGACTGCGGCTACTGCCCGCAAGCCGCGCGCTACGACACCGGCGTAGAAGCCAGCAAGCTGATGGAGCCGGCCGAGGTGCTGGCCGCGGCCCAGCGCGCCCAAGCCGCAGGCGCGACGCGTTTTTGCATGGGCGCCGCGTGGCGCTCACCCAAAGACCGCGACATTGAAAAAGTCGCCGAGCTGGTGCGCACCGTGAAGGCGCTGGGCCTGGAAACCTGCGCCACGCTGGGGATGCTGGAAGACGGCCATGCCCAAACGCTGCAAAGCGCGGGCCTGGACTATTACAACCACAACCTGGACAGCGCGCCGGATTTTTACGGCGACATCATCACCACGCGCGACTACCAGGACCGCCTGGACACGCTGGCGCGTGTGCGCAGCGCCGGCGTCAAGGTCTGCTGCGGCGGCATCGTTGGCATGGGCGAGACGCGCCGCCAGCGCGCCGGCCTGGTGGCCGAGCTCGCCAATCTCACGCCCTACCCAGAGTCGGTGCCCATCAACAACCTGGTGAAGGTGGAAGGCACGCCGCTGGCCAATCAGGCCGACCTGGACCCGTTTGAATTTGTGCGCACGATTGCCGTGGCGCGCATCACCATGCCGACCGCGCGCGTGCGCCTCTCGGCAGGCCGCCAGCAAATGGGCGACGGCGTGCAGGCACTGTGCTTCCTGGCTGGCGCCAATTCAATTTTTTACGGCGACAAGCTGCTGACCACCGGTAATCCCGACACCGAAGCGGACGTGAAGTTGCTGGAGCGCCTGGGCATGAGCCGGTCGGCACCCGAGGCCCGCTAGGCGGCACAGCTTGTCTGGGCTCTCTAAACCGGGCACAAAAAAGCACCCCGAAGCTGGTTAGACTCTCGCTAAATTCCGGACTCACCCATGACGACTCCTGCCGACACTTCCCATCCAGCATCAGCCACGCCTTACGGCACGCTGCCGCCGTCGTCTACACCTGGTACGCCGCCTGCGCGCAAGCCGGTCAGCCTGCCGCGCCTGCGTGAAATGCAGGCGCACGGCGAAAAGATCACCATGCTGACGGCCTACGACGCCACCTTTGCCGCGGTGGCCGACGCGGCCGGCGTGGAATGCATTCTGGTGGGCGATTCATTGGGCATGGTCTGCCAGGGGTTGACCAGCACCGTCGGCGTGACGCTGGAGACCATGCGCCACCACACCGAGTGCGTGGCCAACGGCCTGCGCCGCTCGCAAGCCACGGCCTGGTTGATTGGCGACTTGCCCTTCGGCAGCTATCACGAGTCCAAAGAGCAGGCCTTGCGCAGCGCCACCGTGCTGATGCAGGCCGGCGCCCACATGGTCAAGCTGGAAGGCGGCGGCTGGACGGCCGAGACGGTGCGCTTTCTGGTGGAGCGCGGCATCCCGGTCTGCGCCCACCTGGGCCTGACACCGCAGACCGTGCATGCACTGGGCGGTTACCGCGTGCAGGGCAAGGGCGACGAAGCCGCTGCCACGATGACGCGCCACGCGCGCGACCTGCAAGACGCGGGCGCCGCCATGATGGTGCTGGAGATGGTGCCCGCGGCCCTGTCGGCCACGCTCACACAGGAGCTCACACATTGCGCCACCATCGGCATTGGCGCGGGCAACGGCACCGCAGGCCAGGTTCTGGTGCTGCATGACATGCTGGGCATGAACCTGGGCAAGATGCCGAAGTTTGTGCGCAACTTCATGGAAGGCCCGGACAACAAGACGGCCAGCGTGCGCGGCGCCATGGAAGCCTATGTTCGCGCCGTGAAAGACGGCAGCTTTCCGGTGAATGCCACCCACGCCTGGTAGCACGCTTCACCCTCCCGCCCTTTCACGAGTCAGGAAAAACAAGATGCAGATCGTCCACACCATCCCGGAGCTGCGCGAGGCCCTCAGCCCATATAAACGCCCGTCTTTTGTGCCCACCATGGGCAACCTGCACGACGGCCACATCGCCCTCGTCAAGCAGGCCAAGCCGCTGGGCGACGTGAGTGTCTCCAGCATCTTCGTGAACCGCCTGCAGTTTGCGCCGCATGAAGACTTCGACAGCTACCCGCGCACGCTGGATGCCGATGCAGAGCGCCTGCAAGAGGCCGGCTGCAACGTGCTGTTTGCGCCGCTGGAAAAACACCTTTATCCCGAGCCTCAAAGCTACAAGGTGCACCCGGCCACCGATATCAGCGACATCCTTGAAGGCCATTTCAGGCCCGGCTTTTTCATCGGCGTCAGCACGGTGGTGCTGAAACTCTTTTCCTGCGTGTTTGCCGGCATGCCCACCGGCGTGGCGGCTTTCGGCAAAAAAGACTACCAGCAGGTGATGGTGGTGCGCCGCATGGTGCAGCAGTTCGCCCTGCCGATCGAGATCCTGGCCGGTGAAACCCAGCGTGCCGAAGACGGCCTGGCGCTGTCATCGCGCAACAGCTACCTGAACCCCACCCAGCGCGCCGAAGCGGTGGAGCTCTCCAAGGCGATACGCGCCCTGGGCGAGGCCGCCCGCGCGAGCAGCACACCCGACCTGCCCGCGCTGGAAGCCCAGGCCATGCAGGCGCTGGCCCGCCGCGGCTGGAAGCCCGACTACCTCACCGTGCGCCGCCGCGCCGACCTGCTGGTGCCGCACGGCCCGCTGGCCGACGTGCCGCTGGTGGTGCTGGGCGCGGCCAAGCTGGGCAGCACGCGGCTGATCGACAACCTGGAAATCTAGGCCGAGCGCGCTCCGCCCCCACGTGGGCGGGCAGCTGGCGTGGCTCTTTCATGGCGCTCTCACCGCCTGTTCATTGCTCTCTTTTTGATAGCTGTTTGCGCAGGTTTTGCCTGGGCCACAGCCATTTTTTATTCACAAAGAAGCCGCTGCCGGCTGATTTTGTTCCCCACAGACCGACATGACCTCTCTTTCCGTACGCCTCGCCACTTTGGACGACCTGGCGGCAATCGCCGCGCTCTTTGACGCTTACCGCCAGTTTTACGAACAGCCTGCCGATGCCGCGCTGGCGCTGGACTTCATCGGTTGCCGGATGCGAAACCACGAATCGGTCATCCTGGTGGCCGAACCGGAAGACGCACCCCGCACAGGCGCGCTTGCCGGTTTCTGCCAGCTGTATCCCGGCTTCTGCTCGGTGATCGCCCAGCCCATCTACACGCTGTATGACCTGTATGTGGCACCCGCCTCGCGCAAGGGTGGCGCCGGCCGCGCGCTGATGCAGGCCGCCTACGCGCACGCGAAGCAACACGGCTTTGCACGCCTGGACCTGACCACCGCCAGAACCAATCACACAGCGCAGGCCTTGTATGAGTCCCTGGGCTGGATGCGCGACGATGTCTTCCTGGCGTACAACAAGGCAGTTTCCACCGCCTGACGCCGGTTTGCTCCCGGGGCCTACGCAGCCCCGCAAAAGCCCTGCGGTATAACGGAAGCGTTCGTCCCACGTCGCAACGTCCGCAGGAGTTCACCATGGCCATTCCCCACGCCGCTGCCGGCCAAGTCATTGACATCCAGCCGCTGGCAGGCCAGTTGCAGGAAACCAGAACTGTCGCCCTGTTCAAAAGCAGCGGACTTGAGGTCATGCGGCTCATCCTCCCGGCGGGCAAGACCGTGCCCCCGCACCACGTCAAAGGTGAGCTGACCGTACAGTGCCTGGACGGCGAAGTGGCTTTCACTGCGGGCGGCCGCACGCAAGCCATGAAAGCCGGCCAGTTGTTATGGCTGGAGGGGGGAGTGGAGTACAGCGTGACGGCGTTGCGTGACGCCTCGCTGCTGGTGACGCTGCATTTGCGCGAATAGCCAGGCGGGCCGCACGGCATACGTCCGTCGACGTGGAGCATGATTTAAGGCTCCAAGCCAACCAGTCCCGGCGCAAGCAGCTATGTATTTAATAGCAAAGACATATGGATGAAGCCCACTGCGATGACCGGCGAGAAAAAGTCCGTGGCTCAGGGTCAGGCCAGTTCCGCTGTCGGCCCTCGTCCCATCAGCGCCGCCACGGCTTCAGCCGGCTTGAGCTTGCCGTCCAGCAAGTCCACCACGCTTTGCGCGATCGGCATTTCGACGCCCAGACCGGCGGCGCGCTGCACCACCGTACGGGCGCAATACACGCCCTCGGCCACGTGCCCCAGCGAATCCACCGCTTGCGCCAGCGTCTTGCCTTCGGCCAGCAGCAGGCCTACCTTGCGGTTGCGGCTCAAGTCCCCGGTGGCCGTCAACACCAGGTCACCCAGGCCCGAAAGGCCTGTGAAGGTTTCGGCACGCGCGCCCAGCGCGACGCCCAGCCGTGTCATTTCGGCCAGACCGCGGGTGATCAGCGCCGCCCGGGCGTTCAGCCCCAGCTGCAGTCCGTCGCAGAGCCCCGTGGCGATGGCCAGCACGTTCTTGACGGCGCCCCCCACCTCGACGCCCACGACATCGTCGTTGGCGTAAACACGCAGGGTGGCACTGTGAAAGGCGGCTACGAGGGCATCGCGCACTTCAGGATGCTCGCTGGCGGCCACCAGCGCGGTCGGCTGGCCGCGGGCGACTTCGAGGGCGAAGCTGGGGCCACTGAGCACTCCCGCTCTTAAATTGATAGCAGCTTGCGCCCGTATTTCATGGACCATCAGCCCAAATGACGCTGAAGATGGGGTGGTGCCAAGCGGTGCCTCAAAACCCTTGCTCAGCCAAGCCACGGGAACGCTGGCGTGCTGCAAAGCCTGCAGCATGGGACGCGCCGCTGAAACAGGCGTCGCCAGGATGATGAGGTCCTGGCCTTTGATCGCCTCTGCCAGGGGCACATCGCCGCCTTGCAGCCGCAGGCCGGCAGGCAAGGCCACGCCGGGCAGGTAGCGGGCATTGACGCGGCTGGCGCGCAGGTCTGCGGCCAAGGCCGCATCGCGCGCCCACAAAGTGACCTGGTGGCGGGCGGCGCTGCTGACAGCCACAGCCGTGCCCCAGGCGCCGGCGCCGATGACCAGAATTTTCATGCGTGAGTCTGCAGGAGGCGGCAGCCGGAAGCCCGGCGCACCGTTAAACGATGATCTGGGGCGCAGCCGGTTGGGCTGCAGCCTCGGCCTGCTGCTGTTCGTACATGGCCTGGAAGTTGATTTCCGCCATGTGTACCGGTGAGAAGCCGCCGCGCTGGATCACGTCGGCAACGTTGCCGCGCAGGTAGGGGTAGACGATCTGCGGGCAGGCAATGCCCAGGATGGCGCCCATCTGGTCATCAGGCACATTGCGGATTTCAAAGATGCCCGCCTGTTTGGCTTCCACCAAAAACACGGTTTTGTCGCCGATTTTGGTCTGCACGGTGGCCGTCACGGAAACTTCAAACAGGCCATCGGCCACAGGGGTGGCACCTACGCCCAGCTGGATGTCAACCGCAGGCTGCTCCTGGCTCAGCAGGATTTCGGGCGAATTGGGCTGCTCCAGCGACACGTCTTTGAGGTAAACGCGCTGGATCTGGAATACGGGGTCAAGATTGGCTTCAGCCATGGTGCTCTTTCGGGTGCGGGGAAGGTTGGATAGAAGATTCGATGCGCCGGGCTAGCCGGTGACCAGCGGATTATAGGGAGCCGGGGATGTGGCCCCCACGGTCCCTCACTTCGTGTAGCTCCCTGCCCCCCGAGGGGGCCGCCCGCCTGCGGTCTGGCAAAGCCAGTCCCGCGGCTCATGCTGGCTTGAAGAGTTCTGTGGGTGCGTCCAGTAATGGAAGTATTTCACCAGTGGGGGCCGCGGGTCCGGCTTTGCCGGCCCCAGGCGCCGCCCCCTCGAGGGGGGAGCAGGCTACACGAAGTGAGCCTGAACGGGGGTGTTACGGATTCAACAACGGCAGCAGGCCGCCGCGGCTGTCCAGGGCCATGAGGTCGTCGCAACCGCCGACATGGGTGTCGCCGATAAAAATCTGGGGCACGGTGCGCCGGCCGGTGATGTCCATCATTTTTTGTCGTTCACCTGGAACCATGTCCACGCGAACTTCGTCAAGCTCGGTGACACCGCGTTGTTTCAAAATCTGCTTGGCCTGGATGCAATAAGGGCAGGTGCCGGTGGTATATATCTTGACGGTTTGCATGGTTCCTCCGGAGGAGCTGGTCTACGCGCAGCGCAGGAAAATGGATGGCCAGGGGTGAAAGCCGGGCCAAAGCCCGGTCGCCATGGCGCTGCAGTTTTCGTGCCTGCCAAAAGCCGGATCAGAAAACTGACCAAAACTGACCTGATCAGGCCTTCTCCAAGGGCAGGTTAGCTTCTTTCCACGCTTTCAGCCCGCCGCCCAGTGATTGGGCCTGCTCGTAGCCGAGCTTTTTGGCGACGGCGACGGCACGGCCGGCGCGGGCACCCGTGGCGCAGACCAGGATCAGCGGCAGGGTCTTGTTTTTGACGGTGGCCGGGAGTTTTCCTTCCAGTTCGCTGAAAGGTACGTTCTTGGCACCCGTGACGTGGCCGGCAGCAAATTCGTCGGCTTCGCTGACGTCCACCACCACCGCTTTTTCGCGGTTGATCAGCTGTACGGCGCCGCTGGCCGTCAGCGCGCCAGCGTTCATGGCGCCGGAAACCATGGGCCAAATCAGCATGCCGCCCGAAGCGAGTGCTATCGAAATCAGCATCCAGTTATCGATCAAAAATTTCACGTTGTACCCTTTATGTGTCTTGAAGCGCTTTTTCAGCGAACCCATGATTTTAGAATGGAGGGGCCCAAACGCCCATCCTGTGGCGCCCTATCCCCTCTTTTTATCTTTTCCCTCACCTTTTCATACCTTTCTGACCATGTACAAACTCGTGCTTATCCGCCACGGCGAATCGACCTGGAACCTTGAAAACCGCTTCACCGGCTGGGCCGACGTTGATCTCACGGAAACCGGCATCGAGCAGGCCAAAAACGCCGGGAAACTGCTCAAGAAAGAAGGCTACGACTTCGACGTGGCCTACACCAGCGTGCTCAAGCGTGCAACTCGCACACTCTGGCACACCCTGGACGAAATGGACCGGACCTGGTTGCCGGTGGTACACAGCTGGCGGCTCAATGAGCGGCATTACGGCGCACTGCAAGGGCTGAACAAGGCCGAAACGGCGAAAAAATTCGGGGATGAACAGGTGCTCATCTGGCGCCGCAGCTATGACACACCGCCCCCGGCGCTTGACGCCTCTGACGAGCGCAGTGAACGGAACGACCCGCGTTACGCCAGGCTACAGCCGGGGCAGGTGCCGCTGACCGAATGCCTGAAAGACACCGTGAACCGGGTATTGCCGTTCTGGAATGAGTCCATGGCACCTGCCATCAAGGCCGGCAAACGCGTGGTGATGGCGGCTCATGGCAATTCCATTCGCGCGCTGGTGAAATACCTGGACAACATCTCGGACAGCGACATTGTGGGGCTCAACATACCCAACGGCATCCCGCTGGTCTATGAACTGGATGCCGAGCTTCGGCCGTTGCGCCACTACTACCTGGGCGACAGCGAGGCGGCAGCCAGGGCGGCAGCAGCCGTCAGCGCACAAGGCAAAGCCTGACCCTCTTCCTGAGGGAACAAAAGGCAGATTTGCCTCTGCCGGGCAGGAATTCAGTGGTCGTCCTTGTAAAAGTCCTGTAAAAGCGTGCCCTTTTATCTCTTTTACAGCGTCAGGCCGCATGAATGGCGGAACTGCGGCAATTGGCCTTTCTCCAAGGTGTATATTGCTTCATTAGAGGGCGCAGGGGCTCTTCAACAGGTTTACGAAGGTATTTTCTATGGGTCAAAAGCTCAAGATAGCAGGCTGGATTTCAATTGGTGCCGTGGCTGGGGCCCTCACCACCGTGCAGTTGCAAGCTGTAGCCCGCGCAGGCCTTGCTCCCCTCCCGCTGGAAGAGCTGCAGCAGCTCGCCGCTGTCTTCGGCATGGTCAAAACAGACTATGTCGAGCCGGTGGATGAGAAAAAGCTCATTACCGACGCCATTTCCGGCATGGTGGCCAGCCTGGATCCGCATTCCGTTTACTTTGACAAGAAATCCTTCAAGGAATTCCGTGAAGGTACCACGGGCCGTTTTGTCGGGGTCGGCATTGAGATCAGCCAGGAGGATGGCCTTGTGAAGGTGGTGTCGCCGATCGAGGGTTCACCCGCGGACCGTGCCGGCCTCAAGCCCAATGACCTGATCACCCGCATCGACGATACGGCCGTCAAGGGCCTGAGCCTCAACGACGCAGTCAAAAAAATGCGCGGAGAACCCCGTACCAAGGTGTTGTTGACCATTTTCCGCAAAGACGAAAACCGCACTTTTCCGGTCACCATCACGCGGGAAGAAATCCGTACCCAGTCGGTTCGCAGCAAGGTTATTGAACCTGGTTATGCCTGGATCCGTCTGAGCCAGTTCCAGGAACGCACGGTTGATGACTTCGTGACCAAGCTTGAGCAGATTTACAAACAGGAGCCCAATCTGAAGGGCCTTGTGCTGGATTTACGCAATGATCCGGGCGGCCTGCTGGATGCGGCTGTCGCAGTGTCGGCTGCCTTCCTGCCTGAAAACGTCACCGTGGTGTCCACCAACGGCCAGCTGGCTGAAAGCAGGTTCACCTACAAGGCTTCACCGGAGTTCTACCAGCGCCGCAACGGGCCCGATCCGCTCAAACGCTTGCCTGCGGCCCTCAAGAATGTGCCCCTGGTCGTTCTGGTCAATGAAGGCTCGGCCTCTGCCAGCGAAATCGTCGCTGGCGCTTTGCAGGACCACAAGCGTGCCACCATCATGGGCAACCAGACCTTCGGCAAGGGATCTGTGCAAACCGTCCGCCCCCTGGGCCCTGACACAGGCCTGAAGCTCACCACGGCGCGCTACTTCACGCCCAGCGGGAAATCCATTCAGGCGCGCGGCATCGTGCCCGATGTACTGGTTGACGAAACCGCCGAGGGCAGCCCGTTTGCCGCCCTGCGCACCCGCGAGGCCGACCTGGAAAAGCACCTCAATAGTGGCCAGGGTGCCGAGGTGAAAGACGCTGGCCGTGAAAAAGCCCGCGAGGAAGCCCTGAAACGGTTTGAAGAGGAAGCCAAAAAGACGCCCGAGCAACGCCGGCCCCCGGAACTGGGCAGCGACAAGGACTTTCAGCTGGCCCAGGCGATCAACAAGCTCAAGGGGCGTCCCGTGCTGGTCAGCAAGACAGCCGTGATTGAGCCAAAGAACGAGAAAAAGGACAACTAGGTCGATGCGGAGCCGTGGAACCCGCCACGTGTGGGTCACACGTATCCGCACGCAGGCCCTTTCCGCCGATCCGGCCTGCTTGCGGACTGCACGCTTCCTTCCATGAACGACGAACAGCTGCTTCGTTACTCGCGCCATATCCTGCTCGACGAAGTCGGTATCGAAGGCCAGGAAAAACTCCTTCAGGCGCATGTACTGATCGTCGGTGCAGGCGGGCTGGGTTCGCCTGTCGCGCTTTACCTGGGGAGCGCAGGGGTCGGCCATATCACCGTCGCCGATCATGACCGGGTGGATGCCACCAACTTGCAGCGGCAAATTGCCCACAACCAGTCTCGCATCGGCAAGTTCAAAGCGGAATCCATCGCCGAGTCCATCGCGGCCATCAACCCCGACGTTGAGGTCACCCCGGTTACCCGGCGCGCCGAGGGCGTACTGCTCGATCAGCTGGTGCAGGACGCCGATGTCGTGCTGGACTGCACGGACAATTTTTCAACGCGCCATGCAATCAACCGCGCATGCGTCAAACACCACAAGCCCTTGGTATCCGGTGCCGCCATCCGTTTTGACGGCCAGGTCGCCGTCTATGATTCGAGACGCGAAGACTCCCCGTGTTATGCCTGCGTGTTTCCTGAGTCAGACCAACTGGAAGAAGCCCTTTGCGCGACGATGGGCGTTTTCGCGCCGATGGTTGGCATCATAGGCAGCATGCAAGCTGCCGAAGCCCTGAAACTGATTTGCGGCATCAGCGGCTCGTTGACCGGACGGCTCTTGATGCTGGAAGGCAAACACATGGAATGGAGCGAAATGAAAGTCGCGCCCCATGCAGGATGCGCTGTCTGCGGTGGCAGGACCCTGAAAATCAGCTGAGAACCCGGCCGAGGCTGCCGGAAACCTTATTTGGTGGCCGACGCCGGCATCCGCGAACCAGCACTGGAGTTTGCGGCCCTGGCAAGAATCGCAGTACAGTTTTCGTTCTGCCCCGGTCCGGTTTCAATGGTAGCGGCCAATGCCAGCAAGGGATTGATCACACCCAGCCCGACGGCAATGGCTGCGCGCCCTGCAAGAGCGCCCTTGTCAGGGCCAGCTGAAGGAGAAGCGAAGGTACCACCTATCTTCAGGGGAGAGCGGAAGCTCAGTATGCTGCGGTCTTTGGGCGCCGGATCCAAAACGAGGTCCAATGTTTCATCAGCAAGATTGACCGTTCCCCGACCGTTGATGACCGTATCTGCCGTATCCAGCACAATGGTTTTGGTGGTCATCAATCCCCTGTTCACTCCAAAGGCCGCAGCAGCACAACGCAGTTGCACATTACGGTCACCGCGAACCAGGAATTTGATCACTTCTCCACCGTCGAGGCCCATGAATTCAAGCAGGATATTGCTGATTTCGCCTTTGCCCATCAGCACGGCAACATCGCCGGACGATGTACCGAGCATTTGCGCCAATGAATTTCCACGCCCTTTCAGGTCCAGTTGGCCGCTGATCTTGCCCAGGCTGCTTTTGGAGGTCTCTATGGCCGGAAAGAGCTGGTTAAGCTGCACAGCCCGCAGGTCCAGTCGTGTCGAGAAAACTGCGGGCACAGGGTTGGAGTCGATGCGAATACTGCCCGCCACCGTTCCACCGGCAATGCCGAGCGAGACGGGCTCCAGTTGCAACACACCGGCTTTCAGCTTGACATGGACACTGCCTTTGTCGAGCGGCAGAACTTCGACGTGCCGGATATCTGCCGCGGAATAGATCACGTCGGCGTTCATGGCCTGAAGCCTCGTGACATCAAGCGCTGCAGCAGGCAGAACTTTGCGCGTTGTGCCAGTGGCAACGGATTTATTGCTTTGCGCCACCGAATCGGGGTCAGTTTTGGAGACCGGCACATTGGCCGCAGCCTTCTCAGGCTGATCGAGACCGATAACCGGTGCCAAATCGGCGAAATCAAGCAGCCTGGACTGCACCTTACCCGTCAAGAGTGGCACGGCGGCAGACTGGTCGAAACTCAGCGCGCCGCTGAGATCGGAGTTCCCGAGGGTTCCCTGTATCTGGGTGGCTGCCCATACCTTGCCATGCTTGGCGAGCTTGCCGCGCAGCTTGTAGGGTGGCGTCGAGGGCAACACGACGCCCAACAGCCTGTAGAGTTCCTCCAGATTGCGCCCCTGCAGATCGAAGGTAGCGTCAACGCCGGCCAGTTCCGCGAGATTGGAGATGGAACCCTTCGCCTTGAGGCTCGTTTTGCCCGCAACCGCATCCACCTCTATCGGGAACGGCGCCACCCTGTCCTTGCTTAGCTGGAGCACGCCACCCGTACGTCCGCTGGCGTTGAAGGGTTCGCCTTGCCACTTTCCGGCAGCCTTGTAGCTAAGGGGCAGCTGGCCTTGCAGCTCCCGTGCAAGCGAGAATTGCACATGAATATTCGCGCCTTGCGCGGCGGACTGGTAATCGACCGTTCCCTTGTCGATGATCAAAGCATCAATCCGTGGAACGGAGCCTTCATCGGAGGTATCCCGCGACAGTGCCCACGTCCTGCGGCCGTCTGGTTCTATTTGAAGCCCTATCTGCGGCTCGGTCAATGCAATGCGAGGCAGCTCGATCCGTCCCAAAAGAAGCGGTAACAGCCTGATGTCGAATTCTGCGGCGGTCGCCTTGACCAGGTAAGGTTTGCTCGCCCATTCGGGATTTGCTATTTCTACACCGTCGGCCCTGACGGTGGCAGTACGCCCCAGTTGCACCGACAGGTGGCGGGTGATTTCAAACCGCCGCCCCAGTTGCTCGGAGACATGTCGATTAATCGGGCCACGAAGCATGTCCCACGGGAAAAACAGCGCCACCAACAACAGCACAACAAGCAACACGCCAATACCGGCCAATGTCCTGCGCAGAACGGTTGAGTGAAACAAGGCGTTGTTCGTCATGTTGAGGTCGGGGTGGTTCAATCGTGGGCGCTGCATGAGAACGGGTCTGTAACGCCCCAGCATGCATGGGCTGCACACAGAAAATCGCCCGTGCAGCGTACTGAACTCCAGAGACTCAAATGTCCACCGAATCGCTTCGCAAAACCGTCGGCTAGCGCCACTGAAGCCTGTGGGCACGTACCTACAGCGCTTCCGAAGTCATCGTAGGAAACAACCTACAGGCACAAGCCTTGGCCGCTGGCAGAATGGGATTTCATAACAAGATACATTAGGAAACAAGAGCACTCACGTTCTTGAGACTTTCGTAATACTCGAATAGCCCCGCCTTCCCACCTGGACCCGAGCAGTGAGACTGAAAACGTACATCGTAGAAGACAACCCCACCATTCGTGAGAATCTGATCGGGACGCTTGAGGAATTGGCAGGCATTGATGCGGTGGGGACGGCGGAAACCGAAGACGAAGGCAAGGCGTGGCTTGCCGAGAACCGCAGTGATTGGGATTTGGCGATTGTTGACCTGTTTCTGAAACAGGGAAGCGGATTAGGCGTACTTGCGGCTTGCAGGGACCGCCCCGCCACTCAAAAGGTCGTGGTACTCAGCAACTACGCCACAGCAGATATTCGCCAAAGATGTGCCCAGCTCGGCGTTGACGCGGTCTTTGACAAATCCAATGAGATCGACGCCTTGGTGGACTATTGCATCCACCAAAGCACCATTTCCGGTTGAACTCAATCAATCAGCTTGTTCTTGAGCGCGTAGTAGGTGAGGTCGCTATTGGAGGAAAGACTCATCTTTTCCATGACGCGCGTCCTGTAGGTGCTTACGGTTTTTACGCTCAGCGAAAGCGCCTTGGCAATATCGCCCGCAGTTTCGCCCTTGGCGAGTTTGAGGAAGACCTGAAATTCACGTTCAGACAATTGCTCGTGAGAGGCCACATCATTGGGCCGGTTCAACTGTTGCGCCAGCAGCTCTGCCACCGCCGGGGTAATGTAACGTTTTCCCAGCGAAATCACGCGAATTGCATCAACAATCTCGGAAGGATCACATTCCTTGTTGAGGTACCCGCTGGCGCCTTGGCGGATCAGATTCACCGCATAGTGTTCCTCAGGGTAACCACTCAGGATAAGGATCCCGACGTCGGGTGCCTTGGCGCGGATCATGGCCAGTGCATCAATGCCGCTTTGGCCCGGCATGGACAGGTCCATCACAAGGATATCCAGTTCGACGTTACGCACCAGATCGATCGCCTCGCGGCCGCTGCCGGCTTCGCCTACGACGCGCAGGTCAACCTGGTCCGAGAAGAACTGTTTGAGCCCTGAACGCACAATGGCATGGTCGTCCACAATTCCAATTTTGATCATGTCGCTGTCTTTCTATAAGGTCTGCGCATGCGGGCAACGCAATGAAAAAGATGGCCTGCCGGACATCCGCATTGATTTTCAGTGTTCATTATTGACGAAATTTTCACCGAATTACTGAATGGAGTTTGCCGTGAAACGATTTGCGATCCCCCAAATGGCCGTCAGCCTGCCCCTGGCGGTGCTGGCCGCCGCGATTCTCATTTTCATTAATGAGGCCAGTTTTCAGAAATCCACAGAAGCGGCGGCCAGTATTGAAGAGGCCCAGCAAACCCGCGGCGCCATCACCAAATTGCTGCAACATATGCTGGATGCGGAAACCGGGCAGCGTGGCTACCTCCTGACCGGTGACGTCCGGTACCTGGAACCTTACAACACGGCCTTGGCCGATATAGACCAGAACCTGGATGTCTTGCGCCAGCTGTTCACCCCTTACAAGGATCAGCTCTCGGAATTCGGCGTCATGTCCAGGCACGTCTCGCGCAAGCTGGCCGAAATGGATTTAAGCGTGCGCATGCGCAAGGAAGGCAACGAAGATGCCTGGAAGTTTGTCCTGACCACGGATGTCGGGAAAGAGCATATGGAGGCGATCCGCGAGCAGTCCGCCAAACTGGCCTCAAACAGCATCAGCAAGATGGAACAAGGGCAAGTTCAGATCAAGAAGGCGCTGCAGCTCTCCCGCATTGGCATTGCGGCCATGGCCCTCGCGGGCCTGCTGGCTTTTTACATGTACCTGCTTCAAACCAAAGCGCTGATTGCATCCGGTCGGCGTGAACAGGAATCCCTGCAACGCGAGCGAGATTTCCTCGAAATACAGGTGCGTGAAAGAACAGCCAATCTGGCCGAGCTGGCTACTCACCTGCAAAATGTGCGTGAGGACGAGCGGGGTCATTTGGCGCGCGAGCTGCATGACGAGCTGGGAGCGCTTTTAACCGCCGCAAAGCTGGATGTCGCCCGATTGAAATCACGCCTGGCAGGCAACCTGCCGGAAGCAGCCGAACGGCTGACGCACCTGACCAACACGCTCAACAGCGGTATTGCCCTGAAACGCCGCATCGTGGAAGACCTGCGGCCCTCCTCGTTGTCACACCTGGGCCTGGTGGCTTCCCTTGAAATCCTTGCGCGCGAGTTCGAAGAGCGCTCCGGCCTGTCTATCACCACTGACCTGGAATCGGTTGAGCTCGGAGGCTCCGCGCAGCTGACGGTCTACCGCCTGGTGCAGGAGTCACTGACAAACATCGGTAAATATGCAGAGGCCACGCAAGCTGAAATCAGCCTTCACAATTTTGATAGCTACATCACCGTGGAGGTCAAGGACAATGGCAAAGGCTTCAAGCTTGAGAGCGTCGGCTCGGGAAGCCATGGCCTGGCCGGCATGCGTCACCGCGTGGAAGCGGCCGGCGGGCGCTTGACAGTAGCCAGCTCTGAAGCCAGCGGCACGCGCATCTCCGCAGTACTGCCAAAAGCACTGTGAGCAGTCCCGACCGCTGCTGAAATCTCCGGCGCTCCCGCTGTTGCCGGACTTGAAATGTCCGGTGGCTCTTTTCAAAACGCGTACTGCCGGCGTAACAAAATGTCGGCCACCTCCTACAGGGCGTGCCCGCGCGAACTGACAGGGCCTCACGCTGACAGCCGATGAGAGACACGGACCGCGCTCCTTAACCTTGCTGAAGGCGTTTCGAAAGAAGCACCATTTCTTTTCTACCCAGCAAGGAGCCCGAGATGCTGCACTACTCCGTCATTTTTCTTGTCATCGCATTGATCGCCGCCGTGTTCGGCTTCGGCGGCATCGCGGCAGGCGCTGTCGAGATCGCCAAGATTCTCTTTTTCATCTTTGCCGTCATGGCTATCGTGAGTTTTGTCATCAGCTTGATCAGGAAGAATTGATCACTTCCTTCTCCTCTCGATACCCCTCGCCGGCTCCTGTTCCCTGACCCCAACCTATCCACTTACCCAAGGACTGACATGAACACCCAAACCGTCGCCAAAACCGCCCGCCAAAGCGCTGATGAGTTGCTGCACACGGCAGAAAAAACTGCGGATACCACCCGAAGCTATGCAAATGACGCACTCGACAAAGCTGAGAACAAGGCTCGCGAACTGCGCGGAAGCGTGGACCCTGTTGTAGACATGCTGACTTCAAAGGCCCAGCACCTGGCACGCCAGAGCCTGGAAATCGCATCGGAAGCCAAACATCGCGCGCAGCAGTCACTGTCCAATGCTGCGGGTGCCACTACACGCTATGTTTCGGAGCAACCCCTTCGCTCGGTATTGATTGCAGCAGCAGTAGGCGCCGGCGTTGCACTGCTGATTTCCTCTGCACGCCACCGCAACCAGAACCGTTATTGATTCACTGCGTCAGACGCCCCCGATCTTTCGCCCGGACCCAGACCATTTCCCATGCTTCACCCCCTGTTTTCCACGATCGTGCAACGGCCTGACCTCGTCATGGACCATTTGTCGGCCTATGCGGCACTCTTCCACGAGGAAGCTTCCGATGCAGGTGCCGAGTTGCTTTCCCGGGCGGTTGCGTGGGTCATCGCAGTGCTGGCGGCTGTCGTATTTCTGGGGCTGGCGGGAACGGCTGTGATGCTTGGCATGCTGCAGAACCAGTTCCACTGGGCATTGGTAATTGTGCCGGGTATTGCATTGGCAATCCTGGTAGTAGCTTCACTGCGGGCGCGCAAGCCTTTCGTCCACGAACGATTTCCCGAGCTGAAAGCGCAGATTGACAGCGATGCGCGTGCATTGCGAGTGGCAGCCTGACACCCCGTGCCACCAGGATATCGCATGACTTCCCTTACTTCCCCTACGCCGGTGGAAAGACTGGCCAATAGCCGCAAGGCCATCGTCAGGCACATGAGCCGCGACCAACTGGCCCATGACGAAGAAGCCGGCGCCGGGGAGTCAGAGGCAGAAGATCCGGCGAACTTTGGGGACGGTGGAACCTGGGGCATTCTCAAACACGTCGTGGGAAGCTGGTGGCAGCATCACCCTGTGAGCATTGCATTTCATCTGGCTCGTCCAGCCATCGGCAAATACGCTGAGGAAAAGCCGCTCCAGTTATTAGGTCTTGCTGCAGCGGCGGGTGCGGCGGCGGTCGTGCTAAAGCCCTGGCGGCTTGTGTCACTGGGTGGTGTCCTCGTGGCCGCGCTCAAGTCCTCCGAGCTCTCCGGCGCCTTGTTTTCCATGCTGTCAAGCACACCGCAGCGCCCTGAACAGACCTCGCAAACAAAATGAATACCTCCCCCGTTTCAAGTGCCGATATCAGCGGCCTGGCTCTCGATGAAACAGGCCTGAACGCCGCCCGCAACAGCCTCGCTGACGGCGCGATCACTCCGGCGTACGGGCCTCATCGTGATGCGATCGTCAAGCTTCTGAACGACGCATTGGCAACAGAGCTGATCTGTGTGCTGCGCTACAAGCGCCACTACTTCACGGCCAGTGGGGTGTCATCTCCCGCCATCGCCGATGAATTCCTCGTGCATGCCAACGAAGAGTCGGGACATGCAGACCGCATCGCTAGGCGGATCGTACAGCTAGGGGGCGCGCCGGACTTTTCACCGGCCACCCTGCTTCAGCGCAGCCATGCCGATTACGACGAATCCAGCGATCTCAAGACCATGGTCCGGGTCAACCTGGTCGCCGAACGTGTCGCTGTTGAAACTTACCGGCAGATGATCGCGCTGATTGGCGACAAAGATCCTACAACGCGCCGCCTGCTCGAAGATGTTCTGGCGGATGAAGAAGAGCATGCCGATGAGCTCAAGGACTGGCTGGAGAAATAACGATTACCGCAGGTCGGCCGGCGTGGTGCCGCCAGCCGACAGGCCTTTTTAACCATGCACCGCAACGATTAAACCAACCCTAGAGGAAAACAATATGAAATACGCTCGCGCAATTGCATTCGCCGCCCTGGCAGGCATCACCATCATTGGCAGCGGCTGCGCCGTGGGGCGTGGTCAATCCACCGCTGGTGAGTACGTGGATGACGCCGCCATCACGACTTCCGTGAAGGCGAAATTTGTCGAGGACAAAACCGTGGCGGCCACCTCTATCAAGGTGGAAACACTCAATGGCACCGTCCAGCTTTCCGGCTTCGCCAAATCCGCCGCGGAAAAAGCCCAGGCCGAGAACATTGCCCGCAATGTGAAGAACGTCAAGGCCGTTCGTAACGATATCGTCGTTCGTCCGTAAACGGGTTTTTTCAAGACACGGCCACTGTCATGTGGCCGGAAAAGGCAGGCCGTGGAGTTTCCACGCCTGCCTTTTCTGCGTCTGGGCTCGCAGCCGGTGGTGCAAAAAATTACCCTAAGTCTTTGAAAAAAGGGGGCGCGCCGAGCAGGCCAGAACTAGCCCGCAGCCTTCACCACGAGTTTGTTGTTGACTGAGTTGACGCCTCTGACCGTTTTGGCCAGCGCGGCGGCCTTGTCACGCGCGGCCGCCGTGGGCGCGGAACCGTTGAGGGTCACAGCACCGTTGCGGGTATCCACATTGATCTTGAGCACGCTCAAGTCGGGGTCTTTCGCGAACCCGGCGGTAACGGTTGTCGTGATCGTGAGGTCGTCGATTGTTTCACCGGCCTTGGCGGTCATGTCCTTGGCTGAAGACTCGGCGCCCTGGGTTGCGTTTTTTACCGCGGCGCCGACACTGGCCATTTCGCTTTCCGCCTTGGCCTTGGCCCTGGCGGCCGCCTCTTCGGTTTTGGCAATGGCCGAATCGAGTTGCTGGCCGGCGGTTTTCCCCTCATCTTGCTTGTTGCAGGCCGATAAAGCCATCACTGCGGAGAGCGCAGCCAGGACGACCACAAGACGACGGGCATGGCCCTCACGCGTGGGACTGAAAAGTTTGGAAATCACGATGGCTCCTTGTTGGGGACTATGCGGCGGCCCGGGTTGACCGGTCGGATGCAGGAAATTCGCGAAGCAATGTCCGCGCACAGTCACTCTAGCCAGCGAACTTGCGCCCGCACATCGGCGCCAGCTGAAACAGCCGTAGGACAAGGGACAGCGCGCGGCTAGCGGCAGCTTCCGTGTTGCTTGCGAAACTGCGCGGGATACACCGGCGGCACAGCGTGCGACGGTGAAAAGATTCCCAGTCCCGCAGCTCGGGCACGCCGTTGCTGCTCGGCGTAGGGACCCGCGCTGGCGCGGCTGCGGTAAGACCAGGCCAGGCCCTGCGCCACCATCCACTCGCCCGTGTCCTCGCCTTTAAGCGTGATCTTCACCAGCAAGCGGCCATAGTCATCGTGATGTCGGCCATACACCGCCACGCGCTGACCCAGCAGCTTGCGCATGAGCGCGTCGCGGGATGCGGAGCCACCGGCCTGGCAGATTTCCGGCGCGTCGATGCCGTTGATGCGAACGCTGATAGGCTTGCCGCCGCTTGGCGGCCGCACCCTGACGGTATCGCCGTCAACCACATAGCTGACCACGCCGGACCAGGCCGGCGCCGGAGGTGTAGCCAGCGGGGAGGCCCGGGCCGGAAGCCCCAAGACCAGCAAGGTGATGATGGCGAGTGCCTGTGAAAGCGAGAGCATTGTCCGAAAAAACTTGAAGCGCTGGAGGGAAAGTGAATATGCCGGGCAAACAAACAGTATCGCCGCCCGCTTGCGCAGTCTCAGGCTGTGATGATCCAGCCTTCGAGCGGGTCCATCTCCAGCGGCAGACCGTAGCGCGGAGCGCCCCGCTGCGAGGCCCAGGCTGCCTGCATCAGGCACAGCACCGCATCCAGGCTGTCACCGCTGGCGTCGTCGGCCAGCGCATCGCGCTGGGCATGGCTGACCTTGAGGCGCAGCCCCAGCCGGGTTTGCCCGTTTTCCAGCGCGGTGATCAGGTCCTTGCGCGCAATCAGCCGTTCCGGCGTCTGTTTTGCCTTGTCATCGCTTTTGTACGACCGGCTGCCAAGCACCTCGCGCGCGAGCAGGCCGGGATAGCCCTCCAGCGCGACACGGCCCAGGTCCCCCTCGTGCAGGCCGGGCAGGTGCACGCCGGCCGCCAGCAGCCGCGGCACGCCGGCATGCAGCATGTAGGCGACCGGCGGGTTGACCCATTTCATCGATGGGCTGGAGCCGGCGGGCCCGTCGGCCGCGCGGTGGGCGAACTTCCGCCCGGCGGGACGCGCGTCGCAGAAGGCGGCGAAGGCGGTGCGGATGTCGGGCCGGCTCATCGCCGCGTAGTGCAGCATCAAATCCGGCCAATGGCCGGGCCAGCCGAGCTGTTCGACCAGTTCGCGAGGCAAGCCGAAAGGAAAATCAAAAGCACCTAGCCAAGCGGGTTCGCGGCGCAGCCATTGTTCGAAACCGTCCAGCGACTCGATGCGCTCCAGGCTCACGAGCAGCACACGGCCGCCGGCCGCGGAGCCGGTGGCCATCACGATGGGTTTGCGGCGGCTCGGACTGCTGGAGAAATCGCAGCCCAGAAGCAGGCCGGTCACCGGCGCCATGCGCGCCTCCTCCCTGGCGTTGCCGCCAGGCTCAAACGCGCCCGCAGATGGAAGCGGTGGCCATCAGGTCTTCGAGCAGTGCGTAGGAGACTTTGCCGGAGACGGAATAGGGGTCGAGTTCGGCTTTTTCGGAGTATTTCAGCAGGATGGAATGGTTGAGCTTGGAGAGGTTGACCTGCCCCATGGTCCAGCCGCCGAAACGGCGCTCTGAGATTTCCTCAAAATGCAGCAGCACCACGTCCTTGTGGCGGGCATCGTGCTGGATGTGGCCGAAGAGTTCGCTGACTGCCATGCGACCGCCTTCAATCGCCTGCAGAAAGATGCCACCGCCATAGCAGAGAATGCCGGTGATGCCGGTGGCCGGGTTGTGCTGGCGCGACTGCGACAGGATGCCTTCGATGGCTTCGGGGCTGGTGTCGACCGCGCGGCTTGCATAAAGTAAACGTACCAACATGGTTAGCCTTTTTGGGGAATCAGTGCGAGGAATTCACGGCGCAAAGTCGAATCTTTCAGGAACACGCCGCGCATCACCGAGTTGATCATCTTGCTGTCCATGTCTTTGACGCCGCGCCAGGCCATGCAGTAGTGGCTGGCCTCCATCACAATGGCCAAGCCGTCGGGCTGGGTCTTTTCCATGATGAGGTCGGCCAGCTGCACCACGGCTTCTTCCTGGATTTGCGGGCGGCCCATGACCCATTCGGCCAGACGGGCGTACTTGGACAGGCCGATCACGTTGGTGTGTTCATTGGGCAGCACGCCTATCCAGATCTTGCCGATGACCGGGCAGAAGTGGTGCGAGCAGGCACTGCGCACCGTGATGGGCCCGACGATCATCAGCTCGTTGAGGTGCTCGGCATTAGGGAACTCGGTGATGGTGGGCGGCTGCACATAACGGCCCTTGAACACCTCGTTGAGGTACATCTTGGCCACGCGGCGCGCCGTGTTGTTGGTGTTGTGGTCCCCGGCTGTGTCTATCACCAGGCTGTCGAGCACGCCCTGCATCTTGACTTCGACCTCGTCCAGCAGCTTTTCGAGCTCTCCGGGCTGGATGAACTGGGCGATGTTGTCATTGGCGTGAAAGCGCTTGCGTGCCAGGGACAGGCGTTCGCGAATCTTGACGGAAACGGGCGTACCCTCGCCGGTCGCGTCCTGGGGGGGCGTGTCGGATTTCATAAGCATGCCAGATATTACCAGCCTGCCCCTGTGCCGTCTTGTCCGGAATTTAACAGGGTCTTTGGCATCCTGCCCTTGCAGAATGGGCACAAGCAGCTATCAATTTAGTAGCTTACCCGCGTGACATGGCCCAGGGCTTCAATAGCGCTGGCCGGCCACCAGCAGCGCCAGCCGCACCAGGGCGTAAGCCACCCAGCCCCGCAGGCGCTGGCCAAGGGGGCGGTGGCTGTGGGCCGCCGGCTCCATGCGCCGCCCCTGGGTCACCATGGCCTCGCGCAGGATGCCCGCCAGGCCTTCTGCAAAAGCCTTGTCCTCGACCACTACATTGGCTTCGCGGGCCAGGAGCAGGCTTAAGGGATCGAGGTTGGACGACCCCACGGTGGCCCAGTGCCCGTCCACCACGGCCACCTTGGCATGCAGGAAGCCCGCCCCGTATTCATGGATCTCCACGCCGGCTTCCAGCAGCGCGCCATAGACGGGACGGGCCGCGTGGTACTGCATGAAGTATTCGTAGCGCCCCTGCAGCAGCAGCGTCACGCGCACGCCGCGCCTGGCCGCGCTGACAAGGGCGCGCCGGAGCTTGCCGCCGGGCAGGAAGTAGGCGTTTGCGATGATGATCTCTTGGTGCGCCTTGCCGATGGCCTTGCGGTAGACGCGCTCGATGCTGCTGCGGTTACGCAGGTTGTCGCGCAGGATCAGCGCCGCCTTCGGGCCTCCGGCGCCGGTGTCGCCGGTTTCGCTGGCCGCAGCCACCGGCGTCTTGCCGGTGCGTCCGCCGTAGCCGGCCGCCTTGAAGCGCTCCCACGCAGCGGCCATGTGGCGCTGCCGCGCGCTATAGCCGGCCTGCACACGCCACCACAGCAGCGCCATGGCGTCGGCTGCCTGCACGGCCAGAGGGCCGGTCATCGTCACGGCAAAATCGACGCGCGGCGCTTCAAGGTCGCCATGGTTGGGGTCGTAAAAATCGTCCAGCACATTGATGCCGCCGCAAAACAGCGTGTGCTGGTCTATGACGCAGAGCTTGCGGTGCAGCCTGCGCCAGCGTTCCGGAAGCAGCAAACCCAGGCCGCGCAAGCCTGTTCCCAAGGGCGAATACACAAACCATTCGACCTTGGCCTGCGCGAATTTTTCCCGCCACTGCGGCGGCAAGGGGTTGGTGCCTATGCCGTCCACCAGGACCTGCACTGTCACGCCGCGGCCCGCCGCGCGAAGCAGCGCCTCGGCCACTTCGGCCCCGGCGCCGTGGAGATCGAAAATGTAGGTTTCCAGCTGTATCCAGGTCCGCGCCGCGTCCAGCGCCCGGATCAAGGCGGGAAAGTACTCCTGCCCGCCTTGCAGCAGCTGTAGCCCGCCTGTCTTGTGAAATCGGTACAGCATGGCCGGTGGCGTTCGTCCCTTGCGAGTGGGCGGAGATGGAGCGTGGAGTGCAATCCATTTAAACCGAGCGGCCGCTGTTTGCCAATCCCGTGAAACGCCAACTCACAAAGTGTTGCGTCTGCCGCGCGGCGCGGCTCAAGTCATGAATGTGGGCAGCAGCAGCACCGCTTCCGCGTTCGAGGGCGAAAAGCATAGGTCGGCTGCCTCATGGTGCGGCAGCCATCGCCAGGCGGTGTGCTCCAGGGGATTCAGCCTCACCTCGCAGGCATCGGGCACGCAGAGGCTGAAGACATGTTCCGTGTTGCGGGTGACGCCGGCTGCGTACCTGTGCCGCCAGACCGGATAGATCTCGTAAACATTGGACAGGCCCCAGTCACGAAACTGCGCGGGTGCGGCCGTGATGCCGGTTTCTTCCAGCACCTCGCGCATCGCAGTTTCCAGCAAAACCTCCTCCTCCGTGTCTTTGGAGCCGGTGACGCTTTGCCAGAAACCCGGGTTGTCGGCGCGCTCTATGAGCAGTACCGCGCGTTGCGGTGTGTGGATGACCACGAGCACCGATTCGGGGATCTTGAACGGCTTCAAGCTAGCCCTGAAAGCCACACTCTTTTCGCCGAGCCGCAGGGCGAACGAAAGGTAAAGCCACAAACCAGCAGGGGCCGCGGAACCGGCTTAGCCGGGCCGCAGGCGCAGCGGCCCCCTCGGGGGGCAGGGAACTACACGCAGTGAGAGACCGTGGGGGCCACATTAGACGGGCTGGGGATTGCGCAAGCGGATGTGCAATTCGCGCAATTGCTTTTCGTCCACCGGGCTTGGCGCATGCGTGAGCAAGTCCTGCGCGCGCTGGGTTTTCGGGAAAGCAATCACGTCGCGGATCGACTCGGCGCCCGTCATCATGGTGACGATGCGGTCCAGGCCGAAAGCCAGGCCGCCGTGCGGCGGTGCGCCGTACTGCAGTGCGTCCAGCAGGAAGCCGAACTTCTCTTGTGCCTCATCAGGGCCGATCTTCAGTGCGCTGAACACCTTGCTCTGCACGTCGGCGCGGTGGATACGGACCGAACCGCCGCCCAGTTCCCAGCCGTTGAGCACCATGTCGTAGGCCTTGGCGATGCAGCGGCCCGGATCGGTGTCCATCCAGTCTTCGTGGCCGTCTTTGGGCGCGGTGAAAGGATGGTGCACGGCACTCCAGCGCTGGCCGTCTTCGTCGAACTCGAACATCGGGAAGTCAACCACCCACAACGGCTTCCAGCCCTTGGCGAAGAGGCCGGTTTTCTTGCCGAACTCGCTGTGACCGACTTTCAGGCGCAGCGCGCCAATGCTGTCGTTGACGATCTTGGCTTTGTCGGCGCCGAAGAAAATGATGTCGCCATTTTGCGCGCCGGTGCGCTTGAGGATTTCGGCAAGGGCTGCATCGTGCAGGTTCTTGACGATGGGGCTCTGCAGGCCGTCGCGGCCTTTGCTCACATCGTTGACCTTGATCCAGGCCAGGCCCTTGGCGCCGTAGATCTTGACGAACTCGGTGTAGCCGTCGATTTCGCCGCGGCTCATCTCGGAGCCGCCTGGCACACGCAAGGCAACCACACGGCCACCGGCGGTGGTGGCGGGAGTGCTGAAAACCTTGAAGTCCACCGTCGCCATCACGTCGGTCAGCTCGGTGAACTCCAGGTTCACGCGCAAATCGGGCTTGTCGGAACCGAAGCGGTGCATGGCGTCGGCGTAGGCCATGACGGGGAACTCGCCCAAATCGGTGTCCAGCACGGTCTTGAAGATGTTGCTGATCATGCCCTGGAACATGTCGCGGATGTCCTGCTCGGCCATGAAGGAGGTTTCGATATCGATCTGCGTGAATTCAGGCTGACGGTCGGCGCGCAGGTCTTCGTCACGGAAGCACTTGGTGATCTGGTAGTAGCGGTCAAAGCCGGCCACCATGAGCAACTGTTTGAACAGCTGCGGGCTTTGCGGCAACGCGAAGAACATGCCTTCGTTGACGCGGCTGGGTACCAGGTAGTCGCGCGCGCCTTCGGGCGTGCTCTTGGTCAGCATCGGGGTTTCGATGTCGATGAAGCCATTGGCGTCGAGGAATTTTCGCGTTTCCATGGCCACGCGGTAACGCAGCATCAGGTTGTTCTGCATGTAGGGGCGGCGCAGATCCAGCACACGGTGTGTGAGGCGCGTCGTCTCCGACAGGTTGTCGTCGTCAAGCTGGAACGGCGGCGTCACGCTGGGGTTCAGCACGATCAGTTCGTGGCACAGCACTTCGACCTTGCCGCTTTTGAGGTTGTCGTTGGTCGTGCCTTCAGGGCGGGCCCGCACCACGCCTTTGACCTGCACGCAAAACTCGTTGCGCACGCCTTCAGCAGTCTTGAACATGTCGGCGCGGTCAGGGTCGCACACGACCTGCACATAGCCTTCACGGTCGCGCAGGTCGATGAAGATCACACCGCCGTGGTCGCGCCGGCGATTGACCCAGCCGCACAGGCTCACGGTCTGGCCCATGAGACTCTCGGTCACCAGACCGCAATAGTTGGAACGCATTTGGGAAACGATGGCCATAAAAATACTCGAACTTTCAGCGCCTCATGCGCAGGGTTGCAGTTTTCGCTGTTTAAAGAGGTGGGGTCAAAGGCGGGGTTGCCGTTTTGGCGGGAACCACAACGCCCATGGAAATCACATAGGTCAAGGCTTCATCGACACTCATCCTGAGCTCGATGCAGTCGCTTTTCTTCAGCATGACGAAATAGCCGCCGGTGGGGTTGGGCGTCGTCGGCACATAAACACTCAGGTAGTCGCCTTGCAGATGGTTGACCACATCGCCACCGGGCGTACCCGTGAGAAAACCGATCGTCCAGACGCCTTCGCGTGGCCACTGCACGAGCAAAGCCTTGCGAAAGGCGTTGCCGTTTTCCGAGAACACCGTGTCGGACACCTGCTTCACACTGGAATAAATCGAGCGGACGATGGGAATGCGGCTGAGAAAGGAATTGCCCCAGCGCACCAGTTTTTTGCCAAAAAAGTTGCTGGCAATGGCGCCCATCAGCAGCACGATCAACAACGTGAGCAAGACGCCGAAACCGGGGATATGAAAACCCAGCAGTTTGTCGGGGTGCCAGGAGCCCGGCAGGATCAGCAATGTCTGGTCGAGCGTACCGACGATCCAGTCGAGCACCCACAGCGTGATCGCCAGGGGCACCAGCACCAACAATCCGGCCAGAAGCCATCGACGAAGGGAAGCCATCACGAGGAAGTCTTGGAAGAGGAGTCGCCGCCGGATGCCTTGGCAGGTGCCGCAGGCGCGGGCGCAGGCGAAGAGGCTGCGGGAGTGCTGGCCGGTGCGGCCGCGCCGGTGTCGGCTGGCTTGCTGTCGCCAGCGCTGGCACCTGCCTCACCGCCGTCAGTCTTGGGGGCAGGCGCGCCTGTGCTGTTGCCGCCGCGGAAATCCGTTACATACCAGCCCGAGCCCTTGAGCTGAAAGCCTGCAGCCGTGACCTGCTTTTTGAACGCGGGTTCACCGCATTGCGGGCACACAGTGAGCGGCGCATCCGAGATTTTTTGCAGAACGTCCTTGGCATGCCCGCAGGACTCGCATTTGTAGGCGTAGATTGGCATAGTGCTTGAGACTTTGAGGGGATATTCCCGAGGTACGCCCGGGAAATTTACCTGGAAAAGGCTTCCAGATGCAAAGCCTTCAATTATAGGCCGTTGGGGGCGTCCCCGGCGCCTTTAGAAGACCCGGACGCGCAGGATGAACTGCATCGCAATCAGGCCCAAAACAAAACCCAAACCGCCATAAATCAGGCTTTGCAACAGCTTGTTGGTGCGTTTTTGCTCGTGCAGCAGTTCTTCGAGCTCCCTGCGGGTGATGCCTGGGGGGGATTTCAGGTACTGCGACAGCAGGCGCGGCAGGCCGGGCAGCAGCTTGGCGTAGGCAGGTGCTTCCGCCTTGAGCTGCGCCATCAGTTTCTCGGGGCCTACTTGCTCCAGCATCCATTTTTCGAGGAAAGGTTTGGCGGTGCTCCAGAGATCCAGTTCGGGGTCCAGTTCCCGTCCCAAGCCCTCAATATTGAGCAGGGTTTTTTGCAACAGCACCAATTGCGGCTGGATTTCGACGTGAAAGCGCCGTGAGGTCTGGAACAGCCGCATCAGCACCAATCCAAGCGAAATCTCCCTTAAGGGCCGGTCAAAGTAGGGTTCACAGCAGGCGCGGATGGCAGCCTCCAGCTCGTCCACCCGTGTCTCGGGCGGCACCCAGCCGGATTCGAGGTGCAGCTCAGCCACACGTTTGTAGTCGCGCTGGAAGAACGCGCTGAAGTTTTGCGCCAGATACTCTTTATCGATTTCGGTCAGTGTGCCCACAATCCCGAAGTCCAGTGAGATGTAGCGCCCAAAGGTTTCCGGCGCCAGGCTGACCTGGATGTTGCCAGGGTGCATGTCGGCATGGAAAAAGCCGTCACGGAACACCTGGGTAAAGAAAATGGTGACACCATCGCGCGCCAGTTTTTTCATGTCCACACCGGCATCGCGCAGGCGCTGCACCTGGCTGATGGGCACGCCCTTCATGCGCTCCATCACCATGACGTCAGGCATGCAGAAGTCCCAGACCATCTCAGGGATCATCACCAGATCCAGGTTTTGCATGTTGCGGCGCAATTGCGCCGCATTGGCGGCCTCGCGCAGCAGGTCCAGTTCGTCGTGAAGGTATTTATCGAACTCGCCGACCACTTCGCGTGGTTTGAGACGTTTGCCGTCGGCCGAAGCGCCTTCCACCCAGCCGGCCATCATGTGCATCAGCGCCAGATCTTTTTCGATGGCAGGCAGCATGTGGGGCCGCAGCACCTTGACGGCAACTTCGCGGCCATTGGGCAAGGTCGCGAAGTGCACCTGGGCAATCGAAGCGCTGGCGACCGGGGTGTGCTCAAAGCTCGCAAAAATACGGTCCAACGGACGGCCAAAGGCTTTTTCAATGATGGCGACGGCGATCGTGGAGTCAAAAGGCGGTACCCGGTCTTGCAGGCGTGCCAGTTCGTCGGCGATGTCGGGCGGCAACAGGTCGCGCCGGGTTGACATCACCTGACCGAACTTGACGAAGATGGGACCCAGGCTTTCGAGCGCTTCGCGCAGGCGCTCTCCGCGCGGCGCCTTCAGGTTGCGTCCGACCGAAACGATGCGGGTCAGCAGACGTATCCAGGGGCGCTGAAAGCTGGAAAGCACCAGTTCGTCAAGTCCGAACCGCAGCACGGTCCAGACGATAAAAATGCCTCGAAAGAGGCGGGTCATGCAGGCGCCTTCGCAGGCGCGCCGCCCTCACCTGGGGTCGCGGAGCCCGCCGGGGCCGGCGCTGCCGGGCTGACAACCGCGGAGGAAGGAGAAAAAGAAGAAGCGGAAGGTGACAGCGGTGTCTTTGCCAAAAATTGCTTGAGCCCTTCAAACAGCTTGCGGCCCATATCCGCCACTGCATGGGCGGGCGCATCGCCGATCAGGCGGGACAGGTCTTCCTCAGCATCCCAGCGCAGGTTTTCAGCCAGCCAGCCCAATTCGGCGGCCAGCTGCACATCACCTTCGATCTTCACCGGAGGCGGTTTGCCGGCCATGACGGATTGCAGGGCAACCAGCGGAGATTCGGTGGCAACAGCCAGGGAGAGATCAGGCTTGGCAGACGGCGATGCACGGTCTACAAGGCCTGCGGGGGTCACAACGAGGTCAATGGAAAAAAGGCCCCACTGAAGGTGGACCACACGCCCTTTTTGCCGCAACAGGCGGTCTTGTGCCTGCTTTTCCTGCATCAGGACGTGGTTCAGGAACAGCACCAGCCGCTGCTGCCCCTCATCCACCACCCAGGCGGGTGGCTGAAAACGGGTGGCGATGGATTCCAGAAATGAAAAAGGGGACGTGGGCGAGGTATTCATACGCCCCTGATTTTGACAGCAAATAGAGTCCCCACGCTCTCCCACTTCGTGTGGGTCGCTGCCCCCCCCGAGGGGACCACCCGCCTGCGGCCTGGCGAAGCCAGCTCCGCAGCTCATGCTGGCCTGAAGATTCAGTGGTGTAACCAGTGCAGGGGTATTTCACCAGCGGGGGCCGAGGGTCCGGCTTTGCCGGCCCCAGGCGCCGCCCCCTTTTAACGGGGGAGCAGGCTACACGAAATGAGCCTGAACGGCGGTTATTGGAGAGCCTGTACGCCAGCGACGAGCCAGCCGCTGCCGCCGCTACGCGGCTTGGTCATGTTCCAGACTTCGCGGAATGGGCTGGCGCCTGCGGAGGCGTCTTCGCGGATCATGCCGGAGAACTCCACGCTGGCCATGTAGACGTCGCTCAGCTCCTCAATGCCAAGCAACTGGGCGTCCAGCATCACGACCTCGGTCTTGTTGGTATGGCCGCCGGTATGCGATTCGCGGTCTGCCAGCTGGGTCTTGATCTGCTCGAGCATGTCGTCGGTCATCATGGCGCGCAGGCTCTGGATGTCGGAGCGGTCCCAGGCGTCCTGCAGCGTCACGAAGTTGGCTTTGCTGGCCTTGAGGAAACCCTCAGCGTCAAACCCGGCCGGAACGCCCCAGGACTGCGCACCCAGCAAGGCCGAGCCGATCATGGAGCCACCTGCGGCGGGCGCGGCCGCGTCGTATTTGTTGGCGTCGAAAGCCATGCTGCTGCGCTCCCAAGGGCGCGCAGACGAGTCGTTGCCGACGTTTTCAGGGCTGTAGTTCTTCGGGGTGGTGGCGTTGCCGGCTCCCTGGAACGCAAACGGCGTCTGGCCGGGCGCGGAACCTTGTGCGTTGCCGGCTCCACCCTTGAGCTTGCGCATGATGAAGCCAATCACCACCATGACCACCAATGCCAACAGGGCAAACATGATGACCTGGCCGAAGGCTTCGCCCAGGCCCAGCGAAGAAGCCAGCCAGGCCAGGCCCAGACCTGCGGCCAGGCCGCCCAGCATGGCGCCCCAAGGCCTCTTGGGTGCGGCAGCCGCTGGTGTTGCCGCGGGACCCCCCGGCTTGGCGGCGGTATTGGCCCCGCCAGGCGCGGCCTCGCGTTGCGTGACGTTGGACGACTGTTTGCCGATTGACTTGCCGCCTGCCAGGCGCTTGGCCTCAGCGGACGTGCCTGCCAGGACCATGACCGTGACCAGCACGGCAGAAAGAATTGCGGACCAAATTTTCATATCGTCTCCTTAATCACACTTCAACACTTCAATACTCAACACTTGATTCCAACATGCAATGCCACTACGCCGCCTGTCATGTTGTGATAGTCCACATGACCAAAACCACCTTTATGCATCAGGGCTTTCAGTTCATCCTGACCCGGATGCATGCGGATCGACTCCGCGAGGTATTGGTAGCTTGAGTCGTCATTGGCCACCAGCTTGCCCAGCCGCGGCAGTACCTTGAAGGAATACCAGTCGTAAATTTTTTCCAATGGCTTGGCCACTTTGGAGAACTCCAGCACAAGCAGCTTGCCGCCGGGCTTGAGCACGCGGTTCATCTCGCGCAGCGCGTCTTCCTTGTGCGTCATGTTGCGCAGGCCGAAGGCCACGGTCACCACGTCGAAGCTGGCATCGGGAAACGGCAGGTGTTCGGCGTCGCACACCAGCGTCGGCAGGCTCACGCCGGCGTCCAGCAGGCGGTTGCGGCCTTCGCGCAGCATCGCTTCGTTGATGTCGGTATGGACCACACGCCCGGTGCTGCCCACTTTGGGGGCAAAGGCCAGCGCCAGGTCACCCGTGCCGCCGGCGATGTCAAGCACCTGGTGGCCTTCTTTGACATTGGCCACCAGCACGGTGTAGGCCTTCCAGGCGCGATGCAGGCCCATGGACATCAGGTCGTTCATCACGTCATATTTGGGCGCGACGGAATCAAACACCCCGCGCACGCGGCGCGCCTTGTCCTGCTCGTCAACAGATTCAAAACCGAAGTGGGTGCTGCTCATGATGTCAATGCTAGAGGGCAAAGTCCCGATTGATCCCGACAACCCTGACCTGACGCGGGGCATTGCGGGCTTATTGCGGGCTTTTATGCTGGAAAAACAACAGTGCCGCGGCACGGGCTTTTTTGCCGCACCGGCACGTCGAGACGGGGGGTTCGAGTGGTTCGCAAAATCAGTGGCTTGCGCAGCCGTGGCCACCGGCTGCAACCATGGGCGCGTCGCGATCAACACCGGCTGCCTGCAGGCGTCGCTGGTACTCATCCCACAGCTGGGCCTGTTCGGCGCCCAGCTTGTAGAGGTAGTCCCACGAAAAGATGCCGCTCTCATGGCCGTCGGAAAACACCGGCTTGACCGCGTAGTTGCCAATGGGCTCGAGCTCAACTACGGTCACCTCGCGCTTGCCGGTTTGCAGGATTTCCTGACCCGGGCCGTGTCCCTGTACCTCAGCAGACGGCGAGTAAACGCGCATGAGTTCGAACGGAATCCTGAACTCGGCGCCGTCGGAAAACGCGATTTCAAGCACGCGCGACTGGCTATGGACCGTCAGCGCGGTAGGAGTCGGTGAACCGGGTTGAAGGCCTGCCATTGGTTGTCGCTTTCTGAATGGGAAAAGACCGGACGGATCAGGCCGTCACGGTTTTGGTAATAAGCCCGTTGACACCCTAGACCAGTACTCGCTCAATGCCGCCGTGGTTAGCCGCCTCGACATAGGCCGGCAGCCATTCCTTGCCCAGGATCTGGTTGGCCATTTCCACGACGATGTAATCAGCCTCAAGCAGGCCGTTTTGCAGGTCGTCGCCGTAGCGCGAAAGCCCTTGCAGGCAGCTCGGGCAGCTGGTCAGGATTTTGACGTTGCCGCCCTCTGCCACAGCGCCTGCCTGCCGTAAAGCGGCTTCGCCCTTGCGCAGCTCTTCTTCCTTGCGAAAGCGGATCTGCGTCGAGATGTCAGGCCGGGTGACGCCCAGCGTGCCCGATTCACCGCAGCAGCGGTCGTTCTTGAGCACGTTGTTACCCAGCAGTGCCTTGACGGTCTTCATCGGCTCCTGCTGTTTCATCGGGCTGTGGCAGGGATCGTGGTACAGGTAACCGGCACCGGGCTGGTCGGTGCGCAGGGTGATTCCTTTTTCAAGCAGGTATTCGTGGATGTCGATGATGCGGCAGCCCGGGAATATCTTGTCGAATTCGTATCCTTGCAACTGGTCGTAGCAGGTACCGCAGCTGACCACCACCGTCTTGATGTCCAGGTAGTTCAGGGTATTGGCTACGCGGTGGAACAGCACCCGGTTGTCGGTGATGATTTTCTCGGCCTTGTCGAACTGGCCGCTGCCGCGCTGCGGGTAGCCGCAGCAAAGGTAACCCGGCGGCAGCACGGTCTGCACACCCGCGTGCCAGAGCATCGCCTGCGTGGCCAGGCCGACCTGGCTGAACAGGCGCTCGGAGCCGCAGCCGGGGAAATAGAAGACCGCCTCCGTCTCAGAAGTCGTGCTCTTGGGGTTACGGATGATGGGGACGTAATCTTTGTCCTCAATGTCCAGCAGCGCCCGCGCGGTCTTCTTGGGCAGGCCGCCCGGCATCTTCTTGTTGATGAAGTGGATCACCTGCTCTTTCACCGGGGCCTTGCCGACGGTTGCCGGCGGCAGTGCCGTCTGCTTACGCGCCAGCCGGCCCATCAGGTCGTTGGCCAGTCGTTGGGCCTTGAAGCCCACGTCCACCATCGCGCCACGCATGAACTTGATAGTCTGCGGGCTGGTGGCGTTCAGGAAGACCATGGCGGCGGCGTTGCCGGGCCTGAAGGACTTTTGCCCCATCTTGCGCAGCAGGTTGCGCATGTTCATCGAGACTTCGCCGAAGTCGATGTCGACCGGGCAAGGCGTCAGGCACTTGTGGCACACCGTGCAATGGTCAGCCACGTCTTCGAACTCTTCCCAGTGCTTGATGCTCACGCCGCGCCGGGTCTGCTCTTCGTACAGAAAGGCCTCCACCAGCAGCGAGGTGGCCAGAATCTTGTTGCGCGGGCTGTAAAGCAGGTTGGCGCGCGGCACGTGGGTGGCGCACACCGGCTTGCACTTGCCGCAGCGCAAGCAGTCTTTCACGCTGTCGGCAATCGCGCCAATGTCGGACTGCTGCATGATCAGCGACTCGTGGCCCATCAAGCCGAAGCTGGGGGTATAGGCATTGGTCAGATCGGAGTGTAGAGCCGATTTTTCAGTGTTTCCGACCTCCAGCCCACGTTTTTCATGGGTATGCCGCTCCTGATTTCGTAGCAACTTGCCTTTGTTGAAGCGGCCTTCCGGATCGACCTTCTGCTTGTATTCGGTGAAGGGCCGCAACTCTTCGTCGGTCAAGAACTCCAGCTTGGTGATGCCGATGCCGTGTTCGCCGGAAATCACCCCGTCGAGCGAGCGGGCCAACACCATGATGCGCGCCACCGCTACATGCGCGGTTTGCAGCATCTCGTAGTCGTCGCTGTTCACAGGCAGGTTGGTATGCACATTGCCGTCACCGGCGTGCATGTGCAGCGCCGCCCAGACGCGGCCCTTGAGCACGCGCTTGTGAATGGCATTGCACTCCTCCAGGATCGGCAAAAACGCGCCACCCGAAAAAACTGCCTGGAGCTGGGCACGAATATCGGTCTTCCAGCTGGCGCGCAGCGAATGGTCTTGCAACTGCGGAAACAATGTGGCCATGCCTGCCAGCCATCCGGACCATCGGGCCCGCACGTCAGCTACCAGCGCCAGTGCCTGGGCTACACGGTCTTCCAGCAGCTCCGCCGAAGGAATGTCGTTGGCATCGTCCGATTTGCCCAGAGGCAGGTTGCCCTTGAGGAAAAACGCCTCCAGCTCGTCGCACAGGCGGATCTTGTTGGCCAGGCTTAGCTCGATATTGATCTGCTCGATGCCGTCGGTGTACTCCGCCATGCGGGGCAGCGGAATCACCACGTCTTCATTGATCTTGAAAGCGTTGGTGTGCTTGGAGATGGCGGCTGTGCGCTTGCGGTCCAGCCAGAATTTCTTGCGAGCGTCAGGGCTGATGGCGATAAAACCTTCGCCGTGGCGTGAGTTGGCGATGCGCACGACTTCTGACGTGGCACGCGCCACGACATCGGCGTCGTCGCCGGCAATGTCGCCAAACAGCACCATCTTCGGCAAGCCGCCGTGCTTTTTCGATTTGGTCGCGTAGCCCACTGCTTTCAGGTAGCGGTCGTCCAGGTGCTCAAGCCCCGCGAGGATGGCGCCGCCGCGCTTTTGCTCGGCGAACATGAAGTCCTTGATCTCGACGATGCTGGGCACTGCGTCCTTGGCATTGCCGAAGAACTCCAGGCACACGGTGCGGGTGTGCGCCGGCATGCGGTGCACGATCCAGCGTGCGCTGGTGATGAGACCATCGCAGCCCTCTTTCTGGATGCCGGGCAAGCCGCTCAGGAATTTATCGGTGACGTCTTTGCCCAGGCCTTCCTTGCGGAATGTTTTGCCGGGAATGTCCAGTCGCTCGGTGCGAATAGGGGTTTTGCCGTCAGCTTCGAAATACTGCAGCTCGAAGCTGGCCATCTCGGCGTCGTGAATCTTGCCGAGGTTGTGGCTGACCCGCGTGACTTCCAGCCACTGCGCCTCGGGCGTCACCATGCGCCATGAAGCGAGGTTGTCCAGCGCCGTGCCCCAGAGCACGGCTTTTTTGCCGCCTGCGTTCATCGCAATGTTGCCGCCAATGCAGGAGGCTTCGGCCGAGGTCGGATCGACTGCAAACACAAATCCGCCGCGCTCGGCGGCGTCGGCCACGCGTTGCGTGACCACGCCCGCTTCGGTCCAAACGGTGGCGACCGGCTTTTCAACGCCGGGCAGCGAGACCATTTCGACTTCGGTCATGGCTTCGAGTTTTTCGGTATTGATGACGGCCGACTTCCAGGTCAGCGGGATCGCACCGCCGGTGTAGCCCGTGCCGCCGCCGCGCGGAACAATCGTCAGGCCCAACTCAATGCAAGCCTTGACCAGGCCGGCCATTTCAACTTCTGTGTCGGGCGTAAGCACCACAAACGGGTACTCGACGCGCCAGTCAGTCGCATCGGTGACATGCGACACCCGGGAAAGGCCGTCGAACTTGATGTTGTCTTTGAGAGTCAGTTTGCGCAGCTTGCGTTCCGTCAGGCGACGCAGGTCGTACATCTCGCTGAAGGAGGTGTAGAAGCGGGCGACGGCCCCGCGGGCGGCCTCGAGCAGTTCACCCACGATGGCGTCGCGCTGCTGGTCCGCATCGGGTGTACGGCGCTTTTCGACTTCGGTCAGGCGGTGCTGCAGAGCGTCCACCAGCAGCTTGCGCCGCTTGGGGTTGTCCAGCAGGTCGTCCTGCAGATAAGGGTTGCGCTGCACTACCCAAATATCGCCCAGCACTTCATACAACATGCGGGCGGAGCGGCCGGTGCGGCGCTCGTCGCGCAGGCGGTTCAGCAGATCCCAGGCTCGCTCGCCGAGCAGGCGAATGACCACTTCGCGGTCGGAAAACGAGGTGTAGTTGTACGGAATCTCGCGGATGCGGGCTTCGCCGGCCTTTGCGTCACCGGCAAAGACGTTGAGTTCTTGAAGTGTAGTAGGGGCGTTCATCGTGAAAAGCCAGCGGCTTCAGACCCGTGTCCAGCGCTGTTGCCCTATATTACCGCAGCGCAACATTTATCCTTGGCGCCATGGAAGTCGTATGTATCCTTATGGAAATCCCGCTTGTCGGGAAGCCCGCAAATCGATTAAATCGCTTGTCACAAACAGTTTTTACACTGTCTCGTTTAACGTGGCGCGCCCGGTGCGCGTCCAATTCCAGGAGTTTTAATGAAAAACCGTCTCTCAGCATTCGCCTTCGCGGCCCTCGGCCTGTGCGCGCCGTTGGCCAGCCAGGCCCAGACCGAGATCCAGTGGTGGCACTCCATGACGGCCGTCAACGGCGAATGGGTCAACGACCTGGCCAAGCAGTTCAACGAAAGCCAGAAGGAATACAAGATAGTGCCCACCTTCAAGGGCACCTACGACGAATCCATGACCGCCTCCATCGCGGCCTTCCGCGCCGGCAATGCGCCCCACATCCTGCAGGTGTTTGAAGTCGGTACCGCCACGATGCAGGCCAGCAAGGGCGCCATCGTCCCGGTCGGCAAGATCATGCAGGACGCGGGAGAAAAGTTCGACCCGAAGGCCTACATACCCGCTGTCGCCGGCTACTACACCGCGCCGAACGGCCAGATGCTGAGCTTCCCGTTCAACAGTTCCACCACCATCTTCTATTTCAACAAGGACGCCTTCAAGGCCGCCGGCCTGCCGACCGACAAGGCCCCCGTCACCTGGCCTGAAGTCGTCAACGCCGCCGCCAAACTGAAGGCCTCCGGCCACAAGTGCCCCTTTACGACCGCCTGGCAGAACTGGACGCAGGTGGAAAGTTTCTCCGCCTGGCACAACGTCGAATTCGCCACCAAAGCCAACGGCCTGCAAGGCATGGACGCACGGCTGAAGGTAGATTCGCCGCTGCATGTGCGCCACATCGAGAACCTGGCCAACATGGCCAAACAGGGCCTCTTTATCTACAAGGGCCGCGGCAACGTACCGGAGGCCAGCTTCGTGTCGGGCGAGTGCGCCATGATCAACACGTCTTCGGGCTTTTACGGCAATGTGGCCAAGAACGCCAAGTTCGCCTACGGCCTGGCACCGCTGCCTCATTACCAGGACGTTCCCGGCGCGCCGCAGAACACCGTGATCGGCGGCGCAAGCCTCTGGGTCATGTCGGGCAAGAAGCCCGCCGAATACAAGGGCGTAGCCAAGTTCTTCAGCTTTATCTCGACGCCTGAAGTGCAGTCGGCCAGCCACAAGCGCACCGGTTACCTGCCTGTCACGATGGCTTCGTACGACCTGACCGAAAAGTCCGGCTTCTACAAACAGAACCCGGGCACCGACGTGGCGGTCACGCAGATGATTCGTAAAGTCACGGACAAGAGCCGCGGCATCCGCCTGGGCAACTATGTGCAGATCCGCGCGATCGAGGATGAAGAACTCGAACAGGTCTGGAACGGCAAGAAGACGGCCAAGGAAGCGTTGAGCTCCATCGTCAAGCGCGGTAACGAGCAGCTTGAGCGCTTCCAGAAAGCAAATAAGGGCGGCTGATCGCCCACGAGACAGAGCAAGCCCGTCCGCCGGGCTACACTCGGCCCGCCTGATCCCCTCTCCCTGACAAGGGAAGGCCAGGCGGGTTTTATGTTTAAGCGCCCCCAAGCTTCCGTCCACTGAAGGCCTTATGGAAAAACGCGTTTTCTTTCGATCCAGCTGGCTGCCCTGGCTGCTGCTGGCGCCGCAGATGGCGGTCATCCTGGTGTTCTTTTTCTGGCCTGCAGCGCAGGCCCTGCTGCAGTCGCTGCAGCAGCAAGACCCTTTCGGCACCTCCATCGAATTCGTCGGCCTGGACAACTTCAGGCAGCTCTTGGACGATCCGAGCTATGTGGAGTCGTTCAAGACCACGGCGTTTTTCTCGGTGATGGTCGCCGGCATCGGCATCAGCCTGTCACTGCTGCTGGCGGTTTTTGCCGACCGTATCGTGCGAGGCGGCATGTTCTACAAGACCATGCTGGTGCTGCCCTACGCGGTGGCCCCGGCCGTAGCCGCCGTGCTGTGGGTTTTCATGTTCTCGCCTTCGCTGGGCGTGGTGGCCTATGCCTTGGGCAAGATAGGCATCAACTGGAACCACCTGCTCGATTCAGGCCATGCCATGACGCTGATCGTGATGGCGTCGGTGTGGAAGCAGATTTCCTATAACTTCCTGTTTTTCCTGGCGGGCCTGCAATCCATACCGAAATCATTGATTGAGGCCGCTGCAATCGACGGCGCCCGACCCTGGCGCCGTTTCTGGACTATCCAGTTCCCGCTGCTCTCGCCTACCACTTTCTTCCTGCTGGTGATCAACGTGGTGTACGCCTTCTTCGACACCTTCGCCATCGTTGACGCCGCGACCCAAGGCGGGCCCGGCAAGGACACGGCCATCCTGGTCTACAAGGTGTATTACGACGGCTTCAAGGCCATGGACCTGGGCGGCTCGGCTGCGCAGTCGGTCGTGTTGATGGTGATCGTGGTGGCCTTGACAGTCATCCAGTTCCGCTACGTCGAGAAAAAGGTCCAATACTGATGAAAACAAAAAATAAGGCGGGAGTCCACCATGGTTGAAAAACGCGGAACTCACGGCATCCTCGCCCACGTGATCGTGATGCTGGGCGTCTTCATCGTCGCTTTTCCCCTCTACCTGGCCTTTGTGGCCTCGACCCACACGGCGCAGGAAATCGTGCAGGCACCCATGCCGCTGCTGCCTGGCACCAACATGCTCGACAGCTATAAGGCTGCGCTGTTCGGGCGCGAATCGGCTGCCGGCTCCAACGCGCCGGTGGCGCACATGATGTGGGTCAGCTTCGTCACGGCCATGGTGATCGCCATCGGCAAGATCACGATTTCACTGCTGTCGGCATTCGCCATCGTGTACTTTCGCTTCCCGTTCAAAAAGACCTGCTTCTGGGCCATTTTCATTACGCTGATGCTGCCGGTGGAAGTGCGCATTTTGCCCACCTACAAGGTGCTGTCGGACCTGAACATGCTCAATACCTATGCGGGCCTCACGGTGCCGCTGATCGCCTCGGCCACGGCGACCTTTTTGTTCCGCCAGTTCTTCCTGACGGTACCTGAAGAGCTGACGGAAGCATCGCGCATGGATGGTGCCAGCCCGATGCGTTTTTTCTTTGACGTACTGCTGCCGTTGTCGAAAACCTCGATCGCCGCGCTCTTCGTGATTCAGTTCATCTACGGCTGGAACCAGTACCTCTGGCCGCTGCTGGCAACGACCAGTGAAGACATGTACCCGGTGGTCGTGGGCATCAAGCGCATGATCGCCGGCGGTGACGGGCAGAACGAATGGAACGTGGTCATGGCGACCGCCATCCTGGCGATGCTGCCGCCCGCACTGGTGGTGGTGCTGATGCAGAAATGGTTCGTCAAGGGCCTGGTCGACACCGAGAAATAAAGCTACAGCCCAGAACAACCAAGAACGACCAAGACACAACGGAATACAGACATGGCATCCCTTTCATTCAACAACGTCATCAAACGCTACGGTTCCGGCAAGGAGGCGCTGCAGGTCCTGCACGGCGTGAACGCCGAGATCAACGACCACGAGTTCATCGTCATCGTGGGCCCTTCGGGCTGCGGCAAATCCACCCTGCTGCGCATGGTGGCCGGACTGGAGGAAGTCAGCGACGGGCAAATCTCCATCGGCGGCAAGGTCGTCAACGAGTTGGAACCTTCCGAGCGCGATATCGCCATGGTGTTCCAGAACTACGCCCTTTACCCGCACATGAGCGTGTTCGACAACATGGCTTACGGCCTGAAGATCGCCAAGGTGCCCAAGGACGAAATCAAGACGCGTGTCGACAAGGCCGCGAAGATCCTCGAACTGGGCCACCTGCTGGACCGCAAGCCCCGCGCACTTTCAGGCGGCCAGCGTCAACGGGTGGCCATGGGCCGCGCCATCGTGCGCCAGCCGCAGGTGTTTTTGTTTGACGAACCTCTGTCCAACCTGGACGCCAAGCTGCGCGTGCAGACGCGCCTGGAGATCCAGAAACTGCACCGCGAGCTCGGCATCACCTCGCTCTTCGTCACCCACGACCAGGTCGAAGCCATGACGCTGGCCCAGCGCATGATGGTGATGAACGCCGGCCGCATGGAGCAATTCGGCACGCCCGAAGAGGTCTACAACCGCCCCGCCACCACCTTTGTGGCGAGCTTCATGGGCTCACCTCCCATGAATTTGCTCAAGCAGGCGCCGAATGCCGATTTCGGCGGCAAACCGGGCGCCATCCTGGGCATACGGCCCGAGCACCTGACGGTCGGGGCGACGGGATGGGCTGTGCAGGTCGACACGATTGAAATGCTGGGCGCAGAGCGCCTGGTGTACTGCCGCATGGGCAGCGAAGCCATCATCGTGCGCACCGACGAGAACCTGTCCACGGCGCCTGAGATCGGTGCGACTATCCACGTCACGCCGCGCGCGGACCGTCTGCACTGGTTTGATGCAGAAACCGGCAAACGGATTTAATCCCTCGGCTTTGCCGCCGCCTCAGGCCCCGAAACGCCCATGACAACTTCCGTATCTGCTACCCACTGGCCCTACCCGCGCTGGGTGGCTCACCGCGGCGCCGGCAAGCTGGCACCCGAGAACACCCTGGCCGCCTTCATGCTGGGCGCCAGCCACGGCTACCGCATGTTTGAGTGCGATGTCAAACTCAGCGCCGACGGCATCCCGTTTTTGCTGCACGACGCCACGCTGGAGCGCACCAGCAACGGCAAGGGCGTGGCTGGCGATTTGAACTGGGACGCACTGGCAAAGCTTGACGCCGGCGGCTGGCACTCTCCGGCTTTTGCCGCGGAAGGCCTCGCCAGCTTTGAGCGCATTGCCCGCTATTGCCTGGACAACGGTTATTTCCTGAATATCGAGATCAAGCCCACACCGGGGACAGAAGGCCCTACCGGGACAGTCGTCGCCAATGAGGCGGCCCGGCTCTGGCAGGGCACGGCGGTTCCGCCGCTGCTGACGTCTTTCCAGCCGCTGTCGCTGGAGGCCGCGCGCGCTGCACAGCCGCAGTTGCCGCGCGGCCTGTTGCTTGATGAACTCCCGGCCAATTGGCTGGAAACGGCCACACAGCTAGGCTGCGTGGCTATCGTTTGCAACCACAAGCTCTGGAATGCCGAGACGGTCGCCCAGGCTAAAAAAGCCGGTTTCAAACTGCTGAGCTATACGGTGAATGACAAGGCGAATGTGCAGCGGCTGCTGGCCTTGGGCACCGACGGCATCATCACGGACGCGGTGGATGTTTTTAAGCCCGACTAGGCTTTTAGCTTTTCCAGGCGCCTAGCAAGACCCACTGGCACAGCGCCGCGCCAGCCACCATCGCAGCATAGGTCAGCATCTTCCCATCACGGCCGAACAACACCAGTCCGGCCACCGATATCACGACGCTTGCTACAAAAACAATAGCTGCTTGCGCAATAAAACCGTGGGCTGGAGGACTTTTTGGCTTAAATACAGGGCCCAGAACGTGGCTTGCCAGGACCAGAATCAGGGCGATGGCGACAGCCGGCAGGACAAGATTGAGCAGGTGATTGGCCAGCAGGTAAAAAGTCATGCGCTTGAATGTGGTTGAAACTGGGTCAAACAGGCCTTTAAAGAGGCCTGCGAGAGGGCAAAAAAGGCTATCAGGGCGATTGTGCGGCCTTTGCGCCCGACACACCGCTTCAATTTTATAATCGGAGGATGTCAGTCTGGGCCCTTGGGCTAAACCACAACACCGCACCGCTCGATTTGCGCGGCCGGTTCGCCTACGCCCTGGACCAGGTCGAGCCCACTTTGCGTGCCCTGCGCGAGTCGCTGGCGCGCCAGCCTGAGGCCACCCTGCTGTCCACTTGCAACCGCACCGAAATCTACTGCGCCGGCGAAAAGACAGACCTGGACCACACACTGGACTGGCTGGCGCACAGCGGCGGCGTCTCGCCCTCCCTGCTGCGCTCCCATGCCTACACCCTGCAAGGCGACCAGGTCGCCCGCCATGCCTTCCGGGTCGCCAGCGGGCTGGACTCGATGGTGCTGGGCGAGCCGCAAATCCTGGGCCAGATGAAGGATGCCGTGCGCGCCGCCGAAGACGCAGGCGCCATGGGCACTACCTTGCACCAGCTGTTTCAGCGCTCCTTTGCCGTGGCCAAGGAGGTGCGCAGCAGCACCGAAATCGGCGCACACAGCATCAGCATGGCGGCGGCCAGTGTGCGGCTGGCTGGCCAGCTGTTTGAAAACCTGAGCGACATCAAGGTGCTGTTTGTGGGTGCGGGCGAAATGATCGACCTGGCGGCCACCCACTTCGCCGCGAAAAACCCCAAGGGCATGGCGATTGCCAACCGCACGTTGGAGCGCGGCGAAAAGCTGGCCGGCCGCTTCGGCGCCGAAGTCATGCGCCTGGCCGACCTGCCCAGCCGCCTGCACGAATTCGACGCGGTGATCAGTTGCACCGCCAGCACGCTGCCCATCATCGGCCTGGGCGCTGTGGAGCGCGCCGTCAAGCTGCGCAAACACCGCCCCATGTTCATGGTTGACCTGGCGGTACCGCGCGACATCGAACCCGAAGTCAAGGCGCTGCCCGACATCTACCTCTATACGGTTGACGACCTGGCTCACGTGGTGCAGACCGGCAAAGACAGCCGGCAGGCGGCCGTGGCGCAGGCCGAAGTCATCATCGACGCCGGCGTACAGAACTTCATGCACTGGCTCGGCCAGCGCCGCAGCGTGCCGCTGATCCAGCAGCTCAATGCGCAGACGGATGAATGGCGTGCCGCCGAAATCGTGCGAGCCAAAAAACTGCTGGCCCGGGGCGAGCCCATCGACACCGTGCTGGATGCGCTGGCTCGCGGCCTCACCCAGAAAATGCTGCATGGCACGCTGGCCGAATTGCACGCGGGCGATGCCAGCAGCCGCGAAGCCACGGCGCACGCCGTGTCGAGGCTATTCCTGCGCGGGCAGTTGCCCAAGATTCAGTCCGACGACAAAGAGCGTTAGCGACCACCGCTATGCCGTGGCTGCCCCGCAGCCATTTCCCAATAGCCTCCGGCCGCGGCCCCGCCGCCCCGTTGTGCCCTCTTTAATGTCTTGCGGCATTCCCTTTTCCTGATTCGATTGCCATGAAACCCTTTCTCCGCCAAACCCTGGACCGACAGCTTTTGCGCCTGCACGAGCTGGATGCGCTGCTGTCCGCCAGCGACGTGGTGAGCGACCTGGACCGCTTTCGCGCCCTCACCCGCGAGCACGCCGAAGCCAGCGTGATCGCCGAGCAGTACACACGGCTCACCACCCGCGAAGCCGACCTGGCCGGCGCCGAGGGCATGCTGGCCGAAGCCAAGAACGACCCGGAAATGGCCGCTATGGCCGAAGAAGAGATAGCCGCGGCGAAAGCCGATATTGCGCAGATCGACGAGGCGCTGCAGCTCATGCTGATCCCGAAAGACCCGGACGACGCGCGGGCGGCCTTTATTGAAATTCGCGCGGGCACGGGCGGCGACGAGTCGGCGCTGTTTGCCGGCGACCTGTGCCGCATGTATACCCGCTTTGCCGAGCGCAACCGCTGGCAGGTCGAAATCATCAGCGAGTCCCCGAGCGAGCTGGGCGGCTACAAGGAAGTCGTGCTGCGCATCGACGGGCCGCTGGATGTGATGGGCGTTGGCGTTTACGGCAAGCTGCGTTTTGAGTCAGGCGGGCATCGCGTTCAACGTGTGCCGGCCACCGAAACGCAGGGCCGCATCCACACCAGCGCCTGTACCGTGGCCGTGCTGCCCGAGCCCGACGAAGCCGTGGCCATCCAGATCAACCCGGCCGACCTGCGCATAGACACCTACCGTGCCAGCGGCGCCGGTGGCCAGCACATCAACAAGACCGATTCGGCCGTGCGCATCACGCACCTGCCGACGGGCATCGTCGCCGAATGCCAGGAGGGCCGCAGCCAGCACAGCAACAAGGCCCAGGCGCTGAAGGTGCTGACTGCCCGCATTCACGAAAAAGACCGCTCCGAGCGCGCCGCCAAAGACGCCGCCATGCGCAAGGGCCTGATCGGCAGCGGCGACCGCAGCGACCGCATCCGCACTTACAACTTCCCGCAGGGGCGCCTGACCGACCACCGCATCAACCTGACGCTGTACAAGCTGCTGGCCATCATGGAGGGTGATTTGGGTGATGTTGTCACGGCATTGCAGGTGGCGCGTGGAGCCGAGTTGCTGGCGGAACTGGAAACCGCCAACAGCGGGCTTTGAAGGGCCTTTTTGATGCTTTTATGGCAGTTTTTGGTATGAAATCGGCCTGCAGCCCTTATAAATCGTGCGCGAGCAGCTATATTTTTTATAGCAAAGATAGTCACCTGCCATGAATCCACCCAGCTGCGCACAGGCCTTGGCGGCGGCCCAGACCCTGGGACTGGATCGCCTGGACGCCCAGTTGCTCCTGCTACACGCACTGGGCAAGCCCGGTGACGCACGAGCCTGGCTGTTGGCGCACGATACCGACCTTTTGTCCGAAGAAGCCGTCCAGGCCTTCCAGGCCATGAGCCAGCGACGTGCGGCAGGCGAACCGCTGGCCTATATCGTCGGCAGCAAGGAGTTTTTTGGGTTGACGCTGCAGGTCGACGCTCGCGTGCTGGTACCGCGGCCCGACACCGAAACCCTGGTGACCTGGGCGCTGGAGGTGCTGCAAACGCCCCACGCCCCCGCAGAGCCACGAATGCTGGACCTGGGCACCGGCAGCGGAGCAATCGCGCTGGCCGTTGCGCACGGCCTGAGAACGACCGGCCGCCACGGCCACATCGTGGCGGTGGATGCGAGTGCGGATGCGCTGGATGTCGCCCGTGAAAACGCGGTTCGACTGGAAATTGATGTGGATTTCATTCAAAGTCACTGGCTTGAGGAAGTTAGCGGACACTTTCACCTGATCATCAGCAATCCACCTTATATCGCCAGCGCCGACCCGCATCTGGACGCCCTGACCCATGAACCTCTAGCAGCCCTTGCCGCTGGCCCGGACGGGTTGGACGATATCCGGCAGATCATCCGGCAGGCACCCCGCAGTCTTTTGGAAGGCGGCTGGCTGCTGCTGGAGCACGGCTACGACCAGGCCGCCGCAGTGCGCGAGTTGCTGGCAAGCCAGGGTTTCACGCAGGTTCAGAGCCAGCGGGACCTGGCCGGTATCGAGCGCTGCTCGGGCGGCCTATGGCCAGGCGGGTGGTCAGGCGGGTAAGGCGACGGATCGGCAATTACGCACAAAGCCAAACGGCGGGATAATCAACCTGTTGAATTCTGGTTACCAGATTCCATCTAACTGAGATGTCCCGGCTGAAACTCCAGCCTGACGCAGGCCCAGCAGCCTCCCCCAGATTTTCAAAGGATTGCACATGAGCACCACAGACTCCACCCAGCAGCGCATCGCCGAGATCGTCAAATCCAGTGATGTCGTCCTTTTCATGAAGGGCACCGCCCAGTTTCCCATGTGTGGTTTTTCAGGCCGCGCCATCCAGGTACTCAAGGCATGCGGCGTGAACAAACCCGCCACCTTCAACGTGCTGGAAGACGAAGAAATCCGCCACGGCATCAAAGAATTCAGCAATTGGCCGACGATTCCCCAGCTGTACGTGAAGGGCGAGTTCATCGGCGGCTCGGACATCATGATGGAGATGTACCAAAGCGGCGAGCTCCAGCAGGTGCTGGGTACCACCGCAGCCTAAAGCCGGCGGGTGCACAGCGCCAGCGGCTTCCTTCAGCCGCGGCACTGAAACATCAGCGCGTGTAGCCCGAGCAGGCGCCCGCGTCCACACCGCCCTTGCATTCGCGCTTGAGCCGGGCGCGACGTTGTGCTGGCGTCTCTTCGGATCCGCGGATGAATTTGACGTTTCCGCCGGTACTCGGCGCATCAGATTTGGCCGCTGTTTTTGTGGATTTCGATTTTGACTTGGCAGACTTGCCTGCGTCCTGCGCCGGCTGATTCTGCGCCATGGCATTCCCACCCAGCAAAACGGCAGCGGCCAGCAGGGCCAGTGCCGGCCCCGTGAAGAACTTTCTGTTCATTTTTTCTCTCCCTTTCACCCTCTCACATACGCTGCAGGGCTTTGCCGCTGCAGCGCTCCCATCTTGCCGAAAACGCGGGTGACACCGCTTTCCCGGCAAGCCAATTTTCTCATTGCAGTTTGGGGTCCCCAAACGTTTCGTCGTCCGGCGGCGCATCCGCCGGTAAACGAAAACCTTCACTGGCCCAGGCGCCCAGATCGATGTTCTTGCAGCGCTCGCTGCAAAACGGTCGAAATGGGTTGCTGGACGCGTAAACGCTTTCTCCGCCGCAACCGGGGCATACCACCTGTTTCACAGGGACAGACGGGAAATCTTTTTTCATGGCGGGCATGGCTTCAGGCAGTTCTGAATGAATCAACCAGGAAGGATGCGGGTCAGGAACAGAGTGTCAGCTCAAACGCCGAATCCTCAGTACTGGCATGCAGGCGGTCATCGCTTTCATGGCGCATGAGGCGGACTGAGACAATCAGGCGGTTGCCGCTGATTTCCGGAATCAGGCCCATAGAAGGATCAATCCGCAGGCGCAGCAATTGAAACGTGCGCCCTTGGGGGAGCGTCTGCTGGTACTGGCCAGCCGGGGCGATCACTTTTTGCGGAGCCCCGGAGTCGCGCAGCAGTGTCAGCAGTACCCGTATGGACTCGGCCAGGGGTACCAGCGGCGTGATCCAGCGCTGAAGGTCTTGCTGGCGAACTCCGGCATCCAGGTGCTGCCATGCATAGTAGGCTGGCAGGTCAAACTCACAAGTCCCGCCTGGAATTCCGACGCGGCTGCGAATGCTCATCAGCCAGTCATTTTCCGTCAGGGAATGGCCGGCTTTTCCTGGCAGACCGTTCAGGGCGGAGAAACACCCCTCAAGCTGGCCGGTGACCTCATCCAGAACGGCTTCGGAAATCGCCGGGTTACCGCGGTAACCGTTGAGGACATGTTTTTGCTTTTCGAGATCCTTGAGCACGTCCGTTTTCAGGTCTGCCCGGGCGCCCACATCCATGATTTCAAAAATGGTCGTAATGGCGTAGTGGTGATCTGTCGGACTTTGGCGCTCCACAAGTTCACCAAGACGGCGAAACAGGTGCTCCAGTCGCAAATACGTACGTATGCGTTCGTTAAATGGATACTCGTAAAGGATCACAGCGCTAGATTTCGTCGGCTTTAAATGAGGAGGTTTGTTTGCGCATCATAGCCCGAAGCGCGCGGCAAGCTGGCGCACCTGGGCGTCCAGGGCCTCAAGGGACAAGCCATCGTTATAAATGCTGACGTCTGCTGCTGACAGGCGCTGTTCGCGGCTTGCCTGACTGGCAAGGACTTTCTCCACCGCCTCCCGGGGCCAGCCGTTTCGGGTCATTACACGGCTGAGCTGGGAGGCTTCGCTGCAATCCACCACCAATACCTGGTCCAGCTGCTGGCGCCAGCGTCCGGACTCCACCAGCAAGGGAACGTCAAAAATCACACAAACACTGCCAGCCTGGACGGCTTGGTCATATTGGCGCAAGGTCTCCTGGCTAACCAAGGGATGGATGATGGCCTCCAGCCGCCGCCTGGCAGACGGATCGGAAAAGGCCAGTTGTCGCATCCGATCCCGGTCCATCGCTCCATCTGCTGCAACGAAGTCGCCGCCGAACTGGATGGCAATCTCTTTCATTGCAATCCCGCCGGGAGCCGTCGCCGACCGGGAAATAGCATCGGCATCCACCAGCGTCGCGCCGCACGCAAGAAGAGTACGCGCGACCGTGCTTTTTCCACTGCCTATGCCGCCGGTGAGACCAATGCGCAAGGCTGCAGGACGCATGGCGTCACAAGCCGATAAACCGCAAAATGGACTGGGGCCCGGAGATCATGGCCGTAAAACCCGCACCGGCGAGGAACGGGCCGAAAGGCACGTAGCCCCCTTCGCGCAATCCACTGGAGAACTTCATCGCAATGCCAATAATCGCACCAATGACAGATGCCATCAGGATCATGGGGACCAGCGCAGGCCAGCCGAACCAGGCGCCCAGCGCAGCGAAAAGCTTGAAATCCCCGTAACCCATGCCCTCTTTGCCAGTCACCAGCTTGAAGGCCCAGTACACCAGCCAGAGAGAAAGATAACCGGCCACCGCGCCCCACAACGCGGTCGGCAGATTGACCAAAGGGTTCCATTGCAAGGCTGCGACGATCAGGCCAGCCCAAAGCAGAGGCAAGGTGATGTCGTCAGGTAACAGGGTTGTGTCCCAATCGATCAAGGCCAGCGTCAGAAGTGCCGCGGAAAACCCGCACCAAGCCAGCGCCGTCAGCGACCAACCCCAACGCCATACACAGAAAAAGAACAGGGCACCTGTTGCCGCTTCCACTATGGGATATCGCAGGCCGTAGGGTGTGCCACATACCGAACACTTGCCCCTCAGGAACACGTAACTCAATACCGGCACATTTTCATACCAGCGGATCACATGGCCGCAGTTGGAACAACGCGAGCGGGGCACCAGCAGATTGAATTTCTCAGACGGCTCTGCCGAACTTCCCGCCATTTCGGCACACTCCTGTGCCCACTGCCGCTCCATCATCTTGGGCAAACGATAGATCACGACATTGAGGAAACTGCCGATTAACAACCCCAAAATGCCGGCCAGCGGCGCATCAAACGCCGGGCCCAACCCCGTTCCCATCAAACGACTTGACCCAGCTTAAAGATGGGCAGGTACATGGAAACGACGATTCCACCGATGAGCGTACCCAAAAACACAATGATGATGGGTTCCATAAGACTCGAAAGGCCAGCCACCATTTCATCGACCTCTGCCTCATAAAAATCGGCAGCTTTACCAAGCATGTGATCGACCGAACCAGATTCCTCGCCAATGGCGCACATCTGCAACACCATGGTCGGGAACAGGTTCGCATTGCCCATGGCGGCAGTCAGGCTGGTGCCCGTGGAGACCTCCTGCTGGATCCTCTCGGTGGCATCGGCATAAAGAGAGTTGCCGGATGCACCGCCCACAGAATCCAACGCCTCAACAAGCGGCACGCCGGCCGCGAACATGGTGGACAAGGTACGAGTCCAGCGGGCAATGCACGACTTTTCGATCAGAGCGCCAAAGACAGGTACCTTAAGCAATAGCCTGTCCATGAAGCGTTGCATCTTTTCATTGCGCCTCCAGGCCTGGAAGAAAAAGTAAAGGCCGCCACCGATGCCTCCGAAAATCAGCCACCAATAAGCTACAAAAAACTCGCTTACGGCGATAACAAACAGAGTGGGTGCGGGCAAATCTGCACCAAAGGAAGTGAACACTTCCTTGAACGCGGGAATCACAAAAATCATAATCACCGCGACCACCACAAAGGCCACAATCACTACTGAGATGGGATACATCAGGGCCGACTTGATTTTCGATTTGATGGCTTCGGTTTTCTCCATGTAGACCGCAAGACGGTCCAGGAGAGATTCCAGAATACCCGCAGCTTCACCGGCTTCCACCAGATTGCAGTACAAGGCGTTGAAATACAAGGGGTATTTCCGAAAGGCCGCACTCAGGGAGGTACCAGTTTCCACGTCAGTGCGTACATCATTGAGCAGCTTGGTAACACTGGCATTCGCATTTCCGCGCCCGACAATATCGAATGACTGCAAAAGCGGGACACCCGCCTTCATCATGGTTGCAAGCTGGCGGGTGAAGATGGCGATGTCCCTCGGCTTGATTGATTTGCCGGAGCGCATGCTGCGCTTTTTAATCTTGGTGGGCAAAATGCCTTGGCGGCGCAGGGATGCCTTGACTTGATTTTCCCCCGCTGCCCGGGTTTCACCCCGAACCTGCTTGCCGCCTCGGTCCTTGCCCTCCCACTCAAAAACAAATTCCTTGACGCCTTTGATAGATGCAGCAGTTGCCATGATGGTTTCTCGTTTTATCGATGGCCCAAGCCACCCTTCACTACAGACGCCGATTGATCAGCGCTTACGTAAATAAGTTAAACATTCGTGCAGCCCAAAACCTCTTCCAGGGAAGTCATTCCAAGTTTAACTTTCTGCAATCCAGACTGGCGCAGGCTTCTAACTCCCTCAAGTTCAGCCTGCGCAGCGATTTCAAGCGCACTTCCGTCGCGCAGGACGATACGCTGTATTTCTTCGGAAATTGGCATCACTTGATAAATACCGACACGGCCCTTGTAACCATTTGTGCACATGGAACAACCGACAGGCCTATAAGGCGACCATGAGCCGTCAACATCATCTTCCTTGAACCCAGCATCCAACAGCGTCTCGCGGGGAATATCCGCAGGGGCCTTGCAGTTGGGACAAAGCCGACGCGCCAGGCGTTGGGCAGTGATCAGAATAACGCTTGAAGCAATATTAAAGGGGGCGATCCCCATGTTGCGCATACGCGTCAACGTGGTCGGTGCGTCGTTGGTGTGTAGCGTAGACATCACCATGTGGCCGGTCTGCGCGGCCTTGATCGCAATGTCCGCCGTCTCAATATCGCGAATCTCACCAACCATGATGATGTCCGGGTCCTGCCGCAAAAAGGCCTTGAGCGCAACAGAAAAAGTCATGCCGGCCTTGTCGTTCATGCTCACCTGGTTGACTCCGGGCAGTGTGATTTCGGCGGGGTCTTCGGCGGTGGCGATGTTGACACCCGGTTTATTCAGGATATTCAGGCAGGTATACAGCGACACGGTTTTACCGGAACCCGTCGGGCCAGTCACCAGCACCATGCCATAGGGCCGCTGAATGGCGGCCAACAAACGCTCTTTCTCGATCGCCTCGTATCCCAACGCGTCAATACCCAGCTTGGCACTGCTCGGATCCAGGATACGGATCACGATTTTTTCACCATACATGGTCGGCAACGTGCTCACCCGAAAGTCAATAACGCGATCAGGACCGATCTTGAGCTTCATCTTGCCGTCTTGCGGCACACGCTTTTCTGAAATATCGAGCTTGGAGATGACCTTGATGCGCGCGGCGAGCTTTTCCTTGATGGCTACGGGCGGCGATGCGATTTCACGCAATTCACCGTCAACACGGAAACGGACCCTGTAGGTGTGCTCAAACGGCTCGAAATGAAGGTCGGAGGCGCGCATGCTGAACGCATCGAGCAGCATCTTCTGAAGAAACTTGACGACCGGCGCATCTTCGACTTCAGAGACACCGGCCTCGTCCTCGACCACACCAGAATCCGCGCTGGTCTCATCAAACTCAAAGTCATCTCCGATGATGCTTTCCATCGCTTCGGAAGCGCTGGTATTGGACGTTTCTGACAACTTGGACAGCTTGTCGTATTCGGCAATAACCCAGTCGACCCCCATCTGGGTGGAAAACTTGATTTTCTCGGCCGCTTCCTGGTCGGAAGGATCTGCCGTCGCAACAATCAGCCGGTTGTTGCGTTTGCTCAGCACAACGATACGGTACGTTGCACAGATCTTGGTATCCAGCAGCCCTTTGGGCAAACGCTGTATATCTATGGCATCCAGATCAAGCAAGGGGGCCGCAAAAGCGGTTGACATGGTATGAGCCAGGTCAGATGCGGAAACCGCCCCGGAACCAGTCAGTTCAGCAATGAAGCTGGTACGCCCCGTCTGGGCTTTCCGAAAAATGTCTTCCGCAGCCTTTTGGCCCAGCTTCCCCGCAATCACCAGGGCCCGGCCCAGACCCGGCAATGCCATCGATGGCGGTTGGTTGATAGCAGTGTCGACAGCGGCCATGGGTTCTCTGAATGGGCTTAAATGGGTATCATCGCCTATAGATTACAAGGTGTAAATCGAAAACGCGCCAGAGGCCCGTCGGGCGTTGGAAGTATGCGAACAAACGCACATATGACTAAAGACTGGGACCATTCCTGGTCGGGGTGAGAGGATTCGAACCTCCGGCCTCTACGTCCCGAACGTAGCGCTCTACCAGGCTAAGCTACACCCCGATCCCCAGCTGTCAGAAACGCCTCTCAAGCAATTGGGAAGCCAGCTGCATCAGGGCATTACTGTAAATGTTTTGGGGCAGGGCCTGCAAGGCATCCAGTGCGCGCTGCGCCTCCACCGCCGCAGCATCCCGCGTGGCCTGTAGCGCACCTGTCTGCTGCACGATCCCGATAATCTGCGCCATCTGGTCCGTGCCGCCGGTCTCAATTGCCTGCCGGATGGTCGTACGCTCGGCTTCGGTGCCTCGCTGCATGGCAATGATCAGGGGAAGTGTCGCCTTGCCCTCGCGCAAATCGTCCCCCAGATTCTTCCCCATCTCAGAGACGTCCCCGTCATAGTCCAGAACATCGTCGATCACCTGGAATGCCGTGCCAAGCGCCTGGCCGTAATCCGCGCAGCTTTGCTCAACGGCTGGCGGCGACTGGGCCAGCAACGCCGCCAGGCGGGCGCTGGCCTCAAATAGCTTGGCCGTCTTGGATCGGATCACCCTGAGATATCCATCTTCCGACAACTCGGCATCATGCATGTTCATGAGCTGCAGAACCTCGCCTTCCGCAATCACATTGGTAGCTTCGGCAAGCGTTTGCATGACGCGCATGTCGCCAGCCTCCACCATCATCTGGAATGCCCGGGAATACAGGAAATCTCCCACCAACACACTGGCGGGATTGCCGAACGCTTCGTTAGCGGTCTTGCGGCCACGCCGCAGCGTTGACTCATCCACGACATCGTCATGCAGCAAGGTTGCCGTGTGGATGAATTCGACGACGGCGGCGAGGTTGTAACGCTGGTCCTCCCGGTATCCCAGCGCGCCGCACATCAGCAGCAGCAGGGCTGGACGAAGCCGCTTGCCCCCAGCTGCCACGATGTATCGCGAAACCTGGCTGACCAGCGGCACTTCAGACTTCAGGCGGCGCTCAATGACTGCGTCCATTCCACGCATGTCGTCGGCAATCAAGGCTAAGGCTGCGGCGGTACTTGAGGAATTGGCTGACAAAAGGCGATCCAGACGTTAAGTTTGGGCAGATTATAGGAAGCCCCCTTATTCCACGAGGTCACGAGGTTCCACGAGGTCACGAGGTTCCACGAGGCGCGTGCCCCTCCCTGCCACCCGCCCAAAGCCCCCGAAACGCCCTTCTGGCCAATATGAGTCTTCCATGCTAGAATATTGGGCTCTGCGGAAATCCGTCTGCAGAACTCAATAAAGAGGTCTTACATGTACGCGGTCATAAAAACCGGTGGCAAACAATACAAGGTTGCTACTGGAGAAAAAATTAAAGTAGAACAGATTGCTGCGGACGTAGGCCAAGAGATCGTTATTGACCAGGTATTGGCTGTCGGCACCGGCAGCACAATCACGGTTGGTACGCCCTTGGTGTCCGGCGCCACTGTTACAGTCACTGTCCTTTCCCAGGGTAGGCACGACAAGGTTCGCATTTTCAAAATGCGCCGTCGCAAGCACTACCAAAAGCGTCAGGGCCACCGGCAAAACTACACGGAACTGCAAATCGGCGCCATCGCCGGTTAAACAGGGACGTACCAGGAGTAACGAAAAATGGCACAGAAAAAAGGCGGCGGCTCTACGCGAAACGGGCGTGATTCACAGCCCAAAATGCTCGGCGTCAAGAAATTTGGCGGTGAAGTCATCAACGCAGGCAGCATCATTGTGCGCCAGCGCGGCACCAAGTTCCATCCAGGCGTCAATGTCGGCATCGGCAAAGACCACACCCTGTTTGCACTGGTTGACGGCTCGGTCTCGTTTTCCGTCAAGGGCGCGCTGAACAAGCACACCGTGGACGTGACCCCGGCGTAAGCTGATCACTTCGACTGAAACGAAGCCCCGACCTGTCGGGGCTTTTTTATTTGTAAACTTGATCTCCAGCTCCTGACATCCTGTTTTTAACCGCAGCACTCCATCATGAAATTTGTTGACGAAGCCTTTATTGACATTGCCGCAGGCGATGGCGGGAGTGGCTGCGTCTCCTTCAGCCATGAGAAATACAAGGAATTCGGCGGCCCCAACGGTGGCGACGGCGGGCGCGGTGGCCATGTGTATGCGGTGGCCGACATCAACCTGAACACCCTGGTGGATTTCCGGTTCTCGCGCCGCCACGAGGCCCGTAACGGCCAGCACGGCATGGGGTCGGACATGTTCGGCGCTAAGGGTGACGACATCATTCTCAAGATGCCAGTAGGAACCATCCTGACGGACGCCGAGACCGGCGAGGTCCTCTTTGAGCTGCTGGTCCCTGGAGAGCAAGTCCTGATTGCCAAGGGCGGCGATGGCGGCTTCGGCAACCTGCGCTTCAAAAGCTCGACCAACCGCGCGCCGCGCAGCAAGACACCCGGCTGGCCCGGCGAGCGCAAGAGCCTCAAGCTCGAACTCAAGGTGCTGGCCGACGTCGGTTTGCTGGGCATGCCCAATGCCGGCAAGTCCACCTTCATTTCGGCGGTTTCAAACGCGCGTCCGCGCATCGCAGACTATCCTTTCACCACCCTTCACCCCAACCTCGGTGTTGTGCGCGTAGGCCCGGAGCAAAGCTTCGTAGTCGCGGATTTACCGGGATTGATCGAGGGCGCCTCGGAAGGGGCCGGCCTGGGCCATCTTTTCCTGCGGCACCTGCAGCGCACCCGGTTGCTGTTGCATATTGTCGACATGGCACCTTTTGACGAAGGCGTGGACCCTGTGGCGCAGGCCAAGGCCATCGTGGGCGAGCTTAAAAAATACGACGAGGCGCTGTACGACAAGCCGCGCTGGCTGGTCCTCAACAAGCTCGACATGGTGGACAAGGACAAACGTGCCGCGCTGGTGAAGGATTTCGTCAAGCGTTTCAAGTTCAAGGGCCCGGTGTTCGAAATCTCGGCCCTGACGCGCGAAGGCTGCGAGCAGCTGGTCAAGACCATTTACCAGCACGTCAAGCAGGTCCAGAAAAGCGAACAACCCGCCGAAGAGGTGGATCCCCGCTTTGCCGAGCTGCCGCCCGAGCTTCCAGAGCCGCCTTCTTCCCGGTGATTCTTGTGCGGACGCCATGCGGCGTCTGCTATATAAACGATAGCTGCTTGCGCCCATCCTGCTTGGGCTAGAGCCCTGAAATATACTTAAATGCAAGAAAAAACCGGCTCCCCGATCCTGCGCAACGCCAAACGCATCGTGGTGAAGGTTGGCTCCAGCCTGGTCACCAATGAGGGGCGCGGGCTGGATTCGGCGGCGATCGGCCTATGGTGCGAGCAGCTGGCAGCCCTGGTGAAGGACGGCCGCGAGGTCATCATGGTCAGCAGCGGTGCCATCGCCGAAGGCATGAAGCGGCTGAACTGGACGATTCGCCCCAAAGCCATCCACGAATTGCAGGCCGCCGCCGCAGTAGGCCAGATGGGGCTGGTGCAGGTCTATGAGACCAAGCTGCGCGAAAACGGCATCGGCAGCGCACAGGTCTTGCTGACGCACGCCGACCTGGCAGACCGCGAACGCTACCTCAACGCGCGCTCCACCCTGCTCGCTTTGCTGCAACTCGGCGTAGTACCCGTCATCAACGAAAACGACACCGTCGTCAATGACGAGATCAAATTTGGCGACAACGACACCCTGGGCGCATTGGTCGCCAACCTGGTGGAGGCTGATGCGCTCGTCATCCTGACCGACCAGCGGGGCCTTTACACTGCCGATCCCCGCAAGGACCCGTCGGCGCAGTTTGTCCATGAAGCCAAGGCCGGTGACCCAGCGCTGGAGACCATGGCGGGAGGCGCGGGGTCCAGCATCGGCAAGGGCGGCATGATCACCAAGATCCTGGCGGCCAAACGCGCCGCGGGGTCCGGCGCCTCCACCGTGATTGCCTGGGGCCGGGAACCGCAGGCGCTCATCCGGTTGACGCAGGGGGAACCCATTGGCACCTTGCTGGTGGCGCAAACCCTGAAAATGCAGGCGCGCAAGCAATGGATGGCTGATCATCTGCAAATGCGGGGCTCGGTCACTGTGGACGCAGGCGCTGTGGGCAAGGTTCGTGATGAGGGAAAAAGCCTGCTGCCTATCGGCATGACGGCTGTTCAGGGGGATTTCTCGCGCGGCGACGTCATCGCCATCTGGAGCCCCGAGGGCGCGGAAATCGCGCGCGGCCTGGCCAACTATTCAAGCGCCGAAGCCAGGCTGATCTGCCGCAAGGCATCCTCGGAGTTTGAGAAGCTGCTGGGATACACCGGCGAACCGGAAATGGTTCACCGCACCAATCTGGTATTGACCCGCTAGCTGTATCAGCGCCCGGCTTCGGCACACGCCCGAAAGCCGTCCTGTCCGTTTGGCCCTGTTTAGTCCCTGATCCTGAAATTCGGGTTCTTCAGGCGTGACACCAGCAGGCCCACCGTTTGCACAGGAGCTGCGCCGTCGCAAGCACCCGCCCTGGCCAAGCGCAAAGGGTGCTTGGACGGCATGTTGCCGAACACCGACTTCCATTCCGGGTTACTGACATTGGTCCATTTGCCGTCCGCCGAATAGCGGGCGTAGGTCTTGAATTCGCCGGTGCTGCAGCGTATCCCCTCGTACATCACATTGCGTGCGCCGCTGGCATTCGCAGCCACCACCACGTAGCGCACAACGCTGTCTTTGTCCGAAATGCTGACGGTCGCGGGATCCACACCGTACACCAGTTGGGAATTGGGCGACACCTCGAAGGTCACCAGCTTCGTAAGGTCGAATGCGGGCGGCGGCGGCGTCTCGATTTCCTTCCAGTCGGCAGGGTCCTCCATGGCGTACGTCTGGGCCCAGGCCGGAGTCGAGGCGTTGAGCGCCATCAGGAACAGCGAGGCCAGAAAGGCCGATTTGAATTTCATGATTTTCTGGTGGTCGGATCCGCGCCGAGGCTGGTTTGCGGATCAGGTTCAAAGGTAGCGCCGGGCGGCAATTCAAAAGACGCACCTGGCCTTACCTGGGCGTGAAAAGACTCCCCGGCGGAAGGAAAACCGCCTTCGCCGCCCTGCCCCGCATGGTCGCGTGGGTGGTGCAAACCGCCGCGCAGGTAACGGTTCCGGTGGTCGGGACGCTGCTCGAAGCGGGTATCCACACGCGGAACGAAACGCGACAACTCCGTCAGGGCCATCTCGTAAACGCCTCGCTTGAATTCAACCACCACATCCAGCGGCACCCAATAGTCGTTCCAGCGCCAGGCATCAAACTCCGGATGGTCTGTTGCGCGCAGGTTCAAATCCCAGTCGTGACCGACCAGTTGAAGGAGAAACCAGATTTGTTTCTGGCCTTTGTAATGTCCGCGCGCATCGCGGCGGATGAACCGGTCAGGCACCTCATAGCGCAACCAGTCTCGGGTTCGGGCCAGCACATTCACATGCTGCGGCAACAGCCCCACTTCTTCATGCAACTCGCGGTACATGGCCTGCTCGGGATTTTCGCCCCGGTCAATGCCACCCTGCGGAAATTGCCACGAGTGGGTACGGATACGTTTGCCCCAAAATACCTGACTTCTCTGGTTGAGCAAGATGATGCCGACGTTGGGCCTAAAGCCGTCCCGGTCAAGCATAATCAAACCTCAAATTTTTTAAACTGAGTCCATTATGCACAGCGGAGGCCCCAGCGCCAAGCGCACGGCGGGCTTCAGCACCCTTCCCGCCCCTCCTCTGCCCTTCTTCTTTCCCTTTTCCAACCCCGGAATCCCCGAAAACCGCCCATGAAAGCCTCCCAGTTCTTTATTTCCACCCTCAAGGAAGCGCCTGCCGACGCCGAAGTCGTGAGCCACCAGCTCATGATGCGGGCCGGCATGATCAAGAAACTGGGCGCCGGCGTGTACAACTACATGCCCATGGGGCTGCGCGTGATCCGCAAGGTCGAGGCCATCGTGCGCGAGGAAATGAACCGCGCCGGAGCCATTGAAATGACCATGCCGGTCGTCCAGCCGGCCGAGCTCTGGCAGGAAACCGGCCGCTTTGAAAAAATGGGGCCCGAACTGCTGCGCATCAAGGACCGGCACGGCCGCGACTTTGTCGTCCAGCCGACCAGCGAGGAAGTCGTCACCGACGTAATGCGCCAGGACATCAAGAGCTACAAACAGCTGCCAAAAAACCTGTACCAGATCCAGACCAAGTTCCGCGACGAGCGCCGCCCGCGCTTCGGCCTGATGCGCGGGCGCGAGTTCATCATGAAGGACGCCTACAGCTTTGACCGCGACCAGGCCAGCGCCAAGGCGAGCTACCAGGTCATGGCCGCGGCCTACCGCAAGATCTTTGACCGCTTCGGCCTGACCTACCGCGCTGTCGCGGCAGACAGCGGCGCCATTGGCGGCGACCTCAGCGAAGAGTTCCAGGTGATCGCCGCGACTGGCGAGGACGCCATCGTCTATTGCCCAGGCAGCGACTACGCAGCCAACATGGAAAAAGCCGAGGCGCTTGCGCCCCAGGGGGCACGCAAGCCGGCGTCGCAGGCCATGGCCAAGACGCCAACGCCCGGCAAAGCCACCTGCGCCGATGTGGCCGGGCTGCTGGGAATCCCACTCGCTTCCACAGTCAAGTCGCTGGTGCTCGCTACAGATTTAGATGATGAGTTTGGCGTTCAATCCCAAATATGGCTGCTCCTGTTACGCGGTGACCACGACATGAACGAGATTAAGGTTGGCAAAGTGCCCGGTCTCTCAGGTTTCCGTTTCGCTACGTTGCCTGAGATTGAACAAAATTTCGGTTGCCGGCCTGGATATCTCGGCCCTATCGGCAAGCCTCAAGAATTGATACATCAGGCCATGCCAACGGATGACTCTGTTGTTGCAAACCCTGTTCCCCAGCCGCGAGTTCGTCTTGTTGTGGACCGCGAAGTTGCGGCGATGAGTGACTGGGTATGCGGGGCAAACGAAGACGGCTTTCACCTCACCGGCGTCAACTGGGGCCGCGACCTGCCCGAGCCTGAACTGGTGGCCGACATCCGCAACGTGGTCGCCGGGGACCCTTCGCCCGACGGCAAGGGCGCACTGGTGATTGAGCGCGGCATCGAGGTCGGCCATGTGTTCTACCTCGGCACCAAATACAGCCAGGCCATGAACGCCACCTTCCTCGGCGAAAACGGCAAGCCGCAATTCCTGGAAATGGGTTGCTATGGCATCGGCATCACACGGCTGCCAGCTGCCGCTATCGAACAGAACCACGACGAGCGCGGCATCATCTGGCCCGACGCGATTGCGCCATTCACTGTGGTGCTGTGCCCCATCAGCCCCGACCGTTTTCCCGAAGTCGAGGCGGCGGCCAACAAGCTCTATGCCGAGCTGCTGACGGCCGGCGTGGACGTCATCCTGGACGACCGCGGTGAGCGCCCCGGCGCCATGTTTGCCGACTGGGAACTGATTGGCGTGCCGCACCGCGTCACCATCGGCGACCGCGGGCTGAAGGATGGCCAGCTCGAATACCAGCACCGCCGCGATGCGGCATCCAGCAAGATCGACGCTGCTGGCGCCTTCGATTTCCTCAAGGGAAAGCTGGCGCTTCAGCCACGCTGATCGTGTTGCCCGCTTTGACATCGGCATGGCTTTCGCAGATACCGTGAATGTGCCCGCATCCGGCCCGGCTTCCCTTGCAAGAGCCGGGTTGATTTCAAGAAGAAAATGCGTGCTGTCCTTGCCAATACTGGGCAGCCAGCTATTGATTTCGGAGCAAGCCAGCGCCGGCGCGCAGATTGAGGAGCCCTTGATTGACTCCGTCCGCACCGCACTGAGTTCGGCCATTGCCAACCAGGCGCCGCCCATTCCGGAGTTCAAGGACACCGAAAGCCGCCTCGCCTACCTGCGCTGGCTGGGTGCGATGAGCGAGCGGCTGAAGAAAAAGAAACCGGAATGGCAGATTCGCAAGGAATTCCTGCAGACGGTTTGGTACGAAAGCCGGCGTGCCGGGCTGGACGTCACACTGGTGCTGGGCCTGATCCAGGTCGAGAGCAACTTCCGCAAGTTCGCCGTGAGCAGCGTCGGCGCGCGCGGTTACATGCAGGTCATGCCCTTCTGGACGCGCGTGATTGGCGACGGCGACCCTTCCAAACTTTTTCACATGCAGACCAACCTGCGCTTTGGCTGCGTGATCCTGCGCCACTACCTGGACCGGGAACGCGGCGACCTCTTCATGGGCCTGGGCCGTTACAACGGCTCGCGGGGCAAGTCGCCCTACCCGAATGCCGTGATGGGGGCCAGCAAAGCCTGGGAGTATTAGGTACACCCCCGTTCAAGCTCACTGCGTGTAGCCTGCTCCCCCTTGCAGGGGGCGGCGCCTGCGGACTGGCAAAGCCAGATCCACGGCCCCTGCTGGTAAAGCAGTTCACCGCTATTAAATTCATAGCTGCTTGCGCTCACCAGTATTGGGTTATGGGCATTATTCATGGGGAAAAAGAGGCTCAAAACCCTTTTTGGGCGCCAAAATGGCCGCAAAACCCGTCGTCTCGGCTGAAAAACAACGTCAAAATCCGATTTCAGGCATCAAATAGCGCCTCAGCCCAATAGAGACGTGCGCAAGCAGCTATTGAATTGATAGCACCTTACTCTACCAGCAGGGGCCGCAGGTCCGGCTTTGCCGGCCTGGAGGCGCCGCCCCCTGCAAGGGGGGAGCAGGCTACACGAAGTGAGCCTGAACGGGGGTGTTCTATTTTTCTGCGGCAAACCAGTCCAGCACGGGCACCGTGCCCGGCAACACCGGCTGCACCGTCACCGGCAGGTTTTGCCAGGCAAACGACTGGCCCTCGTGCATGTGGAGTTCGCCCGTCCAGTCGAAGACCTTGCAGAAGTTGAGGCGCACCAGGGCATGGGGGTAGTCGACCATCTCGACTTTCCAGGGTTGGGCGGCGCCTATGGTGACGCCAATTTCTTCCTGCAGTTCGCGGCGCAGGGCCTGTTCAACGGTTTCGCCGGCCTCGAGCTTGCCGCCGGGAAATTCCCAATAACCTTCGTACACCTTGCCGGGTGGGCGTGAGGTCAGCAGGAAATCGCCGTCCGGCCGGATCAGCACACCGACAGCCACGTCGACCACCTTGCGGTCGGAACCGCCCTCGCGCGGGCGCTCGCCGTCGGCGACCAGCACGCTCATGTCGAATGGTCGGGCGCGTGGTCACCGTCGGGCGACGCAGCAGCGGCCGCGGCACCCGGCCGCTCATACGCCGCGATGGGCGCCGCCGCCACGGGCCGGCTGGCGCTGTCGCGGCCGGCGTAGTCGCGGGCGAACTGGTATGCCACGCGGCCGCTGCGCGAGCCGCGCTCCAGCGCCCAGACCAGGGAAGCGGGTTTCGCGGCCGCAATCGCATCGGGGCCCACGCCAAAAGACGACAGCCACTGCGCGACGATGGTCAGGTATTCGTCTTGCGTGAAAGGATAAAAGCTGACCCAGAGGCCGAATCGCTCGGACAATGAAATCTTTTCCTCGACCACCTCGCCGGGGTGCACCTCACCGTCGTCACCGTGGGTGTAAGTGAGGTTTTCCGTCATGTACTCAGGCAGCAGGTGGCGCCGGTTGCTGGTCGCGTAGATCAGCACGTTGGGCGTAGCCGCTGCCACGGAACCATCCAGGATGGACTTGAGCGCCTTGTAGCCGGGCTCACCTTCTTCAAAACTCAGGTCGTCGCAAAAGACGATGAATTTTTCGGGCAGCCCGGACACCACATCGACGATGTCCGGCAGGTCGGTCAGGTCGGCCTTGTCGACCTCGATCAGCCGCAGGCCGCGCGCCGAATATTCATTGAGGCAGGCCTTGATCAGGGAAGACTTGCCGGTGCCGCGCGCGCCGGTCAGCAGCACGTTGTTGGCGGGCTTGCCGCTGACAAACTGCTCGGTGTTGCGCCTGATTTTTTTCTTCTGGTCCTCGATTTCCTTGAGGTCGCCCAGGCTCATGTTGCCGATGTGGCGCACCGGCTCCAGCGAGCCGTGGCCGGAGCTGCGCTTGCGGTAACGGTAGGCAATCGAAGCACTCCAGTCGGGTGCGGTGAGCGGCTGCGGCAGCACGGATTCAATCCGCGCCATCAGGGACTCGACGCGGGTGATCAGGCGTTCAAACTGCTCGTTCATGCGGAGTGCTGATTAACTGCGGTAATCCGCGTTGATCTTGACGTAATCGTAGGAGAGATCGCAGGTCCACACGGTGTCGGCTGCATCGCCCCGGCCCAGCGCCACGCGTACGGTGATCTCGCTCTGCTTCATCACACGCTGGCCGTCGGCTTCAACGTAGCCGGGATGTCGGCCGCCGTTTTTGGCGACCAGCACGTCGTCCAGGTACAGGTCAATTTTCGTCTGGTCCAGGTCGTCAATACCGGCATAACCGACGGCTGCGAGGATCCGGCCGAGGTTGGGGTCGCTGGCGAAGAAGGCGGTTTTCACCAGCGGCGAATGCGCAATGGCGTAGGCCACTTTGCGGCACTCTTCGCCCGTCTTGCCGCCTTCGACCCGGATAGTCATGAACTTGGTCGCGCCTTCGCCGTCGCGCACGATGGCTTGGGCCAGCTTTTTGGCAATGTCCATCATGGCAGCGCGCAGGACCTTGCCTTCTGCGCTGTCCAGCGAAGTGATGGGCGGGTGTTTCGCCTTGTTGGTGGCCATCACGACGAAAGAATCGTTGGTCGAGGTATCGCCATCGACCGTCACACGGTTGAAGGAACCCTCAGCCAGTTCTGTGGCCAATTGCGCCATGAGCGGCTGGGCAACGCAGGCATCCGTTGCCATGAAACCGAGCATGGTGGCCATATTGGGGCGGATCATGCCGGCGCCCTTGCTGATGCCGGTGATGGTGACGTCGGCGCCTGCAATTTTTACGCGCGCGGAGAACGCCTTGGCGACGGTATCCGTCGTCATGATGGCTTCAGCGGCATTCCCCCAGTTGTCGGCTTTGGCAGCTTCCAGTGCGGCTGGCAGGCCCGCTGCGATGCGGTCGTTAGGCAACGGCTCCATGATGACACCGGTGGAAAACGGCAGGACCTGTTCAGGCGCAAGATCCAGCAGCCGGGCCAGCGCAATGCAACTGGCGTGCGCGCGGCTCAGGCCATCGTCACCGGTGCCGGCATTGGCATTGCCGGTGTTGATGAGCATGGCACGTATGCCCGCTGTCTTGCCGTCATTTTTAGCCAGGTGCTCACGGCAGATCTGGACCGGTGCTGCGCAGAAACGGTTTTGCGTGAAGACGGCGCCTACCGAAGCGCCTTCGTCCAGCAACAACACGGACAGGTCCTTGCGATTGGCCTTGCGGATGCCCGCTTCCGTGATGCCCCAGCGTACGCCAGGAACAGGGTAAAGGTCTGCAGCGGGGGTGGCAACCAGATTGACGGGCATGTTCCAGGACTCCGGAAAATCAGGGTTAAGTCGGCAGTGTCAGCGCAAGGCGGCGGCGTTCAGTTCAATCGGCCGTGGCAGTTTTTGTATTTCTTGCCGGAGCCGCAAGGGCAAGGATCATTGCGACCAGCGCGAGGTACCGCACTTGCCGGCATGGCCTGTGAGCGGCGCTGCGACTCCTCGTCCTGTGTCGTCTCCACTTCGCCGGTTTCGGTCGGCGCGGTATAGGTGACGTTGGCGATTTTCTCAGCGCGGCTCTCCATTTCCTCGGCCGCCTGCTCGAGCTGCTCACCCGACTGGATCTTCACCGTCATCAGCACCTTGGTGACTTCGTTCTTCACGCTGTCCAGCAACTGACCGAAGAGTTCAAAAGCTTCGCGCTTGTATTCCTGCTTGGGCTGCTTTTGTGCGTAGCCGCGCAGGTGGATGCCCTGGCGCAGGTAGTCGAGGGCGCTCAGGTGTTCGCGCCAATGGCTGTCGATGCTTTGCAGCAGTACAACGCGTTCGAACTGCGTGAAGTTTTCTTCGCCGATCTTTTCAACCTTGTCATTGAATGCGGCGTTGGCCGCAGCAATGACTTTTTCCACCACATCGTCATCGGTGATGGCCGTAGCTGTCTCCAGCTCCTGGCGAAGGGACAACTCAATCTGCCACTCATCACGCAGCACGTTTTCCAGGCCCGCCAGGTCCCACTGCTCTTCAACGCTTTCAACGGGTATGTACTGCCGTGCCAGGTCGGTGAAGCAGCCTTCGCGCAGCGAAGCGATCTGGGCCTGCAGGTTGGCCGCATCCATGATGTCGTTGCGCTGCTGGTAGATCACCTTGCGCTGGTCATTGGCGACATCATCGTATTCCAGCAGCTGCTTGCGGATGTCGAAGTTGCGGGCTTCGACCTTGCGCTGGGCGGATTCGATGCTGCGGGTCACTATGCCCGCCTCAATGGCCTCGCCGTCAGGCATCTTGAGCCGCTCCATGATGGCCTTGACGCGGTCGCCCGCGAAGATGCGCATCAACGGGTCGTCCAGACTCAAATAAAAGCGCGACGAACCAGGGTCACCCTGGCGGCCCGAACGGCCACGCAGCTGGTTGTCAATACGGCGTGATTCGTGGCGCTCCGTCGCGATGATGCGCAAGCCGCCCAGTGCCGTGACTTGTTCGTGCTCTTCTTTCCATACCGCGCGCAGGCGGGCAATTTCCGTTTCTTTCGCAGCCAGGTCGAGCGACTCATCGGCTTCAACGGCCTCAATCAACTTCTCTACATTTCCACCCAAAACGATGTCGGTGCCACGGCCCGCCATGTTCGTGGCGATGGTGATCATCTTGGGACGTCCGGCCTGCGCCACGATGTCCGCCTCGCGGGCATGCTGCTTGGCGTTGAGCACCTGGTGCGGCAGGTTTTCCTTGTTCAGCAGCTGGTCGATGATCTCGGAATTCTCGATCGATGTGGTGCCGACCAATACCGGCTGGCCGCGCTCATAGCATTCGCGGATGTCCTTGATCGCAGCTTCGTATTTTTCGCGCGTGGTTTTGTAGACGCGATCCAGTTGGTCGTCACGCCGGCTCACGCGGTTGGGCGGAATGACCGTGGTTTCGAGGCCGTAGATCTCCTGGAATTCGTAGGCCTCGGTGTCTGCGGTACCGGTCATGCCGGCCAGCTTGCCGTAGAGGCGGAAATAGTTCTGGAAGGTGATGGATGCCAAGGTCTGGTTTTCAGCCTGGATCTGCACGCCTTCCTTGGCCTCAACGGCCTGGTGCAGGCCGTCGCTCCAGCGGCGGCCCGACATCAGGCGGCCGGTGAACTCGTCAACGATCACGACTTCGCCGTCCTGCACCACATAGTGCTGGTCACGGTGATAGAGCAGGTTGGCGCGCAACGCTGCGTACAGGTGGTGCATCAGCGAAATATTCGCCGGGTCGTACAGCGTGGCGCCTTCGGGGATCAGGCCCAGGTTGAACAACAGGCGCTCTGCATTTTCGTGGCCCTGCTCAGTCAGGAAGACCTGGTGGGTTTTCTCGTCGATGGTGTAGTCGCCGGGCTTGGTCACGCCTTCGCCGGTGCGCGGGTCGGCTTCACCCTCCTGGCGGGTCAGCATGGGCACGACCTTGTTCATCGCCAGGTACATCTCGGTGTGGTCTTCGGCCTGGCCGCTGATGATGAGCGGCGTGCGGGCTTCGTCGATCAGGATCGAATCGACCTCGTCAACGATGGCGTAGTTCAGGCCGCGCTGTACGCGGTCTGCCACTTCGTAGACCATGTTGTCGCGCAGGTAGTCGAAGCCGTACTCGTTGTTGGTGCCGTAAGTGATGTCGGAACCGTAGGCTGCCTGCTTTTCCTCGCGCGACATGTTGGGCAGGTTGATGCCGACCGTCAGGCCCAGGAAGTTGTAGAGCTTGCCCATCCAGCGTGCGTCGCGGCTGGCCAGGTAGTCATTGACCGTCACCACATGCACGCCCTTGCCGGTCAGCGCGTTGAGGTAGACCGGCAACGTAGCGGTCAGGGTCTTGCCCTCGCCGGTGCGCATTTCTGAAATCTTGCCGTTGTGCAGCGACATGCCGCCCAGCATCTGCACATCAAAGTGGCGCATCTTCATGACACGCTTGCTGCCCTCGCGAACTACGGCAAAGGCTTCAGGAAGGATGGCATCGAGTTCCTCGCCCGCAGCCACACGGTCCTTGAATTCCTGTGTCTTGGCACGGAGCTGGTCGTCATCGAGCTTCTCGTACTGGGTTTCCAGCGCATTGATGCGATCAACGGTTTTGCGGTAGGTTTTAAGCAGCCTGTCATTGCGGCTGCCGAAAATTTTGGTCAGGATGTTGGAGGCCATAAATGCGAGGCCGCCCTGGCCGCTCCCATGAGCTGGCAATGCGGCCGAAATCCCTTTTTGTGTACGGAACCTAGGTGTGGGCGCCAACAGTTACTTCAACTGGGCCCAAACCTCTGATTTTAACTCTGCCAGGGAGTTGCACGGCTATTCGGGATAAAACCGCAGCCAGAGTGAGAAGCCGTGCATGCTGCACGGCGGGCACAGCCTCACCTAATGAGGGCGGGGCTGTTGCGGAAGCTGCATAGTTGCGGGAGCCGGAATCGGAGGCCGCACGGCGGTGGATGCCACCAGCGGTCCAGGCAGTTTCTGCCCCGCGGTGAGGAATTTTTGCGGATCCTGGAAAACACCCTGGACCAGAACCTCAAAATGGAGATGCGGACCAGTGGAACGACCGGTGGTGCCGACTTCTGCGATCTTCTGGCCGCGCTTGACCAGATCGCCTTTTTTGACCAACACACGTGACGCGTGGGCATAACGCGTGACAAGTTCATTGCCGTGGTCAACTTCGACCATATTGCCATAGGCCGGGTGGTATTCCTGTGTGACGACCACACCGCCGGCTGCCGCGAGGATGGTCGTGCCCGGCTCAGACGGGAAATCGAGGCCCGTGTGCAACGCGGAACGGCCGTTCATCGGATCAATGCGCCAGCCAAAAGGCGAGCCCAAATTGCCACCGGCCACCGGCTCCTGGGTAGGAACCATCATCTTTTTGATCTTCTGGTCAAACAGGCGCGACTCCATCACAGTCATCAGGTCCACCCGCTGGTCCGTCAGCTTGTCCAGGTCCGCCAGCGTGGACTGCAACTCTTCCATGGTCAACGAAGGACCGGCCACCAAGACACCGCCGCGACCTGGCGCCACCTTGATGTCGTTGGGGCTGACGCCCGCCAGGCCAGAGACCCGCTCGCCGAGTGCCTCCAGTTGCATCATCTTGGCCTGCATTTCACCGACCCGTTTGGCCATGACGTCAAGGTTTTCACGCATGAAGCGGTCGCGCTGGTCGAATTCATCCTTGACCATGAGTTTGACCAGCGAGCCAATGACCGGCCAGCCTTCACGGGCGCCCTTGAGAAACACCCAGTGGTAAAGACCAGCGGCTACAAGCATGAGGGCCAATGCGGCGACAAAGCCCGCGAGAACCAGTTTTGTACCGCTTAAATAGATGGCCCGGCTTTTCGCCAGCCACGCATCCGTGATAATCAAATGCACTTGTCTACCTCGTATAAAGCTTGCGCTCTCATGGCCGAGCACCGCACATCATGACCTCAAACCGGCGCCTTCCCCAAGCGCTCTCCGTGTACCAGGCCGCTGGAAACTCCCCTTCCCTGGCACGGCTGACGGAACTCGTCCAGGAATCCAGCGACAGGCTTAAAGCCATTGAGTCGCTTCTCCCTGCGGCTTTGCGCCCTGCCGTACAGGCCGGACCGATTGATGGTGAGACCTGGTGCCTGCTGGTCAGCGGCAATGCGGCCGCAGCAAAAATCCGACAACTATTGCCTCTCATCCAAGCCCGCCTTATAGGCAAGGGTTGGAAGGTTACCTCAATTCGACTCAAAATACTAATAAACAAAAGGTAGTACCAACACCGTCCAGCTGTATCACAAGGGCGGACGGGGCAACGAAACTGCCTGACCATCGCTACAAAATTCGTAGCGCATGATACCCATATGGCATGGGGAAGGCAAGAATCGGGAATAAATGGTGCCGCTTGTCGGAATCGAACTGACGACCTACCGCTTACAAGGCGGTTGCTCTACCAACTGAGCTAAAGCGGCACAAAAGCTATTTTACTTGACCCGTTTCAGCGAGGGCCGTGCGCGTGGCGGTTTGGGAGGATCTGTAGGATCCAAACCATCATCGCCAGCATCGGATGTGCTTTCGGGCACCAATTGCATGATCTTGCCGTCGGAGCCATCCGTCGTGCCATGGGGGTGCGCAGGCGTCGCCACCGGCGGTACCGCATCACCTGCGGTAGCGGGGCCGGCATCACGTCCCGGCTCTGCGCCGGAAGCATCGGTGGCTGAATGTGTGCCCATGGGAAAGGCCATGCCCTGCCCGTTTTCACGGGCGTAGATGGCAATCACATGACTGATGGGCACCATGATTTCCCGGGCGCTGCCAGCAAAACGCGCCTTGAACTCGATGAAATCGTTGCCCAGCTTGAGCGACGAGGTTGCGTCAAAACTGATGTTGAGCACGATCTCGTTGTTCTTGACGTACTCGCGCGGCACCTGGACGGTGTCGTCCACCGACACGGCCACATAAGGCGTGAAACCGTTGTCGGTGCACCAGTCGTACAAGGCCCGTATCAGGTACGGACGCGTTGACGTGGAGTCCAGGGCGTTCATGAATTCAGCCAAGTTAAACCCAAACCATCACGTGGACACCCTCTTGACCGGCCGTGAGAGATCTCTCTTCGCCAGTCAGGAGGGCCGCGGAACCGGCTTCACCGGGCCGCAAGCGCAGCGCCCCTCCTCTTCGTGCAAGGGGCAGCGCACAGCCGAAGGCACACGCAGTGGCAAGCGTGGGGGTCATTATTTCCGCATGACCTTTTCGGAAGGCGTCAGTGCTTCAATATAGGCCGGACGCGAAAAAATGCGTTCCGCGTACTTGAGCAGCGGTGCGGCATTTTTCGACAGGTCAATGTCGTAGTAATCGAGGCGCCACAACAGCGGAGCAATCGCCACGTCCAGCATGGAGAAGTTGTCGCCCAGCATGAACTTGTTTTTCAGGAAGATGGGCGCCAGCTGCGTCAGACGGTCGCGGATGTGCGAGCGGGCTTTTTCAAGCGCCTTGTCGTTGCCCTTGGAAGCGCGCGACTCGAGCGTGCTCACATGCACGAACAGCTCTTTCTCGAAGTTCAGCAAAAAGAGGCGAACGCGCGCGCGGTCGACAGGATCGCCGGGCATGAGCTGCGGGTGCGGGAAGCGCTCGTCGATGTACTCGTTGATAATGTTCGATTCGTACAGGATCAAATCCCGTTCGACCAGAATGGGCACCTGGCCGTAGGGATTCATCACGTTGATGTCTTCGGGCTTGTTGTACAGGTCAACGTCGCGGATTTCGAAGTCCATGCCTTTTTCAAACAGCACAAAACGGCAGCGATGGGAGAAGGGGCAGGTCGTGCCTGAATAAAGGACCATCATGGTGCGGAACTCCTAAATGCAAAGGAGTGGATACATTGAAAGCATCCACTCCAGAAGATGCCGGGGACTAAACCCCGGCGAAAAAAATTACTTGACGTCTTTCCAGAAGGCCGCATTCAGGCGCCAGGTAACAAAGGTCAAGCAAAGAAGGAAAAGCAACACCCAGACGCCAACGCGGATGCGGGTGTTCTGGGCCGGCTCGGCCATCCACTGCAGGTAACCTACAAGATCGCCCATGGCCTGGTCGTATTGCAACGGCGTCATCGAGCCGGGCGTAACCTGCTTCCAGCCCTTGAAGGTGGACACTTTATGGCCGTGCTCTTCTTTCTCATCAAACACGGGGGTACGCACACCCTGCAGTTCCCACAGCACATGCGGCATGGCCACGCTGGGGAAAGCCAGGTTGTTCCAGCCCGTTGCCTTGGTTTCGTCGGGGTAGTAAGTACGCAGGTAGGTGTAAAGGTAGTCAGCACCGGTGCCGCCGGCGCCGGCGCGTGACCGCGCAATCACGGTCAGATCGGGGGGGTTACCGCCGAACCAGTCCTTGGCCTGCTTCGGGTCAATCGCGGCTTTCATGGTGTCGCCCACTTTTTCGGTGGTGAACAGCAGGTTGTCCTTGATTTCCTGGTCGGTCAGGCCGATATCTTTCAGGCGGTTAAAGCGCATGAAAGCTGCCGAATGGCAGTTCAAGCAGTAATTGACAAACAGTTTGGCGCCGTTTTGCAGCGCGCCGAGATCATTGGTCCGGTCAGGCGCCTTGTCCCAGGCAATACCACCTTCGGAAGCATGTGCGCTGGCAACCAGGCCGAAGGCCGCGATCAGGGAAAAAATCAGTTTTTTCATTGTTGTTATCTCCTGCTTAGTGACCGTGGAAAACAATACGGTCAGGCGGCGTTTTGGGCGTACCCAGACGGCTCCACCACGGCATCAAAAGGAAGAAACCAAAATAGAACAGGGTGCCGAGCTGGGAAATACGCTCGCCGATGGCCGATGGCGGCTGAACGCCCAGGTAGCCCAGCACCAGGAAATTGACGACGAAGATGCCGTACATGTATTTGTGCCAGTCAGGGCGATAACGGATGGACTTGACCGGGCTGTGATCCAGCCAGGGCAGGAAGAAAAGGATGACAACCGCGCCACCCATCACCACCACACCCCAGAACTTGGCGTCAATGCCCTTGACCATCATGCCCCAGAGTTCGCCGAAGAAAGGCACGCTCGCCAGCGGTGCGGCAAGTGCATCAAGTCCCTTGGCAATGCCGGCGCCGGCGGAAGGAATCACCAGACCGATCCAGTTGGCAATCGAGGGCAGCAGGCCCAGCAGCAGGGCAGCACCGATGGCGATGACCAGCACTGCAGGCTTGAAGATGCCGGAGAGTTTGCGGCCGGCAAGCACTGCAGCGACGATGGCAATGATGCCCAGTGCGCCGGCCATTTCACCGGTGATGGCGCGCAGCATCGAGTAGTAAGGCGTGAAGTACCAGACCGGGGCGATGTGCGCCGGGGTCTTCAGCGGGTCGGCTGGGATGAAGTTGTTGTACTCCAGGAAGTAGCCGCCGAATTCAGGCGCGAAGAAGATGATGGCCGTGAAGATCATCAGGAAGACGCTCACGCCAAAAATGTCGTGCACCGTGTAGTACGGGTGGAAAGGGATGCCGTCCAGCGGGTGACCGGCAGCATCTTTCGGTGCGTTCGGGCCCTTGATCTCGACCCCGTCGGGATTGTTGGAGCCCACTTCATGCAGCGCAATGATGTGCGCGGCCACCAGGCCCAGCAGCACCAGCGGCACAGCGATCACGTGGAAAGCAAAGAAGCGGTTCAGTGTGGCGTCACCCACCACGTAGTCGCCGCGGATCAGCAGCGCCAGATCAGGGCCGATGAAAGGAATCGCGGCAAACAGGTTGACGATCACCTGGGCGCCCCAGTAGCTCATCTGGCCCCAGGGCAGCAGGTAGCCCATGAAGGCCTCTGCCATCAGGCACAGGAAAATCGCGCAGCCGAAAATCCAGACCAGCTCACGCGGCTTGCGGTAGCTGCCGTAGAGCAGGCCGCGGAACATGTGCAGGTAAACCACCACAAAGAAGGCGGAAGCACCCGTGGAATGCATGTAGCGGATCAGCCAGCCCCAGGGCACGTCGCGCATGATGTATTCGACGGAGCCGAATGCCAGCGCAGCATCGGGCTTGTAGTTCATCGTGAGGAAAATACCGGTCACGATCTGGATGACCAGAACCAGCATCGCCAGCGAGCCGAAGATGTACCAGAAGTTGAAGTTCTTCGGTGCGTAATACTCGCTCATGTGCTCTTTGTAGAGCTTGCTGGCGGGAAACCGGTTGTCAACCCAGTTCATCGCCTTGATGGCGAGCGGGGCATCGGGGGAAATTTCTTTGAATTCAGCCATAACTGATCCTGGTTCGGTGGGGTTCTTTGGCAAGCGCCTGGATACGTGCGGGAATCTGTCGGCTTCGTATGCGGCGCTGGCTACAGGTCTTGTAAAGAGGCTTGGTTAACGTGGGTTAAGGCAAGCGCTCAGGCCTTCTTGTCTTCACCAATCAACAGACGGGTGTCCGAGAGGTACATGTGCGGCGGTACTTCCAGGTTGTCCGGCGCGGGCTTGTTCTTGTACACGCGGCCAGCCATGTCGAAGGTCGAGCCATGGCAAGGGCACAGAAAGCCACCGGCCCAGTCGTTGGGCAGCGAAGGCTGTGCGCCAGGCTGGAACTTGTCGGAAGGCGAGCAGCCCAGGTGCGAACAAATACCCACCACCACCAGCGTTTCCGGCTTGATGGAGCGGTTTTCGTTGCGGGCGTATTCAGGGGTCAGTTCATCGGGCTTGCGCTCCGATTTGGGGTCGGCCAGGAGAGGGTCGATCTTGGGCAGCTCGGCAAGCTGCTCAGGCGTGCGCTTGATGATCCAGACGGGCTTGCCGCGCCATTCCACCGTGATTTTTTCGCCGGGTTTCACGCCGGAGATATCCACCTCGACGGCCGCGCCGGCAGCCTTGGCTTTTTCGGAGGGCTGGAAAGTGCTGACAAAGGGGATTGCGGTAGCTGCAACGCCTGCGCCGCCTACAGCGCAGGTGGCCACGAGCCAGTTTCTTTTATCTTTATCGACAGGGGCACCGTGGGGCACACCGTTCGCGCTTGCTTCGCTTGCTTGGGTCATGAGAGTCCTTCAAGAACTGGCTTGAAATAGGCTTGATGGGAGGCTTAGTGGGGTCAACCCGCAATTGTAGCGGAGCGCGATGTCGTTTTTCAAGGCAGGAAGCCTGACGCGGACAGCCGCAGCCCGCACAGCGGTGCATGCGGTGCCTGTTTTTCAGGCAATCAGCCGCTGCGCATACTTTGTTGCAAGCCGGGCCTGCGCGCCGGCTTGGAAAGCGCGGCCAGCCTTCATAATCATTTTCCAGAAAGCACCGGCACGGCCGGTAGCCGCCGCCAACAAAAGGAAAGAGGAGCAATCCATGGGAATGATGCAGGAATTCAAGGAATTTGCCGTCAAGGGCAACGTGATCGATCTCGCTGTGGGCGTGATCATTGGGGCGGCTTTTGGCAAGATCGTTGACGCCGTGGTGAGTGACCTGATCATGCCGGTGGTGGGCCTCGTCTTCGGCAAGCTGGACTTCTCCAGCATGTACGTACTCCTGGGCAATGTGCCCCCGGGTACCGACATGTCGCTCGACGCCCTCAAGAAAGCCGGTGTTCCGGTGTTTGCCTACGGTCACTTCCTGACGGTCACGGTCAACTTCATCATCCTGGCCTTCATCATTTTCCTGATGGTCAAGCAGATCAACCGACTCAAGCGCCATCACGAGGCCACTCCAGCGGCACCCGCCGCCACACCCGAAGACATCGTGCTGTTGCGTGAGATCCGTGACAGCCTGAAGAAATAGACTCCCCCCTGTTGCCCGCTCACTTCGTGTAGCGGGCCTCTCCCCTACAGGGGACGGCGCCTTGCGGCTGGCAAAGCCAGACCGCGGCCCCCGCTTGCGAAGGGACGGTGCTTGCTATTGATTTAATAGCTGCTAGCGCCGACTGCTATTGGGCTAGAGCCAGATTTCGCTTGATTTTTAGCCAGCAACAAGCTGGCGCGCCATGCGAATGGCTGCTAACAGGCTGGACGCATCCGCGATCCTTTTTCCGGCGATGTCAAACGCCGTGCCGTGGTCCGGGCTGGTGCGCACCAGCGGCAGGCCCAGCGTGACATTGACGCCCTGCTCCACACCCAGGTATTTGACCGGGATCAGCCCCTGGTCGTGGTACATCGCCACCACCACATCAAACTCACCGGGCTTGCCGGCTGCATGGCGTGCCCGCATGAACACCGTGTCGGGTGCGAAGGGACCGCTCACATCCAGGCCCTCCGCGCAAGCGGCGGCGATGGCCGGCGCGATGATGGCCTGCTCTTCGCTACCGAACAGCCCGCCTTCACCGGCGTGCGGATTGAGCCCGGCCACAGCGATGCGCGGCGCCCGGCCCAGACTGGCCGCCACCGCGCGGTGCGTGATGCGCAAGGTCTGCAGCACGTTGTCAAAGGTCACGGCTTCAATAGCGCGCCGCAATGACATGTGAATGCTCACCAACACCGTCTTGAGTTCGTCGTTGGCCAGCATCATGCGCACCGGCACGTCGCCTGCAGCTTTGCCCAGAAAAGCAGCCGCCTCAGCCTGGAGCATTTCGGTGTGGCCCGGAAAAGCCGCCGCCCAGCCACCGGCAGCCGCCAGCGCCTCTTTGTGGATGGGTGCGGTCACCATGGCGCAAGCCTCACCGGCCAGCACGCTACGGGCCGCCCAAACGATGCAATCGGCTGCGGCCTGGCCCGCCTGGGCATTGATCTTGCCGTAGGGTACGGCCGCCAACTCGCATTTTTGCAACACCCCGATGCAATGGGGCGGCACCTCCGCCGCCGCAGCCAGTGCGTCCAGCCGGGCCACCGGCAGCGCCAGCGGGGAGGCTGTCAGCGCAGCCGCGCGGCGCATCGTGGCGACATCGCCCACCACGAGGCAACCTGCCATGTCAGAGGGAGCATCGCGAAAAGCCCTGGCGATGATCTCGGGGCCGATGCCGGCGGCATCCCCCATGGTGACAAGCAGGGGCTTGTTCACAAGCCGGATCCTGCAGCGACAAATTGGGTCCGCCGTGTGCATTTGCTTACAGTACGGCCCATAATCGCAAAAAAACGGGTCAACCCGCTGACGGCATGGTCCGGCGGCAGATAAATGGATTCAGGGAGTTCGGTCAGATGCATGCTGGGAGTATTTTGGCCCAAACCACACCGCTGCGGCAGGTAGCCGGCGCGCAGGACACCAGCCTGCCGTGAGTCCCGCCCTGCCCGCCCTGATGTCCAGCATCGAGATGATGCTGTGGAGTGCCGTAGCCGGCGCACTGGGCCTGGTGCTTCTGCTGGCACTGGCCGACGCCTTTTACAGCCGCACCCGCGCTGCTTGGCAAACCCTGGCTTACCTGGCGCTTTGCTGGCTCGTTGTGATGCTGCTGTGCGGCCTGCCTGTCGAACTCTGGCCGGAGGGCAAAGAGCCGCTGGGCATTGCGCAACTCCTGGTGGGACCAGTTTGTGCTGCGATGGGCAGCTACGGCGCCAGCAAGTGGCTCTCGGCCCACCAGCGAGACCACCTGATGAAGGTCAGCCTGCTGGCCATGACGCTGGTATGCGTTATCGGCGGGCCGCTGTGCCTGTTGCTGGCGCCGCAATGGGCCCTGCCCGCCTCAGCCGCGCTGGCTATTGCCAATCTTTCCGTGGTGCTGTGGCTGTCGGTGCGCGCCACGCAGCTTGGTGACCGGCTGGCCTGGGGCCTGGCGCTAGGCTGCCTGCTCACCCTGCCCGCGCAGATCGGCCTGTATGGCCTGGCGCTGAGCCCCACCCGGTTTTCGCTGCCGCTGCAGGCAGGCGTGGCAATGATCGCCTTGCTCAGCGTGGTCACCACTGCCGCCATGTTGTGGCTGCGCAACCGGCAAATCCGGCAACTGAAGCGGGGCGAAGCGTCGGGGCGCGACCCGATCACCCAGCTCTATGACGGCGTGACGATGGTGCAGAAAATCATCCGGGCGCAGCGCCGGCGCAGGCGCACGCGGCGCGACGGCGCGCTGATGGCCGTGCTGCTGTTCGAGCCCGAAAACCTGCTGCCCCAGATCGGCCAGGCAGGCCTGAACGAAATCTACATCCAGATGGCGCGCCGCATTCAGCGCCACACCGGCGCCGTCAATCCGGCTGGCCGCTACTACGACCGCTGCTTTGTGGTGCTGCTGGAAACCATGCATTCGCCGCGCTGGATACGCACGCTGGGCCTGCGCGTGGCCTCCAGCCTGCGCCGGCCGATGGACGTGGCGGCCCTGGGCGGAGGGCGCGTGCGGATCAAGCCGGACATCGCTGTCGGCATCGTGCATCTGTCGGTCATTGGCAAGGACGTTGCCCAGTTGCTGCATGAAGCGCAGTCTGTGGCGCAGGCCGCCCGCGCCATGCGCTCCCGCGCCGCGCTGCTGGATCCGGAAACCCGCACCGCCGTGCCGGTAGAGCATGCCGAGCTGGGCTCCAGCTGGCATGCGCTGCGAAACGCCACGCCGCAAACCCCGCTGCGGGCCGAACCCGGCAACCCCAACCCGGGCCGAACCGGGCGGCAGCGCCACAAGCCCGCCTGATCCCCGCAGAAAAACGTTTCAAGCCGGGTTGTCGATATCGATGAACTGGTGGACCAAACCCAGCTGTGCGGCAACATGCGCGGCCACGGCCGGTGCGCCATAGCGCTCGGACGCATGGTGCCCGCAGGCAATGAAGGCCACGCCCATTTCGCGTGCGTAATGCGCCTGGGGCTCGGAAATCTCGCCGGTGATGAAAGCGTCGGCGCCAGCGGCAATCGCTGCCTCAAAATATCCCTGTGCACCACCCGTGCACCACGCTATGTTTTTGATAGCTTTCTGCGCGGATCCTACTTGGGTTACAGGCCGATTCAGTACTTTTTCGACGTGCGCCGCCAACGCAGCCGCATCGGCAAACAGCTCGCCACCAGCGCGCCCACCGATAAAGCCCAGGTCTTGCTCGCCGAAGCGCCCTGTTGCGGCAAGGCCCAGCTGCAACCCCAGCTGCGCGTTATTGCCAAGCGCCGGGTGCGCATCCAGCGGCAGGTGGTAGGCGTAAAGATTGATGTCATGCGCCAGCAGCCGCGCCAGCCGCTGCTTCATCCAGCCGGTGACACGGCCGTCCTGCCCGCGCCAAAAAAGGCCGTGGTGCACAAAAATGGCGTCGGCCTGCGCCGCCACGGCCGCTTCAATCAACGCCAGGCTGGCCGTGACGCCGGAAACGATCTTTTCCACCGTGGCCCTCCCCTCGACCTGCAAGCCGTTGGGGCCGTAGTCCTTGAAATGCACGGGCTGCAAAAGTGTGTCGAACGCCTGCAGCAAGTCCTGTCGTGTGGTGCTCATGGCCCTATTGTCTCAGGGCGCTGTTTCGGAGCACTGTCTGGGGCGCTCAGTTTTTCTCGATGCCCAGCAAGGCATCCTTGAGCATGAAGTCAGCCGGCGCAGAACCCAGCCAGATACCCAGCACCATGCGAAAGAACTCCGCGTCACCGACCGCCGCGCCCTGCGGCTGCTCGGCGATGAAAAAGCTGGTTCCCTTTCCCGGCACGAATTCCATCGCGAACGAGTCGCCGGGCATCAACTTGCTGCGGCCTGAGAAGATGTCGATGAGCCGGTTGCTTGACACCGAATGGCGGCTGACGGCATCGCGGCTTGAGTTCTCGGCCATGCCGCGCAGGAAGAGCCGGCCCAGGTCGGTGCCGGAAACTTCGCGCAGCGCCACGAAAGCCAGACGTACGGGCGTGCCCAGCTTCATCGCCTCGTCGGCCGACGTGACCTTGCGCGTCGTGTACATGGCCATGTCATAGACCTTAAAAATGGCCTTGAAACGGGTGCCGGCGCCGTTGAGCTGCAGCGCGGTGCCCTGCACCACCAGGCTGGCCGGGAATTTGGTTGAGGTGGGTGCGGCCAGAACCGGCAAAGCCAGGCCTGTGGAACCCGCCGTCAATACCGCCGCGCCGCGCGCGAGCCACGCCCGCCTTGAAAACTGATGCATGTTGTTGTCTCCTTGTTATGGTTGTTGAGCGTGGGGCGGCTGTTTCAGGCCTGCCTGTCACAAACGGCTTTCCGGCCGTCCAAAACATGGTACCGGAGCAAGCCGGCGTGCTTCCTTACAGCAGCCGGGGACCCGAAGCGATAAACTCCATCACCTGGCGCCGCGCCCCTTCCGGCCCTGCGCCGCCCCGGCTCCTGCCTCTTCGTTTTTTCCGTCTCTTCGTACCGGCTCGCCGACACCCATCGCTTCATGAAACGTACCTGGCTTCTTTTTTCCCAAACAGTCACCGTCCTGCTGGCGGCGTACTTCGTGGTGGCCACGCTCAAGCCGCAGTGGCTGGACCGCGAGATCCCGGGCGTTTCCGTGATCGAAGCACCGGCCGGCGGTGCACCGCGCAGCGCCGGCGCGGGCGCAGGCTTTGCCGCAGCCGCCAAAGTGGCCTCCGCAGCGGTCGTCAGCATCAACACCAGCAAGGCCGCCGCCAGAAACCCGCACGCCGAAGACCCCTGGTTCAGGTTTTTCTTCGGCGACCAGGGGCCCAATGAGCCGCAGGGCGGCCTGGGCAGCGGCGTGATCATCAGCACCAGCGGCTACATCCTGACCAACAACCATGTGGTCGAGGGCGCCGACGAGATCGAAGTCATTCTCAATGACACGCGCAAGGCCAAGGCGCAGGTGATCGGCACCGACCCGGACACCGATCTGGCGATCCTCAAGATCGACCTGGACAAACTGCCCGTCATCGTGCTGGGGAACTCCGACGCGCTGCAGGTGGGTGATCCGGTGATGGCCATCGGCAACCCTTTTGGGGTGGGACAGACCGTGACCGGCGGCATCGTGAGCGCGCTGGGGCGCAACCAGCTGGGCATCAACACCTTTGAAAATTTCATCCAGACCGATGCGGCCATCAACCCCGGCAACTCAGGTGGCGCACTGGTCGACATGAACGGGCACCTGATGGGCATCAACACCGCGATCTATTCGCGCTCGGGCGGCTCCATGGGCATCGGCTTTGCCATCCCCGTATCAACGGCGAAACAGGTGCTTGAAGGCATCGTGAAAGACGGCCAGGTCACACGCGGCTGGATCGGCGTGGAGCCGCAGGATTTGAACCCCGAACTGGCCGAAACCTTTGGCCTGCCTAAGGCGGCAGCCAAAGACGGCGGTGTCATCATCACCGGGGTATTGCAAAACGGCCCGGCCGCGCAGGCAGGCCTCCGGCCCGGCGACGTGATCACGGCGGTCAACGGCAAGGTCGTGCGTAATGTCAGCCAGTTGCTGACGGCTGTGGCGGCGCTCAAGCCCGGGACGCCCGCACCGCTGACGGTGTTGCGCAAGGACAAACAAAGCGAGATTGAAGTCACACCGGGCAAGCGCCAACGGCCCAAGGTGCAGCAGCGCTAAAGACGTTCCCGCCGCAACGGGCGCGAAGGTTTGCTATCAATTTAATAGCTTCTTGCACCCGTATTTATTAGGCTAAAGCCCTATTTGCCAAGAAAATAGAGAGTCAAGGCAGCCTTGGCCCAGCCAGGGCGCGCAGCTTCAGGACTTGGCGGTTTCGGCCTCGCCGTCGCCTTCGGATTTTTTGGTGTGTTTGACGAACAGCTGCGCGGCAACGATACCGACCTCATACAGCCCCCCGACAACGGCCAGCAGCATGAGCATCGAGCCCGCGTCCGGCGGCGTCACCAGCGCGGTACCGACGGCTGCAGCCACCCAGAAGTAACCGCGGTATTCGCGCAGCTGGGCAACAGTAAGCACACCCATGCGCACCAGCAGAATCACGGCAATCGGCACCTCAAAGGCCAGCCCGAAGGCCAGGAACATGCCGAGCACGAAGTTGAGGTACTCCTCAATGTCAGGCGCAGCGGTGATCGACTTGGGCGCAAAACTCTGGATGAAGTGAAACACCTGGCCGAACACGACGAAATAGCAAAAAGCCACGCCGACAAAGAACAGCAGCGTGCTCGACACCACCAGCGGCATCACGAGCTTTTTCTCGTGCGAATAAAGGCCGGGCGCCACAAAGGCCCACACCTGGTAGAGCACCACCGGCAGCGCGATCATGAACGCCGCCATGAACAGGATCTTGATCGGCACCACGAACGGTGAAATCACGTTGGTGGCAATCAGCGTCGCGCCCTTGGGCAACGCGGCCACCAGCGGCGCGGCCAGGATGTCGTAGAGCGCGCCCGGGCCCGGGAATATCGCTAGCACCGCCGCAGCGATACCGATGGCGATCACCGCCTTGATCATCCGGTCGCGCAGCTCCATCAGGTGCTGCACAAAGGGCTGCTCGGTGCCCGCGAGTTCGTCGGGCTTGTCGGTGTTGGGGTCGCTCATGGGGAAAGAGGTGTGCGCTGGATGGATTGCGCCGGTATGCGCGCCTGGCAGGAAATGTCAGTGGGGGCTGCGGGGCAGTTCAAAGCGGGCGGCCCGGCTGCGGGCGGAACCGCGCCACACGGGCAGCGCCGGACTGTGCCCGGGTGCGCACGCCTGAACGGGCTTTGTACCACTGCGGCGTGGCGCCCTGCTTGAGGCGCCACTTCTTTTTAGGGTGCTTGTATTCGGGGAAGATCTCCATGCCGGGGAGGCTGGCGGAAGAACCCGAATCGCCTGTGACGTCGGCCCACGATTTCTCAAAATCACTGGCGTTGGTCTGGATGGAGTTCTCCACGTCGCGGGCCGCGCCCTCGACGGTGTCCTTCATCTTCTTGAGTTCGTCCAGCTCCATGGAACGGTTGACTTCGTTCTTGACGTCGGCCACATAGCGCTGCGCCTTGCCCAGCAAGGTGCCTACGGTGCGCGCCACGCGTGGCAGCTTCTCCGGGCCGATGACGATCAGCGCGACCGCGCCTATGAGCGCTATTTTGGAGATGCCGAGATCAATCATGAAATATCAAATCACGCGACAAGAGGGGCATGACGCCATCACACGCACGCAATTTCCCGCCGGGCCGCCCCCAGGGAAATTAGCCCCTTCGGGGGGCAGCGCAGTACGCGAAGTGACAAGCGTGGGGGCCATATCTTCAGGACTTTTGCTTGGCTTCGACGTCGATCGTCGTCTTGTCGGCGGCTTGGGCGTTGGTTGTGACGCTGGCAGGCGGCACGGGCACATCGGCGGGCGTCTGGCTGCCGTCCTTCATGCCGTCTTTAAACCCTTTGACGGCACCACCGAGGTCGCTGCCCATGTTTTTCAGCTTCTTGGTGCCGAAAACCATCACCACGATCAGTAGAACGATCAACCAGTGCCAAATGGAAAATGAACCCATGATTTGCTCCTAATCTGGAAATTGTGAGGTGTAAGTGCAGGTAAATGCAAAACTTGCGGAATTGCCGGTTTGCACGCAACTAGGCTTGATTCTAAAGGCCCGGCCTGTCAGGACGGTGATTACACACATTGCCCTACCGGGTTAGTGTAGGTTGGGTGCGTCGGGGTTCCCCGCTGACGAGGCTCCTTCTCACCCAGCCGGGGCCGCGGAACCGGCTTAGCCGGGCCGCAGGCGCAGCGCCCCCTCGGGGGGCAGCGAACCACACGCAGTGGGGAGCGGGGGGCTAACCTTTCAACCACGGACGGGGACCGCCGATCACGTGAAAGTGAAGGTGATGCACTTCCTGCCCTCCTTCCGCGCCGGTGTTGGTCACGATGCGAAAACCGCCTTCCGGGTAAGGATTGCAGCCCTGTTCCATCGCCAGCTTCGGGGCCAGCGCCATCAGGCGGCCCAGCATCGCGGCATGCCCCGGGCCGACCTGGGCCATCGAAGGGATGTGTTCCTTGGGGATGATCAGGAAATGCACCGGTGCCCAGGGGTTGATGTCGTGAAAGGCGAAAAGCTCGTCGTCCTCATACACCTTGCGGCTGGGGATGGCGCCGGCGGCGATCTTGCAGAAAATGCAGTTGTCTGAATGGCTCATGGCTTGGGTCAATCCGGAAAGGTCAAGTGGGCCTGTGGCTGTTAAAGCGCATCCAGCCCCGCACGCAACGGTACAAATACCAGAGCCAGACGATGCCGTAAGCCACAAAGCCGGGCAGCACAAACAGCAGCCAAAGCGGAGACAGCAGCACCAGCCAGACCAGTGTCCACCAGAAGGTGCGGATCATGTAGCTGTGGTGGTCGATATAGAGCGCATCGGATTCATCGGCGCGGCGGATGTAATTGATGATGACCGCAATCACCGCGAACACGCCGCCGCTGAACCAGGCCAGCGTGTGCAGGCCATACAGCACGTGCATGATGATGCGGCCGTTGGGGTTCTTGCTTTCGAATTCGGCCAGGTCGGTTTCCATCAGGTCTGGGTCCTCTTGGGATCAAGGGAGATTAAATATTGGCGTCCGGTTCAGGGTTTTCCGGATTTTTCAACCGTATCGCGGTGCTGCGCCTTGCGCAGGGCTTTTTCTTCAATGCCGCTGGTGCCTTCACGGCGCTCCAGCTCGGCAATCACGTCCGCCGGGCTGAGGCCGTAATGCGCCAGCGCGATGAGGCTGTGAAACCACAAATCAGCCACTTCACCGACCAGCTTGCCCTTGAGTTCTGCCGTGGGCCCGCCGCGGTCAATGTCCTTGGCGGCCATCACGGTTTCAGTGGCTTCTTCGCCGATTTTTTTCAGAAAGGCGTCGGGGCCTTTGTGCAACAGGCGCGCCACATAGCTGGTGTCCGGATCGCCGCCATTGGCCGCCTTGCGGCTTTCAATGATTTGCGCCAGGCGCTGGAGGGAGTCATTCGTGCTCATGTTTGCCAGAGTCTGTTGATGCTTTTTTATACATGGTGGTCGGGTCTTTCAGGACCGGCTCGGTCACTACCCACTGGCCGTCTTTATACACACTGAAAAAGCAGCTGTGGCGGCCGGTGTGGCATGCAATGCCGGGCGTGTGACCGAGCTGCGTCACCTTGAGCAGGATCACATCGTTGTCGCAGTCCAGCCGGATTTCGTGCACCGTCTGCTGGTTGCCGGACTCTTCGCCCTTGTGCCACAGGCGGCCGCGCGAGCGGCTGAAATACACCGCCTGGCCGAGCTCAGCGGTTTTTTGCAGCGCCTCGCGGTTCATCCAGGCAAACATGAGCACATCGCCGCTGGAAGCTTCTTGTGCAATGACAGGGATCAGGCCCTTGTCGTCCCAGCTGACTTCATCTAACCAGTTCATAGTGACTATTGTCCGGGATTTGGGGTGTGGTTACAGAAGCTCTTAAAACCAAGGGCATCGCGGAACCGGCTGTGCCGGGCCGCAGATGCCGCCCCAGCAGGGGGAAGGCGTAGCGCAGCGAAGCCTGCAGGGGTTGCTTTTCCTCAGGGGGAAGGCGCAGCGACACGCAGTGCGCGAAGCCTACGGGGGTTACGTCAACCTAACAGGAATGCCGCGTGAATCCATGTGTTGCTTGGCCTGCTGAACGGTGTATTCACCGTAATGAAAGATGCTGGCAGCCAGCACCGCGTCGGCGCCGCCGTTCTGTATGCCGTCGGCCAGGTGTTCCAGGTTGCCGACGCCGCCTGAGGCGATCACTGGCACGCTGATGGCGTCGCTCACCGCGCGGGTCAGCGCCAGGTCAAAGCCGGATTTGGTGCCGTCGCGGTCCATGCTGGTCAGCAAGATTTCGCCGGCGCCGCGCCGCGCCATGTCGGTGGCCCAGGCCACAGCGTCCAGACCGGTGTTTTTGCGGCCGCCGTGGCTGTAAACGTCCCAGCCTGGGCCGACGGGTTTACCTCCCGGCGTCAGGCGCTTTTCGTCTTCGGCGCTGCGGCGCTTGGCGTCGATGGCCACCACGATGCATTGCGAGCCGTACTTGGCGGAGGCGTCGGCGATCACCTGCGGGTTGGCGATGGCGGCTGAATTGAAGCTGGTCTTGTCGGCGCCGGAATTGAGCAGGCGGCGCACGTCCTCAACAGTGCGAACACCACCGCCCACAGTGAGGGGAATGAACACCTGCGAAGCCACCGCCTCGATGATGGGCAGGATCAGATCGCGCCCGTCGCTGGTGGCGGTGATGTCGAGAAAAGTGAGTTCGTCGGCGCCCTGCTCGTTGTAGCGCGCGGCGATTTCCACCGGGTCGCCCGCGTCGCGTAGCTGGGTGAAGTTAACGCCTTTGACGACGCGGCCGCCGGTCACATCGAGGCAAGGAATGATTCGTTTGGCGAGCATGGAACAACTTGTAGGAAAAGAGATCGGGAGATTCGAGAGAACGAAAAGGCGGCGTGGCTAAAAGTCTCTGTAGATGTAACCCAGCAACAGATAGATCGCGGTGGGCAGGCTCAGTACGGTGTAAACAAGCTGCCTGTAAATCGCGGTTTTTTGCCAGTAGCCGTCAATGTGTTGATGGATATACCAATAAGCAAAAATGCATGCTGCCAATACCGCAAAACCGCTCAATCCCTCGAAATACGACGCGGTGGCAAGCCCGAACCAGATCACCAAAAAAGCGCCCACCATGATGGGCAGAGCCGACAGCAGCGACGCACCCCATATGGCCCAAAACCAGCCAGGGGTGACGAGCTTCTCCAAGGGAAGAAGCCCGATTTCAGCCGTTGAGTTCGTCAGCGCGGGCCTGCGCTTTCTCAAAATCGAGGTCACCGCTGTAGATCGAACGCCCGCAGATCACGCCCTCCACGCCCTCTTCTTCAACTTCGCACAGCTTTTCGATATCAGCCATGTTCGAAAGGCCACCCGAAGCGATCACAGGAATGGTCAACGCCTGGGCGAGCTTGACGGTGGCGTCGATGTTGATGCCGGTCAGCATGCCGTCGCGGCCGATGTCGGTGTAGATGATGGATTCAACGCCGTAGTCCTGGAATTTTTTACCGAGGTCGATGACTTCGTGGCCGGTCATCTTGCTCCAGCCGTCGGTAGCTACCTTGCCATCTTTGGCGTCCAGTCCGACGATGATGTGGCCGCCGAAAGCGGTGCAGGCGTCTTGCAGGAAGCCGGGGTTTTTCACGGCTGCCGTGCCGATGATGACGTAGCGCAGGCCGGCGTCGAGGTAGCGCTCGATGGTGTCCAGGTCGCGGATGCCGCCGCCCAGCTGCACGTCGATTTCGCTGCCGACTTCGGCCAGGATCTGCTTGATCGCCGCCTCGTTCTTCGGCTTGCCCGCGAAGGCGCCGTTCAGGTCTACCAGGTGCAGGCGGCGCGCGCCTTTGTCGACCCAGCTGCGCGCCATGGCGGCCGGGTCTTCGCTGAAGATGGTGGATTGATCCATGTCGCCCTGTTTGAGGCGGACGCAGTGACCGTCTTTCAGGTCAATCGCGGGGATAAGTAGCATGTGGCGGTAAAAAAGACGATGAAAAGACGGTAAAAAAAAGAGAGCGGTGTCAGGGTATCAAAAACTCTGGCGTCCCGGTACCGGGTCTGACCCAAGTCGGATATTGCGTGCTAGGGGTTCCAGTGCAGGAAGTTGCGGTACAGGGCCAGCCCGTGGTCGGCGCTTTTCTCGGGGTGGAACTGGGTGGCAAAAATATTATCGCGTGCAATGGCCGCCGTAAAGCGCGCGCCGTAGTCGGCCTCGCCGGCGATGTGGTGCGCATCTGACGGCCGGGCGTAAAAGCTGTGTACGAAATAGAAATACGAGCCGTCCGGTACGCCGGCCCACACCGGGTGGGCTTCGGGCGTGCCGGCCCCATTTTGGTGAACCTGGTTCCATCCCATCTGGGGCACCTTGTAGCGGCTGCCGTCGGGCTGTATCTGGCCGGCCAACTCGAACTTGATGACTTCGCCAGGGATCAGGTTCAAGCCTTTGGTGCCTGCGCCGCCGTCGCCAGGCATACCTTCTTCGCTGTGCGTGAGCAGCATCTGCATACCCACGCAGACACCAAAGAGCGGCTTATGGGCCGCAGCGTGCAGCACCGACTCCAGCATGCCGGAGTCGGCCAGCTCGCGCATGCAGTCGGCAATGGCGCCCTGGCCTGGCAGCACGACGCGCTCGGCGTTCATCACGTCTTCGGCTCTGGAGGTGACCATCACCTCAAAGCCGCTACCCGCGGCGACATGCCGAACGGCCTGCGACACAGAGTGCAGGTTGCCCATGCCGTAGTCGACCACGGCGACAGTTTTGGGTTTTGCCATCAGGATTGGGAAAGTATTTTGCTACAAATTTAATAGCTGCTTGCCCACATCTTTATTGGGCTAGAGCCCTAGAAGGCATTGAATCAGCGGGGAAGGTTATAGCGAGCCCTTGGTCGAGGGAATCACGCCGGCAGCGCGCGGATCGATCTCCAGCGCCATGCGCAGCGCGCGGGCGAAGGCCTTGAACACGGTTTCAGCCTGGTGGTGGGCGTTTTCGCCTTTGAGGTTGTCGATGTGCAGCGTGACGAACGCGTGATTGACGAAGCCCTGGAAGAATTCGTAGGCGAGCTGGCTGTCGAAGGTGCCGATCATGCCGCTCTTGAAGGGCACATGCATCTCCAGGCCAGGGCGGCCCGAGAAATCAACCACCACGCGCGACAGCGCTTCATCGAGCGGCACATAGGCGTGGCCGTAGCGGCGCAGGCCCTTCTTGTCGCCCACGGCCTTGGCCACCGCTTGGCCGAACGTGATGCCCACGTCTTCCACCGTGTGGTGGCCGTCAATGTGCAAGTCACCCTTGGCCTGGATGTCGAGGTCGATCAGCCCGTGGCGGGCGATCTGGTCCAGCATGTGGTCGAAAAAGCCGATGCCCGTGGAAAGGTTGGCCTTGCCGGTGCCGTCGAGGTTGAGCTTGACGGTGATCTGGGTTTCGGCGGTGTTGCGCGAAACCTCGGCGGTTCTCGGCGTAGAAGGAGCAAGGGTGGGGGTGGTCATAGGGATTCTTTAAGCGCCGCCAGCATGTGTGTGTTCTCGTCTGCGGTGCCGACCGTCAGGCGCAAACAATTGGCCAGCAATGGATGCATTTTAGAAACGTTTTTGATGAGGACCTTGCGCGACCGCATGCCCTCAAAGGTCTTGGCGGCATCGGGTACGCGCACCAGGATCATGTTGGCGTCGCTTTTCCAGGCTTGTACGCCGGGCAAGGCCTTCAGCGCGTCAAAAATGCGCGTGCGCTGGAAAAGGATGTCTTTGGCCTGGGCGGCGAACACCTCCTGGTGGGCCAGCGCAAACAGCGCGCACTCGTAGTTGAGCACGCTGATGTTGTAGGGCGGGCGCACCTTGTCGACCTCGGCGATCAGCGCTTTGGGGCCCATCATGTAGCCCAGGCGCACGCCGGCGAGGCCAAACTTGCTCATGGTGCGCATCAGCAGCACATGCTTGTGTTTTGCGATGCGGTTGATATAGCTCTTGCTGGAAAACGGCTGGTAGGCCTCGTCCATGACCACCAGGCCACCTTGTTCGCCCACGGCTTCGATGATTTTTTCGATCACCGCGTCGTCCCACAGATTGGCCGTCGGGTTGTTCGGGTAGGCCAGGTAAATAATCGAAGGCTTGTGCTCCTGGATGGCAGCCAGCATGGCGGCTTCGTCTAGCTCAAAGTCGGCCGTCAGCGGCACGCCGATGAATTTCAGCCCCTGCAGTTGCGCGCTCATGGCGTACATCACAAAGCCCGGCAGCGGCGCCAGGATGGAACCCCCTTCCACGTCGCAGGCCATGGCCAGCAGCGAAATCAGCTCGTCCGAGCCATTGCCCAGCATGATGTCAAAGCCCTCGGGCATGCCTGCGTGGGCAGCCAGTGCGCGGCGCAGGTCGTTGACGCGGCCGTCGGGGTAGCGGTTAAGCGCGACCGCGCCCAGCCGCTCGCCCAGCTTGGCCTGCAGCTCAGCCGGCAGGCGGTGCGGGTTCTCCATCGCGTCGAGCTTGACCATGCCAGCCGAGTCCTGGATGGCGTAGGCGTGCATGGACTGGACGTCCTGGCGGATCAGTTGCTTGAATTTCGGATCTAGCGAAGGAGTGGATTCGGTCATGGAGCTTGCTCCAGCAGTTCAATGCCGGTTTTAAAAGGGTTGATCACCTGGACACCGCCGTAGTGCTGCTCGTGCGTCAGGCCCTCACTGAGCAAATAACGGCACCCCAGGTGCTGGGCCGCGGCGACGACGAGACTGTCGCGGTAATGCAGGCCGTAGCGGCTTTCCACCGCCCAGGCGGATTCGACGGTCGCGTGGTCGGTTTGCCAAGGTTGCCAGAGCTCGTAGCGGCGCACTTCGGCACGCGCATCGCCGGCAGGCATGGGCGGATTGATCTTGCGGGTGGCCAGCAGGTAAAACTCATTGAGCACCTGCGTGCTGATACGGCCCATGCCACGCTGCCACAGCACCGTCAGCCAGGCCAGGGCGGCTTTTTGCTTGGCAGGGTCGGCCCCGTCTTCGCTGTAAATCAGGATGTCGGCGTCGACAAAGACGCCGCCTGTGGTGGTGCTGCCGCTCATGCGCCGCGCTCGTCAAGGTCGATACGGGTGGGATAAGGCCGCCCGTCAGACACCCAAAGCCGCGCCTTGTTCTGCCAGTCGTGCATGGCGCGCTGGTAGGCGTCGGTGCGTTGCATCTTTTCGGTCAGCATCTCGCCCACCAGGCGCGAAACGCTGGTATTGCGCTTGGCCGCCTCCACCCGCACCCATTCGAGGGCGGCGTCGTCCACGGTGATGGTGACGTTCTTCATGGACTGAAGTTTACACGAAATTCGTGTAACACGAAGTTCGTGTAAGAATTCCCACTAATTCAGAAAGAATTTCAGCGTTTTCATGTCCAGGCCGAGGTTTTCCGCGTGGGGAAGGTTTGAATCAATCCACTCTCGATGCGCTGAATCCAGCATTTGCCAGGAATTGTTGAAGTCCCCCAACCAGCGCTGGATGCCAGTGAGGCACAACCGGCTGTGTTGGGAATGCAGGCCGGCGATTTCCAGCAGCAAGGCCAGCTCCAGCCACTTGTCGAGCGACCGGGCCCAGCGGTGAAGGCGTCGCGCGATCGCGTCCGAGGCGGCCTGTGCGGCCAATTCCCGCCATTGAGTGTGTGACGGCTTCAATTCCAGGGTCAGCGCGGCCTGCATGGCGGCGCGACCCACGGCCGATATCTCGCTCACCACGGCGGGCAATAGCAGCGGCCTGGCATCGTCGGGCGACAGCCGCGCTAGCGTCAACAAGGCTGCGCCCCGCACAGTCGGGGCCGGGTGTTTGAGAAAAATCGAATTCGCCAGATCCGCATAGTCCTTTTTGCCGCTTGACCCGAGCAAAAGCAGGCCGACGCGGATATCGCAGGAACTGGCATCTGGTGACCGGACGCGCTGCTCGGTCAGGGCCAGCAAGGCTTCCCGCGACAGGCCGGACAGCTTGAAAGCCTTGTCGCGCAGGGCGGCATAAGGCGACATCAGATGGCTCATCGCGACTTCGCGAGCCTTGGCAGGGTCGACGCGCCACAGCATGTCGAGCCCATACCAGCGCAGGTAGCTCCGGGAGCTCGCCAGCAGCGACTGCGCATAGCCAGCCTGCTCGCTGGCCGGCAGGTTGCGAATCATCTGCAATGCCCGCCCCTGCAGGGTCACGTCAGCCTTCGCCAATCCTAGCTCGATCAAGCGGGCCCGAGGAAAGGCTGATCGCTCCAGTAGCACAAAACAATAGCGGGAGTGCTTGCGCGAATCGCTGGCGCCGGCCGCTTCGAACAACGCGGCCAGATTCTGGTCTTCAATCAGCCGTGAATCGAATTTCGCAATGAAGTCGGCATGATCCTCTCGTCGCCTTGAAACCAATTCGGCGAGTGCCGGAAGGTGGGGCAAAAGGGTTTCGACGTCCGCATCGTGTAGCCAGTCGAGCGCCACTCGCTTCGCCTTCGTCCGTATCGGTGATACCCAGTCATTGCAAAGCCCGAATACCTCCGTCCACAAGGCCGTCGCATGCAGCGAATCCACTCGGCTCAGGGCCGCTTCACGCAAGTAGCCATTGCCATCGCCAAGCAACCGGCGCAACTCCTCAACATCAGCCATGTCCCGGATTTGGGAGATTCCGGCTTCCAGCCAACGCTTGTACTCGTCGCTACTGGAGAAATAGGGCTCGGGCTGCGAAGCCTGCGTCCGGGCCAGTCCCAAGGCGACCTGGATTTTCTCGATCAATGTCGCCATGGATCAGGCAGTAGTTTGGAATCGAAAACTCACTTCAACCGCATCTCGGCCGCCCGCGCATGCGCCTGCAAGCCTTCGCCATAAGCCAGCTCGGCGGCAATCTTGCCCAGCACTTGGGCGCCAGCTTCGCTGACTTCGATCAGGCTGGAGCGCTTCTGGAAGTCGTAGACACCCAGCGGTGAGCTGAAGCGCGCTGTGCCGCTGGTGGGCAACACGTGGTTGGGGCCGGCGCAGTAGTCGCCCAGTGATTCGCTGGTGTAGGCGCCCAGGAAGATGGCGCCGGCGTGTTTGAGCAGCGGCTCCCACTTGTGCGGGTCGCGACTGGAGACCTCGAGGTGTTCGGGCGCGATGCGGTTGCTGATCTCGCAGGCCTCTTGCATGCTGCGGGTGTGGATGAGCGCGCCACGGCCGGTAAGAGACTTGGCAATGATCTCGGCGCGCGGCATTTCAGGCAGCAAGCGGTCAATCGAGGCCTGCACTTCATCGATGTACGCGGCGTCGGGACACAGCAGGATGCTTTGCGCGAGCTCGTCGTGCTCGGCCTGGCTGAACAGGTCCATGGCCACCCAGTCGGCGGGCGTGCTGCCGTCGGCCAGCACCAGAATCTCAGACGGCCCGGCGATCATGTCGATGCCGACCGTGCCGAAAACGCGTTTCTTGGCGCTGGCGACGTAGGCATTGCCTGGGCCGGTGATCTTGTCGACCTTGGGCACGGTATTTGTTCCGTAGGCCAGCGCAGCCACGGCCTGCGCACCGCCGATGGTGAAGGCGCGGGTGACGCCGGCCACGTAAGCGGCAGCCAGCACCAGGGCGTTTTTCTCGCCCTTAGGTGTTGGCACGACCATGATGATTTCGCCAACACCGGCGACGTGGGCTGGAATCGCATTCATCAGCACCGACGACGGGTAAGCGGCCTTGCCGCCGGGCACGTAGATGCCCACGCGGTCGAGTGGCGTGACCTTCTGACCCAACAGAGTGCCGTCTTCGTCGCGATAGCTCCAGCTTTCGCCGCTGGCCTTCTTTTGGGCTTCGTGGTAGCTGCGCACGCGGCGTGCGGCGGCTTCGAGCGCGTCTCGCTGGGCTGCGGGAATCGCGTCAAACGCGGCTTTCAATTCGGCTTGGGTGAGTTCAAGCTGTCCCATGGAAGAGACGTTGAGCCCGTCAAAGCGCGCCGTGTATTCCAGCACTGCCGCATCGCCGCGCTGCTGAACATCCGCCAGGATGTCGGCCACGCGTTGCTCGATGGCCGCGTCGGTATCGGCGGACCAATGCAGCCGCGCCTTGAATTCAGCATCAAAAGTGGCTGTAGCCGTTGAAAGACGTGCGGGAGCAGCTACTAATTTCATAGCATCAGGCTTTTGACGAAGGTGGCGATATGGCGGCGGACAGGTCGTCGATCAGCTTGCGGATCGGCTCCTGTTTGAGTTTGAGCGCGGTCTGATTCACGACCAGGTGCGAGCTGATGTCCATGATGCGCTCGACCTCGACCAGGTGATTGGCCCTGAGCGTGCTTCCGGTGGAGACCAGGTCGACGATCGCGTCGGCCAGGCCGGTGAGGGGCGCCAGTTCCATGCTGCCATAGAGCTTGATCAAATCGACGTGCACGCCTTTGGTGGCGAAGAAGTCGCGGGCAATCGCCACGTACTTGGTGGCCACTTTCAGGCGCGAGCCCTGGCGCACGGCGGCGGCGTAGTCAAAGCCTTCGCGCACTGCCACGCTGATGCGGCATTTGGCGATTTGCAGGTCAAGCGGCTGGTACAGGCCCTGGCTGCCGGATTCGAGCAAGGTGTCTTTGCCGACCACGCCCAGATCCGCGCCACCGTATTGCACATAGGTGGGCACATCCGTGGCGCGCACCAGCACCACGCGCAGGCCGGGCTGGTTGGTGTCCAGGATCAGCTTGCGGGATTTTTCCGGGTCATCAAGCACCTCGATGCCAGCGCTTCGCAGCAGCGGCAGGATGTCGTCAAAGATACGGCCTTTGGACAGCGCTAAGGTAATCATGCTTTGACTCGCTCTATGTCGGCGCCGATTCCGCGCAGTTTTGCTTCCATCTGGTCGTAGCCGCGGTCCAGGTGGTAGATGCGGTCGACCAGCGTTTCACCTTCGGCTACCAAGCCGGCAATCACCAGGCTGGCGGAGGCGCGCAAATCAGTCGCCATCACGGTCGCGCCGGAAAGCTTCTCAACACCTTCCATGACAGCGACCTTGCCCTCGATCTGGATCTTGGCACCCAGACGCACCATCTCGTTGACGTGCATGAAGCGATTTTCAAAGATCGTCTCGGTCACAGTGCTGCTGCCCTGCGCGATGGCGTTGAGCGCCATGAACTGGGCCTGCATGTCGGTCGGGAAGCCGGGGTACTCGGTCGTGCGGAAAGATTGCGCCTTCATCCGGCCGCTGGCCTGGATGCGGATGGAACCCTCGTTTGCCGTCACGGTCGCTCCGGCTTCGCGCAGCTTGTCGATCACGGCATCAAGGTGGTCAGCGCGGCCGTGCTTCAACATCACGTCACCGCCGGCAGCCGCTACCGCGCACAAAAAAGTGCCGGTCTCAATGCGGTCGGCTACCACCTGGTGGATGCAGCCATGCAGGCGTTCCACACCCTGGATTCGGATGCGGCGCGTGCCGTGGCCTTCAATCTTCGCGCCCATCTTGATGAGCATTTCAGCGAGGTCGCCGATCTCGGGCTCTTGCGCGGCGTTTTCCAGAATCGTTTCGCCTTCGGCCAGGCTGGCGGCCATCAGGAAGTTTTCAGTGCCGGTCACGGTCACCATGTCGGTGGTGATGCTGGCGCCCTTCAGGCGCTTCTGACCGGCCGGCAGTTTGGCGATCATGTAGCCGTGCTCGACCACGATCTCGGCGCCCATGGCCTGCAGGCCCTTGATGTGCTGGTCCACCGGCCGCGAGCCGATAGCGCAACCGCCCGGCAGCGACACGGTGGCTTCGCCGAAGCGCGCCAGCAGCGGGCCCAGTGCCAGCACCGAGGCACGCATGGTTTTCACGAGTTCGTAGGGGGCTTCTGGCGAACTCAGGGGCCCGGCGTTGATCACCACGGTGCTGGGCCTTGCCTCGGTGCGCTCGGCCTCCACGCCCATGTTGCGGATCAGCTTGAGCATGGTGGAAACGTCCTGCAGGCGCGGCACGTTTTGCAGCGTGACCGTATCGGCCGTGAGCAGCGCGGCGCACAGCTCCGGAAGCGCGGCGTTCTTGGCGCCCGAGATTTCGACCGTGCCGGCCAGCGACTTGCCGCCCTTGATGAGTAATTTGTCCATGTCGTTTTTCAGTTCGCGTTGTGGTGCGTTGTTGTTATTGTGGATTGTTGGCCCATTCGGCCGGGGTATAGGTTTTCATCGACAGCGCATGCACCTCGTCGGTCTGCATACGGCCGCCCAGCGTGGCATACACCTTCTGGTGTCGCTGGATCAGGCGCAGGCCCTCAAAAGCGCTGGACACCACGGTGGCGTACCAGTGCCGGCCGTCGCCCGACAGCTCAATGTGCTCGCAGGGCAGGCCCGCGGTGATGATGGCTTGGAGTTCTTCGCTGGTCATAGGTTGTCTATTGGGGCATGAGACGAAAGTCTCCGCAAGCAGGGGCCGCGGAACTGGCTTTGCCAGGCCGCAGGCGCAGCGCCCCCTCGGGGGGCAGAGAGCGACACGAAGTGCGCGAACGTGGGGGTCATATTTCTAGTGACGTATTTTGTAGCCGGTCCGCAGCAGGTTGACGGCCACCGCGCTGACGGCCAGCAAGGCGGACGCCACGATACCCAGGCTCAGCCACGGCGAGACGTCGCTGACGCCGAAAAATCCGTAGCGAAAACCGTCGATCATGTAGAAAAACGGGTTGAGGTGGCTGACCTTTTGCCAGAAAGGCGGCAGCGAGTGGATCGAATAGAACACCCCGCTCAGAAAAGTCATGGGCATGATGACGAAATTCTGGAAGGCTGCCATCTGGTCGAACTTTTCAGACCAGAGGCCGGCGATTACGCCCAGCGCGCCCAGCATAGCGGCGCCCAACACCGCGAACAGCACGATCCACAGCGGCGCCACAAAAGCAGGTTGGCCAAAAAACACGGTGACGGCAAACACGCCCGTACCCACCAGCAACCCACGCGCGACCGAAGAGCCGACATACGCAAAGAACCAGTGCCAATGCGACAACGGCGTAAGCAGCACAAACACCAGGCTGCCCATGATCTTGCTCTGGATCAGTGAGGAGGAGCTGTTGGCGAACGCGTTTTGCAACACGCTCATCATCACAAGGCCGGGCACCAAAAAGGCGGTGTAGCTGACCTGGTCGTACACCTTGACCTGATCTTGCAGCACATGGCCGAAGATCAGCATGTAGAGCACGGCCGTCAGCACGGGCGCGCCTACGGTCTGAAAACCCACCTTCCAGAAGCGCAGGGTTTCCTTGTACAAAAGTGTTTGCCAGCCAGTCATGTCGCTACTTTCTCGAGGTCTACCGCCACAGCCGTAGCCTCTACCGCCGGCTTCTTGTTCATGACATCCAGAAAAACATCTTCCAGATCGGCCTTGCGGATTTCAACATCTTCGGCTACCAATCCCGCCTCACGGATCGCTGCGAGATACTGCTCGATCTCGTTGGCGTTGTGCGCCGGAAACTGCACGATGCGCCCGATAATGCGGGCCTGCACAGCCAGATGCCCGGGCAGCTCGCTGTCGATCTTGAAGCGCAGCACATTGGAGGACGCGGCCTTGAGCAGCTCGGACGTTTGCGCCAGCGCGACCACCCTTCCCTGCTTGAGCATGGCGATGCGGCTGCACAAGGCCTCGGCTTCTTCAAGGTAATGCGTGGTGAGCAGCACGGTGCTGCCCTGCTTGTTGAGTTTGGCGATGAACTGCCACAGGGTCTGGCGCAACTCGACGTCGACGCCGGCTGTGGGCTCATCGAGCACGATGACTTGCGGCTTGTGCACCAGCGCCTGCGCGACCAGCACACGGCGCTTCATGCCGCCCGAGAGCTGGCGCATATTGGCGTTGGCCTTGTCGGCCAGGCCCAGGCTGACCAGTAACTCATCAATCCAGTCGTCGTTGTGCTTGATGCCGAAATAGCCCGACTGGATGCGCAGCGCCTCGCGCACGGAGAAAAATGGGTCAAACACCAACTCCTGCGGCACCACGCCGAGCTTGCGCCGGGCGTTGACGTAGTCAGCCAGGACATCACTGCCGTGCACTTTGACAGTGCCGCTGCTGGCCCGCGACAGGCCGGCCAGGATGCTGATCAAGGATGTTTTCCCAGCGCCGTTAGGCCCCAGCAAGCCGAAAAATTCGCCCTGCCGGATATCAAAACTCACATCGTCAAGCGCCTTGACGACAGGCCCCGTCTGGTTTCGCGCGGATGAATAGGTTTTGGAGACGGACTGGAATGAGATCGCTGGCATGAGCCCGTCATTTTAAGGGCGGATGCTGTTTTTACCGGGCTCGGCGGCCGAATGCCCCGCTCCAAGGTCCACAGCGGGCGAAGAATGCCGGAAACGGCGTCTCAGGCAGCCGGGGCGGCAGTGGCAGGAATCAGCTCCGCCACACCATAAAGGCCTGCGAGCTGACGCAGGCGGGCCGGCAGGCCGGCGACCGAAAACGTCTTGCCGGCGGCCAGCGCTTCACGCCGGCACTCCAGCAGCACTGCCAGTGCGGAGGAGTCAAACTCCTTCAGGGCGCCCGCATCAGCCACCACACCGCCCTGCTCGGCTAGCACGGCCTGCTTCAGACCGCGGGCAAACCCGGCCGCTTCAGCATGCGTAAGGACGGAGGGAAGCGTCAGCACAGGTATTTACCTGTTCAGGACTTTTTGGCGGCCGCGCCGGTATTGGACTGGTTACGCTGCACCAGCGATGCGATCAGGCCATCCACGCCCTTGGCGCTGATCTCCTGCGCAAACTGCGTGCGGTAGGTTTCCACCAGCCAGACACCGAGCACATTCAGGTCATAGATCTTCCAGCCCGAGGGGGTTTTTTCCATGCGGTAATCGAGCTGGACGGGGTCGCCCCGGCCCAGCACTTCGGTACGAACCACCACCTCGGTGTCAGCCGGTTCTGCGCGCAGAGGTTTGACGTTGACACTCTGGTCGCTGACCTGAGCCAAGGCGCCAGAATAGGTGCGGATCAGCAGGATCTTGAACTCGTCCTGAAGCTTCTTTTGCTGCTCCGGCGTGGCCTGGCGCCAATTGCGTCCGACGGCAGAGGCCGTCATGCGCGTGAAGTTCACATTGGGCATGATCTTGCTATCGACGAGCGCAAGCACCTTGGTGAGGTCGCCAGCTTTCACGGCCTTGTCTGTCTTGATGTTGTCCAGCACCTCGGCCGATACGCGCTTGATCAGGGCATCGGGTGCCTCGTCAGCTGCGCGAACAAACGGCGCCGATCCCAACAGGGCCAGGCTGAGGACAGTGGTGAATAGATGGCCAAGTGTTCTACGTTTCATGATTTTCCTTCTATGACGAAGCATGCGGTTGCAAAAATGCCATACCTTTTAGAGATCTGCTGCAACCGATGGTTCGATGGTTATTCTGTGCGATGGTTTCCGGGCTGTGGATGAAGTTTTACGGCAGTCTTGTAAATATTGTTTGCAATCAACAGCCTTCAACTCCTCCTCAAGCCCGGCAGGACACTATTTGGCCGCAGGCGCCGGTGCTGCTGGTGCGGTGGAGGCACCCTCAGGCAAATCGTAGCGCTCTTCTTTTTCTACCGAAGCGCCACCTATGAGGCTGCGGCGACGCTGCAGGTAGATTTCGCGGGTAAAACTGTATTTATCCAACGCGGCCTGGTCCAGAACGTCACCGGCTCCCAGGACATTGGCGCGGATGTTAACCAGTCGAAGAGCCGTCAGGGAGTTACGGATAGGAACATCATGGGTACGGCTTACCAGGTCACCCTGGTAGTCAACCAGCGTACCCACCGAGTCGCGTGCAGAAGAAGGGCCCAACAGAGGCAGTACCAGATAAGGGCCCGACCCCACACCCCAGACGCCCAGCGTCTGGCCAAAGTCTTCCGTGTGTTTGGGAATCTTCAAGTCGGTCGCGACGTCAAAAATGCCGCCTACACCCCAGATCGTATTGGTCGTGACACGGAAAAAACTTTCACCGGCGGCCTGGCCTTTACCCTGGAGCAGGTTATTGACGGTAGACCACACATCGGAAATGTTGCCGAAAAAATTAGTGACACCGGTACGCACAAGCTCAGGGGTGACGTCCCGATACACGGTTGCTACGGGCTTGACCACCGCACGGTCCAGGCCGTCGTTGAAGTTGAACATCGTGCGGTTGAACGGCTCAAGCGGATCGGCCGGACTGGCATTGGGGCCGCTCGCACATCCCTGAAGAAGCGCCAACGCAAGCAGGGCCACAACCCAGCCCCCCATTTTTTTCATCGTGTTTTCCGTCGTCATTTTTTTTCTGGCTTCCCTGGTGGCGGTGCAGCCCCTGATCCAGAGCTGCTGTCCGCCGCTTTACTGTATAAAAACTGGCTGATCAGGTTTTCAAGCACGACGGCCGACTGTGTGTTTTTGATCACGTCGCCCGCAGCAAAATTCTTCTCGTCCCCGCCGGCTTCCACGCCGATGTATTGCTCGCCCAGCAGTCCGCTGGTCAAGATTTTCAGCGAACTGTCTTTGGGAAAGACGTAGCGGCTTTCCATGGCCAGGGTGACGCTCGCCTGATAGGACTTGTCGTCGAAAGTGATATTTTCAACCCGTCCGACCACCACACCGGCACTTTTTACCGCGGCACGCGGCTTCAGGCCCCCGATATTGTCGAACTTCGCCGTGATCTTGTAAGAAGTGTCGAAATTCAGGGAAAGAAGGTTGGCAGATTTCAGCGCCAGAAACAGGATGGCAGCGCCCCCAATCAGGACAAACAGGCCAACCCAGAGATCATTTTTTGAGCGTTGCATGGTTCTTCTTTCAGTGGCCCGGGAGGGCAGCCCTGCCCATGCGGGCCGCTTCAGCCCTGCACCATCCATTCAAGGCAAACACTGGAACGGTGGATTTTCTCATGGACGGATTAAAAATGTTTTAGGGGTGATTCAAAGGCCGGATCAGACGCTGAACATGGCAGCGGTCAGCAAAAAGTCCAGCCCCAATACGGCCAAAGACGCCACCACTACGGTACGCGTAGTGGCACGCGAGACACCCTCCGGCGTCGGCTGGGCCTCAAAGCCCTGGTGCAAAGCCACAAAAGTAACCGTGACGCCGAAGACAAAGCTCTTGATGACGCCGTTGCCCACATCGCGCCAGACATCCACACCGCCCTGCATCTGGCTCCAGAAGGAGCCGGCATCAATGCCGATCATGACCACGCCGACCAGCCAGCCGCCCATGATGCCCACCGCACTGAACACCGCGGCCAGCAAAGGCATGGCGATGATGCCGCCCCAGAAACGGGGCGCCAGAATGCGCCGGACCGGGTCAATCGCGGTCATTTCCATGTAACTCAGCACTTCATCGCGCTTCATGATGCCGATTTCGGCCGTCAGGGCGGTGCCAGCACGCCCGGCAAACAGCAGGGCCGTGACGACAGGCCCGAGCTCACGCACCAGGCCGAGCGCCACCAGGAGGCCCAGCGCGCTTTCAGAACCGTAGCGCTGCAGGGTGTAGTAGCCCTGCAAGCCCAGCACAAAGCCGACAAACAGGCCTGACACCGCAATGATGGCCAGCGAATAGTTGCCCAGGAACAGGATCTGGTCTCTTACCAGCCCGAACCGGGCCAGCGCCGGCCCCGTCAGGGCCAGCAACTTCGACATCAGGCGAGCCGCGTAGCCGATTTCCGCCATCTGCTTGCGTACGGCATATCCGAGGTCGGACAGGAGTCGGACAGGGCTGTAGCGGCTCATGACTGCCCCTTGCGGGATGCGGGCTGGCTGCCGAAGTCCGATACGACTTCAGGCCCTGGGTAATGGAATTTCACGGGCCCCTCGGCAAGCCCGTTGACGAACTGGTGCACCAGCGGGTCGGTCGAATTCCTGACTTCGTCGGGCGTGCCTTGCGCGGCAATGCTGCCGTTGGCCAGGATCACCACCTTGTCAGCGATGCGAAACGTCTCTTCAAGGTCATGCGACACCACGATGCTGGTGATGCCCAGTGTGTCGTTGAGCTCGCGGATCAGCTGGGCAGCGGTGCCCAGCGAAATGGGATCCAGCCCTGCGAAGGGTTCGTCGTACATGATGAGTGCGGGATCCAGGGCGATGGCCCTCGCCAGTGCGACGCGCCGCGCCATGCCGCCGGACACCTCGCTGGGCATCAGGTCCCGCGCGCCACGCAGGCCGACCGCATTGAGTTTCATCAGCACGATGTCGCGGATCAACCGCTCGTCCAGGGCGGTGTGCTCGCGCAGGGGAAACGCGACGTTGTCAAACACGCTCAAGTCGGTGAACAGTGCCCCAAACTGGAACAGCATGCCCATGCGCCGCCGCGCCGCATACAACTCAGGCTGGGCCAGCTTGCCGATGTCCTGCCCCTCAAACATGACGGTGCCGCTGATGGCCTTCTGCTGCCCGCCAATAAGGCGCAGAACTGTGGTTTTTCCGCCTCCCGAAGCGCCCATCAGCGCCGTTACCTTGCCACGTGGCACGGACAGCGTGACCTTGTTCAGGATGACGCGATCACCGGCGGAGCCGGGATAGGAAAACGTCACATCCTTGAACTCAACCAGTGATGAAGCGGAAATGTCGGCCATTGAAGGGAAAAGGACAGGCCAACTGCGTGCTGGCCGGGGATAAGTAATACCGAATGATACGGGGTTTGCCCTTATACATTCCACGGCCTGAGACCAAAAACCCTCAGCCGGTAAGCGCAAGCAGCAGGGAGGGCGAACCAGGGTGGCGGGGTTTCAAGGCAAATAACGATCGCGAGCCACAACTATCCGGCGCAAGCAGCTATTTTTTTGATAGCAGTCAGTTTTTTCGGTGTTATTTGCCAAACAGGCTGCTGTGCGCAAAGCGCAACGCCCGTCACACCAGACAGGGGGTTCCTGAGTCCAAACCCATTTCTACACACATGGCACTGGCTTTGGCACTGCCTGCTGCCCTGGCGCCTGGGGTTTACCTAACCGCCCCTCGGGGCGATTTGTGAAGGCCGGGTACAGCGCTTAGCGAGGCAGGTCGCTGTAACCCATCAAAAACTCGTCCACAGCACGCGCTGCCTGGCGGCCTACGCGCACCCCAAGCGCAAGCTTGGGGTTTACCTAACCGCCCCTCGGGGCGATTTGCGAAGGCTGGGCACGGCGTTAGCGAGGCAAATGGCTGTAGCCCATTAGGAACTCGTCCACGGCACGCGCGGCTTGGCGGCCTTCGCGAATCGCCCAGACCACCAGGCTCTGGCCACGGCGGATGTCGCCGGCGGCAAACACCTTCGGTACGTTGGTGGCGTAACCGCCGGTGAAGTCGGTGTGGGCCTTGGCATTGCCGCGGTTGTCTTTCTCAATGCCGAAAGCCTCCAGCACGGAAGCCACTGGCGAGACGAAGCCCATGGCCAGCAACACCAGGTCGGCCTTGAGGGTTTGTTCCGAACCCGGCACTTCGACCATCTTGCCGTCTTTCCATTCGACGCGAACAGTCTTCAGGCCGGTGACCTTGCCTTTTTCGCCGATCAGTTCCTTGGTGGAGATGGCGAACTCGCGCTCGCAGCCTTCTTCGTGGCTGGAAGACGTACGCAGCTTGATTGGCCAGTAAGGCCAGGTCATGGGGCGGTTCTCTTCTTCGGGCGGCTGGGGCATCAACTCAAACTGGGTGACGCTGACCGCGCCGTGGCGGTTGCTGGTGCCCACGCAGTCGGAACCGGTGTCGCCACCGCCGATCACGATGACATGCTTGCCGTCGGCGCGTAGCTGGCCCTTGACCTTGTCGCCGGCATTGATCTTGTTTTGTTGGGGCAAAAACTCCATCGCGAAATGCACGCCGTCCAGGTCACGGCCGGGCACGGGCAGGTCGCGCGACTGCTCGGCGCCGCCGGTGAGGATTACGGCGTCAAAGTCTTTTTGCAGCTGCTCGGGGGCAATGCTTTCCTTGGCCCAGTTGGTGACCTTGGAATCTTTTGGCAGACTGCCGACCATCACGCCGGTGCGGAAGTTCACGCCCTCGGCCTTCATCTGCTCGACGCGGCGATCAATATGGACTTTTTCCATCTTGAAGTCGGGGATGCCGTAGCGCAACAGGCCGCCGATGCGGTCGTTCTTTTCAAACAGCGTCACATCGTGGCCGGCGCGCGCCAGCTGCTGCGCGGCGGCCATACCGGCGGGGCCGGAGCCGACCACGGCAACCTTCTTGCCGGTCTTGTGCTTGGGCATCACGGGCTTGACCCAGCCTTCGGACCAGGCGCGGTCGATGATGGCGTGCTCAATCGACTTGATGCCGACGGCGTCGTCATTCACGTTCAGCGTGCAGGCGGCTTCACAGGGCGCGGGGCAGATACGGCCGGTGAACTCGGGGAAATTGTTGGTGCTGTGCAGCGTGTCAATCGCGTTTTTCCAGTCGGCGCGGAACACCATGTCGTTGAAGTCGGGAATGATGTTGTTGACCGGGCAGCCGCTGTTGCAAAACGGCGTGCCGCAGTCCATGCAGCGCGCGGCCTGCTTGTTGGCCTGCGCGTCGTCCAGCCCGATGACAAATTCCTTGTAGTTCTTCAGGCGCTCCGGCACGGGCTTGTAGCCCTCCTCGATGCGCTCGTATTCCATGAAGCCGGTGATTTTTCCCATGATGCAGTCCTGTGCAATTCTTTAAGCGTTTTATGCCTCTAGCCCTTTAACAAAGGGCGCGAGCAGCTATAAATTCGATAGCAATTAGTTGTGAGTGACGGCGCGGCCGGTTATTTGGCCGCCACTGCTTCCTGGTTGGTGGCGACCTGAGCTTTTGTGGTCTCGGTCGAGGCTTCCAGGCGGCGTTCCTTGCGCTCGATCAGGGCCTTCTTGTATTCATTCGGGAAGACCTTCACAAACTTCAGGCGTGACTCGCTCCAGTTGTCGAGCAGTTCGCGCGCGCGCTTGCTGCCGGTCCAGCGGTTGTGGTCTTGCAGCAGGCGCTTGAGCAATTCTTCGTCGCTTTGCTCGGCATGCCAGTCAGCCTTGTCATGGGTGTGCTGTTCGGCCGTGGTGACGATGCGGTCCATCGACACCATGGACGTGTTGCAGCGCGTGGCAAACAAACCGTCTTCGTCATACACGTAAGCCACGCCGCCGCTCATGCCGGCGGCGAAGTTGCGGCCGGTCTTGCCCAGCACCGCGACGGTGCCGCCCGTCATGTATTCACAGCCGTGGTCGCCCGTGCCTTCAACGACGGCCGTGGCGCCTGACAGGCGCACAGCGAAGCGTTCGCCGGCCACGCCGCTGAAGAAGGCTTCGCCGGTGGTCGCGCCGTACAGCACAGTATTGCCGACGATGGTGTTCTTCACCGCGTCGCCGCGGAAGTCGATGCTGGGGCGCACGACGATGCGGCCGCCGGACAGGCCCTTGCCGGTGTAGTCGTTGGCATCACCGATCAGGTACATGGTGATGCCTTTGGCCAGGAAGGCGCCGAAAGACTGGCCGCCCGTGCCTTCGAGCTGGATGCGCAGCGTGTCGTCCGGCAGGCCCTGTGGGTGGTGGCGTGTCAGCTCGCCTGACAGCATCGCGCCGACGGTGCGGTTGACATTGCGCGCCACCTCGATGAACTGGACTTTTTCACCCTTTTCAATCGCGGCTTTGGATTTTTCGATCAGGCGCACGTCCAGCGCCTTGCCGAGCGCATGGTCTTGCTCCATCACATGCATACGCGGCACGTCGGCCGGCACGTTGGGCTGGTAGAACAAGCGGGCGAAATCCAGGCCGCTGGCTTTCCAGTGTTCGATGCCTTTTTGCGTGTCGAGCAGGTCGGCGCGGCCGATCAGGTCGTCAAACTTGCGCACGCCGAGCTGCGCCATCAGCTGACGGGCCTCTTCGGCGACGAAGAAGAAGTAATTGACGACGTGCTCAGGCTTGCCGCTGAATTTCTGGCGCAGCACCGGGTCTTGCGTGGCGACACCGACGGGGCAGGTGTTGAGGTGGCACTTGCGCATCATGATGCAGCCTTCAACGACCAGCGGCGCGGTAGCAAAACCGAATTCGTCGGCGCCCAGCAGCGCGCCGATGATGACGTCGCGGCCGGTTTTCATCTGGCCGTCGGCCTGCACGCGGATGCGGCCGCGCAGGCGGTTGAGCACCAGGGTCTGCTGGGTTTCGGCCAGGCCGATTTCCCAGGGTGAACCGGCATGTTTAATGGACGACCAGGGCGAAGCGCCCGTGCCGCCGTCATGGCCGGCGATCACCACGTGGTCGGACTTGGCCTTGGCCACGCCCGCGGCAATGGTGCCGACGCCGACTTCACTTACCAGCTTGACGCTGACGCTGGCGCGCGGGTTGACGTTCTTCAGGTCGTGGATCAGCTGGGCCAGATCTTCGATCGAATAGATGTCGTGGTGCGGCGGCGGCGAGATCAAACCGACGCCGGGCACCGAGTAGCGCAACTGGCCGATGTATTCGCTGACCTTGCCGCCGGGCAACTGGCCGCCTTCACCGGGCTTGGCGCCCTGCGCCATCTTGATCTGGATCTGGTCGGCCGACACCAGGTATTCGGCCGTGACGCCGAAGCGGCCCGACGCGACCTGCTTGATGCGCGACCGCAGCGAATCGCCGTCTTGCAGCGGCAAATCCACCTCGACCTGTTTCGGGCCGATCACGCTTTTCAGCGTCTCGCCCTTCTTGATCGGGATGCCTTTGAGTTCTTGCCGGTAACGGTTCGGGTCTTCACCGCCCTCGCCCGTGTTGCTCTTGCCGCCGATGCGGTTCATCGCCACAGCCAGCGTGGCGTGGGCTTCGGTGCTGATGGAGCCCAGCGACATGGCGCCGGTGGCAAAACGCTTGACGATCTCTTTGGCCGGCTCGACCTCATCAATCGGGATGGCCTTGGAGGGGTCAATCTTGAACTCGAACAAGCCGCGCAGGGTCATGTGGCGGCGGTTCTGATCGTTGATCAGCTGGGCGTATTCCTTGTAGGTGTTCCAGTTGTTGGAGCGCGTGGAATGCTGCAGCTTGGCGATGGCGTCAGGCGTCCACATGTGGTCTTCGCCGCGCACGCGCCAGGCGTATTCGCCGCCGGCGTCCAGCATGTTGGCCAGCACCGGGTCGTCACTGAAGGCTGCGCGGTGCATGCGCAGCGCTTCTTCAGCGATCTCGAACACGCCCATGCCTTCGACCTGGCTGGCGGTGCCGGTGAAGAACTTGGCCACGGTGTCACGGTTCAGGCCGATGGCCTCGAACAGCTGCGCGCCGCAGTAGCTCATATAGGTCGACACGCCCATCTTGGACATGATCTTGGACAGGCCCTTGCCGATGGCCTTGGTGTAGTTGTAGACGGCCTTGTCGGTGCTGAGGTCGCCCGGCAGGCCCTTGGACAGCTCAGCCAAGGTTTCCATGGCGAGGTAGGGATGCACGGCTTCGGCGCCGTAGCCGGCCAGCACGGCGAAGTGGTGCACTTCACGGGCGGAGCCGGTTTCAACCACCAGGCCGGCGGTTGTGCGCAAGCCTTCTTTCACCAGATGCTGGTGGATGGCCGACAGGGCCAGCAGGGCCGGAATGGCGACCTGGGTGGCGCTGATACTGCGGTCGCTGATGATCAGGATGTTCTTGCCATCCTTGATCGCGTCAACTGCCTCGGCGCACAGTGAAGCCAGCTTGGCCTCGACGCCCTCGTGGCCCCAGGCCAGGGGGTAGGTGATGTCCAGGGTGTAGCTCTTGAACTTGCCCTGCGTGTGCGCTTCGATATCGCGCAGCTTTTGCATGTCGGCCACGTTGAGCACCGGCTGGCTCACTTCGAGCCGCATAGGCGGGTTGACCTGGTTGATGTCCAGCAGGTTGGGCTTGGGGCCGATGAAGGACACCAGCGACATCACGATGGCTTCGCGGATCGGGTCGATGGGCGGGTTGGTCACCTGCGCAAACAGCTGCTTGAAGTAGTTGTAGAGCGGTTTGTTCTTGTTGGACAGCACGGCCAGCGGACTGTCGTTGCCCATGGAGCCGGTGGCCTCTTCGCCGTTGGTTGCCATGGGAGACATCAGGAACTTGATGTCTTCTTGTGTGTAGCCGAAAGCTTGTTGCCTATCGAGCAGAGCGATGTTGGACGCGGCTGGAGCGGTCACAGGAGCCGCCTTGGCCGCCTTACCTGCCACATCGTCCAGCTTGATGCGCAGGTTTTCAATCCACTGCTTGTAGGGCTTGCTGTGGGCCAGCGTAGCTTTGATTTCCTCATCGTCGACCATGCGGCCTTGTTCCAGGTCGATCAGGAACATCTTTCCGGGCTGCAAGCGCCATTTGCGCACGATCTTGTGCTCGGGAATCGGCAGCACGCCGGATTCGGAGGCCATGATGACCAAGTCGTCGTCGGTCACGCAGTAGCGCGAGGGGCGCAGACCGTTACGGTCCAGCGTGGCGCCGATCTGTCGGCCGTCAGTGAACACGATGGAGGCCGGGCCGTCCCAGGGTTCGAGCATAGCGGCGTGGTATTCATAGAAGGCCTTGCGGCGCTCGTCCATGGTGGTGTGCTGCTCCCAGGGCTCGGGGATCATCATCATCACGGCCTGGCTGATGGGGTAGCCGGCCATGGTCAGCAACTCCAGGCAGTTGTCGAAAGTGGCGGTGTCGGACTGGCTGGCAAAGCTGATCGGGTAGAGCTTTTGCAAGTCGGCGCCCAGCACCGGCGACGACATCACGCCTTCGCGGGCCTTCATCCAGTTGTAGTTGCCCTTGACGGTGTTGATCTCGCCGTTATGTGCCACGTAGCGGTAAGGGTGAGCCAACGGCCACTCGGGGAAGGTGTTGGTCGAGAAGCGCTGGTGCACCAGGCCGAGCGCCGAAACGCAGCGTGGGTCTGTCAGGTCACGGTAGTAGGTGCCCACTTGGTCAGCCAGCAGCAGGCCTTTGTAGACCACCGTGCGGCTGGACATGCTGGGCACGTAATATTCTTTGCTGTGCGTCAGGCGCAGGTTCTGGATGGCGGCGCTGGCGGTTTTGCGGATGACGTAGAGCTTGCGCTCCAGCGCGTCCTGCACGATGACGTCGTTGCCACGGCCGATGAAGATCTGGCGCAGGATGGGTTCCTTTTCGCGCACGGTGGGCGACATGGGCATGTCGCGGTTGACCGGCACATCGCGCCAGCCCAGCAGCACCTGGCCTTCGGCCTTGACGGCGCGCTCCAGCGCCTGCTCGCATGCCAGGCGGGAGGCGTGCTCTTTTGGCAAAAACACCATGCCGACGCCGTATTCGCCAGGTGGCGGCAGCTGCACGCCATGGCCGGCCATTTCTTCGCGGTACAGCGCGTCGGGCAGCTGGATCAGGATGCCGGCGCCGTCGCCCATGAGCTTGTCAGCACCCACTGCGCCCCGATGGTCCAGGTTTTCGAGGATCTTCAGGCCCTGCTGGACGATGGCATGGCTTTTGTGCCCCTTGATATGCGCCACAAAGCCGACGCCGCAGGCATCGTGTTCGTTCGCACCGGAGTACAAACCGTTTTCTTCAAAATGCTTGATTTCAGCAGCCGTGGCCATGGCAATTCCTCGTCAGTTGGGATGAGGGCGATGCCGCACGACCTTTCAAAACAAGGCTTGGCAACGCTCCCATCCGCAAGGTTCATAATTTTTCGCAGGGAATGGGAGCATATTGCATTGCAACAACAATGCCAAGTGTTTTTAAATGGGGTCAGATACTTATTAGTTCTCGATTATTTTCATCAACATTTAATCGGGGACACATCAAATTTGATAGCATCTTGCCCGCATGAAACCTGGACTACAGGTCTTTTTGATCTTCAGCTTTCACCCGGACAGGCCGCCCAGGCTGGTTTTTGGTGAGGCGGCGATCGGTTCGCTTCTGCAGTTCGGCGATGAAGCCTTCGTCGCCCAAAACCCAGCCGCTGAGCGCGGAACGGGTCAGCCGGTCCTGCTGCTCCGGGCTGATGCCGGCACGCACCAGTTCGGCATAGGCCGCTTCACGGGCAAAGGGTGTATTGCCCAGTGCCCAGACCAGAGGATGCGGCGTTAGAAGACTGTCGATTCGCAAGCCCGCGTAGTGTCCATGGCTGGACCACGGATAGTCCCTGGTCTCGGCCACCAGCCCCGCCCGCACCGGATTGAGGTCAAGATAGGTCATGCAGGGAAGCAGGTAGCGCTCGGCTTCGATTACGGTAGCCCGATAACGTCCTTCCCACAGGGTGCCGGAGCGCCCCTGGCTGTCGTTGAAATAACGCACATAGCGCCTCCCCGCGGACTGCATCATCTGCGGCAGGCCGTCAGCCGTGGACGGTGTCGCGAGCAAATGAAAATGGTTGCCCATCAACACGTAAGCATGCAAGGCGACGCCAAATTTCCGGGCGTTTTCTTCCAGAAACCCCAGCAGTACCGGATAGTCAGCCGCTGATGAAAAAATCTCCCCGCGGTTATTGCCCCGCTGGATGATGTGATGGACATAGCCGGGAAGGGTGAGACGGGGAAGGCGCGCCATGGAATGCAGTACCTGAAGTTTGCACCATCATATTGGAATCCGACCCCAATTCTTTCACCCAACCTCTGATCGCTCGGAGCACCTCTTCTCGTGGCGCTCCGAGTGAAGCCGCCTAGCGAACGACTTTGCCGTCGGGGGTGATAGTGACCAAATCGATTGCACGCACCGAATCGTATTTCTTGCGGCGCAGGTTGACGCGAAAGCCGCCCACGTCGTAGTCCGTCATGGTCTCAAACGCCTTTTGCAGGCCTGCCCTGTCGGGCTTGCCGCTACCGGCCGCGCTGCGGCGCACGCCTTCGGCAAAGGTCTTGGCGGCGATGTAGCCCTCGACACTTTCATAGCTGGGCGTCTGGTCGGTCTGGTTCAGCACATCCAGGTATTCCTTGATGATCGGCGTGCCGGTACTGCGCGGTGAAGGCACCACCTGCGAGATGACAACCCCGCCGATCTCCTTGCCCAGCGCGCTGAACAGCGGATCAATCCCCACCACGGAGAAATTGAGGAACTGCCCTCCAAAGCCAGCCTGACGCATCTTGCGGATAAAGGCGGCCGATGAATTGAACAAGCTGACCTGGATGATGGCCTGCGGCTGCGCCTTCATCAGTTGCGCGACCGCAGCGTCCACCTTGTCGCTATTGACTGGCGACAATGCGCTGCCGACGATAGGCGGACGTTTCAGGTCAATCAAGGCCTGGTTGACGGCGGCCAGGCCGCCCTTCCCCATTGCATCGTCTTCGGCAAACACGGCAATGCGGTCCTGGTTCAACGTGGCGCAGTGACGCGCAATCTTGTAAGCCTCATCTGCCAGCGCTGGACGCACATGGAAAACGTTGACGAGCGCGGGATCATGCAGCGCATCTGAAGCGGCAAACGGTGCGAAAAACAGGGTGCCGGAAGCTTTGGCTGCGGCGAAAGCCGCATCACAGCTGGCCGTACCGGTGAAGCCGAATAGCGCATCCACGCCTTCATCGATCAGCAGCTTGGCGTTGGTAGCGGCCTTGGCCGGGCTATAGCCGTCGTCAAGCGCTTTGACTTCGATCTTGTAGCCACTCACGCCGTTTTTGGCATTGACGGCGTCAAAGTAGATCTTGGCACCGTTCAGGTAGGCCAAGCCAATCTGGTCGGCCGCTCCGGTCAGAGGCACAGACTGGCCCAGAACAATTTTTTTGACCCCCTTGGTGCCTTGCGCCCACAACGCGGGACTCGCCACAGCGACACCCGCCGACACACCACCAAGAATTAATTGACGCCGATTGAAGCTCATGACAACACCTTTTGAGATACGAGATAGCCATAGCAGGTTTGATGCCTGTAATGAAGCATGCGCTTACTGTTCCAGAAAAATGTGACAAATTGTGCGCAGACACAGAGCGTAATCCGTGTGGCGCGGAAAAACAGCAGGGGAAATGCCAACACGTCATAAGCCTATGCGGACGCTTGTGGTTTTTTAACTGCTTTTTTGGCCGGAGTGGGGCGCCTTACAAGGTCTAAATGGAGCGGGAAGAACCACGCCAACAGTCAATCGCACCGGCGATCACCCGGGAAAGACGGTGTGTCCCTTGAGCCGTTCATGCTCTTTGGTGGCAAAGCGGTCGGTCATGCCGGCGATGTAGTCCGCCACTACTCGCTCGGGCTTGGCGCCCACCGCATGCGGAGCGTCAATACCGTCAAACCGGTCGATGTGCGCCTGCGGCATCTGCGTGGGGTCGGCCATATAGGCGTCGAACAAATCGCGCACGACCTGCTTGGCAGCCTGCGTGGTTTCCACCACCTTCGGGTGGCGATAGAGGTTTTGAAGCAAAAAGCGCTTAAGTGAAGCCGACTGCAGTGCCATCTCGTCGGTGAAGCAGACCAGCGGGGAATGTCGGCGAACATCATCCACGCCGGCCGGTGCAGCTTGGTGAAGGGCGGCCGATGTCGCGTCCATCACGTTGAAAACCTGCGCGCTTAGCATGCGCCGTATCGTCTCGAACAAAAGCCGCCGCCCTTGCAGTTCGCGATGGGCCAGGCGGGTTTCGCGGCAGTGCTGGGCGAACAGTTCCACGTCTTCGAGCTGCTCCAGGCTCAGCAGGCCTGAACGAACGCCGTCGTCAATGTCATGCGCGTTGTAGGCGATTTCGTCAGCGAGGTTGGCGAGCTGCGCCTCCAGGCCGGGTTGTTGCCAGCGCGGGCCGTCAGAAGCCTGCTCGACAAACCGGCTGGCCACACCGCCGGGTTCGCGGGCCTCGATATGGCGCGCATTGCGCCGCGAGCAGTGCTTCAGTATGCCCTCGCGCGTCTCGAAGGTCAGATTCAGGCCGTTGTAGGCGGGATAGCGCTCTTCCAGCGCATCCACCACACGCAGGCTTTGCAGGTTGTGCTCAAAGCCCGCGCTTTCCGGATTGCAATCCTTCAGGCACGCATTAAGGGCGTCCTGCCCGGCATGACCGAAAGGCGTGTGGCCCAGGTCGTGCGCCAGGGCGATGGCTTCCACCAGGTCCTCGTTGAGCCCCAGGGTGCGGGCGATGGACCGCCCCAGTTGTGCGACTTCCAAGGAATGGGTCAGGCGGGTGCGGAACAGGTCGCCTTCATGATTCAGAAAGACCTGCGTTTTATAAACCAGACGCCGAAAGGCCGTGGAATGCACAATGCGGTCGCGGTCGCGCTGAAATTCGGAGCGTGTTGGCGCAGCCAGCTCAGGATAGCGGCGGCCGCGCGACAACGCAGGATCACAGGCATAAGGCTGCAGGGTCATGGTTTAAGTGAAAAACGGCCTTTAGCCCAGTGAATTCGGCTGCTAGGTGCTACAAAATTCATAGTAAATGATTGCGGCGATTTTGAAGCCATCTGAACCCTGCGCGGGATTATGCGCAGCACAGGTCAATCACACCCCGCACCAGGGCGTCAGGCGCACTCCGAACCACGGCCTTGCCGGGTCCATCGATCACGACAAAACGTATTTCGCCCGCTTCGGATTTTTTGTCGATACGCATCAGTTCGAGGTAGCGCCCGGCGTTATCGCTCGCCGACAGCACCGGCGCCCTGACAGGCAGGCCTGCCCTCAGGGCAAGGCGGGTCAGGCGCTCCACAAAGAGCTTGTCGACCAGGCCCAGGCGTTCGGACAGATGGGCGGCCATCACCATGCCGCAACCTACGCCTTCGCCATGCAGCCATTCGCCATAACCCAGGCCCGATTCAATCGCATGGCCAAAAGTATGGCCGAAATTCAGGATGGCCCGCAGGCCTGACTCGCGCTCGTCCTGGCTCACGACCCAGGCCTTGATCTCGCAGCTGCGCCGGATGGCGTGAGCCATGGCTGCGGGCTCCCTGGCGAGCAAGTCCTCCAGGTTGGCCTCAATCCAGTCAAAGAATTCCATGTCGGCAATGGGTCCGTACTTGATGATCTCCGCCAGGCCCGCGCTCAGCTCACGGGAAGGCAAGGTCGCCAGTGCATCAAGGTCGCACACCACCTGCAGGGGCTGGTAGAACGCACCAATCATGTTTTTTCCGAGTGGATGATTGATCGCAGTCTTGCCGCCCACCGACGAATCCACTTGGGCCAGCAAAGTCGTAGGTACCTGCACGAATGGCACGCCGCGCATATAACTGGCCGCGGCAAAGCCGGTCATGTCACCGACCACGCCGCCGCCCAGAGCAAATAGCACGGTTTTTCGGTCGCAACCGTTTTCCAGCAGCGCATCAAAAATCAGTTGGAGGGTCGGCCAGTCCTTATGAACCTCGCCGTCTGGCAGAGTTACGAGCAGCACCTTGCCATAACGATGACGCAAGGCCTCGGTGAGTTGCGCCGCATAGAGGGGCGCCACCGTAGTGTTCGACACCACCAATGCTGCCGCGGCCTTGGGAATATCCTGGTAAGTCAGACTGCTGCCAAGGAGCCCGCTGCCTATGACGATGGGATAACTGCGCTCACCGAGGTCAATGTGTATATGAGCTGTATCAGGAGAAGAATTTGCTTGCATGACGGAAGTGTAGGGGCTACCACCAGCCTGCTGGGCGATAGGCACATTGCGCCATGCATGCCATCAAGGTTTGGAGCCTGAAGCCACAGGCGCGTCCATAACGCCGGCAAGCTCCAGTTGCATAAAGATCATGTTCACCAAGGTAGACACCGAAGGCCGGCCGGTCTCAATAATGAAGTGGGCAGTTTCCCTGTACAAAGGATCACGGGCCAGGTAAAGATCCCTGAGCCGGGCCAGTGGATCGGCGACCTGAAGCAAGGGCCGGTTCTGGTCATGCCGCAAACGGCGAAACACTTCCTCGGGAATGGAATGGAGGTACACCACATGCGACCGCTCGTGAAGAGATTGTCGGTTGGCCGGACGGAGAACGGCCCCTCCCCCGCTGGAGAGCACACAAGGCGGGCCTTGAGTCAACTCGTCAATTACCAGTTGCTCAATATCGCGAAACGCGTCTTCGCCCTCACGCTCAAAAAATTCCCGGATGGAACAGCCGATGCGCTGCTCGATCACCTGATCCGAGTCAATGAACTGAAGCCCCATTCTTCGGGCGAGATGCCTGCCGACCGTGGACTTTCCCGACCCTGGCAAGCCCACGCAGGCGATTCTCAACGGATGTGCGTTCAATTGATCCATGAAACGGCTGACGGATCGCGTGAGCAATCACCACAGCACCTGAGGGCGCCTTGGAGATACAACGACCTATTCCAAGCGCGGAAAGAGGCCGCGGTACTTGACAGCTAGGAGGCCCGCATCTGAACCCGGCCCCGCGATCTGACCATTAACGCAACGCTCCTCCATTGGTCAGCATTTTTGGAGTCAAGAACACCAACATTTCCGACTTGGTGGCGGAGCGTGTTCTTGTCTTGAACAGGTTGCCGACCCCTGGTAGATCACCAAAGAAAGGAACCTTTGTTTCATTATCGCGATCATTCTGTTCAAAAATTCCACCGATCACCACGGTACCGCCATTTTCTACAAGCACCTGCGTTTGAATATGTTTGGTATCAATGGCAAATCCATTGGCGGTTTCACGGCCGACGCTGTCTTTGTTCACGTCGACATTGAGAATAATGTTGCCCTCTGGGGTGATCTGAGGTGTTACTTCCAGCTTCAGATTGGCCTTACGGAAAGCGATGGACGTTGCGCCACTGGAAGTTGCCTGCTGATAGGGCAACTCCGTACCCTGCTCGATCAAAGCTTTAACCTGATCAGCGGTAATGATGCGGGGGCTGGACACAATCTTGGTTTTCCCATCAGCCTCTGATGCAGAGATCTCGAGATTCAGGAACCGGGTCTTGGCCGCGTTAAACAAAGATATCGCAAACTGGCCGGCAGGAAAACCGTTCTGTCCAACACCCGGAAGTTGAACATAATCCCCCCCAAAAGTCCCGGAAACACCCGGGGTGTAACTCGAACCGAAACTGGAATTTCGGTTGGCATTTAACGAGAACGGCTGACCGCCCAACCTGACACCCAACGATCTTCCAAACGAATCCGAGGCCTCCACAATGCGCGCCTCAATCAATACTTGACGCACCGCTACATCGAGCTTCGCGATAAGAGCCTGCACCTGCTCAAGCCGGGAGGGTATGTCAGTTACAAACAATTGGTTAGTACGCGTCTCCGATATCACGCTCCCGCGCGGAGACAATATTTTTGTAGTACCAGCTCCGGAGCCCAAAAGTCCCGCCGCGATATCGGCAGCTTTTGCATAATTGAGTTTGAAATCCTGAGTCCGCAGCGTTTCCAGACTTTGAATCGCATTCTTGGACTCCAAATCCAGCTTGTCTTTTGCCGCGAGTTCGTCTTTGGGTGCGATGAGAAGCACATTCCCTGATTTACGCATGCCCAAGCCTTTGGCCTGAAGAATAATATCAAGCGCTTGATCCCAAGGTACGTCTTTCAAACGCAGTGTCACAGCACCCGAGACAGAGTCTGAAGTCACAATATTAAAATTCGTGAAGTCCGCGATTACCTGCAAGAGCGAGCGAATTTCAATGTTCTGAAAATTCAGCGAAAGCTTCTCACCGTTATACCCGGGGCCCTGCGTCAGCTTGCTTGGATCTATTTTCTGCTGGCGGACTTCCAGTACAAACTGGTTATCACTTTGGTAGGCACTGTGCTCCCACGCCCCCTTCGGCTCCACGATCATGCGAACCTTATCCCCCGTTTGGAACGTGGTAACAGTTTGGACAGGTGTTCCGAAATCTCCCACATCAAGGCGACGCCGCAGACCTTCTGGCAATGCCGTTTTCAGAAACTCAACCACCAAGCTCTGACCCTGTTGACGAATGTCCACACCCACTTGATTGTTGGGCAAGTCCACCACAATGCGGCCCGAGCCCTCTACCCCGCGACGAAAGTCTATGTCCTTCAGTGGAAGAGTGTCGATATTGCGATTTTCAGCAAATACCGGTGGTGTACCAGCTGCGGGGGCTGCCACGGTCACGTTATCAAGAGTGATCAGGAGTGATTTACCCTGAATCTCGGCTTTGTACGCCGCGGGCACCTTGAGATTGAGAACAACACGAGTCCTCTCACCCGCCTGCACCACGTTTGCCGACCGCAGATTTCCCAGATTAAGGTCAACTGCTGAGCGCCCCATGGAATTGCCGACACCAGGGAAATCCAGCGCAATTCGAGCGGGTGTCTGGATGCTAAAGCCAGTAGGAACTGCGGCCAAGGGCTCAGCCAAGTCAATTCGGATGATTTCCGAGCCGCCTTGAATCGATCCTGAAACAGCCTGAATCGCGTTTTGCGCATGAGCCAGCAAAGGAGCGGCGGTAACAGAAAATGCCAGACTGAGTGAAGCACAGCGCAACACGCGTCCAAACAGAAGCTGCAGACGCTTCCCCATTTTCTGCGTCTTCGATGTCCGTGTCTGCTTGTTCATTTTGATCCCTCTAATAGCTGTAATGTCGCGGTCCGCTCTATCCATTCACCCGCTGCGTCTTGCACTATCTCGCGCAAGGCGAGATCCGTCTCGGTGACCTTGGTGATGCGGCCATAGTTTTGGCCAAGATAATTACCGACTCGAGCCTGATAAATAAGGTTATCAATCCTTACCAGCGCAACTGGCTGACCCACTTTAATCAAACTACCCACCATGACAATCGCATCCAGGGGGTATGCCTCCAGCGGTTCTTTTCGCCGGCTCAATTCGGGCGCGATCAACGCAGCATTGGCTGTTGCCTGGCTGGACTCACGTTTGAGCGCTTGCGTCAGTTTCTGATTACTGAAAGGCTCAATTGAACCTTCCTGTCCGTATGGTTGTGGTGAAAATTTGGTGGGTTCTGGCAAAGGCTCAACCTTGGGCTTGGTAGCGTTGCGTTGCTGCGTCATCCATTCCTGTAGCTCCTCCTGATCGGAAGAACTACAGCCAGACAGGCCAAATACAATCGCCACCAGGCTTAAGGCGGTTAACACGCGTTTGCCTGCACTCATTTTTTCGCTCCTGGAGCACTTTTACGCTGCAAAGCCACTTCTTCAGTATCAAGATAACGGAACGTCTTGGCGGTGGTATCCATGACCAAGGTGCCTTCCTTACCCGGCGTTATGGCCAGATTATTCAAAGTGACGATGCGGGACAGATTCGCGATATCAGCAGCGAAAGCGCCAATGTCGTGATATCGCCCAGTCACACGAACAGCGATAGGCAGTTCCGCGTAATATTCTTTTACGCTGACCTGACCCGGACGAAACAATTCGAACTGCAGACTACGACCTAAACCGGCCTGATTGATATCGGAGAGCAACGCATCCATTTCGGCTTTGCTTGGCAACTGCTTCTCAAGCTGCGTGACATACTGCTGAACTTGCTCACGTTGCTTTTTCAATGCATCAAGATTGACAGCCTGCGCGAGCTTTTTTGTGTAGTCCTCTTTGAGTTGAACTTCCTTGGCCTTTTCTGCGGTCAGCTCTTCATCGGAGGAACTGAGCCATAAAAACCAGAGCGCTACGATTACAAAGATCGCTACCGCCACGCACAACAGATAACGCGGAAGCGCAGGCCAAGAAGGCGGATCATTGGGATCCAAGCCTGTGAACTGGGACTTCAGGCTGCCTTGAATCGCAGCGAAATCAATGGGGTTTTTAGATATTTTTGCCATGATCAAACTCGTTCATCCACCTCATACCTTGGCGGGCGCCGATGCGGCCGAGGCAGGCTTGACAACAGCACCAGACACTACTGGTACCGTCCCTGAGCTCGCCGGTGCAGAGCCAGCGGTTTTAGGATCGCTGGCCCGCTTCAGCCCCACTCTCATCGAGAAATTGGACACCCTACGCTGATCACGAGGACTCAGCGCCACTGTACCGGCGGTGATTTCTACAAGTTCTGGCCGAGTCAACCACGCGCTGTTATTGGACAGGTTGCGCAGAAGTTCCGAGACGCGTTCGTTAGACTGCGCGACTCCATTGATCAACACACTTTGGTTTTCTTGCCGCATGTTGGTGATATAGACACCGTCCGGCAACTGCTTGACCAACTCGCTCAACAGATATACGGGCAGATTACGGTTTCCCTGCAAGTCTTCCACGGCACCCTGACGCGCTCTGAGTGCGGAAATTTCTGCCTGCAGTGTGGCGATGTCCTTGATCTGTCCTTCAAGGCGGGTAATTTCCGTTTTCAGAAAATTGTTCTTACCGCGCTGGCTTTCAATCTGCGCTAGATACCAGGAGTACACAGCGCCGCTTATAAGAACGCCGATCAAGGCAGCCATGCCCAGAGTAGCAAAAAATACTTCGCGCCTGCGCTTGCGCGCAGCTTCACGGTGAGGAAGCAGATTAACCAGAATCACTGCAGGAACCTCCGCAAAGCCAGACCACAAGAGGTCAGATAGGATGCCGCTTCGCGCCGCATTTTCTTTTCACGTACGCCGTCTCCGAGCTCCATTCCCTCGAAAGGATTGGCCAGCACGCAGGCAAACGAAGTCTGCTGAGTGACGGAATCGGTCAGGCCTGGCAAGGCGGATGAACCACCAGCCAACATCACATAGTCAACTTTATTGTGAGGGGTGCTGGTAAAGAAGAACTGCAAAGCCCGTCCGATTTCCTGGGCCATGCTCTCAACAAAGGGCTTCAGCACACCAGACTCATAGTCTTCGGGCAGATCACCGCTGCGTTTTTTGCTTTCCGCTTCTTCCGGGGAAAATCCATATTGGCGAATGATGAGCTGGGTCAGCTGTGCGCCACCGAATGCCTGATCACGCTCGTACAGAACGTCATCGTTTTTGATGACCTGCATACTGGTGGTCAATGCACCAACCTCAAACAGAGCCACCATGGTGTCCACGCCCTTGTTGGGAAGGCTCTCAATAAGGCGCGCGGTAGCCAGGCGGGAAGCATATGACTCCACATCCACGACAATGGGCTTAAGGCCAGCGGCCTCGGCAAGCCCTTGCCTGTCCTGCACTTTTTCTTTGCGGGAGGCTGCGATCAGCACTTCGACATCCCCGCTGGAGGTGGCGCTAGGGCCTACCACACAGAAGTCGAGGCTGACTTCATCCAGTGAGAACGGTATGTACTGATTGGCTTCCGACTCGACCTGGATTTCCAGTTCGGCGTCACTGAGACCACCCGGGAGGATGATTTTCTTCGTGATGACCGCCGACGCGGGAAGGGCCATTGCCACATTCCTGGTACGCGTTCCGCTCTTCTTGACCAGCCGACGCACGGCGTCGGCTACCTCATCGAACTTCTCGACGTTGCCATCGGTGATCCAGCCACGTTCCAGCGGCTCGATCGCACAGCGGTCAAGCACCAGATTACCGGCTTTATCACGGCTCAACTCCACCAGTTTGACGCTGGATGAGCTGATATCTAAACCCAGCAAGGCGGGCTGTTGGCGGTTGAATAACGATCCCAGAGAGATCAAGGCGGTCCCCAAATGACGGCTAATATGTAGCCCTGCATACTTAAGAAATCACTTGAATAGTAGCAGTAAGCTCTTTGTGCAGTAAGGATTTTTCCCGTTTTAGACATCCGAAACGTTGTCAAAAGCAGACGGTCGTGCCGCGCTGCGAGTTGGCAAGTTCCGCAAAACGATGTCTGCAAACGTAAAAGCATGGTGCCCGCGCTGACACTCGGCGCACCCCGCTTTTCAGGATTTTTATAATAGTGACGCGACTTTACGATTGCCTACATGCCCTCCAAGCCCTCCTCCCCTGATTCAAACCCCGGCCCGGCCGCGCAAGGTTCGACCAAGTCCTTTATGCCGGGCTGGCTGATCAAGCTTTTTTTATGGAGCGGAGGTTTGCTGCTGGCCGGAGCCGCCGCGATTTTGCTGTTTGTGGCGGTTGCACTGTCGGTCGCCTATCCCAACCTGCCGGATATCTCCGATTTGTCCGACTACCGGCCCAAGCTGCCGCTGCGTGTTTTTTCTGCTGACGGCGTGGTCATCGGGGAATTTGGTGAAGAGCGTCGCAGTCTTACGCCCATCAAGGACATTCCTCAGGTCATGAAAGACGCCGTGCTGGCAATCGAGGATGCACGCTTCTTCCAGCACGGCGGGGTGGACTATCTAGGCGTCATCCGCGCCGGCTTTGCCAATGTGGGCCGGGCCAAAGCCCAGGGCGCGTCCACCATCACCATGCAGGTGGCCCGCAATGTCTACCTGTCGGCTGAGAAAAGCTACACCCGCAAGATCTATGAAGTACTGCTGACCTTCAAGCTGGAGCACCTGCTCACCAAAGACCAGATCCTTGAGATCTATATGAACCAGATTTTTCTGGGCAACCGGGCCTACGGCTTCGCGGCGGCATCGGAAGCCTACTTTGGCAAGCCGCTCAAGAATATTTCAATCGCCGAAGCCGCCATGCTGGCGGGCTTGCCCAAGGCACCTTCGGCCTACAACCCCATCATCAACCCCAAACGGGCTCGGGCCCGCCAGCTCTACATCATTGAGCGGATGGAAGAGAACGGCTTCATCACCGCCGAACAGGCCAAAGCGGCCAAAGAAGAACAGCTCAAGGTCCGGACAGGGCCGGATGCAGGCCGGGTACATGCGGAATATGTCGCTGAAACCGTGCGTCAGCTGGTTTACAACCAGTACGGGGATGAAACCTACACCCGCGGCCTGAATGTCTACACCACCTTGCGTGCCGACGACCAGACAGTCGCGTACAAGGCCCTGCGCAAGGGGATCATGGACTACGAACGCCGCCAGATTTACCGAGGTCCCGAGAAATTCATCGACCTGCCCGCCAATCCGCAGGAAACCGAAGACGCGATTGACGACGCCCTGACCGACAACCCCGATAACGGCGACGTGATGTCAGCCGTGGTCCTGGAAGCCAACCCCAAGCGTATCCTGGCAATGCGCCAGAACAGCGAAACGGTTGAAATCATCGGTGATGGGCTGAAACCGGCGCAGTCCGGGCTGGCTGACAAGGCAGGGCCCAACATCAAGATTCGCCGCGGCGCCCTGATCCGCGTAGTGAAAACACCGAAAAACACCTGGGAAATCACCCAGTTGCCTGAAGTTGAAGGCGCGTTTGTGGCGCTGGATCCCCGGGACGGTTCCATCCGGGCCCTGGTGGGTGGATTTGATTTCGAAAAAAACAAGTTCAACCATGTAACCCAGGCCTGGCGCCAGCCGGGTTCCAGCTTCAAGCCCTTCATTTACTCCGCAGCCCTTGAAAAGGGTTTCACCCCGGCGACCGTGGTCAATGACGCACCGCTGTTCTTCGATGCCGGCGTTACAGGTGGCCAGCCCTGGGAGCCCAAGAACTACGACGGCACCTTCGACGGCCCCATGAGCCTGCGTACCGGCCTGAAGAAATCCAAGAACATGGTTTCCATCAGGATATTGCAGGCGATCGGTGCTCCGTATGCGCAAGACTGGATCACCCACTTCGGCTTTGAGGCTGAAAAGCACCCTGCCTACCTCACCATGGCGCTCGGCGCCGGCTCGGTAACGCCCATGCAGATGGCCACCGCTTATTCGGTGTTTGCCAACGGCGGTTACCGGGTCAATCCTTATCTGGTCACCAAAATTACCGACCAGCGCGGCAAAGTCCTGCTGGATGTGAAACCGCCCGCGCTGGACGAATCCATGAGGGGTATCGATGCACGAAACGCCTTCATCATGGACAGCCTGCTGCAGGAGGTGGCTCGTTCCGGCACGGCTGCCCGGGCGCAAGCCACCCTTAAACGGTCCGACCTGTTCGGCAAAACCGGAACAACCAACGACTCTATCGACACCTGGTTTGTGGGCTTCCAGCCCACACTGACAGCCGCTGTCTGGATGGGCTACGACACGCCGAAAAAACTCGGCGACCGCGAAACCGGCGGCGGCTTGAGCCTGCCTATCTGGATCAATTTCATGGAATACGCCCTCAAAGGTGTCCCCGTCGCTGAATACCCTCCCCCCGAAGGTGTCGTCAACGTTGCAGGTGAGTGGTACTACAGCGAATATGCCAAAGGCTCCGGCGTCAGCACCGTGGGCATACAGCAGGATCCCGCCGCAGCGGCAGCCGCTCCGGCAGCCTCAGGTGCGATCCAGGTGCTGCCACCTTCGGATGAAAAGAAGCGCATCCTGGACCTGTTCAAGAACTGACAGAACGCGCATCAAAAAAGGGCTCCGTGGAGCCCTTTTTTGTTTCGGTACCAATCACAGACCCCCGCGGCTGCTATGCCTTCTTTTCTTCAGCGAGCGCACGGAACACCAGCGGCTGGCCGGCCTGCTCGCTGGCATAGCGGGACAAACTGGCAAAAAATTCGCTCGAATCCTTGGTATCCGCCCATTGCCCGTTCCGGAATTTGTAGTGAAAGCCGCCAGCCTTGGCCGCCATCCATATTTCCTGCAAAGGCTTCTGGAGATTGATGATGATCTGGCTGCGGTTGGAAAAACTCAGGGTGATCATGCCGCCCGTACGCTGGTTATCGATATCCGCATCGGTCTCGTCATTGATCCGGTCGCAGGCAATTTCAACGGCCCTGAGCGCACTCTCGGCCAGATCCTGGTATTCAAGGTCCGTCATTACAATCCCATCATGGTTTCTTCAGCTCAAATTTTAGGTCGCATCCGCCTTTCGGCTTCCCGCTATGGCCTTGCTGCTGTTGTGGTCGGTGCGGCCCTGCTCGCCGGCTGCGGCCAAAAAGGCGCGCTCTTTCTGCCCGTGCCTCCAAAAGTGCCGCCAGCGCCTACAGCCACCACGCCGCCGTCCGTTACGCCGGCCTTGCCTGCTTCAGCCGCCCGTTAAGGCTGCGGCACACGGGTGCCGACATTCGAAGATTCAGGTCAATCGGTGTCTGGGCCTTGAAATCCAAGGCACCTGTATCTTCACACCACGAATCGGTTATGGCGCGCATGTCACGCGCTCCTTAAGATGGTCTCAAATAATCCAAACGTTTCACAGCCACCCACATGACCCGCCCATCCCTCCCCGGCCACCCCCATTTCATTTACCGTGATGACGAGCTGGTCGTCGAAAACGTCCGTCTGCGCGACGTCGCCGCCGCGCACGGCACCCCCTTGTTTGTGTATTCCAAAGCCGCCATGCTCTCGGCGCTGGCGGCCTACCAGCGCGGCTTTGCGGGGCGCCATGCGCAAATCTGCTATGCCATGAAGGCCAACTCCTCGCTGGGTGTGCTGCAGGTATTTGCCCGTGCCGGCTGCGGTTTTGACATCGTCTCAGGTGGTGAACTGAGCCGCGTCCTGGCTGCAGGCGGCGAGCCCGGAAAAATCATCTTCTCGGGCGTCGGAAAAACCCGCACCGAGATGCGCCAGGCGCTGGCGGCCGGTATCGGCTGCTTTAACGTCGAAAGCGAGGCCGAGCTGGATGTACTGTCTGAAGTGGCGCTGGCCCTGAAGCTTCGCGCGCCGGTCAGCATCCGCGTCAATCCCAATGTGGATCCCAAGACACACCCCTATATTTCCACGGGCCTCAAAGACAACAAGTTCGGCGTGGCGCATGAAGACGCCCTGCGTATTTACCAGCATGCAGCATCCCTTAAGGGCCTGCGGGTTGTAGGCATCGACTGCCACATCGGCTCGCAGATCACGGACACCACGCCTTACCTCGACGCGATGGACCGTGTACTTGATTTGGTGGCGGCAATTGAAGGCGCGGGCATACCGCTTGAGCACATCGACTTCGGCGGCGGCCTCGGCATCAACTACAACAACGACACCCCGCCGGAAGCCGATGCGCTCTGGCAGCAGTTACTCGCAAAAATCGATGCGCGCGGTTACCAGAACAAGAAACTGATGATCGAGCCGGGCCGCTCGCTGGTCGGCAATGCCGGCGTGTGCCTCACCGAAGTGCTGTATGTGAAGCCCGGTGAACACAAGAACTTCTGTATCGTCGATGCTGCCATGAACGACCTGCCCCGCCCCGCGATGTACCAGGCATTTCACGCCATCGTGCCCTTGTCAAAGCCCGGCGATGACGCGGCGAAAGTAACGTACGACGTAGTCGGCCCCGTCTGCGAAAGCGGCGACTGGATAGGCCGCGACCGCGCACTGGCGGTGGCGCCGGGCGACCAGCTGGCGGTGATGTCGGCAGGCGCCTATTGCATGAGCATGGCCAGCAACTACAACACCCGCGGCCGCGCCGCGGAACTCCTGGTCGATGGCGACAAAGTGCACCTGATCCGTCAGCGGGAAACCGTGGACGACCAGATTCGCCAGGAACAGCTGGTCGCCGGCTGAAATCCGGTTGCTATCATTACGATAGCTTGTCACGCATGTTATACACGGGCTGCAGCTTCTTTTTCTTCAAGAATTGCTGCACGCGCCAACCCAGCAGCACGGCAATGATTGCGGCGTAGACAAACACTTCGGCGAAGTCGTTCTTGCCGGCGCGCATCCAGAAGAAGTGCAGCAGCCCCAATCCTGCGATCAAATAGACCAGCTTGTGTAGCCACTGCCAGCGTTTGGCGCCCATCGCCTTGATGGCGGCATTGAAGGACGTTGCCGCCAGCGGCGTCAGCAACACAAAGGCTGAAAACCCCACAAGGATGAACGGCCGCTTGGCAATGTCTTTGGCAATATCGGCAAAGTCAAAGCCCATGTCGAACCAGCTGTAGCTCAACAGGTGAATGACGACATAAAAATACGCGAACAACCCCAGCATGCGCCGAAAGCGCGCCAGCGCCGGCGTGCTGGTGATGACCCGCAGCGGCGTCACCGCCAGCACGATGCAGAGAAAGCGCAGCGTCCAGTCCCCAGTGGCGCGAATCAAGGCTTCGGCCGGGTTGGCGCCGAGTTGATTAGTGAAGGCACCGTAGAAGAGCCAGGCAAACGGCAACAGGCACAGCAAGAATACGACCGGCTTGGCCGCCGGATGCAGCAACCACTTTTGCTGCGCCATCACAGCCATCCACCATCAGGCCAACTCTCGCCGAGATGCAACGCAGCGTAGGCCTTACACCAGCAGGGGCCGCGGAACCGGCTTTGCCGGGCCGCAGGCGCAGCGGCCCCCTCGGGGGGCAGCGCACTACGCGAAGTGAGAAGCGTGGGGACCATATTTTTAGAAGTTCTTCTTGAGGTCCATGCCAGCGTAAAGCTGGCCTACCTGCGCTTCATAGCCATTGAACATCAGCGTCTTGCGCTTCTTGGCAAAGAGGCCGTCTTCACCAATACGGCGTTCGGTGGCCTGGCTCCAGCGCGGATGGTCGACATTTGGGTTGACGTTGGAATAAAAGCCATACTCCTGCGCGGCGGCCTTGTTCCAGGCGGTACGCGGCTCCTTGTCGGTAAAACGGATCTTGACGATGCTCTTGCCGCTTTTAAAACCGTACTTCCAGGGCAGCACCATGCGCACCGGCGCGCCGTTCTGGTTGGGCAGCACTTCGCCATACATGCCGAAGGTCAGCAGCGCCAGCGGGTGCATGGCTTCATCCATGCGCAAAGCCTCCACATAAGGCCAGTCGAGCACGCGCGAGCCCACAAAAGGCATGGTCTTGGGGTCAGCCTGGGTGATGAACTCGACGTACTTGGCATTGCCCAGCGGCTCGACCTTCTTGATGAGCTCAGACAGCGAATAACCCACCCACGGAATCACCATGGACCAGCCCTCGACGCAGCGCATGCGGTAGATGCGTTCTTCCTGCGAGCTGAGTTTGAGGAGGTCTTCGAGCGTGAAAGTCTTGGGCTGCTTGACCAGGCCTTCGACAGCCACCGACCAGGGCTTGGTTACCAGCGTGTGGGCATTCTTCGCCGGGTCGGCTTTGTCGGTGCCGAATTCGTAGAAGTTGTTGTAGGTACTGGCGTCTTTGTAATCGGTGATCTTTTCCATGGTCACCGCACCGGCCACTGCCGATTTGCCACCGGCCAGTGCCGCCAGCTTCCCCGGTTTTTGCACCGTTTGCGCCATGGCCTGCCGCCCAGCCCAGCCGGCCATCGCAGCACCTGCTGCGCCCGTAGCCATGAGCTTGATCAGGTCGCGGCGGCCGTGGTAAACACCTTGGGGCGTGATCTCGCTGGGAACGGGATGGTTGAAGCCGCTGGCGTGGGTCTTGATGAGCATGTGAGGTCCTTGAAAAATCCGTTTAGGGTTTAGTCTGAATACGCCGCAACTTCTTACAGGGATTCAACCTGGCCGGTTCTTATAAACCGACCTTACAAGGACTCGATGCCGGTTACAAGGTTCCGTAGCTGTGCAAGCCCGACAGGAACATATTGACGCCGAGGAAGGCGAACGTGGTTACCGCCAGCCCCACCAAAGCCCACCATGCGGCGACCGTGCCACGCAGGCCCTTCATCAAGCGCATGTGCAGCCAGGCCGCATAGTTGAGCCAGACAATCAGCGCCCAGGTTTCCTTGGGGTCCCAGCTCCAGTAACCGCCCCAGGCTTCCGCGGCCCACAGGGCACCGAGCACCGTCGCGATGGTGAAGAAGGCAAAGCCGACAGCGATGGCCTTGTACATCACGTCGTCGAGCACCTCAAAGCTGGGCAGGCGCGCGGCGATGCGCTTGCGGCCCAACAAAATGCCGGCGGCGATCAGGCCGGACACAGCCAGGTAACCAACCCAGTAGTAGCTGCCGCCCACTTCGGCGGGCGACTTGCTGCGAAACACGATGGGCACAAAGCAAAGCACCACGCCCAGCATCCACAGCGGCGTGAGCCGGTGCCAGCGCGTTTCGTCGGCCTGTTGCTTGATGAGGTAGGACAGCGACACCATGGCGGCGAGCGCAAACATGCCGTAGCCGATGAAGTTGGCAGGCACATGCAGCTTCATCCACCAGCTTTTGAGTGCAGGTACCAGCGGCTGGATTTCATGGGCTTCGCGCACCACGGTGTACCAGAGCAAAAAGCCGACTGCGGCGCTGACCACCAGCATCACGAAGGCGCCGAGCGCGCGGGTGTTGTACTGCGACTCAAAGTAGAGGTAGAACGCCGCCGTCATCCAGCAAAACAGCACGAAAACCTCGTACAAATTGCTGACGGGGATGTGGCCGACGTCGGCGCCAATCAGGTAGCTTTCGTACCAGCGCACCAGCGTGCCGATCAGTGCCATGCCAACGGCGACCCAGGCGATCTTGGACCCCAGCGACTCCAGCGTGTCGCTCTGGGCCTTGGAAAACATGCCCAGCCAGTAAAAAATCGTGCTCATGAAGAAGAGCACGCTCATCCACAAAATGGCCGACTGGCTGGAGAGGAAATACTTGAGCCAGAACACCTGTTCAGCGCGCGCCAGGTTGCCTGCACCGTCGGCCTGGTAAGAAGCAATGGCCAGCAGCGCGAAGGCACTCACCGCCACCATCAACACACGCAGCGGACGCCAGAACCAGCCCATGGCAATGGCCGATGGAATGGCCGCAAGCAGGATGCCTTTTTCGTAGACGTCCATAAAGGCACCGTAACGGAAGAAGGCATACAAAAAGCCTCCCGCCACCAACGCGGCAAAAACCCAGTCCAGCCTGTTGCGCCGTGCGAAGTAACCTTCATTGAGGCTGAGCGTGGTATCGCTGCCGGCCTTCAGCGTGGTGGTGTGGACCGCCGTGGTGTTGATCGTGGAGGTATTCATAAGGGCGCCTGCAGCAGTTTCGTTTTCAACATCTCGAACTCCTTGTCACCGTCCATGGTTTTTCGGTTGGCGGACAAGGCCATGGTGGCCTGGCTATGTTGGCCAGAATTCTCAGCAGATTCTGTCACTGAAAGCCCTTCGGCGGGAGACCCCTCACCCGAGGCATTGCGCGGGGCCACCCAGACCCAGACACGGCGTTCCCGCACGTACAGCATGGCGAACACACCCAGGATCAGGAAAGCGCAGCCCAGGTACACAATGGTCTTGCCGGGAGCGCGTGCCACCTGAAACACGCTGGCCTGCACCTGCGTGAAATCTTTCAATTCAAATGCCATGGGCGCCGGATAAAAATGCGCATCCGACAGGCTCAGCACCATTTGTGACATGAAACCCAGCGTCTTGTCGTCCTGCTCCAGCGGCTTGAGCCCGGCCTGCTGGCGGGTCATCTGGGCCAGCTCGAACAAGGCGCCATTGAGGATACGCACCAGGACTTCACCGGCGCGGCTACGCTCTGCTTCGGGCACGTTGGCTTCCATAAAGTCGGAAATGGCCTGCAGGCCCGCAACGGGTTTTCCATTGCCTCCCGGCGCCGCCTCGGCACCGCCACCAGCGAACAAAGCCAGCGCCCGCGATGCCGAGGCGGCGAGTTGCTGCGCCAGCTCCGGCCGGTCGCGCCCGATGGCCAGATCGGCATAACGCTTGACCGCCATTTCACGCTGCGCCGGATTGGCCAGCGCGGCGCGCAGACGCAAGAACGTTTCCATGCCACCCTCCGGATCCACCGGAATACGCAGGTACTGGAAGGGCGCGGCCGGTGTTTCACGCACGCCCAGCAGGTAGACGGCCGGGCTGTTCTCACCAGGGTCGGTTTTGACGGGGAGCATGTAGTTATGGAATTCGCGGGCCTGCCCGGCGGCATCGCGCAGTTTGTAGCTCACGCTGGGCCCGACATTGCGCAATTCTTTTTGCGTCACCGTCTTGTTCGCCGCCCCCAGCCGCGTATCGATGGCCTGGTGCAGGTCGACCTTGCGCACGTCAGCACCGGAGCCCATGCTGCCGCCCGAGGCGAAGTTCTCGACATTGATGACACGCAGCGCGGTGTATTCGAGCGTCAACTTTTCGGCGCCCTCACCCCGCCCATTGGTCAGGCTGCTGGTGCCGCCAATCGTGCCCTGGATTTCAAAGGGCTTGCTGGCCGCGGCCATGGGAATGGCCTTGAGGGTGACGCTGGAGCCGCCATCGTCAAAGCTGGACTGGTAAATTTCGACCCCTCTGTGGCGGGCCGGGTGGTTCACTTCCACACGCGCGGGGATTTTCTCGCCGGTTTCCTTGTCATGGATGATGATGTCGCTCGCAAAGAGCTTGGGCATGCCGGTGGAGTAGTACTCGACGATGAATTTCTTCAGCTCGATGGAAAACGGCAGTTCCTGCAACAGCACGCCCCCGGGCTGGTTCAGGATGGCGGTGCTCGATTGCGTGCCCTCGGCCACCAGCAAGTTGGCGCGAAATGTCGGGTTGCTGTCGCTCAGGCGGTATTGCGCGGGCACATCGGCAATCAGGCCACCGCCCGTGTAGATCGACTTTCCGTTCAGCCACATTTGCGCGCGCACGACCATGTCGCCGTCAAGCAGGCCGCCGACGCAGACCAGCACGATCGCGCTGTGCGCCGCGATGTAACCCAGCTTGTTGGCCGCACCTTTTTTGGCTGCCACCATCCAGCCGTCGCCGGAGCGCTGCTGCAGTTTGACCTTCCAGCCGCTTTGCACCAGCGTCTGGCCGATGCGGCGTGCAGCCACTTCGGGTACTTCGGGCAGCGCGGCTTCGGCGCGATGGCCGAAGGCCTTGAGGCTTTGTTCCCGGACGTTTTCCTTGAGCTGGTTCAGGTCCGCAAAAATCTTCGGGGTGTTGCGCGCAATGCACAGCGACGTAGAGACGACCAGAAAAGCCAGGATCAGCAAAAACCACCAGGCGCTGTACACGGTATTGAGGCTGAGCAGGCTGAACACCTGCGCCCAGAACGGACCGAACTGGTTCACGTAGTTGCCCAGCGGCTCCGCCTGCTTGAGCACCGTGCCAATGATGGACGCGATGCAGATCACAGTCAGCAGCGAAATGGAAAACCGCATGGACGAGAGCAGTTCCACCGACGCCCGCAAGCTGCGGGAGCCCCATGTGACCTTCATACCTTCAGTGGAAACTGTCATGCTTGAATTGAAACCTGCGGTTTGCTCAGGAAAGCCTGCGGAGAAAAAGAAGAGGAAGAGGAAAGAAAAGGAGAGAAAAAGAAAAAAGGCGGGCTTTCATCAGAAAGACCCGCCTTGGTGTGATTGGTTTTGGAGGCTTGGGTTCAATACTGCAGGCAGCCTGCGGGTACTTTCAGCAAAAAATTACCTGCCCAGCACTCCCTTGCTCAACGCAAGCCGGCAATGTAGTCAGCCAGCGCGCGGATTTCGCGGTCATTCAGCTTGGCAGCGACCTGGCTCATGGGCAGGCTGTTGGTGCGGCCGCCGTCACGGAAAGCCGTCAACTGCGCCGCCGTGTAGTCAGCGTGCTGACCGCTCAAGCGGGGGTATTGGGAAGGAATGCCGGCGCCGGTCGGGCTGTGGCAGCCTGCGCAGGCTGCGATCTGGCGGTCCTGCACGCCGCCGCGGTAGATCCGCTCGCCGAGTGCAACCAGTTCCTTGTCTTTGGCGAAGCCCGTCTTGGCTTTCTTGGACGTCGCCCAGTAGGCAATGTTCTTCATGTCGGCATCAGACAGTGCCGCAGCAAAACCCTGCATGACAGGGTTCTTGCGCTTGCCGGCCTTGAATTCCTGCAATTGCTTGACCAGGTATTCGGGATGCTGCTGTGCCAGCTTGGGATTGACAGGCGTGCCGGAATTTCCATCGGCGCCGTGGCAGCTGGCGCAAACTGCCGTGAAACTGGCCTCGCCCTTGACCAGGTCAGGCTTGGCAACCTTGGCCGGAGCCGCGGCTGCGGGGGCCGAGGCGGCGCCCTGTGCAGGTGTGGCCTCGCCAGCGGCAAAAGACGACACGGCGGGCACGGCCAGCAAGGCGGCCAGGAGAGAAGTAACGAACAGCTTCATATCGGGGGTTTTAATTGGTTGGCGCACAAAACTTATAACTTTCTGATTTTACAATGGCTTCAGGGCACCCCCGATTATTCGGGTCTTGCCGCGGCAACGGCCCAACAGCTCCGCACCGCCTCAGCGCTTCCCGGGTTCCGTCCCCCGAAGCCATTGCTCCCTTCAACGCATGCCGGTAGCGTGCACCGACTTCCAGGGACCGCCCGACCATGACCTCATCCACCCCGACCAGACAGCCTTCAGCCCCAACCGGCGCACCCGATCCCAAAATCGCCATGGGCTGGCTGCACACCGCCAAATTCCTGACCACGGCGCCTGAGCTCAAGCACCTGCCCCGTGTCGATGTCCCTGAAATCGCCTTTGTCGGCCGCTCCAATGCCGGCAAATCGACCTGCATCAACACACTGACACAACAGCACCGGCTGGCGTTCGCCTCCAAGACCCCAGGCCGCACGCAAAGCATCAACCTCTTCAGCCTGGGCAAACAGGGCGTGACGGATGCCGTGCTGGCCGACTTGCCGGGCTACGGTTATGCCGCCGTGCCCAAGGAAGCCAAATACCGCTGGCAACAGGTCATGGGCAACTATCTGCAGACGCGCGACAACCTCAAGGCCGTGGTGCTGCTGTGCGATCCGCGGCTGGGCCTCACGGAGCTTGACGAAATCCTGCTGGACGTGATCCGCCCTCGCGTGGAAGACGGCCTGAAGTTCCTGGTGCTGCTGACCAAGTCCGACAAGCTCAACAAGACGGAAGCGGCCAAGGCGCTGTCCATTGTGCGACTGCAGGCCGGCGGCGGAGACGTCAAACTCTTTTCTTCCCTCAAACGCCGCGGTGTCGAGGAAGTCGCCCAGCATTTGTGGGACTGGGCTCACCCGGCAGAGAAACCGGTAAAACCCGCCAAACCGGCGCCTGAAGAGTTGCCTGAGGTCAATGACTGAAGCGGTTTTCCGCCGACATGATCGCCGCAGCGCTGATTTTTAAGTAAAAAGCGGCTTTACCCCAGCAAGAATGGGCGCAAGTAGCTATAAAAAACATAGCAGATGATCGCTACCAGCTTGCACACCTTGCCGCACGGCATCAGCTTGTCCTGCCGGACTGCAGGTGAAAAAGGCCGCCCCGTCCTGATGTTCCTGCACGGCTTCCCGGAAGCTGCTTTTGTGTGGGACGGCTTGCTGGAACACTTTGCGCGACCCGAAAACGGCGGTTTTCGCTGCGTAGCGCCCAACCTGCGCGGCTTTGAACATTCCAGCGCGCCGCTGGATGTAGCCGCCTACCGCCCCAAACACCTTGTACAGGACATCTCCGCGCTGATTGCGCTGGAGGGTGGCAAATTGGAATGCCTGGTGGCCCATGACTGGGGCGGCGCGGTGGCCTGGAACCTGGCGGCTGGCCACCCAGCGTTGATGGAAAAGCTGGCCATCATCAACTCGCCCCATCCCGGCACCTTTTTGCGCGAACTGCAGCATTCGCCCGCGCAGCAAGCCGCCAGTGCCTATATGAATTTCCTGATCCGCCCGGATGCCGAAGCGTTGCTGGCCGAAAACGATTTTCGACGGCTCTGGGATTTTTTCACCAACATGGGGGCGGCTGGCGGGCCGCACGCCTGGCTGACCGAAACCGTCAAGGACCAGTACCGCGCCATCTGGCGCCGGGGCCTGACGGGCCCCTGCAACTACTACCGCGCCTCGCCCTTGCGTCCGCCCCGGCCCGGGCCGCCGCACAACGACCCGGCGGCCGCCGCAGTGAGCATTCCGCGTGACATGCTGGAAGTCCACCTGCCGACGCTGGTGCTCTGGGCCATGGACGACACGGCCTTGCCGCCCGCCCTGCTGGAGGGCCTGAACGACTATGTGCCGCAGATGGATTTACGCCGCATCGAGGGCGCAACGCACTGGATCGTGCACGAGCAGCCGGCCCTGGTGGCGGCACACCTGCAAAATTTTCTGCGGTAGGTAGCTATTGATTTAATAGCTAACCACGCCCATTCTGCTTGGCCAAAAGGCCTATTTCTCTTGAATTTCGGCACTGCCTGTTCACGTCAATACAGAGTTGGCTCGCCTTCAGGCCGGGTCTTGAAGCGCTTGTGCACCCAGTAGTACTGGGCGGGCATGGTGTTGATGTAGTCCTGCAGCTGCGCATTCATGCGCGCAGTGTCGGCCACCGGGTCGTCGCTGGGGAAATCCGCCCAGGCCGGCAGCACCGTCACCTCATAGCCCGTCGGGGTGATGCGAGGCAACAGAGGCAGCACCTTGGCGCGGCCCAGGCGGGCAAACCGCGACAGGGACGGCACCGTGGCAGTCGGTATGCCGTAAAAAGGCACAAACACCGATTCAGAGGGGCCAAAGTCCATGTCAGGCAACAGGTAAAGCGGCTGCCCTTGCCGTAGCGCCGCCACAATCGGCTTGACGCCATCGACCCGTCCAAAGAGCCGCAAGTTGCCAAAACGCCGCCGGCCCCGAAGTATCCAGCGGTCCACCAGCTTGTTCGACTGGTCGGTGTAAATGGTGGTTGAGGGCCTCGGCATCTGCAGCGCCACACCGGCCCATGCCGCATCCAGGCCAACGAAATGCGGCAGGAATATCACGGTGGGCTCAGTGCCTTCAAGCTCCTGCACGGCACCCGTTACCCGAACACGCCGCTGCACCCAGGCTTTGGGCGCATGCCACAGCCAGGCGCGGTCCAGCCAGGCCTGAGCAAAAAAGACAAACGTCAGGACCGTCAACCGGCGCCGCTCCGCAGCCGGGTAACCGGGGAAACACAGTGCGAAATTGGTGGCCACCACACGCCTGCGCGAAACCACCACGACGTACAAAATCCAGCCGAGCAGCACGCCCAGGCCGCGGGTCCAGGACAGCGGCAGCAGCGCCAGCACCCGCATGAAAAAAATGCCGCCGCGGGTCACTATCCGGCTGGCGATCTGGCGAGGCGTCTTCAATGGGAGGTTTCCTTGCGCGGTGTCTTGTAGCGGGCGTAGCCCCACAAATACTGGCCCGGCTGGCTCAGCACAATGGCTTCGATCGCCCGGTTGATCTGCGTCACGCCGTGCAGCAGGTCGGCACGCGCACCCGAATCAGAAGCGTCCATCCCCTGCACCGGAGGCCAGATCTTGAGGAAATAGCCCTTGCCGCGCGCCAGGCGCTCGCAACTGACAGGCAGCAGCACTGCGCCGCTTTGCAGCGCCAGCCGGGCGGCCAGGGTCATCGTGTAGGCCGGCTTGCCAAAAAAGGGGGCCCAAAGGCCCAGGCCTTCCGGCGGCACCTGGTCTGTCAGCAGGGCCACCGCCTGGTTGGCCTTGAGGGTTTTATGCATAAGGCGGACGCCGCTCAACGAAGCGGGCACGACGGTGAGGTTGGCCCGGTCGCGCGCCAAGTGCTCCAGCCGGGCCAGCCAGGCCTTGCGCGCGGGCCGGTAAATCGCGGTGATGGGCCCGTACAGCTCGGCGAGCGCTTGCGGGCCTAGCTCAAAACTGCCGCAGTGGGGGCCAAAAAAAATCACGCCGCGGCCGCCAGCAAAAGCCTGCTCCGCATGCGCCTGGCCTTCGACACGGACATTGCCCAGGCAGGACTCGGAAGCCGGCCGCATCCACAGCTTCGGCAGTTCGGCAATAAAACGCCCCGCCTCGGCAATCGCCGGGCGAGCGACTGCGAACGGCAATCCGGCTTGCGCTACATGCGCCCGAAACTGCGCGCGGTAGCGCGGACTCAAGCCCCATACCAGCCAGCCCAGTACGCCGCCCAGCGCATGCAGGGCCGCCAGCGGCCAGAGGGAAAAGAAGCGGAACAACCAGGGCATGAATCAGGTGAAAGGGGTATCGAAAGGTTACTTCGGCCAAAAATCAGCCGTCATATAATGTGGGCTGTCGCCGAGTTACTGAACTACTTGCAGGGCGACATTAAACCAAACTGCTAAAGCGTTCGCCGAGGCATTCCAGCCGGCAACGCGCCGACAAACTTCATGGAGTGTACGCAATGGCGAACGATTTTCTCTTTACATCCGAATCCGTCTCCGAAGGCCATCCCGACAAGGTCGCCGACCAGATCTCCGATGCGATTCTCGACGCGATCTTCAAGCAGGACCCGCGCAGCCGCGTTGCCGCTGAGACCCTGACCAACACCGGCCTTGTCGTGCTGGCTGGTGAGATCACCACCAACGCACATGTCGACTACATCCAGGTCGCACGCGACACCATCAAGCGAATCGGCTACGACAACACCGAATACGGCATCGACTACAAGGGTTGCGCCGTCATGGTCTGCTATGACAAGCAGTCCAACGACATCGCCCAGGGTGTGGACCACGCCTCCGACGACCACCTGAACATCGGCGCCGGCGACCAGGGATTGATGTTTGGCTACGCCTGCGACGAGACGCCGGACCTGATGCCCGCGCCTATTTACTACGCGCACCGCCTCGTCGAACGCCAGGCCCAGCTGCGCAAGGACGGCCGTTTGCCCTTCCTGCGTCCCGATGCGAAAAGCCAGGTGACCATGCGCTACGTGGACGGCAAACCCCACAGCATCGACACCGTGGTGCTGTCGACCCAGCACAGCCCCGACCAGAGCGAGACCGCCCACAAGATGAAGGCCTCGTTCACTGAAGCCATCATTGAAGAGATCATCAAGCCCGTGCTGCCCAAAGAGTGGCTCAAGGACACAAAGTACCTGATCAACCCGACTGGCCGCTTTGTCATCGGCGGTCCGCAGGGCGATTGCGGCCTGACCGGACGCAAGATCATCGTTGACACCTATGGCGGCGCCTGCCCGCACGGCGGCGGCGCCTTCAGCGGCAAAGACCCTTCCAAGGTGGACCGCTCCGCGGCCTACGCCGCCCGCTACGTCGCCAAGAACATCGTCGCCGCAGGCCTGGCACGCCAGTGCCAGATCCAGGTGGCTTACGCCATCGGTGTGGCCCGCCCCATGAATGTGACTGTGTACACCGAAGGCACGGGCGTGATCTCTGATGAGAAGCTTTCGGCCTTGGTCAACGAACACTTCGACCTGCGCCCCAAGGGCATCATCCAGATGCTGGACCTGCTGCGTCCCATCTACGAGAAGACCGCCGCCTACGGCCACTTCGGCCGCGACGAACCGGAATTTACCTGGGAGCGTACCGATAAAGCTGCAGCCCTCAAGGCTGCCGCCGGCCTGTAAGGCCGCCGCGCATCGCGCGGTATCGGTATGCGGGCGAAGTTCATATTCGCATCGCGAATGTGAACGTAGACCAAAAGACAGACAAAGCTGCTGCGCTTCGCGCCGCTGCGGGCCTGTAAGGCCATCTTCCGAGGCGCAGCGTCCTACGCCGCAGTCAGCCTCATACCTGCAACACAAAGCCACCTTTGGGTGGCTTTTTCGTGGGCGTTTTCAGAGGCGGGAACTACAATTTTGGGCAGGTGTCCACCACCGGCGGTGGTGCCGTTTCGTCAATTTCCACGAAAGCCCCCATGCGACGCCTTCCCCAAAAAATGACCATCAATGTGGTTTGCGCGTTAATCGCCTTGCTCACACTGATCGGCATCAGCGAACTGTCATATGACGAGTCTGTGGACGCGATGGATGATGTGGCACAGGCTCATGTAGCGCGCAGCCACGTCCAGCGTTTGCTGCGCGACGTGCTGGACGCGGAAAGCGGCCAGCGAGGCTATCTGCTGACGGACAACACTGCCTACCTGGAGCCTTACAAAGCGGCGATCGCGGATATCGGCCAGACGCAAGACCAGTTGCGAGAGCTCTATGCCATCCGGGACGATCAGATCAACACACTGGTGCGGCTGGGGCGCACGGTGCAACGCAAACTGGCGGAAATCGACTTGTCCATCCGCATGAAGAACGACGGCAAGGAGGATGCCTGGCGCTTTGTACTGAACACCGAAGTGGGCAAAGAGCAGATGGACGCTATACGCACCAGCGCCAGCCAGCTTATTGATGAAAACAACCAGCAGACTGCCAACGGATACGCAAAAGTCCGCCACTCCCTGTTGCTGTCTCGCATCGGCATCACACTGGTGGCAGCCATCGCCTTCGCGGCTTTCTGGCTGTACTTGCGCCAGACAGCCGCCCTGGAACAGGCAGGTCAACGCCAGCAACACGCCCTGCAAGCCGAGCGCGACCTGCTGGATGGCCAGGTCAGGGAGCGCACGGCCCGCCTGACCGAGCTGGCCACTCACTTGCAGCAAATCCGGGAAGAGGAGCGTGCCCGCCTCGCGCGCGAGCTGCATGATGAGCTGGGCGCGCTGCTCACCGCGGCCAAACTGGATGTTGCCCGTATCAAAGCCCAGCTGTCAGGCGACGCAGGCGAACTGCCTTCCCGTATCGAACACCTGGTGAACACATTGAACAGCGGCATTGCGCTGAAGCGCCGCATTATTGAGGATCTTCGGCCCTCATCCCTCTCCAACCTTGGGTTGATACCCACCCTCGAAATCCTGACGCGGGAATTTGGCCAGCGTTCGGGCCTGGACATCATGACCAACCTGGAGCCTGTCGAGCTGGACGAAGCCATCCAGCTGACAATCTACCGGCTGATCCAGGAGGCCTTGACCAACATTGCCAGGTACGCCGAAGCGCAGCATGTAGAGATCAACCTGCTGGGCTACAAGGACCACATCACGGTATCGGTTCGCGATGACGGCAAGGGCTTCGATCCGAAAGCGATACAGCTGTCGGCACACGGTTTGCAGGGTATACGCCACCGGGTGGAAGCAGCCGGTGGCCGACTGGACATCGACACAGCCAGCGGGACGACCATTACAGCCACATTGCCCTTGGCCATACGCAGGCCAACGCCCCAAACCTGACCGGGGCCCTCCGCTGTTTAATTTATCGACCTGCTGGCCGATGCTTCAGCCGCGCGTATAAGGGGTTTTTCCGACATGCGGGGTATTGCCCAGTTCTTCGGAAGGCGCATTGTCGGCCTTAGGCTGGGGAATCGTCCTGTTCGTCCCTTCCCTGCCGTATTCGGGCGTAGGTGCCGCATCAGGCTTTCCAGTTGACCTTTGTTTGCGGCCGTTACGATCGCTTTTCGGGTCCACAGTGGTTTTGGAATTCATCTTTGGCTTTCTGGCGCCACCACGGATTGCCAATGCATCACGTAACAAAGCTGCTGGTATCTGGGGCGGAAAACGCAAATGCAGACACCGGGGACCTACCCGCCAGGGAAGCCTGTGAAGCGGGCTGGATACTAAACCCCTTGTCGGCCACGATAAAAGGCCAGGTGCTACGGGACTTTCCCGTTTCCGGAGCGGTAGGCTCGCGCACTGACCTCGATGGCCGGATGTCTTGCTCGTGCGAAGGAAAACTGTCTAAAAACATGGCGGCGCCGGTAAAGGCTCTGAGTGGCTGGGTTTTTTACTTTAGGGTGCCGCATGCCCGCCCTGCGTCAGCCGGGTAGGAAACATGTGTAGGACAAGCCCGAGTCAGATCATCGTTTCCGGGGATTTCCCTTTATTTCCCCTGCCGGCTTGGTGCCTTCCTGGCCGTCCTCAGGCAGAAAGGCACGACATCAGGCCGTCGTAATCCACCGGCTTGACCAGGTGGTGGTTAAATCCCGCCTGACTGGCGAGGGCTTTGTCCACCGTCTGGCCCCAGCCCGTCAGCGCGATGAGGACTATTTTTTCACTGTCCGGCTCCTGACGGATCAGGCGGGCCGCGTCGTACCCACTCATCCCTGGCATTCCAATATCCATGACAACAACATCCGGCCTGTGAGCCCGGGCTGCAGCTACGGCAGCAAGACCGTCGTAAACCGTTGTCACAACAAACCCGTCCATGTCCAGCAAGGCCCCCAGCGTATCGGCCGCATCCACGTTGTCATCCACGATCAGGATTTTTTTAGCGCTCCTGGTCAAACTGGTGGCCGCCGCCTGCACCGGCGAGGCGAACTGGACTCCTTCCAGAACAACCGGCAACGCCAGCACGAATTCACTTCCGCGGCCCGGCCCCTCGCTGCTGGCGCAAAGCGTGCCGCCGTGCATTTCGGCAAACTGCCTGGCCAGGCTAAGGCCGATTCCCAAGCCGGTTGGCGCTTCGCCCGCCACAGGCGTCTGTGCAAACAGCTCGAATATCTTCGCCAGCGAAGACGGTTCCAGGCCGATGCCGTTATCGGCAACGCGAAAAGTCACCACGGGACCCTCTACTTCCGTGCGCAGCGTGATATGCCCGCCCGGGGGCGTGAACTTTGCGGCATTGACCAGGAGATTGGCAACGCTTTGAACCAGGCGAGCATGATCGGCATTCAGCAGATAGGGCGTGCCGGGTTGCTGCACGTCCAGCCGGTGTTGCTTGCCCTCCATCGCGGAGGCAGAAATCTCCACAGCATGGTTGACCACCGACTCCAGCGTGATCCGTTCCTTTTTTAAGGTGACCTTGCCGCTGGTGATGCGGGCCACATCCAGCAGGTCATCCACCAATCGGGTCAGGTGCGTTACCTGGCGGTCCACCACATTGCGCAGCTGTGTAATCTGGCCCGAATCCGGGTAAAGGTGCTTGAGGATGCCCATGGAAGTGCGAATCGGCGCCAAGGGGTTTCGCAGCTCATGGGCCAGCGTGGCGAGGAACTCATCCTTGCGTTTGTCGGCATCGCGAACCTGGTATTGCCTTTCGCGCGCCCGCACAGCCGAACGCGTGGCGGTGATCAGCGCGATGGTCCGCACCGGCCGCTCCACCAGCGTCACGTTACCCAGATACTCCACAGCCCGCTGCACGTCCAGCGAGTCCGCCCCGCTGCGCGTCAGGAGGAGGATAGGAATGTCGGACCAGGTAGGCTGGGTTGCGACGTATTCCGCCAACGGCCGCATGGCTGCACCACTGACGACCTCCTCTACCAGCAGGAGGGCGCCGGCACCCAGCGGCAACTGCTTCATGAGTTCGTCGGTGTTCGCACACACAATGCTGTGAATACCCACGGACTGGAGCACTTTGGCGGTCAGCGCCGCATCCCGCCCGGTAGGCGCGCAGATGACAATCCGCCGCTCCACTTATTTCGCTCCGCGGGAGGCATCCGGTTCAGGGTCATTGCCGATATAGACCGGCACCCCCGTCAGGATGCCGCGGAAACCGCGCAGGGGCAGGCCAACGTGGATGCCGTTGCGGGACATGGAGAACTCGCGGATGGTGCGCTCGTGCATGCTGCCGCGCTTCTTGAACACCGACACAGCCTGCTTGACCTCACCGTCATGTTCGAAGTAACGTAACATGAGGATGTTGTCGGCCAGGTAACTGGCATCCACCGCGGTGGACATCTGGCCACCCAGCATGCCTTGCTGGACGCCCACCAGAATGGTCACTACGCCGCGCTGGCCGAGATACGTCAGCAATTCGTGCAGATGTGTGCTGAGAAAACGCTCATCCGGCATGGCATTGAGATAGCCGTTAATACTGTCGATGACGACGACTTTGCATCCACGGTCGGCGGCCTGGCATACCACGGACGCGAATTCTCCAGGAGACAGCTCGGCCGGATCAATTTGCTGAATGCTCAACGCACCACTTTCATAAGGCTCGCGGATTTTCATGCCCAGGCCATCCGCCCGGTTCAGCAAATTGTTGGCGGCCTCTTCAAATAGAAACATGGCGCTCGTCTGCCCACGTGCAGCGGCAGCGGTGACGAACTGGGCCGCCAGCGACGACTTCCCAGTGCCGGGAGGCCCGGCGATGAGCGTGCTCGTGCCCTCCTCCAGGCCACCGCCCAGAAGCGTATCAAGCTCCACCAGGCCGCTTCGGAGCTGCACCCGTTTCCCGATCACGCGCGACTCGGCCGCGACGAGCCGCGGGTACACGCAAAGGCCGCCGTGCTGGATGTCGTAGTCATGCATGCCGCCGCGAAAGGCAACGCCGCGGTATTTCACGACGCGGATGCGGCGGCGCTCCGCGCCGTACTCCTTGACAGATTGATCGAGCGTGATCACACCATGGGCAATGCTGCGCACCTGCAGGTCAATGCCTGCGGCCGTCCGGTCGTCCAGGAGCATCACCGTGCAGGAGCGGCTGGCAAAAAACTGCTTGAGTGCCAGTACCTGCCGGCGATAGCGCAAAGGGGTGTCTGCCAGCAACTGGAGCTCGGAGAGAGAGTCAATCACGACGCGTGTGGGCCTGAGCTTTTCGATCACCGAAAGAATCATCTGGGTGGTGGTACCCATTTCCACCTCGGAGGGATGGAACATCGTGTACTCGGCTTCGGGCGTTAGCAGGTTTTCCGGCGGCAAAACCTCATGGATATGGATACCGCCCAACTCCCAGCCATGGGACTGCGCCACGCCCTCGAGTTCGGCGGCAGTTTCAGCCAGCGTGATGTAGACCACCGATTCCCCTTTCTGGGCCCCGGCCACCAGGAATTGCAAGCCGGTGGTGGTCTTTCCTGTTCCGGGCTCACCTTCAATCAGGTAGATGCGGTCTTTGAGCAGCCCGCCACCCAGAATATTGTCAAGCCCGGGAATACCTGTGGAGAGGAAGCTGAGTTCGGCACGTGTTTTTTGAAGGGTCATGGCAGCAACTGATGTGGGAATCGCCAGCGTTGGAAAAATGGAACCGCAACACGTAATAAGGCAGCGCGGCTTGTAACATTCAATAATTATTTCGCGAGCAATGCTGCCTGCCCCTGTTTTCGGGCTGAGCTATGTGTAGGCCAACAGGCCATTTGCTTGTAATCCGCGTTTAGCCCTCGCACGACGCAATGGGGTGCGGACGGTTGCCCGATTCAACCAGGATGCCGCAGCACCTGTCGGCGCGGGGTGAGCCTTGTGCAGAACAATTGGCAGGCCATCAAACCGGCCTGGCCGGCGGCTGGTCCCGCAATGAACTTGGCGCATTGACGCTGGCGCCTTCGTCCACGCCAACGCCCAGCCGGGCGACCAGTTCGCCGCCAAGCCATGCAGTCACCAAGGCCAGTGCCACTCCGCCGAAGGACCACGCCATTTCGCCCAGTTGAGGCGAGTATTCGCGGTCGCGCAGGAAAAAACTGACCGCGAACAGCAACAGCACAAGGACGTTGCCGGCCCCGTGCATGGCACCTATCCGCTTTGCCCGGGTTCCACTGGGAATAGCCAGCCAGTCAATAAAGCCAAAAGGCGCGGCCAGCGCGCCGCCTGCGAGCCCCGCGGCCATCATCCAGTACGCGGCGACGGCCAGGAAGTTGTCTTCCGTGGCGAGATACACGCCGTCAAACACCACGGCAGTTCCCAGCAGGCCCAGCGGAAAAACGATGAGCATCTGATGGATGGGATGGCCGAGAAAACGGGCTTTGGCGCGCATGGTTGGCCTCACTGGTTGGGGAGTTCGCCATTGCACTCCGGCCAGCCGTCAGCAAGCGGACGTATACGTCTGAAATTGGCGTCAGTGCGTTCCTACTGCCTTGGCTTCATCATTGCCGCCGGGCTTCTCCCTGCGAAGCGACAACCAAGCTGTAGCGCCGCCGGACAGCCTCCATGCTCGCAAGAGGCATCCCCGCAATCCGTCGCCTCCGCAGCTAGGCCTCAAGGCGCACGACAACTTTGCCGGAGTGCCGGCCCTGCAGCAAATCTGACAGCGCGGCGGGCGCGTTCAGCAGGCCATGGACGACGTGCTCCACCGCTTTGACCTTCCCATGGTTGACCCATTCGCCCATTTCGCGGCGGAACTCATCAAACCGCTCGCCATAGTAGTCAAGGATGATGAAGCCCTGTACCCGCACCCGCTTCTGCAGAATGGCGGCCAGGAACTGCGGCAGCTGGTTGGCGCCTGGCGACGAGGCTGCCGAGTCGTTGTAATGCGCGACAAAGCCGCACAGGGGCATACGCGCGCCAGAATTGAGCAGGGGAAGAACTGCCGACAATACGTCGCCGCCGACGTTCTCGAAGTACACGTCAACGCCCGCAGGGCATGCAGCAGCAAGCTGCTCCCCAAATAATGGTGCATGCCTGTCAACACAGGCATCGAAGCCCAGGTCGTCGACGGCTTGCCGGCACTTGTAGTCACCGCCAGCAATGCCGACGACGCGAGCGCCCTTGAGCTTCGCGATCTGGCCGACCATGGCACCCACTGCACCGGTGGCCGCCGCGACAACCACGGTTTCACCGGCCTTTGGCTGGCCAATGTCCAGCAGGCCGACGTGCGCCGTGAAGCCCGGCATGCCGAGCGCCCCCAGCGCCAGGGAGGGTCGCGCCATGTCAGCGACGGCCAGCAGGTCGTTCCCGTCGCTGACGGAATAGTCCTGCCAGCCGGCGTTGGCGATCACGAGATCACCGGGGCGATAGTTGGGATGCCTGGAGTCCACGACCCGGCTGACGGTGCCGCCAGGCATGGTGCCACCCAGCGGAACGGGAGGCGCGTATCCGGGCCCGATCCTGTCCATCAGGTTGCGCATGTACGGATCCAGCGAAAGGAAATGCGTTCGCAGGAGCACCTGGCCTTCGCCCGGACGCGGCACTGGCTCTGTCACGAGATGGAAGTCAGACGCAACAGGCAGGCCGTTCGGGTGCGCCGCCAGCGTAATGCGCCGATTGACGTCCGGACCTGGTTTCAGATTTGTCATCATGATGGCCTCCGTGGTTCAGCTGCGGCCAGATCCCGGGCCGCGCTGCCATGCCAGCAGGCCGCCCAGGACCACAGCCACCATGGCCAATGCGGGGGCACCGAGCGCTCCGGTCCAGTCAACCATAAGCCCGCCCGCAATGGCGCCTGTGGCAATGGCGATCTGGAACGCGGCCACCAGCAGGCCACCCGCGGCCTCCGCCTGGTCGGGGGCAGCCCGCACGATCCAGGTCTGGAAGCCGACCGGGAATGCGCCAAACGCGAAACCCCACAGCGTGACAGCCACGGCGGTGACCACGGTGGAGCTGCCGCCGATGAGCAGTGCAGCCGCAAGCAGGGCGATCATGCCGCTGCCGGCGACGATCGCAAGGCGTTCGCTACGCCCCGCGATCCAGCCCCCCGCAAAGTTCCCGAAGAAGCCGCCTATGCCGTAGCCCAGAAGCACAGCTGAGACCGCAGCCGCAGACAGCTTCGTCACGTCTTCAAGCACAGGCCGGATGTAGGTGAAGCCCGCAAAGTGTCCGGAGATCACGAGCAACACTGCCAGCAGCGCAATGCGTACCGGGGTCCGTGTGAGCAGATCGCGCAGGCCCTTCAAGCTGGCTTGGTCGCGCGGCGGCAGTGCCGGCAACGCCACCAGCTGTACAAGGAAAGCGAGCAAGCCGACGGCGCCCGCCGCGACAAAAGCGCTGCGCCATCCCCACACGTTGCCCATCCAGGCACCGACCGGTGCCGCGCAGACGGTGGCAATGGACACGCCGGTCAACACCAGCGACATGGCGCGCGGGAAAAGCCGTTCCGGCACCAGGCGCATGGCCAGTGCCGCCGCCATGGACCAGAATCCGCCAAGCGCGATGCCGAGCACCACACGCGCGAACAACAGTACCGCGAGCGAGCCAGCCGTCGCCGCCAGCACGTTGGACACGAGCAGCAGGGCGGTGAGCGTCAGCAGCACCCGCTTGCGGTCGAAGCGCGCCGTCAGCAGGGGAATGGTCGGCGCAGCCACCGCACCGACGAGCGCGGTGGCCGTGACGGCCTGACCTGCGGCGCCCGCCGTGACGTGGAGATCGGCCGCCATGGCGGTCAACAAGCTGGCCGGCAGGAATTCCGCCGTGACCAGGCCGAAAACGCCGAGGGAAAGTGAAGCGACCGCCGCCCAGAGAGCGGCAGCCTCGCCGGGTGAATCGTTGGGGGAGGTGGCGCCAGCGGCCAGCGGATCGAGGCACGCAGAAGAGGAATTTGATGACATGGGATGTGAAGCCTTGTTGGGAAGCCTTGTTGGGGACAAGGTGACCAGCTTAGGCCTAGCATCCACACATTTCCATGGCGAAAGAGCCGAAATGCTTGACGATTCCTCCAGAACTTTCACGCCCGTCATCCAACCTCCACATGAAGGCGCAGGCCTTCCCGCTGCCGGGCCCGACCCCCTCACCAAAATCCTGCTGGGCCTGCGCCTGGACGGCGTGGAGTACGGCCGCTGCGTGATGCATGCGCCGTGGGCGATTTCCTTTGCCGCGCAAGCCACCGCGCGTTTCCATTTCGTCGCCAGCGGAGATTGCTGGTTGCACACGCAGCCGTCCGGATGGATGGAACTGAAGGCAGGCGACGCGGTGCTGCTGCCGCGCGGCACGGCCCACACCGTGGCCAGCTCACCTGAGGTTCCGCCAGTGGCCCTCGCGGCCTTTGATCGCGAGCGGGTCGCGGACGATATCTACCTGCTGCGGGACGGAGCGCCCGCGGCGCAGGCCCCGTCGCACGTCATGTTCTGCGGCACCATGAAGTTCAACCTCGACCCGCTGCATCCCTTGCTGGCCATGATGCCGGAGGTGATCCGCGCCGGCGACCTGGCACAGCGCGACCCGGGCGTGCCCATGCTGCTCGATGCGATGGAGCGGGAGGCCTCGCTCAACCGCATGGGCGCCTGCGGCATCCTGGCCCGCATGGCCGATGTGCTCGCCGCGACCATCATCCGCGCCTGGGTGGAATGCGCCTGCAGCAATTCGACAGGCTGGATCGCGGCGCTGCGCTCGCCCGGCGTGGGCAAGGTGCTGGCCGCCATTCACGCGACACCGGAGCAGGACTGGAGCGTGCCTGAGCTGGCGAACATCATGGGCGCATCAAGATCACGCTTTGCCCAGGCATTCAAGGAATCGGTGGGCGAGAGTCCGGCCAGGTACGTGGCCCGTATCCGCATGTTCCAGGCACGCAGCTGGATCGCGCAAGACGGAATGCGTGTCACCACGGCCGCCGACCGGCTGGGTTACGACTCCGAGGCTTCCTTCAGCCGCGCGTTCAAGCGTGTCATCGGCCATGCGCCGAGCAAGGCGCGCAGTGCCTTTTGACTCACCCATTTGGTCGGAAATCTCTTTGAGATCAACAGCTTATGTCGAGACCCGTACCAAAGCCCAACGAACTGGTAAACAGGCCTTCAACAGTGCGGTGAGAGAAAGATCACTGGCTGCCACCAGCGGAGGCGGCCACCGACAGATTTACCGCCCGGCCTTGAAAACCACCCCAAATGCCTCTATGATTAGCACTCGCTGGTATTGAGTGCTAACAAGCCTTCACTCCACAAAGTTAACGAGCACCCACTTCTAACTGGGTGTTTTTGCTTTCCCAAAACCATTGTTCTCAAACAAGGAGCTCTCATGAAACTTCGTCCTTTGCACGACCGCGTGATCGTCAAACGCGTGGAAAACGAAACCAAAACCGCTTCCGGCATCGTCATTCCTGACAGCGCCGCAGAAAAGCCTGATCAAGGCGAAGTACTGGCCGTTGGCCCAGGCAAGAAAAACGACAAGGGCGAGTTGAGCCCCGTGGGCGTGAAAGTCGGCGATCGCGTGCTGTTCGGCAAATACAGCGGCCAGACCGTGAAGGTCGACGGCGACGAGCTGCTCGTCATGAAAGAAGAAGACCTGTTTGCAGTGGTCGAGAAGTAATTTCTCATCTGCTATTTATTTGATAGCTGCTAGCGCATGTTTTACCTGAGCTAGCAGGCGATTTCATCCATAAACTTTAAGGAATCTGCATCATGGCAGCAAAAGACGTAATTTTCGGCGGCGAAGCCCGCGCACGCATGGTCGAGGGTGTGAACATCCTGGCCAACGCCGTCAAGGTAACCCTGGGCCCCAAAGGCCGTAACGTGGTTCTGGAGCGCTCGTTCGGCGCCCCCACGGTGACCAAGGACGGTGTGTCCGTCGCCAAGGAAATCGAACTGAAGGACAAGCTGCAGAACATGGGCGCGCAGATGGTCAAGGAAGTTGCTTCCAAGACCTCCGACAACGCCGGTGACGGCACCACCACCGCCACCGTTCTGGCTCAAGCCATCGTTCGTGAAGGCATGAAGTACGTGGCCGCCGGCATGAACCCGATGGACCTGAAGCGCGGTATCGACAAGGCCGTGCTGGCCCTGACCGAAGAGCTGAAGAAGGCTTCCAAGCCCACCACCACCTCCAAGGAAATCGCCCAGGTCGGATCGATCTCCGCCAACTCCGACGAATCCATCGGCAAGATCATTGCCGACGCGATGGACAAGGTTGGTAAGGAAGGCGTGATCACCGTGGAAGACGGCAAGTCCCTGCAAAACGAACTCGACGTCGTCGAAGGCATGCAGTTCGACCGCGGCTACCTCTCCCCTTACTTCATCAACAATCCTGAAAAGCAGTCCGCACTGCTGGACAACCCCTTTGTTCTGCTCTACGACAAGAAGATCAGCAACATCCGTGACCTGCTGCCTACCCTGGAGCAAGTTGCCAAGGCCGGCCGTCCGCTGCTGATCATTGCCGAAGAAGTCGAGGGCGAAGCCCTGGCAACGCTGGTGGTGAACACCCTGCGCGGCATCCTGAAGGTTGTGGCTGTGAAGGCCCCTGGCTTCGGCGACCGCCGCAAGGCCATGCTGGAAGACATCGCCTGCCTGACCGGCGGCAAGGTCATCGCTGAAGAAGTCGGCATGTCGCTCGAAAAAGTGACGCTGGCTGACCTCGGCCAAGCCAAGCGCATCGAAGTGGGCAAAGAGAACACCATCATCATCGACGGTTCCGGCGAAGCCAAGGACATCGAAGCCCGCGTCAAGCAGGTCCGCGTCCAGATCGAAGAAGCGACCAGCGACTACGACCGCGAAAAACTGCAAGAGCGCGTGGCCAAGCTGGCCGGCGGTGTTGCCGTGATCAAGGTTGGCGCTGCCACCGAAGTCGAAATGAAGGAAAAGAAGGCCCGCGTGGAAGACGCGCTGCACGCTACCCGCGCTGCCGTGGAAGAAGGCATTGTGGCCGGCGGCGGCGTGGCCCTGCTGCGCGCCAAGCAAGCTGCAGGCAAGATCGCCGGTGACAATCCTGACCAGGACGCCGGTATCAAGCTGGTGCTGCGCGCCATTGAAGCTCCCCTGCGCGAAATCGTTTACAACGCAGGCGGCGAAGCCTCCGTCGTCGTGAACGCCGTGCTGGCCGGCAAGGGTAACTACGGCTTCAATGCCGCCAACGACACCTACGGCGACATGATCGAAATGGGTATCCTGGATCCCACGAAGGTCACCCGCACCGCACTGCAGAACGCAGCCTCCGTCGCATCCCTGATGCTGACGACCGAAGCCATGATTGCTGAAGCTCCGAAGGAAGAAGCAGCTGGCGGCGGCGGCATGCCTGGCGGCATGGGTGGAATGGGCGGAATGGGCGACATGGGCATGTAAATACGCCCTTGGCGCAGCCCGGAACTCCGGGCTCCCAACAAAAAACCCCGCAAGGCGCAAGCCCTGCGGGGTTTTCTTATGGTCGCTAAAACTTCAGTCGCTTCAGACGCTCAAGCAGCGGCAGGCTCTTTGTCGTGCTGGTTGCTGCCTTCATCCGAAGGCTGCACAAACCAATAGATCAGCAACAGAATACCGATCACGGTGAACGAAATGAGCTGCCACCAGCCGCTTTTACCAATGTCGTGAAGGCGGCGGGCACCAACGGCCAACGCCGGCAGCAACAACGCCAGGCTGACCAGTGAGCTGATCGTGCCACCCAGAAAAGACGCCACGATTGAAACAAGCAACTGGAACAGAAAAAACCACCAAAACTCGGAACGGGTTGCACGGCCTGAAAAGTCGACATATTTCCCCAGGCAAACGGAAATGGATTGAGCAAAGTTCATGTTATTTATCCTCCTCGCAAGATTGAAACAGGGTGGATTCCCCGCCACATGATAATGCGCCCGGCAGAGCCACCCTCCGGCGTCCTCCCACTTCAGGAGCTGCAAGAGCTGCAGGACCTTGTCTTCGTTCCGCCCGGCATCTGCACCCCGCGTGCCGCGGCGTCAGCACACAAACAGGGAACCACGCACCCAATCTGTGCGCAAGGCGTGGAATCCACAACGGCTTCGGCAACAACACCACAGCCTGATCCTAAAACCCTTGCTGGAGACACCGGGTGCTTGCGCTTGCCGCTACCATGACTTTCATGATCCGCCGGATGCTTCCATCGCCATTCCCTGCCGCAGATGTCGTCATGACCCCACGCCGGCGCGACGGCAATCCGATCACTTTCAGGTGCTCATCCATGACCCATTCCCTGAAGCTCTTCATTGCAGCGACCTTGGTAACCTGCTCCGCACACAGTTTTGCACAACCAGCAGGAACCTGGTCCGTGTCGGCCGGCATCACGCGCATCACGCCCTCCGTGGACAGCGGCAGCCTGTCGTTGCCTTCCGGAGCAGGTGTTATTCCTGATGCGAGAGTGGACGTCAGCAGTGATTCCAGGTTAACGGCCGCGGTGAACTACATGGCCACCGATCACATCAGCCTGCACCTGCCGCTGGGTTTGGGCTTCAGGCATGACGTCAGCGGTGCCGGCGTACTCGCCGGTGTCGGCAAGGTGGCCGAAACCCGTGCCTTGCCCATCACGCTGGTCGCCCAATACCGCTTCCTTGATGCCAACGCCACGTTTCGCCCCTACCTGGGCGCGGGTCTGTCCTACGTGAGGTTTTACAGGGAACGCGGCACAGCCTTGCTGACATCACTGACCAACCCGGGAGGACCTCCCACCGGCGTTTCTTTCAAATCGAAATGGGCTCCCACCGTGCAGCTGGGCGGCATGTTTAACCTTGACGCAAAATGGTTTGTGGAAGCCAGCTACGCCAAAACTTTTCTGAAAACCCGAGGCACGCTGAGCACCAACCAGACCATTGATGTGGGCCTTGACCCCGACTGCTTTACCTTGCAACTGGGGTACAGGTTCTGATTCCGCGATTGCCACCCAAAGGCAAGATCGCACATTGTGAGCACACTCTCGCCGGGATGCCCGGCTGCAAGCCTGCTGCCGTTAGCAGCAGGCCCGGCGAAATCGCCATATCAAACAACTGACGCAACGTCAGGTACCAGACCCAAACCTTGCGTACCGCGACCTCCGGGAGCAGAAAGGAAATGGGGGCGAATCGGAAATCAGGTCGGCCGGCCGAAACGGCCGTCGGCCTGGCGCCTGAACTCGGTGGGCGTCATGCCCTTTATCTCCAGGAAACGCCGGTTGAAGTTTGCGACATTGTTGAAGCCGACCTGGTAGCAGATGTCGGTGATGTTGTGGTCGGTCTGCATCAGCAGGTGGCAGGCGCTGTTGATGCGCACGCGGTTGACGAAGTCGGTGAAACTGTTGCCGGTGGAGCGCTGGAAGAAGCGGCTGAAGCGGCTCTCGCTCATACCGAGTTCGGCTGCCACGACCGACATCGAGATCGGCTCCGCCATGTTGGCGGTGATGCGGTTAACAATGCCGTTGATCTGGTCGACCTGCGCGTCACCATCGGCTCCTTGCGTGCCTTGCATCTGCACGCTCGACAGCAGCCGGTAGTCTGTCCATTGCGCCAGGTCGGCCATGAACTCAAAAAAGTGGCCGAGGCGGCGCACGCCGCGCGCGGCCTTGATGTTGTCCCAGTGCATCTGCGCCTGCTGCGACATGCCGAAAAATTCAATGCCGTGGCGCGCCCGTTCGAGCAATTGCATCACCTCGCGCAATTCAGGAATCCCGGTTGCCGCGCGCTCGATGGGTTCATGATGGAACTGGATCACCCGGTCGCGTCCCGCGGCGCCGCCTTCGGGCACGTCCAGCGAAATCCAGTTGTGCGGCAGGCGCGGGCCGCACAACACCAGATGACCGGGCTGGAACGGTCCGATCCAGTCGCCGACAAACGCCTTGCCCGAGGTCTCCGTGATCAGGTGCAGTTCATACTCTTCATGAAAATGCCAGCGTACCAGCGGGCTCGGGAAGCCGTGTGCAAGGCAGCGCACAAGGCCGGTTTCAGGGGCCTCGTAGCCCAGCAGGGGCGAGCGCGCAATGTCCCGCTCCAGCTCGGGCTGGCGCTGACGGGGTATCGAGCGCTTGGATGTGGACGTTGTCATGGCGGCATGGATCAGGACCGGGCAGCAAGGGCCTCATTGTCCTCCTGCACGAGCGCGGCGTGAACGGCCTCCAGCGTGGGTGGATCGGCACCTTCGCGGGTGCAGTTCAGTGCAGCGGCCGTGGCAGCGAAGCGCATCACTTCGCGCCAGGCGCCTTCGCCCAGTTCACCGAGCTGGGCCGGGTGTTCAACGCCATGCGCGAGCAGTGAAACAGAGAGCCCGGCCGTAAAAGTGTCACCCGCACCGATGGTGTCGACCACCTTGACACGCGGCGCGGCCACGGTCAACGGCCCATGCCCGGCACGCCAGAGCATGGCACCTTCAGCACCGCGCGTGACGATCACCGCGCGCGCACCGGCTTGCAGGCAATCCGCGGCCAGTGCACCGGCAGGCCTGCCGGGCGCCAGCAGCTCGGCGTCTTCGTCGCTGAGTTTGACCAGGTCGGCCATTGAAAACCAGTTCATGGCCCGTGCTCGGTAGGCCGCCATATCGGATATCAGGCTGGGTCGTACGTTGGGATCGAACACGATCACGCAGCGCCCGGCATTTGCTACGACCAACTCGGTGATGCGCGTGGCAGCGGGTTCCTGCAGGAGCGCGATCGAGCCGAAATGCAGAAAGCGGCATTCCGCCGGCAACTGCGGCAGCGGCTCAGGCGCCCAGGTCGCGTCGGCGCTGCCGCGCGTATAAAAGGCATAGCGATTGGTTTGTGGCGTGCGCTCGACGAAGGCCAGGGTCGACGGCGCATGGCTGCGCAGGATGAAACGGGTGTCTATGCCGTTGCGTTCGAGAAAACGCATCAGGCGCTCGCCGAACAGGTCGGTCGACAGCTGCGTGAGGAAGCCGGTGGGCTGCCCGAGGCGCGCGCAGGCGACAGCCGTGTTGAGCGGCGAGCCGCCCTCGTGGCCCAGGAACGCCAGCGAGCCTGCCTCGCCGGCAGTGAAATCGATCAGGGCCTCGCCTGTGAGTGCAATGCGCATGGTGGAATTCCCGGTCAAGGCAAGGTGCTGGCGTCGGCCAGGAATCCGCGCTCGGCGGCCAGCGTGGCGGGATGGTCAAGCAATTCGGCAAAGAGGCGCGGTGGAATCGTGATGGCGCCCACACCCAACCCCAGCAAGGAAAGGTACGCCTCGCGGGAGCGGATGCTCGCCACCAGCAGGCGGGTGCCCGACGAAGGCCGCTGTACGACCAACGCCTGCATTTGCGCGATCAGTGCCAGCCCGTCGACACCAGAATCCTCGAGCCGGCCCAGGTAGGGTGCCGCATAAGACGCACCCAGTTGGGCAGCAAAGTGCGCCTGTTCAGGCGCGTAGACGGCCGTCCACGTGACCGGTACACCTTGCGCAATAAGCCGCGCGCCAGCATCGAAGCCTTGGCGCGTGGCGGGAATTTTCACGACCAGCTGGCCCCGATCGAAGTGCGGCAGAAGATCCTGCGCGTCTTCAAGCATGCAGTCGACTTCGCTCGAATACACCTGCGCCTGCACCTGCCGCGCACCCAGTTCGATACAGCGTGCCAAGAGGCCGGGCACCGCGGTGCGCCCGACGCCCGCTCGCTGCAGCAACGCGGGATTGGTGGTCACGCCATGCACCACCGGATGCGGCAGGCACGCCTGCAACTCGGCCAGGTCGGCGCTGTCGAGGTACAGATGGAAGCCGCCATTCATTGCGCTCAATCCCGGAAAATCAGCTCATGACGCTGCCACCATCGACGTTCAGAGTCTGCGCCGTGATGTAGCGCGCTTCGTCGCTGGCAAGAAATAGCACCGCTCCCGCGATGTCGGCCGGTACACCCATGCGGCCGAGTGGCACTTCAAGGCCCACACGGCGTTTCTTTTCTCCGGGCGGCAGCCCTTCAGCCTTGGCGAACAGGCTGTCGACATGGTCCCACATCGGCGTGTCGACCACACCGGGGGCAATGCCATTGACACGGATGCCATGCGGCGCCATAGCCAGCGCGGCGCTCTGGGTGTAGCTGATGACCGCGGCCTTGGTGGCGCAATAGTGCGATACCAGCGCCTCGCCGCGCCGCCCGGCTTGTGAGGCCATGTTGATGACCGACGCACCCTGCGTGCCGGCTTCGACCATGTGGCGAAGCACGGCCTGCATGACAAAAAACATGCCCTTCACATTGACGGCAAAGAGCCTGTCGAAAGAGTCCTCGTCGCTGTCGAGCAAAGGCGCGAGGTCGAACACGGCCGCGTTGTTGAACAAGGTATGCACCGGGCCAAAAGCGGCCAGCGCCTCTTCCAGCAGGCGCGCAATCGCCTGTGCCTGGGCGACGTCCGCCGTAATGTAGGCCAGGCGGCCGGGATGGCGCTGCTGCAGCGCGCCTACCGCCTCGGGCGCCGTTGCCGCACGGTCCACCACGCTGCAGCGCGCACCTTCGGCAATGCAGGCTTCGGTCACCGCCAGGCCTATGCCGCCACCGGCGCCGGTCAACAGCACGTGGCGGTTTTTCAGACGTTCGCTCATCTCGCTGCTCCCGAATTCACAAAATTTCCCACGCGCCCGCTCGCGCTACGCACGGCGTCGATCAGCCTTGCATCACCCGCGACGGCCCCCCAGAGCGCTGCATCCGAACACAGCGCGAGTACGGGATCGGCGGCGTCACAGATCGCGTGTGCCACGGCCTCGTCCATGCCCTGATCCTGGTAGGTATAAGGCAGTGTCCCGCGATGCCAGCGCTGCAGGAAGGCGAGAAACAGCGCGGGCAGCATCGCTACGCTGTCGATCGGTTGCCCCATGGCGAGCCGTTCGCGCACCGTGGGCGCGATGAAGCCGGGGATCTTCGAAAAACCGTCTGCCGCCACGCGCTGGTTGGTGTCGCGGATCGAGGGGTTTCCGAAACGGTCAATCACCACGTCCCGGTAGGCCGCGAGGTCGATCGGGCTCGGGACCTCAGGCGAACTCAAGCAAGGGATCACGTCGTCGGTCACGTAGTCCCAGGCTATTTTCCGGATCGCCGCATGGCGCGTGCCTTCATGGATGAAATCCAGCCCCAGTAACGTACCCGCCCAGGCAATGCAACTGTGCGTGGCATTGAGGATGCGGATCTTGGCCTCCTCGTAGGGCTGCACCAACTCGACCAGTTCCACGCCCACGCTGCCCCAGTCGGGGCGCCCGGCCGCGAAGTTGTCTTCGATCACCCATTGAATGAAACTCTCGGCGGTGACGGCCGCTGCATCATCACGCCCTGTGGCGGCCTTCACGCGAGCAGGCAATTCGGGCGGCGGGCGAGGCGTGATGCGATCGACCATCGCGTTCGGGCAGCAGGTGTTTGCGTTGGTCCACGAAAGCAGATCGGCATCGCCCGTGTGCGCCATGAATTCGAGCAGCCCGTCACGAAAGCGGTCGCCGTTGTGGCGCAGGTTGTCGCAGTTGAGCAGGGTCACCGGGCCGGCCTGCGCCGCCTTGCGCGCACGCAGTATCGCGCAGACGGCGCCATAAATGGTCACGCCCTCCCCTCCTGCCTCGCCACGGCGTGCACGCTCAAGGTCTGCCGCGAGGTCATTGAAAGACAAGTCCAGCTTGCCTTTCGTGTCGAGGTAGTAGCCTGCCTCGGTCACGGTGAATGAAACGATGCGCGTGGACGGCGCCGCACCGCGAGAGATCACCGCAGCCAGCGAGTCTTCCCAGCGGAGCACTTCGCGGATGGCCTCAATCTGTTCGTAACGGTACTTGCCGGCCGGCGATACGGTTTCCAGCGTGTAACGCCCGCCCTGTGCCTGCAAGGCCGCGACAACTTCGGCCATGTCGGGCCGGATATTGGCGCCCACGATGGACCAACGGATGTCGCCCGCATCGATCAGCCGCTGAAGATAGACGGCCTGGTGGGCCCGATGAAACGAACCCAGTCCAAGGTGAAGCACCGTGAATTCCGAAGGCGCCAGTGGCGTTTGCACAAGAAGCGCTGTTGCGAGAGTCAAGGGAATGTCCGAAAGAAAAAAGGAAGAAATCAGGCCGAGACCGCACGGCCTTCACGGTTGAACAGATGAAGCACCGAGGAATCGAGCTCGACCGCCACGTCGTCCCCGGCATGCAGCGGTGTCCGTTCGTTCTGGCGCGCTATCAACGGTACGCCGCCGACATCGACATGAATCAGGGTGTCGGCACCGAGTGCCTCAATCAGCTCCACGCGACCTCGCACCCCCAAAGCAACAGCCTGCTTCGGGTGCACGCGCAAACCTTCCGGCCGGACGCCCAGGAAGCCATCGTTCGGCAGGCGCCCGCCGGTGGCCGCCGAGAAGCTCGGAATCGAGTTCGCCGCCACCATGTTCATCGACGGCATGCCGATGAACTGCGCGACAAACCGGTTCGCCGGGTGGTCGTAGAGTTCGAGCGGCGTGCCGACCTGCTCGATCAGTCCATCCCTGAGTACCACCACGCGGTCGGCCAGCGTCATGGCCTCGACCTGGTCGTGCGTGACATAAATGGTCGTCGCGCCGAGCGCGCGATGCAGCTTGTGGATTTCGACGCGCGTGTTGCCGCGCAGCGCGGCATCAAGGTTGGACAAGGGCTCGTCAAACAGGAACACCTTGGGCGCACGCACAATGGCACGGCCAATCGCCACGCGCTGCCGCTGCCCACCCGACAGGTCTTTCGGCGTGCGGTCAAGGTACTGGGTGAGGTTGAGCGTTTTGGCTGCGTACTCGACCTTGGTCTGGATCTCGCCCTTCGGCACGCCCGCAAGCTTGAGCGCAAAGGACATGTTGTCGTACACACTCATGTGCGGATAGAGCGCGTAGCTCTGGAACACCATCGCCAGGTCACGCTTGCCCGAAGGCGTCCAGGTGATGTCCTTGCCGTCCAGCAGCAAGTTGCCTTTGGTGATGGGCTCCAGCCCCGCGATGAGGCGCAGCAGTGTCGATTTGCCGCAACCCGAAGGTCCGACGAAGACGATGAACTCGCCCTTGTTGATTTCAAGATCAACACCGCGGATGATTTGGGTTTCCCCGAAACTTTTCTCGATGTTCTTGAGTTCCAGATAAGCCATGGGTCAATTCCTTTCACTTCACTGCACCGAATGTCAGGCCCTGCACCAGCTGTTTCTGGCTGAACCAGCCGAACACGACGATGGGTGCTATCGCCATCAGCGAGGCGGCTGACAATTTGGCCCAGAACAGGCCTTCAGGGCTGGAATACGAGGCGATCAATGTCGCCAGCGTGCCGGCCTTGGCCGAACTGAGGTTGAGCGCCCAGAAGGCTTCGTTCCAGCTCAACACCAGGCACAGCAGGCCGGTCGAAGCAAGGCCGCCCACCGACAACGGCAGCACAACATGGCGAAATTCGGTCCAAAGACTCGCACCGTCCATGCGTGCAGCTTCCAGGATCTCGTTTGGAATATCCTTGTAGGCGCTGTAGAGCATCCACACCATGATCGGCAGGTTCGCCAGGGTGAACACAATGGTCAACGCGGTGAGCGAATCCAGCAGGCCCGCGGTCTGCGCAAGAACGTAGATCGGCACCAACGCACCCACCGCCGGCATCATCTTGGTGGAAAGCATCCACATCAGGATGTCGCGCGTTCTCTTCGTACGGAAGAAGGCCATCGAGTATGCGGCAGGCGCCGCGATCAACAAGCCAATGATGGTTGAACCCAGGCTGGTGATGAGCGAATTGCGCGCATACAGCAAGTAATCGCTACGGCGCTGCACTTCACTGAAGTTGTCGAGCGTGGGCTCGAAGATAAAGAGTGGCGGCACGTGAATCGCCTGCAGCTCGGTCTTGAAGGCGGTAAGAAACAGCCAGCCGAGCGGAAAGAACAGCAGCAGCGCCACAGCCCACGCACCCACAGTGCGCAGCAGTTGCGGAAGGAAGTTGCTTGGTTGCATGGTCGTTCCTTCAGTCGAGATTCTTGCCGACGATCCGGATGAGGAACACCGCCACAATGTTGGCCACTACCACCGCGAACAACGCACCGGCCGAAGCCACGCCCACGTCAAAATTCATCAGCGACTGCTTGAAGATCATGTAGGTGAGATTGGTGCTCTCGTTGCCAGGGCCCCCATTGGTGGTGATGGCGATCTCGGCGAACACACTGAGCAAAAAGATCATTTCGATCATGATCACCACCGCCATCGGCCGGCCGAGATGCGGAATGATGAGATAGAAGAACCGCTGGAACGAACTTGCACCATCCATACGCGCCGCTTCCATCTGCTCGCGGTCCAGCGACTGCAGCGAGGTAATGAAGATCAGGCAAGCGAAGGGCAACCACTGCCAGGCCACCATGATGATGACCGACAGCAGCGGCACATCGGTGAGCCAATCGACCGGTTGCGCACCAAAAAATCGCCACAGGTCGGCCAGCACGCCGTAGATCGGGTTCATCATCATGTGCTTCCACAACAGCGCGTTCACTGCGGGCATGACAAAGAACGGTGAAATAAGCAGCACACGCACGATGCCTCGCCCCGGGAAGGGCTCGTTCACCAGCAACGCGAGCAGCACGCCGAACACCACCGTGATGGCGATCACGCTGCCGATGAGCAGCAGCGTGTTCCAGGTCGCAGGCCAAAAGTCCGGATCGGTGATGAAGTACTGGAAATTCTCGATACCCACGAATGGATGGTCGCCGGGCTGCATGAGGTTGTAGCTCACGAACGAGAAGTACAGGGTCATCACGAGCGGCACGATCATCCAGAGGAAGAGCGTGAGCACTGCAGGTGCCATGAGCGCGCGAGGCAAGAGGCGGTTCATGTTGTGGGTCCCGGGGCGAAGTGTGCGCAGCCCTAAGGTTTACTTGTAATACCCGGCCTTCTTCATCTCGCGCTCGGCGGCGGTCTGTGATGTCTTCAGGGCCTGGTCCACCGTGACCTTGCCGGACAGCGCTGCGCTCATCTGCTGCCCCACCGCCACGCCGATGGCCTGGAACTCGGGAATGGCCGCGTACTGCACGCCGACGTAGGGCGACTTGGGCAGCGTGCTGTCGCCGAGGTTGGCGCTGTCGATGGCTTTCTTCTCGGCTGCGGCGAACTTGGCAACCTTCTGGAACTCGGGGTTTGCGTAGGTCGACTTGCGCGTGCCGGTGGGTACCGTCCCCCAACCATGTTCTTTGGCGACCAGATTGATGTACTCCCTGGAGGTAGCCCACTTCACGAAGGTCTGGGCAGCCGCGCCCTTGGTCGAGCTGGCCGGAATGGCCAAGTTCCAGGTCCACAGCCAGTTGGCGCCCTTGGGCGTGACGGCAACAGGGGCCTGGGCAAAGGCCACCTTGTCGGCCACCTTCGACTGCTTCGGGTCGCTGATGAATGAGGCGGCGATGGTTGCGTCCACCCACATGCCGCACTTGCCTTCGTTGAAGAGTGCAAGGTTCTCGTTGAAGCTGTTGGCCGAGGCGCCGGGCGGGCCGTAGGCTTTCATCAGGTCCACGTAGAAGCCGATCGCGTCCTTCCAGGGCTTGGTGTCGATCTGCGGCTTCCACTGCATGTCGAACCACTGGCCGCCGTGGGTATTGACCAGTGTGGTCAGGAAAGCCATGTTGTCGCCCCAGCCCGGCTTGCCGCGCAGGCACATGCCGTACACACCGGCTTTCGGGTCATGGATCTTGCCAGCCAGCTCCTTCACCTGTGCCCAGGTGGGCTGCTCGGGCATCTTGAAGCCGACTTTGTCGGCGAGGTCCTTGCGGTACATGAGCATAGAGCTCTCGCCATAGAACGGCGCGGCGTAGAGCTTGCCTTCGTGCGACAGGCCGGTGCGGATGGCGGGCAACAGGTCGTCGACGTCATAGGCGGTATCGGTAGCAATGGGCTGCAGCCAGCCTTTCTTCGACCAGATCGGCGCTTCGTAGAGGCCGATGGTCATCACGTCGAACTGCCCGCCCTTGGTAGCGATGTCGGTGGTAACGCGCTGGCGCAGGGTGCCTTCTTCGAGCGTGACCCACTTGAGTTTGATGTCGGGATGGGCCTTCTCGAAAACCGGCGTGAGCTTCTGCATTTCGATCATATGGCCGTTGTTGACTGTCGCCACCACGAGTTCGGTTACGGCATGGGCCATGCCAACGCCCGAGAGTGCAAGCACCAGGCCTGCCCGGATAAAACGTTTCATAGGTGTCTCCTTCGTTATGTCAGTCGAAACGGCCGCTTTGCCGCTGACTGCATTTTGAAGAAGGGCCCTTGCGGGTTTGATACCGGATCAGGGCATCTCAATACTTTGTTGCATTGAAGGAGTGGTAATTTCCCTAAATGCCGCATTATTAGATGCAACAAATTGTCAAAGCCGATGTGATGCGCTCTACTGATCCAGGCCATCAGCCTGCGTCGTTTTCACCACCAGACAGAGAAATCAGATCGGGCGACGTAGACACGCCGACCGGTCACGGCGCTATTTGCGCGCGACAGCCGAAGCCGGCACCAGCTTAAGTGGCCCGTAGAAGGCCTGCAACTGGCCCTCGTTCTTTTCGCCTTCGGTAAAGACCGCGAAGCTAAGCAAGGCGCCGGGATCTTCGCCAAAAGCCTGGCGGTAGTCGGCACGGATATCGCGCTCATAGCTGCGCCATTCGTTGTAGCCGTGGTCGCCTGAATCAACGACGATCTTGCGGATGCGGTCGGTTCGGTCGTTGACGACGACTTCGCCGGGCCGGTTGATCCGCGACCACGAATAAACCAGCGTGGCGAACGGCATCTCCTCGCCGGTGAGCAGCCGGCTCAGCTCCGACAACAGGGAATTTTTCATCGACAGCCGGGAGCGGTCGCCCTCGAACGCGAGCACCACCCGCACCGGCACGTCATCGAGTTGCGGCAGTGTGAGGTTGGCACCCGTTCGGGCGTTGGGCACGTTCCAGGAAAAGCGCACGAGGCCGATTTCTTCGGGCTCGATGCGGTAACGGTGGCGCAGGATGCTGCCGGACGCCTCGACCTTGGCGAGCACCGCGTCCCGCCCTTCATGGCGCACATAGCTGTAGCTAGCCGGCTGCTTGCCTGGCACGCGGAAAATTTCCCACTTGAGGTCGTCTGGCTTGAGCTCGCCAGCCTTGGGCGGGGCCGACATCTCGGCCCACGCTGTGCCAGTCACCCCTTCCGCCGGCCCCAGGGTGCCGCCGCGGCTGACCGGCTCATCGACATCGCCGTCCTCGTCAGGCATTGGCCGTGTCGCACAGCCGGCAGCCAGCGCCAGCGTGAGCAGCGCTGCAGCGACTATCCGGAAACGGGGGGAAACACGACAGAGCGGACGGGTAAAAAACATGATGCGAAGCGATCGAAAAATCGGGGGAACGGCAAGTTGACCACGGAAGCGCGCGGGCCCGCAATGGAAAAACGCACAGTTTTCGGGAAATCAGCCAGCAATCTTGCGTAACAGGCCGGCCGTCGAGCCGTCCAGGCCAGACAGATCCCCGCTGCGCAGGCGTGGCTCGATGTCTTTGGCCAGCACCTTGCCGAGCTCGACCCCCCACTGGTCAAAACTGTTGATACCCCAAATCGCCCCGCTGACGAACACACGGTGCTCCTGCAGGGCGATCAGCGCGCCCAGGCTGGCAGGTGTGAGCCGCTCGAGCAGCAAAAAGGTGCTGGGCCGGTTGCCGGGGAAGTGTTTGTGGCCGCCCCCGTCTTCCTTGCCCTGCATGAGGGCCTGCGCCTGGGCCAGGGCGTTGGCCAGCAACTTGGTGTGATGCCCGGGCAGGTCATGCGGTGCGTGCGCGGCTGTTTTGACGGCCACAAACTCGACCGGCACCACCGAAGTACCCTGATGCAGCATCTGGAAATAGGCGTGCTGGCCGTTGGTGCCGGGTTCGCCCCACAGAACGGGCGACGTTTCAAACGGCAAGGCCTTGCCATCCGCATCCACACGCTTGCCATTGCTTTCCATCTCCAGCTGTTGCAGGTAAGCCGGCAGCCGGCGCAGGGCGCTGCTGTAAGGCGCGATGCTGCGGCTGGCAAAGCCGTGAAAGTTGCGGTACCAGACATCGAGCAGGCCCAGGCGCACCGGCAGGTTACGCTCCAGGGGTGCGGTGCGAAAGTGTTCATCCATGGCATGTGCACCGGCCAGCAACTGGCGAAAGCCGGCTGCGCCAATGGCGATGGCCAGCGGCAAGCCGATGGCGGACCACAACGAATAACGCCCACCCACCCAATCCCAGAAACCAAAGGTGGTGCTGATTCCAAATTCGTTGGCTGCCGCGACGTTGGTCGTCAGCGCGGCGAAATGCCGGCCAACGTCACGTCCGCCCTGCGCCTCAAACCAGCGCCGGGCCGAATGCGCGTTGGTCATGGTCTCGGTGGTGGTGAAGGTCTTGGAAGCGATCAGGAACAGCGTGCTTTGTGGCTTGAGGCCCTTGAGCACGGTGGCCAGTTCGTCCCCATCCACATTGGAGACAAAGTGAATGCGTTTGCCCGTGGTAGCGAATTCGCCGAGCGCCAGCACCGCCATTTGAGGCCCCAGGTCAGAGCCGCCTATCCCGATGTTGACGATGTCCGTGATGGCTGTGTCCGCGCGCACCTGCTCGGCATAAGCCAGCATGGCGTCCAGTGTGGCGTGAACCTGGGTCAACTCGGTTGCTATCTTTTTAATAGCACTCGATTCATCATCGTCCTGGGCTACAGGCGGATTTCGCAGTAGAAAATGCATCACGGCGCGTTTTTCGGTGCCGTTGACCGATTCGCCGGAGAACATGGCGTCGCGATGCTGCTCCAGCCTGCATTCGCGGGCAAGCTCAAACAGCAAGGTCTGGCTGCCGGCATCGACCAGGTTTTTGGAAAGGTCCGCAAAAACATGCGGCGCGCCCTGGCTGAAGGTGGCGAAGCGATCCGGATCGGCAGCGAATGCCGCCTTCAAGTCGAAGTTTTTACCGGAAGCGGCATACAGGGCCTGAAGCGCAGGCCATGCGGAAGTCTGATCGCAACGCAGTCGGGTCATGACGTGTCCTGTCTGAAAGGTTATGCAGCCAGCATCAGTTGCTCAAGCTTCACGGCATCAGCCGCAAAAGCGCGTATCCCTTCAGCCAGCTTCTCGGTCGCCATGGCGTCTTCGTTAAGCGCATAGCGGAATCCCGCTTCGTCATAGTTCACCGCAGGCAAGTCCAGCGCCGCTGCGGCTTTGGCATCCAGGGCGCGCGGCAGCGCTGCATCGGTAGCGGCGAGCTGGGCCAGCAATTCCGGGCTGATGGTCAGGAGATCACAGCCGGCGAGCGCGGTGATCTGCCCCACGTTTCGAAAGCTCGCCCCCATCACCTCGGTGGCAATGCCGAAGTGCTTGTAGTGGTTGTAAATTTCGCGCACGGACTTCACGCCGGGGTCGTTGGCGCCGGCCATGGCGGCTTCGTCCCAGGCGGCGCCGGCAGATTTTTTGTACCAGTCGTAGATGCGGCCGACGAATGGCGAAATCAGCTGCACTTTGGCCTGCCCGCAGGCGACTGCCTGGGCGAACGAAAACAGCAGGGTAAGGTTGGTGTGAATGCCGCGCAACTCAAGCTTTTCGGCCGCCTGAATGCCTTCCCACGTGGCAGCGACCTTGATCAACACGCGGTCGATGTGGATGCCTTCGGCCTGGTAGAGCTCGACGATGCGTTCGCCGCGTGTATAGGTGGCGTTGGCGTCAAAGCTCAGCCGGGCATCGACTTCGGTTGAAACGCGGCCAGGGATGATGGACAGGATTTCGCAGCCGAAACGCACCAGCAAGCGGTCCATGACCTCGTCCAGGGGCCGGCCTTTGAAGCGGCCTACGATGTCTTTCAACAGGGGTTGATAGTCGGGTTTTTGCACCGCCTTGAGGATGAGCGACGGGTTGGTGGTGGCGTCCTGCGGCTTGAACTGCCCTAGTTGCTTGAAGTCGCCAGTGTCGGCAACCACGGTGGTGAGCTGTTTCAGGGCGTCAAGTTGGGTCATGGCTGGTTCAAAAAAAAGGGGGAGTTGTCTGGATGAAACACCTTGAGGGCGCCTGGATGCCTGCATCTCCCGGGCCTGGGGTCGAGTTACCATTATGCCCATAGAATATGAAACTTAATTACCAAGACACTTTTTTACCATGAGTTTTGACCTCATCCTCTTTGGCGGCACCGGCGACCTGGTGTGGCGCAAAATCATGCCGGCCCTGTTCCAGGCCTTTCGCCACGGCTCATTGCCGGAGGGAGGACGCATCGTCGGCGTGGCACGCGACGATTTGTCGGACGACCAATACCGCGCACTCATCAAATCCCGCTTTGACAATGTCGAGCTGGCCAAGCGCCCGAGCGAGGAAGAGTTCTCGCGCTTCGCCGCTCTGCTCGGCTACCTGCGCATGGACCTGTCCAACCCGGCCGACTACGCCGCGCTGGCCGCCAAACTGCAGCAACGGCCCGCCGACGTGGTGGTGATGTATGTGGCGACAGCGCCCAGCCTGTTCACCACGGTATGCGAACAGATCGCCGCAGCCGGCCTCAACGGCCCGCAAACGCGCGTGGTGCTGGAAAAACCGCTGGGCCATGACCTGGCCTCCAACCGCGCGATCAACAAGACAGTGCGTAGCGTTTTGAGCGAGCAGCAGATTTTTCGCATTGACCACTACCTGGGCAAGCCCTCGGTGCAGAACCTCTTTGCGCTGCGCTTCGGCAATTCCCTGTTTGAACCTCTGTGGCGCCGCGAAACGATCGCCAACATCCAGATCACCATCGCCGAAGACCTGGGCGTGGAAAAACGCGGCGCTTTCTACGACAGCACGGGCGCACTGCGCGACATGGTGCAGAACCACGCGCTGCAACTGCTGTGTGCCATCGGCATGGAGCCGCCCATCAACTCGCACGCCGATGCCATCCGCGACGAAAAGCTCAAGGTATTACGGTCGCTGAAGGCCTGGACGCCTGAAACACTGAGCCAGCACGTGGTGCGCGGCCAGTACGCGGCCGGCAGCATCGACGGCGAGGCCGTGCCCGGTTACCGCGACGAAAAAGGTGTGCCGCCCGACAGCAGGACCGAAACCTTTGTGGCTCTGCGCACAGAAATCGCCAACTGGCGCTGGGCCGGTGTGCCGTTCTACATCCGTACCGGCAAACGCCTGGCTGGCCGCGACGCGCACATCGAGGTCAACTTCCGGCCGGCACCGCATGCGATTTTCAAGTCAACGCTGGCAGGCTCCAATGTGGCGAACCGGCTGGTGATCAACCTGCAGCCCAAGGATGGCCTTGAGCTGCACCTGCTGGCACAGGGCGCCGACCAGCGCTCAGGCACCAGCCAGGGGCGGGGCACGCCGTCGTTGGCGCCAGTGCAACTGGACCTGGACTTCGACAAACGCTTTGGCTCCGAACGTGTGGGCGCTTATGAACGCCTGCTGCTGGATGTCATTGACGGACGGCTGAATCTTTTTGTGCGCAGCGATGAACAGGAGGAAGCCTGGCGCTGGGTAGAGCCCATCCTGGACAGCTGGAGCACCCAGGCCAACGCGCCGCGGGCTTATGCCGCCGGCACGTGGGGACCGAGTGCTGCCAGCGCAATGATCGCCCGCGACGGCTATTGCTGGAGTGAGGAATGTTAAGTATGTGGCCCCCACGGTCGTTCACTTCGTGTAACTCCCTGCCCCCCGGGGGGGCCGCTGCGCCTGCGGTCTGGCAAAGCCAGTCCCGCGGCCCCTGCTGGCTTGGGGAAACACTTCGCGCCACTGGAGACATGCCTCGTGCTTGATCGAATCAAGGCTTCGCTGCCATCGCTAGCGCCTGCCGAGCAACGCGTCGGCCGGCTCGTGCTGGGCGATCCGCGGGCGTTTGCCAATCTGCCGATCACCGAGCTGGCGAGCCGATCCCATGTGAGCAAACCCACCGTGGTGCGCTTTTGCCGCAGCATGGGCTACGACGGGCTGTCGGACTTCAAGCTCAAGCTGGCAGGCAGCGTGAGTGAGGGCGTGCCGTTCATCCATCGCAGCGTGGACGCGGACGACAAGACCGGTGACGTGATGGTCAAGGTCATCGACAACACGGTGGCGGCATTCCTGAAGTACCGCAATGACGCGAGTTCGGTAGCGGTTGAAAGGGCTGCCGACGCGTTGCTGGCCACCTATAACAGCGGTAAACGCATCGAGTTTTTCGGTGTCGGCAACTCTGGCATCGTGGCGCAGGATGCGCAGCACAAATTCTTCCGCCTGGGCATCACCAGCATCGCCTACAGCGACGGCCATATGCAGGTTATGAGCGCGTCGCTGCTCGGGCCGGGGGACTGCGTGGTGGTGATTTCCAATTCCGGCCGCACGCGCGACCTGATGGATGCCTGCGACATCGCCCGAAAAAACGGCGCCACCACGATCGTGATCACCGTCACCGGTTCACCGCTGGCCGCAGCCGGCAACATCCACCTCACGGCCGACCATCCGGAAGGCTATGACCGCTACAGCCCTATGGTGTCGCGCCTGATGCACCTGATGATCATCGACATCCTGGCAACCTGCGTGGCGCTGCGCATTGGAAGCAAGCTGCAGCCGCTGCTCAAGGAGATGAAAAACAACCTGCGCAACAAGCGCTATGCCTGAGGCATGCGCGGATGCCAGGGCGCGCATCGGACGTCGGTTTTTGTTGCTTTTCAGATTTTGAGAGAAAAAGGCCCCGAGTCCAATAAAGATGGGCGCAAACAGCTATCTTATTGATAGCACTTGATTCAGTAAGGGCCCTCAGGCCAGTGGCAGCGAACGCTCCACAATCCCTGCAAACAGCGCCGAACCCAGGGGCAGCACGCTGTCATTGAAGTCATAGCAGCTGTTGTGCAGAAAACGGCTGCCCACGCCGCCGACGGTGCCTCCCTTGCCATCGGGCAACTGCTCACCCTGGCCCAAGCGGAGGTAAGCGCCGGGCTTGACCCTGAGCATGAAGGAAAAATCCTCCGAGCCCATGCTGGGTTCCAGATTGCGCACAACGTTCTCCACGCCCACGAGTTGCTCGGCAACGCCAGTGGCCAGTGCGTATTCAGCCGGTGAGTTGATGGTCGCCGGATAGATGCGTTCGTACTTGACGGTGGCGGTGGCGCCAAAGCCTTGCGCTACCGCGGCGCACAATTCCTTGAGCCTCCGCTCGACCAGGTCTTGCACTTCTGGTTTAAAGGTACGCACAGTGCCCACCAACGTGGCGCCCTCGGGCACCACGCTCATGGCACCCAGGTCACCCGCCCGGACGGCGCAAATGCTGATCACGGCGTTGTCCATGGCCTTTACGTTGCGCGACACAATCCCCTGCACCGCCGTAATGATGTGAGCGGCCACCAGCACCGGATCCACGGTGAGATAGGCATGCGCGCCGTGGCCGCCTTTGCCGGTGACTTCGATGGTGATACGGTCGGCTGCAGCCATCATGGGGCCGGGATTGATGCCGATGGTGCCCGGCTGCATGGCGGGCCAATTGTGCATGGCGTAAATCGCCTGCACGGGAAACCGCTCGAACAAACCGTCCTTGATCATCGCATCGGCCCCGCCGCGTCCCTCTTCTGCGGGCTGGAACACCAGCACGGCATCGCCGGCAAAATTGCGCGTCTCAGCCAGGTAACGGGCGGCGCCTACCAGCATGGTGGTGTGCCCATCATGGCCGCAGCCGTGCATCAACCCCGCCTTGGAAGATTTCCAGCCAAATTCGTTGTGCTCGGTCATGGGCAACGCATCCATGTCGGCGCGCAAACCAACCATTGGCCTCGCTCCGGATTTCCCGGAGGCCTTGGTCATTTGTTGACCCTTGATAACAGCCACCACACCTGTTTTGCCGACACCGGTGTGCACCTCGTCAACGCCGCACAGCTTGAGCGCGTGGACTACCCTGCTGGAGGTGTAAACCTCTTCAAAGCCAAGTTCAGGATGGGCATGCAGGTCACGCCGAAAGGCAGTCAGCTCGGGATGGTATTGCACGATCTGTGCAAAAGCACGGCCAGTGGCACGCAAGAGTGCCGGCCGACCAGTATTTGCGTTGTCTGCCACCCCGGCAGGTTGAATGGATGAAGCACCTGGAAGTGTGGCCGGAGCACGCATATCAGTGAGGTCTCGAGTTCAGCAGGTTTAAATACTAGTCTTGAAGGGACACCGGTGCAAATTCAGGGGTTTGCGAAACAATCAAGGGCACAGCGGCCATTGAGGGGCTTGCAGGTTTTCCCATTAAAGTGACAGGGCCGTACCATGCCTTGGTTTTTTGCCGGGTGTTGTCGCTGTCGGTCATGATGGCAACACCAACCAGCGCACCGGGCGCTTCGCCGAAAGCCTTTTCATAGTCGGCGCGAATATCGCGCTCATAGTCGAGCCAGCGGCCAAGCCGGCCAGAGCCAGACTCAATGACCAGCTTGCGGATGCGGTCGGTTCGGGTATTGATGATCACGCTTTCAGGTGTGCTGTGCGTGCCCCACACATACATCAGCGTCGCATAAGGCAGGGGTTCTCCTGTCAATGCCAGCGCAAGCTCCGACAACATGGCATTCTTCGCGGAAAACGTCGAACGGTCGCCGTCAAAAGCCAGCACGATGCGGACTGGAGAATCGTCGGCATGACGCTGCGTCAGGTCGGCTCCTTCAATCAGTGCGGGCACTTTCCAGGAAAAGCGCAGCTTGGACAGTGCCCCCGGCTCTACGCGCAGCGTTCTGCGCAACATGCTGGCTGCGCCACGTGAATCGCCCTGAACAACATGGCGCCCGTCCTGCCAGCCTGCGCGGTATTGTGTTTCCTGCTTGCCTGGAAATGTGCGGTGCTGCCATGTTGCGGAACGCGCGTCTGTCGACGATGAAGAAACCGCATTCCATTCGATACCCCGGCTCACCTTCGCCATCTCGCCCTCGTCTGGCGCTATGGCAATCTGGCTACAGGCACCTAATACGCTGACACCCATGGTCACTAACAAACGCCGCAGTATCAATGAACAAAAACAGGACATCTTCAAACCATGGTTGTATTTTTTCCGCCGCACAAGCGTGGATGGTCAGCTGGAAGCGCATGACACTGCGTTAGCACCCTCATGCCCTGAAACTTCATTGACTCTTGAATGTAAAAAAGCCGTTCCGGGGCAACCCGAAACGGCTTTTACATTCCTATCCAAAGCTGGCGTAAGCCAGCTTCAAATTAGAACGAGTGCTTGACGCCAGCAACCAGAGCGCTGGTCTTGTACACACCAGCCACGGCAGCGCCGTTGTTCTTGGTGTTGTTGTAAGCAGTGTACAGACGGGTACGCTTGGACAGGTCGTAAGTACCCATCAAGCTGTAGCCGCTAGCCGTGCTAGACGTAGCAGCAACTGTCGTCTTGGCGCGGGTGTAGCCGCCGTACACGGTGAAAGCACCGAACGGAGCGCTCAGGCCCAGTTGGTATTCCTTGTCCTTGATCGTGTTGTCTTTGGCGCGGTTATAGGCACCGACCAACTTGACAACGCCGAAGTCATACGAACCGGCGAACAGGTGGTACTTGTTCGAATTGGCACCGCCAACAGCCTTTTCTTGCTGGTATGCATAGCCAGCCAGGATAGGACCGTTTGCGTACATCAGGTTCAAGCTGGTGTTACGGCTTGCGGAAGCTGCAGCCGTCTTGTCTTCACCGAGACCGAGAACCACTGCACCGCTGAAGCCGCCAAAGCTTGGCGAGGTGTAAGCAATAGAGTTGTTCGTACGGCCAGCGTAATCAGCCAGGCCCGTGCCCCAGACCGTGCCGGTCGTGGCGAAGGATGAATCGTTGGTGTTGTTGGTTGCGCCGCGCAGTGCGTCATAAGCGGTGTACTGACGACCCATGGTCACAGAACCGAAACCGCCGGACAGACCGACAAATGCCTGACGACCAAACATGGTAGCGCCGTTGGCAACGTTGCCGTTGTCAATGGTGAAACCGCTTTCCAGTTGGAAAATGGCTTTCAGGCCGCCGCCGAGGTCTTCAGCGCCCTTCAGGCCCCAACGGCTGCCATTGTGGCCGCCGCTATCGATAACAGTTTGGCTCAGCTTGGTGCCAACGCCAGCCACGTTGGTGGTGGTGCTCTTTTGGCCGAAGTGAGCGTCAGCAACACCGTACAGGGTCACGGTCGATTGAGCGTGAGCTGCACCGGCCATCGCGCCGAGTGCTGCCAAAGCGATAAGGGTCTTTTTCATTGAGAATTTCTCCAAGGTTAAACATAGGGCTCCGGCACGGGGACCACTTCGGACTTGCGTCTTTGCGGTTCCACCAGAGACCCGGGCCAACCCCCTTTCGGGAAGTTGGGTCTATTGCACCAGACCCGGCAGCGTTTCGCAAAGAAATCCTCCTAAAAACACCCTGTTCGTTGCACGTTCACCACAATCCCCGATGGCAGTGGAAAAGAAACAACGCCGGCAAAAACCGAGAGCTGCTTGGCAAAAGTTCCATTGCTGCGCTCGATTTCGGCCATCCCAAATGAAAAAGCCGCTTCTACGAAGCGGCTTTCGAATCCGCCCAAGCGGGGCAGGTCAGGCAAAACCTGAATTAAAACGTATGGCGAATGCCAACGCCATAGGTGGTGGTCTTGCGTTCAGCCGCGCCGCCAGTTTCTTTGGCGCTCTGAGTTCCAGCGTACAGACTCGAACGCTTGGACAGCGCATAGAGCGCTGCCACCCCGTAGCCGGTACGCTTCAGGCTGGCGGCGCCGGCCGGCAGGGTACTCTTGGAGCGGGCAAAACCGCCAGACAACGTCAGCGCGCTGCTGACAGGGAAGTCCAGACCGATCTGGTATTCCTTCGTCTTGCTCGCTGCCACGCCGGTCAGAGGCGTGACGCCATCCTTCACATTACCGTAAGCGCCGAGCAGCTTGACCACGCCGAAGTCATAAGAACCGTTCAACTGGGTGTACTTGATCGCGGTGGCGGCGGCAGTGGCTTTTTCACTTTGATAGGCCAAAGACGCACCGATGGGACCGTTCGCGTAAGCAACGTTCATGCTGGCGATTTTGCCGGCACCGACAGCGGCGGTTTTATTCTCGCCAAAGCTGTAGCTCGCGGCAGCGGTGAAACCGCCGAAGCTTGGGGTTTCATAGTAGACCGAGTTGCCAGGACGATCCTGATAGCTGTTGCTGGCCCACACGCTCGTGGCAGGCGCAAACAGGAGCGAGTCGAAGCCGGCAGCCCCGGAACCCTTGACCATGTCGAACGGGGTCCACATTTTGCCGAACTTCACTTCACCAAAGCCACCTGAAAAACCTACCCAGGATTGGCGGCCAAAGATCGCGTTGGAGGTCGCGCCGGTGAACGGGTTGGTGTAGTTATTGGCCGTACCAGTGCTGGGGTCAAAGCCGGCTTCCAGCAGGAAGTTGGCTTTCAGGCCGCCACCGAGATCCTCAGAACCCTTCAGACCCCAACGGCTGGTTTGCAGACCGCCGCCATTGCCGGAAGCAGGATGTGTGACGTTCACACCGGACTGGCTGAGGTTGTTGTCCTTCACGGTACCGACCCAAACGTCCACGATCCCATAGAGCGTCACGGTGGACTGCGCAGAGGCAATGCCGGAAACGGCCAACACGGCCAGCGCAACTAGACTTTTCTTCATTGCTAAAAATCTCCAAAAAAGGTGAGTAACAGAACTGTGAAAAACATTTTTAAAGGACTGCCTTTCTGCTCCAGGTCGATTGAATAAACCCGCGCAGGCCAGAAGACCCTTGAGGCTCCTTCAGCAACTTTCGTACCCGACCCATTTTTCCGCAGGACTTGTTTATTGCTGCGTCTTGGGCAGGCATGCCCTTGAACACTACCCTCGCTCCCTCGGCAACGCCCTCGGCGCCTCACTTTGGTTCTTGAGTGCACCAAAACAGCGCCAGTGAGCCGAAACGCATCATGAGCGGATGGGCCGATATCACCGGCGCTCAACCAATACCCCTGAAACGCATCTGTGTGCAGTGCGTGATAGGGGTCACGCCCGTGGGGAAGAGGAAGATGTGGCTCGCTTACCACGCGCACATGAAAATAGAGCTCAAGCCCTAAGTGCACGCGATCATTTCCACCCTACCGATAACCCCCCTGCTAACGAGTTGCCGGATAGCAGTGCGTCAGAGGGGGACGAAGGAAAAGAGGCATCAGCGACGTGCTTTTTGGCGTTTTGTGCGAGCAGCAAAAACCTCGGGTTTTCCCCTGTCGCAAAAGTGATACCCCCCGCATTCACACTCTTTACGGGTCTCTCCATCGCCATTAATCTTCCCTTTACAGAGATGGCCTGCAGGGTAAAGACAGGCATCAAGATGTCCTGTTTGCCTATCGCTTCGTTTTAATTACAACTCCTGGAGACTCCATGAAAAAACTGACCCTCGTTGCAACTGCGATCATGGGACTGCTGTCCACTTCGGCCGTCATGGCGCAAAGCACTGTGACTGTCTATGGCATTGTTGATGCTGGCTACAACCGCGTCTCCGGCCTGCGCAACGGCACAGCCAACCATATCGCCAGCGGCATCATGGAAGGTTCGCGCTTCGGCCTTCGCGGCACCGAAGACATCGGCGGCGGCTACAAAGCCATCTTCACCCTCGAAAACCGTTTTGAAGTTGACACAGGTTCCCTGTCCAACACACCGGCTTCCGGCACACAGCTGCCTGACCGCATGTCAACCGCCGCGGGACTTGGTTTGGCGCTCCCGATCCCGGCAGCGACTACGGCTGCGCTGATCAACGGTGTGAATGCCTCCATCGGAGGCACGCTGGGTGTCAATCTGCCTGGCGCCGGAACCAGCCGGCTGTTTGATCGACAGGCTTTCGTCGGCCTGATCACTCCGGTTGGCGCTATTACCCTGGGCCGTCAGTACACGCCTGGCTACCTGGTTGGCGCCACTTTTGATGCGTCCCAAACCCAGTCCAGCCTGGCAGCAGGCCAGATTGCCAGCTTCCCTCCAGCATTTGACATTCGCCTGAGCAATACCGTGCAGTACGGCATCAAGGTCGACGGCCTGACCGCCGCCGTGATGTACGGCGCCGGCGAAGTCGCCAGCACAGTTGGCAACTCCGCAGGCCGCTTCTTCGGTGGCATGGCGATCTACAAGGGCAATTCGTTCTCGGTGGGTTTTGGTCACAACCAGCGCAACAACGAGCTGGGCCAGAAATCCCTGGAAAACAACGTCCTCGGCGCAACCGTTGATATTGGTCCCGGCACTCTGTATGGCCAGTACGCGACGATCAAGGATGAAAATCCATCAGGCCTCTCAACCATTGGCACAACCGTTACCGGACTTAGCGGCAGTGCGGTTGTAGGCGCAGCCTTTCAAACTGCCTACAACAACGCGTTCAAACAGGATGCCACGCTGGCACACATTGGCTACCGCCTGACCAGCGGCGCTCACACCTGGGTTGTGGCCTACAACCGCCTTGATGACAAGCGTGCAGCCGACGCCGATACCAGCTCCTACGGAGCGACTTACACCTATGCACTGTCCAAGCGCACCAATCTGAACGCCGTGCTGACACGTTTCAACAACAGGGGCTCAGGCCAGGCAGCTCCTGGCGGTAACGGTTTCCTCGGTGGCGTCACATCGGCGGCAGGCCGGGATTCGACCAATATCGCGTTCGGCATCCGCCATACCTTCTGATCGACCACAGCCTTGGCGGTGATCGCCATCTTTTCCAAAAGCCCCGCAAGGGGCTTTTTTTATGCCTGTCCGGACCTGCGCAGTAGCCCCACTATGATGGCAAAAACCGCACCAACGGAGAACGCCATGACGACAGCACTCGATACCGCACTGAACGCCGCTGACGGCGCGCTGCGCACACTTTTCGCCGCCCCGCGAGCCAGCCGTACCTGCCCCACTGTGGCGGGAGAGAAAACAGAACTTGCTGTACAGGACAAGGCGCTCTCAGGCGCGCTGATGCGCGTCAACCACGTGGGCGAGGTCTGTGCACAGGCCCTGTACGCCGCGCAAGCTCTCGGCACCCGCGACCCGGCCCTGCGGGAACACTTCCTGCAAGCCAGCCGCGAAGAGGGGGATCATCTCGCCTGGACAAAGAACCGCCTTGACGAACTTGGCGCCCGGCCATCCCTGCTCAATCCGCTCTGGTACGCCGGCGCTTTCGGCTTGGGCCTGGTGGCCAGCCGGCTGGGCGATCGCCTGAGTCTCGGCTTTGTTGTGGAGACGGAGCGCCAGGTTGAAGCGCACCTGGCAAGCCACCTGGAGCGCCTGCCCGCGGGGGACCACGAATCCCGCGCCATCGTGGCACAGATGAAGGACGACGAAGCCCTGCATGCAAGCGAAGCCGAGCAAGCCGGCGCCCTGCAGTTGCCCGCTCCGGTGAAAACATTGATGCGCTCTGCTGCGCGAGTCATGACAACGACCGCGCACTATATCTAGAACAGCTAAAGCGCGTCTTCAACTACAGCGGATCAGTGCAGGTCAATTGCTATAAGTTTAATAGCATACTACGCCCGGTAATACTGGGCCAGTGACCGAATAACCTCAGGCCTCGACGACTTCAAAACTGGTCGTGATTTCCGCCGTCCTGGCCAGCATGATGGTGGCCGAGCAATATTTGTCGTGACTCATGGCGACGGCACGCTCCACCGCGCTGGTGGCCAGACCGCGCCCCGTGACGACAAAATGCATATGGATTTTGGTAAACACCTTGGGATCTACGGGCGCCCTTTCAGCCCTCAGCTTGACCGAGCAGCCCCGCACATCCTGACGGCCACGCTTGAGAATCAGCACCACGTCATAGGCCGTGCAGCCCCCGGTTCCAGCCAGCAGGGTTTCCATGGGCCGCGGAGCCAGGTTTGCGCCGCCGTTTTCCGGCTTGTCTGCATCCGGCGCACCGTCCATCACCAGCGTGTGGCCGCTGCCGGTCTCGGCCAGAAAGCTCATGCCGGAGCGTGATCCCGTGACCGCTGCCGGGCCAGTCCAACTCACCGTGCATTCCATGAATCTCTCCTTATGCTTTAAATTTATGATTAAAACCGTGAAAAATGTCGAATTTTCGCCACAAGATATTGTGCAGCGCAACATCAGCCCGCTATACTGAAATCATCGCATCAAGATCAGTTGTCCGGCAACTCAAGATCTTTTTGCACCGGTTGTCTCCTCCACCTCCTCTAAGGGTGGATTTACAGGCCCAGACTGCAAAGTCTGGGCCTTTTTTCTTGCCCACTATGATGTCAGGCTGCGAGAAAAACATGCCAACCCACACCAAACAAGCCACCCGCCCCGTCGCCAAACCCGTCAAAGCCCCGGGTAAATCTTCCGGCAAAACGTCGAAGCCCACGCTCACACCCGCTGACTACCTGAAAAAAATCCTGACGGCACGGGTCTATGACGTGGCGGTGGAATCAAATCTGGAGCCCGCCAAAAGCCTGAGCTTGCGCCTGAAAAACACCGTGCTGCTCAAGCGCGAAGATCAGCAGCCAGTGTTCAGCTTCAAGCTCCGGGGCGCCTACAACAAGATGGCCCACCTGAGCCCTGAGCAGCTTAGGAAAGGCGTGATTTGCGCCTCGGCCGGCAACCATGCTCAAGGCGTCGCGCTGAGTGCGCAGAAGCTCGGCACGCGCGCCGTGATTGTTATGCCCACCACCACACCGCAACTCAAGGTGGATGCGGTGAAGGCCTGGGGTGGCAATGTCGTGCTGCACGGAGAAAGTTACTCCGACGCTTATGCACACGCCGTGGTGCTCGAGAAAAAGCAGGGCCTGACCTTTGTGCACCCGTTTGACGATCCGGACGTCATCGCCGGGCAAGGCACCATCGCGATGGAAATCCTCATGCAGCTGCAGAGCCTTGGCTCCAGCCGGCTCGATGCCGTGTTTGTGGCGATCGGCGGTGGCGGGTTGATCTCCGGCGTGGCCAACTACATCAAGGCCGTGCGACCCGAGATCAAGGTGATCGGCGTGCAGATGAATGACTCCGACGCCATGATGCAGTCCGTGACAGCCAAAAAGCGCGTCACCCTGAGCGACGTCGGCCTGTTCGCTGACGGCACCGCCGTCAAGCTGGTGGGCGAGGAAACCTTCCGCATCAGCCGCGAGCTGGTCGATGAATTCGTCACCGTCGATACCGACGCCGTCTGCGCCGCCATCAAGGATGTTTTTGTCGACACACGCAGCATCGTCGAACCCTCCGGCGCAATGGCTGTCGCCGCCGTCAAACAATACGCCGCCACCCACAAGACCAAAGGCGAAACCTACGCCGCGATTTTGTGCGGCGCCAACATGAACTTCGACCGCCTGCGTTTCGTCGCCGAGCGCGCCGAGGTCGGTGAAGAGCGTGAAGCCCTGTTCGCCGTGACGATTCCCGAGGAGCGCGGCAGCTTCAGGCGCTTTTGCGAAGTGATCGGCGAACTGCCGGGCGGGCCGCGCAGCGTGACCGAGTTCAACTACCGCATCAACGATGGCGCAAGAGCCCATGTCTTCGTGGGCTTGACCACCTCGGCCAAAGGCGAGAGCAGCAAGATCGCCGCCAACTTTTCGCGCCATGGCTTCAAGGCCCTGGACCTCACGCACGACGAACTCGCCAAGGAGCACATTCGCCACATGGTGGGCGGGCACAGTGCGCTCTCCAAGGACGAGCGCCTGCTGCGCTTTATCTTCCCTGAGCGTCCCGGCGCGCTGATGAAGTTCCTCTCCAGCATGCGGCCCGGATGGAACATCAGCCTCTTTCACTACCGCAACCAGGGCGCCGACTACGGCCGCATCCTGGTGGGTCTGCAGGTGCCCAAGGCAGACAACAAAGCCTTCAAGGATTTTCTGGACACGCTGGGCTACCCCCACGTCGAAGAAACCGGCAACCCGGTTTACCGGCTTTTCCTGCAGAGTTAACTCGAAAGCTAACTGCAGCGCTGAACCGCCACACACATGAGCCCACAAGCCGCAGCCCCGACCACATCCGCTCCAGCCAACACCTCGGTGTGCCCTCGCTGCGGCGCCGGATTTCATTGCGGCATGATGCGCAGCGAAGGGCCGCCCCGAGCAAGCAATGCCCCCACGGGGGGCAGCGCATTACACGAAGTGAAAAGCGTGGGGGCCGACACAGCTCCGGGCGATGCAGAGTGCTGGTGCGTGCAACTGCCGCACATCATGCCCGTGCCCTCCGAACGATCCGTCCAACCTGAAGGCAGCGCACTGTCATGCTTCTGCCCCGCCTGCCTCAAGCAAATTACCGATGAACGCTCCCGACCTTCCTCCCCTGCACCTTCCAGCGATTAAGCCCACCGCCAATGCCCCGCTGGAGGCGAAGCTGCGGCACAAGATCGACCACAAGACCAAACCCCAGGGCGCACTCGGCCGCCTGGAAGGCCTGGCGCTGCAACTGGGCCTGATCCAGCAGACGGACACCATCACGCTGCGCGAGCCGCAGATGGTGGTGTTCGCGGCCGATCACGGCATCGCCGCGGAAGGCGTATCAGCCTACCCCCAGGCTGTCACGGTACAGATGGTAGGCAACATGCTGGCCGGCGGCGCCGCCATCAATGTGTTCGCGCGCCAGCACGGCTTTGCGCTGCAGGTGGTGGATGCCGGTGTGGCCGCTGACTTGCACGCCCATCCGCAGCTGCTGCAGCGCAAGATCGCGCACGGCACCCGCAACATCCGCAACGAACCAGCCATGACGCCCACACAAGCGCAGGCCGCATTGCAGACTGGCATGGACATCGTGCAAAGCCTGCCCGGCAACGTGGTGGCCTTCGGCGAAATGGGAATTGCCAACACCTCGGCCGCGGCCCTCCTGTTTGCACGCCTGGCGGGTGTCGACGTCGCCGACGCCACCGGCCGCGGCACAGGCCTGGACGACGGCCAGCTCGCGCACAAGCGCGAAGTGCTGGCAGCCGCACTGGACCGCCACGCCGACGCAACGCAGCCTCTGGACGCACTGGCCGCGCTGGGCGGCTTTGAAATCGCCATGATGGCCGGCGCCATGCTGCAAGCCGCGAGTGAGCGCCGCGTGGTGCTGGTCGACGGCTTTATCGCCGGCGCCGCCGCGCTGGTGGCGCGGGCTCTGGCGCCTGCCGTACAGGACTACATGGTGTTTTGCCACCAGGGCGACGAGCACGGCCACCGCATTCTGTTGGCGCATCTCAAGGCCCAGCCGCTGCTGGAGCTGGGACTGCGAGTCGGTGAAGGCACGGGCGCGCTGCTGGCGTGGCCACTGGTGCAGTCGGCTGCCGGCTTCCTGCATGAAATGGCCAGCTTTGAGTCGGCCGGCGTGAGCAGCAGGGAAAGCGTGTAAACCGCCGTGGCCTTCACATGACATCCATCACCCTGTTTGTCCGCGAATTCCTGCTCGCCGTGCAGTTCTTCACGCGCATCCCCATCACGGGGCGGCTGGCCGCCTGGGTGGGCTACAGCCCCCAGTTGCTGCGCGCCAGTGCCGGCCACTTCCCCGGCGTTGGCATTCTGGTGGGCCTGTTTGCCGCCGCTGTGTATGCGCTGTTTCATGCGGTCTTGCCGGACACCACGTTCGCGCCGCTGGTGGTTGCCGCCTTTTCCACCGCTGCCACTGTGTTGCTCACCGGCGGCTTCCACGAAGACGGCCTGGCCGATGTGGCCGATGGCCTGGGCGGAAGCTACGACAGGGACCGTGCCCTCGAAATCATGAAAGACTCGCGCGTAGGCGCCTTCGGCGCCATGGCGCTGGTGCTGGCCATCCTGTGCAAGGTCTCGCTGCTGGCCATTCTCGGCTCGGTCGAAGGCGTCCCCACCGGCTGGGGCGACTGGCAAGAAGCGCCCTTTGGCAGCTGGTATGTCTGCGTGGCCCTGTGCACGGGCCACATCGTGTCACGCGGTCTGCCCCTGCTGCTCATCTACCTGTTGCCGCATGCAGGCGACACCGCCACCTCCAAATCAAAGCCGCTTGCCGACCAGATCTCTCCCGGCAGCTTGCTGGTGGGCTTTACCTGGTGTGCCGCCTCCCTGGCACTGGCCACCTTCGTGCTGGACATCATGAATCTCACCGTTGCATGCAGCTTCGCCGTCCTCGCGTTGCTGTGGATGGGACGCCTCTTCAAACGCAGGCTGCAGGGGTTCACCGGCGACTGCCTGGGCGCCACCCAGCAGGTTTGCGAGATCGCTTTTTACCTGGGCCTGGCCATCAGTTTATGAAACGAGCCCCCACGCTTGTCACTTCGTGTACTGCGCTGCCCCCCGAGGGGGCCGCTGCGCCTGCGGCCCGGCTAAGCCGGTTCCGCGGCCCCGGCTGGTATTTGCGGCGCAGCCCCAAGCCGGTCTTCGAATGAAACTCTGGCTTGTCCGCCACGCAACACCTCTGGTTGAACCCGGCATTTGTTATGGCCGCCAAGACGTGCCAGCCGATACAGAGGCAACCGCCCAATGCGCGCAATTACTGGCCAAACTGCTCCCTCTCGCTATCCGCGTCGTCAGCTCTCCGCTACAAAGATGTGAGCAGCTTGCACAGTCCCTGCAAGGGCGGCGGCCCGATTTGACTTATAAAACCGATCCGCGGCTGCAGGAAATGGACTTCGGCAACTGGGAAGGCTGCGCGTGGCAGGACATTGGCCAAGCCGAACTGCAGGCCTGGACCGATGGCTTTGCGCACCATCGCGTCGGCGGCAGCGGTGAAAGCACCATGCAGGTGATGGCGCGCGTGGCTACGGCCTTTGACGAATTGCAAGGCCCGGCCGACATGCTGTGGATCACGCATGCCGGCGTGATCCGCGCGGCGGAACTCATCGCACGCGGCCAGCGTCATATAGCCAGCGCAGACCAGTGGCCAATCAGTGCCCCAGCCTACGGACAATGGTGCACACTGGAACTGGCATGAACACTCCCGTTGCTTATTCAAAACCTACCTGACAACACCAAGGCATCAAAAAATGGCAGCAACTCTGGATGGTCAGCTCGTGGTGGCGATCTCGTCACGTGCGTTGTTTGACTTTGAAGAAGAAAACCAGGTCTTTGAAACCGGCATGACGGCCGAGCCCGTGCCCGGCGCCAAAAAAGACGCAGCCTACATGAAGCTGCAACTCGAACGCCTGGACGTGCCGGCCAAGCCTGGCGTGGCGTTCTCGCTGGTCAAGAAACTGCTGGCCTTCAACGAAGCACCCGAGAGCGCCGGTGAGGCGGCTAGTCCCACGGCACCGGCCCAGCGCGTCGAAGTTGTCATCCTTTCACGCAACGACCCCGTTTCCGGCATGCGGGTCTTTCGCTCGGCCCAGCATTACGGCCTCAAGATAGAGCGCGGCACCTTTAACCGCGGCGAGGCGCCCTGGCGCTACCTCAAGCCCTTGCACGCCAACCTGTTTTTGTCGGCGCACCTGAGCGACGTGCGCGACGCCCTGCTGGCCGGTGTGCCGGCGGCACAGGTCTACCCACATTCGGTACGCGCCAGCGATGCCCACCCCAACGAAGTGCGCATTGCCTTCGACGGTGACGCGGTGCTGTTTTCCGACGAGGCTGAACGCGTCTTCCAGGCACAGGGCCTCTCGGCATTTCAGCAGCATGAACGCGACAAGGCCACGCAACCGCTGCTGGCCGGCCCGTTCAAACCCCTGCTCGAAGCGCTGCACCGCCTGCAACAGGTCGGCACCTCACACATGCGCATACGCACAGCCCTGGTCACCGCACGGAGCGCGCCCGCCCATGAGCGCGCGATCCGCACGTTGATGGAATGGAACATCGAGGTTGACGAAGCCATGTTCCTGGGGGGTCTCGCCAAGGGCGAATTCCTGCGTGAGTTTGAACCCGATTTCTTCTTTGACGACCAGACCGGTCACGTGCACTCCGCCGCACAGCATGTGCCTTCGGGCCATGTGGCCAGCGGCGTTTCCAACCAGTTGTCCTGACTTTAAAAACAAAAAGCCACCATGAAGACACTTCCTCCCGGCCTGTCCGGCAAATTTCGTGCTTTCAAACAGTTCAGTGCCAGGGTCTGGGCGCTTTCGGCACCTTACTTCCAGTCCGAAGAAAAATGGAAGGCACGCGGCCTCCTGGCGGCCATCGTGGTATTGAACCTGGGTGCGGTGTACATGGCCGTGCAGTTCAATGACTGGTTTCGCGTGTTTTACGATGCGCTCCAGAACAAGGACCAGACGGTGTTCTGGCAACAGCTGGGACGCTTTACCTATCTGGCCTTCGGTGCCATCATCATTGCGGTTTACAAGTTCTACCTGACGCAGCTGCTTGAAATGCGCTGGCGCTCCTGGATGACGCGCGATTACTTGGGGCGCTGGCTCTCCAACCGGGCTTTCTACAAAATGGAGCTGGCTCGCTATGCCTCCACCGGCAAAGACAAGTCCGCAATCAATACCAGCCCGGACAACCCCGACCAGCGTATTCAGGAAGACCTGAATCTGTATACGCACTACACCATCACCCTCAGCATGGGCTTGCTCAATGCCGTGGTCACGCTGGTAAGTTTCATCGGCATCCTCTGGGTGCTCTCCGGCTCCTTTTCATTCACGCTGGCCGGCAACAGCTACTCCATCCCCGGTTTTATGGTCTGGGCCGCCCTTGCTTATTGCACAGTGGGCAGCATTCTGACCCACTACATCGGCAGACCCCAGATCGGGCTCAGCTTCTTGCAGCAACGTTATGAAGCCAACTTCCGCCATCACATGGTGCGTGTACGCGAATACAGTGAAGCCATTGCGCTCGACCGCGGCGAGTCCGTGGAGCGCAGCCAGCTTGAAGGCCGGTTTTCAACTGTCCTCAGCAACTATCTGACCCTGATTCGCGCGCAAAAAAGATTGATCTGGTTTACCAGTTTTTTTGGACAGGCGGCCGTCATCTTCCCCTTCTTTGTCGCAGCACCGCGTTTTTTCAGCGGCGCCATCCAGCTAGGGCAACTCATACAGATCTCATCGGCTTTCGGCAAGGTACAGGATTCTCTGAGCTGGTTTATCGACAACTACAGCAGCCCGCCAGGCGTTCCAGGTTTTGCGGGATGGATAGCCACGACTGACCGCTTGACCAGCTTTGAAGACAGCATAGCGGCGCAGACAAAAGCCAACGCCGCACTGCTGACCAGTCATTCGGAAACACTTGATTCGCAGGAGCTCAACCTTGCTTTGCCCACGGGCGCCGTCATTCTTGCCAACACTTCACTGCATGCCGGCGCCGGCGATCATGTTCTCTTGAAAGGCCCCTCGGGCAGCGGAAAATCCACGCTGTTTCGCGCCTTCGCAGGCATCTGGCCTTTCGCCAGCGGCGGCATTGCGCGGCCCGACGATGCCATGTTCATCCCGCAACACCCCTATTTTCCCAATGGTTCGCTCCGGGACGCCCTAGCCTACCCTGAACCTGCCGCGGTCTACAGTGATGAAGCCCTGAAACAAGCGCTTGACGACGCCTTGTTACCGCAGCTGGCAAGCCGTTTGGACGAAGAAGACGCCTGGAGCCAGAAGCTCTCGGGCGGCGAACAGCAACGCCTGGCGATTGCCCGCGTGCTGCTGAAAAAGCCCACCTGGATTTTTGCCGATGAGGCTACCAGCGCACTCGACGAAACGGCCGAGAAAGCGCTTTACGAAAAGCTTCTTGCTCACGTCAAATCAGTGAACGGCGGCATGGTGTCGATTGCGCACCGGCCTACCGTGGCCGCTTTTCATAACAAGCTGTGGGCATTCGAAAAACAACCAGAGGGCTCGCCGGCGCTGTACAGCCTTCGGCAAGGTCTCGTCCCGGAAACCTCCTGAATGCCTGAAGAAGCCAGCCCGCCCCCTCCCCGTCCCAGCGCCGCCGACCTCTCGGCCTGGGCGCCCATCAAGCGCCCCGTGTTCCGCATGCTGTGGAGCACCTGGCTGGTGGCCAACATCTGCATGTGGATGAATGATGTGGCTGCTGCGTGGATGATGACCTCCATGACCACCGCGCCCCTCTGGGTCGCACTGGTGCAGACAGCCTCCACGCTGCCGGTGTTTTTGCTGGGCCTGCCCAGCGGCGCGCTGGCCGATATCCTGGACCGGCGCCGCTACTTCATCATGACGCAGTTCTGGGTCGCGGTAGTGGCCACGCTGCTATGCATTGCGGTGATCGCTGATGTCATGACACCCGCTCTGCTGCTGGCCCTCACCTTTGCCAACGGCGTGGGCCTGGCGATGCGCTGGCCGGTCTTCGCGGCCATCGTGCCCGAGCTGGTGCCGCGTGTGCAGCTGCCGGCGGCACTGGCGCTCAACGGGGTCTCTATGAATGCGTCGCGCATTGTCGGCCCCCTGGTGGCCGGCGCGCTCATTGCCGGTGCCGGCACTGAATACGTGTTTGTGCTCAACGCCGTGCTGTCTGTCATTTCAGGCTTTGTCATCATGCGCTGGCGGCGTGACCATGCACCCAGCCCGCTAGGGCGTGAGCGCCTGGTCAGCGCGATGCGCGTCGGCCTGCAGTTTGTCAGCCAGTCGGCACGTCTGCGCTCGGTACTGCTGCGCATAGCCATCTTCTTTTTCCACTCCACCGCTTTGCTGGCTCTGTTGCCGCTGGTGGCTCGCGGCCTGCGCGGCGGCGACGCCGGCACCTTTACCCTGCTGCTGGCCTCCATGGGCGCGGGCGCCATCGTGGCAGCATTGAACCTGCCGCGGCTGCGCCAGATGATGCCGCGCGACGTACTCGTGATGCGCGCCACGCTGCTGCAGACGGCTTCCACGGCCACCATCGCATTCGCACCCAATGTATATGTAGCCGTGCCGGCCATGCTGCTCAATGGCATGGCCTGGATCACCTGCGCCAACTCGCTCAGCGTGTCAGCACAGCTGGCCCTGCCCGACTGGGTGCGCGCGCGCGGCATGTCGATGTACCAGATGGCCATCATGGGCGCCAGCGCGGCAGGTGCGGCGCTGTGGGGCCATGTGGCGGGCCTGACCAGTGTGTCCACCGGCCTGTTGATCGCAGCCGCCAGCGGTTCGGTCGTGATGATGGTGGCGCAGTACCTGGTGTCCGACCTCAGCATTGAGGAAGACCTGACGCCATCCCGCCAGTTCAAGGTCCCCGTGACCGAAGAACCGCCCGGGGTGGGCCGCGTGGTGGTGAGGATTCACTACCAGATAGACCCGCTTCGCGTCGACGATTTCCGTGCGCTTATGCAGGAAAGCCGCCGCAGCCGCCTGCGGCAGGGTGCACTGGAGTGGGAGCTGCTGCGCGACGTCAACAAGCCCGGCCATTACATCGAACAGATCATTGACGAGTCATGGACCGAACACCTGCGCCGCTTTGACCGCGTGACGGCCAGCGACGTAGCGCTGCGCGAACGCAAACTCGGGTTTCACCTGGGCGAGGAACCACCGCTGGTCACCCGCAGCGTGGTTGAGCCTCCCGGCCGCGGGCAATAGTCCTTTTTTTACCAACAGCCAGGAGTCGCTTTGTGATTGCCGCCACACCCCCAGCCCCTTACTACGCCGTCATCTTCACCTCACTCCGGACCGAAGGAGACAAGGGCTACGGCGACATGGCCGACCGCATGGTGGCGCTGGCCGCGCAACAACCAGGCTTCCTCGGGGTCGAGTCAGCCCGCGAAGGCCTGGGTATTACGGTGAGCTACTGGCAAGACCTGGCATCTATCAAGGCCTGGAAAATGAACGCCGAGCACCTGGTGGCACAGCAAACCGGTCGCAGCGACTGGTACACCCACTACAAAACCCGAATCGCGAAGGTCGAGCGAGACTACGGGATGTAGCCCCCACGCTTTTCACTTCGTGTAATGCGCTGCCCCCCGAGGGGGCCGCCCGCCTGTGGCCCGGCAAAGCCGGTTCCACGGCTCATGCTGGGTTGAAGAGGGAAACAGCCAGTGGGGGCCGCGGGACTGGCTTCGCCAGACCGCAGGCGCCGCCCCCTCGAGGGGGGAACAGGCTACACGGAGTGAGCCTGGACGGGGGTGGTTTTATAACCTGCGTACCCTCTGGCGCGCAGCTCGCAGGCCGGGCACGTCCCGCAGCCATAACCCCAGGCATGCCGGTGCACGCGGTCACCCAGGTAGCAGGTGTGGGTGTGCTCCACGATCAGGTTCACCAGCGCTTCGCCGCCTTGTGGTTTACCTGACTTCTCCCCGATGTCATGCGCCAGCCGCCAGGTGTCGGCCTTGTCGATCCACATCAACGGCGTCTCGATCAAAAAGCGTTTGTCCATGCCCAGCGACAGCGCCAGCTGCATGGCTTTCATGGTGTCGTCGCGGCAATCGGGGTAGCCCGAAAAATCGGTTTCGCACACGCCCGTGACCAGCACCTGCAAGTCGCGCCGATAGGCCAGTGCGGCCGCGAGTGTGAGAAACAGCAGGTTGCGGCCCGGCACAAACGTATTGGGCAGGCCCGAGCTTTCCATCTTGAAGGCGACGTCACGCGTCAATGACGTGTCGCTCACCTGCCCCAGCACCGCCAGGTCCAGCAAATGGTCTTCGCCGATCTTGTGGGCCCACTGTGGAAACTGCGCCTTGATCTCGCGTAGCACATTCAGGCGCGCGTCCAGTTCCACCTTGTGGCGTTGGCCGTAGTCGAAGGCGACCGTCTCGACGCGTTCGTATTTCGACAGCGCCTGTGCGAGGCACGTGGTCGAATCCTGCCCGCCGGAGAACAGCACCAATGCAGAGGTATGCATTCGCCTTATCCCTTCCTACAGCAGCTTGCGTTTGGCCAGGCTTTGCATCAAGGCCGAGATGCCAAACGTCCACGGCGCAGCCTTGTCGGAAGTGGTGATGCGGTTCACCAGGCTGCCCAGCTGCGGCGTGGCCACCGTCACGATGTCACCCACGACATGGGTAAAGCCCTGGCCCGGACCGTGGCGGTCTTGCGTGGGGGCAAACATGGTGCCCAGGAAAAGCATGAAGCCGTCCGGGTACTGGTGGTTGGGGCCAATGGCTTGCGCCACCAGGTCCAGCGGGTCGCGACTGATCTTTTTCAGGGAGCTGCCGCCCTTCATCACAAAACCTTCAGGGCCCGTCACGGTGATGCTCAGGTCGCTGCTGCGCACATGGTCGATGGTGAAGCGTTCGTCAAGCAGGCGAATGAAGGGGCCAATCGCGCACGAGGCGTTGTTGTCCTTGGCCTTGCCCAGCAGCAGTGCGCTGCGGCCTTCAAAGTCGCGCAGGTTCACGTCGTTGCCCAACGCCGCACCCACCGTCTCGCCGCGCGAGTTCACGGCCAGCACGACCTCGGGTTCCGGATTGTTCCAGTCGCTGCCCGGGTGTATGCCCACTTCGGCGCCCGTGCCCACCGCACTCATCGGCTGGCTCTTGGTAAAAATTTCCGCGTCGGGGCCAATGCCTACTTCCAGGTATTGCGACCACATTCCCTGGGCGATCAGCACGTCTTTGAGTTGAGCAGCTTCGGGCGAGCCCGGCTTGATGCTGCCCAGGTTTTCGCCGATCACGGCGATCACCGTCTTGCGCGCTCCATCGGCCTTGCTGGCGTCGCCGCCCGCGTGTTCTTCAATTACGCGCTCGAGCATCGACTCGACAAACGTCACGCCCGAGGCTTTCAGCGCCTGCAGGTCGCAAGGCGCCAGCAGCCACGGCAGTTTGGGGTCCTGCGCGTCGGCCGAGGAATTGGCCAGCACTTCGGCCGTGCCCGCCAGGCGCGGCAGCTTGGCCGCAGCAGCGCGCACCACCTTGGCAACGCCCGGCAGCTCCAGCAGCTGGCTGGCCGTCGGCGCAACGCTGGAAAGGTCATACACACCGTCGGGCGTGACCAGGACCAGCACGGGGCCGGTGCCTTCCATCCAGACACGCCCCACCAGCAAGGCGTCAGCGGCATCAACAGGCAGGGTGGAAGCGGGGCTCAGGGTATTTTTCATGGTGTTGGAATGTTGCAGGAGTGACAGCGCACAAAACGCACAAAGCGGGTTGAAGCTGTCAATAGTACAAGGAAGTACGAGGAGCCCAGCGGTCCTGCAGAGGGTTGAAGAGAAGCGCATGCACGCGCCGGTTTCAGGCAAGACCGCTACACTGAAACACACCCGCTTGCGGCTACCACCCTCAAGCAATCGCGCGGGTGGCCAGGCCCTTCACCCATCCCTGCTTTTTAAGCCAAATATGCCTCTAGCCCCTGAACAACGTGCGCAAGCAGCTATCGAATTGATAGCAAGACGAACCACGGGCAAGCCAGGCCCGCGCCTGCATGAGAGCTGCCGTCCTGTCGACCTGGAAGACGGCTGGTGGATACAACAGGAAGTCACCCGCCGGCTCGGCCTGTCCGTGGCCGGCTGGAAGGCCTCACCGCCCAGCCCCGGCAAGCTGGTGGCCGCGCCCATTTACCAGCCGGCCCTCAGCCGCGCGGCGGCCTGCGCCGTGCCCTTTCCCGCAGGTTCCGGCACCGTGGTGGTTGAGCCGGAACTGGCCTTCGTGCTGGCCAAGGACCTGCCCCCGCGCCAGCAGCCCTACACCGGGGTCGAGGTCGATGCGGCGATTGGCTCTGTCCATGCCGCACTGGAAATATGCGCCAGCCGCTACACCGATCACAGCAGCCTGCCCTTTCCCGAACTTCTGGCCGACGGCATTGTCAACAACGGCCTGTGGCTGGGACCTGAACTGGGCGCCCCCGACGTCGCCACGTTCCAGCTGACCTGGCAAATCGCCGGAGAAACCACGCAAACCGCCGAAGCCAGACACCCGAACGGCGACCCGCGCACGCCGCTATATTGGCTCGCCAATTTCCTGCGCGAACGCGGCATCGGACTGCTGGCCGGCCAGGCGGTGATCACAGGCTCCTACGCCGGCGTGCTGAAGCTGCCCCTCGGAAAGCGCACGCAGTTTGACTACGCGGGCCTCGCCCGGTTTGAGGTGGAATTTCGCGGCGCGTAAGGCCAGGTAACGCCAGGTAAATAGGGCAGGAAAGGTCCGGAACCGGCCAGCCATGTCAGCCCAGATTGCTAAGCTGATGCCTTCACGGTTTCCGCGCAGCCCTGCGCACCCAGCCCTGCATCACCCTGAATGATTCAACGGAGCCACGCACCATGCCCAACCTTCACCATCCACAGTTCCTGCAACTCCACCAGTCGCCCAGCAGCATCCTGCTGTTGCCCAACGCCTGGGATGCCGCCAGCGCCAAGCTCTTTGAAGCCTCCGGCGCCGCAGCCGTGGCCACCAGCAGCGCGTCGCTGGCCTGGGCGAGCGGCTATGCCGACGGTGGCGCCCTGCCGCCCGATGAACTGCTGCATGCCGTCAGCAACATCACCCGCGTCCTGAAGGTACCGCTCACGGTCGACATGGAGGACGGTTACAGCGACGACCCGGCCGAGGTGGGCCGCCTGGCCGCCGCGGTGGCGTCGGCCGGCGCCGTGGGCATCAACCTTGAAGACGGCAGCGGTGCACCCGCACTGCTCATTGAAAAAATCCACGCCATCCGCGCGGCGCTCAAGGGCACGCCGCTTTTCATCAACGCCCGCACCGACGTCTACCTGCGCAAGCTGAAAGTCGATAGCACCCCGGCCCACGCCAGCATCGCCCGCCTGAAGCTGTACCAGCAGGCTGGGGCAGACGGCGTCTTTGTGCCCGGCCTGACCGCCTTGCCTGACGTGCGGGATATCTGCGAGGCTGTCGCCTTGCCGCTGAACCTGATGGCCATGCCTGGGCTGCCGCCCATTGCCGAGCTGCAGGCTGCCGGTGTGCGGCGCCTCAGCGTGGGGCCGGCGCCTTTCCAGGTGGCGTATGAACACGCCCGGACCAGCGTCGAGGCCTTGCTGAAACAGGACCTGTCGCCGCTACTCGGCCCCAAGCTGGACTATTCGGCGATGAATGCCTTGCTGGGCAGCAAGTCCTGACGCGCACCGGTTTTCGTCCCGCCGTCGCCTGAATCCCTTGAGGATCAGGCGATTTTTCATTTATTCCAGCTTTTTTTTGGAGGCACGCGTCACAACACGTCACAAACGGCAATGCTCAATCGTCAATATGGTGTGACATCCAACTTTTTGAACTTTTGAACCTCTTTCAAGGAAACACCATGACTGCTACGACTGCCGCAAGCACTGCCAACACCGCCCCCGTCCGTGTCGACCGCGCGATCCCCGATGTCTACCCCGCCTTGCTCAAGGTCAGTGAAACCATAGGCGCCCAGGGCCTGGACAAAAAACTGCACCACCTGATTCACCTGCGCGCCTCTCAGATCAACGGCTGCGCCTTCTGCGTGAAGATGCACCTGCGCGAAGCCCGTGAGGACGGCGAAACCCAGGACAGGCTGGACCGCGTCGTCGTCTGGGCACACGTCAACGATTTCACTGAAGCCGAAAAGGCCGCACTGGCCTGGACGGAAGCGCTGACCACGCTCGACCACAAGACTGACTACGCCAACCTGCGCGGCCGCCTGCGTCAGTCATTCAGCGACAAAGAGATTGGCGCACTGACCGCTACCATCGGCATGATCAACCTCTGGAACCGCATCCAGGTTTCGGCACACTGATCCAGACCGAGGCGAACGCACATGACAGGCATCGACCCCACTGCCGTGTTTGAAGAAAGGCGCAGGCATTTGTTCGGCCTTGCCTACCGCATCCTCGGCTCGCGGGCCGATGCCGAAGACGCCGTGCAGGACGTCTTCATCAAATGGCTGGCCGCCGACCACGCCAGCATCGCCACACCGGCCGCCTGGCTCACGGCCATCTGCACGCGCCATTGCATCGACATGTTGCGCGACGCCCAGCGCAGCCGGGTCGACTATGTCGGCACCTGGCTGCCCGAACCCATCCATACCCAGACTGAAGACACGCCCGAAACACACGCTCTGCTGGCCTCATCGCTGAGCATGGCTTTCCTGCTGCTGCTCGAACGCCTCACGCCCAGGGAACGCGCCGCCTACCTGCTGCACGAGATTTTTGAAACGCCTTATGCCGAAGTGGCTGAGATGCTGGACATAAAAGAAGCCGCTTGCCGCAAGCTCGTCTCGCGCGCCAGCACCAGCATCGCCCAGGGCAGGGTCCGGCACGTCACGCCGCCCAAGGTGCAGGACGACCTGCTCACTGCTTTTCGCGAAGCCATCACCGCAGGCAGCACCGAGTCGCTGGCGAATCTGCTCTCGGACGACATCGCCTTGAGCACCGACAGCGGCGGCAAGGTTGCCTCGGTGGAAGGCATCTTCCAGGGCAAGGGCAGCGTACTCACCCTGCTGACGACGCAACTGGCCCGCTACTGGGCCCACTACGAATGGGTGCCCTGCGAGATCAACGGCGGCCGCGCCATCCAGCTGCGCATGAACGGCGAGATCGCCGCCGCCATCACCTTTGCCTACAACGATGAGGGCAAGGCCAACAACATCTTCATCATTCGCAACCCCGACAAACTTGACGGGCTGGCTTTTGGCCCGGAGGCCGTGGCATGAATGCCGCGCCCACAGACAGCGCAACCGACAACACGGCATAAGCCGGAAGGTGAGGCATGAAAAAGCCGGCGTATCCCAAGGATGCACCGGCTTCGCGCTGACGCGGGTATCTTGCTTACTTCCGCGAACGAAGCGCGTCCACGCTCCACACACCACCGCCGGCAGCGGCAAAGAACAAAAACACAAAGCAGAACAGTACGGCCGACTCGCCACCGTTCAGCATGGGCGCCGCCACAAAGCCTTTGGATGCATGGCCGATGAAGTAGGCAAACGCCAGCAGACCCGACAACACAAACGACACAGGACGCGTGAACAGGCCAATCAGCAACAGCGCGCCGCCAACCAGCTCCAGAATGCCGGCAAAGCCGATCAACGACAACACCTGCAGACCGTCGAAATAAGCCACATGGGGGAAACCCAGAAGCTTGGCTGTGCCGTGCTGAATAAGCAAATAAGCGGAAACAATGCGAAGCACTGAGAGTGCGCGTGAAGTCAGTTGGTCGTTTTGGGCAAAAACCATGGGATTCCCTCCGTTAAAAGGAAGTCTGAGATGCCCGCCGTGAAAAAGTTCAGCGGGAGCGCGCAAGTTTCTGCCGGGGCTTGTGCGCCTTCGTCGCAGAGCTTGCGATGTCCACCGAGCTTTTCTCGGCCAGCAGCTGAACCACATGCTGCCGAATCACCGAGGTGATGTGCTCGCGCTTGCCTTGCTCAAGCATGCCGATCAGGCGTGTCGCAGGCCGCCCTGGGAGCGGCAGAACGCGCAGCAAGGCGTCGTTGGCCCAATCGGCGTTCTTGACATGCGGCACGATGGTCACGCCCACGTTCTGGCGCACCAGGTCAATGATGGCCGAGAGCGAGCTGAGTTCGAGGAAGTCCTGCGGAGCCAGACCCAGCTTGCGCAGCGTCTGCTCAATGCGTATGCCGCTGGGCGTGCGCCTGTCGAAGCGAAGGAAAGGTTGCTCGCGCAGCAGTTTTTTGAAATCGCTGCCCGGCAGCGCGACCTGCGAGCTCGCCACCACCGTCAGCGGCTCCGTGTACAGGGGCGTCCAGCGCATGCCCTTGCGCTCCTGCGGCGAGTCGTCGACGAAGATGGCGGCGTCCAGTTCACCGCTCTGTACGCTGCGCGCCAGGCCGCTGGACTCCTGCATGACCAGCCGCACATTGAGGCGCGGGTACAGCGGTTTCATCCTGACCACGGTGTTTGAAAGCAGCCCCATGGCGGTGACGATGGAACCCACCGTCACCGTGCCGGCGATCTCGCCCTCGCCTTCGAGGCCCTCACGCATCTGGTCGTAATAGCCGATGATTTTTTCGGCATGGGCGATCAGCGCGCGGCCGGCGTCCGACAGCACGACCCCGCGCCCTGAGCGCTCGAAGAGTACGGCCTTGAGTTCGGTTTCCAGCGCGCGCATCTGCAACCCGACCGCGGCCTGCGTGAGCGCGACGCGATCAGACGCCGCGGCAAAAGAACCGCCTTGTGCTACAGCGAGAAAGGTCCTCAGAAAGCGGATGGTGCTCACGCGCGATTCGTCTCAATACAAAAGAATAACTTTATCATCTCACAACATAATATAGATATATTTTTTAAACTGGATGGAGAACAATCCGCCCTAACAGGGTTGTGTGACGGACCGATGTCTCTCACCACCACGTGCAACGCGCGGCCTGGAACAAGCCGCTTCGAGTTTTATTTTGTGGGTGGTGACGTATGTCTGAAGTGCTCTCATCGAATGCCGCTACGGCGTCAAACCCGTCTTTCGGCGACAAGCGGGCGGCCGCGATCTACGACCTGGGCCACAGCACGATTTTTGCGTCGCGCACCGACCCGCGCTTTTCCTACTGCACCTATGTTCCGCCGCACCTGGGCAGGGCCAAGCAGCCCATGCAGCTGGTGGTCGTGGTGCACGGCACCGGCCGCGCCTTCACAGAGTACCGCGACGCTTTCGCCGCCTTCGCCAAGTGGAACGACTGCATCGTCCTGTGCCCGCTGTTCCCTGCAGGCCCGCAGGGCGACGGCAACCGCGACGGCTTCAAGCACCTGCGCGAAGCCGACATCCGTTACGACCAGATCCTCCTCAGCATGGTCAATGAGGTGGCCGTCAAGTTCGGGTGCGATTTCTCCAGGTTCGCGCTCTTCGGTTATTCCGGTGGCGGCCAGTTCGTCAACCGCTTCGGCCTGCTGCACCCCGAGCGCCTCTGGGCCTTATCCATAGGCGCGCCGGGCTCGGTCACGCTGCTGGACTTCCAGCAAGACTGGTGGGTGGGCGTGCGCGACTTCGAAAAGCGCTTCGGCAAGCCCCTGAACCTGCCCGCGCTCAAGGCGCTGCCAGTGCACATGGTGGTCGGCAAGGCCGACATGGAAACCTGGGAGATCACCCACCGCGAAGGCGGCAAGTTCTACATGGCCGGCGCCAACGACGCCGGGCGCACACGGCCCGAGCGGCTGGAGACTTTGCGCCAGTCCTTCGTGCAGGCCGGCGTCAGCGTCACCCTGGACCAGGTCGACAACGTCCCGCACGACGGCCTGGCCTGCGTCGGCACGGTGCAGGACTTCTTCGCGGGCGTGCTGGCAGACATGCGCAGCGAGAGCCGCCAGGCGGTCGACCAGGCCCGGTCTTGAGAATGCGTTCCGCGCCCCAGCCCTGAAAGCCCCACCATGCTACGTTTCGCGCTGGCCCGCCTGATGATGGCGATACCGACCCTGCTGATCGTGGCGGTCGCGGTGTTTGTGCTGATCCGGCTGATCCCCGGCGATCCGGCCCAGCTGCTGCTTGGCGACCTCGCCGACCCGGTGCGCCTGGCCGACCTGCGCGCCCAGCTCGGTCTTGATAAAAGCTGGCCGGTGCAATTCGGCATCTGGGGCAGCCACGTGCTGGGCGGCGACCTCGGCGTGTCCATCAACACCGGCGAGCCCGTGCTGCGGCTGGTGCTGGGCCGCTTCCTGGTCAGCGCGCAGATCGTGCTGGTGGCGGTGCTTTTCGCCACCCTGGTCGCGGTGCCGGCCGGCATGATCGCCGCCTGGAAACAAAACCGCCTGCCCGACCTGATGCTGGTCGGCACGGCCACGTTGCTGGTGTCGATCCCGACCTTCTGGCTGGGACTGTTGCTGCTGCTGTTCTTCGGCCTGAAGCTTGAATGGTTGCCGGTGGTCGGTTATGTCTCCATCATGAGCGACTGGAAGTCCGGCCTGCTTTACCTCTTGATGCCCATCCTCACGCTGTTCCTGCACGAGATCGGCGTGCTGATCCGCATGGCCAGGGCCAGCACGCTGGAGGTACTGCGGCTGGACTACATCACCCACGCGCGCGCCAAAGGCCTGTCGGAGCGCGCCGTGCTGGTGCACCACGCGTTCCGCAATTCCTTCGGCCCGACCTGGACCTTGATCGGCCTGGTGCTGGGCAACCTGCTCGGCGGTGTGGCCGTCGTGGAGACCGTGTTCACGATTCCCGGCCTGGGCCGCCTGCTGGTCGACGCGATCTTCGCGCGCGACTATCCGGTCATCCAGGGCTGCCTGCTGCTGGTCGCCGTGATCTACGTCGTCACCAACCTGGTGATCGACCTCTGCTATCCGATCTTTGACCCCAGGGTGCTCGCAGAATGAAAAAGTTTCTCACCCCGCAGGCCCTGATCGGCCTCTTCATCGTGGGCCTGATCCTCGCCGCCGCCGTGCTGGCCTTTTTCTGGACGCCGCACGAGCCGCTCAAGATCAACTTCCTGGCGCGCCTGAAGCCACCCAGCGCCACCTACTGGCTGGGCACCGACGAGTTCGGCCGCGACGAGCTTTCGCGCCTGATGGCCGGCGCCTCCAACAGCGTGTGGATCAGTTTCCTCACGGTACTGTTCTCCATCACGGCAGGCACAGTGATCGGCGTGCTGACCGGCTTTGTGCGCGGCTGGACCGACCGCATCATCATGGCCTTCACCAACGCCTTGCTGGCCTTCCCCGGCCTGCTGCTGGCGCTGGCGCTGCTGGCGGTCTTCGGCGCCAACAAGTACGGCATCATCCTGGCGCTGGGCCTGGCCTACACGCCCTCCGTCACGCGCATCGTGCGCGGCACGGTGCTGTCGCTGCGCGAAAAGGAGTTCATCGAATCCTCGCGCGTGCTCGGCAACTCGGAGCTCTACACCATGTTCCGCCACGTGCTGCCCAACTGCGTGGCGCCGCTCACGGTGCTGGCCACCTCCATGTTCGGCTGGGTGATCCTCGCGGAAAGCTCACTCTCCTTCCTGGGCCTGGGCGTTCCGCCGCCCGCGCCCACCTGGGGCAATATGCTGGCCGCGGCCCGGCCCTTCATGGCGCAGGCGACCTATCTTTCCATCTTCCCGGGCCTGTGCATTGCGCTCACGCTGCTGGGCATCAACTTCCTGGGCGACGCGGTGCGCGACCTGCTGGACCCGCGCATGAGGGGCATCGAATGACACAGCTGGTTGATGTCTCGGCCTTAAGCCTTTCCATCGGCAAGGGCGGCCGCGAAATCGTGCGCAATGTGTCCTTCACCGTTGCGCCGGGCGAAATCGTCGGCATCGTCGGCGAATCCGGCAGCGGCAAGACCCAGGCGGCGCGCGCCATCATGGGCCTTACGCCGCCACCGCTGGTGCGCAGCGCGGGCCGCATCCTGTTTGAAGGCGAAGACATGGCAACGGCCGGCGATGCGCGTTTGCGCAAGCTGCGCGGCGCACGCATTGGCATGGTGTTCCAGGAGCCCATGACCTCGCTCAACCCGTCAATGACGATCGGCCGGCAGCTCGACGAAGGCCTGGCCTTGCACCGGCCCGAGCTCTCGCCAACCGCGCGCCGCGACAAGGCGCTGGCCATGCTGGCGCGCGTCGGCATCACCGACCCGCAGGCCGCGCTGGCTGCCTGGCCGCATGAGTTTTCAGGCGGCATGCGCCAGCGCATGATGCTGGCCTCGGTCATGCTGCTGGAGCCCGCGCTGCTGATCGCCGATGAGCCGACTACGGCTCTGGACGCGCTGGTGCAGCGCGACGTGCTGGAGCTCATGGTTGGCCTCACGCGTGAGCACAACACCGCCGTGCTGCTGATCAGCCACGACCTCCCAATGGTCGCCCGCTACACCCAGCGCATGATCGTCATGCAACAGGGCGAAGTCGTGGAGGCCGGCGACACGGCTTCCCTGCTGGCAGGGCCAAAGCAGGACTACACGCGCAAGCTGCTTGAAGCCATCCCGCGCCGGCAGGCCGCACGCGTGATTGCCGACGGGCAGCCCGTCATCGAAGTGCGCAAGCTGGTCTTCGACTATCCCGGCAAGCGCAGGCTGTTCGCCAGGACCGAGGCCAAGCGTGTGCTGCACGGCATAGACCTGGTGGTGCGTCCGCGCGAGGTCGTCGCGGTGGTGGGTGGCTCCGGTTCGGGCAAGACCACGCTGGGCCGCGCGATTGCCGGCCTGATCAAACCCACCGAAGGCGATATCCGCTTTCGCGGCCATTCGATCGCGCGCAGCGACGCAGGCTGGCTGGACTACCGGCTCAATTGCCAGATGGTGTTCCAGGATCCTTATTCTTCATTGAACCCGCGCATGAGCATTGGCCAGCTGGTTGGCGAAGGCCTGCGGCTGGTGCCCGGCCTCTCATCGGCTGAGCGGCAGACGCGCGTGGCCAGGATGCTGGACGAAGTCGGGCTGGAGCCCCGGCATGCGGCGCGTTATGCGCATGAACTTTCGGGCGGCCAGCGCCAGCGCGTGGCGATTGCCCGCGCACTGATACGCGAACCGGCCTTTGTGATCGCCGACGAGCCGGTGTCTGCCCTTGACGTGACCGTGCGCGCCCAGGTGCTGGCACTGCTGGCCGAGCTGCAGGAGCGCCACGGCTTCGCCTGCCTTTTCATCAGCCATGACCTCGGTGTGGTCGAGCAGGTCGCCGACCGCGTGATCGTGATGCAGGCCGGCCGCATCATCGAGCAAGGCAGCCGCGACGAAGTTTTTGACCACCCGCAGCACGCCTATACACGCAAGCTGCTGTCGGCGATTCCCGCACTGACGCCCACCGGCCAGGGCGGCATGCAGCTCAAGTGGCGTTTTGATGAACCCGATGCGCCGGCCGGCGCGTTCAACCCAGTACACCCCCTTCCAGCCTGATTTTTAAGGAGCCTCCCATGCTTTCGATGCGATTGACATTCCTCAGCGCCGCCGTCATGGCGGCCTGTTCCGCGGCCCAGGCCCAGGCGCCCGCGCAGATCGTGGTCGCGCAGCCGGCCGACATCCGCTCGACCAACCCGGGTGTGAATCGCGACAACACCACCGACGGCGTGATGCTCAACATGGTTGAAGGCCTGGTGGCCTACCACGAGAACGGCACAGTCGGCCCGCTGCTGGCGCGCACCGTCGTCACCAGCCCCGATGGCCTGACGTATATCTTCAAGCTGCGCACCAACGTCAAGTTCCACAACGGCGAGCCCATGACCTCGGCCGATGTGCTCTGGAGCTGGAAGCGTTATACCGATCCCAAGACCGACTGGCGCTGCCTCAGCGAATTCGACGGCCGTTCCGGCGTCAAGGTGACCTCGGTCACGGCGCCCGACGCGCAGACCGTCGTCATGCAGCTGGACCGCCCCTCGGCCGTCTTCCTCGACAACCTGGCGCGCACCGACTGCGGCATGACGGCCATCCTCCACAAAAAATCCGTCAAGGAAGACGGCAGCTGGGACAAGCCCATCGGCACCGGCCCCTTCAAGTTTGAGGAATGGAAGCGCGGCGAGTACGTGACGCTGAGTGCCTTCGCCGATTACCAGTCGCCCCCAGGCACCAAACCCGATGGCTATCTGGGTGTCAAGAAACCGCTGGTCGATCAGGTGAAGTTCCTGACTGTGCCCGACATGTCGACCTCCAAGGCAGGCCTGCTGTCCGGCGCTATCGACGCCAGCCAGATCACCTCGTCCGACGTGCAGGAACTCAAGGCCAACAAAAATCTCAGTGTGGTCGCCGCCGTCGATGCCGGCAAGAATACGCTGCTGATACAAAACAACGACCCGCTGCTCAAGGACGAGCGCATTCGCCAGGCCATCGCACTGTCGCTGGACATGAACCAGCTTGTCGCGGCCGCGTCCGAAGGCCTGGCCCGCGTGAACAACTCGGCCATCCCGGACACCTCGGCCTTCTACACCGCGGCCCAGAAAAAAGGCTACCGCCACGACCCGGCCAAGGCCAAGCAGCTGCTGCGCGAAGCCGGCTACAAGGGCCAGCCCATCGTGATCCAGGCCAACAAGCGCGCCCATGTACCCAGCTTCTCGGTCGCGGTGATGAGCCAGGCCATGATGCAGGCCGTGGGCATCAACGCCCAGATCGAAGTGCTCGAATGGGCAACCCAGCTGGACCGCTACAACAGCGGCAATTACCAGATGAGTTCCTTCACCTATTCCTCGCGGCTTGACCCGGCCTTGAGCTACGAGCAGTTCTCGGGCTCCAAGGCCAAGCAGCCGCGCAAGGTGTGGGACGACCCGGCCGCACAGAAGTTGATCGACCAGAGTTTTACCGAGACCGACCCGAAGAAGCGCCAGGCCCTGTTCGACCAACTGCACGCGTTGATGATCACCAGGACGCCGCTGGTCATCCTCTACAACGTGACCGACTCCTGGGCCGTGCGCAAGCGCGCGTCCGGCTTCACGGTGTGGGAAGGCAAGCCGCTGCTCTGGAATACCAAGCTCGCCGCCAAGTAAGCGGTCTGCGTTTCCTTTTTTCATCGCCTTGGTGCGCAGGCAGCGCACCAAGGCAGGGACAGCCACGCCTTGCGGCGGCCGTCATTTAACTTCCCGGCACCTTTTACTGCCGCCTTCACAGCAACACAGCATGGCAAACATCGAGCAGTTCCCCTTTATCTCGGTTTCCGGCAGCCCGCATGAGCGCGGCCTGCAGTACGGCCGCCAAGCCGCCGACCGCGTGCGGGGCAGCGCGCGCCTGTACGGCCAGACCCTGGTCAACCTGGGCTACGGCGAGCAGGCCCGTGCACGGCTGATCGATTTCTTCGCCAAGGAAATCGGTGACTTCGCACCCCACTACATCGACGAGATGCGCGGCATCGCCGAAGGGGCGGGTGTTGACTTCCAGGACATCGTGATGATCAACGCCCGCACCGAGGTGCTGGCCAAGGCGCGCGCCGAGAAGTCCAAGCAAGCCGACGCGGAGCCGGGCGACGGCTGCACGGGCGCGCTCATCCTGCCCGAGAGATCCGCCAACGGCAACCTGCTGCACGGGCAGAACTGGGACTGGCGCGCCGAGTGCGCCGAGACCTCCGTGGTGCTGCGCGTGCGCAACGACAACGGCCCCGACTTTTTGACCTTTGTCGAGGCCGGCGGCCTGGCCCGCAGCGGCTTCAACAGCGCGGGCGTGTCCATCACCGCCAACTACCTTGAGTCGGACCGCGACTTCAAGCAACTGGGCGTGCCGCTGTCGCTGATACGCCGCAAGGTATTGGAACAAGAGATTTTTTCGCTGGCCATGAAGGCGGTGGCCGCCACACCCAAGTCCTGCTCCAACAACATCATGCTGGGCATGTCACAAGGCTTCGGCATCGATTTTGAATGCACGACGAACGAATCGTTTCCGATCTATCCCGGCGCCGACAACCTCATCGTCCACGCCAACCACTGGATGAGTCCGGTCGCGCTCAGCAAGCTGGTGGACCTGGGCATATCCCAGTCACCTGATAGCCACTATCGCGACTGGCGCGTGCGCAAGCTGCTGAACCAGCAAGACAAGCTCGGCCGCCAGGAATTGAAGAACGCGTTTTTTGACAACTTTGGCCTGCCCTACTCCGTCTGCCGCCCGCCCCGCATCGGCAGCCACGACAACCTGTCGGCCACAGTCGCCATGGTCATCATGGAGCCCGCCGTCGGCGAAATGGAAGTCGCGCCCCTGCCGGCGCTGAACCGCGTGTTCACCTGCTACAGCCTGACAGCGGAGCCGCGGCTGGTGGCAAGCGCCGATTAGGAATCAGTCACCCAAACAGGAGTGCCGCCAAGGCAGGCGCTACTGCTGGAATAGTCCTACAACACGGCGCGCCGGTGCGGCCTACGATGATTCCATCGTCGAACTCCCGGGCCATGAAAGTTCCACCTCGTTTTCTTGTCAAATGGTTTTCCCTGGCGGCCATCTTTTCGGCCGGCATGAACGCGGCCGCGCAAGACAAAAGCATCGGCACGCTGCCGCAAGTCACCGTCTCCGCCCAGGCAAACCGCGACCCGGTCGAAAAGTCCTACCGCAAGATGGTCCGCGGCATGGACCTGTTCGAGAAGCAGCGCGCCGCCATGGCGCCCAACGCATCGCTGCGCTTCAAGCTGTTGCCGCGCAAGCGCGAGACGAACATGAACCGCATCGAGATGGAAGTCATCGGGACGAACGAGGCGTTTGGCGTGGCGGTGGCGCCGGACCATACCTTCACACTGGAGCGCAACCAGAAGGCGTTTGACGAAAACGCGCTGGTGATCCCGAACCGGAAGGCGCAGACCATGACGTGGCGCACCGAAATCCGCACGCCGGGCCTGCCGCCCAACACGCGGCGGCTGGGGGACTTGCGGCTGGAGTGCCAGGTGGGCATGGAGGCGGGCCTGGTCTCGAACACCACCAACGTCGTGGGCCGGCTGGCCCGGGTGATTCTGGATACGCCAGCCTATTGCGACAGGAAGGCGCCGCTGTACCTCTTCTTTGCGGACCGGCCCCTGTTCAGCGTGGCCATGGTCAATGGCCCGCGGCGGCAGATTCTTTCCATTGACAAGCTGTATGCCGCCGCCAGCGACGACCCCAACCTGAACAGCGACCTGCCGTATTGCGACTGTGAGGTGCTGGTGGACCGTACCTATGTGTTGCCGCTGGGTGACCGGAGCTGGCCGGACGACACGCTGGTGGAGTTTGAGTACATGGACGAGCCGTGATGAACACCTTGAGCTTGCGTCAAACCCTGCCGCATGCCGGCATCTTGCTGGCCGCCTGCCTGTGGCTGGCCGGTTGTGCGGGGCCGGGGGGATTGTTTGGCGCACAAGAGGCGCCGCCGCCTTTTCGAGACCCGGCCATGACGATGGAAAGCGCGCAGGGCGCCATCGTGGCCGGGCAGTCCACCAAGGCGGACGTGGCGGCGGCATTGGGTGCTGCCCCGGTGGCAACAGTCGTGAAGTTCGACAGCGGGTGGGAAGTATGGGTCTACCGGAAAAAGGCGCCGCAGCCTGCGGTGACCAACCCGGAGCTGGTGATTCTGTTCACGCCTGACGGAATCGTGAAAAAGACGCGGATTCGCCCGGCGTACCCGGCGGGGGAAGAGCGCAGGGATTGACGGCGCAAGTGCCGGACCCGGCCGGGCGCAGGTCCAGGCGTAGGTATCAAACGCATTTGCTATCAATTAAATAGCAGCTTGCGCCTATTTTTATTGGGCTGAAGCCACTTTTGATGCCTGAAAAGAGCTCTTCAAGGCTGGTTTGACATGCAAGGCGGGCTACGGGGCTGCGAAGGCCCCTGCACCTCCATTTTTTGGCATCAAAAAGGCCTATAGGTCAATAAATATAGGCGCAAGCAGCTATCTTTTTAATAGCACCCTATATCAGCAGCCCGGGCAGCAACCGCTACGTCCTGTCCTTCCAGCGCTGCATCTCCCATGACGGCAGGCCGCGCAGGTCGCCAGCCTTCGCGCTCTGGAATTCGGCGATCGCGGGTTTCGCGCCCAGCCTGTCGTAGGCCTGTTTGGCGATTGGCGCGGTTTTGACGAACACGCTTTTGATCTGCGTCCAGCTCAGCGGCTGCGGGATGATTTTTGCGCCGGCGATCATTTTGGACGTCGCGAGCAGAGCCAGCGCATCGCCCTCGGTCGACCAGGCCCAGCCGCGGCGGAACACCACCTCGTCGCGAACCACCTTGGCGCCGTCCGCCGGTGAGAGGCCCCAATAAGACTTCACCAGCTGCGACACGGTGGTGGGGTCGGCTTCGCTGAGCACACTCACGGCCTCCTGCTGCGCGAGCAGGAAGGCCAGCACGAGGTTGGGGTGTTCGTCCACCAGCTTGTTGTGCACCACCCGGAAGGAGCGGTGCAGGTAGTAGCCGTCCGGATAAAAGGGCGAGTTTTTCACCGAAGGCAGCAAGAGGCCGGCGCCCTTGCCGGCCGGCCCGTCGTAATGGGATTCCGTGTACCCATAAGAATTCATGATGGCGACCGTGCCCGTGCCTTGCGCCTTCAAAAAGGCGGGATAGATGGCCAGGGTGGCATCCACGCCGCTGGGCACCTGCGCGGCCTCCGGCAAGGTCGACAGGTGCACCATCCGGATTCCGTGCGCGGCGGGGTCCGGGTTGCCAAGTTCATAACGCAGGATCTGCGTCAGCGCGTTGTAGGGGTCCGCACCCACCAGGGTGCCGATCACCTTGCCCTTGAGATCCTGCACATTGCGGATGGGCGAGTCTTTGCGGGTGCACAGCAGGAAGCGCAGGCGCCCTTCCGCCACGGAGGCCAGGCTGAACGGCTGCTGCGCGACCAGGGCGCGCAGCGTCGGTGTATTGCCCCACATGGCCATGTCAAGGTCGTTCCGGGCCATGGCCTCGACCTGCGGGGCGGCAGCAGGATAGCCGCGGTAGTCCACCGTGAGGTCGTAGCCGAACTGTGCAGCATGCTTTTCAAACAGCTTTTTGCCGATCATGTATTGGGTAACCGGCGAGTTGCCCGCAGCCAGGGGGACCCAGCCGTAAGAAAGCGTGAAGGGCGTGAGCGGCGTGCCCGCCTGGGCACGGGCGATGCTTACCCCATCCAATCCACCGCCAAGCACGCCGCCGGCCAGGGTGGCGGTTTCGCGGAGCCAATGCCTGCGTGTCAGCGTCGATCTGCCAGTCATGGAGGACCTTCCTTTCGGCCTGGGGTTAACTGAGGATTAACTGAGGACTAACTGAGGGTTAAACGACAAAGCCTTTAAAGGGCCGCCGGCATGCTCACTTTGCTGTGGTGCGCATCGCTCTCATGCGCCAGCCGCTCCACCAGTTCATACACCTCCTGCAGCGCTCCGTTCAAGCTCAGCGGCACCGTGGCGGCCAGCCGAAACCGGAAATACTGCCCAGCCGCAATAGCCACCGCGCGGCTGGTAGCGATGCGGATGTTGAGGGCGTGCGCCTGCTGCGCGAGGGCCCGGGCCTGGTCCAACGGTGCCCCCACCGCCGTGAATGTGAGGTGGTCCCAGGTGCCGAAGTTGCCGACCATGGCGCTGCCCAGGTCCAGGCCAAAGTGCGGCGGCGCGACCATCGCATCGCGCCCTTCCGCGAGGGTCTGCATGGCTTCCAGCGCCCGCAACGCCACATCGCAGGCGTGCCCCGCGGGATTTGAAAGATTCAGGGGCGTGTTCCACAAGGCAACCGCAGTCCGGCTCTCGTAGCGGTCCATCATGCCTTTGCCCTGCGCCACTTCCACGGCCAGTACTTGCAGGTACTGGTCGGCATGGGGTGACCAGGTCACGGCGGTTGCCTGCTGCTCGTCCAGCGCGGCGCACAGCACCGCCAGCTCACGCTTTTCCGCCCCGAGCTGGGGTGTCAGGCGGTTGGCAATAAAGTGCTGCACCAGCGGCCGCGGCACATAGCGGGCAAAGCCCTGCAGAGCGATCCTGGCCAGGGCCAGCGACTCCTGCAGCCGACGGACTTCGGCGATACCGCTGTCCTGCGGGATGTCGCTGTCGAACTCGAACTGGCGGATGTGTCTGGCCGTCCGCACGAGGTTCTTCAGCGGCCTGGCCAGTAAATTGGCCATCCAGAAAAGCATGGGCAAGAGCAGCAGCAGGCCCGCCACGCCCACCCCGAGCAGCATCCAGCGCATTTTTCTTACCTGCGCCAGCAGCAAATTCTGGTCCGACACCAGGGCCACATAAGCCCTGCGGCTGAAGACACCCTCAATAGGCATCACCACGGCCGCAAACTGCTGGCCCGCTGCGCCTTCCACGGAATGGATGGGCGTGTCTTTCAGGGACGCTTGCGCCACCAGCGGCGGTAACGCGGCATAAAGGGGGTCATTCAACGCCGTGAGGCTTACCGGCCTGCCGGACGCCAGCAGGCGGCGCAGCCGGTTTGCGTCAGACCAGCCCCAGATGCGGCCCTGTTCGTCGAAGACGATCAGCTCGGCATGGCTTTCCTCACCCCGCGCATGCAAAAAATCAGACAGGCCTGCGACCGTGAACGTTGCTGCCGCGACGCCGCCTTTCGGGCCGCTCAACGGCCGCGACAACGCCATGCCAAACTCCGCCGGGAGCTGCAGCATAAAGGGATCGGTGGCCTGAAAGGTCCCCAGGTTCAACTCGCTCGCCCCCTCATACCAGGGCCTGCTGCGGGGGTCATAGCGGTTGCCCCAGGGACGCCGCTCACTGGCAATGGCGGTCATCTGCTGGTCGTAAAAAACCCATTCCTCCACCCGCTTTTCGCGTTCATCCACCCGGATGATCTGCTGCGCATAGCGTGCCTCCGGCAGCGACTTGGCCCAGGCGCGGTCGCGCTCGGTCCGCAGCACCATGCTTTGCTGGTAACTGCCGTCGGGATAACCAAATACCAGCGAGCCGATCTGGGGATAGCGGTTTTGCATCGACATCTGCATGCGCAGCACGGAAATGTCGTTCTCTCCTTCAAGGCCGGCGCGTGGGTCATTCCCGGTGGCCTCCAGCCAGGCCCGCGCCGGCTCCTGAAAGCGCAGAAACTGCTCCTGCGTGCGGCGGCCCAACTGCTCCAGCTCACGCTGCGCACCGTCAAAGACGATGCGGCTGGCCGCCATTTCCGCCAGCGACATGAGCGTGATGACCAGCACCGTCACCAAAACGGCGTACGTCCAGAACAGGTGGGCGCGAATCGACCTTGCGCGAAAAGTCAGGGTCTTCAGAGCAGTCTCCCCGCAGTAGTTCTTTTCACTACAAGATACTCTTGGCCCCTATCTTTGACAAGCTGACTGCTACTGCCTCGGGACTTTGTTACCCGGAAAAATTTGCTTCATGCGAGCGAAGAAATACTCCTGTTTTGTAGCGGGAATTGCTATCTTCTATTGACTGTCATCACAAAAAATAAAACCAAAGACATCTAAACGGATCTCACGCAGTGGCATCGCGGCAAAGCTGAAAGTGAAACGAAACGTGTACGCCTTTGTTCAGACGCCAAAGTCCGAGGGGAAAGCTGCAGCGAGTCAGCCGGGATCCAGATCCCCCGGTGTTTACCGGGCGGCCGTGCCTCGGCGCCGAGAGGGCTTAACCTCGCTCGCTGCATCACGCAGGCATTGCGCCAGCTGCTGGACCACGGCCGGACCCTGTTTCTTGCCCCGAAGAAGAAGCCCTATTTCGCGGTAGAAGGTCTGCTCGCCAAGCGCCACGGCCCGAACGGATGGCGGAATGGGCAGGCAAGCCTCGGCCATGGGCACGAGTGCCACACCGAGGCCTTGGGAAACCAGATTCATCAAGCCCGTGATCTCATCGAGTTCAATGGCTTCCTGCACGGTAATGTTCTCGTCGCGCAAAAACCGCGTCACCAGCCGCCCGCCAAATGAGGTGCGCTCATACCTCAGGAAGGGGTGCGACGCCAGCATCCGGCGCCAATCGCGCCCCTTGACGTCCTCTGGCACCAGCAACACGAAAGGCTCGGAAACAAGCGGTTGCCAGGTCATTTCGGGCAAGAGGCCAAACGGTGGCCGGATCATGATGGCGGCATCGATTTCCCCGGCATCCAGTTCATCCATTAGCCGCATGGAAACCCCAGGGACGATGTTCAGGCGCAGCTTCGGGTGTTTTCGGCGCATCGCTGCAAGCGCCCTGGGCAGCAGGGCTGACTGCACCGAAGCAATCGCGCCGATACGCAGTGTGCCGGTGAGGTCTTCATCCACCGGCAGGTCACCCAGCCTCGAATACATCGCCACGATTTCCTCGGCCCGGGCCAGCGTCTGGCTGCCGTGGGTGTTGAGGACCGCAGTCCGCCGCGTCCGGTCGAAAAGCTCGAATCCGAGGGACGCCTCAAGCCGCTTGATCTGGCTGCTCACGGCGGACTGGGTCAGGCCTATCCGGGCGCCGGCGGCAGAAAAGCTGCCGTGGCGGACAACGGCAATGAAGGTTTTCAGTTCAGTGATCAAGACAACTCATCGATTTTATTACTGCTCAGATTCAATATATATCGTTTTTCAGAATCTCCCAAGCATCCTAAAGTAGGGAGATCCTTTCTCCTTTTCTCCTTTTCTCCAGATATTCACCTCCGAGGCCCCGATGAGCACAGCAACCACGACCCCACAAGCCACCATGCCCCCTTTTCACCTCGCCTTCCCCGTCCACGACCTCGCCGCAGCGCGCAGGTTTTATGGCGAATTGCTCGGGTGCGCTGAAGGCCGCAGTTCGCCGGAATGGGTGGATTTCAACTTCTATGGCCACCAGATCGTTGCGCACCTGGCGCCGGACGAATGCGGACATAAGGAAACCAGTGCGGTCGATGGGCACAACGTGCCTGTGCGCCATTTCGGCGCCATTCTTTCACTGGAGCAATGGGAAACGCTCGCCACGCGGCTGAAGGCAGGCGGAACGAAGTTCGTGATCGAGCCCTATGTGCGCTTCAAGGGTGAGCCCGGCGAGCAACGCACCATGTTTTTTCTCGACCCGTCGGGCAACGCCATCGAGTTCAAGGCCTTCGCATCGCTTGACAAGTTGTTCGCCAAGTAAGGTCAGGAACCCAGGGCTACCAGCGAAAGGCTGGATTGGCTAGGCACGCGACAGACGCCGCGCCGGCTGCGCACCGGCACGGGGCAGGCTGGCGCTGACCAGCGCCGCGGCCAATGTGACAAACCACGAGTAGTACACCCACACCAGGAAAGCCAGCAAAGGCGCGAAGGCACCGTAGATCGTGCGATAGGTGGGCACATTGGCGAGATAAATCGCAAAACCGTATTTACCCAGTTCAAACGCGATGCCGCCGAGCAGGCCGCCGGCGATCGCATCGCGCCAGCGTACGACGGTGTGCGGCACAAAACGGAACAGGCAGGCGAAGCCGGCAGCGCTCAGAACCGCAGGCCCCAGGTTCAGCGCATGCGGAAGCCAGGCGGGCCGCGTCCCCATCAGCCCGCTGGAAGCGGCCACCAGATAGGACACAGCCCACAGGCTCGCGCCGATGATCACCGGGCCGGTGAGCAGCATGGAAACATACAGGGCCATCCGTCGCAGCACCGTGCGCGGTTTTTTCACCTGCCATATCCTGTTGAGCGTGTTCTCCACGCTTAGGAGCAGCGTCAGGGCCGATATCAGCAGGATCGCAAAGCCCACCTGGGTGAGTCCGCCGGCATTGCCCGCGAACTGCGCCAGGTGCTTGAGCACCGTCTTGGCGATGTCGGCCGGCAACAGGCCGCGCAGCAGATGCTCGCGAATCGCTTCCCCGGCCCCGCGCAGGGCCGGGATACGCGCGAACAGCGCGAAGCTCACCGCCAGCAGCGGCACCATGGACATCACCATCGTGAACGTGAGCCCACCCGCTGCCTGGGCGAGGCGTTCTTCCCGGCCGCGCCTCAGGATGAGGCCGATCAGGCCGCCCTGGTTTCGACTTGTATTGGCCATGGAAGCAATGAATCTTCGCCCCTGCCGGGACAGCACGGTTCGTATTCAAGCCCGAAGAAAAGCGTTGGCATTTGCCGGGCTCAACCCAACAGACGAACCAGGCCGTAGAGGGAAAGTATTCCCGATAGCACCAGGAACGCGGTCTTTGCTGCGCGAGCTCCGACCAAGGTTCCAATTACGCTGCAGGCCAGGATGGCGCCAAGGATGTAGGTTGTTTTCATAACCCCCAATCGTAAGGCCTGGCTTGACCCAATAGGGATGAATAGTGATGAATTGATACGGGTGATCGGCCGGCTATTCCGGCGGCTCAACCCGGACTCGCGCGCAGCGCGCCTGCTGGCATTTGCACTACTCGTCGAGAAAATCACCCCGGTAGAAACTCCACGCGGTTCCGTCGTGGAGATAAAAATATCCATCGGCACAGAAGTCTTTTCCAGGAAAGAACTCCCGGTACGCCTTGGGAAGGAGCCGGGCCAGCTGAGCGTCGGTGAGTTCGTCGAACTGCTCGGGCGTGATCGGTTGGCCGACTTTGAGTTTGGGTGAGTCCATTGGCAACAGGGAGGCTGGGGATTTGCCTCAGGATACCAGCGTCTCCCAGACCGACGGAGCGGGAATACACGCTGCAGCTTCTTTCCCAATGGGTGGCAGGCTGGTCCAGCTCACCGCTTTTTGAAGAAGGGGCACGATACCCGCATGCCGGGAGGGGGACCTGCCGGCGCCATGTTTGTGCGGGCGCGCCGCGACGCAACCGGGGTTCCCTTTCGTCGTGGCGGGACTATGCAAAACCCCGCCTTGTGCCACATCAAAAACCACGAAAATAAGGAGGTGTCCCACTTACCGTTCCACCCGGCTGTTTCCGCCTGGCTAGAAGGCCGGTTCGGCCGCGCCACCGAGGTCCAGGCCCAGGCGTGGGCCGTGACCTCGCAGCGCCGCCATGCGTTGATCGCCGCGCCCACGGGCTCTGGCAAGACGCTGGCGGCCTTCCTGTCGGCAATTGACGAGCTGGTACGCGAAGGGCTGGACAAAGGACTTTCCGACGAAGTCCATGTGCTCTACGTCTCGCCGCTGAAAGCACTCTCCAACGACATCCGCAAGAACCTGGAGGAGCCCTTGGCCGGCATCCAGGCCGCGCTGGCCGCAATGGGGTTGCCCGACCCCGGCATACGCGCGGCGGTGCGCACGGGCGACACGCCGACAGCCGAGCGCGAACGCATGCGCCGCACGCCGCCGCATATTTTGGTGACCACGCCGGAGTCGCTGTATATCCTGCTTAGCTCCGACTCGGGCCGCGCAATGCTGAAGTCGGTGAAAAGCGTGATCGTCGACGAGCTGCATGCGGTGGCCGGCGTCAAGCGCGGCTCGCACCTGATGCTCTCGCTGGAACGGCTGGAGGCGCTGAGCGAAAAACCCCCGGTGCGCATAGGCCTGTCGGCCACCGTGAAACCACTCGATGAGATGGCGCGTTTCTTGATCGGCCAACGCAGTGAGCCCGTAAAAATCATTGACGCCGGCCACGTGCGCGAGCGCGACCTGGCGATCGAGATGCCGCGCTCGCCGCTGACCGCGGTGATGCCGATCGAGGTCTGGGACGAACTCTACGACCGGCTCACCGAGTTGGTGGCCCAGCACCGCACCACGCTGATCTTCGTGAACCAGCGCCGCATCGCGGAACGGGTAGCGCGCCACCTGGCCGAGCGTCTAGGCGAGGAGCACGTGACCGCGCACCACGGCAGCCTGGCGCGCGAGCACCGCCTGAACGCCGAGCAGCGGCTCAAGCAGGGTGAACTCAAGGCGCTGGTGGCCACCAGTTCGCTGGAGCTGGGCATCGACATCGGCGACATCGACCTGGTGTGCCAGATCGGTTCGCCGCGCGCGATCAATGCCCTGCTGCAGCGTGTGGGCCGTGCCGGTCACGCCATTGGCGCGATCCCCAAGGGGCGGCTGTTCCCGCTGGCGCTCGACGACCTGCTGGAATGCACCGCCCTGCTGGCCGCGGTGGACCGCGGGGAGCTGGACCGCATCCGCGTGCCGGCCAAGCCGCTGGACGCGCTGGCGCAGCACATCATCGCCGAGACCGCCTGCCGCGAATGGCCGCTGGACGCGCTCTACGAATGCCTGCGGCGCGCGCAACCTTACCGCGAGCTCACGCTGCGCGAGTTCGAACAGGTGGTGCAGATGCTGGCCGACGGCTACAGCACGCGCCGGGGCCGGCGCGGCGCCTACCTGCATTACGACGCCGTCAACCGCGTGCTGCGCGCACGCCGCGGCGCGCGCATGGCGGCCGTCACCAATGCAGGCGTGATCCCCGACCAGTTCGATTACGAGGTGGTGCTGCTGCCGGACGGGCACCGCGTGGGCACGCTCAACGAGGACTTCGCCTTCGAAAGCCTGCCGGGCGACATCTTCCAGCTCGGCAACGCGTCCTACCGTATCGCCAAGGTGGAGACCGGCAAGGTGATGGTGGAGGACGCCCGCGGGCAGCCGCCGTCCATGCCCTTCTGGCTGGGCGAAAGCCTGGGCCGCACCGATGAACTGAGCGAAGCGGTGTCGCGCATCTGCGAGACCGCCGACACCCTGCTCGACGACGGCGTGCAGGCCTGCGAGCGCTGGCTGCGCGAAGACCTGCGGCTGCCGGCCGCAGCGGCGCAGCAGCTCGCGCTCTACCTGGCGGCCTCGAAGGCCGCACTCGGCGTGCTGCCGAGCCGGCGGCACATCGTGTTCGAGCGCTTCTTCGACGAGGTGGGCGACACACACCTGGTGATCCACTCGCCCTACGGCTCGCGCATCAACAAAGCCTGGGGCCTGGCGCTGCGCAAACGCATGTGCCGCAAGTTCAACTTCGAGCTGCAGGCCAGCGCGCTGGAGGACAGCATCGTGCTGTCGCTGGGGCCCACGCACAGCTTCGCGCTCGATGAACTGCGGCATTACCTGAAGACGGCCAGCGCGCGCGAGGTGCTGGTGCAGGCGCTGCTGGACGCGCCCATGTTCGGCACGCGCTGGCGCTGGAACGCCACCGCCTCGCTCGCGGTGCGCCGCATGAACGGCGGCCGCAAGGTGCCGCCGCAGTTCCAGCGCTCCGACGCGGAAGACCTGCTGACGGTGGTGTTCCCGGACCAGCTCGCCTGCGCCGAGAACCTGGTGGGCGAGCGCGAGATTCCCGAACACCCGCTGGTGGCGCAGACGCTGCACGACTGCCTGAACGAGACCATGGACGCCGACGGTTTTGTGCGGCTGCTGGCCGGCATCGAGGCCGACGAGGTGCGCATCAGCACGCGCGACCTGGCCTCGCCCTCGCCGCTGGCGCATGCCATCCTGAACGCCAAACCCTATGCCTTCCTGGACGGCGGCGAGGCCGAGGAGCGGCGCACCAAGGCGGTCAGCACCCGGCCGCTGATGGACCCGCAGACCGCGGAAGACCTGGGCAAGCTGGACCCGCAGGTGATCGCGCAAGTCTGCGAGGACGCCAGGCCCGACATCCGCAGCGCCGACGAACTGCACGACGCGCTGGTGGTGCATGGCTTCCTCACCACCGATGAAGTACCCTTCCCCGAATTCATTGCATCACTTGCACAGCAGCAGCGCATAGGCCGGCTCAGCCTGCCCGCGGGCGCAGGGATTTACGTCGCGGCGGAACGCCTGCATGAGTTCCGCGCCGTCTTCCCCGATGCGGTGCTGTCCCCGGCCATAGCCCCGACGTCTGGCATAAAACCCGAAGCCGATGCAGCGCTGCGCGAGATCCTGCGCGGGCGCCTGGACCTGCTCGGCCCCGTGACAGCTCAAGCGCTGGGCGCACCACTTGACATGGACGCTGACGTTGTGCTGCCGGCCTTGCTGCAACTCGAAGCCGAAGGTGCGGTGATGCGCGGCACCTTCACCGCCGCCGGCACGCAGGAGTGGTGTGACCGCCGCCTGCTGGCGCGCATACACCGCGGCACACGCGAGAAGCTGCGCGCCGAGTTCCAGCCGGTGCCGCCGGCGCAGTTCATGCGTTTCCTGTTCCGCTGGCACCAGCTGGGTAGCGACGAGGATGCCGGTGAAGGCGACGAGCGCCGCGAAGGTGAAGGCGGGCTGGCCGAGGTGCTGCGCCAGCTTGAAGGTTATGCGGCGCCGGCCGCGGCCTGGGAAGAAGAACTGCTGGCGGCGCGCGTCAGCCATTACCTGCCCTCCATGCTCGACAAACTCTGCGCCGTGGGCCGCGTGGCCTGGTGGCGGCCGGTGGATGCCGGCGACGCGGCAGGCCGCAAGTCGGGGCCCGTGCGCGGCACGCCGGTGCTGCTGTGCGAACGCGATGCCCTGCCCCACTGGCAGCAGGCGGCCGGCGCGGCGGCGGCAGCCGATGGCACGGTGGGCGCGGAGCCGGTGCTGTCCAGCGCGGCACGCCAGGTATTGGAATCGTTGCGTTCTCATGGGGCCAGCTTTTTTGCAGACCTGCGGCATGACGCCCGGCTGCTGGGCACGCAGGCCGAGCAGGCGCTGGCCGAGCTGGTCGCGCACGGCTTGGCTACGTCCGATTCATTCGCCGGGCTGCGCGCCCTGGTGATGCCGGAAGACAAACGCAACAAGCTGCGGCGCAGGCCCGGCGCACTGGATCCAATGGAGGATGCAGGCCGCTGGTCGCTCACGCGAAGGCCCCGGCCGGTAGAGCCCGTGCCGGGCGCGCTGGCCGAGCCGCATGTGGAGCACATCGCGCGTGTGCTGCTGCGCCGCTACGGCGTGGTGTTCCGCAAGCTGCTCGAACGCGAGGACGGGCTGCCGCCGTGGCGTGAACTGTTTTACGTGCTGCGCCGGCTTGAGGCGCGCGGCGAGGTGCGCGGCGGCCGTTTTGTCAGCGGATTTTCAGGCGAGCAGTTCGCGCTGCCGGAAGCCGCCACAGCCCTGCGCAGGATCGCCAGGGAGCCCGGCGGCGAGCGCGTCGCCATCTCGGCCGTCGACCCCCTGAACCTGGCCGGCATCCTGACGCCGGGCGACAAGGTGGCCCGCCTGCCCGGCAACCGCCTGCTCTTCGAAGGCGGCGTGCCGGTGGCCGTGCAGTGCGGGGGAGAAGTCCGCTACCTGCGGGAGCTGGAAGCTGGCGCGCAGTGGGAAATGAAAAGGCTGCTGATTCGCCGCTAAAGAGTTTTTGAGCCGGGAAATCATGCCGCGCGCAATGCACCCACGCCACCGTAATCGCCACCCGGCTGGCAAAGGCACCATCAGGCAAGACCACACCATTGGGCCAGGCGGTGCGCCATATCGCCCCATAAACCGAACAACGCTGACAGTATCAGCACCACTCCAGCCAACCGCACGCCCAACAGCCCGCCCCAACCGTTTCCGATTTTCCGCACCCCGGCCAGCAGCCGCGGTGCGAGCAGCAAGGAAACGGCGCTACCTGTCGCAAAAGCCGCCATGACGAGCGCTCCCTGCAGCACTCCACCGCTCAGGGACGCCACCAGCAGCGCTGAATACAGCAGACTGCAGGGCATAAAAGCCCAGAGCGCACCGGCCGAGAACATGCCACCTCGCGATGTCGCCAGGGCGCCAATTCTTGACCAAGCCGAACGTCCCGCCGTATCCGCCCAGGCCGGCTGGCTCGCCTTCACCAGCAGCATCAAGCCCCAGCCAAGGACAGCCAGGTGAAACAGCATCCAGATGGGCCGGAATAGGGCCGCCTGCTGCGTCATCCATGCAAAACTTTGTACCGCAGCCGCGGCGGCTGCCCCCGCGATGGAATAGCCGGCCAACCGACCGGCCTGGAAGAGCAGCGGCGAATGCGCCTGCTGCCGGCCACCGATTCGCGCCAGACCGCCGCAGGCCGCGCCGCACATCACGGCGCAATGCGGCCCTCCGGCCAGGCCCATCAACAGGGCCGTTGTAGCAAGTGCATAAGTCATGCTGTCGGGGTGGCCTGAGAAAACCTAGATGATTCGCGAGAAACGACTGCGGTTGAGGTCGGACTGCAGGTAACGGTCAAATACCATGGCGACCGCGCGCAACACGAACCGGCCTTCAGGCGTCACCTCGATGCCGGCTCCCGAAAGTACGACAAGGCCGGCGCTTTCCAGTTCGCGCAGGCGCTCCAGTTCCGCCGCGAAGTAAGCCTTGAAGTCCAGCATCCAGGCGAGTTCTATTGATTCAAACCACACCTGGCCCTGACACATGATGGCCATGATCACCGCGCGGCGCGCCAGGTCGTCCCGACTCAGCGCCAGGCCGCGTGTGACCGGGAAACGCCCCTGGTCCAGCAGGTCGCAGTATTCCTCCAGCGTCTTGGCGTTCTGGCTGTAGCTGGCGCCGACTGCGCCTATGGCTGACACGCCCAGGCCGATCAGGTCGCGATCGGGCTGGGTGCTGTAGCCCTGGAAGTTACGGTGCAGCCGGCCCTCGCGGCAGGCCACGGCCAGCGCATCGTTCTCCAGCGCGAAATGGTCCATGCCGATGTAGCGGTAGCCCGCACCCTGGAAGCGCTGCATGGCTTCGGCCAGCATGGCGGCCTTGTCCACGGCCGCAGGCAGCAACGCCGGCGCGATATGCCGCTGCGGCTTGAAGCGTTCCGGCAGATGCGCATAGGCGTAGAGGGCGATGCGGTCCGGCCTGAGATCCTCGATCTGGCGGATGGTGCGCGCAAAAGACGTCTGCGTCTGCCGCGGCAGGCCGTAGATCAGGTCCACATTGATGGATTCAAAGCCGAGCGCGCGCGCCTGCGCGACCAGCGCGAACACCTGCTCCGCCGGCTGGACGCGGTGCACGGCCTTCTGCACATCGGCATCAAAATCCTGTACTCCGAAGCTCAGGCGGTTAAAGCCCAGGGTTGCCAGCGCGGCCAGACGTTGCTGGTCCACGGTGCGCGGATCCACCTCGATGGACATCTCCGCGCCGGCGACGATGTCGAAGTTGCGCCTGAGCATATCCATCAGTTGTGCGAGCTCCGCGTCGGACAGGAAAGTCGGCGTGCCCCCGCCAAGGTGCAGCTGGCTGACGGGCTGGCCGGGGCCCAGGCGCGCCGTGTACAGGGCCACTTCGCGCTCCAGGTAGCCCAGGTAGGCCGCGGCGCGGCTGTGCTGCTTCGTGATGATCTTGTTGCACGCGCAGTAATAGCACAGCGATTCGCAAAAAGGAATGTGCACGTACAGCGACAGCGGCGCAGCCGACGCGTCGGCCCGGGAACGCCTGTCGTCCAGCGCGCGGCCGTGGTCGCCCGCACTAAAGGCCTCGACAAAGCGGTCCGCTGTGGGGAAGGAGGTATAGCGCGGCCCGGAGATGTCGAAGCGCTTGAGGGCCTGGGGTAATACAGCGGGCATGGAATGGTGGAGAAATGTGAGTCCTCCACTGTGCCGCCCCGCCGCCCCGGCCGCGTTGATATGGATCAACGGGGGCGCTAGGTAGCTGTGTTTGCCTTGTGCTTGACCTGCGTCAAATCGCGGGAAGGGGTGCGCCGTAAGCTGGCGGCTTCGCTATCGCCCTGGGTTCAAGGGCTCCGGCGCCAACCTTCATCCCTCATGTCCATCGCTCAAGCAACCCAAGCAATCCCCACAACACCGGCAAGCGCAGCAGCGCCCCTTCCCCACCGGAAAACTCTCCGTTCCTGGCTTCTTCCCATCTCGGCCAAAAACACCGGCATCGCCCTGCCGCTGGCGCTGATGGACCTTGCCCTGCTCGCCGCCTGCATGGCCGGGGCGATGCTCGCGCGCCATTCCGCCGTGCAAGTGCTCATGTCCGTGCTCGCCGGGTTCATGATCGCCAGGCTGTTCATCCTGGGCCACGACGCCTGCCACCAGAGCTTCACGCCGCACCGCAAGCTCAACCGCTGGCTGGGCCGGCTGCTGTTCCTGCCCTCACTCACGCCCTACAGCCTGTGGGATGTCGGGCACAACATCGTGCACCACGGCTACACCAACCTCAGCGGCTTTGATTTCGTCTGGCAGCCGTCGACTTTGCAAGCCTACGAACGCATGCCCGCCTGGCGGCAATGGCTGGAGCGCGCCTACCGCAGCGGCTGGGCGCCATGGCTTTATTACCTGCTGGAGATCTGGTGGAAGCGGCTGTATTTCCCATCCAAGGCGGTGATGCCCACGCGGCGCGGCATTTTTGTGGCCGACAGCCTGCTGGTCAGCGCGGCGGCCGCGGCCTGGGTCGGCGGACTGCTTGCCGCAGCATCGGCGACCGGCCAATCGGCGCCCTGGCTTCTGGCTGTCGGATTTTTCCTGCCGCTGCTGGTGTGGAACGCCCTCATGGGTTTTGTGGTCTACGTGCACCACACGCACACCCGCATCGCTTGGTACGACAACAAAAAGAGTTGGTCAGACGCCAACCCTTTTGTCTCGACCACCGTGCACCTGAGCTTCAACTCGTTTTTTGGCGCGGCGCTGCACCACATCATGGAGCACACCGCCCACCACGTGGACATGGGCGTGCCGCTGTACCGGCTGAAGCAGGCACAGGCCATGCTGGAAGCCAGGCTGCCTGGGCACATCGTGGTGCAGCCGTTTTCATGGCGCTGGTACTTTGACACCGCGCGCCGCTGCAAGCTGTATGACTTCGAACGGCGGCAGTGGACGGATTTCTCGGGAAACCCAAGCTCCGAGCCGGCAAACGTTCAGTGAACCCGCGTGTCGAAGACGCGCTTGAGCGCCGCGTGGTCGACGATGCGGATATGGCGTTTGTCGACCTCGAGGATGCCCTGCTGCTGGAACGCGGAAAACGTGCGGCTCACGGTTTCCAGTTTCATGCCCAGGTAGCTGCCGATCTCGGCGCGCGACATGCGCAGGTGGAATTCGCCGGCCGCATAGCCGCGCAGCTTGAGCCGCTGCGACAGGTTGAGCAGGAAGGCGGCCAGGCGCTCTTCGGCATTCATGCTGCCCAGCAGCATCATCAAACTGTGTTCCCTGACGATTTCCCGGCTCATCAAACGGCTGACGGCTTGCTGCAGGTCGGTGCTGGTGGCGGCCAGGCCGCTGATCTGGTCGTAGGGAATGGCGCAGACTTCGGTGTCTTCCAGCGCGGTGGAGTTGCTGGCATAGGCGCCGTTGGCGATGCCGTCCAGGCCCATCAGTTCACCGGCCATCTGGAATCCGCTGACCTGCTCGCGCCCGTCGGCCAGTGTCAGGCTGGACTTGAAGGTGCCCATGCGCACCGCGTAGATGTTGCGAAAGGGCTGGCCCTCGTGGTAGAGCGCCTCGCCCGCCTTGACCTTGCTGCGGTTGAAACCGAGCCCGTCCAGTCCGTTTACGTCGGCGGGCGTCATGCCGCAAGGCAGGCAGATGTCGCGCAGGTTGCAGTTCGAGCAGCGCGTCTTCAGCGGCGGGATGGCGGCGGCGGGTGAATGGGCGGCGGATGAACAGGCTGGGGTCATGACGGCTCCTTTTGGAATCAAGAGAAAGAAACGGATTGGCCAACAGGCCGGTAATGCGTGAGCCCGGCCACGGCTTTCACCTGGCCGGCGAGCTGGTAAAACTCGGCGTGTTTGTCGAGAAAGCAGGCGGCGCCCGCGGCCAGGTAGCGCGCGCGATAGGCCGGCTCGGCATGGTTGCTGAGGATGATGAACGGGATGTGCGGCGCGGCCTTGTGCACGGCCTGCAGCACCTGCATGCCGGTGCCCTTGACGAATTGCACGTCGAGCACCACGACGTCGGGCCGGCTCTCCAGGATGTTGCTGGTCGCAGCTTCCGGCGTATCGGCCTGGCCGGCGATCACCATGCCCTGGGCCGTGAGCATCTCGGCCACGCGGCGGCGGCTCAACGCGGAGTCGTCGGCCAGAAAGACCCGGGTGGGTGAAGCGGTGTGTTGCATGCCCCTACTGTCGCGCAGGCGGCGCTTTCGGCACATCGGCTTTTGCTGAAACGCCGGCTCGGATACGGCTGGTTTGCCGGCACCGGCACTCCTAGCCCGGCTCGGAATTTTCCTAGGGTCCCAGACGCCTAGTGCGCCATCAGCACCGGCAGCGTCATGCTTTTGAGCACGGTCCGGGATACTCCGCCCAGCACCCACTCATGCGCGCGGGTACGGCCGTAGCAGCCCATCACCAGCAGGTCCGCCTGCAGGTCGAAGGCGCGCGAGAGCAGCAGTTCGCCGAGCTTTTCGGGTTCCGCATCCTCCCGCTGCCAGCTGGCCTTGACGCCATGGGCCTGCAGGTGGGAAACGATGTTCGGGCCTCCGGCGGTGGCCGCCGCGTCCGCGCCCCAGCTCAGGATGTGCACCGCGCTGGCCTGGCGCAGCAGGGGCAGCGCCGCCGCCACGGCGCGCGCAGCCCCTGGGCTGGGCTTCCATGCGATCACCACACGGCCCGGCAAGCCGGGTCTGGCCGAGGTGTAGGGAAGGACCAGCGCGGGCCGGCCACTCAAGGCGATCACGGTTTCCGGAAAATCCGCCGGCATCAGCGTGGACCAGCCTTCGCCCGGGCCGTGCTGGCCCAGCACCAGCAGGTCCGCGTACAGCGCCTGCTCCGCAAAAGCCGGGGCCAGCGGGAATGAATGGATTTCAGCCCAGGCGGCCGGCTGCCCTGCGGGCCTGAGCTGCTCGAACACCGATTTCGCGCGCGCCAGTTCGGTGTCCTGGGTGTTGTCCCGCCTGACAGCGAGACCCGGTCCCATGCCGGAAGCTACGGGAAGCGCCTCGGAAGCCGAGGGCGAGGCATAGAGCGCCGTGATGCCGGCGCCGTGCAGGGCTGCAAGCCGGCAGGCAAATTCAAGGCGTTGCGCGAATTGCGGCGTGGCATCGGCATGGACCAGCAGTTGTTTGAGTTCATTGCCCATGGCACCCCCGGTTCAGAGTTTCAATGCCCTGACTCTACGGAAATGCCCACCGTCCGTATTGACCCTGGTCAACACCATGCAATTGCGAGGAAGGCTCAGAGTCTCAAGGCTCCGCCAGTCCGTGCTTGAGCGCGTAGCGGATCAGTTCGCTCTGGTTTTGCAGCCCCATTTTTTGCATGAGGTTGGTCTTGTGGGTGCTGACGGTCTTGACCGACAGGTTCAGCCGGGTGGCGATGTCCGTCATGGAAACGCCGGTCACCAGCAGTTGCAGCACCTCGAATTCGCGGTTGGAAAGGCTCTCGTGCGGAACTGCTTCGCTTCCTGGCATCGCGCCCAGTGCCAGTTGCTCAGCCACCTCGGCGCTGATAAAAGCGCCGCCTGAAGCTACCTTGCGTATCGCCTGCTCCAGCTGTGCCGGCGCGCTTTCCTTGGTCAGGTAGCCACTGGCGCCGTTCTTGATGGCGCGTACGGCATATTGCAGTTCCTGATGCATGCTCAGGACCAGGATACGCAGTTGCGGTTTTTCGTTACGGACCAGTTTGATCAGTTCCATGCCGCTGCGCCCCGGCATTGAGAGGTCCAGCACCAGTACATCGAAAGCCAGTTCGCGCACCCGCTGCATGACTTCCGTGCCATTGCCGGCCTCACCTATGACTTCCATGCCCTCAATGGACGACACGATGCGCTTGAGCCCTTCGCGCACGATGGCGTGGTCGTCGGCCATCACAATCTTGATCACTCGATGTCTCCTGTTTCGGGTACCGGGATGCTGACCTTGATATGGGTGCCGCGGTCCGGGGCGGTGGCTATGTCCACCGTCCCCTGCAACAGCCTGGCTCGCTCGCGCAGGCCCATGAGACCAAGCGACCCAGTCTTGCGCGGCGCATCCAGGGAAAAGCCCGAGCCGTTATCTACCACCTCAAGGATCACGGCCGCGGGTGTCCTTTCGATGCGCACATCGACTTGCGATGCACCAGCATGCTTGGCCACATTCACCAGCGACTCCTGGACGATACGAAACACCGCAGTGGCATAGGGTTCGCCGAGTTCCAGTTCCTCATCAAGTGACAGCCGGCACGGCACACCGTGACGCTGGCTGAAATTGTGCGTCAGCCATTCGACGGCCGGCACCAGGCCCAGATCGTCGAGCAGCAACGGCCGCAAGTCCGAGGCGATGCGGCGCGTGGCGGCCACGGTCGTGTCCAGCAATCCCAGCATTTCGTCGAGCTTGGCCCGAACCGCATCCGCATCCCGAGGCATGGCTCCGCGGATCCAGGTGGCGTCCATCTTGATCGCTGTCAGCGACTGCGCGAGTTCATCATGCAGTTCGCGCGCGATCCGTGTCTTCTCGCTTTCACGGATGGCGTGGGCCGCTGAGGCGAAGGCGCTCAGTTCCTCGCTGGCGCGCACACGCTCGGTCACGTCGCGCAGGATGACGGTAAAAAGCTTGCCGTGCGCAGTATCCAGGTGCGAGATCGAGGCTTCCAGCGGGAACTCCTCCCCGCTGGACCTTAGCCCATACAGAACCGTGCCGTCCCCCATGCGCCGCGAGGTCGTTCCAGTCATGCCGAAACGCCTGACCTGCTCGCCGTGCTTGCTCTGGTGACGCGGGGGAATCAGGCGCGTGATAGGTTGGCCCAGCATTTCAGGTGTGGGCCAGCCGAAAATCTTCTCAGCGGCCTTGTTGTAGAGGATCACATTCTGCTCGCTGTCCACGGTGATGATGGCGTCCATGGCGGAATCGAGCAAGCCAGCGAGCCTGGCATCTGCACCTTCAAGAGCTTGCTTGCCTTTCAACTCCCTGGCCGCATCACGCACGGCCAGCACCCACGCAATACCGCAGGTCGCAGCGGCCAGTACCGCGACAAGCTGCGGATCAACCGGGGACTGGGTACTCAATGCAAGATGGACAGCGGCCAGCAATGTCAAGGTCGCCATCGTGGCCAGCACGATGGCCATCGAACGCCGGCCCGTTGGCACAGCGTTGCCGACCTGGGAAAGAAGAGACATGGGGCAGCTTCGGGAGTGAAACCCGATCTTACCGCCCTGCCCTTTCCGCGGAAACCGGCGCAGGCCCCATCAATAGCACCGTCAAAGCACTGGAGGCAGCACAGGCGAGCCAGAACACAAAAAAGGCGATCGTCTGCAGGGCCAACCGGGACAACCCTGCGGGTTGCCCGTAGCGCAGCATTTCCTCAGGATCGAACAACCCGAACAGCAGCAATTCCAGCAGGCAAGCTGACAGGAAAGCAGGCCAGGCAATGCCCAGTATCTTGTTGGCTGAGATCATGAGGCCTCCTTTTTTGTAATGGGCGTGTGGCACTGATCAGGGGCGCCGCACCTTGTCAGGCGTCGCCGCGTGATTGCGGCCTTCCAGGGCCGGAGCCAGCGCCCTGTCCCCAGGCTGGGGCGAAACACCAGCCCGCAATATCCGCGTGGGCTCCTGGCCTCCCAACACGGCATCGGGATAGCGGATGGCGAGAAAGACCGTTGCCACGCTGGCCACCACCACTATCGCTGGCCCCGAAATCACCAGCCAGACGTGGCCATGCGTCCACCACGGAGCCGCTTGGGTTGAAATTGAAGAAGCATTCATGAAGAGCCTTTCATCGCGGAACCAGAAACACGGATTTTTCTTCGACGTGGGCGCGCCCGCTTTCATCACTGACACGGAAAACGATGGCGTGCGAACCGGCAGGCGCCGACCTATAGGGAATCTGCAGACGCACGGCAACCCAGCGCGACTCGGTGGGGCCGACGGTCGCCTCGGCCTCGGAGGCGACCATCAAGCCCTCCAGCCCGTCAGCCGCAATGCTGTAACGCTGCGATTGCTCGGTGGCATTCATGACCTGCAGGCGGTAAACGTTTTCGAGTCGTCCACCGGCCACGATGCGGGAGAGCGCCGCCCTGTCTCGCACGACGTCTACTTTCAACGGCATGCGTGCCATGAGACTCCACAGCAGTGCCAGGCACAACACGCACAGCAGGGTTGTGTAGATCAGCACACGTGGGCGCAGCACCTGGCGGAGCATGCGCGGCGCGCTCCACTTCCCGGCCAGAGCGTTCTGGGTGGTGAAGCGGATCAGGCCGCGTGCGTAACCCATCTTGTCCATCACACCATCGCACACATCCACACAGGCAGCGCAGCCTATGCACTCATATTGCAGCCCCTCCCGGATGTCGATACCGGTCGGGCAAACCTGCACACAGAGCGTGCAGTCCACGCAGGCACCCAGGGATAGCGCGCCGATATCGGCATGGCGCGACCGGGCGCCGCGCGGCTCTCCACGCACAGGGTCGTAGCTCACGATCAGCGTGTCCCTGTCAAACATCGCGCTCTGAAAGCGTGCGTAAGGACACATGTACTTGCACACCTGCTCACGCAGGAAACCGGCATTCCCGTAGGTAGCAAAGCCGTAGAACAAAACCCAGAAGATTTCCCAACCGCCCATTTTGGTCTGCAGGAATTCCATGAACAACTCGCGGGCCGGCACGAAGTAGGCGACAAAAGTGAAACCCGTCCACATTGCCACCCCTATCCAGAGGATGTGCTTGAACCATTTTTTGACCAGCTTTTCCAGTGAGAACGGCGCGCCGTCCAGGCGCAGTCTTGCGGTGCGGTCACCTTCCACCTTGCGCTCTATCCAGAGGAAGATTTCGGTGTAAACCGTCTGCGGGCAGGCAAAGCCGCACCACAAGCGGCCTGCCACCGCCGTGAACAGGAACAGCGACAAGGCGCTGGCCACCAGCAGGCCGGTGAGGTAGATGAAGTCCTGCGGGTACAGCACATAGCCGAAAAGGTAGAACCGCCGCGCGCCAAGGTCAAACAATACAGCCTGGCGCTCGCCCCATTGCAGCCACGGGAGGCCGTAAAAAAACAGCTGGGTCAGGATCACGAAGGCCCAGCGCCAACGCGCGAACAGCCCGCTGACCGAGCGCGGGTAGATCTTCTTCTGCGCCTCGTACAGGGACTCCCCGGCCGGCTGGCCCGCCGGCACGATGGGAATGATTTTGCGCACGGCCGGCTGGGTCACCGCTGTCTCAAAACTTTGCGGCGGCGGCTTTATTGGAAAGCCCCCATGTATAAGCCGTCAACACATGAATCTGCGCTTCTGTGAGTTTGCCGGCCTGCGCTGGCATCTCGCTGGTCTTTCCCTTGTTGACAATGTCCACGATGGCCCGCTCTCCCCAACCGTGAAGCCAGATGTCGTCGGTCAAGTTGGGTGCGCCCATCGCGGCGTTTCCCTTGCCGTCCATGCCGTGGCAGGCCGCACAGGCCGTGAACTTCGATTTTCCGAGCTGGGCCCGCACCGAATCGTGCGGGCCACCCGAAAGGCTCAGCACGTACTGCGCCACATTCTTGACATCGTCAGGCGTACCCACCGCCGCGGCCATAGGCGGCATCTGGCCCTTGCGGCCCATGGTCAGCGTCTCCTTGATCTTGTCGGCTGAGCCGCCGTGTAGCCAGTCGGTGTCGGCGAGATTGGGAAAGCCTTTGCTGCCGCGTGCATCCGAGCCGTGGCACTGGGCGCAGTTATTCATGAAAAGACGCTCGCCCACCGCCATCGCATTGGCGTCGCCCGCGAGCTGCTCGCCGTTTTTGGCGGTGAAGCCGGCATACAAAGGTGCCAGCTCCTTGTCGGCGCTGGACATCGCGGCGTCGTATTCGCCGCGCGTGCTCCAGCCCATTTCCCCCGGGTAAGCCCCCAGCCCCGGATACGCAACCAGATAAAGCAGCGAATAAATCACCGTGAATACAAACAGCCACATCCACCAGCGCGGCATCGGGTTGTTGGACTCACGCAGGTCTTCATCCCAGACGTGGCCCGTCGTGTTGTCGCTGCGTTCGGGCATTTTCTTTCGGGCCGTGGCCCACAACAACACGAGTGCGCCGATGATGCCGATCAACGTCAGCGCGGCCACATACCAGGACCAGAAGTTTTCGGTGAAATCGCTCATATGCCGCACCCGATGCGTTGTGGTTTAAAGAAAGGAACGGTGGAGATGGCGGGCATGGCGCTAGTCCTGAAGGAAGGGGATTTTTGCGTCCTCTTCAAAGCGCGCGCGGTTGCGCCTTGAATAGGCCCACACCATGAGGCAGGTGAAAGTGGCAAAGCACAGCAGGGTGGCGATGATGCGCAGCGTGTTGACGTCCATGGCGCTCTCCTTTATTTCAGGGCCTTGCCCAGCACTTGCAGATACGCCACGAGGGCATCCATTTCCGTTTTCCCCTTCACCTCGGCCGCGGCCTCGGCGATTTCGGCGTCGGTGTAGGGGACGCCCACAGTACGCAGCGCCTTCATGCGCGGCGCCATGTCGGCGGGATTGACCGTCTTCTTCTCAAGCCAGCTGTAGGCCGGCATATTGGATTCGGGAACCAGGTCGCGAGGGTTGTTCAGGTGAATGCGGTGCCATTCGTCCGTGTACTTGCCGCCCACGCGGTGCAGGTCGGGTCCGGTGCGCTTGCTACCCCACTGGAAGGGATGGTCATACACAAATTCGCCTGCCACCGAGTAGTGGCCGTAGCGCAGCGTCTCCGCGCGGAATGGCCGGATCATCTGCGAATGGCAGTTGTAGCAACCTTCGCGCAAGTAGATGTCGCGGCCGGCCAGCTGCAACGCGCCGTAGGGTTTGACGCCTTCCAGCGGCATGGTGGTCGACTTCTGGAAGAACAGCGGCACGATCTCCACCATGCCGCCTACGGCGATCACCAGCAGGATCAGGATGATCATCAAAAAGTTGTTCGTCTCAATCTTCTCGTGCGAGAAGCCGGCCGCCGTTGTGTTGTCGTCTTTCATGGGATCTGCTTTCTCTTGTTAGGCGTGAACCAGCACCGGTACAGGCACGCGGACGGGGCGGCCCTTGGCGACTGTCATGCACACGTTCCAGGCCATCAGCACCATGCCGCCCAGGTACAACAGCCCGCCGAAGAAGCGCACCACGTAGAAGGGATAAGTGGCCTTGACCGATTCAACGAAGGTGTAGGTCAGGGTTCCGTCGGTGTTGATGGCGCGCCACATCAGGCCCTGCATCACGCCGGCGATCCACATGGCCGCGATGTACAGCACGATGCCTACGGTGGCGGTCCAGAAATGCACCTCGATGGCCCGCACCGAATACATCTGTTTTTGCCCGAACAGGCGCGGAATAAGGTAATACAGCGTGCCCATGGAGATCAGCCCCACCCAGCCGAGTGCGCCCGAGTGCACGTGGCCGACGGTCCAGTCTGTGTAGTGCGACAGCGCGTTGACGGTCTTGATGGACATCAGAGGACCCTCAAAAGTGCTCATGCCATAGAAGGACAGCGACACGATCAGGAAACGCAGGATGGGGTCATCGCGCAGCTTGTGCCAGGCGCCCGACAAGGTCATGACGCCGTTGATCATTCCGCCCCAACTCGGCGCGAGAAGGATCAGGGAGAACACCATACCTACCGACTGCGTCCAGTCGGGCAAGGCCGTGTAGTGCAGATGGTGTGGGCCTGCCCACATATAGGTGAAGATCAGCGCCCAGAAGTGGACGATGGACAGGCGGTAGCTGTAAACCGGCCGCTCGGCCTGCTTGGGGATGAAGTAATACATCATGCCCAGGAACCCGGCAGTCAGGAAAAAACCGACGGCGTTATGGCCGTACCACCACTGCACCATGGCATCCTGCACACCGGCGTAGGCCGAATAGGATTTCATCCAGCCGGCCGGCACTTCTGCGCTATTGACCACGTGCAACACCGCGACCGCCAGGATGAAAGCGCCATAAAACCAGTTGGCCACATAGATGTGCCTGACCTTGCGCACGCCCAGCGTGCCGAAAAACACCACGGCGTAAGCCACCCAGACCAGGGTGATCAGGATGTCGATGGGCCATTCCAGCTCCGCGTACTCCTTGCCGGTGGTGTACCCCAGCGGCAGGCTGATCGCTGCCGCCACAATGACCAGTTGCCAGCCCCAGAAGGTAAAGGCCGCCAGCCTGGGCGCAAACAGCGGCACACTGCTGGTGCGCTGGACCACGTAGTAGCTACTGCCGATCAAGGCGCAGCCGCCGAAGGCGAAGATGACTGCATTGGTATGCAGCGGCCGGAGACGGCCATAGCTGAGCCAGGAAATACCGAAATTCAGTTCAGGCCAGGCCAGCTGGGCGGCGATGAACAGGCCCACCAGCATGCCGACTACGCCCCAGAGCACGGCCGCCAGTGAAAACTGGCGAACCACCGTGTCGTGATAGGCGATCCCTCGCGTCGTTTCTTGGTTCATGAAGCACCTTTTGTCTTGATGCTTCAAAGTGTCGGCGCGGAGGCCTCCGCGCTATTTGATACAGATCAATCAGTGTGAAGAATGCGCTCGGCTTCCTGCTCAAGCGCCTCAAACTGCCCGCGCCACACCGCCCAGCCCAGCGCGCCAATGATGAGTAAGGCCAGCACGACAGACAGCGGGATCAGCAGGAAGAGAATGTCCATATCAGAATGTCCACATCAGTTGTCAGGCACAGCGCGCGCCAGCCTCGCGGAATTGGCGACCACCAACAGCGAACTCACCGCCATGCCGAAGCCGGCCAGCCAGATCGGCATATAACCAAAAATTGCCAGCGGTACGCAGGCCGCGTTGTAAATCGCCGCCCACAGCAGGTTCTGGCGGACTACCGTCCTCGTCCGACGGGCTTGCGCCAGTAGCGCTGCCACGGTGAGCAACCGGCTGCCGGTCATGATGAAATCCGCCTTGGCTTGGGCCAACGGGACGGCTTGCCCCATGGCCACGGAGACATCGGCAACGGCCAGCACCGGCCCGTCATTCATGCCGTCGCCCACCATCATGACGCGGTGTCCCTCGCGCTGAAGGCTGCGCACATGCGCCAGCTTGACCTCCGGCGTGCATCCTCCAAAGTGCCATTCAATGCCGGCGCGGCGCGCCAGACGTGCAACGGCCCTGCCGGTATCGCCCGAAAGAATCTGTACGCGAATACCGAGCCCAAGCAAGGCCGTCACCGCCTGCGCCGCGTCGGGTCGCATCGCTTCGTCAAGCTCGAAACCCGCCAGGTAGCGCTCGCCGTCAGACAAGTGCGCTTGCAAAATCGGCATGCCGGGCTCCAGCATTGGCGCGCGGCAAAATACGGCCGAGCCCAGATAAAGGTATTGCCGACCACTCCCATCCAACCTGGAGACCTTGCCGCACAGGCCGCGGCCCGCGATTTCCTCCACCTCACTGGCAACCCAGTCCGCCCCCGGGAAACGCGCGGCGATGGCACGGGAGACCGGATGCAGCGAATGCCTGGCCAGCGCACCCGCCATTTCACAAACCTGGCCCGGGTTTACATTGGCGGGCAGATGGGCCATGACGACTTGCATGCGGTCCTCCGTCAACGTGCCGGTTTTGTCGAACACCACGGTATCTACGGCCGCGCAGCTTTCCAGCGCCTGCAGCTTGCGCACCAGCACACCGCGCCTTGCCAGCGAACCGGCACTGGCAAGCATGGCCGCCGGCGTTGCCAGCGACAAGGCACAGGGGCAAGTCACGATCAATACCGAGATCGCGACTGCCATCGCATGCGCCTGCCCGAAAGGCCACCACCACACGGCTGCGGCGACGCTCGCGACCAGCACAGCCAGCAGGAAAGGGCTGGCGATGCGGTCGACCAGCTGCACCAGGCCAGGTTTTTCAATCGAGGCCTGCTCCATCAAGGCGACAATTTCGGCATAGCGGGTTTGCGGCCCGACGCGCTGCACACGCACGAGCAACACGGCTGTGAGATTGTGGCTCCCGGCAACGACACTCTCGCTTACCCGCCTCAGCAAGGGCTTGGATTCACCGGTCAGCAGTGCCTGGTCGACGCGGCTTTCCCCGGCCTCCACAGCTCCGTCGGCGGGAAACGCCTGGCCGGGCAGGACGCGGATCAGGTCGCCAGGAACCAGGCGGCGCACGGGCACCGGGCGGAAACTGCCGTCTGTCTCCTGACGCTCCACACTGTCCGGAAGCCGCCGCATGAGTGCTTCCAGCGCGCCAGCGGTGCGATCACGCAGGCGCTGCTCCAAAAGGCGGCCCGAGAGCAGGAAAAACACGAACATCGGCACCGAGTCATACGAGGCATACGCGTTCCAGGGACCGGTTGGATCGAAGGTCGCGGCCGTGCTCGCGCCGAAGGCAATCAGCACCCCCAGCGCTACAGGAACGTCCATGCCGATACGCAGGCTTCGTACGTCGCGCAGCGCCGCCGAGAAAAAAGGCCAGCAGGAAAACAGCAGCACCGGCAGCGTCAGCACCCAGGAGGCCCAGCCCAGCAGCGCCTGGATATCGGGGGTAATCTCACCGGCCGGCGCCAGATAGGCCGGTGCCGCATACATCATGACTTGCATCATGCAAAAGCCGGCCACCAGCCAACGCCACAGCATCACGCGCTGGGCCTGAATACGGTGGCCCGCCAACAGCAAGTCGCCCGCCGGCAAAGCGCCGTACCCGGCTTTGCGTAGCGCTGCCATCCATAAAGAAGGCCTCGTAGCCTGCGGATGCCATTGAAGCCGTGCCGTAGCGGTAACGCCGTTGACCTGAACCGTGTCCACACCTGGCAGCTTGCGCAAAACCTCCTCGACCGTGAGGGCACAGGCCGCGCAATGCATACCCTCAAGCGCCAAACATGACTCCCACCAGCCCTCGCGGCCCGCAGCGGGCCGACTAAAGCCTTCCCATTCGCCCGGCTCGTCCAGCGCGCACCATGCGGTGGACTGACCGGCGTCGGATGGCAGAAGACTGGCAGGGGAATCCAGTGCGGTGGCGATTTGCATGACACAAGCGTAGCCAGCACAGAGTGCTACGCCCTTGACATGGATCAATCCCGGGCCTTTACCGCACTCCTAGACTGCGGCTCATCAACACAGGAGAACACCATGTACAAGCGCATTCTTGTTGCCACCGACGGCTCCGCGCTTTCCAGAAAAGCGGTCAAAGAGGCCATCGCCCTTGCGGCGTCGCTGGGAGCCGGCCTGGTGACGCTCAACGTCGTTCCGCGCTATCCCCTGGGTTACTTTGAAGGCGGCTCTTCCGTGTCATCGGAAGACGTCGGGCGCATCGAAAAAGACTGGTCGGACAAGGGGCAGATCATCGCCGACGCTGCAAAAAAACTCGCAGAGACCGCTGGTGTCAATGCCAAGGCGGTGATCGCCAAATCCGACCTCGTCGCCGCCTCCATCCTGGCCGCGGCCAAGAAGAACAAGTGCGACCTCATCGTGATGGCCTCGCACGGCCGCAAGGGGATTTCCCGCATCCTGCTCGGAAGCGAAACCCAGCAAGTGCTCACGCACAGCGGCATTCCCGTCCTGGTCCTGCGCTGAGCACGCACCGTTCACTTTCTTTTTTTGGAGAACAGCATGAGAGTCCTTCTGGCCGTTGACGGCAGCAAATTCACCAAGAAGGCCCTGGCCTTCCTGGCCACCCACGAGACGCTGATGGGGCCCGACGCGGAACTCATCGTGCTCAATGTGCAGATGGCCGTTTCCCCCCGCGTCAAGGCCATGCTGGGCGCCGCCGCCGTGCGCGCCTGGCACCAGGAAGAGGCCGAAAAAGTGCTGCAGCCGATTGAGCGCTTCCTCACGCGCCATGGGGTGCAGTACCGGGCCTCCTGGGTAGCCGGCACGCCGGCCACACAAATCGTTCAGGCGGCGAAGCGCGAAAAAGTTCACATGCTGGTCCTGGGCACCCACGGCCATGGCCTGTTCGGCCGCGCCTTGCTTGGCAGCGTTGCCCAGCGCGTGGTGGCGGATATTGACGTGCCGGTGCTGCTGGTCCAGTAGCTTGGCGCACCTTCTTCCATTACCTCGGGCGTCTTCGTTTGTAGACCTTCGCCGCTCAGCGCATCGCTTGATGAACGAGCAGCGTATCCGTGAACTGCTCGAAGGCCACGATTTTGCCTTCCTGTAACTTCCAGACGTGGGACACGCGGGCCTGCATGTCCTTTCCCGTCGCACGGTACGAGCCGTGATAGGTCCCCACCCCAACGATGTGGTCGCCACCGTCGATGAGGCTTTGCAACTCAAAGCGATAGCCGATCCACTCTTTGCCCAGCACGACAAAGACGTTATCAATCACCGCTTGAGGCCCAACCCACGTACCCGCGCAGGGAAAGCCCGCCATTTCGGTCCAGCGTACCTGGGGCGAGACATGGGCCATCATCCCGTCGACGTCTCCTTGGGCGGATGCCGCGTAGTGGGAACGGACGATGTCGAGATTCGGCGTCATGGCTTCAGCCCCACTTCATCTCGCCCTTGGCGACCTTGGCGCCGATCTGCAATGCCACGCCCATGCCGGCGTTCGGGTAACGCCGGGTCATGGCCGCGATGAGGGCACCGCTGTCAGCGGCCTTGGCCAGCACTTCCTCGAAGGCTATGAGATAGTCGCGGGTGTATTTGATCGCGCTTGCATCCACCGCAGCCGTGGTCGCCATGTGACCGGGGATCACCACGGCGGCTTTACGCGCAGCCATGGCGTCAAGTGCCTTTACCCATGCGGCGCGGGCCTCGGCGCCCTGCGTGTCGGCGGTCCACACATGGACGCCGGAGAACAGCAGCACGCCACCAAAAATGGCATTCAGCGAAGGCACCCAGATGTAGCGGCGATTGGCCAAGCCGTCCGCATCGGCGATCTCGATTGCTTGCCCTTCCAGGCTGAGGCTCCGGCCGTCGAAGGCCTCGGGCATTACGATGTCCGCCAGCGCCTGCGGGCCTTTCTCCTTGAGCTGCGGGCCCCAAGTGGCCAGCTTCTTTTCCACGTTGCCCTTGATGGCCGCGATCGTGGCCGATGCCGCGATCACTTTGGCGTCGGGAAACGCCGCCTTGATGGGCGCCAGGCTGAAGTAGTAGTCAGGATCGCTCTGGCTGATGTAGATGGTCGTCAGCTTTTTGCCGGTGGCCTTGATAGCCTCGGCCAGCGCCTTGCCGTCGGGAAGTGTAAAACCTCCGTCGATCAGCACGGCTTCGCGTTCGCCGGAGATCAGTACTGGTGCACGGAAGAATCCGTGTTCGCCGGCGGGGAAATGTTTCCAGGACAGGTTGGTATTTGCAGCCATAGCGTCTTTCACTCCCAGGATGGCCGTCGCGACAGCCGCGCCGGCTACAGTTTTGATTGCTTCTCTTCGTGTCGTCATGATTTTTCCTTCTTCTTGATGAACAGTTAATTGAAAGGGGTTGCGGGGAAAGTGGTGGGGCTCAAGCCGCCTCAAGCGCGCCGGCCAGCGCGCGCGGGTTGGAATAAAAATCGGTGTGGTTCACGACCCAGCGCTTCGTGCCAGATTCGGCCACCAGGGTGGGCACACCCCGCGCGCCGAACTCCCGCATCAAGGCCTGTGCGCGATCCATGCGAGCCTGGTTGGCGGCGAGAAGATCCTCATCGGGTTGCGCCACCATGGCGGTGGCCTGTTCAAGGCCGAGCCCACGCAGAATGCCGGCCAGCGTTTCCAGCGAGGTCGTGTCCTTGCCGTCCACGTAGCGCGCATGCTGTATCGCCTTGAGGGTTTCCAGTTCCCGGGTCGGTGCTGTCAGTGACACGGCTGTCAGCGCCACCGTGGCCGGGCCGCTGTCAAACAGTCGCTGGCGATCCCCGAGAACCTGCTCGCGGTACCGCTCGCTGAAGCGCTGCCCTGTCAGGCGCTCGATACGCTGGTCGTTGGACCAGGCATAGGCGGCGAATTCAGCATTCATGGGCCGTGCGCCCTCGCCGGCGAACAGCCCGGTCGGCAGCAATGCGATGCTGACAGCGGGAACTTCGCTCAATGCCGAGAGCGCCGGAATGGCGCCGTAGCACCAGCCGCATAGCGGATCGAACAGGTAATGGAGGGTCTTGGGCATAGGGTTCTTTAGGAATTCTTTGCTCACTGGCAGTGAACGTAGGCAATCGTAGGCACTCTGCATTGACTGTTAAAGACATCTCTGATAAACACAATGTATGTTTAAAGCAAACAATCAAGACGAAGGCAGCCTCGGTGGGCTGGGAAACCTGAGGCGCCTGGCCTACTTCGCGGCAGTGGTGGAAACCGGCTCCTTCACCGCGGCGGCGGACCGCCTGGGAATCACCAAGGCGGTGGTCAGCCAGCAGGTGGCCCGGCTGGAGCGCGAGTTCCGGACATCGCTGCTGGTGCGCACCACGCGCAAGGTACAACCCACCGAACTGGGCCAGGCTTTTTACCTGCGTTGCGCGCTGATCCTGCGGGAAGCTGGGAATGCCTTCGACGACCTAGCCGAAACCTCGGCGGAGCCGTCCGGCATGCTGCGGCTCACCGCGCCCTTCGACTACGGTGTCGGCGTGGTGGTGCCGGCCATCGCTGCCTTCACCCGGCGTTATCCCGCGTGCAAGGTCGATGCCGTGCTCACCGACCAGACGCTGGATCTCATGTCGGGCAACATCGAGCTGGCGATCCGCGTCGGCTGGCTGGCGGAGACCAGCCTGCAGGCGCGGAAGATCGGCGCCTTCCGGCAATTGCTCGTCGCGTCGCCGGCCATGAAGGCGCAAGTGGCTCGGCTCAGGGGCCCACAGGACATCGCCGGCCTGCCCTTCATCGCCAACACCGCCTTGCGCGACCACCTGACCTGGAATTTTTCGCGCAACGAAACCGAACGACAGACCGTACATGTGCAGGCCTCGATTTTTCTCGACGCCACGCTCGCCGTGCGCGAAGCCGTGTGCCAGGGCGCGGGGCTGTCGGTGCTGCCGGACTATGCGGCCGCGAGTGATCTCGCGGCCGGCCGCCTCATCGAGGTGCTGCCGCAGTGGCAGCTACCTTCGGGCGGCATCCATGCGGTGTTTCCGGCCGCGCGCTTTCGCCCGGCGAAGGTCCGCGCCTTTGTCGACCTGCTGGCAGAGAGGGAGCAACAAGGGCGGGGTGATTGACGTGTGAATGCCGTCGAAATCCGGCCCGGTGATTAACTAAATACCTTGAGCACAGCCGGCGCCGTCAACACGCTCACCGATAGCTCTTTACAACCGGGTCTCCGTACGGCCCCCCAGCGCTCGCTGGGCCTCGTTTTCAAGCGCGATCGCATCGTCGAAGTGGCGAAGGCCGACTTCGTTGAGGATCCGTTTGAAGCTTGCTGCGACCGCAGACTGAAGCGATGCCAGCCTGGCGCTGATCTGCAGGGACACCGATTCGAGGTCCGGGTCAGGAACAACTTTCCAGAGCAGCCCCCACGCCTGCGCCTGCGCGGGTGAGAATTCTTCGCCCAGAAGCATCAGCGCCTTGGCGCGTGCAACACCCACGTAGGCCGGCAGTGTCGCGCTTAGTCCGCCGGTCACAAAAACCCCAATGGAGGCCTCCGGCAGCTTGAAGCGGGCGCTTTCCCCCGCGACCACGATGTCGGCATTGAGCATCCATTCGAAGCCGGCGCCGACAGTCCAGCCATGGACCGAAGCAAGCACTGGTTTTGGCAGGGACACCAGCGCCTTGGAAACGGCCTGCACCAAGACGAGGTCCTCTTCAGTGGGTGGCGCACTGACGTCCCTCCCCGCACAGAATGCCCGGCCGTTGCCGCGCAGCAGCAACACCCTGACGGCATCGTCGCGCGAGGCCTGGTCAATGGCAGCAAGAAGCGCGCGGGCCAGCTCGTTGTCAATCGCATTGAGTTTGTCGGGTCGGTTCAGGAACACGGTCATGATGCCGTCCGCGGACTCGACCAGCAGCTTGGGAGTGGTTGTCATGGGTGTGATTCTGGACCGGGAAGCCATTAGCGGACGGATAAATTTCCGGCTCAATGGTTTTCCCCGGGCCGTACGCACGTCACCCCCGAGGGAGCGGCGGTTTACCGCGCCGGCTTCAGGTCCGCAGGCTGGGTTCGGCCAAGGGGATGGTCGATGGCCGTGGTTGGGGCTGTGCATAGCGCTCTACCGACAGGTCGTCGGCGCGGATCTCGGGCGCGTGGCCGCTCATGACGTCGGCCAGCACGCGCGCGGAGCCGCAGGCCATGGTCCATCCCAGCGTGCCGTGGCCGGTGTTCAGGTACAGATTGGGCAGCGACGTGCGGCCCACCAGCGGCGTGCCGTCCGGGGTCATGGGCCGCAGGCCGGTCCAGAAGGTGGCGGCCTGGGCATCGCCGGCCCCGGGGAACAGGTCGTTCAGGCACAGCTCCAGCGTGTCCCGGCGCCGCGGATTCAGCCGCAGGTCAAAGCCGCGCAACTCCGCCATGCCGCCCACGCGGATGCGGTGCTCAAAGCGCGTGATGGCGATCTTGTAGCTCTCGTCCAGCACGGTCGACACCGGCGCGCGGCCCGCGTCGGCAATGGGCACGGTGATCGAATAGCCCTTGACCGGATAGACGGGGATCTTCACAGCCTCGGGCAGCATGGCCGTGGAGTACGAACCCAGCGCCATCACGTAGGCATCGGCCGTGCGCAGGCGGCTGCCCTGCAGCACGCCGGCCACGCGGCCGCCACAGACCTCTACGCCATCGATGGCCTCGCCGAAACAAAAGCGCACGCCCATGGACTGGGCCAGGTGGCCGATGCCGGTGGTAAACAGGTGGCAGTCGCCGGTTTCGTCGCCGGGCAGGCGCAGGCCGCCGACCAGCGGCCCTGTGGCGATGGCCGGTTCCGCGCGCACCAGATCGTCAGGCCCCAGCAGTTCGTAGGGAACGCCCGCGGCGCGCAGCACGGCCACGTCCTTGCCGACGGCGTCGAGTTGCGCCTGGGTGCGGAACACCTGCAGCGTGCCGCCCTCGCGGCCCTCGTAACGCAGGCCGGTGTCTTCGCGCAGCTGCGCCAGGCAATCGCGGCTGTATTCGGCCAGCCGCAGCATGCGCTCCTTGTTGACCGCATAGCGCCGGGGGCTGCAGTTGCGCAGCATCTGCCACATCCAGCGCAGTTGGTCCATGCTGCCGTCCAGGCCGATAGCCAGCGGCGCATGCTTCTGGAACATCCAGCGCAGCGCCTTCAGCGGCACACCGGGCGCGGCCCACGGCGCCGCGTAGCCCGGCGACACCTGGCCGGCATTGGCGAAACTCGTTTCCCGCGCGGGGCCGGGCTGGCGATCGACCACCGTCACCTCGTGGCCCGCCTTGGCCAGGTAGTAGGCCGTGGTGGTACCAATGACGCCGGCACCGAGGACAAGTACTTTCATGTCGAAGTGCCGAGCAAGAGCACGCGCGGAACCGGCTTTGCCGGGCCGCAGAGTGCGCCCCCTTGAGGGTGGAGGCGCCGAAGGCGCTTCGGGGGTGCCGGGAATGTCATGTCAAGTTGCCTTGGCAGAGGTATTTTGTGTGCAGGTATTCGTCCAGGCCCCAGTGCGAACCCTCGCGGCCGTAGCCCGATTCCTTGACGCCGCCGAAGGGCGCGGCCTGCGCCGCGATGGCGCCCTCGTTGATGCCGACCAGGCCGGTCTCAAGCGCGGAGGCCACGCGCCAGACGCGCTTGATGTTGTTGGAGAAAAAATAACCGGCCAGGCCGAATGGCGTGTCGTTCGCCTGCGCGATCACCTCCTCTTCAGTGCTGAAGCGGAATATGGGCACGACCGGGCCGAAAGTTTCCTCGCACGACAGCTCCATGTCGGGCGTCGCGCCGGTCAGCACCGTGGGGGCGTAGTAGTTGGGGCCGTTGGCGACATCCGTGCGCACGCGGCTTCCGCCCACGACCGCCTTCGCGCCCTTGGCCACGGCGTCGTTCACGTGGCGCTCGATCTTGTCGACCGCCCGCCCGTTGATCATCGGGCCGATCTCGGCCTCCGCCCAGCTGGCCGGGCCGACCCGCAAGGCGCCCACGCGGGCCGCCAGCTTGTCGACGAAGCGGTCATGCACGGACTCGTGCGCGAAAACGCGATTGGGGCTCACGCAGGTCTGGCCGCCGTTGCGGAACTTGGCGGCCATCAGGCCTTCGACGGCAGCGTCAAGGTCGGCATCCTCGAACACGATGAAGGGCGCGTTGCCGCCGAGTTCGAGCGAAAGCTTCTTGACCGTGCCGGCCGACTCGCGCGCCAGTATCTTGCCCACCGCCGTGCTGCCGGTGAAGCTGACCTTGCGCACGCGGCCGTCGCGCAGCCACTCGCCCACCACCTCCGGCGTGCGATCACGCGAGGCGGGCACGATGTTCAGCACACCGGCGGGCACGCCGGCTTCCTCGGCCAGCTTCACCAGGGCCAGGGACGTGAGGGGCGTGTCTTCAGCGGGTTTCGCCACCACCGTACAACCGGCAGCCAGCGCGGGGGCGATCTTGCGCGCGATCATCGCCGCAGGGAAATTCCAGGGCGTGACCACAGCCACGACGCCGACGGCTTCCCTCAGCACCAGGTAGCGTTTGCTCGATACCGGCGCGGCGATGATCTCGCCGTGGGCGCGCACGCCCTCTTCGGCGAACCACTCCACATAACCGGCGCTGTAGGCGATTTCACCGCGCGACTCCGCGAGCGGCTTGCCCTGCTCGCGCGAAATCAGTTCGGCCAGCGGCTCCACGTCACGCTCGATCAGCGCCTGCCATTTCTTCAGGATCAGGCAGCGATCGCGGGGCGAGCGGGCCTTCCAGGCGGGCAGTGCCACTGCCGCCGCGTCGGCGGCCAGCCGTGCGTCCGCAGCGCCGCCGTCGGCCGCCAGGGTGATCAGGCTGTCGTCGGCAGGATTGCGCACCTCGAATTGACGGCCGTCCTGGGCAGCTTGCCAGCGGCCTGCGATGTAGTTGAGTGTTTGCATGTCAGTTCAATCTGTTCGGTTAAGTTCAATACAGTTCGGTTCAATTCGACGAAGAAATTCCCAATGGCACCCTGGGGTGCCAATCTTTATTGCGCACGCGGCGCTCCCCGAGGTCGGCCGTCCGGATGGATCAGGCCGTGCATTCGCGCGGCGGCGCCTGGATCTGCTGCAGTTGCAGCAACTCGTCGGCACTGCGGTGACAGAAAACCTCCACACCGCCTTCGAGTTCATGCCGCGGCGGCGTCTTGCTGTCGCACAGACCGGCCACGCGCAAGGGACAACGGTCCAGGAAGCTGCAGATACCCGCGCGGTCGACAGGCGCCTGCACCAGCGGCAGGGCCGCACGTTGCGCCGCCCCGACCTCGTCCAGCCACCCCGGACGCAACTCAGGGACGGAATTGGCCAGCAAGTGGAAATAGGGATGGCGCGGCGCATGCGCGAAAGCCGAGCGGGTCAGCGACTCCACCTTCTGGCCGGCGTACAGCACCACGATTTCGTCGCACACCGCACGCACGGTGTTCATGTCGTGGCTGATGAACATGTACGACACACCGAGCTCTTTACGCAGCTGCGCCAGCAGGTCCAGGATGGCGGCGCCCACCACCGTGTCCAGTGCAGAAGTGACTTCGTCGCAAAGGATCAGGTCAGGGTCGGCGGCCAGCGCGCGCGCCAGGTTGACGCGCTGCTTCTGCCCACCGGACAGCCCGGCAGGCAGGCGCCGGGCGCAGGCCTGCGGCAGCTGCACGAGGTCGAGCAGTTGCGCGATGCGCTTGTTCAGGGCCTCGCCCTTCAAACCGCGGTACAGCTGCAGCGGCCGAGCGAGGATGTCGGAGATGGTGTGCGCAGGATTAAGCGCCGTGTCCGCCATCTGGAACACGATCTGTATGCGGCGCAGTTCCTCGGGCGAGCGCTGCGACACCAGGCGCGGCAGCGGTTTGCCGTCGAACATGATCTGGCCGCCGGCGGGGCCAATCAGGCCGGCGACGGCGCGGGCCAGCGTGGTCTTGCCGGAGCCGGACTCACCGATGACGCCAATCGCCTGGCCGCGGTACAGCGTCAGGCTCACATCGTCGAGCACCGGCGAGGCGGGGCGGCCGTGCTTGTCGAGGGGCCCGTAACCGGCGACCAGGTTGCGCACCTGCAGCAGCGGCGCGGCACCCTCGGCCACCGTCTCGCCGCTGCGCGCCTTGAGATTGGCCGCGGCGATCAGGCTGCGCGTGTAGTCGTCCTTCGGCGTGTTGATGATCTGCGCCGTGCTGCCGATCTCGCGCTCGGCGCCGTCGCGCAGCACCAGGATGCGGCCGGCCATCTGGGCCACCACCGCCAGGTCGTGCGTGACGTAAACCGCCGTGGTCTGGCGCTCGCGCACTACGCGGCGGAAGGCGTGCAACACCTCGATCTGGGTGGTGACGTCAAGCGCCGTGGTGGGCTCGTCGAAGATCACCAGGTCCGGGTCGCTCATCAGCGCCATCGCAGCCATCAGGCGCTGCAGCTGCCCGCCCGAAACCTGGTGCGGATAACGCTGGCCGATGGTGTCGGGCTGCGGCAATGCCAGCTCGCGGAACAGCGTCACGGCTTTTTTCTCGGCCTCGGCGCGCGGCATCAGCGAATGGATGTGGGCGGTTTCCACCACCTGGTCCATGATGGTGCGCGAGGGGTTGAAGGAAGCGGCGGCGCTCTGCGCGATGTAAGAGACGCGGCGGCCGCGCAGGCGGCGCCGTTCGGATTCAGACAGGCCCAGCACCTCGGTGTCGCCGATGCGCACGCTGCCGCCGGAGATGCGGCAGCCGTGCCGCGCATAGCCCATGAGCGCCAAGCCGATGGTGGTCTTGCCGGAGCCGGATTCGCCGATCAGCGCCAGCACCTCGCCGGGCTCGATCCGGAAGGAAACGCCTTTGACGATCTCTGTATCGCCGCCGGCGGCTTGCGCCACGACGCGCAAGTCGTTCACGAGGACAGTGGCACCCATTAATGTTTCTCCCGGTCGGCGTCGGTATGGCCCGGCAAGTTGTCGATCACAAGGTTGACGGCGATGGTCAGCGTGGCGATCGCGAAGGCCGGGGCGAGCACGGAGACACCGCCCACCGGCAAGGCACCGAGGTTCTCGCGCACCAAGGAGCCCCAGTCGGCCATCGGAGGCTGCACGCCCAGGCCCAGGAAGCTCAGGCTTGCCAGCAGCCGCAGGGCGTAGACGAAGCGCAGGCCCATGTCGGCCAGCAGCGGGCCGGTGATGTTGGGCAGGATCTCGCGGCGCATGATGTAGGCCCGGCGTTCGCCGCGGGCGCGCGCCACCAGCACGTAGTCCATGGCGTTGATGTTCACCGCGAGCGAACGGATGATGCGGTAGCTGCCCGGCGTGTAGACAATCGTGGCCACGGCGATCAGCAGCGTCACGGAGGACCCGAAGCCCGCGATCACCACCAGCGCGAACATCTTGCTCGGGATCGAGATCAGGGTGTCGAGCAGCCGGCTCAGGGCGGAATCCACCCAGCCGCCGGCGACCGCCGCCAGCAGGCCCAGCACCGCGCCCAGGCCGCATGCGAGCAGCGTAGCCACCAGCGCGACGCCTATGGTGTAGGGTGTGCCCGCGACGATTCGCACCAGCATGTCCCGGCCCAGGTAGTCGGTGCCCAGCCAATGCTGCGCGCTCATGGCCTGGAACACCCCCGCGTCGGACATCTCACCCAGGGATTGCTCGGACAGGAAGGGCGCGAACAAGGCCACGGCGATCCAGAAAGCCAGCACGGCCAGGCCCAGTTTGCCGGCGCGCGACCAGCCGGCCAGCAGCCTGCGTTTTCGGGTGGGCACGGCGGAAGGAGAGAGTGTGGCAATGGTCATATGGAAACCTCCGCGCTGCGCGCTACCGCGCGGGCGCCTTCGGATGGAAGGATGGCGTTCATTGGTGCCTCAGCTTGGGATTGGAGACGATGCCGCAGACGTCGGCCAGCATCACCAGGATCAGGTAGGCCGCGCAGAAAATCATGGCGCAGGCCTGTACCAGCGGCATGTCGCGCTGGACCACACCGTCGACCATGAGCTTGGCGATACCCGGGTAGTTGAAGATCACCTCAATGATGATCACGCCGCCCAGCAGGTAAGAAAGGCTCAGCGCCACCGCGTTGGCAATCGGGCCGACGGCATTGGGCAGCGCATGGAACAGCACGGTGCGGGCGGCCGACGCGCCCTTCAGGCGCACCATCTCGATATAGGCCGCGGCCAGCTGGTCGATCACCGCGGCGCGCGTCATGCGCATCATCTGCGCCATGATCACGCTGCCCAGGCTGAGCACCGGCAGCGCGAACGAATACAGCATCTGGCCGGGCGAAGACAGGTTCACCTCGTAGGAGAGCGCCGGCAACCATTTCAGCTGGACGGCGAACACCAGCACGGCCAGTGTGGCGACCAGGAACTCCGGCACCGAGACCACGGCGACCGCGGACATGCTGGCAAAGCGGTCGAAAGCCGAGCCGCGCCACAAAGCGCACAGGATGCCCAGCCCCAGGGCCAGCGGCACCGCAAAGGCGGCCGTGACGGCGGCCAGCAGCAGCGAATTGGGCAGGCGGCTGGCGATCGCCTCGCCGACCGGCATGCCCGTGACCACGGACTTGCCCAGGTCGCCGGTGGCCACCCCGCCCAGCCAGTCGAAGTAGCGCAGCACCGCGCTGCGGTCCAGGCCCATCTCGGTGCGCAAGGCCTTCACGGCCTCGGGCGTGGCATCCTGGCCAAGCCTTTCTTCCGCCGCGTCGCCGGGCAGCACGGCGGTGATGGCAAACACTACCGCCGACACCGCCAGCAGCGAGCCCAGGCCCGCAAGGATGCGGCCGCCGACCAGTTTCAGAATGGTGAGGTTCATGGCATTTTTTCCGTATCAAGTGCCGGCGCGGAACCGGCTTTGCCGGGCCGCAGAGGGCGCCCCCTCGAGGGGGGAGCGCCAAAGGCGCTCCGGGGGGGAGTCATGCCTCTATCCAGACGTGTTCGGCGAAGCTCGAGCCCATCATCCCGCCCAGCGGGATGGGACTGAGGCCCTTGAGCTTCTTGCTGTGGCCGTCCAGGCTGGAGAGGAACATCGGAATGCCGATGCCGCCTTCACTGTGGATCATGACCTGCATGTCGGCGTACATCTGGGCGCGCTTGGCCTGGTCGGTTTCGCCGCGCGCGGCCACCAGCAACTGGTCGAACTTCTCGTTCTTCCAGCCGGACTCGTTGGTGGGGGAGTCGGACTTGAAGAACAGGGTCAGGGCCAGGTCGGCCGTGGGGCGCGTGTTGATGTTGCCAAAATTGACCGGGTGCTTCATCCAGTGCTGCGACCAGTAGCCGTCGGCCGGCATGTTGCGCACGTCCAGGTTCAGGCCGGCCTGCCGCGCCGCATGCTGCAGCACCAGCGCCATCTCCACCGAGCTGGTGGCGGCCGTCGAGGCCACCACGGGGATCGTGGCGCTGCCCAGGTTGGCCTTTTGCAAGTGCCACTTCGCCTTCTCGGGATCGTACGGGCGCTGCTTCAGGCCTTTGAAGAAGAAGCGGTTGGCCGGATTGATGGGCTGGTCGTTTGCCACGACCCCACGGCCCAGCTGGATGGACTTGAGCATCTGCTCGCGGTTGAACAGCAGCTTCATGGCCTGCACGAAGTCCGGGTTGGCGCCTGGGCCGCTGTCGCGCCGCATGATCAGGTCGGTATACGAAACGCCCTTGGTCTCGAAGATGGCGGCCTTGCCGCTGGCGTTGACGCGGTCGACCGAGCGCGGGTTGACCCGGCCGATCAGGTCAAGTTCGCCCGCCAGCAGCGCATTCACGCGCGCCGTTTCGTCGCTGATGCCCACGTGCTCGATCTCGTCCAGGTAAGGCCGGTTGGGCTTCCAGTAGTTCTCGTTGCGCACAGCGAGCGCGCGCACGCCGGGTTTGAATTCCTTGACCTTGTACGGCCCCGTGCCGATGCCCGCGTTGAAGTCAGTTGTGCCGTCCTTGACGATGTGGAAGTGGTACGTTCCCAGAATCGCCGGCAGGTCGGCGTTGGGGGCCACCAGGCGGATGGTGACTTCATTGGGGCCGGTGGCCGTCACGTCTTCGATCTGGTCAGCCAGCACCTTGGCCTTGGAGCCGATGGCCGGGTTCTTGTGGCGCATGATGGAGAACACCACGTCCGCCGGCGTGAACGGCTTGCCGTCGTGGAAGGTCACGCCCTTGCGCAGCTTGAAGATCCAGGTCTTGGCATCCTTGGTGCTGAACTCCTCGGCCAGCTGGGGCTGCGGTGTCAGGCTGCCGTCCAGCCAGGTCAATCCGTTGTAGAACATGAAGCCGCGGGAATAGTCGGTGCCGTTGCCCTGCTTGGCCGGGTCCAGGGTGTCGCTCACCCCGGAAGTGGCTTCGGCGACCCTGATGCGCCCGCCCTTGCGCGGCGTTTGCGTCTGCGCCTGTGCACTCGTGGCAAGGCCGGCGATGCTGCCGGCCAGGGCCGCCTGCATGCCGCCGGCGGTCAACATGGCCAATACATCGCGCCGGCTCGCGCCGCGTTGCAACGCACCCAGGATGCGTGTGCTCTCTTCGGGGCCGATGAGGCCGTTCAGCTGCTTGTTATCTGCCATGGTGATCTCCTAGTTGTCACGTGGTGGGGGTAAAGGCATTGGAGCACCTGGAGACCGGGGATATACCTCGATCAAGCCGGGGCGCTTGGTTAAAACTGCGGTTTTGCGGATAGCCGGCGGCATGGTGTGCGGCGCGCTCTCGATGGCTTGCCGCCCGGCCCGGGCCACGTGTCACACCGCCGAAGCGCTCGCCGGCGAGGTGGCTGACGAACAGCCGCATGCGCTCACACGGCAACGGGACCATGTGGAGGTTGCGGGCCTTGCCGCGCGGAGAAAAGTAGGTCAGCGTGCCGCAGCGGTCGAAGCCGGTGGACTCGGGACGAAAGGTCATGAAAGCGTCCTCCAGTAAGGGTGGTCAAGGCTTGGGGCCGGTTCACCAGCGCCATGCAATGAATACTAGTGAAGCGCCACCGCAGATGCTGCGGTTGTGCGCCGCTTGCGCACCGTTCATGCCGAATGCCCGCGCCTAAACGGCAGATCAATTCCGGGGCATGGGCGTACCATGACTTCGATTCTTTTTGAGAGGCAAGCATGGGAAATGAGGAAAGAGTGCGCGGCCGGCCGCCGTACAAAGCAAGGGGTTTCCGCAAAGGCAATTTCACAACAGTGCCGCGCGGAACGCGCCGCACCACAACAAAGGACAAGCGCTCATGAACCTCTCCCTTGTTGAACAACTCAAAGCCACCGGCCGCCTGGATCGTCTTTTCATAGACGGCGAGTGGGTCCTGCCCGCAGGACAATCCCGAGCCAGCGTCATCAATCCGTCGACCGAAGAGCCCATCGCACAGATTGCGCTGGGAACTGCAGAAGACGTCGCGGCAGCTGTGGCCGCGGCCCGCTCCGCCTTCGTGAACTGGTCCACCAGCTCCGCCGAAAGCCGGGCCTTGCTGCTCGGCCGCATCCACGCCTTGATTCTCGAACGCGCAGAACTCTTCGCCCAGGCGATCTCTCTGGAGATGGGCGCCGCCATCGGCTTTGCACGCAGCACACAGGTGCCGGTCGCGGCCGAGCACATCCGCGTGGCCCGTGACAATCTGGCCAGCTTTCCCTTCCTCTCCCACCGGGGCGATGTGGCCATCCAGCGCGAAGCCATCGGCGTGTGCGGCCTGATCACCCCCTGGAACTGGCCGCTGTACCAGATCACCGCCAAGGTCGGCCCCGCCCTGGCGGCCGGGTGCACCGTCGTCCTCAAGCCCAGCGAGCTGTCGCCCCTGAGCGCATTGCTGTTTGCCGAGGTGGTGCAAGACGCTGGCATCCCGCCGGGCGTGTTCAACCTGGTCAGCGGCAATGGTCCGGAAGTCGGCGCCGCGCTGTCGGCGCATCCGGACGTGGACATGATCTCGATCACCGGCTCGACCCGGGCCGGCGTGCTGGTGGCCCAGGCGGCGGCTCCGACGGTCAAACGCGTGGCCCAGGAGCTCGGCGGCAAATCGCCCAACGTGATCCTGCCGGACGCGGACCTGGCGCGCGCCGTGCCGGCAGGTGTGGCGGCCGCCTTTCGCAATGTCGGCCAGTCTTGCAGCGCGCCGACCCGCATGATCGTGCTGCGCGATCGCCTGCAGGAGGTTGAACGCATCGCGCTGGAAGCGGCCTTGGGCTTTGTGGTGGGCGACCCGCGCTCGCCGCAGACCACCCACGGACCGGTGGCGAACCGCGCGCAGTTCAACCGGGTGCAGGAAATGATTGCCACCGGGATCGCCGAAGGTGCGCGCCTCATTTGCGGCGGCTCGGGCCGGCCTGAGGGGCTGGAGCGCGGCTTTTATTGCCGCCCGACCATCTTCTCCGGCGTGAACTCCCAAATGCAGATCGCACAGGAAGAAATCTTCGGACCGGTGCTGGTGATCATTGCCTACGACAGTGTGGATGAGGCGGTGGAGATCGCCAACGACACGGTCTACGGCCTGGGCGCGCACGTGCAGGGCCAGGACCTCGCTGCGGCGCGGGCGGTAGCGGCACGCATCCGATCCGGGCAGGTGCACATCAACTACCCGGCCTGGAGTCCCCATGCCCCCTTTGGCGGCTACAAGCGCTCGGGCAATGGGCGCGAATACGGCATCGAAGGCCTTGAGGAATACCTGGAGACCAAGGCGATCCTGGGCTTTGGGCAGGAGCAGCCGGCATGAACACGACCTTCGTACAAAGAACACAGACAGTACAGACACCCAACAACGACCAGAATCCCTCCATGTCCCAGCCCCTGCGCCTCCTCGAGACCTCCAGCACCCCGCCGGCCAGCGCCGACGTCGTCGTGATCGGTGGCGGCATCATCGGTGTTTTTACCGCTTACTACCTGGCAAAGCGCGGGCTTTCAGTTGCCGTGGTCGAAAAAGGCCATATCGGCGCCGAGCAATCGAGCCGCAACTGGGGCTGGTGCCGCCAGCAGAACCGCGACGCGCGCGAACTGCCCATGGCCACCCGTAGCCTCGAACTTTGGGACCAGTTTGCCGCCGACAGCGGCGAAGACACGGGCTTCACACGCTGCGGTTTGTTGTACCTCAGCGATGACGAAGCCCAGATTGCCGGCTGGGCCAAGTGGCGCGAATTCGCCACGACCGCCGGTGTCACCACGCACATGCTGAGCGGCCGCGAGGCCTCGGAGCGGGGCGTGGCGACCGGCCGCACCTGGAAGGGCGGCGTCTTCTCGCCCAGCGACGGCACGGCCGACCCGGCCAAGGCGGCGCCCGCGGTGGCGGCCGCGCTCATGAAACTTGGCGGCAGCGTCCACCAGAACTGCGCCGCGCGCGGCATCGAGATGGAGGGCGGCCGGCTCAGCGGCGTTGTGACCGAAGCGGGGACCATCAAGACCCGCACTGCGGTGCTCGCGGGCGGTGCGTGGGCATCCTCGTTCTGCAACCAGCTCGGCGTGCAATTTCCGCTCGCCACGATACGCCAGTCCATCGTGCGCCTGTCACCGGTGGCGCAGCAACTGCCGGCGGCGCTGACCAGCCCGCGCGTCGCCATCACCCGGCGCCCTGACGGCCATTACGTCCTGGCCATCAGCGGCCGTGGGCGCGCCGACCCCACGCCGCAGCTGCTGCGCTTCGCGCCGCAGTTCATCCCGATGTTCGCCAAGCGCTGGCGCAATGTGTTTCCCGGCGGCCTTGAAGGCATACGCTGGGGCCACGAAACCCGCGCCCGATGGAAGCTGGACGCCCCCACCCCCATGGAACGGGCGCGCATCCTCAACCCGACGCCCGACCCCGCCGGTGTCCGCGAAATCCACCGCCGTGCCGTCGACCTGTTGCCTGTGCTACGCGAAGCCCGCATCGCCAGCACCTGGGCGGGCTACATCGACAGCACACCAGACGGCGTGCCGGGTATCGGGGAACTGCCGCAGGTGCCCGGTCTCATCCTGGCCGCGGGTTTTTCGGGTCACGGTTTCGGCATCGGTCCCGGCGCGGGCCACCTGATCGCCGACATCGTGTCGGGGTCCCAACCGATCTTCGATCCGAAGCCTTTCGATCCTGCCCGTTTCAAGGAGTCGATGTGGGGCAAGGTGGCTGACTTTTAAGCTTGCCCGTCTTGCTTCAGGCCAGCCCGCCCCGGCACAGGTACTTGGTGTGCAAATACTCGTCGTAAGCCGCAGACCTTGCGGTATACAGTAGGTTGGCAGCACCAGCGCCTATGGCTTTGAACCACCCGTAACATCGATGAAGGAGCATTACCGTGACATCAGAAGCGAACAAACTCACCATGCAGCGGTTTGTTGAGTTCATCAACACCGCCAGCGAGACATTGGCTGAAGAACTCATCTCACCGAACGCGATCTTTCATGTGCCGGGAAATCCGGAGCCAATGCGAGGCCCGGCCGGTTATCTCGCAATCATTGGAATGATGCGTGGGGGGTTCCCCGACATCCAGTGGACCCTGGAAGAAATAGTGGCCGAGGGTGACAAAGTGGCCGCCCGGTTCATGATGCGCGGCACACATCAAGGAACGTTCTTCGGTGTTCCGCCTACAGGAAAGAAAATCGCGGTGCAGGCCATGAACATCTACCGTCTCTCCAACAACAAGTTCGTCGAAGAACGCGGCCAGCCCGATATGCTTGGCTTGCTACAGCAAATCGGAGCTGTGCCGTCGCACTGAGCGACCTCAAGTGCTGCCGGACCCGGGCCGACCCGGCACGGCGCCCGAAAGCCGGGGCCAAGCAAAGTTCTGGCAACCCCCCGGATTGAAACGGATTCCACTTGCACCGCAGGTGAATGCGGCATTTCCGAAAGGCGGGAATTCATAGACTTATATCCATCCCAACAGCGTGGATCTTTCTATGACATTCAAACCCAAATTCATCAGCTTCGACTGCTACGGCACGCTCATCAACTTCGAGATGGGCCCGACCGCCAAAAGCCTGTTCAAAGACCGCGTTCCGGCCGGCCGGATGCCGGCCTTCCTGGACAGCTTTCGGGCCTATCGCCTCGATGAGGTGCTGGGCGAGTGGAAGCCCTTCTTTGAGGTTGTGGAAAATTCGATCCGCCGTGCCTGCAAGGCGCACGGCATCCACTACCAGGCATCGGATGCCATCGCGCTGTACGACGCCATTCCCACCTGGCAACCGCACCCGAACGTCGTCGAGGTCCTGGAAGCGATCGCGCCGCACGTGCCCCTGGTGATCCTCTCGAACTCGATGATCGATTTGATCCCGGCCAGCGTCGCCCACCTGAAGGCGAAGTTCCACGCGGTCTACACCGCCGAGGAAGCGCGCGCGTACAAACCGCGCTTCCAGACCTTCGAGTACATGTTCGACCAGCTCGGATGCGCGCCGGACCAGATGATGCACGTCTCGTCGAGCTTCCGCTACGACCTGATGACGGCCTCCGACCTGGGCTTCATGGCCAAGGCCTTCATCGATCGCGGGCATGAGCCGACTTCGGACGCCTATGGAGTCAGCCGCTTGACCGACGTACGCCAGCTTCCCGGCCTGCTCGGCCTATGACCGAACTGAGCACCACCGTGCCGGCACTCGCGCCGGCGGCAGTGGAGGCCCTGGTTCGCCGCGTCTACGGCATCGAGGCTTCCACCCGGCCATTGGCGGGCGAGCGTGACCAGAACTGCCTGGTGGAAGCGGCCGACGGCTCTCGCTACGTCCTCAAGATCAGCAATCCGTCGGAGTCCCCCGCGGTCGTCGACTTCCAGATCGCGGCGCTCGACCACATTGCCCGCATGTCACCGGAGCAGCCGGTGCCGCGCGTCGTGCGGACACTGGCAGGACACACGCAGGACACGGTCGCGCTGACCGAGCGCGTCCGGACACGCGTGCGCATGCTGACTTACCTGGACGGCATCCAGATTCGCGAGACCGTGCGCACCGCCGCGCAGCGGCGCGCCATGGGCGCCGGGCTCGCCGGCCTGAACCGCGCGCTGCACGGCTTCGCGCATCCGGGTGCGGCGCATGACCTGCTGTGGAACGTCGCCACGGCGCATCGGCTCGGCGAACAGCTCGACAGCCTGGTAGACGGCAAGCAGCGCGCGCTGGCCCAGGCCTTTATGACGCGCTTCACCACGCACGTGCTGCCGCGCCTGGCATCGCTGCGGTCCCAGGTGATCCACAACGACTGCCACCTCTACAACGTGCTGGTAGCGCCCAACGACCAGGCGCGCATCGTGGGCATCATCGACTTCGGCGACATGGTGCACGCACCGCTGGTCGGAGAGGTGGCGACGGCCGCCGCCTTCCACATGGCCGGCAACGCCGATCCTTTCGAGGGACCGGCCCAGTTCGTGGCCGCCTATCACGCGGTGCTGCCGCTGACCGGCGCCGAACAGGAAGTCGTTGCCGATCTCCTGGCCACGCGCCACCTCATCACGGCGCTGATTTCGGAATGGCGCGCCGCGCGCTATCCCGAGAACCGCGCCTACATCATGCGGCACAACCCCGCTGCGTGGGAAGGCCTGGCCCAGATGGCCGATCTTTCCCGCGACACCGCACGCGACCGGCTGCTGGCCGGCGTAAACGTACACGTACCCACAGGAGCCACCCCATGAAAAGCACCACCGACCTCAACATGGTCAATGCCTATATCCCCGGCCGCGCCGACGTGGGTCCGGCCACCGCGCAAATGATCGCGCGCCGCGACGCCCTGCTCGGCCCGGCCTACCGCCTGATGTATGAACGGCCGCTGCACATCGTGCGCGGCGAAGGCGCCTGGCTGATCGATCCCGAGGGACGCCGCTACCTCGACGCCTACAACAACGTCACCTCGCTCGGGCACTGCCATCCGGCGGTGACCGAGGCGATCTGCAAGCAGGTGCAGACGCTGGCGACCAACACGCGCTATCTGCACGACACGATCCTCGAACTGGCCGAACGCCTGCTCGCAAGCGTGCCGGGGACCGACCTGGCCCACCTGATGCTGACCTGCACGGGCAGCGAGGCCAACGACCTCGCCTACCGCATCGCGAAGGTCCGCACCGGCGGCACCGGCATGATCGTGACCGACACCGCCTACCACGGCATCACCGATGCGGTGGCCAAGTTCTCGCCCTCGCTGGGCGTGAGCGTCGACCTCGGCGCCCACGTGCGTCTGGTGCCGGCTCCGCGCCAGTACCACGCCGGGGGCACCAACCTGTCCGAGCGTTTCACCCGCGACGTCGAGGCGGCCATCGCCGACCTGAAGCGCCACGGCATCCAGCCGGCCGCGCTGATCGTCGATTCGCTGTTCACCAGCGACGGCATCCTCCCCGGACCGCAAGGCTTCCTGAAGGGTGCTGTCGACGCGATCAAGCGCGCGGGCGGCCTCTTCATTGCCGACGAGGTGCAGCCCGGCTTCGGCCGGACCGGCGAACACTTTTGGGGCTTCCAGCGCCACGGTGTGGTGCCCGACATCGTCACCATGGGCAAGCCGATGGGTAACGGCCAACCGATCGCGGGACTGCTGGCGACCGCCGACGTGCTGGCCGAGTTCGGCAAGAGTTCGCGCTACTTCAACACCTTCGCGGGGAATACCGTTTCCTGCGCGGCGGCACTTGCGGTACTGGACACGATAGAGCGGGACGGGCTGGTGCAGCATGCCGCCAGGGTGGGGGAAATCCTGCACGACGGCATCGCCGCCCTTGCGGCCCGCCACGAGGCTATCGGCGACGTGCGCGGTGCCGGCCTGTTTGTCGGGGTCGAGCTCGTTTCCGACCGGGCATCGCGCGCGCCGGACCGCGAGCTGACGAGCCAGGTGGTTAACCGGATGCGCGACAAAGGCGTGCTGATCAGCGCCTGCGCGATGGGGCACAACGTGCTCAAAATCCGCCCGCCCCTGGTGCTGTCGGCGGACCAGGCCGGCCTTGTCATCCAGGCGCTCGACGAATCCCTGGCCGAAGCGCGCACGGCCTAGCTTCGATCAACATCCGGCGCTACCATCCGTCCATGACACCCGCCATGTCCCTGGACCGCTTCGACCTCAAGATCCTGGCGCACCTCGAGCGCGAGGGTCGCTGCTCGAACGTCGAGCTGGCCGACGCCGTCGGCCTCAGCCAGAGCCCGTGCCTGGTGCGGACAAAACGGCTGCAGGAAATCGGCGTGATTCGCGGCTACGGCGCCGACATCGCGCTGGAGAAGCTGGGCAATTGTGTGGTGGTGTTTTCCGAAGTGACGATCAGCAGCCACCGGCCTCCCGATTTCCGCAAGTTCGAACAGGCCGTGGACCGGCACGGCGAAATCGTGGAGTGGTACAACGTCAGCGGCGGTTACGACTACCTGCTGAAAATCGTGGCACCGAACGTCGCCCATTTCCAGGCGCTGATGGAGAGCCTGCTGAAGGAAGACATCGGCATCGGGAAGTTCACAAGCCGGATTGTCCTGCGCCAGTCATCGGGCAAGCGCACGCACCCGCTCCATCTCATCGCGGCGCAGCTGGATCGGGCCTGAAGGCCGCGACCCTCAACGCGGTGGCTTGAGCCCGGCCGCGAGCCTGACACCCCCCAGCCAGCACCCGCCGGGCCATTACACCGCCGGGCCGGGGTGCGGGCTGGTCTTCAGGACAGCTTGTCCTTTAGGCGGTAGTAGGCGCCGACCAGTGGCAGGAACCAGGGAGGGCCGAAGTGGCCGGGAATGGCCGGCCAGTCGAAGTCTTTCCAGGGATTGAGGTCGGTGCGCCCGTCCATGACTTCCGCCATGATGCTTCCCATCAGCGTCGACATCTGGGTGCCGTGGCCGCTGTAGCCCATGGAATAGTAGATGCCGTTGCGCTCGCCGGCGCGTGGCAGCCGGTCACGCGTCATGTCGACCATGCCGCCCCAGCAATAGTCGATGCGCGCATCGCGGAGTTCGGGAAACACCTCGTGCAATGCGGTGCGCAGGATGGCGCCGCTTTTTTCGTCCGAGGCCGGATCGGAGACGGCGAAGCGGGCGCGTCCCCCGAAGAGCAGCCGGTTGTCGGGTGTGGTGCGGAAGTAGTTGACCAGGTTCTTGGTATCGACCGCCATCCTGCGTTTTGGCAGCAGCCGGTCCAGCGTCGCTATCGGCAGGGGTTCGGTGACGATCAGGAAGGCGCCGACCGGCACGATCCTGCGCCGGATCCATCCCAGCGGCCCGGTCTGCGAGGTTCCGCTCGCCAAGAAGACCTGCTTGGCATGGAGCCGGCCCGTCGGCGTTTCGACCAGGTGGCCGCCGCCCGGCGCCGGCCGCAAGCCCGTCATCGGCGAGTGCTCGTGGATTTCAGCGCCGCGCCGCGCCGCCGCTTCGGCCAGGCCGCGCACGAAGCGCCCCACATGCATGCCGGCGCCCTTGCGGTAAATCAACCCACCGTAGTAGCGGTCCGACCCGACCTCGCCTGCCAGATCCGCGCGGCTGACCATTTCCGTGTCGGGATCCACAGTGGCGGCCAGCAGTTCCTGGCTGCGCAACAGCTTTTCGTAGTGCTCGGGCTTGGCAGCCAGCTTGATCTTGCCGACGCGCGCGAAGCTGCAGTCGATGTTCTCTTCGGCCACCAGGCGCTCGACCAAATCGACCCCGGCATCGAAAGCCCGGTAGAGCCGGTTCGCGACGTCCTGGCCGAGTTTGGCCGACATCATGCCGTAGTCCTGGGCGAAGCCGTTGTTGCACATGCCGCCGTTGCGGCCGGATGCCGCGTTGCCTACCATGTCCGCCTCCAGCAGCACGACGCGGGCGCCCTTCTTGGCAAGCGCCAGCGCGGCCGAAGCACCGGTGAGGCCGCCACCGATCACCGCAACGTCGCAGCTGCCCTGCACCGGCCCCGGCGTGGCGCTCTTGAAGGGTTGCGATGTGTCCAGCCAATAGGATGTCAGTTTCATATCACCTCTGGGGTCATTGTTGTGTTGTTTAGTTGAACGACTGGTTGGCGAGCCCGAACATGCGTGCCGGGCCGGGGGATGCAAGCGGTGTTCCGAGGACCATGGTAGTGGCCTTGTCGACCTGCCGCAGGCCGATGCGCGCTAGCCACGGCCCGAGTTGCAGGGCGGCGGAGGTATCGACCCGCACGAACAGGTTTCCAAGGCGCGCGAGAGCGGCCTCGATCAGGGCCTGCGCATCGCCCAGGTTTTCGGCGACCACGGGGCCGATGACATGGCCGCGGCCGAAGCGGCGGCAAATGGCATAGCCACGGGGCACGCCGCCCTGCAGCAGGACATGGCCCTCGCCCAGCTCGATGAGGCGGCGCAGCGTCGCCGGCCTGGCCCAGCCCGTTGCTTGCTGATCCAGACGCATGACCGCCTCGAAATCCGACGCGGCCATCGCCCTGACGAGGCTGGGCGGCGGCGCATCACGGTGCTCCGTGGGAATGCCTTGGTACTGCTCAATGATGCCGACGGGCACAAAGCCGCGACGCTCATAAAGCGCCTGGCCTTCAACCGTCGAGTTCAAGGTGATGGTGCGCGGGTGCGCCACCGCCAGCAGCGCATCCATCAACCGGGCGCCGTAACCACGGCCTTGGGCGGCCTTCGTGACGATGATCATCCCGGCGGAGGCATGGCTCTCGCCATACGGCCACCAGGCCGCGGTGCCTATCACCTCGCCGGCATCGTCCTGCAGCACAAAGCCCCGGCCCAGCTGCAGCGCGACCTCCCAGTCCTCGAGCCGGTAGGGCCAGGCCATCTCCTGTGAAAGCTTGTGGGCGCCTTCGAGGTGGGCTTTGGCAAATGGCACAAGGTGCGCGCCTTCGTCCGCTTGATGGCGTGGCTGGCTTGACTGGGGGGACGTGGTCGAGGCGCTGGTCATGATGGCTCCAGTTCCATCAGCTCAGGCCGTGACCCAGACCTTGCGCACAGTTTCAAGCGTGCGCCAGGTGCCGGTGTAGCCGGGCTTCATGATGAAACAATCGCCGGCCCGGTAGGTCACCGGGGCCTGTCCGTCTTCGGTGATCTCCGCCACGCCGGACAGGATCAGGCAAAACTCCCAGGTGTCGCCCTTGATGGAGCGGTTGACGCCCGGGGTCGATTCGAAGACGCCGGCGCGAACCTTGCCGTCCTTGGCGCTATCGACGTCCCAGCTGCGGCAGACGATGTCGCCTTCGATGACACGGTCGGCGGGCGGCCGGTATTCGCGCGGCTCGCCCAGTTGGTCGAGCTTGAAGGTGACGAGGAGATGGTTGGGCATGGAAGTTGGGCTCGCGCTCATGCGTTGCCGTAGACGATCCAGATCTTGCGCGTGGTCTCGATGCAGCGCCACTTGCCGACGTAGTCCGGCTTCATGACGAAGTTGTCGCCGGCCTGGATGCGGATGGGTTCCTTGCCGTCTTCGATGAGCTCCGACACGCCGGACAGGATGTGGCAGTACTCCCAGACGCCGCCTTTGATCGAGCGGATCGTGCCTGGCGTGATTTCCCACACGCCGGTGCGCAGCTTGCCATCGGCCGTCTGTTCCACGTCCCAGTTGCTGAAGCGTGGATTGCCTTCGAGCAGGCGCTCGGGCAAGGGGCCGCTCTCGCGGCCGGGACCCAGCTTGTCGAGTTTGAAGAAAGTGAGGTTGCTCATGGGTATCGGGTCCTTTGGCGATCGAATGAAGGCGGGAAGTCAGGCGGGCGCCGAATTAAAGGCCGACCAGCGCCGGCAGCCCGTTGATATCGCGGATTTCCACATGGCTGTAGAACTCGCTGGGCTTGGGCTCGTGGCCGCGATTGACGAACACCTTGTTCTTGATGCCCATGTCGTGGGCCGACATCAGGTCGTAGCGCGGGCTGGAGGATACGTGCAGGATGTCGTCCGGCGAGCAGCCCAGTTGGTCGAACATGTACTCGAAGGCCTGCAGGCGCGGCTTGTAGGCGCCGGCGTCCTGTGCCGTGTACACCTTGTGGAAGGGCGCTTCGAGCTTGCGGACGTTGGCGTCGATCTGCTCGTTCATGGCGTTGGAGAGGATCACCAGCGGGATCTTGTTGCCCACGCGGGTGAGCGAAAACGGCACGTCGGTGTGCGGGCCCCAGGTGGGCACGGCGTCGTAGAACTTCTGGCCGTCTTCGTCACGGTAGGCGACCCCGTGGCGCTTGCAGGTACGCGCCCACGCGGACTTGAGAACCTGGTCATAAGGTTTCCAGTCGCCCATGGCCTCGTCCAGCCGCAGGGCGCTGAAGTCCTTGATGAACTGCTGCATGCGCTCGGGCGGAAGCTGGTCTCCCACAATGCCGTACGCCACCTCGTGCATGCGAAAGTAGATGAGCGTGCCGTAGCAATCAAAGGAGATGTACTTGGGTCGGAAAATCATGGTTTGCCTCGTTGATGATGGATGGTGGAGGTGGATACTGGCGGTGTGAAGAAAGGGTTCAGGCGGCGGAGGGAAAACAGCCGGCAGGCACGGGGAGCGGGTGGCGGTTGACGGGCATCGGTAAGCTTCCTGTTGTCACGGTGGTTCAATAGAAGCAATCCTAGGCAGCATCCGCCGCAGTTGTTGCGGTTCTGCGCGGCGCGAACGCAGCATTCCTTCGCAGTACCGCGGGCGCCAGGCGCTTTGTGCCGTTCTGCCAGCGGCCGTGGCCGGCGCCAAGATCGTACAAGCCGCCGGCCCCTGCGCCGAGCATCATCTTCCCCAAACCGCCCTTGACGTTTTGAAGGAAAGCCCCATGCCCGACCAAGTTTCCATTCCACAGGCCGCGCTTGCGGCAGTGGGCCGCCCATTGCCCGACGGCGTGACGCTTCGCCGGCTGAAGGAGGACGACCTGGAGTCGGCGCAGGCGCTGTCGCGCGAGTTCGGGTGGCCGCACCGCCTGGAGGACTGGCGCTTCAGCCTGGCGCACGGCCAGGGCGTGGCGGCGCTGCGTGACGGCGAACTGGTGGGCACCGCGCTGCATTGGCCCTGGGGCAAGCAGCACGCGACGGTGGGCCACGTGATGGTGTCGCCGCGCATGCAGGGGCAGCGCGTGGGCCAGCATCTCATGCACGCGGTGATGGCGGGCCTGGAAGACCGCACGGTGCTGCTGCACGCCACGACGGAAGGCCGGGGCCTGTATGAACGCATGGGCTTCGAGATCACGGGCGAGGTCCGGCAGCACCAGGGTTCGGCCGCGCCGGCGCAGCTGGTGGCGCTTGCGCCTGGCGAGCGCCTGCGTCCGTTGGGCCGCAACGACGCCAAGGCACTCGTAGCCCTGGATGCCGTTGCCGCCGGCATGCCGCGCGAGACGATGCTGCGCCAGCTGCTGGCCGACGGCGAGACGGTCGTGCTGGCACGCGGCGGTGAAGCCGTGGGTTTCTCCACCGTGCGGCGCTTCGGGCGCGGCTATGCCGTCGGTCCCGTGGTGGCACCGGATCTCGCGAGCGCGCAGGCGCTCGTCGGCCACTGGTGCAGCCGCTTTGCCGGCAAGTTCCTGCGCATCGACGTGGACGCCGCCAGCGGCCTTCCCGAATGGCTGGAAGCGCAGGGCCTGCCCCGCGTGGACACGGTCACGACCATGGTGCGCAACGGCCCGCTGGCGCGAGGCTCGGCCGTCGGCGGCTGGGCGCTGGTTACTCAAGCAATGGGCTGAACAGCTCCCCCCGTTCAGGCTCACTTCGTGTAGCCTGCTCCCCCCCAGGGGGCGCACTCTGCGGCCCGGCTAAGCCGGTTCCGCGCGTGCACTTGCACAGACACTAAACGTATCGCGGGCCGTTGCGGCTCCTGGAGAACTGAATGACTTTCCTTTATAAAGGCCCAGCGCAGCGCGGGACCGTGTGGGCTGAGCAGTTCGCGCGCAGGATGCCGCAGCTGCCGTTCCAGACTTGGCCCGAGATCGGGGATCCGGCGCAGGTGCGCTTTCTTGCGGCCTGGGAGCCGCCGCCGTGTATCGCCGAGGCCCTTCCCAACCTGGAGGTGCTGTTTTCGGTGGGGGCCGGGGTGGACCAGTTCGATTTCGCGGCGCTGCCGCCCGGGCTTACCGTGGTCAGGATGGTGGAGCCGGGTCTGACGGCCTGCATGTGTGAATACGTCAGCTGGGCGGCGCTGTCGCTACACCGGGAGATGCCGCTGTACCTGCGGCAGCAAAGCCTGGGCCAGTGGAAGGAGCACCCCGTACGGCCTGCCTCCACGCGGCGCGTGGGCGTGATGGGCATGGGCATGCTGGGGCGCGCGGCGCTCGCGCAGCTGCGGCTGCTCGGCTTTGACTGCGCGGGCTGGAACCGCTCGCGCCGCGACGAGCCAGGCGTGCGCTGCTACAGCGGCGAAGCGGAGCTGGACGAGTTCCTGGCCCGCACCGACATCCTGGTATGCATGCTGCCGCTCACGCCCGAAACACGCGGCATTCTCGGCCGGCGCGTGTTCGACGCGCTGCCGGAAGGCGCCTGCGTGGTCAACGCCGCGCGCGGCGGCCACCTGGTGGAAGCGGACCTGCTCGCCGCGCTGGAAAGCGGACGGCTCTCGGCCGCGGTCCTGGATGTCTGCGAGCCAGAGCCGCCCGCGCAAGGCCACCCGTTCTGGAACCATCCGCGCATCTGGCTCACGCCCCACATCGCAAGCGCCACCCAGGCCGGAACGGCGGCTGAAGCGCTGCTGGACAACCTGCGGCGTTATGAGGCCGGCCTGCCGCTCGAAGGTGTGGTGGATCGCTCGCGCGGGTACTGAGGCCGCCATCCCGGGCCCGGCCGGGGCTGCGGACTCACGCGAATCGCGCGGCCTGACCGCAGAATCTTCTACCGTACGCGTACGAACAACAGCATGGTCGTGCGCGCGCGAGGGGGCAAGCCGCAGCACCCGCTGCGCACTCGCGCCTAAGCTTGTCCCCATGATGTCCACCAAAACCCTTTCCCTCGATTCGCTTGTCGCGCTCGACCGCGCGCACCTGATCCACCCTGTGGCCAACTGGCGCGGCCATGAGCAACGCGGCGCCACAGTGCTGCGCTCCGGCAAGGGCGCCTGGCTGCGCGATGCCGACGGCCGCGAACTGCTCGATGCTTTCGCCGGCCTGTGGTGCGTCAACATCGGCTACGGCCATGAAAGCGTCGTGGAAGCCGCTGCGCGCCAGATGCGCGAGCTGCCCTATGCGACGGGTTATTTCAGCTACGCCAGCGAACCGGCCATCCGCCTGGCCGCCAAGCTCGTGGAGATTTCTCCGCCCGGGCTGGAGCACGTCTACCTGACGCTGGGCGGCTCCGAGGCAATTGACGCGGCCGTGCGCCTCATCGTGCAGTACTACAACGCCACGGGCCGGCCGCGCAAGAAGCACTTCGTCGCACTGGAGCGCGGCTACCACGGCTCATCCTCCACCGGCGCCGGTCTGACGGCCCTGCCCGCCTTCCACCGCGGCTTCGACCTGCCGCGCCCGGAACAACACTACATCCCCTCGCCCTACCCCTACCGCAGCCCCGGGGGCGACGACGCGCAAACGGTGATCGCGGCTTCTGTGGCCGCGCTGCGCGATAAGGTCAACACGCTGGGCGCGGAGAACGTCGCGGCCTTCTTCTGCGAACCTATCCAGGGCTCGGGCGGCGTGATCGTGCCGCCGGCGGGATGGCTCAAGGCCATGCACCAGGCCTGCCGCGAACTCGACATCCTGTTCGTCGCCGACGAGGTAATCACCGGCTTTGGCCGTACCGGCCCGATGTTCGCCTGCGACGTCGAGGGCGTGTCGCCGGACCTGATGACGGTTGCCAAGGGGCTGACCTCCGGCTATGCGCCCATGGGCGCGCTCCTCATGTCCGAGCGCGTGTACGCCGGCATTGCCGACGGCACGCCGGCCGGCGCCCTGGTGGGCCACGGCGCCACCTACTCCGCGCACCCGGTGAGCGCCGCCGTGGCGCTGGAAGTCATCCGGCTCTACGAAGAGGGCGGCATCCTCGCCAATGGCCAGCGCGTCGCGTCCCACTTCGAGGCCGGATTGCGATCCATGCTGCGCCATCCGCTGGTGGGCGACGCGCGCTCGCGCGGGCTGCTGGGCGCGCTGGAACTGGTAAGTGACAAATACACCAAAGCAAGGTTCGACCCCGCGCTGCAACTGCCCGACCGCATCGCCAAAGCAGCTTACGAGAACGGCCTGATCTTCCGCGCTTTCGGCGACGGCATCCTGGGCTTCGCGCCGGCCCTGTGCTTCACGCCCGCGGAGTTCGAGCAAATGTTCGAGCGACTGAACCGCACGCTGGACACCGTGCTCGACCAGCCCGATGTACGCCGCGCTCTGGCTTGACCCGATTGACTTGGGCGTAGAACTTGCTTAAATGGGGTTAACGATGAATACCTCCACCGGCAACCCCAAGCTTGACCGCCTCGACCTGCGAATCCTGTGCCACTTGCAGAAAAACGGGCGGGCCTCCAATGTTGAGATTGCCGACGCCGTCGGCCTCTCCCCCAGTCCCTGCCTGGTCCGCGTCAAGCGGCTGGAGCAAGCCGGCTATATCGGCGGCTACGGCGCGCAGATCCGGCTGGAGAAGCTGGGCGACACACTGCTGGTGTTCACCGAGGTCACGCTTCAGGACCATAAGCGCGAGGACTTCGTCAAGTTCGAGATGAGCATCCGTCCGATCGATGAGATCGTGGAGTGCCACCTCGTCAGCGGCGGCTACGACTATCTGCTGAAGTTCGTCACACGCGGCGTGAACCATTACCAGGAGATCATCGAGGGTCTGCTGGAAGCCAACATCGGCATCGAAAAGTACTTCAGCTACATCGTGATCAAGACGCCCTTCGTCAAGAATTACTACCCGATCGAGCAGCTGATGCAGCCGCACGCTTAAGCGCGTGCCCCAGCCGCAGCTTTTGCTGCAGCCCGGCCTGATTCAACATTTGCTGCTGCGCCGGCGTCCGTTTCCGGTGCCATCTCCGGTGGGTCCGGCCTACGCTTGGAGCATGAACCCACCTTCCCGCATCCCGGCGCCAGCCCGCTCGGCCGCAGCGATCCAGCGCGTGCAGCGGCACATCCACGAGAACCTCAACCAGGCGCTGTCGTTGTCGGAGCTGGCCGGTCTCGCCGGGCTCAGCATCTGGCGCTTCGCTACCGTGTTTCGCCAGCAGGTGGGGGTTTCGCCGCACCGCTACATCTGCCGGCTCCGTCTGGCGCGCGCGCAAGCCCTGATCAGGCAAGGGATGCCGGTCGCCAGCGCAGCCAGCGAGGCGGGCTTTTATGACCAAAGCCATCTCTCGCGTCATTTCAAGAACGTGTTCGGCATGACACCGGGGCAGTACCTGACGACGGCCAGTCAGCCGCAAACGACATGCTGAGCCCGACCATGACGCAGGAAATGGCGGACCTGCTGCCCGATCTGGTCGCGCTGCGGCGTGACCTGCACGCGCACCCCGAGCTTGCCTTCAAGGAACACCGCACGTCCGGCATCGTCTCCTCGGCCCTGCGCGACTTGGGGCTGGAGGTGCATGAGGGCATAGGCGGCACGGGTGTTGTCGGCGTGCTGCGCGCCGGCAGCGGACAGCGCAGCGTGGGTTTACGCGCCGACATGGACGCGCTGCCCATTCTTGAGCAAGGCGAACGGTCCTATGTCAGCCGTTTCCCCGGCGTCCACCACGGGTGCGGACACGACGGGCACACCGCCATGCTGCTGGGCGCGGCGCGCCACCTCGCACGCACCCGCCGCTTTGACGGTACCGTCAACTTCATCTTCCAGCCCGCCGAAGAAGGCCGTGGCGGCGCACGCGTGATGGTCCAGGAAGGGCTCTTCGAGCGCTTCCCTTGCGACGCGGTCTACGCCCTGCACAACTGGCCGGAGCTGCCCGCCGGCACCGCCCAGACGCGGCCGGGCGCCATCATGGCGGCGGCGGATCGCTTCGACATTGTGGTCCGGGGCCGGGGCGGCCACGCGGCCCAGCCGCATCGCACGCCCGACGCGGTGCTTGCCGCGAGCGAGCTGGTTACCCAGCTGCACACCATCACCTCGCGCCGCATCCCGCCCACCGAGAATGCGGTGCTCTCGGTCACGCGCATCAGCGGTGGCCAGTCGCACAACGTGCTGCCTTCCGCGGTCGAACTCACCGGCACGGTACGCAGCTTCGACGCCGGCGTCCAGGACACCATCGAAACCGCCATACGGCAGATCGCTGAAGGTGTGGCCCAGGCCACGGGCACCGCGATCGAAGTCGAGTACGTGCGCTACTACCCGGCCACAGTGAACACGCCGCAAGAAGCATCGCTGGCCCTGCGTGCTGCCGAAGCCGCGGGCCTGCAAGCTTCGGTTGCCCCCTCGGCGGCGTTTACGTCCGAGGATTTCGCATTCATGCTCAAGGCCAGGCCCGGCGCCTACCTCTGGCTGGGCCAAGGCGCCGGCCCAGGACGCGAAGCCACCCCGTCGTTGCACCATCCCGGCTACGACTTCAATGACGAGGTATTGCCATTGGGCGTCAGCTGGTTTGTGCAGATGGCGAGCCTCGCGCTCGCGGGCTGATTGGGAAAAACGCTGGAAGGGAACGAGTAGCTCTCACCACGACGCGCTTGAGAACGGCTAAGCGGATGCCTTGATCGACGCCAGCACCCGGTCGACCATCACGCCTGCCTGGCCCAGGTTGTTCATCGGGTCGCAAAACGAAGCAAGCTGTTCGCGTGTCACGTGCTTCTTGATCTCCGGGTGCTCCGCCAGCAATTCGATCAGCGGGCGCTTTTTCTGGAGGGCTTCGCGGCAGATGTCATAGACCAGGTCGTGCGCATATTCGCGGCCGATGTAGGGACCCAGGCCCATCATCACGGCCTCCGACATCACGAGGCCGTGGGTCATGTCGATGTTGCGGCGCATTTGCGCGGCATCGACTTCGAGGCCCGCGAGGATACTGGCCATCTTGTAGCCGAAGGTAATGGGCGTTGCCTGCTGCAGGTTGCTGCGGCCGATGATCGGTGTGTCGCGGTGGTCGCGCGCCAGTTTGGCGAGCGAGGCCGAGATGTCCGCGAGGTCGGCCTCAACCAGCGCCAGGCCCTCGCGTATCTGCAGCACAGCGGCGGTGTCCGTGATGTCCTGCGTGGTGGCGTCCCAATGGCAGTATTCGCCCAGGCCATCCTTGCAATGCGCGTTGATCTGGTTGACCACGGCGATGATCGGGTAGCCGATCTGCTCGGTCTTGGCCTTGAGCTTGATCCAGTCGATCTGGCTGGGCTCGCAGTTCTTTACGATCTCTTCAGCCGCCTCTTTGGGAATGATGCCGAGGGCGCCCTGGACCTTGGCGAGCGCGCGCTCAATGTCCAGGTACTTGGCCTGTTCCGAATGCGACGTAGGCACGCGCTATCGAAGTATTTCGTCGCGCAGAGGTGGCCACTATTCCCCACCCTAACCCTTCAAGGCGTTCCTGGTCAGGTAACCCAGCTGACGGACGGTTGGCCTCATGCGTTTGCCGAGCTGATGTAGGGCTCGACCGCTCGAATCCTGTTTTCGTAAGAGTACACGAACTGCTCCACATAGCCCAAGTTTTACCGCATTCCTGTTGGGGTCAGCTTTCAGCGCAGTTCAACAGCCAAGTCAACCATGAATTCTCGGTACTAATTGCTCCTGCAATTGGAGGATGTGAGCGGGTGGCAATTCTTTTATGTTTGAATCTTCCAGGCACTCGGCTTCTTCTTGCTTCCTAGCGAAAGCAGGCAGAAGCCCCTGAAGTAGCTGTAATAAACGGGGGACGTTGATGAGTGCAAGGTTCAGCTTCCAGTTGCTGGGATCTTCTGAATCCCTCGCGAGAGTACGCACGCAGATTGAGCGTGTCGCCAAGGTTGACGCGGCGGTTCTCATCGAGGGTGAGACAGGAACCGGAAAAGAAATGGTAGCGCGAGCGATTCACTATGGCAGTAAGAGGGCCGACCGCGCTTTTGTTCCGGTCAACTGTGGAGCGCTGGCGGAGACTCTGGTTGAAAGTGAGCTCTTCGGTCACGAGCGAGGTGCTTTTACCGACGCAAAAGTCGCCTCGCTCGGGCTTGTCAGTGAAGCTGGCGGTGGCACGCTGTTCCTTGACGAAGTCGACGCACTCAGCCTCAAGGCCCAAGCCGCACTGCTGCGCTTTCTGCAAGACGGCAGTTACCGCCGCGTCGGCGGGAGTTCGACCAAACAGTCTGACGTTCGTATCGTCGTGGCCAGCAACGCTAACCTCAACGAGCTTTCCGAAGCACGCCGTTTTCGCAAGGACTTGCTGTATCGCATCAACGTGTTATCGGTCTATCTGCCAACGTTGCACGAGCGGGGCGATGACGGGATCGAACTTGCCAGGATTTTCCTGACGCGGCTCGGCCATCATCACGGAAGGCCGCAGGTGCGCCTGACGCCGGCATCGATCGCATTCATCCAGAGTTACACGTGGCCGGGTAATGTGCGTGAGCTCGAAAATGTTGTCCAGCGGGCTTTCTTGCTCAGCGACAGCAACGAAGTCGATATCAGTCAGGCAATGTCCCACCCCCGCGGCGAGCGTCCCGCTGCCGAACCGGTGGTCTTTCGCACAGCCAAGCAGCAGGCCGTCAAGGAGTTCGAGCGGCTGTATGTGAGCCGCTTGCTGATGCAAACCAACGGCAACCTGACTCAGGCGGCACTGATCGCGGGACAGGATCGCAGCGCTTTCGGACGACTCGTGCGCAAACACAGCCTGAGTCCCAGCCGGGTCCAGGCCACCACCGCTGCCCGCACCGGTGAAGCCTGAGTCCCAGCGTGCTTGCGAAGTACGGACTTGTCCTGTTGACCCTGGTATTCGGCATAGTGGCCTTCGTCGCTGGGTTGCTTGCACCTTCCTCATTCAAGGAAGGGGTGACAAAAATAGCGCAACAGATCAGCGCGAAAATCCCGGGCCGTGCCGCTCCAGGCACGGCGGCGGCCTCCACACCAACCGCAACATCTGGCAACACACCAGTCACCACTGCCGCTTCTACAGCCGCTGCGGCCCCGGCAAGCGCGCCGGCCGCCGCGGCCTCGTCACCCCTGCCTGCGGCCAGCCTGATACTACCGACAGTGGCCATCGCTTCTCCAAGCTTCGCGCTGCAGGCGGCGCAGTTTTCGACGGCGCAGCCCGCCAGCCAGCTGGCTTCGTCAATACAGGCACAAGGCGTCACCAGCACGGTCGTGCTGATGGGCGAGCCTGCAGGCAATTCGTGGTCTGTAGTCACCGTCGGGCGTTTTGGCAGCGCAGACGAGGCACTTTCGCAACGCCACTACCTCTCGCTCAAGCTCGGGCTGCCGCCCAATATGGGCACCATCTCACTGCCGCCTCCACCCAAATAACAACTCAGCGCAGCAAGTGCGCTACCGGATGCCGCTGCTGTTTGTTGACCCAACCAGCCTGTCCGTAGGTGTCGACATAGCAGACCGTGAGCTGCGCCATGCCGAGCGAGCAAAAGTAGACGTACAGGTTCGCATCCTGCTTCGGGGCCATGTACCAAAGCCACGGACGGGTGGCCAGGCCCCAACTGCTGACCCGGTGCACCAGCAGGTCTGCCTGGCCGAGGTCACTGACGAGCGCGACACGGATATCAGCGTCACCCATCGTGGGGGATTCATAGATGCGTGGCACGGATTCCTTTGCGGGTGTTCATGTGAACGTTGCGCTGCGGCTGCGGCACGCGTTCAATAGCCGGTATCGGGTAACTCACGCCGCCGGCTGCGCGGACTCAGGGGCGGCGCCTTGTCGTCGGCGGCACCAACGGCGAACGCCAGATGCTCGAACAGGCCTTTATCAAGCGCGTTCCCACGGTCAAGGATGCTTTTGTCCCTGTATTTCTTGGGAAGATGTTTGGCCGCTGCGAAACTGGGCGTCACCGCATGCACCTGACCCGTGTCGGCGTCGGCGCCGATAAAACGATCACGTTTTGGCACAGCACCCGGCACATCGTCCTGGTGGAAACGTTCAAGCACGTCAATGCGTTGCTGCGCACCCGGACCGGCGATAGTTGTCACAAACCGCGCGCTCGTAACATGAGCGGCCCGCTTCTTCGCCACGTTCTCGTGCGTCAGATGCGGAAAGGAACTGGGAGCTTGCGGAGCTGCTGCAGCCGTCGGCGCGGCGCCCCCAGCTGCGGCGCCCGAATCGGCCCCAACCTCGGTGATGAATGGCGCAAGTGTCGGAGCTGCTTTTTTTCCGCCGGATTTTGCGGGCGCCTCCACCTCCTTCATGGTCACATGCTGGACGCGGCCGGCAAATGCAACCTCGCTCGGTTTCTGTTTATCAGCCGATTTGGGTTTCGGTACGATTCTCGCTGCTGCCATAAGGAAACCTCCAGTCCGTTGAAAGGAATTATTTGTGTTTCAGGCTGCCGGCGACTTCAGCACGGCACTGCACACAGTAGTCCATCGCATGGCCTGCACTGACCTCGCTGCTCTCGTGATGGTGCACGTTGGACAGCGCCCCGTGCTGCTGGATGTCGTTCCAGGCCATGAACGACGACTCCTTCGCCGCGTAGTCATGCCAGCTGTCCATGCCGGTCATGCTTTTGGCCAGACTGTCGAGGGTGGCCTGGCGCTGCTGAACCAGTGCGCCATGGGCTGCAATCCTGGGCGCCTCAGCCGCCCGGTAATTGCTCATGAGCAGATTTTTCCGCGCATTCCTGGTGTTGTTGCCAAAGGTCGGCAGTGCCGCCGGGACATACGCGGGCACGACGGGCACCAGACTCGCAGTGAACGCATCCATCTGAGCCGCCGCATGGGTGTTGCCACGCTGGCTCAGTTCCTGATGCGCGACCATGAGGCTGTGCCCCTCAGCACAGGACAGCCCGCGTTTGTCTTCGGCGGGGGCCTGCTGGACATGCCGGTCCATGAGTTTTTTTGCAAGCGGATGGTTGGCGTGGTTATCCTGCATGTAGGTTCGCCTCGCCTGGTACTTGGGCACGCCAGCGCCGCCCGCCGGCAGCGGTGCCTTGGCCCAGCCGGTATTTTTTCCGGTCACCGAAAGCGCAGCATCGCCACCGGTCAGACGGTCCTTGGGGGGCGCGGTGACTGTCATCGTTGCGTGCACCAGATCGCGCGGTGCTGCGTCGCCGGACGATGATGCAGCGCGCGTCGCCTTCGAGCCCGATTGCGCGGTGAGCGGCTTGGAAAGCGCCGGGGATTGGGGTTGCCGTTTGGATGCCATTGGTTTACTCCCTTTGAAAACGTGCACCTGTTTGGCCGGATGACATGCCCGGTATCTGTAGCCCGGCTCCGGGCCGCGAAAACTGCCGTATGCCGGACTCGTGCCCTGCGGCGCAACGGCCGGCCCGCCACCCTTCCGGCCAGCCCGCAAGTTGCGTTGTGTCCGGGACCGCTTGCATCGCCGTTTCTTCCGCCATCTACATGCCGACGCCACGGCCGGTGTCGAGTTGTGCCGCAACAAGGCGGCGCCGGTCTTCTTCAACCGCAGAGAGCTGGCCACCTGTATCAGTCACTTCAGCCGCCTGCTTCCTGAATTTTTTGGCAGTGGACTGCAACTGTGGGCCCTGCAGTGCAGGCAGCCGTGGATGACTCAATATCTCCGACCCGTAGGCCTCCATTTCCCGTTGCGGGCTGGTCGTGGTCTTCATGACTGCCGGGCTTTTACGCTGCGCGACGTGTGCCATCTCATGACCAACAGTGCGAACGAGCTTGCGAAAGCTGTCCGTGTTCTCGTCACGAGTGATCTCTTCCAGCGCACGTTTTCCGTAATCTTTTTTCATCGTCAGCGTGATCGGCTTGGTCCTGTCCTTCCTGGCGCTGTAGCCGCCACCGGTCGAAGCATGACCGGCCTCATCCCTCACCTTGACCTTGTCGGGCATCGGCAGTGTGCCGTCAGTGGCCCGATGGACTTCGGTCGCAGTGGCTTTTGTAACCGCACGCAGCGACAGGTGGCTCGGATGTGATTTCGGCAACGCATTGCGCGTGGCCATAACGTTGGCAAACATGTCCCAATGGTCGAGCGGCGCTCGGCCCTGCGCCGCTCGCTGCTTGACCGCCAGCTGGGTCTTTGTCGGTGGTTTCACGACTGGCGGCACACCCACGCCCTGCTGCGGACCCGGGTTTTGCGCTGAGGCATTTTTCTTTCTGAGTAGCATGATGTTTCCTTTCAGGTTCAGAATGTGAAGCCCGGGTGGACAGGGCTCAGCGGCGGTTCGGTCAGGGTGTTGTCATTGGCCATTTCGCGCAGGCCGCTGAGGTCAAGCCGGGGAGTCGCGCAGCGCCTGCAGCCGCTGCCCGGCGCGGCCGAACGCATCGTATTGCCCAGCGGCGCATCGGCGCCAGCGCCAGGCAGCGAGCCAAGATAGCGACGCGTCGACGGCTTGAAGGCTGCGTCCCTCGAAAAATTGGCGCGACGCGCCATCCTGGCCCGTGCCATGCTTTACCTACCCGGCCCAATGCGCGCTCTCATTTTCCTGCTTGCTTGTACATGTCGGCGAGGCCTGCGCGCTGTTCAGTGACAACGTCCTTCAGGTGGCTTTCATGCGTGGCATCGATATGTGCGGTGCTGCGGATGCGCGTGAGCATCTCAAGCTGGCGGTCCATACCCCACTCTGCGTCCTTTTTAGGCACCACGCCCTGCTGCGAAGGGTTATCGAATGGACGGGCGTCGTGAATCGTCGGTTTGCCGAAGAGCGTCGCGGGCGTGGCTGTTGACCGGAACTCGACCTCAAGCGCTGCCGCGTAGTGGTCCTGCGTCGCGCCCATCGGGCCGGCGAAAGGTATCTGGCCATGATGAGCGTGCAGCAGGTAGGCGCGGTGGTGCTCAACCACTGCACCGCTTCCGGTCGTGAGCTTGCGCCGGTGTTGCGTTTTATTCATCGCCGAAGCCGGCAGGCGTTTGCTCAGAGAAGCACCGGCGCCGCTTTTCCTCGAACTGCCGGCGGCCTGGTGCAGGGAGTCGGGACTCATGTGGTCGACCTCAACCGGTTCCTTCGATGGGGTCTTTTTGTAGACCGACTGCTGCGCATGCGTGCCGATGACTTTTTTGACTCCGCGTATCGGCCCATAATTGCTGGGCGCCGGGCCCAGCCTGTCCTTGGCGGTCTGGTCCGCCGTATACCGTCTCGATGCCATGGTCAAACTCCTGGTGGGTTAAGAAAAAACGCGGGGTTATCCGCGCCACGTGTCAAAAACCGTGCGTTTTATAGAGATCAGCCAATCCACTACGCTGCTCGGTCACCACATCCATCAGGTGCTGTTCGTGCTCGCCCGTGATGTGCCCGGTGTTCTTGATGCGCTTGACCATGTCGAGCTGCCGGTCCATACCCCATTCGGCATCGAGTTTCGACACCACTCCCTGCTGCGACGGCTTATCGAACGGCCGTGGATCGTGAATCGTCGGTTGACCGAACAAGGTGGGCGGCGTCGCGGTCGAACGGAACTCGACCTCGAGCACCGCCGCGTAGTGATCCTGGGTTGTGTTCATGGGGCCGGCGAACGGTACCTGCCCGTGATGCGCATTGAGCAGATAGGCCCGATGCGCCTCAACCGCGTTGCCGCTACCGGTTGTGAGCTTGCGCCTGTGCTGGGTCTTGTTCATCGCAGCGGCCGGTAGCCGCTTGCTCAACGACGCACCGCCACCGCTCTTGCGCGAGCTGCCAAGGGCCTGATGCAGCGAGTCGGGACTCATATGGTCAACCTCGACCGACGCTTTCGACGGTGTTTTTTTATAAGTCGACTGCTGCGTATACGTGCCGAGCTCCTGTTTCGCACGTTTGATCGGCGGGAAGTTGCTAGGGGCAGGACCAAGCAGGTCCTTGCTGATCTGGTCGGCTTTGCGTTTGCGGCTGGCTGCCATGGTCGATCTCCGGTCAGGGTTGAACACGCTTCAGGATCGCGTAACCGATTGCCTGATGCAACGAGTCGGGGCTCATATGCCGGCCTCCACCAACGCGCCCGATAGCGCCTTCTTGCAGGTCAATTGTGGCGAATGGTTGCCGATCTCGAGCCTGGGCCGCTTGACTTTCGGGTGATGGCTCCGCGCCGGTCCGAGCTCGCTTTTGCCGATCTCTCCAAACCTTCTTTTGCATTCCATGGTTTCTTCTCCTTCAGTCGAAAACAGCGTCAGCGCGCCAGCGGCTCACCGATGCATTCGCACACGGCCGCGAGCCGGTGCTCGAGTTCGTCGTTAGTGCAGGCGAGCGCGCCAGGCAGCGCGAGGTGCATGAACCGGTAACCCACATCGTCGCCGAGCGACTCGTGCCCAAGCGCGTCAAACCCGGCTTTCTCAAGCAGCCGGTGCGAGCGCGTGTTGCCCTCGTGGACCGAGGTGAACAGGTGTCTCACCGGTCCACCGGCGAGGCTTGCCGTCAGCAGCCGCACCGCACGCGCACCAAAGCCAGTGCCTTGATGCTCGACACCTATCCAGAAATGGATATGCGCCATATCAGCCTCGCGGCGCAAACCGATGGCACCGACAAAACCGAAATTCCGGTGAACCACGGCATATTCGGTCCCGTCGCGGCCGCCTACATGGGCAAGGTAGGTTTGCGCCTCCGCTTCACAGGTAATTGGCGGCAGTCCGGCCACCACGGCGATGTTCGGATCCCGGTATTGATGCAGCCATGCCGGGATATGCAGGGCATCAAGCGGCTCGAGCGAGAGCTCATCGTCACGCATCGCATCGGCTTCATACCAGTTGTTGGCCTGCCAACTGACCAGTCGACGATCCAGCAGCTCATGCATGCCTTGTGCCTCTGGATGACCGGCATCCAGGCGCAGACATTCCCGCACCACGCGCAATGCGGTGGCGCTGCGCCCAGTTTGCGCCTCCAGTCGCGCACGCAGCAGCAGCTGATCGATGCGAAAAGCCGCCGGCGAATCGCCGTCGGGAATTTCGGCGAGCACATCACGCGCCAGCGCCCACTGACCCACGTGCACCAGCAGACCAGCAAGACCCAGCCCCGCGTCACAACGCTGACGCTGTGTCATCTGCTGCCACGTGCGTGCCAGGCTGCGATGCAGTGTTTGCAGTGCACCTTCGTCCGCAGCGTCCAGCAGGCGAAGATCAAGGCTGTCGAGGATGGATTGGAGAGCCCAGGGGTCATGACCCGAGCAGCGAAGGCGAAAATTGATTTCGTCAACGCTCTCCACGGGACTATGGGGAGCCCCGTGCCACCACCGCTCCGCTGGATGGTCTTCATCTACCGTCTCGACCAGACTGCTCCAGCTCGCGGCATCCATGCCGATGGCATCGTCGCGGCAGGCCATATGCTGAATGGATCCCGATGCGCCCCACTCCAGATGCGCAACATGTGCACCGGCGCTTTCCTGATGCATGCCAAGCGCATGGAAATTGACCGGCAGTCCCAATTCACCAGGAGCGAGTTGTTCAGGAAGCGCCATGCAGTTAAGCCTGATCTGCCGCTCATCGGCGACGCCCTGATCTGCCGCCAACAGCAAATAGCGCCCGGCGGAAAAATCAGCAAGCGCATCCAGCAGGGACAGCGCGGAGTTTGAAAGCAGCACCGTGGCATTGATCAGGCTGGAACGGTAATGGTCCAGCAGCGCGGACATGGCCGAACCGATTTCGCCTTCGGCCAAAGTCCGCCACTCGCAAGCCAGCGCAAAGCGGTCTCCACTGACGGCCTGCGCCTGGATCCGCGCTTGCAGCAGTTCGCCATAGTGCACACCATACAGTTCGGCCTGCAGTGCGGAAAACCCGCCCGCCGTCATCGCAACCACCGGGTTGCGTGACCCGAACAAGGCAAAGCGATTCGCACCGAGCAAAAGCGGATGGCCGCGCCGGGCCTGCCAGCTAGCTTGATCAAGCCAGCCGCGTGCAACAAAAGGTTGCAGTGCCGGCTGCCTGAGAAGCGCCAGCGCCGGCTCTTCACCGGCCTTTGGGCAGAGCACATACCGCACAGGCCAGCCGAGCATGCCGCAGGCATGCATTTCGTCGCGCAAAGCGGCCAATACTGCCGCCGCCAGGGCACCGTCATCCGGCCCCATATTCAAGATATAGAGTGGCTGCGACAAGTCCAGGCCACCCAGCCGTTCAAGCCGGCTCCAGTACATCACAACAGCACGCGCCCAGGCGCGTGCCAGACGCGGCCCCGCAAGGGCAGCAGCAATGGTTGAACAATCCCTGAGTAAAAAGGGTGGCAGTTCGCAAAGGTCTTTCCAGTCCGAAGCGGTATCCCCCACCGCCACCGGCGGCTGTGACGGTTCATCCTGTAAGGAACCCGGCAGGAAGAGCTTGTGGGGCTCAGCTGGCGCGATCATGTTTCCTCCCGCGCTGCGGGGGTTTCAAGCCCAACCAGTTCGAAGATATTGAGTTGGCCGCCAAGGCGGATAAATACCTCCTTGTAGAGCTCGGCGGTGTTGAGTTTTCCCCATTCGACTGCACGGCGTATCAGGTAGGGCGCCGGACTGTGCGGGTCAAGCTTCAAAAGCGTCTCCACCAGCTGCTCCAGCTTCGCATAGACCTGGCGCCGGTCATCTGCGGCCCACTTCTGGCCGTCAAGGGTGAATATCTCATCGGTTCCCACAGTGATACCCGCTTCCATCTCGGTTGGGGGGTCGCAGGCCGCCCCAACTGGTGTTACTCCGCGCCTTTGCAACTCGGATTCGGCCAATGCATGCAGCTGCTCCAGCAAACCAGACAGCGCCGAAAGACTCGGCCCATCTACCGCGAAATGACTGTCGATACCGTCCCTCAGAAGCTGCATCGAAGCCATCGCATCCTGCAGCTGCTGGTGCAGCGCCTGGTACCAGGCCAGAGGCGTTGCAGCCATCGCCGCAACAATAGTCCCGATATCGGCGTGCTCTTCCTCATCAGCATTGTTCGCTTCGGCTGCAGCGGCCGGCGTCAGCCGTTCACGGTGCATGGCAACCTCCCAGTCGGCCAGGTTATGGTTGCGATGCATGCCGGTCGAGGTCATGGCGAGCTGCTTGAGCACAAACGGCAAGCGATTGTTGAGCGAGCGCAGGATATTGGCCCGGTGTTCTCCGCCGGAATCGGCGTCCTGGGGGTAAAGATCGTCCCAGTACTCACGCAGCAAACCGTCGAGCAGCAGCAGGCCTGGGGCGATCGCGGCAAAACCATGCTGGTTCACCTCCGCTTCAAGCAGCCAAGCGGCAACTTGCAGGTCTTTGGTCTTGCGGCAAAGGGCCTCGGTTGCGACGCGGCTGACCACCGGCCAGTCAGCTCGCTTGAGCTTGTGCTCCCATGGGCCCAACGGCAAGCTCGCGTCATCCTCGCGCCTGGCGTTCTGAATGGTGTTGTAGACCCCATTGCCTTTGACAGAATAGCCTGCGGGATTTCCCGCGTCGATCGGCTCAAGCAGATTCTCGAACGAGCACCCAAGCCGTTCACCAAAGTAGCGCTGTGATCGGGTCATCAATTCAGTGTTCATGGTTTCCTCACTTTTGCGTGGAAATGTCCTGCCGCTGCGGCGCAGACTTGGGGAAAGGTCCGGGCCAGGCGAGACCTGTGCTTGCCTGGGATTTCGGGTCGGTACCCGACAAGGCCAGGCCGAGGTAGAACGTGGCCTGCCCAGTCGTGACTGCCGGAGTTGTGCTGGGCGTAGCCTGGGTGACGCGCTGTATCGGCACACTGAATTCGAGCAACGCTCTGCCCGGTTTGAGGGGATCGGCCGGCCGCGGTGGCGAGGGCTGATGGCGTTGCAGCATGCGTAGCAGCGCCCAGTTGCCACTTTCAGTAAACGAGGCCGTGCTGCCTTCAGCCCGGTAACCGTTTTGCGCCGGGTAGGCGGCCGGCCGCCAGACAGACAGCTCGGCCCAATTCAGATCAAGCGCGATTACCTGGCCGTAGCTCCAGTCCACGGCTGGCGGGGTTGCACCCGGATAGCTCGCCACTCGGGAACCTGAGCTCACAACCCAGCTGACGACCTGCTCACTGCCGGGAGACTCCTTGGGCAGTGCACGGAAGGTGATATCGAGCTTCAGCGGTTGCGGCGCGGCGCCTATGCCCAAACCTGGCCGGAGAAACTGGTCGGCCGCATCGAGCTCCTTGAGAAATCCGTGCGCCGAGACAGCCCAGGTCGAAGTGCCCAGACTGGCGAGCGACTGTTGCAGTGAGTCGCGTTGCGCCGCGTAGTCACTGAAGAAGCCTTGCACCTCAGCCAGCGAGGCATCCGGACTGCTGGTCTCGCCGAACGGGAATCGCCCCTTGAGCCGGCTGTTGAAGCGTTTGGCCAGCGCATCGTAGGCGCTGGTTGCCTGTTCGGTGCGACGGTCGACACAGCGCAGGTTCAGTTGTGCAATCAGGTCGCGCCGCCGCTCCGAGAACATGTCGTTGCCGTAGTCGGCTGGCTGGTAGGCCGCAAGCACCTTGCCGCAGTTTGCATAGGTGAGGTCGGCAATCGTCTTGAGGAAAAGCGTATCAAGTGCGCCGACTTGCTTTCCGGGATCCTTGAATTGCACATAGCTGGTGACCTCGTTGATGGTGTTGCTCCAGTACGGCAAAGTTTGCGCGTTGTCGCGCTGGGCGTCGTTGACACCGTCCGTGTTGCGCAGCAGATTCACAAAAGGATCAGCGTAGCCGGAGAGCACCTGCGCGCGGGCAACCTGCCGCGCCAGATAATCACGTATCACCGGCGTGGTGCCCAGGTTCACGAGCAGGCCGTCGGCAGGACCGGCCTCGGGGTCATAAAGCCGGCTGCCGCTCACAAGGCCGGAAATACGGCCGAGAGCATCTGACGAAAAGTCCCGCGCACACTGTGAAACGCGTCCTGCGCTCGCTGTAAAGCCAAACTGGGTATAAAGCCGCAGGTTGCCGATCAATGGGTCCAGGGCACGCGAAAAATCACCACTCTGCTGCAAAAGCTGCTGGTCTGCCACCGAGACCGCGTCAAGTCCCTGAAACAGGAACAGTTCATTTGCAGCCAACTGCGCCGAGCGCATCGCGTCGTTCATGACCTGCTCAAGCTGCGCCCTCGCGAGCCGGTCGAACAGCGGCTTGCTGGTTGCTGGCGCACCGAGAGGCGGCAGTCCCTGGCCTGCTGCGAATCGCTGGTAATCAGCGGCGTAATTCATGGACCGGCCGAGGTCGGCCAGGCGCCAGCCCGGTGCAGAACTCACACAGGCAAAGGCCTGCGGGTTCCTGACCTGCATGAAAGTCTGCTGTAGCAGGCTTTCGAGGCCACGTACCTCTGCCGACAGTGCCGGATTCATGACCAGACTCTGGCCTTGCGCGATGAGCAGAGGCCCGTAGGGCGAAAGCTGCATGCCGCGCAGCATCTGCATGGCGGGGTTGTAGCACCTTGCTTCATCAAAACCACCGTCACCTGCCAACAGTTCTTTCGGATAGCTGTACTGCGTCACGAGCGGAGATAGCAGTTGTCGCAGTTCCTTTGCATCAGCTGCGCAGGGATTGTTGTTCGGGTCCGACGGCACCCATGATTTGGCGACCCAGACCAACCATGAGGTGAACCGCCGGGTGTTCTCAACAAGTGGCCCTTTTGCCGGATCAACCTTGGCCAGGAGGCTGGGACCCATCGAGGCCTCGGCAAGCAAATCGACATGCAGCTGCCGGCTGGAACTCGCCAGCTGGCGCGCCCAGTTGTCGCGCGAACGCCCAGGCACATTCACCACGCCGCTGTAGGGAACTTGCTCCAGCGAAGCGGCAATGACGCCGCCGGGCCGCGCCGCAGCAGGCGGCAAGCCCGCTCCGTAGACGTAGAGATAAATCAGGTTGAGGTCATCAAGCTTGCGGGCGGTGGATTCGGCGGGTATGGCAGTCAGGCGTGCGAACCGCTGGAGCTTGTCTTCCAGGTTGTTCACTTCCAACGCAAGCACCTTCAGGTTGGCGCGGGTTTTGGCATACGCCGAGTTGTTGACTGCGATACCGGCAAGCGCCGGCTCTGACGCCGCGACCAGGCCAGCGTCGAGCCGCGCGACCCGCGCCTGCAGGCCGCAAGCCAGTGCCGGAAACACCGTACGTGCCATCACGGTACTGGAGACGGCCTGCACCGCGTTGTTGCTGGCACGCCGATCGACCCAGGACAGCGGCATCGCCGCGAACACCAGGTCGATATCGAGGGACGAGGCCCGCGACAGTGCGTCGTCAATCAATGCGCGGCCAGTGCAGCTCTCCTGTGCACCTGCCAACGCCTGCGACTGGTAGAGCGCGGCGATGCTGCGGCCCAGACCATCAACCTGGCGCTGCAGCCGCCAGCCCGATAACACCAGTGCCAACAGTAACAAACCGGCCAGCACGATGCAGGCTTGCTGAAGCCGCAGCAGCCCCGGTTCACGCGACCAGAATGAGGCCAGCGTAGCGCGTGACAGCCCGCATTCCCCCAGCGCCTTTTTCGTCAGGACGTCTTCGGCAAACGAGACATCGGCGCGCGGCATGCCTGCCGGCGCAACTGTGTTCTCGATGCAACCCGTGAAATAGACACCTCGGCACAGTGCGGGCTGCGTCGTCGCCGTGTCGTGAAAGACCTCGGCGAGGTAGTCGCGCAAGGGCACATGCAAGCGCTCGAAATGCCTCGGAAACAGAAAAAATTCATCGGCGTCGGCAATCTGCTCCTGCGCCGCGGCGGCCTCTACCTGGATTTCCTTGAGTCGTTCGCCGATGTCAACAAATGCCTCATCAATCCACTGGACCGGGCCAGACTGCAACAAGCCGTCGCGCGCTGACCAGCCAAACATTCCCTCCCTCTGGGAACGCCCCTGCAGACGCCAGTACGGAGAAAATCCATCGACCGCGTCGCATTGGCTGACGACCACGTAGACCGGCAAGGCCAGGCTGGTGGCAGAACGCAGGTCGTCGAGCTGCCGCCGTGCATCGAGCGCGAGTTGAAGCACACTCTCACGGCCCGTTCCCAGCAAGTTACGGGAGGAAATCACCAGCAGTGCCCCGTCAAGCGCACGTTCGGGCCGCAGGTGGACCAGCCCGCGCAGCACGGCTTGCCAATCTGTGTCGGGCCCGGTTTGACCAGCAGCGCTGAGCTTGCCTTGCGGGTCTATGAGTTCACCCTGTGCCAGGCTGTGCCAGGCTGTGCGGGGCACGCCGGCGATCATCGCCGCCTGCGCGTCCGGCCGTTGCTGGACTTGGCGCAATGAAGCGATCAAGCTGCTTTTACCGGCGCCGGCCTGCCCGACCACGATGACCCATGTTTGCCGGTAGCGCTCCCGTGCGGTTTTGGATAGCACAGTACGCAGCCCGCGCAACCAGGCCAGGAACAACTGCCAGCGTGCTCGCCAGAAACTCGCAGCCAAAACCGGCTTGATGGCACCGGTGGCCACGATCAACTTCGCCTGGCGCGAGCGCACGATCAGCCACAGCACCAGAATGCCGAGTATTGCCGCGATGACAGCAAGCGCGCCAAACCAGGTACTGCTGATGCTGTTCATCTCAAACACCCGCAACCTTGACCAGCGGCTGGATCAGCCATAGCCAGAGCGCCGAGGACGCCAGCCCAAAGCCAATTGCATAACCCATCGCCAGGCGCAACCACGGGCGCAGGGGCGCGACCCGCGCATCGGCAGTCGACCTGACCGTGTGTTCGTAGGCTTGCACAAACAGCTTGCCGTCAGGCTCTGCCTGTCGGCCGTTGACGAACCGGTGAAGACGCTGGCGCAGCGTGTCCAGGAACAGCTGGCCCTGCGCGCCCCGGTGCATTCCCTTGAAGCCGAGCTGCAGCGCGAGCAGAAAGCAGGCAGCGAGATCGCGATGCAGATTGGATCGGGACACTACAGCCAGCACCTGCTCCGCCATGTCGAAGAAGCGGCGCCCAGCCTGGCGCGACCCGAACTGCCGGTGCTCAAGCAGAACTTCGAGCCAGGCATCCTGCGCCGGCCACAGGAGCTCAAGGATGAAAATCTCGTCAGCCAGCACCACCATCACATAGCTGGCTGCCGCATAGGCGCGCTGCTGCGCCTCGCTCGCGGTAGCACGCATATCGCGTGCCTGGCCAGCCAGCAGGTCAGCAAGGCGCAGGCTCACACAGCCCGCGAGTTCAGCCGGCTCGGCCGGTGCCGCAGCGGAGACTCCCAGGTAGGCCTGCAACGACCCGCGTTCGCTCTCCTGCCGCACGCGCGCGACCTCCTCATAGAACTGCGCAAAGCAGCTCAGGAGGGGCATTTCGGGCAAGGCGGCGGGCTGCATGGCAGCGTCTTTCAGGTCCGCGTACCTGCGGCGCGCGCACGATAAAGCAGAATCATCGCAGGCGCGGTTCCCGGCGATTTCCTGTCGCCGCTGATAACGAGGTTTTGCCCCGGGCCGAACAGTCTGGTCTCGCCCTCCTTGAGCTGCAGCACCTGGTTGTCGATTGCAAACAAGGCTGCGCCCGAGCGAAGGTTGCGCTTCGCCAGTTCCTCGGCGGTCAAAAGGTGTGGCCTTGCCGTCACGCGTAGCCGGGTTGCCGCGGGCAGCAGCGCCTCGCTCGCGATACAAGCGTCAAGCAGCCAGCGTTCCATTGACGCGCGTCCATCGGCGCCCAGGCCCTGGCCGCCCTGCGGCCTGAGTTCGACAAGCACTTGTTCACCCGCGTCAGGAGGCAACACATGTGTAAAAGTACCGTCGGCATGGCGTTCAAAGGGCTGCAGCTCAAAACTGGTGTTGATATAGCTGAGCTTGCGCACCACATAATCCAGCGCGCGCCGGAATTGTGGTGAGCAGTCATCGTGCTGATAAGCGTCCAGCACCGGCGGGATGGGATTGGCGCCGAACGATGCCATCGTGCCAAGCAGCAGCGCCAGGCTATCGTAGACCGCGCGTGGGCTCGACTCGGGGCGCTGCACGATGAGGCTGAACTGTGGCAGCACGGCAGCCAGCCGCCGGGCCATATCCAGGTGCTTGCGGAAATGGGCACCCTGCAACTCATCATCCTCTGGACCATCGCCTTCCCGGTTGGTGCCCAATTCGCGCAGTTTGAGCCACAGCGCTTCATTGAGTAGCTGGAGCCGGTGCCGCAAGCCTGTTGCCTTGAGGAAGTCGCCGGCCTGCCAGCACAGCATGGGTGGGTGGTAGGGCTTGAATTCGACGTGCCTGTTTTCTTCGCGCCGAAACAACTCGAACAGGGGACAAACCTCATAACCGGCCGGCGCAGCAACTTCAGCCGACAGCGAAATGGCCGGCCGCAGGCGGTCGACCGGCACCGATCCGGTCAAGGTGTTTTCATCAAGCGATACCAGGCCGTGCACAACCTCATTGCGTGCTGGGGTCGTATTCCAGTGATTGGAGGCGTTGCCCCGCACAGGCATGATCAGCGATAGCCGTACCCCATCCGGGGTTCGCTGCAACTGCGCGGTGACATCAAGTTCGAGCGCTTTTCCGGTATACGAACCGGGGAAAACAACTGGCGTCCCGTCGGGCATGATGCATTCAAGCCGTTTGATTGCGACGATGCCGGCCTTGAGCTTCACCATATCCAGCTGCAGCAGGCTCAACCCCCAGAAGTCCGGCGCGACGCACGACAGCCGGTACCTCAACTGCTCCTGCCAGTAGACATCGCTCTGCTGGAAATGCTGGGGTGACAGCAACATCCCTTCTATCCACTGGACACTGTCGGGCAAGGCGGGACCCGCCGCAGCGGAGAACAGCTTCGCTGCAGGCTGCGCGGTTTTGGGCGCCGAAATGGTTTCAGGCATGGGTTCTCCAATCATGGAAGGCAGCTCGTGTAGCTGATCTGCGTGCTGCGCAGGGTGATCAATGCGCATTTGTAGGCAGTGATGTTGGCGACAGCCTGACCGCCGGCGCTCACGTAGCTTGCGTAGCTGTAGACATAGACGGCCTTGCCGTAACCGCTGGGCAGGGGCAGGTTGGTGACCGTGCTGCCAGGTACAACCTGCACGCCAAGCACTGCGATACCGCTGGCCAGACCGGCTTGCAGCGCGTCGCGGTTGGCAAACCAGTCGGGTGAGGTCTTCGGCAAGACGGCCACCGCGTTCTTGTCGAAGACAAACACCAGGTCAACCTCGGTTCCCATATTCTGATTGGCATCGAGTTCGGCGACGATGTTCAGTGTCTTTAGCGATGTGGTGGGGCTGTAGTCCAGCGCATAGCTGATAAAGCCGCAACCCGAAACCAACAGCAACGCTGCCGTGCCGGAAAGGAACTTGGCGGCGCGCATGATCATCCCAACACCATCACACATACCTGCGAGGGCGTAATCGACATTCCGATTGCGTTGCCTATCATGCCGTTCTGCCCGACCACACTGGTCAGCCGCGTCGCGAACACGCCGCCCATGGCGACCTTAAAGCTACCCATGAGGTATCGGTCCGGTCCAATTTCCATGCCCGAAACCACACCCAGGTTGACGCCAGGCTCGTCGCCGTTGCTCAACGTGCCCTGTGTCACCAGGTTTTCGGCGAGTCCGCCGCCGATGATCACGCAGGCCTGCGAAGGAATGTGCGAGATTGTGATGACGATATTGGGAAACGGAATAGGCACCGGCCCTACCGGCGTGGGCACCAGGCAGACGTCGGGAAACGCGAAATTGATGACGCAGAGGTTCGTGTTGGCGAACATGGTTCATCCCAGGCTGATGCGCTCGGCATCGAGTTTGATGTCTTCCTCGGCCGTGACCAACGCCTGCCGGCCATGGAGCCGCAGCAGCGCCGAGGCCTGCATGATCCCGTGCTCGACACGCGTCACGAGATGGCGCGCCGACTGCACCATGGTCTCACTGGCGGACGCCAGGAAATCCCTTGCGTTGACGCTGACAGAGCCGCTGGCCGACGTCAACTCGACGTCACCAAGACAGCGCAGTGCAATTTGGCGGGTGCAGGCCAGCTCAAAAGCAGGTTGGGTGATCGCCATAAGCTCCGCACCCGGCACGGAAATCTCAGCACGGCCTGCACCCGGCGTGTCCGAGGCCGGCTGTGGGCGCAGCAAAATATGCGTCACAAACAAGCCCGAAGCACTTTGCAGCACGGCAACCGTGTCACCAGGCAGCGGCGTGAGCAGGCAGGAAACCGCTTGCAACGCAAGCCGCCCGTCTGTCAGCCGCCATTGAGCTTGTCCGAGCGACCGGCCTATGCTCGCCTCTCCCCAACACTGCATGGTTTCGGCATGTGCGGGAAGGTCAAGTCGTTGTGTCGCCTGTTTCATGCTGCTTCCATCTCAAGTGAACGTTTTTCGGCGGCGGCGCGCGCCTCCTGGGTCCCCAGGGCGGCGGCCACGTTGGCACCCGTGAAATCGGCACCAGTCCAGACCGCACAATGGAAACTCGTACGATCTAGCTTGCAGTACCGGAAATCCATTGCCCGGCCGTTCGCATGCGCGAACTGGGCAAACTGCAAGTCCGATCCCGCGAAAACGACGCTGTCATGCCTGCTGTGATCCCAGATCGTTTTCACCAATCCGGCTCCGCGCAGCGAAACCTCCTTGAGCTGGGCTTTTTGCAATACCGCACCCTCGAGTTGGGCGCCGTCAAGGTTTACCCGGTCAAATTTCGCCTTTAGGAACTGGCAGCGCGTCGCGTCGATACCGCTCATCAAAGTTGCGCTGAAGCAGGCTTCGGAGCAATTCGATTCACGGATGCTGGCGCGGCTCAGATCAGCACCTGAAAAATCGGCACCCTGCAAAGTGCAGCGCAGCAAGCTGGCGCCGGCCAGTTTTTGCCCGGCGAAGCTGGCTTTAATAAACAGGCTGGTGCTGGCACGCATGCCAGAGAGCCTGGCTTCCTGCAGTTGTGCCTCGTTCAGGCTTACCTGCTGCAATTCGGCATCCTGCCAGTCACTGGCGCTCCACTGGCAATCTGCAAACGCGCTGCGCAGCAAGCGCGCCCCAATCCAAAAAGAGCCACCGATATCGCACTTCGTCAACATGGATTTCTCCAGGTTGGCACCGTCCCAACGGCTTTGGCGGAGGTCACACTGACTGAAGGCGAGCATTGTGCCGGCCGTACCACGCCAATCGCTGCCGGCCAGGCGGCTCTGGCAAAAAGCGGTGCGGCGCAACCCGGCATCGCAAAAAACGGCCGCATCGAGTTCGCAGTCAATAAAGGACGCGCCCTCCAGCTGGGCTCCGGCCCAATACGAACCCGCCAGCTGGCAGCCGCTGAAAACCGCACCGGTGAAGTCGTGGCCACTTGCATCAAGCCCAGCCAGCATCTGGCCGCGCACCGGACGGCCAAGCCGCACCAAGCGCTGAATCTCGGCCCAATCCTGGGCGGAGGCCTGGCTGTAAGTTCTGCTCATGCGAGCCTCCTGCGCGCATCCAGGCGTACGCCGCGTGTGTCCGCATCAACCAGGCAGACCTCGGTGAGTTCGGCTTCATACAAGCTGGCTTCGCGAAGATCGGCCTTTCCAAAGTCAGCCTTTCGCAACAACGCCTGGTAAAAATCGGCGCCCACCGCACTCACACCGGGCAGTTGAGCCTTCATCATGAGCGTGCGCGGCAGGCAGGCACCGTCAAGGCTGGCGGCGCTGAGGTCGGCCCGACTCATATCACACGCCATGATGAAAGCGCCGTCGAGCCGCGCACCCTGCAACTGGCTTTGCGTCCAGCTTCCGCGTTCAGCACGCAATCCGGACAGGTCGGCGCCACGCCAGTCACTGTCATTTCCCTGGACCTGGACCAGTCGGGCCTCTCTCCATTTACTGGCCGACAGGTCGGAACCGATCAGCGCACTTCTTTGCCATTGCGAGCCCGAAAAATCGGCGCCTTGGGCCTGCAACTTCCAGGCTACGCATTTGTTGAACGAAGCACCGCACCAGCTGCTTCCGGCCAGTTTGGCCTGGTTCAAAATTGTTGTATTCAGTTTCGCGTCATCAAAGCTCGCACCGCAAAGATCTGCATCGTCGAGCTGAGCGGCTGACAGGTCGCAACCATGGCCGTCAGCTTGCATCCAGTTCGCCCTGGAAGCACGGACCGAACAAAGACTGGCCCCGCGAAAACTCGCGCCGCGTGCATCGCTGCTGCAGAGATTGGCCTCATCAAGGTTGGCCTCATCAAGTAGCGCGCCATTGAGCCGGGCCTGAGTCAGCACCGCGCGGCGCAGGTTGCAGCCGCGCAGGTCCGCACCGCTGAGGTCGGCGTACTCCAGCATGCATCCGCCAAGGTCAAGGCCCGCAAGTACGGCACCGCGCAGGTCCGCGCCGGCAAGGTCGCGGCCGGCAAGATTTTCTCCGGCCTTCGCCCAGGCCAGCACCTGCGCCCCCAACAGTGACGCAACAGCGCGCGACAATGCCTGCGCGGGTGATAGCGGGATGGGGGACGCATGGCGGGCTTTGTTTTTGAGTTGCGCGGCAGCCATAAGGTCGGCATGTTGGGATGGCGTCGCGGCCAGCGCGAGAGGCGCCAGTGCCTCTTGCGTCGCCGAGCCATCGGCGCGTTGCAACACTTCCGTCCAGGGCGGTCCGGGCTCCGGAACGGTTTTTCCCTCCCCAGCGGGCGCATCCGTCTGCCCCGCCTGCCCCGTCAGCACCTGCAGCTCTGCTAACTGGTGAGTAAATGCAGCTTGCTGTGCGGCCGCATTTTCGCGGGTACTGGCCACCAGCTTTTCGACGCTATGCATGAGGTCTGTCAAGTCCATGTCGCCATCGGCCAAGGCTTTCGCCGACGGTGTTTGAAGCAGGGGCGGCCCGACTTTTGGCGGTTCGTAGCCCACAGGCGGCGTCATGCCGCTTTGCTGCCAAAATTCGCGCGTCACTTCGTCAAGCACATCCTGGCGTTTTTTCAATGCCGCTTCGGCTTCGGCGACGGCCAGCGCGGGATCGATTGGATCGAGCGACGGCGCTAGCTGCGACTCGTTGAGCGCATGCAACGGTGCAGTCTTGGGGTCCAGGCGCAGCGTGAGTACTTCTGCGTAATAGCTCAAGGTACGGGGCGCCTCGGTAGCGCCTTCGTAAGCCAGCATCAATACCCCGATGTCCAGTGCATCACTGTCGGTGATCTGTATCTCGCCTCGCCAGGCCGCAATACCGAGTTGCTGCTCGGGCAGGAACCAGACCGTGTCCATGCGCAGCCCGATTTCAGCCAGCGAAGCGGGAGAAGCGTCCCTTTTGAGCGCGAAAGCCTTGACACGCTGCTCAGGCAGTACACCTCGGATGGTCTCAATCTGAGGATGCATTCCCTGTAACAGGTAGGCCTCGCCGCCCACGAACGAATTCGCGATGCGCTGGTCGGTGGCTGCCTGGTTATAGAGCCGCCAGTCAAGATCCCGCGGCAAACCGGGGTAGTCCTCGCGCAGCCAGCGTTCATCGTAAGTACCGGCATAGCGCTTGCGAGGCATCCAATCGATAGGCATGGGGCCAAGTCCGGCAGGAGGATAGTGGCGTCCATGGCAGTCAACAGGCTGAACGGCATACTCGATATTCGGCATCGCCCCTTCGTTCGCACCGGCCATTGCGGCGAGCCGGTTGCCGTCATAGCCGCAGCCGACCGGATTGGCTTCACAGCCCGGACCACCGAAGGCATGTGCGAAATCAAGCGGCATATGTACAAATTCCGCAGGCTGCGAGATGCCAAAGAGCGGCAATACGCCATAGCGCCACTGCCTGTCGCCAAAAACCGCCAGACGCTTGTCGATGGGGCCGACCTGCAGCCGCGCTTCCATGCGCGTCACCGGACGGTTTCCCGGCGCGCACGCGCGCCCCAGCACCAGGGCTTCGGCCCCGGCCTTGGGCATCGCTTCGTCCAGCGCCTGTCCCGGCGGCAATGCAGCCAGTGCCCGTGCCCATTGCGGGCCTTCCATCAGAAAGCGCTGCGGGCTGGCTTCACCCAGCGGAAAGAACCCCAGTGCCGTCACCACCAGCCGGTTTACGCCGGATTGCCGGTATGTCTTGTAGAGCAGGCCTAGGCTCAAGGGCTTGATGATCTTCATGGCGGCCTAGAGATAGATCTTCAGCTCGGTGATCGTCAGGCTCAAGCCCGTGATCTGCATCGACGCCTGCAACGCCGTAAGCTGCACCAGGATGCCGGCCCCGGTCATTTCAATGGAGGTTGATGCGCCTTTCATCGAGATCGCCGTGGTGTCGCCCGACAGCGAGATGTCAGTGCTCGACCCCAGGACAGAAACACTGTTGCTCTGGCCCGTGAGGCTGACCCGGCTGGACAGACCGGTCAGGCTGACCTCGTTGTGAGCGCCAACCAGGTTCATCGCCGTACTGGCACCCGTCATGGAGGTGCTGCTGCTGACACCAACCAGATTGGTGCCTGTATCGACCAGCGTCATCGAAACATGATCCGACGCAAGTGTCACCGCAACGTTGCTGCTCGAACCGGTCGCGCTGGTCTGCATGCTCATGCCTACGACCGAGTCACTATCGCTGAGGCCAACCATGCTGCTGCTGCTACTCATTCCCTCCATTGAGCCCGACAGCCGCACCCCGGTCGCGCTTGCGCTGACAGCCATGCCGACCGCCGAGGTTGAGAAGTGCTGGCCGGTCACGTCGAGGTTGACGCTGCTGACCGTGAACGACTCGCTGATCTGGCTGGCAGTGGTAGTTGTATTGAACACGAGATTTTGCGAGGTCGTGTTGCTGAGCGTGCCTTCGGTCTTGCTGGTGTTGGTGGCGCTGCCGGTCACCAGCGAGTGGTTGGTGGTCGTGCCGAACTCGGTGCTGCTCCAGCTTTCCGCACCCTTATGGGTGCTGTGGGTCGAACCGAAGGAATCTGACTGACTCAGCAGGCCGTTCGCGCCGTCCTCTGACGTCGAATAGCCATAGGTGGCACCCTGCGAATACGACGATTCGCGGAACTTGCCACTGTCGTATTGCTGGCTGACAATGGCAACCGCGTTGTCCAGGTCAGCATCGGAGCGCAAGCCAAAGCGGATGCTCTTGCCGTCGCCATACGCCGTCGAATAGCTGCTGCCAACGTTGGTATTGGCCGTCCAGCCCGACGGCATGATGACCTTGGTTCCGTTCGCCTGGATGATGCTCTGGATTTCAGGCAGCTCGGACTGGTCTTGCGCGCGCGTAATGATGACGGTCGCGCCGATCTCCGGCACGGTCTGCATGTGCGCCGCCAGCTTGACCCAGACCGGCTCCGCCGGGTCAGCACCGTCTGGTGAAAAGATGTCCTGGCTTGTCGAGAACCGCACATAGACACCTTGCGCCTCAAGCACCGGGGCAATGCCCTCGCTGTCGACAACGCGGCTCGTCTCCGGGTCAAAGTTGTCCTTCTGCATATAACGCCAACCCACCGGTGCGACACCCTGGCTTCCCCCCGAGACGACACTGGCGAGCACGCTGCCTTGCTGGGTCTCCTGGATGGAGAATGGCGTAACCAATCCCTGGGCGTCTGTCGCCTGGAACCTGTTGCTATAGCTGCCGTCGAGCGTGGCCTCATGCTGGACCTGCGTCGCAACAAAGCTCATTCCCTCCAGCTGAGGTCTGACCTGCGGCGGCCATTGCCCTGAACGCACTTCCTGCGTCACCGAGAAGCGGTGGCCGCAATGCAGATAGGGGCAATAGCTCGAACCACTGAATTGCCGGCTACCCGTATCCAGGGTGTCCTGCGTTGCACGGGCATAGTGATCGACCTCAACGTCGCTGCAGCCGTATTGGTAGATCTGGTATTGGTTGAAGGGCAAGGCGCCAGGCGCCGGCTTGGTCTGTGCATGAAAACTCTGAAATCCGGCCACAGCATCAGACTCCCAGGCAGCCTCCTCGCGCGTGAACACCGAGGCCACCGCGCTGCTGGCAAGGCTCTGCTGAAACCGGTAGTCGCCGATCATGTCGGGCTGAGCCAGACCGAGAGTATCTTCCTGGGTACCGCAGTAGCGTAGCGGCTTTCCATCCGGCAGGGCTTCCGGATAAACAGGCCGGTTGGCGAACACCACTGTATGACTGGTGCCAGTGCTCACGTAAAAATAATAAATGTGTGCTTTCGACATGAGCCGCCGCACGAACTCGTAGTCGGTTTCACCGGCCTGCAGCCAGTCCTGCTGCCTCGCGACTGCCAGGTTGCCTGAGCCGACCAGCGCCGCGACCGAAAAATCGACGTTGTGCTTGCGCAGGACGCCCGCAATAGCATCGCGCACATTCAGCTGGCGATGGATGCAGTAGTTGTTCGTAAGCGTAAGCTTCCAGAGCGCTGGCCTCATCGTCGCGCGATAGACCCCGGGTTGCTCCATAGAGAAGGAAGCAACGATGCCATTGAACAGGGACAACCGCGCGCCTTCGTCCTGGCCGTGTACGGCCTGGTCAAACCATTCGTTGGCTTCTTCGCGCGTCGGCTGCTGCTGGTCATCCAACACCGGGTAGTGAACCCCCACGGTGACCGGTCGCCCGAGCAGGTCATCAAAGGCCAGCTCAAGGCCACTCTCGGGGTCGGAGTTTCCGTGCAACTCCAGTTCATACTCAAAATGGTCGGAAATGCTTTCCTGCCCTTTAAAACTCACCAGCCGGAAGCTACCGTCACCCAGGATGGCGCCCGCCTCCAGGAACAGCGCAACATGCAGGTAGACCACCGGCGCTGGCGACAGCGAAGCCAGTGCGGTCGTCATGCCAGCGACGCGGTCGTTCACGTCATGGCTCCCGACTCATAGGCAGGGACCAGAAAGCGCGCCACGCACACACCCGAAATGCCAGCGGCGCTATCCGTCGGCCGTGACTTCAGCCATGCGTTAAAACCCAGGCGCATACCGGAGAAGCCGGAGGCCTGAGTCGATACCAGTCGCGCCAGCGGCACTTCTGCGGCAAGCACCGAAAGTTCGATCTCGGCATCGTGGCGACGGTCAAGCATCAACCGCAGCAATCCTTGCAGTTCCTCATACGAGCTATGCTCGGCAGGCGCTTCACCGCCGATATCGACCTGGCGCTGCAGGCGTTGCCATTGGCGCAGCGAGCGTTTTGGTTCCGTGTTTTTTTTCAACGGTGGCAGCAGTGCCTCCAGTCGGGAATAAGCGACAGGGCCTGCGGTCAGCCGGATGCGCGACTGCTGATCCCAGGTGCTGCGACCCAGCAGCATGTCGACGCCAAGCCGGTGGCCGCTGCGGCCCAGGCGGTGCTGATCGTCCGGATCGATTGCCCGCCATGCGCCCACCAGTGGCTGTAACCTGACCGGAAATCCAAGCTGCACCGAGATCACCTGAACCAGCCCGGCGGCCGACCGCCGGCCGTTCGCCAGCAGGTCTCCGATGCCGAGCCACTGGCGCTGGGGCATCGGAATTTGTCCGGCCTGCTCGGCATTGTCCACCCCCATCAGCGCACCAAGGTATTCAGCGAGCTGGCTCCGCTCAGGCAGCTCGTTGTTCAGCCCTGGCTCAAAGCCAGCACGGGTTTCATAACGCAGCAGATTGAGCCGGTTATTGAAAATGTCGAGAAATGCGCGCGTCGCGGACTTTCCTGCGCGATCCAGCTCGCGCATCCACTCGAGAAAAGGTTCGGGCAAGGGACCGAGTGCACTGCCAACACAGAAGTCCGGGGTAGTGATCGCCAGCATTTGTGGCCGGTCATGCAGATCACCTTCGGCTTCAATCAGCGCCGGAACCGCAGACGACGCGGCTGCAATGGCCTGCACCCGCACAGCACTCGCAGCGCGCGCGGGAAAGCCCGCATCAAGGTCAGCCTCAAAACGCACGGTCTGGCCTGACCCGCCGGCATGATCATCAGGCTGACGCAGCCATAGACGGATCATCTGCAGAAAATTGAACTCCCCAAAACGCTGCTCGAGCCGGCGGCTCAAAGAACGATCTGGGCCCCAACCATTGGTGGCCATCTTTTGAGTACTCCTTTCTCGTCAGTGGTTTCCAGGCTTACGCAGACCATGTTGTTGACTGTCGAGTAGAGCGCAAGAAAGTAGCGCAGTACCGACGCGAATAACAGCATGCTGGTCGACTCGAACTGTTTCCGATTCAGTGTGAGGGTGATATAGAGACATTGCACATAACCCCGCACCCCATCGCGTATCGTGTAGCGCATGCCGGGCCGACATTGCAGGGCCTGAATTCCTTCAATGCTCCGAAAAGCCTGTGTCTGAAGGGGGTCGATATGGTCGCGCAGCATGCTTTTGAATGCCGCGAGCGCCTGAGGCCCTTCCGCCATCGACAAGTGGCTCATGCCGAGCTGGGACACCAGCGACCAGGGGCGTCGCCCTATCAGTGCGGGGGTGATATGGCGCGAAGGCCGGCTTACCACTTCGAGTACCGTGATCGGCCCCGCCCCTTCGAGCTGCAGGGGTTGCTTGACCAGCAGTTGTTCTGCCTGCTTGCGATTGGTGCAAAGCGCCCGCCCGCCAACAACTTCCGCCGGCGGCAGCGCCATCTGCTGCCGGACATCAAGAAAAGATATGAATACCTCGGTACCGGCGATGCCGCCGAGCTGGTTTTCCTCGCGCCGCATCACGTAGAAATAGTCATCGGTGCCACGCGTCTGGGCGTTCCCAAGTTCGAAGTAGGGCGTCAGCTTGCGTTGACTGCCGTCGGCGCTAATGGAAACCAGTTCCTCAATGCTGTAAATCTCGCAGTTCTGGCGGTTCTGCACGTCTGCAGTTAGCTGGTATTCGTACTGCGTGTGGTCAAGTGCCAGGGGCTCCATGCGCTGGCGATAGAGGTTTACCATCGGTACGCAGTTGAGCTTGAGCGAGCGTGACGAGAGCTGCCGATCCTTGTGGGAAGCCACGTCAAACTGGAACAACAAGTCAAAACTATTCTCAAACGGGGCGAAGTCAAACTCGCCGGTTTCAAAAAACATGAACTTTTCCGGAAAGGAGAAGTACTCCTGGAGAAGCCGGTGTCCGGGATGCATGTTGTTTCGGGCCGGGAGCGCGGCCTCGTCGTCGCCAAACCCGAGCCAGTGAACTGCGCTCTGGCTTGCGCCTGGCAATGGCTCGCCACCAATCTGGGCGATATCGACGGCGTGCAGGTGCAGGCCCAGCATCTCCTGCAAATACCAGGCATCTTTTTGGCTGGTGTCGATGTAAAAGCGCAAGCGGGTTTTCTTGAGCGCCTTAACCGGGTCGATACCCAGGCTGCGCACCCGCACACGCAGCACCGACAGGCAACGTTCGTCGCTCAACCCGACCGGAAAGTCTCCCGCCTGCAGCATTTCGATGTCGACAATACCCAACGGCACCAAAGGCAAGTCGCAGGTTGTCGTAAAGCGGCAGACGCTTTTCCGGCCCCGGCCGTCCTCAGCCGTCACACTGGCCTGCCGCCCGCGCTCCAGAACCGCGCCGGCCGCATCGTCCGGCTTGACGCGGACCTGAGCAACCAACATGGGCGGCACAGGTGCCGCCAGGTGCGGATAAAGGTAACCGAGGAGTACGTTCGGGATCAGCGCCTTGCTGACTTCAGACTCATACTGCACACGGCCCGTCAGGAAAGCAAAGGACTGCAGCAGCATTTCCACATGGGGGTCACGCGAGCCGGTGCGATCGAGTTTGAGCGCCTGCGCCTCTGTCGGATAGGCCTGCGCAAATGCGGCAGCGTCGTTGCGCAGCCCCGCCAGTTCGCGCTGGTAGTAGTCCTTGAGTTGAGTTCCGTAGACTTGCATGGTCTGGAAGCGCCTAACGGCGAGGCAACCCGAAGCTGAAGGTCTCGGTCAGCGGTTGGTCGGCGAGCTTGCCTGTGACGACTACCTGGAAAGGCATGACGGAACTTCGCGTTTCCTCCACAGTCACACGTACGCCCGTCAGCCGGGGCTCGTGACGCACGATCATGTCGCGGATGCCCAGCGAATAGCGCTGTATATCATCTTTCTGGGCATATCCAGCGCCGGTCAGGGAAGGCAGGCCGATGCGCATGAGTTCCAGACCGGTCGAACCAGCCCAGACGTGCGAGCTGACCAGGCGCTGAATCTGCAGTCGCACGGCATCGCGCAGATTGAAGCCCTGACCGCTTTGCGCCGGTGCCGCACCTGCAAACTCCAGGCGCTCAAGCAAGAACTGCATGTTTATCCCCTTGGCCGGCGCGCCGCAATAACGGCACGCCATCTCAAAAACAACGAAATTTTGCAGCCCGAGCGAGGGCCGCAACGAGGCTCAAGTGAACGCCGTCAAAGGCCTGTTCTGCGCCAGACTCCAGCCGGCAGTGACGTTGCCCTTGACCTGCATATCCGGCGTCTGTACAGCGTAGGTCCAGACGATCTCGGTGAAATTAAGCTTGAACTGCTCGGTCGGCATGTCGTCAGGATGTGACTGGAATTGAATTTCGCTGATAAGCGCATCACGCAGCATGAAGGTGATGATGTTGCCGACCTTGTCCCCGGAGTTGCGCAGGATGTAGATGTACGATGGCTTGGCTTTGTCGCCCAGCGACTTAGCGCGCAAACAGAAGTCGTAGAGCTTGACCGAAGTCTTGTCGACATATTTGACGCAGGTGAACTCCGTGATCACCGGCCTGCCAGAGGTTCGCGCCGAATTGCTGACGTCGGTCGTCACCTGCTGCTTCATACCTTGGTGAACTGACACCAGTTCGATGCATTGGCCGAGCTTGAGTTCCTCGTTGGCGGTCCAGTCAGCGCCGGTCGAAATCAGGCTGCCGCCCGTGGCCCAGTCATTGCTTGTTGTGGGAAACACAGAAGTGTCGCCGGGTTGTAGCAGTATCAGATCCATGGCTTGTCTTTCGTTGGTCTATGTTGGATGGCAAGTGAATGCGTCACTTCGGCAGATTCGCCACAAGGCGGATCGAGGTCGTCAATTCCTCAAGCTGGAAGTGCGGCCTGAGGAAGACCACCGCGTTGTAAGAACCCACGGCACCCGGCACGTCCTTCACGATCACGTTCGCCTGGCTCAGGGGAAAACTCGCCTTCGCATCCTGAGAGGCGTTCTCATCGAGCAGCACATAGTTGGATATCCAGGTATTGAGGTAGGCCTCTACATTGCCCCGCGTCAGGAAGCTGCCTATCTTGGCGCGCATGATGACCTTGATGTAATGAGCGAAGCGCGAGGCCGCGAGCATGTAGGGCAGCAGCGCTGAAATCTGCGCGTTAGCATTGGCGCTGTCGGAAAAATACTTCTTTGGCTGGTTGCTGGTCTGTCCGCCAAAGAATGCAGCTTGTCCCTTTCCCTTGCAATGACATAGCGAGATGAAGCCCAGATCGTTAAGCTCCTTTTCACGCCGGTCGGTGATGGATACTTCCGTTGGACAAAATAACTCCTCGGCCCCGGAGTCAGTGCGGTAGCTGTAGGTCGGCAGATCCTCAACCAACCCTCCCCCTTCAACCCCGCGTATTGCTGCCGTCCAGTTGTACTTGGAGAACGCGTTGGTCACGCGCTGGGCCAGCATGTAGGCCGCATTACCCCACAGGAAACTGCCACTGTCGGGTGAACTGCTGGAAGGTCCGACGGTCTCCTCGAAGTCCATGCCGTCAACCGGCCAGCTGTTCTTGCCGTAAGGCAGGCGCAACAGCACATGCGGCATCACCAGCGTCACATAGCGGGAGTCCTCACTTTCGCGGAATTCCTGCCAGCCGGCCAGCTCGATGCTTTCAAAGATCTTTTCCAGGTCGCGCGGCTTGGCGAGGTCGCGAAAGCTGTCGAGCCCGAACAGTGACGCCGAGGCCGCGGTGATGTACGGCGCATGGGCGGAGGCCGCGACTTCCGCAATCTTGCGCAGGAATTCGATATCCTTGGCGCTACGCCCCACCTCATAGCCGCCAATCAGAAGGCTGTACGGCAAGCCACCGAAGGTGCCGTACTGGTCTTCGTAAATCATTCTGAAGAGTTTGCTTTGGTCCTTATCGACCGCCTTCTCCATGTCGTCGAGCAGCTCGTCCCTGGTGGCGTTGAAGACACTTAGCTTGAGCATCTTCCCGGTTTCGGTGTTTGACACGAAATAGTGCAAGCCGCGCCAGGTTGCTTCAACCTCCTGGAACTTCGGCGCGTGCATGATCACGCTCAATTGCCTGCTCAGCCAGCCGTCGATGTCGGAGATGTGCGAGTCAATCGCGGTTATCGCGGCGACCGGCGCATAGGTGGAACCTGGAGCATCGAGCCGCGCCAGCACGTCGGTCGCAAAGAAACCGATCGGGCCGAGGAATTTCTGCCTGCCCTCGTCGGTTTTCAGGCCGGCCGCATCCATGAGGGAAAAGACCGCATCAATGCTCTGCTTGGCTTGTTTTTTTGTCGGAGGCACCGGCTTTGCCTTCGGGTCAGGCGTGTCGGTAGCACCGCTGAGAATCAGCAGCATGTTGTTGGCCACCCTGCGATTGACCGCGTCATGCTTTTGCTCGGCTACTGTGCGCACCTGTGCGGCGTCGGCCGGCATCGCAATCGAATCGCTGTCGTCGGTCTGCTGCATGCCGAGCACAGCCAGAGCGGCCCTTTTCGCTTCGGCATCAATTTGGCCATCCTTGGATACCAGCGCTGCCAATAGCGCTGCGGCGTCTGCAGCGAGCTTGGTCTGCGTCGAGGCCACGGTGGGGTCGGCCCCGAGCTTGCTGGCGATCGCATTGCGCTCCAGCTGGATTTTGGAGGACAGGCTGGCATCCCACTGCGTAAGTTGCTGCAGCTGGGCCGACACCGTCTGCAGATTCTCTGGCGTGTCGGCGGTCGCAAACACTCCAAGCAGCCTGCGCAGCGGCGCCAGGGTTGCATCGGCGTCAACCACTGGCTTACCGTCCGCGCCCACGCTGTTGACGGTCTCATATCCCCAGTCGGTGGCAGCCTTGAGCTTGGCTGCCTGATCGGCCTTGCCCATCACCATGGCCAGGTCGTACAAAGAAGATGTGGCCTTTTTGAGTTCGCCTGGCGCCTTGTCCATGTCGGTTTTGACGACGCTGTTGCGGTAGTCCGGCCCGGCGAGCACCTGAAGTTGTGCCCGCCTTATCTGGCCTTCTGGCGTTTTGGCGATCAAAAGATTCAGTTGATCGTTCAGGCGGTCACTCGATTCCGCACGTGACTGCAGCATGCGGATGTTGCTGCGCACACGGTAAAGCTTGTTAAGTTCCGGAATGGCGCGCACGACAGCGATCGGGTCAAACGCATCCAGTGAACTGAAAGTAATGTCACCAGACAGGTTGGCGGACTCAACGGCCCCGATCTGCATTGCGCCCGGCGGCGACGGGATACGCGGAACGTGGCCCAGAGCGACCCGCGGCAACTGCGTCTTCATGACGTCATTGAAAAGGTCTCGGTCAATGGGCACCATCTGCCGCTGCTTGTAGGGCAGAAACTCCACATCGGGATCGCGATCACCGGCCAGGTCAGCGAACACGCCAACAATGAAGGGGAGTTCCTGCTTTTCGATGGCGCCACCCGTCTCCACCTCGTAGGTGATCTTCACCCGGGGCGGACGATTACGCTCCAGCCATTTTTGAACACTTTCAGCCATTTTTAGCCTCTCATAGTCAATACCGCACGCACTTGCAGAAACGCTCGCCAAACCACGAGGGCTGCGGGCGGAATTTCTCCCGCTCAGTTTTCGCAAGCAGCATGCCAGTCTCAGGAATTCCTTAACTCAATGATTTATATGGATATTTTTCTCTCCCGAAGACACGGGGGGGACTAATTTGCACTGCTCTTTTGGCAATTGAACAAGCATCTGGAAAGCCGGAAAGCCACGCTGGTCGAAGTGATCCTGCATTTGCTTTCGCCTATGCGGCCAGAGGACAAATTTATCCATGAAATGGTGCAGATATGTCCCCCTGCGGAATCGCGCAGAAACCTAAAGTACGCAATGACTATTGCGATTTATTAGTTTCCAAAGAAAATGACTAGGTTTAAGTGATCGCAACAATCATGAAGTTGCCGTCTACTGCAAAGAAGCCGGGGGCAAGCGCTCTGGAACCATTGCAGCAGGCAGTAGCGCCTTGGCACGTACCTATGACAGGCAACAGCATTCCAATAAGAAAAAACATGCTCGATGAATAAACAACTGGTCAATTTCGCCGTTCTCTGTATTCAACGAAAACTGAAAAGTGCCCCGCATTCAGTTGATACGGTCAAGGGAATCCACGCTTTTTGGATCAGTTGGGAAGAGCCCATTCCCCCGGAAGCCACGACACTGGAGGCGCTGGAAAGACTCGAGAGAGAGGGGGTAATGGAGCGCGTCGCGTTGGACACTCAGGAACTCTGGATGATGAGGAAAGCGTCGAGTCGCGCTGAGTAGCTGGCCCACGGCCGCGGCCTGCGAGGCATTCGCTGCGCGCAACCCCAGCAGGCGTTTACACGTCGGCCTCGCTGTCTTGATTCCGCGGTTCTTCACTGGAAGCGCTGTTAGGCGTTTGTTTGTTGACGCGCAATTCACGCACTTTCGCTGTCACTGAAATCGGCAGCCGTTTGCTGCAGCACGGTCAGCAAATTCGGGCCGAGACCCAAACCGCGATAACAGCTGCACTGGACAGTGCCACCACGCCTTCCGGCCCCTTGCGCGTGGCTTGCCCCATCGCTTTATCGTCTGCCTTGGTGGCCGATGTAGCGGTGGCATTTGCACGCGCACATCCGCGCGTGCAAATGCATTTGACGACCACCCATGGAACCGATGCCCCCCGCTGCGACCCTTACGATTTGGTAATACATCCAAGCAACCAGAGCTTGCCCGATTCCGACCTCATCGCCCGGCGCCTGGTTCAGCTTTCGTATGTGTTGGTCGCCGCGCCCTCGCTGATGGAAGCTAGCGCCTGGCCCATGACGCCGCAGGAGCTAAGGGGCAAGCCCGCCATTGGCTGGAACTCCCGCGACGCCTGGGCAAGCTGGCAACTCAACGGCCCGGACGGGGAATCGGTGAACGTGCATTTGCCAGTGCAATTCGGTGGTGACAGCCTGATCGCTGTGCTCAAGGCTGCACTGGCTGGTCTGGGTATTGCGCGGCTACCCTGGCTCATGTGCCGGCCACATGTCGAGGCTGAAGATTTACGCATCGTCACTGCAGGTTGGGCGCCGGCGCCAACGTCGATTTATGTGCTGTACTCCTCGCGTCGCCAACTCAGCCTGGCTGGGAAAGCCTTCATTGCCACTTTGAGCCAGGCAATGATCGCGGAGAACTGGGGTGAGCAATAGGGCAATATTCCAATTCATCACTCTACGGTGACGGATTTAGCCAGGTTTCTTGGTTTGTGTGGCCGCATAACTTCGCGTCGCGAAGTGAGCGTCCACCAAACCCCGCAGTGCGCTAGCGCGCACCTGTGACCGTCATTCGACGGTCACAGACTTTGCCAAGTTGCGGGGTTTATCCACATCCGTCCCCCGCGCCACGGCCGTGTGATACGCCAGCAACTGCAGCGGCACCACGTGCAGCAGCGGGCTGAGCGCGCCGTAGTGTTCGGGCATGCGGATGACGTGCAGGCCTTCGCCGCTTTCGATGTGGCTGTCAGCGTCTGCCAATACGTAGAGGACGCCGCCGCGGGCACGGACTTCCTGCATATTGCTTTTGAGCTTTTCGAGCAGCGTGTCGTTGGGGGCGACGGTGACGACGGGCATGGCGCTAGTGACCAGGGCCAGGGGGCCGTGTTTGAGTTCGCCTGCGGGGTAGGCCTCGGCGTGGATGTAGCTGATTTCTTTGAGCTTGAGTGCGCCTTCGAGGGCGATGGGGTAATGCAGGCCGCGGCCGAGGAAAAGTGCGTTTTCCATCTTGGCGAAGTCTTCGGCCCAACTGATGACTTGCGGTTCGAGCGCCAGTACGGCCTGCAGAGAGGCGGGCAAGTGGCGCATGGCTTTGAGGTGACCGGCTTCTTCTTCGTCGCTGAGCTTGCCCTTGCTTTGGGCCAGGGCCAGCGTGAGCAGGAAGAGCCCTGCGAGCTGGGTGGTGAAGGCTTTGGTGGATGCCACACCAATTTCAACGCCGGCGCGTGTGATGTACGCGAGCTTGCATTCGCGCACCATGGCGGACGTTGACACGTTGCAGATGGTGAGGGTTTGCGTCATGCCCAGGCTTTGCGCATGGCGCAGCGCGGCCAGCGTGTCGGCGGTTTCACCGCTCTGGGTGATGGTGACGACGAGCGATTTCGGGTTGGGCACCGAGCTGCGGTAGCGGTATTCGCTGGCCACTTCGACCTGCGTGGGGATGCCGGCAATTGACTCGAGCCAGTACTTGGCGGCGCAGCCGCTGTAGTAGCTGGTGCCGCACGCCAGGATGAGTACCGAGTCGATCTCCTTGAAGACGCGGAAAGCTTCGTCGCCGAAGAGTTCGGGAACGATGCCTTCGACACCTTCGAGCGTGTCGGCGATGGCGCGCGGCTGCTCGAAGATTTCCTTTTGCATGTAGTGGCGATACGGGCCCAGCTCTGCAGCGCCGCTGTGGGCGTGCACGGTTTTGACTTCGCGCTGGGCGGCCTTGCCCTCTTTGTTGAGCACCCAGTATTTGCCAAGCTGGATGTCCACCATGTCGCCTTCTTCGAGGTAGACGATTTGGTCCGTCACGCCGGCGAGGGCCATGGCGTCGCTGGCCAGAAAGTTCTCGGTCTTGTCTTTGCCCACGCCCAGGATCAGCGGCGAGCCGGCGCGCGCACCGACGACGCGGTGCGGCTCGTCTTTGCAAAACGCGGCAATCGCGTAGGCACCGTGCAGTTGCGCGACAGTGGCCTTGAGTGCCTCAAACAAATCGCCGTCATACAGGCTGTCCATCAAATGCACGATGACTTCGGTGTCGGTCTGGCTGTCGAAGACATAGCCCTTGGCTTTGAGGCCGGCGCGCAGCTCTTCGTAGTTTTCAATAATGCCGTTGTGCACCAATGCAACCTTGCCGGCGCGCGCCGTGGCACCTTCGCCGCTTCCGTGGCTGAAATGCGGGTGCGCGTTGTGAACCGCCGGCGCGCCATGGGTGGCCCAGCGGGTGTGGGCAATGCCAGTGCCGCCTTCGAGCTTGTCGGCGCTCACCTGCTCCTGCAGTTCGGCGACGCGAGACGTGCTGCGCGCACGCTTCAGGCCGCCAGCGTAGACGGCGACGCCGCAGGAGTCATAACCGCGGTATTCGAGGCGCTGCAAACCCTGCACCAGGATGGGAACGATATTTCGTGTCGAAACGGAAGCAACGATGCCGCACATGGAGGTCTCCTGAAGATCAATGCGGTGATGCTACGTATTTACGGTTTTCGTATGCGATCTATTTTTCCTATTAAATGGAATTTAATTTCACCCATACCGGGTAATTGAATTAAATTTCATTTATAGTAATTTAATGGAACAAATATCCATTGATGACATCGACGTGAGGCTGCTGGACAGCCTGCAAACCGATGCATCGCTGAGCAACCAAGCCTTGGCCGAACGCGTCCATATCTCGCCGCCAACCTGCTTGCGCCGCGTGAAACGCCTGCGCGATGCCGGGCTGGTGGAACGTGAAGTCGCCCTGCTCAGCCCCGACAAGCTGGCCGCCATCACCGGCCACGGGCTGACGGCCCTGGTCGAAATCACGCTGGACCGCCAGGGGGCCGAGCAGCAGGAGGCATTTGAGGCACGCGTGGTGCAGGACGGCGCGGTGCAGCAGTGCTACCGCGTTTCACCGGGGCCGGACTTCATGCTGGTGGTGCATGTGGCGGACATGCCGCGCTACCTTGCGCTGGCGCAACGGCTTTTTACCAGTGACGCGAATGTGCGCAATGTGAAGGCATTTTTCAGTACCAAGCGCGCAAAATTTGAACCAAAAGTGCTGTTAGCCCAATAAAAACCGGCGCAAGCAGCTATCAAAACAATAGCAGCCTGAGTCAGGTAGCGGCGGGCGTAAAACTTATTGATTGGGTTGCGCAGCCTGCCGGGTTTGCTTGAGCAGCGCCCAGGCCATCAACCCCAGCGCAAGGGCACCCGCCAGCAAAACACCCCACAGCACCAGGGTACGCGTCGGCGTGCCCTCGCTGGGGGGCTGCGCCGCCACCAGCGGACCGGCTGCCCCGGCGCTGCCACCGGTGATGTCCGCTTTGGCCACGTCGGCCTGGGCGACAGGCAGCGAATTTTCCTGCTGAGCCTTGTAGCCCGGGATCAAGCTCGCCATGGGTAAAAAGGCGCCGGCGGCCCCCGTTGAACTGGCCAAACCCGCGGCCAGAGTGAAAGGGCCTTGCCCGCTGGCCAGAAAAATGAGCTGTGCCGGCTCAAACTGCAGGACGATTTCAGGCGCGGCCGCAAACCCCGGCGTTTTGAGGTCGGCTTCGATCTTCATCTCGCGCACCGATGAGCCCTGCAATTCGACCGGGCCGCTGGTCTGCTCTTTGCCTGCGGTTGTCATCCTGTAGACCACGGCGCTGGCCAGCAGGCCCCAGGGCTGGTTGCGGTCATTGCGGCCCAGCACGCGGATGGGCACCAGCACGTTGCTGCCCTGCGGCGTGATTTTTAAAGCGGCAACCGGCGTGGCAAATGGCAACGCAAAAGTGAGCTCATGCGGGCGGGTCAGCACCGGCGCGGCCATGGTGGCGCTCACGCGCTGGCGCAGGGCTGTGCTGCGGGACGTCACCAGCGTGGCACCGCGCAGGGTGACGGCGGCATCGCCCCAGGTGATGCGCAGGTAATGGTCTTTGAGGTCCGCCATGGAAAGCGCCAGGCTGTTGTCCCCCAAGCTGGCGGCTGGCGCGGAAGCCTCTGCGCGGTACAGCACCGTGTCCGCCAGGGGCCGCCAGTTCTTCAGGTCCTTGCTCACCTGCACATCAAAACTGACGGGCTGGCCAACCGGCAGGTCGGCATCCAGCGTCATGCGGGCCGCAGGCGCGGTGATGCTGCGCGTGTCGAGTAACGCGCCCAATACCTTTTGCGGGGAAGCTGCGCCCGCCGTGTTTGCGCCGCTGCCGGTGTTGAGCTGCACCACGCGCCGTCCCTGGCGCTCCTCAATGCGCAGCGACAGGCCCTCCAGACCCGCAGCGCCTGCGGTCCCCAGAATCGGATAAGCGGTGAGCTTGACCTGTTGCTCCTGTGTGGCCGTTTCGGCGGCGACATTGGCCAGCGCCATCGGTACGGGCTGGCCTGCCGCGTTGAAAAGGCGCAGATCGGCGTAACCGGCGCTTTGCAGCCGCACCAGCGCCTCGGCCGGCACCAGCAGCCGCTGCAATGGTGCATCAGGCGCCAGCATGACGGGTATGCGAACGGCATATGAACCCGGGTTGCCAGCATCCGTCGCGTCGGCGGCCAGCACCAGCAGCGGAGCCGCCAGCGCCGTAGACAGTGCAAGCATTAAAAAGCGTCGGTTGATTCTCATGACTGGGTTACCTTTAAGTCGCCCGCGTCCCCGGGCAAAACATCTTGCGCAGCGGCGGTGGCAGCCGCCTTGGGTGGCAGCGGTGCAAAGTAGCCCACCACCAGCATCAAAATACCCACGACGATGAACGCGATGATGCGCTCTGCACCGCCGGCGTTCGACAGGTCAATCAGCAGCAGCTTGACGACCACCAGGCCCAGCAGGCCTGCGCCCACCAGCCACAATGGCCGCTGCACGCGCCGGTGCGCCACGACCATCAGCGTGAGCGCAAGCAGCGTCCACAAAATGGCATAGCCGGTTTGCACCACGAAGCTGTCAAAGAGCGCGTCGGCATCCCAGCGCACGCCGAAGAAATGGTGCGCAACACGCAGCCACACGGTGTTGACGGCGACAAACATCAGCAAGGCAAGCGCCACCAGCGCGTTGCGGCCGGTCACCCAACCCGCATTGCCCGGCGGCGGCGCGGCCGTCACCAGCACGCGGCGCCAGAACACCAGGGCGCCCAGCGCGAGCGCCAGCGTCAGGTCAGTCGGGTTGAGCAATGGGATGTAAGGCAGCGGCGCAGTGCGGCCCGAGGAAGCCACCGCGGCGACCAGCGCGCCCCAGAACACCAGCACCGCCAGCGGCAAGGCGGCATACCAGTAATAAGCCTGGGCATGCGGATTGAGCGGCCACTTCACGCCCTGGCGCAGGGCTGCGCTGTTGGCCCGCCCCGCCCACACCGCCAGCAGCATCAGCACGGCGATGGCGCTGATCAGCAACACCACGCCGGCCCAGGACGTGCGCCAGAGCTCAGCCTTGCCGATGCCCGACCACAGGCAGTCCGCCAGCAGGAAGGTGACCAGCCATGCGCTTGCCGCGTGTAAAAAGCCATAGGGCGACCGGGCCTCCGTTCCCGCTGGCGAAGACAAGGGCAGCGCCTGCTTGTCAGACTGCCGCAGCATCCAGTAATGCAGCACCAGCACCGCCGGCCACACAGCCCATGCGGGCGTGGCAAGCACGCGGTAGCCTTGACCTGCCTGCGCCACATAACCCAGCGCCAGCACCCCCACAGTGATGCGCGCGGGCCAGGTTGCCACCGCCCACTGCTTCTTCAGGCCCAGCAGCATCGACAAGGCCGCGCTGGCTACCACCGCCAGCATCATCAGCAGGCCGGTGGTGCGGTCGGTAAAAACCTGCTGGGGAAAGCCATCTGCCTCCAGCGCCGGCACACGGCGGTTGATTTCCAGCAACCAGGCCAGGCACCAGAAGAAAAAGCCGTAAAGGTACACAGGAGCGCTGAGCTGGGACTCCACACCGGCGTAAGCCCTCGCCCAGGAAGATTCGCTGTGCGGCAAGGGCTGGCGCAGCCACCACGCCAGTTGCAGCGCCGGCAGCGCGATCAGCAGCGCGCCGATAAAAGCCGGGTTGGCGAAAGGAATGGCCGAGACAGGATTGCCCAGCGCGCCGGCGTCATCCAGCCCGCCCAGAAACGCCATGGCGGCTACGCCCTGCAGCAGCAGGCCGAAGGCGCGCGGCATCCAGCGCGCCTGCCGCATGCCGACCCAGAACGCGCCCGCGCCTTCCAGCGCCCAGACCGCCGAGGTCCATTTCGCATCGAGCGCCAGCGGCACCGCCAGCGTGGCAAAACCCACGCCTGCCGCAATAAAGCATTCAATCAGCAAGCGGTAGCTGGACAAGGCACGGCGCACCAGCACCATGGCTGTCACCAGGTACAACGCGGCAAACCCCAGCGCTGAAAAGGCCGTCCCCAGTTCCATGTTGCGCACGAGCCCGGCCTGAAGGCCGAAGCCCACCAGCGGCGTGCCGAACACCAGCATGGTGTCGACCGCGTTGCCGAGCTTTGTGGGCGTGTTGCGCGCGTAGAGGATGGCGGCGAACAGATAGATCAGTACGAAGCCGATGAGGAAAGGCTGGGTGCTGGCGTAGTGCTCCGGCGTGTACCTGAGTACACCCCAGGCAGTCGCCACACCGAAGGTAGCGATGAAGCCCACCACGTTCAGGATGCGCCATGAGCGCTTGTATGCAATAAACAGGATGGCCAGGTTCAACAACGAGTAATAGCTGAAAAGCCCCACATGACTGCCCTGCCCCGTTGACAGCAGAATCGGCACGGCAAAGCCACCGGCGAATGCAGCCACCGCCAGCGCGCGCGAGTTTTGCAGCAAGGCCAGCGCGCAACTGAGCGCGCACACCACAATCATCAAACCAAAGGCCGGCAATGGTTCGAGCAGGCTGTACATGCGGAAGGCGGCAAACACCGTGAGGTACATCACCGCCACGCCGGCGCCCTGCAGCGCAAGCGCAAAGCCGGGCTTCTCGGTGCGCTTGCGAAAGCCCACAGCCAGCAGCGCGATCGCCGCGGCGGCAATGGCTGCCAGGCGGAATTCGACAGGAAGCAACCCGGCCGATGCAGCATAGCGCGCCAGGAAAGACAGGCCGATAAACAGAATGACCAGTCCCACCCGCACGATGGTGTTGCCACCCAGGAACCAGTTCTTGCCGGCAATCAGGGCCAGCTCGATGGCGTTGGGCTCGGCCGGCTTATAAGGAGGCCGCGCGGCGGGTGCAGGTTGAGCGTGCGGCAAGCCATTCGGGGCCAGGTCTTCTTGAAGGGATGCCTCTTCGTTGCTGACCGCGCTGAGCGTGCTGACCGCCACTGGCGCCATGGTTTGCGGCGCAGCGGGTGCACGTGCAGGAAGCGGAGCCACCGGCGAGGGAGTGGTGTTCTCAAAATCCCTGAATCCGCCGTCGTCTTCCGCGGCCTGCATATTGCCGCCGGACATAGCAGGCTGTGCTGCCGAGGCCGTCGCCACCCTGACCTGCGGCGCATGCTTTTTGCGCGCGGCCTCGACTTCAGCACGCACGGCCCAACGCAATGAAAGCCCGGCAAACAAACCGAGGAAGCCGCCCAGGAAAACACCAAAATCACCATAGCCCGGCCAGAACCAGCCCAGCACGGCACCCCAAAAAATACTCCAGATGATCATGACCCGGCCTCCCTGTTGTTTTCCGTGCTGCGAGGCAACGCGCCAGCCTGCGGAATGGGCTGATGGTACTTGATGGGCCTATGCCTGAGTCCCCACGGCACGCAGCCGGAGCAAGCCGTCAGGAAGGCCTGTCGAAATCCTACTTAATTTTGAGGGAAATCGGCCGTGGCCCAATCAAAACCGGCGTAATCAGCTATCAAATTAGTAGCATAAGGATTCAACGCGTCTTGGATCCCTCTTGGGCGGTGTTCCAGAAAGCGCGCGCCAGCGGCGACAGTTTTTCCACATTCAGGCAGGCCAGCCCCACCGTGCGTGGCTGTGGCGGTGACAAGGGCCGGTAGACCACGCCCTTGGGCGCTTCGGGCAGCGCCAATCGGGCAGCTACCGACACAGCCAGGCCCTGCTGCACAAATTGCAGGATGGAAATGATCTGGGTGAAGTGATACAGCACCTTGGGCAGCGCAATGTTTTTCTGCAGGATGGGCACGATAACCGGCCCGCAGCCAGCTTCCGTCAGCACAAAGTCCAGCCCTGTCAGCGCGGTGACCGGAACGGCCCTGAGTTTGGCCAAGAGGTGTTTCGCCGGCAGGATGGCGACAAACTCGTCCTGCACCAGCGGCAGCACCTCAAAGCGTTCGTCGGGCACAACCACAAATCCGAGCTCCACCCGCTTTTGCAGCAGCCAGTCGTCCACCACTTCGTCGCTTTCCTCTTCAATGCGCACCTGAGCGCCCGGGTGGCGCTTCTTGAATGCCGCTAGCAGTGGCGGCAACAGGTTGACGGTGGATGTAGGCCCAAACGAACCGATGCGCAGTGTGCCGGTTTTCAACTCACGGGCATCGCCCAGCTCCTGCGTCATGGTGGCGGCCAGGGCGGTCATCTCGCGGGCGCGCAGCAGCAGGCGCTCACCAGCATCCGTCATGGCGACACCGGAAGCGTCGCGCTGCGCGAGCTTGACGCCAAATTGTGTTTCAAGCGCACGCAGGGCGTGGCTGACAGCGGACTGCGTGGTGCCCAGTCGCATGGCTGCGCGTGAAAAGCTACGGCATTCATCCAGGGTGATCAGGACTTCAAGTTGGGCGAGTGTCATGGGGGTTCACAAGGCAATCAGGCGGCGCACGGGAATGATGAGTAAATACTCATTTGATAGTGAACCAGTTAGCAGGTAATCTCATGCATCAATCTAACCGATACCAGCCTTTTTTCCAACAAAAAAACCGCATGACCGCCACAGCCACATCTTCAACTTCAGCCCCTTTGCCCAGCACCACTCCCATCACTCCCACCGCTCCGCCGACCGGCAAAAGCCTTCTGGGGCTGTATCTGCGCCTGACCTGCGTTCCCTTCCTGTGGGGCGGCACCTTCATCGCCGGGCGCGTCATTTCGGCCCACTTGCCTCCCGCCACCGCGGGTTTCATCCGTTTTGTGTTTGCCACGCTGGCCCTGCTGGTAGCGCTGCACTTCACCGAAGGCCTGCGTGCGCTCACGACACTGTCGCGTCGTCAGCTGCTCGGCACGATGGCGCTGGGCGCCACCGGCATCTTTATCTACAACCTGCTGTTTTTTACGGCGCTCTCCGTGCTGCCGGCGGGCCGTACCTCGCTCATCATTGCCCTGAACCCGGTGGTCACGCTGCTGCTGGCGGCCACATTCCTGGGCGACAGGCTTTCGCCAACGCGTTGGCTGGGCGTGGCGCTGGCCTTGCTCGGCGTGTGGGTTGTCGTCACGCGCGGAGACCTCTCGCAAATCGCGCAGTCGCTCGGCAAAGGGGAGCTGTCGATGTTTGGCGCGGTGAGCGCCTGGGCGGTATACACGCTACTGGGCCGCAAGTTGTTGCAAGGCCTGTCGCCCGTGCTGGCCACGCTCTGGGCCGCCATCTGGGGCACCTTGTTCCTCGGCCTGCTCGCGCTGCGCGACATCTCCAGCGTGCATGCAGGATCGTTTACCCCTGAAGTATGGGCCGGTCTGGCCTTCCTAGGCGTGCTTGGCACCGCAGTGGCCTTTGTCTGGTACTACGAAGGCATCCGCCAGCTGGGCGCAGCACGCACCGTGGTGTTCAATAACCTCGTGCCGGTGTTTGGCGTATTGCTGGGCTGGCTGATTTTGGGGGAGCCCTTGAGCATCAGTTTGCTGGCGGGTGGGGGATTGGCGATTTTTGGGGTGTTTTTGGTGAATCGGGTGAAGAGTTGAGCCTGTCGAAACCGCTCTTGTTCCGGTGATTGCGCTTCCGCTGAGGCTTGCTGGCCGGGGGTGCCCGGCGGCATGTAACTTTCTTTTGCTTCGCCAAAAGAAAGTCACCAAAGGTCACGTAGTGGGGATTCGCTCACTTCGCGAAGCGAAGTTATGCGAATACCAAAAGGCGACCCGCAGTCTGGGTCCCTGCGCTTCGCTCCGGGCAACCTGCGCTGCTCGACTCCGGCGGCGTTCCGCAGAACTCGCTACGTTGCACTTCGCTCAAACAACTGCGGCCCGACCTTCCGCCTCCGTCTGCGCTGCCCGGCCCAGCCAGGACGGGGGAAGTCCGAATTCGAATATCGAAAACCAAACCAAATCCAATACCGAAAAGGACACGCAGTGGCGTGTCCTTTTTTCTTCAGGTATTCGCGTTCTTGCCTTCGGCTGTTGGTTTCCTTCCCCACCCCCTTCTGTATGCGCCGAGGAGCGGAGATCCAGACGGATCAGGGCAAAAACTTGTTTGAGCCGCAGGCGAGTTGTTTTTGACCCCGGCTGGACCGAGCACCGCAGGTTGCCCCGGAGCGCAGCGCAGGGGACGCAGACAGCAGGGTCGCCTTTCTTTTGCTTACTTTTATTTGGAGAAGCAAAGAAAAGTGAGTCGCCTGCCGGGCGACCCCGGCCAGCAGCACTCAGACGAACGCGCCCAAGCCTGAGCAACAACGGCCAAGGCAAGGCTCTGCCAGGATAGGCAAAGACCTACCCCTTAGCCACCTTCACCGGCCTCTTCCAGTTAGGCAAACTGATCTGCTTGCCCCGCGCGACACTCAATGAATCGGGCGGCGTGCTTTTGGTGATGGTCGACCCGCCGCCTACCGTGCCGCCCGCGCCTATGGTGACAGGTGCCACCAGCACACAATTGCTTCCGATGTGCACGTCCGCCTCGATCACTGTGCGGTGCTTGTTCGCGCCGTCGTAGTTGGCGGTGATGCTGCCCGCGCCGTAGTTCACGCGCTCACCCACGGTGGCGTCGCCCAGGTAGGCGAGATGGTTGGCCTTGGCGCCTTTGGCCAGGGTGGCGTTTTTGACTTCGACAAAATTACCGATGTGCACCTCGGCGCCCAGCTGCGCACCAGGCCTTAGCCGTGCGAAAGGTCCAATCAGCGCGCCTTCACCAATTTGCACGCCGAGCTTCTCGCCGTCGATATGGGTGAAGGGATGGATCACCGCGCCGGCGGCAATCGCGCAGTTGGCGATCACGCAGTTCGCACCTATACGCACGCCGTCACCCAGGCTCACGGCGCCTTCAAAAACGCAGTTCACATCGATCTCGACATCCTGTCCGCAACTGAGCTTGCCACGTACATCCAGCCGCGCAGGGTCAGCCAGCCGCACGCCTTGCTCCATCAGGGCCACCGCGCTGCGGCTTTGGTGCACGCGCTCCAGCTCGGCCAGTTGCACGGGGCTGTTCACGCCGGCCACCTGGGCAGCGTCGGTGATCTGGTGGGCTACCACGGCCACGCCGTCCGCCACAGCGAACTTCACGATGTCGGTGAGGTAGTACTCGCCTTGCGCGTTCTTGTTGTCCAGCCGTGCCAGCCAGGCACGCAAGAGGTGCGTGGGCACGGCCATGATGCCGCTGTAGATTTCGCGGATCTCGCGCTGGGCGGCGTTGGCGTCCTTGTGTTCGACGATCGCGCGCACCTGGGCCGAAGCCGCGGTGCCGGCCCGCAAGGGCTCAGAGGCGTGCGCCTGCGCGCGCACGATGCGGCCGTAGCCGGTGGGGTCGGCCATGGTGAGGGTGAGCAGCGCCAGGCGCTGGCCGTCGCACTGGGCGATCAGCGCCTCAAGCGTCGCGGGCTGGGTGAGGGGCACATCGCCCGACAGCACCAGCGTGACGCCGTCGTCGGCCAGCAGCGGCAGCGCCTGCTGCACGGCGTGGCCGGTGCCCAGTTGCGGCTCCTGGCGTGCGAACTGCAGCTCCAGCCTTGAATCCGGCCCTGCTGCGGCTTGCGTCAACCGGGTGCAGGCGGCTTCGACGGTTTCTGCGCCATGGCCGGTAATAACCACCGCCTTGCGCGCTGACACGGATGCGGCGCATTCGATGACATGGGCCAACAAAGCCTTCCCGCCCAAACGGTGCAGGACTTTAGGTAAGCTGCTCTTCATCCGCGTGCCTTTGCCCGCGGCCATGATGACGACATCAATTGGGGTTGCCATGAAATTTCCTCTGGAGCTTGGGGTGATAACGCGTTTTCTTGCCGGTGCGGCAATGGGACGCTGCACCCGGATTATCGGTGTGCTGGGCGTCATGGCACTGGCCGGCGTACTGCAGGGCTGCAGCATGATGAAAATCGCCTACAACCAGGCGCCAGAGCTGGTCTACTGGCACCTGGACAGCCACTTCGATTTCACCGATGCCCAAACACCCCAGGTCAAAGCCGACCTGGCCAAACTGCAGGCATGGCACCGGCAGACCCAGCTACCCGCTTACATCGAGACCTTGCAAAAACTGCGGCAGCAAATGCCCTCGGAGATGGACGCGGCAAGCGCCTGTGCGCTCTATGCGGACGTCCGCAGCAAGCTGATTGCGGTTTCCAACCATATGGAGCCTGCCGTGGTGGCTCTGGTGGGCACCCTCAACCCCGATCAGTTGGTGACACTGGAGCGCCGCTTTGCCAAAGGCAATACCGAGTATCGCGAAGACTTCCTGGACGGCTCGCCCAAGACGCGGCGCGACAAACGCTACAAGCAGGCGGTCAAACGCGCCGAAATGCTGTACGGCGATCTGGATGAAAAACAGTTGGCCGTGATCGGGCACCGGATAGACAACTCGCACTTCAGTGCGCCCGTGTCTTATCGCGAAAAGCTGCGGCGCCAGCAAGATGCCTTGCAGACCTTGCGCTCCTTGGTGGCGGGCCAGGCTACGCCGGAAAAAACGCAAGCCGCCATGAAGGAGCTGTTCGAGCGCTCGCTCAACTCACCCGACGCGGCGTATCGCGACTACATGGACAAGCTGACGCAGGACGCCTGCACCAGCTTCGCGGAATTGCATAACAGCACCACGCCCGCCCAAAGAGCCAGGGCGGTGGAAACCCTTCTGCGCTACGAGCAGGATTTCAGGACCCTGCATACCCGGAAATCCTGAGACCACAGCCCCTATCCAACCTTTACTGGCTAGGCGCCCTGGGGCGTGTGATTTCGTTGCCAACCTCGCCCATCTGGCCGGCGGGATAGTCAGGGGGTTGCGACGGCTGTGACTTGCGCGGCTGGAATTCACACGACCCGCTGCTCTGCTGTTGCTGCCGGTCGACGAAACGACGGGGTTGCTGCTGCAGCCGTGAGCGGTTGAAGGTGTCCATGCGGCTCTCCTGGGGTATTCGTGGATCACGGATTTTCATCCCTTGCTGAAGGTGAAGGAGCAAGGGAAATCCGGAACGGGAGAACACCTTAAGGGCCGATCCGGTACCGCCGTGTCATCCACCTCAAGGCCTTGATGTCAGTGCCCTCCTACAAGCCGGTGTAAGGACCCGCTTGTATAAGGAGCAGCTTCTTGCAGAGAAGTTGGGCAGCGTTACAGCAGGGGCACTTGCGGCGGCGGTGTGTCGTAGAAATCCGCAATGCGCTCCAGCGCGCGGGTATTGAGCAGCCGCAGTTTCCCGTTGTCGATCTCGTGCAGGCCCAGTTGACGCAAGCGCCGCAGCGTTTTATTGGTGTGCACCAGTGACAGGCCCAAGGCATCGGCAATGTGCTGCTGGTTGATGGGAAATTCGATCAGGCCGCCATTGGCCATACCCAGGCGTTCCAGCCGGCGGAACAGATGCATCAGCAGCATGGCCACGCGTTCGGTAGCGTTGCGCCGCCCGGCGGTGATCAAGTGGTCATCGACCATGCCTTCTTCACGCGCGGCCAGCCAGGTGATGTCATAGCCCAGGCTGGGGTGTTGGCGAAACAGCTCCCACAGCCCGTCCCGGGGAAACACGCAGAGATTGACATCTGTCACGGCCTCGATGCCGTGCATGGCGCCGTCGGCGAACTTTTGCTGCAGACCGATGAAGTCACCCGGCAGCAGGAAATTAAGAATTTGACGGCGACCATCACTCAGGGTTTTGTAGCGGAAGGCCCAACCCGAGTACAGCGTAAAGAGCTTTCCGTTGGGCTTTTGCTCATGCAGGATGGTTGTGCCGCCCGCTACCTGTGAGATGCCCGTGCGAAAGGTTTCGATGAATTGAAGTTCTTCCGTTTTCACGGGCATGAACGCGCCAGTTTTGCGTAAACCACAAGCGTTGCAGCGAGGTGGACAGATGGCTGATGTTGGCGGCAAAATGGTCATGGAAGACACATCTTAGGCGCATATATCTGTGTCTTTTGACATTGCGGGATGCGCGGCTGCTCGTTACATTCGGCGCCATGAAAAAAATAAGCACCACCCTGTATGAAATTCTTTATGTCAGCACGCTGTCCCCCGAAGAGCCGCTGAGCGTGGTGGGTGACATCGCCGTCAAGGCCCGCATTGCCAATGCGGAGAGGGACATTACCGGCCTGCTGATTTTTGACGGGATGCGGTTTTGCCAGCAACTTGAGGGAGACCAGAAGCAGGTGCTGGCGCTGCTGGAGCGCATCCGGCAGGACATCCGCCATATCAACATGCAGGTCCTGCACCACGGCGAATTGACAGCGAGGCGCTTCCGGCGCTTCAGCCTGGGCTATTGCATTGTTGAGGATGACGATGTGCTTGAGCGCATGGAGCAGCTGGATGGACAAGCCGCCCTGGATGCCTTTACCGGTTTGTTGTCCAGGCTGGACCTGGACGCGTGAGGCCGGCGCACGGGCTCAGCCCTGCAGCGCGCTCCACATTTCCTTGTCCCGCTCGGCCGTCCAGATGCGCGGGTTTTTGATACCGCTGGCTTCGTCGAACGCACGGCTCACATCAAAGGGCAGGCAATGTTCGTAAATAAAGACGTGGCCGAAGATCGGGTCCATGCTTTTGCGGGTATGGTCCATCGCCGCTTTGAGGTCCATCCCGGCGGCGGCGGCTTCCTTGCCGGCCTGGTACAGCGTTTCAACCCAGCGCTTTGTATAGTCCAGCGCCTTGTTGACATTGGCCGTGCCTTTCATGGCCTCACCGCGGCCGGGCACGATGGCTTCGGCCTTGAGCGCGCGCAGGGCTTCCAGTGTGGCGGGCCATTCTTCGAGTTGCGCGTCGCCGGTGTAGACACCCGCTTCGTACTCCACCAGATCGCCTGAGAACAGCACTTTTTCCTCTTCAACCCAGGCGATCGTGTCGCCGCGCGTGTGGCCAGGGCCAGGGTGCCAGATCTGTACCTTGACGCCGCCCAGGTCCAGTACCAGCTTGCCGGGCACTTCCCCCTTCACCGGGTTGCCGCCGTCTATCACCAGCGTCGGCCAGGTCAGGCCCGGCACACTTTCGGCGTTGCGGAACAGGCGCGGAAAACGCTCCATTTCACTTTGCATGTCCTGCGCGCCGCGCTCCACAATAAGTTCGTAGGTACCCCGGCTGGCAATGACTTCGGTCGCCCCTTCGGCCCGATAGGCGCTGGCGCCCAGCACGCGCACGGCGTGGTAGTGGGTCAACAGGACATATTTGATGGGCTTGTCGCTCACAGTGCGGATGCGGGCGATCAGGTCCTGGGCCATGGCGGGGGTCGCCGTGGCGTCGCTCACCATGATGAATTTGTCGCCGATGATCACACCGGAATTGGGGTCACCCTCGGCGGTGTAGGCCCAGCAATGCGCGCTGAGTTGCTCAAAGGTGATGGTTTTGTCGGTAAGGTCAGACTGCGAAGCGAAGGCTTTGGACATGGGGTTCCTGGTGTTTTAGCTGTGGGCCGGAAGCTCACTGAAGCACCGGCAGCTCAAAGTGATTTTACTTAAACGTAATGCATTACGGATAGTTGAATCTGATGCCTGACCGAAAGGCGGACCATCTGGAGTTATTGAGTTGTTTTTGAGTTGCTATCGATTTGATAGCTGATTGCGCCCGGATTGGTTGGGCCAGAGGCCAATTTTGTGCGGTAAAGGAACCGCGGGAACCGGTTCAGGGGTGCCGATTCACCAACCAGGCAACTGCGCTGTCGGCCAGCATCTCCAGGGGTGCATCCCCGGCCAGGGTCAGCACTCCCGGCTCGGCAGAAGGATCCTGCAGCGCCTCAAACTGGCTGGCAACCAGGCTGGGCGGATAAAAGTGGCCCGGGCGTACGGACACACGCCGCAGGGACTCGGCCTGACTGATGGCCAGGTGCACAAACCGCAGTCCAGGTGCGGCTTGGCGCAGGCCGTCCCGGTATTCGGCCTTGAGGGCGGAGCAGGTCAGCACCACGCCCGCAGGGTGGCGCGTCAGCTCAGCCCCGAGCTGCCGCAGCCAGCCGGCGCGGTCTTCGTCCATGAGAGGGATGCCCTGTTGCATTTTCCGGATGTTGCCCGGGGGATGGAAGTCATCGCCTTCAATCAACGGCACCCTCAACTGGTCGGCGATCAAACGTCCGACCGCTGACTTGCCGCAGCCGGCCACTCCCATGATCACCACATGGATGTCCAGCCTGGCGCGGGAGGAAGAAGGATCGGGTAGGGAAGAACAGGTCTGCATGGCGGTGGGCATCCGCAAATTATCACGTCACGCCGCGGTTCGGCGTGCGGCGCTGGCGGTCTCCGCCGCTTCCCGGGGTTTCGCCCCCGGCCCATGGCAAATCACAAGGCCCATGGGTCGAAGGTTTGCGGCCAGTTTGATATGGTTGCGCCATGACCTCACCTCGCGACGATTTTGCGTTGTATTGCTGCGAACTGCTCTCGGGCGTGGGGCCCTGCACGGCCAAACGCATGTTTGGCGGATTTGGTATCAGCACCTCGGGCCTGACATTGGCGCTGGTGGCCGACCTGGGCGGCGGCGACAAACTGTGGCTCAAGGCAGACGCGGACACCCGAAGCCTTTTTGAAGCCGAAGGGTGTGAACGCTTCACATATGAGATCACCCGCAACGGCCAAAGCGCTTCACACAGCCTCAGCTACTACAGTGCACCAGAAGAGGCGATGGAGTCCCCCGCCTTGATGCAGCCGTGGGCGCGTATGGCCCTGGACTGCGCGCTGAAGGCCCGGGCGGCCAAAGCGTCGAAAAAACCGAAAAAGCCGAAGAAGCCGCAAATGCCCAAGGCAGCGAGAACTCCAGGGGCACAAAAGACCGTAGTGACCAGGAAAACCAGGACCAGCCGGAGCCGCCCATAAAAAAACCCGCAGCCTTGGCAAGCTGCGGGTAAACGGATTTCTCCGGAGTGAAGGATGATGGCCGGGTAGCGGCCCGCCACTGGCTAGACGATATTGGACATGGCCAGCACGTTGTAGTTACGCGGCTGGACCTGGTTGTCCTTGTAAGTATCAAAGTCATGGCCAGTGACGTGTGGGCGTGCACGGACAGTGACGAATACCAGCGCTACGGGGGTCAGCACCGCTTCCACCGCAGCGGCCGCACCCAGCAGCAACCCGCGGCCAAGGCGCCGCAAGGCGCCGGCTGCCAGGCCAAACGCTGCGCGCAGGTCAACCAGGGGCTGAAGCACGCCGGCGCGCCAGGATGAAGGTTCAGCCAGTTGGGTCCCTTCGGCGCAGGCGGCAGTGGGTTCCCAGCTGAAATAAGCCGACGCGGCGTGGCCGGAACTGAAGGACTCCATCACCAGCGACTCACCCGCCCGCAGCGAAAGGCTGTCGCCCCGGCCGAGGAAGTAGTCGCCTGCGCGGACTTGGATGTCCTGGCTGGCGTGGTCAAAGGTGGCCCATACCCGGCCATGCGCAATTCGCAACACGCCGGCCTGAGAGGCACGCAGCGTCAGCGCTCGGCCGGTGCCCAGTTTCCAGAAGCCCGCCAGGCCGGCCACGTGGCCGTTGGTGGCATCGGAAGCTTGCTGCAGGAAGCGGTCGCCTGAGAGGTGAGCTGTGTGGTCCATGGTGTTCTCCAAAAAGGGCACAAAGTGAGTGATGAGGGTTGAATCATCTCGCTACGGGCTTGCACAGTCCAATGAAATCGCGGTAAGCTATTCATTCCATAATCGCATCAATCAATCAGGCTGAAATTGCCCTAATACCCCGGACTGTCATGCTGCATTCACAAACCCACCTGCGCTCCCGGCCAATTTCCGCCGGTCAATTGCGGGCCTTTGAAGCGGTCGCCCGCCATCTCAACTTTCGTGCTGCCTCGGAAGAGCTGGCCCTCACCCAGTCAGCGGTAAGCCGCCAGATCCAGGGTCTTGAGGAAGATGTCGGCGTCGGACTTTTCCACCGCCACACCCGCGCCGTGGAACTCACCAATGCAGGGGCGATCCTGCTGCGCGCGGTCACGCCTTCACTTGAGCGCATTGACGGGGCCGTGCGGCAAATCCGCCAGAGCGCGGGGCGCAAAAGCGTATCGCTCACCACGTTCGCCTCGTTCGCGTCGATGTGGCTGATACCCAGGCTTGAGGGCTTTCAGCGCGACAACCCCGACATCGACATCCGTATTGATGCATCTGACGTGGCGGTTGACCTGGACATTTCAGACCTCGACCTGGCCCTGCGCTATGCGCCGGCAAGCCACATGCCACCGCATGCGATACGCCTTTTTGGCGAGCAGATCACACCGGTGATCAGCCCCTGGCTGCTCAAAAGCGGGCCTCGCCTGAAAAAACCCGACGACCTGGCACAGTTCACCTTGATTGAGGCGGGCGACGCCCACCACACCCACCTGGAATGGCTGACCTGGCGCCGCTGGCTGGACGAGCACGCCAGCGCCAAGCTGGAGGCCAAGCGCTGGCTGTACTTCAATTACGCCTACCAGATGGTGCAGGCCACGCTGACGGGCCAGGGCGTGGTGCTGGCGCGGCTACCGCTGATCGCCGAAAGCCTGGCCTCAGGCGACTTGGTGGAGCCCCTGCCGCAAATGCGCATGGAGTCGCCCATGAGCTACTGGCTGATCATCGGCCCGCGCAATGTGGCCAGGCCCGAAGTGCTGGCGTTTTGCGATTGGCTCAAGGGCCAGGCCGCGCAGACGCGGGAGGCGATTGGGGATGTGCCGCATCCGGATACGGTGGATTCTCTCGATTGAGCCCCGCTTCCGTTCGCCCAGAGGCATCGAAGGGCCGGCACAGCGCCCGGCTTCGATGTGCAAATCAACAACGTTAGATGCTTATGAGCCACTTTCGCGACTTTGAGAAGCAAGCCGTTCGTATGCTTGCAACGCCCAGGCTCGGCAACGCTCTGGTCGAAACAGTTCTCGAGGACTCCGAGTTTGTGGCGTTTGAGCACACTGGAGTTGGTTATTTTCTTACTGTCCGGCATCCGCTGCTACCGATGGAGCGCGCAGTGTTCGATGAACCCACAGTCGTCGGCCGAATTGAGGAGTATGAAGGTGGTTACCTGGTCTTTGTCGAGAATCATGAACTCATGCTTGAGTGTTATTCGACAGGCGCTGTCGAAGTGCCAGCCGACTTCAGAGAGCGCAGGGTCAACCTTGCAACAGGCAATCGAGCCCTGGGCCAAGATCATTGAATACTGGCGCCTTAGCGAGGTTCCTATCCGCCCGGGCGTGCAACCGTCGCAGGTGGCTGAATTTCAACGCAAGTACGCCGTAACCATTCCACGTGACGTACTGGAGTATCTCGAAACAGTGGATGGAAGCAGTTCCGATTTCATGGACTCGGATTGTTATAGGTTTTGGCCGCTATCCGAGATTAGACCGGTTCACGAGGTACTCGACGACAGTACCGGTGTCATCTATCCAGATCGCTTTTTGTATCCGGACTGCTTTGTATTTTCTGATTACTTGATTGACTGCTGGCTATACGCAGTCAAGTTCACTGGCGATCCATCGCACCTGCGCCTGTCTATCGGGTGGCGGCGGATGCCACTTCCGGAGAGCCAATGGCACCCTCATTTCGGGAATTTATGGTGCGCTATGCCGCAAATCCGAAGAGCATTTTGTAGGTATGCGAGAAGGGTGACCGAGACTCAGGCCGCGCCGCGTCTGAGCAAGCGCCCAGCACGCGCCTGCACCGTGGCATTCGCCGCGTCGGCCTTACCAGCCACATACGCCAGCTCACCATTCACAAACACTTTTTCAATGCCTTCCGAAAGCGCAATCGGGTTTTCGTAAGTCGCTACATCGCGAACGCGGACCGGATCCAGCACCACCACGTCGGCATGCCAGCCAGCCTGCAGCTGGCCGCGCTGATGCAGACGGAAGTTGCGCGCCGACAGGCCGGTCATCTTGTAGATCGCAGTCTCCAGCGAGAGCAGCTGCTGCTCTCGCCAGTAGCGCGCCAGCACCCGAGGAAAGGCACCCCACAGGCGTGGGTGCGGGTGCTTGTCATGCGGCAGGCCGTCCGACCCGATCATGGAAAGCGGATGCGCAATGACGCGCCGCACATCGTCCTCGTGCATCTGGAAATAGCAGGCTCCACCGGGCTGCAGGCGGCGGCAAACTGTTTTCTGGTCAACACCCCACTCGGCGGCGATCGACGCCAGGGTGCGGCCCATCATTTCCGGGTGAGGGGCCGACCAGCTCACCAGCACATCAATAATGCCGTCCACCAGGTCTTCGCGCAGCACGGTCGAGCCGGCCACGTAGGGGTAGACATCCATGGCGATGTCCTGGCGCCGTGCCAGCGTGTCGATCAGCGGCAGCGTCTCCTGCGTGCGGCCCCAGTTGGCCGGGCCTGCGCATTTGTGATGCGAGATCACCAGCGGCACGCCGGCCTCGAAGGCGCAGCCGGCGGCCTCGTGCATGGCCTCCAGGATGTCGGCCATCTCCGAGCGCATGTGGGTGGCGTAGATGCCGCCGTATCGCGCAACAACGCGCGCCAGAGCCGTCACCTCGGCGGCCGGCGCAGGCATGGCTTCCGCATAAAAAAGGCCCGATGACAGACCGATAGCGCCCTGGGCCATGCATTGCTCCAGCAGGGCGCACATGGCAGCCACTTCGTCGGCGGTGGCCGGCCGGTTGAGGTCACTCATGCAGGCATAGCGCAGCGTGGTGTGGCCGATCAGCGGCGCCACATTAACGGCCGGCTGCGCCTCGGCTACGGCCTGTGCATAGGCCTCCACCGAAGGGTACTTGAACGAATTTCCGAGCAGGGTAAGCGCACCCTGCGGCTCCTCCACCACAAAGGGCGCGACCGACAGGCCGCAGTTGCCGGTGACCACCGTGGTGATGCCTTGCGATAGCTTGGGAAACATGCCTGGCGCGTTCAGCACGATGGCGTCGTCGTGGGTGTGCACGTCGATGAAGCCGGGCGCAATCACCAGGCCGCTGCAATCGTACACATCAACATCGGCTAGAGCCAGGCCATCCGGCAGGCGGTGCCGCAGGCCCGCACCTAGGGCCACGATCCGGTCTCCCGCCAGCAGAAGGTCCCCAGGCCTGCCGGCCGTGTTGGTGCCGTCCACCAGCAGGCCGTTTTCCAGCAAGGTGGCGCGTGTCATCGTACTTTTCCCATGGTGAGCTTGGCGCCTTCGTCCCAGTCCAGCCGGGGGTGGTGGTGCATGTCCACGCCGCGCGTCTCGAGCGTGCGCTGGATGTTGGCCAGCCGGTTCACGGCCTTGTCGCCCAGGCGCTGCGCCACCAGCACGGTGAGAATCTCGATCACCGTCAGGTGCGCCAGGTAAGCCTCGGGGCCCACCGGCATCACCGGGTCGGGCGCCACTTCCACGCCCAGCACGATATCGGCCAGCGCCGCCAGCTGCGAGCCGGGCTGCGTCAGCGCGATGATGGTGGCACCCTGTGAGCGCGCGACGTCCACCGCCTCCAGCAGCGAAGGCATGCCGCCGACGTGCGTGATAGCCATCACCACGCCACGCGGGCCGATGGTGGCGGCCGAGATCAGCTGCAGGTGCGGATCCAGGTAGCTGTTGGAAGCCACGCCCATGCGGTACAGCCGCGCCTGCATGTCCGAGGCCATGAAGTTGGAGGTGACGCCGACGCCATAACAATCCACCCGTGCGCCGTCGACGATGGCATCGGCCGCCGCCTGCACCGCCTCCACATCGAGCTGGGCCTGTACGCTGTTGATCACCGTAGCAGCGCCGCGCGTCACCTTGGCGATCACCTGGCGGGTGTCGTCGTCAATGCGCACACGGCGGTTGAGCGGCGAGCCGCCTACGGCCAGCTCTTGCGCCAGCGCCAGCTTGAACTCGCGCAACCCGGGGTAGCCCAGGTCGCGGCAGGTGCGCATGATGGTGGGTACCGAGCTGTTGGCGCGCTGGGCGAGGGTCTCGAAGGTTTCGTCCAGCACACGCTGCGGGTCTTCAAGGATCAGGGCCAGCACGGTGCGCCGCGCGGCGGGCGCGCGGTTCATGATCTCGGCAATTTTTTCAAGGACGCGTGGGGTCATTAAAAGCAGGTGACGATGGCGTCACACACGTTGTTTTGTTCGTCCACCACCGGCATCCAGCGCCATTTGTCGAAGGTGGTGCAGGGATGGGAGATGCCCAGCGCGACCAGGTCACCGACGCGCAGGGACTGGTGTTCCGGACCGCTGCCGCGCAAGTAGGCATGCTGGTCGTTGAGGCCAGCTATTTTCCAGTCGGCCGGCGCCGGCGTCATGGTGGCCTCGCCGGCCTTGCACAAGCCCAGGGGCACAGGAAGCTCCAGGTCGTAGGAGATGTCGCGCTTGCCCACCGCGAGAATCGCCAGGCCCGGCTCGGGGCAGGACTGCACTGCCGCCCACACCTGCATCGCCGCGTTCAAGCCATGGCCGCAGCCCATGCGCGCGGCCACGGTATTCATGAAGCGGTGGTAAGTGCCTTGGTCGTGCGTCACATAGCAGCCGGAGCGCAGCAGGCCTTGCACGGGCCGCGAGAGATTCATCTTGAGGTGTTCCGCGACCAGATCGAAGATGGCGGAGCCGCCGGCCGTGAGGAGGATCTCATCCGTCTCGAACAACTGCCGCTCGTCACAGGCTTGCGCAATGTCGCGCACACGTTGCATCAGCGCATTGGCGTAGGCCTTGTCGGCGTCCGATTCACCGGTGGCGCCCAGCCCCTCGTAGCATTCGATGCCGACCAGCCGGGTCGCCTTGCCGCTGCGCAGCCGCTTTGCCACTGCGAGCGCCTGCTCGTGGCTGCGGCAGCCGGTGCGGCCGCCGTCCACGCCGATCTCCAGCAGCACGTCGAAAGGCTCAACGTGTGCATTCACCGCATACCAGGCTTCAATGAGCTCTGCCTGCGCCAGGGAATCGACCAGAAAAGCCACGCTCAGCCCGGTATTGGCACGCTTGAGGTCGGCTATGCCCTGCAGGTCCACCGCCTGGAACACCTGGTTGGCGATGAGGCAGCGCTTCGCACCGGCCGTCACGCCCGCGCGCAGCTGCGTCACGGTGGCGAAGGTCAGGCCCCAGGCGCCGGCATCAAGCTGACGCTGGAACAGCTGCGGCGACATGGTGGTCTTGCCGTGCGGCGCCAGGCCCACGCCGTGGCTGCCGGCGAAACCCTGCATCCATTGCAGGTTGCCGCCCAAGGCGTCCCGGCGGATCACCGCCAGCGGCAGCGGCAGGTCGCCGCGCAGCACGTTCCAGCCCTGGCTACCGACGGCGGAGCGGCGCAGCGCCGGGCTGTGGTGCGGAAAGCCCTTCCAGGAAGCGTCTAACAGGGGGTCGAGAATATCTTGCAGTGTCATGGTGTCGTCAATGATTCAATGTCGTCGCGGATGCAAGCTTTCAGGCGGCCGCCGCCCATGTCGCGCGGCTCCGGCCGCGTCTGGGCACAGGCGTCAATGGCATGCGGGCAGCGTGTGCGAAACACGCAGCCCGAAGGCGGGTTGACCGGGCTGGGCATGTCGCCTTTCAAAGGCACATGCACCATCTTCAGCGCCGGGTCAGGCTTGGGCGAAGCGGCCAGCAGCGCCTGGGTATAGGGATGCAGCGGCCGCGCGAACAGCTGTGCTGTCGGCGCCACTTCCATCACCCGGCCCAGGTACAGCACAACCACCCGGTCACACAGGTATTCCACCACATCCAGGTCATGCGAGATGAACAGCATGGTCAGCTTCAGGCTATCGCGCAGGTCGCACAGCAGGTTCACCACCTGCGCCTGAATGGACACATCCAGTGCCGAGAGCGGTTCATCGGCCACAATGAATTCGGGTTGCACGGACAACGCCCGCGCCACGCCGATGCGCTGCCGCTGGCCACCGGAAAACTCGTGCGGGTAACGCGCCGCGTGCTCGGGGGGAAGTCCCACCAACTGAAGCAGCTCGGCGATGCGCTGCGCGGTGGCCTCCTTGCCTTTGGCCAGGCCGTGCACCTGCAGGGCCTCGCCCAGGATATCGCGCACCCGCATCTTGGGGTTCAGGCTGGCGTACGGATCCTGGAAGATCATCTGCAGCTTGCTGCGCAGCGCACGCATGCGGCTGCCCGAAGCAGCGCCCAAGTCTTCGCCGCGGTAGCTCACCGTGCCACCGGTGCTGTCGATGAGGCGCAGCAGGGCGCGGCCGATCGTACTCTTGCCCGAGCCCGATTCGCCCACCAGCCCAAGTGTCTCGCCGGAATGGATCACGAAGGACACATCGTCCACCGCGCGCACTGGCCGTACGGAGGAACCGAAGAACTTCTGCAGGTGGCGCACCTCGATCAAGGGCGCAGCGGCTGGCGTCTCCATGCTCATGCGGCCTCCGGCACCAGGATGCAGCGGGCGCTGCCGCCGGCTTCATCATTGCGCAACGCCGGCATGGCGTCGCGGCAGGCCGCGATGGCCTTGTCGCAGCGCGGCTCGAAGGCGCAGCCAGGTGGCGGCGCCAGCGGGCTGGAGACCTGGCCGCGGATGGCGTAGAGCCGGCGCTTGCCTCCCGTCGTATGCTCGCCCTCGCCCGCCGGCGGCCGCCCGCGCTGCTGCGCCGGCAGGCAGGCCAACAGGCCTTGGGTATAAGGATGCTGCGGCCGCGCGAACAGGTCGTTGACGGGCGCGGCCTCCACGATGCGGCCGGCGTACATCACAGCCACGTCGTCGGCATGGTGGGCCACCACGCCCAGGTTGTGGGTGATAAACAGGATGCTCATGCCGGTCTCGGCCTGCAGCCTGCGCATCAGCGCCAGGATCTGCGCCTGGATGGTCACGTCCAGCGCGGTGGTGGGTTCGTCGGCGATCAGCAGCGTCGGGTCGCAAGCCATGGCCAGCGCGATCATCACGCGCTGGCGCATGCCGCCCGAAAGCTGGTGCGGGTATTCATGCAGGCGCTGGGCGGCCGCCGGGATTTCCACCAGCTCCAGCATGCGCAGGGCTTGGGCCAGGGCAGCCGCATGGCCCAGGCCCTTGTGCAGGCGCAGCGATTCGGCCACCTGCTCACCCACGGTGAAGACAGGGTTCAGGCTGGTCATCGGCTCCTGGAAGATCATCGCTACCTCGTTGCCGCGGATGGCACGCATGCGCGGCTCGGGCAGCGTCAACAGGTCCAGCGTCTCGCCGGCGCGGTTGACGAACAGGGCCTGGCCACTGACCTGCGTCGAAGCGGTCCGCGGCAAGAGACGCATCAGGGTCAGGCTGGTCACCGATTTTCCTGAACCGGACTCGCCGACAAGAGCCGTGGTCTTGCCGGCACGGATGTTGAAGCTCACATCGGCAACGGAGCGGATCAAGCCTTCGTCGGTGTCGAAGAAGGTGGAAAGATGGCTTACTTCGAGACGGTTCACATCGATTTCCGCAGTCGCGGATCCAGCAGGTCGCGGATGCCGTCGCCCAGCAACTGGAGCGACAGCGCGGTAAGGATGATGGCCATGCCCGGGAACAGCACGATCCACAGCGCCTGGTGGGCGTATTGCTGGCTGCCGGCCACCATGGTGCCCCAGGTCGGAATTTCGGGCGGCACGCCCACGCCCAGGAAGGAGAGCGCCGCCTCAGCCAGGATGGCATAGGCAAAGATGAAGGAGGCCTGCACGAGGATGGGCGACATCAGGTTGGGCAGCACATGGCGCCACAGGATGCGCACGGTGGAGACCCCGACGGCACGCGCCGCTTCCACGAACAGCAACTCGCGCACCACCAGCGTCGAAGCGCGCACCACACGCGCCACGCGTGGCGTGTAAACCAGGACCAGGGCCAGCACCACGTTCAGCATGGAAGGGCCAAGGATGCCGACCAGGGCGATTGCCAGCAGGATGTCGGGAAAGGACATCATGGCGTCGACCACCCGCATGACGGGCGCATCGAGCCGGCGAAAGAAACCCGCGACCAGGCCAAACAAGGTGCCGGCGACCACCGAACCCAGTGCTGTCAGCAGCGCGATGGTCAGCGAATAGCGCCCGCCGAAGGCGATGCGGGCGAACAGGTCGCGGCCGAGTTCGTCGGTGCCGAACAGGTGGGTGGAGGACGGTTGCGCCAGGCGCTGGCTCACGGCGGTCTCGTTCGGATCCAGCCCGCTCAAGGGGCCGGCGAAGAGCGACACCAGCACCACCACGACCAGCGCGATGGCAGCGCCCAGCACGATACGGCGGCGAAACAGCTTGCGAAGGATGAGAGGGAGTTGAGGCATGCGCATCGCTTCAGTACTTCACGCGGGGGTCAACGACTGTGTACAGCAGGTCGATCGCGAAGTTGATCACCACATAGATCGCGGCCACCACCAGCAACGCGCCCTGGATCACCGGGTAGTCGCGCCGGATCACCGCGCTCACCACCAGGTTGCCCACACCGGGCAAACCGAACACCGTCTCGGTGACCACCGCGCCGCCTATCATCAGCGCCACTGTCAAACCGAGCACGGTCACGATGGGCACCAGCGCATTGCGCAGCGCATGCTTGAGCACCACCACGTTTTCCGCAAGTCCCTTGGCCCGGGCGGTGCGCACGTAGTCCTCGCCCAGTACATCCAGCATGGAGGCGCGGGTGAAGCGGATGATGAGCGCTGAATTGAGCACGCCCAGCACCGTGGCCGGCAGCACCAGGCAATGGATGCGGGCCGCCAGCGAGGCGCCCGGCTCTCCATAGCCCGAGACCGGAAACCAGCCCAGCGAAACCGCGAAAATCTGCATCAGCACAAGGCCGAACCAGAAGCTGGGCACGCTGGCACCCAGCATGGCAAAGCCGGTGAAGGCCTGATCAATGGCCTTGCCGCGGAACACCGCCGAAACGATGCCGCAAGGCACCCCGATCAGCGCGGCGATGGCAATCGCCATCAGCGAAAGCAAGGCTGTGGGCTCGGCCCGCTCCCACAGCGCCTGGGTTACCGGGCGCTGCAGAAAGATCGATTCGCCCAGGTTGCCGTGCGCCAGTTCGCGGATCCACAGGCCGAACTGCACCGGCAGGGGCTTGTCCAGGCCATAGACCTTCTGTACGCGCGCGATGTCTTCGGCCGTGGCCTGGTCGCCCAGCAGCACGGCGATCGGGTCACCCGGGGCGGCGCGCGTGAGAATGAAAACGAGCACTGCCACGATGGCCATGACCACCAGCATGCCGCCCAGCCGGGACAGGAGGTACCGTGTCATGACGTTGCTCTATTCATAAAGGTGAAATCTCTTTATCCATCCAAGGGCGTCCTGTCAGCACCACTAAACCCGGTCCGGTACGAAACGAAACAAGCCCGTCAAGTCGCGGAATCGGCTTTGCCGGGCCGGAGGTGAGCGGCCCCTATACGTGAAGAAAGGGGCAGCGCGCCGCAGGAGTGACGAGCGTGGGAGCTCAATTCTTTAGGCTTGTGTTCCAGAAGAACGGATAGGTGTAAGGCGTATAGCCCTGCAAAGCAGGCGCACGCGCCGACAAGCTGGCGAACTTGCCCACCTGGATGTAAGGCACCTCGTCGTACACCACCTGCTGCACCTTGCCCCACAGGGCACCGCGTTTGGCTGGGTTAGGTTCCTGGTTCAGCGCGGCCAGCGCCTCGGCCTTGGCTGGCGAGGTCCACCATCCCGGCGCGCCGTCACCCAGCTGCGGCGGCGACAGCATGGGTTCAGGGAACAGGCCGGAGTGGGTGATGTAGATGTCCCACAGCTTGGGGTCTGCGCGGCGCTGCAGCAGCGTTGCCCATTCGACCACATTGAGTTCGGCCTTGAAGCCGGCGCGCTTGAGCTGCTCAGCCATGATCAATGCCATGTTGTAGTGAAAGTCGTACTGCCGGCTGGTCAGGATGCGCACCGGCTCACCTTTGTAGCCGGCCTGCTCGGCCTGGCTCTTGGCTTTCTTGGCATCGCGCTCGTTATAGGCAGCGGTGCCGGCGGTGGAATAAAAAGGCGTGCCTTTGGGGAAGTGGTTGCCTTCGGCGATGAAAAAGCGCGTGTCGCCAAAGCCCGCCGCCAGCATCTCGCCTTCGCCCAGCGCGGTCTGCACTGCCTTGCGCACAGGCTGCCGTGCCAGCGAGCCCTCTTTGGTATTGAACACCAGGTAGGGAAAGCCAAAAGAGGGGGTCATGATGGGCACGACCTTGCCGCCGGCTTTTTCCAGCCGGGGCAGTGCCTCAATCGGCAACAGATCGGCGTAGTGGAACTGGCCGGCCAGCGCACCCTCTACCCGCGTGTTGGCATTGGGTACCGGCACAAAGCGCAGTTCCTCCACCGCAGCCACCCGCTTGCCGCCATAGCCGCTGGCAACTTCACTGCGAGCGCTATAGCCGTCGAAGCGGGTGAGCAGCACGTACTGGTCGGGCTTGCGCTCCTTGAACTTATAGGGCCCGGTGCCCACGTATTCGCGCAGCGGCTGGGCCAGCGATTCCTTGGCCATGATGGCTGCCATGCCCGACGCCATGGCCAGTTGCGAGAGCAGCGGCGCATAAGCGCTCTTCAAGCTGATCTCTACACCGTGTGAACCCTTGGCCGACAGGTCGGCTACCTGCACCGCCACCGACTTGCCGCGCGGCGAGACTTCCATCCAGCGTTTCAGGCTGGCCACCACGTCGTCGGCATGGAGCTCACGGCCGCTGTGCAGCATCACGCCCTTGCGCAGTGTGATGCTGTAGAGCTTGCCGTCCGCCGAGATCTTGGGCATCGCCTCGGCCAGCATCGGCACCAGGGCCGCCTTGGCGTCAAAGGTGAACAGCGGCTCGTAGACGTGCTGCATGATGATGCAGACCAGGTCAGCCGGGGTCGACTGTATGTCCAGTGTTGGCGGCTCGGCCACCATGGCCAGGTTCAGGGCCGACTTGCCCGTCTGCGCGGCGGCCGGACCGAAACCGGCGCCGGTTGCGCCCAGGGCCAGCAAGGAAGACAGGGCGGTACGGCGATGCATGCGGATTCCACGGATCATGGTGACTCCTGATTGAAGTTAAATTTCAAAAGTGAAGATTAATTGATCTAGAAATCGCCATTTTGAGGATAAACCCGAATATTTCCGCATAATTCTGAAAATATATTTCAATATTTGTTGGAAAAAAGACTTTAAAAGGAGCTCTTCATGCCTCTGGAATATTTGGGAAACCCGCCGCTGGCCTCCGACCGTCAGCCTCGCCCCTTCTCGCCGGCCGTGCGCGCCGGGGATTTTGTCTACGTTTCCGGTCAGGTTCCGGCGAATGAGAACGGCGAAATCGTCACCGGCGGAATCGAGGTGCAGACCCACCAGGTGATGAAGAACCTGCAGGCGGTGCTCGCCCTGGCCGGCTGCACGCTGGACGACGTCTGCAAAACCACGGTATGGCTGCAGGACGCGCGCGACTTCGGCAGCTTCAACCGCATCTACATGAGCTACTTCACAGGCGGCAAGCCGGCCCGCTCGACGACCGAGGCGCGGCTGATGGTGGATGCACGGGTGGAGATTGATGTGGTGGCTTACAAGCCCAAGGGCTAGGTGTGTGTGCACCGGCGACGTGCCCTTATCTGGGGGGGCTGGCCGGGGATTGCCCTGCAGCAACTCACTTTTCTTTTGCTTCGCCAAAAGAAAGTAAGCAAAGAAAAGGCGACCCTGCTGTCTGCGTCCCCTTCGCTGCGCTCCGGGGCAACCTGCGGTGCTCGGTCCAGCCGGGGTCAAAAACAACTCGCCTGCGGCTCAAACAAGTTTTTGCCCTGATCCGTCTGGCCCTCCGCTCCTCGGCGCATACAGAAGGGGTGGGGGAAGGAATACCAATACCGAACACCTGAAGAAACAAGGACACGCCATAGCGTGTCCTTGTTGGTATTGGGTGTTGGTTTTTTTGTCTTCGGACTTCCCCCCGTCCTGGCTGGGCCGAGGAGCGCAGAGGCAAGCGGATCAGGGATCGCGATTGTCTGAGCCGAAGGCGAGTTCGAGCGAGACCCCGCTTGCCTCGAGCACCGCAGGTTGCCCGGAGCGAAGCGCAGGGACCCAGACTGCGGGTCGCCTTTCTTTTGGTGACTTTTCTTTGGCGAAGCAAAGAAAAGTTACTTGCCGCCGGGCAACCCCCGGCCAGCAGGCCTTAGCAAGGAGCACTCCCGCCAGAGCAAGGCCCGGCCCGGCCCGGCCCGATAAAAGCCTACTCCGCCACCTGCCTGCGCATCACCTCATGCCGGTGCCGGTAAGCGCTCAGCACGGTCTGGAAGGGTTCACGCTGCTTGCTGATACCGGGCAGCTTGACCTTGGTGGTCTTGGCGCCCAGCAGGCCTTTTTCGTGGAGGGTGACGGTGAGTACATCCCCACCAAAACCGTTTTCATAACCCAGGTTTTTGATGTCATCCCATGACAGCTCATCGGGCTTGCCGGGCAGCTGCAGGCCGCTGTAATTCACGCCGACATACAGTTTTCCCTTGAGTGGAAACAGCACAGGCGGAAAGTAGCGCAGCACCAGCGCCTGCTCCATGTCGTTGTCAGGCCCGTAGCGGTAAGCGAGGATGCGCTCATGATCGGCGGCAAAACCCTGTTCGTACGCCGTCCACAGGCGCTGCTCGATCTGCGGCGCAGTCTGTATATCGTCAGCCCAGTTGCGCAAGGGCGGCTCGGTCACGATGGCGCCGAAGGCGTCGGGCTTCACCAGGTGGCGCACGTTCCTCATGCGGTCCAGCATGGCCGGGTGTGAGTCAAAGGGATGCGGCACGCTGGCCATGCCCATCGCTTTCACAAACTGGGTGGACGCGGCGTAAGGTGCCAGGCCCGAGGCCACAAACTGCGCTATACCGAGTTGCTGGCCGTGCTGACGGTCATGTTCGAACAGCTCGCGCTCAATTTTCGACCGGTAACTCGCGTAGGCCGAAATCTTGATCAGCGACTCCACAATGGCCTGCGGCGAAACCAGCCTGGCTGCGGCGCGGTCGGCCTTGAATTCACGTTCTCGGCTGTCGCGCATCAGCGCAAACTCAAAGATCACCCGATACAGGTACATGAGGTGATAGACCGCCACCGTCAAACCGCCACCGCGCATCGTGGCCAGGTAGTGGTCGTACTGCACCAGCTTGGGCCCAAGCCGCGCGCTGCCGGCGGCGTCGCCACCGCGAAAATGCGCGAGCTCGTGGCCCAGAACAGCATCGGCCTGGGCCCGGTCAAGCAGGCGTAGCAGCGGCAGGCTGACAAAGAGCGTACGGCCGGTGAAGACCTGGCCGGCCACCGTGAGCGGCGCTTCGGTGACAAAAAAATTCGTATCAATCCCAGCCACGATCTGCGCGGGCGGTGCGGTCTTCAGGCGCGCAGCCAGGGCTCGGGTGTTGGCCCACAGGCCCGGCGCGTCGCTGTCGCTGACCAGTTCCCCATCAATGGTGTTTCCCAGCGCAGGCCGCTTCAGTAGTCCGGCCACCGCAAAAAACACCGCCACGGCCACGATGAAGCCGATCAGCAAAATCAGCTTGATGTAGTACACCTGAAAGAAGACTGCGGTGACCCAGAAAGACAGCCACACCAGCATCGTGCCTTGCACCAGCATTTGCGCCGCGCTGGCCAGGCTCAACAGGCGCCAGCCCGTCACAAAGCTGGGGTACTGCACCTTGCGGTTCCAGAAAGCCACAGCGCCCAGCAGCAGTTCCGCCATCAGGATCGCCACCCCGCCGGCAACCGTCCATTTGGCGATCAGATGCGCTGCGTAGAACTGCCAGGCATCGGAAAAAGGTTCGCAGAACATGTCCGGGTCCTGCACGAGGTCGCTATCGGCGCATATGCGGGAAGTCGGGTTGTCGCGGTAAAAACCCTTGGTGTGCGCCTTGCTTTCAGCGGACATGCTTGGGTCCTGGTCGATTTGCCGCTCTACCGACTGGATGATTGTGCGGTCGAGTTGCTGCTGCGCATGCTGGGCGAAAAGCCACGTTGAAGCAGGAACCAGGAACAGTGACACCAGCGCGAGGCCCAGGACTTTCAGCAGGTCTTTCCTCACCCCGTTGCTCACCGCATTGCCGTCTGCTCCGCTGGCTGCCATGCTCCGCTCCCTGCATTTTTGTTGTTAATTGCTTCGCTCCGATGGCGAATCCTGCCTCTACATGCCAGTGCTCACCTGGCTCCGAAGCCCGCAGCAGGCGGGCGTCCAGCGGTCAAACCGGCCAGACCACGCCCTTGTCGTTGAGGATCGCGTCCAGCGGAATGTCGTGCGGCTCAGGCTGCATATCGGGCAGCCAGCCCTGGGTGTAACCCAGGCCCACCGTGAAGGGCCGCGGCTGCAGCGTGGCCAGTGTGCGGTCATAAAAACCGCCGCCATAGCCCAGCCGGTAACCGCCCGGCCCGTACCCCACACAAGGCACAAACAGCAGGGTCGGGACAATGACTTCCGTGTCTTTGGGTTTGGGGATGCCGTAGGCGTCTTCTTCCATCGGGCAGCCAGGGTACCAGGCGTGAAAAGTCAGGGTCTTGTGCAGCTTGTTGACCACCGGCAGGCCGATCTTGCGCGGCGACCGGGCTGCTATGCTTTCAGTAGCTAACTGCGCAGATTCCACCTGGGCTAGCTCCGGATTTGACGATGAATCCTGGCTCAGGATGGCGTCTTCCTGCCAGCGATACAGCGCAGGCAGCGGATCGAACTCGCCCTTGATGGGCCAGTAGGCGCCTATCACCTCGTGTTTGGAACCTACCAGCCATATGCGCATCACACGCTGCAGCAGGTCAGCCCGCACCAGGCGGTCAGGCATATTCAGTCGCGCTTCGACCAGCGCCTTGCGTGTGCTTAATTTGTCCATAATGTCCCAGATGCTATACAAATTTCTTATCAGCCCCCTGCGGACGGTGGCCCTGGCGCCCGTTTTGGGCGCCATTTCCTCCCTGGCCCTATTGGCTCCGGCCGCGGCCCAGGCGCCTGCCAGCGCGGGCGACAACGTGATTGTGGAGATGAACAAGGCTTTCAAGCGTGGTGACAAGGGCCGGCTGGCGCAATTGCTGCCGCAGGCCAGGGGCCATGCGCTGGAGCCTTGGGCCGCCTACTGGGAGCTCAAACCGCGGCTGGGCGAGGCCAGCGCGCAGGAGGTGCAGGACTTTTTGAGCCGCTACGCCGGCACCTACCAGGAAGACCGGCTGCGCAACGACTGGCTGCTGCTGCTGGGCCAGCGCCGCGACTGGACCGGCTTTACCGCCGAATATCCCAGTTACCGCATGAATGACGACAAGGAGGTGCGTTGCTACGCACTCCTGGTCGAACACCTCAAAAATCCAGTGGCTGATGCGCGGCTGGCCGAGGAGGTAAAAAAGAACTGGTTTGCGCAGCGCGAGGCCGACGACGGCTGCAACCTCGCTGCCGAGCAGCTGGTAACCGCCAGAATCCTCACACCGCAGGACGCCCGGATCAAAGCCCGCCTCGCCATCGAAGCAAACCGCCCCCGAGCGGCCGCGGGCGCAGTCCAGATCGTGGCACCCGACGCGGTTGGCCTGGTCAATGAACTCAACAGCAGCCCCAGCAAATTCCTGGCAAACAAACACCTTGCGATCAGCAAGACACGGCGCGAGATCATCGTACTGGCGCTGATCAAGCTTGCCATTACCGACATCGAGGGCGCAGCCTTCCAGATGGAAAATAAATGGAGCATGCAGCTGAACACGGAAGAGCGTAACTGGGTCTGGGGCGTGATCGGCAGGCAAGCCGCCACGCGGCTGGGCACAACGCCGGCCGGCGACGCACTGCAATACTTTGCCAAGGTCACCAAAGACACCGACCTCACCGACGACATGCTGGCCTGGAAAGTCCGTGCAGCCCTGCGTGCCGGCACCCAGCCCAACTGGGCGCAGGTCCTGGTGGCCGTCAACGCCATGAGCGACGATGCCCGCAAGGACCCCACCTGGACTTACTGGAAAGCACGCGCGCTGCTGGCCGCCGCGCCGCCTGATGCCACGCTCAAGGTGCCTGTTGTCGTCCCCAGCACGCCAGGCGTGACACAAACCATCAGTACCGGCATTACCATTTCGCCGCAACGCGCCGAGGCCCTGGCGCTGATGCAGTCGATAGCTTCGGTGCGCAGTTTTTACGAGCAGCTCGCGCTCGAAGAAACCGGCCAGAAGATCACCGTGCCGGCCAAACCCGCGCCGCTGACGCCGGAAGAAAAAGAATCCGCGAGGCTCAATCCGGGCCTGAGCCGCGCCGCCTACGCGATCGCTATCGGCCTGCGTCCCGAAGGCACGCGTGAATGGAACTACACCACCAACCTGCACAAGCGTGGCGGCATGGCCGACCGCGAACTGCTGGCGGCGGCCCAGTTCGCCTGTGATCGCCAGATCTGGGACCGCTGCATCAACACCAGCGAACGCACCAAAGCCGACATTGATTTCGACCTGCGTTTTCCCATGCCATTCCGCGAAACCGTCACCAAACGCAGCCAGTCCATCAACCTGGACCCGGCTTATGTGTACGGCCTGATCCGCCAGGAAAGCCGCTTCATCATGGACGCGCGCTCCGGCGTCGGCGCGTCCGGCCTGATGCAAGTCATGCCGGCCACCGCACGCTGGACAGCCAAAAAAATCGGCCTCGAAGGTTTCACGCAAGACCAGCTCAATGACCGCGACACCAACATCGCCATCGGCACGGCCTACCTGAAATTTGCCCTGGACGACCTGAACGGCTCCATGCCCATGGCCGCTGCCGCCTACAACGCCGGGCCCAGCCGGCCTCGTACCTGGCGCAATGGCCCGGTGATGGATGCCGCGATCTGGGCTGAAAGCATTCCCTTCAACGAGACGCGCGACTATGTGAAAAAAGTGTTGTCCAACACCACCAACTACGCCGCCATCCTGACGGGGCAACCGCAGTCGTTAAAAGCCCGGCTTGGCACCGTGGGGCCTAGGGATGCATCGCAACCGGAACCTTACAAGGATTTGCCCTGAGATCGTTTGAGGATGGGCGTTCAGGCGCCGAATTGATGGCACCGCCGCTTCGACTCATGCTCGAACGGGTTTTATGTTGGGCAGGACCACCCCCGAAAAGGGAAGTATTTCTGCGCTTTTTGCCGACCTCGAAATCAGAAGCGATCAGAAGCTGTCAGCAATGCAACAAAAGAGTAAGACGCTGGAACAAGACGTAAGACTCGGCCCAGACCTGGAAAACTACCTCAACTCACCAACGCCAAAGCCGCAAAATCCCCAACCTTCTCGCCCAGTCCGGCGGCCACCAGTTCAAAGTCGTCCGTCAGTGCCGGCAGCTTGCCCTTGATTTGCATGAGCAGCCGCGGCAAGAGGTAGTCGCGGTGATTCCAGAATACGCCACCGCCCATGCTGATGCGCTCCAGATCCAGCGTGGCGACGAGGTTGTAAAGGCCGCGTCCCAATACCCGGCACAATTCATCCACGATGGCGATGGCTGCCGCATCACCGGCCTGAGCCGCGGCGAACAAAGCGGAAGCACCGGGATACCCGACGCTGGCGAAACGCCGCGCAATTGCATTGCCGGCCACAACGCCCTCGAGATCGCCCATATTGCCGCAGCCGCACAGCGCATCGCTGCTGTCGCTGACAAAGGAGTGGCCCGCATGGCCCGCGTTGCCATGCTTTCCGCGCAGGATCCGGCCATCCACACATAAACCAAAGCCGATACCGGTGCTCCACGTCACATAGGCGCAGTGGTTCAAATTCTGGAGCGCCCCCCAGCGACGTTCGGCTTGCAGGGCGCCCACGCCGTCGTTTTCGACGCGGAGTTTTTCGGCAAAGCGGCTGCGCAGCGGTGCTTCCAGTGGAACACTGACCCAGTCGTTGGGCAGGCCGCGGGCCGGGCCCGCCAAGCCACCACAGATGTTGGGGTTGGATATCTCCAGCATGCCATCCCTCATCACGAAAGGGCCGCAGGACGACACGCCCACAGCGTCAAGATCCTGCATGCGGATGCCGGCGGCATCGCAGGCCTGTTCCAGCATGCGCAGCACCTGGCTGGCCAGTGCGTCGGGCGGGCCTTCCTTCACGGTAGGTTCGGTGCGCCGGGATTGCAGGGCCGAGGACGCCTGGGCAAAGGTGATTTCCGATGTTGCGGGGATCAAACTGACGGCGATCTTGGTGCCGCCCAGGTCAACGCAGGCTTTCATGTACAGACCTTATTCTCAAATGAGCTTGGCAATCAGGCTGGCGATGAAACTCAGCAGGATTGTGGTGGTGAGCGGAATAAACCACTCGCGCCCGAACAGGCGAAAACGCAGGTCACCCGGCAGCTTGCCGAAACCCAGTTTTTGCAACAGCGGGCTGAACCAGCTGATGAGCACCAAGGCCAGGAAGATAACGATGAACCAGCGGATCATGGAGCTAGTTTAGCCCCCACGGTGGAGTGGAGCCCCCACGGTCGCTCACTGCGTGTAGCTCCCGAGGCCTTGCAGGCCGCGGCTCGCGAGACGCTTCGCCTCTGTCGCCCGTCCAAGCCTGCGCAGGCAGGCTTGGAGCCGCGGGCTCCAGCCCCTCGGGGGCCGCCCGCCTGCAGTCCGGCAAAGCCGGCCCAGCGGCTCATGCTGGCATTAAGAATTCAGTGAGTTCGACCATCGGGTGCCGCGGGACTGGCTTTGCCAGACCGCAGGCGCCGCCCCCTGAGGGGGAGCAGGCGACACGAAGTGAGCCTGAACGGGGGTGGGCTTTTAGGACTACAAAGTCCCTGTACGGTCGCCGGCGGCGAAGCCCATGGGCTCCCACGGCGGGCTTCCCTTTGCGCCAAAGCCGATCACCTTGAACAGCTCGCCCATTTCATGCTCGTTCACCAGCTTTTGCAGCATTACCCTGTCTGGCAGGCTGGCGTTTTCCATGCCGTCCAGCAAGCCGCAGTTGAGCAGAAACCGACCCTGGCTGGTGTAGCCCAGCACCTGCAGGCCGGCGTCCTGCCCTGCCAGGGCCACACCGGTGAAGTTGACATGCGCCGTGATGTCCTTGTCGCCCACGTCCGCCAGCGCATCGGCATCGGCCAGGTGGCCGCGGTGGCACATCAGCGTGCCCATGCTGCGCTGCGGGTGGTAGTACTCGTGCTCGGGAAAGCCGTAGTCGAGCAGGAACACGGCGCCGGCGTCGAGCCGGTCGGCCAGCGTCCGCATGAAACCTTCCGCCTGCGGATGTATTTCAGTGAGGTAATCGTGCCCGCCTTCCACTTCAATCGGGGGCCGGAGACTGGTCGGGCTGTCGGCATGGACGAAGCCCTCCTGAAAGCTGGCCACGCCGCGCTCATGCCAGGTATTGTTGAGCCGCGCGAGCAGTTTCACCGGCATGGCGTCCAGCACCTCGTTGCCCACCGCTACGCCCCGCATCCGCACCGGCAGCTCGGCTACCCACTCCACCTTGCCGGCAAAAGCCTGCAGCCGGTCCTGCTGGCGTTCACGCAGGCTGCCCGAGAGGTCGACGATGTAATAGCGCGTGACCGATTCACCCAGAGCATCCAGCAACTGGTGCGCCAGCGCGCCCGAGCCGGCACCGAATTCCCAGACTTCCGCAGTGCCGGTTGCCTCCAGTGCTTCTTTCACCTGCCGGGCCATCGCCCGTCCAAAGTGGGCAGACATCTCCGGGGCCGTCGCAAAATCACTGCCAGACTGCGGCATCAGGCCGAATTTGCGTGAGGCGTTGGCGTAATAGCCCCAGCCGGGGGTGTAAAGCGCCATTTCCATGAAACGGTCAAAACCGATCCAGCCGCCGGCCGCGTCAATGGCCCTTGCGATGTGGCCCGCAAGGCCGGCCGGTAAAATGGGGGGATTGGTCATCTGGGTCATTGTTTGTCACCGCCTGCAATTGTCGGCGATACATCCCTGACCTTTTGCCCACCCTCCATCTACCCATGCCCCCAACCCAGCCATCCTCCCGACCCGTTGTCCTCGTGACCGGCGCTGCCAGGCGGCTGGGCCGCGACATCGCGCTGGCGCTAGCGGCCGGAGGCTGGCAGGTGGCGGTGCATTACCGCAGTTCCGAGGAAGATGCTATTAAAACAGTAGCAGCTTGCACACAAATGTCAGGGGCTGCAGGGGCTTTTCACGCAGATTTGAACGACGAGACCGCGGTGCGTGCGCTGCTACCGGCGGTGGTGGAGCGCATGGGCCGGGTCGATGCCGTGGTGAATAACGCCTCGACCTTTGAGCAGGACAACGCTGCCAGCTTCAGTTTTGCCGCCATGGACCGGCATCTGCACAGCAACACCGGCGCGGCCATTGTGCTGGCGCAGGCCCTGCATGCGCATGTGGCCTCGCGCGGCGCCAAGGGAGCTGTGGTCAACCTGCTGGACCAGAAGCTCTGGAACCAGAACCCTGATTTTGTCAGCTACACGCTGTCCAAGGCCGCGCTGGAAGCGGCCGGCACCATGCTGGCGCTCGCGCTGGCGCCGCAGGTCCGCGTGGTCGGCGTTGCACCAGGCCTGACGCTGACCAGCCACTTGCTGACCGACGAACAATTCGAAGCCCGCCACAAGCTGTCCCCTCTGGGCCGGTCGTCCACCCCCGCAGATGTAGCGGCCGCAGTGAAGTTTGCGCTCGAAAACAGCTCCATCACCGGCACCACGCTGCTGGTGGACGGCGGCCAGCACCTGATGAAGTTCGAGCGCGATTTTTCGCTGATGTAAGCCATCGGCAACGGCTTACACATCACCCACCCGACCCACCACAGACTGGCACCATGTTCAACTCCCGGGGCACCCAGATCCTGAACCTCACCGGCTTGCGTTTTGACGCCAACCTGGGGATTCTGGACCACGAAAAAACCGCACCGCAACCGATCCAGGTTGATGCCGAACTGAACCTGGGAACGCAGCCGCTGCTGCCCCATGACGACGACATCCACCATGTGCTGGACTACCGCAAGGTGCGACAGATCATCATCACCGAATGCACCTCCGAACACGTCAACCTTCTGGAAAGCCTGATCGGCAAGCTGGCGCACCGGCTGATGAAGTTGCCCGGCGTGCTGGGCGTGCGGGTGAAGATCGCCAAGCTTGAAATTTTTGACGACTGCGAAGTGGCGATTCGCATCGAAACGGGACAGTGGTGAACCCTATGGGAGCAAATGACATGAGTGCAGTCTGGGAAGAAGCTGTAGCGGAGTTCGAGCAGCAGGAAAGTTCGGCGCGCGTGCAAAACAGCATGAAGATCGAGCGCGAAGACCACAAGCTTGAAAAGCGCCTGTGCCGCGAAGTCGGCCGGGCCATCGTCGACTTCAACATGATTGAAGAGGGCGACAAGGTCATGGTGTGCGTCTCGGGCGGAAAAGACAGCTACGCCATGCTCGACATCTTGCTGAAACTGCAAAAGCGCGCGCCCATCAACTTCGAACTGGTGGCAGTCAACCTCGACCAGAAGCAGCCCGGTTTCCCCGAGCACATCCTTCCGGAGTATTTGAGCAAGCTGGGCGTGCCCTTCCACATCGAAAACCAGGACACCTACAGCATCGTCAAGCGCGTGATCCCCGAAGGCAAAACACTGTGCTCACTGTGCTCACGCCTGCGCCGCGGCATCCTGTACCGCGTGGCGGGTGAGCTGGGCTGCACCAAGGTCGCACTGGGCCATCACCGCGACGACATGCTGCAGACGTTTTTTCTCAACATGTTTTTTGCCGCCAAGCTCAAGGGCATGCCGCCCAAGCTGGTGAGCGACGATGGCAAGAACATTGTCATTCGTCCCATGGCCTACGTGACCGAGAAAGACCTGACGCGCTGGGCGCAGGTGCGTGAGTTCCCCATCATTCCCTGCACGTTATGCGGCAGCCAGGAAAACCTGCAACGCAAGCAGGTCGGCAACATGCTGCGCGAGTGGGAGAAAAAATTCCCCGGCCGGCTCGAAAACATGTTTGCCTCGCTGCAAAACATCGTGCCGTCACACCTGATGGACAACAAGCGCCATGATTTCAAAGGCATCAAGACAACGGGCATTGCCGACCCGGAAGGCGACAAGGCTTTTGACGCCGAGGAATTCAGGGAGCCGGTGCCCCCGGGGCTGTCCGTGATTGGCGTCCACTCAGGTTGATGGGCTTTTCAGCGTTCTCCGTTTTCAACAACTCATTGCTTTGGAGGTTCCATGAAACGTGCGTTCGCGATTTTCTTCATGGCTGCCATGGCCTTTGTCATGGCGGGTTGTTCCACCGTGCGCCTGGTCGACAGTGATGTCACCGCCTTTTACAACTGGAACGGGCCCCCGCCAGCGCCGGGTACACCTTACCGCTTTGAGCGCCTGCCTTCCCAGCAGGCCGCGGGGTCACCGCAGGAGGCTCTTGAGGGCATGGCGCGCAGCGCATTGGCCAAGGTGGGGATGGAACTCAATCCGACCGCTGCACGGTACAGCGTGCAGATTGTGGCCAACACCCAGATCATCGACCGCGGCCCTTATGGCTACAGCCCCTATGGTGGTTTTGGGTTTGGAAGCGGTGTGTTTATGGGCGGCGGCAGCCGCGGTGCTTCGGTCGGCCTGTCATTTCCGCTGGGCGGCGGCATCCCGGAGGCCACCTATTTCAAGCGCGACCTGAGCATCGTGATGCGCGACCTTCGCACCAACCAGGTCGCCTTTGAAACGCGGGCCCTGCATGACGGTATCTGGGGGGACACGCCGGCCGTGCTGCCCGCCATGCTGGACTCGGCCTTGCGCGGCTTTCCGCAGCCGCCCCCGGGTACACGCCGCATCAATGTCGAGATCCCAAGGTAGATGTTCCCCGCGCTTTACATTTCGGCAAAGCCTTTTTGCCAATCGGGGCCGCGGAAACGGATTTGCCGGGCTGCAGGCGCAGCGGCGCCCTCGGGAGCACAGAGCCACACGCAGTGGTCGAACGTGGGGGTTCCATGACTGAAGCCACGCGCGTGATTGCGATACGGCACGGGGAAACCACCTGGAATGTGGACACACGCATCCAGGGCCATATGGACATTCCCCTCAATGAGACCGGCCGGCGGCAGGCTGAGCGCATGGCGCTGGCCCTGGCCGACGAACCCATCACGGCCATCTACGCCAGTGATCTGGCCCGCGCTTGGGAAACGGCCCAATACCTGGGACGTGTGCTGAATCTCGAGGTAAGGCGCGAGCAAGGCCTGCGCGAACGCGGCTTCGGGGACTTTGAAGGAAAAACCTTTGCCGAGATCGAAGCCCTGCTACCCGACCAGTCGATGCGCTGGCGCAAGCGGGATCCGGAGTTTGCGCCCGCTGGCGGCGAATCATTGCTGGACTTGCGTAGCCGGGTGGTCACCACCGCCGAGCGCCTGGCGGCCGCCCACCCGGGTGAGCTGATCGCCATGGTGGGCCACGGCGGAGTGATGGACGTGCTTTACCGGGCTGCCACGCGGCTCGATATCCAGGCCCCGCGCACCTGGATCCTGGGCAACACGGCCATCAACCGCCTGCTCTGGACGCCTCAAGGCTTTTCCCTGGTGGGCTGGGCCGACACCCAGCACCTGGACAACGACACACTCGACGACAACGGATTTTCCGGTGGTGATGCCCGCGCCGGCGTCGGCGCACAATAGGCACATATACACTTCAACGCATCTATGAGCACTCAGCCATCTCACCTGGCCGAACTGATCGGCAAATCGGTCAACGAAATCGATACGCCCGCCTTGGTCATCGACTTGGACGCGATGAAGCGCAACCTCGCGCGCATGGCCGAATTTGCCAAAAAGCACAATGTCCGCTGGCGTCCCCATGCCAAGCTGCACAAAAGTGCCTCTCTGGCCAAGGCGCAGATGCGGGCCGGTGCCATCGGCGTGTGCGTACAAAAAACCGCCGAAGCCGAGATCATGGTGGCCGGCGGCATCACCAATGTCTATATCAGCAACGAGGTGATCGCCCCGGCCAAGCTGGCCCGCGTCGCTGCGCTCACCCAAAAAGTAGCGGCCCAAGGCGGCCAGCTTTCCATCGCGGTGGATAGCACTGAGGGTGTAATCCGCCTGGCGCAGGCCATGACCGAGGCCCGCATCAACAACAAAAGCGCGGGTGCCACCGTGATCGACGTGTTTGTGGAAATTGACGTTGGCCAGGGGCGCTGCGGTGTCGAACCCGGCGCCGCCGCCGTCACCCTGGTACTGGAAATTCGCAAACACCCCGCGCTGCGTTTTGCCGGCTTGCAGGCCTACCACGGCAAGGCCCAGCACATGCGCAGCGCGCAGGAAAGGCGCGATGCCATCGCCAGGGCGGTGGAGGCCGTGCTCCTGACGCGCAAATTGATAGAAGCACAAGGCATCACGGTAGACTTGGTTACGGGTGCCGGCACCGGCAGCCTGATGCTGGAGGCCGCCAGCGGCGTTTACGGCGAACTGCAGGCCGGCTCTTTCATGTTCATGGACGCCGACTACGCCCAGAACGAACGGGACCCGTCGCAGCCGCAGTTTGAGCACGCGCTGTTCGTCAAAACCCAGGTGATCAGCACACGCGGTAGCCATGCGGTATGCGACGCCGGACATAAAAGTCACGCCATTGATTCGGGCCTGCCGCTGGTACATGCCTTCGACAGTGAAAGCGAGCTGGCCTATTTCAACGGTGGTGACGAACATGGCATCTTGCGGCCCGCCGGCGACAGCAAGCGCCTGCCCGGCCTGGGCAGCATGCTGTGGCTGATTCCAGGCCACTGCGACCCTACCGTGAATTTGCACAACGCGATGATCGGTGTTGCCGGCGGCCTGCGCCACGGTACAGTGCAGCGCATTTACCAGGTCGACGCGCGTGGCGCGCTGACCTGAGCGGCTCTCCGCGCTGAAAAAGTGTGCCTGGAGGTGGAAGCGAGAGGCGCGGCCAGGTTGGGCATGCGCGGTCCCGGCGCCGTGACCGCGCAGCCGTTGACAGTCACTGTCCCACACAGCACCAGTCCTGGGGAAATCAAAGAACGACGGGACATGTCACTATTTTTTCAAGGTTTGGATTTCGGTTTGGCAGCACTCACACGCTCGGAAATCCGCAAGTCAATGGCCTTGAGCTCCGCGCTGATCACCTGCACGCGGATCTGGCTCGCTGCGGCGGCGACATCGCCCTGCACGGCACGTGCAGTGGCCAGCTGAATTTGCATCAGCTCCACCATCAGGCTGTTGGCGCGCTTGACATCGCGCATGCCGGCGCCGACTTTGTCGCTGGCAGGAACGTCCAGCGGAGCCAAAGCGCGCTGTACCGCCTGGTAGCCCGGCAGGTGCCGTGTTTCTATCGCCTGGATAAAGTCGGGCTCCGGCATCTTGCCTTCCCGAAAAGCTTTGACGTCGGCCTGGAAGGCTTTTTCCGCTGCCTGCATCGCGGGCAGAATACGGGTCAATCCGGTCTGGAATTCAAACAGCTGCCGATGGTGCACGGCAGGAGTGGGTGTTGTGACTATCAGCGCAGCCACCGCCGTGGCCGACACCAGCGCACCGATTGCCGCCGTGAAAAGGCGCCGCGCCGGTGTAGCCGTGTCGGCGATCTTTTCCGTCAGCAGCCAGGCCAGTACCGACCCCGCGACGAGACCACCCACGTGCGCGGCGTTGTCGATGCCCTGCTGGCTAAAGCCCTGGACAAGGGCATAGGCCAAGAAAACCCCCTGGCTGGTCATCACCTTCCTGGTCGTGAGGCCGGGTATCTGCCCGCGGTGCTGGTGCATGGCCACCAGCAAGGCCCCCAAGACCCCGAACACCGCACCGGAAGCACCTACTGAAACCGATTGCTGGGCAGAAAAGTGCAGGCTAAGCGCGCTGCCGGTCAGCGCGCTGCCCAGGTAAATCAGCAGGAACTGGAAATTGCCGTGGAGCCGGTTGAGTTGCTTGCCGGCTTCCCACAAGCCCAGCATGTTCAGCGCGAGATGCAAAAAACCGCCATGCAGAAAAGCGGCCGTCAGCAGGCGCCAGTATTGCCGGTCTTCCACCACCGAAGCCGCCGAATTGGCGCCCCAGGCCAAAAGGTCCGAGGGCAAGGGCTTGAACGCGCTCAATCCGGACCCCAGATTGGCCAGCCAGACAGCGACGTTCACGCCCACCACCCCGTAAAGCGCCCACGTCACGGGTGTGAGCTGCTTGAGCCGGTCTTCAAAGTCTTCGACCGCCTTGAGCTCCGCAGTGCGCTGTTCCATGGCCTGCATGAAGCCCTGCCCGCCATAAGCGGCAAAAGCCTGCGTCGCAGCCACTATTGCCTGGGCGTGGTCTTTGGTCCGGATGCTGCTCAACGGAATACCGAGGCGTTTTTTACGGCTGCCCCACCACCATTTTTCGTTCACGTGCGGTGCGAGCGACACGATGATTGACGTGTTGCCCTGCACGCTCTGCGATTCGATGTCGGAGACCTCTGACCACGCGATGCGCCTGTTTTTCAATACCGCAGCGCTGATGCCTTCGGGGCCCACCCGCAAGGCGGGACGTCCGCCGACAAGCTGGCGCCCAAGGAGCCAGACGAACCACAGCAGGCCGCCCAGGCTGGCCACCCGCCAGCCGGGAAAACCGGAAAACGGAACAAACACGAGCATCAAGGCCGGAATGACGGCCAGGAATGAAAAGAGGATCGTCAGGGTTCCCGTGGTGCTGCGCCACGATGGGCGGAACTCCCGCACATAAGCATCGTCAGGGGCATCGCGGGTCAGTTCGGCCGACGGAACGGTATCTGGAAATTCCATGGTTTCCCCTCCTGCCCTTGCCACCTCGGTGATCGGGCTTGTTTTTTAAAGGTGTTACGCGCCGAAAAAGTCCTGTCCCTGCTGCGATGGCGCCACGCCCAGGTGGCGATAAGCGGCCAGCGTGGCGATGCGTCCACGCGGCGTGCGCTGCAGGTAACCCTGCTGGATCAAATAGGGTTCGATCACATCCTCGATCGTGTCACGCTCTTCACCAATACTGGCGGCGATGTTGTCCAGGCCCACAGGGCCGCCGTCGAAGCGGTGGATGACGGCCTCCAGCAACTTGCGGTCCATCACGTCAAAACCCTGCGGATCCACGTCCAGCATGGCCAGCGCCTTGTTGGCGATGTCCAGAGAGATGTGGCCGCTGCCCTTGACGTCGGCGTAGTCGCGCACGCGGCGCAGCAGGCGGTTGGCAATGCGCGGCGTGCCGCGCGAACGGCGGGCGATTTCAAAACCGCCCTCTTCGTCCATGGGCGCGTTCAGCAGCTTGGCGCTGCGCGTGACGATACGGGCGAGTTCGTCGGGCGTGTAAAACTCCAGCCGCGCCACGATGCCGAAGCGGTCACGCAGCGGGTTGGTCAGCATGCCGGCGCGGGTGGTGGCTCCCACCAGGGTGAAGGGCTGCAAATCGAGCTTGATGCTGCGCGCCGCCGGACCCTCACCGATCATGATGTCGATCTGGTAGTCCTCCAGCGCGGGGTAAAGGATTTCTTCCACCACCGGGCTCAGGCGATGGATTTCGTCGATAAAGAGGACGTCGTTCTTTTCGAGGTTGGTGAGCAGCGCCGCCAGGTCCTTGGGCTTTTCGAGCACCGGGCCCGACGTTTGCCGCAGGTTCACGCCCAACTCGTGCGCGATGATGTGCGACAGCGTGGTCTTGCCCAGGCCCGGCGGGCCGAAGAGCAGCACATGGTCCAGCGCCTCGCTGCGCTTTTTAGCCGCACCGATGAAGATCTCAAGCTGGTCACGCACTTTGGTCTGGCCGACGTATTCGTCGAACAGCTTGGGGCGCAGGGCACGCTCGATCGCCTCCTCACCGGGCGAGGCCGGCGCTGCCGACATCACGCGCTTGGCGGGCGGAAATTCTCCCGGGGAAAAGTCGTCAGTCTGAATGCTCATTTTTCACTATCGCCTCAATTCCATGGCGTCAGCTGAGGGCGTGAAGGCCAGGCTTGAAAAGAACTCCTTCGCACCATCGCGACCGGCACGAAGCACCCACGTCATGCCGCGGCCTTGGTCGAGCAGCTTTTCCATCAAGGCGCGGCCAATCCCCCTGGCGCCTATAGCCAGGAGCTACCACGACCATCGACACATACCCGTTGCTCAGCTGATCACTGATTGCTCGTGCAAATCCCACTATTGCGCCATTCGCCAATGCGACGATGGCGAGATCTGAGTTTTTGATCAGTGTTTCAAACCAGGGCGCACTTTCCACACGGTGGGCCCAGCCGTTGTCCGACAGCAATTGCCGCACGGCTTCTATTTCATGCGCATGAACAGGGCGAACCTCTATATTCATTTCGCCAGTGCCTTCAGCGCCAGCTTGATGCCGTCGCTCACGCCAATATCTTTCGGCAGGGCCTTGAGCGCCAGCGCCGCATCGCGGTCGCTGTAGCCCAGCGCCACCAGTGCCTGCAGAATGTCCGATTGCGCATCATTGGCCAGGCTGACCTGGATGCCGATATCGGCGCCCAGCTTGCCTTTCAGTTCAAGCAGCAGGCGCTCGGCAGTCTTCTTGCCGATGCCGGGCACCTTGATGATGCGGCCGGCTTCCTGCTGGGTGACGGCTTGCGAGAGCTCTTCAACACTCATGCCGCTGAGCACGCTGAGCGCGGTGCGCGGGCCGACGCCGGAAATCTTGATGAGCTGGCGGAAGGCGGCGCGCTCAGTGGCGCTGCCGAAGCCGTAGAGGATTTGCGCGTCTTCGCGCACCACAAAATGCGTCAGCAGGCTGACTTTTTCGCCGAGCCCGGGAAGGTTGTAGAAAGTGCTCATGGGCACCAGCACTTCATAGCCGACACCGTTGCAGTCCACCAGGATTTCAGGGGGATTTTTTTCGGCCAGCTGGCCAGAGAGTCTTCCTATCATGGGGGAATCTTATCAGCCGGGTCTAAGAACCTGTTCACGGTCTAAACGGGCCGCGCAAGCCTCTTTTCGGGATGGGATGCAAGGCGCGGCGCGCTGCCCATAGTTCATCTATGGGCAAGCGCCGCAACGCCGCAGACCGCCCGAAAAGGGGCTTGCCCTCCGGGTTTGGGTGACGCAAACGCGGTCGCGTTTGCATCCCCATTGGGGCAGCCGCACGACGCCCAGCCGGCCGGCTGGGCGGTCGGGCGATTGAGCCACCCAGACCCTTGCATGGGCATTAGCCCATGCGGCGTGCCCGGTCGGCCCACTCATCCCGATTGCACCCAAACGCGGCTCCGTTTAGACCGTGAACAGGTTCTTGGGATTTAGGCGGACAATTGCGTTTTCGGGCCGTTATCGGCCTTCTTTTTCAGGAAAACCACCGCCTTGATTCTTCGCCATACCTTCACGCCGCCCAACAACACCCGCATGGGCCACCTGTGCGGTCCCATGGACAGCCACATCCGCACCATTGAGGCGGCACTGGACGTGACGATCGCGCACCGCTTTGAGCAGTTCAAGATCGACGGCACCAAGGTGAAGGCCACGCTGGCACTGGAGGTGCTGCAGGCTTTGTACGAAATCGCCCAGCGCCCCATCGAGCCTGAAACCGTGCAGCTGATGCTGGCCGGTGACACCGCGCTCAGCACCGCACCTGATGGCGGCATGGCGCTATCCACCCGGCGCGCCGACCTGCGAGCCCGTACCACCAACCAGGGCACCTACCTGGAAAACATCGCCACCCATGACATCACCTTCGGCATAGGCCCCGCCGGCACCGGCAAGACCTACCTGGCCGTGGCCTGCGCCGTCGATGCGCTGGAGCGCAGCACGGTGCAGCGCATCGTGTTGACACGCCCGGCGGTCGAGGCCGGCGAGCGCCTGGGCTTTTTGCCGGGCGACCTGAGCCAGAAGGTGGACCCTTACCTGCGGCCGCTGTATGACGCGCTGCACGAGCTGATGGGTTTTGAGCGTGTACAGAAAGCCTTCGAGCGCCAGCAGATCGAGATCGCGCCGCTGGCCTTCATGCGTGGCCGCACGCTGAACCATGCGTTCGTCATCCTCGACGAAGCGCAAAACACCACCCCGGAGCAGATGAAAATGTTTTTGACCCGCATCGGCTTTGGCAGCAAGGCCGTGGTGACGGGTGATATCAGCCAGGTGGACCTTCCGCGCACACAGCTCAGCGGCCTGGTGGACGCGGAGCGCGTGCTCAAGCGCGTAAAAGGCATCGCGATCACGCGCCTGACGAGCGCCGACGTGGTGCGCCACCCGCTGGTGGCGCGCATTGTGGATGCGTACGACAAATCGCCGGGTGCCGCTGCGGCCGCAGCCGAAGAGAGCCTTGCAGAACCAGCCCCGGCCCGCCGCGCCAGCGCCCGGAGCCGCAATGGCTCTTAAGCAGCTCAGCCTGTCGCTGCAGTTTGGCGAGTTGAAAGACGCCGCCCGCCACCGCGCAGCCCTGCAGCGCCACAGCGTGGCACGCTGGATCCGCCACGCGCTGGCCCATGATGGCGAGATCACCGTGCGCATCGTCGACGCCGAGGAAGGCCAGGCGCTGAACCGCGATTACCGCCAGCGCGACTACGCCACCAATGTGCTGACCTTCGACTACACGCAGGAGCCCGTGGTGACCGCCGACCTGGTGCTGTGCGCGCCGGTAGTGGCCAAAGAGGCCAAGGAAAACAAAAAGACGCTGCAGGCCCACTACGCGCATCTGCTGGTGCACGGCACGCTGCATGCACAGGGCTGGGACCATGAAACCGGCGAGGAAGACGCCGAGGCCATGGAAGCGGAAGAAATCCGCATCCTGGCGGGTTTGGGCGTCAAAAACCCTTACCGCTGAAGATTCTCAAGAAAAATGGCTGCAGGCCAAACGATACGGGCGCAAGTAGCTATCAAATCAATAGCATCCAGAGCTATTCAAACGCCAGGCGCAATCTGTAGCGGAATGGTCACCGGCCCGTCATTGACCAGGTGAACCTGCATGTCGGCCGCGAACCGCCCGGTTTCCACTTGCGGGTGCAAGCCCCGGGCCTGTGCCACAAAGTAGTCGTAGAGTCGGCGCCCTTCATCGGGGGCGGCTGCGCCGGTGAAGCTGGGCCGGTTGCCGCCCGAGGCGTCTGCGGCCAAGGTGAATTGGCTTACTACCAGTAGCCCTCCCTTCACGTCTTGCACCGACAGGTTCATCTTTCCGGCCTCGTCGGAAAAAATCCGCAGTTTGAGTATTTTGGCCAGCAGCTTGTCAGCCTGCACCTCGGCATCACCGCGCTCGGCGCACACCAGCACCAGCAGCCCGGCGCCAATCTGTCCAACAGTCTCGCCGGCAATCACCACGCGGGCTTCGGCCACGCGTTGCAGTACCGCCTTCATCAGTCGGCCACGCCGGCGGCGACAAACAGCGGCTTGCCCACCGGGCCGGAAAGGAAACTCACGAACTGCTGGGCCACTTCCTGCTGCTTGGCGGACGCCAGCGGCGCGGCAATATAGGACGTGTAGTTCTGCACTTCGGCCGGCACTGGGCCGACGAATTTCAGCCCTTTGTCCTTGTACAGAAGGATCTCGGTCATGGCGCCGAAACCAATTTCGCGCCCCTTGCCTTTGATCACGTGTTCCATCACGGAGGCACCGTCGGGGTAACGCGTGGTCTTGCCTTCGACCTGCGCATACACATCCATCTTCCTGAGCAGCCCCTCCAGGTACAAGCCGGTGGATGCGCGGTTAAACACCAGCGAGTCTGCCGCCAGCACGGAGCGCTTGAGCGCGTCGGCATTGGCGATGTCCGGCAGCGGCGCGCCTTCGCGCACCGCCACGCCCATACCGACGCGGCCGACATTGGCACGCGTTTCCGCCAGCTTGCTGGCCGCGGCAAACTCGCCGATGACGGCCGGCGGCGCAATCACCACATCAAACGCCGGGTTGCTGTCCATGCGCTTTTTCAACTCGGGCGCGGTATTGAAGGTGATTTTGGCGGTATGGCCAGTCTGCTTTTCAAAAGCAGCCACGGCCGCCTTGAGGCCAGGCTCGATGGCACCGGCGCTCAACACCTGGAGCTCCGCCGCTTGTGCGGCGCTGAGCAGTGCACAGGCAAGGACCTGGGCGGCAAGCGTGGGAAGGATTCGTTTCATCAAGGCTCCTGGATTCAGGGATAGCAGGTTGGAAGATCGGGGAAATTATCGGTGGCCGGAAGAAGGCAGCCAGACCATCAAGTGAGGTCAGCCTCGTCATCAAAATGGGCTTCCACGTCGTTGGGCAGCAGCTGGATGCTGGCGCGCAAGCCGGGCACGGCGCTCATCAGGGCCTGCTCGACGCTGGCCCGCACCGCCGCGGCGCGCCCCAGCGACCAGCTGGCCGGCATGTGCATGTGCAGGTCGACATAGCGCCGCTGGCCGGCGCGCCGCGTGCTCAGGTGGTCAAACCGGATGGCGGGGTCGCTGAAAGCTGCCAGCGTTTTCTGGATCTCGGCCAGCACTTCGGGCTCCACCGCCTCGTCCATCAGGCCCTGCGAGGAGCGCCAGATCAACCGGCCGCCCTCCCACAGGATATTCAGGGCCACGCCGATGGCCACCACGGCGTCCAGCCACAACCACCCGGTCAACATGACAGCGGCGATGCCGGCTACCACGCCAACCGACGTCCAGACATCGGTGAGCAGGTGCCTGGCATCCGCTTCAAGCGCGATGGACCGATGCACCCGGGCCGAACGCAACATCGCCCAGGCCAGCAGGCCGTTGAGCGCCGAGCTGCCCACGGACAAGGCCAGGCCCCAGCCAAGCTGCTGCAGGGGCTGCGGGTCAAAAAGGCGGTGTGTGGCGGCCCAGATGATGGCAGCTGCCGCGCCGACGATCAGCGCACCCTCAAAACCGGATGAAAAATATTCGGCCTTGTGATGCCCGTAGGGATGCTCGTCGTCGGCAGGCCGCTGCGCAATCGTGACCATGGCCAGGCCAAACAAGGCCGCGGCAAGGTTGACGAAAGACTCCATCGCGTCAGACAGGAGGCCCACCGACCCCGTGATGTACCAGGCAGCGGTCTTGAGCACGATGGTGGCCACGGCCACCGCCACGGAAATCTGCAGCAGCCGTTGTGGTGTGAAGGATTGCCAGCCAGGAAAACTCATCTGCGCATTGTGGGGTACAGGAGGCACGGCGCAAGGCAATGGATAATCCGGCAAAGGGGTCTTCATGAAACATCGCTATCTGACAGCTTTGGCCGGCCTGGCGCTTGCAGCCGTGCAAGCCACCGCGCAAACCCAAACGGAACCTGCGGCGGCTGGTCCCGTCGCCCCGGCAGCGACGCCAGCTCCTGCTGCCGAGGCATCCGCCGCACCTGCTTCAGTGCCCTTGCCCCCGCCTCCACCCGCCCCCGGTCAGGCCGGTTTCCTGAAAACCCTGCGTGGCGACGTCAAGCTGATGGAGGCCAGTGGCGCTGCACGGCCGGCAAAAGCGGGAGACGCCGTGTTACCTACCGGCCGCATCGTCACCGGCGCCGGCTCCGCCGCCAGCCTGGTACTGCGCGACGGCACCACGGTGGTGGTAGGCCCGGCTTCGCAGCTGGACATCAAGGGCTTCAGTTTTGATGCAACGACGCAGGAGGGCGGCCTGCTGCTTTCCTTGCTGCAAGGTTCGCTGCGCATGATGAGCGGCCTGGTGGGCAAGGCCCACCCCGAGACTGTGCGCATCGAGACCAAGACCGCTTTCGTCGGCATTCGCGGCACTGACTTCATCGTGCAGGCGGATCCCCAGCCATGAGAATCATGAGAAGCCATCGCCCCCTCACCCGTCCCCTTCCCGCGTTTCTCATTTTTCTTCTGGCCGCGCTTGCGGGTTGCTCCACCGGAACCCGTGTCGTTTTGCTGCCGCAGGAAGACGGCACGCCGTCTTCGGTCGTGGTTCGGGCCAGGGAAGGTACCGGTGCAGAAGCCGTGCTGTCGGCGCCTTTCCAGCGTGCCACTGCAGCGCAGGGCGCGAGTGGCGCACCCAGGATAGACCAGGCCGACCCGGCCAGGGTGCGTGCCGACAACGCCGCACTGTTCGACATGGCGCCGCCCAAGGGCAAGCGCTACACGGTGTACTTTGATGCGGGCGGTACGGTGCTGACCGCCGAGTCGCAAAAAGTCATGGAAGACGTGCTGGCCGATGCACTCGCACGCAGTGGCGGCGACATCGTGATCACCGGCCATACCGACACCATCGGCACGGGCGCCAGCAACGATGTGCTGTCGGCGCAACGGGCGCAGCAGGTCCGGCAGATACTGATTGACCGCCAGTTTCCAGCGGAACGCATTGAAGCAGCAGGCCGGGGCGAACGCGATCTGGCCGTGCCTACCGCTGATGAAACAGAAGAGCCGAACAACCGGCGCGTGGCGATTGAAGTTCGCTAGGATTCAAGAAGAATCGCCCTTTAGCCCGATATATCCGGGCGCAGGTTGCTATTAAAACAATAGCAAAATACTTGAATCCACCGCAAGGATGCCGCGCTGCAGCTCAGGCCAGCGTGACCCGGGCAAACTTGCGCTTGCCCACCTGCACGACATAGATTCCGGCGTTCAATTTGAGCGCCTTGTCGCTCACCACACTGGAATCGATCCGCACGCCGCCGCCTTCAATCAGGCGGGTGGCTTCGCTGCCCGAGGGCGCCAGGCCTGCGGCTTTCAGCAGCGCGCCAATGCCCATCGGTGCGCCTGACAGCGACACCTCGGGGATCTCGTCGGGCACGCCGCCCTTGCTGCGGTTGATGAAGTCCTGCTCGGCGGCATCGGCAGCGGCAGCGGAGTGAAAACGCGCGGTGATTTCCTTGGCCAGCGCGACCTTGGCGTCCTTGGGGTTGCGCCCGCCTTCGACTTCGGCCTTCAGCGCGGCAATGTCGGCTTCGCTCTTGAAGGACAGCAGCGTGTACCACTTCCACATCAGCACGTCGGAGATCGACAGCACCTTGGCGAACATGGTGTTGGCGTCCTCGCTGATGCCGATGTAGTTGTTCTTGCTCTTGGACATCTTCTCGATGCCGTCCAGGCCTTCGAGCAACGGCATGGTCAAAATGCACTGCGGCTCCTGGCCGTATTCCTGCTGCAGGTGGCGGCCCATCAGCAGGTTGAACTTCTGGTCGGTGCCGCCGAGCTCGAGATCGCTCCTGAGCGCGACCGAGTCGTAGCCCTGCATCAGCGGGTACAAAAACTCGTGCACGCTGATGGGCGTGCCGGCCTTGTAGCGGTCGTTGAAGTCGTTGCGCTCCATCATGCGGGCTACGGTGTAGTGCGAAGCCAGCTTGATCATGCCGGTGGCGCCCAGCGGCTCGCTCCATTCGCTGTTGTAGCGCAGCTCGGTTTTGGCCGGGTCCAGGATCTTGTCGGCCTGGGCACGGTAGGTTTCGGCATTGACCTTGATCTGCTCGGGCGTGAGCGGGGGCCGGGTCGTGTTGCGGCCGGACGGGTCGCCGATCAGGCTGGTGAAGTCGCCTATAAGAAAAATGACTGTATGGCCCAGATCCTGGAGCTGACGCATTTTGTTTAGCACCACGGTATGTCCGACATGAATGTCAGGCGCGGTGGGGTCCAGCCCCAACTTGATGCGCAGCGGTACGCCCGTGGCCTCGGATTTGGCCAGTTTTTGTATCCAATCGTTTTCCGGGATCAGCTCATCGCAGCCTCGCAAGGTGACCGCGAGGGCCATCTTTACACGGTCGGTCACGGGATATTTTGTAACAAGCTCTTGATTCATAAGGGTTTTTCACATGTCGGGGAATTGTCCGACAGATATACTGGCGGCTCTCCTGCAGCGGCGGAGCCATTTTAGTTGGCCTGCAATTTGCTGATCAGGAAACACATTGTCCGGATGGTTCTGGCCCCACCCCCTGCATCCAGGGTTGGCCGCCACAGCTCTCCACCTTTTATACAGCAGTCCGGTGCTTGCGCAGCGCCCGACGCATTTTTGTTGGGAATACTGCTTTGTCACTGCCATCTCCCTTCCAGATACTTCTTCCTGTCGTCGACAGCCTCCGCCGCCATCCCAAACGGGTCACCGCCAGCCTTGCAGCGCTGTTGCTGGGAACGGGCGTCACCGCATTTGGCGTCGCGCCCATGGCGCCGGATGCGGCCAACCTGCCGGTCCGCCAGATACTCGAAGCGGTCGAGCCCTTGCCCACGCAGATACAGACCGATTCCCTCACCGATTTCCGTTTCAAGCTGTTCCGCACCGAAAGCACCCGCAGCAGCGACACTGCCGACACCCTGCTCAAGCGCCTGAATATTGACGACAGCGCCGCGGCCGCCTTCCTGCGCACCGACCCGAATTCCCGCATCATCCTGGCCGGCCGCGCCGGCAAGAACGTGACCGCTGAAGCCAGCGACAGCCAGCAGCTGCTCAAGCTCAGCATGCGCTGGCCCACCGACGACGAAACCATGTTCAAGCGCCTCGTCGTTGAACGCGGTGCGGATGGTTTCACGTCACGCATTGAAACCGCGCCCTATGTAGCCACCGCGCGCCTGTCCAGCGGCAGCATCCAGACCTCGCTGTTCGCCGCCACGGACGACGCCCGCATCCCCGACGGTGTGGCCGTGCAATTGGCCGAAATTTTCTCCAGCGACATCGATTTCCGCCGCGCGCTGCGCAAGGGCGATCGCTTCAACGTCGTCTATGAAAGCCTGGAAGCCGACGGTGAGACGCTGCGCACCGGCCGCGTGCTGTCAGCTGAATTCGTCAACGCCGGCAAAGCCTACCAGGCCATGTGGTTCCAGCCCCCGGGCGTGGACGCCGCCGGCGCCGCCAACAAGGGCGGCTATTACACCCTCGACGGCCAGAGCCTGCGCCGTGCCTACCTGAGCTCGCCGGTCGAGTTCTCGCGCATCAGCAGCGGCTTTTCAATGCGCTTTCACCCCATCCTGCAAAAGTGGCGCGCCCACCTGGGCACAGATTTCGCGTCTCCCACCGGCACACCCGCGCGTACCGTGGGCGACGGCGTGGTCGAGTTCTCCGGCGTGCAGAACGGCTACGGCAACGTGGTTTTCGTGCGGCACCGCAACGGCCACGAAACCGTGTATGCCCATTTGAGCAAACTCATGGTGCAAAAAGGCCAGAGCGTCAGCCAGGGCCAGACCATCGGCCTCGTCGGCAGCACCGGCTGGGCCACCGGCCCGCACCTGCATTTCGAGTTCCGCGTCAACGGCGTACACCAGGACCCGATGATGATCGCCAAACAAAGCGAAGCCATTCCTGTTGCGGCAACGTCCATGCCGGTGTTCCGCGAACTGGCAGCAGGCGTGAAAACCCAATTGCTGGCTGCAGCCACCATCACCCAAACGCGCGCTGAATAAGTGGCCCCCACGGTCGCTCACTGCGTGTAGCTTCCTGCCCCCCCGAGGGGCCGCCCGCCTGCGGTCTGGCAAAGCCAGTCCCGCGGCTCATGCTGGTGAAGAGCCCATCACAGGTTCTTTGTGACTGGCAAAATAGCCAAATGACCGATCTCTACGTTGGCCTGATGTCAGGCACCTCGCTCGATGGCGCCGATGGCGTGCTGGTTGATTTTGCGGATGGGAAGTTGCGTGTCCTTGCCGCGGCCACCGAGGCCTTCGACGGTGTTTTCCGGGCCGAGCTGCTGGCGCTGAATTCACCCACACACAATGAACTGCACCGCGCGGCCATCGCCGCCAACCATATAGCAGCGGCGTATGCCAAGGTCGTCCATTCGCTCCTTGACCAGGTTGCGGCGCGGGGCATTTCTGCCTCGCAGGTTCGTGCCATCGGTGCGCACGGCCAGACAGTGCGGCACCAGCCCCAAAGAACATCACCCGATCCGGCAGGCGCCGGCTACACGCTTCAGCTCAACAACCCGGCCTTGCTGGCGGAACTCACAGGCATTGATGTGGCAGCCGATTTCCGCAGCCGCGATGTGGCAGCCGGCGGCCAGGGTGCGCCACTGGCGCCGGCGTTTCACCAGGGCGTTTTTGGGCGCACGGACACCACGGTCTGCGTGCTGAACCTGGGCGGCATTTCCAACCTCAGCGTTTTGCCGCCAGGCGGCCCGGAACCAGTGCTGGGCTTCGACTGCGGCCCCGGCAACGCGCTGATGGACGCGTGGTGCCTGCAGCACACCGGCCGGCCGTATGACGCCGGCGGCGCCTGGGCCGCCACGGGCAAGCTGCTGCCGGGCTTGCTGGCCAGCCTGCTGGGCGAGCCCTATTTCGCGCAGCCGATTCCCAAAAGCACCGGCCGCGACCTTTTCAGCATGCAGTGGCTTTCAGCCAGGCTCCAGCCGTTTTCCGCGGAGCGGCCCGAGGACATCCAGAACACGCTGGCCGAGTTCACCGCCCGAGCCTGCATTGAAGGCGTCAACCGCTACGGAAAAGGGAGCAAATCGCTGATCGTGTGCGGGGGAGGCGCTTTCAACACCTATCTCCTGGAGCGTTTGCAGGCCGGTTTGCCGCAGCTTCAAGTCAGCACCTCCGACGCGCACGGCTTGCCGCCCCTGCAGGTTGAAGCGGCGGCCTTTGCCTGGCTGGCGCAGCAGGTGATTTTGCGCAAGCCAGGCAATCTGCCCAGTGTGACGGGCGCGAGCGGATTGCGGGTTCTAGGGGCGATTTACCCCGCCAACGCGCAATAGCGCGGTTGAGCCCGTTTGCAGCACCTGTGAGGGGCAATTTTTGAGCATTTTTGGCTATTGGCCCAATATGAATCTGCGCGAGCAGCTATTAATTTGATAGCATTCGTGCCGTGCAAGCGACCCGGCAGGATCAGCCGGGAGCACCTGCCTTAGCCCTGCCCCGAAGCCTCGGTAGCCTCGGCTTTCTTCACCACCCTCACCTCCGGCGACAACTGCCAGAAGATCCCCGCAGATGCGAGCGTGATCAGCCCCATCGCGGCAAATGTCGCCTGGAAGGAATGCAGCGTCTGCACCGCCTCGCCGCTGCCGAAGATACCGGTGAAGGCTGCCAGCACAGCGCCGGCAGCAGCTACGCCCATGCTCATGGCCAGCATCTGCACCATCGACAGCAAACTGTTGCCGCTGCTGGCCATGGTGCTGTCCAGGTCGCGCAGGGTCACGGTGTTCATCGCCGTAAATTGCATGGAATTGACTGCGCCAAAACACGCCAGTTGCAGGATGTGAAGCCACAGCGGCTGAGCCGGTGTAATGAACGCAAAACTCGCCATCGTCAGTCCCACCAGCGCGGTGTTGGTCACCAGCACGCGGCGGTGGCCGTAGCGTGTAATCAGCGGCGTAGTGACACGCTTGACCAGCATGCTGGCCACGGCAACCGGAACCATCATCATCCCGGCCTGCAGCGGGGAGTAATCCAGGCTGACCTGCAGCACAAGCGGCACCAGGAAAGGCATGCACGAGCTGCCGAGCCGCGAGAACAGATTTCCCAGCAAGCCGATGCTGAGCGTAGGAATCGAGAAAAGCTTCGGCGAAAACAACGGGTCGGGCCGTTTCGCCGCGTGTAACCAGTACGCCGTGAGACTGGCCATGCCAAACACGAGCAACACCAGCACACTGGCCTGCTTCAGGCCAAGGCCCGACAGCCCATCGACCGCCAGCGACACCGCCACCATGCCGAAGGCCAGCAAGAGATAACCCGGCAGGTCAAAGCGCGGCATTTTCGGCCGCGGGTTGTCCTGCATGTAGAGCACCGTGGCCACCCCGCCCAGCAGTCCGACCGGGATGTTGATCAGGAACACCCAGTGCCAGGTCGCCACCTCGACCAGCCAGCCGCCCAGCGTGGGGCCGATCAGCGGGCCGACCAGGCCAGGGATGGCAATAAAGCTCATGGCCTGCAAGAAGCGCTCACGCGGAAAAGCCCGCAGCACAGCCAGCCGGCCCACCGGCAAAAGCAGCGCACCGCCCATTCCCTGCACCACACGTGCCGCGACCAGCTGCATCAGGTTGGCGGAGAGCGCGCACGCAATGGAGCCCATGACGAACAGCGAGATCGCCGCCACATACACCCGCCGCGTGCCGAAGCGATCAGCGATCCAGCCCGACGCCGGAATCAACATCGCCATGGTCAGTGAGTACGCCACCACCACAGACTGCATGCGCAGCGGGCTTTCGCCGAAGCTGCGCGCCATGGCCGGCAAGGTGGTGTTGACGATGGTGGCGTCCAACGTCTGCATGAAAAAGCCGATGGCCACCAGCCACAGCAGCATGCGCAATGATTTTTCTTCTGCCTGCATGGATGAGTGATGCGAATGGAAGAACTTGGCTCGCCCGTTTAAATCAACGCGCAGCAAAAAGCCGCCTCAAGGGCGGCTTTTGAAGCGGGACGTCAGGAAAACCTCAGGCCGAGAAGCTGGATCCGCAGCCGCAGGTGCTGGTAGCGTTCGGGTTTTTGATGACGAACTGGGCGCCTTCGAGGTCGTCCTTGTAGTCGATTTCCGCGCCCACCAGGTACTGGTAGCTCATCGCGTCGATCAGCAGCGAGACACCATTCTTGGTCATGGTGGTGTCGTCTTCGTTGGTGATTTCATCAAAGGTGAAACCGTACTGGAAACCCGAGCAGCCGCCACCCTGCACAAACACGCGCAGCTTCAGGTCTGGGTTGCCTTCTTCGGCGATCAACTCAGCGACCTTGGATGCGGCGCTGTCGGTGAAGACAAAAGGCGCGGGCATTTCGGTCTGGATATTTTCGGCAACTGCACTCATGGGGGACTCCAATACTTAAGGCGAATCAGGTTCGCGATTCCAGGCGTTCAAGGGCTCTGATGGCACTTATGGGCAAATAGTACAGCAATTCAATCAACCATAACGCCCATGCGTGTTAGGCGCCGAGCGAAATTGTGAGCGCCCACTCTCACAATTCTTCGCTCCACTCAGATATTGTTGGCAGCCAGCTTGAGCGTGGGTTTTTCTTCCAGCTCCGCATGGCTTGTCGCGCGTAACTGCCCAAAGATGACGGCGCCCTGGTGCATTTCAAGCGCCTTGTAAGACACATCACCCTCGATTTTGGCCTTGGGCTGCAGCTCCAGCAGCTCGGACGCATGCACGGGGCCCATGACGCGGCCGTTGATGATCACGTGGTCCGCATGGATATGACCGGTCACCGTGGCGGACTCGCTGATCACCAGAATGCTGGCACTGCCTTCGGCAGCGCGGATATCGCCGATCACTTCACCGTCGATTCGCAGGCCGTCGGTGAATTTCAGGTTGCCCTCAATGCAGCTACCCTGGGCAATCAGGCTTTTGATGGGCGGCTGCTTTTTCTTTCCAAACATACAAGATTCCTGTGCTGGGTCGGCGTGACGGTGGATGGGAAGGACTGGGGGGAAATTCAGAGCTTAAAGGTCTGGGAAGATCTGATCGCAGTCCCCTCGATAACCTTAGCTGTAACTGTTTGTACCACGGCTTGGGGGGGCAAGTCGAGGACACCTTCCACACGGTGATACTGTTTGAACTGTAAAGTTTGCGGTCCACCGGGCAAAGTCATCACCCAGGGCTTCCCGGCCTGGGTGCCATGCACCGTCAGGTCCAGTTTTCCGTTGAAATTCGGGGCGCCTTTCACGGCCTGGATGACCAATACCTGCCACTTGAGCTGGGTTTCCGATAGAACCTCGGCCTGGAGGCTGCGGATGGAGGCGACTTCGGCGCTTCCAGCCGGCAAAAGTTTCTCAAAAAAGCCCAGATCGTCGCGCAGGCTGCGGTTGTCGCTCTCCAGCTGGCGGATCTGGCTCATCATCTTTTCCCGCACGGCCTTTTCCGCGGTCAGCAGGCTCCCAGAGGTATTGGCGATGGACTGGGCCTTGTCGCGGTCCTCGCGCAGGCTGGCTATTTCCTGCCGGAGCAGGATCAACTCTTCCTTGTCGCCCGTATCCACGCCGGCGATTCCCGTCCCGAATTCAAAGGCCCACATGGCGACGGCAGCGGAAAACCCCAGCATCAGGGCGCCGGCAATCCACCGTAAAGGCCAGGGGAGTGAACTGCGAACCGACATGCGCGGGGAGCTGATCGTCAGGCGGCGGCGAAACAGGCGAAATTTCAAATCGAAGGCCCTGCAGTTTTCGGTTCAAGGAGGTGCATTGTGCACTCAGACATCTTCGATAAGAGCCAATTCAGCCGTAAAGCCGGGTAAGGCTTTGCATCAGGAAAACTAAACGCTTACAAAGCATTGACAGGGCGTTGCGGGCGTCACACAAAAGCCGCGCCCATGAAAAAAGCCGCCAGGCGAACCAGGCGGCTTTTTGGGAACAGCGAAAGCGGCTAAATGTCGACTTAGCGCTTGCTGAACTGCTTGCGACGGCGAGCTGAACGGAAACCGACTTTTTTACGTTCGACTTCACGTGCATCGCGGGTCACAAAGCCAGCCTGGCTCAGGGCCGGCTTCAGGCTTGCGTCGTAATCGATCAGCGCACGGGTGATACCGTGGCGCACTGCGCCGGCCTGGCCGGACTCGCCGCCGCCGTGGACGTTGACCATGATGTCAAACGTCTCGACGTGGTTCGTCAGAAACAGGGGCTGGCGGCAGATCATGATCGAGGTTTCACGACCGAAGAACACCTGGATGTCACGGTCATTGATCGTGATCTTGCCGGTGCCTTTTTTGATAAACACACGGGCGACGCTGGATTTGCGACGGCCGGTGCCATTGTTCCATTCACCAATCATCAATGGCTCCTTAGATGTCCAGCACTTTAGGCTGTTGGGCGGTATGCGGGTGCTCTGCACCACCGTACACCTTGAGTTTCTTGATCATGGCGTAGCCGAGCGGACCCTTGGGCAGCATGCCCTTGACGGCTTTTTCCAAAGCGCGGCCGGGGTGTTTGGCTTGCATGTCGCGGAAGCTGGTGGCAGTGATGCCGCCTGGATATCCGGAATGGCGATAGTAGATTTTGTCAGTCGACTTGGCGCCGGTGACGCGCAGCTGGGCTGCATTGATGATGACGATGAAGTCACCGGTATCGACGTGAGGCGTATAAATGGCCTTGTGTTTGCCGCGCAAACGGAGAGCAACTTCGCTGGCTACTCGTCCGAGGACCTTGTCGGTCGCGTCAATCACAAACCACTCGTGCGTCACGTCAGCGGGTTTTGCGCTGAACGTTTTCATGAGTTTTCTTTCGAAAAATGGTTTGTCGGGTTCTTTTCTGCGGTCGGTGTTCTTCTGATGAGAACCTCTTAGGCAGTATGGTTAAGCAGTGTTATTGCTCCTCTGCCGCGGAACCACTAGGCGCTGCAGAGCCCACGATTATATGAAAAATCAAGGACTTGCGTCAATATTGAGGCCCAAAAATGCCTTACTTCCCCGTCCAGAAGGTACGATAGCCCCATGTTTTCCTATCGCCACGCCTTCCACGCAGGCAACCATGCCGACGTGCTCAAGCACACAACGCTGATCGCGTTGATGAAGTATTTGACCCAGAAAGACACGGCCCTGACCGTGATCGACACCCATGCGGGTGCCGGCCTTTACCGCCTGGACGGCGACTACACCGAGACCAGCGGCGAAGCCCAGGAGGGCGTTTTCCGGCTACTTTCAGAACCAAAAGCGCCTCCAGCCCAAGCACCTCGGGCACAAGCAGCTCCTAAAACTGTAGCAAAACCTGCCGCCGCCAAACCAGCCAGTACCGCCGCAGCAGGCTGGGCGCCGGCCCTGCAGGACTACATCGGCATCCTGCGCGGGCTGAACCCCCAGTTCGCCGAAACCGGTGACGTCGCGCACCTGAAGATCTACCCGGGCTCGCCGTTCATCGAGCAGCAGTTCCTGAGCGGGCGTGACAAGCTCAAGCTGTTTGAACTGCACCCGACCGACTACAAGTCGCTTTCCGGCAACATCGAGCAACTGGGTGTGGGCCGCCAGGTGGCTGTTGCCCGTGAGGACGGCTTTGAAGCCCTGAAAACCTTCCTGCCGCCGCCGGCCCGCCGCGCCATGGTGCTGTGCGATCCGAGCTATGAAATGAAGAGCGACTACGGGCGTGTCGCGACTTGCATGGCCGACGCCGTCAAACGTTTTGCCACCGGCACCTATGTGGTCTGGTACCCCATCATTCCACGTCCTGAAGCCCATGATTTGCCGCGGAAGCTCAAAACACTGGCCGTCAAGGCCAGCCGCAGCTGGCTGAATGCCACTTTAACGGTGAAATCGAGCAAATTAACAACAGATACCAGCGGAGAGGTTATTCGCCCCGGCCTTCCCGCCAGCGGTATGTTTGTCATTAATCCCCCTCACACACTGAAAGCAGAACTGCAGGCAGCCTTGCCGCAGATGGTCGCCTTGCTGGGGCAGGACCGTAATGCGGGCTTCACGTTGGAGCACGGCGGCTAGGGCTTCAGCGGCGGCAGTGCAGCCAGCAGGAGCTCAGCCCCCAATCCTGCACGGCCCACCGGGCACGCCAGCCGTTTGTGCCCATGTTTTGCCCGTGTTGTGCGTCCATGCTTTCCTGTCTTTACCGCCGCAGCGAGTTGTGGCAAGGTTGCCCGGTCGCCTCCTGAGTTTGCGCCTTACCACTTTGCCCCTCCCCAGCCTTCCAGCTTCAACGGCGCTCCACCTCCAACCTCCACTCATGCCCGCCCAGGCTCAACCTTTACCGTTAGTCCTCCCGGACACGCCAGGCCGCGGGCCGCGCGCAGGCGCAAAGGCAGCCAGGGCCCCGCGCAAAGGCACAAACAAGAAAGAGGCAGTCAAAGGGGCGGCAACAGGAAGTATGGAGGAAGAGATCGCGCGCCAGGTGGCCCTTCGCACCCATGAACTGAGCGCGTCGCTGGCGCGTTACCAGACCATGGTCGACCTGGCGACCGAAAACATCTGCGTGGGCCAGGACGGCCTGCTCCGCTTCGCCAATCCGCCGTGCCTGGCCCTGCTGGGTACAGCGGCCGCCACCATGGCCGACCGGCCGATGATCGAATTCATCCACCCGGAAGACCGCGACTTTGTTTCCGGCAAGCACCAGCTGCGTGCAGCCGGTAAAGTCGTCCCCGCCTTTGAGGCCCGGTTCCAGCGCGACGACGGCACGATTTCCTGGGTGGAAATCAATGGCGTGCTGGTGGACTGGGAGGGCGCGCCGGCGGATCTGTTTTTTCTGAAGGACATCACCGAGCGCAAAAGGCTCGAGGCCCTGACACGCTCCGCTGCCGAGCGATACCGGGCGGTGGTGGAAAACGTCAACGATGCCATCCTCGTGGTGCAAAAAGGCATCGTGCGCTTTTCCAATACCAGCGCCCAGGCCATGTTCGGCCATACGCTCATCGGCCTGCCGTCGCTGCACCTGATCCACCCCGACGATCGCGGCACGATGCAGCGCCAGCGCGAACTCATGCAGTCAGGCACCCTGGTCAGCGCATACGAGGCACGCTTCATCTCGCCACCGCGCGAAACCATGGCGCCGGACCTTCGCACCGGCTGGGCCAGCATCTACGGCACGCGCATTGAGTGGGACGGTGAACCCGCCCTGCTGGTGCTCATGTCCGACATCAGCGAACGCCGCCGGCTGGACGAAGAACTCAAGAGCGCGCTGGTGCAGCGCGAAGCCATCCTGGAGACCACCGCCGTCGGTGTCACCTTCCTGAAGGCGCGGCGCCACCAATGGCTCAACCGCACGCTGGCCGCGATGCTGGGCTACAGCCCGGCCGAGCTGCTGGGCCAGGAAACCCGGGTGCATTACCCCGACGACGAAGAGTTCGAGCGCCTGGGCGCGCTGGCCTACGCGCAGATCATGCAAACCGGCCTGTTCTCGGCCGAAGCGCGCATGCGCCGCAAGAACGGCGAACTGATCTGGGTGCAGCTGGACGGCTCGGCGCTGGACCGTGGCCGGCCTGAAGAAGGCTCCGTGTGGACCTATGTGGACATCACGCGGCGCAAGGAGGCCGACGAGGAAACCCGTCGGGCGCTGGCGCGCGAACGCGAACTCGGCGAGCTCAAGACACGCTTTGTGTCCATGGCCTCGCATGAATTCCGCACGCCGCTTGCGACCATTCTTTCGTCAGCCGAGCTGATCGAGCATTACGGTGAAAAAATCACGCACCGCGAGCGCCAGGACATCATGGCCGACCTGGTCGTTGCGGTCAAACGCATGCAGGGGATGCTCGAGGACATGCTTACGGTCGGACAGGCCGACGCCGGCAAACTCAAGCTCAACCTGAAGCCGCTGGATATCGCGGCCCTGTGCCGCAAGCTCGTGACGGAAGTTCACACCAGCGACGCGGGCCAGCATGCGATCGAGTTTGAAGCCCCTATCGGTCACGACACCTTTTCGCAGCTGGTCATGCTCGATGAACGGCTGGTCCGGCACATCGCCAGCAACCTGCTGGCCAACGCCTGCAAGTATTCGCCGGCCGGCAGCGTGGTGGTGCTGACGCTGGACCGCCGGCAGGACGAAGCCGGGGACCACCTGATCCTGCAAGTCAGCGACGAAGGGATCGGCATCCCCTCGACAGACCTGCCGCGCCTGTTCGAAAGCTTTCACCGCGGCTCCAACGTGGGCAATCGCCAGGGCTCCGGATTGGGGCTGTCCATTGTGAAACACGCCGTCGACCTGCACCACGGCAAAATCGACGTGTCAAGCATCCCAGGGGCAGGCACCCGCTTCACGATCAGCCTGCCCATTTCCCGAGGAAACCCATGACCCAGATCCTGATCGTTGAGGACGACGACGCCATCCGCAACAACATCGTGCGGCTGCTCAAGCTTGAAGGCTTCGAAACCGTTGCGGCGGCGGACGGACGGCAGGGCCTTGAGCAGGCCCGCACCGGCCGGCCCGACCTGATCGTTTCCGACGTCGGCATGCCCGGCATGAACGGCTTTGAATTGCTGGCGGCTGTGCGCTCCGACCCGCTCCTGGTTAACACCCCATTCATGCTGCTGACTGCACTGGACGACCGCGAAAGCATGCGGCGCGGCATGACTGCCGGCGCCGATGACTATCTGTCCAAACCGTTCAGCCGCGCCGAACTGCTGGACGCTGTCAACGCCCAGCTGAAGAAAAAAGAACGCGTGCGCGAAGCCATCGACTCGGGCGTGGCCGCCGGCGAGGAGCGCCTGCGCGCGGCATTCGCCAGCCGTATCAGCGGCGGCCGCCCCGACAGCGTACCGGTCGACATTCCCGCCAGCGCGCAAACCGAGGAACTGGCCAATGCCACCGTGCTGGTGGCCAGCATCCGCAACTTCACCTCGCTGGCTGAAAAACTCAATGCCGCGGAGGTGTCGCAACTGCTCACCGAATATTTTGAGCGCATCTCCGAGCCCGTGCTGAAAAACAGCGGGCGGCACATCAAGTTCGTTGGCGACGGACTGATGGCGGTGTTTGTCGACACCCTCACCGGTTCGCCGCTGCCGGCTCCGCGCCGCGCCATTTCCGCAGCGCTCGCCATGGCACTGGCCACGCATGAGTTCCGCGACTGGCTGGAGCAGCGCTTTGGCGGCCGCGCGCTGCCGCCGTTTGCCATGGGTATCGGCATTCACGGCGGCCCCGTCACGCTGTGCCAGCTCGGCACACAGCAGACCAAGGAACTCACGCCCGTGGGCGACACCGTGACGCTGGCCTCGCGGCTGGAAGACGCCACCGAAGAAAAAGGCTGGACTGTGATGGCCAGCGAGCACACGCTGGCCGAGGCCGGTACCGGCATCCAGACCGGCATCCACACTTCGCTCACACTGCCCGGACGCAACCTCGCCATTGATGTGGCCGAGGTCACGGGCCTGGTCACCACCATGGAAGACAAGATCCACGGCATGGCCAGCCTGACCGAGCGCGCCAGCGAAATCAGCGACGCCGTGCGCGCGAACTCAGACATCACCGCACGCGCGGTCAAGGGCGCACTGGACGCCAAACTCTCAGCGCTGAAAGACCTGCGTTTTGACGCCAGCAGCGAGCCCGTCCGCCTCAAGGGCTACCGCATCACCCGCAAGATCGGCGCGGGCGGCATGACCGAGGTCTACCTGAGCGAGCGCGAATCCGACGGCCTGCCAATCGTGCTCAAGGTACTGGACTCCCGCGGCAAGGAAGCGTCGGAACACCTGGTGCGTTTCATCCAGGAGTACGCCCTGCTCTGCAAGATCGACCATCCACACGTGATCAAGATCTATGACCAGGGTTTCACGGACGAGCATGCCTACATCGCGATGGAATACTTCGAACGCGGCGACCTGCGCAGCCTGTTCGGCCCCAATCTGGCCCGGTCAGAGGCGCTGACCGTGGCGCGCGAAGTCGCCCAGGCGTTGTCGGCCATCCATGCGCACGGCATCGTCCACCGGGACATCAAGCCGGAGAACGTCATGCTGCGCGGCGATGGCAGTGTGGCGCTGGCCGATTTCGGGATCGCCAAATCGATGCTGCAGACCCCGAGCATGGGCCTGACCCAGACCCATCATGGCGACGTCGTCGGAACGCCCTATTACATGAGCCCCGAGCAAGCCACCGGCCGCAAGGTAACGGCCCAGTCAGACCTCTACAGCCTGGGCGTCATGCTGTTTGAAATGCTGGCCAACCGGCGGCCCTACATCGCCGAGTCGCTCGAGCTGCTGCTGGCCAAACACCTGAATGCCGACACCCCCGCGCTGCCCGAAGTGCACGCCGAACTGCAGGGCGTCGTCAACAAACTGATGGCCAAAAATCCCGAGCACCGCTACGAATCCGCCGAAGCCTTTTTGCTTGAACTCGAATCCATCGCACCTGCGCCTGAAATTAGTCTATAACCCCCGTCCAGGCTCACTTCGTGTAGCCCGTTCCCCCCTTTCAGGGGGCGGCGCCTGGGGCCGGCAAAGCCGGACCCTCGGCCCCCACTGGTGGAATACCCCGTTAGTTACGCCCACCGGACTCTTCAAGCCAGGGGTGCCGCGGAACCGGCTTTGCCGGGCCACAGGCACCGTCCCCTGCAAGGGGGAAAAGGGCTACACACAGTGAGCCCGATAGGGGTGTGCCAATTTTTCGGCTTTGCCGGGCCGCAGGCGCAGCGGCCCCCTCGGGGGGCAGGGAGCTACACGAAGTGAGCGACCGTGGGGGCCATATCCTGCGTGGGGGCTAATACCGCAATGCCGTGCTCTTTCCCCAGAACACGCGGTAAGCGAATACCGTGTAGCCGATGATCATCGGCAACACCACCGCGGCACCGGCCAGGATCACGCCCATGGCCTCGGGGGCGCTGGCCGATTGCCAGATCGTCAGTTTGTCGATCACCAGCCACGGGAAGAGGCTGTAGGCCAAGCCGTAAAAGGCCAGCAAGAACACGCCCACTGTCGCGCCAAAGGGCACCCAGGCGCCGTACTCATTGCTCTGCGACAGACGCACCGGCAAACGTTGCAGGCTGCGGAAGATCACGCCGAACAGTACCGCCGTGGCCGCCGGGATCGGCAACAGCAGCACGATGTTGGGAAAGGAAAACCACTTGGCAAAAATCGTCGGGCTGACGAGGGGCGTGGCGATCGAGATCGCGGCGACACCCGCCATGGTGAACCACAAGCTGCCTCGCGCCCAGCGCACCGCGCGCAGCTGCAGCTCACCTTCGGACTTGATGATGAGCCAGCCGGCGCCCAGCAGGCAGTACGCCGCCACCAGTGCTGCGCCGATGACGGCGTTGAACGCGATGGTCCACCAGGTCGTCGCAAACCCCGTGATCAGTGAACCCAGCATATAACCCTGCGACCAGCTCGCCAGCAGCGAGCCCGTATAGAACATCCGGTTCCACAACGGTTTGTGGCTGGCACGCGCCTTCACGCGGAAGTCAAACGCCACGCCGCGCAAAGTAAGGCCGATCAGCATGAAGGCCACCGGCAAATACAGCGCACCCAATATGACGCCATGCGCCAGGGGGAACACCGTGAGCAAAATACCGACACCCAATACCAGCCAGGTCTCGTTGGCGTCCCAGAAGGGCCCGATGCTGGCGATCATGGTGTCCTTGTCGTCGTCACTGGCGCGGCGCATCAGCACGCCCACACCCAGGTCGTAGCCGTCCAGAATCACATAGGCCAGCATCGCCAGGCCCATCACCACAAGGAAAACGATAGGCATCCAGCCGGCGGCTTGCGTCAGGTCAGGGGCAAGGTCAAGCATGGGGTGCTCCTTCCTTTTCGGGGTAGTTCACGACGTTGAGTTCCTTTTCAGTCTCGCCGGCGGTGTCGTCGTCTCCGAATGGCTTGTCCGCGTGCTTTCTGTGCCGCGCAAGGTAGAACACCACCGATACATAAGACACCAGCAACACCGCATACAACACAAGGTACATCGCGAGCGTGAGCGCGATGCGCGGCGCGGGCACCGTGGAGGCAGCCTCCACCGTCGTCAGTACGCCCGTCACCAGCCAGGGCTGGCGGCCAATTTCGGTCACATACCAGCCGGCGACCAGCGCGATCCAGCCGGAGAATGTCATGGCGACCAGCAGCCGCGCGTGCCACACCGTCAGTTCACGTGCAACAGGCGCCAGCGACTTGTCCGAAGCAACAGGCACGGCGCCCTCCATTTCAGCCGGGGCCTGGGGGGGCAGCGAACCACGCGAAGCGGGAAGCATGGGGGCATATTTCTTCCATGGGGCAAGCCGCAGCACACTGGCCCAACTCACGGCCAGCATCAATATGCCCACACCCACCATGATGCGGAAGGCCCAGAACACCGGCGCCACGGGGGGGTGCTTGCCCTCGAACTGGTCCAGGCCTTTGACCTCTCCATCCAGCGAATGCGTGAGATACAGCGAGGCCAGCTTGGGAACCCCGATTTCATAGCGGTTCTCTTTGGCCTTCTCGTCCGGCAAGGCAAACAGAATGGCGGGCACGCCTTTCTCCGTCTTCCAGATGCCTTCCATCGCCGCCAGCTTGGCCGGCTGGTGCTCCATCGTGTTCAGGCCATGCAAATCACCCGCGATGATCTGCAGCGGAATCAGCATGGCCGCCATATAGATGCCGGTCTTCAGGCTCGCGACGACTTCAGCGCTGCGGTCGTCGCGCAACCAGCGGTAGGCCGACACACCCGCCACCAGAAACGCCACCGTGAGACCCGAGGCCAGCAACATGTGCGTAAGGCGGTACGGAAAGGACGGGTTGAAGATCACCTGGAGCCAGCTCGTCACATGCGCCTGTCCGTTGATCATTTCAAAGCCCGCGGGCGTCTGCATCCAGGAGTTGAGCGCCAGGATCCAGAACGCCGAGAGCGTGGTGCCGCCCGCCACCAGCAGCGTGGCCACGGTGTGCATGGTTTCGCTCACACGTTCGCGCGCAAACAGCATCACGCCCAGCATGGTGGCCTCCAGGAAGAAGGCAGTGAGCACTTCATACGCCAGCAACGGCCCGGCGATGTTGCCGACCTTCTGCATGTAGCCCGGCCAGTTGGTGCCGAACTGGAAACTCATGGTGATCCCGCTGACCACGCCCAGCGCGAAGGTCAGCGCAAAAATTTTCACCCAGAACTGGTAGGCGTCCATCCAGTATTGATCCTGGCTTTTGACGAAGCGCAGCTTGAAGTACAGCAGCACCCAGCCCAGCGAGATGCTGATGGTGGGAAAGAGGATGTGGAAGGTAATGTTGGCCGCGAACTGGATGCGGGCCAGCAGGAATGCGTCTAAACCGTCCATCATCAACTCCTGTTCTCGTCGGGAAGGTTGGAAGCGGGTGCTGCGGGGGCGGGAAGCTCACCGGAAGGCCTCGCCTCCACTTTGCTGGATGCGCTGCGGCCTGTCAAACCGGCCTTCATGGTGCTGGCGACCTTGTCTTTCACCTCCAGCAGCTTCTGCACCTTGGCCCCCATTTTCATGAGACTCATCAGCGTCGCCGAATCCATCTTCTGCACGTCGGCCAGCCAGCCCGTCATCAGCTCGATCAGATCGTGCATCTGCTTCATGCGCGCCTGGGCGTGGATGTCGTCCTGGTTGGCCGGGTGTTCCATCAGCGCATCGCGCAGCATCGAAAGCGTCGGGTCAATCTCGCGTTTGCGGCGTTCTTCGGCCAGCGTGCGGAAGATCGCCCAGACGTCTTCCGGCGCACTGAAATACTCGCGACGGTCGTTCGGCAGGTGCTGCAGCCGCACCAGGTTCCACGACTGCAGTTCCTTCAGCCCCATGCTGACGTTAGACCGCGAAAACGCCAGTGCTTCGCCAATTTCATCGGCATTCAGGGCCCGCGGTGAGACGTAGAGCAAGGCATAAATCTGCCCCACAGTGCGGTTGATGCCCCAACGGCTGCCCATTTCACCGAAATGGAGAACAAAACGCTGGGTCAGAGGGGCTAGGTTCATGAGGTGAGTTTATTGAATTTTCAGGAATTACTGAAATTCTAATAAATTGAAACGATTTACGCTGGTGATCGGATTACCCCTGTGTGCAGCCGGGTGAAGCCAGATGAATCCGTCGAATGCTGACCTGACGCGGCACGGGTCTGTGTCGGCGACGCCATCGGGCCAATCGTCAGGTTGCTATCAAATTCATAGCTTCTTGTGCCCGTTTTCATTGGGGCATAAGCCAATTTCATGCATAAAAAGCCCCAACAGCGTCAAAAGCGGGTCCGGAAGCGTCACGGCGACTTGACGCTGTTTTTCGGGCAGTTTTAAGCAATTTTTATCGCGAAAACTGCCGTCAGGCCAACGGAGTTGGGCGCAATATGCTATCAAATTGATAGCAAGTACGACAGGCAACAGACAACTCATCGCTGTGGTGACAGGATTTGCGTCGAAGCGAAAAAGGCAGGTTGCCGGGTCGGGTCACCGCTATTGGCAAGCCCGTCGCAACATGCACATACTGGCCCGCCCATACACAAACCCCACAAAAGGATTCCATGCGCCATACCACCACCGTCCTCGGTTTTGCCGTCACCTTGGCCTTTGTGGCCGGGATGGCGTTGTCGCCGCTGGCCCGGCACGCCCTGCCCGATGCGCATGCGCAGGCTGTGCCCCTGGCGCCGGCAATGATTGACCTGGCGGCACTCAAGCACGTCGACATACCCGGCACACCGAATCCTGAAATGAACGCCAGGGGCCTCGTCATCACCGACAACGCCACCATCGGCATCCAGTCGGGCAACGTGGCCAAACACATTCACCCGAAAACCGACGAGATCCAGTACATCATTGAAGGCAGTGGTGCCATGTGGCTGGGTGCTGAGCGCAAGGAGTTCAAGCCGGGCACGCTGATCATCATTCCCAAAGGCACGGCGCATGGCGGCACCTTGGTGACCAGCGGGCCCGTCAAGGCGCTGGCCATCAAGATCCCGCCGCAGGCCAGGGACGATGTGACCTTCGTGAACTGAGCGACGCGCTTTTAATCAGCGAGCGGTGCGGGGCGCCGCTGGACGCCGCCGTGCCGGCTGGCGTTTGGGTGGCGGCGTCGTAGCGACTTCAGGTGTGGACTCCGGCACCAGCAACACAACTTCCTTCAGCCCCATGCCCAGCATGCCGAGCTCTTCCGCCGCGGCGCGGCTCAGGTCAATGATGCGGTTGCCGCTGTAGGGGCCGCGGTCTGTGATGCGGACATCCACGTCGCGGCCGTTGACCAGGCTGTGGACCCGCACCATGGTGCCGAAGGGCAGCGTGCGGTGCGCGGCGGTGAGGTCGTGCATGTCAAAACGCTCACCGCTGGCGGTACGCCGCCCGTTGAAGCGCGGCCCGTACCAGGAGGCCTGGCCGCGCTGGAATTCGCGGGGCACTTCGCCGGCGAGCAGCTGCGGCCGGGGCGCGGCGGCTGAAGGCGGTACCTCGTCGCTTATGCCACTGGCCGCGGGCGATGCATCGGTTGCCGGGCGTGAAGGACGCGATGCAGGTCCGGCAGCACCTGCGGACGCCGTCGCTGGCGCGGTGGATGGCCTGTTTGATGGCGCCGCAGTACATGCTGCCAGCACAGCCAGCAGCAGCGCTGCACCCAGGGTGGCGGCAGACCGGATGGCACCCTGCTGCATGGTGGCGGCCTCAGGTGCGCTGCAGCCGCCCGATGATTTCGGTCGTTGCCGCGGCCTGGTTCATCGTATAGAAATGGATGCCGGGCACGCCTGCGGCATAGAGCTGCTCGCACAGGCCGGTGATCACGTCGAGGCCGAAGCTCTTGATGGACGCTGTGTCGTCGCCAAAGCCCTGCAGGCGCAGGCGTATCCAGCGCGGAATCTCGGCGCCACAGGCATCGGAAAACCGCATGAGCTGCGTGGAACTGATGATGGGCATGATGCCGGGCACGATGGGCACATCCACACCCAGCGCCTGCACGTCATCAACAAAACGATAGTAGGCGTCAGCGTTAAAAAAATACTGTGTGATGGCCGAGTCGGCGCCGGCCTTGACCTTTTGCACAAAGGCTTTCAGGTCGGCGTCGGCCGATCTGGCCTGGGGATGGACTTCCGGATAGGCAGCTACTTCGATGCGGAAGGCATCGCCCGTTTCAGCGCGGATGAAGGCCACCAGGTCGCTCGCGTAGTGGAACTCGCCGCCCGCGCCGTAGCCACTGGGCAAGTCGCCGCGCAGGGCGACCAGGCGTTTCACGCCCATGATCTGCAAAGTGGTGAGCTGCTGGCGCACGGTGGCCTTGGTGGCTCCCACGCATGAGAAATGGCAGGCTGCGGGCACGCCTTCTGCCAGGATTTCGCCCACCGTGCCGAAGGTGCCGTCTTGCGTAGAGCCGCCTGCGCCAAAAGTGACAGAGCAGAACTCGGGCTTGTGCGCATACAGAGCCTGACGCGCCATGCGCAGCTTCTCTGCGCCTTCAGGTGTCTTGGGCGGGAAGAATTCAAAGCTGAGGGGAAGGTTCATCACAGATCTCACTCGTCGTTATCGTCGTTATCGTCGTTATCGTCGTTATTCGGCGCTGAATCGCCGGAACTGGTTTTCTTGTCGCGCCGCTTTCCACGCGCAGGACCAGGCTGGCCGGCATGCGCGAGTTCGGAATCTTCGTGCGGCGCGCGGGAGGCTCGCAGCTCGCTGCGCGAAACACGTTTGGCAATCTTGCGCTGCGGCGCAGCGGGTAGCGGCTGGTCTTCGCCCGCCACGTCCTGGCCTTTCACGGCCTGGATAAAAAATTCGCGATTCCCGTCGCCGCCTTCAATCGGTGACTCCAGCCAGGCTTTCACTTCCAGCCCCAAGGCCGCGCAGGCGTCGCGCAAGCGCTTTTCCACAAATTCAAAATGCGCTGCATCACGCACAATGCCGCCCTTGCCGATCTGGCCGGGCTGCAATTCGAATTGCGGTTTGACCAGCATGAGCAGATCACCGCCTGGCTTGAGCAGGCGAACCACCGCAGGCAAGACCAGCGTCAGCGAGATAAATGACAGGTCGCCGGTCAGGAAGTCGAAGTTGGCTTCTGTTGCCGGGCTCGTCTCACCAAGGTCAGCGTCATCCTCATCGCCGTCGAAGTTCTCCGAAAAATCCATGTCGCTGCTGTCGCCCGCATGGCCGGCCATCAGGTCGGCCGCCGTCATGGACCGGGCGTTCACACCTTCAATGCAAACCACGCGCGGGTCTTCACGCAGGCTGGCGTGCAGCTGGCCATGACCCACATCGACGCCCACCACCTGCGCTGCGCCGTGCTGCAGCAAGCAGTCGGTAAAACCGCCGGTGGACTGGCCGATATCGAGGCAGCGCATGCCGGCCACATTCAGCCCGGTGGCCTTGAGGGCGCCTTCGAGCTTGAGCCCGCCGCGCGAGATGTATTTCGCTTCGGTGGTGTCCAGCAACTGCAGCTCGGCGCCTGGGGGAATCTCGTCGCCGTTCTTGGCGACCTTCTTCCAGGCAGCGTCGGGCTCAGGACGCCACTGCACACCTGAAGCAATCAGGCGCTGGGCCTGCGAGCGGGTGGCGGCATGGCCGTGTTCGACGAGGAAAAGGTCAGCGCGCATGTAGTGTGTCCGGTATCCCAACAACAGCCTCAAAGGCGTAGCGAGCGGCCCGAGAGCAAGGCGCGGGCGTCAGGCAACCGGAATGCACTTGAGGTGCATGAGGATTGCCTGATCGGGACCCGCAACACCGCTATCGGGTCGCGCAGTAGCCAGGAAGCTTAATAGCGGTAGGTGTTGGCTTTGTACGGGCCAGCCTTGCTGACACCGATGTACGCAGCCTGCTCGTCGCTCAGCTCGGTCAGCACAGCGCCGACCTTCTTCAGGTGCAAGCGTGCCACCTTCTCATCCAGGTGCTTGGGCAGCACATAGACCTTGCCCACTTCGTAAGCGTCTTTCTTGGTGAACAGTTCGATCTGCGCAATCGTCTGGTTGGCAAAGCTCGACGACATCACGAAGCTGGGGTGGCCGGTGCCGCAACCCAGGTTCACGAGGCGGCCCTTTGCCAGCAGGATGATGCGCTTGCCGTCCGGGAAGATCACGTGGTCGACTTGCGGCTTGATCTCTTCCCATTTGCATTTTTCGAGCGCAGCAACGTCGATTTCGTTGTCGAAATGGCCGATGTTGCAGACGATGGCCTGGTCTTTCATCGCAGCCATGTGCTCATACGTGATCACGTTCTTGTTGCCGGTGGCGGACACAAAAATGTCGGCCTTGTCGGCAGCGTATTCCATGGTCACGACCTTGTAGCCTTCCATCGCGGCCTGCAGGGCATTGATCGGGTCGATCTCGGTCACCCAGACTTGTGCGCTCAGTGCGCGCAGGGCCTGGGCAGAACCCTTGCCCACGTCGCCGTAACCGGCCACGAGTGCGACCTTGCCGGCGACCATCACGTCGGTGGCGCGTTTGATGGCGTCGACCAGGGATTCGCGGCAGCCGTACAGGTTGTCGAACTTGCTCTTGGTGACGGAATCGTTCACGTTGATGGCGCGCAGGGCCAGCGTGCCCTTGGCCGACATTTCATTGAGGCGCAGCACGCCGGTGGTGGTTTCTTCGGTCACGCCGATGATGTTCTTCAGGCGGCGGCTGTACCAGGTCGGGTCTTGCGCCAGCTTGGCCTTGATCGAGTTGAACAGGCAGATTTCTTCTTCGCTGCCGGGCTTGGAAATGAGGCTCGCGTCTTTTTCGGCCTTGGTGCCCAGGTGCATCAGCAGCGTTGCGTCGCCGCCGTCGTCCAGGATCATGTTGGGGCCTTCTTCAGGCGTGCCCTTGGCGCCGTTGAATTCAAAAATCTTGTGGGTGTAGTCCCAGTAGTCGGCCAGGGTTTCGCCCTTGATGGCGAATACCGGCGTGCCGGCGGCGGCAATTGCGGCAGCGGCGTGGTCTTGCGTCGAGAAGATGTTGCAGGAAGCCCAACGCACTTCAGCGCCCAGGGCCTGCAGCGTTTCGATCAGCACGCCGGTCTGGATCGTCATGTGCAGCGAGCCGGTGATGCGCGCGCCCTTCAGCGGCTGCGCCTTCGCGAATTCTTCGCGGATGGCCATCAGGCCTGGCATTTCGGTCTGCGCGATGTTCAATTCCTTGCGGCCCCAGGCGGCAAGCGAAATATCGGCAATGGTGTAGTCGGTGGAAGGTTTCAGGACAGCGCTCATACGGTTCTCCAAATATCAAACGTCAGCTGGGCAAAATCGCCACGGGCATGGTTTTCAAGAAAGGGAGAATTCAGTCATTCACCCGGCTTGAAAGCGCATGCGGGTGAGCGTGGTTGCAATGAAGTCCTGAGCCTGGTCCACGTGATGTGGCTTGCAACGCTCCTCAGGAAGCCACGATTATACCCCCCCCGTTCAGGCTCACTTCGTGTAGCCTGTTCCCCCCTCTAGGGGGCGGCGCCTGGGGCCGGCGAAGCCGGACCCGCGGCCCCCGCTGGTGAAATACCCCATCACAGGCCGTACCAAAGAATTCTTCAAGCCAGCATGAGCCCCGGAACCGGCTTTGCCGGGCCGGAGGGCGGGCGGCCCCCTCGGGGGGCAGGGCGCTACACGCAGTGAGCAACCGTGGGGGCCACATTCAGTGCGAAAATTTCACCATGCAAGAACTCAAGCAATGGCCGGTTACAGAACGTCACCGCATCACAGGCGTCTTTACCGACATCGACGACACGCTGACCACCGAAGGGGCGATTACCAGCGACGCGCTGGAGGCTCTGGGTGCGTTAAAAGGTGCCGGGTTCAAAGTCGTGGCCATCACCGGGCGGCCTGTGGGCTGGAGTGAGCCCTTCGCGGCGAGCTGGCCGGTTGATGTGATCGTGGCGGAAAACGGGGCTGTCGCCCTGCTTTCTGAGCATGAAAAAGGCCTGCAGCCCTTGCAGAACGGGCACAAACCGCTATCAAAACTATATCAACAAGATGCCGCCACGCGCACCGCCAACTTCGCGCGCATGCAGGCCGTTCTGGCGCGCATCGAGCGCGAGCTGCCTGGCATTACCCGTGCCACCGACTCGCCGGGCCGGGAAACCGACATTGCGATTGACCACAGTGAATTTGTACAGCTGAGCGACGCGCAAATCGCCGCCGTCGTGGCGTTGATGAAAAGCGAAGGCATGCACGCCACCGTGAGCAGCATCCACATCAACGGCTGGTACGGCAGCCACAACAAACTTGAGGGCGCGCGCTGGATAGTCCACCAGCTCTGGCAGCGCGACCTGGACGCCGAGATGGACCGCTGGGTGTATGTGGGCGACTCGACCAACGACCAACTGATGTTCAAGGCTTTTGCAAATAGCGTGGGCGTAGCCAACGTCGCGCGTTTTGTGCCGCAGCTGGCGCACCTGCCGCGCTATGTAACGCGTGGTGAGCGCGGCGCGGGGTTTGCCGAAGTGGCCAATATGTTGCTCACCCCTGCTGACGTTCACCCCGTGTAGCGTCCCGCCTGCGGGCTTCGTCGCGCAGCGGGGCCAGCGCAGCCAGCGAACACCAGCCCGGCATGGGCCGAACTTTAGTTGGGCTTGGCCAGCCCGAGCTTGTCGATGAGAATCTTCTCGCGTCCCACTGTCTCCTGCGCAAACTTCGTGTAGTCGGCTGAACTCAGGTAGTTGGGCAGCATGTCGTAGCGCGCCAACGCGGCCACGTAGCTGGGCTCTTCCATTGCCTTCTTGAAGGCATCGTGCAGGCGTTTCACCACCTCAGGCGGCGTGCCCTTGGGCGCGCCTATGCCGAAGGGCGAGTTCTGCACGACGTCGTAGCCCAGCTCTTTCAGCGTGGGCGCATTCGGGAATTTGTCGAGCCGCTTTTCGCCCCAGGTGTTGAGCACGCGCAGCTTGCCGGCTTCGACCTGGGGCGCAAAGCCGGTGCTGTCGGCGCCTGCCATCAGCTGGCCGCTGACCAGCGCGAGCATCAGGTCGGCGCTGCCTTTGTAAGGCACATGCTGCAATTCGATGCCGGCCTTTTGTGCGATGAGTTCGGTCGTCAGGTGCGGGCTGGTCAACGTGCCGGTGGAGCCGTAGGTCAGCTTTCCGGGATTGGCCTTGGCATAGGCCACAAAGTCGGCCCAGGTCTTGAGCGGGCTGTCGGCCGGCACCACGATGCCGAAGGCGTAGCCGGTCACATTGATGACGTAGCTGATGTCCTTGACCGGGTCCCAGTTGATCTTGGTCGTGTAGCCCAGGCGGAACACACCCAGCGGAATTTGCGCCAGCGTGTAGCCGTCGGCGGGCACGCCCTGCAGCTGCTGCGCCGGCAGGGTGCCGCCCGCGCCGGGTTTGTTTTCCACAATGACCGTCTGGCCGAGGATTTTGGAGGCGTTGTCGGCCAGTGACCGCATCGTGATGTCGGTCGGCCCGCCCGCCGGGAAGGCGATGACCAGCTTGATGGGTTTGGCCGGGAAAGTTTGCGCCTGGGCCGGCATGGCCGCGGCGGCGATCAGGGCCAAGACGGCGGCGATGTGCAGAAAAGGGCGGCGTTGCATGAACATTTCTCCTGGTCGTGTGGCAGATACAGCCCCCATCATGCGTTCCGCAAGCCACCGGCACATCAGGGCAACACCTGAAGGGCTGTCACACCGGCGTCAGGCTGCCCGGGGATTTTTTAAGCGATTTAGGGCTCTAGCCCAGGTAATATCCGGACCATTAGCTATCAATTCAATAGCAAACGGATTCAGGTCAGCAGGGACCGCGGAACTGGCTTCGCCAGCCAGCAGGCGCCGCCCTCCTCCACAAATGGGAACAGCCTACACGCAGTAAGCCGGGAGTGTTCAACTTCTTTCCAAAACACCTTGCAACGCTTTCCCTGTGTGCGTACCGAGCTTGACCACAGCCTCAGGTGGCGCGGATGCCACCACCCGCCCACCCGCATTGCCGCCGTCCGGCCCCAGGTCAATCACCCAGTCCGCTTCGGCAATCACGTCCAGGTCGTGCTCGATCACCACCACGCTGTGCCCACCGTTGACGAGGCGGTGCAGCACGTGGATCAGCTTTTCGACGTCGGCCATGTGCAGGCCCACCGTGGGCTCGTCCAGCACGTACAACGTATGCGGCGCTTTCTGTCCGCGGCGGGTGATGTCGTCGCGCACTTTGCTGAGTTCGGTTACCAGCTTGATGCGCTGCGCCTCGCCGCCTGACAGCGTCGGTGAAGGCTGGCCCAGCGTGAGGTAGCCCAGGCCCACGTCCTTGAGCAACTGCAGCGGGTGGCTGATGTTGGGCATGGAGGCGAAGAAGTCCACCGCCTCGTCCACTTCCATCTTGAGCACATCGCCGATGTTTTTGCCGCGCCAGGTCACGGTCTGGGTTTCTGGGTTGAAGCGCGCGCCGTGGCAGGTTTCGCACAGCACCTTCACATCGGGCAAAAAGCTCATGCCGATGGTGCGCACGCCCGCGCCTTCGCAGGTCGGGCAGCGGCCTTCGCCGGTATTGAACGAAAAGCGCCCGGCGCTGTACCCGCGCGCGCGGGCTTCCAGCGTATCGGCAAAGAGCTTGCGTATGGTGTCCCAGAAGCCGATGTAGGTCGCAGGGCAGGAGCGCGGCGTTTTACCGATGGGCGTTTGGTCCACTTCAAGCACGCGGTCTACCGCCGCATAGCCTTCGATGCGTTCGCAGCCGGTCCAGTCGGGCGTGTTGCCTTTGTTGTCGGCATCGCGGCCCGACTTGGTGGAGCGCTGCATGACGCCGGCATGCACGTTGGTCAGCAACACATCGCGCGCGAGCGTCGATTTGCCCGAGCCCGACACACCCGTCACCGCCACCAGGCGGTACAACGGCACGGTGACCGACACATCCTTGAGGTTGTGGAGATCGGCATTGACCACGGTAAGCCAGGAGGTGAAAGGCCCGGCGGCGGCGGGCGCCGCGTTGTGCAGCGCACTGGCACTGGCTGCGGCGGCCTTGAGTGCCGCGGCTTTCAGTGTGGCCGCCTTTTGCTTGCTCACGGGTTTGGCATTGACATCGACAGGCGCATCGTTCACCGCAACCACCGGCGCTGCACCCTTGCGGGTTTCACGCCGGACCTGCAGCGGATGAATCAAGGGGTTCGCGAGGTAACGGCCCGTCAGTGACTCGGGTACGGCCGACAGCTGCGCCGCCGTCCCCTGCGCCACCAGCGTGCCGCCGCGCTTGCCTGCGCCGGGTCCGATGTCGATGATGTTGTCGGCGCGGCGGATCGTGTCTTCGTCATGCTCAACCACCACCAGCGTGTTGCCGCGGTCGCTGAGCTTGCCCAGCGCGCTCAGCAAGATCTGGTTGTCGCGCGGGTGCAGGCCAATCGTCGGCTCGTCCAGCACGTAGCAGACGCCTTGCAGGTTGGAGCCCAGCTGCGCCGCCAGGCGTATGCGCTGCGCCTCGCCGCCCGAGAGCGTGGGCGCGCCGCGGTCCAGCGTGAGATAGCCCAGGCCCACGTCTTCGAGGAACTCAAGCCGGCTCTTGATTTCGGGAATCAAATCGCGCGCAATGCCGGCCTCGCGGCCCAGCAGTGCGAGTGTTTCGACCCAGCGCCGCACGTCCGTGACCGACAGCGCCGCGATGTCGGCAATGCCGACGCCCGCAAATTTCACAGCGCGGGCCTTGGCGTTCAGACGCGTGCCCTCGCAGGTCGGGCAGGCGGTGCCGGCGACGTCTTCCATTTCAGGCTCGGCAAAGCTCTGCTCGCGACCCTTGTTGTCATCGTCCATCACCGAGTCGTCAAACACTTTGCGCTGCTCTTTGGTGAGCTTGACGCCCGTGCCCACGCAGTCGGGGCACCAGCCGTGCTTGCTGTTGTAGCTGAAGAGGCGCGGGTCCAGCTCGGCATACGAGGTGGCGCAGATCGGGCAAGCGCGCTTGGTCGAAAACGCAATCAGCTTGCCGATATTTTTGGCGCTACTCCCAGCCATCATCGCGCCGCGCAGGCCGTCAAGCGGCGCCAGCACGTGGACCACGCCCTTGCCGTGTTCCAGCGCCGTCGCCAACGCAGCGCGCAGTGCGCCTTCGTTGTCGGGCGATACATGGATATCGGCAATCGGCAGCTCAACCGTGTGCTCCTTGAAGCGGTCAATACGCGGAAAGCCGGTGGTCGGCAGAAATTCGCCGTCGATGCGCAAATGCGTGTAACCGCGCGGGCGTGCCCAGTCGGCCAGCTCGGTGTAGACGCCTTTGCGTGCGATCACCAGCGGCGCCAAGAGACCGATGTGCTGGCCGCGGTAGGTTTTGATGAGCTGCGCGGCAATACTCTCGGGGCTTTGCGGCATCACGGCCGCGCCGTCTTTGGTGCAATGCTGGATGCCCAGCTTCACATACAAGAGGCGCAGAAAATGCCAGACCTCGGTGGTGGTGCCCACAGTGGACTTGCGCCCGCCGCGCGACAGGCGCTGTTCGATCGCCACAGTGGGCGGGATGCCATAGACCGCATCGACCTCAGGCCGGCCCGCCGGCTGCACGATGCTGCGCGCGTATGCGTTGAGCGATTCCAGGTAGCGCCGCTGGCCTTCGTTGAAGAGGATGTCAAAGGCCAGCGTGGATTTGCCCGAGCCCGACACGCCGGTCACCACATTGAACTTGCCGCGCGGAATGTCGACCGACAGGCTCTTGAGGTTGTTCTCTTTGGCGTTGACGATCTGGATCAGGTTGGAGAAAGCCGGCCGCGTGGCCCAGACCTTGGGCCGCGACTCTTCGACGCCGTGCACCTTGCCCATGGCCTGCTCGTATTCGCGCAGCGCCAATGCGGTGTGCGAAGTCGGATGCTGGCGCACTTCTTCAGGTGTACCCTGGGCCACCAGCAGGCCGCCGGCTTCACCACCTTCCGGGCCAAGGTCGATCAGCCAGTCGGCAGAGCGGATCACGTCGAGGTTGTGCTCAATCACGATGAGCGAATGGCCGGCCTCGAGCAGTTTGCGAAGCGCGCGCATCAGCTTGGCGATGTCGTCAAAATGCAGGCCGGTGGTCGGTTCGTCAAACAAGAACAGCGTGCCGCGGCCCGGCTGCCGAAGCGCCAACGCCTGCTTGCTGGCGCTCGTAGTCTTGCTGGCATTGGCCAGAAAACCCGCGAGCTTCAGGCGCTGCGCCTCGCCGCCCGAGAGCGTGGGCACGGGCTGGCCCAGCTTCACATATTCAAGGCCCACGTCCACGATGGGCTGCAGCGCGCGCACCACTTCACGGTCTTGCGCAAAGAGTGCCACCGCCTCGCTCACCGTCAGATCCAGCACGTCGGACACATTCAGCAGGCGCGGCTTGATATCACCAATCGCTTTGCGCTCAATCGTCACTTCAAGGATCTCGGCGCGGTAGCGCTTGCCGTCGCAGTCGGGGCAGCGCAGGTAAACGTCGCTCAGAAACTGCATCTCGACATGCTCAAAGCCCGAACCGCCGCAGGTTGGGCAGCGGCCGTCGCCGTTGTTGAAGCTGAATTTGGTCGAGGTGTAGCTTCGCTGTTTCGCCATGGGCGCCAGGGCGAACAGGTCGCGCACCGCATCCCACGCACCCACATAGCTGGCGGGGTTGGAGCGCGCTGTCTTGCCGATGGGCGACTGGTCGACAAACACCACGTCAGTCAGGTGGTCGGCGCCCATGAGGCGGTCGTGCAGACCCGGCGTTTCAGTCGCCTTGCCGAACTGGCGCAGCAGTGCCGGCGCCAGGATGTCCTGCATCAACGTGGACTTGCCCGAGCCGCTGACGCCCGTCACGCAGACCAGGCGCTGCAGCGGGAAATCAACCGTCAGGTTTTTCAGGTTGTGGTCGCGCGCGCCTTCGAGGATGAGGCGCGGCGTGTTGTCGGTCACCGCGCGCTTGAAGCCCATGCCCACCTGTTTGCGGGATCCGAGGTAGGCGCCCGTCAGCGTATCGGCATGTTTGATGTCGTCAGGCGTACCGTCAAACACGATCTGGCCGCCCTTCTCGCCCGGACCTGGGCCCATGTCGATCAGCCGGTCGGCCGCCAGCATGACGGCCGGGTCATGCTCAACCACCACCAGCGTGTTGCCGGCGTCGCGCAGGCGGTGCATGGCCTGGGTGATGCGGTTCATGTCGCGCGGATGCAGGCCGATGGAAGGTTCGTCCAGCACAAACAGCGTGTTGACCAGCGAGGTGCCCAGCGCGGTGGTGAGGTTTATACGCTGCACTTCGCCGCCCGAAAGCGTGCGGCTTTGTCTGTCGAGCGTGAGGTAGCCGATGCCGACGTCGCACAGGTATTTCACACGGGTCTGGATTTCTTCAAACAGGGATTTGAGCGCCTGCAGCTCGGCATCGTCGCCCATCACGTCGAGCGATAGGCCGCTGAAGAACTGCCGAAGCCTGTCGATGGGCAGGCGCATCAGGTCATGCAGCGCCAGGCCCGGCAAGGCTTCGAGCTGCTCGCGGCTCCAATGCACGCCGACCGGCATGAAACGCTGGCTGGGTGGCAGCACCGCGTCGGCGGCTTCCTTGGAACCAAGGCGCCAGAGCAGCGACTCGAGCTTCAGGCGCGCGCCTCCGCAGGTCTCGCACTGCGTGTAGCTGCGGTACTTGGACAGCAGCACACGGATGTGCATCTTGTAAGCCTTGCTTTCAAGGTATTCAAAAAAGCGCTTGATGCCGTACCACTGCTTGTTCCAGTTGCCGTCCTTGTAGCCCGGCATGCCGTTGATCACCCAGCCCTGTTGCGCCGGCGTGAGCTTGTACCAGGGCGTGTCACGCGGAATGCCCGCCGCCTCGGCGTGGCGCATCAAATCGTCCTGGGCCTCTTTCCAGGCCGGGGTCTGTATGGTCTTGATGGCACCGGCGCGCAGGGTGAGCTTGTCATTGGGAATGACCAGGCCGTAGTCAACACCGATCACGCGGCCGAAGCCGCGGCAGGTTTCGCAGGCACCCATGGCCGAGTTGAAGGAAAACAGCGAGGGTGTGGGGTTGGTATAGCGCAGGTCGCTGTCGGGGCAATGCAGGCCTGTCGAAAAGCGCCACATCTGATCAGGCTGACCATCCTCAGCGTGTTGCACATAGATGTTGAGCCGCCCGCCGCGTTTGAGGGCGGTTTCGATGGCGTCCATTACACGGGACTTTTCCACCGCATGCGTGCGAAAACGATCTGCCACAACATCGAGCAGCTTGTGCGGGCCGGCGGGCGTGGCGACGTCGCGCTGGGCATGCACGCGCGTGAAGCCGCTGACCGACAGCCACTGCTCCACCTGCTCGGCGCTGGTGTTGCCAGGCAGCTCGACCGGGAAGGTCAACACGACGCGCGGATCGCCATCCTTTGTACGCGCCATCAGCTCGGCGTAAATTGATTCGGGCGTATCGTGGCGCACATTCTGTGCGGTCTGCTTGTCAAAGAGCTGCGCGGCGCGGGCGTAGAGCAGCTTGAGGTGGTCGTTCAGCTCCGTCATGGTGCCTACGGTGGAGCGCGAGCTGCGCACCGGGTTGGTCTGGTCGATGGCAATCGCGGGCGGCACGCCCTCCACCTTGTCGACAGCCGGCTTGTCCATGCGATCCAGGAACTGACGCGCATAGGCCGAGAAGGTTTCCACGTAGCGGCGCTGGCCTTCGGCGAACAGCGTGTCGAACACCAGGGAAGATTTTCCCGAGCCGCTGGGCCCTGTGACGACCGTCATTTCACCGGTGCGAATATCCAGATCGAGGTTTTTGAGATTGTGCTGGCGCGCTCCGCGGATGCGGATGGTTCCCTGGGACATGAGTGCGGTCTTTCCTGAAGAGGTCAAACATTCTAGACAGGGCAACCGGCTGTGCGGGGTGTAGGGATTAATGTCCTTTTTGCACACTTTTCACTACGCCAATTAGGGCGACTTCTGGTTTTCCTGATCGCAATTTCGGCGGTTTCATGGTCCACTTGAAGGCACATCCCTCTTCACTTACGGAGTCACCCAAATGAACAAACTCAGCCGATGGTGTGCCACCATCGCGATGATCGTCGTCACCCACGCAAGCCACGCACAAATCCTCGTCGGGCAAACCGCCGGCTTCAGCGGCCCGGTGGGCGCGGGCGTCAAGGAAACCACCGAGGGAGCCAAGCTCTACATCGATGCCGTCAACGCCAAGGGCGGCGTGAACGGGCAAAAAATAGAACTCATCTCGCTCGACGACAAGTTCGAACCCAAGCTCACGGCGGAGAACGCCCGCAAGCTGGTTGAAGAGCAGAACGTATTGGCGCTGTTCCTCACACGCGGCACACCGCATACCGAAGGCATCATTCCTCTGCTCGAAAAATACGGCGTGCCGCTGATAGGCCCGTCGACCGGTGCCATGGTGTTGCACCAGCCCGTCAGGAAACATGTGTTCAATGTGCGGGCCACCTACCAGCGCGAAGCTGAGAAGGCCATCACGCACCTTCATTCCATGGGCATCACGCGGATCGGCATTGTGCATGCCGATGACAGCTTTGGCGCCGACGGTGTGGCGGGCGCACAGAAGGGGCTGACCACGGCAAAACTGCAACCCGCTGTGCTGGAAAAATTCGACCGTTCCAAACCCGACTTCGGCCCGATCGCGCCCAAGGTCTACCAGTCCAACGCGCAAGCCGTCATCATGGTGGCGTCAGGCCAGGCGGTGGTCGATGGCGTCAAGGCATTCCGGGCAGCCGGCTCCACGGCGCAGATCGTGACGCTGTCCAACAACGCCTCGGGCGGTTTTGTGAAAAGCCTGGGCGACAACGCCCGCGGCGTGATCGTCACCCAGGTGTTTCCTTATGAGCGCTCCATCGCCTATCCCATGGTGAAAGAAGCGCAGGAACTTGCCAAAGCCAAAGGCCTGAGCGAGGTCAGCCCCGCCATGCTGGAAGGCTTTGCCGCCGCCAAAGTGCTGGTGGAGGGCTTGCGCCGCGCCGGCTCAAAACCCACCCGCGAGAAAATCCAGACGGCGCTGGAAGGCATCCGCAAGCTGGACATCGGCGGGCTTGAAGTGAGCTTCAGCCCCGAGGATCACACCGGGCTGGACTTTGCCGACCTGTCCATCATCGGCACTGACGGAAAATTCAAGCGCTAGGCGCAGCCGAATCAAGCGATCAAACCATCCGTAAAAACGCCCGGCTGTGCCGGGCGTTTTGCTTGGAGCCCCGATGCCCGGCTCCGCGTCAGGTCAGCCGTACAAGGCCTGTTCAAGTTCCCTGAATTTTTCAGGGCCTACGGCTTCCTTGATCTTGGGCGCCAGCTCCTTGAGCTTGTCGATGTCGCCCGCGGCTTCCACCGCGAGGTTGAGCCGGAAGCCCCTGAGGCCCAAGCTGGCCGTGAGGCGGGTCGCGATGGGATAGGCCTTTGAATAATGTTCCTGAGCACTTAACGTCGGCGAGCCGTCGGCGTTTTGCGTCGCCACCTCCGGGGGAGGTGCGGCGGGCGGCTGCACAGCCGCCGGCGCCAGCAGACCCAGCGAAATCAGGTGGCTGATATCTTCTGCGGTGACGCCAAAACCCGAAGTGGCCTTGACGACATCCTCCATGGTGCGTTTGCCGTCAAACATGATGAAGGCAGAACGCTGCCGGGGAGTCAATGCGACGGTTCGGTTCTGTACGGCTGCTTGGCCTGATTCCGTCTTGGTGTAAATCATCAGCTGGTCTCCAGTAAATGCGCTAGGGCGCCACCATACGGTGCTTGATATTCAGAGACGATGTAATGATTAATTTTAGTCCCTGCTAATTCAATTTACCTCATTTTTATCTGAGGCGCACCTTTTTTGGGCATTGTCGCGGCCATGTCCTGCACGCGAAGCGCCACGCTACCAGCCTGACCCCTCACTCAACCATGCGCGTCCAACGCCAAAACGGTGGCAACAACGGGAGCGGGCAGCGGTGAAGCACCGTGCTTTTCGCCCCCCATATCAATATCACCACCCTTATTTAATAGAAATATTGCCAGTCCGGCAATGACGAGAAACCCGAGCACAATTTTCCACATTTTTCTTTTCTCCAAAAAACAGGCCCCCGGCAATGAATGACGAGGGCCTGCGGTTTCACAAGGCCTTGCAGGCATGCGCTAGCCAAGGGCCGCGCATGCCACGGACCGATCAGTCGTTTGCGTAAATATCCACGTCCTTGGTTTCCTTGATGAACAAGGTTCCCACTACCAGCGTCATGCCGGCAACGATGATGGGGTACCAGAGGCCGTTGTACATATTGCCGGTCTGCGCCACGATGGCAAAGGCAGTCGTTGGCAGCAGGCCACCGAACCAGCCGTTACCGATGTGGTACGGCAGGCTCATGGAGGTGTAGCGGATACGGGTCGGGAACAACTCCACCAGCATGGCGGCGATCGGGCCGTACACCATGGTCACCAGTACCACCAGGTAGAACAGGATGACAGTGACCATGACCTTGTCGACTTTGGCCGGGTCAGCCTTGGAGGGGTAGCCGGCAGCCTTCAGGTCGTCCGCGACGGCCTTCTTGAACTCGGCGTCCTTCTTCTTGGCGTCTTCGGCGCTCAGGCCCTTGGCGGTGTAGCTAGGGATCGCGTTTTCGCCGATCTTGATGGTAGCCACCGTGCCAGCGGGTGCGGCGACGTTTTCATAGCTCACCGAAGCGCCTGCCAGTACCTGCTTGGCGATGTCGCACGAGCTGGTGAACTTGACGGTGCCGGTCGGGTTGAACTGGAACGAGCACTCTTTCGGATCGGCAGTCACGACCACCTTGTTCTTGGCTTGTGCAGCGGCTAGGTCAGGATTGGCAGCCTTGGTCAGCGCGGTGAACACGGGGAAGTAAGTGACCACGGCCAGCAGGCAACCAGCCATGATGATGGGCTTGCGGCCGATCTTGTCGGACAGCGTACCGAAGATCACGAAGAAAGGCGTGCCCAGGATCAGCGAGTAAGCCACCAGGATGTTGGCGGTAGGACCGTCAACCTTGAGCGCTTGCGTCAGGAAGAACAGTGCATAGAACTGGCCCGAATACCAGACCACGGCCTGGCCGGCGGTCAAGCCGATCAGCGCCAGAATCACGATCTTCAGGTTTTTCCACTGGCCGAAAGATTCGGACAAAGGAGCCTTGGAGGTCTTGCCTTCAGCCTTCATTTTCTGGAAGGCAGGGGATTCGTTCATCGACAGGCGGATGTAAACGGACACGCCCAGCAGCAGGATGGAGACCAGGAAAGGAACGCGCCAGCCCCAGTCGGCAAATGCAGCCTCGCCCATCGCGGTACGCACGCCCAGGATCACCAGCAAGCTCAGGAACAGGCCCAGCGTTGCCGTGGTCTGGATCCAGGAGGTGTAGGCACCGCGCTTGTGTGCAGGGGCGTGTTCGGCCACATACACAGCAGCACCGCCGTACTCACCGCCGAGCGCCAGGCCTTGCAGCATACGCAGCGCAATCAGGATCACCGGAGCGGCGACACCGATCGAAGCGTAGTTGGGCAGCAAGCCCACGATGAAGGTCGACAAGCCCATGATCACGATGGTGACCAGGAAGGTGTACTTGCGGCCGATCATGTCGCCCAGACGGCCGAACACCAGCGCGCCGAAAGGACGCACGATGAAGCCGGCAGCAAAAGCGAGCAGCGCAAAGATGAAGGCAGAGCCGGCATCCAGTCCGCTGAAGAACTGCTTGGCAATGATGGCGGCTAGTGAACCGTAGAGGTAGAAGTCATACCACTCAAATACAGTGCCGAGCGAGGAGGCGAAAATCACCTTCTTCTGCTCGGCGCTCATCGGTCTGTTATCGACGGCTGTTGCCATGATGTTGTCTCCAAAAATATTGAGACTTCCGGTATGGAAGCTGCCCTCATTATTTTGGTTGTGGCTGACCTAGCTCTGACGTGAAACTAACAGGAGCTTTCGCGAAACTTATGCGTGGCTGACAACTCAAGGGGAAACCCTTGAAGAACTTTTCAGCATGCGAAGATCCCTAGGGAAAACACGTAAGGGGTGATACTAGCGGGCCCGAGTGATGCCTGACACCACCTGACGCACACCATCCCATTCATTTCCATCAAACCAGGGGCTGCCGAGCAGGTACTCGCGCAGCATCGGCAACGCATCCAGTCCCCAGAAAATTTTGCCATCCACTTCAAACGCCGGCACGCCAAAAACGCCCTTGGCAATCGCCGCTTCGGTATTGCTTTTGAGCTGTGCCTTCACGCTCTCGCCATTCACATCGCGCACGGGTGCAAGCTGCTGCGACAGCGTTTCGTAGCGCGCCGCATCGCCGGCCTCACCGCCTTCGCGCCAGACATGGCGAAGAATGGTTTCACACACATAGCGGTTGGGCGTGGCGCCCTGTCCCTCCGGGCCGCAGGCCACAGCCAGGCGCAGCAAGGGCAAGGGGTTGAAGGGATGGCTGGCCGGCATCTTCAACGCGATGCCCAGGCTGTGCGCCAGCCATAGCACCTGGCGGTACGTCCAGTCGCGTTTGGGTGCGATCTCGGCGGGACCCAGCTGGCCATAGTGCTTGAGCATGCCCGCGAACAACACAGGCGTGTACGCCACGCTGTGGCTCACACCTTTCAGCGTTTCGGGAAGGCGCTCAAACGCCAGATAGGCGTAGGGCGAAATCACGTCGAAATAGCACGTGATGTGCCTGACGGCCGGAGCGCCACCGGCCGCCGGTTGCGCCGTTGTGGATACGCCGCTCATGGCTGCATCGCAGCCATGCGCTGCTCTATGGATTTCCAGATACGGCGCTTGCCGGCATCGTCGGCACCGCTCCACTGCGCGATTTCATCACGCGTTCGAAAGCAGCCTTCGCAAAAGCCCGAAGCCGCGTTCATGCGGCACACGGAAATACAGGGCGACGGTACGTAGGGTTCACTGTCCAGCGTGGCCGCACGCTGGGACACCAACGCGATCGCATGCTGGCGCGCCAGCGTTTCCTCGTCCACATTCACCGCGAAGTCCGCCACCGGCGCGCCCGTCAGCAACTCAAGCTCCTGCGGCGACAGCTGGAACACCGCATGCGGATGCCCCGCGGCCGCCCATATGGTGTCAAAGCGGAAAAGCGAACGGTCGATCAATGTCACGGAAGGCGTCGCATGGGCGAGCGGCGATACGCCGCCTATTGAAAACCCCGTGCGCGCCTTCACAAATTCCGCATCGGCACGCGCCAGCCGTTTGCCATCGGTGCACACCACCGCCTCGACCTTCTTCTCATTGACGCGCTGGTCGCCAGACGTCACCACCAGCACCGCGGCATCGTCGGACTTGCGGCGAAAAATAATGCTCTTGGCGATCTGGCCCACATGCACGCCCAGCGCGTCGGCCGCCTGCTGCGCGGTGCGCGCCGCGTCGTCAAGCATCACCGGTGCATGCAGATGGCCGCTGTCCAGCAACACCGCAGCAACTCGCTGCACACCTTCAGGCAACGCTTTCAATTCAGCACCACACATGTCAGTTCATTCTCTTATTGAGAAGCGCCGTAGCGGCGCGGGAATTGGGCTTGCGCCCCAGAAAATCGCTGATGAATTTTCCCGCATCAATGAGCTTGTCCAGGTCAATGCCCGTTTCAATGCCCATGCCGTGGAGCATGTAGACCACGTCTTCAGTGGCAACGTTGCCGGTGGCGCCCTTGGCAAACGGGCAGCCGCCCAGGCCCGCCGAGGAGGTGTCGTATTGCCATACCCCCATCTGCAATGCCATCAGCGTATTGCCCAGCGCCTGGCCGTAGGTGTCGTGGAAATGGCCGGAAACATCATTGATGTCGAAATGCTTGAGCGTTGCCTCCATGGCGTGCTGCACCTTGAGCGGCGTGCCCACGCCAATGGTGTCGGCCACACCCACATGCTGCACCCCGATGCCTTTCATGAGGCCCGCCAGCATGTCCACACGTTCAGGTGCAATTTCGCCTTCATAGGGACAACCCACGGTGCAGGACATGGCGCCCCGCACATAGATGCCTTTTTCACGCGCAGCCTCCACCACAGGGCGGAAGCGCTCAATGCTTTCGGCGATCGAGCAGTTGATGTTCTTCTGGCTGAAAGCCTCACTGGCCGCACCAAACACCACGATTTCATCGGGCCACAGTTCACGCGGCGGTTCAATCGCAGCTTCAAAGCCCTTCATGTTGGGCGTCAGCACCGAATAGCGCACACCAGGCTTGCGTTGGATCCCCGCCATGACCTCGGCGTTGTCAGCCATCTGCGGCACCCACTTGGGCGACACATAGCTCGTCACTTCAATCTCGGTCAGGCCCGCATCCTGCAGGCGGTGCACCAGCTCGATCTTCACAGCGGCCGGCACCTGGGCTTTTTCATTCTGCAACCCGTCGCGCGGGCCGACATCAACGATTTTGACTTTGGAAGGCAATGACATGGTTTTCCCCGTATTCGATTTCAGATCAGGCTGCCGCAGGGGCCACGCCGCGCGGACGCAAACGCAAAAGCAGCCAGCCGGCCAGCACCCCGACCGTGCTGAGCAACAAAAAAACAGCACTGATGAGCCCCTGCACAAACACCGAGCCCACGATCTCGGCCTGGACCGGGTCATCCGTCAGGTAACGCACTTTCACCGCTTCGCCCACTTTGTGGACGGCAAAACCCTGGCGCACCATGGGATCAGCCACACGCAGGGTGCGGCCATCGTGTGCGGAAAATTCAACAATGCTTTTCTGGCCGGCGCTGAGCTTCAGGCGGGAAGCCTCGTGCCCCACCACCCGCCCCGCAACCGTGCGGGTGTCACTGCCAAGCCCCAGACTTGAGGCCAGCATCCAGAGCGACACCAGTGCTGTCAGGCCGCTGGGCACCAGCAACACCCAGCCAAAAAGACTGAGCAGGCGGTGGGTTGTAGACGATGGCATCAATGAGACTCCGGCAGCGTGCCTTCAGTAGCCACGCAGTGGATCGACGATACCAGCAACCCGCTCCCCGCGTTCAACGGCGCGCACCTTACCCGCAATCTGGGCAATGCTTTCCTCGCGCAGCGTACGGGCCGAGGTGTGCGGTGTCACCGTGATTTTTGGGTGCTTCCAGAATGGATGGTCCGCCGGTAGTGGTTCAACATGAAACACATCCAGCGTCGCGCCCGCCAGGTGGCCGTTGTCGATCAGCGTGATCAGGTCGCCATCCACCAGGTGGCTGCCGCGCGCCACGTTGATGACGTAGCCCCCAGTCCGCAGCCGCGACAGGGTGTCCATGTTCATGATGCCCCGCGTTTCGGACGTGAGGGGCAGCAGGCACACCAGGATGCGGCTGGCCGCGAGGAAATCCTGGAAACCCTGCCCGCCCACATCGCCTGAAAAGCACTGCACACCCTCAATCGCCTTGGGTGAGCGGCTCCAGCCATTAACCGGAAAGTCAAACTGCGCCAGCGCGCGGCTGACGCGTTCGCCCAGCACGCCCAGGCCCATCACGCCAATGGGGTAGTCCGTGCGCAGTCGCGGCTTGCGGTATGACCACTTGCCCTCAGCCACGTCGGCCTCGTAGCCGTCGAACTCGCGAAAATGGCGAATCACCGCGTGGCACACAAACTCAGCCATTTGCACCGACATCCCCGCATCGTCCAGCCGCACCACCGGCACGCCGGCAGGTAGCCGCAACTTCATCAGCGCATCAACCCCGGCACCAATGTTGAAGATCCCTTTGAGCTTCAGCTGCTCATCAAAAAACTGCTGGGGCGGCATCCAGACCACTGCATAGTCGGCCGGTTCGGCGCCGGCAGACCAAAGGCTCACTTCCGCATCGGGAAATGCGGCCTTCAGGCCATCTACCCAAGGCTGGGGTTTGGTGTCGGAGCAGCAAAAACTGATACGCATGAAGAAAATCCCGTTGAACGTTGAAATGTCAAACGGCTATTTTCAACAATTCCGCGCCTTCGCTCACCTGGTCACCGGGCGCGTACAACAACTCCTGCACCACGCCGTCGGCCGGCGCCGCAATCGTGTGCTCCATCTTCATGGCTTCCATCACCGCCAGCGGCTGGCCTTTGCTGACCTTGTCACCAGCTTTGACGGTGAACGACACCACCTTGCCGGGCATGGGCGCCGTGAGGCGGCCGCCTTCCGCATGCGCCTCGCCCGCATGGGCGAGCAGGTCGATGGAGAGGATTTGCGTCGCACCTTTGGCGGCAAATACATAGTCCAGCTCGCCTTGCGCGTACACAGCCGCCGTCATTCGCCGGGCCGCGAACTGCAGGTCAATGCCATGAGCGGTTTCGCTAAACGCCAGCGGTCCCGCCACCTGAACATCTCCCTCCATCGCCAGGTGCAAGGCGCCGTCATGCCCATAGGTCAGCACAGCCGTGGCCGGCGCACCATGGAATTCAAACGCGAAACGCCGCTGCATCACCCCATGGGAACGCCAGCCATCGCGGCGGCTGAAAGGGTCTGCACCCTCGGTGGCACGCTCGTCCAGCAGCGCCTTGGTCACTGCCGCGGCGGCTGCCATGGGCAGGCCTATGGGCTCCTGCTTGAAGAGCACGGTCTCTTCGCGCTGGATCAGCGCGGTGTCGAGATTGGCCTCGGCAAACGAAGGGCTGCGCACCACGTAGCGCAGGAACTGCACATTGGTGCTCAGGCCGACGATGCGGGTCTGCGCCAGCGCATCGTCCAGCCGGGCCAGCGCTTCTTCGCGTGTGGCGCCGTGCACGATGAGCTTGGCCACCATGGAGTCGTAATACGGTGAGATTGCATCCCCCTCACGCACGCCGTCGTCCACGCGCACCTGGCCTCTTTCAAACGCGGTATGCACCGGCTTCTTGTAGACATGCAGCGTGCCGGTAGCCGGCAGGAAGTTGTTGTCGGGCGTTTCGGCGCAAATGCGTGCCTCAATCGCATGGCCGGTGATGCGCAGCTGGTCTTGCGCCAGCGGCAGCTTTTCACCCGAGGCCACGCGCAGTTGCCACTCCACCAGGTCCAGGCCGGTAATGGCTTCGGTCACCGGGTGCTCCACCTGCAGGCGCGTATTCATCTCCATGAAGAAGAAGTTCATCGAGCCGTCTGCGCGCTGCTCCACAATGAACTCCACCGTGCCTGCGCCAACGTAATTCACGGCACGCGCCGCCGCCACGGCCGCCTCACCCATCTGCTTGCGCATGGCTTCCGTCATGCCGGGGGCCGGTGCTTCTTCCAGCACCTTCTGGTGGCGGCGCTGCACCGAGCAGTCGCGCTCAAACAGGTAAACGTAATTGCCGTGCGTGTCGCCAAACACCTGGATCTCGATATGGCGCGGGCGCTGCGCATACTTTTCCACCAGCACCGCGTCGTCGCCAAAGCTGTTGATGGCTTCGCGCTTGCACGACGCCAGCGCGGCTTCAAAGTCTTCCGTCTTGTCGACAGCGCGCATGCCCTTGCCGCCGCCGCCGGCGCTGGCCTTGATCAGCACCGGGTAGCCAATACGGTCGGCTTCCCGCTTGAGCAGGGCCGGGTCCTGGTCGCTGCCGTGGTAGCCGGGCACTAAAGGCACGCCGGCTTTTTCCATCAACTGCTTGGACTCGGCCTTCAGGCCCATGGCCTTGATGGCGGAGGCCGGCGGGCCAATGAAGACCAGCCCCGCGTCGGCGCAGGCCTGGGCGAACTCTTCGTTCTCGCTCAGGAAGCCATAACCCGGGTGGATCGCCTCAGCGCCTGTGGCCTTGGCGGCTTCGATGATGCGCTCCCAGCGCAGATAACTGTCTTTGGGCGCGCTGCCACCGATGTGGATGGCCTCATCGCAAAAGCCGACATGTTTGGCGCCTGCGTCAGCATCGGAATACACAGCAACGGACTGGATGGCCATGCGGTGCGCAGTCGCAGCAACGCGGCAGGCGATCTCCCCCCGGTTAGCAATAAGGATTTTTTTAAACATGGTCGTTCTTTGAGAAAGGAGACTTCAAGGTAAAAGCAGACGTGGTGCCGGGGTCGGGCCGGCCGCTGAAGATGCGAGCCACGCGGGTGAACAGTTGACGCAGAAAGCGCCAGCAAATGCGGATCAACCAGATGCTGAGCGCCAGCACCAAAGCCAGCACCACCACAAACACCAGAGGGTGCGCAATCGCCAGCCACAGGCCGGCCGGCACCAGCGAGTCCTCCACCAGCGAGGCGCCGATGTTGCTGAAAGGCTCGGGCGATGTGTTGATGGCTGCGCGCGTCGTGGCCTTGGCCGCAAAGCTGGTAGCGGCCAATGTGCCGCCCAGCAGCGCCGCTACCAACGCGCCCAGACCGTTGTCGGCGCCAAACACGGCGGCGGCCAGCGCGGCACCGGCAGGGATGCGGATCACGCCGTGCACCACGTCCCACAGCGAATCAAGGCCGGGAATCTTGTCGGCAAAAAATTCAATGAACACCATGAAGCCGCTGACACCCAGCACCACCGGGTTAGACAGCAGTTGCAGGCCTTGCGGCAGCTCCATCCAGCCCATAAAACCGGCGAGGCCTGTCAACAACACGACCAGGTACAGGCGCACGCCGCTGGCCCAGCCCAGCGCACCAGCCAAGGCGATTAATTGTGTCGTGTCCAAGGTGTTCATGACGTCATTCCGGTTTGGAAGGCAACCAATTGGGCTTGCGCTTTTGCAGGAAGGATTGAACGCCTTCGCGCCCTTCCGGACTCACGCGCACATCGGCAATGCTTTCCACCGTCATCTGCACCAGCTCCGGCGTGATGGGCTGGCCGCCTACATCCTGCACCAGTTGCTTGCACAGCTTCACGGCCTCGGGGCCGGCGTTGACAAGTGCCTTCACCATGTCAGCCACCTTGGCGTCCAGTGCGTCGGCTGTCACCACTTCATGAACAAAACCAATGCGCAAGGCCTCGGCCGCATCAAAGCGCTCGGCCGTGAGGAAGTAACGGTGCGCCGCCCGCGCACCCATGGCGCGAATCACATACGGGCTGATGGTGGCCGGAATCAAACCCAGCTTCACCTCGCTGAGGCAATAGCCTGCCGTGTCCACTGACACAGCCATGTCGCAAGCCGCCACCAGGCCCATGCCGCCGGCATAGACGTCGCCCTGTATGCGGGCAATGACGGGCTTGGGGCATTCATAAACGGCCTGGAGCATGGTCGCCAGGCGGCCCGCGTCTTCCAGGTTCTGCGCATGGGTGTAGTCGGCCATGCTGCGCATCCAGTTCAGGTCGGCGCCTGCACAAAAGGCCGGGCCGTTGGCCGCCAGCACGATGCAGCGCACTCCCTCGTGCATGCCCAGCTCAACAAAAGCCTGCGTCATCTCGGCGATGACTTCCTGGTTGAAGGCGTTGCGCACGTCAGGCCGGTTCAGTGTGACGGTCGCCACCAGCGCCTCGATCTGGATGTTCAGATGGTTCATCTCATTTGTCCTTTCCAGCTGGCTTCTCTGATCACATGCGGAACACGCCGAACTTCGTATCCGGAATCGGCTGGTTCAGCGTGGCAGAAAGGCCCAGCGCCAGCACACGCCGCGTGTCCGCCGGGTCAATCACACCATCGTCCCAGCCGCGCGCGGTGGAGTAATACGGGTGCGACTGCTGGCCAAACTGGTCCAGCACCGGCTGCTTGAAGGTGGCCTCTTCTTCGGCACTCCAGGTGCCGCCCTTGGCCTCAATCGCGTCGCGCTTCACGGTGGCCAGCACGCCGGCGGCCTGTTCGCCGCCCATCACGCAGATGCGCGCATTCGGCCACATCCACAAGAAGCGCGGTGAATACGCCCGGCCGCACATGCCGTAGTTGCCGGCGCCGTAGCTGCCGCCGATGATCACGGTGAACTTGGGCACCTGGGCCGTGGCCACAGCCGTCACCATCTTGGCGCCGTGGCGCGCAATGCCTTCGGCTTCGTACTTGCGGCCGATCATGAAGCCGGTGATGTTCTGCAGAAACACCAGCGGCACCTTGCGCTGGCAGCACAGCTCGATAAAGTGCGCGCCCTTCTGCGCTGATTCGCTGAAGAGGATGCCGTTGTTGGCGATGATGCCCACCGGCATGCCTTCAATGTGCGCAAAGCCGCAGACTAGCGTGGGGCCAAAGCGCGCCTTGAACTCATGAAACTCGCTGCCGTCGACGATGCGGGCAATCACCTCGCGCACGTCATACGGCTTTTTCGGGTCAACCGGAATCACGCCATGCAGCTCTTGCGGGTTGTAGAGCGGCGGCACCGGCGTGCGCAGGGCCTGGTCGAAGCGCTTGGTTTTGTTGAGGCTGGCCACGGCCTGGCGGGCCAGGGCCAGCGCATGCGCGTCGTTTTGCGCCAGGTGATCGGCCACGCCCGAAAGCCGCGTGTGCACATCGCCGCCACCCAGGTCTTCAGCGCTGACGATTTCGCCAATCGCCGCCTTCACCAGCGGCGGGCCGCCCAGAAAGATGGTGCCCTGGTTCTTGACGATGATGGTCTCGTCGCTCATGGCCGGCACATAGGCGCCACCGGCCGTGCAGCTGCCCATGACCACGGCGATCTGCGCAATGCCCTGCGCGCTCATGTTGGCCTGGTTAAAAAAGATACGGCCAAAGTGGTCACGGTCTGGGAACACGTCGTCCTGATTAGGCAGATTGGCGCCGCCCGAATCGACCAGGTAGATGCAGGTGAGGTTGTTTTGCATCGCGACTTCCTGCGCGCGCAAATGCTTTTTCACCGTCATCGGGTAGTAGGTGCCGCCCTTCACCGTGGCGTCGTTGCACACGATCATGCAGTCCACGCCATTGACACGGCCAATGCCGGTGATGACACCGGCGCAAGGCGCGCTGTCGGTGCCGTCACGGTCGGGGTACATGTCTTTGGCGGCCAGCGGGCCAAGCTCGAGGAAAGGCGTGCCCGGGTCCAGCAGCATCTGCACGCGGTCTCGCGGCAGCAGCTTGCCGCGTGATACATGCCGTGCCCGCGTGGCCTCGCCGCCACCCAGGGCGGCCTTGGCAACTTGCGCGTTCAGGTCGTCTACCTGCGCCTGCATGGCGGCGGCATTGGCCTGAAAGTCGGCAGAACGGGCGTTGAGTTTTGTCTCCAGAGCGGGCATGGCAATTCCTGAAATACGAGTGAAAGGCGCTGAAACTGGGCTGGCCTGCGCCGGACCTTCGGGCGCGTGGGCCCTACCTTAGCGCCAGATTAGCGCTAAAGAGCCAGCTTAGCGAAAACCCGCCCCATCCACACAGCCAACGAGGTTGCAAATCCTGCCACCTGAGCAGAAAATTGCCGCCATGCCCACCAAAGCACCCGCCAAGTCCGCCAGCCCACCCAAAGCCGCCACCCCCATGGCCTTTGCCAGAAGCATTGCGGCGGCCTACAAACGCTACAACCAAAGCCCGACAGAAGCCCTGAAACTGGCACATATCACGCCAGCGCAACTCAAACAAGCCAACGCCCACATCACCGCCCGCCAGATGGAGCTTCTTTCAGGCGCCGCCATGCAGGAACTGGGCGACGAAGGCCTGGGCGCCTTCAGCCGCAAACTGCCCTGGGGCAGCTACGGCATGCTGGCCCGCGCCTCCATCAGTTCACCCAACCTGGGCGTGGCCCTGAAACGCTGGTGCCGCCACCACGCACTGATTGCCGATGACATCACCCTGCGCGTCACCACCCCTGGCGACACCGCTGCCATCACGGTCGAGGAGAAGCTGCCCGGCCACGTTGGTGAGTTTGCTTTGGTCCACGTGCTGCGCAACATTCACGGCCTGGCCTGCTGGTATGTGGATTCGCGCATCCCGCTGCAGGGCGCACGCTTTCCGTTTGCGGCGCCGCCGCATGTAGAGGCCTATGGGCTGATGTTCCCCGGCCCGCTGCAATTCAACGCCGCGCAAGCCGAGATCCGGTTTGATGCGCGCTATCTGGCCCTGCCGCTTCGGCGTGATGAAAAGGCTTTGCAGCAAATGCTGCAACGGGCCTTGCCACTGACGGTGTTGCAATACCGGCGCGACAGGCTGCTGGTGGAACAGGTGCAGCAGGCGCTGGCGAATCCCGCGGTCGCTTCGCACAATGCGGAGACTTTGGCGGCAGCGCTGAACATGTCGTCTCGTACATTGCACCGCCAACTGAAGGAGGAAGGCGCCTCGCTGCAGGCACTCAAGGACGGTGTGCGCTTTCAGCAGGCCGGTGAACTGCTTCACCGCACCAGCCAGCCGGTGAAAAAGGTGGCTGCGGCTGCGGGCTTTGGCAATGAGAAAAGCTTTACCCGGGCGTTTCGTGCGTGGTCTGGCCTCAGCCCCGGGGACTTTCGCAAAAACCTAAAAGGCTGACGGGCCTTGACGCGCCTGGCGTTACACCGGGCGCGCCCCTTCAGTCAAAGCTGCTGAAAAACCCGACGGGCTGCAGTTCCTGCGTGACGGGCAATTCGTCGCAGCGCGCCTTGATCTCCGCCGTGAAGGCCTTGAAGGCCGTCAGCCCAAGCAGCGGACTCTCAAGCACCCCGTCGCCGTACATCGCCACATGCACAAAGCTCACCCCGTCGGGCAGTTTATGTGTCTGGTAGCTCAGGCCGGCAGGCTTTACGGCCTGCAGTTCGGCGGACACGGCGCGAATGAGGCGCTCATTTTCTTCGGCCATTTCGGGCTTGACGCGGTAACGAACCATGACTGCTCTCATACTTTTGCTCCTGTGGGTTGAATAAAAATAGGCGCCTTGCCGCGCAGCCGAAGGGCCACCGCGGCACCGGCAAATGAAAGAAGGGCGCAGGCCATCAGAGCCTGGGCAAAGCCGCCACTGAACTGTTGCGCGCTGTCATAGCCGCCCACATGCGCGAACACCGTGGCCGCAACGGCCACGCCCAGTACGCCGCCAAGCTGCCGCAAAGTCTGAAACAAGCCCGAGGCCTTGCCTATATCGCCCGGCTCCACCTCTGCCAGCACCGTGCTTTGCACCGCCGGCATGGCCATGGAAACACCCATGCCCGTCACCACCATGGGCAGCACCCACAGCGCGTAGGCACTTTGCGGGTCGGCCAGCAGCGCCACCCACGCCACGCCAATGCCCTGCAGGGCCAGGCCAGCCACCACCAGCTTGCGCGCGCCAACGCGCGCCACCATGGCCCCGGCCACCGGCCCGACAAAAAACAGTGTGGCCGTCCACGGCAGCATGCTCAGGCCCGCGCCCAGCGGCGTGCGGCCCTGCACCACCTGAAAGAACTGCGCCATGAAAAACAGCGTGCCCATCAACGACGCCGTCATCAAAAACCCCGCCGCGTTGCCCGCCGCAAACACCGGCGAGCGAAAAAGCCTGGGCGGCACCATGGCGTCCCACGCCTCACGGCGCTGCAAGGCCACAAAGGCCGCGCCCAACACGGCCCCCATGCCCAGCGCGCCCAGCACAGGCAGGCTGAGCCACCCGCCGTGCGCGCCGCGCATCAGCCCCCACACCAGCCCCAGCAAGGACAGCACCATGAGCACCGCGCCCCGCCAGTCCAGCCGGCCCGGCGTACCCCTGCTTTCGGGCACCTTGCGCCACACCAGCGCAGCCACCAACAGCGCAAACGGCACGTTGATCCAGAAGACCCATTGCCACGCCAGGCCGTGCACGACCGCACCGCCCGCCACCGGCCCGGCCAGCACCGCCAGGCCGGTGATGCCGCTGAACAGCCCCAGCGCCTTGCCCCGCTGCGCCGGCGCAAACGTCGCCGCCAGCAAGGCCATGGCCAGCGGCAGCACCATGGCCGCACCCAGGCCCTGGAGCGCCCGCCCCGCAATCAGCCAGCCCATGCCCGGCGCCAGCGCACAGGCCGCCGACGAGGCGGCAAACACCAGCAGCCCGCAGACGTAAACCCGCTTGCGGCCAAAGCGGTCACCCAGCGCGGCAGCCGTCATCAACAGCACGGCAAAGCTCAGGCCATAGGCATTGACCGTCCACTCCAGCGCCTCGACTGAGGCCGACAGCTCATGCCTGAGGGTGTCCAGCGCCGTGGTTACCACCAGCGCATCCAGCGCCGCCATAAACGACCCGGCCGCCGCCAGGCCCAGCACCCAGCGCTGCTGCGCGGTAAAACCTGCTTGATTCATCTGCGTCACTTCATCGCTCCTTGTTGGGAGGCGGCGCACCCCATCCGATGCCACATACAGACAGATGCCCGCTCCTATGCCAAAGACGGTACCGCCCGGCGAATCGATGCAAAAATATTTTTGCGCGGCCGCGCATCGTTTGGGCCCCGCCCAACGTCTCACCAAAGGAAGCCCCCCCGGTTTGCCGCAGCCTTTCATCGGCAAAGCCACCCAAGCGCCCACCTCCGAAGCACAATCACCAAGCCAAGGCCCCTTCATGAACGCCATACCCCACGCCACCGCCCTGCCTGCCGCACCAGCCGGCACACCCCAGCTGGCCCTGCCGGAGTTCATCACCCTCATGGGCAAGCTGCGGCCCCGGCTGCACCGCTACTGCGCGCGCATGACGGGCTCCATCTTTGACGGCGAAGACATCGTGCAGGACACCCTGGCTAAAGCCGCGCAGGCCTACGACCCGGCCACGGTGCAGCATGCCGAGGGCTGGCTGTTTCGCATTGCGCACAACACCGCCATGGACTTTTTGCGCAGCAAGGCCCGCGAAGAAGTGCACCTTGCCGATGAAGAGCCCGACACCACCGCCGACCCGCACGCCAGCGCCGAGCTGCGCCATGCCACCACGGCAGCGCTGCGCACCTTCATGCAGCTGCTGCCGGCCCAGCGCAGCGCGGTGATCCTGGCCGACGTGCTGGGTTACGCGATGGACGAAGCCGCAGAAGTGATGAACGTGAGCCTGCCCGCCATCAAGGCCTCACTGCACCGCGGCCGCCTGCGCCTGCGCGAACTGGCCCAGCAACCCCAAGACAAAGCCCCGCCGCCAGCTTTGTCACCGGCAGACCAGGCCCTGCTCACCGAATACGCGGCCCGCTTTAACGCACGAGACTTTGATGGCCTGCGCGACATGCTGGGCGACCAGGTGCACCTGAACCTGGTGGCACGTTTGCAACTGGACGGCAAGGCTCATGTGGCCGAATACTTTGGCCGGTATTCAGCCGTGACAGGCGTGATGCGCGTCACCCCCACCAACATTGAAGGCCGGCCGGCCATCTGGCTACACCAGGAGAGCGATTCCACGGTGAATGGCGACTACATCGTGGGGCTTGAGTGGCGGGACGGGAAGCTCATTGCGATTCGCGACTTCAGGTATGCGTTTTACTTTGATGATGGGGTGCTGTTTGATATTTGAGTGTGAGCCATTGGGGTGAGCATCGACCGGCGAGCAGTTGGCAGTCCGGTGGTCGGGCTATACCGCGGAAACGCTGACGGCGCACCCTGCGTTGGCAGTTGGGGTGATGTTTCGCTGCAGCAACTCAAGGACGAGGTGCGGCTCGAGAAGGCGAAGGAGTTGTTGCTGCGAACTTCAAAGCCGATCAAGCAGGTGGCTGAGGCTTCGGGGTTTCCGAATGAGAGGAGTTTTATTCCAGCGTTTCGGTTTCGGACTAGCAAGTCCCCGGGAGCATTTGACAAATGAAAATCAGCCCGGGAGTAACTTCGCGTGATATGGTTCAGGTGAAGGTCGAAACCATTCAACGGGAGGGGCGCATGTCACTAGCTGCAGCAGAACTGCTCATTGATACGGCTAAAAAGGCCGACTTCAACGAGGCAGACACACGCTTTCATCTGATCGATAGACTATTGATGGATGTTTTGGGCTGGCCAAGTGGCTCGTTCAGAAACGAGCCATCAACTCTTGATGGATATTCTGACTACCATTTACTGCGTCCAAATGGCAAGATTGCCCTAATCATTGAGGCGAAGCGAACAGGGAGTTACTTCACACTTCCTGCCAATTACAACTTCGACAAACCTTTTCGATCCGTTAAAACGAAAACGCTGTTGACGAGTGACACGCTCAAAGCTGCAATCCTGCAGGTTCAGCGCTATTGTTCTGACGAAGGCTGCGAATTCGCCGCAGTCTCAAATGGTATTCAGCTAATCCTATTTAAAGCGTACGAGACAAATAGGAAATGGCGCGATCTCACGGCAATATGATTAGCGACATAGCTTGGTTTAAGGAGCATTACTCGGAAGCGGTGGCACTCCTTGGCTACTCTTCGGTCGTGGAGCGTTGGAGCATTCGAGAGGCGTTTGACAAAAGCCATCCTGACTTTAGAGAAATCTTTTATCCGAAGGAGAAGATTACCTCTTACAACCAAATCATTAACGCAAATGGCCTTGCGCACGTCATTAGGTCAACGGTACAAAAATATTTCGGCCCATTGGACATTGATGATGCCGAGTTTGTGGAGAGCTGCTACGTCAACCAGCGAGCACACGACAAAAGTCTGGCGGGAATTCGCAATCTCATAAACGATTCCGTCTCTCCATTTATGCAGTCCTATGGTGTTATCGAAACTGAGGATGCAGATACAGGTGGTGCATTTGCCAATAGGTTGGTCAAGGGCGTAAAGCAAGCGGTTGCAGGGGATGTAGTTATTCTTTTTGGCGGCAAGGGAGCTGGAAAGTCAACCTTCATAAAAAAAGTTCTCCTTCATAAGCCTCCTCAATTTATTGTTAAGCATGCGCTGCCAATAATTGTTGATTTACTTCCCGCGTCAAAAGATCCTCAGTCCATACGTGAACGCTTATGGCAGACCTTAATAACCGGGCTAGATAGTGAGCGCCTGCTTGACGGAGATCGAGATGATCTTGTGAAGCTTTTTAGCGATCGATTTGATGTAGCGAAGAAGCAAAACCTCAAAGGACTTTCAGAGGACTCCTCCGATTACAACGTGACTCTTAACGGCTTAATCGCGACTTGGAAAGCTGATTTGCGATACACGGCCAAGCGGCTCGTGGTATGGCATCAAAGACATCACCGAGGGGTGATACTCGCAATTGACAACACCGATCAGCTAGAAAATGAACTACAAGACTATGCTTTTTCCTTGGCAGTCGAGACTAGTAACGAACTAGGGTGTCTGGTGCTCATATCCATGCGGGAGGAGCGCTTCTACGCGTCAAAGGTCCGCGGCATGTTGGATGCTTACCAGAACAGCGCATTCCATATAAGTTCACCCACTCCAGAGGAGGTCTTCAAGCGACGGATTCAGTACGTGCTTAATTTGCTGGGAAAAAACGCCCTATCAATCCCCCCCGACTGGAAGGAACCGGCAGAGAAGTTTTTCAGAATCTTCGCAGAGGATTTTTTGAGGAACCCTCCTTCTTCGCTCAATCGATTTATCTCCGCATCCGCACACGGCAATATACGGCTGGCTCTCGAGCTTTTTGGCGATTTGGTCTTATCGGGCTACACCAAAGCAATCGAAATGACTCAGTCCAACAACGTTTGGACGATCCTTATTCATCAGGTTTTAAGACCCCTTCTGACTCCTACTCGACTTTTTTACGACGAGAAACTAAGCAAAGTACCGAACCTGTTTCAGATTCGAGCGACTGAGGGCGGATCGCACTTCACCGGTCTCCGAATACTTCGTAAGCTATCAGCAGGACAGGATCCGAGCGCGCCGGCGTATTTGCCGTTTGAAGAAATACGCTCTTACTTCAGCGACGTGTTCGGCAGCGATGATGACTTTTCTATTTGGGTAGACAAATTGCTGGCCGCAAATTTAATAGAAGCATCCACAAGGCAAGACAGCTTTAGTGATGAGATAGACGCGCTTCGCATTACGTCGTTTGGTCAATTTGCCGTGAGCGACTTACACAAGCTCTTCACATATATTGATCTCGTTTCAACTGATTGCGGTATTCGTAACGAGAGCACAACGAATAATTTAGTGCGGCTGTCTAACTTAGAGGTGCAGGCTCTCAACGAGCGACGGAGACTTGAGAGAGTCGAGCAACGAATAAATAGAACCGATGCATTCATTGAATATTTGCTTCTGGAAGAACAGCGAGAACTAGAGTTTTTCTCGCTGGGAGAGGGGCACGCTTTTGTTCCAGGAATAATCGAATCTTGGAAAATGGAGAAATTGGGAGTATTGCAAAGCGCTCGCAAACCTAAGAACTCCAGATAGAGATCTCCTTGGATCACCAACCGCCAATCTAAGGAGCGAGTGGATCTGACATTTCGTAAGGCCCGCACCACGATCAAGATCAAAGGGTGTGCCTTTGCTCAAATCGCTCCCCAGCAACCTACCTCTCCCCAAACGCAATATCCAGCATCATTTCGCTGGCCAGCGCGCCCAGTACCTTCCGCAACGCTTCCACCGACAAATTGGCCAGCACCAGCAAATGCGTCTCGACCTTGAAGGTCTGCTTGCCTGACACACCACTGCACACGATATCGGTGTGAATGCTCCTAATGCTGATGCCGCGTTCGGCGAGCATTTTGGTCAGCTTGCCGACGAAGCCCAGGCGGTCTGCCCCCACCAGCTCCAGTTCCAAACCTGCTTGCAGGCATACAACTTGCATCCCATGAGCTAAGGCGAAGCAAGTTTGCAGAGCGAACTAGCGACGCCCCCTGCACCCCAACTCTGAAAGCGACCCATGTCATTCACCCGCACCGCCTGCCTGGCGCTTTGCGCCGCGTCCAGTCTGGCGCTCGCAGCGCCCTCCTTCGCACAAGAGCCCTACCCCAGCCACCCGGTCAAAGTCATCGTGGCGCTGCCAGCTGGCGGCAGTGTTGACAATGTGGCGCGCCAGGTCAGCCAGCAGCTCACCACCGACCTGGGCCAACCCTTTGTGGTGGACAACCGGGCCGGCGGCTCGGGGCAGATTGGGGTGCCGGTGGTGGCCAAGGCGGCGCCGGATGGCTACACCATCATGGTGTCGCCGGCGTCTTTTCTGACGACCAACAAGAGCATCTTCAAAACGCTGCCCTACAACCCCGAAACCGACTTTGTGGCGGTGACCAAGCTGGTCAACCAGGCCATGGTGCTGGTCGTGAACGACAAGGCGAAGTACGGCACGCCGGCCAGCATTCTGGCGGCGGCCAAGGCCAACCCGGGCAAGCTGACGTATGCCTCTTCAGGCGACGGCAGCCCGCAGCACCTGGCGGGGCTGATGTTTGAAAGCCAGACCGGCGCCAAGCTGCTGCATGTTCCCTACAAGGGCGGTGCGCCGGCCATTACCGACCTGATCGGCGGCGTGGTGGACATGGCCTTTGCCCCGCTGCCGGAAGCGCTTCCGCACATCAAGTCGGGCAAGCTGCATGCGGTGGGGGTGCTGAGTGAAAAGCGTGCCATCTCTGCGCCGGACATTCCCACGCTGCGTGAAGGCGGCGTGAACAATGTGGTGCTGTCGGCTTGGATCGGCCTGCTGGTCCCCGCCAAAACGCCGCAGCCCGTGATCGACAAGATCAGCAAATCCGCGAAGGCCTTCCTCAGAGGCGATGCCAAAACCAAGCTGCTGGAAATCGGCATGGAGCCCGCGCCCGATGAGGCCAAGCCTTTGGCACAAGTGATTTCAGAAGAGATTGGCATCCACGCCAATTTGGTGAAAGCCGCCGGCCTGGTGCCGCAGTAAAGCGGAAGGCGCTGGCGGGCTGGGGCGCATGCCCCAGGCACCGCAGATCAAAAGCTAGGCCAAAGCCTCGGCGGCCACGCCTTCGATCACGCTTCGCGCATTGCGTGCCGCCGCAACGCCCATGTTCACATACGCGTTGCTCGTGACACCGCCGATGTGTGGGCTCAGAATGACGCCCGGCTCGTTCTGGAAAGGGTGCCCTGGCACCATGGGCTCCACGCTGAAGCTGTCGAGGCCCGCAGAATGAACCTGCCCGCTGCGAAGGGCTTCGAGCAACGCTGACTCATCCACCAGCCCGCCGCGCGCTGTGTTGACGATGATCACGCCCCTCTTGCACTTTGCCAGCGTGGTGCCATTCAGCAGGTTGCGGTTCTCGTCCGTCAGTGGGCAATGCAGCGAAATCACGTCTGCGTTTTGCCAAAGCGTTTCGAGTTCGACCCGCGTCACAAATTCGGGCAGCTCTTTGGCATAAGGGTCAAAGCCCAAGACCTCCATGCCCAACGCACTCGCCATGCGTGCAAAGCGCAGCCCGATGGCGCCCAGGCCCACCAGCCCGATAGTCTTGCCATACAGTTCCACGCTCTTGTGGGTGGCCTTGTCCCAGTGGCCGGCACGCATGCGCGCGTCCAGCATGGGGATCGACTTGGCACAGGCAAGCATCAATGCCAGCGCCTGCTCGGCGACTGCCGCGGCGTTGGCGCCGGCTGCGGCACACACCTGGACGCCCCGCGCGGCGGCGGCCACCTTGTCGATGGTGTCAGTGCCGCTGCCGTGTTTGGAGATCACGCGCAGGGATGGCGCCGCGGCGATGGCGGCTGACCCCACCTTGCTGTAGCGCACGATGATGCCCACCGGGTCACGTTGCCTGCAGAGGGCGACGATGTCGTCTTCCGTTGGCGTCTTGCCGGCGTAGATGACTTCGTAGCCCTGCAGAAGCGCCAGCGCTTCGGGTGCAAGGTCTGCCGCGGTGACCAGAATGACGGGCTTCATGACGGGGCTCATGATGGCTTCCCGTTGCTCACAGCGACTCGCCTTCTTTCAGCACACCGGCGCTGCGCAGCGCTGACTCCAGCCACTTGGCCGCTGTGTCGCCTTTTTTGATCGCCGCTATCCGTGCGTTTTCGTCGGCCACTTTTTTCGCAGCGGCCGGCAGCAGGGATTCGATCTTTTCGCGTTCAACGACGACAACGCCGTCCGCGTCGCCCGTCACGAAGTCGCCCGCCTGCACGGTGACGCCACCCACCGTCACAGCATGGCCGATCCGGCCGGGGCAGTTTTTGGTGGGGCCGTTCGGGTTGTACCCGGCCGCAAAGACAGGGAAGTCCATTTCGTCGATTTCGAGGGTGTCCCGGACTGCGCCGTCAATGACGACACCGGCGATACCCAGCTGTTTGCAGGCCGTCATCATGATGGTGCCCATCAGCGCGGCGGTGAGGTCGCCCTTGCCGTCAATCACCAACACATCACCCGGTTGCGCCAGTGACATGGCGGCGTGGATCATCAGGTTGTCGCCAGGGCGAACTTCAACCGTGAAGGCCGTACCGGCAAATTTCATGCGGGGGTGCAGTGCCTTGATGCGCCCGTGCATCGCACCCCGTCGGCCGGCCACGTCGGCCAGGATGGCGGGCTGGAATGCAGCGGCCTGGCGCACAACGGCTGCGGGCACGCGATCAAACTTGCGGACGATGTCCTGTTGTGTCATGTCAATCTACTTTCGCTCCGGATTCTTTAATAATCTTGCCCCAGCGGGCGGTTTCTTCTCGGATCAGCGTGCTGAATTGCTCCGGTGTACTGCCCGCCACGATGGCGCCCTGGTCGCCCAGCTTTTTGCGCAGCTCAACCGCCTGCAGCGCCTTGTTGATGTCAGCGTTGAGTTTGGCGACCACGTCCTTCGGCAGGTTCGCGGGCCCGGCGATGCCGAACCAGGTCATGGCCTCGAAGCCTTTGTAGCCTGACTCGGCAATGGTCGGCACCTGCGGCAGGTCTTCGGTGCGTTTGGCCGACGTGACGGCGATGGCGCGCATTTTTCCGTTCTTGATGTGGCCGATGAGCGTGGGGATGGACGACACATAAAGCTGCACCTGCCCGCCAATCAGGTCGGTAGCGCCCTGCGCCGCGCCCTTGTACGGCACGTGCGTCAGCTTGACGTCTGCTGCCTTCTGGAAGGATTCGGTGGCGAGGTGCGCGACGGTGCCGTTGCCGGAAGTCGCGTAGTTCAGGAAGCCGGGTTTGGCCTTGGACGCCGCAACGATGTCGGCAAGCGTCTTGTACGGCGAGTCCGCCGCGACGACGATGACCAGCGGCGCGCTCGCCACCAGGCTCACGGGGGTGAGGTCCTTCACGGGGTCGTACGAAAGCTTGGCGTACAGGCTGGGGTTGATCGCCAGGTTGCTGGTCTGGCCGAGCACCAGCGTGTAGCCGTCCGCCGGCGACTTTGCCGCGGCGTCCACGCCCAGGTTGCCACCCGAGCCTGGTTTGTTGTCGACGACGAAGGTGTAGCCCGAGCCCGCGAGCTTGTTCGCGACTTCGCGGGCAATGATGTCGGTACCGCCGCCGGCCGGGAACGGGACGACGAGGCGAATGGGTTTGGCGGTGGGCCAGGCCTGCGCAAAGGCGCTGGTGGCCAGAGAACACGTGACGGCAGCGGCCAGCACGCAACGGCGGGAAAGTTTCATGAAATGTCTCCTGGGCTCCGCTTGAAAGTGCGGTATGGGTGGGACTGTAGACGCGTGTTGCACGCCATACAATACCGTTTCATACAGTGAACCATGGTGCGATATGCGCAACGATGCAGCAAATGAGGCAGTTGAGACGGGCGGCGGCGTCATCGCGGTGACACGGGCGCTCTCGCTGATGGAAGCTTTTGCGGTGGGCGAGTCGACGCTTTCGCTGGCGGAGCTGAGCCGGCGTTCGCAGATGCACAAGACGACGGTGCTGCGCCTGGCGCGGACGCTGGCCTTGTCGCACTACATGGTGCAGGCCGACGACGGCCAGTGGCGGCTGGGGCCGGCCGCCGGCTGGCTCGGTGCGCGCTACCAGGCCGGGTTTGATGTCAACCGGGTCGTCGAGCCAACGCTGCACCAGCTCGTTGAGGCTACTGGCGAGAGCGCATCGTTCTACGTGCGCGAAGGCGACATTCGCGCCTGCGTGGCGCGCGTCGAAGGGCCGCAATCCGTGCGGCACCATGTGCGTGTCGGCGAGCGGCTGCCCCTGAACAAGGGCGCGCCGGGACGTGTGATCCTGGCCTTCAGCGGCGCAGCGGGAGAGCCGTATGAGTCGATCCGCGAGCAGGGCTTCCAGATCTCGATGGGCGAGCGCGAAGCCGAGGTGGCCAGTGTCGCAGCGCCGGTGTTCGGCCTCAACTGGCGATTGCTGGGGTCCCTCTGCATCTCGGGCCCGAGTGCACGGCTCTCAAAGACCAAACTGATGAAGCACGCAAAAAGTGTCATCCGCGCGGCGAACCAGCTTTCGTATGCGCTCGCCGGAAGCAAGTCGGCTCACACGCCGCGGGCGGTGTCGCGCTGGCATCCTTGAAAGTTGCGAAAGTTGCTAGTGAGACGCCTTGGGGTCGTCTGGAAAAAAGAGAGGGAGCCTGGGGCGGATATGGCCCTGGAGGACGCTTACATCAAGGCGCGGTTTTTCTCAATCGACCGCTTCCTGCTCAACCAGACGCCTGATCTTCAACGCTTTCTCAAAGTGGTCCAGCCGGTGCGTTTGGATCCACCATGTTGCGGCCTCCATCAGGAGTTCCGGGTTGTCATTCTTGTTGGCAAAAAACGCGTAGAACGAAACGCCGACGTTTTCGCCTTTCTCTCTGATCTTGTTTTCGCATACATCGATTATTTTCTGTTTCAGGTGGGCGCGCATTTGCATCTTCACGCCTTCGCCGACATCTTGAGCGCCAAAGCAAGATAGTCACGGGCATGCTTGCCCGTGATGTCTTCAACTGATGCCAATTTGATGTGGCGACGGAACTTGCCTTCGCCCTCGAGCACTTTGAACTTGTCCGGCAGTGATGCGCCCTCGCCGAACTCCAGGGAAACGTGTTTTGCGTAAGAGAACACCCCACAAAACGGCTTTACAGCGGAGAACAAGAGTCCACCGTATTTCACCTCTTCAGAGATCGAGGAATCCAGGCCAAGGATGATTTTTCTCAGTGCCTGTACAAGCTCGAAGCGTTCGGGATCAAGAAGGCGTATATCGTCGAGAAATTTTGAGATGCGATCACTGGTCATGGTTTCAGGATTTTTAGTGTTGCTTGAACTCAGGTCTGGGTTCGTGCCCAGAGTAATGTAGAGAACAACCGGAAACCACCGTATCTGGGTTTCCCGCTGGCTTATTCGTCACGCTCATCACGCGACCGATTCAGGACCGGCCCGATATCCGCCGCCGCAAAACCGTACCGGCGTATCAATTCAAGATGTGCTGGCGAACCGAGGTACGCGCGCAACTTGGCGTCGAACGCGTCAACAAGATCGCGCGCGGACTTGGCGAACGTATAAGCCCCGAGCGGTGTTTCCGCGCGAGCGGGGTGGTCAATCGCCACCAGATCCTGCATGCCAGGCATGGAGATGAGCGTCCTGTTACCAAGCGCCGTGCTCGCATAAGCATCGACGCTTCCGCGGCGAAGGGCGGCGATGGCATGCTCCTGTGACGCGAAGCGGACCAGCCGGGACTGTGGAACGCCTGCCGCCATTGCCGACTGGATCTGGATCTGCTCCTGCACGACCGCCAGGCGCGCACCGGCGTCACGCGCCAGATCCTCGTAAGACTGATATTGCCGGGCGGTAGCCATCGCCCAGGGCCCAGACCGGCGCGCTGAATGCCACCTGCAATGCGCGCCCGGGCGAAACAAACATCGGGACGTTGACATCCCAGTCACCGCGCACCACGCCGGGCAGGAGGTCGGCGAAGGTCGTCTTCCGATAGGTGATGTCTGCAACCCCCAGCGAGCGCAGGATCACCGTCGCCAGTTCCACGTCCGCGCCAACCGGCTGGCCAGTGGCGTCCTCCCAACCGAACGGGGGCTCGTCGATGTAAGCGAGCACCACACGTTCCCTCCAATTGCCTTGCGCAGCCATTCCCAAGATTCACTCCTTGCCAAAATTTCCCAGCGACCGGGGCAAGCACAAGCATAACGAGCCTCACGACTGCCTATTGCGGAGAACATGATTTTCGTTACCGCAATCCCTCACAGCCTCCGCGCAGGACAAACCGGATCCCAGCTCACTGCCGGAAACCCGCCGCCCTCAAAGCAATCTCTTAAAGCTCGCGCACGATCAACCAGGCACACAAGCCCGCAACCAGAACTCCGGCAGCGACAAGTCCGGTCATCGTGGACATCCGGCGCTGGCGTTGAAAGCATGCCACGCAGTAGTTGAAAGTTGCGCCTTTGTAGTGAGCTAGAGGCAATAGAAAGCCTGACCCGCCGCAGGCGTAGCACCTGCCCTGCGCATTCCTGCGCTTGCCGCGGTGGTCACGCCACACCTGAATGATGAGCCCGGCGATGGGCAGCACGGCCAAGCCGCCAACCACCAACACCGCCACAATGATTTCGACCATGGCTATCCCGCGCTTTTAACCCGCTTCACGTCCGAGGGAATGTCGACTCACCCGACAGCAACCTGCCGCTCCCCCAGCGCAATATCCAGCATCATCTCGCTGGCTAGCGTGCCCAGCTCTTTCTGCAATGACTCCACCGACAAATTAGCCGGCACCAGCAAATGCGCCTCGACCTTGAAGGTCTGTTTGCCTGAGACACCGCTGCGCACGATGTCGGTGTGAATGCTCTCGATGCTGATACCGCGCTCGGCGAGCATCTTGGTGAGGTTGCTGACGATGCCCAGGCGGTCTTCGCCTACCAGTTCGAGTTCAAACACGCGCAGTGCGGCGGGGGTGTTGGCGCCGTCGCTTTTGGCCACGACCACTTGCAGGCCACTGGACTGCAGGCCGCGCAGTGAGGTGGCCAGGTTGTCGGCGTTTTCGCGGGGTACTTCGAAGTGGACCATGCCGGCGAATTCACCGGCCAGGCGTGTCATGCGGCTGGCGGCCCAGTTGGCGCCGAAGCGCTGGGCTTTGTCTGCGAGTGCGCTGACGATGCCCTGGCGGTCTGTGCCGACGATGGAGACGACGAGCGATGTGTTGGCTGGCGAGGTCTCTTCCGTCAGCACCACCGCTTTGCGCAGCATGGGGGCGCGGGTGGCGAAGGCCGGGTCTTGTACCTCGGCGGGCAAGCTGCCGTGCTGGCGGGCGTGGTGCACGACCTTGCTGAGCAGCGCCAGGCCCATGGGTGCCAAGGCACGCTCCCATAGCTCGCGGGCGGTTTCGCCTTTTTTGACAAAGCACCAGTCTTGCGCGGCGATGGCGCCGGCGTCCCAACCGTCGGCCAGGTGGTAGACGGAGCCGCCGGCAATCGGGTCACCTTCCAGGATCGTCCACTCCACCGCCGCGATGCCGCGGTGCCTTGGCAGCAGCGAAGGGTGGTAGCCGATGCCGCCCAGACGCGAACGGGCGAGTGCGTCGTCACTCACTCGGGCATGGGTGTGTGCGGCGATGATGAGTTCTGTGCCTTCGGCAATCGCCTCGCCGGGCACGATCTTGGGGTTGGCCAGCACGTGAACCGGGATGCCGGCGGCGCGCCCGGCAATCGCCAGCCGGTCGTCTTCTGCCGGGGCGACGATGCTGGTGAACTCAATGCCTTCTTCTTTGCGAAGCGCCTCAAACACGGAGGCAGCGAAAAAACGGGAACCGACCAAAGCGCATTTCATCGACACGTCTCTTTATGAATGAATTGATGGATTAAAAAAGGAAGCGAACATAAAAAAGGGAGCCGAAGCTCCCGATGAAAAACAGCCGCTCAGGCCGCGACAGCCTGGCGCGCCTTCTCGGTCAGGCCGATCTGGTCGAGTGCGGCGGCAAGCTGGCCGACGGTGCGGTCAGATTGGTGCCATTTCTCCAGGCCAAACAGGCCGACGCGGAAGGTCTTGAAATCGGCAGCCTCGTCGCACTGCAGCGGCACACCGGCGGCGGTTTGCAAACCCTGGGCGAGGAATTTTTTACCAGACTGGATGTCGGGGTCTGTGGTGTAGCTGACCACTACGCCTGGAGCCTTGAAGCCTTCGGCGGCCACGCTGGGCAGGCCGCGGCTTTCAAACAGTTTGCGCACCTTGGCGCCCAATGCTTCCTGCTCGGCTTTGACTTTGGCAAAGCCGTAGTCTTGCGTTTCCTTCATGGCGGCACGCAGGCGCGTGAGGGCGTCTGTGGGCAGAGTGGCGTGGTAGGCATGGCCGCCGTTTTCGTACGTCTCCATGATCTGCATCCACTTTTTCAAATCGCAGGCAAAGCTGGAACTGATGGTGCTGTCTATCGCGGCGCGGGCGCGCTCGCTGAGCATGACCATGGCGCAGCAGGGTGAGCTGCTCCAGCCTTTTTGCGGGGCCGAAATCAGCAGGTCAACGCCGGTGGCCTTCATGTCAACCCACATGGCGCCGGAGGCGATGCAGTCAAGCACAAAGAGGCCGCCCACGGCATGCACTGCCGCGGCGACGGCCTGCAGGTAGCTGTCGGGCAGGATCATGCCGGAGGCGGTTTCGACGTGTGGGGCAAAAACGAGTGCGGGCTTTTCTTTGGCGATGGCGGCGACCACATCGGCGATGGGTGCGGGCGCCCAGGGGGCTTGCGCGCCGGGGCCGGTTTGTTTGGCCTTGAGCACGGTGTGGGATGCGGGGATATGGCCCATGTCAAAGATCTGCGTCCAACGGTAGCTGAACCACCCGTTGCGGATGACCATGACGTGCTTGCCACCCGCAAACTGACGGGCCACGGCCTCCATGCCGTAAGTGCCGCTGCCGGGCACCAGGGCCACGGCGTGCGCCTTGTAGACGTCTTTGAGAATGCTGGAGATGTCGCTCATCACACCCTGGAAGCTCCTGGACATGTGGTTGAGGGCGCGGTCGGTGTAGACCACCGAAAACTCGAGCAGGCCGTCAGGGTCAACGTTGGGAAGGAGTCCGGGCATGGTGTTGTCTCTCAAATCGTTATTAAAAGTCGGGCAGCCAGCTTAACAGGATGGGACGATTTTGGCAGTGGGGTTATGGGTGGCGTCGGGAGACTGCAAGGACCGGGAAGGCCGCGCGGCGGGGCGTGCTGGGCGAGTCATTTGCTATTTATTTCATAGCTAGTTGCGCCGATTCTTATTGGGCTACAGGCACTTTTTATGGGTAAAAGTTGATACAGATCAAGAATTTGGGCGGTTGGGGGCCTTGGGGTCCGCCGTATCCGCCACCGCACCCAGCCCGGCTTCCTGATGCAATCCTGATGCGGCCGATGGTACGCTGGCCTTCTGATGACGAAAGCCCCTGAATCCACTCCCGCCACGGGCACCTCTTTGCGCCACTGGTTCGCCGTGGCGCTGCTGCTGGCGGCGGCCACCGGCGGCGGGCTGCTGCTCGACAGAGAGGTGACGATTGCCAGCCAGGCCATGCTGTATGTGCTGGTCGTGGTGGTGGTGTCTTACACCATGGGCTGGAAGGAGTCTGTGGCCTCGGCGCTGGTGGCCGTGACGGCGCTGAATTTCTTTTTTGTGCCGCCGCGCTTTACCTTTGAGGTGGAGAGCCGCGACCACCTGATTGCCCTCTTCAGCATGCTGCTGGTGGCGCTGGCCATCAGCCACCTGTCAGCGCGGCTGCGGCGTGAGACGGCTGCGGCGCAGCTGAACGAACAGCGGGCGCGCCAGCTGCAGGGCTTGGCCACGCAGCTTTCTACCGCGGCCGCGGTGCAGGACATTGCCGCTTTGGGCCAGGCCGCGCTGGACGAAGCCTTTACAGGCCCCTGCCTGCTCGGCACGGTGGACGCTGCAGGGGAGCTGTCGAATGCAGCGGTGCTGGAGCCTTCCGTGCTGGATGGCATGCGCTGCTGCATGCGCGAAGTGGCCACGCTGGGCCCCGGCACCGGGCGCTGGCCGGGGCTGAACGCCTGGTACCTGCCGCTGGGCGACAAGGCGCAAATGCACGGCGCCGCACGGGTAGAACCCGCACCGGCACACGACACCGGTGGGCGCGAACATGCCGAGGCGCTGTGTGCGCTGCTGGGCCAGGCGCTGTGGCGGCTGCGGCTCAGCCAGTCGATGCAGGCGGCGCAGGGCGAGGCCCAACGCCAGCAGGTGCAAAGCACTTTCCTGGCGGCCATTTCGCATGACCTGCGCACGCCGCTGGCGGCCGTCGTGGGCGCGGCTTCGGCACTGCAGACGCAGGGCGACAAGCTGGCCCCGGCCGAGCAGGCGCGGCTGCTGGGCAGCATTGTGAGTGAGGCTTCTTATTTATCGACCGTGACGGAGAACACGCTGCAGCTGGTGCAGCTCTCCAACACGGCGCAGCCGCCGGCGCGGCAATGGGAGTCACCCGAAGAAATTGTTGGCACGGTGCTGGCGCGCGTGCGCAAGCGCGACCCGGAGCGCCGCATCACTTCCACCGTGCAGGCCGGGCTGCCGCTGATCAAGGCCGACCCGGTGCTGCTGGCACAGCTGCTGGACAACCTTCTGGACAACGCGCTCAAGTACAGCACAGGTGCGATTGCGCTGGCGGTGCGCGCAGAAGGCGGCACCCTGCTGCTGGCCGTGAAGGACAGCGGCCCGCAGATAGCGAAAGACAAGTACGAGGCGATCTTTGCGCCCTACGCACGGGGTGACCAATCCGGCGCGCGCGGCGCAGGCCTGGGCCTGGCGCTGTGCCGCGCCATTGCAGAGGCGCACCAGGGCCAGCTCACCATTTCGTCGCGCAGTGATGCCGGCGAATCGGGTGAAGGCAATGTCTTCACGCTGACACTGCCCATCGCCGCGCAGCAACCGGCCGGGATGCAGCCATGAGCCTGCGCATCCTGGTGGTGGAAGACGACCGCGACCTACGCGAGCTGATGCGCGCCTCGCTGTCGGTGGAAGGTTTTGAGGTGCAGACGGCCGTGTCGCTGAGCGAAGCGGCGGCGCTGATACGCCACGACCCGCCCGACGTCATCGTGCTGGACTTGGGCCTGCCCGACGGCGACGGCGCCGAGCTGGTGCAGGAGGTGCGGCGAAAACATTCGCTGCCGATCCTCGTGGTGTCGGCCCGGCACCAGGAGGCGCAGAAAATCAAGCTGCTGGACGCGGGGGCCGACGACTACCTGACCAAGCCTTTCAGCGTGAGCGAGCTGCTGGCGCGCATACGCGTGGCGCTGCGCCACCGCGGCACCACGCTGGCCGCGGCCGTGACGGTGCACGCGCTGGACGGCCTGCGTGTGGACCTGACGCTGCACACCGTGCAGCTGCACGGCGAGACGCTGCACCTGACGCCGACCGAGTTCAAGCTGCTGGCGCGGCTGGTGCGCAGCGCGGGCCGCGTCGTCACGCACCGGCAGCTGCTGGCCGACGTGTGGGGGCCGGAGTACACCGAGCACGTGCACTACCTGCGCCTCTACATGGCGCAGCTGCGCGCCAAGATTGAGCAGGACCCGGCCGAGCCCCGGCATTTGCTGACCGAAACCGGCGTAGGCTACCGGCTGGCGGTGGACTGACACCGTTCCATTTCCATATCAACCGTGCACTTTGTCGGCTTCGCTTGCCGTACTTCTGTACCGTCTGCGCTTCGCCTCGCGTTCACGGGTGATCTGAAAACGGAATCATTGAATCATTGAATCACTTATGCGTTCCTGATGCGCATCCGCCGACAGTGAAGGCTTCTTCACTGCTGGATGGAATGTATGGGAATGACGACGAATGCTGCGCCTGCGCAAGAAGGCACGGCCGCAGCCACGAACCACACCACGGGTAAAAAGGGCCACCGCGAAGGCGTGGCGGCGCTGACGCTGGGCGCTCTGGGTGTGGTGTATGGCGACATTGGTACCAGCCCGCTCTACACGATGAAGGAAATCTTCAGCCCGGCCACGGGCATCCCGCTGGATGAGGCGCACCTCATCGGCGCTGTGTCGGTGATCTTCTGGGGCTTGATGATGATCGTCACGCTCAAGTACATCCTGCTGATCCTGCGCGCCGACAACAACGGCGAAGGCGGCATCATGGCGCTGACCGCGCTGGCGGCCAAGGCGGCCGGGCACAACCCCAAGGCGCGCACGGCCCTGCTGCTGACGGGTGTGCTGGGTGCGGCACTGTTCTATGGCGACAGCGTCATCACACCGGCGATCTCGGTGCTCAGCGCGGTCGAAGGGCTGGAGGTGGTGACGCCCGCCCTCAAGCCCTATGTGCTGCCGGCCTGCATGGCAGTGCTGGTGGCGCTGTTTGCGGTGCAGCGTTTTGGCACGGGCCTGGTGGGCAAGCTGTTTGGCCCGGTCATCGTGCTGTGGTTTAGCGTGCTGGCATTTACCGGCGCGCTGGAGATTGCGCAACAGCCCGGCATATTGGCCGCGCTGAACCCACTGCACGCCTTCCACTTTTTAAGCGCACAGGGCTGGCACATGTTTGTGGCCGTGGGCGCCATCGTGCTGGCCTTTACCGGCGCTGAAGCGCTGTATGCCGACATGGGCCACTTCGGCAAACGGCCCATCCAGTTTGCCTGGGGCGGCCTGGTGCTGCCGGCACTGGCCATCAACTACATGGGCCAAGGCGCGCTGCTGATGCGCGACCCGGCCGCGCTGGAGAATCCGTTTTATCGCCTGTTTGCCGAGGCCTGGCTGATTCCCGCCGTGATGCTGGCCACGCTGGCCACGGTGATTGCCTCGCAGGCCGTCATTTCAGGGGCTTATTCGATGACGCGGCAGGCCATACAACTGGGCCTGCTGCCACGCATGAGCGTGCTGCACACCTCGGCACGCGAAGCCGGGCAAATCTACATGCCGGGCGTGAACTGGCTGCTGCTGGCGGCCGTGCTGCTGACGGTGGTGGGCTTTGGCAGCTCATCCGCGATGGCGGCGGCTTATGGCATTGCGGTGACGATCACCATGCTGATCACGACCTTGCTGACCTTCTTTGTCATACGCCAGGGCTGGCGCTACCCCTTGCCGCTGGCGATTGCGGCCACGGTGACTTTTGTGGCGGTTGACCTGCTGCTGGTGGTGTCGTGCCTGCTGAAGTTCATGCAGGGCGGCTGGTTCCCGCTGGTGATGGGCGTGGCAATCTTTACGGTGATGGCGACGTGGCGGCGCGGGCGCGAGCTGCTGATGGACAGCATCCGCCAGGATGACCCGGAGCTGCTGCCCTTTGTGACGGCCCTGTCGGCCGACAGCGAGAACCGTGTGCACCGCGTACAGCGCACCGCGGTTTATGCAGTGGCCAACCCCGACACGGTGCCGCAGGCGCTGATGCACAACCTCAAACACAACCAGGTGCTGCATGAACGCAACCTGATCCTGACGGTGGTGTTCCACGATGTGCCGTGGATACCGTTTACCGAGCGCGTGCAGGTACAGCCGCTGGCGCCGGGGTTCTGGCGGGTGGAGGTGAACTACGGCTTCAAGAACACGCCCGACATCCCGAAAGCGCTGGAGCTGTGCAAGGCCCAGGGCCTGCCCATCAACCTGTTCGAGACCTCGTACTTCTTGAGCCGCGAGATCGTGGTGCCCACACGCGGCTCGGGCATGGCGCACTGGCGCGAGGCGCTGTTCGCGCTGATGTCGCGCAACGCGGGCAGCGTGGCGGGATTCTTCAAGCTGCCGAACAACTGCGTGATCGAGCTGGGGACGCGGGTGCAGATTTGAGGGGTCGGACGTCGCCCGCGCGACGGTCCAATTACTATCAATTTAATAGCTGTTCGCGCACATTTCTATTGGGCTACAGACGCTTTTGATACTTGAAAACGCCTGTTTCACCGCTTTCCCGGGCTTTTCCGCGCCCCAGGGCGGTTCAGGACGGTTCAGGACGGTTCAGACTGATTCCGTTGCCCGGACAAGCTATCAAAACGATAGCTGCTTGCGCCTATTTTTATTGGGCTAGAGGCCTATTTGATGCTGAAAATAGCATCAAAAGGCCCCAGACACCCGCTGGGCGCCAACCGCCTCAGGCCTTGCCGTCGTACTGCTCAAAGAACCCGATGGGGTGCATGTCGATGCGCCAGCCGGCTTGCTCCCCCAGCGTGGCGGCCGGGTGCAGCGAGGCGGCTTTCACGGCTTCTTCGGCGCTGGCAGCCTCGATGATGAAAAACCCGCCGACCAGCTCTTTGGCCTCCGTGAACGGGCCGTCGATTTTCTGCGTCTTGCCTCCGCGCGGCTGCAGGCGGATGGTCGTTTCAGGCTCGCCCAGCGAAGCACTCACGCGCAACTGCCCGGTGGCCTTGAGCTGGGCGTCCTTGGCGGGGCACTGGCTGACCAGGGCCTGCATGTCGGCGGGTGCCATGGCGGCGAATTCGGCGGGGTTGTAGTAAGCGAGGCAGAGGTATTTCATGACCGATTTCCTTTAAAAGTGGTTACTGACACCTCTACGACGAATGGATTCGACCGGAATCGACAAGTCAGCTGAAAAAAGCCCGCGGCAAGAAATCGCGCCGTCAGGTCACCAGCGCCGGCAAGTCGGCCATGGCGATGAACACATGCACCGCACCGGCGGCGCGCAGGGCCCGGGGTGCGTCGTGGCCCAGCTCGGGCGGGCTGTAACCGAACACCGTGCAGCCAGCCGCCACGCCGGCGGTGACACCGGTGATGGTGTCTTCAATCACGGCGCAGCGCTTGGGGTCAACTCCCAGCGCCGCGGCGGCGGCCAGGTACACATCCGGGAAGGGCTTGGAGCGCGGCAGCTCATGCCCACTGAAAACCTTGCCTTCGAAGAAGGGCATCAGCCCGCACTTTTCCAGCTGCAGCTCGACCTTGAAGCGGTCTGCGCCGGACGCGCAGGCAATGCGGCCCTGGTACAGCGTGTGGATCTGGCTGACGGCCTCGACCGCGCCATGCACGGCCAGCAGCGACTCGACCAGGGCTTCGTTGCGGCGGGCACGAAACTCCAGCATCCACTCTTCCGTCACGGGCTTGCCGGTGTGGGCCTCGATGTTGGCGGCTTCGTCCTTGACGGCCTTGCCGACAAACATGGCCATGCATTCGGCCGAGCCGAGCTTCCAGCCGAGCTCTTCGAGCATGTCGCGCAACACGCCGTTGGTAATCGGTTCGCTGTCGACCAGCACGCCATCACAGTCAAATAACACCGCATCGAACTTCATCTGTCTGCTTCCTGTTTATGGGGGCCGCGCCGGGTTGACCGCCGGCGCATCGAGGGTGAACATCACCCACTCAGGCCTCATGTTAAATCGCACCGGCAAAATGCTGACGCCGAGCCCGCTGGTGACATACATGCGATTGTCGCCGTGCTCCACCCAGCCATAGGCCCAGTCACGCGGCGCGTCGCCGGGCACGACCAGGGCGCCGACAAAAGGCAGGTAGACCTGGCCGCCATGGGTGTGGCCAGCTACGGCAAGGCCGCGCACGGGGGGTAGTTCCTTCAGACTGGCGGGATCATGCAGAAACACCAGCGAGTGCGCGCCCGGCGGCAGTTTTTTAACGGCGGCCCGGGGGTCGGAATGCCCGGTCATGTCGTCGCCGATACCGACGACCCAGACCTGCGTGCCTTTGAGCAGCTGGGCGTCGTTCTCAAGCACTTTGATGGCGCGCCGCTCCAGCGCTGCCGTAAAAGCGGGGCCGTCATGCCACCAGTCGTGGTTGCCCAGCGCCACATAGACGCCGAGCGGCGCCTTGAGCTCGCCCAGCACTTCGGCAATTTCGTCTTCAGGCGTGGCGGCAAAGTCGGGCTTGTAGTTGTGTTCGGCGATCAGGTCACCGGGGATGAGGATGACGTCGGGCTGGGCGGCGTTGATCTCGCGGACGATGGCGCGGGCACGCTCGACCGTCATCACGCGCCACAGCGCGCGTTTGGTGAAGTGCCAATCCGACGCAACAGCCACCTTGAGGCCAGCCGGGCCTTTCCAGTGACGAACCTCCACGCTGATTTCACGGTGCGCGACCCAGCGTGGTTCGATGATGACAACCCATGCGCCCAGCAGCAAAATCACCAGAATTAAAGCGCAGGCCCAGCAAGACCTCTGCAGTCTTACCAGGCGCTCATAAACGGACATCAACACCCGTTTCGTTCACGGCCTCTATCACACCGGTGCTGTGCGGCGCCAGGCCATAGGCGCGAAGGTTTTTTCGCAATTCGACGGCGTCGACCTCGTTCCAGGCCAGGCCGCAGTCGATGCAGGCATGTGAATGCTGATTTTGCAAAAGCACCGGCTTGCCGGCAAGGGATCGCAGCAAGCCACGCAAGGGATAGAACCGTTCCGCTTCGAAATTGCCGCGCACCACCTTTCGGCTGCTGCAGCGCAGGCAATACATGCCTCGCACGGTCTGATTGAACATCTGCCCTCCCCTTATTGGATGTCGCCGTCCACATAGTACCAACGCCCTTCTTCACGCACGAAACGGCTGCGCTCATGCAGGCGCACGGCCGGGCCACCGGAGCTTTTCTGGCGCGCGACGAATTCGACCTCAGCGTGGGTGGCATCGAGCTGGCGATGGCTGCGCACTTCAAGGCCCAGCCATCTCACGCCGGGGTCAAACTCGATGGACGCGGGCCGCTGGGTGGTGTGCCAGGTGGCGAGCAGGTAGTCGGCATGCCCGGCCACAAAGGCGGTGTAGCGCGAGCGCATGAGCGACTCGGCGTCCGGCGCGGGCACAGCGTCGAAATGGTCAAGGTAACGGCCGCAGCAGTTGGTGAACAGCAGTGGCTTTTGAGCCGGGCCTGTGCGCCCGCAGGGGCACGGCTGGGACGACAGCAACTGGGGCATCAGCCGCAGTTGTTGACGCGGGCCTTGCGCTCTTCCAGCGTTTCAGTGGGTGCGCCCTGCTTCACCCATTCGGCATAACCACCGTCAATGTGCGCCACGTTGCGCATGCCCATGTCCTGCAGGGTTTTGGTGGCCAGGGCGCTGCGCCAGCCTGCCCCGCAAAAGAGGATGAACTCTTTACCTTCATCGGCAAACAGGGGCTTGTGGTACGGAGACTCTGGGTCAACCCAGAACTCGAGCATGCCGCGCGGTGCGTGGAAGCTGCCCACCACGGTGCCGGCTGTCAGCTCGCGCACATCGCGAATATCAACGATCTGTACCTTGGGGTCGTTGAGTTTTGATCTGGCCTCTGCGACGGAATAAGTTTTGATCTGCGCCATGGCCTCGTCGACCAATGCGCGGAATCCTTTGGTGATGGGCATGCTCTGTCTCCTGCTGTGGATAGCCACTGAATCGGCAAGTTTACGGCGTGCACTCCATACGTAGTGCGAGAAATCCCGCAAACCCAGCAGGGGCCGCGGAACCGGCTTTGCCGGGCCGCAGGCGCCGCCCCCTGCAAGGGGGGAGGAGGCTACACAAAGTGAGCCTCAACGGGGGTGTACTCAAAGTCCGCGTTGAATAATGATTTTCTGCACGTCCGACGTGCCTTCATAAATTTGGCACACACGCACATCCCGGTAAATGCGTTCTACCGGGAAGTCGCTGACATAGCCGTAGCCGCCCAGCGTCTGGATGGCCGCGCTGCAGACTTCTTCAGCCATTTCGCTGGCAAAGAGCTTGGCCATGGCGGCTTCTTTCAGGCAGGGCAGCCCCGCGTCGCGCAGGCTGGCCGCGTGCCAGATCAGCTGGCGGGCAGCTTCGATCTTGGTGGCGCAATCAGCCAGGCGAAAGCCCACCGCCTGGTGGTTAAAGATGGCAGTGCCAAAGCTCTGGCGCTCCTTGGCGTAGCTGAGCGCAAATTCGAATGCGCTGCGCGCCATGCCGACGCTTTGTGCGGCGATGCCGATGCGCCCGCCTTCAAGCGCGCCCAGGGCGATCTTGTAGCCTTCGCCTTCGCTGCCGATCAGGTTTTCGGCCGGGATGCGGCAGTTGTCAAAATTGATTTGCGCGGTGTCACTGGAATGCTGGCCCAGCTTGTCTTCAAGCCGCGCCACCACATAGCCCGGTGCGCTGGTGGGCACGATGAAGGCGCTCATGCCTTTTTTGCCGGCGCCCTTGTCGGTCACCGCAATCACGATAGCCGCGTGGCCATTCTTGCCGCTGGTGATGAACTGCTTGACACCGTTGATCACATATTCATCGCCGTCTTTCACGGCCGTGGTACGCAGTGAAGAAGCGTCACTGCCGACGTGCGGCTCAGTCAGGCAAAACACGCCGAGCATCTCGCCCTGAGCCAGCGGTGTGAGCCACTGCTTTTTCTGCTGCGCGTTGCCGTAGCGCATGAGGATAGCGTTGACCGGACAGTTGGTGACACTGATGGCGGTGCTGGTGCCACCGTCACCGGCGGCGATTTCCTCAAGCACCAGGGCAAGCGTGAGGTAGTCAAGATTTGCGCCGCCGAACTCTTCAGGTACGCAGATACCGTAAGCGCCCAGCGCGGCCAGGCCGGCATGCGCTTCCTTGGGGAAATAGTGCTCCTTGTCCCAGCGGGCGGCGTGGGGCCAGAGCTCTTCTTTCGCAAACTCGCGCACCGCGTCGCGAATCATTTCCTGGTCCTGGTTCAGCAGCATGGTGTGCCCTTGCGATATGTGTCAAAGAAAAAACGGAGCCGGCCGGGTGAATTCACCATGCGCCGAAGAGGCGGCCGTCATAGTCGAGAAAGGCACCCTTATGTTCGGGCTTGAGCCCCGCCAGTGTGGCGCGCATGGCCGTGACGCTTTGCTCCACAGTGAGCGGCGCGTCCTGGCCGCCCATATCGGTTTGCACCCAGCCGGGTGACAGGGCCACCATGATGGCCTTGGGGTAGTCGTGTTGGGCCGAGGCGACCGCCATATTGAGTGCGGCCTTGCTGGCGCGATAAACCCAGCCATGGCTGCTGTCCGCGCCCGCAATCTGCGACAAGGCGCTGCTGATGAAAGCAAAGCGGCCCCTGCCACCGCCTCCCATCCTTGAGGCCTCGACCATCGGCGCGACTTGCGGAATGGCCTGCATCGCACCCAGCACATTGGTATGCATGGCCTGGTCAAAGGCCTCGCGTGTCGGCGGTGTCAATGCACCGCCCCGCGGGAAGACGCCGGCCACATACAGGGCGATATCGATCTCTTCGCCGTCCAGCAGCCAGGCCAGACCGCTGATGCTGGCGGGCTCGGCCACGTTCAGCCGCAAGGCCTTGGCGCCCAGGCCCTTAAGGCGCTGCAGGCCTTCGTCGTCGCGTGCGGTGGCAATGACGTCCGCACCGTCTGCCAGGTACTGCCTGACAAATTCGAGACCTATGCCGCGCGATGCGCCGAGGACAAGAACTTTCATGGATCAGCCCGCAAACTCGAAGTACTTCGACCATGACGGATCGAATTCGCTGCGCAGATCGGCATCGGCCAGTGGCGCAGACTGCACGCTGGCATTGATCATTTCAAGCGCCGCGGGCAAGTCGCCAACGTAATAGTTGGCCATGCGTTCGCCGTTGCGCAGCATGGTGTGCGACAGGATGCCTGCATGATGGAGCTCAAGCCGGGTGGCGATCTGGTCCTGGAGGTCACGGGCGGCGTCCAGCGTGGCCTGGTCATGCGCGGGCAGCTTGAGTTCGACCGCATGGCCCAGGTCTGGCCTGGCTGCCACGGCATTGGCGCTGTCGTTGACCGACACGATCGCGTGGTTGCCTTCGCCGTCGCTTTCAAAGGCAAGCGTCAGCGTGGACCAGCTGTCTTCGCCATTCGGGAAAAGCCCCGTATGCCCCAGCGCGCCGGTCCAGAAGCTGTCCATCACGGCGCCGAACTGATGCAGCGGCGTGGCCTGAATCACCTCTGCGGAAAATTCGTCCACAAAATCCACCACCCCGACCTTGATCGCGAAGTCGTATTCGCCCAGCACATGGTCAAGCATGATGAAGGCCATGTTGCGCGCGTGGTCCTGCATGTCACTGGGGAGCTCGCGGTCGAACTTGACCTCAATGCCCACCTGCCCCTCGTCGGCAAAATGGCCGATCAGCAGCTCTGAGGTGGCGAGCTCGAAATCATTCATGCGGATCGGGAAATCGGGTTCCTCGGTGCGGCTGCGAAAAGCGCGGAGGGTGTAGTGCTTCAGGGGAGGCGCCCGCTTCACGAAATCCATGAGCAGGGGGAAGCGGTCCTTGGAGCCTTGGGCCGTCGCGATCAGCTCGATCTGGAGGTCTCCGTCGTTTGCGGACATCTCCAGCGCCAGCCCATCCAGCGAGGCCTCCAGAATTTCGTTGATCTCCTCAACCTGGTCACGCACCGGTTTTTGGACAAGTTCCGCCTCACCCTGGAGGAAACCGAGCCAGAAGGTGTCGATACGCTGCGCAAGCTCGGCCGCCGAAAGCTCCGGAGCGGCCTCGCTCATACCAGCTCAACCGCCAGTGCCGTGCCTTCACCGCCGCCGATGCACAACGTGGCGACGCCTTTTTTGAGGCCGCGGGCCTTGAGCGCGTGGATCAGCGTCACGATGATGCGGGCGCCGGAGGCGCCGATGGGATGGCCCAGCGCACAGGCGCCGCCGTTGACGTTGACGATCTCGTGGCTGATGCCGAGTTCCTTCATCGCGGCCATGGGCACCACGGCAAAGGCTTCGTTGACTTCCCACAGGTCGACGTCTTTCACGCTCCAGCCGATTTTCTTGAGCAGCTTGTTGACGGCGCCGACGGGGGCGGTGGTGAACCACTCGGGGTCTTGCGCAAAGGTGGCGTGGCCGAGGATGCGGGCGATGGGCTTGGCGCCCAGCTCTTTGGCGGTCGACTCACGCGCCAGCACCAGGGCGGCAGCACCGTCGTTGATGGACGAGCTGGACGCGGCCGTGATGGTGCCGTCTTTTTTGAAGGCAGGCTTGAGTGTGGGGATCTTGTCGAGCTTGACCTTGCCCGGGCCTTCGTCGATGGAAATCACCGTGTCGCCGCTGCGGCCCTTGACGGTGACGGGCGTGATCTCGGCCTTGAAGGCGCCGGACTCGGTGGCGGCCTTGGCGCGGTTGACGCTGGTGGTGGCGAAGGCGTCTTGCGCTTCGCGGGTGAATTTGTATTTGTCGGCGCACTGCTCACCGAAAGTGCCCATGGCACGGCCGGGCTCGTACGCGTCTTCCAGTCCGTCCAGCATCATGTGGTCATAGATGCGGTCGTGGCCGATGCGCACGCCGCTGCGGCCCTTGAGCAGCAGGTGGGGCGCGTTGGTCATGCTTTCCATGCCACCGGAGACCATCACGTCACGGCTGCCGGCGATGAGCTGGTCGTGCGCGAGCATGGTGGCCTCCATGCCGGAGCCGCACATCTTGGAGAGCGTCACGGCTCCCACGCTGGAAGGCAAGCCGCCCTTGAAGCCGGCCTGGCGCGCGGGCGCCTGGCCCTGGCCGGCCATGAGGCAGTTGCCGAACAGCACTTCGTCGACTTTTTCGGGGGCGATGCCGGCACGCTCGATGGCAGCCTTGATGGCAGCGCCGCCCAGGTCGTGGGCCGACAGGCTGCTGAAGTCGCCCTGGAAGCCGCCCATGGGGGTGCGGGCTGCGCCGAGGATGACGATGGGGTCTTGGAGTGATTTCGACATGAGAGGTCCTTTCAGATGTGGAGGTAAATCTTGTTCAGGGAGTCAGGCCACTGAGGCCAGTGAGCACGGGCTCGGGCGGCAATTGCGTAAGCACCTCGTCGCCGGCTTCTCCCGGGCTGTGCAGCGCGATAAAACGTTTTTCGCGTTCATAGGGAAATACGTCATGCACATGGCCAGCCTGGATGCGTGCCTGGTGACTCTGCCAGAAGTGCGCGTCGAGCAGGTCGCCATGGTGGTTCATGAAGACTTCGCGTACCGCATCGTTGCCAAGAAGGAAGGGACCAAAGGTTTCAGGGAACACGTCCTTGGGTCCGACGGAATACCAGACCTCGCCGCTCATCTCCTCTTCTTCGTTGCGGGCGGCGGGCACCCTGCGGAAGTTGCAGTCGGTGATGTATTCGATCTCGTCGTAGTCGTAGAACACGACCTTGCCGTGGCGGGTGATGCCGAAGTTCTTCCAGAGCATGTCGCCGGGGAAAATGTTGGCAGCCACCAGGTCCTTGATGGCGTTGCCGTATTCGACGACGGCGCGTTCAATCTGGTCCTTGGCGGCGGGCTCCTGCACGCCGGCGTCAAACGCTTCCTGCAGGTAGATGTTCAGCGGGATCATGCGCCGTTCGATGTAGACGTGCTTGATGATGACTTCGGTCTGGCCGTCGCCATCGCGGTCGCTGATCTCGAGCTGGCTGGGGGCGAACTTTTCGATCTCGGCGATCAGCTCGTCATCAAAACGCTCACGCGGGAAAGCCACTTCGCTGTATTCCTGCGTGTCGGCCATGCGGCCCACGCGGTCGTGTTGCTTGACCAGCAGGTACTTGCCCTTGATCTGCTCACGCGTGGTGTCTTTTTGCGGCGGGTAGTAGTCTTTGATGACCTTGAACACGTAGGGAAACGAGGGAAGGTCAAACACCAGCATGACCATGCCCTTGATGCCGGGCGCTATGCGGAACTTGTCAGTCGAGTGCCGCAAGTGGTAGAGGAAGTCGCGGTAGAACAGCGTCTTGCCTTGTTTGGCCAGGCCCAGCGCGTTGTAGATTTCGGCGCGCGGCATGTGCGGCATCATGCTGCGCAAAAACTGCACGTAAGCCGAGGGGATGCCCATGTCGACCATGAAGTAGGCACGCGCGAAGCTGAAGAGGATCAGCAGGTCGTCTTCCCCAAACAGGGCCGCATCGATGACGAGCTTGCCGGCCTTGTTGTGCAGCACGGGCAGCGCAAACGGCACTTCATTGAAGCCGTTGATGATCTTGCCGACGACGTAAGCGCCCTTGTTGCGGAAAAACAGGCTGGTCAGGACCTGGATCTGGAAGTTGGCGCGCAGCTTCACGTCGGCAAAACGCTCGCTGATGGCTTCCAGCACATAACCTGCGTCGCGCTCGAGGTCCTCGAACGGCAGGCGCAAGTCGAAGTCGCGCACCAGCTGCAGCAGTACATCGCGCATGTTGTCGCGTGTGGGGTAGTAGGCGCGGTAGGTCGGTTGCGATGCCAGCTCGTCGTTTTCGATGTACTCGGTGCTGACGGCCGGGCGCACGAAGATGAAGTCGTTCTGGAAGTAGCTGCGGTGCAGGATCTTGGTGGTGACCGAGTTGAAGAAGGTTTCAGCCAGCTCGGGCTGGTGGTGGTTGACGAGGAGGCCGATGTAATGGAGCTTGACCTGTTGCCAGACGTCCATGGGCTGCTCGCCGGCCTTGAACTCCCGCTCCAGCCGGGTGGAGGCTTCGCGCACGCGCAGGTCATAAAACTCTATGCGTTCGCGCTGGGCACGCTGCTGGCCGTGCCAGTCTGCCGTTTCAAAGCGGTGTTTGGCGCGCGCGGATTCGGTGCGAAAGAGCTGGTAGTGGCGGTTAAAGCCATCCATCATCGCCTTGGCGATGTCGTAAGCAATGCTCGAGTCCAGGCGCTGGGGGAACATGGCTTTGCCTTTCGCCGCTCAGACCAGTTGCTGCTGCATGCCGCCGCCGGCGCGCGCGGTCCACAAGTCCCACACGCGGTCGACTGCCTTGCTGTAGAGCTTGTCGAGTTCATCAGGTGACGAGACACTCATTTGCAGATCTTGCAGCAGGCCGTCATGCACACCGAAGGCCCAGCCGTGCACGGTGACTTCCTGGCCGCGCGCCCAGGCGTCGACCATGACGGTGCTGACCGAGACGTTGACCACCTGCTCAATCACATTGATGTCGCACAGGGCCTGGGCACGCACGTCTTCGGGCAGGCTGTCGAGCAGCTGGCGGTGGCGATGGCGCACGTCCTGGATGTGGCGCAGCCAGTTGTCAGCCAGGCCAATGCGCGCACCTTCGAGCGCAGCCTGTACGCCCGAGCAGCCGTAGTGGCCCACGACCATGATGTCCTTGACCTTGAGCCGCTCCACCGCGAACTGGATAGCGGAAAGCGCATTGAGGTCGGAGTGCACGACGATGTTGGCGACGTTGCGGTGCACGAACACCTCACCCGGCTCCAGCCCGGTGATCTGGTTGGCGGGCACACGGCTGTCGGAGCAGCCTATCCACATGTACCTGGGCGTCTGCTGCTTGACAAGGCTGGTGAAGAAGCCCGGGCGCTCGGCTTCCATCTGCGCGGCCCAGGCGCGGTTATGGGCAAAGAGGTCTTGGAGCGAAGTGGTCATGGGTGTATTTTCGCCTGCTCGGCTTACATCGTCTCGGCGAACAGCTCCCGCCCAATCAGCATGCGGCGGATTTCGCTGGTGCCGGCGCCGATTTCATAGAGCTTGGCGTCGCGCCAGAGGCGGCCCAGCGGGTATTCGTTGATGTAGCCATTGCCGCCGTAGATCTGCACACCCTCGCCGGCCATCCAGGTGGCTTTTTCGGCGCACCAGAGGATGACGGAGGCGCAGTCCTTGCGAACCTGGCGCACGTGTTCCGTGCCGAGCATGTCGAGGTTTTTGGCCACGGTGTAGGCAAACGAACGGCCGGCTTGCAGCACGGTGTACATGTCGGCGACCTTGCCCTGGATGAGCTGGAACTCGCCGATGCTCTGGCCGAACTGCTTGCGGTCATGGATGTAGGGAACCACGTTGTCCATCACGGACTGCATGATGCCCAGCGGGCCGCCGGTGAGCACGGCACGCTCGTAGTCAAGGCCGCTCATCAGCACCTTGGCGCCGCTGTTGAGGCCGCCGAGGATCTGGCTGGCCGGCACTTCAACGTTGTTGAAGACGAGTTCGCCTGTGTGGCTGCCGCGCATGCCGAGTTTGTCGAGCTTTTGCGCGACGGAAAAACCCTTCATGCCTTTTTCGATCAGGAAGGCGGTGACGCCGCGCGCGCCGAGTTCGGGCTCGGTCTTGGCGTAAACCACCAGGGTGTCGGCGTCGGGGCCGTTGGTGATCCACATCTTGCTGCCGTTGAGCAGGTAATAGCCGCCCTTGTCTTCAGCTTTCAGCTTCATGCTGATGACGTCGCTGCCGGCGCCGGGCTCGCTCATGGCCAACGCACCCACGTGCTCGCCGGTGATCAGTTTGGGCAGGTATTTTTTGCGCTGCTCATCGGTGCCGTTGCGCTTGATCTGATTGACGCACAGGTTGCTGTGCGCGCCGTAAGACAGGCCCACCGAGGCACTGGCGCGGCTGATTTCTTCCATGGCGATCATGTGAGCGAGGTAGCCCATGTTGGCGCCGCCGTATTCCTCACCCACGGTGATGCCGAGCACGCCAAGCGAACCCATCTTTTGCCACAGGTCCATCGGGAACTGGTCGTTGCGGTCGATCTCGGCGGCGCGCGGGGCGATCTCGGCTTGCGCGAATTCGCGCACGGCGTCGCGCAGGGCGTCGATGTCTTCACCGAGCATGAAGTTGAGTCCGGGCATGTTGGTCATGATGGGCTTTCTGAAGTCGTATGACGGGATTGGGTTAGTAGGTCTTGGGCACGGGCACCAGCGTTTGCTGCATCAGGGCGCAGGCACTTTCCTTGCCGCCGGCGCCGACGTGCGTCACTTCCGCTGTGGTGACGATGATGCGTTTGCCGGCCTTGGCGACGCGGCCGATGGCGCGCAGTTCGCCGTCCTTGAAGGCGGCCATGAAATTGATTTTGTACTCGACGGTGGTGACTTCGGAATCTTCCGCGGCCACCGTCAGCGCGGCATAGCCGCCTGCGATGTCGGCCAGCGCGCCCATGGCGCCGCCGTGAAAACCGCCTTGCTGCTGTGTCACGCGCCCCGAATAAGGCAGGGCCACCTCGCACAGGCCCGGCTCCACGCGCAGCAAGCGCGCACCCAGGTGCTGCATCAGGCCCTGGCGCAGGAAGCTGGCTTCGATACGCTGGAACAGTGCTGAAGGTGCAGTGCTTGCGGCGGCGGTGGCGTCCATGGAAAGCCCTTTGAAACGTGCGGAAGGCGGCTTCCGCGGAGTTTTCGGAGTTGACGTTTACGTAAACGTCAATTATGACGTATTTGATGCCCGCGTGGTCCGGCCCGGGATTGCCCGCGCCGGCCCGGGGGCAATCAGCCCCAGCGAAAGCGCTTCAGGGTTTGCCGGCCTTGGCCTTCTCGGTCTTGGCGAGAAGGGCCTTGGCTTCTTTCTCGTGGGTGCGGATTTCGTCGAGGTTGGCCTGCAGGTCAAGCATCTGAGCTTCGAGCTTTTTGCGATGCTCCGTCAGGATGGCGAGAAATTTCTTGAGCTGCGGCGCGGTGTCGCGCGGGCTGTCGTAGGAGTCGATGATTTCCTTGGCCTCGACCAGCGACAGGCCCAGGCGCTTGGCGCGCAGGGTGAGCTTGAGGCGGGTGCGGTCACGCGCGGTGTAGACCCGGTTGCGCCCGCCCGCCCCTTCGCGCTGGGGCTGCAGCAGGCCCATGTCTTCGTAAAAACGCATGGCGCGTGTCGTCAGGTCAAACTCTTTTGCCAGGTCGCTGATGGTGTAGGTGGTGGCCATGATGGGTCTCTGGGAAACTCGGGCGACAGCGCGAAAGAGGCGCGGTCCCTACAATGGTTGTGTATGACGTTTACGTAAACGTCAAATATACCGTGAATATGCCATGAACCTCCTCGAGCAGCAACTCCACTACCCTTTTGGCGACAGCCTGCCGGAATCGGGCATGACGATGGAGGTGGCGCCAGGCGTCAAGTGGATACGCATGGCCCTGCCCTTCGCGCTGAACCACATCAACCTGTGGTTGCTGCGCGATGAGATCGAAGACCCGGATGCGCCGGGCACAAGGATCCAGGGCTGGACCATCGTCGACTGCTGCATCAGCCGGGAAGAATCCAAAGCGCAATGGGAGGCGATATTTGCCACCCAGCTGGAAGGTTTGCCGGTGCTGCGTGTCATCGTGACGCACATGCATCCCGACCACATCGGCCTGGCGCACTGGTTGTGTGAGCGCTGGACCACCCCCAAACACCTGTGCAGGTTGTGGATCAGCGCCACGGACTACCTTTCCGCCCGCATCGGCTCACAAAGCACCACGGGTTTCGGCGGGGAAAGCGCCGCACGTTTTTTTGCCGCGCACGGGCTGGTGGATCCGGAATCCGTCGAGAAAATCCGCGGCCGCTCCAGCTATTACCCCGGCATGGTGCCAGCCGTGCCGGCGAGCTACGTCCGCATCATGGATGGCATGGCGGTGCGTATCGGCGGGCGCGACTGGCGCTGCATCAGCGGCTACGGCCATGCGCCCGAGCACATCGCGCTGCACTGCGAAGAGTTGAACACCTTGATCAGCGGCGACATGGTGTTGCCGCGCATCTCAACCAATGTCAGTGTGTACGACATGGAGCCGGAATCGAACGCGCTCACGCTGTTCCTGGAATCCATCGACAAATTCCTGCCGCTACCCGAAGACACGCTGGTGCTGCCGTCGCACGGCAAACCCTTTCGCGGCCTGCACACCCGCATAGGCCAGCTGCACGACCACCACCGCGACCGCCTGGCCGAGGTCATGCAGGCCTGCACCACCGCACCCTGCAGCGCGGCGGACATCCTGCCCATCATGTTCCCCCGCAAGCTGGACCTGCACCAGACCACCTTCGCCATGGGCGAAGCCGTGGCACACCTGCACGCGCTGTGGTTTGGCGAAAAGTTGACGCGCCGGCTGGACGCCGATGGGATTTACCGGTTTAGCGTTAGTCCGTAAGCGGGGCCAGGACGGGCGCTATGTTTTTAGTAGCTGCTCGCGCTCGTTCCTATTGGCCTGCAGCCCGATTCGGCACATAAGAATGAGTGACCGTGGGACCCCTTCTTTACCAGCCGGGGCCGCGGAACCGGCTTTGCCGGGCCGCAGGCGCAGCGCCCCCTCGGGGGGCAGCGCATTACACGAAGCCGAAGGCGAAGTGAAAAGCGTGGGGGCTTAACTACGCCACTTCCGGTTAGCCGTCACCAGCGCGGTGAGGTAACCGTGCAACCATTCAAAGTTGACGGGTTTTTTCAGCAGGTGGGCATGGGGTGGAAGGCCTCCGCGTTCCGCAATGGCGTCGGGCGGCAGGCCGCTGATGACAACGATCTGCATGTCAGCCAGCTGCACATTGCGCTTGAGTGCCTTGAGCATTTCAATACCGTCCACGCCGGGCATGGACAGGTCGGTGATCAGCAGGTCAGGCCGCATGCTGGCAATGTCCATCATGGCCTCCAGGGCGGAGGGCATCCAGGTGCAATCAACCGGCAGGTCCCAGTCTTCAAACTGGCAGCGGTACAGCTCGCGGGTGTCTTCGTCATCCTCCACCATCAGCACCCGAAGGCGGCTTTTGGGGTCGGTGTCGACACGCGACAGCTGTGGGCTGTTTTTCGCCAGGTAGGCATTGATGGACTGAAGGGCAATGCGGCGGTGCCCACCCAGCGTCTTCCACGCCTCGATCTCCCCTTTTTCAACCAGGGACTGCACAGTCGCAACGGACAGCCCCAGAAGCTTGGCTGCATAGCTGGTGCCGCAGTAATCCTCGCTGGAGAAATCCGCAGCCGTGATAGCGGCCTCGAAGGACTTGGGTTCACGCGCCATGGCAGACCGCAGGGTGGAGGGAATGTTTCATTTTGTGCATTTTAATCAATTCGACTCACTTGCCCGCTTATTAAGCCCGGCATACAGGATGGGAGCCTCCATCGACCATCAGGCATCAGGTATCAGGCCGAGAGTGGTGAAGTAGGCAGGGTGAAGAAAAACCTCGCTCCTTTACCCGGGGCTGCCTCGGCCCATATCCTGCCGCCATGCCGTTTGATGACCCGGCTGACGGTGGCAAGGCCTATACCGGTACCGGGGAACTCAGAAACTGCATGCAGGCGTTGAAACGGGGTGAAGAGCTTGTCGGCATAGGCCATGTCAAAACCGGCGCCGTTGTCCCCGACAAAAAATTCCGGCAGCCCGGCGGCATCAAGCTGGCAGCCCACGGCGATCTCCGCAACGGGTTGCTGGGCGCTGAACTTCCAGGCATTGCCGATCAGGTTTTCCATCACCACACGGACCAAACGGCTGTCGCCATAGGCTTTCAGCCCTTCTTCAATGTTCACCGCAACCTTGCGCCCGGGATCGCGCACCTGCCATTCATCGACAATCGTGCGGGCCAGGCCCGACAAATCCACCGCCGCGTTGTTCAGCGGTGAGCGCGACACTTGCGCCAATGACAGCAGATCTTCGATCAACTGCCCCATCTGTGCCACACCCGCCTGGATGCGCGCCAGGTAGTGCGTCACCCTTTCGCCGGCATTGGAACCCAGGTGTTTGCCCAGCAGGCGGCTGAAGCCGTCCACGGTGTTGAGCGGCGAGCGCAGGTCATGAGAGACAGAATACGAAAATGCTTCAAGCTCCTGGTTGGACAGGCGCAAGGCGGCTTCAATGGCCTTGATCTCGGTGATGTCGGCGTCGATGCCCACCCAGAATGTCACCTCCCCCTGTTCGTCCAGCACAGGTGATGCGCGGTAAGACATGGTGTGCACGCCGTCCCGGGCCAGCACGCGCCGTATGCCCGTGTATTGGGAACGCGTGGCCTTGGCTACATGCCAGCGGGCCTTGATATCGGGGAGGTCGTCCGGGTGGATGGCGGCAAACCATTGCGTGCCCGTCCAGTCCTCCATCTTGCCGCCCGCCAGGTCAAACCAGGCACGGTTGAAGTAGGTGGCGGCACCTTCAGGGTCGCTGGTCCACACCACCTGGGGCGCTTGCTCGGCCAGCGCCTGAAAGAGCGCCTGCTGACGCTCCAGCGCCAGTGTGCGGTCTGCCACTTTTTGCTCCAGTCCGGTATTGAGCTGGCTGACCTCTTCAATCAGGCGGGCGTTCTGGATGGCAATGGACGCCAGCTGGGCGAGCTCAAGCGCCACATATTCGTCCTCCTGCGTGAATTCACCTTCGTATTTGTCGGACAGCTGGAGCAACCCGATGTTTTTGCCGTCGCGGCTTGTCAGGGGCACGGCGAGCCAGCCGCGCATGACGGGATGCTTGTCGGCATAGTTGCCAAAACCGCGCCAGCGTGGATGGGCTTCCAGCTCAGCCTGGGTCATGCGCATGGACCTGTTGGTCTGGCAAACCAGTGAATAAATACCGGTACCGTCGGGTGGCTCGATCAGGTCCCGGTATTTCGCGTACTTCTCGGACAGCGACAGCGCATTGATGGCCTGGGCCCAATCGCTGTTCACGGTGAGGCTGACAATCGACTGGTGCGCGCCAATCACACCCCGGGCCTGTTCGGCCACTTCGCGCATCGTATCTTCCAGCGTCTGGTGCCACGTAATGGCCTGTGCGGCGTCGGCCGCGCGTTGCAGCGTGAACAGGTGCTCCTGCGCGGTTTTTTCGGCTTTGACCTGGGCGCTCATGTCCAGGGCCACGACAAAACGCGCGGCGTGGCCCCCGTACTGCACGGGGCGGCCCACCACGCTGACGGGAAACAGCTCACCCTCCTTGCTGCGGTGTTTCCAGAGGATTTTGGGATCTGTCGCCGGCTCGTTCCTGGCGAGATTACTGCGCAAAGCGTCGTACTCTGATTCAGGGCGAATGTCGAAAATGGTCATCGACAGGAATTCATCGTACGAATATCCGTAGCGCTCCACTGCGGCCCTGTTGACATTGAGAAACCGCGCGGTGGCGGTGTCAAAGACCCACATCGGCACGGGCCCCATCTCAAAGAGCGCCGCATAGCGCTGCTCGCTTTCGCCCAGCGCCTGCTCCGCCAGCTTGCGGCGGGTGATGTCGCGCTCCACCGACACCCAATGGGTAAAGCGGCCCTTGCCGTCGGCGATCGGGACGATATCGAGTTCGGCCCAGAATTCTTCGCCGCTCTTGGTGTAATTGATGAGCTCGGCGCGCACCGGCTCCCATTTCTGGAGCGAGGATTTGATGCGGTCGAGTTCGTCGCGCTGCGTTTTAGGCCCCTGGAGCAGGCGCGGCGTTTTGCCCAACACCTCTTTACGGGTATAGCCGGTGCGGCGCTCAAAAGCGTCGTTGACAAAGATGATGCGCGGGCCGAGGCCATCGATAGGCTGGGCGTCGGTGATGAGCACAATATCGTTGAGCCGGGATACGGCGGTTTCCAGGAGGCGCAGGTGGGCCTGCGCATCATGCTGCTCCGTAATGTCCTGCAGCACGCCGACCAGGCTCACCACTTTGCCGTCCTGCTGCAGCGCACGGCCCTGCGTACGCACCCAGATGCGCCGGCCCTTTGCCGTGATGAACGGCAGCTCCAGGTCCCATGCGGTTCCCTGCTGCAAGGCAGCCTGGGCGACGGAACGGATGGTGCGCTGGGCTTCGGGCGCATAAAAATTGAGCGCCTCCTCAATCCCCAGGCCGGCCGCCGGATCCAGTTCGTGGATGCGGTAGATCTCCTCGGACCAGTAGGGCGTCATTGTGTCAACCAGGACTTCCCATCCACCGACCTTCCCCAGCGCTCCCGTCTTGTTCAACAGCTCGGTGCTGCGCGCGACCACCAGCTCCGCACGCTTTCGGTCGGTAATTTCCTGAATCACGCCAGACCGTCTCTGCGCGGATAGCCCGCCTTTGCCCTGTTGCACATCATCAGCGCGGCCAAACAGGTGAACCCACCGAATCTCACCGGCGGAGGTGACGATGCGGAATTCCACGTCCAGCGGCTGGTCAGTCTGAACGGCCAGGTCTCGCCTGGCCCTGAAGGTCTCCCGGTCACCGGGATGGATCAGCTGCATGAACCCCTCATGGGTCCTGTCGAAGGTCGCACGGTCAACCCCGAGGACCTCGTACACCTCATCGGACCACCAGCTCTCATTGGTAGCAGTGTCAAGCTGCCAGTAGCCGATGCGGCCCAGCCGCTGGGCATCCCGCAGTTTCTGCTGAATAGCTTCGCTGTTTGCCAGCTCAACCTCAAGGTCATTCCGATGCCTTTCCAGGGATTCCGCCATGCGATTGAAACCCCTGGATATGCTGGCAAATTCCCCGAAATCGTCAGCCCGGCCCACCGGGATCCGCACATCGAGCCGCCCGTTCTCGACCTGCCGGGTAGCCTCCAGAATGTTTCTGGTGGGCGCCACGATGGCGCGCCCGCCAATAATCCAGGCGACGCCGCCCCCCACAAATGCCACAAGCGACAACAGCACGAGTTCAAGCCAAAGCTGCTCGCGGCTGGCACCCACAATCAGCTGGTGGTCCATGCTGACCGCCACAAAAAAAGCGGCGTTGGCATCGGCGCTGCTGGGCGTGAAAGCCCATACACGGCGCTGCCCGGCGCCGTCCGGGCCGTCGTCGGTGCCGGTGCGCATCTGCTGCGCTGCCGCCTTCAGTACGGGACTCTTTGCCACCTGCCCGATCCGGATGGGCAGCTCGGGCTTTCCGGCCAGCAGCACCCCACCGCGGTCGTGTATTCCCACGGCGGCGCCGGGGGGCAACTGGATGTCCATGGTGGACTTCGCCATTTCGGCCAGGTCGACCGACGCATAGGCGACGACCTCAACACGCCCGTCCTTGTCCAGCAGAGGAAGTGCAAATGAAATGGAGGGCCTGCCAGTGGCACGTCCGACGATATATTCGCCCACCACAAAGCTGCGCCGCTCCATGGCATTGCGGAAGTAGGCGCGATCTCCCAGGTAGCCCAGTTTCACGCCTTCCTGCCCGTTACACAGCGCGTAACCGTCCGTTCCCACCATGCCGAAATTGGCGTAAAGCGGAAACAGCTTGTTGAGCTCTACAAGGTAACGGTCACAACGGGCACCGTTGCCGTCCCTCAAGCCGGGCATGTGAGCGATCGCTGTCAGCACCTGCCGCGCAGATTCTGCCAGGCGCTGCTGGCTGGATGCGGTCAGCGACGCGGCAAATTGCAGATCATCCCGGGCTCGCTCGACAGCAATGTCGGCGTTGTACACGGCCTTGAAAATCGACAGTCCGAACATGGGCACGATGGCCACCAGCACGAGCATGACAAGGCGGGTTCGAAGCGTGATATGGGGGCTCATGGCATCAACGCTGCAGGAACCAGCACCTGGTGATTCTGGGCCACCGGTGCGTCACGGGATGTCAACCAGCCGCGATGGATTCATTGACGCCCAGCCAGTACGCCTGTAGCCGGTTGAGCTTTTCGGTCAGCCCGCCAAAGTCGACGGGCTTGCGAACAAACCCGTTGGCCCCGCTCTGATAACACGCCACGATGTCGGAACGTTCACTGGAAGACGTCAGCATGACGACCGGTACCAGCGCAGTCAGTGAATTGGCCCGCACGCTGCGCAGCACATCCAGGCCGGATAGTTTGGGCAGCTTCATGTCTAGCAGGATGAACGCCGGCTGCTTTTGCGTATCGCGCCCGGCATGGGCACCCTGGCCAAAAAGAAAGTCCAGTGCCTGGACCCCGTCCCGGGCGACGGCAATATCGGCGGTGACGCCCTGTTCTTCGAGCGTGAGTACGGTCAGCTCCAGGTGATCCGGATTGTCTTCAACTACAAGTATGAGTTTGTCGTTCATGTGGACTTCAGGTACACGGAGTCAATCCCTGTCTTTTCTTGGCTTTTTGGCGTTTTCTCATATTACCAAGTAAAAAATCGCCGCAATACTGTGATTTGTACCCTTTGACGGACCGCAAAAATGGGGTCCCGGGCACCGCAGTGCGGGTTTACCAGCGGGGAATCGCTTCGTCCTTGAGCTGGCCGCGCAGCTCGGCGTAGTCGGGCACCACCGCGCGCACGGTGTCCCAGAACCGCGGGCTGTGGTCCATGACGCGCAAGTGGCTCAGTTCATGAACCACCACATAGTCGATCACCGACTGCTTGAAGTGGATCAACCGCCAGTTCAGCCGGATGGAACCATCGGCGCTGGCGCTGCCCCAGCGGGTTCCGGCGCTGGAAAGGCTGAGCTTGCGCCACTGCACCCCCAAGTGGGGCGCGAAATGGTTCAACCGCTCGGTAAAGATACGCTTGGCCTGGCGCATCAACCAGGCCTGCACGGCATCGCGGATCTGCTCGGGCGTGGCATGGTGGGGCAGGCCCACATGCAGCGTCAGCTGCGCCACCCCGGGGAGGGTGCCATTGGCCGCGTCGTCATTGCCCTGCAGCAGCACTTCGGCGGTGCTGGTTCTGGTTTTGAGTTCTGCGCCGACACCGCCAAAGGCGTGCCGCGGGTCGATCACGACAATGACCTGCTCGCCCAGGAAAGGCAGCGTGGTGCCGTCCTTCCAGTCAATGCGTGCGGACTCCAGCCGCTGGTGGCGCGCTCGGGTTTCCTGCAGCTTGGCCAGGATCCAGCTGGATTTCTCCAGCACGGCCTTATCAATTTCATACAGCGGCACCCATTTGGGCGCACTGACCGTGAGGCCGTCGGCGCCGGCGGAAAAGCCGATGGTCTTGCGTTTGCTGCGGCGAAATTCATAGGCCACCAAAATGCCGTCGAGGACGGTCTCACGCGCGGCACGCGGGTGGCGAAAGGTGGCCGGCGCCAGGGCCTGCTGCAGAGTTTGAGCGGGAAGCCGGGGACCGACAAATTCAGATTCCGCTATGTTTTCGATAGCTGGTTGCGCAGACTTTACTGGGGCTACAGGCCTTTTTGGCTTGTTTTTTCTGGTTTTTGGGCCACTGGCGGCGCCAGCCGGCGCCGGCGCGGAATCAAACAGATCGAGCGTGAACTGAAGAAGCCGTTGCATCATGGCAGTTTAGCTGGACGGTATGGGCCGGTTGGCCGCTCAGGTATTGGGCGCGACGGGCGTGGCGGGCACGGCGGCCACTTCGCCGGCATAAGCCTCGGGGTCCAGCCGGCGCATTTCGGCTTCGATCCAGTTCTCGACCTCGCGCATGAGTTCGTCAGGCTGTCGGCCGGTGCTGTCGATGGGCTTGCCGATGGAGATGTCGACGATACCGGGTGTCTTGATGAAGGCCTTGCGCGGCCAGCATTTGGCCGAGGTCACCGCAATCGGGATCACTGGTGCACCGGTTTCGATGGCCAGACGCGTACCGCCTGATTTATAAACGCCCTTCTGGCCTCGCGGAATGCGGGTGCCTTCAGGGAACATGATGACCCAGGTGCCCTGCGCCATCAGGCGCTTGCCCTGTACAACGACCTTGTTGAAAGCCTGCGACCGCTGGCTGCGGTCGATGTGGATCATGTCCATGCGCGCCATCGCCCAGCCGAAAAACGGTACGTAGAGCAGTTCTTTTTTGAAAACGTAGGCCAGCGGATGGGGCATCAACGTGGGCATGCACAGGGTTTCCCAGGTGCTTTGATGCTTGAGCAGCAGCACGGCGGCACTGGTCTGGCCTGTGGGCAGGTTCTCCATGCCGGTGACCCGGTTTTTGATGCCCAGGATAAAGGTGCCGCCGCTGACCGCCACGCGCAGCCACGCCGCGCACATCCAGTACATGGTGTTGCTGCTGACGAACAGGGAGGCAATGACCACGAAAGTAGCCCAGGGGACAACCGTGATGGACATCCACAGCAGGTGAAGGATTGATCGGATCAGGCGCATATCAGAATTTTCGGTGTCGGGCAGGTTGTGGAGCAGGGATGCAGCGATTTTCAGAGTACTTTAATGCTCATCGCCTTGTATAACGGGCGCAAGTAGCTATCATTTACATAGCAACTTCTACACCGCCACTTGCAGGGGCTGGGCGCTGCGTTCCAGGATGTAGTCGGCAAACGCCGATAAATCCGCATGCAGCCGGGTGCCTTCCGGCAAGCCTTCAGGCTGGCCACCGCTGCGGTAGCGCGCCGACTTGCCCGTCAGCACCAGGTGCGGCTCACAGCCGGCAGCCGCGCCGGCCTGCAGGTCACGCAGCGAGTCCCCCGCCGTAGGCACGCCCTTGAGCGGCACACCAAAGCGCTCGCCGATCTGCTCAAAGAGACCCGGCAGCGGCTTACGGCAGGTGCAGCTTTCTTCGGGGCTGTGCGGGCAATAAAACACCGCATCGATACGCCCGCCGGCAGCTGCGAGCATCTTGTGCATCTTGGCGTGCATGGCATTGAGCGAAGCCACGTCAAACAAGCCCCGGCCCAGGCCCGACTGGTTGGACGCGATCACCACGTGCCAGCCCGCATGGTTGAGCCGCGCAATCGCCTCCAGCGCCCCCGGCAACGGCAGCCACTCGTCCGGCGTCTTGACGAAATCGTCGCTGTCGCTGTTGATGGTGCCGTCGCGGTCGAGGATGACAAGTTTCATGGTGTCTTACCTTACCAAAAAGAGCGACCGGCCGCCGGACCGCCCCAAGGCCGGCCAGCCTCCCTCGGGGGGCTGCGGCGACACGAAGTGCGGAGCGTGGGGCTCATCACGCCGCCAGCTTTGAAAGGTCAGCTACACGGTTCATGGCTTGATGCAAGGTAGCGAGCAGTCCCAGGCGGTTGGCGCGCAGCGCCAGATCCTCGGCATTGACCATCACGCCGTCGAAGAACGCGTCGACGGGCGCCTTGAGGGCCGCCAGCGCCTGCAGCGAGGCAGCGTAATCGCCGGAAGCAAAAGCGGCTTCGGCTTTGGGTCCCACGGCCTTCAGTGCGTCAGCGAGTGATTTTTCGGCCGCTTCCTGCAGAAGCTCAGGTTTCACGGCCGCGTCAACCGTGCCTTCGGCCTTCTTCAGGATGTTGCCGACACGCTTGTTGGCCGCTGCCAGAGCGGGCGCTTCGGGCAAGGCAGCAAAAGCGCGCACGGCTGCCAACCGCTTGGCCACATCGCCCAGGCGTTGGGGCTTGAGCGCCAGCACGGCATCGACCTCTTGCGCGCTGTAGCCCTGCTCGCGCAGGGAGCCCGCGAGGCGGTCGTAGATGAAGTCCGACAAAGGAGTCGTAACATCTGAAACCAACCCAAGAAATGCGGGTATGGAGCCTTCAATCAAAGCCGTTAGCTCTATCGGAAGGTCCTTTTCCACCAACATCCGAATTACGCCTAAGGCGTGACGACGCAACGCGAATGGGTCTTTGTCGCCGGTCGGTAAATTTCCGATGCCGAACATGCCAACCAAAGTTTCAAGTTTGTCAGCGAGTGCCACCACGACGCCGACTTGATTGCGAGGCAGTTCGTCACCCGCAAAACGTGGCTTGTAGTGGTCTTCAATGGCATCGGCCACGTCGGGACTGAGGCCATCATTGAGCGCGTAGTAGCGACCCATCGTGCCTTGCAGCTCAGGAAACTCGCCAACCATGTCAGTGACCAAATCGGTCTTAGCCAACTCTGCTGCAAGCCGAACATTAGTCGCTATCTGAGGGTTAAGTCGTGTTGCAATGACCTCGGCAATCTCACGCACACGAGCCATTCGATCCAACTGCGATCCAAGCTTATTGTGGTAAACAATCTTGCCCAGGCCTTCAACGCGCGAAGCCAGTGTTTTCTTGCGGTCCTGGTCGAAGAAGAACTTGGCATCCGCCAGGCGCGGGCGCACCACGCGCTCATTGCCGCCGACCACCGCGCTCGCATCGCTGGGGCTGATGTTGCTGACGACCAGGAACTTGTTGGTGAGCTTGCCCGAGGCATCGAGCAGCGGAAAGTATTTCTGGTTGGCCTTCATTGTGAGGATCAGGCATTCTTGCGGCACGCCGAGGAACTCTTTTTCAAACTCACAGACCAGCACGTTGGGTCGCTCGACCAGCGCGGTCACTTCATCAAGCAAAGCATCATCGTCAATCGCCTTGACGCCGCCGCCGACCTTGGCTGCGGCCGCAGCCAGTTGTTTGACGATCTCCGCCTTGCGCGCGGCAAAGCTGGCGATCACTGCGCCATCTTTTTGCAGCGTAGCGGCGTAGCTGTCAGCGTCTTTCAGCACCACCGGGTCGATGGCCGCTTCAAAGCGATGGCCGTGGGTGGCGTTGCCGGCTTTCAGGCCCAGTGCCTCGATGGCCACCACGTCACTGCCGTGCAGCGCGACCAGGCCGTGGGCGGGACGCACAAACTTCACATCGCTCCAGCCGTCGGCCAGCTGGTAAGTCATGACCTTGGGAATCGGCAGTTTGGCAATTGCTTCGAGCACGGCTTTCTGCAAGCCCTCGGCCAGCGTCGCGCCCTTGACGGTGCTGTCGTAGAACAGCGCCTCGGCCTTGCCATCGGGCGCGCGCTTGAGGCCGGCCACGGCCGATGCGTCGGCGCCCAAGGCCTGCAGCTTTTTGAGCAAGGCGGGCGTGGCATTGCCCGACGCGTCCAGCCCCACCGCCACCGGCATCAGTTTTTGCGATACAGCCTTGTCGGCGGCGTGCGTGGTGACCGCCGTGACATGCGCGGCCAGGCGGCGTGGCGAGGCAAATGCGGTGAGCACTGACTCAGCGGCGGTCAAGCCCTGGGCTTTGAGCTGCTCGAATAGCACGTCGGCAAAGGCATCGCCGAGTTTTTTCAGCGCCTTGGGTGGCAGCTCTTCGACAAACAGTTCTACGAGAAGGTTTTGGGAAGCGTTCATGGGTTTTTTCGGGAATGTCGGAGCGCAAAAATTGCCAGGGCCGCGGTCATCAGGGGGAACCAGATGGTTGTGGCCTCGTTGAGCAGCACGTCGGCACCGCGTTGCGTGAAAAATCGGGAAAAGGAGACCGGTGAGACCTCAACGGGCCGCCAGGGGCTGAAAAATCGCAGGTCTGAGAATGGCCAGTAGAGCGGGATGGCTACACCGCCGTTGGTCAGGGTGTCCAGCAAAGGATGCGAAAACACACAAAGTGCGATCCACGCATAGCCCTGCCACGGCGGCAGCTTCCAGTGCCGCGCCAGCCACCAGCCAACGAGGCCCATAACGAGCGCAAAGCCCAGGGTATGGGTAAAGCCGCGATGCCCCCAGATGCCGCCGTAATGGATGCCGAGCTTGAATGCAATGCCGTCAAAGTCTGGAAGGATGGCCGCCACCATGCCCGCCAGCACCATGGAGGGCGGTATCCGCTTGCTGCCTAGTGCCACCGCGGCGGCAATGGGGACGGCAATATGGGAAAAGATGGTGGGCATCGGAGGACGGCTGCAAAGTGAGGGGTGAAACCTCAGGCGGCCTTCTTGGGCATCTGGTCAACCCACTCGCGCGGCGCCATCGGGAAGCCCAGGCGCTCGCGGCTTTCGTAATAGCTTTGGGCTACAGCGCGGGCCAGATTGCGGATGCGGCCGATGTAGGCGGCGCGTTCGGTCACGCTGATGGCGCCGCGGGCGTCCAGCAGGTTGAAGCTGTGCGCCGCTTTCAGCACTTGCTCGTAAGCCGGCAGGGCCAGTTGTACTTCAATCAGGTGCTTGGCCTGCTTTTCATGCGCGGTGAAAGCGGTGAATAAAAAGTCGGCGTCGCTGTGCTCGAAGTTGTAAGTGGACTGCTCGACTTCGTTTTGTTTGTAAACGTCGCCGTAGCTGAGTTTTGAGCCATCGGGGCCTTCGGTCCAGGTCAGGTTGTAGACGTTGTCCACGCCTTGCAGGTACATGGCCAGGCGCTCCAGGCCGTAGGTGATTTCGCCGGTGGCGGGTTTGCAGTCGATGCCGCCGACTTGCTGGAAGTAGGTGAACTGTGTGACTTCCATGCCATTGAGCCAGACCTCCCAGCCCAGGCCCCAGGCGCCCAGCGTGGGGTTTTCCCAATCGTCCTCAACGAAGCGGATGTCGTTCTTCTTGAGGTCAAAGCCCAGTGCTTCGAGCGAACCGAGGTAAAGCTCCAGGATGTTGGCGGGCGCGGGTTTGAGCACCACCTGGTACTGGTAATAGTGCTGCAACCGGTTGGGGTTCTCGCCGTAGCGGCCGTCCTTGGGGCGGCGGCTGGGCTGCACGTAGGCGGCTTTCCAGGGCTCGGGGCCCAAGGCGCGCAGGAAGGTGGCGGTGTGCGAGGTGCCGGCGCCGACTTCCATGTCGTAAGGCTGAAGCAGCGCGCAGCCTTGGTCAGCCCAGTAGGACTGCAGCTTCAAGATGATTTGCTGGAAAGTGAGCATAGGAATGGGTTCAAGACAAAAGCGCGGCGCCCGTTTGGGCGCCGGAGAGGCAGGGCCGCACCGGACGGCTCTGCGAAACCGTTCATTTTACGCGGCGGCGGCGCGCGGGCGCCGGGGCTGCCGGGGTCGGCATGCGAAGGCAACCCAGCACAAAAAAGGGCGATGCCGGTTGCGGCATCGCCCTTTTGATTGGGTTTCCGTTTTTTCTGCGCCGGAATGGCGCAAGCGTCCGGAAGACCCGGACTGGCTCAGTACTGCCAGAAGACGCGCTGCAGTTCCTTGCTGCTCAGGTTTTTGGTCAGCGCCACAGCGGCCAGGATACGGGCCTTTTGGGGGTTCAGGTCATGCGCGACCACCCAGTCGTACTTGTCGTCGGGCTGCTCGGCATTACGCAGCACAAAGCCTTCAGGCACACGCGAAGAGCGCACGACCTGGATGCCCTTGGCGCGGACTTCCTGCAGCGCAGGCACCACGCGGTCAGCCACCGAGCCATTGCCGGTGCCGGCATGGATCAAGGCCTTGATGGCGGTTTTGCCGACGGCATCCACCGTGGCACGCGGCACGTTGCCGTAACCGTAGACGATGTCCACAGGCGCGAGAGCCTCGAACTCGTCGATATTGAACTCGGACTGCGCGGTGTGGCGCTTTACAGGCGCACGGAACCAGTAATTGTTGCCTTCAACCACCATGCCCAGCGGGCCCCACTGGCTCTTGAAAGCTTCGGTTTTGATGTTGATGGTCTTGGCGACGTCGCGCCCGCTCTGCAGCTCATCGTTCATGGTGACCAGCACACCCTTGCCGGCTGCGTCCTTGCTGGCGGCCACGCTCACGGCGTTAAAGAGGTTCAGCGCGCCGTCGGCCGACAGGGCCGTGCCGGGACGCATGGAGCCGACGACCACGATGGGTTTGCCGGTGCGGATCACGAGGTTCAGGAAGTAGGCGGTTTCTTCCAGCGTGTCGGTGCCGTGGGTGACGACGATGCCATCCACGTCGGACTGTTTGACCAGCGCCGAGATGCGCTTGCCCAGCTTCATGAGGTTGTCGTTGGTGAAACTTTCGGAAGCAATTTGCGAGACCTGTTCGCCCTTCACGTTAGCCACATTGGCCAGCTCGGGCAGACCGGCCAGCAGCTTGTCGACCGGCACCTTGGCGGCGGCGTACGTCGCGCTGTTCAGGGCCGAAGCGCCGGCACCGGCGATGGTGCCGCCGGTGGCCAGGATCACGACGTTGGGTTTGGCGGTTTGGGCCAGCGCGGGCACGCCGAGCGCAGTGAAGGCCACCAGGCCAAGGGTCGCACCCATGTGACGAAATGTTGAAGTTAATTGCATGCATGTCTCCAAGAAAATGGAATTTGTTCGGTTTTTGGCACGGCAGGTAACTATCCGCAGATTTTTTGCCCGCGCGTACCACGATTCCCCGGCCCTTCGACCAAAGGTGGCCCATCGTAGCGACGCCAGCAGAGCTCGGCGATGCATAATGTAACGAGGGGTGTGAATAAAACTCACACCTCGACATAGCCCATGCATCACCGGTGATCGGCAACGGGATCCACAGCGACATGAACCTCAGGCAACTCGAAGTCTTCCAGGCGGTGATGCAGACCGGCAACATGAGTGCCGCCGCACGGCTGATCTGCATCACACCGTCCGCGGTCAGCAAGACGATTGCCCACACAGAATTGCAGCTGGGCTACAAGCTCTTCACCCGCGGCAAGGGGGCACTGGCTCCCACCCCCGAGGCGCGCGTGCTGTTTGAAGAGTCCACGCTGATCCACCAGAAGCTGGACGGGCTCAAACGCATCGCCGTCAACCTGCGACAGTCGGCCGGCGGCCAGGTGCGGCTTGCAGCCATTCCATCTGTCAGCCACGAGTTTTTGCCGCTGGTGCTGGAAAAGCACATGGCGCGCTACCCGCGCGTGCGCGTGGAGGTCCGAACCTTGCACCAGGACCAGATGGTGCAAGCGCTGCTGACGCGCAGCGTGGACTTTGCCCTCGGCTTTTATGAACACCCTCACCCGCTGCTGACCAGCGCCACGCTGGTCAGCGGCCCGCTCTACCTGGCCGTCACACGCGACATCTGGCAGCGGGCCGTGAAGGCAAGGCGCCAGAACCCGATGTCGTTCCTGGCCAGCATGCCCTTGATCCGTCTGGTGGGTGAGGACCCGATGTGCCAGTCAATTGACGAGCTCGCCCGCCACCTGGGCCTGAGCGCACCCGCTGGCCTGCAGGTACAGACCTCAAGGCTGGCGCTGGAACTTGTCAAACGCGGAATGGGCTGGACGGTGGTGGACTTCCTCACAGCCAGCAACCTGGACCTCCAATCATTGACCGCGGTGCCGCTGCATGATTTTGCCCAGGCGCCGCTCCAGATGTATTTTGCAACCAGCACCCCGCCAGGGCAGGATGCGCAGCGCATGCTGGAAATGCTGCCGGAGTTGCTCCACAACGTGATGGCATCAACGCACTGAGCACGACGCTCTCCGCGTCACCCCTCAGCCAGTGGGGGCCGCGGAACTGGCTTTGCCAGGCTGCAGGCGCCGTCCCCTGCAAGGGGAAAAGGGGCTACACGCAGTGAGCTCCGATAGGGGTGTGCCAGCTACCTTCGACGGAACACCAGCGCCAATACGCCCACGCCCAGCCCCAGCGCCCACAGCGGCCACAGGCCGTAGCGGGACACCCACTGGGCGTAGGGCGTGATGCCATTGCGGCCCTGCACCTCGCCGATGAGCACGCCGCGCGTGTGTCGCTCCAGCGAATGCGTGACCTTGCCCTGATGGTCGATGATGACCGTGGCGCCAGTGTTGGTGGCACGAATCATCGGACGGCTGAACTCCAGCGCACGCATGCGGGAGATCTGCAGATGCTGGTCGATCGCCACCGTATTGCCAAACCATGCAATGTTGCTGACATTGACAAAGATGGTCGGGGCAAGCGCCGGGTCGGTAAAGCGCGCACCGAGCTCCTCGCCGAAAAGATCTTCGTAGCAAATGTTGGGCGCCAGCCGCTGGCCTTTCCACTCGAACGAAGCCTGGCCGACTGCGCCGCGATTGAAGTCGCCCAGCGGGATCTGCATCATGTCGATAAACCACCTGAATCCCGCCGGGATGAACTCGCCGAAAGGCACCAGGTGATGTTTATCGAATCGGTAAGGCTCCGGTTGCCCGGGTTTGAAGCCGGCTACCGAGTTGGCATATCCGGCCTGGGAACTGCCCAGCGGCAGGCCGATCAGCGCAGCCTGGTTGCCGGCAGTAAAACGCGCCTGCAATGCCTGCCAATACCCTGCGGGCAATTGCTGGGGCAGCATGGGGATGGCGGTTTCAGGGGCCACCACCAAGGGCGCTTTTGCATCGCGCAGCTGCTCGCCGTACCAGCGCAAGGCAGTGGCCACGCCTGTACCCGGCTGGAATTTTTCATTCTGGGGAATGTTGCCCTGCAACAGCGCGACGCCCAGCGGTTCGGCCGGGTGGGTGGTGGTGTCGTCAGGCCAGCCGCCCTGCACCGGGAGGTAGCTCACCACCACACTGACGGCCGCAATGCCGACAACGTTCACCCACTGCACATGGGATGCGCGCAGGGTCATCGCCAGCCAGGCGGCAACCAGCGCGGCCAGGAAAGTCAGCCCGTGCACGCCTACCCACGCGGCCAGCGGCCTGGCCCAGCCGTCGACGTGGGCATAGCCGCCCTCTCCCCAGGGAAAGCCGGTAAAGAATTCGACCCGGGCCAGCTCTGCCAGCAACCAGAAGGCTGCAAACACCGCGGCGCGTGGGAGCCTGCGCCTGGGCGCAAGCTTCACGAAGAACGCGCTGGCCGCTGCGTAGTAAAGCCCCAGAAAGACGGCGAGCAGGAGGACGGCCAAAACGGTCAGCGGCGCAGCCAGCCCGCCGTAGTAGTGCATGGAGATGAAAAGCCACCAGAAGGTGCTGCACAGCATCGCCGTGCCGAAGAGCCCGCCCATCCAGGCGGCGCGTTTCCATGAACGGCAGCTGTCAAGTTGCGCCGCAAACAGGAAAAGCGACAGCAGCTGCAGCCACCACAGGGGCCGGCCCTGTGCAAAGCCGAAGTCAAAAGGCCACGCCATGCTTGCCGCATGGGCGCAACCAGCTATCAAAATAATAGCGATCTGGAACGGAGAAATGCCCTTGCGCGGCGGCGGGTTGCGTGCGTGCTCAAGCAGCGCCGGCAAGGTCGGGAGATGGGACATCATGCTTTGAATCGAATCCCGTCCCATAGTCAGCCCGCCCTTTTTTCTTGAATTCGTTATCAGACGCCGGCGTTAACCGGCGATACCTTGAACCAGCGTACGGCCCCACCTTTGGTGTGCAGCACCGTGAACTGCAGGCCTGCCAGCGCGAAATGCTCGCCGCGCTTGGGAACATGCCCCATCTCATGTGCGACCAGCCCGCCGATGGTATCGAAGTCGGTCTCGGGCAGCGTCACGCCGAAAGCCTCGTTGACGCGCTCGATGGAGGTGTCGCCGCTGACGCGGTAAGTATGGTCGCTCAGGCCGAAGATGTCGCCTTCGTCTTCGGCAATGTCGAACTCGTCCTCGATCTCGCCGACGATCTGCTCGAGCACGTCTTCAATCGTGATGAGGCCGGCCACCCGGCCGAATTCGTCAATGACGATGGCAAGGTGGTTGCGGTTGCCGCGGAATTCGCGCAGCAGGTCGTTAAGCCCTTTGCTCTCCGGCACGAAGACAGCGGGCCGGAGCAGGGCCTTGATGTTGAGTTCAGGCGCGCGCTGCAGCTTGAGCAGATCCTTGGCCATCAGGATGCCGAGGATGTTTTCCTTTTCGCCTTCATAAACGGGAAAACGCGAGTGGGCGGTGTCGATCACAAGGTGCAGCAGCTCGTCAAACGGTGCGTCGATGTTGATCACATCCATGCGCGGCGCGGCCACCATCACATCGCCGGCCGTCATGTCGGCCATGCGGATCACGCCCTCGAGCATTTCGCGGCTCTGGGCGCCAATGACGTCATTATCCTGGGCCTCCACCAGGGTCTCGATCAACTCGTCTTTCGAGTCGGGACCGGGGTGGAGCATTTCAGCGAGCTTTTGCAAAAAGCCGCGTTTGTCTTCTGGCCTGGAAGACCGACTAGGGGGAACGTCGGACACGTGATGGCGGTCGGTAGTTGTGAAGGGGGTAAGGATAGCTGAAATCCTTGACCGTGCGGTGCGTGTGTGCCGCCTTTCATTCGCGGAAACAGCGCGCGTTTTGCAGGGACTGTGTTGGCCGGCACCCTGCCGGATTGTTGCCGGGCGATTCAGTTTCTAGGAAGATTTGAGCTTTTCGGCCAATAAATACAGGCGCAAGCAGCTACTGAATTGATAGCGGTCTGTGTTCATCGCTGCGTCCAATGATCCGGACTTCATCGATTCGGGGCGAATCAGGGCCGATCACATCGGCATCCGGTCCCGCCCATCGCGAACGCCCTGGCGTACCTCCTGCACCAGCGCCAGCATGTCCCAGAACTGCTTGGCCTGGACCTTAAGGCGGTAGTCGGTCTGGGCGATCTGCTCCTCGACCATTTCGGTCATGCGCGAATCCAGGTCGGCCGGTGGCAGCTTGAGGTATGCCTCGCTTTCAGAGCCGTCGCGTTCGATGATGGCGCCGGCCTTGCGCGCGATGTTGAGCATGGCGGTGTTTTCACTCAGCGCGTGGATGAACATCATGTCGACGCCGTTGTTGCGGGCATGCATGACCGCACGGTCAAACAGGCGCGCCCCATAACCGCGGCCCCGAGCCTGCGCCAGCACGGAAACGCCGAACTCGGCGCAGCTCCTGAGATTGGGGTCGGTCGTGTGCGCCAGGTGCGCCATGGCAATCAGTTGCAACTTGCGGTTGTAAATGCCGAAGATTTCATCGCGCTCGAAGTTGAGCCCGTCCACATAACGGCGGATCTGCTCGTCGCTGGCTGAATACCCAAACCGCAGATAGCGGTCGTGCTCGTTCAGCGCCAGCAGATGGGTGGCAATGCGCTCCCCGTGGCTGGGGCCGAGAGATCGGATGGGAACCATGACGGGCTGGACATGAGGCGCTGCAGGCGCCTTGAGGGCGTGCTCTTCCGCAGGCGGGCGAAAGAACTCTTTGCTCGCGTTATAGGATGCTCTTAAAAGGGTGCTGGGTGTAACCATGATCTCAATATAAGGGTTTTCCCTAGAATCGCCAGTCTAGGGGCTTCTCGCACACCATCAATAGGGAGGCAGGCCCAAAACCTCACCCTGTTTCGCCCTTCTCCAATAGGGGACGGCCTGATCAGCTACTAAAACCATAGCAAAAAGAGGCTGGAAATCCCGTCAGGAGGATCACATGTTGCAATGCAGCAACGGTCCAAACAAGGTACCGGAATGAAATCCAGCGCGTCCTGAGGAACTGTCACGCCCACTACCGGCAAATCAGCCCCATCCAAATCACAAGGGAACGGCTGTCGTCGCCTTGACCCGGTCCAACACAAAACTGGTTTTGCAGTCCTGCACGCTGGGGTGCTTGAGCAGGGTGTCCATGATGAAACGGCTGTAGTGCGCCATGTCCTGCACCAGCACCCGCAGCAGGTAATCCATCTCGCCGGTCAGGGCCGCGCACTCTGCCACTTCGGGCCAGGTTTGCACGCTCGCGCGAAACAGATCCATGGGATTGCGTTTATGGCTTTCGGTGTGCTTTTCAAGCCGCACGTTGATGTAGGCCGTGAGGCCCAGTCCCACGGCTTCGGGCTTGACCAGCGCTACATAGCGGTCAATCACGCGGCTTTCTTCCAGCCGCTTGACGCGCCTGAGTACGGCGCTGGGTGAGAGCCCCACCTGTTCGGCCAACAGGTCAAAGGTAGCCCTGCCGTCCGCCTGCAGGCTGCGCAAAATATGCCGATCAAGCTTGTCGAGTGCTTCCATATTCGATATTTTGCAATATTACTGCGCAAATCACAATCCTAGCGCCCTATTTCGCAGTAAAAGTGAGCCCAGGCGCCGCTAAAGTGGAAACATATCTTCTGGAGACACAGCATGAATGCACGCAACGACGCCGCCCTGAACTTCGAACAAGGTGCGGCCTGGGACAACCCCATGGGCACGGACGGCTTTGAATTCATCGAATATGCAGCGCCCGATCCTGTCGCCATGGGCGCGCTGTTCGAGCGCATGGGCTTCACGCCGATTGCGAAACATCGCCACAAGAATGTCACGCTGTACCGCCAGGGCGGCATCAACTTCATCCTGAATGCCGAGCCTGACTCCTTTGCGCAGCGCTTCGCGCGCCAGCACGGCCCCAGCGTTTGCGCCATCGCCTTCCGCGTAAAAGACGCCAAAGCCGCTTACGAACGTGCGATTTCCCTGGGTGCCTGGGGTTATGCCCATACATCGGCACCCGGCGAGCTGAACATTCCCGCCATCAAGGGCATTGGCGATTCGATCATCTATTTCATCGATAAATGGCGCGGCAAGAACGGCGCGCAGCCGGGCGACATCGGCAATATCGGCTTTTACGATGTGGACTTTGAAGCCTTGCCTGGCGTGCAGGACGATGCGCTGAATCCCGCAGGCCACGGCCTGACTTACATCGACCACCTGACGCACAACGTGCACCGCGGGCGCATGGACGAATGGGCTGGTTTTTACGAGCGGCTGTTCAATTTCCGCGAAATCCGCTACTTCGACATTGAAGGGCAGGTCACCGGCGTGAAGAGCAAGGCCATGACCAGCCCCTGCGGCAAGATCCGCATCCCGATCAATGAAGAAGGCAATGAAAAGGCCGGCCAGATCCAGGAGTACCTGGACCGCTACCAGGGCGAAGGCATCCAGCACATCGCCATGGGAAGCAACGACCTGTTTGCCACGGTGGACGCGCTGCGTACCAGCGGCGTGAAGCTGCTGGACACCATAGACACCTATTACGAGCTGGTCGACAAGCGCATCCCGGGGCATGGTGAAAGCGTGGCGGACCTGAAGAAGCGCAAGATCCTGGTGGACGGCAAGAAGGGTGCGCTGCTGCTGCAGATCTTCAGTGAAAACCAGCTGGGTCCGATCTTCTTCGAGTTCATCCAGCGCAAGGGCGATGACGGGTTTGGCGAGGGCAACTTCAAGGCCTTGTTCGAGAGCATCGAGCTGGACCAGATGCGCCGCGGAGTGCTGTCGGGCGCCAAGGCAAGCGCACAATAAAGTTTTTCATTCCATCAACCTCACGGAGATTGCCATGCCACTTTGCCCGCAACGGCCCCATCGCCTGGTCGCACTGATTGCAGCCACCGCCGCATTTTTTGCGGTGACGGGGGCATCTGCCCAGACGGCGGCCAGCGCCGTTCCAGCCTCCAGCCTGGACGCGGTGCAAAAAGCGGGCGTACTGCGCATCTGCACGCCGGGCGACTACAAGCCCTTCAGCTTTCACAAACCCGACGGTGCGTTTGAGGGCATTGACGTGGACCTGATGGCCTCGTTCACGGCCAGCCTCGGCGTGAAGCCGGAGTGGGTCAAAACCAGCTGGTCCAACCTGATGCCCGACATGACAGCCGGCAAATGCGACATTGCGGTGGGCGGCATTTCGGTGACCACCGAGCGGCAAAAGCGCGCCTTCTTCAGCGCTCCCTATATGGTCAACGGCAAGACGCCGATTGCGCGCTGCGCCGACGTCGCCAAGTACCAGACGGTAGCCGACATCGACAAGCCGGCCACGCGCGTGATCTTCAACCCCGGTGGCAGCAATGAACGGTTTGCGCGCGCGAACTTCAAGCAGGTCCAGATGCGGCTGAATCCTGAAAACCTGACGATCTTTGACGAGATCCTGGCCAACCGGGCTGATGTGTTCGTCACCGAATCGGCCGAAGCCATTACCCAGCAAAGGCTGAAACCGGGCCTATGCGCGATCAACCCCGACAAACCGCTGCAATATGGGGAAATGGCCTGGCTTCTGCCGCGCGGCGACGTGACGTTCAAGGCTTATGTCGACACATGGCTGCACCTGTCCAAGGCCAGCGGTGACTATCAACGCGTGGAGAGCCAATGGCTGAAGTAAAGGGCAGCGCGAACAGCAGCACACCGCCGCCGGCGGTGTACGGCCAATCTGACCGCCCGCCGCGGGGGGACTACGCACGTGGCGGCCAGGTCAATGCAGACTACACCTGCCCGCAAAATTATGCGGGCTATACCGCGGCCGACCATGAAACCTACCGGCGCCTTTACACGCGGCAGTCGGCGCTCCTGGCGGGCCGGGCCTGCAGTGCTTTTATCAAGGCCCTGCCCAGCCTGGGCGCAAGCGACGCCATTCCGCGATTTGAAGACGTGAACGAGCGCCTCTTCCAAGCCACCGGCTGGCAGCTGGTGGGTGTGCCGGGGCTGATTCCCGAGGTTCCCTTTTTCACTTTGCTCGCCAACCGGAAATTTCCGGTGACGGACTGGATACGCACGCCGGCCGAGTTCGACTACATCGTCGAGCCCGATATCTTTCACGATCTGTTTGGCCACGTGCCGCTGCTCTTCGACCCGAGCTACGCCGACCACATCCAGGCCTACGGCAAAGGCGCTCTGAAGGCGCATGCGCTGGAACATGGTGACAGCGGGGCTCCGCCGATTCCCGGAGCGGTGGAAATGCTCTCGCGCCTGTACTGGTACACCATCGAGTTCGGCTTGCTGCGCGACAGACAAGGCAACGGTGAGGTCCGGGCCTACGGCGCCGGCATCCTGAGCAGCCCGGGCGAGCTGGCCTGGAGCGTGGAGTCGAACGAGCCCCGGCGCATTCCGATGCGGGACAACGCCGACCTGCTGCGCTGCATGTCGTCGACCTACAAGATCGACAGCTTCCAGCAGCAGTATTTTGTGATTGACAGTTTTGATGCGCTGCTGCGTTTGACGGAGCCGGACTTCACGCCGTTTTACCAAACGCTCGCCCAGGCACAGCAGCTACAAGCCACGGCCTAAGCGCCTGCACCGACCGGAACGCCGGCGATGCTTGCCCAGCCAGTGCCTCACTGGCGCGTTCAAACATGACCGACCCTACGGGCGCAGTTCACCGCCATCGCCCGCGTGCCAGTCGGACTCACAAAAGGCTCTCAAACTTCCATGGCTGGCACTGGAAGACGCGGAAACCTTCACAAGCAGGCAGCGAAGCGCTTGCGGCAAGCTCGATCTGGTTTAAATGGATCACAGGCAGCGTCGATGCCGGGGCCACAACGGGATTACCCTTCGTGTTTTGTACGCTTGCGAGTAGCCGCCGTGTATTGACCGGATTCAGGCGCTTCATCAGGAACTTGCACCCGAATGGTCTTGCGGTAGCCTGCCCAGTGTTCGGCCGTCATCGCGGGTTCGCCACTCTGCATCAATCCGAGGCCGTCGCGTTCAGAAAACCCATGGGCACGTTCACCATATGTACCGCGCATCAAGGGTTGAACCTGAAACAGAGGTTGGAATTTGGAAATGTTGATCGGCACATCGGTAGCGAGCAACTGGATATTCATGAAGAGCGGGAAAGGCTGAAATCTGTCTGATTCGAGCAGGCCTTCGAAGCAGGAGTACTGATAACTCGCACGAATATTAGCCAGCGGACGAACCAGGACGCTCCAGTCGGCCCGTGTCGAACACAACAGGCCGGACCATATCTGGACAAACCCGCGTATAGGCAGAACTGACAGATAGGGAGGTGTGAGCCCTTTGATGTCGTCCGGCACGCGCTCGTCCCAATACTCATTAAAGCCGGGCAGGTAGGCCTGGAATAGCGGTCGCCACTCACCCTCTTCCAGGTGCAGCACATCCGCGCCGTTCCATTTCAGAGAAATGTCCTCGGGTGGAAAGATGTACCACCCGAAAGAAGAAGCAGTACGCATTGGCTCGCAATGCCGGAACGCCATGGTTGGCATCGTGCCCAGCGCGGCCTTGTCCGCCCGCATGGGGGAAATTGCAGCCGGATACACCTTGTGAAACGTGACGGTAGGTCCGTCGTCGGAACTGGTATCCAGCTGCATCGAATCAACTTTCTAGATTGTTCAAATTTGAGAATGTATTACTTCGCAAGATGAGCCACGAGACTCGGAGAGATCCAGCCGCTACCGACCAGAACGGCTGGCTTCCTGGCCACATGGGCCTTGACTGCCGGAGAAATAAAGCCGCTGCCCATCTCCACCGTCTTCTTGGAGAGATGCGCTTTCACTGCCGGAGAGATAAAGCCGCCACCCATCGCTACTGTCTTCTTGGCAAGATGCGCCTTAACTGTCGGAGAAATAAGGCCGCTGCCCATCTCCACCGTCTTCTTGGCAAGATGCGCTTTCACTGCCGGAGAAATAACGCCGCCACCCATCGCTACTGTCTTCTTGGCAAGATGTGCCTTAACTGTCGGAGAAATAAGACCAGCGCCCATCTCCACCGTCTTCTTGGCGAGGTGCGCCTTCACTGCCGGAGAAATAAGGCCGCCACCCATCGCTACTGTCCTCTTGGCAAGATGTGCCTTAACTGCGGGAGAAATAAGGCCGTTGCCCATTTCCACCGTCTTCTTGGCGAGGTGCGCTTTCACTGCCGGAGAAATAATGCCGCCGCCCATCTCCACCGTCTTCTTGGCAAGATGCGCTTTGATCGAGGGGGAAATATAGCCACCGCCGAACTGTACTGTTTTCATCCAACTCTCCTGAACAAGATTGAAGCCACCCGGATGAGTAGCCGACTGCAATCTACCATGCAGATATGTAGTTCACAGAATATTTATTCAGGGGGAAGGAAGCTTTGCCGGTGTGTTTCTCGACCAAGCCCAAAAGAACGGAAAGAGTCCCGACAATGCCGCATACGCAATAAATGCAGAAGCAATTCCGCCCCCAATGGCAGCCCCATGCACAATGGGACCTGTAGCCGCACCCAGCAATATTGCGCCGGTAATCCAGACCCCCGCGTGCCCAGGGCTTGCGGCGACCACAATGCCCTGCAAGCGCGCCGACAGCACATTCAACGCGAGTTCCCACAACAGGAAGCCCACAAAGAAGGCTGCAACCGCGCTGGAATAAGTCATGACGAGAATTCCCATCGCAACTGCGCACCCCAATCCAATCAGCCCGCGAAGGCCAGACGTCTGCGTGTTCTGCCTGCTGCTGTAGACAAGAACCAAAGCAGAAATAATCTTGGATGCAGCAATGACAAAGGCGGCGTCTCTGAGATCAAGATTCCGCTGGGAAGCCGACTGCATGGCGTAGGCCCAGAACCCCGGTTGCCCTGCAAAGAAAGCGAACACCACCGCAAGGCCCGACCAGCTTCGTCGCGTTGAAACGGCATTGGCGTTTCCGCTCGTCGCGGGCTGAGGGGCTGCAATAGTGCGGTACAACGTCAAACCGATGCATGCGGCAAGGCCAAAAGCGCCTATGAGGAAATAGGCGAAGGTTGAATAACTGCTTTGCCCACCGAACAAGGCAAGCGCAACGATCACGGCGCTGGCAACAACCAGGACAATGGCCAGTCGCAAAGCAAAGGCCTGCGGCTTGTTGGTCGCAGCAGCGGCTGTAGTGGCCCCCAAGAACTGAAGTGCTCCGCATGCAAAACCGACCACAAACCAGAGGACCAGAAGTAGTGGCAGAAATAAATTACCGCCAATCGAGAGGGTGAGGGACAAAATAATGGCGCTGATAGCGATCAATGCGTGCCAGCGGGTCAATCTTGAGACTTTGAACAGGGGCAGGAGCACGCCGCTCGTCAGCATTCCGATCAGGTAGGCCGAGCCCACCCACCCGGCGTAGGCAATATCAACACGGCCCTCCGAAACCAGCGACAGGACGAGGAAAGGCAATATTTGGAGAGGCAGGGAACCCGCTGCCGAAATAACACTGGCACCAATCAATACGCGCAAAATCAGTCCGCTCCCGGTGACCGTTTTGCGCGCTTGCGAACATCGGCGCCATACCGGCCGACATCGTGTGGCCGTGAAGACGAAACGCTGCGAATGGTATTTCGCAAGCCTTCCCAGTCGTCGTTAGACATACCGCCGGACTCCCCCTCACGTGGCTGCAAGCCCTCATGCTCCACACAACCGGCCATCGCCGAGGTGTAGCTTGCACGATGAACCGGCTGTAGCTGGAACAAGGGGCGGCCTCTGGGTATTTCTATCACCGTATCGGTAGCCGTCAGCCGGATATTGATGAAAAGCGGTGTGGGCTTGAACCAGTCGGTCTCAACGATGCCCTCGTAACACGCATAGGCCCGGCTCTGTGCCAGATTTGCCAAGGGGCGCGCAAGGACGCTCCAGTCGGGCGCAGTACTCACCAGTAATCCGGACCATATCTGCACAACACCCGGCACAAACAGGGCCGACAGATAAGGAGGAGCACCACCTTGCATATCTTCAGGGCAATGCTTGTCCCAATAAGAAGAAAGTTCCTGGTCAACAACGCTGGAAAGGGGAAGCCACTCTTCGCCTGCGTCGAAGAATGTTTGCGCTCCATCCCAGCGCAACCTTATGTCGCGGGGCGGAAAGATGTACCAACCAAAACTGGATGCTGCGCGCAAAGCCTCACAAAACTGGTGTGCAGCGGCAGGCATGCTGCCTAAAGCCGATTTATCCCCATGCATCGGGGAGATGGCGCCCGGGCTGATTTTGTGGAAAGTGACAACGGAAGAGTTCTCAGGCCCGGGCATGCTCAATGCTTATTGAGCCTGGAGGTGCTTGGAGACATTGGGGTGAATGATCCCCCCGCCCATAGCCACTTTTGCAGATTGAGCTACGGGCCTGGTGACATTCGGGCTGATGACACCGCCACCCATGGTTGCTGGTGCCAGGTGTTTTTTCAGTGCGGGGCTGATAGTTCCACCACCTACCAGCGTAGTAGCTGATACTTTTGAATTGCCTTTTGCCTGCGCCGGTTGCATTGCACTCTTCTGGACATGCGCCGTCACTGCCGGGGAAATAGCTCCACCACCCATTTGAACTTTTTGCATCATGTAACCTTTAGAAAAAAGCTGTTTAAGCTACCTGACTGGTAGCCGCTTGCAATCTATCACGCGGTTTGGCGCTCAAGCAACAGTTTTCAGACTTCTCGTTGTGAAATGGCCCGAACCTTCAGCATCTCCTACAAAATGAGGAGGTGAAAATTTGTTACGTCACTTACGATGTCTTTCCTTATTGAACTTCCACACAGCATGAATCGGCAGACCAAGGTGCTGCTGGTTATGGACGTGGTGGAATCAGTCAGGCTCATGGAGCAGGATCAAGATGACTTCGTACGGCGATGGCAACAATTGGTGCAGCATGCTGAGCAGCAAGTTCTGCCGCTGCATGGCGGGCGCATTGTCAAAAGCTTGGGAGACGGCCTGATGCTGGAATTTGCCAGCGCGCAAAGCGGCATGAAGGCTTCGTTTGCGCTGCAATACTTCAGCGACCAAGACAATGCTGGCCGCCCGCCCGAACGGCGCTTGCATTTGCGCATGGGCTCGCACCTCGCGGAGTTTGTCAGCGACAAGCACGACATCTACGGCACCGACGTCAACCTGACGGCCCGGGTCGCCACGCTGGCCGGGCCTGGCGAAATCGTGATCACTGCCGAGCTCCGCGACAATCTTACGGACGGCCTTGAAGCCGACATCGAGGACCTAGGGGAGTGTTACCTCAAGCACGTCGCGAAACCGATACGCGCGTATCGCGTCGGGCCGCCCGGCCATGAGCCGGTCATACAGTCGCCCACCGCTGCGGCGCCGGATTTCCGTCCCACCATTGCCATTATTCCTTTTGAAGCGCGCAGCAACGAACCCGAGCACTTCGTTATTGGCGAGGTCATCGCCGACGGAATCATTGCCCAGCTATCGCGCAGTTCCGACCTGAAAGTCATTTCGCGCCTTTCCACCACGGCCTTCCGCGGACGCAGGGACGTCATGGCCGAGGCTGGTGACCGGCTGGCGGCCCGATTTATCCTGTCGGGCAGCTACATTGCGAGCGGCGGGAAAATCCTGATCATTGCAGAGCTCGTGGACGGTCGTACCGACCAGGTCATCTGGGCGGACCGCATTTCCGGCGACACCATGGACCTGCTGGAGACCCAGAGCGAACTGCTCGACCGCATTGCATCGGCGGCTACCCATGCGCTGATTGATACGGAAGCCCAGCAGTCACTGATCCAGCCCCTTCCCCGGCTCGACAGTTGCTCGCTCATGTTGGGTGGTATTTCCCACATGCACCGGTCATCCATACATGACTTCGATCGCAGCCGGCAGGTCCTGGAAGCCGTGCTTGAACGCCACAACCGCGCGGCGGCCCCGCGTGCATGGCTTGCCAAGTGGTATATCTTGCGGGTCGTGCGCGGCATGAGCGACGCTCCGCAAAAAGACTCGCGCCAAGCCATCGAGCACGCCGAGCGTGCCTTGGACCTGGAGCCCAACAGCGCGTTGGCGCTGGCAATTCAAGGCCATGCCTTATGCCAGCTCTCGGGAGACGCCAGCGGCTCGCTGCACAAGATCGAGGAGGCCATCCGGCTGAACCCCAGCGAATCACTGGCATGGCTCTACAAGAGCGTGTGGTCCTCCATGTGGGGCGAATCTGCCGCGTCGGTGGAGGAAGCCGGCATTGCCAGCAGCCTCTCGCCACTGGACCCCATGAAGTACTACTACGACATGATTCTGGCATCGGGGCATTCGATTAATCGCGATTATGAGAAAGCAATTGTTCTAGCCAAACGCTCGCTTAAGGCGAACTTGTGCCACCAACCAACGCTCCGGGCGTTATTGCTCGCGCAAGGGGAAAGTGGGCAATTGGACGACGCTAAGCGGACCTTAGATCAACTGCTGAAGGAAACCCCAAGCTTGACGATTGCCAGCTATCTAGCAATGGGGGGTGAGCACAGCTCTCCCCGTCAACGCCTTGCATTGGTGCTACGACAACTGGGCGTACGTGAATCGTAAATTGATACAAGAAAGGTATATATGTCTTCTTTTAGCGCAATGAGTGGTGGAGTGAGTGGTGGAGTGAGTGGTGGAGTGAGTGGTGGAGTGAGCGGTGGAGTGAGCGGTGGAGTGAGCGGTGGAGTGAGCGGTGGAGTGAGCCAAACTTCTCCGCTGATGGCTAACGCCCTCACCACGAACCGCGCTGCCCTTGTCGGTCCTTTTGACCCTACACCTTTGCCCTTTAAGCTCCCGGTCCCTCTGGACGAGCCGGCGCGCTTGTCCCAATGGGAAGCCGGCCCCCGTCTGCAGGTGTGCGAACTGGATCTGCTTGCCGGCTTGCATTTCGACGTCAATCAAAACAACGAGCAAGTCATGCTGGGGTTTGTCAACCTGGACAAGAAACCTTTCAAGAGCCTGCCTCTGGCAAAGCTCAAAAGGCCCACACACAAGGTGTTCACCCAGCAATTGGAGCTGGTTGCGCTCTATTCCGACCTGCGGGAAGACCGTCACAACGAAATCCTGGCGCAAATGCCTGGCGGGCTGGCGTTTTGGGCGTCCATCATCGGCCTGCAGGGACATCGCCACAAATACACGCTTGAACTGTTGGACCTGGCTATGTCGCTGGCCATTCATGTCGAGATGCGCTTCAAGCATGCTTTTGCCTGCCCGCGCCCCGACACGCTGTCACCGCAAATCCAGTCGATGATTCCGACCCCTGGACATGCGAGTTGGCCCAGCGGCCATTCAACGGAAGCATTTTTGACCGCTACTGTCTTGCAGGCGCTGCTGCCCCAGGGCTCAAAGTACCAGGAACAGCTGCAGCGGCTTGCGGCCAGAATCGCGGTAAATCGCACTGTAGCCGGCTTGCATTACCCGGTGGACAGCGCCGTCGGAAGGCTCTTGGGCACCACCTTGGGAGAGTTTCTTGTGGCTCGCTGCAAGGGAGCAAAACTCCATGAGCGCGGATTTGATGGGCGCAAGTTTCACGACGCCAAAGGGCATGCCATCGACTTTGATCTGCGAGTCTCGATGTCGGACAACAAGAGCGGCTACTACCAGCTACAGCCCACCGCTGGAACGGTGGCGGCGTCGCCCCTCCTTGCATTTATGTGGAACAAGGCGTCCAAAGAATGCCAACCCCTTAAGTAAGCACGACCATGACCTGGACACCTCTACCCAAAGGCAGCTTCTCCGGCATTGACTGGGCCAAGCCAGGTGCAACCACCGGCTTTGATCCCTACCTGATCTGGGCAGAGGCTGACAACTTTGCCGGCTACGGCCTGAAGAAGCCGCCCAACTGGGTGCCTGTGTTGATTGAGCTCACCACAGGAACCAGCATTTCCCAGTTGCTGGCGGCCGCCTCTCCGACGTGGTTAAAGGCGCCGCCGGTTTACACATCGCCGGCCGCGCCCGCGGGCTTGCGTTTCTGTACCGCCCATGTAAAGCCGGCTTTCTTCAAGCATATTCGTCCGGGCGGTAACCTCCACGCGCTGGTTCGGCGGTTCGAACTGGGCCTGCCCGTAGGTCACCACATAGAGGAAGCTGTACCGCCTGCAACCCACGGCGGGACAACACCGCCCTTGCTGACGGGTAAGGTCCTTGGCCTGATTGATGGCGGCTTGGCCTTCGCCAACGCGAATTTTTTACGGAACGGAAAATCCCGCACCGCCTATTTCTGGCGCCAGGACCGTGGGGGGGTCGGCCATGCCCCTGGGTCCATGGGATACGGGCACGAACTGACAGCTGCCGACATCAACCATGCAATGCAACACAGCACGTACAACGGTATGGTGGATGAAGGCGCGGTATACACGCACTTCAAGCTGCATGATCTGCAAAAAAACGTTAACCACGGCACGCACGTGATGGACCTGGCTTGTGGGCCCCGTACCTTGCTGGCACAGTTTGCAGGCGCTCCGCCCCATCCAGATGCTCCACCCAGCTGGGCTTTGGCGAACGACGACGCCAGCCGGCATGACAACGTGACGGTGCAGCTCGACTGGTCGAACGTGGTTGACACGTCCGGCGGCTCCATGAATGTCAGCGTCATGGATGGCCTGATGTACATCCTTTCACGTTGCGCCCTCAATACCAAAATCGCAGTTAACCTGAGCTGGGGTACGTTGGCGGGGCCTCATGACGGCAGTTCAGTGCTGGAGGCCGCGCTGGACCAGCTGATCGAACTTAAAAAAGGCAAGCTGCAGATCATCGTGGCGGCGGGCAACAGCTATCAAAGCCGAACCCATGCCAACGCAACGCTATCAAAAGGGAAGCACGTTACGCTGAATTGGCGGGTGCAACCTGATGATTCGACCCAGAGTTTTCTGGAAATATGGCTCCCGCAAGGCGCACATGGCGTCACCGTGCAGATCACGCCACCAGGCCGGCCTGCCCTGCCGCCGCTGGCTTGGGGCAAATCGGGCATGTGGACCGATGGCGGTACGCATCCGCTTTGCGCGCTGATTTACCCACAATCCGTCGCAACAGGTGCCCATGGGACCTGCGCTCTGGTTGCGATTGCGCCCAACTTCAGCTTTGAGACATCAACGGCGACTGCGCCCAATGGTGTTTGGGAAGTGAAGATCACGAACACCCAGGCAGGAAGTGTCACATTCGACGCTTACATTGAGCGTGATGACGTGGCCATCGGGCAGCACACGGGTGCACGGCAGTCTTATTTTGAAGATCGGGACTACGACACCAGCGGTAATCCGGGCTCGTTTGTGGACCACCCGGACAATCCAACACCGATTCGCCGAAGCGGCATTTTCAACAGCTTGTCGACCGGAAAACACACAGTCTCTGTGGGAGGACTGCGTGTGACAAATTCAAGCTGGGCGCGCTATTCACCGCGCAAGCCGGATCCTGATGCGAGCCGTCCACAGCGCCCTGGCGTTGTGAAAGTGCCGGATACCGTGGGATTTAGTGATGAAAACCCGGCATTGATCGGTGTTCGTGGCGCCGGCACACGCAGCAGCGCAGTGGTGCGCACCATTGGTACCAGCGATGCGGCGCCCCAGGAAACACGCCGGGTCTTTAACGCGCTCTAAACGGTGGCCTAACCGCGCTACCAGCGGTTGGGCAGCTTTTTAAGCAGTGTGATCCGTTTGGTGCCCATTTCGATGTAGCCGCCCTTTTCCAGATCCTTGAGGAGACGGCTGACCATTTCACGAGACGCACCAACGCGACTGGCGATTTCCTGGTGGGTGATGGATTCAAGGGTGACCGTCGCATTGGCAGGGTCACGCTCTACCGCAGCGTCATGCCCTTCCAGCACCGAAATCAGCCGCCCATACACATCGAGCAAGGCCATGTTGCGGGCAGCTTCAGTGGCACCGCGCGCCCGGCGAATCACCTGAACCACGAGATTGATGGCGAACCCTGGGTCATCCACCAAGTGTTCACTCACATCAGTACGGCTGAGCACGGCACAGGTGCAAGGTTCAAGGGTAATGACCGAGGCTGAGCGAGGCCCGCCATCGAGTGACATTTCACCAAAATAGTCGCCTGAGTGAATCCTGCCGTAGGTGATCTCCCGGCCACTTTCGTCCATGGCAAACACCTTGACACTGCCCTTGAGCAGCACAAACAGGTTGTCGCCGATTTCCCCTTCGTTGATCACGACCGCTTTTTTGGGGTACGTGCGGACGACGCCTCGCAAGGCGAGCGTACGCAGCTCGGGGGTCAAATGGGCGTACAGCCCCTCGTCGGAAGATGTTGGTGAACTCATGATCACCGTAATCTAGCACGTCGCCGGGCGACGGGGGCGTCAATGGATTTGTCCGAGCGGCAAAGGAGCAATGGGCGGCAGAATCGCCACGCGGTTGACCAGCTCACGCACACCGCTGGAGGCGGTCTTGGCGCAAAGGCTGCGCACATGGCTTCGCACGGTAGAAACGGCGACTTTCATCTGGACGGCAATTTCCGGTGTGCTCAGGCAGCGGCACAAAAAGACAAGCACTTGCTCTTCCGTGTGGGTGAGGCCGTGACTGCGCGCAAAAGAGCCGAAAACACCCGATTCGCTCACGCCCACACGCGACAAGAAGAGGCCAATACGCTCACAAGGAACGCCCGCCTGACGATGCAATGGAACTACTGCGAGAGTGAAATCCACACCTTCGGCAGCGAGCTTGATCAGGCTGCGCTTCCCCGCCACAGCCTTGCCCATGGCATTCTGGAAGATTTTGGCATCCGACTGCATCAAAACCCTGAGCTCTCCTTTGTCCGAACCGAGAACAGCAGCGCGCTCAAGTTCGCGGCGCGCAGTTTGGTTAGCGTGCAGGATGCGGCTCTGGGCATTGACGACGAACACCCCATGCGCAAGTTCATCCACCAGCAAGGCCAGCAGGGCAGGCGTCGGATCCGGCTCAGCCACTCCGGGGGGCAGGGACCGGACAACCTCCAGGGAGTCGGCAGTTAGCATGGCATACGGTGTCACGGGGTGCTCCATCCTACAAATAGATGAGCATAGAAAGCCCTGCCGAATGTAGATAGTGAATATGACTGGCCATTTTTGTGAGAAATTCACATCCCACTGCCTGCGCTAGTCCGAAGAGGCGGCTTCAGCGAAAACTGCCCTGAACCCTCTCCGGGAGGCACCGTTTCAGGCCGGGTCACTGTCGAGCATCGCCAGCGTAGTGTTCATGAGCAATGGCGAAAACGCCATCTGCACATGGGCCGCGCCGCGGATCAGACGGTTGTCCGCACCGGGCAAAGTGGCCGTCGACGTCGGAAACACGATGTTGTCGCAATTGGAATACCAACAAGTGAAAAGCCTGTGCCGGTCGGCCGGCATTTCATGGTCCAGCTGCGCCTGCCAGTCTGACAGTAACCGCATCTGCCGGCCATTGTGGCCATGTCCAAAACGCGCCAGCCAGGTTCCGCGGTGAGGGGTCCCAATGGTCACCACATGGTGTACGCGGACCTCAGCCTTCATACGCTTGAGCCAGGCCCTCACGGCCAGTCCGCCCATGCTGTGGCATACCAGCAGCGGCGGCAGACCGGTGGCATCCGTCACCCGCTGAACAGCGTCATCGATTTGCGGTGCATAGTCGTCAATGGAGCCAAACAGAGGTTCGAGGTTGACGGCAACAAACGCGCGTCCACTGGCTTGCACGCGTTTCAGCCAGGGCGTCCACAAACCGCGGTTACAGAAAAAGCCGTGCACAAACACTACCCCGCGGCGACCGTGAACCAGCGCGGCCGGTGAAACCCGGTCGGGCACGGCATTCTGGCGAAACGGCTGGCGCCAGCAAAACACGCGGGGCGCCGTCAATGTTTCGCCCAGCCAGGCGTGCAGCAACTCTTTCCAGGTCGGCTGCGGCGCCGGGTCTGTCTTGTTGATGTGGTGAAGAAGCAGGAATTCGAGCGCCAGAAAACCTGTATAGCCCAAAGCGATGACAAAAAAACCGGTAACGGCCAAAGCAGGGGAATCGCTCCGAAAGTAAACCAGCCAGCCCAAGGCCGCGGCAATCAGGGTCAGGGTGATGAGGCGTTGCAGGTGAGCCAGCATGGATCAGCAGGGACGGCGAGTGTCAAACCCGCAGTATCTCAGGCCAATGTGACATCGCGGCCGGACAGCTTTTTGGCCAGACCTTGCGCCAGGCGGTTTACGGCGCCGTAAATGGACAGTTGCGGATTGGCGCCAATGCTGGTCGGGAAGAGCGATCCGTCGTGAATCGAAAGGTTTTCCAGCTGCCAGTGCACACCATCAGGCCGCGTCACGCCCCGGCGCTCGGTGGCGGCCAGGCCGCAACCACCCATGACATGGGCGCTCACCACCTTGGTCAGCAACGGTTTCATCGGCAAGGCATTGATGGCGTCGCGCGCCTCGGCCCAAGAGGCATAGGGTTGGGCCATCTCATGCAGCGGCAAGACCCGCCGGGCGCCTGCGGCGAACTGGATCTCCACCATAGATAGCAGCGCCTTGCGACCGCCCTCCATGACGTAGTCGGTCAGCGGGTAATCCAGTACAGGAGAGTCGTCGTTGCGCAGCTTGACTCGCCCGCCCGGCGATTCGTCATGAAAGCCGTCACGCAGCAGCGCCAGCAACGTATGGTTGTGAGGGAAGGATTTGAGCAGGTCGTGTTGCCCCTGCCCAAAGCCGGGCACGGTGGACGCAAAAATCACCGGGTGCAGCGGAGGCGCCTCCAGCTTGTAGCCCATGGGGCCGTCGATGGCCTGCGTGTCCAGAAAATGATCGGAGTAAATGGTTTGCGGCGCGCCGTTCCAGGCTTCCACCTTCTGCTCGAACACACTGGAAGACATGACAACGGGATGCAGGAATGTCCTGGTCCCCAGCACGCCATGCGGATCAGGCGCACCCGAGCGCAACAGCACGGCCGGCGAGTTGATGGCCCCGCCGGCGAGCACATAGTGTTTTGCTATTATTTTTATAGCTGTTCGCGCAGATTCTGCTTGGGCGGGAGCCCCATTTGGCGCCACTTTCCGGCACCTCAGTGCCGCAACCTTGCCATTGGTCAGCTCAAAGCTTTCAGCCCGGGTCTCGGTGAGCAGCAAAGCCCCGCGATCCAGGGCGGCGGGAATGGTGGTGACCAGCATGGACTGCTTCGCGTTGGTCGGGCAACCCAGGCCGCAAGAGCCCAGATTCCAGCAACCTTTGACGTTGCGGGAGATGGCTGAAGCGGGTATCCCCAGTTTGGCGGCGCCCCTGCGTAACAGATCATTATTTTCATTGGGAGGCACAAGCCAGGGCGTGATGTTCAACCGCTGCTCCGCCTGTGCAAAGTACGGTGCGAGCCCTTCCACGGTGTAGCCGTCCAGGCCAAACCTTTCTTGCCAGAACTGAAGCGTGGAAGCTGGCGTGCGGAAGGAACTGGTCCAGTTCACCGTGGTGGAGCCGCCCACGCAGCGCCCCTGAAGGATGTTGATGGCCTTGTCTTCGGTTTTCCGGGCCGCGCTCTCCTGGTATAGCGAGGGGTAGGCTTCTGATTCTTTCTGGTTGAAGTCAGAGCTGCTCTTGAGCGGCCCCTCTTCAATGATCACCACCTGGAGGCCGGCCTTGGTCAGCAGTTCGGCCGTGATTCCGGCGCCGGCGCCGCTGCCGATGATAGCCACGTCGCAGGTGATTTTTTCCGGCACGGGCCCACGCGAGCCACCCAGAACTTTCCAGCCGCGCGCAAGACCATCGAGGATTGGATCTTTCAATTGACTCATGCTGCTTTCAGTCGTCTTCAGATTTTCATCGGACCGGGATAGCCCAGCAGGAGCCAGCTCGACGGGTCCGAAAAATAGGCACCCGCCGTGATGTCATGCAGGGCGGCGTAGGCCTGCTGACGCAATACGAGTGAGGACAAACGCATATCCTGCATTGCATGCTGAATGTCAGCAACGGTCGCTTCGGGCCACGGCTGGCTCAGACCTGCCAGTGTTTGCCGCCCGGCAGCGTTTGCCAGCAACGCCAGCAATTGCGACAGCTCATCCTGGGCGTGGGGCGGCAACGACAGAAGAAGCACGTCGATGCGGCCCAAAAGGCCTTGCAACGCAATCTGTCGAGGGCCTTCGTCAGAAGGCAGGGATTTATCCAGAACAGCGCGGCCGACCGCGGAGAAAACTTCGCGCCCAGAGGCGCTCAAGACACCTCCGTTGAGACCTGGCCGCAGCAATGCAGCCGCTCCACCGGCAACAACCAGCACGGCAGCCGAGGCAGCGCCGAGCTTGAGAAGGAATCTTCGTTGCATGCGGGAAGTTTCTCACGGGCATTTAAGTTTCAATAGGGGGCCGTACCTAGATAAACTCCGGGTTTGTATGGACGCCTCTGCACAACAAATTCACGATGCGCTGCAAGCCGTGGCGCAGCTTCGGCAGCTGCATGCAGCTGATCCACTATTGGCCAGGGCGAGTGCCGAACTCAAGCGCTTTCAAGCGCGCCGTTTCCAGGCGACGTACTCCGACCTGCTGCATAGCCCTCGCTATAAAACGGCCGCCACCTTCTTTCTGAAGGAGCTCTACAGCGACAAGGACTACGCCGAGCGCGACCAGCAGTTCGCGCGCATCGCCGGCACCATTGCCAAACTCTTTCCGCAGCCCGTGGTCAACACGGCAGCCGCCCTGGCAGAGGTGCACGCATTGACGGAGAAGTTGGACGACCTGATGGCGAGAATGTGGCTGGCGGATAAGGTAACAACGCCGCAGGACGATGAATGCGCGCGCTACATTCGCTGCTGGCGACAGGTGGGTGATATCGACGCACGGACACGGCAGCTGGAGGTCGTTCTGCATTTGGGGCAGGAACTCAATCGCCTGACCCGGATGTTCGGACTTCGTACCCTGCTCAAGATGATGCGCGGCCCTGCAACAGCGGCCGGCCTGAATTCCCTGCAGAACTTTCTGGAGAATGGGTTTGACGCATTTGCCAACATGCGAGGTGCTGACGAGTTTCTCAGATTGATCAAGGAGCGTGAGACAGCATGGATTCACTCTCTGTTTGAAGACGACGCTGTCACCTGCGAGACCAGATTGAGCCATTTGCTGGCCAGCGGGCCTGCAAATTGAGCGGCATTAGGACAAGTCCCATACGAATTGCGTAACGCGGCTTTCACAATGGCCGCAAGGAGTTTGTATGAACAGACATTGGCTCAAGAGTTATCCGGACGGCGTCTCACACGACATCAACACCGATCAGTTTCGATCGCTCAACCAGCTGCTGGAGGACTCATTCAAGAAAAATGCGGCCAAACCGTTCTCGGTCTGCATGGACCGCTGGATGAGCTACGGGAAACTTGACGATTTGTCCTCGGCGCTTGGCGCCTGGCTGCAGAGCCTGGGGCTCGAGCCCGGTGCGCGCGTGGCGATCATGCTGCCCAACGTTCCGCAATTTGCAGTCACCATGGCGGCCATCCTGCGTGCGGGCTACACGTGCGTGAACGTTAATCCACTCTATACCGCGCGCGAATTGGAGCACCAACTTCGGGATTCCGGTGCGACGACCATCATCATCCTTGAAAACTTTGCCGCCACGCTTGCCGAGGTGATTGAACGGACACCGGTGAAGCATGTCGTCATGGCGGCGATGGGTGATTTGCTCGGTTTCTGGTATGGCCAATGGATCACCTTTGCAGTCCGGCACCTCGCCAAGCTGGTGCCCGCCTACAAATTGCCGCTGGATGGCGGGCGTACCGTGACCCCCTTTAATCGCGCTGTGGCCGAGGGCAGCCGGTTGACGCTCAGGCCCGCGCAGACCACGCTGGATTCGATTGCCTTCCTGCAGTACACCGGTGGAACAACCGGTCTCTCAAAAGGCGCAGTGCTCACGCACCGCAACATTGTCGCGGCCATTTTGCAGGCGGAAGAATGGTTCACACCGGCCCTGCAACGTGTTGGCGACGTCAGCAAGACCAACAACATCGCGGCATTACCGCTCTATCACATCTTTGCACTGACACTTTGTTTGCTGAGCATCCGCTGGGGTGCCCATCTGACACTCATTCCCAATCCACGGGACTTCGGCAAGTTCATCGAAGTGCTCAAGAAGCGTCCCTTTCACATGCTGCCGGCAGTCAACACCTTGTTCAATGCCCTGTTGCAGCATCCCCAGTTCAAGACGGTGGATTTTTCGCACCTTTGTGTCTCGCAAGCTGGCGGAATGGCCGCATCTGAGGGAACGGCAAAACACTGGTTGCAGGTAACCGGCTGCCCCATGATCGAAGGTTGGGGGATGAGTGAAACCTGCGCCATCGGCACCAATAACCCCATCACCAACAAAGAATTCACCGGTACGATCGGCCTGCCACTGCCCAGCATCGAGATCGCCATCAAAGATGATGATGGAAGATCGCTGGCGCTTGGCGAGTCTGGCGAAATCTGCATCAAAGGCCCACAGGTGATGACGGGCTACTACCAGCAGCCGGAAGAGAACAAAAAGGCATTCACTTCCGATGGTTTCATGCGTACTGGTGACATCGGTGTCATGGATGAACGTGGTTACACCAAAATTATTGATCGCAAGAAAGACATGATCATTGTTTCCGGCTTCAATGTATTCCCCAACGAACTCGAGAACGTGATTTCCCTCTGCCCTGGGGTCATTGAATGCGCGGCCATTGGCATTGCCGACGACAAACAAGGAGAAGCGATCAAGGTTTTTGTCGTGAAGAATGACCCTACACTGACCGAGGACGACGTGAGCGCCTATTGCAAGCAGCATCTCACGGGCTACAAACGGCCTAAATACATTGAATTTCGCGATGATCTACCCAAAACCAATGTCGGAAAAATACTCAGGCGTGAGCTTCGTACCTCGACTTGAGCACTTTTCGGCCGGTGTTTGCTGATGGCCGTGCCGGATTTACCCGCCGGTCTGCAGGTTTTTGAGCGCGGCTGGCTTTCCGCCAACAACGTTCTGTTCACCAGCAGTGACAACACCCTGCTGGTAGACAGCGGCTATTGCACGCACGCGGGGCAAACGCTAAGCCTTGTGGAGTCAGCTTTAGGTGCGCGGCCACTCGACACTCTCGTTAATACACATTTGCACAGCGATCACTGCGGCGGCAATGCGGCCTTGCAAGCGCGCTATCCAAAACTCCAGACATTTATTCCACCCGGTCACGCTCAACAGGTCGCCGAATGGGATCCGGTCGCACTGACTTATTTACCAACCGGACAACTTTGCCCGCAGTTCAGCTTCACCCAGGCGCTTAAACCAGGCAGCGTCATGCAGTTTGGATCGCTGCACTGGGAATTGCATTCGGCGCCTGGGCATGATCCCCACTCGCTTGTTTTCTTCGAGCCAGTTAGCCGGGTGCTTATTTCAGCTGACGCATTGTGGGAAAACGGATTTGGTGTGGTGTTTCCCGAACTTGAGGGAGCTGACGCCTTCGCTGAAGTGAGCGCAACCTTGGATCTGATCGAGCATTTAGCCCCTCGAACCGTGATTCCGGGACATGGTCGCGTCTTCGCTTACGCGCCTGAAATAATGGCAAAAGCGCGCCAGCGGCTGGATTCATTTGTGAGCAATCCTGCGAGGCATGCGCACCATGCGGCCAAGGTGTTGCTGAAATTCAAGCTACTCGAAATTCAGCGCCAGGATTTTGACGAGTTTGTGCGATGGGTGACGGAAACACCGTATTTCTTGCAGATCAAAGCGAAGTTCTTCGCGGAAATTCCAACTCGAACATGGATAGAGCAACTGAGCGCTGAACTGGTGAGCGCCGGCGTTGCAAGAAAAGATGGTAACCACATCCTGAACGCCTGATCGTCTGGATCAGCATCACTGGGGCGCCAAGTCACAAGGCTGGCCTCGCTTGGTAAGCGGCAACTTACGCACTTTTTGCAGCGAAATAGAAAGCAAAAAGCCCGCGTGAATTCACGCGGGCTTTTTTAATACCGTCATCTGATCTGATTAAATTTCAGAAGCACAAAAGAAAACGCCCGGTTGATCAAAATCAACCGGGCGTTCCTTGCTGTAAGAGCCTGACGATGTCCTACTTTCACACGGGAATCCGCACTATCATCGGCGCTAAGTCGTTTCACTGTCCTGTTCGGGATGGGAAGGAGTGGTACCAACTTGCTATGGTCATCAGGCATAACTTGTTGACAGACTGTTCAAGAACAGCCCATCGAATTCATAGAGTAAATCAGCTTGTATTTAGATTCGCACAGCTGCTGGGCTGTGCTTTTTGAATGCGTCAACTTGGCATAACAACTTCGAATTAATCAAAGTTATAGGGTCAAGCCGCACGAGCAATTAGTATCAGTTAGCTTAACGCATTACTGCGCTTCCACACCTGACCTATCAACGTCCTGGTCTTGAACGACTCTTTAGGGGGCTCAAGGCCCCGGCAGATCTAATCTTGAAACGAGTTTCCCGCTTAGATGCTTTCAGCGGTTATCTCTTCCGAACTTAGCTACTCGGCAATGCCACTGGCGTGACAACCGATACACCAGAGGTTCGTCCACTCCGGTCCTCTCGTACTAGGAGCAGGCTTCCTCAAATCTGCAGCGCCCACGGAAGATAGGGACCAAACTGTCTCACGACGTTTTAAACCCAGCTCACGTACCTCTTTAAATGGCGAACAGCCATACCCTTGGGACCGGCTACAGCCCCAGGATGAGATGAGCCGACATCGAGGTGCCAAACACCGCCGTCGATATGAACTCTTGGGCGGTATCAGCCTGTTATCCCCAGAGTACCTTTTATCCGTTGAGCGATGGCCCTTCCATACAGAACCACCGGATCACTATGTCCTGCTTTCGCATCTGCTCGACTTGTCAGTCTCGCAGTTAAGCACGCTTATGCCATTGCACTATTATCACGATGTCCGACCGTAACTAGCGTACCTTCGAACTCCTCCGTTACACTTTGGGAGGAGACCGCCCCAGTCAAACTGCCTACCATGCACTGTCCCCGATCCAGATAATGGACCTAGGTTAGAACCTCAAACACACCAGGGTGGTATTTCAACGTTGGCTCCACCGAAACTAGCGTCCCGGCTTCAAAGCCTCCCACCTATCCTACACAGATCTGTTCAAAGTCCAATACAAAGCTACAGTAAAGGTTCATGGGGTCTTTCCGTCTTTCCGCGGGGAGATTGCATCATCACAAACATTTCAACTTCGCTGAGTCTCAGGAGGAGACAGTGTGGCCATCATTACGCCATTCGTGCAGGTCGGAACTTACCCGACAAGGAATTTCGCTACCTTAGGACCGTTATAGTTACGGCCGCCGTTTACTGGGACTTCAATCAAGAGCTTGCACCCCATCATTTAATCTTCCAGCACCGGGCAGGCGTCACACCCTATACGTCGACTTTCGTCTTAGCAGAGTGCTGTGTTTTTAATAAACAGTTGCAGCCACCGATTTTTTGCAGCCTCATTGGGCTCCCCAAGTAAATGGTTCACCTACTAAAGGCACACCTTCTTCCGAAGTTACGGTGTCAATTTGCCGAGTTCCTTCTCCTGAGTTCTCTCAAGCGCCTTAGAATACTCATCTCGCGCACCAGTGTCGGTTTGCGGTACGGTCGTGTGTAGCTGAAGCTTAGTGGCTTTTCCTGGAAGCAGGGTATCACTCACTTCGTCTGCAAGCAGACTCGTTATCACCCCTCATCTAAGCCCGGCGGATTTACCTACCAGGCACGACTACAGGCTTGAACCAACATATCCAACAGTTGGCTGAGTTAACCTTCTCCGTCCCCACATCGCACTACACATCGGTACAGGAATATTGACCTGTTTCCCATCAGCTACGCATCTCTGCCTCGCCTTAGGGGCCGACTCACTCTACGCCGATGAACGTTGCGTAGAAAACCTTGCGCTTACGGCGAGGGGGCTTTTCACCCCCTTTAACGCTACTCATGTCAGCATTCGCACTTCTGATACCTCCAGCAGGGTTTACACCACCACCTTCACAGGCTTACAGAACGCTCTCCTACCACTTGCAATAAATTGCAAATCCGCAGCTTCGGTAACTGGCTTAGCCCCGTTACATCTTCCGCGCAGGACGACTCGATCAGTGAGCTATTACGCTTTCTTTAAATGATGGCTGCTTCTAAGCCAACATCCTGACTGTTATAGCCTTCCCACTTCGTTTCCCACTTAGCCAATTTTAGGGACCTTAGCTGGCGGTCTGGGTTGTTTCCCTCTTGAGTCCGGACGTTAGCACCCGGTGCTCTGTCTCCCAAGCTGTACTCATCGGTATTCGGAGTTTGCATTGGTTTGGTAAGTCGCCATGACCCCCTAGCCAAAACAGTGCTCTACCCCCGATGGTAATACTTGAGGCACTACCTAAATAGTTTTCGGAGAGAACCAGCTATTTCCAAGTTTGTTTAGCCTTTCACCCCTATCCACAGCTCATCCGCTAGTTTTGCAACACTAGTCGGTTCGGACCTCCAGTGCGTGTTACCGCACCTTCATCCTGGCCATGGATAGCTCACTTGGTTTCGGGTCTACACCCAGCGACTGATCGCCCTATTCGGACTCGATTTCTCTACGGCTACCCTATTCGGTTAACC